>NZ_CP077073.1:2012500-4412500 GCF_019139535.1 Pseudomonas muyukensis | reverse complement strand
CCTGGCGTCGAATGCGGACTGTTTCTCTTTCATGGGGTTCCTGCATGAGCTTCATCCTAAACAACCTGGGCAACCTCCTGGCCGTCTGCTGGTTCGCCATCTGCTGGGGTGGCTACACCCGCTATGCCACCTGGAAGGGGCGTGACACCGCCTGCCTGGCCAGCGTGCTGCACCTGTACCGCGAAGACTGGATGCGCCGCATGCTGCTGCGTGACAACCGCATCGCCGACGCCAGCGTAATCGGCAACCTGGAGCGCAATGCGTCGTTCTTCGCCTCCAGCACGCTGATCATCCTCGCCGGCATCCTCACCGTGCTGGGCGCCTCGGACCGCGCCTTGTCGTTGCTGGCCGACCTGCCGCTGGTGCAGCAGGCGTCCCAGGGCATGTCCGAAATCAAGCTGCTGTGCCTGGCGACGGTGTTCGTCTATGCCTTCTTCACCTTCAGCTGGTGCATGCGCCAATACAACTTCGCGGCCGTGCTGGTGGGCTCGGCGCCGATGATCGGCGAGCGCGAGGTCAACGAACTGGAGCGCAAGGCCTTCGCTTCCCGGGCAGCGAGGGTGCTGTCGCTGGCCGCCAACCAGTTCAACCTGGGCCTGCGTTCTTATTATTTCGGCATGGCCATGTTGAGTTGGTTCATCGGCCCGTGGCTGTTCATGGTCATGAGTGTCGGCGTGGTATTCATTTTGTATCGCCGGGAGTTCCATTCCCATGTATTGGAAGTGATGGTATTCACCCCCACGGCCACGTCTGCGGTGGACAGGGACAGTTCCAATAGTGTCGGCTGAAGCCTTTCAGCTATAAATACCCGGCATAAAAAAACCCGACAGCGTCGGGTTTTTTTATGCTGCGCGATTACTGCTTGGCAGGTTCGGCAGGGGTCGCTGGCGCGGTTTCTGGCGCTGGGGTAGCCGGTGCGGCTTCCTCGGCGGCCTTCTGCTGCGCTTCGGCCTGATCTTTGGCGGCTTCGGCGTTTTCCTTGGCGGCGTCGTTCAATTTATCCTGAGCTTCGCCCATCTTTTCCTGGGCCTGCTCGGCGTGTTGCTGTGCGTCCTGGGCCTTGTCTTCGCTCGCTTTATCGCAAGCAGCCAGGCCCATGGCAGCGGCCAGCATCAGAGCAAAAGCAAAAGGTTTACGCATGGGGGTGTCTCTCCTTGGTGGAATAACTTTACTTGTTCCTTCGAGTTCGCCGGGGGCGAATAAGTTCCACCCAGGTTACAGATATATAACTGCCCGAGCTATATGGACTTTTCAGTGATTTCATGCGGGGTTGATAATGAACGACACTGCCTTGCAGGGCATGGCCGAACGTTTCCTGTCGGCGCTTAAACATTGCCAGGTGTTGAACATGCGTGTGCATCACGCCGATGCCCAGGGCATGACCCTGGTGTTGCCCTGGTCGCCGGCCATCGTCGGCAATCCGCAGAGCGGTGCGGTGCATGGCGGGGTCCTGACCACCCTGATGGACACCACCTGCGGCATGGCCACCTTGTGTGCCTTGCCACGCTTCGAGGTGTGTCCGACCCTGGATTTGCGTATCGACTACATGCACCCGGCCGAGGCGGGCAAGGATATCTACGGCCACGCCCTGTGCTACCGGGTGACCCGCGATGTGATCTTCACCCGCGGCACGGCCTACCAGGACGATCCGGCGCAGCCGATCTGCCAGGTGGTCGGCACCTTCATGCGCCTGGGCCAGGACATCAAGGGCGGCATCCGCTTCGGCAACAGCCTCAAGGAGCAGCGCGCATGATCCCGGCCGATATTCGCCAGCAACTGAACCAGGCCCATGCCCGGTGCGACTACCAGCCGTTGCTGGCGTTGATTCCCTACGCCGGGTTGATTGGCATCCGCTGCGAGCGCCAGGGCGACGACCTGCTGTTCCACCTGCCGGCCAACCCCGACAACATCGGCAACCCGTTGTTGCCGGCGATCCATGGCGGGGTGATCGCCGGTTTCATGGAGCTGTCGGCGGCGCTGTACCTGCTGATCTACAGCGAAAGCGCGAGCATTCCGAAAATCATCGATTTTTCCATCGACTACCTGCGCGCCGGGCACTACCGCGACACCTTCGCCCAGTGCCAGCTGTGGCGCCAGGGCCGGCGGGTGACCAATGTCGCCATCACCGCCTGGCAGGGTGATCGCGACGCGCCGATCGCCACGGCGCGGGCGCATTTCAAGATCGAACCGGAACAGCCCTTGAAATAGTCGGGGCTGCCCCCATCTGCTGGACATCCGCCATAAAACGCAGGCCATGACGGCCGTCGGGCGCCACCAACCAACAGATTGGAGTTTTGAAGACCATGAGTGTGGAGACTCAAAAAGAAACCCTGGGCTTCCAGACCGAGGTGAAGCAGCTGCTGCACCTCATGATCCATTCCCTGTACTCGAACAAGGAGATCTTCCTGCGCGAACTGATCTCCAACGCCTCCGACGCCGCCGACAAGCTGCGCTTCGAGGCCCTGGCCAAGCCTGAGCTGCTCGAAGGCGACGCCGACCTGAAGATCCGCGTCAGCTTCGACAAGGCCGCCAACACCGTGACCCTCGAGGACAACGGTATCGGCATGAGCCGCGAGGACGTCATCGCCCACCTGGGCACCATCGCCAAGTCCGGCACCGCCGACTTCATGAAGAACCTCACCGGTGACCAGAAGAAGGATTCGCACCTGATCGGTCAGTTCGGCGTGGGTTTCTACTCGGCCTTCATCGTTGCCGACAAGGTCGACGTGTTCAGCCGCCGTGCCGGCCTGCCGGCCGCCGAGGGCGTGCACTGGTCGTCCAAGGGCGAGGGTGAGTTCGAAGTCGCCACCGTCGACAAGCCGCAGCGCGGCACCCGCATCGTCCTGCACCTGAAGGCCGGTGAAGACGAGTTCGCCGATGGCTGGCGCCTGCGCAACATCGTCAAGAAGTACTCCGACCACATCGCCCTGCCGATCGAGTTGCCCAAGGAGCAGGCCGCTGCCGCCGAAGGCGAAGAGCAGCCAGCGCAGGAGTGGGAAACCGTCAACCGCGCCAGCGCCCTGTGGACCCGTCCGCGTACCGAGGTCAAGGACGAGGAGTACCAGGAGTTCTACAAGCACATCAGCCACGACTTCGAGAACCCGCTGGCCTGGAGCCACAACAAGGTCGAGGGCAAGCTTGAGTACAGCTCGCTGCTGTATGTGCCGGCCCGCGCGCCGTTCGACCTGTACCAGCGCGAAGCGCCACGCGGCCTGAAGCTGTATGTGCAGCGTGTGTTCATCATGGACCAGGCCGAGTCGTTCCTGCCGCTGTACCTGCGCTTCATCAAGGGCGTGGTCGACTCCAACGACCTGTCGCTGAACGTCTCCCGCGAGATCCTGCAGAAGGATCCGATCATCGAGTCGATGAAGACCGCGCTGACCAAGCGCGTGCTGGACATGCTGGAGAAGCTGGCGAAGAACGAGCCAGAGCAGTACAAGGGCTTCTGGAAGAACTTCGGCCAGGTGATGAAGGAAGGCCCGGCGGAAGACTTCGCCAACAAGGAGAAGATCGCAGGCCTGCTGCGCTTCGCCTCCACCCATGACGACAGCGGTGAGCAGAGCGTGGCCCTGGCCGATTACCTGGCACGCGCCAAGGAAGGCCAGGACAAGATCTACTTCCTGACCGGCGAGTCCCACGCCCAGGTCAAGAACAGCCCGCACCTGGAAGTCTTCCGCAAGAAAGGCATCGAAGTGCTGCTGCTGACCGATCGCATCGACGAGTGGCTGATGAGCTACCTCAACGAGTTCGATGGCAAGGCCTTCGTCGATGTCGCCCGTGGCGACCTGGACCTGGGCAAGCTGGACTCCGAAGAGGACAAGAAGGCCCAGGAAGAAGTCGCCAAGGACAAGGAAGGCCTGGTCGAGCGCCTGAAGGGCGCGCTGGGTGACAGCGTGGCCGAGGTGCGTGTCTCGCACCGCCTGACCGACTCGCCGGCGATCCTCGCCATCGGCGAGCAGGACCTGGGCCTGCAGATGCGCCAGATCCTCGAGGCCAGCGGGCAGAAGGTGCCAGAGTCCAAGCCGATCTTCGAGTTCAACCCGAGCCACCCGCTGATCGAGAAGCTCGATGGCGAGCAGAGCGAAGACCGCTTCGCCGAGCTGTCGCACATCCTGTTCGACCAGGCGGCGCTGGCGGCGGGCGACAGCTTGAAGGACCCGGCGGCCTATGTGCGTCGTCTGAACAAGCTGCTGGTCGAGCTGTCCGCTTGATCTGACGCAGACAAAGCCCGCTTCGGCGGGCTTTTTTTCATTCGAGGAAAATTGCAGCGGTGGGAGCATCTATCCTGTTCTGACCCGTGCAAGCCCAAGGAGAGCTGAATGAGCAAGGTCATCGTCGAGTCGCTGGTCTATCACCTGTCAGGCAAGGCCTATGAAAGCCGCCTGGTCTATACCCCGGACGCGTTGCCGCAGCCGGGCCTGGTGATGGCGCCGAACTGGATGGGTATCGGCGAGGGCGCCGTACGAATCGCCAAGGAAGTGGCGGAGCAAGGCTACGTGGTGCTGATCGCCGACCTTTATGGCCAATCGGTGCGCCCAGCCAATGCCGATGAGGCGGGCGCGGCAATGATGCCGCTGAAGAACGATCGCGCCGAGCTGCGCAAGCGCATGCACGAAGCGCTGGCGCAGTTGCTGGGGCAGTCGAAGGCGCGGCTGGTGCCGGGCAAGGTCGCCACCTTCGGTTTCTGCTTCGGTGGCTGCTGTGCCCTGGAGTTGGCCCGTACCGGCGCCGAGCTGAAGGCGGCGGTGTCGTTCCATGGCACGCTGGATACGCCGAACCCCGAGGACGCCAAGCGCATCAAGGGCTCGGTGCTGGTGCTGCATGGCGCGTCCGACCCGTTGGTACCCAAGGAGCAACTGCCGGCGTTCGAAGAGGAAATGAATGCCGCCAAGGTCGACTGGCAGCTGCTCAGCTATGGCGGTGCGGTGCACTCGTTCACCGACCCGAATGCCAACGTGCCGGGCAAGATGCAGTATGACCGGCGCACCTCCGAGCGGGCGTTCCGCTCGATGCACAACCTGCTGAGCGAAGTGTTCCAGCGCTGAGTTTGCATGGGGCCGCTGTGCGGCCCAACGCGACACAAGGCCGCTCCTACAAGGGTTACGCGTTCCCCCTGTAGGAGCGGCCTTGTGTCGCGTTGGGCTGCAAAGCAGCCCCAAAATCAGCGCGGCAATTCGATTCTTGAGGTTTCCCCCGGCACCACCGGCCAATCCCCCGCAGCCCACCTGGCCCGGGCCTGTTCGATCAGCTGCGCATCACTGGCGACAAAGTTCCAGTTCATCCGCCGCGGGCCATCCAGCGGCGCGCCACCAATCAGCACCAGCTGGCAGTCACCCTGCGCATACAGCGTCACCTCTTCGCCTTCCGGCAGGAGCATCAGGCTGCACGGATCCACATCCTCGTCGTTCATCATCAGCTCACCATCAAGCAGGTACAGCGCCCGCTGCACGTGCTCGTTCGGTACCTGTAGCGTGGTTGCCGGCTGCATCCGCACATGCGCGTAAAGGGTAGGGGACAGCACTGGCACCGGCGATTCCAGGCAGAACCCGCTACCGGCAATCATGCAGATACGCACCCCCAGGCTGTCGCTGACCGGCAGGCTGGCCGCCGGGTGATGGCTGTAGCTGGGCGCGCCTTGCTCCTGTTCGCGTGGCGACGCCAGCCATACCTGCAGCCCGTGCAGGCGTGAACCTTGGGCCAGGGCGTCTTCAGGCGTGCGCTCGACATGTGCCACGCCGCTGCCGGCCGTCATCCAGCTGACGTCGCCCGGCAGCACCCGCTGCGCCGAGCCGAGGCTGTCCTTGTGCAGGATTGTCCCTTCGAACAGATAGGTAAGCGTCGACAGGCCGATGTGCGGGTGCTGGCGGATGTCCATGCCATGGCCTGGGGCGTAGTCGGTTTCCAGCATATGGTCGAAGAACACGAAGGGCCCGACGCTGCGGCACTGGGCCGAGGGCAGCGGGCGCAGGATGGGTTGGCCCTCGACCGACTCGGCGCGTGGGCGGATGACCAGGGGGCTGCTCATGGTGAAACTCCGGGCGGGCAGGTGACGCCTGCAAGCATAGCGGTTCGCGGCCCGCGGCTGAACCGTCGGTGCCGGTGCCGGGTCTACTCTTACGGTATCGGCAAAGGAGCCTGAGATGATCGCCCGCACATTGGCCTGCCTGTTGTTGGGCACGGGCCTGCTCGACAGCGTGCACGCCCGCGACTACCGCTATAGCGATGCGCACCTGCACTATGTGGATTTCTTCCAGGAAACCGAAGGCATGCCAGCCTTGCTCAAGGCGATGGATGAAGCCGGGGTCGAGCAGTCGATGATCTCCGGCATCCCGGTGGCCAAGAAGTGGCACGAGGATGAGCCCAAGCGCCCGCGCTATTACGCTGGTGATGACGCCGATGCGTACTGGTACAGCGCCACCGACCTGTATGTGGCGGCGGCCCTGGAGAAACTGCCGGCCGAGCAGCGGCGGCGCTTCCATCCGTTTCTCAGCGGTTTCAATCCGGTGGACAAGAACGCCGTCAGCCATATCGAGCGCATGCTCGAACTCTACCCTGGCCTGTGGCAAGGCATCGGCGAAGTCTTCACTCGCCACGACGACCTCACCGCGCTGACCAGCGGTGATACGCCCAGGGCCAACAACGAAGCCATGACCCGCATCTACCATCTGGCCGCCGAACGCGACCTGCCGGTGCTGCTGCACTCGAACATCACTTCCAAGCGCGAGCGCAACCCCTTGTACCTGGCCGAGATCGAGGAGCCGCTGCGCAACCATCCGCACACCCGCTTCATCTGGGCCCATGCTGGCAGCAGCCTGGAGATCCACCGCCACCAGGAACAGATGGATTTTCTGCTGCCGGTACTAAGCCGGTTGCTGGAGGATTACCCGAACCTGTACGTGGATCTGTCCTGGAGCGTGCTCGAACCCTACCTGCTCGATGGCGAGGGTGTGCCGCGCAAGGCCTGGGTCGAGCTGGTCGAGCGCTTCCCGAGCCGGTTCATGCTGGGCTCCGACCTGGTCGGGCGGTTCGCCAGCCTGGGCGAACAGCTGCACGGCTTCGATCCCTTCCTCGATGCCTTGCCTGCGGCCGTGGCAGAGCAGGTGAGCCGGCGGAATTTTCTCGATCTGCTGCCAAAAAACGTGAAGTAGCGCCTTTCAATCGCGGATAGCGTTTTGATATTGCCTTTTCGTCTTACGCAAATCCCAAATGGCCCGATACCTTCTTTAGGCAATGGAATCAACGCTGATGGGAGGGATCCTGGAAATGAGCCTGAGACGCTTGAATATCGCCCCGCGCGCTGGCCTTGGCTTCGGCATCATGGCGCTGCTGGTGGTGGCCCTGGGTGGTTTTGCCCTGCAACAGATGACCAACATGCGCCAGCAGTCCGAACAGGTGGACAACAACTGGCTGCCCAGCGTGATCTCGGTGGGTAGCATGACCCAGGACATGTTGCGCATCCGCGCCTTGACCCTGCGCCTGCTGGTCAACACCGACCCGGCCGCCCAGCAGCAGAACCGCGCGCGCATCGATGAGATCAAAGGGGGGCTGAGCAAGGCGCAGAATCACTATGACGGGCTGATCGTGCTGCCCGAGGAACGCAGCCTGTTCGACCGCTACCAGGGCCTGGAGCGCCAGTACATGGTCTTGCAGGGCCAGGTGGTGCAGCTGGCCAGCGAAAGGCGCATCGATGCCGCGGCGGCACTGGTCAATGGCGAGATGAACCAGCTGGCCGACCAGATGACCAGCACCCTCAACCAACTGATCGAGCTGAACAACCACCAGGCCAATACCGCCACCGACCTGGCCGAGGCGGTGTACAGCGCAGCCAAGGTGTGGGTTGGCGTGCTGCTGGTGGTCGCCCTGAGCTTGACCGTGGTGCTGGCCCTGGCCCTGACCCGCAGTATCGTGCGCCCGCTCGGGCAGTCGCTGCAGGTAGCCGAAACGGTGGCCACAGGCGACCTGACGCCGCAGATCACCGTGCAGGGCGATGACGAGCCGGCACGTCTGCTGGCGGCGCTCAAGAGCATGCAGCAGAGCCTGCGTGAGACCATCGGGCGGATTTCCGATTCGGCCAGCCAGTTGGCTTCAGCCTCCGAGGAACTGAGCGCGGTCACCGAGGATGCCACCCGCGGCCTGCAGCAACAGAGCATGGAGATCGAGCAGGCCGCCACGGCGGTCAACCAGATGACCGCGGCGGTGGAGGAGGTGGCGAGCAATGCGGTGGCCACCTCCGAGGCGTCCCGCAGCTGCGACCAGATCGCCCGCGAAGGGCGCGAGCAGGTGCGCGGCACGGTCGCCGCCATCGAGGCATTGGCCAGCGGTGTGGCGGGCAATGCCGAGGAGGTCGGCCAGCTTGCGCAGCAGGTGCACGACATCAGCAAGGTGCTGGATGTGATCGGCTCGATTGCCGAGCAGACCAACCTGCTGGCGCTCAATGCCGCCATCGAGGCGGCGAGGGCCGGGGAGGCCGGGCGTGGTTTCGCCGTGGTTGCCGACGAGGTGCGGGCCCTGGCGCATCGCACGCAAAGTTCGACCCAGGAGATCGAGCAGATGATCGTCGCCATCCGCAGCGGTGCCGAGCGGGCGGTGCAGGGCATGCAGCACAGCGATGCCCAGGCGCGCTCGACCCTGGACGGCGCCCATGCCGCGGGTGATGCCCTGGAGGCGATTGCCGCGGCCATCGGCCAGATCAACGAGCGTAACCTGGTGATTGCCAGTGCCTCGGAGCAACAGGCCCAGGTGGCGCGGGAGGTGGACCGCAACCTGACCACCATTCGTGACCTGGCGCATCAGTCGTCGGCCGGGGCCGAGCAAACCTCCGCCGCCAGCCAGGCGCTGTCACGCCTGGCGGTGGACCTCAATACCCTGGTGCAGCGGTTCTCTGTTTGACGTTCATCACCCCCCCCTGTAGGAGCGGCCCGGCAAGGCCGCTCCTACAGGGGGAGAAGTTGGGCTGAAGCACAAACAAAAACGCCCGGACCTGAGGTCCGGGCGTTCTCGTTCAGCGTGTCAGCCGATCACTTGCCTTCCCAGCGCTTGAGCACCAGGGTGGCGTTGGTGCCGCCGAAACCGAAGCTGTTGCTCATCACGGTGGTGAGCTTGGCGTCTTCGGTCTTGCGCACGATCGGCAGGTCGGCCACTTCAGGGTCCAGCTCGTCGATGTTGGCGGAGCCGGCGATGAAGTCGTTTTCCATCATCAGCAGGCAGTAGATCGCCTCGTGCACGCCAGCGGCGCCCAGCGAGTGACCGGACAGGCTCTTGGTCGAGCTGATCTTCGGTGCCTTGGCGCCGAACACTTCACGCACGCCCTTCATCTCGGCGACGTCGCCGACCGGGGTGGAGGTGCCGTGGGTGTTCAGGTAGTCGATCGGGGTGTCGACGGTGGACAGCGCCTGCTGCATGCAGCGGATCGCGCCTTCGCCGCTCGGGGCGACCATGTCGTAGCCGTCGGAGGTGGCGCCATAGCCGACGATCTCGGCGTAGATCTTGGCGCCGCGGGCCAGGGCGTGCTCGAGCTCCTCGACCACTACCATGCCGCCGCCACCGGCGATGACGAAGCCGTCACGGTCGGCGTCGTAGGCGCGCGAGGCCAGTTCCGGGGTGTCGTTGCGCTTGGTCGACAGGGCGCCCATGGCATCGAACAGGAACGACTGGCTCCAGTGCTCTTCTTCACCACCACCGGCGAAGACGATGTCCTGCTTGCCCCACTGGATCTGCTCCAGGGCGGTGCCGATGCAGTGTGCCGAGGTGGCGCAGGCCGACGAGATCGAGTAGTTGATGCCCTTGATCTTGAACGGGGTGGCCAGGCACGCCGACACGGTGCTGCCCATGGTGCGGGTGACGCGGTACGGGCCGACACGCTTGACGCCTTTTTCGCGCAGGGTATCCAGCGCTTCCATCTGGTTCAGGGTCGAGGCGCCGCCGGAGCCGGCAACCAGGCCGGTACGCGGGTTGGAGACCTGCTCTTCGGTCAGGCCGGCGTCCTTGATCGCGTCCTGCATCGCCAGGTAGGCGTAGGCGGCAGCGTGGCCGACGAAGCGGTAGACCTTGCGGTCGATCAGTTCTTCGAGGTTGAGGTCGATGGAGCCGGAAACCTGGCTACGCAGCCCCTGTTCCTTGTATTCCGGGTTGTAACGGATACCCGGACGGCTGTTGCGCAGGTTTTCGGTGACGGTAGCTTTGTCATTGCCCAGGCACGATACGATGCCCAGACCAGTGATAACGACGCGGCGCATGCGAATAACCCTTAGAAATTGTCAGTGGAGGTGAACACGCCGACCCGCAGGCCTTCGGCGGTGTAGATCTCGCGACCGTCGACGCTGACCGAGCCGTCGGCGATGGCCATGTTCAGCTTGCCCTTGAGGACACGCTTGATATGAATGTTGTAGGTGACTTTCTTGGCGCTAGGCAGGACCTGGCCGAAGAACTTCACTTCGCCCGAACCCAGGGCGCGACCGCGGCCCGGCAGGCCTTGCCAGCCGAGGAAGAAACCGACCAGCTGCCACATGGCGTCCAGGCCCAGGCAGCCCGGCATCACCGGATCGCCTTCGAAGTGGCAGGCGAAGAACCACAGGTCCGGATTGATATCCAGCTCGGCGACCAATTCACCTTTGCCGAACTTGCCGCCTTCCTCGCTGATGTGGGTGATGCGATCGACCATCAGCATGTTCGGGGCGGGCAGTTGCGCATTACCGGGGCCGAACAGCTCACCGCGACTGCAGCGCAGCAGGTCTTCCCGGGTAAAGGCGTTTTGTTTGGTCATGCGAGCTCCTCAATAACCCCCTGTGGCAGGGGATGAATCTTCCCGGCCGATCCGAATCGCTCTGCGTTCGGGGCGGCAGCCTACAGGTAGACTATTGCGTTGTAGTGAAAGTCACAGCGCACCTGGCAAAAGAAGTACAGGTGTGCACTGAAATGTTATTTTCAGGTCCTGCGGCGGTCCTGTCCAGTCTTTAAGACTGCCGCACTTTAGCATTTATCGCCAGTCGCGGCTGTCCGGCCGGGTAGCCAGCGGCCGAGAATGCGCTGCAGATCGGTGCGTTTGAAGGGTTTGCTCAGGTAGTCGTTCATGCCGGCGGCCAGGCAACGCTCGCGATCGCCCTCCAGGGCGCTGGCGGTCAGGGCGATGATCGGCAGCTCGGCGGCCTGGGGCAGCAGGCGGATGCGCCGGGTTGCCTCGAAGCCGTCGACCTGCGGCAGGCGGCAGTCCATCAAGACGGCGGCAAAGGGTTGCTGGCTCACCAGGTCGATGGCCTGGGCGCCGTCCATGGCCAGTTTCACCTCGAAGCCCAGGCTGCGCAGCATGGCCTCGATGACGCTCTGGTTGACCGGGTTATCTTCCACCAGCAGGATGCGCCCGCCGTTGTCGTGGATCAGCGGTTGCGCAGGTTCCGGCGCAACAGGCGCGCTGGCCAGGGCCAGGGGCATCTCCAGGGTGAAGGTCGAGCCCAGGCCCTCGCGGCTTTCGCCACGCAGTTGGCCACCCATGCGTTCGGCCAGGGTGCGGGCGATCGACAGGCCCAGGCCAGTGCCGCCATAGCGCCGGGAGATCGAACTGTCGGCCTGCTGGAAGGCGACGAACATCATTTCCAGGCGATTGCTGTCGATGCCGATACCGGTGTCGCGCACCGTGCAGGTGAGCCACAGCAACTGTCGGTCGATGGCCTGGCAATGGGCCTGCACCGCCACTTCGCCGCGCTCGGTGAATTTCAGCGCATTGCCCACCAGGTTGAGCAGGATCTGGCGGATCCGTGTCGGGTCGCCAGCCACTTGCACCTGCTCCAGGCCTGGCGCCAGGTCCAGGCGCAGGGCCAGGCCGCGTTGCTGGGCGGTGTGCTGGAACGACAGCACGCTGCTGCCGAGCAGTTCGCCGAGGTTGAAGTCGATGTGCTCCAGCTCCAGGGTGGTGCGCTCGATCCGCGAGAAGTCGAGGATATCGTTGATCACCTTGAGCAGATGGCCGGTGGACTCGCTGGCCAGCACCGTGTACTCGGCCTGTTCGTGGGTCAGCTCGGTGGTTTCCAGCAACTGCAGCATGCCCAGCACGCCGTTCATGGGCGTGCGCAGCTCGTGGCTCATCATCGCCAGGAAGTCCGACTTGGCGCGGTTGGCCTGCTCGGCCTCCTCGCGGGCCTGGATCAACTGGCCCATGGCCTGTTGCTGTTCGTGGGCCGCCTGGTCCAGGGCGCTGGCCAGATTGTTGATGTGCCGCGCCAGGTGGCCCAGCTCACTGTCGTCGACCACCGGCAGCGGCGCGTTGAAGTCGCCTTGCTGGATCGCCCGCACCGCGTGGCCCATGTCGCTGATCGGCTTGGACAGGCTCATGGCCAGGCGGCGGGCCAGCAGGAAGGTGAACAGCAGGGCGAACAGGGCCAGGATCGCCGCCTTGATCACGATTTCCTGCTGGCGCTGGCTGAAGGCGTCGTCGGACATGCCGACGATCACCCGCCCCAGGTAGTCGTCGCCGATGGCCGGGCGCGGTGCCTTGCCTTGCAGGAAGTCGCTGTCCAGGCGGATCTGCTGCAGGCGGATCGGTGCCTGGAACACTTCCACGCGCTGCGCGCGGTTGAGGCTCTCGTCCGGCTGCTCGACATACACCAGGATATGGTTGCGGCTGTCCTGCACCTCGAGGAAGCGCACATGGGGAATGCTCAAGGTCGCGCGCATCAGGCTGTCGAGCACTTCGTTGTTGCCCGAGATCACCCCGTACTCGGAGGCCGGTGCCAGCTGGTTGGCGATCAGTTGCCCGGTGTGATTGAGCTCCTGGCGCAAGTCCTGGATGCGCACGAAGGTGAAGAAGCTGATCAACAGCAGAGTCAGCAGCAGGGCCGGGCCCAGGCTGAGGATCTGGGTGCGGGTATGAATGTCCCAGCTCAGGCGTTTGCTCATGGGGTGGCTCCTTCGCCAAGGGCCAGGGCGGCGGCGCCCGCATCGATGCTGTCCAGGCCCAGGGCACGGGCCACCTGCTGGTTGCCGCTGACACCGAAATGCGCCGGGTAGAGGCTGCGTGGCCAGCGCGCCGGGGCTTGTTCGAGCAACTGGTCGAGCACCGCGAGCCAGTCGTCCTGGTCGCTGTAGGTGCTGGCCAGGGCGCCGGCGCGGACGAAGCCGACATTCGGCCCGATCAGCGCCATTTGCCGGCCATAGCTGCTGAGCAGCACGTTCTTGGCCGACTTGGAGTTGTACAGGTCGGGATCGTCCAGGCCCAGCAGCACGTCGCTGTTGTTGAGCAGGTGCTGCAGCGGGCGGCTGTCGCGCAGGTCGGGCCAGTCCTGGGCGACGATCTCCAGGCCCAGCGGCTGGGCGGCCTGGCGCAGCTCATCGAGCAGGAAGCGGCTGCGCGGGCCATACAGCACGCCAATGCGCCGCGCTTCTGGCAGCAGGTAGCGGGCCAGGCGCAGTTGGCGCTGCAGTGGCGGGTCGCTCCACAACAGGCTGAGGAACCCGGGGCGCGACTTTCCCAGGCGCTGCTCGGCCTGCACCCGGCTGACCCGCAGGGCCAGTGCCACGGGCCCGGCGGCCTCGCTCAGGCGCCACTCCAGGGCCGGGGGATCGAGCAGGATCAGCCGGGTGTCGGCCTTGAGCTTGCCTGGGCTGGGCAACTGTTCCACGGTCTGGAAGCGCACCTGGTCGTGGGGCCGGCGCTTTTCCAGGGCGGCGACGAAGCTGCGGATGCCCGGCTGGTCTTCGCCGCCCACCAGCAGGATCTCGCTGGCCGCCAGCGAACCCAGTGGCCAGAAGCACAGCAACAACAGCCGCAGCAGGCGCAGCATCAGAACTCCAGCTCCGCGCTGACGCTCAGGCGATGGCGGCTGTCATAGCGGTTCTGCGCGATGGTCACCGGCTCGTCATCGAGGCGTTGCTGCCACAACGCGGCCAGCTCCAGCTGGCTGCCCTGGATCTTGAAGCGCTTGGCCAGGCGCAGGTCGATGCGCTCGTAGCGGTATTGGTTGAGCGCGTCGTCGCCGTAGTAGAAGAGGGCGCTGGACCAACCCTGGCCCCAGTCGCGCAGCCAGCCCGCCGAGCCACTGTTGCGCGCGCTCAGGCGGCGGTCGGCGGGGTTGCTGGCCCAGGCGTCGACGTAGGCGTAGGTCAGGCGCAGGCGGTCGCGGGCGCTCAGTCGCCAGTCGAACTGGGCCTCGCTGCCGCTGAAGCGCGCCTTGTTGGCGTTGCTGGCGATGAACTGGTTGTTCTTCAGCGGCTCGCTGATCATCCCGGTGATCTCGTCGTAGAACAGCTTCACGTCGAGGTTCAGGTCCAGGTCGCTGAAATAGCCGTTGTAGCCCAGTTCACGGGAGCGCATGCGCTCCTGGTCGAGGTCGCCGGGGCCGCGGGTCTTGACGAAGTATTCGCCGTTTTGCAGGCCGTAGCGGTTGGGGCTGAGGTTCTTGACCGTGTAGCTCCAGTTGACGTTGTTCTCGAACATGTCCGGCGAGCGGATGGCCTCGGAATACACCGCGCGCAGGCCATGGCGCGGGGTAATCAGGTAGTTCAGCGCCAGGCGCGGCGTCAGTGAGCTGCCGGACAGCTGGGTGTCTTCGAACATCGCGCCGCCCTGCAGGATCCAGTGCTCGTCGGCGCGCCATTCGAGCTGGCCGAACAGGCGCCAGGTACGGTCGTCGATGCTGCCGTTGAAGTAGGTCTGCGAGTCGGCCCGGTCGTAGCGCAAGTTGGCGCCGCTGACCAGGCGCAGGCTGTCGGTCAGGCTCAGGGTGTCCTGGATCTCCAGGTCGTAGCGGGTTTCGCGGGTGCTCTGGTCGACGTTGCCGCAGATGGTGTTGCGGCCACCGTTGGCCCATTGGTCCTGCACCTGGCCCATCAACGCACTGAGCTGTGGGTCGCTGGTGGCGGGCAGATGGCCGGTGTACAGGTTGCGCGCGACCTTCTCGGTGAAGTTCGGGTCAAGCTGCCACATGCGGGTCAGCTCCGGGCTGAAGGCGATGGCCGCGTCACAGGCTTGCCACACCTGCTGGCGGTCGAAGTGCTGCGCCGAACCCTGGATGTACAGGCTGTGCTCGGGGTTGATGTCGATGTTCCAGCGCACGGAGCCGGCGTAGTCCTTGGCGTTGACGTCGGCATCGTTGCCGGCGCGGTAGTTGCCGAACACCGGCTGGTAGGTATAGGGCCTTTGGTTGCTGCCTTCCTTGGCCGCCAGTTGCCATTCCAGGGTCTGGTTGGGCGCCAGGCTGTGCACGGCATTTAGGTTGATGCGGTTGGCCCGGCGGCTGTCGCGGTAGTCGTGGCCGAACTGGTCCTGGTCGAAGCCGTCGTCCTGCTGGCCCGACAGCGACAGGCGCAGGTCGCCGCCCTCCCAGCCGAAGCCTTGGCTGGCGTAGTAGTCATTGATGCCGTCCTGGCCGCGGGTCAGCTTCAGCCGCGTGCCATGGCTGTCGGCCGGGTTGCGGGTGAGGATGTTGACCACCGCCATCAGCGCATTGGCGCCGTAGCTGACGGTGTTGGGGCCGCGGAACACCTCGATGCGCTCGATGTCCTCGAGGGCCACCGGGATGTCGCTCCAATCCACCGTGGCCAGGCCTGCGCGGTACACCGAACGGCCATCGATCAGCACCTGCATGCGCCGGGCATCGTTGACGTTGCTGCCGTGGTAGTTGACCGTCGGCTGGTTGCCAGCGCCGTAGCCGACCATCATGCCTGGCACCAGGCGCAGCAGCTCGGGAATGTCGCGGGCGCCGCTGGCGCGAATCAGCTCGCTGTCGAGCACGGTCATGCTGCCCGGCACCGCCGCCGGGGATTGTTTCAAGCGTGTGGCGGTCAGAACCTGGGGCAGGTCCTGGTTGTCGATGAACAGGTCGTCGGCCACGGCCGGGCCGCCCAACAGGGCAGTCAGCAACAGCAGGCGCGGGTAGGGGGGCGTGCCGGGGAACACGGGAGGCCTTGTTTCACAGATGAATCAGGCATGTTAACCGACCGCGCGGCATTTGCCAGTGATCCGCGCCCGGCAGATTGCCGCAGCGCCCATGCGCGCGACTGCGTCCGGCCATGCAGCCCTACTGGTTCTGTCGCATCGGCCCCGTATAATGCCTGGATCGCCATTTACTTCATTGGTTAACGGATTGGATATGACTGAACAGCAACCTGTTGCAGTTCTTGGCGGCGGCAGCTTCGGCACCGCCGTGGCGAACCTGCTGGCGGAAAACGGCCACCCCGTGCGCCAGTGGATGCGCGACCCGGCGCAAGCCGAGGCGATGCGCGTCAACCGCGAGAACCCGCGGTACCTCAAGGGCATTCGCCTGCACGACCGCGTCGAGCCGGTCAACGACCTGCTCGCCACCTTGCAGGGCAGCGCGCTGGTCTTCGTCGCCCTGCCGTCCAGCGCCCTGCGCAGCGTGCTGGCGCCGCATGCCGAGCTGTTGCGCGGCAAGGGCCTGGTCAGCCTGACCAAGGGCATCGAGGCGCAGAGCTTCAAGCTGATGAGCCAGATTCTCGAAGAGATCGCCCCGCAGGCCCATATCGGCGTGCTGTCCGGGCCCAACCTGGCCCGCGAGATCGCCGAGCACGCGCTGACCGCCACCGTGGTCGCCAGCGAACATGAAGCGCTGTGCCAGCAGGTGCAGGCCGTGCTGCATGGCCGCACCTTCCGCGTGTATGCCAGCAACGACCGTTTCGGCGTCGAGCTCGGCGGCGCCTTGAAGAACGTCTACGCGATCATCGCCGGCATGGCGGTGGCCTTGGGGATGGGCGAGAACACCAAGAGCATGCTGATCACCCGTGCCCTGGCCGAGATGACCCGCTTTGCCGTGAGCCAGGGCGCCAACCCCATGACCTTCCTCGGCCTGGCCGGGGTCGGCGACCTGATCGTCACCTGTTCCTCGCCCAAGAGTCGCAACTACCAGGTTGGCCACGCCCTGGGCCAGGGCCTGAGCCTGGACGAGGCGGTCAGCCGCCTGGGCGAGGTGGCCGAGGGCGTCAACACGCTCAAGGTGCTCAAGGCCAAGGCCCAGGAAGTCGGGGTATACATGCCGCTGGTGGCGGGCTTGCACGCCATCCTGTTCGAGGGCCGCACCTTGAACCAGGTGATCGAGCACCTGATGCGCGCCGAGCCCAAGACCGACGTCGATTTCATTTCCACCAGCGGTTTCAACTGAAGGAGCATCCCCATGAACGATACCCCCGAGCGCGCCCAGCGCGAGTCGATCATCCTGCGCGTGCTGTGGATGCTGGTGTTCCTGATTGCCTGGCAACTGGCCGAGATCCTGCTCGGCGGCCTGGTGCTGGTGCAGCTGATCTACCGCCTGGTGTACGGCGCACCCAGCGCCAGCCTGATGAACTTCGGCGACAGCCTCAGCCAGTACCTGGCGCAGATCGGCCGTTTCGGCACCTTCCACACTGACCAGAAACCCTGGCCATTCGCCGACTGGCCGGCACCCCGCGCCCCTGAGGGCGAAACGCCCCACGCCGTGGCTGCGGCGGCGCACCCGGTGCGTGACCAGGAGCCCAAGCTGTGAAGCTGTGGGTGCTGCGCCACGGCGAGGCCGAGCCGCGGGCCAATACCGACGCCGAGCGGCGCCTGACCGCCCATGGTCGCGAGCAGGTGCTGCACAGCGCCGCGCGGCTGCTGGGCCAGCCGTTGCAGGCGATCCTGGCCAGCCCCTACGTGCGCGCCCAGCAGACCGCCGCCCTGGTGCACGGCGCCCTGGGCTTCGCCGAGCCGGTGCGCACGGTGCCCTGGCTGACCCCGGAAAGCGATGTGCAACAGGTGATCGGCGAAATCGAACGGCTGGGCCTGGAGCAGGTGTTGCTGGTCAGCCACCAGCCGCTGGTGGGCACCCTGGTAGGGATGCTCGAGCATGGCCACGGCCAGCAGCCAGCGCCGCTGAGCACCGCCAGCCTGGCCGAGCTGGAAGGCGACTGGCCACTGGCCGGGTTGATGACCCTGCGTGGCCTGCATCATGCAGGCTGAAGCCTGCCCGATCCCTGTAGGCCAGCCTTGCGGGCGTTGCAGGCGCCGCGCTGTATGGCACCGGCGCGCCGCTGTTCGCCGCCGGTTTCTGCAGGTTCAGATCCGCCAACGCTTGACCTGATCGCCCTTGGCGATGACCTTTCCGAACGTTGCCACCCCCACGACCCTTGTCGACAATGGGCCATCCATCCCCCGTGCAGAGCAGGCGGCCATGTCGCAGCAGATCTTCTTCGCCCATGCCAATGGCTTCCCTTCGGCCACCTACGGCAAGCTGTTCGCCGCGCTGGCGCCGGACTACCAGGTGCAGCACCTGGCACAGCACGGCCATGACCCGCGCTTTCCGGTGAACGACAACTGGCAAGGCCTGGTGGACGAGTTGCTGCATCACCTTGAACAGCAGGACGCGCCGGTATGGGGTGTCGGCCATTCCCTGGGCGGCGTGCTGCACCTGCACGCCGCCTTGCGCCGCCCGGAGCTCTACCGGGGCGTGGTGATGCTCGACTCCCCGGTGCTGACCCGCGCCGACGAATGGCTGATCCAGGCCGCCAAGCGCCTGGGCTTGATCGACCGCATCACCCCGGCCGGGCGCACCCTGGGCCGCCGCGAGGCCTTCCCCGACCGCGACAGCGCGCGCCGCTACTTCGCCGGCAAGACCCTGTTCCGTCACTTCGATCCGGACTGCCTGGAGGCCTACCTCGAGCATGGCCTGGAAGCGGTTGGCGACGGCCTGCGCCTGCGTTTCGACCCGGCCACCGAGATCAGCATCTTTCGCAGCATCCCCCATGTCAGCCCGGCGCGGCCGCGTCAGTTGCAGGTGCCGCTGGCCATGGTCCGCGGCGCCCACAGCCGGGTGATCCGCAAGCACCATGCCCTGGCCGTGCGCGGCATGCCCAGGGGCGAGTACCACAGCCTGCCGGGCGGGCACATGTTCCCGCTGGAGCGGCCAGGCGAGACCGCTACCTTGATCCGCGACCTGTGCGCACGCTGGAGCCAGGCATGAGCGCCCAGGTCGAGGAGATCCGCCTGACCCTGGGCCATATCGAGCTGGCCGCGCACCTGTTCGGCCCGGCCGACGGCCTGCCGCTGATCGCCCTGCACGGCTGGCTCGACAACGCCAACAGCTTCGCCCGCCTGGCGCCGCAGTTGCGGGGGCTGCGCATCGTCGCCCTGGACCTGGCCGGGCATGGCTATTCGGCGCACCGCCCGCTGGGGGCCGGCTACGCCTTGGCCGACTACGCCCATGATGTGCTGCGGGTGGCCGAGCAACTGGGCTGGCAGCGCTTCGGCCTGCTTGGCCATTCGCTGGGGGCGATCATCGCCGTGCAACTGGCCGGCGCCTTGCCCGAGCGCATCAGCCACCTGGCGCTGATCGACGGGGTGGTGCCGCCCACGCTCGGCGAACAGGACGCCGCCGAGCGCCTGGGGCTGGCGTTGCAGGCGCAACTGCGCCTGGAGGGCAAGCGCAAGTCGGTGTACCCGACCCTGGAGCAGGGCGTCGAGGCGCGCATGAAAGGCATGGTCGCGGTCAGCCGCGAAGCGGCCGAGCTGCTGGCCCAGCGCGGCCTGATGCCGGTACCCGGCGGCTACAGCTGGCGCAGCGACAGCCGCCTGACCTTGCCCTCGCCAAGCCGCCTGCACCCGGACCAGGCCATGGCCTTCATCAAGCGCATCGCCTGCCCGACCTGCCTGGTGGTGGCCGCCGACGGCATGCTCGCGCGCCACACGGCGTTGCTGGAGCAGCTACCCTTCGAGCAGGTGACCCTGCCGGGGGGGCATCACCTGCACCTGAACGACGCCGAGGGCGCGACCCTTGTCGCAGACTGTTTCAATCGCTTTTTTGGCATTCCTTGACTTGCACCGGACAAGTGTCGAGGCTTGGCGGGTTGAAAGGGAGACAACCATGTACATGCCAGACATCCACGCGCCACGCCCCGCCCTTTGCGAGGGCGGCCGATGAGCGCACCTGTGTTCGTTCGCGGCGCCGTCGCCGCTTGCCTGGCGATCGCCAGCCCATGGCTGTGGGCCGGCAGCCTGCCGGTGCCGGTCGATGCCAAGGTCGTCGACCAGCGCCCCGCCGTGGCGCAGGAGCGCGTCTACCCCATGGGCCCGCTGCGCAAGATCAGCGGCCGCCTGCGGGTCGAGGACAAGGTCGAGAGCCGCGGCCAGGTCAGCTCGGTCACCTATGAACTGCCGGTCGAGCGCAGTGCCCGCGAAGCTTTCACCAGCGCCCGCGAGGCCTTGCAGCGCGATGGTGGCTACCCGCTGTTCTGGTGCCAGGGCCGCGATTGCGGCGAAGCCAGCCTGTGGGCCAACGACGTGTTCGCCAATGCTCGCTTGAACGGCGGCGACGAACAGCAGGCGTTCATCCTGCTGCGCCGTTCGGCCGAGCAGGCCGACACCCTGGTGGCCTTGTACAGCGTCACCCGGGGCAACCGCCGCGCCTACCTGCATGTCGAGGAGTTCGTCGCCGGCAGCCCGCTGGGCGAGCTGCTGCCGACCGCGGCCACGGTGCTGCGCGAGCTGCGCGACACCGGCAAGCTCGACTACCCCGACCTGGCCCAGCCCCAGGCCACCTGGGCGGCGCTGCTGGCGCGCAGCCTGAACCTCGACAGCACCCTGCGCGCCAGCCTCAGTGGCAGCGGCGCCGAGGCCTGGCGCGAGCAGTTGGTCAAGGCCGGCGTGCGCAGCGCGCGGCTGGAGGTCGGCAGTGCGCCCACCGAAGGCTTGCACCTGGAACTGATCCGTTGAGTGAGCGCGCCCATGGCCAACAATGACCGCCTGTTGATCCAGATCCTGCTGCTGACGCTGCTGGGCGCCGCGCTGTGGGTGATGGCGCCGTTCATCTCGGCCTTGCTGTGGGGCGCCATCCTGGCCTTCGCCAGCTGGCCGCTGATGCGCCTGCTGACCCGCCTGCTGGGCGGGCGCGAAACCCTGGCGGCGAGCCTGCTGACCACGGTGTGGATCTTGCTGGTGGCGCTGCCGCTGGTGTGGCTGGGCTTCAACCTGGCCGATCATATCCGTGATGCCACCGCCTTCGTGCGTGATATCCAGGTCGACGGCCTGCCCGAGGCACCGGCCTGGGTGGCCGGGATACCGTTCTTCGGCGAGCGCCTGATCAACGGGTGGCAGTCCCTTGACCAGCAAGGCGCGGCCCTGCTGGCTTCGGCCAAGCCGTACCTCGGCCAGGTCGGCAACTGGTTGCTGGCGCGCAGCGCGCAGATCGGCAGCGGGGTGCTGGAGCTGACCCTGAGCCTGGTGTTCGTGTTCTTCTTCTACCGCGACGGACCGCGCCTGGCGGCTTTCGTCCAGCGCTTGCTGGAGCGGCTGGTGGGCGAGCGTGCCGAGTACTACATCGAGCTGGTGGCCGGTACCGTGCAACGGGTGGTCAACGGCGTGATCGGCACTGCCGCAGCCCAGGGCCTGCTGGCGCTGATCGGCTTCCTGATCGCCGGGGTGCCCGGGGCCATCGTGCTGGGCCTGGTGACCTTCATGCTCAGCCTGATCCCCATGGGCCCGCCGCTGGCCTGGATCCCCGCCACCGCCTGGCTGGTGTGGCAAGGCGACTACGGCATGGCGGTGTTCCTCGGGGTGTGGGGCACCTTCATCATCAGTGGCGTGGACAACGTGCTCAAGCCCTACCTGATCAGCCGGGGCGGCAACCTGCCGCTGGTGATCGTGCTGCTCGGGGTGTTCGGCGGGCTGCTCGCGTTCGGCTTCATCGGCTTGTTCATCGGGCCGACCTTGCTGGCGGTGGGGTACAGCCTGCTGCTGGACTGGAGCCGTAATTCCGGGCAGCAATCGCCGCAGCATTGAAGTCCGGTTCGCCGGCAAGCCGGCTCCTACAGTGATCACTCCGTAGGAGCCGGCTTGCCGGCGAACAGGCCGGTACAGGCACCGCAATACCTGATCTTTACGCATTCTTTATGCCCCGGCCCCACCGCCGATCTCGCCCCTTTACGCCCCTCCCTCGGACAATTTCCGCAAAGCGGCCCTCACGCCGCAACTAGGGGAGATTGCACATGTACATGCTCGACGGGCTGTCACTGCTCTTGGCGGTGGCGTTGGCGGTTTACCTGCTGGTGGCGCTGCTGCGCGCCGATCGCGGCTAAGGGGCGACCATGCACAGTTACGATTACCTGCTGCTGCTGGCGTTCTTCGCCATCGTGCTGCTGCCGGCGCCCTGGCTCGGGCGCTTCTACTACAAGGTGATGGAAGGCCAGCGTACCTGGCTGTCGCCGCTGCTCGGGCCGCTGGAGCGGGGCTGCTATCGCCTGTCTGGCGTGAACGCCGACCAGGAGCAGAACTGGAAGCAGTACACCCTGGCCCTGCTGGCCTTCAACCTGGCCGGCTTCCTGCTGCTGTTCGCCGTGCTGCTGCTGCAAGGCTCGCTGCCGCTCAACCCGCAGCACCTGCCGGGCCAGGAATGGTCGCAGGCATTCAATACCGCGGTCAGCTTCATGACCAACACCAACTGGCAGTCCTACAGCGGCGAGGCGTCGGTCAGCTACCTGACCCAGATGCTCGGCCTGACCGTGCAGAACTTCGTCAGCGCTGCCACCGGCCTGGCCGTGCTGGTCGCCCTGAGCCGGGGTATCGCCCGTCGTTCGGCCGGCACCCTGGGCAACTTCTGGGTCGACCTGACCCGCGCCACCCTCTACGGCTTGCTGCCGCTGTGCCTGGTGCTGGCGCTGATGCTGGTGTGGCAGGGCGTGCCGCAGACCTTCGCCGACTATGCCCACGCGATCACCCTGCAGGGCGCCGAGCAGACCATCCCGCTGGGCCCGGCCGCCAGCCAGATCGCCATCAAGCAACTGGGCACCAACGGCGGTGGCTTCTTCGGCGTCAACTCGGCGCACCCGTTCGAGAACCCCACGGCCTGGAGCAACCTGTTCGAGGTGGCCTCGATCATCCTGATCCCGGTGGCGCTGGTGTTCACCTTTGGCCATTACGTCAAGGACCTGCGCCAGAGCCGCGCGATCATCGCCTGCATGCTGGCGCTGTTCCTGATCGGCGGCAGTACCGCGCTGTGGTCGGAGCACCAGCCCAACCCGGCGCTGGAAAGCGCCCAGGTACAGCAGGCCGCGCCCCTGGAAGGCAAGGAAAGCCGCTTCGGCACCTCCGGCTCGGTGCTGTGGACGGTGACCACCACCGCCGCCTCCAACGGCTCGGTGAATGCCATGCACGACAGCCTCAACCCGCTCACCGGCATGGTGGCGATGGTCAACATGATGCTCGGCGAGGTGATTTTCGGCGGGGTCGGTGCTGGCCTCTACGGCATGCTGCTGTTCGTGCTGATTGCCGTGTTCCTGGCCGGCCTGATGATCGGCCGCACCCCGGAATACCTGGGCAAGAAGCTCCAGGCCCGCGAAGTGCAGTTGCTGGTGGCCACCCTGCTGGTGATGCCGGTGGGTGTGCTGGTGCTCGGCGCCATCGCTTCCAGCCTGCCCGGGCCTGCCGGCGCGGTGACCAACCCCGGTGCCCACGGCTTCAGCCAACTGCTGTATGCCTACACCTCCGGCACCGCCAACAACGGCTCGGCCTTCGCCGGCTTCGGCGCCAACACCACGTTCCACAACGTGATGATCGGCCTGGCCATGCTTATCGGCCGCTTCGGCTACATCCTGCCGGTGCTGGCCCTGGCTGGCAGCCTGGCGGCGAAAAAGAGCGCGCCGCAAGGCCTCAACAGCTTCCCCACCCACGGCCCGCTGTTCACCACGCTGCTGCTGGTGACCATCCTGCTGGTCGGTGGCCTGACCTTCCTGCCGACCCTGGCCCTTGGGCCGATCGCCGAACACCTGAGCCTGGGTTTCTGAGGAATACACCATGAACATGCCCATCCCCGAAGTGAAGGCGCGTCATAGCGCCAAGGACCAGACCCGCTTCGCCGCCCTGTGGCGCCCGGCGCTGGTGCAGGCTTTCGTCAAGCTCGACCCGCGCCAGCTCAAGCGCTCGCCGGTGATGCTGGTGGTGGCCCTCACCGCCGTGCTGACCACCGTGCTGTGCTTCGCCCCTGGCAGCGGCGTGAGCACCGCCGTGGCGGTACAGATCGCTGTCTGGCTGTGGTTCACCGTGCTGTTCGCCAACTTCGCCGAAGCCCTGGCCGAAGGCCGTGGCAAGGCCCGCGCCGACAGCCTCAAGGCCGGCAGCCAGGGCCTCAGCGCCCAGCGGCGCAAGGCCGATGGCAGTTTCGAGCGCGTGGCCGCCACGCAATTGCGCAAGGACGATGTGGTGCGGGTGGTGGCTGGCGAAATGATCCCCGGCGATGGCGAGGTGCTCGAGGGCATCGCCGCGGTCAACGAGGCAGCCATCACCGGTGAGTCCGCCCCGGTGATCCGCGAGTCCGGCGGCGACCGCTCGGCTGTCACCGGCAACACCCGGCTGGTTTCCGACTGGTTGCTGATCCGCATCACCAGCAACCCGGGCGAGTCGACCCTGGACCGCATGATCGCCCTGGTCGAGGGCGCCAAGCGGCAGAAGACCCCCAACGAGATCGCCCTGGACATCCTGCTGATCGGCCTGACCCTGATCTTCCTGATCGTGGTGGTGACCCTGCAACCGTTCGCCCGCTTCGCCGGCGGTGAGCTGCCGCTGATTTTCCTCGCCGCGTTGCTGGTGACGCTGATTCCCACCACCATCGGCGGCCTGCTGTCGGCCATCGGCATCGCCGGCATGGACCGCCTGGTGCGCCTCAACGTGATCGCCCGTTCCGGCCGCGCGGTGGAGGCGGCCGGCGATGTGCACACGCTGATGCTCGACAAGACCGGCACCATCACCTTCGGCAACCGCCGTTGCAGCGCCCTGCACGCAGCCTCGGGCGTGACCGCCAAGGAGCTGGGGGCGGGCGCCTTGCTTGCCTCGCTGGCCGACGACACTGCCGAGGGCAAGTCGATCGTCGAATACCTGCGCCAACTGCATGACTTCGACGAGCCCGCGGCCAGCCAGTACCAAGCCATCGCCTTCAGCGCCGAAACGCGGCTGTCGGGCATCGACTTCCAGCAGCGCCGCTACCGCAAGGGCGCCGTCGATGCGGTGCTGGCCTTCTGCGGCCTGCAACGCCTGGAGTTGCCTGCCGCCCTGGCCCGTGAAGTGGAGCGCATCGCCCAGAGCGGCGGCACGCCGTTGCTGGTGTGTGTCGACCAGCGCCTGCTCGGCGTGATCCACCTCAAGGACGTGGTCAAGCCCGGCATCCGCGAGCGTTTCGCCGAGCTGCGCAAGCTGGGCATTCGTACCGTGATGGTCACCGGCGACAACCCGCTGACCGCTGCCGCCATCGCTGCCGAGGCCGGGGTCGACGACGTGCTCGCCGAAGCCACTCCGGAGAAGAAGCTGGCGCGCATCCGCCAGGAGCAGAACGACGGGCGCCTGGTGGCCATGTGCGGCGACGGTGCCAACGACGCCCCCGCCCTGGCCCAGGCCGATGTCGGCATGGCCATGAACGACGGCACCCAGGCCGCCCGCGAGGCCGCCAACATGGTCGACCTGGACAGCGACCCGACCAAGTTGCTGGACGTGGTGCAGGTGGGCAAGGAACTGCTGGTGACCCGCGGCGCGCTGACCACCTTCTCCATCGCCAACGACGTGGCCAAGTACTTCGCCATCCTGCCGGCGCTGTTCGCCGCTATCTACCCGCAGTTGGGCGTGCTCAACCTGATGCGCCTGGCCAGCCCGCAGAGCGCGATCCTCTCGGCCATCGTGTTCAACGCGCTGATCATCATCGTGCTGATCCCCCTGGCGCTGCGCGGGGTCCGGGTACAAGCCGCCAGCGCCGCCCACCTGCTGCGGCGCAACCTGCTGATCTACGGCCTGGGCGGGATTCTCGTGCCGTTCGCCGGGATCAAGCTGATCGACCTGCTGCTCAATGCGCTGCACCTGGTCTGAGGAGAGACTGACATGACTGCTTATGTACGCCCGGCCCTGAGCCTGATCCTGCTGATGACCGTGGTCACCGGCGCGCTGTACCCCCTGGCGGTGACCGGCATTGCCCAGGTCGCCTTCCCCGAGCAGGCCAACGGCAGCCTGGTGCGCGATGACCGCGGCCAGGTGCGGGGGTCGGCACTGATCGCCCAGGCATTCAAGGGCGATGGCTGGTTCCAGGCGCGGCCTTCGGCGGGCGCCTACGCCACCGTGGCCAGTGGTGCGAGCAACCTGTCGCCGAGCAATCCGGCGCTGGCCGAGCGTGTCAAGGGCGATGCCGCCGCGCAATACCAGGCGCAGCAGGGGCCAGTGCCGCTGGCGCTGCTGACCACCTCGGGCAGCGGGCTGGACCCGCACCTGCCGCCGGACGCCATCGCCTATCAGCTGCCACGGGTGGCGGCGGCGCGGCAGGTGCCGGTCGAGCGCTTGCAAGTGCTGGTGAATGACGCCACCCTGCGGCCATTGATCGGGCCGCCGGTGGTCAATGTACTGGCGCTGAACCAGGCGTTGCAGCGCCTGGCGCCGCTCGCCGTGAACTGACCTGTAGGAGCGGCCTTGCGTCGCGAAAGGGTCGCGCAGCGGCCCCAGGATCTGAGCGGTGTCGCTTAAATTGCCGGGGCTGCTTCGCAGCCCTTTCGCGACACAAGGCCGCTCCTAAAGGGATCGTGATATTGCCGAGAACTAAGGATCGAACATGAGCAACCCTACCCGCGCCGACGCGCTGCTGGCCGGCCTGCCCCGCGAAGGCCGGGGTCGGCTCAAGGTGTTCCTCGGCGCCGCGCCCGGGGTCGGCAAGACCTTCGCCATGCTCCAGGCCGCCCACGCCCAGCAGCGCCAGGGCGTGCAGGTGGTGGCCGGGGTGGTCGAAACCCACGGCCGCAGCGAAACCGAGGCCCTGCTCGGCGGCCTGCTCCAGCAACCGTTGCTGCGCTGCGAATACCGCGGCGTGACCCTCGAGGAAATGGACCTCGACGGCCTGCTCAAGGCCGCGCCGCCGCTGGTGCTGGTGGACGAGCTGGCCCACAGCAACGCCCCCGGCAGCCGCCACGCCAAGCGCTGGCAGGATGTGCAGGAGCTGCTCGCCGCCGGCATCGACGTGTACACCACGGTCAACGTCCAGCACCTGGAAAGCCTCAACGACAAGGTCCGCGACATCACCGGCGTGCAGGTGCGCGAAACCCTGCCGGACTGGGTGTTGCAGGAAGCCTTCGAGCTGGTGCTGATCGACCTGCCGCCGCGCGAGCTGCTCGAGCGCCTGCGCGAGGGCAAGGTCTATGTGCCCGAGCAGGCGAGGGCGGCCATCGAGGCTTACTTCTCCCAGACCAACCTCACCGCCCTGCGCGAGCTGGCCATGCAGACCGCTGCCGCCCAGGTGGACGCCGACCTTGCCAGCGGTTATCGCCAGCGCGGCCAGGAAGCGCCGGCCTTGCGTGGTCGGCTGCTGGTCGGCATCGACGGCGACGAGCAGGCCGAACGCCTGGTGCGCCACGCCAGCCGGGTTGCCCAGCGTCGCCATTTGCCGTGGAGCGTGGTGCACGTGGACAACGGCCGGCTGCGCGACGAAACCGCCCGCCATCGCCTGCAGGCCGCCCAGCAACTGGCCGAGCGCCTGGGGGGCGAGGTGGTGCTGCTGCGTGCCGGAGAGGTGGCGCGCACGCTGATCCAGCATGCCACCGAGCGCCGTGCCAGCCTGGTGCTGGTGGGCCAGTCCCGCGATCTGCTGCGTCGACGCGTGTTCGGTGCGGGGGTGGCAACCCGCTTGTTGCGCGAAAGCCATGGCCTGGAAATCAACGTGCTCGACCGCGACGCCCAGCCGCAACCGGCGCGCACGGCGGTCAAGCGCGTGTGGGTGTGGCGTCATTACCTGCTGGCGCTGCTGGCCACGGTGCTGGCCGCTGGTTTGTCGTGGGCGGTGTCCAGCGTGCTGGCATTGCCCAATATCTCGTTGGTGTTCCTCGCCGCCGTGCTGCTGGTGGCGGTGCGCAGCAGCCTGGGCCCGGCGCTGGCTTGCGCGGCGCTGTCGTTCCTGACCTACGATTTCCTGTTCATCCCGCCGAACTTCTCGTTCAGCATCCAGCGCGAAGAAGACGTGCTGACCTTGGTGTTCTTCCTGTTGATGGCCGCGCTCACCGGCAACCTGGCCGCGCGCCAGCGCCGCCAGTTGCAGGCATTGCGCGAAACCCAGGCGCAGACCAACCAGCTGCTCGACCTGTCGCGCCGGCTGACCGTGGCCACCGACCGCCAGGCGGTATTCAGCGCCGCCGGCCAGCACCTGGACGGCTGGCAGGACGTGCAGGCATGCCTGCTCGAACGCAGCGCCGATGGCCTGCTGCAAGTGGCCAGCGGCGGCGCCCCGGCTTTCACCGACAACGAACGCGCCGCCGCCGAATGGGCCTGGCAGCACGGCCAGGCTGCCGGCTTTGGCAGCGATACCTTGCCCCATGGCCGCTGGTGGTGGTGGCCGTTGGCGGTGGAGGAGCAGCCCCTGGCATTGCTCGGCGTGCGCCCGCGCAGCGGCGAGCCGTTGACTGCCCAGCGCCGGCGCCTGTTGATGGCCCTGGCGCAGCCCCTGGCCCAGGCCCTGGCCCGCGCCCGCCTCGGCGAGCAACTGGAGGCCGCGCGCCTGCACGGTGAAACCGAGCAACTGCGCAGTGCCTTGCTCGCCTCGGTGTCCCACGACCTGCGCACGCCGCTGACGGCAATGCGCGGCAGCATCGACAGCCTGCTGGCGCTGGGCGAGGCGATCCCCGCGGACGACCGCCGCGAACTGCTCGAAGGCACCCGTGACGAGGCCGAGCGCCTGGACCGCTACATCCAGAACCTGCTGGACATGACCCGCCTGGGCCATGGGGGGCTCAAGCTCGCCCGTGACTGGGTGGCGCCCGGCGATATCGTCGGCAGCGCGCTGAACCGCCTGCGCGTGGTGCTGGCGCCGCTGCGGCTGCACACCGAGGTTCCGGGCGAGCTGCCGCTGCTGTTCGTGCATGCCGCGCTGATCGAGCAGGCGCTGGTCAATGTGCTGGAAAACGCCGCGCGTTTCTCCCCCGCCCAAGGGCGCCTGGCGTTGCAGGTGCAGGTGCGCGACGAGCAGCTGTGCTTCGCCGTCAGCGACCAGGGCCCGGGCATTCCAGTGGATGAGCGCGAGCAGATCTTCGACATGTTCTACACCGCCGCCCGCGGCGATCGCGGCGGGCAGGGCACCGGCCTGGGCCTGGCCATCTGCCGGGGCATGATCGGTGCCCATGGCGGGCACATCCTGGTGGGCGACGGCATCGATGGCCAGGGCACCTGCATCACTCTATGCTTGCCGCTGCCAACCCAACCCGATACTGAAAGTGAAGCGCCATGAGCCAAGCCGCCACCTTGCTGGTCATCGACGACGAGCCGCAGATCCGCAAGTTCCTGCGCATCAGCCTGGCATCCCAGGGCTACAAGGTGCTCGAGGCCGCCAGCGGCGGCGAGGGCCTGGCCCAGGCTGCGCTGGGCAAGCCCGACCTGGTGGTGCTTGACCTCGGCCTGCCGGACATGGACGGCCAGCAGGTGCTGCGCGAGCTGCGGGAATGGAGCGCGGTGCCGGTGATGGTGCTGTCGGTGCGGGCCAGCGAAGTGCAGAAGGTCGATGCGCTGGATGGCGGGGCCAACGACTACGTGACCAAGCCGTTCGGCATCCAGGAGTTTCTGGCGCGGGTGCGGGCGTTGTTGCGCCAGGTACCTCAGGCCAGCGGGGCGGCCGCGGTGGCGAGCTTCGGGCCGCTGGTGGTGGACCTGGCCTTTCGCAAGGTGACCCTGGACGGCGTCGAGGTGGCGCTCACGCGCAAGGAGTACGCACTGCTGGCGCAGTTGGCCGGGCACCCTGGGCGGGTGATCACCCAGCAGCAACTGCTCAAGGACATCTGGGGGCCGACCCATGTCGACGACACCCATTACCTGCGGATCGTGGTGGGGCACCTGCGACAGAAGCTGGGCGATGACCCCACGGCGCCACGGTTCATCATCACCGAGGCGGGGGTAGGGTATCGCCTGGTGACGCCGGCCTGAGAGCGCCAGGGCGCCGCGCCTCCTGTAGGCGCGGCCTTGCGTCGCGATGGGGGGCGTAGCGGCCCCAGGTTTGAGCTGCGCCGCGTAGATCGCCGGGGCCGCTGCGCGGCCCTTTCGCGACGCAAGGCCGCTCCTACAGGGGGAACGGTGTGTTTGTGGGTCAGATATCCAGCTCCAGGGCCAGCAGCTCCTGCACGCTCTGGCGGCGGCGGATCATCCGCAGCTTGTCCTGCTCGATCAGAAACTCCGGCAGCAGCGGCCGGCTGTTGTAGTTCGACGACATCGAGGCGCCATAGGCCCCGGCGTCGTGAATCACCAGCAGGTCACCCACCTTGGCCTGGGGCAGTTGCTGCGGGGTCAGCTCCTGGTCGTTCTGGGTAAACACATCACCCGACTCGCACAGTGGTCCGGCCACCACCGTGGCTTGCAGCGGGCCTGCCAGCGCCTGGCCGTCGGCGGCGCACAGGCTCATGCGGTGATAGGCGCCGTACATCGCCGGGCGCATCAGATCGTTGAAGCCGGCGTCGACCAGCACGTAGTGCTTGTCGCCCATCTGCTTGACCGCCCGCACCTCGGCCACCAGGTAGCCTGATTCCGCCACCAGGTAGCGCCCCGGCTCGATCTCCATGCGCACGGGGTGACCCAGCATCGCCTCGATTTCCGTGCGCGCCAGCGCCCAGGTGCGGGCATAGCGCTGCAGGTCCACCGGCTGGTCGCCATCGCGGTACGGCGTGGACAAGCCTCCACCGATGGAGAACGCCTCGATGTCCATGCCCAGTTGGCCAATCAGTTCGACCATGGCGCTGGCGACCTGCTCCAGGTGCTGGTAGTCCACCCCTGAGCCGATATGCATGTGCACGCCCACCAGGTGCAGGCCGTACTGGCGCACGCAGGCCAGCGCCTCGGGCAGTTGCGCGTGCCAGATACCGTGCTTGCTGTTTGCGCCACCGGTGTTGGTCTTGCGGCTGTGGCCATGGCCGAAGCCGGGGTTGATGCGCAGCCACACCCGATGGCCGGGCGAACGCTCGCCCAACTGGCGGAGCATGTCGATGGAGCCGGCGTTGACTTCGATGCCGCTTTCGACCACCCGCGCCAGGGTCGGCTGGTCCAGCACATCGCAGGTCAGCACCACGCCTGCCGGCTCACCGCCCACCGAAGCCCCGGCGGCGAAGGCCCGCTCCATTTCTCCCAGGGATACCGCGTCGAGCACCAGGCCACGTTCGCGGATCAGGCGCAGCACGTGCAGGTTGGGGTTGGCCTTCTGCGCGAAGCGCACGGTGTCGAAGTGCTGCTTGAGCTGATCGATGCGTTGGCCGATGGTCTGTGCGTCGTAGACCCAGAGTGGCGAGCCGTGTTGGCGGACGGCATGGGCCAGGAGCGGGGCAGGGGTGGGCATGGTGCTGTTCCTTGTTTGCGATGCACCGATGGTGAGGCAAGCAGGCAATCCAGAAAAATATCTATTCTTGGCCTTGCTATTCATATTTGATATGCAGGCCCAGTCGTTATAGCGCCGACCTAGCCACCACAACCCAGAGCCAACCGTGAAACTGTCCATTCGCCACATCGAAGTGTTCCGCGCCATCCTCACCGCCGGCAGTGTCACTGGCGCCGCACGCCTGCTGTTCACCTCCCAGCCCACCGTCAGCCGCGAGCTGGCGCGCATGGAGCAGGTCACCGGGCTGACCCTGTTCGAGCGCGAAGGCGGGCGCCTGGTCCCCACCGCCCAGGCCCTGCTGCTGATCGAGGAGGTCGAACGTGCCTTCGTCGGCCTCGAGCGCATCGACCGTTTCGCCCAGGCCATCCGCAACTTCGAGCAGGGCCGGCTGGCCATCACTGGCCTGCCGCTGTTTTCGCAAACCCTGCTGCCCAAGGCCTGCCAGCGCTTCCACCAGCAGCACCGTGGTGTCAGCGTGAGCATCACCGCGCAGGAGTCGCCGTTGTTGGAGGAATCGCTGGTGGCCCAGCAGCATGACCTGGGCCTGACCGAAGTCGAGCAGGTGCCCCGTGGGGCGATGGGCGAGTTGCTGTTCAGCGCCGACATGGTCTGCGTGCTGCCCCAGGGGCACCCGCTGCAGGCCAAGCCGGTGCTCGCGCTGGACGACTTCCACGAGGTCGACTTCATCAACCTGGCCAGCCTCGACACCTACCGACAACAGCTCGACCAGCACTTTCGCGCCGCCGGGGTGAACCGCCGCACGGTGATCGAGACCACCAGCGCGGCATCGGTATGCGCCATGGTTCGCCAGGGGCTGGGGGTGGCGATCATCAACCCGCTCAGTGGGCTCGAGGCGCAGCAGGGCGGCTTGGCCATGCGCCGCCTGAGCCTGTCGGTGCCGTACCGGGTGATGCTGATCCGGCCCGAGCACCGCCCAGCGTCGGTGGTGGTCGAGCCGTTCTGCCAGGCGTTGCGCGAGCAGGCGCGGGCGATGGAAACCGCCCTGGCGACCCTGCGCTGAGGGCGCAAGCTGCCCCGCACCTGCGGCCAGGCCGGCCCACCGTTCATCCCCAAGCTGGCACAGTGATGTGTCGTGGATTGATATTAGTATTTGAGAAGCATTAGCATTAGCTACTTGCCTCTTAATTACTAAAACGCCAGGACACCGCCATGCCGCCCCGCTTCCCATCTCGCCCAGCCCTGTTGGCGCTTTGCTGTTCCGTCACCTTGATGGCCCAGGCCGCCGAACCGATCCAGCTCGAGGCCACCGACGTCAACGCCGACGCGATCAAGCCGACGCCGAGCGCGGTGCCCGAAGCCTTTGCCGGTGGCCAGGTCGCCCGCGGCGGCCAGATGGGCGTGCTGGGCAACCAGGACTACATGGACGTGCCGTTCACCATGACCAGCTACACCTCCAAGCTGATCGAGGACCAGCAGGCCGAGGACATCGGCGACGTGCTGGCCAACGACCCGTCGGTGCGTGAGTCGTTCGGTTTCGGCAACCAGTCCAAGGTCTTCGTGATCCGTGGCCTGCCGCTCAGTGGCGATGACATTGCCTTCAACGGCCTGTACGGCATCCTGCCCCGGCAGATCATGTCCACCGACGGGGTGGAGCGGGTCGAAGTGTTCAAGGGCCCCAATGCCTTTCTCAATGGCGTCAGTCCCACCGGTAGCGGCCTGGGCGGCAACGTCAACCTGCAACCCAAGCGCGCCGGCGATACTCCGACCCGCCGCTACACCCAGGACATCAGCAGCGATGGGCGCATCGGCGAGCACCTGGATCTCGGCCAGCGCTTCGGCGAGGACAACCGCTTCGGCGCGCGCCTGAACCTCAGCCAGCGCGAGGGCGAAACCGCCGTCGACGACCAGGACCAACGCACCAAGCTGTTCGTCGCCGGGCTGGACTACCGGGGTGACGGGGTGCGCGTATCCACCGACTTCGGCTACCAGAAACAGCGCATCAACCACCTGCGCAACTCGGTGCGCCCGGGCAGCGCCACACGGGTGCCCACCGCCCCGGACGCCAGCCACAACTATGGCCAGGCCTGGACCTACAGCGAGTCGGAAGACACTTTTGGCATGGTCCGTGGCGAATGGGACCTGAGCGATAGTTGGACCGCCTACCTGGCCGGCGGCGCCCGGCATACCCGCGAGCACGGCACCTACGGCACGCCGGTGCTGGTGGGCAACAGCGGCCAGGCCACCCTCGGTGGTTCGGATATCGCCCATGGCGAGGACAACACCAGCTTCAGCGCCGGGCTCAACGGCCGGCTGCAGACCGGTCCTGTCAGCCATCAGATCGCGCTGGGCGCCAACACCCTGTGGACCCAGGCAGAAAATGCCTACGTCTTCTATCGCTCGACCGCTGGCAACTCCAACATCTACAACACCGGCAAGCTACCCCGGCCCACCGACGTCAGCATGACCGGCGGTGACATGGGCGACCCCGGGGTGACCGGCAAGACCCGCAATCGCAGCATCGCCATTTCCGACACGCTGGGCCTGTTCGACGACCGTTTGTTGCTGACCTATGGCGTGCGTCGCCAGCAGCTGCGCGTGGAGAACTATTTCTACGACGGCACCACCCCCAGAAGCCTCAGCAACCCTTCCAAGGATGGCAGCCGCAATGGCCCGGCCTATGACAAGGGGGTAACCACGCCGGTCTACGGCATCGTGTTCAAGGCCACCGACAGCGTTTCGCTGTACGCCAACCGTATCGAAGGCCTGGCCCAGGGCCCGAGCGCCCCGGCCAACACCTTGAATGCCGGCACCCTGTTCCCACCAGGGCGCACCAAGCAGCTCGAGGCCGGCATCAAGCTCGACAAGCAGAGCTACGGCGCCAACCTGGCGGTGTTCCGCATCGAGAAACCGTCCGATGGCTACACCCTGGGCAACCTGTTCATCCGCGACGGCGAGCAAGTCAACAAGGGCATCGAGCTGAGCGTGTTCGGCGAGCCCATCGAGGGCCTGCGCCTGATGGCCGGTGGCACCCGCATGAGCTCGGAGCAGAAGAAAACCTTGAATGGTGCCAACGATGGCAACCACGCCATCGGCGTGCCGACCTTCCAGCTCAACGCCAGCGTGGACTGGGATGTCCCGGGCGTGCCGGGCCTGGCGCTCAATGCGCGCATGTTGCGCACCGGTGGGCAGTTCGTCGACGCGGCCAACAACCTCAGCCTTCCGACTTGGAATCGCTTCGACGCCGGGGCCCGCTACAAGCTGAAGGTGGCCGAAAAGGACCTGACCCTGCGGGTGAATGTGGAGAACCTCACCGACAAGAACTATTGGGCCTCGGCCAATGGTGGCTACATGACCCAGGGGGATCCGCGGTTGGTGAAGTTCTCGGGCACCATCGATTTTTGAGGCACGTGTAGCGCCTGCTTTGTCAGCAAAGCAGGCCCCTGCGATTTTGGGGTTGGCACGCTCTGGCGTCAGTGCGCCTTCTGCCTCTGGGCGTCATACATGTACGCCAACCCAATGGGGTCCAGGCAATCCGGGGCCAGTGCGCGCAGTTGCGTGAAATGCCCGCGGCCAATCTCCGGTTGCTTAGGGTCGCCCTTGGCGGCGAGCAGGTAATAGCCGTCGGCGCGGTACTGTCGCAGATCCAGCTGTACCGGCTCGAAGGCCTGGGCGAGGGTGGTCAGGGGCCGCCCAGGGTCGGCCGCGACCATTTTCATCTCCTTGAAGCACAAGGACTTCAGCGCAGGCAACGGATAGTGCTCGGCATAGGGGTCGGTGTGTTCGAGGGTGGTTCGCAGTTGCTCGCGCTGGCGCTGCAGGGTTGGGTCATCGAACTGGAAGCGCTGCGATGCCTTATCGCAGTCTCGCAGCACGGCCACGGCGGCGGCCAGCAATCCCTGCTCGGCGGCACGTTGGTACAGGCTGCAGGCCTGCTCGTGGCGGGCGGTGTACTGCCCGGCCAGCCAGAGCTTGCTGCGTTCCTGCAGGTTCGCCAGCAAGTAGCTGGCCACGGCATGCCCGCCGTCGCTGGCCTGGCGTAAGTCCTGTTCGACGGCATCGTGCTTTTGCCCGATGTCCCGCAGCGCCTCAGTGGTGGTCTGTTTGTCGAGCTGGCCTTTCTGCTCCTGGTCGATCAGGCGCTCTGCCCATTGGGCGTTGGCCTCGGCCGCCAGCACTGCGCGCTGGAAAGCCGCTTCGGCCTCTGCGTTGGGGGCTGCCTGCAGCGTGCCGCAGAGGGTGAGGCAGAAGAACAGCGGGGTCGAAAGCTTGAGCGTCAACGGAGGCATCCCTGGTGCGTTGCAAAGGGCGGATTCTACCGCGAAAGGCGCGGGTTCACTTGCGTGGAATCGCTGGTCATCCAGGCTTCGTATGCGCTGGTCATGGCCCGCCAGGTTGCACTGTCCGCCGGGATCAGGTGCTCGATGCGCAGCGAGGCCACGGTGATGTCTTGCGGCATGCCGAAAGTGGTGAAGGTGGACAGGAAGCGCAACTCGCCTGCGGCTGTGCGTACCTGGGTCAGCACCAGCGGTGAGTGCGGCGCGCCTGGCTCCAGGGCGGGCGGGGCTGGCAGTTTTTCCAGGCGTTGCGCCAGGGCGGGGTTGTCCAGCGCTTCTCGGGCCGCCCGTTGCCAGGCGATGGCGCGTATCTCGGCGGCGTTGATCAGGTGGCTGCCCAGCCCGTCGGGCCGCAGCAGGGTGTCCAGCAGGTTGAGGCCCTGCGCGTTGTCCAGCGGCACGTCGGCCATGGCGAACAGCAATCCGGCGCTGGTATTGGCGGCGGTGATGTCCCATTGGCTGTCGATCACGATGGCCGGCGCCGGGTTGTTCGCCTGCAGCAGGTGGCCGAGCGCGTCATGCACCATCTTCAGCGCTGGGGCATCCGCTGCGCTGGCGCCGTAGCGCGGCGCATAGCCGGCGGCGAGGAACACGCTGTTGCAGTGCTCAAGCGGCACATCCAGGGCGCTGAGCAGCGCGTGCAGGGTGCTCGGGCTGGCCTTGGCGCGGCCGGTTTCCACGCAGCTCAAATGGCGTTGCGACACCCCGGCCAGCAGCCCCAGATCGAGCTGGCTGAGCCCGGCCTGGCGCCGCAAACGGCGCAGATGATCACCGGCGCTGGCGGTGGACGGGCAGGGTAGAGGGGTCATGTTTTGACACCGGCTGATGTTCACTTGCCCAAGGCGTTCGCGGCACTGTTGATGGCTACGAAAAGTCCGACGAGTGACGCAAGATAGATCCCCAGCACGAGTAACACGGATTCGAAAAGGGCAAGCTTGCAATGCCTGACGAGGAACAGGGCGCAACGTCCGTACCGTGCGCTGCGCGGCAGGTCCGGCAAGTTTGTCTTGTATGCGTGAAAGCCGGCGGCTTCATCGTGAATGAACGCGGTGAAGAACGGCTTCAGGTTGGCAATGACGGCCAATACGAGGATTGCGCTCAACACCAACAGGACAAATACCAGCGCCCATCCATCGCCACCTCTGTGCGTGTCGAAGGCCTGTCCGGCCTTGTGTGACAGCAGGGCAATGAAACCGGCGATGATGAACTGGATGGACAAGTTGCGCAGAAGCTCAAGGAACGGTTTTTGTCCTTTGCCGAGTACCCACATGCGTGCTGCTCCCTGTACGTTGCGATTGGCATTGAGGGGGATAGTGGCGCGGCAACCATAGCGCCGATGGGCTTGGGCTGTCCATTCAGTATCGGTCGCTGGCGCACTTACTCCGGACGCTCCAGCGCAGAGTGCGGGTTTTCAGGGTTTCGCCGATCACCCATGCCATAGAGTGCGAAGAATGCGCGCTCTACATCCAGCGCTCGCCACGCTTGACCCTGGTCTTTGCCACAGGACCACTGCCAAGGTTTGCCCAGCCCAATGCCCAGGTTCAGGTGCGATGCCACCTGGCTGAGGTACAGACACCAGGACTGATAACAGTGCTGCACCCGCGATGAATGGATCTGGCCGATGCCGCTCGACAGGCCGCTTGCCCAAGACGCTGAGGCAAGCCCTGTGGCGATGCGGTTGTCGTAGATCCCGGCCACTGATGGTGCCATGAATGCGATCACCTTCGAGGCAAAGGGTGTTCTGCTCAGTTGACTGAGTCCGTTCAGGGCATGCAGCGCCTGAGCCATGTTCAGCGTCGTGAGATGATGCAAGGCGCGGGTGGTGTGGGCATGGGCCAAAGACGCGGTGGTGGGCGGTTGAGCCTGATGGCCATTGATGAACCAGTCGACTCTATTACGCGCATACGCATCACCAAAGGTGAAGTAGCCCCAGTAAATGACGGAGGCAAGCCCGAGCAAGCGGTCTGCTGGGTCATTAGCGTTCAGCAGTTGGTGATGGTAGTCATCCAATGACAGGTCCGTGTTCGACGCGGGGCATACGACGAATCGACCGAACAGCGTACCGGACAGCGCGATGTCATGTTGCTGCGCACTGGCTTTTTCAAGGTAAGCCTTTGGGTACTGATACTGGGAACGGGCCTCGATGTAGTGCCTTGCCTCGCTGTCTGACAGGAAGGCGGTCGGTAGGTTGTTGGCTTGCTTGAACTTCATTGTCGTCACTCCGGGCGCGTACCTGCGCCGGGGATACCGCCAGCAGTGGGCGGTAAGATGGAAAGGGAGACGGGTTGTGCTTCGGGCTGTCGTGCTTCGACCGAGGCGTCATGACCTGTGAGGTCATTGAGGCGGGGAAGACTCTATCACTACCGTGTGGGACGAATCAGCCAAGGAGCGCACGATGAGCAATGGCCCGCACGACCCTGCAAGCAGCAACACGCGTCCTGCACCCTGGCCGACGCAGCAACTGCCGCCACGCCCCTTGTCTGGCAGATGGCCGGTGTTGTTGGTGCTGGTCGTTTTCGCGCTGTACACCGGCTGGACCCTGGCAAGCGCAGAACAGTCGCTCATCGCCTTCGGGGTGGAGCTGTTGGCCCGACCCGACACGGCGCAGGTCGTTATCGACCTGTACATCATGGCGGCGCTGGCATGCCTCTGGATGCTGAATGACCATCGCGCGCGCGGGGGACGGTTGCGTGGCGTGCTGCCGTATTTGCTGCTCACGCTGGTGTTCGTGTCGATAGGGCCACTGTTGTACATCGTGATCAAGGGCAGCATGTCGAGGCCTGCAGCATGAGCGCGGTCTTGGCGGTCTATGCCAGCCTGGCGGTGGTGCTGTGCCTGAAGATGCTGGCGATCTCCTGCTACCAAGGTTATTACCGGCTGCGCCACCTGGCGTTCATGAACCCGGAGGATGCAGCGGTGTTCAAGCGCCCTGCGCAGCAACAAGAGCGGCCAGAAGTGCTGCGGGCCATGCAGGCGTGGCGTAACGACCTGGAGAACATTCCCTTGTTCATGACATTGGGTGGGCTCGCGGTTGCGCTCGAGGCGCCTGCCGCGTTGATGGCAGGGGTAGGCGGGCTGTTTACCCTGGCCAGGGTGTTGCACACAGTGACCTACCTGGCGCAACTGCAACCGTGGCGTACCCTGAGTTATGGCGTGGGCGTTCTGTGTCTGCTCGGGTTGGCGGGGTGGATCATCGTGCAAGTGTGTACAGGAGCCTGAGCGCTCAGCGCGGTGATGTGGCAGTCGCAACTTTACAGGGAATTATTACAGGCCAATAATTATGGCTGGTTAATAATTCAGGATAATCCAATGGTCGACATCTTCCTGCGCCCTGAACTGGCCGCTGACATGGCCCGGCAGCTGCTTGAGCCGTCGGCGCTGGATATCGGCCTGCGCTCAGGGTTGTTTCTGTCTGGCCTGCGGCGTACGGGCAAGACCACCTTCCTCAAGAACGACCTGATCCCTGCGTTGGAAGCCAAGGGCGCGCTGGTGATCTACGTCGATCTGTGGAGCGACACCCAGGCCAGCCCGGTGCGGCTGGTGCTCGCCGCCGTGCGCAAGGCCCTGCACGAGCTGCAGACACCGGCCTCGTCGTTCATGCAGCGGCTGCGGGCGCTGCGTGGCGCCGAGGTGGAGCTGGCTGGCTTCAAGTTCGGTTTCAACCTCGACACCCTGGGCGAGGCGGGCGGCGTGACGCTGGCCCAGGCGTTGGGCGAGGTGGTGGACCAGGCCAAGGCCAATGTGGTGCTGATCGTCGACGAAGTGCAGCACGCCATCACCACCGAGGACGGCCAGCAGATGATGCTGGCGCTCAAGGCCGCGCGCGACGCCATCAACCCACGGCCAGCCCCGGCGGGGCATTTCCTGTTCATCGGCACCGGCTCGCACCGGGCGATGGTCAACGAACTGACCGCCCGGCGTAACCAGGCGTTCGCCGGCGCGACCAACGTGGCCTACCCGGTGCTGGGCGAGGACTATGTCGCGTTCTGGCTCGATCGGCTTGCGGCCGACGGCCTGGATAACCTGCCGTCGCTGGCAGTGGCCAGCGAGGCGTTCGCCACCCTGGGCAGCCGGCCCGAGGAATTCATCCGTGCCCTGCGCCAGTTGGTCCATTCGCCAAGCCTGAGCGCCGGCGCGGACCTGGTGCTGCCGGTGATCGCGGCCACCCTGCGGTCGGCGGCGGCGGACCTGGAGCTGATGAAGGTCGAGGAGCTGGGGGTGCTGGCCCAGGCCATCTTCGCCCGCATCGCCTCGGTAGACGGCGAGACCCGCGGGGTGTTCTCCAGCGAGGCGGCGGGGGAGTATTCGACATACGTCGGGCGCGAGGTGCGCGTGGAGGAGGTGCAGCCGGTGGCCAATGACTTGCTGGCCGCCAACCTGATCATCCGCCGCGGGCATGGCCTGTACGGTGTCACCGATCCGTTCGTGCAGGAGATCTGGCGCGAGCGCCAGGCCCTGCTGGGCAAGCGCTGAGGTCAACTGGCCGGGTGCGTGTCCTGCCTGGCCATGAAGAAGCGGGCAAACAGCTCGGATTGCGACTTGATGTTCAACTTCGCGTAGAGGTTGCGCCGGTGGACCTTGATGGTTTCCGTGGACAGTGACAGCTTGCCGGCAATTTCCTTGTTGGAAAAACCACTGAGCAACAAGCGCAGCACATCGCTTTCGCGGGTGGTGATCTGGGTGCCGAGCTGGGCGAGCGTTGCTTGCCAGGGCGGCGGTTCACCGAGGTTTTTCTCGCCATCGACTTCAAAGTTCATGCGCTGGCGCATGAGCGCGGTGACCCAGGGCTTGATCAGGTCGAGCACGGTGATCTGCTCCTGGCTGAAGCGCGTCTTGCTGCCAATGGAAATGCACAACGTCCTGTCGGCGTCGAGCTGGACGTTGTACTGCGCTTCGTCGGTGGAAATATATTGGGCGAAGTACTGGTGGTAGTACTCGGTGTCGAGAAAGTATTCCGGGGCGATATCCAGCAGGTGGAAAAAGCCGCTCTGCGGGTGCTCGCGGTTGGCGATGTAGAACGGGTCGAGCAGGTACAGCCCCTTCACATAGCGATGAATCAGCGCGTCGACCTCTTGCGCATCCGCCACTTCGGGAAAGCTCACCACCTCCACTTGCTGGTGGCTGAAGATCAGCACCACCCAGTTGTCGATCTGCACGTACTCGTTCAACACCCGCACCAGCGAACTCCAGAATGCGGGGCGGTCCAGTTGCAGGATGAGTTTGCCGATCGATCGGTGCCAGGCCAGTCCATGTAGGTCGAACGGCATTTTCTACCCCTTTTGGGTTAGGGAATCGCAGGTCAAGGCTAAGTATTCTTGGGTATTTACTCTGCGGGCATGCCCGGTATAGTCGCTGTCTGGGCTCAGGAAGGGCCAGAAGATACATGGTTTGGATAAGGATGTTGCATGAGAAGATCACGTTTGCGAACCCTTTTTGCCGCTTCGCTGCTCGGTGCGGCCATCAGCACCACGGCCGCCGCGGCACAGCCGGGGATGCACCTGTACAACTGGTTCGGGCTGCTCGCGCCAGAGACCCCCAAGGCCTTCGAGCAGGAAACCGGCACCCGCGTGCACATGGATGCCTTCGACAGTGCCGACATCATGCAGAGCAAGGTGATGGCCGGGCGCACCGGCTATGACGTGGTGGTGGCCACCTCCAATGTGCTGCCCAGCCTGATCCAGGCCGGCGTGCTGCAACCGCTGGACCGCGAGCAACTGGGCAACCTCGCGCATATCGACCCCGATATCCTCGCCCAGCTGGCGGTCAACGACCCCGGCAACCGCTACGCGGTGCCTTACCTGTGGGGCACCACGGGCATCGGCTACGACGTCGACAAGGTCAAGGCGGCCCTGGGCGACCAGGCGCCGGTGGACAGCTGGGACCTGATCTTCAAGGAAGAGAACATCAGCAAGCTGAAGTCGTGCGGCGTGGCCATGCTCGACTCGCCCAGCGAGATCATCTCGATTGCCCTGAACTACCTCGGCCTGCCCAGCAACAGCACTAACCCGGCGGATTACCAGAAGGCCCAAGCGCTGCTGCTGAAAATCCGCCCCTACGTGCTGTATTTCGACTCATCGCGCATCGACGCCGACATGGCCGACGGCAATATCTGCGCGGTGGTGGGCTGGGCCAACGGCGCCCTGGCCGCGCAGGCGCTCAACGACAAGAACAACACCGGGCGCAGGATCAGCTACAGCCTGCCGCGCGAAGGCGCGCTGGTGTGGTCGGAAAACCTGGTGCTGCTCAAGGATGCGCCCCATCCCAAGGAAGGCATGGCGTTCATCAACTACATGATGCGCCCGGAAGTGATCGCCAAGACCTCCAACCACACGCTGTACCCCAACGCCAACAAGGACGCCACCCAGTTCGTCGAACAGGCGCTGCGGGACAACCCGTGGATCTACCCCGACAAGAAGACGGTTGCCACGCTGATTCCGCTCGAGCCACTGCCGTTGAAGCTGGAACGGATCCGCACACGGGTCTGGACCAAGGTGAAGAGCGGCGTTTGAGCTGAGCCGAGGTGTCGCCAGCTGCTCGAGGCCGGTGAGGCTCGGGCAGCACCTTGGCTCAAGGCGCCCTTCGTCACACCGGCCGAAGCGCCCCGTGAAGCATCGCCCTATGGCGCCGCGCTGTTGAGCGGGTGGGGCGAGGGTTTCGCGTGCCTCATTCCAATCTTATGCAGGAGGAGAACAGCGGATGTTCAGCCCAGCCCATAAGACATCCATGCGTTTGACCATCGACGGTGCGGCGCACGACTTTCATGTACTCGGCTACACCGGGGAAGAGCGGGTCAACCGACCTTACTTCTTCAATGTGGAGCTTGCCAGCTCGCGACCGGACCTGGACCTGGAGCCCTTCTTTGACCTTGAGGCGTACGTGACCTTCGATACCAGCGGCAAGGGTATCCATGGTCGGGTCTACCACATCGCGCAACAGGGGCCGCGCTCGACACGCTATCGGATGATTTTGGTGCCGCACTTGTCCTACTTGCGCCACCGCATCAACCAGCGGATCTACCAACAGTTTTCGGTGCCGCAGATCGTCGCCTTGATTCTGGAAGAGCACGGCATAGTGGGAGGCGCCTATCGCTTCGAGCTGAGCGCGAGCTACCCCAAGCGCGACTATTGCACCCAGTACGACGAAACGGACCTGCACTTCGTGCAGCGCTTGTGCGAGGAAGAGGGCATTCGCTTTTATTTCCAGCACAGTGCCCAGGGCCATGTGCTGGTGTTGGCCGATGGCCAGGCGGTACTGCCGTGGGGCGTGCTTTACCGTCCGCCAGTGGTGCACCGCAAGCCCCAGGTGGCGGGTAGCCAGACGGCCGTGGTCCTGGCGCTGGAGGATGAGGTGGCCGGGGGGGAGAGGGGCCTGGCAAGGGTCAAGGTGCAGCTGCCCTGGGACCCCGATGGCTGGTTCGATGACAAGAGCAGTTGCTGGCTGCCGGTGGCGGCCAATTGGCAGTGCGCCACCCCGCAATTGCAAGTGGGTATGGGGGTGGTGGTTACTTTTGTCGATAATGATCCGGACCAGCCGTTGGTGACGGGATGCTTGTGTTGTGGTTGACGGCCTTGGGGCGATGATCAGCCTCGAAGCGGGCGATTTGGGCGGCAGCGGCGCCACGGGTTGGGTGCTTGCTAAGTGGGTGCGCCCTGCTGGGATAGACCGGATTTTTCCATGATGATGGTGCGCTCCCCACCATGGAATTCGTCACGCAGCTTCTGATAACCCAAGCGTGCGTAGAACCCTTCGGCAGTAATGGACGAAGGTACGCGCAACGCAGTGATCCCCGCCCTGAGCGCCGCTGTATGGATGGTTTCCATCAGTAGTCTGCCAATACCTGTCCCATGGTGGGTGGGCGCGACAAACACTGTCCTGACAACGTCGCCATCGAGGCTTGCCGTCCCCAGCAGATCGTTCTGCTTGACCGCCACGAAAACCACTCGGCTATCGAGCAATGCACTGACCGCCGCAGGTGCGAAGCTCTGTTCTACCCGGGCGATCACCTCGGCCGGGTAATCCTGCGAGTTGGATTCGCGCAGTGCCGCGATCACGAGGCGGCTGATGGCTTCCGCGTCTTCGCGTTTGGGGCGGCGGACATGACATTCCATGGACGTATCCCGAATTGATAGCGCTACCACATAACCCTTGTGGGAGCGGCCTTGTGTCGCGAAAGGGCCGCAAAGCGGCCCCTGGTTTCTGATGTGTTGCGAAGATTGCCGGGGCTGCTACGCACCCCTTTCGCGACACAAGGCCGCTCCCACAGGGCCCGCGTTTACCTGTGAAGTCAGTGCTTCATCCCCAACTCTGCATCATCCATCAGCGCCTTGGCCAGCGCGCTCAGGTAATACGACGCCCAGATCAGCTGAGGCTTTTCCTCCATGATCCCGGTGATAGTCAGGTCGCACACGCAGCCCATCAACTCTGACGCCTGTTCCCGTGCGTGCTGGCAAGGGATGCCGGGTTCGATGCAGAACAGCGGGTCGGTATGCCCTTCACCCTGGTAGAACTTGGTCTTGCCCACCGTGGTGTGGGGCGTGGTGTCGTCTGTGCTCATGGCTCAATCTCCCTGAAATCCTCGATGCCTGGCCGGGCCCATTCGCCGGCAACGCCGGCTCCTACAGGCGAGTCGCGCCCCAGGTAGGAGCCGGCCTTGCCGGCGAACAGGGCCCGCCCAGGCAACTCACGACATACCGGCTTAATGCAACGTCCGAGGCTCCACCTGCGGCATCTGCACCTGAATCAACGCCGACTCGAGCAGCACCCGCAGCGCCTCCATTTCATGCATCGCGGCCATGACCAGGATCGACACGGGCGACTTGGGATGCAGCAGAACAGCCTGATGCGCCACGGTCTGCGCGCACAGGGCGTACTCGGTGGCTTGGATGATGGTGTCTTCGAGGGAGTGGTGGTTGTGGGGTGGATCGGGGACGATCTTTAACATAACAATTTCCCTTTGGCGGTGCCGCCACCTGCCTGCTGTCAAACAGTAGGGTGGCAGCTGTACGTGGGTTGACAGACCGGCGGAAATTGCAAAGTTCCGGCGCACGCAAGCGTGCCCGCACGTACAGCTGCCATAAAGGTTGAGCTGCGTGCAATTTGCCGTCACAGCCTGTCAAAGCTGTATCGTTGATGTGCAACGATAGGCCGAGACTAGAGCCCCACCAGGGCGACCGCAACGGAAAAAAAGCGGCAGGAGTGTATTTGGGAAATGGACTACAAGGAATAGGCTAAATCTGAGTTTTCTCGTAGAGGATAGGTCATAGTAAGACTTTTCCGGATACGATTTTACCTTCGCGCCCGATCAGCGGGAAGTCGAGGTTTGGAGCATAAATTTGCTTGTTCGCTGAATACACCATTCTTGCATTTAGAGTGGCAATAAGTTTTCGGTCAGCTTGAAGACTTTTTGACTCGTCGGAAAACTTACCAAGAAGCGAAACGTTTTTGGCGATCGGAAAGTATATGAATGTGTTCTTTAGGCCGAAACCTGGAGAGTTTCGGAAGAAGGGTGGTACTTTGTCCGGCTCATAGTAGTCAAGGAGGACTGGTCGGTCGGTGGTGATTATCGCTCCTGAGTCGGAGTCTGCTCTAATTAAAGACCAGTCACGCTTCATAAGCAAAGAGACGACGGGTTGCAACATTTCCATCTCTACTCGGATATGGTGTTCTCTAGTTACTTCGATGGTGTAAGGTTTTTCGTTGTGAAATCGCACCATGTCTTCATATGTTACATTATCAGACAGTGCGCCCCCACTTTTCCGCACTTGCTCAATTTGAGACTCCCAGTTCTCTCTGGTTGCCAAAGATATGCTCATAAAGCGTTCAGCTATTTCAGCTTGGAACTGACGCATATTTTCACGCATCTGTGGGGATCGTATAGCTAGCAAGCCAATGAGCGTAAGAATGGTGTCTTTTTCTTTTCCAGTAAAGTTTGCTCCTTCGATGACAGATTTTAATGATATTGCTGCATCGCTTTCAAAGTCTGCCAGGGAGTTTTCAATAATGTTCTGATCCACGCCCTCAATGTCAATTCGGTTGAAGTCACGTACTCCGCCAACATTTCTAGGTGTAGTTTCAAAATGCTTTTTCTGGGAGAGGTCTATAACTGTCAGCTTAGAGTTTTTGCTGCCATTATTTGTGAACCCTCGAAGGTAGCATTGTGAAAGAAAGTGATGCTGTCTTGCAGTCATTGTGCTCTCCTAGCATTGAGTGCTTGACGCTAATTTCGAGGGTTTTTTTGGTCTCAAGCAGTTGTTGTCGCTTCTAAAAACGCCGCCTCCAACAACTGCCTCGTATACCCATGCTTCGGCTCATGAAATATAGCCCCCGCATCCCCCTGTTCCACCACCTGCCCATGCTTGATCACCATCAATTGATGACTCAACGCCTTGACCACTGCCAGGTCATGACTAATGAACAGGTAGGTGAGGTTGTACTTAACCTGCAAATTCCGCAAAAGCTCGACCACCTGCCGCTGCACCGTCCGATCCAGCGCCGAGGTCGGCTCATCCAGCAAAATCAGCGCCGGCTTCAACACCAACGCCCGAGCAATCGCAATCCGCTGCCGCTGCCCGCCAGAAAACTCATGGGGATACCGATGCCGCGTCCGCGGATCCAGCCCCACTTCCTCCAACGCCGCAATAATCGCCGCTTCCTGCTCAGCCGGCGTGCCGATCTTGTGAATCCGTAACCCCTCGCCAACGATATCCGCCACGCACATGCGCGGGCTCAGGCTGCCAAAGGGGTCCTGGAACACCACCTGCATCTCCCGCCGCAGCGGCCGCACTTCCTTCTGGTTCAGCCCCTCAAGATTCTGCCCATGGAAGCGAATCCCGCCCTGGCTGGATATCAACCGCAAGATGGCCAGCCCCAAGGTGGACTTGCCCGAGCCACTCTCGCCAACGATGCCCAGCGTCTGCCCCTGGGGCAGGCTGAAGTTCACCCCGTCCACTGCCTTCACATGGTCCACGGTGCGGCGCAGTAGCCCCTTCTTGATTGGGAACCACACCTTTAAGTCCTTCACCTCCAGCAACGGCGCGCCTTCGGCGTTCGCAGCCGGTGCCCCGCTGGGCTCGGCATTGATCAACATCTGCGTGTACGGATGCTGCGGTTTGCTGAACAGCGTGGCGCAATCGGCCTGCTCGACGATCTTGCCGCACTGCATCACGCACACGCGGTGGGCGATGCGGCGTACCAGGTTGAGGTCGTGGCTGATCAGCAGCAAGGCCATGCCGAGGCGCGCCTGCAACGACTTGAGCAGGTCGAGGATCTTCAACTGCACGGTCACGTCGAGCGCCGTGGTGGGTTCGTCGGCGATCAGCAGTTCGGGTTCGTTGGCCAGGGCCATGGCGATCATCACCCGCTGGCGCTGGCCACCGGACAGCTCGTGGGGCAGGGCTTTCAGGCGCTTGTGCGGCTCGGGAATGCCGACCAGTTCCAGCAGCTCCAGGGTGCGCGCCGTGGCGGCCTTGCCGGTGAGGCCCTTGTGCAGCAAGAGGATCTCGTTGATCTGCTTCTCGATGCTGTGCAGCGGGTTCAGCGAGGTCATCGGTTCCTGGAAGATCATCGCGATGCGGTTGCCGCGAATGCGCTGCATGGGCTTTTCGCCCAAGTGCAGCAGGTCCTTGCCGCCGTACTGGATGCTGCCGCTGGGATGCCGCGCCAGCGGGTAGGGCAGCAAGCGCAGGATCGAGTGGGCGGTCACCGACTTGCCCGAGCCGCTTTCGCCAACCAGGGCCAGGGTCTCGCCCTTGCGGATGTCGAAGCTGATGCCGTCGACTACGCGGTTGACCTGCTCGCCAGTGACGAACTCCACCGCCAGGTCGCGGACTTCGATCAGGGTGTCTTGGCTCATGTCATTTCCTCGGGTCGAAGGCGTCGCGGGCGGATTCGCCGATGAATACCAGCAGGCTCAACATCACCGCCAGCACGGCGAAGGCGCTGATGCCCAGCCACGGGGCTTGCAGGTTGGACTTGCCTTGGGCCACCAGCTCGCCCAGCGAGGGGGAGCCTGCGGGCAGGCCGAAGCCGAGGAAGTCCAGGGCGGTGAGGGTGCCGATGGCGCCGGTGAGGATGAACGGCATGAAGGTCATGGTCGAGATCATCGCGTTTGGCAGGATATGCCGGAACATGATCGGGCCGTTGCGCATGCCCAGCGCGCGGGCGGCGCGCACGTACTCAAGGTTGCGCCCGCGGAGGAACTCGGCGCGCACCACGTCCACCAGGCTCATCCACGAGAACAGCAGCATGATGCCCAGCAACCACCAGAAGTTGGGCTGCACGAAACTGGCGAGGATGATCAGCAGGTACAGCACCGGCAGGCCGGACCAGATCTCCAGGAAGCGCTGGCCGGCCAGGTCGACCCAGCCGCCATAGAAGCCCTGCAAGGCGCCGGCGATCACGCCGATGATCGAGCTGGCGATGGTCAGCGTCAGGGCGAACAGTACCGAGATGCGGAAGCCGTAGATCACCCGGGCCAGCACATCGCGGCCCTGGTCGTCGGTGCCCAGCAGGTTGTCGGTGGAGGGCGGCGCGGGGGCGGGCACCTTCAGGTCGTAGTTGATGCTCTGGTAGCTGTAGGGGATCGGCGCCCACAGCACGAAGGCGTCTTTCTTGGCCAGCAATTCGCGGATGTACGGGCTCTTGTAGTTGGCCTCCAGCGGGAATTCGCCGCCGAAAGTGGTCTCGGGGTAGCGCTTGAACGCGGGGAAGTACCACTGGCCGTCATAGCGCACGGCAATCGGCTTGTCGTTGGCGATGAACTCGGCGCCCAGGCTCAGGGTGAACAGCACCAGGAACAACCACAGCGACCACCAGCCACGGCGGTTGGCCTTGAAACGCTCGAAGCGCCGGCGATTGAGAGGGGACAGGGCCATGTCAGTGCTCCCGGCTGGCGAAGTCGATGCGCGGATCGACCAGGGTGTAGGTGAGGTCGCCGATCAGCTTCACCACCAACCCCAGCAGGGTGAAGATGAACAAGGTGCCGAACACCACCGGGTAGTCGCGGTTGATCGCCGCTTCGAAACTCATCAGGCCCAGGCCGTCGAGGCTGAAGATCACCTCGATCAGCAGGGAGCCTGTGAAGAAGATGCCAATGAACGCCGAGGGGAAGCCGGCGATCACCAGCAGCATGGCGTTGCGGAACACGTGGCCATAGAGCACGCGGGTGCGGCTCAGGCCCTTGGCCTTGGCGGTGACCACGTACTGCTTGTTGATCTCGTCGAGGAAGCTGTTCTTGGTCAGCAGGGTCATGGTGGCGAAGTTGCCAATCACCAGCGCGGTGATCGGCAGCACCAGGTGCCAGAAGTAGTCGAGCACCTTGCCGGTGGTGCTGAGCTCGTCGAAGTTGTTGGAGGTCAGCCCGCGCAACGGGAACCAGTCGAAGTAGCTGCCACCGGCGAACAGCACGATCAGCAGGATGGCGAACAGGAACGCGGGGATGGCGTAGCCGACGATGATCGCCGAGCTGGTCCACACGTCGAAATGGCTGCCGTGGCGCACGGCCTTGGCGATCCCCAGGGGGATCGACACCAGGTACATGATCAGCGTGCTCCACAGCCCCAGCGAGATGGACACGGGCATCTTCTCGGCGATCAGGTCGATGACCTTGGCGTCGCGGAAGAAGCTGTTGCCAAAGTCCAGCTGGGCGTAGTTCTTGACCATGATCCACAGCCGCTCGGGCGCCGACTTGTCGAAGCCGTACATGCGCTCGATCTCGGCGATCAGCGCCGGGTCCAGCCCTTGCGCGCCACGGTAGTTGGAGCCGGCCACCGACACCTCGGCGCCGCCGCCGGCGATGCGGCTGGTGGCGCCGTCGAAGCCTTCGAGCTTGGCGATCATCTGCTCCACCGGGCCGCCTGGGGCGGCCTGGACGATGATGAAGTTGATGATCAGGATGCCGAACAGGGTGGGGATGATCAGCAGCAGGCGCCGCAGGATATAGGCCAGCATGTCAGTTGGCCTCTTCTGCGACAGGCGCTTCGCTTACCGCGGGGGAGACGTCGGGCTTGATCCACCAGGTGTCGATACCAACGTCGTACTTGGGCGACTTGGCCGGATGGCCGATGTGGTTCCAGTAGGCCACGCGGGAGGTCTTGATGTGCCAGTTGGGGATCACGTAGTAGCCCCACAGCAGTACGCGGTCCAGGGCGCGGCAGTGGTCGATCAGGCTCTGGCGCGAGTCGGCGTTGATCAACTGCTCCACCAGCTGGTCGATGGCCGGATCGCGCAGGCCGATGAAGTTGCGGCTGCCGGGGTTGTCGGCGGCGGCGCTGGACCAGAACTCGCGTTGCTCGTTGCCGGGGGAGTTGGACTGGGCGAAGCCGCCGACGATCATGTCGTAGTCGCGCGAGCGCAGGCGGGTGATGTACTGCGACACGTCCACCCGGCGCAGCTCGAAGTTGATCCCCAGGTCGGCGAGGTTGCGCTTGAACGGCAGCAGCACGCGCTCGAACTGGGTCTGGGCAAGCAGGAACTCGATGGTGACCGGCTTGCCGTTCTGGTCGACCATCTTGTCGTCGACGATCTTCCAGCCGGCCTCCTGCAGCAGCTTGTAGGCCTGGCGCTGCTGCTCGCGGATCATGCCGCTGCCGTCGGTGACCGGGTTATGGAAGGCGCCGTTGAACACCTCGTCGGGCACCTTGCCGCGCAGGGGCTCGAGGATCTTCAGCTCGGCCGGGGTGGGCAGGCCGCTGGCGGCCATCTCGGAGTTCTCGAAGTAGCTGTCGGTGCGGGTGTAGGCGCCGTTGAACAGCTGCTTGTTGGTCCATTCGAAGTCCATCAGCAGGCTGATGGCGTGGCGCACACGCACGTCCTGGAACAGCGGCTTGCGCAGGTTGAAGATGAAACCCTGCATGCCCACCGGGTTGCCATTGGGGATCTCTTCCTTGATCAGGCGGCCGTCGCGCACGGCAGGCACGTCGTAGGCGGTGGCCCAGTTCTTCGCGCTCACCTCCAGGGCGTAGTCGAACTGCCCGGCCTTGAGCGCTTCGAGGGCGACGGTGTTGTCGCGGTACGAATCGAAGGTCATCACGTCGAAGTTGAACAGGCCGCGGTTGATCGGCAGGTCCTTGGCCCAGTAGTCCTTGACCCGCTCATAGCGGATCGAGCGACCGGCCTTCACTTCGCTGACCTGGTAGGGGCCGCTGCCCAGGGGGATTTCCAGGTTGCCGCGGTTGAAGTCGCGGCCCTCGTACCAGTGCTTGGGCAGCACCGGCAGTTGGCCGAGGATCAGCGGCAGTTCGCGGTTGTTGCCGTGCTTGAACTTGAACAGCACCCTGAGCGGGTCTTCGGCGACCACTTCGGCGACATCGCCGTAGTACTGGCGGTACAGCGGCGCGCCGTCCTTGATCAGGGCGTTGAAGGTGAACACCACGTCTTCGGCGCGCATGGGGTGGCCATCGTGGAAGCGGGCCTCGGGGCGCAGGTAGAAGCGCACCCAGCTGTTGTCCGGGGCCTTTTCGATCTTGCCGGCGACCAGGCCGTACTCGGTGAACGGCTCGTCCAGGCTCTGGCGCATCAGGGTGTCGTAGATGCTGCCGATGTTTTCCGCGGGCACGCCCTTGTTGATGAACGGGTTGAGGCTGTCGAAGCCGCCGAAGCTGGACTGGCGGAACGTGCCGCCCTTGGGCGCGTCGGGGTTCACATATTCGAAGTGCTTGAAGTTGGCCGGGTACTTCGGTGGCTCGTCGTACAGGGTCAGGGCGTGCTGCGGGGCGGCCACGGCCGGGAGCGTGAGGCAGGCCAGCAGCAGGCTGGCGGCCAGGTGGCGCAGAGTGGGCGTCATTTGGCTTTCTCCGAGGTCGGCTTGATCCACCAGCTGTTCAGCCCCAGCGTGTAGGGCGGGGTGGCGACGAAGGCGAACCGGTTGCGGTAGGCCAGGCGGTGATTGTCGAGGTACCAGTTGGGGATCATGTAGTACTGCCATGAGAGCACGCGGTCCAGGGCGCGGGCGGCGGCCACCTGGTCATCGCGGCTGCGGGCGGCGAGCAGGGTGTCGAGCAGGTGGTCGACCACCGGGTCCTTCACGCCAGCATAGTTCTTGCTGCCCTTGGTGGCGGCTTGGCTGGAGTGGAAATACAGCCACTGCTCGAGGCCCGGGCTCAGGGTCTGGTTGAGGGTCATCAGGATCATGTCGAAATCGAACTGGTCGAGCCGTTGTTTGTACTGGGCCCGGTCCACGGTGCGCAAGCGTGCATCGATGCCGATGCTAGCCAGATTTTCGACATAAGGTTGCAGGATGCGTTCGAGGTTGGGGTTCACCAGCAGCAGTTCCATCTGGAACGGCTGGCCCTTGCTGTCCACCAGGCGCTGGCCGCTGAGCTTCCAGCCGGCCTGGGCGAACAACGCCAGGGCCTGGCGCAGGGCCGGGCGGCTGATGCCGCTGCCGTCGGTGTGGCTGACCTGGTAGGGCTGGGTGAACAGTTTGTCCGGCAACTGGTCGCGGAACGGCTTGAGCAGCAGCCACTCCTTGCCGGTTGGCAGGCCGCTGGCGGTGAACTCGCTGTTGGGGTAGTAGCTGGTGGCGCGCCGATAGGCGCCGTTGAACAGGGCGCGGTTGGTCCACTCGAAGTCGAGCATCAGGCCCAGGGCCTGGCGCACACGGGGGTCGCTGAACGCGGCGCGGCGGCTGTTCATGAACAGGCCCTGGGTCTGCGTGGGGATCTGGTGCGGGATCTGCGCCTTGATCACCTCGCCGCGGCGCACGGCGGGGAAGTTGTAGCCGTTGGCCCAGTTCTTTGCCTGGTGCTCGATGTAGATGTCGAACTCACCGGCCTTGAACGCTTCGAAGGCCACGGTGGCGTCGCGGTAGAACTCGTACTCGACGCGCTTGAAGTTGTACTTGCCGCGGTTCACGGCCAGGTCCTTGCCCCAGTAGTGCTTCACCCGCTCGAACACCAGGCGCCGACCCGGCTGCACCTCGGCGATGCGGTAGGGGCCGCTGCCCAGCGGCGGCTCGAAGGTGGTGGCCTTGAAATCGCGCTTGGTCCAGTAGTGCTTGGGCAGCACCGGCATCTCGCCCAAACGCAGAATCAGCAGCGGGTTACCGGCGCGCTTGAATACGAAGCGAATGCGCAGGGGGCCGAGGATGTCGACCCGGGCCACTTCCTGCAGGTTGGTGCGGTAGATCGGGTGGCCGTCCTTGAGCAGGGTGCGGTAGCTGAAGGCGACGTCGGCGGCGGTGATCGGCACGCCGTCGTGGAAGCGCGCCTCGGGGCGCAGGTTGAACACCACCCAGCTGCGGTCCTCGCTGTACTCGACCGAACGGGCGATCAGGCCGTAGCTGGAGGTGGGCTCGTCACCGGAGGGGTCGTACATGCCGGTGCCGACCATCAGCGGCTCGTTGAGCTCGTTGATGCCGTACTGTAGGAAGTTGGGCGTGGTGACCGGGCTCGAGCCCTTGAAGGTGTAGGGGTTGAGCGTGTCGAAGGTGCCGAAGGCCATGGCCCGCAAGGTGCCGCCTTTAGGGGCTTGCGGGTTGACCCAGTCGAAGTGGGTGAAGCTGGCCGGGTACTTGAGCGTGCCGAACTGCGCGTATCCGTGGCTTTCGCTCACCATCGCGACGGCGGGGAAGCTCAAGGCCAGGCTGGTTGACAGCAGGAGGGGACGTATCAAGTCGGCATCCGATCCAGAAGGCGTTGGGCTGGGTTCGGGGTACAGTAACAGCTTGTCTGGAATGGAAAAAGGGCTGGGGCAGGGCGGGTGGGGGTGGCTGCAATGGGGGCGCGAAGCGCCCCCCGAAATTCACATCAACGCGACAGGTAGACGGTCAGCGTCTGGCCTGGCTTGAGCGCATGCCCGGTGCGTGGGTTCCAGCGCTTGAGGTGTTTCATCTCGACGTTGAAGCGCTTGGCCACCAGGTAGTACGAGTCGCCCTTGCGCACCTTGTACTGGGTAGAGCGCTGCTTGGCAGCAGCCACGCGGTTGGCCGCCGCGCTGGGCGCGCTGCCGCCACGCAGGGCCAGCACCTGGCCGACCTTGAGGTTGTTGCCGCGGATGCGGTTCCAGCTTTGCAACTGCTTGACCGACACCCGGTTGGCCTTGGCGATGCTGCCCAGGTTGTCGCCGCGCTTGACCCGGTAGCTGCGCGCCGCCGGCGCCTTGGCCTCGGCCAGTGCGGCCTGGAACACTGCCTTGTTCGGTTGCAGGCTGACCAGTTCCTCGGGCTTGAGGTTGGACATGCGGTCGCTCAGCAGTTGCGCCTTGGCGGTGGGCACCAGCAGTTGCTGCGGGCCATCCACGGTCATGCGCTTCTTGAAGGCCGGGTTGAGCTGGATCAGCTCGTCTTCGTCGATGTCGGCGAAGGCTGCCACGCGGGACAGGTCGAGGCGGTCGTTGATGGCCACGGCTTCGAAGTACGGCTCGTTGGCGATCGGGTTGAGGTTGACGCCATAGGCCTCGGGGGTGTTGACCACCTGCGACAGGGCCAGCAGCTTGGGCACGTAGTCGCGGGTTTCCTGCGGCAGCGGCAGGTTCCAGTAGTCGGTCGGCAGGCCCAGGCGCTCGTTGCGCTCGATGGCGCGGCTGACGGTGCCTTCGCCGGCGTTGTAGGCCGCCAGGGCCAGCAGCCAGTCGCCGTTGAACATGTCGTGCAGGCGGTTCAGGTAGTCCAGCGCGGCGTTGGTCGAGGCGGTGACGTCGCGGCGCCCGTCGTAGAAGTTGGTCTGGCGCAGGTTGAAGTGGCGCCCGGTGGACGGGATGAACTGCCACATGCCAGCGGCATGCGCGCGGGAATAGGCCATCGGGTTGTAGGCGCTTTCGATGGCCGGCAGCAGGGCCAGCTCCAGCGGCATGTCGCGCTCTTCGAGGCGCTCGACGATGTAGTGCAGGTAGAGGCTGCCGCGCTCGCCGGCGTTCTCGAGGAACGACGGGTTGCTGGCGAACCACAGGCGCTGTTGCTCGATACGCGGGTTGACGTCCATGCCGTCCTGCAGGGCGAAGCCCTGGCGCATGCGCTCCCAGACGTCCTGCGGCGGTGCCTGCTCTTTGGCCTTGACCACCAGCGGGGCGGGCTTGTGCTTGATCCGCGCCTGGTAACTGTGCGCGCGAACGCTGTCGGATTCGTCGAGCTGACGGGTGCTCTGGCAGCCGACCAGGGTGGCGGCCAGCGCCAGTGCACTGATCTGTGCCAGTCGCGTCAAGGCGACCGAATGAGCGGTTCTGCGGCTACGGGAAGACATCGGCGGGGACGGTTATCCGGGCAAAAAAGTTCGGCGATTCTAGAAACCGGCCCCGGCTGGGTCAACCTTTTGGCTCACATTGCGATATATCGTGGGGTTATCAGAACACGTCCTTCCAAGACCTCAAGGCAGCAAAAACAGTGGCTTGGCTTGGGTTGGAATGTCCCTTCCATTCGTCTGCTTTTTGTTTAACGGATGTTTCAGCAGTGCGCAGGAAGGGGTTGGTCAGGCGTTCCAGGCCGATGGTTGAGGGCAAGCTGATGCGATTGTCGGCGCGCAACCGGGTAACGTCCTCGAACCGTTGGCGAACGTGCGCGCTGTCGGGTTCCACGGCGCGGGCGAAACGCAGGTTGCTCAGGGTGTATTCGTGGGCGCAGTACACTTCGGTGGCGGCGGGCAGCGCGGCCAGGCGTTGCAGCGACTGGTGCATCTGCTCGGGCGTGCCTTCGAACAGGCGGCCGCAGCCGGCGGCGAACAGGGTGTCGCCACTGAACAGTAGCGGCGTGGACGATTGCGCAGTGTAATAGGCGATGTGTCCCAGGGTGTGGCCGGGCATGGCCATGACCTCGAAGGTCAGGCCCAGGGCCGTGGCCTGCGCGCCGTCCTCAAGGGCCACGTCGCGGGCCGGGATGCGCTCGCTGGCCGGGCCGTAGACGGTGGCCCCGGTGGCCTGCTTCAAGGCTTCGACGCCGCCGACGTGGTCATGGTGGTGATGGGTGACCAGGATCGCCTCCAGCACCCAGTCGCGACGCTGGCCGAGCCAGGCCAGCACCGGCCCGGCATCGCCGGGATCGACCACCGCGCAGCGGCGATTGGCAGTATCCTGTAACAACCAGATGTAGTTGTCGGAGAAAGCGGGTAGGGCATCGATCTGTATCATGTGCGGATCCGTATCGCCAAGCCTGGACATTGACGGCATCTTAGCCGCGATGGCGCGCGCGGAGAACCTTCGAGGGAGAACGCAATGACCGACCAAGCCTTCGCCCAGGCCGACCCCGACTGGGTCGAACTGATCCGCCTGGCCCGCGACTGGTTCGAGGGGCCTCTTGGGCAGTTGATGCTCAAGGAAGAGGAACAGTTGCTCGAAGAAGAGCTGCGACGCTTCTTCGGCGGTTACCTGGTGCACTACGGGCCCTGCGCCGAACCTCCGCCCAGCGCCCCGCAGGTGCAGCGCAACGTGCGCCTGGGCGCGCCGTTGCCGGGGGTGGAAATCGTCTGCGAGGAACAGGCCTGGCCGCTGTCGGAGCATGCCGCCGACGTGGTGGTGCTGCAGCACGGCCTGGATTTCAGCCTGTCGCCCCATGGCTTGCTGCGCGAAGCAGCCAGCGCGGTGCGCCCCGGCGGGCACCTGCTGATCGTCGGCATCAACCCCTGGAGCAGCTGGGGCCTGCGCCATTTCTTCAGCCATGGCGCGTTGCGCAAGGCCCGCTGCATCTCGCCGTCGCGGGTCGGCGACTGGCTCAACCTGCTGGGCTTTGCGCTGGAGAAACGCCGCTTCGGGTGCTATCGTCCGCCGCTTGCCTCGCCGGCCTGGCAGCAACGCCTGGCGGGCTGGGAGCGGGTGGCCGGGGGCTGGCAAAGTGCCGGCGGCGGGGTCTACCTGCTGGTGGCACGCAAGATGGTGGTGGGCCTGCGCCCGCTGCGCCTGGAGCGCCGCGAGCCAATGGGCAAGCTGTTGCCGCTGCCGCTGGCCAAGGTCAACCGCAGCGCCGCCCATCCCGATTCCGAAAAGCACTGAACACGAGTGGTACATGAGCGATAGCGTCGAGATCTACACCGATGGTGCCTGCAAGGGCAACCCTGGCCCGGGCGGCTGGGGCGTGCTGATGGTTTTCAAGGGCGTCGAGAAGGAGCTGTGGGGCGGCGAGCGCGAGACCACCAACAACCGCATGGAACTGATGGCGGCGATCGAGGGCCTGAAGGCGCTCAAGCGCGAGTGCGAGGTGATCTTGACCACCGACTCGCAGTACGTCATGAAGGGCATCAACGAATGGATGGCCAACTGGAAGAAGCGCGGTTGGAAGACCGCGGCCAAGGAGCCGGTGAAAAACGCCGACCTGTGGGTGCAGCTCGATGAGCAGGTCAACCGGCACAAGGTGACCTGGAAGTGGGTGCGTGGGCATATCGGCCATCCGGGCAACGAGCGCGCCGACCAGCTGGCCAATCGTGGGGTTGATGAGGTTCGGGCTCAGCGTTGATCCGATTGGGGCTGCTGTGCAGCCCATCGCGGCTGAAGCCGCTCCTACCCCGATCCGCGCGCTTTCTGTAGGCGCGGCTTCAGCCGCGATGGGCCGCAAAGCGGCCCCGATTCCGGTATACTCCCGCTTCGAATTCAAGCACCGCCAGTTGGAGTCCCCCGCGTGGAACAGCAGCAAGACCAGCGCCTGGTCATCCTCGATACCGAAACCACCGGCATGCCGGTGGGCGAAGGCCACCGCATCGTCGAGATCGGCTGCGTCGAGGTCATGGGCCGGCGCCTGACCGGGCGGCATTTCCACGTCTACCTGCAACCGGACCGCGAGAGTGACGAGGGCGCCATCGGCGTTCACGGTATCACCGACGCCTTCCTGGTCGGCAAGCCGCGTTTCGGCGACGTGGCCGACGAGTTCTTCGAATTCATCCAGGGCGCCACCCTGGTCATCCATAACGCGGCGTTCGACGTCGGCTTCATCAACAACGAGTTCGCCCTGCAGGGCCAGCACGACCGGGCCGACATCACCCAGCACTGCACCATTCTCGACACCCTGATGATGGCGCGCTCGCGCCACCCGGGGCAGCGCAACAGCCTTGACGCGTTGTGCAAACGCTACGGCATCGACAACTCCGGCCGTGAACTGCACGGCGCACTGCTCGACTCCGAGCTGCTGGCCGACGTCTACCTGGCGATGACCGGCGGCCAGACCAGCCTGTCGCTGGCCGGCGAGGGGGCCGGCGGCGAGGATGGCCAGGGCAGTGCCGGCAGCGAGATCCGTCGCATCAGCGGGCGTGCGCCGGGGCGGGTGATCATGGCCAGCGAGGAAGAGCTCGCAGCCCATGCCGAGCGCTTGGCCGCCATCGCCAAGTCGGCCGGCGGGCCGGCGATGTGGCAGGCGCTGACCGAGCCCGCCGCTAGCTGACCCACTGACAGTTCCGGCCTAGCGCAGGGCACAAGTCGCAGCGATTGCATCAACTACCCTGAGGGAAAGTACCCGCAGAGGTAGTCGCCCGATGTACAAGGACCTCAAGTTCCCGATCCTCATCGTCCACCGGGCGATCAAGGCCGACAGCGTCGCCGGCGAGCGGGTGCGTGGCATCGCCGATGAGCTGGCCCAGGACGGCTTCGCCATCCTCGCCGCCACCGACCAGGCCGAGGCGCGCCTGGTGGCCGCCACCCACCACGGCCTGGCCTGCATGCTGATCGCCGCCGAGGGGGCCGGCGACAACAGCCGGCTGCTGCAGAACATGGCCGAGCTGATTGGCCTGGCCCGCCTGCGCGCGCCCAACCTGCCGATCTTCGCCCTGGGCGAACAGGTGACCCTGGAGAACGCCCCGGCCGAGGCCATGGGCGAGCTCAACCAGCTGCGCGGCATCCTCTACCTGTTCGAAGACACCGTGCCGTTTCTCGCCCGCCAGGTGGCGCGGGCCGCGCACAACTACCTCGACGGCCTGCTGCCGCCGTTCTTCAAGGCCCTGGTGCAGCACACCGCGCAGTCCAACTACTCCTGGCACACCCCGGGCCACGGCGGTGGCGTGGCCTATCGCAAGAGCCCGGTGGGGCAGGCCTTCCATCAGTTCTTCGGCGAGAACACCCTGCGCTCGGACCTGTCGGTCTCGGTGCCCGAGCTGGGCTCGCTGCTCGACCACACCGGCCCCTTGGCCGCCGCTGAAGCCCGGGCGGCGCGCAACTTCGGCGCCGACCATAGCTTCTTCGTCATCAATGGCACCTCTACCGCCAACAAGATCGTCTGGCATGCCATGGTGGGCCGTGACGACCTGGTGCTGGTGGACCGCAACTGCCACAAGTCGGTGGTCCACGCGATCATCATGACCGGCGCCATCCCCATCTACCTGCGCCCGGAGCGCAACGAGCTGGGCATCATCGGGCCGATCCCGCTCAGCGAGTTCAGCCCGGCGTCGATCCAGGCCAAGGTCCAGGCTCATCCGCTGGCCAAAGGCCGCCCGGCGAAGATCCGCCTGGCGGTGGTCACCAACTCTACCTACGACGGGTTGTGCTATCACGCCGGGCTGATCAAGCAACTGCTTGGTGCCAGTGTCGAGGTACTGCATTTCGACGAGGCCTGGTTCGCCTACGCGGCGTTTCATGAGTTCTTCGCCGGTCGCTATGCCATGGGCACGCCGCGCGCTGCCACCGACCCGCTGCTGTTCAGCACCCATTCGACCCACAAGCTGCTGGCTGCCTTCAGCCAGGCCTCGATGATCCACGTGCAGGACGGCGCGCAACGCCAGTTGGACCGGGACCGTTTCAACGAAGCCTTCATGATGCATATCTCCACTTCGCCGCAGTACAGCATCCTCGCCTCGCTGGACGTGGCCTCGGCGATGATGGAGGGCCCGGCAGGGCGTTCGCTGTTGCAGGAGATGTTCGACGAGGCCCTGAGCTTTCGCCGCGCCCTGGCCAATCTGCGCGAGCATATCGCCGCCGATGACTGGTGGTTCAGCATCTGGCAGCCGCCGGTGCTGGAGGGCAGTCAGGGCCTGCAAGCGTCGGACTGGCTACTGCGCAGCGCCGCGCCCTGGCACGGCTTCTCCGAGGTTGGGGACGACTATGTGCTGCTCGATCCGCTCAAGGTCACGTTGGTGATGCCGGCGAGTGATGAGCACGGCATTCCGGCGACGGTGGTCAGCAAGTTTCTCTGGGAGCGTGGGCTGGTGGTGGAAAAAACGGGCTTCTACAGCTTTCTGGTGCTGTTTTCGATGGGCATCACCAAGGGTAAGTGGAGCACCTTGCTGACCGAGTTGCTGGAGTTCAAGCGCCACTACGACGGCAACACGCCGCTGGGCGAATGCCTTCCCAGTGTGCTGGCGGAGCAGCCGTCACGTTACCAGGGCCTGGGTTTGCGCGAGTTGTGCGCGCAGTTGCATGGCTTTTACCAGGGCAATGCCAGCGCGCGACAACTCAAGCGGGTGTTCACGGTGTTGCCCGAGGTAGCGATGACCCCGGCAAGCGCCTATGACCAGATGGTTCGCGGGGAAGTTGAGGCAGTGCCGATCGAGAACCTGCTTGGCCGCGTGTCGGCGGTGATGCTGGTGCCGTATCCGCCGGGCATCGCATTGATCATGCCGGGCGAACGCTTTACCGAGACGACCCGGGCGATCCTCGACTACCTGGCCTGCGCCCGCGCCTTCGATCAAGGCTTTCCGGGCTTTCTCGCCGACGTGCACGGCCTGCAGCGCGAGGGGCAGTTGTACACGGTGGACTGCGTCAAGGAATGCGGATGATCTCGACGCCGGTCTGGGCCAGTTCGAAGCGATCTTCACCCAGGTGGTTGACGCGGTCGCCGATGGCCAGCCGGTAGCTGGTGATCGGCGCGCCCAGGGTGCTGCCGTCGGCCTGCAGGGTCGACTCCTGGAATTCATGGACGGGGTAGATACGGCCTTCGGCGTCGCGGGCGTGGAACTGGCCGACCATTACTGCTGCCATTTAGGTGGAAACCTCTGAAACGTGTAGGAAATGTCTGTACCCATAGACCAGCGAAACGCCTGGGAAGTTTTCTGCAAGGTGGAAAAAAAACCGGGGGCCGAGGAGCGGTCATCTATAACTACTAGGTCCCAATCCCCAAGTAGAGGTTGCAAAACGCCATGAGCCAGGTCTATTCGGTAGCGGTTGTCGTCGGCAGCCTGCGCAAGGATTCCTATAACCGCAAGGTGGCCCGCGCGCTGGCCGAGCTGGCGCCGTCCAGCCTCGCCCTGAGGATCGTCGAGATCGGCGACCTGCCGCTGTACAACGAAGACGTCGAGGCCGAAGGCGCGCCCGAGGCGTGGAAGCGTTTTCGCGACGAGATCCGCCGCAGCGACGCGGTGCTGTTCGTCACCCCGGAATACAACCGTTCGGTGCCGGGCGGGTTGAAGAATGCCATCGACGTGGGATCGCGGCCCTATGGGCAGAGTGTGTGGGGCGGCAAGCCAGCGGCGGTGGCCAGCGTGTCGCCGGGGGCGATCGGCGGTTTTGGCGCCAACCATGCGCTGCGCCAGTCGCTGGTTTTTCTCGACATGCCCTGCATGCAGATGCCCGAGGCCTATATCGGCGGCGCGGCGAGCTTGTTCGATGACAGCGGCAAGCTCAATGACAAGACCCGGCCGTTCCTGCAGGGCTTTATCGACAGGTTTGCCTCGTGGGTGAAGTTGAACCGGGCGGTCTGAGCCGCAAGGCATCGCGGGGCAAGCCCGCTCCCACGCCAGCACAGACAGGCTGGCGTGGGAGCGGGCTTGCCCCGCGATGATGCTCGACATCAAGATCAGGCGCCCTGCGGCATCTCCCCCTTGGCCAACCGCCGGTTGATATCGGCGATCACCTCGGGCAGCTCGTTGATGGTGTCGATCAGGTAGTGCGGGCGCGACCCTGCAAACATCGCGTGAATACGCTTGCGCTCGCTCTCCAGTTTTTCCGCACTCAAGGCGCGGTAGCCTTCCCAGGTCAGCCCCAGGGCATTGCCCGAGCACACCAGCGCCACGGTCCACATCCCGGCGCGGCGGCCTTCGAGAATCCCCGGCACGGTGTCGTCGACCTTCACGCAGGCGGCGACGTCATCGATGCCCAGGGCAATCACGTTGGCCAGCGCCTGGGCCGGCCACGGGCGGCCGTTCGGCGTCTCGTCGGTGGCCACCACGTGGTCGGCCACGTAGCCGTTCTGCGCGGCCAACTCGACCACCTTGTCCATCACCACCTTGGGGTAGCCCGAGCAGGAACCGATCTTCAGGCCGTCCTGGCGCAGCCCGGTCAGGGTGTCCAGGGCGCCGGGGATCAGCGCCGAGTGCAGGGCGATCTTCTCGATCTGCAACGGCATGAAGCGCTCGTAGATGGCGGTGACGTCGTCGTCGGTCGGCGTGCGACCGAACACCTGGCGGTAACGCTCGGCGATTGCCGGCACGTCGCACAGGGTGCGGATGTGGTCCCACTTGCCCATGCCCATGGGGCCGCGGGCTTCCTCGATGGACACCTGGACGTCGAACTCGGCGAAGGCCTCGACGAAGATCTGCGTGGGGGCGAATGAGCCGAAGTCGACCACGGTGCCGGCCCAGTCGAGGATGGCGGCTTGCAGCTGGGTGGGGTTGCTGTAGTTCATGTGCGCAATTTCCTTGAATTGGGTAGGCAGGGGTCAGATATCCAGCACTTCCATTTCCCGCAGTACGTCGGCCACGGCATCCACGGCGGCTTGCATGCCGGCCGCGCCGACCACGCCGATGCAGCCGACGCGGAAGGTCTCGACCTGGGTCAGCTTGCCTGGGTAGAGGATGAAGCCCTTGGCCTTGACCCGTTCGTAGAAGTCCTTGAACTGGTAGCGCGGATCGTTCGGCGCGTGGAAGGTGACGATGATCGGCGCCTGGATCTCGGCGGGCAGGAAGCTGCGCAGGCCGAGCTTGGCCATGCCCTCGAGCAGAGTCTTGCAGTTGTCGGCGTAACGTTGGTGGCGGGCCGGCAGGCCGCCTTCTTCAGCGTATTGCTGCAGCGCTTCGTGCAGGGCGGCGACCACGTGGGTGGGCGGGGTGAAGCGCCATTGGCCGGTCTTGGCCAGGTAGGCGTGCTGGTCGTGCAGGTCCATGGCCAGCGAGTGGGCGTTGCCCTCGGCAGCGGCCAGGGCGGTTTTCTCGGCGAAGACGAAGCCCATGCCCGGCACGCCTTCCAGGCATTTGCCGGACGCGGCGATCAGCGCTTCGAAGGGGATCTGCCGGGCATCGATGGGCAGTGCCCCGAACGAGCTCATGGCGTCGATGATCAGGCGCTTGCCGTGGCGCTGGATCACCTGGGCAATTTCGGGCAGCGGGTTGAGGATGCCGGTGCTGGTCTCGCAGTGAATCAATGCCACGTGGCTCACGGATGGGTCGGCGGCCAGCAGGCGGTCGACGTCGGCGGCGGTGGTCGGCTGGTCCTCGGCGGTCTCGAAAGTGCTGTAGGCGCGGCCCAGTACCTTGCAGATCTTCGCCAGGCGCTGGCCGTAGGCACCGTTGATCAGCACCAGCACCTTGCCGTTGCGGGGTACCAGGGTGCCGATGGCCGCTTCCACGGCGAAGGTGCCGCTGCCTTGCAGGGGCACGCAGTGGTGGCTGGTGGCGCCGTCGATGATCGTCAGCAACTGCTCGCACAGGCTGGCGGTCAGCTGGTTGAAGTCGCGGTCCCAGGAGCCCCAGTCCACGAGCATGGCCTGGCGGGTGCGCAGCGAAGTGGTCAGGGGGCCGGGGGTCAGCAGGATCGGGGCGTTGCTCATTCCGTGGTTCCTCACAGGCGGTGGGCTGGAAAACTATGGGGGCTAGGTTGCAATTCGCCGACTCATCAATCAAATTGTTTGTAGATATGCCAGCCATAAGTCAGGCCGATAGATATGAACCTGTTCCAGCTCCGTGCCTTCGACGCCGTTGCCCGCGAGGGCAGCTTCACCCGCGCCGCCGAGCGCCTGTTCATCAGCCAGCCGGCGGTCACCGGGCACGTCAAGGCACTGGAGGAGCACTACCAGATCACCCTGCTGCGCCGCACCGCCCGGCGGGTCGAGCTGACCGAGGAGGGCACGCGCCTGGCGGCCATCACCCGGGCCATGTTCAGCCTGGCCGAGGAAGCCCAGGCGATGCTCGAGGCCAACCGGCAGTTGCTCACCGGGCGCCTGGAAGTCGCCGCCGACGGGCCGCACCGGGTCATGCCGATGCTGGCGCAGCTGCGCGAGCGTTACCCCGGTATCACCGTCAACCTGCGTTTGGGCAACGCCCAGGAAACCCTGGCCGCCTTGCTGTCGGAACATGCTGACGTGGCGGTGCTGACCGAGATCGAGCCGCGCAAGGGCCTGCATTTGCAAAACCTCTGCGAGTCACGCCTGTGTGCCTTGCTGCCGGTGGGGCACCCCTGGGCCAGCGCCACTGGCGACTTGCCGCTGATCAGCCTGGACAAGCAGATCATGGTGTTGCGCGAGCCCAGTTCCACCACCCGCCGCACCTTCGACAAGGCCTGCGCCGATGCCCGCGTGCAGCCGCGGGTGCTGCTGGAGCTGGACAGCCGCGAGGCGGTCACCGAGGCGGTGGCGGCGCAGTTGGGCATCGGCGTGGTGTCGTCCACCGAGGTGGCCCATGACCCGCGGGTGGTAGCGCGCGCCCTGGGCGGGGCCGGGCTGGTCAACCAGCACCTGGTCGGTTGCCTGGAGCGGCGTCGGGAACTGCGCCTGATCCAGGCCTTCCTGGGTTTGGCCGCAGGCCTGTGATGGCTGTTTACAACGGCCCGGCCTAAGATGGCCGGCACTGCAACGACAGGACCGTCGATGAGCGAGAAAGACACCATTTCCATGCAACTGGTGCGTGAAGCCCTGCTGCAGACCTGCCCGCACGGCGAGCCCGATGCCGGCCTGCTGGCCCGCGCCGGCATTGCCGTCGAGCAGTTGCACCTGCCCGCGGCGCGGGTCAGCGCCGAGTCCTATGCCCGGCTCTGGCGCTTGCTGGCGCGGCGCTGCAACGACGAGTTCTTCGCCATGGATCCGCGCGGCCTGCGCAGTGGCAGCCTGGCGTTCCTGTGTCGGGCGAGCATGGCCCAGCCAACCTTGGGCGCGGGGCTGGAAACGGCGTTGGCGTTCCTGTCGCTGATGCTCGACGACCTGCAACCGGGCCTGGTGCGCCAGGAAGGCCTGGCCGAGATCGTCATCAATGAGCCACGTGATGAACCGCGTCGCGCCTTCACCTATTTCACCTTCTGGATGATCGTGCATGGCGTGGCCTGCTGGCTGGCGGGGCGGCGCATCCCGATCCTGGCCATCGACCTGCGCTGCGCCGAGCCGCCGTTTTGCGACGATTATCGGGTGATGTTCTCGGAAAACCTGCAGTTCGAGCGCCCGCGCACGCGGATGATCATCGCCACCGACGCCCTGGACGTGCCGCTACGGCGCAGCGACGAAGAGCTGCAGCGCTTTCTCGCCGAGGCGCCGGGCAACATCCTGGTCAAGTACCGTGATCCGGCCAGCCTGGGGCGGCGTATTCGCACCGACCTGCTGCGCCTGGACCCGGGCCGATGGCCCGACGGCGATGGCCTGGCGCGGCAACTGTGCCTGTCGCCCTCGACCTTGCGCCGCCGCCTGGCCGAGGAAGGGCAGACGTACCAGGGCCTCAAGGACAGCGTGCGCCGGGAGCTGGCGATTGCCTGGCTGAGCCAGGATGAACTGGCCATGGGGGAGATCGCCGAACGGCTGGGGTTTGCCGACAGCAGTTCGTTCTACAAGGCGTTTCGCAAATGGTTCGGTTGCAACCCAGGGCATTACCGGGCCTTCAGCCTGACCCGCGACGGCGAGCGCTGAACACCGCGAAGCTTTGCAGTCGCCCTGTTTCCCGCTGATAAACGCTGCCCGGGTGGTCGAGCATGGCGGTTTCGCAACCGGCAAAGGATCTCGCCATGCCAACTCTGGCCCCCCATGAACTTCAATCCGTAGACACCGAGCAGGACAACGCCCTCGATGCGTTCATCGGCGCGAAACTGCCGCACTGGCTGAAACAGGCCTCAAGCGGCCAGCTCAAACGCTTGCGCGAGGCGTTGAACGCGCATCAGGCAAGCCAGGCCCGGCTGCGCGCCCGCACCCTCGAGTTGCAACCGTTGCAGCGTTTCGCCGAGCGCCATTTCGCCAGCCTGCTGGTATCGCCGCTGCCCGATGGCGTGTCATTCGAGCAGTTGCAGTGGTTGACGGTGTCGCCTGAAATTACCGCTCAGCCGCTGCCCAGTTATGGCGAGCGTGAAACGCGAACCAGCGGCCTGCTGCGGCTGATGGGTAATTTTGCCCAGGGGACCCGTTTCTATGAGGGTTCCGGGCTGGTGATGGCCGGTACTGACAAGCTGCTGTCCAAGCCTGCGCAGGAGGTGGTCAAGGTTTGTCGAGCGCTGGATGTCGGTCGCCTGTACCAGGATGAACTTGCGCGCATCTACAACCCGGCCACCGAACAGTTGCTGGCCGATGACAAGCTGTCCGGCCTGCGCCTGGCAACAGAGATGGCTGCGCTCAAGGGCCTGATCAGTGGCGCAGAGCAGCTGGCTTTGCGCGAGGTGCTCGATGTCGGCCAGGTGCATGCCCGGGCCGAACTCAAAGGCTATCCAGGCCTGTTGCAGGTGCTGGGGCAACCGGTCGCCGATGGCCTGTTGATCCACCTGCGCGATCACGCCGGGGTGGAGCGCGGCGTGATCGCCTACCTGCCCTGCGATCCACGCCAGGCCTTGCGCCGTTACGCCTCCAGCGCCGCGATGAACCAGGCGTTGGCCGCTGAGCTCAAGGATACGGACTACCACGACCATTTCACCCAGCTGGTCAGCCTGGAACACCGGGCGGCGTTTGTCGGCACCTTGGCGGCACGCTTGCAAGACTCGCTTCCCGATCTTGCCGTGGAAGGTCGTGTGCAGGCGGGCAATGTCTTTCTGGCCCTGGCGCGCCAGCAGGTGCAACGGCTCAAGGACGATGCGCGGCTGCTGCTGGTGCCCACCGCCGATGCCGATGCGGCGGCTGTCCAGGCTCGCCACGCTGCCTGGAAGTCAGCGGGCCTGAGCCTGGTCAACCTTGCCGGTTTGTTCATCCCGGTGGTCGGCGCGTTGTTGCTGGCCGGCGTGGTGGCGCAGACGGTCGGCGAGGTGTTCGAAGGCGTGTCGCAATGGTCCCAGGGGCATCAACACGAGGCGCTGGAGCATATGCTCGGCGTGGCCGCCACCTTGGCGGCAACCGCAGCCACCGTGGCGGCGGTGTCGTTCGTGCGTAGCGCCTACCTGCAGGCACTGGAGTGGAGCAGCAGCGATGGCCAAACGCTGCGCCTGTGGTCGAGCGACCTGGAACCCTATGCCAGCTCGCCGACCGGCCTGAGCTTGCAGGCTGACGGACGGTTCAGCGATGGCCAACGTCATTGGCTGCGTCAAGGTGAACGCTTTTATGAGGTGCACCAACCAGAGCCCGGCGGGTCCTATCGGCTGCGTCACCCCTCGCGGGCGGACGCCTATGCCCCGGTCGTGTTGCACAATGGCGAGCGCTGTTGGCAATTGTTGTATCAGCGCGTGCAGCGCGAGGCGGATGCCGCGCGCATGCTCGATACCCTGTGGCCAGCGGCGCAGCCCCGCACGGCGAGCCAGGCGCGGCAGATCATGCAGGCGGCGCTGGTCGACGAAGAGGCGTTGCGCGGCTTGCTGGTCGAAAACCGGCGTACACCGATCAACCTGCGCGACACCTTCGAGCGCTTCGCGGCGGATGCCCGGGTCGAGGCATTCTTTCACGCGCTGGATCCGGCGTCCGGCGAAGTTGCCGAGCAGCCGTTGCTCCACTGGTGCCTGGCACAGCCCCAGGTCACGACAGCGGCCGATATCCCTGGCCTTCAGGCCGAGTTGCGTAGCGCGCTGTTCGACCACCTGCTGGCCTTGCCGGCCACCGACAATGAACTCGCCGCCCTGTTGTGCAAGGCCGTCCCCTCGCTGCCTGAGGCCTATGCCCGGGCACTGGCCGAGGAGGTGGGCGTGGCGCAAGCTGAGCAGGCGCTGGCGCAGGATCGCCTGCCTGGCGAATTGCACGCCCGGGCGGTGGCGCTGTCGCGCATGGCCCGGCTCAATCGCATGCTGGCGGGCCTGTACCTGCGCAGTGCCTACGCCGATGACACGGGCGTATTGGCGCTGACCTTGCTCGACAAGTTGCAGCCCAACGGCCTGCGCTTGAGCCTGAGCCGGGATATCGCCCAGGCAGACGTGCTGGCCACGGCAGGCGCCGAGGACGAAAACATTGCCCATTGGGTGCTGGTGCGCGACCAAGGCGAGTTCAAGGTGTATGACGATGCCGGCAACGCCGTCGAGCTGCCAGCGACTGATGACCTCTTCGCTGCCCTCGCCAACGTACTGGCCGCGCGCAACCTGTCGGCCAGCCTGCAACTGGAGGGCGAGCAGGCAGGCGCTCAGCTTCGCGACAAACTGCTGGCGCAATTGCCCGGTACCCAGCAGGGTATCGCCCGCTTGCTGGGCTGGCCTGGCCAGCACGTCTGGTTCAACCCTGGCCAACGGCTGGCCGATGGGCGGGTGGGCTACCTGCTCAGCGGGCGAGGCCCCGGGCGGGTCTCGCAGCGCGCGATCCTGCGTGACGGGCTGCGCCAGTACTTTCCTGGGCTCAACGATGCCCAGCTGGAACTGGAATTGCAGATCAGATGGCGCCAGGGGGTACGCGTACAAGCGGTGTTGTGGGCGCTCGAGGATGATCTCGAGCAATTGACGCGATCAGTCAACCAATGGGTTGGCTATGCCCTGGACGATGCCTCGCGGCGAACTCGCCAGCTGTTCGCCGAGCGTTTGTTGCGAGCCTGGCGGGGCTTGGGTGAGTCGCACATGAACGACGTGGCGGGGCAACGCCTGGGGCTGCACCTGGCGTTCACCGACCTGCCAGTGGCGACCTTGCCGGAGCTGCCGTTGCAGGTGGATTTCTTCCATGTGAAAGCGTTGCAGATCACCGATACGCCCATCAGCCATGTGCATGCGGGGTTCCTGCGTGCCTTCACCGATCTGCAGCGCCTGGACCTGCGCGACAATCATCTGTTGCGATGCCCGGATGGCCTGGGCTACTTGATCAACCTGCGGCGCCTGCAGCTGGCGAACAACCAGATCCGCCTGGACGCACAAGCGTTGGAATCGTTGAGCCGCCTGCCGCTGCTGAGCCATCTCGACCTGAGCGACAATCCCTTGGCCGCTGCTGGCGACCTGCCTTTCCATCACTTGCCACAGTTGATCGAACTGCGCCTGCGTCGGTGCGGGCTGCGCGCGTGGCCTGCGGGTATCGAGGTATGCAGCGGGCTCAAGCTGGTTGACCTGCGCAACAACGCCTTGCGCGGCGTGCCTGAAGCGATACTGCGCATGCCGCAGGTGTTTCGTGAGGTGTTCCTGGTGGATGGCAACCGTCTGAGCATGACCGAGCTTGCCAACTTGCTGGCGCTGGACCCGATCCTGGAGCAGCCTGAGTATGAGAGTGGGCGCGCCTGGTGGGTGGGCGAGGCCAGCTCGCAGGCCGAGCGCGGATCGCTGTGGGACGAATTATCGGCCGAGAAGCACAATGCCGGGGTGTTCACGTTACTGGAGGGGCTGGAGCAGGTCGCCGAATACAGCTGGCCGCGCGCGATGCTCGAGCGGCAGGTGTGGGCCATCCTTGCGCGGATGCGCGCCGACCCTGAATTCGCGACGGCCGCCAGGCGCGAGGCGGACCTTGGGCTGGGCGATGGCAATCGGCTGCTCGGCTGTTTCAGCCAGTTGCTGCAACTGCATGCCCAAGCCCGGGCCGCAGATTCGGCTGGGGGCATGTCGGGTGCGCAATTGCTGGGCTTGGGCAAGGGGCTGTTTCGCCTGGAGCGCCTGCACGCGCATGTTCAGGCTGATATCCAGGCGCGCGCGGGGCTCGGCGAAAGCAGTCGCAGGGCACTTGCCCTGTGCTATCGGGTCAAGCTGCGACGGGCGTTGAACTTGCCATTCCAGCCTAACCGTTTCTACAGCATCGGGGTGCCCAGCGTGAGCGAGGCACAGGTGAGCGCCGCCCGTGATGCAGTGCAGGCGGCGGCCGTGCCGGAAGTGGTGGCGGCAAGCCTGTGCCGGCAGCTGTTCTGGCAACGGTTCCTCGAGCGCTACGACGCGGCGGCGTTCGCCGCGCTCGCGCCGACAGCCGATCAACAGCCGTTGCGCGAGCGCCTGACCTTGGAGTTCATGCAACGCATGGCGCGGATCCAGAGCGATGAGGAGCGTGCTGTGGGGCGCTAGTGTGGTGCTTCGCAAATAACGACCCTGATTCGCGGTGCTTTTTGCACTCATGCGGCGTTGTCGCTCCTCGCTTGAGCACAAAAACACGTGCGAATTATGGGGCGTATTTGCAGAACACCACACTAGCGGCCAAACCGGTCATCCAGATTGACAGCTTTGGCCATTGCCGCGGCGCAGACGCGGCGCGAACATCGTCGCACCGATGGTTCCACTCCAAAAACAACAAATCAGGAGTCCGACGATGCGTGATTACGCCGAGGCCGCTCGTGCGTTCGACCCTGCCCAGGCCGCCCGCGCGGCGCTGCACGGCAACCTTGAAGCCCTCAACGCCTGTGTCGAGTGCTGCGACCGACACATGGGCCGCGACCAGCCTGCCCTGGTCTGGGAAGACCGTGATGGCAACGGCGGGCACTATACCTTCGAACAACTGCAGGCCCTGGCCGCGCGCTTTGCCAATGTTCTCAAAAACCACGGGGTGCGGGCAGGTGATCGGGTTGCCGGGCTGATGCCACGTACCCCCGAACTGTTGGTCACCATCCTGGCCACCTGGCGCCTGGGCGCGGTGTACCAGCCGCTGTTCACCGCCTTCGGGCCCAAGGCGATCGAGCATCGCCTGGCGCAGTCCCAGGCCAAGGTGGTGGTCAGCGACCGGCACAATCGCCCCAAGCTGGACGAGGTGCAGGGCTGCCCGATCCTGGTTACGGTCGGCGCGGCTGCTGGTGAGCTGGACTTCCACCAGGCGCTGGAGAAGGCGGACAGCGTCTGCGCGCCGGTCATGCGCCGTGGCGACGACCCCTTCCTGCTGATGTTCACCTCCGGCACCACCGGCCCTGCCAAACCGCTGGAAGTGCCGCTGCGCGCCATCGTCGCCTTCCAGGGCTACATGCGCGATGCAGTTGGCCTGCGTGCGCAGGACAACTTCTGGAACCTGGCTGACCCAGGCTGGGCCTATGGACTGTACTACGCCGTCACCGGGCCGCTGTCCCTGGGCCACGCCACCACGTTCTACGATGGGCCGTTCAGTGCCGAAAGCTGCGCGCGGGTCATCGCCAAGCTGGGTATCACCAACCTGGCCGGTTCGCCCACGGCCTTCCGCCTGCTGATCGCCGCTGGCGAAGCCTTCTCGGCCCCGATCAAGGGTTGCCTGCGGGTGGTCAGCAGCGCCGGTGAACCGCTCAATCCCGAGGTGATCCGCTGGTTCGCCGATGAACTGGGGGTGACCATCCACGACCACTATGGCCAGACCGAACTGGGCATGGTGCTGTGCAACCACCATGCCCTGGAACATCCGGTGCAGCTCGGTTCGGCCGGCTTCGCCATCCCTGGCCATCGCATCGTGGTGGTGGACGAGCAGGGCGTCGAGCTGCCCGCGGGCCAGCCGGGCATCCTCGCGGTCGACCGCGAGCAGTCGCCGCTGTGCTGGTTCGGCGGCTACCACGGCCTGGCGACCAAGGCTTTCGCCGGCAAGTACTACTTAAGCGGCGACACCGTCGAGCTGAACCCGGATGGCAGCATCAGTTTCGTCGGCCGCAGCGACGATGTGATCACCACCTCCGGCTACCGGGTCGGGCCGTTCGACGTCGAGAGTGCCTTGATCGAGCATCCGGCAGTGGTCGAGGCGGCAGTGATAGGCAAGCCCGACCCGGAGCGCACCGAACTGATCAAGGCCTTCGTGGTGCTGGCCGGGGGCTTCCCGGCCAGCGCCGAGTTGGCAGAAACCCTGCGCCAGCACGTACGCCAGCGCCTCTATGCCCACGCCTACCCGCGTGAATTCGAATTCGTCGGCGAGCTGCCCAAGACCCCGAGCGGCAAGCTGCAACGCTTCATCCTGCGCAACCAGGAAATCGCCCGACAACAAGCCGCGCAGCCGATCGCTGCGGGCGCCTGAAGGAAGCACACCATGCATATCCAAAACAAACACTTCATCGTCAGCGGCGCGGCCTCGGGCCTGGGCGCCGCCACCGCGCACATGCTGATCGAGGCCGGCGCCAAGGTCATGCTGGTCGACCTCAACGCCGCCGCCGTCGAGGCCAAGGCCGCCGAACTGGGCGCCCATGCCCGCTTCACGGTAGCCGACATCAGCGACGAACAGGCCGCCAAGGCGGCGGTCGAGGCTGCCGTCGGCGCCTTCGGCAGCCTGCACGGGCTGGTCAACTGCGCCGGTATCGTCGGTGCCGAAAAGGTGTTGGGCAAGCACGGCCCGCACGCCCTGGGCAGCTTCGCCAAGGTGATCAACGTCAACCTGATCGGCAGCTTCAACCTGCTGCGCCTGGCTGCCGCGGCCATGGCCGAAGGGCCGGCGGACGCGCAGGGCGAGCGCGGGGTAATCATCAATACCGCGTCCATCGCCGCCTATGACGGCCAGATCGGCCAGGCCGCCTACGCGGCATCCAAGGGCGCCATCGCCAGCCTGACCCTGCCGGCTGCCCGCGAGCTGGCGCGCTTCGGCATCCGCGTGATGACCATCGCCCCGGGGATTTTCGAAACCCCGATGATGGCTGGCATGACCGACGAGGTACGCGCTTCGCTGGCCGCCGGGGTGCCGTTCCCGCCACGCCTGGGCCGGCCGCAGGAATACGCGGCGCTGGCCTGCCATATCATCGAGAACAGCATGCTCAACGGCGAGGTGATCCGCCTCGACGGCGCGCTGCGCATGGCTGCCAAATAAGGAGAGATGCACATGACCCTCGCCAATGATCCGATCGTCATCGTCAGTGCCGTGCGCACGCCCATGGGCGGCCTGCAGGGCGACCTCAAGAGCCTGACCGCGGCGCAGCTGGGCAGCGCGGCGATCCGCGCCGCCGTCGAGCGCGCCGGCATCGATGCCGCCAGCGTCGAAGAAGTGCTGTTCGGCTGCGTGCTGCCCGCCGGGCAGGGCCAGGCACCGGCGCGCCAGGCGGCCCTGGGGGCCGGGCTGGGCAAGCACACCACCTGCACCACGCTGAACAAGATGTGCGGCTCGGGCATGCAGGCGGCGATCCTGGCCCATGACCAGCTGCTGGCCGGCAGCGCCGCCGTCATCGTCGCCGGCGGCATGGAGAGCATGACCAACGCGCCCTACCTGCTGGACAAGGCCCGCGGTGGCTACCGCATGGGCCATGGCAAGATCATCGACCACATGTTCATGGATGGCCTGGAAGATGCCTACGACAAGGGCCGGCTGATGGGCACCTTCGCCGAGGACTGCGCGCAGAGCGGCGCTTTCAGTCGCCAAGCCCAGGACAACTTCGCCATCGCTTCGCTGACCCGCGCCCAGGCGGCGATCAAAAGCGGCCGTTTCGCCGCCGAGATCGTCCCGGTGGAAGTCACCGAGGGCAAGGTGACGCGCGTCATCAAGGATGACGAGCAGCCGCCCAAGGCGCGCCTGGACAAGATCCCGCAGCTCAAGCCGGCCTTCCGCGAAGGTGGCACCGTCACCGCGGCCAACTCCAGTTCCATCTCCGACGGTGCGGCTGCGCTGGTGCTGATGCGTCGCTCCGAGGCCGAGAAACGCGGCCTCAAGCCGTTGGCGCTGATCCATGGCCACGCGGCTTTCGCCGATACCCCGGCGCTGTTCCCCACCGCGCCGATCGGCGCCATCGACAAGCTGCTCAAGCGCACCGGCTGGAGCCTGGCCGAGGTGGACCTGTTCGAGATCAACGAGGCCTTCGCCGTGGTCACCCTGGCGGCCATGAAGCACCTCGACCTGCCCCATGACAAGGTCAACATCCACGGTGGCGCCTGCGCCCTGGGCCACCCGATCGGCGCCTCGGGCGCACGCATTCTGGTGACCCTGCTGTCGGCCCTGCGCCAGAACAACCTGCGCCGTGGCGTGGCGGCTATCTGTATCGGCGGTGGCGAAGCGACTGCCATGGCCGTCGAGTGCCTGTACTGAGGTGAACCATGCTGGTAACTGAAGAGCAACAACAGATCGCCGATGCCGTGCGCGACTTTGCCCAGGAGCGGCTGAAGCCGTTCGCCGAGCAATGGGACAAGGCGCACCGCTTTCCGAAGGAGGCCATCGAAGAGATGGCCGCCCTCGGTCTGTTCGGCATGCTGGTGCCGGAGCAGTACGGCGGCAGCGACACGGGTTACATAGCCTATGCCATGGCCCTGGAGGAGATCGCCGCCGGTGACGGCGCTTGTTCGACGATCATGAGCGTGCACAACTCGGTGGGCTGCGTGCCGATCCTCAAGTTCGGCACAGAGGCGCAGAAACAGCAGTTTCTCGCGCCGCTGGCCAGCGGCGCGATGCTCGGCGCCTTTGCCCTCACCGAACCCCAGGCCGGCTCCGATGCCAGCAGCCTGAAGACCCGCGCCCGGCGTGACGGCGAGCACTACGTGCTCAACGGCAGCAAGCAGTTCATCACCTCGGGGCAGAATGCCGGGGTGGTGATCGTCTTCGCCGTCACCGACCCCGACGCCGGCAAGCGTGGTATCAGTGCGTTCATCGTGCCCACCGACTCACCGGGCTACCAAGTGGCACGGGTCGAGGACAAGCTCGGCCAGCACGCCTCCGATACCTGCCAGATCGTCTTCGACAATGTACGGGTGCCGCTGGCCAATCGCCTGGGCGAGGAAGGGCAGGGCTACAAGATTGCCTTGGCCAACCTCGAAGGCGGGCGCATCGGCATTGCCTCGCAGTCGGTGGGCATGGCCCGCGCCGCGTTCGAGGTGGCCCGCGACTACGCCAACGAGCGGCAGACCTTTGGCAAACCCTTGATCGAGCACCAGGCCGTGGCCTTCCGCCTGGCCGACATGGCAACCAAGATTGCCGTGGCCCGGCAGATGGTGCTGCACGCAGCGGCATTGCGCGATGCCGGGCGCCCAGCGCTGGTGGAAGCCTCGATGGCCAAGCTTTTTGCCTCGGAAATGGCCGAAAAGGTCTGCTCGGATGCCTTGCAGACCCTGGGCGGTTATGGCTATCTGAGCGACTTCCCGCTGGAGCGGATCTACCGCGATGTGCGGGTCTGCCAGATCTACGAAGGCACCAGCGACATTCAGCGCATGGTCATTGCGCGCAATCTTTGAAGGAGCAGTCTGCATGGCATTCGAAACCATCCTGTTGGACATCCACGGCAAGGTCGGGCTGATCACCCTCAACCGTCCCCAGGCGCTGAACGCCCTGAACGCGCAGATCGTCGGCGAGATCAACCAGGCCCTGGACCAGCTCGAGCGTGATCCGAACATTGGCTGCGTGGTGCTGACCGGTTCCGCCAAGGCCTTCGCCGCCGGTGCCGACATCAAGGAAATGGCCGAGCTGCAGTACCCGCAGATCTACGTCGACGACCTGTTCAGCGACGCCGACCGCATCGCCAACCGGCGCAAGCCAATCATCGCCGCGGTGTCCGGCTTCGCCCTGGGCGGTGGTTGCGAGCTGGCGATGATGTGCGATTTCATCCTCGCCGCCGACAATGCCAAGTTCGGCCAGCCGGAAATCAACCTGGGCGTGCTGCCGGGCATGGGCGGCACCCAGCGCCTGACCCGCGCGGTGGGCAAGGCCAAGGCCATGGAACTGTGCCTGAGCGGTCGCCTGATGGGCGCCGAGGAGGCCGAGCGGGCAGGTTTGGTGGCGCGTATCGTGCCGCAGGCCGAGCTGCTGGAAGAGGCGTTGAAGGTGGCCGCGACCATCGCCGGCAAGTCGATTCCGGTGAGCATGATGGTCAAGGAAAGCGTCAACCGCGCCTTCGAAGTGACCTTGAGCGAAGGCGTGCGCTTCGAGCGGCGGGTGTTCCACGCCGCGTTCGCCACCGAAGACCAGAAGGAAGGCATGGCGGCGTTCATCGCCAAGCGCGAGGCGCAGTTCAAGGACCGTTGAGCCCGGCGGGGCGCTGGCAGGCCAGCGCCCCTTGGGTATCACAGGTTGAAGAAGTAAGCGCTGGCGGCTGCCGCGGTAATCGGCGCGCGGTAGACCTCGGTGGTCGTGCCGTTGGCCTCGGTCACCTGCTGGCCGGCGACATGGCGTTGAGCCAGGGTCTTCAGGTGCCCGGCAGTGAAGTCGAGCTTGGCAGCCTCCAGGGTCGGGTAGTGGAAGTGGGCATACCACAGCGCCTTGCCATCATGGCTGATGCTGTATTCGTCAAGGAAGTCGGCAGGGCGCCCCTTGACCCTGGCCAGGCGTACCCGGGGCCCGACCTGCGCCAGTTGCACCTGGCCTTGCTCGATCAACAATTGCACCTCGCTCATGCGCGGCCGCTGTGTCAGGGCTGCTTGCATCCGTAGCTGGCCGGCCTTGCCTTGCAGTTCCTCGGCCAAGGCACGCAAGGCTTTGGCGGTGCCCTCGGCGTCCAGCCCCTTGACGCCTTCGTCGGTGGCATTGTCCTGGGTCAGGCGTGCTTCGATGGCGTCGACCTGTTCGAGCAAACGCGCCTGTTGATGGAGGATGGACTCTTCGATCTCCACCGGCAGGTAGCGGTTGCCCGCTTGCTGGACGTTCGCCAGCTCCTTGCGCGCCGTGCTCATCAACCCTGAGCTGTCTTTCAACAGGCGTTTGAGGCTGCGCTCGCTGTAGGGTTGCGTGACCTTGGCGGGCTTGAGCTCCACCCAATTGCCCTGCTTGAGGTGATAGGTTCGCGTCGGGGTCTTGCTGTCCGGGCCTGGCAGGTCGACGGTATTGGCATCTTCCGCGCGAGGTTCTGCCAGCAGCACCCCGTGTTCGGCAGTTTCGATCAACCCAGGCACCTTGCTGCGCAGTTGCGCCAAGGTACGCACGGGTGGGTAGTCCGGCAGCTCCTTCAGGTCTCGTGTGACGTCGGCGAGGATTTCATCCAGCTCGCTTTGCAACTGCTGGGCGGTTTGCCGCGCGGCATCGCCTTCGGTCAGCTCGATCAGGTTGCCCAGTTGGCGGTTGGCGACCTCGAAGTGCCCCTTGATACTGTGCAGCAGGCGCGTGCTGACTTCGGGGTCCGGTTGCGCCAACTTGAACAGTTTGGCGCGCTGGGCGATCCCCAGCTCTATGTTGTCCCAGAACCGGTCGCGCCAGTAGGGTGCATCGCCTTGCAGGCGGTGGACCAGGGTCATGCGATTGAGCAGCCCCTCCAGGCGCAGAAAACGCAGGACCAGCGCCCGCTCGGCATTGGCTGTCACCGTCGCGGCCAGGTCTCGCCATTGGCTTATCTCAGGAAAGCGTGGGCCCGCCAGCTTGCCCAGTTCGTCCTGGCATTGGCGCAGGAGCCTGTTGTTGTCGGTCATGCGCTCGAGCAGGGGGGCCAGGTTGTCCAGGCGCTGGGTGACGCTGCGCACGTCGGCCGTGCCAAGTGGCTGGCCTTGCTGTTGCTGCCGGGCAATCTGCAGCAACTGGGCACGGTTGGGCTGATAGCGCTGGTACAGGATCTTGTGCAGCACGCGTTGGCAGAAACTGACGTTATACACGGCATAGGCATGGACTTTTCTGAAGTCCTTGACCACCTGCAGCGCATTACGGGTCTTGAGGTGTTCGAGGTGATGTTCCCAGAAGCTGGAAACCGCGCTGATGCGCTCCTGGCATGTGCCCAGCACGCTGTCATCGGTCGTGGCGCTGGTGAGCCCCTCGAGGGTGGTCATTTCCCGGAGCTTGGCCGGGATGAGCGCTTTGTCGGCCCTGATCACGTCGTTGGCGGCACGCAGGGCGTCCTGCTTCTCCAGTTGGAGCCTGCGAAGCTGCTCCGACAGTGGCATGCCACCCTTCAAACCAAGCCTGAGGTCGAGCTGCCAGGCCCCTACTTCATTGACGTGCAACCAAGGGCCGGGGGTCTGGTCCGCGCCGACAATGCGCAGGCTCTGGCGCGCTTGGTTCTGCTCGACTTCATAGACCTTGCCCTCGAACACCGTGTATAGCGCGGCGCCGTGCAGGTAGAGCCCCTGGAGCTCGCCAGCCGGTATTGGCGAACCGAGGTCTGCGGCGCGGATCTTAGCTTGTAGCTGCTCTAGCGCTTGGCGCTGTGCCGGGCTGAGCGTGCGGTTGGGGCGCGACCAGCTGAAATCGATGAGCGTCGCGTGAGCAGTGGTCACCTCGGGGCTGGCAACTTCGGACACCCTGGGCAGCTGAGGCGGCGCAAGGGGTGAACCTGCGCGCGCCTGCTCCAGGCGTAGCCGGAAGAGCGAATGGGAAAACAGCAGCATGGCGATGTTCACCAGCAGGTCGACCATGGCCAGCCGGTGTTCGCTGGGGGCACGCTGGCTGTCGGATGTGATGAAGCGGGCCAGGGCAATTTCCATCTGTGCCAGCCAGGCAACCTTGCCCAGGGTGCTGCCGGCCAGCGGCAACAAGGTGTTGAACAACAACCAGCCGAGCGCCTTCCAGCTGTTCCAGCGGGTTTGCGAGGTACTGACGGCCTGCGCCTCGAAGCGCTCGATGGACTCGTTCACGCAGGCCAGGTAGAGCGCCTGGCCCACATCCTCCTCGGCAGGCGCCAGCGCAAGGCTCACTGGCGCGGGTGTGCCAAACGGCACGGCGCTGGTGTCGTCCAGCGGCGCGAACAGGTGCGGTTCGAGGAACCCGCCGTGGGCATAGAAGCGCCGATCCTCGGCCGGCAGACGCTGCAGCAGGTCGTCCTGCAACTCCCCCTCTGTGCTGAGGGCGACGAACAGCGCCAGGCGGTCGCTGAAATACAGCAGCGACGCCTCATGCAGGGGCCGATACAGCAGGCAAGCCTCGCCGTTGGGTGCCTGGGCCTCGATGAGCCAGGTATTGCGAGGATAATCCGCCGCCGCCCCCGGGTATTTGACCAAGCCCAGCGGGCGCATGACCCAATTGGAATCCGTCATCGAAGGCGTGGACGAGAACACCTGGCTGACATGGTCGACGATTTGCCTGTCGGGGATCTTGCCTTGCAGGTGCAGCGCCATGGCCAGCGCCGGTAGTTGTGCCCCAAGCTGTGCCTTGAGCAGTTGCTGGCGCTGCTGCCGTTGGGCCATGTCATCGAGCAGCTCGTGCCGCAGCAAGGCTGGGTAAGTGGTGGCGATGTCCAGTTCGCTGATGAGCGTGCGCAGGTAGCCCTCGGTCATCCACGCGGGCAAGGGATCGGCAGTGGTGGAGGTGAGCGTTACCCGTCCTGGCTTGAGCAGCCCAAGGTTGCCAATGGCCAGCTGCGCCAGGCTGAACGCCACTGGCGTTACCTCGCCACTGGTCACCAGCGAGCCTTGCACCGGTGCGGCGGCCGCGGTGACCTGGTAGTTGGTGACACGGACCTGCTCGGGGTTGCAGGCAGCATCGGGATGGTCGGCCGCCAGGCGCCGGGCCAGTTGCTGGTTGGCGTATGCCTCGGCGGTAGGCACACCGTCCAGCCAGAAGCGTCCCTTGGCCTCCTGATAGCGTTGCGCGACATCGATCAGCAGGGTGCTGTAGTGCATCAGGGGGCGGCTGGGCGCATTGCGCAACCAGTCGGGCAGGTGCGCCGAGAGGGAGCGGCGCTGGGCCTCCTCGATATCGCTGCACAAGTCGACCATGGAGGTGAAACGGTCTATGTCCAGGCTCAGGGTGATCGCATCGAGTGCGCTGTGATAGCGCCCGGCGAGGGTTTCGATGACGCATAACTGCTGGTTCAGCAAGCCCAGCGCCTGGTCCTCGAACACCGAGGATGCGACGGGTGTGAGGTCAATGCGCAGTGGGGTCTGCGGGGTAGTGCTGGCGTGGTAGCGGGCGATGGTCTGCAGCAAGTCCTGGCGTGAAGCGAAGCGCAACAGCTTGCCGCTGAGGGTGTAGAGCAGCGTCAGGTCACGCGCCGGCTCGCCATCGGCGTGCTCGATGAGCACAGCGCTGGCCAGGTCCACGTCGAGGTTGCTGTTGTTCGCATAATCGACCCGCAGGCCAGAAACAACGAGGCCCTTGGCATTTGGCCAGGCATTGCGTTGGGCCGCTTCGGGATAGGCATGCAGCAACTTCGCGGTCGCCAGGGCGAGTCCAGGCAAGCTGCCGGCTGCGTGGTGCGTGTCGATGGCGTTTTGCAGTTGGGCGCGCAGATGGTTGGCGTACCACTGCCATGGGGTTTCGCCGCTGCTGTCGAACAGGCTCCAGTATCCGGTCAGTTGCTCTTGGTAAACGGTGAGCAGCAAAGGTCCTGCCTGGTTGATGAGCAACTCGACCTCATGCAGGTCGATGGCCACGGGGGTATCGTCGTCCGGGCGGGCAATCAGGACGTCGGCGCCCACTGTCAGGTTCAGGGTGCTGCGCCGGCAGTAACGCTCGACCAGTACTTGCGCCAGCGGCCGGGTATAGATGTGGTCGGTTTGCGCGTGGCGCGTTTTCAGGAACAGGTTCAGCGGGTCGTACTGACGGCTCAGGTGGTGTCGTTGCCACTGGTCGAAGAGCAGGTATGCGGCGGTGTCCAGCAAGGTCGGGCGATCGTTGAAACGTTTGGCGACCTTGCAGTCGAGGCGGCTGAACTGGGCCAGGCGTTGTTGCAGGTTGTCGTTCATGGCAGTGGCCTGTGGGGGACGGAGCCCCATCACACCCGGTTGTGCCGGCTGGCGTGCGCTAGCCAACTACCACCCTCTCGCCACGGCGCCCACCGCTGGCCAGACAAGGCGACATTTGTTGCGGCATATTGCCTGGCCGCGCCTACCAGGCGCGCAGCACTGGGCAAATACGACACCAGCGGGCGGATTCCTGCTGATTTCGGTCAAATCGGCCGTCATTTCTGTTGCCCACTGCCGCTTGGCGCCTTAGACTTCCGCCCCCTGTAAAAGAGTGCCACTTGGCGCTTGAAGAATTCCGCCGCTGACGCCGCCGCGTCGGTGGCACCCGAATCGCCCATATGCACATTTTTTCATAGAGAAATCGATGACCAAGGAACAGTTGCTGGCCATGTCGGCCGATGACTACATGAACGCCGAACAGCTCGCGTTCTTCACCGCGCTGCTGCAGGCGATGAAAGTCGAAACCCACGAGCGCATCGAACTGAGCCGCACTTCCATCGAAAGCCTGGACAGCCCGTCGGACCCTGCCGACGTGGCGTCGGTGGAAGAGGAGCGCACCTGGCTGGTTAACGCCATCGACCGCGACCAGCGTCTGCTGCCGCAGCTGGAGATGGCCCTGGACCGCATCAGCGATGAAAGCTTTGGCTGGTGTGACGACAGCGGCGAGCCGATTGGCTTGAAGCGCCTGCTGATCAGCCCGACCACCAAGTACTGCATCGAAGCCCAGGAGCGTCACGAACAGCTCGACCGCCACCAGCGGCAGATCTGATCCAACGCCTTGCCCAAGGCCCCACGGAGCGATCCCTGGGGCCTTCGTGTTTTCTTGTCTTGCATCAAGCGTGGTCGCCTTGTGCCTGAGGGCGCTTGGATAATGGCGTTATAGTGGCGTTTAATGACGTCACAATAACGACATGCGGATGGACCACGAAGATGATGCGAGAAGGATCTCTGTCGACGGTAGAACCCGTGCCTGCGCGAGCCCTGAGCGGTATCGCCCTGGTGCAGGGGCTGGCGGTGTGCGCGCTGCTGACAGCCATGGCCTACGCTGGGCTGGCCTTGTACCTGGCCATACCCTTGGCGTTGCTGGTGCTGTGGCTACCCCATGGGCGACGCCCGCGGCCGGTACAGGCGGCACCGGCGCAAGGGCAGAGCGGCGAGCTGCTGCAGGAGCTGGCGCGCGGTACCAGCCACAACGCCCTGTCGGCGGCGGCGGTGGCCCACTCGGTGCAGCAATTGGCGGCTCGGGTGCAGTCGCAACTGGGCGCCGCCCAGGAGATCGTCGGCAGCGCCGAGATCATGATCAGTACCGAACAGGTCACCGCCCAGCTCAGCCAGCAAGCCCTGGAGGCCGCCCGCTCGGCCCATGGCAGCAGTGTGGCGGGCAGCGTGGTGCTTGCCGAGTCGATCCAGCGCATGCGTGACCTGAGTGCACGGGCCAGTGCCAGCCGCGAACTGATCGAGGCGCTGCACCAGCGCAGCGAAGACATCGCCCGGGTCACCCTGGTGATCCAGGCCATCGCCAGCCAGACCAACCTGCTGGCCCTCAACGCTGCCATCGAGGCCGCGCGGGCCGGTGAGCACGGCCGTGGCTTCGCGGTGGTCGCCGACGAAGTCCGTGGCCTGGCTGGGCGCACCGCCAGTGCCACCGAGGAGGTGGGGCAGATGGTGGCGGACATCCAGGCGCGCACCGCCCAGGTCGTGGCGCAGATTCGCGGGCTGGCCGATGACCTTGGCCAGGGCGTCGAGCAAGTCGAGCACACTGGCGGGCAATTGGCGCATATCGCCGAGCTGGCTGCCAGCGTCGAAGGGCAGGTGGGTGAGATCGCCGAAGGTACGCAGACCAACCAGGTGCAGCTCGATACCTTGTTCCAGGCCGTGGCCCAGGTGCGCAGCGACCTTGAAGTCAGCGACCAGCAGACCCGGCGCCTGGCCAAGGCTGCGGTGCAAATGGAGGGGCAGGTCGAGAACCTCAGCGAGCGCCTCGCCGAAGTCGGGCTGGATGCCTATCACCAGCGGGTCTTCGAGCTGGCCCAGGAGGGCGCGCGGCAAATCGGCGAGCGCTTCGAGGCCGATATCGAGCAGGGGCGGATCTGCCTTGACGACCTGTTCGATCGGCACTATCGGCCGATCCCCGGCATGCAGCCGCCGCGCTTCAGCACGCGTTTCGATCAGTACACCGACACGGTGCTGCCGCAGATCCAGGAGCCGCTGTTGCAGCATGACGGGTTGGTCTATGCCATCGCCTGTACCCAGCAGGGCTATGTGCCCACCCACAATAACGCCTTCAACCAGCCGTTGACCGGTGATGCGCAGCACGACACCGCGCACAACCGCAGCAAGCGCACGTTCGACGATCGTACCGGCAGCCGCTGCGGCAACCACCAGCAACGGGTGTTGTTGCAAACCTATACCCGCGATACGGGTGAACTGATGCATGACCTGTCGGTGCCGATCTTTGTCCTGGGGCGGCACTGGGGTGGGCTGCGCCTGGGTTATCGTCCGGAACCGGGGCTGGATTGACCTCCCTTTGTTGCCCTGGCTGCAATACAGCTGTACTGGCAGGCGCTTTTATTTGCTCCCGGCAGGCCGTATCATGCGCACATCGTTAGGTTGCTAATTAAATTCCGGAGGGGATGATGAATAGCCGAGTCGATGTGGCGGTGATGATCGGTAGTGGTGTACCGCAGTCGTTCCAGGCGCTGGGCAGACGGCTGTGCTGGGTGGTGCTGGTCGATGGCGAACGCCGCGGCACGGCATTCGCCAGCCGCGACGAGGCGCTGGAGTGCCAGGCGGCCTGGCAGGCGCAACTGGCCAGGTGCCACGCGGCCTGAGATTCAGCGTTCGAAGTGGCGAGCCAGCTCGCAGGCATCCTCGTGGCGCTGGCGAAACCCTCGCACCCGACCGGTGTCGCGTTCGGCGATATGATAGAAGGCAATACCGGCGGGAATGACGATGTAACGGGGTGTTCCCAGACACGAATTGTTGCGTGCCTCTCGACGGATTTCAGTGTTTTCGTGCATATTCGTTCCCCTGTAATGCGCGACTGAAGCTCAGCGGCCCTTTCTGGCGAAAGCGGTGACACTGTTTGTCGCATCCTTTCTGGCCTTTTTACTGTCAGACATTACGTTTCCTATTACGGAATCATGCCGAAGCTTACTTCGCGCCGCCTTGCAGTGGCTGGGTGAACCCTTTCCCGGTTGCGCGCAAGGTTTGCCGCGCGGATGCTTCGTTGCCTGGTTTCACGGCCCTGCGGGCCTGACTTATAAGTGGCAGCCACCTGACGCGACAGGCGTATGTGGCGTGGCCGGTTGCAATCGATGTGAGGAGCCTTTCATTGGCAGTCAGTACTCTGGATACCCATGCCCTGTTCGCCTTGGGCGACTTGCGCGCCAAGTTGGTCAAGCTGTTCCATGGGCGTTTCATCTATGTCACCGAGCAGAACCCGGAAGGCCTCTACATGGCCGAGATCGACACCGATGAGGCGATGGTGGTCGATGACAAGCAACGCCTGGAGCTGAAGGTGGGTGACCACTTTCGCGCCGCCGTGCTGCCCAGCCGCGAAGGCGGCAAGCTGGAACTGCGTTTTCGCGAGATCAAGTTGAACGTCTACGGCCAGGGCGATTACGCCTTTGTCTCGGTGCCCGAGGGCGACGGGATCGTGTTTCGCGATGGCCACGGCGTGATGCTGGTATTCGCCGCGCAGCAACAGGTGCAGGAAGGCTTGGGCAAGTTGCTCAAGGCGGTGACCGGCAAGGTCGCCAAGTGGCGCAAAGGCGAGCTGACCACCTTCAAGGCCAGCGAGTGAGCGAGTCCCGAGCGGACTTTCACCGGCAGTATCAGGCCCAGGCGATCCAGGAGGCCGAGCGGCTGCTGGCGCGGCGTGATGCATTGCAGGGCGCCTGGCTCGACTGGGTGGCGGGTGAGCTGTATCGGCTCAAGCCCGCGCCCTATGCGGCGATGGTGCGGCGTGAGCTGCAGCGTTTGAGCCAGGCCTGATCAGCCCTGAAATTCCAGTTTGCGCGTACCGCTCATGGCTACCATTCAGGGTTATCACTTCAGTTGCCGCGGTCGCGTCCGCTGCTGACTTCTTCGGGTACCGCTTCGCCCGAGGTGCGCTTGCGAAACAGCGCCGCCCGCGCCAGCAACAGCGTGGTGACCGGCACGGTGATCGACAGCAGGATCGGAATCAGCCAGGCGTGCAGCACCGGGCTTTGCTTGAGCAGCGAAAAGTACAGGATCGAGGCCAGGGCCACGCACCAGGCGCCGATGGTCGAGGCCAGCGCGGGCGGGTGCATGCGCTGGAAGAAGTCCTTCAGGCGCAGCATGCCGATGGCACCGACCAGGGCGAACAGGCTGCCCAGCAACAACAGGGCAGAGACCAGCAATTCCAGCCAGAACGGCAGTTCGACGGTTTCAGTCATTCGATCACCTCGCCACGCAGCAGGAACTTGGCCAGGGCGAACGAGCCGACAAAGCCGAACAGGGCGATCAGCAGCGCGCCCTCGAAGTAGGTATCACTGGCGTAGCGAATGCCCAGCACCAGCATCATCAACATGCCCAGGATGTACAGGTAGTCCAGCGCCAGCACCCGGTCCTGGGCGGATGGCCCGCGGAACAGCCGGATCAGCGCCAGGCCCATGGCCAGGGCGAAGATGAACAGGCTGGCGAGGACGGCATTGGCAAGCAGGCCGCTCATTCGAAGATCTCCATCAGCGGGCGTTCGTAGGTGTGCTTGAAGTGCGCGATGAAAGCCGCCTCGTCTTCCAGGTCGAATACATGCAGGAGCAGTACGCTGCGGTCCAGTGCCAGCTCCGACCAGACCGTGCCTGGCACCACTGTGGTGATCATCGACAAGGCTGCCAGCCCGTGGGCATCGCGCAGCGCCAGCGGGATGTGCACGAACGCCGAGCGCGGCGGCGTACTGCCGGCGCGCAGCACGCCACGGGCCACCTGCAGGTTGGAGAGGATCACATCGGCACCGACCCGGCAGATCAGCCGGGCGATCGTCAGGGGGCGGCGGACGTGGGCATGCTGCGGGCGCAGCGGCGCCATCAGGATTGGCGCCAGCACCCCTAGCGCGGCAGCCAGCAGCAGGTTGCCCGGGCTCATCGACAGGTTCAGCAGCAGCCACAGGGCGAATAGCGCCAGCGACAGCAGCGGCGCGGGGAACAGGCGGTTCATGGCGTCACCTCGACGCTGGCGGTGGTCGGGCCGGGCTGCGGCCGGGTCGCCATCACCGCTTCGATGTAGCGGTCAGGTGCCTGCAGGTTGGCGGCGGTGTCCTGGGTATAGCGCAGCAGCGGCTCGGCCTTGAGGCTGAAGAAGATGCACAGGCCCAGGAGCATGACGATGGGCAGGCACTCATAGCGGCGCAGCACCGGCGAAGGCCGCTCTTCGGGCTTCCAGAAGCGTTGGATGCCGACGCGGCCGAAGGCGATCAGCGAAGCCATGCCCGAGAGAATCAGCAGGCCGACCAAGGCCCAGCCCGCCGCGCCCAACGGTTGCTCGGGGGCGATGCCCAGGCCGTTGGGATTGAACAGCGCGCTGATCAGGTTGAGCTTGCCGATGAAGCCCGACAACGGCGGCATGCCGATGATCAACAGGGCGCAGGCAATGAAGCTCAGGCCGAGGAAGGCCATGGTCCAGGGAATGATCTGGCCGATCACCGCCTTCTGCTCGTCGTCGAGGTTGATGCCCTTGGGTGGGTGCAGCGACTCGAGCGGTGAGGGCATGACATCTTCTTCGTCATCCAGCGGCGCCTCGTTGGCCGAGCGCGAACGTTCGACCAGCTCGGCCAGCAGGAACAGCGCGCACAGTGCCAGGGTCGAGCTGGCCAGGTAGAACAGCGCGGCGCCGGTCAGCACCGCTTGGCCGAAGCCGATGGCGGCCATCAGGGTGCCGGCCGAGACCAGGATGCTCAGGGCCGCCAGGCGCTCCAGGCGCTGGGCGGCGAGGATCGAGGCCGCGGCCACGGCAAGGGTCGCCAGGCCGCCGTACACCAGCCATTCGCCGCCGAACTGCGCCGAGGCCCCGGCTTGGCCGGAGAACAGCAAGCTCCACAGGCGCAGCACGGCGTACAGGCCGACCTTGGTCATGATCGCGAACAGCGCGGCCACTGGTGCGCTGGCCGAGGAGTAGGCCGGCACCAGCCAGAAGTTCAGCGGCCAGATCCCGGCCTTGGCCAGGAAGGCGATGGCCAGGATCGCCGCGCCGGCGTGCAGCAGGCCGCGGTCGGCCTCGGGGACCAGTGGCACCTTCAGTGCCAGGTCGGCCATGTTCAGGGTGCCGGTCACGCCATAGAGCATGGCCGCGCCCACCAGGAACAGCGACGAGGCGAACAGGTTGATGGCGATGTAGTGCAGGCCGGCCTTGACCCGCGCGCGCCCCGATCCGTGCAGCAGCAAGCCGTAGGAGGCTGCCAGCAGCACTTCGAAGAACACGAACAGGTTGAACAGGTCGGCGGTGAGGAACGCACCATACAGGCCCATGAGCTGGATCTGGAACAGCGCGTGGAAGCTGGCCCCGGCACCATCCCAGCGGGCGCGGGCGAACAGCAGCGCGCTGCTGCCGACGATGCCGGTCAGCACCAGCAGCAGCGCTGAAAGGTGGTCGACCACCAGCACGATGCCGAACGGCGCCGGCCAGTTGCCCGGCAGGTAGACACCGATGGACTCGGCCTGGCCCTGGGTACGCACCCAGGTCAGCAGGGTGATGGCGATGCCGAGCCCGGCGAAGGTGGACAGCAGGTTCAGCCGCGCCTTGAGCCAGCGGTGCTTCTCGCCGATCAGCAGCATCAGCGCCGCGGTGATCAGCGGCAGCAGGATCGGGGCAATGATCAGTTGACTCATCCCGCTCATTCTTCACGCTCCCGACCGTCGACGTGGTCGGTGCCGGTCAGCCCGCGTGACGCCAGCAGCACCACCAGGAACAGTGCGGTCATGGCAAAGCTGATGACGATGGCGGTAAGCACCAGCGCCTGGGGCAGCGGGTCGGTGTAGTGCAGCAAATCCTGCGGCACGCCGTCCTTGATGATCGGCTCGCGGCCGATGAACAGGCTGCCCATGCTGAAGATGAACAGGTTGACGCCATAGGACAGCAGGCACAGGCCCATGATCACCTGGTAGGTTCGTGGGCGCAGCACCAGCCAGACCCCGGAGGCGGCCAGCACGCCGATGGCGACTGCAATGACTTCTTCCATCAGGCGGCTCCTGCTTGGCTGGATTTGCCGGGATTGCCCGGGCGGTAGGCGCGTACCGACTGGTGCGCCAGGGCGGTGAGGATCAGCAGGGTCGAGCCGACCACCACGGTGTACACGCCGATGTCGAAGAACAGCGCGCTGGCCACGTGCACGTCACCTAGCAGCGGCAGGTGCAGGTGGGCGGTGTGGGTGGTCAGGAACGGGTAGCCGAGCAGCATCGCCCCGGCGCCGGTGAGGGTGGCGCAGAGCAGGCCCGTACCCATCCAGCGCAGTGGGCGCAGGCTCATCTGTGCCTCGACCCACTGGGTGCCGGCGACCATGTACTGGAGGATGAACGCCACCGACATCACCAGGCCGGCGACGAAGCCGCCGCCCGGCTGGTTGTGGCCGCGCATGAACAGGTACATCGATACCAGCAGGGCGATCGGCAGCAGCAGGCGCACCAACGCGGCCGGCACCATCATGAAGCCCAGCGCGGTGTCGGTTGCGTGGCGCGGGTTGACCAGGTCGGTGACCACGTCCGGTGCCAGCTGCCGCTGCTGGGCTGGCAACTGCATGCTCTCCTTGGGTGGGCGGAAGCGGCGCAGCAGGGCGAACACGGTCAGGGCCACGGCCACCAGCACGGTGATCTCGCCGAGGGTGTCGAAGCCGCGGAAGTCCACCAGCATCACGTTGACCACATTGGTGCCGCCACCTTGCGGCAGGGCGCGGCTGAGATAGAACGAGGAGATGTCGTTCGGCGTTGGGCGGGTGAGCATGGCGTACGACAACAGCGCCATGCCGCCTCCCACCAGCACCGCCAGCACCAGGTCGCGCAGGCGCCGCAGGCGCGCGCGGTCCTGGCTGCCGGGCAGCGGCGAGACGCCTTCGATACGCCGTGGCAGCCAGCGCAGGCCGAGCAGGATCAGCACGGTGGTCACTACCTCGACCGCCAGCTGGGTCAGGGCCAGGTCGGGGGCGGAGAACCAGACGAAGGTGATGCAGGTCATCAGGCCGCAGACGCCGACCATGATCAGCGCCGCCAGGCGGTGGTACTTGGCCTGGTAGGCGGCGCCAATGGCGCAGGCAATGGCGATCAGCCACAGCGCGACGAACACGCCGGATCCAGGAATCTTCGGCCGGTCGCCCCAGCTCAGGCCGCTGTACAGCAGCGGCACCAGGCCGGCGATGAAGGCCGCCAGCACCAGCATGAACAGCTGGGTCTGCAGGCGGCGGGTGGTCAGCAGCCGTTCGAGGTGACGGGCCAGCAGCATCAGGCGGACCAGGCCGTGTTCGAACAGGCGCTTGCCGTTGAACCGCTCGATCAGCGGCGGGTAGGGGAAGCGGCCGCGTTGCAGCTGCTTGCGCAGCAGCAGGTAGAGGACGATGCCGCCGCACATGGCGATCAGGCTCATGATCAGCGGGGCGTTCCAGCCGTGCCAGATGGCCAGGCTGTACTCGGGCAGGGTGCCGCCCACCACCGGCAGGGCGGCGGCGGCCAGTAGCGGGCCGACCGATTGTGCCGGGAAGATGCCGACCACCAGGCAGGTGAGCACCAGCAGCTCGACCGGTGCGCGCATCCAGCGCGGCGGTTCGTGGGGGGTGTGCGGCAAGTCCTGGGCCGGCGGGCCGAAGAACACATCGACCGTGAAGCGCAGCGCGTAGGCCACGCTGAAGGTCCCGGCCAGGGTGGCGATCACCGGCAGCGCGGCCTCGACCCAGGCGGTGGAGCTGATGAACACGGTCTCGGCGAAGAACATCTCCTTGGACAGGAAGCCGTTCATCAATGGCACGCCGGCCATCGAGGCACTGGCGACCATGGCCAGGGTGGCGGTGAACGGCACCAGTCGGAACAGGCCGCTGAGGCGGCGGATGTCGCGGGTGCCGCTTTCGTGGTCGATGATCCCCGCGGCCATGAACAGCGAGGCCTTGAAGGTGGCGTGGTTGAGGATGTGGAACACCGCGGCCACGGCGGCCAGCGGACTGTTCAGGCCCAGCAGCAGGGTGATCAGGCCCAGGTGGCTGATGGTCGAGTAGGCCAGCAGGCCCTTGAGGTCGTTCTGGAACATCGCGGCGAAGGCGCCGAGCAGCAAGGTGGCGGCGCCGGCGCCGCCGACGATCCAGAACCATTCCTCGCTGCCCGAGAGCACCGGCCACAGGCGCGCGAGCAGGAACACCCCGGCCTTGACCATGGTCGCCGAGTGCAGGTAAGCCGAGACGGGGGTGGGCGCCGCCATGGCATGGGGCAGCCAGAACTGGAAGGGAAATTGCGCGCTTTTACTCAACGCGCCGAGCAGGATCAGGGGCAGCAGCACCGGGTACAGCGCATGCTGGCGGATGGTGTCGCCGGCAGCCAGGACCTTGTCCAGGTCATAGCTGCCGACCACATGGCCGAGCAGCAGGGCCCCGACCAGCAGGCACAAGCCGCCGGCCCCCGTGACCATCAAGGCCATGTAGGCACCGCGGCGGGCGTCGGCGCGGTGGTGCCAGTAGCCGATCAGCAGGAACGAGAACAGGCTGGTCAACTCCCAGAAGAACACCAGCTGGATCAGGTTGCCGGAGATCACCAGGCCGAGCATGGCGCCCATGAACGCCAGGAAGAACGCGAAGAACCGCGGCACCGGGTCTTGTGGCGACATGTAGTAGCGGGCGTACAACGACACCAGGGTGCCGATGCCCAGCACCAGCAGGCTGAACAGCCAGGCGAAGCCATCCATGCGCAGCACCAGGTTCATGCCCAGGCTGGGCAGCCATAGCAGCTCCTCGCGAATGACCCCGCCGTGGGCGACTTGCGGGTACAGCAACGCTACCTGGACGGTGCCGACCAGGGCCACGAGCCCGGCGAGAATGGACTCGGCGTTACGTGCGTTGTGCGGCAGGACAGCCGCCAGGCAACTGCCCACGAAGGGCAGAAGCAATAGCACAATCAATGACATAGCGTTCTGTTCTGGAGAAGTTTGCCAAGGATCATACGTGCCGGTTGGTTGATCACCAACACGCAAGCGGTTGCAGGATCCTACAAATGTGCTGTGACACGCTGTTTTTTTATAACAGTTTTTTACAAAGCATAGCGGCTGAGCGCGCGCCCGTGGGGCTGCTTTGCAGCCCATCGCCGGCAAGCCGGCTGCCACAGGTCTGGTTCAAGGCATGAGGCTGCTGGGGTGCTCGTGGGTCTACAGTCCCGCCTCGCGCTGACGCGGCTCATCGTCCTGCAAGGCGTCGGCTGGATCCTGACGGCGAATCTTCAACTCACTCACCACCACGGCCAGCACGATCAGCAGGCCGCCGATCAGGGCCACGCCTGGCAGGCGCTCGCCGGCAATACGCCCGACAATCCCGGCCCATACCGGCTCGCCGGCATAGATCAGCGTGGCGCGGGTCGGCGAAACCGACTTCTGCGCCCAGTTCATCGCCACCTGGATCACCGCGCTCATCGCCCCCAGGCCCACGGCGCTGGCTACCAGCAGCCAGGAGAAATCGGCAATGCGCTCCTGGGTCGGCACGATCATCAGGAACGCCAGCGCCGAGGCGGTGGCCAGTTGCACCACGGTGACCCGACGCACGTCCACCTTGCCGGCGTAGCGGCTGATCAGGATGATCTCGCCGGCGATCGCCACGGCGCTGACCAGGGTCACCAGTTCGCCCTCGCTGAAATGCAGCGAGCCGCCCTCGGGGCCGGCCAGCAGCATCAGGCCGACGAACGCCAGGCCGATGCCGATGCTTGGCATCAGCCCCGGGCGACGCCCCAGCACCAGCCATTGCAGCAGCGGCACGAATGGCACGTACAGCGCGGTGATGAAGGCCGACTGGCTGCTGCTGATGGTTTGCAGACCCATGGTCTGCAGGCCGTAGCCGAGCATGATCGACACGCCGATGAGCAAACCGGCCTTGAGCTCGGTGAAGGTCAACCCCGCCAACGAGCGTGCCGAAACCAGCCCGACGAACAGGGCGGCGGCGGCGAAGCGCAGGCCGACGAAGAACATCGGCCCGCTGACGGTCATGACGTTGTGCACGATGAGGAAGGTGCCGCCCCAGAGCATGGTGATGAACACCAGCACCAGTTCGGCCTTGCTCAGGCGGAAGGTGACGGCGGCGGTGTGGGGGGCGCTCTGGCTCATGGTCTTGCGTGCTCGGAAGGGGCGGCGCACAATTCGCCGCAAAGTGGGCAGTATACTGCGCAGCCCCTCCCAGTGAGCAATATAGTGCACAAAGATTCCGAGCACCGGGCTTCGGTGTTGCAGCATGTCAGCCAGAACGTTCGCCGCCTGCGTGGCGATGCTGGCCTGAGCCAGAGCGCCCTGGCCGAGCGTTCCGGGGTCAGCCGGCGAATGCTGGTGGCCATCGAGGCGGGCGAGAAGAATGTCAGCCTGACCACCCTCGACCTGATCGCCGAAGCGCTGGGGGTGGCCTTCAGTACGTTGATCCAGGCGCCGGAGCGCCGAGACCCCAGCCGTATCGACGAGCTGGCCTGGGCTGGCGAGCACCCCGCCAGCCGAGCGGTATTGCTGGGCAGCAGCCCGGCACGGCGTGAGGTGGAGCTGTGGGAGTGGACCCTGGCGCCTGGCGAATGCTACGCCAGCGAAGCCGACGCGGCCGGCTGGAGCGAGCAGATCTACGTGGCCGAAGGCTGCCTGACCCTGATCATAGAAGGCGGCGAGCGGCAGTTGGCGCAGGGCGAGTTCTTTGTCTTCCCCAGCGATTGCCGCTACGCCTACCGCAATGACGGCGAGGTAAGCGTGCGTTTTGTCCGCAACGTGGTGATCTGAGCGCATCGCCAACTGCCATCTGTGGGCGCCAGCCTTGCTGGCGAACCTGGGGCCGAGCTGGATGGCAGCGGTGTCAGGGTCGGCTTTCAGGCGTGCAGCAGCTCGTCGGTGCTCACCACTTCGGCATAGGCAAAGGCCAGCGCCGCCATCGACGTGGCCTGTATCTGCGCCGCCGGCACCTGCTTGCCAGCGAAGTCCAGGGCCAGGGTGGCGCAGGCATCGTGGGCCACCTTGACGGCGTAACCGAAGTCCGCCGCGGCGCGTACGGCCGCATCGATACACATATGGCTCATGCTGCCAACGATGCTCAGGGTGGTAATGCCGTACTGATCGAGCAGCGCCTTGAGCTCGGTGTCGCGAAAGGCGTTCACCTGCTGCTTGAGCACCACCGGCTCACCCGCCGCCGGTGCCACCTTGGGGTGGATCTGCGCCCCCGTCGAGCCCGGGGCGAAGAACGGCGCATCGCTGTTGGCGAACTCATGGCGCACATGCACCACCAGATCACCCCGTTCACGCGCTTTGGCCAGCAGGCGCGCTGCGTTGTCGGCGGCGGCGTCGGCACCGTCCAGGGTCCATTTGCCGCCGGGGAAGTAGTCGTTCTGGATATCGATGATGATCAGGGCCTGCTTGCTCATGGTGCCTCCTGCGGCAGTAGTGATGAACTGCCGATAGTTATAGGCTGGGCCGACCTGTTTGAGGATTGGCGCGAGCGACACAATGACGGCAAAAACTGACAGCCTGGAAATCGGCGTGCTGTGCTACCCCGGCGCGCAAAGTGCGGCCGTGCACGGCATGACCGACCTGTTCGCGGTGGCCAATCGGGTGGCCGGGCAGCTGGGCGATCACGACCTGCCGGCGCTTCGGGTCAGCCATTGGCAGCTCGAGGCCAGTGGGCAGTTGCAGGTGATCGCGGATACGCACCCTGGCCCCGGGCATGCCCTGCGCGCGCTGATGATCCCGCCGAGCCTGGCGGCCACGCCATCGGCCGAGTTGCTGCAGGCCCATCGCGTGGCGCTGTGTGCGCTGCATGCCCAGGGCGTGGTGCTGGCTTCGGTGTGCATCGGCGTGTTCCTCATCGCCGGCAGCGGCCTGCTCGATGGACGCCCGGCATGCACCCACTGGAACTACGCCCAGGCCTTGAGCGAGCGCTTTCCCCAGGTGCGGGTGCAGGGGAGTCAGCCACTGCTCGATGATGGCGATATCGTCACCTCGGCGGGGCTGATGGCCTGGACCGATCTGGGGCTGCACCTTATCGAGCGTTTCGTCGGCCATGGCCTGGCCCGCGAAACCGCGCGCTACCTGTCGGTCGAACCCGCGCCCGCGCCGTTGCCGGGGGCGCTGTTCCAGCCCCGGCTGGAGCATGGCGATGAGGCGGTGCTGAAGGTTCAGCATTGGCTGCAAGGCGAAGAAGCTCGCGCAGCCAGCCTGGCGGACATGGCGCGTTGCGCGGGCCTGGAGCCACGCACCTTCCTGCGCCGTTTTCGCGCCGCCACCGGCCTGCGTCCCACCGAATATGCCCAGCAGGTCCGGGTGGGTCGCGCTTGTCGCTTGCTGGAGTTCACCCGGCGCAACGTCGAGCAGATCGCCTGGGGCGTCGGCTACCAGGACCCTGGCGCCTTTCGCAAGGTGTTCCAGCGCCTGACCGGGATGACCCCCAGCGACTACCGGCGACGGTTCGCGGTGGTCTGCGGCTGAGCCTCAGGCCTGGCTGGGCGGATGCGGCCCTGGGCCTTCGTCGGCCAGCCGGTCATGATGATTGCGCAGCGGGCACTCTTTGAGCGACATGCAGCCACAGCCAATACAGCCGTCGAGCTGGTCACGCAGCATGAGCATTTCGTCGATGCGCCGGGTCAGGTCCTCGCGCCATTGCGCCGACAGGCGCTGCCAGTCCCCGGCGGTGGGGGTGTGGTCGCAGGGCAGGGTATCCAAGGCCCTGGCGATGTCGCCCAGGGGAATACCCAGGCGCTGGGCCATCTTGATCACCGCCACCCGGCGCAACACCGCCCGCGGGTAGCGGCGCTGGTTGCCGGCATTGCGGGTACTGTGGATCAGCCCCTTGGTTTCATAAAAATGCAGGGCGGTCACCGCCACGCCGCTGCGGGCCGCCAGTTGACCGACGCTGAGCAGGCGGTCCTGGGAGGAGGGCGATTTCATCGGCAAGAAAATCCTTGACCTTGAGTTAACTGGAGGTTTTACCCTCCTCGACCATCTGCTGCAAGTGTCCGAAACGAGGAGATCCGCGATGGCGGCCAACACCCATTCCCTGTGGTTCACCCAGATGATCGAGTACAACGTGCCCGCGCTGCGCCAGGAGGCGCTGGCCGAGGCCCTGGTCAGCCGTAGCGAGCAGTTGGCGCAGCGCTGCGCCGGGCTGCTGAATGTCAGTATCCAGGTCAGTGACGACGGCCAGCGGGTGCTGCAGCACCTGCAGTGGCAGTCACGCCAGGCCTGGGCGGCGGCGGCGGGCTATTTCGTCGAGGAGCCGTTCCTCGACCTGTTGTGCCAGCACCAGGCCCGCGGGGTGAACTTCGCCGCCTACCAGACACTGCGCAGCCTGGTGCGCGGCGCCGATGGCGGCTTGCATTGCCAGGTTGGCGCGGCTCAGGCGTACCAGGGCGCGTAGTGCGGGTAGCGGTCGAGGCGGGCACCGATGACCATCTCGCCGATCCAGGCAGCGAGGATCGCGCTGTAGGCCTTCTGGCTCTGTTCGCTGGACAGCGCATGGTCGGCGCCATCGACCAGGCGATGGGTCATCGAATGGGCGCTGACGAAGGCCGAGCGGTAGCTCATCAGTGTACTGTGCGGCACGTAGTCGTCCTGCTCCGACTCCACCAGCAGCACGTCGCCGCCGAATTCGGCGCAGGCCGCCAGGGCGCGGTTGTCGGCCGGGCCCAGGCTGCGCAGGCGATAGGCGCTCAGGCGTTGGCGGTCGAGGCCCTGCTTGGGCGTGTTCCACTCATCGTCCCAGTACAGCGCCGGCACCCGCAGCGCCAGCCACTTCACGGCCCGACGGGTGCTCAGCAGTGTCGCCAGGTAACCGCCGTAGCTGCTGCCGATCACGGCGATGGCGCTGGGGTCTACCGAGGGGTGGCCGGCCAGGCGGTCGTAGGCGGCCAGCAAGTCGTCGAGGTTCTGTTCGCGGGTGACGGTCAGGCGCTGGCTTTCGGTTTTTTCGTGACCGCGCAGGTCGAAGGTCATGCACACACAGCCCAGCCCGGTGATCTGCCGGGCGCGGGCAAGGTCGCGTTGCTGGCTGCCGCCCCAGCCATGCACGAAAAGGATGCCCGGCATGCGGCTGCCGGGGCTGACCAGGGTGCCGGCGATGGTTTCGCCTTCGACCTGCAGTTCGATGTTTTCACTCTCGATGGTCATGGTCGCGTATCCGTGCATATTTGCTGAGTTGTCCGAGTTCACTGTCATGCCCCTGGTAGAACAGCGTGGCGTCGGCGGGCAGTCGCGCCCGGCCGAACACCTCGTGGGTCGATGCGCATAGCCGCTGCAGCGCCGGATCCTCGGCAAAGGCCGTCAATGCCAGGACCTCGGCCGGACTGGCGCCACCCAGGCGCCAGGATTGTTCGAGCACGCCACTGCGCAGATGGCCGTGGCTGTCACGACCGCGGGCGATGTCATAGTTACGACGTGAAGCGATAAATCCGGGGAAGTAACGTTCGGCGGCCTGTTCGTAGGCCGTCGCCTGGGTGATGGCCAGGCGTAGGTGATCCGCAAGCGGTAATTGCAGCAATTTCTGGTAGTCGCCGCGCACGAGCACCAGATCGGAGCCGCCGTACACTTCGGTGCCCGCGTGGTCGCGGGTCAGGTGCTGGATGCCGTGGTAGCTGAGGGTCAGCCCTGCGACGCGGACCTGACCGACGCTGAAGGTCTCGACGTCGGCGAGGTCTTCCTCCAGGACCAGGCCCCACAGTGCCAGCGTCTGTTCGTCCATGCCCTCCAGCAACGGCTCCAGGGCCTGGGCGTCGGTGATGACCTGCTGGCCCCGACCGGCGCAGGCCAGCACCGGCTTGATGCGTACCGGTCCCTCGCGCAGCAGCAGCTCGGTCGCCCGGCGGGCGTCACCTTTGGAAAACACCGTATAGCCACGGAGCAGGGCATCGCAGGCTTGCTGTGCAAACGCATCGGTCCAGCCGGGCGGGAAGCTGGCGTCGGCAGGCACTGGGTGGGAGATGGCCTTGGTAGCGAGGTGCGGATGACTGACGGCTCCGCCAAAAAGGTCGTTCTCGTCCTGGATGCCGAGCATCGCCTGACGCGCCGGATCGACCAGGGTTTCGCTCGGTACGTAGTAACAGCATGCTTCGGCGTCGGGCAGAAGCGTTGGCGCGACGCACTCGATGCCCAACAGACGTGCCAGGTACTCGGCGATCCTCAGTTGGGTCGCCCGCTCGTGTTCGGGTGTGTATTCGAGGGTGTCGAGCAGTACGACGGCGCTTTTCGGTTCGCGGGAGTGGGGCATGGCCAGCCTCGCGTTCGCAGGGTGTGTAAGGGGTGTGAAGTCTCGCGGGCTGTTTAGTTCAGGAAGAGGGATCGACGGTCGGCAGGGCACTTGGGGCAATGCATGCCTTGTTACGGTCGTGGTGATTGCGGGCGCCCGCCAGCTGTTTCATTATCGACGGCCTGGACCCGTCGATACCTATCCGCAGGAGTGCGCATGAACAGTCAGTCCCCGCTTCACGAATCCGTACCGGCGCGGCTTGCCCGCGTGCGCGAGGCCATGGCCCGGGAGGGCGTTGCTGCCCTGCTGGTGCCCTCGGCCGACCCGCATCTGTCCGAGTACCTGCCTGGCTATTGGCAGGGGCGGCAATGGTTGTCCGGTTTCGAGGGGTCGGTGGGCACGCTGGTGGTCACGGCGGATTTCGCTGGACTCTGGGCTGACAGTCGCTATTGGGAACAAGCGAACAAGGAGCTGGCCGGCAGTGGCATCGAGCTCATGAAGCTGCGGCCCGGTCAGCCAGGCGCGTTGGAGTGGTTGGGTGCAAAGGTCGACGGTACCGTGGCGGTGGATGGTGCGGTCATGGCAGTGGCCGCTGCCCGCCAGTTAAGCGAGCGTCTGCAGGCGCGGGGCGCAAAGCTGCGTACGGATATCGATCTGCTGACCGAGGCCTGGAGCGGCCGGCCATCGTTGCCGGGCAATCCGGTGTACCAGCACCTGCCACCGCATGCGACCGTCAATCGTGCGCAAAAGCTTGCCGATCTGCGGGGCACCCTGCAGGAAAAAGGCGCCGACTGGCATTTCATTGCCACGCTCGACGATATCGCCTGGCTGTTCAATTTGCGTGGCAGCGACGTTTCCTACAACCCCGTGTTCGTCTCTTTCGCGTTGGTCAGCCAGGACAAGGCGTATCTGTTCGTCGGGCGCGAAAAGGTCGATGGGCACTTGCGTCAGGTATTGGCGGCCGATGGTATCGAGGTCCGTGACTACGTAGCGGTCGGCGACGCGCTGTCGGCGATTCCGGCCACGGCCAGCCTGCTGGTGGATCCGGCGCGGGTCACCCGTGGGCTGCTGGATCACCTGCATGAGCAGGTGCGGCTGGTCGAGAGCATCAATCCGACGACCTTGAGCAAGTCGCGCAAGGGTGAAGGGGATCTCGCCCATATCCGCCAGGCCATGGAGCAGGACGGTGCGGCGCTGTGCGAGTTCTTCGCCTGGTTCGAAGCGCATCAAGGGCAGGCGCGGATCACCGAGCTGACCATCGACGAGCAACTGAGCGCGGCGCGGGCGCGCCGCCCTGGCTACGTGTCGCTGAGCTTCTCGACGATTGCCGCCTACAACGCTAATGGCGCGATGCCGCATTACCGCGCCACCGAAGCATCCCACGCCGTGATCGAGGGCGATGGCCTGTTGCTGATCGATTCAGGTGGCCAATATCTCGGTGGTACGACCGACATTACCCGCATGGTGCCGATCGGCGAGCCGAGCCAGGCGCAAAAGGCCGACTGCTCGAGGGTACTCAAGGGCATGATCGCCTTGTCGCGGGCGCGTTTCCCCCGGGGCATCCTTTCGCCACTGCTCGATGCCATTGCCCGGGCGCCGATCTGGGCCGACCGGGTCGACTATGGACACGGCACCGGCCATGGTGTCGGCTACTTCATGAATGTGCACGAAGGGCCGCAGGTGATTGCCTACCAGGCCGCCCCGGCGCCGCAGACGGCGATGCAGCCGGGGATGATCAGCTCGATCGAGCCGGGTACCTACCGGCCGGGGGAGTGGGGCGTGCGCATCGAGAACCTGGTGGTCAATCGCGAGGCCGGTAGCAGCGAGTTTGGTGATTTCCTCGAGTTCGAAACGCTGACCCTGTGCCCGATCGATACGCGCTGCCTGTTGGTCGAGGCGCTCGGCAGCGAGGACATCGCCTGGTTGAATCGCTATCACCAGACGGTGCGCGAACGCCTGGCCCCATTGCTGAGCGGGGACGCGTTGGCATGGTTGGAGCGACGTACCGCGCCGATCTGAAACCGGCCCAGCTGAAATTGAAAGGGCAGCCCTTGGCTGCCCTTTTCGTTATTTGCAGATCACGATCATGCTGCGGCTGGTATAGCCTGCGGGGTTGATGCCAAAGACATAGTCGCCAGGCTCTTCGTCTGTGTCGCCTGAGCGGGCGATAACCTTGTAGCCTTTGCTGCTGCAGGAGCTAGCGGCCTTGTTGTAGCACTTCTCCCACGACGAGGAGAGCCCCGAGCAGTTGATATGCAGGCCTTTTTTCCCCCGCTTCACCTCGGTGTTGGCGGTTGCGGCGCATCCGGCCATGGCCAGAATGGCCAGGATGAGCAAAATACGTTTCATTCCTGTCCTTATGCGGCCCGACTACTTTACGGGCCTGTCGTCAGCGCTTCGTGTCTTCCCTGATGTTCCCTGGCTTCCCTTTGCCGCCCAGTAGATAGCGTCATGATTATGATTTTATGACAGCTTAATCAGCGAAGCTGAGCGGTACAAGGATGAATAACCATTCAAATGAAAATATTTCTCAATTCAGTCGGCGGCCACCGGCGGGTTGCTCTCGCGCTTCATCGACAGCGTCGCCCCTACCGACGCGGTGATAATCGCAAGAATGGCCAGCCACTGCCAGAGGGTGAGCTGTTCGCCGAGGAACAGCAGCCCGGACAGCGCGCCGAAGGCCGGCTCGATGCTCATCAGGGTGCCGAAGGTGCGGGCAGGCATGCGGGTCAGGGCGACCATTTCCAGGCTGTAGGGCAGGGCAGTGGAGAGTACCGCCACGGCCAGGGCCACCGGGAGCAGGGCGGGTGTCAGCAGGGCGCTGCCGGCATGGACGATGCCGATGGGGGCGACGAACAGCGCGGCGATCACCACACCCAGGGCGGCGGTCTGGATACCGTTTTCGGCTCCGGCGCGTTGCCCATATAGAATGTACAGCGCCCAGCATACGCCGGCCCCCAGCGCGTAGCCGGCGCCAAGTGGGTCGATGCCGCCGCCGGTCTGGCCGACGGGTATCAGCAGCAGCAGGCCGATGACGGCCAGGGCGATCCAGACGAAGTCCAATGCTCGCCGCGAGGCCAGCAGCGCCACGGTGAGTGGGCCGGTGAATTCCAAGGCGACGGCGATGCCGAGTGGGACGCTGCGCAAGGACATATAGAAGAGGAAGTTCATCCCGCCCAGGGCCATGCCGTAGATGATTACGCTGCGCAGGGTGTTGGCATCCAGCCGTGCGCGCCAGGGGCGCAGCAACAGCACCATGATGATGCTGGCGAAGATCAGGCGCAGGGTGGTGGTGCCTTGTGCGCCGACGATGGGGAACATGCTTTTGGCCAGCGATGCGCCGGATTGGATGGAGGCCATGGCGATCAGCAGCAGGCCGATGGGGAATAGCGTGGCGGCCAGGCTGCGTTGGGGGGTGTTCATGCTTGGGGAAGTCCGTGGTTGTGCGGGCAAGGTGCGCAATATAGTGCGCAATTGCGGGTGGGGGATGCAATGGCTGTGGCTATATAGATAGTGGTGAGGGGGGTGGTGTTTGGAGGTGTCTGTCTGGAGAGGGGGTGTTGAGAGATTTCTGGCTGGAGTTTGTGTTTGCGTTGAGAGGTGTCCGCCGTTGGGCATTCAGCGCCTGGGTGATCGAGCGCCGCCCGCGCGGCGCTCGATCTGCTAGGCGCTGCAAGGCTTATGGCGGGCCCCTGGCGCCCCTGATGCGGTCTTCCCTTAAATATTTCAATTTCTTGAAATTAAAGGTTGACGCAGTTCCAGATCCCCTTATAATGCGCCCCACTTCCAGCGACAACGGAACGCGAAACTCCTTGAGATTCAACGAGTTAAGCGAGTTCGAAGGCGGTGCAAGGGCTTCGGTTTCACATCGAAAGCGGTGAAAAAGGTGGTTGACAGCAGGTTGTAACGCTGTATGATTCGCCTCCCGCTACGAGAGATCGCAGCGAGTCAAGTGTTTGAAGTGAAACGAAAAACTTCAAAATAAACGCTTGACACGAAATGAGGTTAGCGTAGAATGCGCGCCTCGGCTGAAGCGAAACGCTGAAAGCCAACCGCTCTTTAACAAATTGAATCAAGCAATTCGTGTGGGTGCTTGTGAGTACGGACTGATAGTCGCCAAGATTATCAGCATCACAAGTGGCCATGCGAGAAATCACATAGTCATTTGAGATTGCTGAGCCAAGTTTAGGGTTTCTTAAAAACCCAAGCAGTATTGAACTGAAGAGTTTGATCATGGCTCAGATTGAACGCTGGCGGCAGGCCTAACACATGCAAGTCGAGCGGATGACGGGAGCTTGCTCCTTGATTCAGCGGCGGACGGGTGAGTAATGCCTAGGAATCTGCCTGGTAGTGGGGGACAACGTTTCGAAAGGAACGCTAATACCGCATACGTCCTACGGGAGAAAGCAGGGGACCTTCGGGCCTTGCGCTATCAGATGAGCCTAGGTCGGATTAGCTAGTTGGTGAGGTAATGGCTCACCAAGGCGACGATCCGTAACTGGTCTGAGAGGATGATCAGTCACACTGGAACTGAGACACGGTCCAGACTCCTACGGGAGGCAGCAGTGGGGAATATTGGACAATGGGCGAAAGCCTGATCCAGCCATGCCGCGTGTGTGAAGAAGGTCTTCGGATTGTAAAGCACTTTAAGTTGGGAGGAAGGGCAGTAAGTTAATACCTTGCTGTTTTGACGTTACCGACAGAATAAGCACCGGCTAACTCTGTGCCAGCAGCCGCGGTAATACAGAGGGTGCAAGCGTTAATCGGAATTACTGGGCGTAAAGCGCGCGTAGGTGGTTCGTTAAGTTGGATGTGAAAGCCCCGGGCTCAACCTGGGAACTGCATCCAAAACTGGCGAGCTAGAGTATGGTAGAGGGTGGTGGAATTTCCTGTGTAGCGGTGAAATGCGTAGATATAGGAAGGAACACCAGTGGCGAAGGCGACCACCTGGACTGATACTGACACTGAGGTGCGAAAGCGTGGGGAGCAAACAGGATTAGATACCCTGGTAGTCCACGCCGTAAACGATGTCAACTAGCCGTTGGAATCCTTGAGATTTTAGTGGCGCAGCTAACGCATTAAGTTGACCGCCTGGGGAGTACGGCCGCAAGGTTAAAACTCAAATGAATTGACGGGGGCCCGCACAAGCGGTGGAGCATGTGGTTTAATTCGAAGCAACGCGAAGAACCTTACCAGGCCTTGACATGCAGAGAACTTTCCAGAGATGGATTGGTGCCTTCGGGAACTCTGACACAGGTGCTGCATGGCTGTCGTCAGCTCGTGTCGTGAGATGTTGGGTTAAGTCCCGTAACGAGCGCAACCCTTGTCCTTAGTTACCAGCACGTTATGGTGGGCACTCTAAGGAGACTGCCGGTGACAAACCGGAGGAAGGTGGGGATGACGTCAAGTCATCATGGCCCTTACGGCCTGGGCTACACACGTGCTACAATGGTCGGTACAGAGGGTTGCCAAGCCGCGAGGTGGAGCTAATCTCACAAAACCGATCGTAGTCCGGATCGCAGTCTGCAACTCGACTGCGTGAAGTCGGAATCGCTAGTAATCGCGAATCAGAATGTCGCGGTGAATACGTTCCCGGGCCTTGTACACACCGCCCGTCACACCATGGGAGTGGGTTGCACCAGAAGTAGCTAGTCTAACCTTCGGGAGGACGGTTACCACGGTGTGATTCATGACTGGGGTGAAGTCGTAACAAGGTAGCCGTAGGGGAACCTGCGGCTGGATCACCTCCTTAATCGAAGACATCAGCCTGCTGATGAGCTCCCACACGAATTGCTTGATTCATATGTGAAGACGATCAAGACCCTATATAGGTCTGTAGCTCAGTTGGTTAGAGCGCACCCCTGATAAGGGTGAGGTCGGCAGTTCAAATCTGCCCAGACCTACCAATATGCGGGGCCATAGCTCAGCTGGGAGAGCGCCTGCCTTGCACGCAGGAGGTCAGCGGTTCGATCCCGCTTGGCTCCACCACTTTCTGTTGTGTCTACTTGATCAGAACTTAGAAATGAACATTCGTTGATGAATGTTGATTTCTGACTTTTGTCAGATCGTTCTTTAAAAATTCGGATATGTGATAGAAATAGACTGAATGCCAGTTTCACTGCTGGTTATTCAGGCTAAGGTAAAATTTGTGAGTTCTGCTCGAAAGAGCAACGTACGAATTTTCGGCGAATGTCGTCTTCACAGTATAACCAGATTGCTTGGGGTTATATGGTCAAGTGAAGAAGCGCATACGGTGGATGCCTTGGCAGTCAGAGGCGATGAAAGACGTGGTAGCCTGCGATAAGCTTTGGGGAGTCGGCAAACAGACTGTGATCCAGAGATCTCTGAATGGGGGAACCCACTCAGCATAAGCTGAGTATCTTGTACTGAATACATAGGTGCAAGAGGCGAACCAGGGGAACTGAAACATCTAAGTACCCTGAGGAAAAGAAATCAACCGAGATTCCCTTAGTAGTGGCGAGCGAACGGGGACCAGCCCTTAAGCTGGTTTGAGATTAGTGGAACGCTCTGGAAAGTGCGGCCATAGTGGGTGATAGCCCCGTACACGAAAATCTCTTGCCAGTGAAATCGAGTAGGACGGAGCACGAGAAACTTTGTCTGAACATGGGGGGACCATCCTCCAAGGCTAAATACTACTGACTGACCGATAGTGAACCAGTACCGTGAGGGAAAGGCGAAAAGAACCCCGGAGAGGGGAGTGAAATAGAACCTGAAACCGTATGCGTACAAGCAGTGGGAGCCTACTTTGTTAGGTGACTGCGTACCTTTTGTATAATGGGTCAGCGACTTATATTCAGTGGCGAGCTTAACCGAATAGGGGAGGCGTAGCGAAAGCGAGTCTTAATAGGGCGCTTTAGTCGCTGGGTATAGACCCGAAACCGGGCGATCTATCCATGGGCAGGTTGAAGGTTAGGTAACACTGACTGGAGGACCGAACCGACTACCGTTGAAAAGTTAGCGGATGACCTGTGGATCGGAGTGAAAGGCTAATCAAGCTCGGAGATAGCTGGTTCTCCTCGAAAGCTATTTAGGTAGCGCCTCATGTATCACTGTAGGGGGTAGAGCACTGTTTCGGCTAGGGGGTCATCCCGACTTACCAAACCGATGCAAACTCCGAATACCTACAAGTGCCGAGCATGGGAGACACACGGCGGGTGCTAACGTCCGTCGTGAAAAGGGAAACAACCCAGACCGTCAGCTAAGGTCCCAAAGTCATGGTTAAGTGGGAAACGATGTGGGAAGGCTTAGACAGCTAGGAGGTTGGCTTAGAAGCAGCCATCCTTTAAAGAAAGCGTAATAGCTCACTAGTCGAGTCGGCCTGCGCGGAAGATGTAACGGGGCTCAAACCATGCACCGAAGCTACGGGTGTCATCTTTGATGACGCGGTAGAGGAGCGTTCTGTAAGCCTGTGAAGGTGAGTTGAGAAGCTTGCTGGAGGTATCAGAAGTGCGAATGCTGACATGAGTAACGACAATGCGAGTGAAAAACTCGCACGCCGAAAGACCAAGGTTTCCTGCGCAACGTTAATCGACGCAGGGTTAGTCGGTCCCTAAGGCGAGGCTGAAAAGCGTAGTCGATGGAAAACAGGTTAATATTCCTGTACTTCCAGTTATTGCGATGGAGGGACGGAGAAGGCTAGGCCAGCTTGGCGTTGGTTGTCCAAGTTTAAGGTGGTAGGCTGAGATCTTAGGCAAATCCGGGATCTTAAGGCCGAGAGCTGATGACGAGTGCTCATTAGAGCGCGAAGTGGTTGATGCCATGCTTCCAAGAAAAGCTCCTAAGCTTCAGATAACTGGGAACCGTACCCCAAACCGACACAGGTGGTTAGGTAGAGAATACCAAGGCGCTTGAGAGAACTCGGGTGAAGGAACTAGGCAAAATGGCACCGTAACTTCGGGAGAAGGTGCGCCGGTGAGGGTGAAGCACTTGCTGCGTAAGCCCACGCCGGTCGAAGATACCAGGCCGCTGCGACTGTTTATTAAAAACACAGCACTCTGCAAACACGAAAGTGGACGTATAGGGTGTGACGCCTGCCCGGTGCCGGAAGGTTAATTGATGGGGTTAGCGCAAGCGAAGCTCTTGATCGAAGCCCCGGTAAACGGCGGCCGTAACTATAACGGTCCTAAGGTAGCGAAATTCCTTGTCGGGTAAGTTCCGACCTGCACGAATGGCGTAACGATGGCGGCGCTGTCTCCACCCGAGACTCAGTGAAATTGAAATCGCTGTGAAGATGCAGTGTATCCGCGGCTAGACGGAAAGACCCCGTGAACCTTTACTATAGCTTTGCACTGGACTTTGAGCTTGCTTGTGTAGGATAGGTGGGAGGCTTTGAAGTGGGGACGCCAGTTCTCATGGAGCCATCCTTGAAATACCACCCTGGCAACCTTGAGGTTCTAACTCAGGTCCGTTATCCGGATCGAGGACAGTGTATGGTGGGTAGTTTGACTGGGGCGGTCTCCTCCCAAAGAGTAACGGAGGAGTACGAAGGTGCGCTCAGACCGGTCGGAAATCGGTCGTAGAGTATAAAGGCAAAAGCGCGCTTGACTGCGAGACAAACACGTCGAGCAGGTACGAAAGTAGGTCTTAGTGATCCGGTGGTTCTGTATGGAAGGGCCATCGCTCAACGGATAAAAGGTACTCCGGGGATAACAGGCTGATACCGCCCAAGAGTTCATATCGACGGCGGTGTTTGGCACCTCGATGTCGGCTCATCACATCCTGGGGCTGAAGCCGGTCCCAAGGGTATGGCTGTTCGCCATTTAAAGTGGTACGCGAGCTGGGTTTAGAACGTCGTGAGACAGTTCGGTCCCTATCTGCCGTGGACGTTTGAGATTTGAGAGGGGCTGCTCCTAGTACGAGAGGACCGGAGTGGACGAACCTCTGGTGTTCCGGTTGTCACGCCAGTGGCATTGCCGGGTAGCTATGTTCGGAAGAGATAACCGCTGAAAGCATCTAAGCGGGAAACTTGCCTCAAGATGAGATCTCACTGGGATCTTGAATCCCCTAAAGGGCCGTCGAAGACTACGACGTTGATAGGTTGGGTGTGTAAGCGCTGTGAGGCGTTGAGCTAACCAATACTAATTGCCCGTGAGGCTTGACCATATAACACCCAAGCAATTTGCTTACGCAGATTGTGGTGGTGAAGACGAAAGACCCGAAGATTCGTAGGGCCACAAATTCACATATCCGAATTGGCTGAGAGTGCTGCAAGGCATTCACGGCAACCGAATTTCTTGACGACCATAGAGCATTGGAACCACCTGATCCCATCCCGAACTCAGTAGTGAAACGATGCATCGCCGATGGTAGTGTGGGGCTTCCCCATGTGAGAGTAGGTCATCGTCAAGATTCATTTCGCAAAACCCCTATCTGCGCGAGCAGGTAGGGGTTTTGTCTTTGTGGTGCAGAAAACCCCGGCAGGTGCGGCCCTTGTAGGAGCGGCCTTGTGTCGCGATCGGGCGCGCAGCGGCCGCAAAACCTGCAGCCTCGGTCCTCCAGGACAATCGCGTCGCCTGGATTACGGCCGCTGCGCGCCCGATCGCGACACAAGGCCGCTCCTACAAGCGCCATTGCAGGCAGACCGCGCCGCTTGGTTCGCCAGCAAGGCTGGCTCCTACAGGCCGCAGGCGGGCGGCGATCGCTGTAGGAGCCGGCCTTGCCGGCGAACACCGGCGCAGCCGGTGCCATCCTGCAGCCTCGGTCCTCCAGGACAATCGCGTCGCCTGAATTACGGCCGCTGCGCAGCCCTTTCGCGACACAAGGCCGCGCCTACAGGGTGCGTGGCAGGGTTTGCGCAGCGCACGTTAAAGCGAAGTGCTCAACCCCGCGCCAGTTCCGCCAGATGTGCCGTCGCTTCTTCGCTCTTGAGCACCAGCACATCACCCTCGAGCGCATCCAGCACCACCTCGGCGGTATTGCCGATCAACGCCCCGGAAATCCCGGTGCGGGCCACGGTGCCGATAATCGTCACCACGGCATCGCACTGTTTCTCGGTATACGGAATGAGTACATCAGCCGGGCCTTCCGCGATATGCAGGCGCTCGTCACTGATATCGAACTCGGCCTGGAACGCCAGGCAGGCTTCCCGGTAGCGTTTCTCGATGGTTTCGGTGAGCTGGTACACAGGATCGGCCGCTGACAACATGGGCGAGGGGTGGGCACTGATCACATGCAGCTCACCCTTGGCCAGGGCGGCGATGTCATAACCATGATCGATGATGCTGGCATGCAGGCGGCGATGGGCTTCATCCTGGTTGCCCACATCCACGGCCGCGAGGATCTTGCCTCCCGTCCAGGGCCGTTCGCTCTTGACCATCAGCACTGCGCAGGGGCATTCGCGCAACAGTTTCCAGTCACTGGGCGTCAACAATGCCTTGCGCAGCGGGTTGTCGGGGCGATGCTCCTTGATCACCAGCTCACAACCCTCGGCCTGCTGCACATGGATGATCGACTTGTGCAGGTTGTCCTTCCAATGCTGCTCGTGGGTGACGTTGTCGTAGCCATCGTCGTGCAACTGGCTGCTGAGCAAGCTGAGCAGCGCATCATGGTCCTGCTTCTTGTCGCACATCAGCAGGTGCAGGCGCGCGCCGGTCACCCCGGCAATCAGCTTGGCCCGGGTCAGGGCGCGGCTGTGGGCGTGCTCGGGGTCGAGTACGACAAGAATGCTGCGAACGGCTTGCATGGGCATGAACTCCCTTCAGGATGGCGGCCAATGCCTGACTATAGACGGCGCTGCTCCGCCCGCCGCTTGATATGTATCAAGCATAGCCACTGGCACAGGGCGCCGTCGCCGGTATAATCGCCAACCCTGCCGATGTCCTGTGTGGTTGCGAGTGTCATGTCCCTGATTCCTGAAATCGACGCCTTCCTGGGTTGCCGTACCCCCGATGCCTGGATCGAGGCCGCACTGGCCGACCAGGAAACCCTGCTGATCGATCACAAGAATTGCGAGTTCAAGGCCGCCAGCACGGCGCTGAGCCTGATCGCCAAGTACAACACCCACCTCGACCTGATCAACATGATGTCGCGCCTGGCCCGTGAAGAGCTGGTGCACCATGAGCAGGTGCTGCGCCTGATGAAGCGCCGTGGCGTGCCGCTGCGGCCGGTGTCGGCCGGGCGCTATGCCTCAGGCCTGCGGCGCCTGGTGCGGGCCCATGAGCCGGTCAAGCTGGTGGACACCCTGGTGGTCGGCGCCTTCATCGAGGCGCGCAGCTGCGAGCGCTTCGCCGCGCTGGTACCGCATTTGGACGAAGAGCTCGGCACCTTCTACCACGGCCTGCTCAAGAGCGAGGCGCGGCATTACCAGGGCTACCTGAAGCTGGCCCACCAGTACGGTGATGCCGCGGATATCGCCCGGGTCGTCGAGTGGGTACGTGAAGCGGAGGCCGAGCTGATCAGCTCGCCCGACCAGGAACTGCGTTTCCACAGCGGTATCCCGCAGGCCCTGGCCGCCTAGCCGGTTACTGGCGACGCCCCAGCAGCAGGCCCACCACCAGGCCGAAACCGGCGGATACTGCCACGGTCTGCCAGGGGTGTCCGCCGATGTATTGCTGGGTCGCCTCGACCACAGGCTGGGCCTTCTGCCCCAGGCGACTGGTGGCGTCGCGGGCCTGGCGCAGCTTCAGGCCCAGTTGCGCGCGCAGGGTATCGGCATCCTCGCCAACCAATGAAGCGCTGTCGCTGAGCAGCCGTTCGGATTCCTCGATCAATGCCTGCAGTTCGCTGAACACCTGGTCCTTGATCTGGTCGCTGTCGGCTTGCGCGGCGGTTTTCCTGGCCATGTACACATCCTCGTGAAGGGTAGGGAGTTGATCAGTGGATGCCACGGCGCCGGGAAAGTTGCAGCGGCGTTCCGGTGGCCTGGCCCTACAGTGTAAGATAGCGGCCATTTTCAGCGGCAGGTATTACCCCCATGAGTTTCAATCTGGCCAATTTGAGCTTCCAGGAACGGGCGCAGATCGAGGCCGAGAAATCCCGTTTGTTCGAGTTCTGGCAGAGCAACCTGGGCAAGGCCAAGGGCGAGGCGGCGCGCTTGATTGCCGAGAAGCCGCGGCGCAAGGGCAAGTGGGCGGAGTGGGTGCGCGCCGAACTCGAGGGCATGTCGCCACCTGAGTTCACCAACCTGGTGCGCAGCGAGGTCAACAAGATGATGGCCGCCGCCAGCAACAACCGCTGATTCAGGCGAACACCTCCAGCACCGCCGCACGCACCCGCTCCACCAGCGGGTCCAGCGGCCCGCTGCTGCGCCAGCCCAGCTCGATCGGGTAGCGTGGCAGCGCCAGTGGGCAGGGCAGTACCTGCAGCCCGGTATTGCTGGCAATCGCCCTGGCCGCATGGCCGGGCAGGGTGGCCAGGTAGCGGGTGCCCTTGAGCAAATGCCCCAGCGCGGCAAAATGGCTGGTGGCCGCGCAGATCGTGCGATGCTTGCCCATGGCGGCCAGGGCCTCGTCGACAATCCCCACGAAACCACCTGACGACACCAGGATCTGTTCCCGCTCGACGAAGGCGTCGAGGCTCAGCTGTGCCTGACCGGGCGCCAGGCTCGCCGGATCGACCAGGCACTGGTAGTCACCGTCGCCGAGCACCACCCGGCTGAGCAGGCGCTGGGCAAAGCCGCCCGAGGTCAGCGCCAGGTCCAGGCTGCGCTCCAGCAAGCCCTGGGCGACGATCTGGCTGTGGGTCTGGCGAAAGATCAGGCGCAGCCCTGGGGCCTGCCGGCGTACCGCGGCGATCAGGGCCTGGCCGTAGGCGATCTCGAAGTCGTCCGATAACCCCAGGCTCAGCGACCGGCCCTCGAAGTGGTTGGCCTCGGGGTCGAGCAACGCCAGGCTTTGCCTGCACTTGCCCAAGGCCTCGCTGATCAGCGGCTTGAGCTGGTTGGCGCGCAGGGTCGGGCTCAGGCCGCGGCCGGTGCGCACGAACAGCGGGTCGTCATACACCTGGCGCAGGCGGCGCAGGGCGGCACTGACCGCCGACTGGGTCAGGCCCAGGCGCAAGGCGGCGCGGCTTGCGCCCCCTTCGTCGTGCAGCGCTTCGAAGACTTTCAGCAGGTTCAGGTCGATGTCGATGATATTCATCAGGTCAATATCATTCAGTAGTGAAGTGGGCTTTATTCATGAGTGCAGCGCGCCGGAGAATCTACCAGACCTTTACCCTGACCGGAGTCTCGAAAAATGCCCAAGTCCATTGTCGCCGCGCTGCAGATCGGCTCGTTGCCTGAAGGCAAGGCCGCCACCCTGGAACAGATCATCGGTTATGAGCAGGCCATTCGCGACAGCGGCGCCAGCCTGGTGGTAATGCCCGAAGCGTTGCTGGGGGGCTACCCGAAAGGCGAGGGCTTCGGCACGCAACTGGGCTATCGCCTGCCCGAGGGTCGGGAGGCCTTTGCCCGCTACTTCGCCAACGCCATCGACGTACCAGGCGCCGAAACCGAGGCACTGGCGCAGCTGTCGGCACGCACCGGCGCCAGCCTGGTAGTCGGGGTCATCGAGCGCAGTGGCAACACCCTGTATTGCACCGTGCTGTTCTTCGAGCCGGAGGCAGGCCTGCTGGCCAAGCACCGCAAGCTGATGCCCACCGGCACCGAACGGCTGATCTGGGGCAAGGGCGACGGCTCGACGCTGGCGGTGGTGGACAGCCGCGCCGGGCGTCTCGGCGCCGCGGTGTGCTGGGAGAACTACATGCCGCTGCTGCGTACCGCGATGTACGCCAAGGGTGTGCAGGTGTGGTGTGCGCCGACCGTGGACGAGCGGGAGCTGTGGCAGGTGAGCATGCGCCACATCGCCGCCGAAGGGCGCTGTTTCGTCATCAGTGCCTGCCAGGTGCAGGACTCGCCGGCGGCCCTGGGCCTGGAGGTGCCCAATTGGCCCGCCGAGCGGCCGCTGATCAATGGTGGCAGCGTGATCGTCGGCCCGCTGGGCGAGGTCTTGGCCGGGCCCCTGGTGGCCACGCGCGGGCTGTTGACCGCCGAGGTCGATACCGCGCAACTGGTGCAGGCCCGCTACGATTTCGACGTGGTCGGCCACTATGCGCGGCCCGATGTGTTCGAGCTGTGCGTGGACGAGCGCGCCCGCCCGGGGGTGCGTTTCGTCGCCGACTGACCGCTACCAGCCGGCCTGTGCCGGGCTGGGCAGGTCGAGCTTGCCCTTGTCGGTGAAGCGCACGGTGCCCAGCGGGCCACCGGCCAGCTTGCCGCGCAGCACATAGGGCAGGCCCTGCAGCGACTCGACCCGGCTCAGGCCATAGGCCTGGCGCAGGAAGGCGAAGGCGGTGATGCTCACCGGCACCACGATCACCGCCTCGTCGTAACGGCCGATGTGCCCGCGCTGGTCACTCACGCCGGCGGCCAGGGGCTGGTCGTTGACCTCCAGGTTCAAGGCGATGCCGTTGAACTCCACGGGCGCCTCGTTGGGGTTCTGCACGCGGATCTTCACCGCCATGCGCAGTTCCAGGTCCTGGCCGGGCAGGGGGTCGATGCCGATCACGCTGATCGTCAGCGGATCGCGGTTGTGAAACAGCGCACAGGCGTTCAAGCCCAGGCACAACAGCAGGATCAGGCAGCAGCGGACGAACATGGCGATGACGCTCTCGGCTCACGGGCGAGCCGGCAGTGTGGCAAATACCCGGCGGCGTTGAAAGTGTGGGTCGATATGAAAGATACTGTTTCTCATTAACGTCCGATAACGCTTCCCGACCTCTATCCATGGCGACCTCTCCCGTGTCCGGGCTGCTGGCCAGTTTCCAGGAGCACTACGACGACCTGTTGCAGTTCCTGACCCGGCGCATGAGCGACCGTCAGCGCGCCGCCGATGTCGCCCAGGAAACCTACCTCAAGCTGGTCAAGGTCGACGGCCAGGCGGTGCAGGTGCTGCATGCGCGCAGCTTCATCTTCCGCGTGGCCGGCAACCTGGCCATCGATGCCCTGCGCCGCGAAAAGCGCCTGGCGGCCAGCCACGAGGACAGCGATGGCGCCACCGCGCTGGCCTGCCCGGCGCCACCGCCAGAGGCCGCCTTGCTGGCCCGCGAGCGCCTGCAGATCCTCGACGAGGCGTTGTTGCAGCTGTCCAGCAATGCGCGCCAGGCGCTGTTGCTCAACCGTGTCGAAGGCCTGACCCAGGCGCAGATCGCACGACGGCTGGGCGTTTCCGAGAGCATGGTGGCAAAATACATCGGCCAGGCCCTGCGCCATTGCCGTGACTGGCTCAAGCACAACCATGACTGAAGCCCACGCCATGCCCAGCTGCCAACCCCCCAGTGTGCTGTCCGACGATGCCCTCGACTGGCAGGTGTTGCTGCACGCGGGCAATGCCACGGCCGCCGATCGCGCGCGCTACCAGCGCTGGTGCCAGTTGAGCCCGGCGCATGCCGAGGCGGCGGCTGAGGCCGAGGCGCTGTGGCGAGACCTGGGCCACACGCCGAGCGCCCAGGCTCGCCCGGCACCACCGCGCCTGCGGCGGCGGCTGTCGGCGATCGCCGCGTCGCTGGTGCTGTGCATGGCCGGCTATGCGGGCTGGCAGCAGGTGCCGTTCTGGCAGGCGGATTACCATACGGCTGTCGGCCAGCGCCAGAGCCTGACCCTGGCCGACGGCTCGCGGGTCACGCTCAACAGTGCCAGTGCCTTGTCGGTGGTCTTCAGCGAGCATGAGCGCAAGGTCACGCTGGAGGCGGGCGAGGCGCTGTTCGAGACGGTCGCCGACCCACGCCCGTTCGTGGTGCAGGCCGCAGGCGCGCCGGTGACCGGCAACGCGGCAGTGTTCAGCGTGCGCCGCCAGCCCGGCGGCGACCAGGTACTGTTGGCCGAAGGCCAGGCGCAAGTGGCCGGCCAAGCCTTGCAACCCGCGCCGGATGCCGCTACCCGCACGGCCTGGCAACGCGGCAAGCTGATCTTCAACGGCAAGCCGCTGGGCCAGGTGCTGGCGGAGCTTGAGCGTTACCAGCATGGCCGTATCGTCATTCCCGACCATCAGCTCGCGGCCCTGGAAGTCAGCGGCGTGTTCGACCTCGACGACCCCCATGCGCTGTTGCGCACCCTCGAGCAACGCTATGGGCTGAAAGTCACCTACCTGCCGTTCCTGGCGGTGGTGTACTGAGCCCAGCGAATCGGCAATCGAAATTTTTTTCATTTACCACTGCAAGTTCATCGCAGCCAGATCGTCGTAGGGGCACTGATCAGCCAACCCCCTTTTTCTCCGACTGTCTGGAAGCTCTTTCGTGAAGGCTACGCTCCCGCACCGCTTCAAACATGCCTTGCTGTCCTGCACTGCCCTGGCCTCCCTGGCCGGGCCGCTGCTGGTCGAGGCTGGCACCGACGCCCCCGCTGGCAGCGCCCAGGCCCGCCAGGTCAGGCTCGAGCTGGCGGTTCAGCCGCTGGACCAGGCCCTCACCGCATTCGCCGACCAGGCCGGGCTGCACCTGCTGTACACCACCTCGGACGTGGCCGACCTGCAGGCGCCGCCGCTCAGCGGCAGCTACAGCCTGGAGCAGGCGTTGCAATCCTTGCTGGCTGGCAGCGGCGTCAGCTACCAGTTCAACGACGCGCGCACGGTCACCCTGCGCCGCGCCGCGCCGCCGCAGAGTGTCAACCTCAAGCCCATCGAGGTCAGCGTGGCATCGCGCACCAGCACCGCGATCAGCGAGATCCCCGGTACGGTCTGGGTGGTCGACCAGCAGCAGCTGCGCGAGCAGATCGACAGCGGCGTCAGCCTCAAGGAGGCCATCGGCAAGCTGGTGCCAGGCCTGGACCTGGCGCCGGAGGGGCGGACCAACTACGGCCAGAACATGCGCGGTCGCGACGTGCTGGTGATGATCGACGGCGTCAGCCAGAACAGCTCCCGCGGCCTGTCGCGGCAGTTCGACAGCATTTCCCCGTTCAACGTCGAGCGGGTCGAGGTGCTGTCCGGCGCCAGCGCCATCTACGGGGGTGGCGCCACCGGCGGGATCATCAACATCGTCACCAAGAAGGGCGAGCCGGGCCCGCTGCGCTTCGAAACCCAGCTGGGCGCCAGCAGCGGTTTCAACAACAGCGACGACCTGTCGACCCGTATCGCCCAGTCGATCAGCGGCGGCAACGAGCGGGTCAATGCCCGCCTGGGGATTTCCGGCGAGCAGAACGAGGCGTTCTACGACGGTGCCGGCGAGCAGGTCTTCATCGACAACACCCAGACCGACCTGCAGTACAACCGCAGCCTCGACCTGCTCGGGACCCTGGGCCTGACCCTGAGCGATGAACAGCGCCTGGACCTGCTGGCCCAGTACTACGACTCCGGCAACCATGGCAGCACCGGCATCTATTTCCCCAACCTGCGTCACAACGCGCCCTCCGACCTTGAAGACGCCGAGCTGCGCGGTGGTTATTCATCCGACTTGCAGCCGCGTACCCGGCGCTTGCTGCTCAACGCCAATTACCACCACCGCGACCTGCTCGGCCAGGACTTCTACCTGCAGGCCTCGTACCGCAAGGAAAACGACAACTTCTACCCGTTTCCCTACTACAACACCGGCAAGCCCACCGGTTCGCGCGGCGTGTACTTCGCCGCGTCGCAGCAGAACTTCGAGGTTTCCAACCTCAAGGCACTGTTCGCCAAGCAGTGGGACACCCTCAAGCTGACCTACGGCGTCGACCTCGACCGCGAGCGCTTCAACGCCGAGCAGACCACCTTCGATGCACGGGTCTCGTCCCAGAGCGGCGGCCTGGACCTGGACAAGGCCAGCAAGGCGCCGCGCTACCCCAGCTACCGGGTCGATGGCGTGTCGTTCTACAGCCAGCTCGACTGGCACGCCACCGACCACCTGACCCTGTCCGGCGGCGCCCGCCGCCAGCAGATGGATGTCCAGGTCAGCGACTTCAAGAGCGTGCCCGGCGGCAGCAACGACTACCAGGTGAACCTGTACAACCTCGGCGCCATCTACGACTTCAAGAACGGTCACCAGGTATGGAGCAACTACGGCGAGGGCTTCGAATTGCCCGACCCGGCCAAGTACTACGGCAAGCCGGGCCTGTCGGTGGGCGACAACCCGCTGGCCGGGATCAAGAGCCGCCAGGTGGAGGTGGGCTGGCGCTATGCCGACCTGGACTGGAACGCCCAGGCGGCGCTGTACTACATCTGGTCGGACAAGGTCATCAATGTCGATTCCGCCACCCTGACCATCGATGTCGAGGAGCAGAAACGCCGTGACTTCGGTTTCGAAGGGGCGTTGAGCCGCTATTTGTACAACGGCTGGGAGACCGGCGGCACCTTGCACCTGGTGCGCTCGCAGGAGCAGGACGCCGACGGCGACTGGATCAAGCGCGACGCGCGCTATGCCTCGCTGTCCAAGGCCACCGCCTTCGTCGGCTGGAAGGGCGATGGCCGCACGGCGCGGTTGCAGGCCAACCACGCCTTCACCCTGCGCGACGATGCCGATCACCAGATCGACGGCTACACCACCTTCGACTTGCTGGGCAGCCAGGAGACCGGCGTGGGCACCTTCAGCGCCGGTGTGCAGAACCTGTTCGACAAGCAGTACAGCACGGTGTGGGGCCAGCGGGCGACGCTGTTCTACGCGCCGACCTATGGGCCGGCCTACCTGTACGACTACCAGGGCCGTGGGCGGACCTACACCTTGACCTGGAACCTCGTCTATTGAGCATGGCCGCGGGTTGATCGGCGGGCTTGCCCCAAGCTAACGCCCACGCTCGGCAAATGCTGCGCCCAGGTCCTCGATGAACGCCAGCAGGGCTTCCCCGGGCGCCTGGCCGCGGTGGCGGGCCAGGGTGAACGGCACGCTGAAATCCAGCGCGGGGTCCAGCGCCCGCAACCAGCCCTGGGCCTCCCATGGCGCGGCGCAATGGCAAGGCAGGTAACCGATGTGCCGGCCTGAGAGGATGAAGGTCAAGGCGCTGTCGATCTGCTCGGCCAAGGCCATGCTGCGCCGGCTCTGGAAGGGCTCGCCGTGTTTGAGAAAACGGTAGGGATGGCGCACCTGGTCGGCATCGAGCAACTGCGCGCGGCTCACCTCGGCGGCCTGGAACAGCGTGTGGCCCTTGCCGCAGTACAGGCGCTGGCGCTCCTCGAACAACGGCCGGTAGTCGAACGCCGCCTGGTTGCCGGAAAAGTAGCTGATGGCGCAATCCAGGCGCTGCTCCAGCAACAGCCGCTCCAGCTCGGCGGGCGGGGCGCAGGTCAGCTCCAGCTGCACCGACTCCTCGCGCTGGCGAAACCGAGCGATGGCCTGGGCAATGCACAGGGTCACAGGCCCGTCCTGGTTCTCCGCCAGGCCGATGCGCAGCGTGCCCAGCAGGCGCCCGGCCACGCCGTTGGCCAGCTGACGGAACTGCTCGATCTGCAGCAGCAGGCCACGGCTCGCCTGCAATAACTGCGCGCCCTTTTCGGTCAGGCGAAAGCCACCTTTGCCGCGGCTGCACAGGCGATAGCCCAGGCGCGTCTCCAGCTTGGCCATCTGCTGGCTGATGCTCGGCTGGCTGAGCCCCAGCACGCCTTGGGCGGCGCTGAAGCCGCCGGCCTCGACTACAGTGACGAACAGCCGCAGCAGGTGCAGGTCGAGGTCGTGCAGTTGTCCCAGCATCACATTGCTCCCGATGAATGTCAGCTTTGCAAAGTTGCCATTTTTGCAATGTAACCCGGCCGGCATGCTGGCGGCATCCACCCCCCAAGCCGAGGTGCCCGCCATGCGTCGAACGTTGTGCCTGCTGTCACTGCTGATCGCCCTGCCGCTGCAGGCCGAGGACAAAGTCGTCAACCTGTACAGCTGGGCCGACTATGTCGCCCCGCAGACCCTCGAGCGCTTCGAGCAGGAAACCGGCTACAAGGTCCGCTACGACACCTTCGACACCACCGAGGTGCTGGAAACCAAGCTGCTGACCGGCGGCAGCGGCTACGACGTGGTGGTGCCCTCGGCCACGGTGCTGGCCCGCGCGCTCAAGGCCGGCGCCTTGCAGCCGCTGCAGGCGCAGGCGATGGCAGGCTATGCCAACCTCGACCCCGACCTGCTGGCCAAGCTGGCCGAGGCCGACCCGGGCAATCGCCATGCCGTGCCCTACACCTGGGGCACCCTGGGCCTGGGGGTGAACGTCGAGGCGGTGCGCCAGCGCCTGGGCGAGGTGCCGCTGGACAGCCTCGACCTGTTGTTCAAGCCCGAATACGCCGGGCGTCTGAAGGACTGCGGCATCGCCATGCCCGACTCGCCCCAGGAGGTGATCGGCGTGGCCCTGAACTACCTGGGCAAGGACCCGTACAGCCAGAGCAAGGCCGACCTGGATGCGGCGCAGCAACTGCTGCTGCAACTGCAACCGTCGATCAGCTACGTGGCCAACGGCCGGCAGATCAACGACCTGGCCAATGGCAGCGTGTGCCTGGCGTTGACCTACAACGGCGACGCCGCCATGGCCGCCGACCAGGCGCGGCGCGCCGGCAAGCCGTTCGCGCTGATCTACCGCATTCCCCGCGAAGGCACCCTGGTCTGGCAGGACAACCTGGTGATCCCCAAGGACGCCCCGCACCCCGAGGCTGCCCGGGCCTTCATCGCCTTCATGCTGCGCCCCGAATCGGTGGCGGCACTGACCAACACGCTGTTCTTCGCCAATGCCAACCAGGCGGCCACGCCGCTGGTGGACGAGGCCATCCGCAACGACCCGGACATCTACCCCCCGGCCACGGTGCGCCAGCGCCTGTTCGCCGACCGCAGCATGGCGCTGGCCGACCTGCGCCAGCGCAACCGCCTGTGGACCACCTTCCGCAGCCGCCAATGACCACCCCAGGAGCGCAACCGTGGACCTCGCCCAAAACAACGACCAGGCCATCACCCGTGACAGCCTCTACGGCACCGCCGCCGAGAGTACCTATGCCGGCATCACCAGTTTTTCCCGGCGCCGCTACAGCCGCGACCTGCGCGCTGTCGACGTGGTGGTCAGCGGCGTGCCGTTCGACACCGCCACCAGCAACCGCCCGGGCGCGCGCTTCGGGCCTCGGGCGATCCGCGCCGCCTCGGTGCAACAGGCCTGGGCCCGCCACTGGCCGTGGGCATTCGACCCATTCGACCAGCTGGCGGTGATCGATTACGGTGACTGCGCCTTCGACAGCGGCACCCCGGCGTCGGTCCCGGCCAGCATCGAGGCCCATGCCGAGCGCATCCTCGAGGCCGGCTGCGCCATGCTCACCCTCGGTGGCGACCACTTCATCAGCTACCCGCTGCTCAAGGCCCACGCCCGGCGCCATGGCCCGCTGGCGCTGATCCACTTCGACGCCCACAGCGATACTTGGCCGGACGAGGAGGGCCAGCGCATCGACCACGGCACCATGTTCTGGCATGCCGCGCGCGAAGGCTTGGTGGACCCGGCGCGCTCGGTGCAGATCGGCCTGCGCACCACCAACGACGACAGCCAGGGCTTCGCCATCCTCGATGCGCGCCAGGTGCACCGCCAGGGCACCGAGGCGATCGTCGCGGCGATCCGCGCGCGGGTGGGGGACAGGCCGGTGTACCTGACCTTCGATATCGACTGCCTCGACCCGGCCTTCGCTCCAGGCACCGGCACGCCGGTGTGCGGCGGGCTGAGCACGCTGCAGGCGCTGGAGATCCTCGGCGGCCTGCGTGGGATCAACCTGGTGGGCATGGACCTGGTGGAGGTGGCGCCGGCCTACGACCATGCCGATATCACCGCGCTGGCCGGGGCGACCTTGGCGATGGAGATGCTGTGCCTGTATGCCGCCCGGCACAAGGTCGACAAGCACCTGGCGCAAGGCTGAGACGTAGGCTTGCCCCGCGACAAGGCCCGGTTGGGCCTGGGGCATCGCGGGGCAAACCTGCGCCCACAAGCACTCCGAGGGGCCATACTGAAACATCAGGAATCATCTCCACGCGGATTGCCACTTTTGCGTCGAACCCTGCGCGCCTTAGGCTATCCAACCTTGGAGCGCGCCTTTTCGTACCGGAGGTGAAGCATGAACCCCACATTGGCAACCCTGGCCCTCGGCCTGTTGCTGGCCCTGCCGCTCCAGGCTGCGCCGTTGCCGTTGCCGCCATTGGCCGCCAACGACAGCAACAACCCCTACAACAGCCCGATCATGCGGGCCAACCCCAACAGCCGCCAGGGCAGCGTGCCGGCTGCACCGCCCGTGCGCGGCCCGTCCACCCAGCCCAACCCGCGGCCACCGACCCTGGACAACCGCGGTATCGGCAACGGCGATAACCTGCGCCGCGAGCAACAGCCCCCGAACCTGGAACCCACCCGGCCACCGCGCGACTCGCAACGCGTGCCGTGAGCCCCTGCGAAGGACCCGAGCATGACGCCACGCACTTGGTTGATCACCCTGGCCGCCGCCAGCCTCTTGCCACTGCTGGCCCAGGCCGCCCCCGAGCAGACCTTGCCCAGCGAGGAGGGCCAGCTGAGTGTCAGCACCCTCGCCAATGGCCTGCGCAACCCTTGGGCCCTGGCGTTCCTGCCGGATGGCAATTCCATCCTGGTGACCGAGCGCCCAGGCAACCTGCGCATCGTCAGCGCCGAGGGCAAGGTCGGCCCGCCGCTGTCCGGCGTGCCCAAGGTCTGGGCCCAAGGGCAGGGCGGCCTGCTCGATGTGGTGCTGTCGCCGGCGTTCGCCCAGGACCGCACGGTGTACCTGTCGTTCGCCGAGGCGGGCGAGGATGGCAAGGCCGGCACTGCCGTGGGCCGGGGGCAACTGTCCCAGGACCAGGCACGGCTGGAGAACTTCACGGTGATCTTCCGCCAGTTGCCCAAGCTTTCCGAGGGTAACCATTTCGGCTCGCGCCTGGTGTTCGACCGCGAGGGTTACCTGTTCATCGCCCTGGGCGAGAACAATCAGCGCGCCACCGCCCAGGACCTGGACAAGCTGCAGGGCAAGATCGTGCGGATCCTGCCCGATGGCGAAGTGCCCAAGGACAATCCCTTCGTCGGCCGCGACCAGGTGCGCCCCGAGATCTGGTCGTTCGGTCATCGCAACCAGCAGGGCGCGGCGCTCAACCCCTGGACCGGCAAGCTGTGGACCCATGAGCACGGCCCGCGTGGCGGCGACGAGATCAACATCCCGGCACCGGGCAAGAACTACGGTTGGCCGATCGCCACCCATGGCATCAACTACTCGTTGCTGCCGATCCCCGAGGCCAAGGGCAAGCATGTCCCGGGTATGGTCGACCCGCACCATGTGTGGGAAAAATCGCCGGGCATCAGTGGCATGGCGTTCTACGACAGCCCGACCTTCAAGGCCTGGGACCACAACTTGTTCATCGGCGCCCTGGCCACCCAGGAGCTGATCCGCCTGCAGCTCGAAGGCGACAAGGTGGTGCATGAAGAGCGCCTGCTGGGTGAGCTGAAAGCGCGGATCCGCGATGTGCGGGTGGGGCCGGACGGCTACCTGTATGTGCTGACCGATGACAAGGATGGGATGTTGTTGAAGGTCGGCTTGAAACAGGGTTGATGGGGGCGTAACCCGAGGCGCCGGGGTTGCCGGGTTCGCCAGCAAGGCTGGCGCCTGCAGTGCGCGGGGGCGCGGCTTGAGGCCGGGATGGCGTACCATGCACGGCATGACTCCCGAATCTCTCTACCATCAGGCCCTCGGCGAGCGTGGCTTCGTCACCGACCCCGCCCAGGCGGCGGCCGTCGCTGCGTTGCAAGCCTGTTTCGATGCCCTGTGCCAGGGTAAGCCAACCCAGGGCCTGTACCTTTGGGGCCCGGTGGGGCGTGGCAAGACCTGGCTGATGGACCTGTTCCACCGTTGCCTGCCCGTGCCGTCCCGGCGCCAGCACTTCCACCATTTCATGGCCTGGGTTCACCGCCGCCTGTTCCAGCTGGGTGGCACCGCCGACCCGCTCCAGGCCCTGGCCCGAGCACTTGCCGGCGAGATCCGCGTGCTGTGCTTCGACGAGTTGTTCGTCAGCGACATTGGCGATGCGATCATCCTCGGGCGCCTGTTCCAGGAACTGTTCGACCAGGGGGTGGTGGTGGTTGCCACCTCCAACCAGCCCCCCAACCAGCTGTATCGCGACGGCTTCAACCGCGAGCGTTTTCTGCCGGCCATCGCCGCCATCGAGCGGCACATGGGCGTGCAGGCGGTGGCCGGCGAACAGGATCACCGGCTGCACCCGGGGGCCGCGCAGCAGCGTTACTGGGTCGCGCAGCCCGATGCACTGGCCGGTGTGTTCCAGCAACTGAGCCCCACTGACCCAGGCAGCGAGCAACCCCTGCAACTCGGGTCCCGGCAAGTGCGCGTGGTGCGCCACAGTAGCCAGGCGCTCTGGTGCCGGTACCGCGACCTGTGCGAGCAACCGCTGGCGGCCATGGACTTCATGGCCCTGTGCGACCGCTTCCCGGCGATCCTGCTGGGCGGTATCCCGCAACTGGGCGGCGAGCAACGGGCCGGTCGCATCGCCCGCGGCACCGAGGACGGCGCCGCGCGGGTGCTGGCCGGCGACCGCGAGCTGCCGACCCTGGCGCCCAGGGACGACAGCGTGCGCCGCTTCATCGCCCTGGTCGATGAATGCTACGACCGGCGCGTGGCCTTGTACCTGGAAGCCGAGGTGCCCCTGGAAGCGCTCTACACTCAAGGGTATCTGGCGTTCCCGTACCAGCGCACCCTCAGCCGGCTACGGGAGATGCAACTGCAACGCTTCGCCTGAAGGAGCCGACCATGGAGCCGCTGTCGCATCACCTGCTGACCCAGGCCTACAACAATGGCTGGGCCAACCACCGCTTGTACAAGGCTTGCCTGCAACTGACCCAGGACGAGTTCGTCGCCCCGCGTTGCAGCTTCTTCCCGTCGATCAAGGCCACCCTCAACCACCTGCTGACGGTGGACTGGTTCTACCTTGACGCCCTGGAGTGCGAGCAGCGCGGCGCTGCCCCCGACCCGGACGGCGAGCGCTTCTTCCAGCCCGAGCAACCGTTTTGCACCTGCACCGACCTGCAGGCCCAGCAGGCCCAGGCCGACCAGCGGCTGATCGCCTATTGCCGGGGCTTGCGCGATGAGCAACTGCGGCGCTACGTGAGCATCGTGCGGCCCGACCGGGTGCAGCGCGAACAGCGCCTGCGCCTGTTGTCGCACCTGTTCGAACACCAGATCCACCACCGTGGCCAGGTGCATGCGATGCTCAGTGACACCCAGGTGCAGCCGCCGCAGCTGGATGAGTTCTTCTGCGAGGAGGAAGCGCATTTGCGCGCGGTGGACTTCGCCGAGCTGGGCTGGACCGAGGCGATGATCTGGACCTGAGTGCAAGCCGCCGGTTCGCCGGCAGCCCAAGCACCCTCAGCGCTGCAACCAGCCAAGCAATGCCTGGTGGAACTTGCCCGGCTCCTCGATTTGCGGCGCATGCCCCAGGCCTTCGAAGCTGACCAGCTCGCCTTGGGGAATCAGCTTCGCCACCTGCGGCCCGAGCACCTTGTACTGGCCTAGCCGGGCCTTGATCTCGGGCGGGGCGATATCGCTGCCGATCGCCGTGCTGTCCTGGTCGCCGATCAGCAGCAGGGTCGGCATTTTCAGGTCCTTGAACTCATGGACCACCGGCTGGGTGAAGATCATGTCGTAGATCAGCGCCGAGTTCCATGCCACCAGCCTGTGCCCGGGCCCCTGGTTCAGCCCCACCAGCATCTGCACCCAGCGCTCGTACTCGGGTTTCCAGCGCCCGGCGTAGTAGGTGTTGCGTTCGTAGTTGCGCACGCCTTCGGCATCGAGCTTGAGTTCCCGGGCGTACCACTGGTCGACGGTGCGATACGGCACGCCCAGGGCTTTCCAGTCTTCCAGGCCGATGGGGTTGACCATGGCCAGGCGCTCCACCTGCTGGGGATACATCAGCGCGTAGCGGGTGGCGAGCATGCCGCCGGTGGAGTGGCCGAGGATGATGGCCCGGTCCACGCCCAGTTGCGCCAGCAGGGCGTGGGTGTTGTCGGCCAGCTGCTGGAAGCTGTACTGGTAGTGCGCCGGCTTGCTCGAGGTGCAGAAACCGACCTGGTCCGGCGCGATCACCCGGTAGCCGGCCTGGCTCAGGGCATCGAGGGTGGTTTCCCAGGTGCCGGCGCAGAAGTTCTTGCCATGCATCAGCACCACGCTGTGGCCGTTGGCCTTGCCCTTTGCGGGTACGTCCATATAGCCCATTTGCAGCGCCTGGCCCTGGGACTGGAAGTCGAAGTGGCGCAGCGGGTACGGGTAGGTGAAGCCTTCGAGCTGCTGGCCATAGGTGGAGGGGGCGGCAGCGATGGCGCCAGCCGAGGTGAGGCAGGCGAGGGCGAGGGCGGTGGCGCGCAGCATGGGAGCACTCCGAATAGGGCCAGGTAGGGAAAGGCGACTGTAGCAGCCACTGACCCTGGCCGAGCAGCAAAGGTGTTACCCGCTGTGAAACCAGCCCAGGGTAACCAGCGCCACCACGATGTAGCGCCCGCCCTTGGCCAGGGTGACCAGCAGCAGGAAGCGCCAGAAGGGCTCGCGCATGATGCCGGCGATCAGCGTCAGTGGATCACCGATCAGCGGCATCCAGCTCAGCAGCAGCGACCATTGCCCCCAGCGCTGGTAGCGCTGCTGGGCGCGTTGCAGCTGGCTGGCGCTGAACGGGAACCAGCGCTTGTCGCGCAGTTGCTCGATGGCCCGGCCCAACAGCCAGTTGACCAGCGAACCCAGCACATTGCCCAGGGTCGCCACCAGCAACAGCAGCGCCCAGGCCTGGGGCTCGCGCAGCAGCAGGCCGACCAGCACGGCCTCGGACTGCAGGGGGAGCAGGGTGGCGGCGCCAAAGGCGCTTAAGAACAGCGCCCCGAGGCTGAGCATCAGTAGTTGGCGACCACGGTGTCCTGGCCATCCCGGGTTACGCCGATGACCTGGTAGGCGTCCTTGTGGTCACCCATTTCCATGCCCGGCGAGCCCATGGGCATGCCGGGCACGGCAAGGCCCTTGAGGTCGTCGCGCTTGGCCAGCAGGCGCACCTGCTCGGCCGGCACATGGCCTTCGACGAACTTGCCGGCGATCACTGCGGTGTGGCACGAGGCCAGGCGCGGCGCCACGCCCAGGCGCTGCTTGACTGCGCTCATGTTCGGCTCGACATGGTCGTTGACGGTGAAGCCGTTGTCGCTCAGGTGCTTGATCCATGCCTTGCAGCAGCCGCAGTTGGGATCGCGGTAGACGTCGATGGTCTCGGCCGCCTGGGCCAGGCCGGTGATGGCCAGCAGGCCGAGGGTGAGCAGGTGTTTGCGCAGCATGGTGAAGCTCCTGTGAAACTAAACACATCGGGTTGATCAGCGCCGGCTCTCATGGAACAAACCGTAACTTATTGATTTAGCTTGACCCTGTGGGAGGGCAGCTGCTGCAGGGCCGGCAGCAAGCGTCAGAAACGCAGGCGGACCCCGGCCACCAGCCGGGTCTGGCCGATGTCCTCGCCATCTTCCCGGGCCTGGTCGGCGCGGTTGCCGTGCAGGCGGTTGAAGCTGACCCCGACATAGGGCGCGAAACCACGGCTGATCTCGTAGCGCAGGCGCAGCCCCACTTCGCTTTCAGCCAGCCCCGAGCCCTGTTCGCGGCCGGCGTCGTTGCGCCCGAAGAGGTTCATTTCAACAGTGGGCTCGAGGATCCAGCGGTTGGTCAGCAGCATAGCGTAACCGGCCTCCAGGCGCAGCGCGGTCTGCTGGCGCTCGCCGGCGTAGGCGGTGGCCTCCAGCTCCAGGCCGTACAGCGGCGTGCCCTGGATGCCAAAGGCGGCCCAGGTCTGCCCGCTGGCGGGCTTGAAGTCCTGGCGCACGCCACCGACCAGTTCCCACCAGGGGCTGATGGCATGGCCCCACAGCGCCTGCAACTCGGCCTTGTGGGTCTTGCCCTGCTCGCGCTCGCCCTCGCTGCGCAGCCACAGCCGGTCGACATCGCCGCCGACCCACGCGGTGGCGTTCCAATTCAGCGCGCCGCTGCTTTCGAAGTGCTGGTATTCCAGCTGGTCGACGATCACCGCCCAGTTGATCGCGCGGTCATGCACCTGGTGCCCTGGCAGCGGCGGGAACGCGGCGCGCCGGTCGGCATCGGTGATGTTCGCCAGGGGCGTGCGCGGTTGCGCGCTGGTGGGCGTGGCGTGGTTCATCTGGCGGTGATCCATCATCGGCATGGCGCCATGGTTCATCTGGCTGTGGTCCATGCCCGTCATGCTGGCGGCCAGGGCGCGCTCGCTGGCCAGCAAGGCGACCAGGGCGACGCCGGTGACGATGCGCCGGTTGATGATCTCATTCATCGACCCGTACCTCGCGGAACATGCCGGTCTCCATGTGGTAGAGCAGGTGGCAGTGGTAGGCCCAGCGGCCCAGGGCGTCGGCACTGACGCGGTAGCTGCGCCGGCTGCCGGGTGGTATGTCGAGGGTGTGCTTGCGCACCAGGAAGCGGCCTTGCTCGTCTTCCAGGTCGCTCCACATGCCGTGCAGGTGGATGGGATGGGTCATCATGGTGTCGTTGACCAGGGTGATGCGCACCCGCTCGCCGTACTTCAGGCGCAGTGGCTCGGCGTCGCTGAACTGGATGCCATCGAACGACCAGGCGAAACGCTCCATGTGCCCGGTCAGGTGCAGCTCGATGTCCCGCGACGGTTCGCGGCCGTCCGGGTCGGGGTAGGGGCTGCGCAGGTCGGCGTAGGTCAGCACCCGGCGGCCATTGCCGCGCAGGCCCAGGCCTGGATCGGCCAGGTTGGCGCGCGGGGCCATGGTCTGCATGTCTACCAGCGGGTTGTCGGTCTCGCTGGCGGGGTGCGCCTGCATGCCAGCCATGGCCGAGTGGTCCATGCCGGCCATTTTGCTGTGGTCCATGCCGGCCGGGTCCATCTGGGCCATGCCGCCGTGGCCCATGTCGTCCATGCTCAGCACCGGGCGTGGGTCGAGCGCGGGGACCGGGGCCTGCAAGCCGGCCGCGCGGGCCAGGGTACCGCGGGCGTAGCCGGTGCGGTCCATGCTCTGGGCGAACAGGGTGTAGGCGGGCAGGTCACCGACGGCGACCAGCACATCGTAGGTCTCGGCCACGGCGATGCGCAGTTCATCCACGGTCACCGGCGTCACCGGCAGGCCGTCGGCGGCGATCACCGTCAGCTTGAGCCCGGGGATGCGGAAGTCGAAGTAGCTCATCGCCGAGGCGTTGATCAGGCGCAGGCGCACGGTTTCGCCGGGCTGGAACAGGCAGGTGAAGTTGCCGTCCGGCGGCTGGCCGTTGAGCAGGTAGGTGTAGCTGGCGGCGCTGATGTCGGCCAGGTCCGTCGGGCTCATGCGCATCTTTGCCCAGGCCCAGCGTTCGCTGACGGTCTTGCCCCAGCCGTGGTCGGCGACATCGTCGATGAAGTCGCCGACCGTGCGCTTGTCGTAGTTGAAGGCGTCGGACTGCTTCTTCAGCGTGGCCATCAACGCCTCCGGCGCCTGGTCCGACCAGTCGCTGAACAGCAGCACATGGTCGCGCTGGTAGGTGTGCGGCTCGGGCTCGCGCGGCTCGATGACGATGGCGCCGTACACGCCGGCCTGCTCCTGCAGGCCGGAATGGCTGTGGTACCAGTAGGTGCCGCTCTGGCGCAGGGTGAACTGGTACAGGTAGTCGCCGCCCGGTTCGATGCCGGCGAAGCTCAGGCCCGGCACGCCGTCCATGTTGGCCGGCAGGATGATGCCGTGCCAGTGGATCGAGGTCGGCTGGTCCAGGCGGTTGCGCACCCGCAGGGTCACGCTGTCGCCCTCGCGCCAGCGCAGCACCGGGCCGGGCAGGCTGGCATTGATGGTCTGGGCGATGCGCGGGCGGCCGGTGATGTTGACCGCGGTCGGCCCGATGAACAGTTCGAACTGCTGGCCGCTGAGGTCGTGCAACGGCAGTCGCCCTTCGCCGGCCTGGGCCAGCGGGCGCCACAGGCCGAGGCCGGCGAGGGCGGTGGCGGCGCCCAGGCCCTTGACGAAGGTGCGGCGGGTTGGAGTCGGTGGCATGGCGTGCTCTCGGTGCTGGCAAGGTCATCCAATCGCAAGGCCAGCCCGCCCCGGTGGGAGCGGCCTGGCCCGGCGATCAGCCATGACGCGATGGTCACCGCCAGCGCCTGTCAGCCACCTGAGGCGCCGATTACAGATTTGTCAGGCAGCGGCCTCGGCGCTGTCCAGGTCGCGCATCAGCAGGCCGTACTCCAGCGAAACCTGCTCGGGGATCGGCAGGTAGACCACATGGCCATCACCTGGCGCCACCTCGATCGCCTGCTGCTGGCGGTCGCACAGGCGGTGCAGGTCGAAGTGGTAGTTGCCGCGCGGGGTCATCAGCTCCAGATGGTCACCCACGGCGAAGCGGTTCTTCACCTTGACCTCGGCCAGGCCGTCGACGCGCACCCCGGTCAGCTCGCCAACGAATTGCTGGCGCTCGGACACCGAGTTGCCGCGCTGGTAGTTCTGGTATTCGTCATGTACGTGGCGGCGCAGGAAGCCCTCGGTGTAGCCGCGCTGGGCGAGGGACTCGAGGTTGGCCATCAGGCCGCGGTCGAATGGCCGACCGGCCACGGCGTCGTCGATGGCCTGGCGGTACGACTGCACGGCGCGGGCGCAGTAGAAGTGCGACTTGGTGCGGCCCTCGATCTTCAGCGAGTGCACGCCCATGGCGGCCAGCCGCTCGACGTGCTGGATGGCGCGCAGGTCCTTGGCGTTCATGATGTAGGTGCCGTGTTCGTCCTCGAAGGCGGGCATCTGTTCGCCGGGGCGGCTGCTCTCCTGGAGCAGGAACACCTGCTCGGTGGGCGCGCCCAGGCCCAGGGTCGGCTCGACCTCGCGGACGATATCGCCGGTGAGGTTCTCGGTGGCCGGGGTGGTGTCGTACTTCCAGCGGCAGGCGTTGGTGCAGGTACCCTGGTTGGCATCGCGCTTGTTCAGGTACCCGGACAACAGGCAGCGCCCGGAGTAGGCCATGCACAGCGCGCCATGGACGAACACCTCCAGCTCCATGTCCGGCACCTGCTGGCGAATCTCCTCGATCTCTTCGAGCGACAGCTCGCGGGACAGGATCACCCGCGACAGGCCCAGGCCCTGCCAGAACCGCACCGCCGCCCAGTTCACCGTGTTGGCCTGCACCGAGAGGTGGATGGGCATCTGCGCGAAGTGCTCGCGCACCAGCATGATCAAGCCTGGGTCGGACATGATCAGTGCGTCGGGGCCCATCTCGATGACAGGCGCCAGGTCCTTGAGGAAGGTCTTGAGCTTGGCGTTGTGCGGGGCGATGTTGACCACCACGTAGAAGCGCTTGCCCAGGGCATGGGCCTCCTGGATGCCGAGGGCCAGGTGGGCGTGGTCGAATTCGTTGTTGCGCACCCGCAGGCTGTAGCGCGGCTGGCCGGCGTAGACCGCATCGGCGCCATAGGCGAAGGCGTAGCGCATGGTCTTGAGGGTGCCGGCGGGGGCGAGCAGTTCGGGCGTGGCGGGTGAGGTCATGGTGCGCACCGGGGGCAAAAGGCGCGGATGCTAAGGCCGTGGCGCTGCGCCAGTATTGATCTGGGTCAACGGCACTTTTGCCCCGGCGCCGGGCACTAAGCTGTTGAACCCTCGAGGAATGCCCATGAACGAAACTGTGTTGCAGAACAAGGCGCTGACGGTGTTGCTGGCGCTGGTGACCATCGCTTTCATCTGGATCCTGCTGCCGTACTACGGGGCGATCTTCTGGGCGGTGATCCTCGCCATCCTGTTCTCGCCGCTGCAGCGCCAGCTCCTGTTGCGCCTGGGCTGGCGGCGCAACCTGGTCACGGCGGCGACCTTGGTCATCTGCCTGGTGATCGCCATCTTGCCGGTGATCGTCATCAGCGCGCTGCTGGTGCAGGAGGGCGCGGCGCTCTACCAGCGCATCGAAAGCGGCCAGCTGGACATCGCCGGCTACATCGAGCACGGCAAGGACATGTTGCCGGCCTATGCCCAGCACTGGCTGGACCGCATGGGCATGGGCAACCTCGACGGGCTGCGCGACAAGATCAGCAAGTGGGCGACCCAGGGCAGCCAGTTCCTCGCCGGGCAGGCCTTCAACTTCGGCCAGGGGACCTTCGACTTCCTGGTGAGCTTCGGCATCATGCTCTACCTGCTGTTCTTCTTCTTGCGCGAGGGCGCCGAGCTTGCGCGCAAGGTGCGCCAGGCGGTGCCGTTGCCCGAGCAGCAAAAGCGCAGGTTGCAGCTGAAGTTCAAGCGCGTGGTGCGCGCCACGGTCAAGGGCAACTTGTTGGTGGCGGTCACCCAGGGCGCCTTGGGTGGCCTGATCTTCTGGGTGCTGGGCATCCCCAGCGCGTTGGTCTGGGCGGTGCTGATGGCGTTCCTGTCGCTGTTGCCGGCGGTGGGCGCGGGGATCGTCTGGGCGCCGGTGGCGGTGTATTTCCTGCTGACCGGGGCGATCTGGCAGGGCGTGGTGCTGAGCGCATTCGGCGTGCTGGTGATCGGGCTGGTGGACAACCTGTTGCGGCCGATCCTGGTGGGCAAGGACACGCGGATGCCGGATTACCTGATCTTGGTGTCCACGCTGGGTGGGTTGGCGGTGTTCGGGCTCAATGGCTTCGTGATCGGGCCGTTGATCGCCGCGTTGTTCATTTCCAGTTGGGCGATTTTCGTGGGCAACCGGGCGCAGGTGCAGCTGCCGTCTTGAAGGCGCCGCCCAGATCGAGCCAGCGCCGCCTGCGTGGCGGGCGCTGGATTCTGGCATTCCCTATTTGGTTCTCTCTGGGTACACTTGCGACACATTCTTATTTGCATCTGTAAATCTTTCGAGGGGAAGCGCCACGATGTCCACCGTTGCTCCCGACGGCGCTGCGCAAAAAGGCCTGGAAACGCTCTACCGCGAGCACAACAGCTGGCTCCATGGCTGGCTGCGGCAACGCCTTAACAACGCCGCCGATGCCGCCGATCTGGCCCAGGACACCTTTATCCGGGTATTGCTGGCCCGCACTGCCGCCACCCTCAACCAACCCCGGCACTACCTGGCTACCATCGCCCGGGGCCTGGTCATCGACCTCTACCGCCGGCGCAGCCTGGAAGCCGCCTACCTCGAGAGCCTGGCCTTGCAGCCAGAGCATTACGCGCCGTCCGCCGAAGCCCGCGCGGCCATTCTCGATACCCTGATCGCCATCGACCGCATGCTCGATGGCCTGGGCTCGCGTACGCGGGCGATCTTCCTGGCGGTGCAACTGGACGGCCTGAGCTACGAGAAGACCGCCGAGGGCCTGGGCGTGTCGGTGAGCACCGTGCGCAAGCACCTGGCGCGCGGGCTGATGCACTGCCTGTTGTTCGAGCAGGCATGAAGGCGATTCTCAGCGATGCCGTGGACTGGTACGTACGCTTGCACGACAGCCACGTCGATGCCGCCACCCGCGCCGCCTGGCAAGCCTGGCTCGGCGCCGACCCGCGCCATGCCGCGGCCTGGGCGCGGCTGGAGCAGTTGCAGGGGCAACTGGGCAATGCCCCTGGCGGCGCCGCGCAAACGCTGCAGAGCGCCCGACGCGATCGACGCCAGGCGGTGAAGGCCCTGGCCCTGTTGCTTGGGGGCGGGGTAGTGGGGTGGCAGGGCTACCGGGTTTCGCCCTGGAGCGCCGATTACGCGACACGGATCGGCGAGCGCCGGCAACTGACCCTGGCCGATGGCACGCGCCTGGACCTCAACACCGACAGCCGTGTGGATATCCGCTACGACGCGGGCCAGCGCCTGATCCACCTGCGCCGGGGCGAGATCCTGGTGGAAACCGCCAAGGACCCGCGTCCCCTGAGCGTGCGCAGTGGCGAAGGCGACATCCTGGCCCTGGGCACGCGCTTCAGCGTGCGTCAGGACGCCGGGGTGAGCCATGTCGCGGTGACCGCCCATGCCGTGCAAGTGCGGCCGCGTAGCAGCGCCCAGGTGGTGCGAATCGATAGCGGCTATGGCCTGCGTTTCAGCGCTGACGCGGTGGGCCCGCCGCTGCCTGTGGCGCCGGGGGCCCTGGCCTGGGCCCAGGGGATGCTGGTCAGCATCGATTGGCGCCTGGGCGACGTGGTCGAGGCGCTGGCGCGCTACCGCCCCGGTTACCTCGGTTGCGCGCCGCAGGTGGCTGGGCTGCGCCTGTCCGGCGCCTTCAACCTTGACGATACCGATATTGCCCTGGCCAGCCTGGAAGATGCCTTGCCGGTGCGTGCGCGGCGGTTGACCCGCTATTGGGTGCAGTTGCAGCCCGTCGAGGCCGGTTGAAGCCTCCAGCGCATCGCGTGGCCAATCCCCGTGCCGCCGCGCTACAGCTTTGCGAGAATTTTTCGCATTTGGGGTAGCAGATTTCCTGCACTGCTTCGGCTCTTCAGGGCGCGCGCATCAGCCGTGCCCAAGCCCACCCAGTACAGGAACCCTTTTTCATGTCCGCACGCCGTACTTCGCTAGCCTGCAGCATTCGCCAGGCGACCCTCGCGCTGAGCCTTTGCGGTGCCGCGCTGGCGACCTCCACTGCCTGGGCCGCCGCGCAGCGCTACGATATTCCGGCCGGTAGCCTGGCCGCCGCGGTCAGCCAGTTCGCCGCTGCCAGTGGCGTCACCATCAGCTTCAGCCACAGTGAAACCAGCGGGTTGCGGTCGTCCGGGTTGCAAGGCAGCTTCGAACTCGAGCAAGGCTTCGCCACCTTGCTGCAGGGCAGTGGCTTGCGCGTGCTGCAGGTGGGGGAGAAGCGCTATGTGCTGGACAAGGCGCAAAGCGGCGACGCCATCGAGCTGGGCGCGACCAGCATCGATGCCACGGGCCTGGGCAGTACCAGCGAAGGCACTGGCAGCTACACCACGGGCTCGGCCAATACCGCCACCGGCTTGCGCCTCTCCGCTCGCGAGACGCCGCAGTCGGTCAGCGTGGTCACCCGCCAGCAGATCGAAGACCAGAACCTCACGGATGTCGCCCAGGTGCTCGAGCAAACGCCGGGCGTGGTGGTGGACAGCATGGGACCGGCCGGCAGCGACGCCAACCATATCTATGTACGCGGCTTCGAGGTTGGCAGCATCCAGGTCGACGGTATCAACCGCCCTGACAGCTTTGGCTTTCGCGACGACCTGGCCGACATGGTCAGCTACGACCGGGTAGAGGTGGTGCGTGGTGCCACTGGCCTGATGTCGGGCACCGGCGACCCGGGCGCGACCATCAACCTGATCCGCAAGAAACCGACCTTCGACACCCAGCGCAAGCTGACCCTGAAGGCGGGTTCCTGGGACAGCTACCGCACCGAGCTGGATGTCTCTGGCAAGTTGTCGCAGAGCGGCCATGTGCGCGGGCGTTTCGTCGCCTCGAGCACCGACAACAAGAGCCACATCGACCGCCAGTCACTGGACAAGCAGGTGGCCTACGGGGTGGTTGAATGGGACCTGAGCGACAGCACGATGCTGACCGTGGGCGCGGAATATTCCGAGATGGACAACGACGGAGCCGGCAACCATGGCTTCCCGCTGTTCAATGCCGATGGCAGCCACTTCAAGCCATCGCGCTCGTTCAACTCGGCGGCGGACTGGAGCTATCACAAGCGCCGCAGCAAAACCCTGTTCACCACCCTGGAGCACCAGCTGGACAACGGCTGGCAGCTGAAGCTGAACGCCGAACACAGTCGCCGCCACTACGACGACACCTTCGCCACCGCCGCCGCCGGTACCGTCAACCCCGACGGCAGTGGCCTGAAGACCTGGAGTGGACGCTGGGCTGGCGACCCGCGGCAGACCTCGTTCGATCTGTCGGCCTCCGGCCCGTTCGAGCTGTTTTCCCGGGAGCACCAGGGCTACCTGGGGGCCAGCCACTATCGGGCGTACTACCGCAACCCCGGTTACCACCTGTGGACGAGCCAGGCGATCGACAATATCCATACCTGGGACGGTTCGCTGGCGATCCCGGATGCCATCTACAACGAGACCACCGAAGATGCCCTGGATGAAACCCAGGACGGCCTGGTGGCCTCGGTGCGCTGGAGCCTGACCGACGACCTGTCGCTGATCACCGGCGCGCGGGTGATCGACTGGAAGCGCGACGAAAGCCATACCACCCTGGCCAGCGGCGCCACCACGCGCACCTCGCGCAGCGAGACCGGGGTGGTCACGCCGTACCTGGGGCTGGTGTATGACATCGACGAGCACTGGTCGGCCTACGCCAGCTACACCACGATCTTCAAGCCACAGAGCAAGCAGGATGCCACGGGGGGGTATCTTGAGCCGCTGGAGGGGGTGAACTACGAGCTGGGGGTCAAGGGCGAGTTCTGGGACAAGCGCCTGAGCACCGCCTTCAGTGTCTTCGAAGTGCAGCAGGATAACTTCGCCGTGGCTGACGGCAAGAAGCTGGCACCGGACGGCAACCAGGCCTACCGCGCCGAGTCCGGCACCACCACCCGCGGTTTCGAGATGGAAGTGGCCGGGCAGATCCTGCCCGATTGGCAAGTCTCCGCCAGCTACACCTATGCCCAGGCCGAAGACGCCGATGGCAAGCGCCTGCTCACCGAAGTGCCGCGCGATACCTTCAAGCTGTTCACCAGCTATCGCCTGCAATCCTTGCCGCAGTTGAAAGTGGGCGGGGGGGTGCGCTGGCAGGGCATGGAGTACTACAAGGACGCAGGGCCGCATGGCGAGACCTTCAGCCAGGGCGCGTACAGCGTGGTCGATGCGATGGCGCAATACGCATTCACGCCGCAAACCAGCGTGTCGCTGAACCTCAACAACCTGTTCGACGAGAAGTACTACACCGCGATCGGCGCGCGTGGCTGGTACGGCACTCCGCGCAGCGCCACGGCCACGTTGGTCTATGCGTTCTAGCCGCGCCGCCCCATCCATCGCCTTGTGAAGCACGGTTGCTTGTCCCTGGCAATAGTCGTTAGTGGCTATGGGAGCGGCGATGGCGGGGTTGCTATGCTGCCTTGGGTCCGGGCATAGGGATGCGCCAGCGCTGGCAAGCGCTGCCAATACAAGGAGGTTCACATGCAGATCACATTACCCTTGAGTGTCAGCGACTGGAAATACAAGACGGCCAGCGGTGGCGGGCTGACCGTGATGTGCGCCGCTGGCACCGCGGGTTTGCTGACCTTGACCGACCCCAGCAAGGTCGAGCAGCAGTTTCGCTATGGCTCGCTTGGGCTCGGCGCGGGCGCTGGCGCCCGTCTACCGCGTATCGGCAAGATCAACCTGCAGGTCCGCGGGCGCAGCGTGGGCGCGGCGGCTGCGAGCGAAGATTTTCCGGCCATCGGCGCGGTGCTGGTGGCGGACGCGGTCGCTGCCCGCGGGGGCTTGACGCGCGACGACTTCAAGGGCGGTTGTGTGTTCTTCGAGGCCGGGCTGGGCCTGGTTGGCGGTGGCGCCGGCTCAGGGGTCTTGTTTGGCCTCGACCCCAAGCTGCTGATCCTGGGAACCGCGGCGCTGGGCAGCGGTGGGGCGATCCCGCCCCAGCACATCTATCCGCGCCTGTTGCGCTCGGCCAAGGGCGTGATCTTTTCGCTGGGGTTCAACGCCGGGGTGCAGGCCGGCGGTGGAGCCACCTTGACCGTGGGCGGGCTGTTCTGAGAACAGCCGCGCGCCCGCCGATCACTCCGGCGGTAGCGTCAAGCCAAAGCATGCCAGTGCCAACAGCGCGGCACCCAGCACGATGAACACATAGTTGAGCGCCGTGAAGCGGGCATTGCTTTGGCCCTGCGGATCGCCTGCGGCGGCGTTCAGGCCCTGCTGGCCGAGCCAGGTGATCCAGCCCATGACCGGCAGCATCGCCAGGCTGACGGCGTCCAGCAGCGGGTAGCCGATATTCTTGCGCACCAGGCTGTCGATGATATTGCTGATGATCAGCGTCACCACGAACAGGGTCGCCAGGCCACGGTGCGGCCATTGGATGTCGCGGCCGTCGCGCTTGAGGCGGGCATCGGCCTCGCGGTACAGCGCGTGGGTGAAGAAAATGGCAAAGATCGCCCGGGCTACCGGCCACAGCTTCTCACCGCTGCTGAGCTTGAACTGCTGCCAGTTCTTGTAGGCCCAGTACAGCTGGTAAAGGCTGAAGGTGAGGATGAACAGGGTGAGGAACTTGCCCCGAGAAACCACGTAGAACGGCGCCTGTTCGGCGTCCTGCGTGGGAAAGGTCCGCTCTGTTTGCGGCGAGTTGTAGAAGGTGTCAGACACGGGCTCTCCTTGGGGTGGTCTGCAAAGGGGGCGTCACGTTAACCCAGTCTGTGCGGCAAAACCATCTTGAATGGGCCGGTGTCCGCCACCGCGTTGCCTGCTTCGCCTGCACGGCGGGCGCCCACGGTCGTTGCCGGCCGCGGCGACATGGTCGCGGCCGCGGCGCAAAGGCATAATGCAGGGCTCTGTACTCAGGACTGGAACACGTGATGATGGAAAGCTCTGGCCCAGGCAAGGTGCTGTTGGTGGAAGACGACGAGAAGCTCTCGGGGTTGATCGCGCATTACCTGTCACAACATGGTTTCCAGGTGCGCGAGGTGCATCGCGGCGACCTGGCGCGCCAGGCGTTCGCCGAATTCCAGCCGTCGCTGGTGGTGCTCGACCTGATGCTGCCGGGGCAGGATGGCTTGCAGGTGTGCCGGGAAATCCGCGCCCTGAGCGATACGCCGATCGTGATCCTCACCGCCCGCGAGGACGACCTGGACCATATCCTCGGCCTTGAGTCGGGGGCCGACGACTACGTGATCAAGCCGATCAAGCCGCCAGTGTTGCTGGCCCGCCTGCGCGCCCTGCAACGGCGCCATGCGCCGCAGGCCAGCCCCGGTGGTGCGCTGGTGTTCGGCGAACTGAAGATCGACCCGGTGTGCCGCGAGGTGACGCTGGAGGGCGAGGCGCTCGAGTTCACCACCATGGAATTCGACCTGCTCCAGCTGCTGGCCGACAACGCCGGGGTGATCCTGTCTCGCGACGATATTCTCAACAAGATGCGCGGCATCGACTTCGATGGCATGAACCGCAGCGTCGACGTCTACATCAGCAAGCTGCGCACCAAGCTCAACGACACCCCGCGCGAGCCGGTACGCATCAAGACCGTGTGGGGCAAGGGCTACCTGTTCAACCCGTTCGCCTGGGAGCGCTAGATGCTGCGCCTGTTCCTGGGCCTGTACCTGATCCTGGCCGCGGGCCTGGTGGTGGCGTTGCAAACCGTCGAGCACACCCTCGACGCACTGCTCGCCCCGCAGATGGAGGCCGCCAGCCGCGAAACCTTCCGCGGCACGGTGCATGCGCTGGTCGAGCAATTGCGCGGGGTTCAGGCAGAGCAGCGCGCCCAGCGCCTGGAACGGCTGCGCCCCGACTATGGCTTGGGGCTGGCACTGGTGCGCGCCGACCAGCTGGCGCTGAGCGCGCGTGAACAGGCGCAGTTGGCGCAGGGCCAATTGGTGTTGCGCGAACAGTACACCCAGCTGTACAGCCGCATCGATGACGGCGAGCAACTGCTGAGCGTGACGCTGCCCCGCGAGCCCAATTTCATGCCGGTCTACATCGCCACGGCCTATGCGATGCTGGCGTTGCTGCTGGGCGTGGTGTTGTTCTTCTGGGTGCGCCCGCACTGGCGTGACCTGGAAAAACTGCGCCTGGCCGCCCAGCGCTTCGGCGACAACGACCTGTCGGCACGGGTGCGCATGCCGCGGCGCTCGAGCATCAGCGATGTGGCGGGGCATTTCGACCTGATGGCCGCGCGTATCGAAGGGCTGATCGCCAACCAGCGCGAGTTGACCAACGCTGTGTCCCACGAGCTGCGCACGCCCATCGCGCGCCTGAATTTCGAGCTCGATCAGCTCGGCAAGCAACAGGATCCGGTCGAGGCGCGCCAGCTGATCAGCGACATGTATTCCGACCTGGGCGAGCTGGAAGACATGGTGTCCGAGTTGCTCACCTACGCCAGCCTGGAGCACGGTGCGGCCGCCATCAGCCTGCAAGCGGTCGAGGCCGGCAGCTGGCTGGACAGCGTGGTTGCCAGCGTGACCCTGGAGGCCGAGGCCAATGGCATCGAGATTCACCTGGCGCCGAGCGCCGTCGAGACGTTCAGTATCGAACCGCGGTTCATGGCCAGGGCGGTGATCAACCTGTTGCGTAACGCGATCCGCTATGCCGAAGGGCATATCCAGGTTTCCCTGGCATGCAGTGACGGCCAGTTCCGGCTGCAGGTCGACGATGACGGGCCGGGGGTGCCGGTGGCGGGGCGCGACCGGATCTTCGAGCCCTTTTCGCGGCTCGACAGCAGCCGCGACCGGCGCACTGGCGGTTTCGGCCTGGGGCTGGCCTTGGTGCGGCGGGTGGCGCAGTCCCATGGCGGGGAGGCACAGGTGGGGGATGCGGCAGGTGGGGGCGCGTCCTTGCGCATGATCTGGCCGGCCCGGGGTTGGACAGCCCCGGGCGGTCGAAAGGGGTCAGAAGGTGTAGGTCATCTGGCTGAGCACTGATGTTTGCAGGCGCTTGTCGACCAGCGGGCTATTGCCAGCGTCGTTGCTCAGGTAGTCCGCCGCCAGCACGGTGGTCAGGCTCCAGTGCTGGTCGAACGGCAGGCGCCAGGCCAGCTCGGCGCCGCGGCTGACCAGGCCGCCACGGGCCTCATGGGCGCGGAACTGGCTGCGCGAAGCCTGGGCCTGGCTCACGCCATACCAGGTGCGCACATAGTCGCCGTCGCCGAACTGGCTGTTGACGCCGCCCGTCAGCTCGCCGAAACGGCCCTTGTACAGTTGCATGGCCAGGCTCAGTTTCAGGTGGTTGTAGGCCGAGCCGGTGTCGGGCTCGTCCTTGTCTTCTTCCAGGGCATGCTCGAAGTTGGCGGCCAGCGTCAGGGGGCCGAGGTGGTAGGCCGCGTCGAGGCCCACCAGTGGTCGCGACTTGATCGAACCCATGCCGTCGAGCTTGTCCGAGCCTTCGAAGCCTGCGCGGCGGTCTTTGCGCGCGGCACTGGCACCCAGATAAACGCCAAAGTCGAATGCCTCGCCGTCATGGGCCCAGCCCAGGCCTTTTTGGCTATCGAGGAAAAAGCCAGCGGGGCTGGTAATGCTGCCTGCGAGCAGCGGCGCACTGGTCCGTTCGCTGGCGCCGCTGTAGCGCGGGGCATTGGCGACACCGGCGCTCAGGCGGTACTGCCAGTCCTCGGCGCGCAGGTCGTTGGCGCCCAGCAGCAGGCAGGCGCAAGAGAGGGATAGCAAGCGATACGGTACAGACATGGTGACACCCGATGAGGATTGGATGTGCCCATGCTAGGGAGCGCGCTGGCGGCAATCCTTGGCAGCTTTGTCGGGAAACTGTCAAAGACTGTTAACGCGCACTTTTTAACAATCCTTTGCAAAGCTCATGAAGTTGTCGCCGGAACGTCATTGCTAGGGTGCGCTTCCTTCAAGCCACCGTGAGATCGTTCATGAGATTGCTCTATCCGTTTGCCCTGTGCGCCTGCCTGGCTGTGAGCCAGGCCCAGGCCACCAGTTTCGTCATGACCACCGACATGACCGTCAGCCTGAGCATGAGCGCCAGCAAGGGCACCAGCAGTTCGTTCAAGGACGACAAGATCGTCCTGGCGGCCAAGGATGACGCGGCGGCGTTCGTTGCCAGCAGTGGTGCCATTCGCGGTGCGCGCATGGAGGCGGCATTCGCGCGGATTCGCCAGGTGCTCGATGAGCCAGGCTTGCCGGACGAGACCTTGGCGCAGGCGATCCTGGCGCTGTGAACGGTCGTTGGCTCACATGTGAGGCTTGCGCAGCTCGCAATCCAGGCGTAACGTGCCTCACATGTGAGACAAGGACCCTTCCTCGATGGCCGGCAAGAAAAGCTCCACCGACTATATGCGCGACATGCGCGCTCGGCTCAAGGCCGCGGGCCTGGTCAAGCGTGAGCTGTGGATCCTGCCGGAGCACGCGGCCGCCCTGCGCGGCATCGAGAAAGCACTACGCCAGCCCCACGCGGGCAACCAGGTCAGAACGGAGGATTTCATGACCGAGCACAACCACTGGACGATCGAATCGTTGCACAGCGCCCTGCAGGGCCTTGACGAGGTGCGTGACGGGGCGATCGGCCTGTCCCTGCAGCAGGGCGCCGAGCCCAGCCTGAAGCTGGTGATGCACGAACTGGACGGCCTGCCGCTGTACATCGCCGTGGCCGGTGAGCAGATCCTGGTCGACACCTTGCTGGTCGAAGCCAGCCAGGTGAAGGACGCGGCAGCCTTCAACGATGCGGTGCTGCGCACCCGCGACGTCTTCCCGCTGTCGTCCATCGGCCTGCACAGGCTGCCCTCGGGCGAGTCGGTGTACACCATGTTCGGCGCCCTGAGCGCGGCCTCGTCGCTGGACAACATCGCCCAGGAGATCCACACCCTGGCCGACAACGTCATCACCGCCGCCGAAGACTTCGAAGACTACTTCACCCGCTGATTGCCCGGAGATTCATCATGAGCCTGTTGAAAAAGATCGTTACCGCCTTGCGTGGTGGTGCTTCGGAAGTCGGTGAGGCCATCGTCGATTCCCAAGCCCTGCGCATCCTCGACCAGGAGATCCGCGACGCCGACAACAACCTGATCGACGCGCGCAACCAGTTGGTCAAGATCATGGCCAAGCAAAAGACCGCGCAGCAGCGCATCAGCGAGTTCGACAAGACCATCGGCGATTGGGAACAGAAAGCCATCGCCGCCCTGGACAAGGGTGAAGACGGCCTGGCCCATGAGTGCGCGGCACGTATCGCCGACCTGACCAACCAGCGTGACAGCGAGCAGGCGCTGGCCGACCAGTTCGGCGCCTCGGTCGCCACCCTGACTGCCACCGTGGGCAAGACCGAAGCGCAGATCAAGGGCCTCAAGCAGCAGGTCGACCTGGTCAAGGCCCGCGAGAGCGTGCAGCGCGCCCAGGTGAGCGCGGCGTCGGCCACCGGCGGCGCCAATGGCAGCCTGGAGACTGCGGTCGGTTCGCTGGACCGCATCAAGAAACGCCAGAGCGAACGCGCAGCCGAGCTGGAAGCGGCGGCGGAGCTTGCCGGCAAGGCCGATGGCAGCGACCTGGAGGCGCGCTTGAAGGCGGCCGGCATCGGTGCCAGCAACAGCGGCGCCGACGATGTGCTGGCGCGCTTGAAGGCCAAGGCGGCGAAGCCGGCGGAGTGATGCGCTGATCGGGGCGGTTTTATCGCGGCGCAAAACCCGATGCCAGAGCCGTTGGCGGGGCGCACGAAAAGCAGTATCGTGTCGCCCCCGCCAAAGGACTGCCGCGACCCAAGGGATCTTCAATGTCGCCTTCTCCCCACAGGCCCTGCCTGTTCGCTTCAGCACCTGTATTGGCTCCGGTTCCGTCACCCTCTCACCCAGGAGATGCCCCGTGGGTTGGTTGAAACGCTTCATGGGCTTCGAAGCCCCCAAGCCGGCTGCCAGCAGCCAGCGAGCCCCTGGCAACCTGCCGTTCGGCCTGGGCAGTGGGCGCATGCTCAAGCTCGACCCCTCGCTCAAGCTGCTGCTCGACGGTCACTGCGAACTGGCAGTCCCCGAGCAGGAAGTGGTCTGGGCGGTCGGTGAAGTCGACCTCGGCCAGTCGGTGCGCCTGGCGCGCTTCTACATGGAAGACGAAGACTACTGGCTGCAGGTGGTGATGAACGGCAATTCCGCTGAGGACGTGCGCGATATCATCCTGTTCGGCTACTACAGCGTGGTGCCGGTGACCAGCGATGCCGAACTCAAGCGCCTGGTCGGCCCCGAGTCGAACATCGGCCTGCCCTACTACGAGCACGAAGGCTACGAGTTCGTCCGCCAGTGGGGCAGCGAAGAAGGGCAGACCGAGCTGACGCCGATCAGCGAATGGGTCAGCAGCCCGGAAACCAGCTACCGCATCCAGCACCTGTCGATGCTGTATGCCCGCGAGACCGGCTTGACCGAGCGCCGCGAATTCCTCCTGCTGTCGGTGGAGGAAGACGAGGAGGGCAACGTCAGCCTGACCACTTCGGTGGGTGTCACCCTGCAATCCACGGACTTCAACGTCATCTGACAAGGATTCACCATGCTCGACGCGCTTCGCATGTCGCTCAACGCCCAGGCCGTGATCGGCTTCATCCTCTACATCAGCGTGGCGCTGGTGCTGTTCTGGCTGTTCCAGTTCATCTACACGCACCTCACCCCGCACCGCGAGTTCGCCCTGATCCGCGACAACAACAGCGCCGCGGCCATCGCCCTGGGCGGCGCGCTGATCGGCTTCTCGCTGCCGGCCAGCAACATCATCGCCTACAGCGTCAGCCTGCTCGACTTCGTGGTCTGGGTGGTGATCGCCGCGGTGGTGCAGTTGCTCGCCTTTGCCCTCACCAGCCTGGTGCTCAAGGGCCTGGCCAGCCGCATCGCCAAGGGCGAGATGGCCGCCGCGATCTACGCCGCCGCCGTGGCGATCAGCGTGGGCTTCCTCAACTCGGCCTGCATGACCCCGTCGGTCTGAGCCGTCCGCGCGCAAGGAGCCATTCATGAGACGCAGTTCCGTCAAGCTGGTGCTGGCCAGCTCCCTGCCGCTGGCGCTCACCGCGTGCAGCGCGCCAGAGGAGACCTACACGGTCAGCAAGCGCAGCAACTACACCACCGTCCAGGCCTGTGTCGATGACAAGGTGCCGGTGGACGTGTGTTCCGACGCCTACATGCAGGCGCTGGCCGACCACCGCCGCGTGGCCCCGACCTATGCCGACAAAACCGCCTGCGAGGCCGACTTCGTGCCGGACTACTGCCAGGTCACCAGCGATGGCCGCTACATGCCACGCCTGGGCGGCTTCGAACTGGCGGTGTCGGGCGAGGTCAGCCAAGCCCAGGTCGACGCCGCCCGTGCCCAGGTCGAAAGCAGCGGCCAGGCCAGCAGCGGCGGCAGCAACTTCAACGGCCTGCTCACCGGCCTGCTGCTTGGCCAGGTGCTCAGCGGCGGCAACCGCCAGTACTATTCGCAGCCGGTCTACCAGTACCGTGACAGCAGCGGCGGCTACCGCAGCACCACCCTTGGCCAGCAGATCGACCAGGGCAAGCGTTTCGAACGCTCCGACCAGGCCCAGCAAAGTGGCGGCAGCTATGGCAGCTACTACTCTGGCAGCAGCAGCGGCCGCAACTACAAATCCAGCACCTCGACCCGCTCCAGCGTGTCCTCGTCGATCTCCCGCGGCGGCTTCGGCAGCCAGGCCACTGCGCGCAGTGGCTGGGGCGGCAAGAGCAGCGGCGGCTTCAGCTTCGGCGGTTGAGACATGCGCAAGGTCCTTTGCGATGAACGCCCGGACTGGCGTGCCACTGCCGCGCGCGAAGGCTTTGCCTTCCACACCATCGATGGCGAGCGCTACTGGGACGAGCGTGGCTACTACCAGTTCAGCGAGGCCCAGGTCAGCCGTGACCTCGAGGCGCCCACCCAGGAACTGCACGCCATGTGCCTGGACGCGGTGGCGCGCATCGTCGACAGCGAGGCGCTGATGACCCGCCTGGCGATCCCGCCGGCGTTCTTCGACCTGGTGCGCCGTTCGTGGCACGAGCGCCAGCCGCATCTCTATGGGCGTTTCGACTTCAGCTACGACGGCAGCGGCCCGGCCAAGCTGATCGAGGCCAACTACGACACGCCGACCTCGTTGTACGAGGCGGCGGCGTTCCAGTTGATCTGGCTGGAAGAGCAGATCCAGCGCGGCGTGCTGCCGGCCCATGCCAGCCAGTTCAACAGCCTGGCCGAGGACCTGGTGCGGGCCTTCGGCGCCTTCGAGCGGGAGAGCCCGTTCTACTTCTCGGCCATCGCCGGCTCCGTCGAAGACCGTGGCACCACCGATTTTCTGCGCAAGATGGCCGGGCACGTGGGTATCAGCACCCGGCACATCGACCTGGAGGATATCGGCCTGAACCACGAGGGGCGTTTCGTCGACCTCGACGGGCGACCGATCCGGCGCCTGTTCAAGCTGCACGCCTGGGAGCACATCTTCCACGAGGATTTCGGCCAGGCCATCGCCGGGTGCGACACCCAGTTCGTGGAACCGGCGTGGAAGGCGCTGATCTCCAACAAAGGCATCCTGCCGCTGTTGTGGGAGTGGCACCAAGGGCACCCGAACCTGTTGCCGGCGTTCCTCGACGCAGACCCGCGCCGCTCGGTGCCCAAGGGCTGGGTGCGCAAGCCGTACTTCTCCCGCGAGGGGGCCAACGTGGATATCCGCACCGTCGACGACCAGCGGGTGTTCGAGGATGGGCCCTATGACGATGCACCCTACATCCTGCAGGGCTTTGCCCCCTTGCCGAAGTTCGGCGACAGCTACACGCTGATCGGTGCCTGGGTCATCGGCGACCTGGCGTCGGGGATCGGTATCCGCGAGGACGACACGCTAATCACCAAGGACAGCTCGCGCTTCCTGCCCCACGTGGTGGTGGACTGAGCGCAATCAGCGGGGCTTATACAGGGTAAGGAGATATCACTTTTCCTCACCTTCAAGGGCCGTCAGCATGGCGTTTTTCAGCCCGTGCGAGAGACCCGATGCAACCTGTCCTGCCATCCATCGACCCCGCCATCTTCAGCTTGGCGCCCGGCTTCCGGGCGCTGAGCATCCGCGTGCAGGCGGCACCGATCCGTCATCCCGAGGTCGCTGGCCAGGCATTGGCCAGTGCCTGTGTCGCCGTCGTGGCAGGCCAGCCGGCCTGGGCCGACGCCCACTTGCAGGCGTGGGCCGAGGTGTTTCGCGGTTTCGGCGCCAAGCCCCAGCGTACCCCCTGTTCGGCCGACGCCTTGCGCAAGCGCGTGCTGCGCGATGGCGCGCTGCCAGCCCTCGACCCGCTGGTCGACCTGTACAACGCCATCAGCCTGGCCTATGCGGTGCCGGTCGGCGGCGAGAACCTGCAGGCTTATGTCGGCGTGCCGCGCTTGGTGCTGGCCGATGGCAGCGAGTGTTTCGACACCTTCAAAGAGGGCGCGCTGGTGCATGAAGCGCCCGCAGCCGGGGAGGTGGTCTGGCGCGATGACGCCGGGGTTACCTGCCGGCGCTGGAACTGGCGCCAAGGGGTGCGCACCCGGCTGGACGCCCAGGCGCAGCAGATGTGGTTCGTGCTCGAAAGCCTGCCCGCGATGCCGTTGGCGGCACTGCAAGAGGCGGGCAACCGGCTGGTGGAGGGGCTGCAGCGGATGATGCCGGGGGCTGGGGTGATCCAGCGCCTTGTCGATGGCCCAGTGGGTTGAACCACTACATGTTGTGTTGACCTTAGCGTTTCTGATCTATATCTTGTGCCTCGCTTTCGTCGGGGACACACTATGTTGTGTTTTTTGTTTTTATAAACACTAGATATGGTGTTTTCCCCTGGCAAAGCCCTCATCCGAAACGCGGCACGTTTCGGCATAAAAGTTGACCTTAAAGTCAGCCTTGCAGGCCCAGGAAGGAAGATCGCATGAGCAACAGGAATCACACCCCCACCCGCGCAAACTCGCCGGCCGCCACCTCGCGCCAAGGGCTCGATACGGCGGGCCAGGTTGCCGCGCAGCACGCCCGCCAGATCGATTCGGCCGACAGCGCCGCCGTCATCCGCGCCAAGAAGGCGCTCAATATCCTCGACGTCGCCCAGGGCCTGGCCGAGCTGGAAGGGGCCGCGGCGCGGGTGGCGGTGGACGAGAAGCGCATCATCAACTGCCGCGCGGACCTCAACCAGCTGGTGCCGCTGCGCTACGACTGGGCCTGGCAGAAGTACCTGGATGGCTGCGCCAACCACTGGATGCCGCAAGAGATCAACATGACCGCCGACATCGCCCTGTGGAAGAGCGCCGAGGGCCTGTCGGAAGATGAGCGGCGCATCGTCATGCGTAGCCTGGGTTTTTTCGCCACCGCCGATTCCCTGGTGGCCAACAACCTGGCGCTGGCGGTGTACCGCTTGATCACCAACCCTGAATGCCGCCAGTACATCCTGCGCCAGGCGTTCGAGGAGGCGGTGCATACCCACACCTACCAGTACTGCATTGAATCGCTGGGCATGGACGAGGGCGAAATCTTCAACATGTACCGTGAAGTGCCAACGGTGGCGAAGAAGGCCGCCTGGGGCCTGCGCTATACCCGGGCGATCTCGGACCCGAACTTTCGCACCGGCAGCCTGGCCAGCGACAAGGAGCTATTGCGCAACCTGATCGCCTACTACTGCGTGCTCGAAGGCATCTTCTTCTACTGCGGCTTCACCCAGATCCTGTCCATGGGGCGGCGCAACAAGATGAGTGGGGTGGCCGAGCAGTTCCAGTACATCCTGCGCGACGAGTCGATGCACTTGAACTTCGGCATCGACGTGATCAACCAGATCAAGATCGAGAACCCGCACCTGTGGGACCTGGCCCTGCAGGAAGAAGCCACGCAGATGATCCTGCAAGGTACCCAGCTGGAGATCGAGTACGCCCGGGACACCATGCCCCACGGGGTGCTGGGCATGAATGCGGCGATGATGGAGGACTACCTGAAGTTCATCGCCAACCGCCGGCTGACCCAGATCGGGCTTAAGGCGCAGTACCCGCGGGTGGAGAACCCGTTCCCGTGGATGAGCGAGATCATGGACTTGAAGAAAGAAAAGAACTTCTTCGAGACCCGGGTGATCGAGTACCAGACCGGCGGCGCGCTGTCGTGGGATTGATGGCGAGCACGCAGGGGAGAGGCCTATGAACCGGATAAAGACGCCCTGCATCGGCTTGTGTTCGACGGTGTATGGCGATGCGGTGTGCCGTGGCTGCAAGCGTTACGATGCCGAGATCATCGCCTGGAACGGCTACGACGAAGCACGCAAGGAGGCGGTGATGCGACGGCTCGATGGCTGGTTGGCGCAGGCGATGCAGGGCCGCTGCGAGGTGATCGATGTCGAGCGCCTGCTGGCCGGCGCCAGGGTGTTGGGGGTGCATGGCGGCTCGCGTGCGTTCGTGCATCATTGCGCCTATGAGGTGATCCGGCGCGGCGCCAGGGTCATCACGGCGCTCGAGGATTATGGTATCGGCGTGCTGCCTGCGGTGGCGTCGTTGCCCGTGGACGAGCTCAGGGACGTGCTGGACCAGGCTTTCTTCCAATTGGCGGTGCAGGCATCAACGGCATAGGTGCGCTTCACCGTGTCGCCTGGTTCGCCAGCAAGGCTGGCTCCTACAGGTATTGCAGTCGCAACTGGCGTAGGAGCCGGCCTTGCCGGCGAACACCGGCGTAGCCGGTGCCATCCACCGTGTCGCCTGGTTCGCCAGCAAGGCTGGCTACAGGTATTGCAGGCCGCAACCGGCGTAGGAGCCGGCTTGCCGGCGAACACCGGCGCAGCCGGTGCCCGCCACCGCGTCGCCTGGTTCGCCAGCAAGCTGGCTCCTACAGGTATTGCAGTCGCAATCGGCGTAGGAGCCGGCCTTGCCGGCGAACACCGGCGTAGCCGGTGCCAGCCATCGCGTCGCCTGGTTCGCCAGCAAGGCTGGCTTACAGGTATTGCAGGCCGCAACCGGCGTAGGAGCCGGCTTGCCGGCGAACACCGGCGTAGCCGGTGCCATCCACCGTGTCGCCTGGTTCGCCAGCAAGGCTGGCTCCTACAGGTATTGCAGGCCGCAACCGGCGTAGGAGCCGGCTTGCCGGCGAACACCGGCGCAGCCGGTGCCCGCCACCGCGTCGCCGGGTTCTCTCGGGGTCGGTTTCAGGACGCGCCTGGTCGCCCGCGTGCAACCCAACCGCGCCAGACCTGCCATGCTCTGGGGATGCCCGTGGACCGAGCGCGCCCAGACGCCCGGCCAGCGGCAAGGAGGGTGCCCGCACCGCGCCACCGTGACGTGCGCGGGCACCGCAGCTGAACACCGCCGGACACTGGCCCGTCACAAGGGCCGGGCCGGGTTGCCGAGGTCTGCTGTATGCCTGATGAATCGAACCACCTGCCCCTGATCCAGCGCGTCCTGGCCCGCGAGAAGGACAGCCCCGGCGCGCTGCTGCCGATCCTCCACGCCATCCAGGCCGGCGCCGGCTACATTCCCGACAGCGCCGTCGGCGAAATCGCCCATGCCCTCAACCTCAGCCAGGCCGAGGTGCGCGGGGTGATCAGCTTCTACCAGGATTTCCGTAGCGCACCGCCGGCACGCCACACCTTGCGCCTGTGCCGCGCCGAGTCCTGCCAGAGCCGCGGCGCCGAGGCGCTGGCCGCGCAACTGCGTGAGCAACTGGGGCTGGATGACCATGGCCGCAGCGCGGACGGTGCGCTCGACCTGCGCCCGGCCTACTGCCTGGGCGCCTGTGCCTGCTCGCCAGCGCTCGAGCTCGATGGCCAGTTGCACGCCCGGGTCACCCCCGAACGCCTGCGTGCCCTGGTGGCCGGCTGCCGCGAGGAGGTGAAGGCATGTTGAACCTGTGCATTCCCTGCGACTCCCTGGCCCGGGCCGTCGGCGCCGACCAGGTGGCCGAGGCCTTGTTCGCCGAAGCCGCCCGCCGCCAGCTGCCGCTGCATATCAAGCGCACCAGCGCCCGCGGCCTGTACTGGCTGGAACCGTTGATCGAGCTGGAGAGCGAGCAGGGCCGCCAGGGCTTCGGCCCGGTGACCGTCGAGGACGTGCCCGGCCTGCTCGATGCCTTGGCCGGCAACGCCGCAGGCCACCCGCTGGCGCTGGGGCCGGTCGAGGAAATGGCTTATTTGAAGACCCAGCAACGCCTGCTGTTCGCCCGCGCCGGCATCACCCGACCGTTGTCCCTGGACGACTACCAGGCCAACGGCGGCTTCGAGGGGCTGCGCCAGGCCAGCGTGCTGGACGCCGACGAGGTGGTCGCCGCGGTGCTCGAGTCGGGCCTGCGTGGCCGTGGCGGCGCGGCTTTCCCGGCGGGCATCAAGTGGCGCACCGTGCGCCAGGCCCCGGCCGGGCAGAAGTACGTGGTGTGCAATGCCGACGAAGGCGACTCCGGTACCTTCGCCGATCGCATGCTGATGGAAGGCGACCCGTTCCTGCTGATCGAAGGCATGATCATCGCTGGCCTCGCGGTGGGGGCGAACACGGGCTACATCTATGTGCGCTCGGAGTACCCAGACGCGGTGCGTAGCTTGAACGAAGCCATCCTGCTGGCCCGCGAGGCGGGCTACCTGGACGTCGCCGGCAAGGGCGTGGCCTTCGATCTGCAAGTGCGGGTCGGCGCCGGTGCCTATATCTGCGGCGAGGAAACCGCGTTGCTCGAGTCCCTGGAGGGCAAGCGCGGCATCGTTCGCGCCAAGCCGCCGCTGCCGGCGCTGGAGGGCCTGTTCGGCCAGCCGACCCTGGTGCACAACGTGCTGACCCTGGCCTCGGTGCCGATCATCCTGGCCCGCGGCGCGGCGTTCTACCGCGACTTCGGCATGGGCCGCTCGCTGGGCACCTTGCCGTTCCAGCTGGCCGGCAATATCCGTCGCGGCGGGCTGGTGGAACGCGCCTTCGGCCTGACCTTGCGTGAGCTGGTGGAAGGCTACGGCGGCGGCACCGCCAGCGGCCGGCCGATCAAGGCGGCGCAGGTCGGTGGCCCACTGGGTGCCTGGGTGCCGCCTGAGCAGTTCGACACGCCGCTGGACTACGAAGCCTTTGCCGCCATCGGCGCCATGCTTGGCCACGGTGGCGTGGTGCTGGCCGACGACAGCCTGAACCTGGCCAGCATGGCCCGTTTCGCCTTGCAGTTCTGCGCCGAGGAGTCCTGCGGCAAGTGCACGCCCTGTCGGATCGGCTCGACCCGTGGCGTGGAGGTGGTCGACCGGCTCATCGCCAGCACCGACCCGGCCTACCGGCAAAGCCAGGCGGCGTTGCTGCGCGACCTGTGCGACACGCTGCAGTACGGCTCGCTGTGTGCCATGGGTGGGATGACCCCGTACCCCGTGGTCAGCGCCCTCAAGCACTTCCCCGCCGATTTCGGCCTGGAGGCCGCGCAATGATCAACTACTTCGACCCCCGCAGCGACATCGACCTGGGCACCCCCGAGCGGGTCAGCGACGTGCAGGTCAGCCTGGTCATCGACGGCCGCGCGATCAGCGTGCCCGCCGGCACCTCGGTGATGCGTGCCGCGGCCATGCTCGGCACCAGCATCCCCAAGCTGTGCGCCACCGACAGCCTCGAGGCCTTCGGTTCGTGCCGCATGTGCATGGTCGAGATCGACGGCATGCGCGGCTACCCGGCCTCCTGCACCACGCCGGTGGGCGAGGGCATGGTGGTGCGCACGCAGACGCCGCGCCTGGCCGACCTGCGCCGCAACGTGATGGAACTGTACATCTCCGACCACCCGCTGGACTGCCTGACCTGCTCGGCCAACGGCAATTGCGAGCTGCAGACCGTCGCCGGCCAAGTCGGCCTGCGCGAGGTGCGCTATGGCTACGACGGTGCCAATCACCTGGCCGAACAGAAGGACGTGTCCAACCCGTACTTCGACTACGAGCCGAGCAAGTGCATCGTCTGCAACCGCTGCGTGCGCGCCTGCGAGGAGATCCAGGGCACCTTCGCCCTGACCATCAGCGGCCGCGGCTTCGCCTCGCGGGTGGCGGCGGCGGGCGGTGACAACTTCCTCGACTCCGAGTGCGTGTCGTGCGGTGCCTGCGTGCAGGCCTGCCCGACGGCGACCCTGAGCGAAAAAAGCCTGATCCAGCTCGGCCAGCCCGAGCGTGCGGTGATCACCACCTGCGCCTACTGTGGCGTGGGTTGCTCGCTGCGCGCCGAGATGAAGGGCGACCAGCTGGTGCGCATGGTCCCGGACAAGAACGGCGGCGCCAACCACGGCCACGCCTGCGTCAAGGGGCGCTTCGCCTGGGGCTATGCCACGCACCCGGAGCGCATCACCAAGCCGATGATCCGCAAGCGCCTGCAAGACCCGTGGCAGGAGGTCAGCTGGGACGAGGCGGTGAACTACGCCGCCAGTGAGTTGCGGCGTATCCAGCTCAAGTACGGGCGCGATTCGATTGGCGGCATCACCTCCAGCCGCTGCACCAACGAAGAGGCCTACCTGGTGCAGAAGCTGGTGCGCACCGCCTTTGGCAACAACAACGTCGATACCTGCGCGCGGGTTTGCCATTCGCCCACCGGCTATGGCCTCAAGCAAACCCTCGGCGAGTCCGCCGGCACCCAGAGCTTCGACTCGGTGATGCAGGCCGACGTGATCCTGGTGATCGGCGCCAACCCCACCGACGCCCACCCGGTGTTCGGTTCGCAGCTCAAGCGCCGCCTGCGCCAGGGCGCGCGGCTGATCGTCATCGACCCGCGCCGCATCGACCTGGTCGACTCGCCCCACGCCCGCGCCGAGCTGCATCTGCAGCTGCGCCCGGGCACCAACGTGGCCATGCTCAACGCCCTGGCCCATGTGATCGTCAGTGAAAGCCTGCTCGACCAGCGCTTCATCGACGCTCGCTGCGAGACCGAGGACTTCGCCCGCTGGCGCGATTTCGTCGCCCAGCCGGACAACGCCCCCGAGGTGCTTGGCCCGCTGTGTGGCGTGCCCGCCGAGCAGATCCGCGCCGCCGCACGGCTGTATGCCACCGGCGGCAACGCGGCGATCTACTATGGCCTGGGCGTGACCGAGCACAGCCAGGGCAGCACCGCGGTGATGGGCATTGCCAACCTAGCCATGGCCACCGGCAACATCGGCCGCGAGGGGGTGGGGGTCAACCCGCTGCGCGGGCAGAACAACGTGCAGGGTTCGTGCGACATGGGCTCGTTCCCCCATGAGTTACCAGGCTACCGGCATATCTCCAACGAAAGCGTGCGCGCCGAGTTCGAGCAGGCCTGGGGCGTGACCTTGCAACCCGATCCGGGGCTGCGCATTCCCAACATGTTCGAGGCCGCGCTGGACGGCAGCTTCAAGGCGCTGTACTGCCAGGGCGAGGACATCGCCCAGAGCGACCCCAACACCCAGCACGTCACCGCCGCGTTGCTGGCGATGGAGTGCGTGGTGGTGCAGGACATCTTCCTCAACGAGACGGCCAAGTTCGCCCATGTGTTCCTGCCCGGCAGCTCGTTCCTGGAAAAGGACGGCACCTTCACCAACGCCGAGCGGCGCATCTCGCGGGTGCGCAAGGTGATGCAGCCGCTGGCCGGCAAGGCCGACTGGGAGGCTACCGTGGCCCTGGCCCAGGCGTTGGGCTACCCCATGGCGTACCGGCACCCGTCCGAGATCATGGACGAGATCGCCCGCCTGACGCCAACCTTCCACCGGGTCAGCTATGCCGAGTTGGAGCGCCACGGCAGCCTGCAATGGCCCTGCAACGACACCGCGCCCGACGGCACGCCGACCATGCACATCGACCAGTTCGTGCGCGGCAAGGGGCGCTTCATGCTCACCGGCTACGTGCCCACCGACGAGAAGGTCAACAGCCGCTTCCCGCTGCTGCTGACCACCGGGCGCATTCTCAGCCAGTACAACGTCGGCGCCCAGACCCGGCGCACCGGCAACGTCGCCTGGCACGACGAGGATCGCCTGGAGCTCCACCCCAGCGATGCCGAGAGCCGCGGCATCGCCGATGGCGACTGGGTCGGTGTGGGCAGCCGCGCCGGGCAGAGCGTGCTGCGCGCCAAGGTCAGCGCCCGGGTGGCACCGGGGGTGGTGTACACCACTTTCCATTTCCCCGAGTCGGGGGCCAACGTGATCACCACCGACAACTCCGACTGGGCCACCAACTGCCCGGAATACAAGGTCACCGCGGTGGAGGTGGTGAAGGTGTTCCAGCCCTCGGAGTGGCAGCAGCGCTACCAGCATTTCAGCGATGAACAGCGGCGCTTGCTCAAGGAGCGGCGCCAGGCGGACAAGGTGGAGGTGCGTCGATGAGCAGTGACAACCTGGTCAAGATGGCCAACCAGATTGCCCACTACTTCGACAGCGAGCCGGATCATGCCAAGGCGGTGCAGGGGGTAAGGCAGCATCTGCAGAGCTTCTGGACGCCGGCGATGCGCCGGCAGTTGGCCGCGTGGGTCGAGGCCCATGCCGGGGAGGGGCTTGATCCGAAGGTGCGGGAGGCGTTGTAGCCGTTCACCGGCTACCGGCTGCTACCGCGTTGGCGGGTTCGCCAGCAAGGCTGGCTCCTACAGGGCTGGGGCGGGATAGCGTGTAGGCGCCGGCTTGCCGGCGAACACTGGCAGGCGCGCGAGGCTGTCCAGCGCGACCAGGGCGGCATGGTCCTGGCCGTGGCGCAACGGCTGTGCTTGGCGCGATCCCGGATAACGGTGATCCGGCGATTATCGACGCCCAGGCCCTGCCTGGCGAGGCAAGATGAAAAGTCCGTCATCTTTGCCAGGTTGCCCCAGGGCCGGTGCTACGCTCGCAAAAACACCGTCACGGAAAACCCACCATGGACATGAACTGGCACCAGGCCTTGCAAGAGAGCCTGCGCTGGCTGGCAATCGCCTCATCGATCACCCTCGTCTGCTTCACTGTCTGCGCGCTGCTGGCGGTGCGCCATACCCGCTGGGGCGCCCAGTTCTGGCAGTTGGCCGGGCCCTATTTCAGCTGGCGGCGCAGTTGGCGCCCGTTGCTGGCCTTCGCCTTGCTGCTGGTGCTGACGCTGTTCTCGGTGCGCCTGAACGTGCTGTTCTCATTCTGGTACAACGGCTTCTACAGCGCCCTGCAGGCCCTGGACCAGGCCGCGTTCTGGTACCTGCTCGGGGTGTTCGCGGTGCTGGCGAGCATCCATGTCCTGCGTTCGTTGTTCACCTTCTATGTTACCCAGGCGTTCAACATCCGCTGGCGAGTGTGGCTCACCGAGCGCCTGACCGCCGACTGGATGCACGGCGATGCCTACTACCGTGGGCAGTTTCTCGCCGAACCGGTGGACAACCCCGACCAGCGTATCGAGCTGGATGTGAATGCCTTCGTCACCGGCTCGGTGTCGCTGGCGCTGGGGGCGGTGAGCGCGCTGGTGTCGCTGGTGGCCTTCACCGGCATTCTCTGGGGGCTGTCGGCGCCGCTGGCGGTGGCCGGCGTCGAAGTCCCCCGGGCGATGGTGTTCGCCGTGTACGTCTATGTGCTGATCGCCACCTGGATCGCCTTCCGCCTCGGCCAGCCATTGATTCGCCTGAATTTCCTCAACGAGAAGTTCACCGCCAACTTCCGCTACGCGTTGATGCGCCTGCGCGAAAATGCCGAGAACATCGCCTTCTACCAGGGCGCGCAGGTGGAGCGGGGCACCTTGCTGGGCCGTTTCTTCACCTTGATCGGCAATGCCTGGGCGCTGGTGTTCCGCAACCTCAAGTTCAGCGGCTTCAACCTGGGGGTCAGCCAGGTGGCGGTGGTGTTCCCGTTCATCCTCCAGGCGCCGCGCTTCTTCAGCGGCGCGATCAAGCTGGGCGATGTGATGCAGACCGCCCAGGCGTTTGGCCAGGTGCAGGATTCGCTGTCGTTCTTCCGTGAGTCGTACGACACCTTCGCCCAGTACCGCGCCACCCTCGACCGTCTGACCGGCTTCCTCGATGCCAATCAGCAGGCCGGCGGCTTGCCGCGGGTGAGTACCGTCGAGCAGGCCCACGCCCTGGATATCCTGGGGCTGCAGGTGCTGCGGCCGGACGGGCACGCGCTGATCGCGGACCTGCACCTGAACCTGCAGGCCGGCCAGGCGTTGCTGATCAAGGGCCCCTCGGGCAGCGGCAAGACCACCTTGCTGCGCGCCCTGGCCGGGCTCTGGCCCTATGCCGAAGGTGAAGTGCGCCGACCCTTGGGACAGCAGGCTTTGTTCCTCGCCCAGCGCCCGTACCTGCCCTTGGGCGACCTGCGCACTGCCATCGCCTACCCGGCTGCTGGCCTGCCGGCGGACGATGCGCGCATGCAGCAAGCGTTGGCGCAGGTCAACCTGGCGCACCTGGTCGAGCGCCTCGGCGAGCAGCGCGACTGGGCGCGCATCCTGTCGATCGGCGAGCAACAGCGCTTGGCCTTTGCCCGGGTGCTGTTCAACCGGCCGCAGGTGGTGTTCCTCGACGAATCCACCTCGGCCATGGACGAAGGACTGGAGCATGCGCTGTATGGGCTGTTGCGCCGCGAAATGCCGGGCAGCCTGCTGGTCAGCGTCGGACACCGCAGTACGCTGGCGGGGTTTCATTCCCATCGGCTGGAAGTGGACGGGCAGGGGGGCTGGGCGCTGTTGCAACAACAAGGGGTTCAAGCGCCAGCTTGATCCTCCGCGGCGCTTGGTTCGCCAGCAAGCTTTAAATGCTGTAGGAGCCAGCCTTGCTGGCGAACACCGGCGTCGCCGGTGCCAGGCACCGCGGTCTCTTACGACTCGCAGGGGGGCCGAGCGGGGGGCAACCATAGCCCTGCCAACGTGACCAAGGCGAACAGGCTTCCCACCATGAAGGTGGCCTGGTAGCCCAGCCAGTCCCACAACCCGCCGGCCAGCACGCTGGCCAGCAGCAGCGCGATCCCGGTCAGCAGGTTGAACACCCCGAACGCCGTGCCGCGCAGGTGCGCCGGGGCATGGTCGGCGATCAGTGCGGCGAAGATGCCCTGGGTAAAGCCCATGTGCAGCCCCCACAGGCCCACCCCCAGCGCCAGGCCTGGCCAGCCCGGCAGCCATGCCAGGGCCAGGTCGGCCATCACCAGCAGGCCCAGCCCGGCCATCAACACACCGCGCCGCCCGACCCGGTCCGACAGCGCCCCGGCGGGGTAGGCCGACAGCGAAAACGCCAATGACATCACCACCAGCACCCCAGGCGCCCACAAGGCCGGCAAGCCCAGGGCCTGGCCGCGCAGCAGCAAGAAAGCCTCGCTGAAGCGCGCCAGGGTGAACAGCGTGGCGAGGACCACCAGCCGCCAATAGCCTGCGCCCAGGTGCGTCAGTTCACCCAGCGCCAGCGGCGCCCGCGCCGGGCTTGCGCTGACGCTGTCGGGCTCGCGGACGAACGCCACCAGCACGTAGACGGCCAGGCACGCCGGGATCACGGCCACCCAGAACACTGCCTGGAAATGGCTGGCGGTCAGCCACATCAACAGGATTGCCAGTAGCGGGCCGATGAACGCGCCCACCGTATCCAATGCCTGGCGCAGGCCGAACGCCGCGCCACGCAGCGCGGCCGGGGTGATGTCGGCGATCAGCGCATCCCGTGGCGCGCCGCGGATGCCCTTGCCAACACGGTCGACGAAGCGCGCCGCGGTCAGCCATTCCAGCCCGGGGGCAAGCGGGAACACCGGCTTGGTCACGGCGGCCAGGCCGTAGCCGATCACCGTCAGCAGCTTGCGCTTGCCCAGGCGGTCGCTGAAGGCGCCGGAGAACACCTTGGTGATTGCTGCCGTCGCCTCGGCGATGCCTTCGATCAGGCCCACCGCGAGCACCGAGGTGCCGAGCACGGTGACCAGGTACAGCGGGAGCAGGGCGTGGATCATCTCCGAGGAGATATCCATGAGCAGCGAGACCCAGCCCAGGGCCCAGACGCTTCGGGGGATGGGGTGATGGTTGGGCATGTTGGTCTCGAGGATGGCGTTGCCTTCACTGTAGCCGAGCCATGCGCAATCCCTGTAGGAGCGGCCTTGTGTCGCGAAAGGGCCGCAAAGCGGCCCCGGCAATCCTTGCATCAACGCTGAAATCCTGGGGCCGCTGCGCGCCCCATCGCGACACAAGGCCGTTCCTACAAGGACCGCGTAAGGCGCAAGCCAAACGTCAGGACTTGAACCGCCCCACCAGCCCATTCAACTCATCCGACAACTGCGCCAGCCTGCCGGAGTCGGCCTGGGCGGAACTGGCCAACCCCTCCACCAGCCGCGCCTCGTCGTAGATTTGCTGGATATGCCGGTTGATCTCCTCGGCCACGCTGTGCTGCTCCTCGGCGGCGGCGGAAATCTGCAGGTTCTGGTCGCGGATCTCGTTCACCGAGAGCTGGATGCCCTCGAAGCTGTCCCGCGCGCTTTCGATCGACGACACGCTGGCGCGCGACAGGTCCAGGCAGCTTTCCATCTTCTGCGAGACCTCCTGGGTCTTGCCGCCGAGGGTGTTGAGCAACTGGTCGATCTCGCCGGTGGAGTCGGCGGTGCGCTTGGCCAGCGCCCGCACTTCATCGGCCACCACGGCAAAACCACGGCCCTGGTCGCCGGCCCGGGCCGCCTCGATGGCGGCGTTGAGCGCCAGCAGGTTGGTCTGCTCGGCGATGGCACGGATGGTGCCGAGGATCTGGTTGATGCTGCGGCTGCCTTCTTCCAGCTCGACCATGGCCTGGGACGACTCGCTCAGGCGCCGGCCCAGGCGATTGACGTTGTCGGTGGTCGCCTCGATCTGCTGCTTGCCTTCGGCCACTCGACGGTGACCGTGCTCGGCGGCGTCGGCGGCGCTGCTGCACGAGCGCGCCACTTCGTTGGCGGTGGCGACCATCTCGTTGAACGCGGTGGACACCAGCTCCACCGCCTCGCGCTGGCGCCCGGCGGCCTCGTTCATGTTGCCGGCCATCTCGCTGTTGCTGCGCGAGGCCTCGTGCAGGTTGGTCGAGGCCGCGCCGATGTGCTGGATCAGCTGGCGGATGGCGGCGAGGAACTTGTTGAACCAGCCGGCCAGCTCGGCGGTTTCGTCCTTGCCTTGTACCTGCAGGTCGCGGCGCAGGTCGCCTTCGCCCTCGGCGATCGACTGCAAGCCGACGCTGACCTGGCCGATGGGCTTGACGATGACCCGCGAGAACGCCGCGGCCACCAGGGCGAAGAGCAGCGCCAGCACCACCACGATCAGCGCGGTGACATAGCTCATGCGGGTGGCGGCGGCCATCACCTCGTCGTATTCGATCAGGCCGACGAAGCGCCAGCCCAGGCCAGGCGAGGTCCAGACATTGGCCATGTAGCGCTTGCCGTCGATCTGCACCTCGGTGGCGCCCTGGGCGGTGGCTGCCAGTTGCGCGTAGGGCGCGCCGAGGTCCTTGAGCTGCTTGAAGCCGTGGCTGGCGTCACGCGGGTCGACCAGCACGGTGCCGTTCTCGATCAGCATCACGTAGCCGCTGTCGCCGAGCTTGATGCTCTTGACCAGCTCGGTGAGGTTCTTCAGCGACACGCTGACCACCAACACCCCCCTGGCCTTGCCGCTGGCGTCGAGCAGCGCGCGGGCGGTGCCCACCAGGGCCACGTCGTCCTTGTCGTAGTAGTAGGCGGCAGTACGCACGGTCTTGTCCGGGCTGGCCATCGCATCCTTGTACCAGGGGCGGCTGCGCGGGTCGTACTTGGCCAGTTGCGGGTCATCCGGCCACTTGGCGTAGCTGCCGTCCTCCAGGCCGATGGACAGGATCGCCGCCGCCGGGTGGGTGGTGCCATAGCGGGCGAAGGCGTCAATCACCTGCTGCGCCTGGGCGGGCATGGGCTGGCTGGCGGCATCGGCACCGGTGTAGTCCTTGAGCGAGGTGACGGCGCTGTACAGCGGGTCCTTGGCCATCTGGTCGACGTTCTGCAGGGTGCCATCGAAAAACTGGCGCATGTTGCCGTCGATCTGGCGGATCTCCCGGGTGCTGCCGTCGATGAACTGTTCCACCGCCTCGTTGCGAATATTCAGCACCGAGATGCCGCCGACCAGCGCCACCGGAATGAAGGCCACCAGGACGAAGGCCAGCACCAGCTTGTTTTTTATTTTCATCGTAACGCCCAATCCATGAGGGTGAAGGTGCGCGCAGCCGCTTCGACACGATGCTGGCTATGCGCCATCTTTTCTGTTTCGGCCGGCGGAATATAACCCTTTAGCCCATGGGTTGTGTACAAAATGGCAATCGATTGTCGTTGTTCATGGGGTGGGCCGTAGGAAATTGCGCTTTGATCGGCGGGCGATCTGGACGTGCAGCGGGGCCTTCTCAAGTTTCATGTACGCTGGTCCGTGTTTAATTGACGCCGTAATAGTGGCTATTTAGTATCGCGCATTTTGCCCCTTGCAACTTGTGGTTTCGAAGGACCGAACATGTACTTTTCCGCCCCCGGCGCACGCCTGCGCGCCGCCCTGGCCGGGCTTTGCCTGGTCGCCGCCGTGAATCCGGCCATGGCCGCCTCGCCGATCCTGCCGGGTGACCAGGACCTGATCCGCGACCGGCAGAATCGCCTGCTGGAAGAACAGCAACGGCGCCTTGAAGAACTCAAGGACCTGCCTGGCGAGCGGGCCGCGCCGGTAGCGCCCAAGGCGCCGAACGAGAGCCGCTGCTTCCCGATCCAGACCATCGAGCTCAAAGGCGCCGACGCCTTGTCGAGCGCCGAGCAGGCCAGCCTGCTCGCGCCCTATGTCGGCCAGTGCCTGGGGGTGGCCCAGCTCAATGAACTGCTCAAGGTCATCACCGACCGCTATATCGCCAAGGGCCTGGTCACCAGTCGCGCCTACCTGCCCCAGCAGGACCTGTCGTCCGGCCATCTGCAGGTGCTGGTGGTCGAGGGCCGCCTCGAAGGGCTCAAGGCCGGCGAGGGCAGCACACTCAGCGCCCGCGAACTGGACATGGCGTTCCCCGGCCGGGCCGGCGACTTGCTCAACCTGCGCGAGATCGAGCAGATGGTCGACCAGCTCAATCGCCTGCCGTCCAACCAGGCCCGCATGCAACTGACCCCCGGCAAGGCCGTCGGCGGCAGCGAGGTCCAGGTTGCCAACACCCCGCAGAAACCGTGGCGTGTGGGCCTTTCGCGCAGCAACGAAGGGCAGAAGAGCACCGGCGAGCAGCAGTGGGGCAGCAGTTTCGAATGGGACAGCCCGCTGGGCCTGGCCGACCAGTTGGTGCTGCGCGGCGGCCACGACGCCATCAGCGACCACCAGAAGACCTCGCGCAACGCCGCGCTCTATTACAACCTGCCGTTCGGCTGGTGGAACCTCAGCTACAGCTACAGCCAGAGCGAGTACCGTGCCCTGGGCGAGGCGGCGGGCTTCAACTTCAAGCAGACCGGCGACAGCCAGAACCACCAGTTGCGCCTCGAACGGGTCATCCACCGCGACTCGCTGAGCAAGACCTCGCTCAACAGCGGCCTGAGCTACCTGCGCACCAACAACTACATCGAAGACAGCCGCCTGGCCAACAGCAGCCATCGCCTCAGCGAAGCCCAGGTCGGCATCAACCATGGCCGGCGCATCGGTGGCGCCTTTCTCAACATCGACCTGGGCCTGCAAGAGGGCATCGGCGCTTTCGACGCCCAGCGTGAGCGTGAGCGCGATGACAACGGCAACCGCTTGCCCAGTGCTCGATATCGCAAGTACACCGCCACCGCCAGCTACCTGCAGCCGTTCAAGGTGCTGGGCGAGTCGCTGGTATTCAGCAGCCTGGTCACCGGCCAGCGCAGCGAGGACCGCCTGTTCAGCCCCCAGCGCATGAGCCTGGGCAGCCAGTCCTCGGTGCGTGGCTACAAGGACCAGAGCCTGAACGGCGACAGCGGCTACTACTGGCGCAACGACCTGCGCTGGAGCCGCCCGGTGGGCTGGGACTGGTTGCGACCGGTGCTGGCCGAATACGGCCTGGGCCTGGGCTACGACGTCGGCGCGATCAGCCACGACCGTTACAGCGGCGGGCAGCACGGCCGGGTTTCCAGCGACTCGCTCGAACTGTTCGCCCGTGGCCGCAACCTGTCCGCCAGCGTGACCTTCGCCCATTCCCTTGAGCGCCCGGACGGGCTGCTCGAGCGCGAGGCGCCGGTCTACTTTCGCCTGGACTTCTTCCTTTAACACCGTTTTCCGATAGAGATGCCCGACATGGACGTTCGTCAGTTCGCCTTCCTGGTGCGCCAGCCTTCGGCTGCCTTGCAATCCCGAGACACTTTCTGGGGCCTGTCCAAGCGCGGCTTGGCGTTCGTGCTGGCCAACATGATGTTCTGGCAGCCGCTGGTGGCCATGGCCGACGGCATCGTGGTCAACGGCAGCGGCACCAGCCTCGGCCAGGCCGGTAACGGCGTGCCTATCGTCAATATCGCCGCGCCCAGCGGCTCGGGCCTCTCGCACAACACCTTCAGCGACTACAACGTCGGCCAGCAGGGGGTGATCCTCAACAACGCCACCAACCGCACCCAGTCCACCCAGCTGGGCGGGATCATCCTGGGCAACAGCAACCTGGCCGGGCGCTCGGCCAGCGTGATCCTCAACGAGGTCAACGGCGCCAACCCCAGCCAGCTCAAGGGCTATACCGAAGTGGCGGGGCAGGCGGCGCATGTCATCGTCGCCAACCCCTACGGTGTCACCTGCAATGGTTGCGGTTTCATCAACACCCCGCGAGCGACCCTGACCACCGGCAAGCCGGTGATCGAGAACGGCCAACTGCAGCGCTACCAGGTGGAGCAGGGCAGTGTCGCCATCGAAGGCGCGGGCCTCAACGCCAGCAACATCGACCAGTTCGAGATCATCACCCGCAGCGCCAAGATCAACGCGCAGATCCAGGCTCGCCAGCTGGCGGTGGTCGCCGGTGCCAACGATGTCGACGCGCAGACGCTCAAGGCCACCGCGCGGGCGGCCAATCCGGCGACCGCGCCGCAGCTGGCCATCGACTCCTCGGCGCTGGGCGGCATGTATGCCGGCGCCATCACCCTGGTGGGCACCGAAGCGGGGGTCGGGGTGAAGCTCGACGGCAAGCTGATTGCCAGCGGCGGGGATATCCAGCTCGACGCCAACGGCCAGTTGCGCATGGTCGAGGCGACCGCCGACAAGGGCGCGGTGGCGATCAACGCCGGCCAGCTAGATGCCCAGGGCGCGGTGTACGCCGGCACCGAGCTCAAGGTCAAGACCCAGGGTGACCTGAACAACCGCAACAACCTGGCTGCCGGTCAGCGCATCGACCTCGACAGCGGTGGCCGCCTGACCAACCACGGCATCATCGAGGCCGGGGTCAACCCCGACAACAGCCGCAACGCCAGCGGCGATGTACGCCTGAACGCGCAGCATATCGATAACCGCGGCCAGAGCGTGGTGGCCAGCCGCGACCTGAGCGCCAGCGCCGCGCAGACCCTGAGCAACCAGGGCGGTACCCTGAGCGCCCAACGCCAGCTGAGCGCCAGCGCCGACACCCTGGACAACCACGACAAGGGCCGCCTGCTCAGCGCCGGCCAGGCCAACCTGCAAGCGGGCCGCCTGTTGAACGGCCAGGGCGGCTTGATCAAGGCCGACCAGGCCATCGAAGCCCACGCCGGGCACCTCGACAACCATACCGGCGAGCTGGCCAGCCAAGGCCGGCTGAGTGCGCAGGTCGCTACCCTGGACAACCAGGCCGGCACCCTCAACGCCGGCCAGCACCTGGACATCAACGCCAGCGCTGGCGTGGACAACCGCGCCGGCCAGCTCACCAGCGTGCAGACCCTCGACCTCAAGGCCGGCCAGGTGAACAACAGTGGCGCCGGCCGCATCGCCAGCAACCAGGCGCTGACCGCCAATGTGCGCGGGCTCGACCAGCAGGATGGCGGCCGCCTGACCAGCCTCGGCGAACTGACCCTGGACCTCAACAAGGGCCACCTGAACAACCAGGACGGCCTGATCAACGCCCCACGCCTGACCCTGAACAACCTCGACAGCGTCGACAACCACAACGGCGAGATCTCCAGCGCCCAGGCCTTCGCCCTGGTGGCGCGCAACCTGGACAACAGCCTCGGCAAGCTGCTGGGCAACCAGGGCTTGACCGTGCAGTTGCAGCAGACCCTGAACAACGTCGGTGGCCTGGTCTCGGCCAACGGCGTCACGCTGAGCGCAGCCAGCCTCGACAACCGTGAAGGCACCGTCACCAGCCGTGGCGACCTCGGCCTGACGCTGGCCGGGGCCAGCGACAACCAGGACGGCGAGATCTCCAGCGCCGGCACCACCACCCTCAAGGGCCAGAGCCTGGACAACCGCAAGGGCCAGGTCACCGGTGACGGCGGGTTGAAGGTCGCCCTGGGCGCCGCCCTGGACAACCGTGACGGCCTGCTCGGCTCGGCCGGAACGATCGACCTCGAGGCGGCCAGCCTGGATAACCGCGAGGCCGGCAACCTGGTCGGCGATGCCGACCTGAAGGCCCGCATCCAGGGCCTGCTGGATAACCAGCAAGGCGCAATCATCGCCAAGGGCGGTGTCGACCTGCGCGCGGCCAAGCTGGACAACCGTGGCGGCAAGCTGCGCGCCGACCAACAGGCCGTGCTCGCCGTCGACCAGCTGGACAACCGCCAGCAAGGGTTGCTCAACAGCCTGGCGGCGCTGACCTACACCGGCAGCCACCTGGACAACCGCGACGGCCTGCTCAATGCCGTCGGCCCTGTGCGCCTGGAAAGCGCCAGCCTGGACAACAGCGGTGGGCGTATCTCCAGCCAACGCGCGCTGGTGGCCCAGATCACCCAGCTGACCAACCACAAGGGGGCGCTGGTCGCCGACGGCGACCTGACCCTGACCGGTGCCAGCCTGGACAACCGCAATGGTGGCCAGATCGGTGCCAAGCAGGCGTTGAAGCTCGAGGTGGCCGAGGTCGACAACCGGGGCGGCGAGCTGTCCAGCAAGACCGGCCTGACGGTCAAGGGCGCCAAGCTCGACAACAGCGACAACGGCAAGCTGCTTGCCGGCAGCGACCTGGACCTGCAGGTGGCCGAGGTGCTCAACCGCAACCAGGGCCTGCTGTCGGGCAAGGGCGCGGTGAACGTCGTCGGCCAGCGCCTGGACAACGGCCAGGGTCGCCTGGTCGCGCGCCAGGCGCTGGACATCCGCCTCGATGCCGGCCTGGACAACCTGCTCGGCGTGATCAGCGCCGATGGCCGCCTGAGCGCCACGGTCGGCCGCCTGGACAACAGCACCGGCAAGCTGTCGAGCGCCGACGACCTGGTTCTGACCAGCCAGGGCGCGCTGCTCAACCGCAAGGGTTCGATCATCGGCGACGCCGGCCTGACCCTGACCAGCCAGAGCCTGGACAACAGCGACGCCGGCCTGCTCAGCGGCCAGGGCGCGGTCAAGGTCGCTACCGGCAGCTTCGACAACGGCGCGGGTGCGCGCCTGGTCAGTGGCGACCGCCTCGACCTCACCACCGGTCAGCTCAACAACGGCCAGGGCAGCCGCATCGCCAGCGAAAAGGCCCTGGTGGCCAGCGTCAGCGGCCTGGCCCAGGAGGGGGGGGAGCTGTTCAGCAAAAGCGCCCTGACCCTGGACCTGAACCAGGGGCGCCTGAGCAACCACAAGGGGTTGATCAACGCTCCGTTACTGGTGCTGAAGAACCTCGCCGACGTCGACAACCAGCACGGCGAGATCTCCAGCGCCCAGGCCTTCAGCCTGGCGGCCCGCAGCCTGGACAACAGCAACGGCAAGCTGATCGGCCAGCAGGGCCTGACCCTGCGCATCGAGCAGGCGCTGAACAACCTCAATGGCCTGGTCTCGGCCAATGGCCTGGACCTGCACAGCCACAGCCTGGACAACAGCCAGGGGATGATCAGCAGCCGCGGCACCCAGCAAGTCGTGGTCGACACTGAGCTGCGCAACCTGGGCGGCACGCTGATCGCCGACCAACGCCTGGACCTGCAGGCGGCAAGCCTGGCCAACCAGCAAGGGCTGGTATCCGCCAAGGCCGCGCTGCTGGCCAAGGTCGGCAACCTCGACAACCAGGCCGGCCAACTGCTGGCCGGTGACGAGCTGAGCCTCAGCGGTGAGGTGCTCGACAACCGCCAGGGTGGCCAGGTGGCGGCGACCCAGGGACTGGACGTGCAAGTGGCCAAGGTGGACAACCGTGGCGGCGAGCTGTCGGGCAAGGCCGGCGTGACCCTGGGCGGCGCACGCCTGGACAACAGCGATGGCGGCAAGCTCCTGGCCGAGGGCCGGTTGCAACTGACCGTGGCCGAAGTGATCAACCGCAGCAAGGGCCTGCTCTCGGGCAAGACCGGGCTGACCCTGACCGGCGACAGCCTGGACAACGCGGGCGGCCTGCTGCAATCCCGACAGGCGCTCACTGCCAACCTGCGCGGCAAACTCGACAACCGCGCGGGCCAGATCGATGCCGAAGGCACCCTGGGCCTGGCCAGCGACACCCTCGACAACCGTGCCGGCAGCCTCTCCAGCGGCGGCGCGCTGACCCTCGAACACGCGGGCGACATCCTCAACCAGGGCGGTGAACTGCTCACCGACGGCGCACTGCTGCTCAGCGGTGCCCACCTCGACAACAGCGACCAGGGCATCATCAGCGCCAAGGGGCCGGCCAGCCTCACCAGCGCCAGCCTGGACAACAGCCGCAAGGGCCGGATCGACAGCGACGCCAGCCTGAACCTGGTCAGCGGTCAGCTGACCAACCGCGACGCGGGCCGCATCGGCAGCAACGGCGCGGTGGATGTTCGCGTCAGCGGCCTGGACCAGCAGGGTGGCCAGCTGTTCAGCAACAGCGCGCTGACCCTGGACGTCGAGCATGGCCTGCTGGACAACCGCCAGGGCCTGATCAACGCGCCTGTGCTGGTGCTCAAAAATCTCGAGCGGGTGAACAACCAGGGGGGCGAGATCTCCTCGGCCCAGGCTTTCACCCTGGCCGCGCGCAGCCTGGACAACGACAACGGCAAGCTGCTGAGCAACCAGGGCCTGGTCCTGCGCATCGACCAGGCCCTGAGCAACATCAAGGGCCTGGTCGCCGCGGCGTCCCTCGACACCCGTGCCGCCAGCCTGGACAACCGTGGCGGCATCCTGACCAGTCGCGGCGACCTTGACCTGCAACTGGCCGACAATATCGACAACAGCCAGCAAGGGCTGATCAATGCGGCCGGCAAGCTGCAAGTCAGCGGCCGTGGCATCGACAACCGCGCGGGCTCGCTGCTCGGCGGCGCCATCGCCCTCGACCTGGGTAGCGCCACGGGCGACCTGAACAACGACGGCGGCCTGATCAAGACCGACGGCGCGTTGACCGTCGCGCATTTGCGCGACCTGAGCAACCAGGGCGGCGAGCTGTCCACCCAGCAGGCCCTGGCGTTCAAGGCGCGCACCCTGGACAACGGCGGCGGCAAGCTGATCAGCAGCGGCCAACTGACGCTCGATGCCCAGCGCCTGCTCAACCAGGCTGGCCTGGTCTCGGGCTGGCAGGGGGTGGAGGTTACCCTCGACAGCCTCGACAACCGCAACCAGGGTACCCTGTCCAGTCGCAGCGGCGCGCTGCAGGCGACGGTGAGCGGCGATGTGCTGAACAGTGGCGGCGGCGCCCTGGTCAGCCAGCAGGCGCTGACCGTAAAGGCAGCGAACCTGGACAACAGCGGCAAGGGCATTCTTTCCAGCGCCGCTGGCCAGCGCCTGGATATCACCGGCCTGCTCAACAATGGCCAAGGCGGCCTGATCGACAGCGGCGCGGCCCTGGCCCTCAACGCCATGACCCTGGGCAACGTGGCCGGTGGCATCAACGCCCAGCAGGCCGTGACGCTCAACGCCACCAGCCTGGACAACAGCGGCGGCACCCTGGTCGGCAATGGCGCGGTCACCCTTGACCTGCTCGGCGCCTTGACCAACACCCAAGGCAAGCTGGCCAGTGCGGGCCCCTTGCGCATCGAGCGCGCCACCCAGGTCGGCAACCAGGGTGGGCAGATCGTCAGCCAGGGCCTGCTGAGCCTGCTCGCCGGCAGCCTGGACAACCGCAACCGCGGCACCGTCGCGGCCGGCCAGCCATTGACCCTGGCCGTGGACGGCGTGCTGCAGAACAGCGCCGACGGCCTGATCTACAGCCAGAACGGCAACCTCGATGTGCGCGCCGCCAGCCTGGAAAACGGCAAGGGCACCCTGCAGGGCCAGGGCGCCCTCAAGCTGGTGACCGGCGACATCGACAACCAGAGCGGACGCATCCTTGCCGACAACGGCAACCTCGATGTCAGCGCCGCCAACGTGGACAACCGCGGCGGCGTGCTCGCCAGCCTCAAGGGCGGCGTGAACGCCGACCTGCGCGGCGTGCTGCGCAACGGTTATGACCTCAACAACAACCGCCAGGGCGGCACCACCCAGGGCCAGTTCCTGACCCTCAAGGCGCTTGGCGGCATCGACAACTACGGCGGGCGGATCGCCGCGCAGGCCGGCGACGCCCAGGTCACCACCGCCGATTTCGACAACCGCAACGGCGGCCTGTACGCCAAGGGCCTGGTCAAGGTCAGCGGCGGCAACTTCGACAACAGCGGCGACAACGATGGCCAGATCGCCGGCCAGCGCATCGACCTTGACCTCAGTGGCGCGCTGAACAACCGCCTGGGCATTATCGAAAGCGACAGCACCCTGGCGATCAAGGCGGCCAGCCTCGACAACCAGACCGGCCAGCTGCGCGCCCTGGGCACCATTGGCGCGACCCGCCTGCAGATCGGCGGGCAGTTCGACAACCGCAACGGCACCCTGGAAACCGCCAACACCGACCTCAGCCTGGGCGTCGGCAGCTTCCTCAACGGCGGTGGCAGCCTGCTGCACGTGGGCAACGGCACCTTCGATATCGCCACCGCCAACGTCACCGGCGCCGGCGGCAGCATCGTCACCCGAGGCGGCCTGACCCTCAACGCCGGCAGCTGGCGCAACAGCAACGTCATCCAGGCCGGGCGCCTGACGGTCAATGTCGGCGACTTCAGCCAGACCGCCAGCGGCCAGTTGCTGGCCAGCGATACGCTGGTGGGCACTGGTGGCACCTGGAGCAACGATGGCCTGATCGCCAGTGACGGCAGCCTCAGCCTGAACCTGGGCGGCAGCTACACTGGCAACGGTCGCCTGAGCAGTCGCGGCACCCTGGGCCTGGGCGCCTCGCAGGCCAGCCTGAGCGGCACTGGCAGCATCGCCGGGGGCGGCGCCACCAGCGTCTCGGTGGCCGGCCAGTTGAACAACGCCGGACGCCTGACCTCGGCGGCCGGCCTCACCGTCGCGGCAGGTGCCGTCAACAACCAGGGCACCCTGGGCGCCGCGCAGAACCTGACCCTGACCACCGGCGCCCTGGTCAACGACCATGGCCTGCTGTTCAGCGGCGCCGACATTGGCCTGCGTGTCGACAGCCTGACCAACAGCTATGCCGACGTCTACAGCCTGGGCAACCTGACCATCGACCGCGACGGCCAGGGCACCCTGGCCAGCAGCATCGTCAACAGCTCCGGCTCGCTGCAGAGCGATGGCTCGATGAGCCTGGCCGCCAGCACCGTGCAGAACGTGCGCGCGGTACTCAAGACCGACAACAAGGGCGTGTACACCGCGCGCATCGGCGAAGTCGCCTGTATCGAGGGCTACAACGCCGGCGACTGCGGTGGCAAGCGCAACCACGTCTGGGAAATCGTCCAGCGCGACAAGTTCGATGTCACCGAGGCCAGCGCCGCGTCGAGCATCACCACGGGCGCCAACCTCACGATCCGCGGCGGCGACCTGCTCAACAGCAGCAGCACCATCGCTGCCGCCGGCAGCCTGGTGGCGTCGGTGAACAACCTCACCAACAGCGGCGTGGAGACCGGCGAGACCGAGACCACCCGTATCTTCCGCTCGGCGCGCACCAAGAACGCCGGCGGCTGGTACAGCGTCGCCAACTCGGTCACCAGCAAGTACTGGTACGAGAGCGCCGGCTACAACCCCAACGACCTGGGCGGCCTGCAAGGCGCCCTGGCCGGCTTCATCGGCATGACCGAAGCGGAGCTGGTATCGCTGGGCAGCAGCCGCAAGCTCGCCGGCGGCGACCAGAGCTATGCCGGGGTGATGCAGGCCGGCGGCGCGGTGAGCATCAGCGCCGGCAACGGCATCAGCAACAGCGTGGTGCGCCCGGGCTACGACTACATCGGCAGTGGCGCGCGTACCGACACCTCGGCGCCGGGCACCGCGTTCTCCACTCGGATCAACCTCAACCAGCAGTTGCCGCCAGACCTGGCCCAGCAGCAGGTCAACCCGCTGGCGCTGCCGGGCTTCAGCCTGCCCAGCGGCCAGCACGGCTTGTTCCGCCTGAGCACCGACGCCGGCAGCACGCCGGCCAACAGCGGCCCGCAAAGCTGGACCCTGGGCGGCGCCAGCCTGAGCGCCGTGCAGCGCCAGCAGCCGCTGCCGCAGGTGCTGGCGCGCGACATCAACCTGGGTGACGTCACCCAGGCGGCCGGCCGCAGCACCGAGCTAAGTACCGCCAGCCGTGGCCAGGCCACCGTTGTCGGCGATGCCAGCGCCATCGACACCGCCTTGCCGGGCGCAGGCAGCGGCCCGCTGCTGCCGGGGCGTACGCAGGTGAACGACGGTATCACCCAGGCCGCCGCGCTGAACGCCCAGGGCCCGGCGCCGATCACCATCGACCGTGTGCAGGGCCTGCCCGACAGCAGCGTGCGCAGCAACCCGCACAAGTACCTGATCGAAACCAACCCGGTACTCACCGACCTCAAGCAGTTCATGAGTTCGGACTACCTGCTGGCGAACCTCGGCTACGACCCCGACCTGAGCGCCAAGCGCCTGGGTGACGGTTTCTACGAGCAGAAACTGGTGCAGCAGGCCGTGGTCGCCCGTACCGGCCAGCGCTTCATCGACGGCCAGGACACCGACGAGAAGCTGTTCAAGTACCTGATGGACAACGCCATCCAGAGCAAGCAGCAGCTCAACCTGGCGGTGGGCGTGAGCCTGACCGCCGAGCAGGTGGCGGCCCTGACCCACGACATCGTGTGGCTGGAAAACGCCGAGGTCAATGGCGAGCAGGTGTTGGTGCCGGTGCTCTACCTGGCCCACTCCAATGACCGCCTGGCGCCCAACGGCGCGTTGATTGCCGGCAGCGACGTCAACCTGATCGCCGGGCAGAACCTCGACAACGTCGGTACCCTGCGCGCGACCCACAACCTGTCGGCCCAGGCCGGCAACAACCTGGTCAACAGCGGCCTGGTGGAGGCCGGCGACCGTCTCGACCTGCTGGCGGGCAACAACCTGTCGAACAAGGCCGGCGGCATCATCGCCGGGCGTGACGTGACCCTCACCGCCACCCGCGACGTGACCAACGAGCGCAGCGCGACCTCGCACCAGAGCAGCAACGGCAGCTACGCCCAGCAGCGCGACTTCGTCGACAGCGCGGCCAGGGTCGAGGCGGCCAACAACCTGGCGATCAACGCCGGGCGTGATCTGCTCAACAGCGGCGGCGTGCTCACCAGTGGCGCCGACACCAACCTCAAGGCCGGGCGCGACGTCAAGCTGACCTCGGTGCAGCAGGTGGTCAGCAATGACCAGGGCGTGCGCCACAGCGACTACAGCGTGACCCAGAACGGCTCCAGCCTGCAGGCCGGGCGCGACCTGACCGTCAGCGCCGGACGCGACATCAATGCGGTGGCCAGCGCGATCGAGGCCAAGCGCGATGTGGCAATGACCGCGACCGGCGACCTGAGCCTGGTGTCCGCCGCCAATGAGCAGCATTCGGCGAGCAAGACCAGGAAGGTCACCAGCCAGGAAGATCACGTCCAGCAAGTGTCCAGCACTGTGGCGGCCGGCGGTAACGTGGCGCTCAAGGCCGGGGACGACCTGAGCCTGAGTGCCAGCAAGGTGACGGCGGGCAATGAGGCTTATCTCTATGCCGGTGGTGACGTGAACCTGGTCGCCGAGGAGAACAGCGACTACAGCTACTACCGCAAGACCAAGACCAGCCGCTCCGGACTCTCCAGCAGCCAGAAGACCCGTATCGACAGCACGCATGCCGTCACCCAGGAAGGTTCGTCGGTCAGCGGCGACACGGTAGCGATCCACGCCGGGCAGGATATTGGCGTATCGGGCAGCAACATCGTGTCCACCAACGACACGAGCCTGCTGGCCGGGGGCAACATCCAGATCGAGAGTGCCACGCAAACCTTCGAGCAAAGCCACTCGAGCTCGAAGAAGAAGTCCGGCTTGCTCAGCAGCGGCGGGATCGGCTTCACCCTCGGCTCGACCAGCCTGGAGAACACCGCCACCAGCAAGACCGAGAACGGCAAGGCCAGCACCGTCGGCAGCGTGCTCGGCAACGTGTCCATCGAGGCCGGCAAGGACCTGGGGGTGAAGGGCTCCGAGCTGATCGCCGGCAAGGACATCACCCTGGTCGGGCAGAACGTCGAGATCGTCGCGGCCGAGCACCACAACAGCAGCGAGCAGACCGCCAAGAGCAAGAGCAGCGGCCTGACCCTGGCCTTGTCCGGCACGGTAGGCAGTGCTGTCGATACCGCCTACCAGATAGCCAAGCAGGCCACCAAGGAGGAGGACAGCCGACTCTCGGCCCTGCAAGGCATCAAGGCCGGCCTGACCGGTGTGCAGGCCTGGCAGGCCGCGCAGGAAAATGGCGGCATGACGTCGGAGAACGCCGGCCAGTTCGTCGGCATCGCCATCTCGCTCGGCGGGCAGAAGTCCAGCTCGCGCCAGACCCAGGAGCAGACCGTCAGCCAGGGCAGCAGCCTGACCAGCGGCAACGACCTGACCATCGTCGCCAAGGGTAATGGCAGTGATGCCACGGGCGGCGATATCCGTGTGCAGGGCAGCCAGCTCAAGGCGGGCAACGACCTGTCGCTTGAAGCCAAGCGCGACATCCTGCTGGAAGCCGCGGCCAATACGCAGAAACTGGACGGCAAGAACAGCAGCAGCGGCGGTGCCATCGGCGCCAGTATCGGTGTCGGTTCGAGTGGCGCGGGCCTGAGCATCTTTGCCAATGCCAACAAAGGCTCGGGCAACGAGAAGGGCAACGGCACCACCTGGACGGAAACGACCCTGGATGCCGGGAACCAGGCCAGCTTGCTCAGCGGGCGGGATACCACGCTCAAAGGCGCCCAGGTCAACGCCGACAAGGTCGTCGCCGACGTTGGACGCGACCTGACGCTGCAGAGCCTGCAGGACACCGACAACTACAAGTCCAAGCAGACCAATGTCAGCGGCGGGGTAAGCGTCACCATCATCGGTGCGGGTGGGGCAAGCGGTAGTCTCAGCGTCAGCCAGAACAAGCTCGACTCCAAGTACCAGAGCGTGCAGGAGCAGACCGGGTTGTTCGCCGGCAAGGGTGGCTACCAGGTCGATGTCGGTAAGCACACTCAGTTGGACGGCAGCGTCATCGCCAGCACTGCCGAGGCCGACAAGAACCGCCTGAGCACCGGCACCCTGGGTTGGAGCGATATCGAGAACAAGGCCGAGTTCAAGAGCCAGATGGCCAGCGCCAGCGTCAGCGGTGGCAACAGCGGCTCGACGGGCTTCACCAGCAACATGCCCAGCGGCACGCTGATTGCCTACAACCACAGCGGCAGCGCCAGCGGTACCACGTCATCGGCGATTTCCGAGGGCACCCTGGAGATCCGTGATCCTGGCCAGCAGAAGCAAGACGTCGCGACCCTGAGCCATGACGTCGAGCATGCCAATGACAGCATCAGCCCGATCTTTGACAAGGAGAAAGAGCAACGGCGCCTGCAGCAGGTGCAACTGATCGGTGAGATCGGGACCCAGGTGTCGGACATCGTGCGGACCGAGGGGCTGCGCAAGGCCAAGGATGAGGCGAAGGCTGAGCTCAGGGAGCGTGGTATCAGTGAGCCTAAGGATGGGGCCAGCACAAAGGAAATCGAGGAGTACCAGAAAAAACTGGTCGCTACCGATGCTTACCAGAAGGTCATGGGCAAGTACGGTACCGGTGGCGACTATCAGAAGGTCGCTCAAGCTGTAACCTCAGCGCTGCAAGGTTTGGCTGGGGGAAATATCAGCGGTGCTTTGGCTGGAGCCTCAGCTCCCTATCTGGCAGGTGTGATCAAGCAGGTTGCCGGTGAAAATGACAGCATTCGAGTCATGGCTCATGCCGTCCTGGGCGCAGTTGTGGCACAGGCTCAGGGTAACTCGGTAGTTGCCGGGGCTGCAGGGGCAGTCGGAGGAGAGCTGACTGCGCAACTGCTTAGCGAGCGGTTATATGGAACTCGCGACACATCGACTCTTAGTGAAGACCAGAAGCAGAACATCACCGCGCTTTCTGCATTAGCGGCTGGGTTAGCTGGTGGTGTAACTGGGGGGGACGCAAATGGCGCTGCTACTGCAATTCAATCAAGCATAAACGCTGTTCAGAATAACTATCTAAGTGCGGCAGAGGCTGAGCGAAAGAAAGTTTTGGAGCGGCGGGAGAAGGCTGGTTCGCTTACAGCTGAAGAAAGTCGGGAATTGGCGGACACTAGACGACTGGATAGTGAACGTGATCAGGCTGTTCTTGATGCATGCACCCAGGGTAATAAGAGCTCTGCTGGCTGCTTGACTTTGGTGGCTAAAGCCCAGGAGGCATTAAAGTCCTACGGTGAAGAGGTAAGCTATCGCTTGCTCTATAAAGAGCTGTATCCCCAAGATGCAGAAAACGCTAGTCGTATACTTTCAGGGCTTGATGCTGGTGGGGTTACTCGGGATGCGGCTATTTCAGCGATCGCCAAGGAGAGTAATAAAAGCTTTGATGAGGTAGCAAGCCAGTACGATACTGTTATGAAGCTTCATGCAGTTGTTACTGCATTGGCGGGGGTTGCTGGCGCAAGCAAAGGTGGTCGGGTAGACGGGCTGCCTAAAAACCTGTCAGTCAAGGAGCTCAACAAAATCCCGGATACGGCTATAAATCCTGCCCTGCTCCGAGACGCCCTCAGTGATTACGTGAAAAAAGGCAATACTCAAGGCCTATCTGTAGCAGCAGGCTCTATCAGTGTTGACGGAAATGTTCAGTATGTGCTATCGGTTAGTGGAAAAAACTGGAAGCAAAACTCGCCTACAAAAGTGGAAATTGGAGGAGTGCAGTATCAAATCATTACAGCGGATAGTCGGGCGTTGCCCAGTGTGGTGAATGGGAGTAACGGTAGTACAAACTTCAATCATGCTGAGCAGAAATTGATGAGTTACTTCCAAGATGTATATGCTGGAAAAAAAGCAGTCGTATCTATTGGGGTTGAGAATACTTCGGCTGCAAAGCCGGGTATGTGTTCAGGTTGTGCGATTAGTAGCGCAATATTTGCTGAGAAGAACCCGAAGTTTGATGTGCGATTCTTTCAGGGGACTACGGGGGTGAATCCATGAGTAAGGATCTACTGCAAGATATGTTAGTGGGGACATCCGTAAGGCAGGAAGATTGCCTGGGATACAGTGATGAAGACTTGGCTGCAATTTCAAGGCTATATAATATTAATGTTGAAGGTCAGTTAAAGGGTTTTCTTTCTGTGTTGGGGCTTTCAGATGGAGGTTTGTTTAAGTCTGATGCGATAGCAATTTATAATGCTGGGTGGGGGGTTCGTCAGCATGTGCTATTTCAAACTGAGTTCTGCGATAAAATGCAAGATGCAGGGCTTCATAAGTTTTTGGGAAAGCCATTCGTGATTTGCTATTTGCCGTCGGGCGAATACTATTACTTAAGGACTAAGGAGGGGGATGCTGTGTATAGCTTTGATGGTTGTGGGCAGTCGGTTGCAGAAACTGGGTATGATCTCAAGGCATTTTTGAAGATAAGTGTTGCGCCTCGTGGAAGTGGGGTTTCAAAGAAAAGTGGGTTGCTCGAAATTTAGAGGAGCAGCTTTTTGATAGGAGGTGTATGTTGAGCAGTTTCGTTGAGCGGGTCTTTTCAGGAGTGTCGGGTGATGTGAGGGGATGTGTAGGGTATAGCGAGACTGAAATGTCAGCTATTGCGCGACTATATGATATAAGTGTGACGGGGCAGTTAAGTGATTTTTTGTCGGTAATGGGGCGCAGTGATGGAGGTTGGTTGGGTGACTCTATTATTCAATTGTATCGCCCCGCATGGCGTGTTAGGGAGCATCTTCTGTTTCAAGAGGTGTTTTTGGCTGACTTGAGAGAGTGTGGTGGTAAGAAATATTTGAATCGCCCTTTTGTTTTTTCGTTTATTTCTGATAGCCAGTATTATTTTGTACAGAGTGGGTTGGGGGATCAGGTTTTTCATTATGACTCAAATGAGGAGTCTGTGTGTTCGCTTTCGTATGACTTGCGTGGGTTTCTAAATTGTTTGCTTATGCAGTTGTCTGGAGAGAGAAGTCTTGCAACCTCGGGCGACTTGTTGAAAATATAATTTATAATTATATTTTTCTGTTTGGGTGGCAGAAAAAAGACGGGAAAAGTGGACGGGAAGAGAGTAAAAAGGAGACAAATTTATTTCCCTTACTCTAACTTAGGTTCCTGGAGCGTAGCGATCTAGCTGTCAGGCAGGGTAGGCCGAAAATTAGAGTAGAGAAACTAAATCTGTCCCTTTTCCCACTGTGATGCCACGGGCGGCGATATCCGTGTGCAGGGCAGCCAGCTCAAGGCGGGCAACGACCTGTCGCTCGAAGCCAAGCGCGACATCCTGCTGGAAGCCGCGGCCAATACGTAGAAACTGGACGGCAAGAACAGCAGCAGCGGCGGTGCCATCGGCGCCAGTATCGGTGTCGGTTCGAGTGGCGCGGGCCTGAGCATCTTTGCCAATGCCAACAAAGGCTCGGGCAACGAGAAGGGCAATGGCACCACCTGGACGGAAACGACCCTGGATGCCGGGAACCAGGCCAGCTTGCTCAGCGGGTGGGATACCACGCTCAAAGGCGCCCAGGCCAACGCCGACAAGGTCGTCGCCGACGTTGGACGCGACCTGACGCTGCAGAGCCTGCAGGACACCGACAACTACGGGGAAAGGGGACAGATTTATTTTTCCTAATCTAGCTGTCAGGCAGGGTAGGTCGAAATTAGAGTAGGAAAAATAAATCTGTCCCCTTTTCCGGTCCCCTTTTCCGGTGTCCCCTTTTCCGATTGATTTGTTGATTGGGCAGGCGCAAAAGGCGGTAGGGAAATGAGTGGCTATTCTGTAATTCCAGCAGATTTTTTGAATGAGCTGAAACAGCTTATAGGTTGCAAGCTGATATCGGTTAAGCGGTATAGTTGGTGGGCGCCTGAAGAGGCTGTCGAGCACGGAGTTTCTAAGAATGAAATATTTACGTTGACAGCAGGGCCTGCGAGTGTTGAGTTCGACTCAGGGGCTATTCTTGGATTTGCCAGTGATCCATCACTTTGTTCAGTAATGGTTTGGATCGAGAGGGATGTGCAGAAAAAGGGGACAGATTTATTTTCCCTACTCTAAATTCGGTTCCTGGGGCGTCGCGATATAGCTATCAGGCAGGATAGGTCGAAATTAGAGTAGGGAAAATAAATCTGTCCCCTTTTCGCGCCTTTTCGCGATCTTTGACAAGGAGAAAGAGCAACGGCGCCTGCAGCAGGTGCAACTGATCGGTGAGATCGGGACCCAGGTGTCGGACATCGTGCGGACCGAGGGGCTGCGCAAGGCCAAGGAGGAGGCAAAGGCTGAGCTTGCGAAGCAGGGTACTCACGAGCCTGGGCAAGGCGCTGACCCGAAAGCTGTCGAGGACTATCAGAATAAGCTGGTTGCGACCGAGGCTTACCAGAAGATTATGGGCAAGCACGGTACCAGCGGTGATTACCAGCGCGTTACCCAGGCGGTGACGGCGGCTCTGCAGGGGCTGGCCGGCGGGAATATCGGCTCGGCACTGGCTGGCGCCTCGGCGCCGTACCTGGCGCAGTTGATCAAGAAGTCCACTGGAGACAACGCGGCGCTGAATGTCATGGCCCACGCTGTGCTTGGGGCCGTGGTGGCCCAGGCGCAAGGCAACTCGGCGGCAGCGGGTGCGGCCGGGGCTGCTGGCGGCGAGCTATCCGCACGCCTTATTGCTCAGCAACTGTATGGTACCAGTGATACCAGTGCGTTGAGTGAGGAGCAGAAGCAGACGATTTCGGCATTGTCGACGTTGGCGGCCGGCCTTTCGGGAGGCCTTGTAGAGGGCAATAGCGCGGGTGCCGTCACCGGTGCTGGGGCCGGTCGCAATGCTGTAGAAAACAACTATCTGAGCAAGGAGCAGAAAGCGCAGAAGGCCGCAGAATTGGCATCCTGCGACAACACTGCCTGCACGGCCCAGAAAGAGGCGAAGTGGCTAGCGATCGACGTAGGACAGGATGGCAGCTTTGCCGCTGGTATGATCGCCGGCGTGCCGGAGGGGTTGTATGACACCGTCAAAGGGATCGTGCAGACGGCCAGCAGCCCGGGTGAAACGTTCGATGCCTTGAAGTCACTGTTCCAGAGTGATGATGTGCTTGGGAACATCGCTGATGCGGTGAAACAGTCGTATATTGAACGTATCGATCAAATGGAGGCCGAGTACGAGAGAGCAGGGGCCGGCGGGTCGTTCAAGGCAGGGGTTGAAGGCGGCAAGCTGTTGTCGGAAATTGCCGCTTTACTTGGGGGCGGGGTAGGAGCGGCCAAGGTCTCGGTTAACGTTACCGAGAAAATTGTTACTAAAGTGGCTAGTAAAGCGGGATCTCTTGCGGCTAGTGCAAATAAACGATTCGCATTTGATATTGGTCTTAAGTGGTTGCCAGATGCAAATGGGAGACTTCATGCGACGGCAGTGAAAGGTGATGCAAGGGTGCCGCTTGATAAGGTTGAGCTGTACATGCGGGGTAAGTCTTCCGGTGATCTGGGCGCGTTGCAGACTGAATATGAATCTCTGAGATCCTTGCGAGCTGCAAGTCAGAAGGAGTTTGCAAAGAATCCCGAAAATGAAGCTAGATTGAGACTGCTTTCTAGTCAAATGCATAATGTTGAAAGGTCGCGAGATATGGCGCGGGTTCTTGATAGTGCGGGGATTATTGATACGGCTAAGAATAATAAAATGATCATAGCCGAGCTGCTGGCTTCTGCTCGCGATATTACAGTGGCAAATAGGCGGTCCTCTATTGTGCTTTCTGGTCCTCAAGGGAATGTGCGGGTGAATGCAACTTGGACGATTTTGGATGATGGGTCAAAGCGGTTGTCAACTATGCAGGTGGGAGCCTTTAAGTGATAAATTTAATGAGGCATTCTGTTCATGAGTTTCTTCGTGGGCTAGATAATTATCTGGCGAATGGATACATTAATGAACTCTCCTTTGAGGATCCTGCACAAGATGCCTTAGAGTATCTAAGTGGGCTTTATGTGGCTGACGTAAGAAAAGGACTTGAATATTGCAAGCTTATTCTGGAGTCCGATGTGCCATTCAGTGACTCCTTGCGAGCAGCTTGTCTATATTATTTGCTGATGTCCCAGGATGAGTGGGGATATGCATTCTTGTTTCTGCTGAGATATAGCAAAAGCCTTTCCGTTGAAATGCTAAAAGAAGCGTTTGAGTATTTCTGTTATGCAAGGCGTGACGTAGATGAGCATGCTGTTCCGGAAGGGTTATTTGAAAGTCTTTTGGCCCGCTATCAAGAATTAAAAAGTGATCCTGATGCGAACTTTTATAAGCTTCATGAGTTTTATATTGAGTTCTTGAGGTTGCACCCATTAGAGGGGGGGAGAGTCGAGGAGAGATGATCGATAAAGGCGACTAAAAAGAGGAGCAAGGGGACAGGGGGAAAGGGGAGGGAAAGGGGACAGATTTATTTTTTCTACTCTAAATTTGGTTCCTGGGGCGTAGCTATCTAGCTGTCAGGCAGGGTAGGTCGAAATTAGAGCAGGGAAAATAAATCTGTCCCCTTTTCGCTCCTTGGAGAGCTGGCTGCTCAACCGATATCAAAGTATTGAAGCGATGCGCCAGCAAGATCAGGCTGCAATGGTTAGCGAAAAAGGGGACAGCGAAAAAGGGGACAGATTTATTTTCCCTACTCTAAATTCGGTTCCTGGGGCGTCGCGATCTAGCTGTCAGGCAGGGTAGGTCGAAATTAGAGTAGGGAAAATCACGAAAAGGGGACCGAAAAGGGGGCGGATTTATTTTTCCTGACGGGTAACAATCGGTTTGTGGATCGGGTGAAAGGGGACACGGGTGAAAGGTGGGTAAAAGGGGACACGGTGAAAGGGGATGGATTTATTTTCTCTACTTTAAATTCGGTTCCTGAGGCGTCGCGATATAGCTGTCAGGCAGGGTAGGTCGAAATTAGAGTAGGGAAAATAAATCTGTCCCCTTTTCGCGGTCCCCTTTTCGCAAGGCTATCCCAATGGAATTCCGGTTGAGATCATGAATTTTCCAGGTGCTAAGTAGTGAAAGAAATAGAGATGTTGCCAGCTCTAGAGGGGCTTGGCTGGAGACGCGGCAAAGATGAGGTTGGGGATTGTTTTTGCCTAATGGACGTTGGCGATGTCCAGGTTCAGATTATTCCGGCTATAGGGAAGCGCTCTGATCATTTTAGGGTTTCATTAATGCCATCTGTTTCTACAAGGAGTTTTACGGCGGCAGCTGCATTCGTTTTGGGTGAGGCCCGTGATTATGTACCGATCATTGTAAGTAATGACGTGCCGGAGAAAATAGTCGATTTCTCGCTGGATGATGTCGTTAGACTTTCTCGAAGTGCTATATCTTGGGCGTCTGCTCAAGATATAGAAAAAGGCTTGGCAGCTTATAGAGCTTTGCCAACAAATTCGAAGGGCGCTATGCCGTTGCGGCACTTGGCAGCGTTGGCGATAGCTGGAGACGTTAGCTGTCTTGCACACTATCAGTTCAGCTTCGAGCAGGGTGACAGATCAGGGTTTGTTCCGTATATCACCCAAGACATGATAGCGCGCGCGCTCTTGATTGCGCGAGATGTGCGTTGACGCTAATCACCCAACGCCGGCCCCGCGCCGGTGTTGTTCTATTTGCGCTCAGCGGCAGGCAGTAGCTGCCCATCCACATCGAGTATCCAGCCGGTTGCACAGAGCCGTTTCGCATGCTTAGCATGCGCCCCCTCCGCCCACGGCCATGCGGGATCAATGGCCGGCTCAAGGACCATGGACGCATGCTGGCGCTGTTTTCCCGTTTGTTGCTCCACGCACTCGCCTGCGTGGCGTTTCCCTATCTGCTCGCGCTGGGCTTCGACCTGTATCGCCTGCATGTCGGCCCGCCACTGGCCCGCGGCGTCGGCGTGGGCCTGGCCACGATGCTGGTGTTCTACACCTTCGTGTTCTTCAACCTGCTGATGGTGGCGATCCCGCGCCTGGTGATCCGTTGGGCGTTGACGGTCCTGCTGGCAGTGCTGGTGCTGGGCTACTTCAACCCCCATCACCCCGTGCGCGCCCTGGGCTTTGCCGCAGTCTGCGTGGCACTGTGCGCAGCGGCGATCCTGCTGACCGGGCCGCTGGCGGCCTTGCTGCGGGTGGCGCGCAAACGCTGGAGGCGGGCAGGGTGCAACCTGTAAATTTCGTAAATAAGATTTAAATGCATATGAGAATACCTATATTTACCATCCCTGACGGTTCCCCAGGCCCTGCCTGAGTAATCGGTGGGCGAGGGGCCTGCCGGTACGGGGCCCTGCCATACGCCCACGCTTTCAGGAGATGTACCGATGCAACCGAGCACCTCGCCCCGCCACCTGGCCCTGGCGCTGATGACCCTGGCTTCACCGACCCTGGCCCTGGCGGCCGTGGAGGTCGAGGACAAGCGCGGTGGCGCGCTGGTGATCGAGGACACCCTGGTCACCGCCGAACGCGAGGCGCGCCAGGCCCTGGGTTCGTCGACCATCACCGCCGAGGACATCCAGCGCCGGCCGCCGGCCAACGACCTCTCCGACATCATCCGCCGCGAGCCTGGGGTCAACCTCACCGGCAACAGCGCCAGCGGCGCGCGGGGCAACAACCGGCAGATCGACCTGCGCGGCATGGGCCCGGAAAACACCCTGATCCTCATCGACGGCAAGCCTTCGAGCGCGCGCAATGCCGTGCGCTACGGCTGGAACGGCGACCGCGATACCCGCGGCGAAACCAACTGGGTGCCGGCCGAGGCAGTCGAGCGCATCGAGATCCTGCGTGGTCCGGCGGCGGCGCGCTACGGCTCCGGCGCCATGGGCGGGGTGGTCAACATCATCACCAAGCGCCCCACCGATGAGCTCAAGGGCAGCCTCAACCTGTACACGCAAATGCCCCAGGACAGCGCCGAGGGCGCCAGCCGCCGGGCCAACTTCAACCTCGGTGGCGGGCTCACCGACAACCTCGGGTTCCGTGTCTATGGCGGCCTGGCCAAGACCGACGCCGACGACCTGGACATCAACGCCGGGCATGCCAACAGTGCCCTGGTCGCCGGTCGCGAAGGGGTGCGCAACAAGGATATCAACGGCCTGCTGAGCTGGAAGCTCAACGACGAGCACCGCCTCGAGGCCAGCGCCGGCTATAGCCGCCAGGGCAATATCTACGCCGGCGACACCATGAACAGCAACGGCGGCGGCAACATCGGCCTGATCTCCAGCCTGTATGGCCACGAAACCAACGTGATGCAGCGCAACACCTACGACCTGACCCACCTGGGCGACTTCGCCTGGGGCACCAGCAAGACCGTGCTGGCCTATGAGTACGTGCGCAACTGGCGCCTCAACGAAGGCCTGGCCGGCGGCCCGGAGGGTTCGATCAACGACAGCGGCGCGGCGCTGTCGCGGCTGCGCAACACGCGCCTGAGCAGCGAGGTCAACCTGCCGTTCGCCCTGGGCAGCACCGAGCATGTGCTGACCCTGGGCGGCGAGTACCTCTACGAAACCCTCAACGACCAGGGCTCGTTCCGCCCGCAGAGTTTCGACCCCAGCGGCACTGGCAACAATGCCATCGTCGGCTTCAACCGCGCCGACACGAAGATGAACGCCCGCAGCCATGCGCTGTTCGTCGAGGACAACATCATCGTCGGCGACACCACCATCACCCCGGGCTTGCGCTTCGACCACCACGACAGCTTCGGCGACAACTTCAGCCCGAGCCTGAACCTGGCGCACCGGCTCACCGAGCAGTGGACGGTCAAGGGCGGTATCGCCCGCGCCTACAAGACGCCCAACCTGTACCAGGCCAACCCCAACTACCTGCTCTACAGCCGTGGCAACGGTTGCAGCGTGCAGCAGGCCAACTCGGGTGGCTGCTATCTGCAGGGCAACGCCGACCTCAAGCCGGAAATCAGCGTCAACAAGGAGATTGGCCTGGCCTACGACCAGGGTGACTGGCGTGCCAGCGCGACGTACTTTCGCAACGACTACCAGAACAAGATCATCGGCGACACCGATGTGCTCTACACCATCAACAGCGGTCGCCGCGTGACCCAGTGGGAAAACGCCGGCAAGGCGCGGGTCGAGGGGATCGAGGGCAACCTGTTCGTCGAGCTGAGCCCGACCCTGGACTGGAACACCAACCTGACCTGGATGCTCGATAACGACAACCGCGAAACCGGTGAGCCGCTGTCGGTGATCCCGCAGTACACGGTCAACACCAGCCTCGACTGGCAGGCCACCGACAAGCTGTCGCTGCAGGTGGCCGGTACCTGGTACGGCAAGCAGAAGTCGCCGACCTACAACTACCGCACCCAGGAGCAGTACGACAGCCAGGCGCAGCAGGATGTCGAGGCCTACGGGCTGGTGGACGTCAGCGCCGGCTACCGTTTCAACGCCACCTACGATGTGCGCCTGGGGGTGAACAACCTCTTCGACAAGCAGATCCTGCGTGGCGGCAACGCCAGCAGCTCGGGGGCCAACACCTACAACCAGCCGGGCCGGGCGTTGTTCGCGGCGTTGAATATCTCGTTCTAAGGCCCAGCCCTTTCAAGGTCTTTAGGCGCGAGGGTTGGCGGCATGAAGGCCGCCAGGGGCCCGCCACAACCCTTGCAGCGCCTATCAGATCGAGCGCCGCCCGCGCGGCGCATCGCGGATGAATCCGCTCCTACATCTGTTGCAACGTGGCCATGCCTGATGGGCCATGGTTGTTAGCCTTGTGCGCTCGACGCGATGTTTGCGTGAGCGTTGCCGCCGCCTCAGCGGTCTTGCGCCCTGCGCCAAGGCTGGCAACTGTGGCCTGACAGGTTCGGTACGTTGCAACAAATGTAGGAGCATCCGCGATGCGCCGCGCGGGCGGCGCTCGATTTCATAGGCGCTGCATAGCTAACGGCGGACACCTCTGAACGCCAACCCCCCTCCCCAGACAGACACCAGGGAAAGGACCGCGTCAAGGCCGCCAGGCGCCGCATGGATCTAGGCAGACACCTCGTGGCCCTCGCACCCAAGACCTGGAAAGGGCTGGTTCTAAGGCCGGCGCGCCCCCAATGGCGGCGGCCTTACCCGCGAACACCGGCGCAGCCGGTGCCATGCACCGCGTCGGCTGGTTCGCCAGCAAGGCTGGCTCCTACAGAGGGGCGTCTGCGCGAGCTCGGTCCCCCTCAGGCCCGTGCGGGATTGCCGTGCAGGGCCTTGACCTCGGCCTCGGCTCCCGGCAACCACTGCGGGGCGATGCCGAAGGTCTGGAACACGTTGCGGTTGCGCAGCTGGTAATGCTCGGTGCCGGTCAGGTGGTTGATGATGCTGGCGCTGCGCAAGGCGCCCATGGCCAGGTCGGGCGCGCCGACGCCGTGGGAGTGGATCTCGGCGTTCTGCACGTAGATCCGCCCCTTGATGTGCCCTGAGGTCTTCAGGGTGTAGTCGCGATTCACCGCGGCATGGCCCTTGCTGTCGAACTCCAGCCATTGCTCGAGGCTGCGCAGGAACGGCGGGAACACATAGTCGTAACCGGTGGCCAGCACCAGCGCGTCGGTGTCGAAACGAAACCGCTTGTGCATGTCCAGCTGGCGGAAATCCAGGGCCAGGCGCTGGCCGTGGCTGTCGATGCGCTCAAGCTCGGTGCGCGACTGCAGCACCACCGGCACGGGTTTGTCGATCGATTGCAGGTACAGGCAGTCGTAGATGTCCTTGATGGTGTCCAGGGAAATGCCCTTGTACCAGTGGCTTTGCCCTTGCAGCGCCGCCAGGCGGCTGTGCTCGGGCAGGGCATGGAAGTGCTCGGCGTAATCCGGGGAAAAATGTTCCGAGCCGAGCTTGGAGTACTCCATCGCGATGAAGCCGCGGCTGCGCGACAGCCAGTTCAACGCATAGCCATGGCGCGGCTGTTCGCGCAACAGGTCGAGGAAGATCTCCGCGGCGCTCTGGCCACTGCCGACGATGGTGATGTCGCGTCGGGTCTGCAGCGCCTGCTTGTTCTGCAGGTAGGCGCTGGAGTGGATGCAGTTGCCTTGGCCCATCGCCGCATCGGCCATGGCCGGCCAGGTCGGCTCGGTGCCCACCCCCAGCACCAGGTTGCGCCCGCGATAGGTCAGTTGCTGCTGGCTGGCCAGGTCGAGCACCGTCAGGTGGAAAATGTCGTCGATCACTTCCAGCGCCACCACTCGGGACGAGAAGCGGATGTTGTCCATCTGCTCGCTGACCCATTGGCAGTAGCGGTTGTACTCGACCCGCGGCGCGTAGAAGCTCTCGTAGGAGCAGAACTGGTGCAGCCGGCCCTGTTCATGCAGGTAGTTCAGGTAGGTGAAGCGGCTGCGCGGTTCGACCATGGTCACCAGGTCGGCGGTGAATGGCACTTGCAGGGTCGCGTCGCCGATCAGCATGCCGGCATGCCACTCGAAGCGCGGCTTGGCTTCGAAGAACAGGCTGGCGACCTGCTCCAGCGGTTGCAGCAAGGCGCAGAGCCCGAGGTTGAACGGGCCGACGCCCACCCCGAGCAGATCGTAGATGCGATCAGTTGAATGTTTCACGTTGGAGTTTCCATGCCCTGGCTGCCGCTGGCAGCCGTATTCCTTGAACTGAACAGCGCCCAGTGACCCTGCGCCTCAGTCGTTCAACATCTGGTGGTAGGTGATGAAGTCCTGTTCGGCCTGGTAGCCCAGTGACTCGTACAGGGCCTGCGCCGCTGTGTTGCTGCGCGCGGTGTCCAGGCTCAGGCGCTGGGCGCCTTCGGCCTTGAAGGTGGCGCTGAGGTGGTTCATCAGCGTGCGTGCATGGCCGCCGCGGCGGGCGTGGGGCACCACGAACAGGTCGTACAGCCAGTAGAAGCGCTTCATCGCCAGCGAGCAGGTGGCCGGGTACAGCTGGGCGAAGGCGATCGCCTGGTCGTTGTCATCCTGCAGCAGGAAGATCCGCGAGTTGCCGGTTTCCAGGTTCTTTTGCAGAAACGCCCGGGCGGTCGGCAGGTCGTCGGCTTCCTCATAGAACATGCGGTACTGGTTGAACAGGTCCGCGGCGGCATCGAGGTGTTGCAGTTCACAGGCAATGATGGGCATGGCTGGGTCTCGTCTTCAGTGGATCTGGCCGATTTCGATCTGCACGTTGTTGATGTCGCGGAAGAAGAACGCCCGGTACCCTTCCAGCTCGCGGGCGGTGTAGGGCTGCTCGGTGGTGGGGGTGATGCCCATGGCCTTGACCCGCGCGAACACCTCGTCGATGTTGTCGACCATGAACGCCAGGTGGATGCCGCCGGAGTCGTTGTGCTGGGAAATGATATGACGGCCCTTGGAGCTGTGATGCTCGATCAGCTCGAAGTCGCGCTGGCCGATGCGCACCATGCACGAGGTGTAGTCGGGCTTGTGCACATTGATGACCTGGCCCACGCCGTCGCCGCTGATGCGGACCGCCTCTTCGTAGACTTCCACGCAGGTCAGCTGGCGGTAGAAGGCTAGGGTTTCTTCGATGTTCAGGACGGTGAGGCCTACGTGGTTGAGTGTCTCAAGCATGATTACTGGCTCCGGCTTGCAAGGGTGTGGGTGAGGAAGGCAAGGGTGGGGGTTTCGAGGAAATCGATGAAGTCGACCAGCTCGCCGAACTCGGTTTCCACCGCGGACAACAGGTGCATGATGTTGATCGACGAACCGCCCAAGGCGCGGAAATCCGACGCCGGGCTCAGCGAGGCCAGCGGCACGTGCAATTCGTTGGCCCAGAGCTCGGCCAGGCGCGCGAAGGTGTCGCCGTGGTCTTGGCTGCCGGCCTGCGCTTGCGCGGCCGGAACCTGAGCGGGCAACTGGCCCAGGTCGACCTTGCCGTTGGGCTTGTAGGGCATGGCCGCCAGGCGCACCACCTGCTGGGGCACCTTGTAGTCCGGCAAGTGCTGGCCCAACTGGTCGCGCAGCTGTGGGCTGCTCAAGGGCGCTGGCGCGACGATATAGGCCACCAGCCCGGCCTGCGGGTCGGCGGTCACCGCCACTTCCTGGTAGCCCAGGCGCTGCAGCGCCGCTTCGATTTCCTCCAGCTCGATACGATAGCCGCGCACCTTCACCTGCCGGTCGAGGCGGCCGAGGAAGTGGATTTCGCCGTCGGCGCCGCGCTGCACCAGGTCACCGCTGCGGTACAGCCGCGAGGCGTCCAGGGCCGGCAGGCTGATAAAGCGCTCGGCGCTGCTGGCAGGGTCGTCCAGGTAGCCGGCGGCCAGGGCCAGGCCGGCGATATGCAGCTCGCCCTGTTCGGCCGGGCGCTGCTGTTCGTCGAGCACGTACAGGCGCACGCCACCGATCGCCTGGCCGATGTTCTGCGCGGCGGTGTTGGCGCCCATGCGCTTGCAGCTGACCAGCACCGTGGCCTCGGTCGGGCCATAGAGGTTGTACAGGCGTCGGCCCTGCGACCAGGCCTCGATGGCGCGCGGGTGGCAGGCTTCGCCGCCGGTCAGCACGGTGGCCAGGCTGGGGAAGCGGGCGGGGTCGAAGATGGTCAGCAGCGGTGGCGGCAGAAACGCCTGGGTCACGCCGTGGCGGGCGCAGAAGGCCGCCAGCGCGGCTTCGGACATCCGCTCCTGGTCGCTGGCGATGCACAAGGCGGCGCCGCTGAGCAGGGTCGGGAAGATATCCAGCACCGAGGCATCGAAGTTGATGGTCGAGTACTGCAGCACCCGCGCGCCTGGGCCCAGGTCGAAGGCCGCGATGGCCCAGTCGACCAGGTTGAGCAGGCTCAGGTGAGTGACGCTGACCCCTTTCGGGCGCCCGGTGGAGCCCGAGGTGAAGATGGTGTAGGCGATGTCGCTGGCAATGCTGGCCGCTGGCGCAGGGGCGGGGAGGTCGGCCTGGCCATGGGCTTGCAACCACTGCGGGGTCAGCACCAACGCGCAGCGGCAGCGCTCGCGCAACTGCTGGCGGCTGTCTTCGTTCAAGGCCGGGTCGATCGGCACATAGCTGGCGCCCGTGCGCAGGATGGCCAGCAGCGCGACATACAGGTCGATGCCCTTGCCCAGGGACAGGCCGATCTTGTCGGTGGGCGCGATGGCCCGGCCATGCTCGCGGGCAACCTGGTCCTGCAACTGCGCCGCCATGGCCTCGACCCGGGCCAGCAACCCGGCGTAGTCGAGCTGTTGCTCGCCGGCAATCAGGGCGGGCTGGCGTGGGTGGCGCTGGGCGCTGGCGTACAAGCGCTGGATTACGCAAGTCATCGGCGCGGCCCTCAGGCGTCCAGGCGCGTGACCAGGCACGCCCCCAGCTGGAACGGCCCGGTGCTGAACAGCAAGGCATGCTCGCCCGCTTGCAGCGTGCCTGCGCTGTGCAGGTGGCTGAGGTTGATCAGGTTGTCGGCGCTGAAGCAGTGGGCATGGCGGGCCAACGGCGCGGTCACCGCCTTGCTGAAGCTGATACCGGCCAGCTGGCAGAACAGCCGGGTCGCCTCGAGGGTGTAGTTGTTGCAAATGAAATGCTGCACAGCGCGCGGGGCGAGCTCGGCTTGCTGGCAGGCCTGCTTGACCAGCGCGGCGATGCTGCGCATGTCGGTGTCGTTGGAGAAGTGCTCGATCTGCTCGGTGTTGGCGCTGTACTGCACCTTGCCGCGCAGGGCGTACTGCATGCGGGTCGGCTCGCGGCTGACAACGCAGGCCGCGGCAGCGTCGCCGGTGACGTAGACGAAGTCGCTGCCCTCGCCATACACCCGTTGCAGGGCGTCGCCGGCCTGGTCGAAGGTGACCAGCAGCACCTGCTCGGCCTCGCCGCTGGCAGTCAGCGCCGCGGCCAGTTTCAGGCCGGCATGAAAGCCCGCGCAGCCGGCCAGGCCGACGCTGTAGAACGGCACGGTCTGCATGTGCAGGGTGCGGCCGAGCTCGGCGAGCCACTGGGCGTCGAGGGTGTTCTGGGCATCGAGCTGGCCCGATACCAGCAGCACCGCGCCGATGTCGCCGGGCTGGCGGCCACTGTCGGCCAAGGCACGGGTCACCGCGCGGGTCACCAGCTCCCAGGGCTGGCCAGGGTGATGGGAAAAACAGCGCACGCCATTGGCTGCCGATTGCAGCAGCGCGCGTGTCTGTGGCGCCATCTGCGCCGCTTCGATGTCCACGGCTTGGCCGGTTTCACAGGCGATGCCGCCCAGGTAAACGGTTGGGGTCACGATTCGCTCATCTTGTTCAAAGGGTGAAGGCAAGCCCGCGCCAACGCTGCCGAGGGGATGCGAGCGCAGGCACCCGGCGCCGGGTGGCGGCGGGTGTGGGGTTATCAGTGGGTCAGTCTTTCCAGTACAGCGGGTGGCGGACCGTCACCTTGGTGATGGTGCCCGGCTGTTTCCAGATGCCCTTGAAACCTTGTGGCAGGACGAAGATATCGCCGGCCTGGTAGTGCTTCTGGGTGCCATCGGCTTCGCTGATCTGGACTTGCCCGCTGATCAGCTGGATGACTTCGGTCTCGGGCCAGCCGTGCAGTTGCAGCTCCACCGGCGGGATTTCGCAGACCTCGACCGCGGCCTGTTCACCGGGGGCGGTGAAGGGCGAGAGGCAGCGGTAGCTGTAATGGGTGCCCTTGAGCGCCGTATAGAATTCGGAGGTGTCCGGGGTGGTCACGGACGGCACGCTGGCCGGCACGCTGCGCGGGATCGACAGGGTGCTGGGGGATGGCGCTGCAGGGGCGCTGCCGGTGCTGGCGAAAACGGCCGAACTGGCGGCGAGCAACACACAGGCGAGAGGGATTGCGGACAGGCGAGACACGCGTATTGCCTCCTTGGCAACTCTTATTCTTCCATGGGCTTTTCAAAAAAAAGCACGCGAAGATAGTCTGCTGGCAAAGCGATGTCAAACGCCTGTGGCGTGGCTAGTCGAGCAAGGTGTTGCGCTGCTCGAGCCAGTGCTCGAAGCATTCGAAGGTGGCCACTGCGGCCTGCAGCGCCCGGGCTTCGCTGTCGGGCTGGTGGGCGAAGGCGCCGAGCCTGCCGAGGAAGCTGCGCCAGTGCGTGCCGGTCAGCGGGCCGTAGACGTCGAGAAAAGCGCCGCCGCTGGCCGCGTCGATGCCCAGGCGTTCGGCCATGGCCTGCTTGAGCACCTGGCCGCCGAGGGTGGAACCCTCGAGCACGTACATCACCCCCAGGGCACTGGCCTCGTCATCGATCCGCGGCAGCTGCTGGCAGCGCGGCAAGGCCTCGAGCTCGACGCCAAGGCTGCGCAGGTCCTGGGCCAGGGCTGGAGTCTTGGCGCGCTCGCGCCCCTGGTAGCCGGCCAGGCGGGCCTCCAGTGGCGCGTGGAAGCCGTGGTAGGCGGCCATCAGGTCGCGGTAGCGCGCCAGGTCGAAGCCTGCGCTGAAAAACGGCAGGCGCGCCTCTAGCCGCTTGTGGCTGGCACGGGTGGCTGCGCGCAGGGCGAGCAGCAACGATTGGGGCGTATCAGGCATGGCTGGGGAATCTGGCGGGCGAGGGCCGATAGTGACAGATCGCTACCTGCCTGTCCTGGCCTGCCTTGCCGGCGCACACCGGCGCAGCCGGTGCCACCATCAGCCGTCGCCTCAGAACGCCAGCTTGTAGCCGATCAGCAACAGCATGGTCGCCAGGCATGGCCGCAGCACCCGGTCGGAGATGCGCCCGGTCAGGTGGCTGCCCAGGTAGATCCCCGGCAGCGAACCCAGCAGCAGGTAGCCCAGCAGCGACCAGTCCATGTTGCCCATGCCGGCGTGGCCCAGGCCGGCGACCAGGGTCAGCGGCACGGCGTGGGCGATCTCGGTGCCGACCAGGCGGCGGGTGACCAGGAACGGGTAGAGCAGGAACAGCGCCACGGTGCCCAGGGCGCCGGCGCCGATGGAGGTGAGGGTGACCATCACCCCCAGCACCACGCCGGTGACCACGGTGAGGGTGTTCAGGGTGCGGTCGCTGAGGTGGTAGTGATCGCCGGCGTGCTTGCTGGCGAAGGCCTGCAGCTTGGACTTGAACAGGATCGCCAGGGCCGTGAGGATCAGCACCACCGCCAGGCCTTGCTTGATGATGGCGTTGAGCGCCGAGGTGTCGGCGTGCAGGGTGCTGAGGAACCACAGGGTCAGGGCTGCCGCGGGCACGCTGCCCAGGCTCAGCCAGCCGGTGATCTTCCAGTCGATGTTCTTGTTGCGGCCATGCACCCAGACGCCACTGGCCTTGGTGATGGCGGCGTAGAGCAGGTCGGTGCCCACAGCGGTGGCTGGGTTGATGCCGAACCACAGCAGGATCGGGGTCATCAGCGAGCCGCCGCCGACGCCGGTCATGCCGACGATGAAACCGACAACCAGCCCGGCAATGGTGAAACCGAAAGAACCTACATCCATACGCTACTCGACGCCCAGCTTTGCCCGTGATCGGATGCTGCCCAGCATATAGATTTTTTTATAGCCAAATAGACTTGTTCGTTATTAGGTTATAACCGCTCGCTGGCGGCCTGCGCCTCTTCCTGTAGGAGCGTCGCGAAGGGCTGCGCAGCGGCCCCAGGATTTCCGTATTGGGCAAAGATCGCCGGGGCCGCTGCGCAGCCCTTTCGCGGCACAAGACCGCTCCTACAAGGCCCAGATCGTCAACGATCGGTCATCACCACCATCACCTGCGCATCGCCGCCATCCTCGCTCTCCGACAGGTAGATATGCCCCACCTGGCTGTCGAAATAGGCAGTCTCCTGCGGCCCGATGCTCACCGCCTCGCCGGTCTCGAACTCGATGCGCACCCGCCCGCTGATGACCATGGCGAACTCCTGCCCAGGGTGGCGGATGAAATCGGCGAACTGGCCGCGTTCGCGGGCGATGATGCGGGCATAGGCCGGGGTCATGCGCCGTTCCGGGAAAGCCCCGGCGAGCGGGTAGTAGTCGTAGGTGCCGGTGGCGTAACCGGCCACGGCGCTTAGCGAGTCGACCACCACGCTGGCCGGTTGCGCCGCCACGCTCGGGCTGCTGGCGCGAAACAGCTGGGCGATGTCCAGGTTCAGCGCGCGGGCGACCGCGGCCAGTTTCTCGTAGCTTACCGACACCTGCGCCAGCTCCATCTTCGACAAGGTCGACAGCGGCACGCCGCTTTGCGCCGACAGTTGCTTGAGGGTCATCTGCCGGCGCTTGCGCAGCTGGCGCAGGCGCGCGCCGACCGCGCTGCGGTCGAGTTGGGGGCCGGTGGCGGGGGTGTCGGGCATCGGGGTACTCAGGCAGGTCTTTGGTCGGGCATCTTACCGTGTCGGCTTGCACAATCCGAAATTCTCATATATTAGAATTCTCACAAATGATAATTAGCCCGACAGGAACGCGCATGGGACCGATCCACGACACCTTGATCATTGGCGCCGGCATTGCCGGTGCTTCCCTGGGCTACCGCCTGGCCGGCCAGCGCCAGGTGCTGATGCTCGAGCGCGAGGCGCAGCCGGGCTACCACTCCACCGGGCGCTCGGCGGCGATGTTCATGGAGGCCTACGGCACCCCGCAGATCCAGGCGCTGACTCGCGCCAGCCGGGCGTTCTACCAGCAGCCGCCGACGGGTTTCTGCGAGCATCCGCTGCTGGAACCGCGCGGCTGCCTGTATGTGGCCGACCTTGCGCAACGCGACCTGCTGGAGGCGACCTACGCGCAGAACCTGGCCAACGGCACCGCCGTCCGCCTGCTCGACCGCGAGGCGGCGCTGGCACTGGTGCCGAGCCTGCGCGCTGAACGGCTGGCCGGGGCGGTGCACGAAACCGGCGCCATGGACCTGGACGTGCATGCCCTGCACCAGGGCTTCCTGCGCGGTTTCCGCCAGGCCGGTGGCGAACTGCGCTGCAACGCCGAAGTGGCCCGGGCCCATTACCTGGACCCGCTGTGGCAGATCGAGCTGGCCGATGGCAGCCGACTGCGCGCGCGGCAGTTGGTCAACGCCGCCGGGGCCTGGGCCGACCAGGTGGCCGAGCAGTGCGGCGTGGCCAGGGTTGGCCTGCAACCCTGCCGGCGCAGCGCCTTCACCTTCCCTGGCCCCGCCCAGCACGACTTCGCCCGTTGGCCGGCGGTGATCGGGGTCGACGAGAGCTTCTACTTCAAGCCCGACGCCGGCCAGTTGCTCGGCTCACCGGCCAACGCCGACCCGGTCGAGCCCCAGGACGCCGCCCCGGAAGAGCTGGACCTGGCCCTGGGCATCTACAACATCGAAGCCATGACCACCCTCGAGATCCGCCGCCCGAGCCACAGCTGGGCGGGCCTGCGCTCGTTCGTCGCCGATGGCGACCTGGTGATCGGCTTCGACCCGCTGGCACCGGCGTTCTTCTGGCTGGCCGCGCAGGGCGGCTATGGCATCCAGTCCGCTGCCGGGGCCTCGCGCCTGGCCGCCGACCTGCTGCTGGGCCAGCCGCTGTGTGCCAGCCTTGTCCGCCAGGGCGTCGAGCCTGCTCGGCTGTCCCCGGCACGTTTCAGCCAACCTTCCATGGAGACTACCCATGAGCAATGACATCCAGCGTTTTCCCAGCAGCCTGCCGTTTCCTTTCTCCCGCGCGGTGAAAGCCGGTGGCTTCCTGTTCCTGTCCGGGCAGATCCCGATGAACGCCGATGGCGAGGTGGTCAAGGGCGATATCCAGGCCCAGACCCGCGCCGCCTGTGAGCGTATCGGCGAGAGCCTGGCAGCCTGCGGCGCGGGTTTCGACCAGGTGGTGAAAGCCACCGTGTGGCTGTCGGACATGAGCCACTTCGCCGGTTTCAACGAGGTGTACAAGGCATTCTTCGGCGCGGCGTTGCCGGTGCGTTCGACCGTGGCCTCGGCGCTGGCGCTGGGGGTGGATGTGGAAATCGAGGTGCAGGCCTATCTCGGCCAGGCGTGAATGACCCAGGGCCGCGCCGCGGCCCATCGCCGGCAAGCCGGCTCCTACCCTGAGCGCGATACAACAATAAGAACCAGAGGTGCACATGCAAGAGCAGCTGAAGATCGCCGGCGCATTCGTCGGCGTGATCGTGGGGGCGGGCTTCGCGTCCGGGCGGGAACTGCTGTTGTTCTTCGTCGATTTCGGCCTGTGGGGCCTGGTCGGCGCGCTGGTCAGCGCCGCCTTGTTCACCTTCCTCGGCATGGCCCTGGCCGGGTTGGGCAACCGCCTGCGGGCCACTTCGCACAAGGCCGTCATCGAGGCCATCTGCGGCCGTCACCTGGGCCGTTTCGTCGACTGGCTCATCACCTTCTTCATGTTCGGCGTGACCGTGGTCATGCTCGCCGGGGGCGGCGCCTTGCTCGAGCAGCAGTTCGGCATTGCGGCGCTGGCCGGCAGCGTGCTGGTCACCGTGCTGGTGGTGGCCATCGTCTGCCTGGAGGTGCAAAAGGTCATGGTCGCCATCGGCGCGATCACCCCGCTGTTGATCCTGGTGGCATCGGCCATCGCCTTGTACGCCGTGTGCAGCCGCAGCCAGAGCTTCGCCGCCCTCGACCAGCTGGCCAGCCAGCAGGTGGCCGGCGCGCGGCATTGGTTGCTCGGGGCGTTCCTGTATGTGTCCTACAACATCGTCGCCGGGGCGCCGATCCTGGCGATTCTCGGCGGCTCGGCGCGCACGGGCCGGGTGGCGGTGGTCGGCGGCCTGCTCGGTGGCGCGGCGCTGGGCGGCTTGATGCTGGTGATGAGCGCGGGGTTGCTGTCGCGCCTGGACAGCGTGGCCGCCTTGCCGATGCCGATGCTGTCGATTGCCAGCGAGGTGTCGCCGCTGCTGGGGTTGCTGATGTGCCTGATCATCTTCGGCATGATCGTCAACACCGCCGTGGGCACGCTGTTCTCGTTCCTGTCGCGGTTGCTGCCGGCAGGCACGGCGAAGTTTCGCTGGGCGGCGGTGGTGACCGGGGGCGTGGGGTTCGCGTGCAGCCTGGTGGGGTTCATCAGCCTGGTGGGGCAGGTGTATCCGCTGTTCGGCTACCTGGGGCTGGTGCTGATGGTGGCGGTGCTGGTGGGCTGGCTGCGGCGGGGCAAGGCGGGGAGGGTGGCGGTGGTTTGACCGGCGTCTTCGCCGGCAAGGCCGACGCCTACACGGGATTGCTGTAGGAGCCGGCCGGCCAGCCACCGCGTCGCCTGGGTTCGCCAGCAAGGCTGGCTCCTACGGGTTGCAGGGGCGCGACTGCCGTAGGAGCCGGCCTTGCCGGCGAAACGGGTGGCTTAGATGCGGAAGCTGCCCACCAGCTGCTTCAGGCGCCCGGCCTGCTGGCTCAGGGCGTCGCAGTGGCGCAGGGTTTCGTTGAGGTTCTCCACCCCTTGCTGGTTCAGCGCGTTGATCTGGGTGATGTCCAGGTTCAGGCTCTCGACCACGGCGGTCTGTTCCTCGGTGGCGGTGGCCACCGACTGGTTCATGCCGTCGATCTCGCCGATGCGCTGGGTCACGCTGGCCAAGCGCTCGCCGGCCTGGTTGGCCACCTGCACGGTCTGCTCGCTGGACACCTGGCTGGTGTTCATGGTGTGCACCGCCTCGCGCGAGCCCACCTGCAGGCTGGTGATCATGCGGTGGATTTCTTCGGCCGATTCCTGGGTCCGGTGGGCCAGGTTGCGCACCTCGTCGGCGACCACGGCGAAGCCACGGCCGGCTTCACCGGCACGGGCCGCCTCGATCGCGGCGTTGAGCGCCAGCAGGTTGGTCTGCTGGGAAATGCCCTTGATCACGTCGAGGATCTTGCCGATCTCGTCGGTGCTGGCGTTGAGGGTCTCGATCTGCTCGCACGACTCGCTGATGCGCTCGGACAGCGCGGTCATGGCGCTGATCGCTTCCTCGACCACTTCGCGGCCACCGTTGGCCTGCTCGCTGGCGCCGCTGGCGTGCTGCGAGGCATCGGCGGCGTTGCGGGCGATTTCCTGGGTGGCGGCGCCCAGCTCGTTGATCGCCGCGGCGACGCTGTTGGTGCGCATGCTCTGCTCTTCGGAGCCAGACAGCGAGGCGTTGGAGGCACCGACGACTTTTTCCGACAGGTCGTGGACCAGGCGGGTGGCCGAGGACACTTCGCTGATCGAGGCGTGGATACGCTCGACGAAGCGGTTGAACGAGGTGGCCAGTTCGCCGAACTCGTCCTTCTGCTCGACGGTCAGGCGGCGGGTCAGGTCGCCTTCACCTTCGGCGATGTCCTGCATGGCGCGGCCCATGGTGGTCAGCGGACGCATCAGCACCGGGATCAGCAGGCCCAGCAGGCCGGCGATGACGGCCACGGCGATGAGCATGGCGATGATGGCCGAGGTGCGGAACTGGCTCAGCGGGGCGTAGGCCTTTTCTTTGTCGATCGACAGGCCGATGTACCACTGTGCCGACGGCAGGCCGTCCACCGGGGCGAAGGAGATGATGCGGTCCTTGCCATCGAGGCTGACTTCCTGGATGCCGGTTTCCACCCGCAGCGGCGAGCCTGGGTAGATGTCCTTGAGGTTCTTCATCACCCGGTCCTTGTCCGGGCTGACGATCACCTGGCCATTACGGTCCACCAGGAACGCGTGGCCCAGGCCACCGAAGTCCACGGCATTGATGATGTCGACCAGGGTGTTCAGGCTCAGGTCGCCGCCGACCACGCCGATCAGCTCGCCGCTGGACTTGGCCTTGACCGGCATGGCGATGGTCACCACCAGGCCACCGACCGCGGCCATGTAGGGCGGGGTCAGCATGGTCTGGTTGGCGGCCACGGCCTGGGTGTACCAGGGGCGCTGACGCGGGTCGTAGCCGTCAGGCATCTTGGCGTCGGGGCGCTGGGTGAACAGGCCGGTGTTCTGGCCGAAGTAGGTGAACTGGAAGTTGCTGGTGTACGACGGCTGGTCGACCAGCCCCGGCACGTTGTTGCCAGCGCCTTGCTGGGCGATGTCCTGGGCCAGGTTTTCCAGCACCAGGATGCGCCCGCTCATCCAGTTCTGCACGCTGCTGGCGGTTTGCGCGCCAGCCTGACGCACCGACGACTCGATGTTCTGGCGGATGGTGTTGCGTTGCAGGTAATCGTTGTAGAGGGTGAACAGCGCGAAGGCCAGGACCACGACGGCGCAGGCACTGAGCAGGATCTTGTGGCGGAATTTCAGGTTCATGTTTCGAGACCTTGAGCCAGTGAAAGGAGGGCGCCGCGCGCTTGTGGCACGAGTGGCGGGACCTGTTGCCACGGTTATCGGCCGCTTTTGAAAAATGTTGAAAGACTAAATGTCGCAGTTGTTGGCGGATACGCCATAAGGTCGTGACAAATTATTGCGGCGACAGCAAGCCGACCAAGGCCCGGGCGGCCTGGCCGAGGGCTTGCTGCTTGAGCCAGAAGGCGTGCACCGGCAGTTGCAGCTCGTTGCGGGTGTTCTGGAAGCGCAGGCGCACCAGGCGCCCGGCGGCCAGCGCCGGGGCGATCCGCGACAACGGCAGGTCGCCCCAGCCCAGGCCGGCCTCGACCATCTGCACCGCCAGGTCGAGGCTGTCGGTGCGCCAGTGCGAGGTGCCGATCAACGAGCGGGGGTCGGACAACGGCAGGTCGCGGCTGCGGACCAGGATCTGGCGCAGGCTGACCAGGTCCTCGAGGTGGCGGATACGCCCTTCGCGCAGGGCAGGGTGGTGGGGCGACAGGGTGGCCACCAATGACTCCATGGCGATGTACTGGAAGCTGCGCCGGGCATCGACCTGCAACCCGGCAAAGGCCAGGCACAGGTTGACCCGGCCGCTGTCGAGCAGTTGCAGGGCCTCCTCCTGGGGCGCGGCCAGCAGCTCGATGTCCAGCAGTGGGTAGCGCTCGCCCAGGCGGCTGATGGCCGTGAGCAGCGGGCGTTGGTCGATATCCGGCACCACGGCGATGGCCAGGCTGCTTTCCAGCCCGCGGGACAGCTCCAGGGCATGCACCTGCAGCAGGCCCAGTTGCTCGGCGATCAACCGCGCGTGGGGTTCCAGGGCCTGGGCCTGGGCGGTGGGGCGCGCCTCGCGCGAGCCGCGCAGGAACAGCGGGTAGCCCAGCTCCGCCTCGAGGTTGCCGATGGCCATGCTGACCGCCGAGGGCACGCGCCCGCAGGCCCGGGCGGCAGCGGAAAACGAACCGCGGTCGAGCACGGCGAGGAACAGCAGGATGGTGTCGCTGGAAAAGTTCATGGCAGTCTCCTTTCAGTAAATCTGAAAGCTGCCAACTTTTTCTGTCAAGACCATTGATGCATCCTGCGCGCCTTTCGTGAAACCCGCAGTCAAGGTAACCCCCGTGCAAGGACTCAAACGCAAACTGGTCTACGTGACCTTCTATGAACTGATCGGCCTGTGCATGTCGACCCTGGGGCTGGCCTACCTGTCCGATACCCAGGCCTCGCACACCGGCCCCCTGGCGGTGATGATCACCACCATCGCCATGGCCTGGAACTTCATCTACAACAGCCTGTTCGAGTACTGGGAAAGCCGCCAGGCCACCCGCGGGCGCAGCGTGGCGCGGCGGGTGGCCCATGCGGTTGGTTTCCAGCTGACCCTGGTGGTGTACCTGATCCCGCTGATCGCCTGGTGGCTGGGCATGAGCTTGCTGGAGGCGTTCGTGGTGGACCTGGCGTTCATCATCCTGATCCCTTGCTACACCTTCCTCTACAACTGGGCGTTCGACCGGATCTTCGGCCTGCCGACCTCGGCCATGGCGGCGGCCTGACACCGGCATGGCCGGTGCCAGCCACTGGCCAGCAAGCTGGCCTACGGGCATTGCAGGCCGTAATCGGCGTAGGAGCCGGCCTTGCCGGCGAACACCGGCGTTGCCGGTGCCATCCTCCGCATCGCCTGGTTCGCCAGCAAGGCTGGCTCCTACGGGCATTGCAGGCCGTAATCGGCGTAGGAGCCGGCTTGCCGGCGAACACCGGCGTTGCCGGTGCCATCCTCCGCATCGCCTGGCTCGCCAGCAAGCTGGCTACGGGTGTTGCAGGCCATAATCGGCGTAGGAGCCGGCCTTGCCGGCGAACACCGGCGTTGCCGGTGCCATCCTCCGCATCGCCTGGTTCGCCAGCAAGGCTGGCTCCTACGGGCATTGCAGGCCGTAATCGGCGTAGGAGCCGGCGTAGCCGGCGAACACCGGCGTAGCCGGTGCCATCCACCGCGTCGCCTGGCTCGCCAGCAAGGCCGGCTACGGACATTGCAGGGCCGCAACCGGCGTAGGCGCCGGCCCCGGCGATCTTTGCATAAGGGCTGAAATCCAGGGGCTGCTGCGCAGCCCTTTTCGCGACGCAAGGCCGCTTCTACAGGGGCGTGTCGGCTTCGGGTCAGGGCGCTCGGTTGCCCAGCAAACTGTCCTCCACCTGCCCCGACAAGTAATACACCCCGGCCATGGCGCCGCTCTGGCGGTTCTCCATCAGCTCCCGCCATTCCTGGTTCAGCGCCACATTGAGGATCACCCGCAACTGCTCGACCATCTGTGGCTGCTCACGGTCATGGGTGATCAGCCCGTAACCGGTTGCCGCCACCGAGATCAACGCCCCCGCCGCCTTGCCCACCGCGGCGGCGATGGCGCTGGCCGCACCGCGCGGGGCCAGCGTGGCACCGAGCTTCTCGCTGGCCTGGGTGGCCACCGACGACAGCCCCGCCTCGGTCTGCCCGGGCGCCTTGGCGGCCTGCTGGTGCAGGTGCTGGCGCAGCGACTGCCAGGCCGGTTGCTGCGCCAGCGACTGGGCCCGCAGCAGTTGATAGAGCGAGGCGTTGCGCGCCGGCGGCGGGCCCAGGGCGATGATCGGGATGCGGTTGAGGCGCTGGCTGAACTGCTCGGGCGGTGCGTTGTAGCGCTGGATGATCGCCGGCAATTGCTGGCCGAGCAGTTGCAGGTACAGCTCGCTGGCGCGGTCGCGAATGCCTTCGGGGTTGATCTGCTCGGCCACCGGCTCGATCACCCGCTGGCGGTATTGTTCCTGCAGGTACAGGCCCAGGCGTTTTTCCGGCGGCGCCTGGCCGTTGCCGCTGTTCATCTTGTACCAGGCCACCTTGAGGGTGAGCCATTGCTGGGTCCAGTAGCCGGTGAACCAGGGGATGAAATCGTTCTCGGTACGTTGCTGAACTTGCTCTTTCCACACCCGCATCGAGCGCCGGGCATAGTCGTTGGCCGAGCCTGCGGCGGCAACCGAGGCCTCGACGATGTCCTGGTCGATGCGCTGCCACACGGCTGGCGGCAGGTTCTGCGGCGGCGGCGGGGCGGGCGGGCGTTTGCCGGCGCAGCCGGCCAGGGCCAGCAACAGGCACAGTAGGACAATCACCAGGCTGGGTTTCACGCCGACGGCCTCCCAGAAAAGGGGCTATCGGCAGTATAGGTTCGTCCTGCTGGACGGGGCGCCAGACAAGCCCGCTCCTACCGGTACTGGGCAATACCGGTAGGAGCGGGCTCGCCCTGCGATGGGCCGCAGAGCGGCCCCCTTTGCAGGTTGGCAAGGCATGTTCAGTGCTCCAGTTTCAGTTGCAGCAATGGGTAGGGGTCGCCTTGGCCATCGACTTCGCTGCGCCCGGCCTGGACGAACCCGTGCTTCAGGTAGAAGCCCACCGCCTGCGGGTTCTGCTCGTTGACATCGACCTCCCGCACGCCCAGCTCCTCGATCACCTGGGCCAGCAGCGCCTTGCCGATGCCCTGGCCCCGGCACGCCGGGTCGACGAAGAGCATTTCCAGCTTGCCGTCATGCACCCCGGCAAAGCCCTGGATCTGCCCCTGGGCATCGCGCCAGGCCCGCAGCTGGACAAAGCCCAGGTACTGCTCGCGCACCAGCGGCTTCAAGCGCTCGATATAGCCCTCGGGGAGAAAGTCATGGGTTGCCCGCACCGAGGCTTCCCAGAGATCGGCAAGCCGATCGAAGTGTTCCGCGCCAACCGGCGCGATGCTGTGGTTCATAAGCCCTCCAAGGCTCTGTGGTGGAAACGCCGGACAGGGTACGGCATTAGGCTATGCTCGGCACTTCTCTTGCGACCTTTGGAGCACCGATGACCCTTGCCAAGGCCGATGCCCTGCTGTTGGTGGATGTGCAGTGCGCGTTCATGGAGGGTGCCGATGCGGTGCCTGCACACCTGGCCTTGCAGGCGAGCATCGCCCGCCTGCTGGCCCGCGCCCGCCAGGCCGGGGTGCCGGTGGTCTTCCTGCAGAACGACGGGGCGCCTGGTAGCCCGGACGCCCCGCACAGCGCGGGCTGGCAACTGTACTTCGCGCCTGTTCGGGGAGAGCACCTGCTGTTCAAGACCGAGGACGACGGCTTTGGCGAAACCGAACTGCAAGCGCTGCTGAACGCGCTTGGCGTTCGCCGGCTGGCCCTGTGCGGGGTGCTTTCGGACATGTGCCTGGCCGCTACCGCGCGTGCCGCGCTGCAACGGGGGTTCGATGTGCTGCTGCCCCACGATGCCCATGCCACCTATGACGTGCCGCCGGGGCCGGGCGGCTCGCCAGGGGTGCCAGCCGCCCTGGCGGCGCGGGCGGCGGAGTGGTCGCTGGGTGACGAGGTGCAGATCCTGGCCGGGGTCGACGCCCTGGGCTTCAGCGCGGCCAGCCCGACTGGCGGATGATGCTGCACGCGTTGCCGGGGTGCAGCGTCGGGGGCCTTGCAGTGCGCGCCGGCTGGGTGGTGCAGGCCGAGCACGTGGTCGCGCAAGCGCTACGCGCAGCCGTTCTGATCGAGGTCGAGCTTGGCTTCCAGGCGGTCCAGATGCTCGTGCATCAGGGCCAGGGCGCAGGCCTCGTCGGCGCGCTCCACCGCATCGATGATCGCCGCGTGCTCCTGCCAGGCGCAGTGCTCGCAGCAAGGTGACTCATAGCGGGCGATGATCAGCGAGGTCATTGGCACCAGGCCGTCGAGAAAGCGCGCCAGCGGGGCGTTGGCGGCCATTTGCGCAAGTTTCATGTGGAACTCGCCGCCCAGGCGAATGGCCGTGCAGCGCTCGCCGCGCTCATGGTGCTGGCGCTCGCGTTCGACCAGTTGGCGCAGTTGGCGGATCTGCGCCGGGCGCGCGCGCTGGGTAGCCAGGCCGATCAGCGTGGTCTCGGCCAGGCGTCGGGCACTGAGCACCTGGCGCGCCTGCTCAGGGTCGGGCGCGGCCAGGTGCGCGGTGTGGCTGGGGCGTTGCACCACCACCTGCTGATCGGACAGGCGCCCGAGCACCCGGCGGATCACCGTGCGGCTGACGCCGAAGGCGTTGCCCAGCGCCTGCTCGGGCAGCGGGCTGCCCGGCGGCAGGCGCTGTTCGAGGATGGCGTCGAACAGCCGGGGGTAGATCTGCTCGGCCGACAGGCGGGTCTCGCCGACGCCGAGCAGGGCAGGCAGGTGGGGGGCGCAGGCGCTCATGGTCGCTCTCCTTCTTTTATTCAGGTGCCGGGGTGGTCGTCCGGGATGTTCAGGGCAATGCCCATGCGCTGGCCCTCGGCGAGGATGTGCCGGCGCATCTGCAGGCTGGCCAGGGCGCTGTTGCGCTCGCGGATGGCCCGCACCACCGCCTCGTTCTCGTTCAGCCGCGCGGCCAGGTGCTCGGGCGAATTGCGCAGCATCTCGGCACTTTGCTTGAGGGCGTTGCCGGTCTGTTGCACCACGCTCTGGAAGATCGGGTTGGTGGTCAGGGCGAACAGCGCCTCGTGGAAAGCGATGTAGGCGTTGACCCCGGCCTCGTGGTCCTGGGCCTCGAGGGCTTCGCGCAGGTCCATCAGGGTCAGGCGCAGTTGGCCGATGTCCTGGCTGCCGGCCGATTGCGCGACCAGGCCGGCGATGAAGGGTTCGAGGGTGTAGCGCAGTTCGAGCACGTCGGCCAGGCTGGCCGCGGCAACGGCCTCTGGCTCCTGGGCCTGGGCGGCGTCGGCCTCGAGCACCAGCACGCCCTTGCCCGGCAGCGAGCGCACCAGGCCCAGGGTTTCCAGCACGATTACCGCCTCGCGCAGGCTGGGGCGGCTGATGCCCAGTTGCTCGGCCAGCTCGCGCTGGCCGGGCAGCATGTCGCCGCTGCGCCACTGGCCACGGGCCAGGGCCTGGCGGAGTTTCTCCACCACTGAATTGACTACGGTCGACGAGCTGATCACGGTTCGCTCCTTGGTTGACGTGGCATCTTTGCGCAAGGCCGGCCGGCGCGGGGCGCCGGCGGCCAGGGGCTTAGAATTCCTGTTGATGGGGTTGGCCCTGCTTGCGGCTGGCGGGGGCGAAGCCCGGCTTGTTGGCCAGCACATTGTTGGCCCGCTCCAGGTCGATGTCCTTCTCCCAGCGGGCGATGGCCACGGTGGCGACGCAGTTGCCGATCAGGTTGGTCAGCGCGCGGCCGATGCCCATGAACCAGTCCACCGCCAGTACCAGCACCAGGCCCACCACCGGGATCGCTGGCACGGCGGTCAAGGTGGCGGCCAGGATCACCAGGGCCGAGCCTGGGATGCCATGAGCCCCCTTGGAAGTCACCAGCGACACCAACAGGATGGTCAACAGGTCGGTCATCGCCAGTGGCGTGCCGGTGGCGTTGGCGATGAACACGATGGCCAGGGTCAGGTAGATGGAAAAACCATCGAGGTTGAACGAGTAGCCGGTGGGGATCACCAGGCCGACGGTGGAGCTGCCGATGCCCAGGTGTTCGAGCTTGCGCATCACCTGCGGCAGCACGGCGTCGGAGGAGGCGGTGCCGAGGACGATGGACAGCTCTTCGCGCAGGTACTTGATGAACGGCAGCAGCTTGAGGCCCGACAGGCGCATGACGGTGCCCAGCACGATCAGCACGAAGCCGGCGCAGGTCAGGTAGAACAGCGCCACCAGCCCGCCCAGGTGCTGCAGCGAGCTCAGGCCGTACTTGCTGGTGGTGAAGGCGATGGCGCCGAACACGCCGATCGGCGCCAGGCGCACGATCATGCCCATGATGCGGAAGATCACATGGCTCAGCTCGTTGATCAGCCGCGAGATGCCCGAGGCCGATTCGCCCACCAGGTTCAGGGCGCTGCCGAACAGTACCGAGAACAGCAGGACCTGGAGGATATTGTTGTCGGCAAAGGCGCCCACCACCGAGGTGGGGATCAGGTCCATGAGAAAGGTGGTGGTGCTGTGGATATGCGCGCCGCGTTCGGCCAGGGCGCCGGCATCGCTGCTGGAGAGCTGGTCGAGGTGGATGTTGGCGCCGCTGCCGATGCCGCTGGTGAAGGCGAACACCAGGCCGATCACCAGGGCCAGGGTGGTCAGCACTTCGAAGTAGATCACCGATTTAAGGCCGATGCGCCCGACTTTCTTCAGGTCGCCGGCGCCGGAGATGCCGCTGACCACCACGCAGAACACGATCAGGCCGATGAGCATCTTGATCAGCTTGATGAAGCCATCACCGAGGGGTTTGAGTTGCAGGGACAGGTCGGGGAAGCTCAGGCCGCAGACAACGCCGAGGGCGAGGCCGAGCACCACCTGGAGGAAGATCGAACGCGAACACCATTTGAGCATGGGAGGAGTCTCTGGTCGGTGTCCTTGCCCCCCAAGCCACACGGAGCGAAAGAGTGCAGGACTTAATTATTGTGGTCTTACCGGTTTGTTCACTGCGAGGGCCATGAAACGCCGAAAATTCCGACATTGCAAGGGATTTTGGCCTGACCGGTCTGACCAGTTGGGGCACATCGACTCAGGGTTTGCTCTAGCGTGGTGCGTGGCGGGATTTCAGACTTTGGCCAGGACCTGATCGACGGCGGCGATCAGCTTGCCCAGGTCCTTGGGCGGGGCGTTATGGATGACACCGAACAGATAGGCACGCTGCTCTTGCTCGTCGTCGGGCTCGACGAAGAAGGCTTTGGGCTTGACCCCCAGCGCCTCGGCAAAGCCCAGCAGGGCCTCGACGCTGGGGGTATAGGTGCCGGTTTCGAAGCGGCTTATGGTCTTGGGGTCGAAGCCGGTGCGCTCGCCCAGTTGTGCCTGAGTGAAGCCCGCCAGTTTGCGGTAGCGGCGCAGGGCAGGGCCTAGACCTGTTCTCGTCATCGCTTAATTCCCATTTAGAATCAAGCACTTAACGATATATGGCGCTATAGCGCAACGCCATGATCCATCACCTTTATTTGCAAAATGTGATGGAGTTCGTAGAATTGGCCGCTTTGATTGATCAGTCATTCAAGTGATTGTCCAGGGCGATCCGGCCAAGTGCCGGCCCATGAGCCTGCGTTGTCGGACATTGGAACTGATCCACGATGAACGGTTCCGGCATCCCTGGCTTTCTGTCAGGCAGGTCGTCGGGCCGTGTATGAATGGAGTCTCAGCGTGCGTCAGAACCTGCCGGTCAACCCGGTCGAGCAAAGCTTCCCCGAGCACCAGCGGCTCATTTCGGCGACCGACACGGCCAGCCTGATCACCTACTGCAATGCCGAATTCGCCGCCATCAGCGGCTATAGCCAGGACGAGCTGATCGGCAGCCCGCACAACCTGGTGCGCCATCCAGACATGCCCGAGGCGGTGTTCGAACGGATGTGGCAGTACCTCAAGGCGGGCCGCAGCTGGATGGGCATCGTCAAGAACCGCTGCAAGAACGGCAATTTCTACTGGGTCAATGCCTACGTCACGCCGATCCTCGAAGACGGCCGGGTGGTCGGCTACGAGTCGGTACGGGTGTGCCCGACCCGCGCACAGGTGGCCCGGGCCGAGGCCCTGTATGCCCGCTTGCGCCAAGGCAAGGCGGCGCTGTCGCCTGGCCGGCGCCTGGCCCTGCTCGGCCGTGGCCTCGCGGTGCCCCTGGCGGGCGGCGCGCTGGCCGTCGGCGCCAACCAGCTATGGCCGGGCCTGCCCGCCCAGGGGCTGACGGTGGCGCTGTTCGCCGGTGTCGGGCTGTGGGCGCAGAGCCGCATGGGCCGGCACCTGCGGGGTATCGTCGAAGGCGCCGACAATACCTTCGGCGACCCGGTGGCGGCACTGACCTACAGCGACCTGGCCGGTGCCGCCGGGCAACTGCAACTGATCCTGATCAGCGAGGAGGCGCGGCTGAAGACCGCGCTCACCCGCCTGAGCGACCTGGCCGCGCAGATGGCCGGGGCGGCCGAGGATGCCGGGCGGCTGTCCCGGGGTACCGAGACGGCCTTGCTGGAACAGCGCGCCGAAACCGATTTGACCGCCACCGCGATGACCGAGATGGCCGCCTCGATCGGTGAAGTCGCCGGGCATGTGCAGTTGACCGCCGAGCAGGCCCAGACCGCGCACCTGCTGGCCCAGCAGGGCAGCCAGGTGGCCGATGCCACGGGTGCGGCGATCCATGGCCTGGCCGCTACGGTCGGGCAGATCAACCAGGCGGTCAACGACCTGGCCGGTCAGACCGGTGCCATCGCCGAGGCCGCCGGGATGATCCGCGCCATCGCCGAGCAGACCAACCTGCTGGCGCTCAATGCGGCCATCGAGGCCGCCCGGGCCGGCGAGCAGGGCCGCGGCTTCGCGGTGGTGGCCGACGAGGTGCGCGCCTTGGCCGACAAGACTCGCCAGTCCACCTTGCACATCCAGAGCATCATCGACAGCCTGCGCGGCGGCGCCGAACAGGCGGTGAACATCGCCAGCCAGGGTATCGCGGGTGCCGAGCAGGGCGTGACCCAGGTGGCCCTGGCCCAGGAGGCCTTGCAGGGGATTCGCCATGCCGTGTCGCGGATCAGCGACATGAGCCAGCAGATGGCTGCCGCCGCCCAGCAGCAGTCGGCCGTGGCCGAGGATGTCTCGCGGCAGATCAACGGCGTGGCCGGCACTGTCCAGCAGAGCGCCCGCAGCGCCAACGCCGCCGCCTCGCGCGGTACCGAGCTGGAGCAGGTGTGCGCCGGCTTGCGCGCGTTGGTGGAGCGCTTCAACCGCTAGGTTGCCAAGGATATGGACGACAACTATCGCGCGGCCGTGGATGCGGCCGCGATCTTTTCCGAGACCGACCTGCGCGGTTGCATCACCTATGTCAACCAGCAGTTCTGCAGCATCTCCGGCTACAGCCGCGAAGAGCTGCTGGGGGCGAACCACCGCATCCTCAATTCCGGCCTGCACGAGCCGACGTTCTTCCTCGACATGTGGCGCGCCCTGGCGGCAGGCCGGGTGTGGAAGGGCGAGATCTGCAACCGCGCCAAGGACGGCTCGCTGTACTGGGTGGACAGCACCATGGTGCCGCTGATCGATCCGCACACCAACAAGGTGCGCAAGTACGTGTCGATCCGCTTTGACGTCACCGAGAAGCGCCAGTTGCTGCACACCCTGCAATGGCGCGTGGGCCACGATGTGCTGACCGGCCTGCCCAACCGTGCCTATCTTTCCGACCTGCTCAACCAGGCCCTGGCCTTTTCCCGGCGCGAGAGCATCCCGCTGGCGGTGTGCATGCTCGACCTGGACGGTTTCAAGGCGGTCAACGACGGCTATGGCCATGCCACCGGCGACCTGCTGCTGGTGGAGGTGGCCCAGCGCCTGCAGAGCATCCTGCGCGGTGGCGACGCGGTGGCGCGGTTGTCGGGCGACGAGTTCGTGCTGATCCTGCGCCATATCGAAGGCCCGCAACAGCTCGATGCCGCGTTGCAACGGGTTTTGCGCGCGCTGGCCGCACCCTATGTGGTGCGTGAGCAGGCCTTGAGCCTGAGCGCGAGTATCGGCGTGACCCTGTTTCCCCAGGACGATGACGACGCCGACGCGCTGGTGCGCAATGCCGACCAGGCCATGTACGTGGCCAAGCAGCAAGGGCGCAACCGCTACCATGTGTTCGATGTGTCCCAGGCGCTGGAGCTCAAGGCCACCCACCAGACCGTGGCGCGGGTGCGGCGGGCCTTGCGCCAGGGCGAGCTGTGCCTGCACTACCAGCCCAAGGTGAACATGCGCAGTGGTCAGGTCATGGGCTTCGAGGCCTTGCTGCGCTGGATGCACCCGTCCAAGGGGCCGGTGCCGCCGGGGGACTTCCTGCCGCTGGTGGAGCAGACCGACCTGATCGTCGAGCTGGGCGAGTGGGTCATCGACCAGGCGTTGCAGCAACTGCAGCAGTGGCAGTTGTCGGGGCGTGACTGGTCGTTGAGCGTCAACATCGCTGCCCGCCAACTGCAGCGCGGCGATTTCGTCGAGCGGCTGGCGCGGTTGCTGGGGCGTTATCCCGGTGTCGAGCCGGCGCGGCTGGACCTGGAAATCGTCGAGTCGGTGGCCATCGACAACCTGCCCCGGGTGGGGCGTTGCCTGGATGCCTGCCGGGCATTGGGCGTGCGTTTTTCCCTGGACGACTTCGGCACCGGCTACTCCTCACTGAGCTACCTCAAGCGCCTGCCGGCGCAGACCATCAAGATCGACAAGTCGTTCGTGCGCGACATTCTGCGCGACCAGGATGACCTGGCCCTGGCGGGGGCGGTGATCGGCCTGGCCCGGGCATTCGGCCGCGAGGTGGTGGCCGAGGGGGTGGAAACGGTCGAGCACGGGCGGGTGCTGATGGGGCTGGGCTGCGAGCTGGCGCAAGGCTACGGGATCGCTCGGCCGATGCCGGTGGCAGCGGTGGCGCAGTGGGTGGCCGCGTACCGCCAGCCGCTGGAGTGGAAGGGGGCCGCGCCGGCCAGGCCGGCGCGCGCGAACTGCTGATGGGCGAAGGCGGGCTTGAACAGCGATCATTCATCGCCGGGCAAGCCCGCGACCACGTCGTGGCACGCGTTTGAGCGGGGTTGGCGGGTTAGCGCGGATTGGCCTGGACCATGGCCGTGCTCAGTTGGCGCAACAAGGCGAGCCTGGCGGCGTCGCGGCTGCTCAGAAGCAGGGCGGCGATACGCTGATACAGCGCCCCTTCATCGGCATAGCGGTTCGACACCAGGTCGATGCGTTGCAGCACGCCGTCGATGCGCCAGCTCAGGCTGGGCACTGCTCGCTCCAGCGCCTGGATGAACGGGGCGGGTACCGGCGAGCCGAGATAGGCGCCGAACGCCGTGCTGGCCTCGCTCAAGCTGTCGAAGTACTCCGAAGCGCCCGCCCAGGTGTGTTCGAACTGTTCGAACTCCTGGGGCTGCAAACGCTGCAGCCAGGTGCGCCAGAACCCTTGGTCGATCGCCCAGTCGACCAGGCGCGGCCCATCGCTGGCGGCCCGCACGGCGTTGGCCAGGTGTTGCAGGGTCGACTCGCTCAGTCGCGCCAGATAGTCGAAGGCGATGGCCTCGGGTTGGGCTGGCAGGCCCAGGGATTCACGCAAGTGCATCCGTGCATGCAGGGCCATTTCCACTTCGTCGAGTGGGTACTGCGCCTCGCTGAGGCTGGCATCGCTGATATCGTCGCCCGCAGCCAGCGCCGGCACGCTGGCCTGCCCCTCGCGCAGGGCCTGGCGCCTGGCGACCCGGGCGTTGTACAGGTCGCCCACGCGGGCATCGAGCAGACGCAGGCGGAACACGCTCCGGGCGCAGCCGACGGCCACCTGTTCATCGCTGGCGCCTGGGCTGGCATGGCTTGCGGCGCGCCAGACCAGGACGTCGGTCTCGACCTGCTGGAACAGCAGGCTGGCCTGGTCAACGCATGCCTGGCTGGCATCGTTGAGCAAGTCGTTGATCTGCTCCTGCAATTGCGCCTGGCCCCAGGTATCGCTGGAGGCCTGGGCGTCGACGAGGGTCTGCAGCAGCTGTTGCATGCGTTGGCGCAGGGCCGTCGGGTTGCGTTGGTAGTCGATGGTGTCGGGCAGGCGCTGGAACAATGCGTACAAGGGCGACCATTGTGGCTCTGGCGCGGTGTCGGCGATGTGGTCGAGCAACGCCTCGGGCCAATCCTCGGACCATGCTGGCGGGGTGTCGGCATACGCCGGGGTCTCAAGGCCGGCGGCATTCAGGCGCTCCAGGGCCGCCTCGGTAAATGGGTTGTCCTGGAAGGAGAAGAACAGGTTGTCTTCCCCTGCGCGGATGGCGCGGGCAAAGGCGCTGTCGGTCAAGTCGGGCGCGTCGGTGAGGGCGTTGCGGCTCAGGTCCAGCTCGCGCAGGGTCAGGGGCTGTTGATCGAGCAAGGGCTGCAAACCGATGGGCCAGGCATCGATGCCGGTGCTTTCCAGGTCCAGCTCCTCGAGCTGGCTCCAGCCAGTGACGTCCGGGGGCAACTCGAGTGGGTTCTCGCTCAACGACAGCCGGCTTAGCCGGTTCAGGCCGGCCAGGGCATTGCGCGCAGCTTCGTCCAGCACGATCTGGTTCTGCCCCAGCAACAGTACGCGCAGCGAAGGCCAGCGCTGCAGCGCTAGAAAATGGGCGGCGCCCAGCTCCAGCTCGTTGACATCCGCCTGCAAGGTGCTGAGCGTGGGCAGCCTGGCGAGGTACTCGAGGGTGCTTGCCGAGAGGGTGTCGATGGCGCCCGTGAGGTTCAGATGGGTCAGGCGTGTCAGCTGGCCGAGGATTGCCCGTGATGCCTCGCTGTCCAGGCCCAGGCGGTTTTCCGACAGGTCGAGGGTGTCGAGCTGGGCCAGTTCGCTCAAGGATGACGGCAGTGTCGTCAGCGCATTTTCCGTCAGGTCGACGTAGCGGACCTGGGGAAAGGCCCGCAGGAAGTGGTTCAGGTTGGCAGCGCCGGCGTTGCTCAGCCCGTTCACGGTCAGTTGTCGGACGTGGGGTAATTGCACGGGCAAGGTGGGCAGTTCATCGACATGCAGGCCATGGATCAGCAGCGTGACGTAGTCGAACTGATTGATCGTGCCCGGTTGCGCTTCCCTGCGCCAGGCCGCGCGGATACGTTCGGCCATGACGCCGCGGTAGACCCGGCGTTGATCCAGTGCGCCGACTGCGATGCCATCGGCATCGCTGGCCCAGCGCCGCAGGCTGGCGTCGAGCCGCTGGTAGTCGTTGCGCAGTTGTTCCAGCAGGCGTGCGAAAGCGCCGGGAACAGGGCCCGCCTGCTCGCGCAGGCTGCTGCGCAACAGCGCCCGGTTGTCATGGGGCGAGGCGGGGTAGAGCTGGTCGAACAGGTCGTCCTCGCTCAACCAACCCTGCCGGCCATGGCCGCTGAGCCTGTGGCCCAGGCGCCTGGTGCCGGGCAGCCGGCTCGGCAGGCGATACAGCGGGCGTAGCGGCGCCATGCCAAGGTCCTGCGCCGTTTGCCGGCGGTCCTTCATGGCAAGGTCGAACAGCGCATCGCGCAGTCGCTCGGGCTCATGGATCTGCAGCCCAAGGGCGTTGCGCTCGCTGTCGGGCAAGGCCTGCAGGATGGCCTGGAACAGGTCGCTGGCGCTGGCCAGCGGTTGATTCTGCTCATCACGTGGCTCGTAGCGGTCGGCGGAACGCCAGACGGACTTGACCGTCTGGCCTGATTCGCCGGCGACGTGCTGCAACTGGCCGTTCTCGCATAATTCGAGGCGCACCTCACCCGACCAGCCCGGCAGGCGTTGCAAGGTTTGCATCACCAACCGATCTCGGTCCAGCGCGCTGCCTGTCTCCAGGTAAAAGCGCGCCAGTGCTTTGTTGATGCGGGCCTCACGCAGATAGCGGCGTGCCTTTTCGGCCAGTACGATCGGCACCCGGGCGGTACTGTTCAACTGCTCGAGGGCTTCGGGGCTGGCCTGGGCGAGGATCTCGTTGCAGGCCCGTTCGCTCAAGCCAGGGAAGTCGCGGCTCAGCACCTGGCTGCCCGGTAGTGCGCTGGCTTTGCTGTACTTGGCTGCGCTAGAGAAGCTTTCGAAACTGTCGACCAGCAAGGCCGGCAAGGGTTGCTGGTCGGTCAACGCACGACGTATGACGGCACTGTCATAGCCACTGCAGCGCAGGGCCAGGGTCTGTCGAGCGTGGGGGGTGTGCGATGGCCCTGAGTGTTCGAGCAGGCGTTGCTCGCTCCAGCCCAATGGTCGGTCGTGGTCCAGCAACCAGCGCTGCTCGCCAGTGCCGCGCAGGGTCGGGCGATGGCGCATGCCAGTTGCCTTGTACAGGCGCCATTGACCCGAAGTGTCCCGTTCGAGCGGATAGCACTGGCCCTTGCGTTGCAGCCAGCTTTGTCCGTTCCAGCGAACTAGGCCGTCGCTGCCGGGCTGGGTGCCGGCGGGCCAGGGCTGTGGGCGAGCGAAGGGGGAGAGGTCGTCTTGCCACAGGCGCTGGCGACCGCCGTGCTCAACCAGCAGCCAGTCATGCAAAATGCCCTGGCGCTGGGCAATTGCACCGGCCGCGCCCAGTGCCGCGACCTGGGCCAGGTTCTCCAGCACATCGAACAGGTGCTCGATGGCGCCTTCGCTATCCCCTTCGTTGGCCGCATGCACGCCGTCGAGAAACTCACCGACCAGTTGTGCGCCACCGACCACCATCATCACTTCGCCAAGTGCCGGCACGAAGAAGGCCGCGATATTCAGCACGGTCATTCCCAGGCCCAGCCAACCTTCGATACGGGCGCGCAACGCGGCAGCATCGCGCTGCGCTACCGGTACCGCCAAGCTGGCGGCATCGGCCAGCTTGCGTTCGACCTGAATGCGCGCCCTCGCCTGGAAGGCATTGCCCGCCCAGGGGGTGAAACGCATTGGCAGGCGGGCGTTCTTGTCCAGGGTCTCTTGCCAGAGGTCGGCAGGGGCGGGGAACAACCGCTTCAGCCAGCTGAAGCGCTGGCCCTTTTCCACGACCGGCACGGTGCGCTGCACGCTGGCATAGGGATAGCGCGGGTACAGCGCGCCGCGCAGTCGGGCGACGAACTGGGCCTGTTGCGCGTGCTTGACGAAGCGGCTGAAGAACGCCCGTTCCTGGTGTTGCCACAGCGCTTCGGTCAGCGCCTGGCCCAGTGCCTGCATGGACGGATATTGGCGCAGCGGCTGGGCATGGCCGGGCAGGTACAGCAAACAGGGTTCGTTGGCCAGCAGGGGGTCGAGTCGCACCAGCAGCGGGCCGTCCAGGGGGATATCGAACAGGCTCAGGTAGCCGCACTGCAGGCGCCGTGCCTGGCCTGCGACCGTCAATTCGACGCTGTTGGCCAGGGCTGCCTCGCCCAACTGTTCACCCAGGGCATCGAGGCGGCCCTGCAGGCGCGCCTGGGTCAGCTCGGCGGCGAATGCGCCATGGTCCTGCTGGCGCAGCAGCGTGCGGAAGGTGTCGTTGTCGATATGCTCGCTGAGGTGGTTGAAATAACGTTGGCCGAGGTCGAGGTTGCGCACGCCCTTGACCAAGCGTTCAGCGTCGACCCCCAGCGGGCTGTTCGGGGCGCCGGCACGATACAGCTTGACCTTCGCGCCTTCGTCGAAGTTCTGCAGGGCCGCTTCCAGCCACGGCATTTCACGACGTTCGTCGAGGTGCCAGAGCAGCGCATTGTCCAGCGTCGGCAAGGCGCTGCCGGGGAACCAGTGGGCGAGCGCGGTTTGCAGCAGGGGGCGACAGAAGGTGTCGATGGCCTGCACCGGCTTGAGCGCCTGGGCCACCTGGCGACTGGCGCGATAGCTGGCGAGGGTGCGTTGCTTGAGGCGGGCACGTTGTTCTGGGCTGGCTTGCTTGTGCCAGTCGGGATGCTGCCGGGGGATGAAGCTCAAGTGTGTGGACAGGGGCATGGCTGCTCTCCAGTGGGGAAAGCAGCGAGGCTAGCGAGGTTGGCCGGCCGCGACGGGGTAGCGGGATACCGCCGTGCGGCGTGCGGGCTACAGCTGTGGCGCGGTGCTTTTGACCGCGGCCAGCTCCGGGTGCGCCACCAGCTTGTCGATGTGCAGCTCGTCGTTGTTCATCCAGGTCTCGGTCAGCACCCGGTAGTGCTCCATGTCGCGGCAGCGCATGCGCAGGCTGTAGTCGAAATGCCCGCTGATCAGCTGGCATTCGTAGACCGGCGGGCAGGCCCGCACGGTCGCCTCGAAGGCTCGCTGCGCCGAGCGCCCGCTCTGGTTGGACAAGGCCACCAGCACCAGCAGCGACAGCCCCGGGGAGACCTGCTGCAGGTCGATGATCGCCCCGTAACCGCGGATCACCCCGCGCCGCTCCAGCTTGCGCACCCGCTCCAGGCAGGGCCTGGGCGTCAGGTGCACGAGGGTGGAGAGTTTTTCGTAGGTGATCCTTCCTTGGTGGCGCAGCACGTCGATGATGGCTTCATCGATGCGATCCAGCGGTGCTGCGACGGGTGTGGTGGCCTTGATATCCATAGGCGGCGTGATTTCACTTCAGACGATTGGAGAGGAACTGGCGCAGGCGCTCACTCTGTGGCCGGTCGAGGATTTCGGCGCTGCCGTGCTCCTCGACCAGGCCCTGGTGCAGGAACAGCACCTGGCTCGACACCTGGCGGGCGAAACCCATTTCGTGGGTGACCATGAGCATGGTACGTCCTTCCTCGGCAAGCGTCTGTATCACCTTGAGCACTTCGCCGACCAGCTCCGGGTCCAGCGCCGAGGTGGGTTCGTCGAACAGGATGATCTCCGGTTCCATGGCCAAGGCCCGGGCAATCGCCACGCGCTGTTGCTGGCCGCCGGAGAGAAACGCCGGGTACTGCTCGGCGGCCCGGGCCGGCAGGCCGACCTTGTCCAGGTACTTGCGCGCCCGTGCCTGGGCTTCGCCGGCGCTGATGCCCAGCACCTTGCGCGGTGCCAGGCAGATGTTCTCCAGCACCGTCAGGTGGCTCCACAGGTTGAAATGCTGGAACACCATGGCCAGGCGCGTGCGCAGGTTATGCAGTTGCGCCGCGGGCGGGGTGCGGGTACCGGGGTGGATCGCCAGGGTCTGGCCGTCGAGGGTGATGCTGCCGGCGTTGGGCTGCTCGAGGAAGTTGATGCAGCGCAGGAACGTGCTCTTGCCCGAGCCGCTGGCGCCGATCAGGCTGATCACGTCGCCCTTGCGCGCGTTCAGCGAAACGCCCTTGAGCACCTGGTGCTCGCCGTAGTGCTTGTGCAGGTCCTCGACGCTGAGCTTGATCGCGCCGGCATGGCTGTGGGCGCTCGGGGCCTGGGCGAAGGAGGGGAGTGGCAGTGCGGTAGCGGTCATGGGTTCAGCCTCGGGCAGGGTCAAGGAAGCGCATCCAGCGCCGTTCGGCCATGCGCAGCAGGCCGACCAGGACGAAGGACAACAGCATGTACAGCAGGGCGGCCACGCCGAAGGCCTGGAAGGTGAGGAAGGTCGCGGCGTTGGCGTCGCGGGCCACCTTGAGGATGTCGGCGACGGTGGCGGTGAAGGCCAGCGAGGTGGCGTGCAGCATCAGGATCAGCTCGTTGCTGTAGGCCGGCAGAGAGCGGCGCAAGGCGGCTGGCAACACCAGGAACAGGTTGAGCTTCCAGCCGCGCAGGCCATAGGCCTGGGCCGCTTCCAGCTCGCCGGCGGGCAGGTTGCGGATGGCCCCGGCGAAGATCTCCACGGTGTAGGCGCAGGTATTGAGCACAAAGGCCAGCAGCGTGCAGTTGAGCGCATTGCGCAAAAACTGGTCGAGCAGGGCATGCTCGCGCACCACCTGCAGGCTGTAGAGCCCGGTGTAGCAGATCAGCAACTGTATATAGAGGGGCGTGCCGCGGAACACCAAGGTGTACAGCTGCACCGGCAGGCGCAGCCAGGCATGGCGCGAGGTGCGCGCCAGGGCCAGCGGCAGCGACAGGGCGAAGCCCAGCAGCATGCTGGCCAGGAACAGCCACAAGGTCATGGCCAGGCCCGACAGCCCGTTGCCGTCGGTGTACAGGTAGGCCAGGCCGTATTGCTGGAGGAGTTCGATCATCGCGCCAGCTCCTTGATGCCGATGTTGTAACGCCGTTCCAGGCGCCGCAGCAGATGGTTGGAGAGGGTGGTGATCAGCAGGTACACCAGCCCGGCCAGGCACAGGAAGAACAACACCTGGTTGGTGGTCTTGCCGGCGTTCTGCGCGGCCTTGACCAGGTCGGCCAGGCCGATGATCGACACCAGCGCGGTGGACTTGAGCAGCACCAGCCAGTTGTTGCCCAGCCCCGGCAGGGCGAAGCGCATCAGCTGCGGGAACAGCACCAGCCGAAACCGCTGTGCGCGGCTCAGGCCATAGGCGGTGGCGGCCTCCAGCTGGCCGGCCGGCACGCTGAGGATGGCGCCGCGGAAATTTTCGGTGAAGTACGCGCCGTAGATGAAGCCCAGGGTGAGTACCCCGGCGCTGAACGGGTCGATCTCGAGGTAGTCCCAGCCCAGCGCCTCGGTGAGGTCGTTGAGCCAGATCTGCATGCTGTAGAAGATCAGCAGGATCAGTACCAGGTCGGGGACGCTGCGAATCAAGGTGGTGTAGAGGCTGGCCGGGATGCGCAACAGCTTGTTGCGCGACAGCTTGGCGCAGGCGCCGACAAGGCCCAGCAGCAGGCTGACGGCCAGCGACAGCAGGGCCAGCTTGACGGTCATCCAGGCGCCTTGGGCCAGCAACGGGCCGAAGCCCTGCAGGCCGTGGGAGAAGAAGTCGTGCATGACAGGAATCTCGCGGGGAGGCCATCGCGGGGCAAGCCCGCTCCCACGCATCGCTCGGCCCGTGGGAGCGGGCTGGCCCCGCGATCGGCGCTGTAGGTCACTCGTTGTAGATGTCCAGCTCGCCGACGTACTTCTGCTGGATCGCGGCGTAGGTGCCATCGGCGTGGATCAGGGCGATGCCCTTGTCGAGCAGGGCCTTGAGCTCGGGGTCGGTCTTGCGCAGGCCCATGGCGATGTCCAGCGGCAAGGTCGGGTCCTTGATCGCCGGGCCGCTCTTGAAGTCGGCGCCTTCGGGCTTGGAGAGGAAGTTGAGCTGGGCTTCGAGCTTGTCGGTGACGGTGGCGTCGAGGCGGCCGTTCATAAGGTCGGCGTAGTTCTGGTCCTGGGCCTGGTAGGCCTTGACCTGGGCGCCCAGCGGCGCCAGCACGGCGCGGGCGTAGGCCTCTTGCAGCGAGCCCTGGAGCACGCCGACCTGCTTGCCCTTGAGCGATTCGACGGTGTCGCCGAAGGCGGCGGACTTGCGCACGATCACCGCGGTCGGGCTGAGGAACAGGCGGTTGCTGAAGTCGATCTGTTTCAGGCGTGCCGGGGTGACCGCCATCGACGACATGATGGCGTCGAACTTGCGGGCGCGCAGGGCCGGGATCATGCCGTCGAACTCGTTGTGCACCCAGGTGCACTTGACCTGCAATTTTTCGCAGATGGCATTGCCCAGCTCGATGTCGAAGCCTTGCAGGCTGCCGTCGGCGGCAACCGATTCGAAGGGTGGGTATTCGGGGTAGACGCCGAAGCGGATCTCGGTCCACTCCTTGGCCTGGGAAAAGGTGGTGGCGCACAAGGAGAACAGCAGCACGCCGAGGCGTTTTCGCATGGAGAGCATGGTCGTGGATCCCTGGGTGTTGTTATTGGTAGTAGGGCGATTACCGCGTGTAGGTCTGTCGGTGACTCATGGGTCGGGCTCAGAATGCGCGAGATAGACGGGTTTTTTGTGTCGTTTGCTAGCGCGCGGGAGGCCGGATTCGGCTGTTAGGAATCTCCTGGCAGCCGAATCGGCTGTATCGACAAAGATTTATGGATGTGCGACAGGCGGCCTTTGGGCATATACGTACCGCTGTAGGAGCGGCCTTGTGTCGCGAAAGGGCTGCGAAGCGGCCCCAGGGTTTCAGCTACGCAGCCGACATTGCCGGGGCCGCTCTGCGCCCCTTTCGCGACACAAGGCCGCTCCTACAGCGATTGTGTAAAGCCGGTCAGGCAGCGCTGGCCTTGCGCGCCGCCACTTTCGGCTGCAGCAGGGCAAACAGGTCCTTCGGATTCTCCAGCTCTGGCACCAGCGCAATGTCATGCCCGATGTCCAGTGCCTTGGCCACATCCAGCACATAGCGCAGCGCCGAGTAGTCCTCCAGGGCAAAGCCGACCGAGTCGAACAGCGTGACTTGCGCGGCGCTTTCGCGGCCTGCTGCGCTGCCGTCGACTACCTGCCAGAACTCGGTGGTCGGCGAATCTGCTGGCATCTGCTGGATCTCGCCCTCGATGCGGCTCTGCGGCTCGTACTCGACGATCACCCGGGCGCGCTCGACGATGTCGCGGTGCAGCTCGGTCTTGCCCGGGCAGTCGCCTCCGACGGCGTTCAGGTGCATGCCCGGCTCGATCATGTCCGCAGTGAGGATGGTGGCGTAGGCCTTGTCGGCGGTGACCGTGGTGACGATGTCGGCACCGCGCACCGCCTCGGCCACGCTACCGGCGATGACCAACCGCAGTTGAGGGAAGCCGGCCAGGTTGGCCGCCAGCTTCTCCGAGGCCCGGCGGTCGATGTCGAACAAGCGGATTTCCTCGATGCCCAGCAAGGTATGGAAGGCGATGGCCTGGAACTCGCTTTGCGAGCCGTTGCCGATCAGCGCCATGCGCTTGCTGTCCGGGCGCGCCAGGTAGCGGGCGGCCAGGGCCGAGGTGGCGGCGGTGCGGATCGCGGTGGTCAGGGTCATTTCGCTGAGCAGCACCGGCGCGCCGGTGTCGACATCGCCCAGGGCGCCGAATGCCATCACCGTGAGCAGGCCGTTATGGGTGTTCTTCGGGTGGCCGTTGACGTACTTGAAGGCATAAAGGTTGGCGTCGGACACCGGCATCAGCTCGATCACCCCGTCCGGCGAATGGTTGGCCAGGCGCGCGCATTTTTCGAAGTCGTGCCAGCGCAGGTAGTCCTGGCGAATGTAGTCGGCCATTTCGGCCAGGCAGGTGGGCAGGCCTTTGCGGTTGACCAGGCAGGCGAGGTCTTGCACGTCGATATAGCGGGTCATGGTGAGGCTCCTTTTCAAGTCAGTGGCGCGAGGGCAGGTGCACTTCGGCGAGCATGCAGCGCGCGCTGCCACCGCCGATGCGTTCGATATGGTCGATATTCACCACCAGCGGGTGGCTGTGGCGTTCCACTTGGCGGCGCTGGCCGGCATCGAGTGCGGCCCAGGCGCTGCGCGACATCACCAGCAGCGAGCGGCCGTCGCGGTCGTGGACTTCGAGCATGTTGCCGGCGAAGTTCTCCAGCTGGTCGAAGTCCAGGGCCAGCAGCTGCTTGCCGGTGTCGCGCAGGGACCGTTCCAATGCCCGGCGCTCATCGGCGTGGGGCAGGGCGTCGAGGCAGGCCACGGCGAGCTGGCGGCCGACGTTCATCATCACGTTGCTGTGGTAGATCGGCGCTTGCTGGCGGTCCACGGCGTGGAACAGGCACAGGCGGTAGTCGAGGTGTTCGGCGAACTGGCGCAGGGCGCGTTCGTGGGTGCGCCCGGAGTGGCAGGCGTAGCTGATCCGGTGTTCGCGGTCCAGGACCATGCTGCCGGTGCCTTCGAGGAACAGATTCTGCTGTTCCAATGGGCTCAGGTCGATGGTGCGCTGGATGGCGAAGCGCTCGGCCAATACGCCGAGCACGCCCTTGTCGCGCTCCAGGCGGCGGTTCTCGCCCTCCATCGGATAGAGCACCAGGCTACCGTCGGCGTGGCTGCTCCACCAGTTGTTGGGGAAGATCGAATCCGGGGTATGGGGCTCGGGGGTGTCTTGCACCACCAGCACCTCGACGCCGTGCTGGCGCAAGCTGGCGACGTAGCCGTCGAACTCTTCCAGGGCCTTTTCGCTGGCGGCCCGAGGGTCCAGCGGCGCTTGCTGGAAGCGGTTGTTGATGGCGGTGTCCGGGTTGAAGGCGAACCGCGCCGGGCGAATCATGAGGACGGTATTTGTTGTTTGCATTGGGCACGCATCCACGGGTGGGCTGTGTGACCATTGTCGGGGGGTTGGCGGTGAAATCCCGGCTGAAGCGGGTGGGGCGGGCAGCGGGTCCAGCTGAAAAGGCTTGCTTGGCAGCGGAATCGGCTGGTGTCGCAGAAAAGCTCGCCACACGCGTGGGAGCGCAAACGAAAACGGCGCCTCGAAAGGCGCCGTCGTCATGCCTCGAACAACCTATTTGTGCAGCTCCTCGGCTGCATACAGGGTGTTCTCCAGCAGGCAGGCGCGGGTCATCGGGCCGACCCCGCCCGGTACCGGGGTGATCCAGCCAGCGCGAGGCAGGGCGGTGTCGTAGACCACGTCGCCGACCAGCTTGCCGTCGTCCTGGCGGTTGATGCCGACGTCGATGACGATGGCGCCTTCCTTGATCCATTCACCCTTGACCAAGCCCGGCTTGCCGGCAGCCACCACCACCAGGTCGGCGCGGCCGACGTGGCCGGGCAGGTCCTTGGTGAAGCGGTGGCAGACGGTGACGGTGCAACCGGCCAGCAGCAATTCCATGGCCATGGGGCGGCCCACGATGTTGGAGGCGCCAACGATCACCGCGTTCATGCCGTACAGGTCCTGCCCGGTGCTTTCCAGCAGGGTCATGATGCCCTTCGGGGTGCACGGGCGCAGCAGCGGGATGCGTTGGGCCAGGCGGCCGATGTTGTAGGGATGGAAGCCGTCGACGTCCTTGTCCGGGCGAATGCGCTCGAGCAGCAGCGAGGCGTCCAGGTGCGCCGGCAGCGGCAGTTGCAGCAGGATGCCGTCGACGGCCGGGTCGTCGTTGAGCCGGTCGATCAGCTCGGTCAGGGCTTGCTGCGTGGTCTCGCTGGGCAGGTCGAACGCCTGGGAAATGAAGCCGACCTCTTCGCAGTCCTTGCGCTTGTGCGAGACATAGACTTGGGAGGCCGGGTCGGTGCCGACCAGGATCACCGCCAGGCCCGGGGTGCGCAGGCCTTGCTGGCGACGCTCGGCGACACGTTGGGCGATCTGCTGGCGCAGGTTGGCGGCGATCGCCTTGCCATCGATAAGGTGTGCAGTCATAGACGCGTGATTAACCATCGAGAAGGGAACATATAAGAAGCGCGTATTCTCGCACGACCTGGCCCGAGGGCAAAGGCGGGTGGTCGGGCAAATTCCCTAACCCCTTCAATAATTTAAATTTTTTAGAGAAAGGTGTTGACGACCTAAAGGGTCGCCTATAAGATTCGCCGCACTTGTCGGGCACTGCCTGGCACGGGTTGGCAAGGTCAGGCAGAATAGGCGGTTCGTTTGTTCGGTCGGACTGATAGCTTAAGCGCCCGTAGCTCAGCTGGATAGAGCATCCGCCTTCTAAGCGGATGGTCGCAGGTTCGAGTCCTGCCGGGTGCGCCATCAGGCCTGGGCAAGTAAGCAACAGCAGTACCGCACTATGGTGGGCGTAGCTCAGTTGGTAGAGCGCTGGATTGTGATTCCAGTTGTCGTGGGTTCGATTCCCATCGTCCACCCCAGATTCTGCAGGGGCGCCTTGATTGTATAATCCGGCGCCTTTGTTTTTGAGTTATGCGGACGTGGTGAAATTGGTAGACACACTGGATTTAGGTTCCAGCGGCGCAAGCTGTAAGAGTTCGAGTCTCTTCGTCCGCACCATGTTTCTGTAAGGCTGTACCGCAACATCGCATTATGGTGGGCGTAGCTCAGTTGGTAGAGCGCTGGATTGTGATTCCAGTTGTCGTGGGTTCGATTCCCATCGTCCACCCCATATTTTCGAAGGCGCCCGCATCGTGAGATCGGGCGCCTTTGTCGTTTCCGGGGTGTGGCGCTACTGGTGGCCTTGCCCAGAAAGCTGATAAATTTCAGCCGGTTGAATGCCCGCGCAGGAGTGGCGCAAATGATTGCAAAAGAGGCGCGCCAGGCCCTGGCGCTGCAACGGTTCGCCGAGCAGAACCGGCAACTGCTCGAGGAGATTCGCGAGCTCGATGAGCGCGAGCAGGCCCAGCAGATCGAATGGGCGTTCGAGGACGCCGCCGCTGAGTTGGGTGTGCAGCCTTGGGAGTATGCGCTGCAGTTGATTGCCGAATCGCCGGAGCAGCTGCAGGCCATGCGCCTGGAGACCCATCGCGAAGTGGCCGAGGCGCTGGGGTTGGGCTGGGAGGAGTATTGCCAGTTCAATGATATAGAGCTGGAGTGAGGTAGGGGGGGGAGTACGGCGATAGTCTTTTATCCCGCTCCCCCTTGAAATCCCACGCAAAATTCCCATATCCCAGTCAATCGCTGTTTGTTTGACAAGGTTTTACAACCGCGCGGCGCTCAAGGCGCCGCGCGGGCCTGGCTGAAATAGGCTCGACGCCCCGGCGCGCGGGCCTTTCAAGGAAATCGACCGGCGTGCTCGGCCTGCAATCTGGGTGGGGTGACTTCTGTGGCTTGAGTCACTAGAATGCTTGCCCTTGATTCTGGAGTCGGGCTATCGCCGGCTAACGTCTGTGCAACGAGGAATATCCATGCAAGTTTCTGTTGAAAACACTTCCGCTCTCGAGCGCCGCATGACCATCGCCGTTCCGGCCGAGCGCGTCGAGAACGAAGTCAACAAGCGTCTGCAGCAGACTGCCAAGCGCGCCAAGGTCGCGGGCTTCCGCCCAGGCAAGGTGCCGATGAGCGTGATCCGCCAGCGTTTTGAAGCCGATGCCCGTCAGGAAGCCTTCGGCGACCTGGTCCAGGCTTCCTTCTACGAAGCTATCGTCGAGCAGAAGCTGAACCCGGCTGGCGCTCCGGCCGTCGAGCCAAAATCTTTCGAAAAGGGCAAGGACCTCGAGTTCGTCGCCATCTTCGAAGTCTTCCCTGAGTTCACCGTTGCCGGTTTCGAGTCGATCGCCGTCGAGCGCCTGAGCGCTGAAGTGGCTGACGCCGACCTGGACAACATGCTGGAAGTCCTGCGCAAGCAGAACACCCGCTTCGAGGCTGCCGAGCGTGCCGCTGCAAACGACGACCAGGTCAACATCGACTTCGTCGGCAAGATCGACGGCGAAGCCTTCGCCGGCGGTTCGGCCCAGGGCACCCAGCTGGTACTGGGTTCCGGCCGCATGATCCCTGGCTTCGAAGAAGGCCTGGTGGGCGCCAAGGCGGGTGAAGAGCGCGTGGTCAACGTGACCTTCCCCGAGGACTACCAGAACCTCGACCTGGCAGGCAAAGCCGCCGAGTTCACCATTACCGTCAACAGCGTCAGCGCGCCTGTGCTGCCAGAGTTGAACGAAGCCTTCTTCGCTCAGTTCGGCATCAAGGAATCGACCCTGGAAGGTTTCCGCGCCGAGGTTCGCAAGAACATGGAGCGTGAGCTGCGCCAGGCGATCAAGACCAAGGTCAAGAACCAGGTCATGGACGGTCTGCTGGCCGCCAACCCGATCGAAGTGCCAAAGGCCCTGCAGGAGAACGAAGTCAACCGTCTGCGCGTGCAGGCTGTTCAGCAGTTCGGTGGCAACATCAAGCCAGACCAGCTGCCAGCCGAGCTGTTCGAAGAGCAGGCCAAGCGTCGCGTGGTCCTGGGCCTGATCGTCGCCGAAGTGGTCAAGCAGTTCGAACTCAAGCCTGATGAAGCCGAAGTTCGCAAGATGATCGAGGAAATGGCCTCGGCCTACCAGGAGCCTGAGCAGGTTGTGGCCTGGTACTACAAGAACGACCAGCAACTGAACGAAGTTCGTTCGGTTGTACTGGAAGAACAAGTTGTAGATACTGTCCTGCAGAAAGCGACTGTGACCGACAAATCGGTCTCGTACGAAGAAGCCGTCAAGCCAGCACAGGCAGCCGCCGACGCTGAGTAACAGGCTACTCTCGTAGGAAACCCCCACAAGCCAGCCTTCGCGCTGGCTTGTGTGTATTCAAGCCATGACTATTTGGGAGCGAGTGCAGGACATGTCCCGCAATTCTTATATTCAGCAAAGCTCTGACATCCAGGCCGCAGGCGGTCTGGTCCCGATGGTTATCGAGCAGTCCGCCCGTGGCGAACGTGCCTACGACATCTATTCACGCCTCCTCAAGGAGCGCGTGATCTTCCTGGTTGGCCCGGTAGAAGACTACATGGCCAACCTGGTGGTGGCGCAGCTCTTGTTCCTTGAAGCGGAAAACCCGGACAAGGATATCCATCTGTACATCAACTCCCCGGGCGGCTCGGTGACTGCCGGCATGTCGATCTACGACACCATGCAGTTCATCAAGCCGGACGTCTCGACCATCTGCATCGGCCAGGCCTGCAGCATGGGCGCCTTCCTGCTCGCGGCTGGTGCCGCCGGCAAGCGCCACTGCCTGCCGAACTCGCGGGTGATGATCCACCAGCCGCTCGGCGGCTTCCAGGGTCAGGCCACCGACATCGAGATCCACGCCCAGGAAATCCTCAACATCAAGGCGCGCCTGAACGAGCTGCTGGCCCATCACACCGGCCAGGACCTCGAGACCATCAAGCGCGACACCGAGCGCGACAACTTCATGAGCGCCGCGCGCGCGGCCGAGTACGGCCTGATCGACTCGGTCTACGACAAGCGGCAACTGGCATCCTGAAGCAATGCGCCAGAGCGGGTGGGCGCGGAATGCGCCCATCCGCGGACTTGAAAAAGCCAGCGATTGCCTTCATCTTGTGTTTCAAGCCTACCGGATTGGATCGATCGAATGACTGACACCCGTAACGGCGAGGACAACGGCAAATTGCTCTATTGCTCCTTCTGCGGCAAAAGCCAGCACGAAGTGCGCAAGTTGATTGCCGGCCCCTCGGTATTTATCTGCGACGAGTGCGTCGACCTGTGCAACGACATCATCCGTGAGGAGGTGCAGGAAGCCCAGGCCGAGAGCAGCGCGCACAAACTACCCTCGCCGAAAGAAATCAGCGGAATCCTGGACCAGTACGTCATTGGTCAGGAACGCGCCAAGAAGGTGCTGTCCGTAGCGGTGTACAACCACTACAAGCGCCTGAACCAGCGTGACAAGAAGGGCGACGAAGTCGAACTGGGCAAGAGCAACATCCTGCTGATCGGGCCAACTGGCTCGGGCAAGACCCTGCTCGCCGAGACGCTCGCGCGCCTGTTGAACGTACCGTTCACCATTGCCGACGCCACCACCCTGACCGAAGCCGGTTACGTGGGTGAGGATGTCGAGAACATCATTCAGAAACTGCTGCAAAAGTGCGACTACGACGTGGAAAAGGCCCAGATGGGCATTGTCTACATCGACGAGATCGACAAGATCTCGCGCAAGTCGGACAACCCGTCCATCACCCGTGACGTCTCGGGCGAGGGCGTGCAGCAGGCATTGCTGAAGCTGATCGAGGGCACCGTGGCCTCGGTACCGCCGCAGGGCGGTCGCAAGCACCCGCAACAGGAGTTCCTGCAGGTTGATACCCGCAATATCCTGTTCATCTGCGGTGGCGCGTTCTCGGGCCTGGAAAAGGTCATCCAGAACCGCTCCACCAAGGGCGGCATCGGCTTCAGCGCCGAAGTGCGCAGCAAGGAAGAGGGCAAGAAAGTCGGCGAGTCGCTGCGTGAAGTCGAGCCGGACGATCTGGTCAAGTTCGGCCTGATTCCGGAATTCGTCGGCCGTCTGCCGGTTCTGGCGACCCTGGACGAGCTGGACGAGGCTGCATTGATGCAGATCCTCACCGAGCCGAAGAACGCCTTGACCAAGCAATACGCCAAGCTGTTCGAGATGGAAAGCGTCGACCTCGAGTTCCGCAGCGATGCGCTCAAGGCCGTTGCCCGCAAGGCCCTGGAGCGCAAGACCGGCGCCCGTGGCCTGCGTTCGATCCTCGAAGGCGTGCTGCTCGACACCATGTACGAAATTCCTTCGCAGAAGGAAGTCAGCAAGGTGGTCATCGACGAGAGCGTCATCGAAGGCACCTCGCAGCCGCTGTTGATCTACGAGAACAGCGAGCCGCAAGCCAAGGCTGCCCCCGACGCCTGATCGGGCAAGGGTAGCGTGATGAAAAGGGGCCTTCGGGCCCCTTTTTGCATTTCATGGACTCGGCGCTTGTAATTTACCGGGGCTGCCCCCACATTAGCCCCAAGCACCATTTCCAAAGGTTTCCGGCCACAAGGCCGCTGTAGAGGCGAAATCATGAAGACCACCCTCGACTTGCCTCTTCTGCCATTGCGTGACGTTGTCGTCTATCCGCATATGGTCATCCCGCTGTTCGTGGGGCGTGAGAAGTCCATCGAGGCCCTTGAGGCCGCGATGACGGGCGAAAAGCAGATCCTCCTGCTGGCCCAGAAGAATCCCGCCGATGACGATCCAGGTGAAGACGCCCTGTATCGCGTGGGCACCGTCGCCACCGTTCTGCAACTGCTCAAGCTGCCCGATGGCACCGTCAAGGTGCTGGTCGAGGGCGAGCAGCGCGGCGCGGTCGAGCGCTTCAACGAAGTCGACGGCCATATCCGGGCCGAAGTCAGCCTGATCGACGAAACCGAGACCGCCGAGCGCGAGTCCGAGGTGTTCGTGCGCACCTTGCTGTCGCAGTTCGAGCAGTACGTGCAGCTGGGCAAGAAAGTCCCGGCCGAGGTGCTCTCCTCGCTCAACAGCATCGAGGAGCCCGGCCGCCTGGTCGACACCATGGCTGCGCACATGGCGCTGAAGATCGAGCAGAAGCAGGAGATCCTCGAGATCGTCGACCTGGCCGCGCGTGTCGAACACGTGCTGGCGTTGCTGGATGCCGAAATCGACCTGCTGCAGGTGGAGAAGCGCATCCGTGGCCGGGTCAAGAAACAAATGGAGCGCAGCCAGCGCGAGTACTACCTGAACGAGCAGATGAAGGCCATTCAGAAAGAACTCGGCGATGGCGACGAAGGCCACAACGAAATCGAGGAGCTGAAAAAGCGCATCGATGCCGCCGGCCTGCCGAAGGATGCCCTGGCCAAGGCCCAGGCCGAGCTGAACAAGCTCAAGCAGATGTCGCCGATGTCGGCCGAGGCCACCGTGGTGCGCTCCTACCTGGACTGGCTGGTGCAGGTGCCGTGGAAGGCCCAGAGCAAGGTGCGCCTGGACCTGGCCAAGGCCGAGGAAATCCTCGACGCGGACCACTACGGCCTGGAAGAGGTCAAGGAGCGCATCCTTGAGTACCTCGCCGTGCAGAAGCGGGTGAAGAAGATTCGTGGCCCGGTGCTGTGCCTGGTCGGCCCGCCTGGCGTGGGCAAGACCTCGCTGGCCGAGTCGATTGCAGCGGCCACCAACCGCAAGTTCGTGCGCATGGCCCTCGGTGGCGTGCGTGACGAGGCCGAGATCCGCGGCCACCGCCGTACCTACATCGGCTCGATGCCAGGGCGCCTGATCCAGAAGATGACCAAGGTTGGTGTACGCAATCCGCTGTTCTTGCTCGACGAAATCGACAAGATGGGCAGCGACATGCGCGGCGATCCGGCCTCGGCGTTGTTGGAGGTGCTCGACCCCGAGCAGAACCACAACTTCAACGACCATTACCTGGAAGTCGATTACGACCTCTCGGACGTGATGTTCCTGTGCACCTCGAACTCGATGAACATCCCGCCGGCGTTGCTGGACCGGATGGAAGTCATCCGCCTGCCGGGCTACACCGAGGACGAGAAGATCAACATCGCGGTCAAGTACCTGGTGCCCAAGCAGGTCAAGGCCAACGGTCTGAAGAAGGACGAGCTGGAGGTCGATGTCTCGGCCATCCGCGACATCATCCGCTACTACACCCGCGAAGCCGGCGTGCGTGGCCTGGAGCGGCAGATCGCCAAGGTCTGCCGCAAGGTGGTCAAGGAGCACACCGGGCACAAGCAGGTGAAGGTCAAGGTCAGCGGCGAGCAGCTCGAGCACCTGCTGGGCGTGCGTAAGTTCCGCTATGGCCTGGCCGAGCAGCAGGACCAGATCGGCCAGGTCACGGGCCTGGCCTGGACCCAGGTGGGCGGCGAATTGCTGACCATCGAGGCTGTGGTCATCCCTGGCAAGGGTCAGTTGATCAAGACCGGCTCGCTCGGCGACGTCATGGTCGAGTCGATCACGGCCGCGCAAACCGTTGTGCGCAGTCGCGCGCGTAGCCTGGGGATCGCTGCAGATTTCCACGAGAAGCACGACGTTCATATCCATATGCCCGAAGGCGCCACGCCCAAGGATGGCCCGAGCGCCGGTATCGGCATGTGCACCGCGCTGGTCTCGGCGCTGACCCAGATTCCGGTACGCGCCGATGTCGCAATGACCGGCGAGATCACCTTGCGTGGCCAGGTCCTGGCCATCGGTGGGCTCAAGGAAAAACTGCTGGCGGCACACCGCGGTGGAATCAAGACCGTGATCATTCCGGAAGAGAATGTTCGCGATCTCAAGGAGATTCCGGAAAATATCAAGCAGGATCTGCAGATCAAACCGGTCAAATGGATTGACGAAGTCCTCCAAATTGCGCTGCAATACGCCCCGGAGCCCTTGCCAGATGTGGCTCCGGAGATTGTCGCGAAAGATGAGAAGCGCGACGGCGATGCTAAGGAAAGAATCAGCACGCATTAGTACGTATTTCGCTGGGGGGCTTCGGTTGACAGCATTTTCGGCCCCTTGCTATAAAGCGGCACGCCAGTGTCAACAGGCCACCCAGCGCACGTTTCATAAGCTTTTCAATACATACTTAGAAACAAACTCAATAGTGATATAAGGGGACTTAGAGTGAACAAGTCGGAACTGATTGACGCTATCGCTGCATCGGCTGACATTTCCAAGGCTGCCGCTGGCAAAGCTCTGGACGCTGTGATCGACTCCGTGACCGGTGCCCTGAAAGCAGGCGACGACGTCGTCCTGGTCGGCTTCGGTACTTTCTCGGTCAAGGAGCGCGCCGAGCGCACCGGCCGCAACCCGCAAACCGGCAAGGCGATCAAGATCGCTGCCGCCAAGGTTCCAGGCTTCAAGGCTGGCAAGGGCCTGAAAGACGCCGTCAACTAAGTCGTCTTTCAGCCGGCCCGGGCACGCCTGGGCCGACCGCGTGACGGCGGGTCGCAAACGTTCCCGCTGGCACGCTCGCTTCGAGAAGGCGCATCCACTGGATGCGCCTTTCTTCTATCAGGACTCTACCCACGCTCCGCGGTTGTCGACGCAGTGGTACAACCGTTTCTGGGGGACGCATGCTGCAGAATATCAGGGACAATTCACAAGGTTGGATTGCCAAGACCATCATCGGCCTCATCGTCGTACTGATGGCGTTGACCGGCTTCGAGGCCATTTTCCAGGCCGCCAGCCATAGCCAGGACGCCGCCAAGGTGAACGGCCAGACCATCAGCCAGAACGAGCTGAGCCAGGCCGTGGACATGCAGCGCCGCCAGCTGATGCAACAGCTGGGCAAGGATTTCGACCCCGCGCTGCTGGACGACAAGATGCTGCGCGAAGCCGCGCTCAAAGGGCTGATCGATCGCAAGCTGCTGTTGCAGGGTGCCGAAGACGCCAAGTTCGCTTTCTCCGAGGCCGCGCTGGATCAGCTGATCCTGCAGACGCCTGAATTCCAGGTCGATGGCAAGTTCAGCGCCGAGCGCTTCGACGCCGTCATCCGCCAGATGGGTTACGGCCGCATGCAGTTCCGCGAGATGCTCGCCCAGGAAATGCTCATCGGCCAGCTGCGCACCGGCCTTGCCGGCAGCAGCTTCGTCACCGACAAGCAGGTCGAGGCATTCGCCCGCCTGGAGAAGCAGACCCGTGACTTCGCCTCGCTGACCTTCAAGGCCGATGCGGCCGCGGTCAAGGTGAGCGATGACGAGGTCAAGGCCCACTACGACCAGCACGCCAAGGAATTCATGACCCCCGACCAGGTGGTCATCGACTACATCGAGCTGAAGAAGTCGGCCTTCTTCGACCAGGTCAAGGTCAACGAGGACGAGCTCAAGGCCCTGTACGAGAAGGAAATCGCCAACCTCGGCGAGCAGCGCCATGCCGCGCACATCCTGATCGAAGTCAACGACAAGGCCACCGATGCCCAGGCCAAGGCCCGCATCGAGGAAATCCAGCAGCGCCTGGCCAAAGGCGAGGACTTCGCCAAGCTGGCCAAGGAGTTCTCCCAGGACCCAGGTTCGGCCAGCACCGGTGGTGACCTTGGCTTCGCCGGCCCTGGCGTGTACGACCCGGCCTTCGAGGAGGCGCTGTACAAGCTGAACAAGGACCAGGTGTCCGCGCCGGTGCGTACCGAGTACGGCTATCACCTGATCAAGCTGTTGGGCGTAGAGGCGCCGGATGTGCCGAGCTTCGCCAGCCTCAAGGACAAGCTGACCCATGAGCTGAAGACCCAGCAAGTGGAGCAGCGCTTCGTCGAGGCCACCAAGCAGCTCGAGGATGCCGCCTTCGAAGCTTCCGACCTGGCCCAGCCGGCCCAGGACCTGAACCTGAAGGTCCAGACTTCCACAGCCTTTGGTCGTGAAGGTGGCGAAGGCATCACCGCCAACCGCGCGGTGATCCAGGCCGCGTTCAGCGAGGAAGTGCTGGAAGAGGGCGCCAACAGCAACGGCATCGAGCTGGATCCGGAGACGGTGGTGGTCCTGCGCGTCAAGGAGCACCGCAAGCCCGAGCAGCTGCCACTGGAAGCCGTGGCCAGGAACATCAGCGCACACCTGGCCAAGGAAAAGGCGACCGCCGAGCTCAAGGCCAAGGCCGACACGCTGATCGCCGGCCTGCGTGATGGCTCGATCAAGGCCGCCAGCCAGAGCTGGAAGGTTCAGGAAGCGGCTACTCGTGGTCAGGACGGCATCGACCCGGTCGAACTGCAAGCCGTGTTCCGCCTGGGCAAGCCTGAGTCCAAGGACAAGCCGGTTTATGGCAGCGCGGTCCTGGGTGATGGCAGCCTGGTGGTCCTGCAGCTCAAGGGTGTCAACGAAGGCGCCGCGGCCACTGACGAGGAAAAGGCGCAGATCCGTCGTTACCTCGCTTCGCGTGCTGGTTCCCAGGACTTCGCGGCATACCGCAAGCAATTGGAAGGCAGCGCCGACATCACCCGTTACTGAGTGCTGTCGCGATGACGAAACAGGCCGCTTATGCGGCCTGTTTCGTTTTTCCTGAAGATCCCGTAGGAGCCGGCGTGCCGGCGAACACCGGCATGGCCGGTGCCAGCCACCGCGGCGCCTGGTTCGCCAGCAAGCTGGCTCCTGCGAGGCGGGGTACGCCGCAAACCTGTAGGAGCCGGCCTTGCCGGCGAACACCGGCCTTGCCGGTGCCATCCACCGCGGCGCCTGGTTCGCCAGCAAGGCTGGCTCCTACGGGCGGGGTACGCCGCAAACGTGTAGGAGCCGGCCTTGCCGGCGAACACCGGCATGGCCGGTGCCATCCACCGCGGCGCCTGGTTCGCCAGCAAGCTGGCTCCTACGAGGCGGGTACGCCGCAAACCTGTAGGAGCCGGCTTGCCGGCGAACACCGGTATAGCCGGTGCCCTCCACCGCGTTGCCTGGTTCGCCAGCAAGGCTGGCGCCTACGGGCTGGTTTGTCGGCCTTTGCCTAGCGCCGCTCGCCTTCGTGCGCATCCAGCGTGTCCCGAGCGATCTCCCGGCCCAGGGCAATCAGCTCCGGCGCCTTGTAGAACTCGAAGAACCGGCATACCCGCTTGGGCACGTTGATCAACACGTCCGGCGGGTACCCGGCGATCTTGTACTGCGCCAGCGACGTCTGCATCACTTCGAAGCTCTGGTTGATCAGGTCGAGCAACGACGCCGGGCCGACGTTGTCGACAATGAACGAACCCGTAGCCGACTTGGGCGCGCCTTCGCTCTGCGGCGCCGCTGCCGGTTGCTGGCCTTCCGGGTCGGCGCTGTCGCCCAGCCAGGGGTTGGGCGCGGCGAGCCCTTCAGCGACGATCTCCTGCTCAAGACGCATCAACTGCTCGGCCGGCTTGCGCCGAAACGGCAGGCGCGAGCCCAGCGAGCTGATCAGTGCATCGAAACGCATCTTGAACGCCGCCGGGCGCTCGATCACCGGCAACTGGTACTGCTTCTGGTTGGTGGCATTGAGGTTGACCGCGATGATCAGGTCGCAGTGGCTCGACACCACCGGCACGATTGGCAGCGGGTTGAGGATGCCGCCGTCGACCAGCATGCGGTTGCCTTGCACCACCGGGGTGAACAGGCTGGGAATCGCCGCCGAGGCGCGCATCGCCTGGTGCAGGCAGCCTTCCTGGAACCAGATTTCCTGCTGGTTGGTGAGGTCGGCGGCGACCGCCGTGTAGGGGATGCGCAGTTGCTCGATGTTGATCTCGCCGACGATCTTGCGGATCTGCCCGAACACCTTGTCGCCGCGGATGGCGCCCAGACGGAAGCTGACATCCACCAGGCGCAGCACGTCGAGGTAGTCCAGGCTCTCGATCCAGCTGCGGTATTCGTCGAGCTTGCCGGCGGCGTAGATGCCGCCGATCACCGCGCCCATGGAGCAGCCGGCGATACAGGCGATGTCGTAGCCGCGCCGTTCGATTTCCTCGATCACGCCAATATGCGCGTACCCCCGGGCCCCGCCGGAACCCAGTACCAATGCCACGCGTTTGCCCATGAGCCATTCCCCTTGCCAGTGCAACCATGGTCCAACAATGCACCTGTTGGTGCCTGTGCTTCAATGTAGTCCGCGCTGGACTACGCTGAGCAGGGCACTTTTCGTTTGCTTTGCCGTCGAACGGCGACCTTAGTTTCTCTCCCTCGAGGTATTACCGATGAAAGTCTGGATCACCCTTCCATTGCTGGTGCTGGCCCTGGCCGGTTGCGCAGGCAAGACGGCCTACCGCGACAGCTGCGCGACCCAGCTCGATGCCGCCTGGAAGGAACTGGACCTGGCCAAGGCCGAAGGCTTTGCCGGCACCGTGAGCTATTCCAAGGCGCTGTCGCTGTTGACCGGGGCCAAGACCCAGCAGCAGTTCGAAGGCTTCGAAGGGTGTACCCACAAGGCCGAGAAGGCGCGTTTCTACATCCGTGAGTCCCGCGCAGGCCGTTGATCAGGGAGTGCTTCATGTCCGCGATGCTCGATCATGTGGTTGCCCAGGTGCTTGCCCTGCAGGTTGGCTTGCTGGCTTGCCGCGAGCGCCTTGGCGCCGATACCGACAGCGAGGCGCTGCACGCGCTGCGCACCACCCTGCGGCGGCTGCGTAGCCTGTTGCGGCCGTTGCGCGGGCTGCCGGGTGTCGAACAACTGGAGGGCGCGGCGCGGGCGCTGGGCACCCTGACCACGCCATTGCGTGACCGCGAGGTGTTGGCTGCGCAACTGATCGGGCGCGGCCATGTGCAGGCCGGCGAGCGCCGCCAGGCGGGCAGGGCGCGGACCTTTGCCGATGTCGCGGCCAGCCCCCAGCTGGCCCGGGTGCTGGCGATTCTCGATGCCTTCCCGCTGTTCCTGCGCGCCGCCGCTCGTGAGGGCCTGGCGCGGCGCCTGGCCAAGCGTATCGACCAGCGTCTGGAAAAGCAGTGGCGCAAACTGGGCAAGGCCCTCGACGACCCGGCGCACGACCGCCATCGCCTGCGCCTGCTGATCAAGCGGGTGCGCTACGGCGACGAAGCCTACCCGCAACTCGACCATGCGGGGCGCAAGCTCCAGCGCTTGCTGAAGAAGGCCCAGGGCGATCTGGGCGATTGGCATGACCGCGTGCAATGGTTGCTGCAGGTACGCGAGTACAGTGACCTGGCCGGTTGCAAGGTGGCCTGGGAGCATGAACTGCATGCTGCCCAAGGCAAGGCTGACGTCACCCTCGAGGCCTTGCGCAAGGCTGTGGCACGCCGTTAGTTCCGGTAAATGACCGAAATGCGGGCTGCCGCTGGTGTATTCGCTGGTTAAGATCGGGCTTTTCCCGCAGGAGCCCAGGCACATGAACTTTACCGAATTGTTGGCGGCGGCACGCGAGCATCCCGAAGCGCTCAGCGTGCCGGCTACGTGGGCCCAGGGGCGCGCGGTGTTCGGCGGCCTGATGGCGGCGCTGGTGCACGAGGCGATGCGCCAGAAGCTGGTGGATGACCGGCCGGTGCGTTCCCTGGCCATCACCTTCGTCGGCCCGGCGGCGCCGGATGTGCCGATCAGCCTGGAGGTGGAAGTGCTGCGCGCGGGCAAGGCGGTCAGCACCTTGCTGGGACGCGCGGTGCAGGATGGCCAGGTGGTGACCCTGGTGCAGGGCAGCTTTGGCGCGGGGCGACCGTCGGCGGTGACGGTCGAGGCGCAGCCAGCGATGGCGCTCAAGCCGCTTGAGCAGGCCGCGCCCGAACTGCCCTACATCAAGGGCGTGACGCCCGAGTTCATGCGCCATGTGGCATTGCGCTGGGCGGTGGGCGGCTTGCCGTTCAGTGGCAACGACGCTCGCCACATGGGTGGCTGGGTGCGCCTGCGCGATGTGCCCGAGGGGCCGGTGGAAGTCGCGCACCTGCTGGCGCTGGTCGATGCCTGGCCGCCAAGTCTGATGCCGTTCCTCAAGCAGCCGGCCGCCGGCAGCACGCTGACCTGGACCATCGAGTTCGTGCAGCCTGTGGCGCAGTTGTCGACGCTCGATTGGTGCCGTTACGTGGTCGAGACCGAGCATGCGCGGGAGGGTTATGGGCATGCGGCCGCGGCGTTGTGGACGGCGCAAGGGCAGTTGCTGGCATTGAGCCGGCAGACGGTGACGGTGTTCGCCTGAGGTATCTGCGGCGAACTGATCGCGGGGCAAGCCCGCTCCCACAGGCGCCACTGGCGTGGGGGCGGGCTTGCCCCGCGATGCTTTCAATCAATGCCGGTGCTTGTGGCGTTCGCGCCAGGCCCGCCACCAGGCGCCGCTCAGCACGAAGCGCGGGAAGGTGATGAACTGCTCGGTGAGCAAGCGCTGCACGGCATCCTTGCGGTTGGCGAAGGGCTCCGGTTGCTCGGCCTCCAGGCGATGCCCCTGGCGCTGCAAGCCCAGCCCCGCGATCAAGGCGATGATGCCGACGGCGATCTGCGACAGGTCCAGGCCGAACACCCCCGACAGCACCAGCAGCGCGCCCAGGATGAACAGTGGCACGGCGATCAGGTGCAGCACCAGGTTGGTGGGGTGGCGGTGGTTGTGGTGGTAGCCGCGCCATTGCCAGGCGGGCAGGTTGGGCAGTCGTTTGCTCATGGACAGTTCCTCACAGACATGTCCAAAGCTTAGTGCGGCCCCCGGGAGGGGGCCAATCGAGGCTGGCTATGGTCGCCATAGCCGCGCGGGCTCAGAGTTTGAGTTGGCCGATGGCCTTGTTCAGCTCGCCGGCCAGGGTCGCCAGCTCGTTGCTGGTGGTGGCCGAGCCGACGGTCTGTTGCACGGTTTGCTCGGTGACGTCACGGATGCTCACCACGGCGCGGTTCATCTCTTCGGCCACCTGGCTCTGCTGCTCGGCGGCGACGGCGATCTGGGTATTGCTTTCGCGCATCTGCGCCACGGCGCTGGTGATCTCGGCCAGGGCTTCGTGAGCCTCGCGCGCCTGCTTGACGCAATCGTCGGCCTTGTACGAGCTTTCCTGCATGAAGTCCACCGCGTCGCGGGTGCCGGCCTGCAGGTCGGCGACCATGGTGGTGATCTCGTCGGTGGAGGTCTGCACGCGCTTGGCCAGGTTGCGCACTTCGTCGGCGACCACGGCGAAGCCGCGGCCCAGGTCACCGGCGCGGGCGGCCTCGATGGCAGCGTTGAGGGCCAGCAGGTTGGTCTGTTCGGCAATGCTGTGGATCACCCCGACCACGCCGTTGATCTTCTGGCTGTCATCGGCCAGTTGGCGAATCATCTCGGCGGTCTGCTGCACGCCGCTGGACAGCCCGGCGATCGAATCCTGTACCCGGCTGACCACGGCCTGGCCGCTGCCGGCCAGGGTGTCGGCAGTTTGCGACAGGTCGCGGGTGGCGCCGGCATGCTGGGCGATATGGTGCACGGTGGCGGTCATTTCGTTGATCGCGGTGGCGGCCTGGTCGGTCTCGCTCTGCTGGCCGATCATGCCGTGACGCACCTCGTCCATGCTGCCGGCCAGGCGCGCGGCACCGGAGTCGAGCTGGCCGGCGGTGCGGGCCACGGTGCTGACCACGCGGTGGTAGGTGGTCTGCATGGCGTTGAAGGCGCCGGCCATCTGCCCGACTTCGTCGCCACAGGCCAGCGGTACGCGGGCCGACAGGTCGCCGGTTTTCTCCACGTGCAGCATCACGTCCTTCAGGGTGTTGAGCTGGCTGAGCAGGAAGCGGATCAGCAATTGCGAGGCACCGAGCATGGCCAGCATGAGGATCAGCACGCACACCGCATAATTGCTGAAACGATCGAAATACACCTGGCGCAGGCTTGGCGACTGGGCCACCACCGCCAGGTGCGTGTCGCCCTGGCGGAACACCTGGGCACCGCGCAGCGGGTTGTCGCCCAGTATCCAGGCGCCAGGCAGCTCGACCCAGCCTTGGCCGTCGCGCAGGGCTTCGAGGGGTTCGCCGGCAAATTGCGGAGTCTGGCCGTTGCGCCAGCTGATCAGGTTGGCCTGGGCCGGCAGGGCCTGCCCGGCAGGCCAGGCGGCGAGCAGCTCGGCCTGGGCCTGGGCTTGCGCCTGGGCGCCGGTGGCGCGGGCCTGTTGCTCCAGGTACACGGCATAGAGCACCAGCATCAAGGTGGTGACGAAGGCCACCGCATTGACGGCCCAGAACTTGTACTTCAGGGAAATATTGCTAAGCCAGGCACCCATGGTAGGTCTTCTCTGAATTGGCGGAAACATTATTGGCAAGGTGCCATCATTGTGCCTGCCAGGGCCAGAGGGGGCGTTGATATGTATCAAGAAACCACAGGCAGGCCGAAGAACGCCCGGGCACAGGCGCTGGTGTGGGCGGCGGTGTGCGCAGGGTCCTCGCCACGGTGCAGGGCCACCTCGCGCAGCACCTGCGGGAGGTAGGCCGGTTCGTTGCGGCCATTTTTGGGCTTGGGACGCAGGCTGCGCGGCAGCAGGTAGGGGGCGTCGCTTTCGAGCATCAGGCGGCCTTCGGCGATGTTGCCGACCAGTGGGTGCAGGTGCGTGCCGCGGCGCTCGTCGCAGATCCAGCCGGTGATGCCGATGTGCAGGTCCAGGTCGAGGTAGGCGAACAGCGCCTGGCGCTCGCCAGTGAAGCAGTGCACCACGGCGCCAGGCAAGTGGTCGCGGTAGGCCTTGAGGATCGCCAGCAGGCGCTCGCTGGCCTCGCGTTCATGGAGAAACACCGGCAGGCCCAGTTCGGCGGCCAACGCCAGTTGCGCCTCCAGGGCTTTTTCCTGCAGGGGACGGGGCGAGAAGTCGCGGTTGAAGTCCAGGCCGCATTCGCCTACGGCCTTGACCCGCGGCTGGGCCAGCAGCTCGCGCAACTGGCGCTCGCTGCTGGCGTTCCAGTGGCTGGCGTCATGGGGGTGGACACCGGCGGTGCTGAACAGGCGCTGGCCAGGTTCGTCCAGGCGTTGGCACAGCGCCTGCGCTTGGGCGCTGACCTCAAGGCTCGTGCCGGTGAGGACCATCTGTGCCACGCCGGCCTGTACGGCGCGCTCGACGACGGCCGCCTGCTGGTCGTGGAAACTGCTGTTGGTCAGGTTGACGCCGATATCGATCAGTTGCATGGTGCTACCTCGTGCCGCGGGGCGGCCAGCATAGCAAAAACCGGGATTTCGCGAAAAACCCCAGAACTTCAACCGTTTGCCGTGGTCTTTTGCGGTCATTTATCACGGATCGATCACTGCGCATGGTGCCTGCCAACCGCCCTCGGACGCCTTCCTCGATGCTGCGAACCCTGCTGACCGTCCTGATGTTGTCCGGCCTGGCGCTGGCCGTGCCGGTGGCTGCCGGCCAGGCCGGGCCGCAGCAGCATGTACCGGCCGGCAAGGCCCGTGACCTGGCGCAGATCCGCAGCAGCAAGGTGTTGCGGGTGTTGGTCAACCAGAGCCGTAACAGCTCCGGCGAGGTCAAGGGCGAGCCAGTGGGGGTCGAGTACTACCGCCTGCGCGCCCTCGAGCACTACCTCAACGCACGGGTTGCCGATGGCCAGGAAATCGCCCTGAAGATCATCCCGCGGGCCAAGGAGCAGTTGCTGGGGGCGTTGCAGCGTGGCGAGGGCGACCTGGCCGCGCCCGGCGAGCTGCTCGACCCAAGCCTGGTGCGCGGCGTCGACGCCAGCGCGCCGGTGGTCGACCAGGTGCCGTTGCAACTGGTCGGGCGCAAGGGCGGGCGCAGCTATAGCCGGGTCGAGCAACTGTCCGGGCGCACCATCGCCCTGACCAGTGCCAGCGCCGCCGGGCCGGCGATCCAGGTGATCAACCAGCAATTGGCGCTGCGCAAGCGCCCGCCGATCAAGGTCGAGTGGGTCGACCCGACGCTGGCGGTGGAGGATGTGCTGGAGATGGTCCAGGCCGGTATTTATCCGTTGACCGTGGTCGAGCGGCCGATCGCCCAGCGCTGGGCGCGGGTGATGCCGAAGCTGCGGGTGGACAGCAAGCTGCAGCTGGCCCGGCCCGATGCCATGCGCTGGTACGTGCGCCAGGACGCGCCGATGTTTCAGGCCGCGGTCGATCGCTTTCTCGCCGGATACCGCGCGCCGGACAACCAGGATGCCGCCTTCGAACGCATCTACCGGCGCCAGTACCGGGTGCACAACCCGTTGGCGCGCAAGGACCGCCAGCGCCTCGAAGCACTGCGTCCGGTGCTGCAAAAGCACGGCGGCGACCAGCAGTTCGACTGGTTGAACCTGGCGGCGCTGGCGTTCAAGGAATCCACCCTCGACCCCAAGGCGCGCGGCACTGGCGGCGCCCATGGCCTGATGCAGATCACTCCGTCGGCGGCGCAGCGGGTCGGAGTGAGCAACACCGCCACGGTCGATGGCAATGTCCAGGCCAGCGCCCGTTACCTGGCGATGCTGCGCCGCAAGTTCTTCGCCAGCGCGCAGCTCAACGAGCGCGAACGCATGGCGTTCATCCTGGCGGCCTACAACCTCGGTCCCGAGCGGGTCCAGGCCATGCGGGCCGAGGCCCGTCGCCGCGGGCTCAACGGCAACCAGTGGTTCTTCCAGACCGAGCGCGTCGCCATGGAGCAGGTGGGCATGGGGCCGGTGAACTTCGTCAATAGCGTCAACAAGTACTACCTCGCGTTCAACCGCGAGCGGGCTTCCCTGGAGCGGGTGGCCAAGCGCTAGTTAAATCTAATTTATCGATTGTTTTTACGCGATAATTGCGATTTTCTTATTCGCTTAATTGATTAAGATGGCGCTCATTCAACACACACCTGCTCATACCCAAGGAAGCAAAAGATCATGAACCACTCCCTCAAAGCCCTGTTCGCCACCCGCGCCGGTTATGGCCTGAGCGTCGTACGCATCCTGGTCGGCGTCATCTTCATGGCCCACGGCGCGCAGAAACTGTTCGGCCTGTTCGGGGGCTATGGCCTGGAAGGCACCGGCCAGTGGATGGAAAGCATCGGCCTGGCGCCGGGCTACCTGATGGCCTTGCTGTCCGGCAGCGCCGAGTTCTTCGGCGGCCTGGCCCTGGTGATCGGCCTCCTGGCCCGCCCGGCGGCGCTGGCGCTGGCGGTGACCCTGGTGGTGGCGATCTTCTCGGTGCACATCAACAATGGGCTGTTCATGTCCAACAATGGCTATGAGTTCGCCCTGGCGCTGCTGGCCGGTAGTGTCGCGGTGCTGATCGAAGGTGCCGGTCGTTTCTCTCTCGACCGCTTGATTGCCCGCTGACACGACTGCAAGGCGCAAGCCACTCGCTTTCAGCTTGGGGCTTGCAGCTTGCGGCTAATCTGCTCTAGCATACCGACTGCGCCGATTTAAACAGCTACTTGCGGGGCGCAGGAGAAGCCCCTCTCGCGGCGCTCTCCGAAATACCGCTAAAGCGCTGGTTCGGTGACGCCTCCCACCGCTGCCCAGCGGGATCAGCGAGGCGGAGAGAGACTCCATGAGTTGCCCACGTACCAGTGTCTGCTTGACCCCCCTGGCCAAGAACCAGGCTTCCCGAACCCCGCGCATCCTGCTCGGCGGCCAGCATCAACCCACGCTTTTGCGCAACCTCGATGGCTTCTCTCGACGCAAGGGCCAGGCCTGTGCCTTCCTTATCCAGTTCGCCGATGATTGCGAACGGCTCGGCCAGTACGCCAACGACCGTTTCGACCTCGCGGTGATCCAGGCCCCCGAGGCCGAGGATGCCGCCGAAGTCATCGGCCAGTTGACCCGTATCGCCCGCCAGGGCCTGATCACCCGTCGTTGAGGCCGTGTCGCCGCCGATCGTTTTTCGTTAAGCTCGGTCATTCGCAGGGCGCTCGGCGCCCATCGAGGCACTGAGGAGACAGGCGTTGAGCACCAATATCATCACCACGGCAGGTCATCAGGCCCTGAAGCAGGAGCTAGACCATCTGTGGCGGGTCTATCGCCCGGAGATCACCCAGAAGGTCACCTGGGCGGCCTCGCTGGGTGACCGCAGCGAGAACGCCGACTACCAGTACAACAAGAAGCTGCTGCGCGAGATCGACCGTCGCGTGCGCTACCTGCGCAAGCGCCTGGAAGACGTCAAGGTGGTCGAGTATTCACCGCAGCAGGAAGGCAAGGTGTTCTTCGGCGCCTGGGTGGAGATCGAGAACGACGACGGCGAGCAACTGACGTTTCGCATCGTCGGCTACGACGAGATTCACGGGCGCAACGACTATATCTCCATCGACTCGCCCATGGCCCGGGCGCTGCTCAAGAAGGCCGAGGGCGACGAGGTACTGGTGCACACCCCCACGGGTGAGGCGACCTGGTATGTGAACAGCATCCGCTACAACCTCTAGCTGGCGCAGAACTCAAGGCCATTCCCGATCCCTGTAGGAGCGGCCTCGTGTCGCGAAAGGGCTGCGAAGCAGCCAAGGCGAAGATTGCTGGGGCTGCTTCGCAGCCCTTTCGCGACACAAGGCCGCTCCTACAGGAGAAGGCGTAAGCCTGATTACTGCGGAAAGTTTCATTTTCAACCCTCACGCAACACCGCCAACGGGCTGGCATTGAGCGCGCGACGCGTACCGAGCACCCCGGCTGCGCCCACTAGCACCGCGCCGGCCACTGGCAACATCAGCAACCACGGGTGCGGCGCCCAGTGCAGGTCGAACGCATAGCGGTACAGCGCCCAGGTGATCAGCTCGCAGCCCAGCGCCGCCAGCACCCCGCTCACCGCGCCCAGCAGGCCGAACTCGATGCGCCGCGCCTTGACCAGCAGCGGCCGCGCCGCCCCCAGCGCACGCAGCAGGGCGCCCTGGCGAATGCGTTCGTCGAGTGTCGCCTGCAGGCCGGCGAACAGCACCGCCATTCCGGCCGCCAACACGAACAACAGCACGTACTCCACCGCCAGCGTCACCTGGGCGAGGATGCTGCGCAACTGCCCGAGCAAGGCATCCACCTGCAGGATGGTCACCGCCGGGAAGGCCCGCGACAGCGCGACCACCTCCTGGTCGTGGCCCGGCGCCAGGTAGAAGCTGGTCAGGTAGGTGGTGGGCAACCCCTGCAGGGTGCCGGGCTGGAAGATCATGTAGAAGTTCGGCTGGAAGCTGTCCCAGTGCACCGTGCGCAGGCTGCTGACCCGCGCCTGGCGCTGCTGGCCGCCGATGTCGAAGGTCAGCAGGTCACCCAGCTGCAGGTTCAGGCTCTGGGCCAGCTCGGCCTCCACCGATACGCCGGGCATGCGCTCGGCGGCGGGTGCCTGTTGCCACCAGTCGCCCGCGCTCAAGGCATTGCCCTGGGGCAGCTCGGCAGCCCAGGTCAGGCTGAGGTCGCGCTGCACGGCGCGCTCGCCGGTCGACTCCTTGCTGACCCGTTGGCGCACCGGTTGCTCGTTGATATGGGTCAGGCGGCCGGGGATCACCGGGTACAGCGGTGCCGAGGTCGCGTTGATCTGCGCCAGGCGCTCGGCGAACGGCTGGCGGTCGTCGGCCAGGATGTTCAGGGCGAAGTGGTTCGGCGCATCCTTGGGTAGCTGCGCCTGCCAGGTGTCGAGCAACTCGGCGCGCAGCAGGGCGACCAGGCCCATGGCCAGCAGAATCAGGCCGAAGGCCAGGGCCTGGCCCGCGGCGGCCAGGGGGTGGCGCAGCAACTGCCCAAGGCCCAGGCGCCAGGCCAGGGGCGCGCCGGCGAGCAGGCGGCGCAGGCTGCGCAAGCCGAGCAGCAACAGGCCGCCAAGCAGCAGCGCGGCGAGCAGGCCGCCACCGAGCAGGGCGAAGGTCAGCAGCAGGTCGAGGCTCAGCCGCCACATGATCAGGCCCAGGGCGAGCAGGGCAGCGCCGTATACCAGCCAGCTGCTTGGCGGCAACGGCAGCAGGTCGCGGCGCAGCACCCGCAGCGGCGGCACCCGCCCCAGGGCGGCCAGGGGCGGCAGGGCGAAGCCGACCAGCGCCACCAAGCCGGTGCCGATACCGGCTAGTGCCGGGGTGAGACCGCCCGCCGGTACCTGGCTGGGGAGCAGGCCGGCGAGCAGGTGGAACAGCCCCAGCTGCGCCAGCCAGCCGAGCAGGGCGCCCGCCAGGGCTGCCACCAGGCCCAGCAGGGCCAGTTGCAGGCTGTACAGGCCCAGGGCCTGGTGGCGCGACAACCCCAGGCAGCGCAGCAAGGCGCTGGCATCCAGGCGGCGAGCGGCATAGCGGCTGGCCGACAGGGCCACGGCGACCCCCGCCAGCAGCACGGCCACCAGGCTGGCCATGTTCAGGTAGCGCTCGGCCTTGCCCAGGGCGCCGCCGATCTGGCGGTTGCCGTCACGGGTATCGAGCAGGCGCTGGTTGGCGGCCAGGGTTTGTTCGGTGCTTTGTCGGTACTGGGCCAAGGCGTCCATATTGCCGCGCCACAAGTCGCGGTAGCTGACCCGGCTGCCGGGCTGGACGACACCCGTGGCCTGCAGGTCGCTGATATTCATCAGCACCCGGGGCGTCAGGCTGTAGAAGTTGCCGGCACGGTCGGGTTCGTAGGTGAGCACCCGGCTCATGCGCAGGGTTTTCATCCCGACCTCGATGCTGTCGCCGATGGCCAGGCCCAGCGCCGCCAGCAGGCGGGGCTCGACCCAGGCCTCGCCAGGGGCCGGGCCGCCGCCGGGGCGCTCCTCGCCATAAGGCGCTGGCGCACTGCGCAGTTGACCGCGCAGTGGGTAGGCCGGGTCGGCGGCCTTGATGCTCGACAGTTGGATACCGTTGTCGCCGCCGACCACGCTGGTGAACTCCACCACTCGCGCGTGCCCCAGGCCCAGGGCCGTGCCGCTGGCGACCTGCTGCTCGCTGGCCGGGGCACTGCCTTGCAGTACCAGGTCGGCGCCGAGGAACTCGCTGGCGCGCAACTGCATGGCGCCATTGAGGCGGGCGCCGAAGTAGCCAATGGCGGTGCTGGCCGCCACCGCCACCAGCAAGGCGAAGAACAGCACCCGCACTTCGCTGGCACGGGCGTCGCGCAGCAACTGGCGCAGCGACAGGGCGCACAGGCGCCAGAAGGACAGGCGGGTCATCAGGGCTCCAGGGGCGCCACCAGGCGGCCGGCATCCAGGCGGATCTGGCGCCGGCAGCGCTTGGCCAGGCGTTCGTCGTGGGTCACCAGCACCAGGGTGGTGCCGCGCTCCTGGTTGAGTTCGAACAAGAGGTCGCTGATGCGCTCGCCGGTGTGGCTGTCGAGGTTGCCGGTGGGCTCGTCGGCGAACAACACCGCCGGTTGCGCGGCGAACGCCCGGGCAATCGCCACCCGTTGCTGCTCGCCGCCGGAAAGCTGGCGTGGCGTATGGCTCAGGCGCTTGCCCAGGCCGACGCGCTCGAGCAGGTCGCGGGCGTGCTCGCGGGCATCGCGGCGGCCGTCCAGCTCCAGCGGCAGCATGACGTTCTCCAGGGCGTTGAGGCTGTCGAGCAGCTGGAACGACTGGAACACGAACCCGACATGCTCGGCGCGCACCCGCGCGCGTTGGTCTTCATCCAGCGGGCCAAGGTCGTGGCCGGCCAGCAGCACCTGGCCGGCGCTGGGGCGGTCGAGGCCGGCGAGCAGGCCGAGCAGGGTCGACTTGCCGGAGCCGGAGGCGCCGACGATGGCCAGGCTGTCGCCCTGGGCCAGGTCGAGCGACAGGGCGTGGAGGATGGTCAGGTCGCCTTCCGCGCTGGGGACCACTTTGCTAAGGTGCTGCGCAACGAGAATGCTGGGGCCCATGGAGAATCCGATGCGAATGTGGTGGTTGAGTGCCGGTCTGGCCCTGTGTTGCCTGGCCCAGGGCGCGGCGGCGGGAACATTGCTGGTCGTCGGCGATAGTATCAGCGCCGGTTTTGGCCTGGATACCCGCCAGGGTTGGGTCAGCCTGCTGCAACAGCAGTTGAAAAAGGAGGGTTTCGACGACCAGGTGGTCAATGCCTCGATCAGCGGCGACACCAGCGCAGGCGGCCAGGCGCGGCTGCCGGCGCTGCTTGCGGCGCACCAACCGGACCTGGTGGTGCTGGAGCTTGGCGGCAACGATGGCCTGCGTGGGCAGCCGCCACAACAATTGCAACAGAATCTTGCGGCGATGATCGACCAGTCCCGCCAGGCTGGGGCCAAGGTGCTGCTGCTGGGCATGCGCCTGCCACCGAATTACGGCGTGCGCTACACCACGGCGTTCGCCCGGGTCTATGAGCAGTTGGCGGTCGACAAGCAGGTGCCACTGGTGCCGTTCTTCCTCGAAGGCGTAGGTGGCGTGCCGGCGTTGATGCAAGCCGATGGCATCCACCCGGCGGCAGGCGCCCAGCAGCGGCTGCTGGAAAATGCCTGGCCGGCGATAAAACCCTTGCTGTGACGCTTTTATCGGGGGCCGCTTTCGGCTAATGTTGCGCCCCCCGTTTCGAGTGCCCCCGATGCCGCGCCCCGCCTGGTCCCTGTTTGCCTACCAACTGATCGAGCCCGATGAGCAGCTCGACCTGTTTGCCTGCCAGGAAGTCCGCATTCATCTTGCCGCCCGCCAACTCGAACTGGGCGTGCCTGTCGATCGCACCCTGTGCGGCGGCCTGCTGCCGGCGCAGCCGCGCTGGTCTGGGGTAGAGCGGGCGATCTACCGCGACGAGCGGCTGTGCCCGCTGTGCCGGGCGATCCTCGATGCCCAGCGTCGTGGCATGCGCCCGGTATGGCCGGAACTCTGAGTGCCTTTCATCATCTGAAACCCTTGCCGCCGGCCGATGCCTCCCGCTTGTATCGGCGCAGGTGTACAATCGATTCCCTTGACTGACCTTTCGAAGGATTTACCGGATGTTGCCGCGCTTTCCTGCCGTCACCCGTAGCCTCTCGCTGGCCGCCCTGTTGGCCGCCGGCCCCGCTGTTGCGCTGGAACTGCCGTTGCCGCCCCCCGGTGAGGACGTGGTCGGCCAGGTCCAGGTGATCAAGGCCAAGTACGAAGACACCTTCGCCGACATCGGTACCGCCAACGACCTCGGCTACCTCGAGATGATCGCCGCCAACCCGGGGGTCGATCCCTGGTTGCCGGGCGCCGGCACCGAGATCATCCTGCCGACCCGCTATATCCTGCCGCCAGGCCCGCGCGACGGCGTGGTCATCAACCTGGCCGAGTACCGCCTGTACTACTACCCGAAAGGCCAGGGCGTGGTGTACACCTTCCCCCTGGGGATTGGCCGTGAAGGCTGGGGCTCGCCGATCGCCAACACCAAGATCACCGCCAAGACGCCGAACCCGACCTGGACCCCGCCGGCCTCGATCCGCGCCGAGCACGCCGCCGACGGCGACATCCTGCCGAGCGTGGTGCCGGCGGGCCCGGACAACCCGCTGGGGCCGTTCAAGTTCACCCTGGGCGTGCCGGGCTACCTGATCCACGGCTCCAACAAGAAGTTCGGCATCGGTATGCGCACCAGCCATGGTTGCTTCCGCATGCTCAACAACAACGTGCTGGAACTGTCGAAGATGGTGCCGGTCGGTACCCCGGTGCGCATCATCAACGAGCCCTACAAGTTCGGCATCAGTGGCGGCAAGGTATACCTCGAGGCGCACACGCCGCTGGATGACCATGGCAACCCGTCGGTGGTCGACAAGCACACCGCGGTGATCAATGCCTTGCTCAAGCGTGAAGACCTGGCCAACAACTTGCGCATGAACTGGGACATGGTTCGCGATGTAGTTGCCGCCGAAGATGGCATGCCGGTGGAAATCGCCGTGCCGGTGGCAGGGGGCAGTGCACCGATGGTCTCGAGCATTCCGCCCGAACTGCAGTAAGCGATTCGCTACTTGCCCAAGGCCCGCCTCAGTGCGGGCCTTTTCGTTTGTGCCGATCGGCCTGTGCGCGGGCAATAAAAAAGCCGACCCACAAGTGGGTCGGCTCCATAACAATCCGTGAGGATTATTACTTGCGGCTGGCTTTGTCCAGCATACGCAGAGCGCGCTCGTTGGCTTCGTCAGCGGTCTGCTGAGCCTTCTGAGCAGCTGCCAGAGCGTCGTCAGCTTTGCGGTAGGCTTCGTCTGCACGGGCCTGGGCGCGAGCTGCTGCGTCTTCGGTAGCAGTCAGGCGAGCTTCGGTTTCTTTGGATACGCTGCTGCAACCGGTAGCCAGAACTGCGGCCAGAGCCAGAGCAGAGAATTTCAGAACGTTGTTCATCGTGTTCCCCTTCAAGGACTTTCTATTAAAGAGCCATCTCTCGGAAAAGAGAAACTGGCCGGCGTACATAGTACCCATTACTTGTAGTAAGTAAACTGACTGAGCGCAAGAACTGCAAAAAAAATGCTGCAAGACGGTGGCGCTGACGGGGTTTGTAAAGAAAGTGTGAAAAAACCTGGCAGGGCGCGCAAGCTTCTGTAGTACGGGAACTTTTTTGTTGAACTAAGGGTGACTTTAATGGTCGTTCAGCGTCTTAGACCAAAGAAACATTCAGTGGCTCTTGCAAGGCCAAGGCGGGGGCGCTAACCCCCGTCGCGGCTTTTTCACCCAGGTTGCTTGAGCAATCACGCCGGTGACGCCTACTATTTGGAGGTGTCACAGGGCGGCAGAACGATCAAGGTCGGGCTGCTGTCCAAGGGGCTAGGGTGGTGTAGGGATTGCTGCGCCGAATAACCACAAGGGTAAAGGTCTGTCGAGAGGACCTGCGAGGAGTAGTGATGAGCGACACGCTGACCATCCACCATGACCAGGCCGGTCATCAGTTCGAGACCACTGTGGACGGTCACCGGGCTTACCTGACGTACATGGACCTGGGCAAGCAGACGCTGGACATCTACCGCACCTTCGTGCCCAACGCCCTGCGTGGCCGCGGGATCGCCGCCGCACTGACCGAGAAGGCCCTGGAGTACGCCGAGCAGATGGGCTACACGGTGATTCCGTCGTGTTCCTATGTAGAGCGCTACATGGAGCGCCAGCAGCGCCATTCGAGCAAGGCCTGAACGGGACGCACACATGAAAACGCCGGGCAGTGCCCGGCGTTTTCGTTTGCGCAAGTGTCAGCCACGCTGGCGCTTGGGCAGCACGTCCTTGAGTTTGGCGTGCATGCTGCGCAGGGTTTTTTCGGTCGCCGCCCAGTCGATGCAGGCGTCGGTCACCGAGACCCCGTACTGCAGTTCGTCGAGGTTCTTCGGAATGGACTGGCAGCCCCAGTTCAGGTGGCTTTCGACCATCAGGCCGATGATCGACTGGTTGCCTTCGAGGATCTGGTTGGCCACGTTCTCCATGACCAGCGGCTGCAGGGCCGGGTCCTTGTTGGAGTTGGCGTGGCTGCAGTCGACCATGATGTTGGGCTTGATCTTGGCCTTGGCCAGGTCCTGTTCGCACAGGGCGACACTGACCGAGTCATAGTTGGGCTTGCCGTTGCCGCCGCGCAGCACCACGTGGCCATAGGCATTGCCCTTGGTGGTGACGATGGACACGCCGCCTTCCTGGTTGATGCCCAGGAAACGGTGCGGCTTGGACACCGACTGCAGGGCGTTGATCGCCACGGTCAGGCCGCCGTCGGTGCCGTTCTTGAACCCGACCGCCGAGGACAGGCCCGAGGCCATCTCGCGGTGGGTCTGCGATTCGGTGGTGCGCGCGCCGATGGCCGACCAGCTGATCAAATCCTGCAGGTACTGCGGGGAGATCGGGTCAAGCGCTTCGGTGGCGGTGGGCAGGCCTTTCTCGGCCAGGTCCAGCAGCAACTGGCGGCCGATGTGCAGGCCATCCTGGATCTTGAACGAGTCATCCAGGTACGGGTCGTTGATCAGGCCTTTCCAGCCGACGGTGGTGCGCGGCTTTTCGAAGTACACGCGCATGACCAGGTACAGGGTGTCGGAAACTTCCTCGGCCAACACCTTCAGGCGCTCGGCGTACTCGTGGGCAGCCTTGATGTCGTGGATCGAGCAGGGGCCGACCACCACGAACAGGCGGTGATCCTTGCCGTCGAGAATGTTGCGCACCACTTCGCGGCCGGCAGTCACGGTCTGCAGGGCCTTGGCGCTGAGGGGGATTTCCTTCTTGAGCTGATCAGGGGTGATCAAAGTCTCGTTGGAGGCAACGTTAAGGTCATCGATCGGTAAATCAGCCATCGTGTTACTCGTCAGGTCACGGGTGCCGGCCGCCAGCAATCCCCGTGCGGCCCAGCAGCAGAATGTTCGCAGCGGGGAGGGCCGAACCTTAGCGCGTTAGCGGGGGCGCGACAATGGGCTGGGGCCCGTCGACACGGGGTTTTTGCCTGCCAGGGTCGCGGGATCGCCGGTGAGCGTGCTAAAAATCGCCAGATAACAACAACTCACGGCAGGAGTACGGCATGCACCCAGGCAACATTCGCATCGGTATTATCGGCAGCGGCGCCATTGGTGGCTTTTATGGGCTGATGCTGGCCCGAGCCGGCTTCGACGTGCATTTTCTGTTGCGCAGCGAGTACGGCGTGGTCCGTGAGCAGGGCCTGAGCCTCGACAGTGCGCTGCATGGTCTTGTGCGCCAGCGGGTGCAAGCCTATGCCAACGCCGCCGACATGCCGCCCTGCGACTGGTTGCTGGTCGGCGCCAAGGCCACCAGCAATGCCGAGCTGGCGCCGCTGATCGAGCAGGCGGCCGCGCCGCAAGCGCGGGTGGTGCTGTTGCAGAACGGCCTGGGGGTCGAGGAGCAGTTGCGCCCGGCGCTGCCCGCAGGCCTGCACCTGCTGGGCGGATTGTGCTTCATCTGTGTCAACCGCGAAGGCCCCGGGATGATCCGCCACCAGGCCTTGGGCGCAGTCAACCTCGGTTATCACAGCGGCCCGGCCGCAGACGGCGGCGCGGCGCTGGTCGAGGAGGGGGCCGGGTTGTTCCGCGCCGCCGGCATCGACTCCCAGGCGATGGCCAACCTCGACCAGGCGCGTTGGCAGAAACTGGTGTGGAACGTGCCTTACAACGGCCTGTCGGTGCTGCTGCAGGCCAGCACCACGGCGTTGATGGCGGACCCTGACAGCCGCGTGCTGATCCAGGCGCTGATGGCCGAAGTGGTGGAGGGCGCCCGTGCCTGTGGCCAGCTGTTGCCGGCGGGGTACGCCGAGCACCTGTTCCGGGTCACCGAGCAGATGCCGGACTACTGGCCGAGCATGCACCACGATCATGTGCAGCAGCGTCCGCTGGAGCTGCAGGCCATTTATGCCGAGCCGCTGGCCCGGGCACGGGCGGCCGGTTGCAGCTTGCCGCGCATGGAAGCGTTGCACCAGGCACTGGCCTTCATCGACAGGCGCAACCGCCTGCGCTAAACCCGGCGCAGCCCGCGGCGCCAGTGCGCCGGACGGCAAAACGACTGCCCGTGGCACTGCTAAGCTCAAGCTTGCTCTGCCGCTGCGGCAGTCGAGGAGGTCGAATGATCCGTTCCATGCTCTACGCCACTGACCTCGGCGTATACGCGCCTTTCGTGCTGCAACATGCCTTGGCCCTGGCGCGCAGCTTCAATGCAGAGCTGTATGTGATCCATGCCGTCGAACCCATGGGCCAGTTCGCCGAATCCCTGCTGCAGAGCTACCTCGACGAGCAGACCCTGGACACCCTCCATGGCGAAGGCGTCAACACGGTGATGGCCAATATCGAGCAGCGGGTGCTGGAGAGTTTTCGCGATGAACTGGGCGAAGCCGCCGACTTGGCGTTGATCCGCGCGGTGCGTGTGCGCCAGGGCGATCCGGCCCAGGTGATCCTCGAGCAGGCCCAGCGCCTGGCGGTCGACTTGCTCATCTTCGGCAGCCACAGCGCAGGTGCCGGGGTGGATGTGCCGATTGGCCGAACCGCTGTGCGGCTGCTGCAACTGTCGACGGTACCGGTGTATATGGTGCCGCTGGCGCAGCACCTTGGGCGTAGGAAAACGTGAAGTTGGTGGTAGGTCTTTTTACGGCGATCGTAACAAAATAGTTCTAGATTTATTTCCTGAGCCACTAATATAGTTATAACTCGTCGCTGCCGGCGCGCCGGTGACCTACCGTCTTTGAGGGATTTCTATGAAGCTTCAGCAACTGCGCTACATCTGGGAAGTGGCGCACCATGACCTCAACGTTTCCGCGACGGCGCAGAGCCTGTACACCTCCCAGCCCGGGATCAGCAAGCAGATTCGCCTGCTTGAGGACGAGCTGGGCGTCGAAGTCTTCGCGCGCAGCGGCAAGCACCTGACCCGCGTCACCCCGGCCGGCGAGCGCATCATCAACACCGCAGGCGAAATCCTGCGCAAGGTCGAGAGCATCAAGCAGATCGCCCAGGAATTCTCCAACGAGAAGAAAGGCACCCTGTCGATCGCCACCACCCACACCCAGGCGCGCTACGCGTTGCCGCCGGTGATCAGCAGCTTCATCAAGCAATACCCGGAAGTCGCCCTGCACATGCACCAGGGCTCGCCGATGCAGATCGCCGAGATGGCCGCCGATGGCACGGTCGATTTCGCCATCGCCACCGAGGCGCTGGAACTGTTCGGCGACCTGATCATGATGCCGTGCTACAAGTGGAATCGCTGCGTGGTGGTGCCCCAGGGCCATCCGCTGACCAAGCTGCCGAAGCTGACCCTCGAGGCTGTGGCCGACTACCCGATCGTGACCTACGTGTTCGGCTTCACGGGGCGCTCCAAGCTCGACGAAGCCTTCAATCACCGCGGCCTGACGCCGAAGGTGGTGTTCACCGCCGCCGACGCCGACGTGATCAAGACTTATGTGCGCCTGGGCCTGGGCGTGGGGATCGTGGCCAAGATGGCGGTCGATCCGAAACTCGACAGCGACCTGGTGTGCCTGGATGCCAGTGAGCTGTTCGAAGCCAGCATCACCAAGATCGGCTTCCGTCGCGGTACCTTCCTGCGTGGCTTCATGTGCGACTTCATCGAGAAGTTCGCCCCGCACCTGACCCGCGAGGTGATGGCCAAGGCCATCCAGTGCCATAACAAGCAGGAGCTCGAAGAGCTGTTCGAGGGTGTCGAGCTGCCGGTGCATTGATCTGCAATGGCTGGGGCCGCTTTGCGGCCCTTTCGCGACACAAGGCCGCTCCTACAGGATTGTGCGATCTCCTGTAGGAGCGGCCTTGTGTCGCGAAAGGGGCGCGCAGCGGCCCCTGCTGTTTCAAGCCTTGCTGATCAGGTTGCCCGCGTGCAACCCGCATTCCTTCTGGGTCGACTCTTCCCACCACCAACGCCCTTCGCGCTCGTGCTGGTTCGGCAGCACCGGGCGGGTGCACGGCTCGCAGCCGATGCTGATGAAGCCACGCTCATGCAGGCTGTTGTAGGGCAGCTCGAGCATGCGGATGTAACCCCAGACTTCCTCGCTGGTCATCTGCGCCAGCGGGTTGAACTTGTACAGGGTGCGCTCCGGGGTGGAGAAGGCACTGTCAACTTCCAGCGCCGCCACCTGGCTGCGGGTGCCGGGGCTCTGGTCGCGGCGCTGGCCGGTGGCCCAGGCACTGACGGTGGCCAGCTTGCGCCGCAGCGGCTCGATCTTGCGGATGCCGCAGCATTCGCCGTGGCCGTCCTTGTAGAAACTGAACAGGCCTTTTTCCTTGACGAAGGGATCGAGCTTGTCGCGATCCGGGCTGAGGATCTCGATCGGCAGGTTGTACTGCTCACGCACCTGGTCGATGAAGCGGTAGGTTTCAGGGTGCAGGCGCCCGGTATCGAGGCTGAACACCTTGACCTGCTTGTTAAGCTTCCAGGCCATGTCCACCAGCACCACGTCCTCGGCGCCGCTGAAGGAGATCCACAGGTCGTCGCCAAAGTGCTCGAAGGCGAGCTTGAGGATCTCCTGCGGGGACTTGCTGGCATAGGTCGCGGCCAGGGCGGCGACGTCGAAGGGTTGGCTCATCAGGCGGTTTCCATCGGGTGAGTGGCGCTGAGCGCTCGTAGTGGTCGGATGGTAACAAAAAATGGCGGGGCAGATGCCTGGTGATCGCGGGGCAAGCCCGCGGCCAGGTGCTCAAAGCGCCTGCAGTGTTTCCATCAGCACCCGCACCTTGGCGATCGATTCCTCGTACTCGGCCTGCCAATCCGAATCGGCCACCACCGCGCCGCCGCCCCAGCAGCTGACCTGGCCATCCTTGACCAGCAGGCTGCGAATGGCGATCGAGCTGTCCATCTCGCCGCGCACGTCCAGGTACAGCAGCGAGCCGCAATACAGCGCCCGGCGCGTCGGTTCCAGCTCGTCGATGATCGCCATGGCGCGGATCTTCGGCGCGCCGGTGATCGAGCCGCCGGGGAAGCTGCCGGCAATCAGCTCCAGGGCGTCGCGGCCTGCGCCCAGGCGGCCGGTGACGCTGCTGACCAGGTGATGGACATTGGGGTAGCTTTCCAGGCTGAACAGCTCCGGTACCTTCACCGAACCGATCTCGCAGGTGCGGCCGATGTCGTTGCGCAGCAGGTCGACGATCATCAGGTTTTCCGCGCGGTCCTTGGGGCTGGCCAGCAGCTCGGCGGCATTGCGGGCGTCCTCGGCCGGGTCGGCGGCCCGTGGGCGGGTGCCCTTGATCGGGCGGGTCTCGACCTCGCCCTGGCTGACGCGGATGAAGCGCTCGGGGGAGAAGCTCAGCAGCGCCGTGCCTTCATCCAGCTGCTGGTAGCCGGAGAACGGCGTCGGGCAGGCGGCGCGCAGGGCCTGGTAGGCGCGCCACGGGTCGCCTTGGCAGGGGGCGCGAAAGCGCTGGGTGAGGTTGATCTGGTAGCAGTCGCCGGCCTGGATGTAGCGCTGCACCTGGTCGAACGCCGCCCGGTATTGCTCGGGGCGAAGATCGCCGGTCATGGGCGCGAGCAGGTGGAAGTCACCGCTATCGTCCGGGGTGCTCGCCTCGAACAACGCGATGAGCCGTTGCCGCTCGGCCTCGGGCAGGCTCGGGTGGAACACCAGTTGGCTGTTGCACAGCCGATGGTCGGACACCAGTGCCCAGGCATACAGCCCCAGCCGGGCATCGGGCAGGCCAAGGTCGTCGACCGCGTGCGTCGGCAGCTGCTCCAGGCGCCGGCCGAAGTCGTAGCTCAGGTAGCCGATCAGGCCGCCGGCGAACGGCAACTCGATGCCCTCGGGCAGTTGTGCCGTCTCCAGGTCGGCCAGGGCCTGGCGCAGACGCTGCAGGTAGTCGCGACCGTCTTCCTCGGGGTGTGCCTGCAACTGCTGCAGTGGCCAGGCGCTGAGCAAGTCGTAGCGGCCGCGTTCGGCGCCCGGACGGGCGCTGTCGAGCAGGATCGCGCCGGGCGCGCGGCGCAGGCGTTCGAAGTAGAAGGCAGGGTCGGGCTGGTAGGGCAGGGGGTGGAGCGTACAGGTCGGCATCAGAATGGACGGCGATGAACAGGCGAGGAGGGCGATTGTAGACCTGTGTAGGAAATGCGCCTAGCGCTGGCAACGACATTCGCCATCCGGATCTGCGCAATCCCCCTGTAGGAGCGGCCTTGTGTCGCGATAGGCCGCAAAGCGGCCCCAGGATTTCAGCGTTGATGCAAAGATCGCCGGGGCCGCTTTGCGGCCCTCTCGCGACACAAGGCCGCTCCTACAGGGGCTGCGCAGGGCCTGGGCTATAGCGGGTTGACGTGCCCGAACAGGCCTTGCGAGACCTTCACCCGTTGCTCGGCATCCTCGCTGCGGCCTTCCTTGGCCAGCGCCTCGATGTGCGCCTCGATGGCGTGGGTGCGTTGGGTCAGGCCGCAGTCGTTGGCGATCTGGATGTTCAGGCCCGGACGGGCGTTGAGCTCGAGGATCAACGGCCCCTTGTCCTGGTCCAGGACCATGTCCACGCCGATGTAACCCAGGCCGCACAGCTCGTAGCAGCTGGCGGCGAGCTTCATGAAACCGTCCCAGTTCGGCAGCTGCACGCCGTCCACCGCGTTGGTGGTGTCCGGGTGCTTGCTGATGATCTTGTTCAGCCAGGTGCCGCGCAGGGTCAGGCCGGTGGCCAGGTCCACACCCACGCCGATGGCGCCCTGGTGCAGGTTGGCCTTGCCGCCGGACTGGCGGGTTGGCAGGCGCAGCATGGCCATCACCGGGTAGCCCATCAGCACGATGATGCGGATGTCCGGCACGCCTTCGTAGCTGATGCTCTTGAAGATCTGGTCCGGGGTGACCCGGTACTCGATCAGCGCGCGGTCGCGGTGCCCGCCCAGCGAGTACAGGCCGGTGAGGATGCTGGAGATCTGGTGCTCGATCTCCTCATGGCTGATGATCTTGCCCGAGACCGTGCGGTAGCGGTCCTCGAAGCGGTCGGCGATGACCAGGATGCCATCACCGCCGGCGCCCTGGGCCGGCTTGATGACGAAGTCGTTGCGCCCGCCGATGATCTGGTCGAGCTTTTCGATCTGCTTCTCGGTCTCGATGATGCCGTACATCTCCGGCACATGGATGCCGGCCGCCAGGGCGCGCTCCTTGGTGATGATCTTGTCGTCGACGATCGGGTACAAATGGCGCTTGTTGTACTTCAGGACGTAGTCCGCGTTGCGCCGGTTGATACCCATGATGCCCCGGGCTTCCAGGGCCTTCCAGGTCTTGATCAGTCCGAACATCAGGCGTCAGCCTTCACGAAAGCCTTGAAACGAACGAGCTCGGTCAGGCGGTAGCCGCGGTAGCGACCCATCGCCAGCATGAAGCCCACCAGGATCAGCAGTACCGCCGGGAAGGTGAAGACGAAGTACACCGCCTCGGGCACGGTCATCAGCAGGTGCGCGATGGACGCGGCGAACAGGGTACCGATGGCCACCTTCATGGCATGGCCGCCGCCACGCTCTTCCCAGGTGATCGACAGGCGTTCGATGGTCATGGTCAGGATCACCATCGGGAACAGCGCCACCGACAGGCCGCGTTCCAGGCCCAGCTTGTGGCTGAACAGGCTGATGGCGGCGATCAGCACCACGACGAAGGTCAGCACCACCGACAGGCGCGGCAGCATCTGCAGCTTGAGGTGTTCCAGGTACGAGCGCAGCGACAGGCCCAGCGCGGTGATCACCGTGAACAGGATGATGCCGAAGCCCAGTTGCGTCTCGCGGAAGGCCAGGGCGATCAGCACCGGGGTGAAGGTGCCCAGGGTCTGGATGCCGATCAGGTTGCGCAGCACCAGGATCACCAGCACGCCGATCGGGATCATCACCATGATCATGAAGGTCTGCTGGGTCTGCAGCGGCAGGCCGTACAGCGAGTACTCGAGGAAGTCGGCGTCGGTGTTCTCGTCGGTCAGCTTGGCCAGGCGGATGGCGTTCATCTCGCTGTTGTTCATGCTGAAGGTGACGGTGGCCTTCTTGCCGCCATCGACGCTGATCAGGTTGTCGTCACCGGTCCACCACAGCAGGCGGTCGCTGGGCAGGCCCTGCTCGCCGGTCTCCGGGTTGAAGTACAGCCAGTCGTTGCCGTTGAAGCTGCGTAGCCACAGCTCGGGGTTTTGCGGGGTGTCGGCGACCAGGCGGATGGTGTGGACCTTTTCCATCGGCACGTGGGCGATGGACAGCAGCAGGTCGATGACCTGGGCCTTCTTCATCGGCGAGTTGTCGCCGGCCAGCAGCAGCTTGGCGTTGTCGTCGTTGGCGTTGTTGACCCGCTTGATGGTTTCGCTGACGAAGGTCTCGACGTCGGCCGAATGCTGGCGGATCGGCGCCATCAGCGCCTCGGCGGCGATTTTCTCCGGGCCTTCGACGGCCAGGCTGTCGCGGAAGGTCGGGCCCTTGATCTTGGCCTTTTCGCTGCTGTAGCGCTTGGTCAGCACCAGGCGGTAGTAGAGGGTCTGGTTGCCGCTGGCGCGGCGCGCCGACCAGGTGACCTTGCGGTTGCCGTCGGCGCGGTTGACGCTGACCCCGTAGTTGTTGGAGATGAAGCTCTCGTTGAGGCTGACGTAGTCACGGTTCAGCGGCGGCACGAACATCTGCACCTTGACCGGGTCCTTGGCGCTGGCGACGAACTCGACCTTGGCGTCGATGTTCCACAGGTCGTCGGTTTCGTCCTCGGTCACCGGGATGCCGAGGAAGAAGATCTGATAGGCCGTGACCGCGATGCCCAGCAGCACCAGGACGGTGATCAGGACTTTCAGGTGGAGGGTAAGAGAGCGCATCGGAATTACTCTGCTTTGGGAGCTTCGGTGGCACAGGCAGGTTTGCCGGCCGCGTATTTAAGGCTTGGGTCGACCAGTGCACCGAAGTGCTTGAGGGCCTCGGAACCGATCAGCAGCGGGAACTGGAAGGCGCTGCGGTCGGTGAGGTTGACCTCGATGGTGCGTTGCGTCTGGCCCATGCAGATCTCGAGTTCGATCACCGGACGAGCAGTGTAGGCCTTGCCGGATTCGGCGTCATAGTCCCCGGCGCGGCGCTTGATCTTGCTGACACGGGCCAGGGGGCGTTCGATGGGGTGCTGGTGCGCGGCGTCGATGGCCAGGTAGAAACGCACCCAGCTCTCGCCATTGCGCTTGAAACGCTTGATGTCGCGGGCGCTGAGCGAGGCGGTCTTGGCGCCGGTGTCGAGCTTGGCCGCCACTTCCAGGTCCAGGCCGCCGAGGCGGGCGTATTCGTTCAGGCCGTAAACGGTCTTGTCTGCCGCGGGCGCGAGCGCCGGCAGCAGGGTCAGGCAGAGCAGCAATGAAGCGGGTATGAGTCTCATAATCCTGGCGCGGTGCTGTGCGGGGTTCAGGGCAAGGCGACTGGCCAAGCGTCCTCGAAAGGTCTGTCGACACCATGAAATGATGACAGACACAGTGTCCATGCTCCCGAAGGAGCGCGGCATTCTATCACGCCGGTGCCTTGACGCCAGCGCGCCCGCGATCAGACCGCGAGGGGGTGGGTGAAGTTCGTTATTAGACGATTGTCGACAATGTTCTTTTTGTCTTTGACTGCTCGCCTCTATTTGGCTAGTTTTGCCGTCATTGATTTTGAAGGTGTCGACAATCATGCTGGACACAGCCCAGGCCACGTTGCTCCCCCAGGACGAGACCGAGACCCTCTCGGAGCACGTCTTTCGCTGCATCCAGGCCGCCATCGTCAAGGGCGAGATCGCGCCGGGCAGCAAGATCTCCGAGCCGGAGCTGGCGCGTACCTACGGCATCAGCCGTGGCCCGCTGCGCGAGGCGATCCACCGCCTCGAAGGCCAGCGCCTGCTGGTGCGGGTACCCCATGTCGGCGCACGGGTGGTATCGCTGAGCCACGCCGAACTGATCGAGCTGTACGAGATCCGTGAATCGCTGGAAGGCATGGCTTGCCGCCTGGCCGCCGAGCGCATGAGCCAGGCCGCCATCGACGAGCTGCGCCATGTGCTCGACACCCACGAGCGCGACGCCGCGTTCCAGGCCGGGCAGGGCTACTACCAGCAGGAAGGCGACTACGACTTCCACTACCGGATCATCCAGGGCAGCGGCAACCAGACCCTGTACAAGATGCTTTGCGGCGAGCTGTACCAGCTGGTGCGCATGTACCGCATCCAGTTCTCCACCACGCCCAACCGTCCACGCCAGGCCTTTGCCGAGCATCACCGCATCCTCGACGCCATCGAGGCCCGCGACGGCGAACTGGCAGAACTCCTGATGCGCCGCCACATCGGCGCGTCCAAGCGCAATATCGAGCGCCACTACCAGGGCGCCGACAACAATAGCCCACGAGGTGAGTCATGACAGTCAAGAGCACCCCCGGCCAGCGTTTCCGTGACGCGGTTGCCGCCGAACACCCGCTGCAGGTGGTCGGGACCATCAACGCCAACCACGCCCTGCTGGCCAAGCGCGCCGGCTTCAAGGCCATCTACCTGTCCGGCGGTGGGGTCGCCGCCGGCTCCCTGGGCCTGCCGGACCTGGGCATCAGCGGGCTGGACGACGTGCTCACCGACGTGCGCCGGATCACCGACGTGTGCGACCTGCCGCTGCTGGTGGATGTCGACACCGGGTTCGGCGCCTCGGCGTTCAACGTCGCGCGCACCGTGCGTTCGATGAGCAAGTTCGGCGCCGCGGCCATTCACATCGAAGACCAGGTCGGCGCCAAGCGCTGCGGCCACCGGCCGAACAAGGAGATCGTCTCGCAGCAGGAGATGGTCGACCGTATCAAGGCCGCGGTGGACGCCCGCAGCGACGACAGCTTCGTGATCATGGCGCGCACCGACGCCCTGGCGGTCGAGGGCCTGAATGCCGCGCTGGACCGCGCCGCCGCCTGCATCGAAGCCGGCGCCGACATGATCTTCCCGGAGGCGATCACCGAGCTTGCGATGTACAAGACCTTCGCCGACCGGGTGCAGGCGCCTATCCTGGCCAACATCACCGAATTCGGTGCCACGCCGCTGTACACCACCAAGGAACTGGCCTCGGTCGACGTGTCGCTGGTGCTCTACCCGCTGTCGGCGTTCCGCGCCATGAACAAGGCCGCCGAGAACGTCTACACCGCGCTGCGCCGCGATGGCACGCAGAAGAACGTGATCGACACCATGCAGACCCGCATGGAGCTCTACGACGCCATCGGCTATCACGCCTTCGAGCAGAGCCTGGATGCGCTGTTCGCGCAGAAGAAGGGCTGATTCAAGCGCACATCGCCCGGTAGGCGCCGGCTTGCCGGCGAACAGGCCAGGCACCCGATTAGCCAGAAAAGACTTCGATAACAAATTCAAGAAAGGAGAAACACCATGGCCGAAGCAAAAGTACTCAGTGGCGCAGGCCTGCGTGGCCAGGTGGCCGGGCAGACCGCGCTGTCGACCGTCGGCCAGGCCGGCGCCGGCCTGACCTACCGCGGCTATGACGTGCGCGACCTGGCCGCAGGCGCCGAGTTCGAGGAGGTAGCCTACCTGCTGCTCTACGGCGAGCTGCCGAGCAAGGCCGAGCTTGCCGACTACAAGCGCAAGCTCAAGGGCCTGCGCGATTTGCCCCAGGCGCTCAAGGAAGTGCTCGAGCGCATCCCGCGCGACGCCCACCCGATGGACGTGATGCGCACCGGTTGCTCGCTGCTCGGCACCCTGGAGCCGGAGCTGACTTTCGAGCAGCAGCGCGACAAGACCGACCGCCTGCTGGCGCTGTTCCCGGCGGTGATGTGCTACTGGTACCGCTTCAGCCATCACGGTGTACGCATCGACTGCTCCAGCGACGAAGAAACGATTGGCGGCCACTTCCTGCACCTGCTGCATGGCAAGAAACCGAGCGCGCTGCACGTCAAGGTGATGAACGTCTCGCTGATCCTCTACGCCGAGCACGAGTTCAACGCCTCGACCTTCACCGCCCGGGTCTGTGCCTCGACGCTGTCCGACCTGTACTCCTGCGTCACCGCCGCCATCGGCTCGCTGCGCGGCCCGTTGCATGGCGGTGCCAACGAGGCGGCCATGGAGCTGATCGAACGCTTCCAGAGCCCGCAGGAAGCCACCGCCGAGTTGCTGCGCATGCTCGAGCGCAAGGACAAGATCATGGGCTTTGGCCATGCGATCTACAAAGAGTCCGACCCGCGCAACGAGGTGATCAAGGGCTGGTCGAAGCAGTTGGCCGACGAGGTCGGCGACAAGGTGCTGTACCCGGTGTCCGAAGCCATCGACAAGACCATGTGGGAGCAGAAGCGCCTGTTCCCCAATGCCGACTTCTACCATGCCTCGGCTTACCACTTCATGGGTATCCCGACCAAGCTGTTCACCCCGATCTTCGTCTGCTCGCGCCTGACCGGCTGGGCCGCGCACGTGTTCGAGCAGCGCGCCAACAACCGCATCATCCGCCCGAGCGCCGAGTACGTGGGCGTCGAGCAGCGCCAGTTCGTGCCGATCGAGCAACGCTGAGCCAGCCCGCGATCCCCGTAGGAGCCAGCCTTGCTGGCGAACCCTGGCGACGCCGGGGCAGGGGGTGCTTCGCACCCCATCGCCAGCAAGGCTGGCTCCTACAGGAAGCAGGGCGGCCGCAACAGCACCGACCTTACCGTGATTGAGTCCCTGTGCCATGAATACAGAATTCCGCAAGCCCCTGCCAGGCACCGCCCTGGACTACTTCGACGCCCGTGCCGCGGTCGAGGCGATCAAGCCCGGCGCCTACGACGGCCTGCCGTACACCTCCCGGGTGCTGGCCGAAAACCTGGTGCGCCGCTGCGCCCCGGCCACCCTCAACGCCTCGCTCGAGCAGTTGATCGAGCGCAAGCGCGACCTCGACTTCCCCTGGTTCCCGGCCCGCGTGGTGTGCCACGACATCCTCGGCCAGACCGCGCTGGTCGACCTTGCCGGCCTGCGCGACGCCATCGCCGACAAGGGCGGCGACCCGGCCCAGGTCAACCCGGTGGTGCCAGTGCAGCTGATCGTCGACCACTCGCTGGCCGTCGAATGCGGCGGCTTTGACCCGCAGGCGTTCGAGAAGAACCGCGCCATCGAGGATCGGCGCAACGAGGACCGGTTCCACTTCATCAACTGGACCAAGCAGGCGTTCAAGAACGTCGACGTGATCCAGCCGGGCAACGGCATCATGCACCAGATCAACCTGGAGAAAATGTCGCCGGTGATCCACAGCGAAGGTGGCGTGGCCTACCCCGACACCTGCGTCGGCACCGACAGCCATACCCCCCATGTCGATGCCCTGGGCGTGATCGCCATCGGCGTCGGTGGCCTCGAGGCCGAAAACGTCATGCTTGGCCGCGCTTCGTGGATGCGCCTGCCGGAAATCGTCGGCGTCGAGCTGACCGGGCGCCTGGCGCCGAACATCACCGCCACCGACCTGGTGCTGGCCCTGACCGAATACCTGCGCAAGCAGAAAGTGGTGGGCGCCTACCTCGAGTTCCACGGCGCTGGCGCCAGCGCGCTGACCCTGGGCGACCGCGCCACCATCTCCAACATGGCGCCGGAATACGGCGCCACCGCGGCGATGTTCGCCATCGACCAGCAGACCCTCGACTACCTCAAGCTCACGGGCCGCGACGAGCAGCAGGTGCAGTTGGTCGAGACCTACGCCAAGACCGCCGGCCTGTGGGCCGACAGCCTGGCCAAGGCCGAGTACGAGCGCACCCTGAGCTTCGACCTGGCCTGCGTGGTGCGCAACATGGCCGGCCCGTCCAACCCGCATGCCCGGGTGGCCACCAGCGACCTGGCGGCCAAGGGTATCGCCGGTGCCTGGGAACAAGTGCCGGGGCAGATGCCGGACGGCGCGGTGATCATTGCCGCCATCACCAGTTGCACCAACACCAGCAACCCGCGCAACGTCATCGCCGCTGGCCTTATCGCACGCAACGCCAACAGGCTCGGCCTGGTACGCAAACCCTGGGTCAAGTCGTCGCTGGCGCCGGGTTCCAAGGCCGTGCAGCTGTACCTGAAGGAGGCAGGGCTGGAGCAGGAGCTGGAGCAGTTGGGCTTTGGTATCGTGGCCTTCGCCTGCACCACCTGCAACGGTATGTCCGGTGCGCTGGACCCGGTGATCCAGCAGGAAATCATCGACCGCGACCTGTACGCCACCGCGGTGCTGTCGGGCAACCGCAACTTCGACGGGCGCATCCACCCCTACGCCAAGCAGGCCTTCCTCGCTTCGCCGCCACTGGTGGTGGCCTATGCCATCGCCGGCACCATCCGTTTCGACATCGAGAAGGATGTGCTGGGCGTGGTCGACGGTAAGGAAGTCCGCCTCAAGGACATCTGGCCGAGCGACGAGGAAATCGACGCCGTGGTGCGCGCCTCGGTCAAGCCCGAGCAGTTCCGCCAGGTGTACATCCCGATGTTCGCCATCGAGGAAGACAAGGGGCCGAAGGTCGCGCCGCTGTACGACTGGCGTCCGATGAGCACCTACATCCGCCGTCCGCCGTACTGGGAAGGCGCCCTGGCCGGCGAGCGCACCTTGCGCGGCATGCGCCCGCTGGCGGTATTGCCGGACAACATCACCACCGATCACCTGTCACCCTCCAATGCGATCATGCTCGACAGCGCTGCCGGTGAGTACCTGGCGAAGATGGGCCTGCCCGAGGAGGACTTCAACTCCTACGCCACCCACCGTGGCGACCACCTCACCGCCCAGCGCGCCACCTTCGCCAACCCCAAGCTGTTCAACGAGATGGTGCGCAAGGACGATGGCAGCGTGCGGCAGGGTTCGCTGGCGCGCATCGAGCCGGAAGGCAAGGTGACACGCATGTGGGAGGCGATCGAAACCTACATGCAGCGCAAGCAGCCGCTGATCATCGTCGCCGGTGCCGACTACGGCCAGGGTTCGTCCCGTGACTGGGCGGCCAAGGGCGTGCGCCTGGCCGGGGTCGAGGCCATCGTCGCCGAGGGCTTCGAGCGCATCCACCGCACCAACCTGGTGGGCATGGGCGTGCTGCCGCTGGAGTTCAAGGCGGGCACCGACCGCAAGACCCTGGGCCTGGACGGCAGCGAGACCTACGACGTGCTCGGCGAGCGCACGCCGCGCGCGACCCTGACCCTGGTGGTCACGCGGCGCAGTGGCGAGCGTGTCGAGGTGCCGGTGACCTGCCGCCTGGATACCGCCGAGGAGGTCTCTATCTACGAGGCCGGCGGGGTGTTGCAGCGCTTTGCCCAGGACTTCCTCGAAGCGACCGGCTGAGCATGTAACGGGGGCCGCTTGGCGGCCCTTTCGCGACACAAGGCCGCTCCTACAGGCGACCGCGACCTCCTGGAGGAGCGGCCTTGTGTCGCGAAAGGGCTGCAAAGCAGCCCCAGGGATTTTCGTCGAAACGAAAAGATCAGGAAAAACTGCAATGGCCCACGTACCCCAAGTAAAAATCCCCGCCACCTATATTCGTGGCGGCACCAGCAAAGGCGTGTTCTTCCGCCTGCAAGACCTGCCCGAGCGCGCCCAGGTCCCGGGCCAGGCCCGTGACGCCCTGCTGCTGCGGGTGATCGGCAGCCCCGACCCATACGCCAAGCAGATCGACGGCATGGGCGGCGCGACGTCCAGCACCAGCAAGACGGTGATCCTGTCAAAGAGCATCAAGGCCGACCACGACGTCGACTACCTGTTCGGCCAGGTGTCGATCGACACCGCCTTCGTCGACTGGAGCGGCAACTGCGGCAACCTCTCGGCCGCGGTCGGTTCGTTCGCCATCGCCAGCGGCCTGGTCGACCCCGCGCGGGTTCCGCGCAACGGCATCGCCACCGTGCGCATCTGGCAGGCCAATATCGGCAAGACCATCATCGCCCATGTGCCGATCACCGACGGCGAGGTGCAGGAAACCGGCGACTTCGAACTCGACGGCGTGACCTTCCCGGCCGCCGAGGTGCAGCTGGAGTTTCTCGACCCGGCGGCCGACGAGGACGGCGCCGGCGGGGCAATGTTCCCCACCGGCAACCTGGTCGACGACCTCGAGGTGCCCGGTGTCGGCACGTTCAAGGCGACCCTGATCAACGCCGGCATCCCGACCATCTTCGTCAATGCCGTGGATATCGGCTATACCGGTACCGAGCTGCAAGACGCCATCAACGGCGATGCCGCGGCACTGCAGCGTTTCGAGACCCTCCGCGCCCATGGCGCGGTACGCATGGGCCTGATCGAGCATATCGACCAGGCCGCCGGGCGCCAGCACACGCCGAAAGTGGCGTTCGTCGCGGCGCCGACCGGCTATACCTGCTCCAGTGGAAAGGTTGTCGCCGCCGAGGACGTCGACCTGCTGGTGCGCGCGCTGTCGATGGGCAAGCTGCACCACGCGATGATGGGTACCGCGGCGGTCGCCATCGGCACCGCCGCGGCGATCCCGGGGACGCTGGTCAACCTGGCTGCCGGTGGCGGTGAACGCAGCGCGGTGCGTTTCGGGCATCCGTCCGGGACCTTGCGGGTGGGGGCGCAGGCGCGTCAGGTGGACGGGCAGTGGAGCGTGACCAAGGCAATCATGAGCCGCAGCGCGCGGGTGCTGATGGAAGGCTGGGTGCGCGTGCCCGGCGATAGTTTCTAAGGCATCATCAGCGTTCGGCTTTCGTTGGTTGGGGCCGCAAAGCGGCCCCGGCACTCTTGAAGGGAGTTGTATATGAGCGCAAACGCAGACCTCAACACCCGCCCCGACTACGACCAGGTCCTGCAGACCCTCGCCGACTACGTGCTCGGCTACCGTGTCGAATCCGCCGAGGCGCTGAACACCGCCCGCCACTGCCTGATGGACACCCTCGGCTGCGGCCTGCTGGCCCTGCGCTTCCCCGAATGCACCAAGCACCTCGGCCCGCTGGTCGAGGGCACCGTTGTCCCCCATGGCGCCCGCGTGCCCGGCACCGGTTACCGCCTCGACCCGGTCAAGGCCGCCTGGGACATCGGCTGCATCGTCCGCTGGCTGGACTACAACGACACCTGGCTGGCAGCGGAGTGGGGCCACCCCTCGGACAACCTCGGCGGCATCCTGGCGGTCACCGACCACCTGTCGCAGAAGCGCGTGGCCAACGGCGAGGCGCCGCTGCTCATGCGCGAAGTACTCGATGCCATGGTCATGGCCCACGAAATCCAGGGCGTGCTGGCGCTGGAGAACGCGTTCAACCGGGTTGGCCTGGACCATGTGCTGCTGGTCAAGGTCGCCTCCACGGCGGTCTGCGCCAGGCTCATGGGCGCCAGTCGCGAGCAGCTGCTGTCGGCGCTGTCCCACGCCTTTGTCGATGGCCAGGCCCTGCGCACCTACCGCCATGCGCCCAACGCCGGTTCGCGCAAGTCGTGGGCGGCGGGGGATGCTGCCAGCCGCGGCGTGCGCCTGGCCGATATCGCGATGCGCGGCGAGATGGGGGTGCCTGGGGTGCTCAGCGCGCCGCAGTGGGGCTTTTATGATGTATCGTTCAGCCACACCAACCAGGACCTGGCGCTCAAGCCCGAAGGCCAGCGCCAACTACGCCTGGCGCAACCGTTCGGCAGCTATGTCATGCAGAACGTGCTGTTCAAGATCAGCTTCCCCGCCGAGTTCCACGCCCAGACCGCCTGCGAGGCAGCGGTGATCCTGCACCCGCAGGTGCGCAATCGCCTGCACGAAATCGACCGTATCGTCATCACCACCCATGAGTCGGCGATCCGCATCATCTCCAAGGAAGGGCCGCTGGCCAACGCCGCCGACCGCGACCATTGCCTGCAGTACATGACCGCCGTGCCGTTGATCTTCGGCGACCTGGTGGCCGAGCACTACGAGGATGCCTTCCATGCCGCGCACCCGAGCATCGACCGTTTGCGCGAGCGGATGGTGATCGTCGAGGAGCCGCGTTTCAGCCGCGAATACCTGGAGGCCGACAAGCGTTCCATCGCCAATGGCGTGCAGGTGTTCTTCAAGGATGGCAGCCATACGCCACAGGTGGTGGTGGAGTACCCGCTCGGGCATCGGCGCCGGCGGGAGGAGGGGATGCCGTTGCTCGAGGCGAAGTTCCGCGAGAACCTGGCGACGCGGTTCGCGCGGCAGCGCTGCGAGGCAATCTTGGCTGTGTGCAAGGACCAGGCTGCGCTTGAGGCCATGCCGGTGCACAGGTTTGTCGATCTGTTCGTGATCTGAAAAGCTTCGCCGGCAAGCCGGCTCCTGCAGGTGGGTGTAGGCGCCGGCTTACCGGCCAACAGGGTGGAACGAAAAAGCCCCGGTATTGCTACCGGGGCTTTGTTTTACAGCGTACTGCTCAGCTTACGCCTGGACCACCGGGATCTTGGCGTTGGCCGCGGCTTCGCGGAACTCGGCGATCTGGTCGAAGCTCAGGTAGCGGTAGACGTCGGCAGCCATGCTGTCGATGTCCTTGGCGTACTGCATGTACTCCTCGACGGTCGGCAGCTTGCCGATGATCGAGGCGACAGCGGCCAGCTCGGCCGAGGCCAGGTACACGTTGGTGGCGTCGCCCAGGCGGTTCGGGAAGTTACGGGTCGAGGTGGAGACCACGGTCGAACCGGTCTGCACGCGTGCCTGGTTACCCATGCACAGCGAGCAGCCTGGCATTTCCATGCGCGCGCCGGCCTTGCCGTAGATGCCGTAGTAGCCTTCCTCGGTCAGCTGGTGGGCGTCCATCTTGGTTGGCGGGGCCAGCCACAGGCGGGTCGGAATGCCACCCTTGACCTTGTCCAGCAGCTTGCCGGCAGCGCGGAAGTGACCGATGTTGGTCATGCACGAACCGATGAACACTTCGTCGATCTTCTCGCCCTGTACCGAAGACAGCAGGCGGGCATCGTCCGGGTCGTTCGGCGCGCAGAGCACAGGCTCCTTGACGTCGGCCAGGTCGATTTCGATGATTTCGGCGTACTCGGCATCGGCGTCGGCCGACAGCAGCTCGGGCTTGGCCAGCCAGGCTTCCATGGCCTGGGCGCGGCGCTCCAGGGTGCGGGCATCGCCGTAGCCTTCGCCGATCATCCAGCGCAGCAGGGTGATGTTGGACTGCAGGTACTCGGCGATGGCCTTCTCCGGCAGCTTGATGGTGCAACCGGCGGCAGAGCGTTCGGCCGAGGCGTCGGACAGCTCGAAGGCTTGTTCGACGGTCAGGTCGTTGAGGCCTTCGATTTCCAGGATGCGACCGGAGAAGGCGTTTTTCTTGCCTTTCTTCTCGACGGTCAGCAGGCCCTTCTGGATGGCGTAGTAAGGGATGGCATGCACCAGGTCACGCAGGGTGATGCCAGGCTGCAGCTTGCCCTTGAAGCGCACCAGGATCGACTCCGGCATGTCCAGCGGCATGACGCCGGTGGCGGCGGCGAAGGCCACCAGGCCGGAACCGGCCGGGAACGAGATGCCGATCGGGAAGCGGGTGTGCGAGTCGCCACCGGTACCGACGGTGTCCGGCATCAGCATGCGGTTCAGCCAGCTGTGGATGATGCCGTCGCCTGGGCGCAGCGACACGCCGCCACGGGTGCGGATGAAGTCTGGCAGGGTGTGGTGGGTGGTGACGTCGATCGGCTTCGGATAGGCCGCGGTGTGGCAGAACGACTGCATCACCAGGTCGGCGGAGAAGCCCAGGCAAGCCAGGTCTTTCAGCTCGTCGCGGGTCATCGGGCCGGTGGTGTCCTGGGAACCGACGGTGGTCATCTTCGGCTCGCAGTAGGCACCTGGGCGCACGCCCTGGCCTTCTGGCAGGCCGCAGGCACGGCCGACCATCTTCTGCGCCAGGGTGAAGCCCTTGGTCGAAGCGGCTGGTTGCTCGGGTTTCTTGAACAGGTCCGATGGGGCCAGGCCCAGTTCGGCACGGGCCTTCTCGGTCAGGCCGCGGCCGACGATCAGCGGGATACGGCCGCCAGCGCGGACTTCATCGAGCAGCACTTCGGTTTTCAGCTCGAAGCTGGTGACCAGCTCTTCGCTGCCGTTGCGGCGCACTTCACCCTTGAACGGGTAGACGTCGATGACATCGCCCATGGCCAGGTTGGTGCAGTCGAACTCGATCGGCAGGGCGCCGGCGTCTTCCATGGTGTTGTAGAAGATCGGGGCGATCTTGGTGCCGAAGCAGAAGCCACCGGCGCGCTTGTTCGGCACGTACGGGATGTCGTCGCCGAAGAACCACAGCACCGAGTTGGTGGCCGATTTACGCGAGGAGCCGGTGCCGACCACGTCGCCGACGTAGGCGACCGGGTGGCCTTTGGCCTTGACCGCTTCGATCTGGGCCAGCGGGCCGACCGAACCGGGTTGCGAAGGCTCGATGCCGTCGCGGGCCATCTTCAGCATGGCCAGGGCGTGCAGCGGGATGTCAGGGCGCGACCAGGCGTCCGGGGCAGGGGACAGGTCGTCGGTGTTGGTTTCGCCAGGCACCTTGAACACGGTCAGGGTGTACTTGTCGGCGATCGCCGGACGGCTGGTGAACCACTCGCCGGCAGCCCAGGATTCCAGCACGGCCTTGGCGTGGGCATTGCCAGCCTTGGCTTTTTCGGCCACGTCGTGGAAGGCATCGAACATCAGCAGGGTGTGCTTGAGCTGTTCGGCCGCGACGGCGCCCAGTTCGGCGTCGTCCAGCAGCGCGACCAGCGTTTCGATGTTGTAGCCGCCCTGCATGGTGCCGAGCAGCTCGGTGGCGTGCTTGCGGTCGATCAGTGGCGACTTGGCTTCGCCCTTGGCGATGGCGGACAGGAACGCAGCCTTGACGTAGGCGGCTTCGTCCACCCCTGGCGGTACGCGGTTGGTGATCAGGTCTACGAGGAAGGCTTCTTCGCCGGCCGGCGGGTTTTTCAGCAGCTCGACCAGGCCTGCAGTTTGTTCGGCGTTCAGCGGCTGGGGCACGATACCCAGAGCGGCACGCTCTTCGATGTGTTTGCGGTAGGCTTCAAGCACAGTTATTACCCTCATCAGTGGTCCCTAAAGGGAGTCCGGGACGCTCATCCAGCATTCCATGCACCCATGCGCAGCGACGACTTTTTGAGTCGCCCAGCCAGGGTCGCAGAGAATCCTTACAGAAGCTGCTTTCAAAGTTTTACGCCTGCAGAACGGGAGCTGATGAGGGCTGGCGCGGGCATGCGAGGGGTGCATGGCCCGGGCCAACGCCGTTCTGCCGGATCAACTGTGCTCGTGACGCTTTGAAAACAGCTTCCAACGGACATGGTTGCCTTGAAAAGGCGGTGTGATTCTACGGCAAAAAAAAGCCGAAGGTAAGGCGCCGATCATGACTTTAACGGGTGACCCTGGTTAGACAAAGGGCTAACATGACCCGGTGTTCCCCCGCCAAGCCGTTGTTTTTCCATGTCCAACCAGTCCATCAAGACCCCTTGCGTCGGCCTCTGCTCCACGGTGTACGGAGACCTGGTGTGCCGTGGCTGCAAGCGCTTCCACCACGAAGTGATCCACTGGAACGGTTACGACGATGAACACAAGCGCGCGGTCTGGCTGCGCCTGGAGCAACTGCTGGTGCAGGTGATGATGGCCAAGCTGGAAGTGTTCGACAAAGGCCTGCTGCGCCAGCAGCTGGAGCAGCGCTCGATCCGTTTCGTCGCGCAGCAGTCCGAATATTGCTGGGCCTACCAGCTGATCGCCCGCGGGGCGCGGATGATCCGCGACCTGGAGGCCTACGGCATGGCCTTGCTGCCGGAGTTTCGCGACTGGGAACTGCCGCAGTTGCGCGATGCCATCGATCGCGAATTCTTCCTGCTTTCCGAAGCCCATTACCAGCGCTACATTGCACCCGGCTTTCTCAAGGGCGCGTTGGGGTAGCGGGCTTCCCTCTGCCGTCGATGCCTGTCGCTCAATAGTGTGACCACTCTGAATATCGCGCGGAGTGGCGAGCGGATGGCGTTCTATTTCAAGTTTCAACCACAGCTTTCATTCATTGCCCGTTGGTGGTGGCAAGCGGATGGCCAACGTATCGACCCTTTCGAATGGCAAGCCGCCCGCCCCATGCTCAAACCCATCTGGGTTGGGTTCGAGCGGGGTGACGGCGAAGATGGTTACCTGCGTATCGAAAGCCGCGAAGGATCGCTGGAGCCCTGGTCGCCTTTGCAGGGGCATGGCGGGGGGACGCTGCATGACCTGTTCTGGTTCGGCGTCTATGAGCGCGGTGGGCGCTACTACTATCAGGTTCGCCCGGTGAGTGGTGACATCGCAGGCAACCTCGGCATCGTCAACAGTTATCTGGATACCGATGTCGTCGGCTACATGGGAATGTACCAGGGGCTCAGCGAGGTGCCGGAGTGGGTGGTGTACGTTGGCGAAGACATGTGGCAGCTCAAGGGCCTGGATCCGCAGGACCTGATCCAGGGCGAGCGCTGCGTCAACCTGGCCATGGCCGATGTCGACGACAATCCGGTGACCCGGCGCCTGCAGCATCGACAAGCTTATCTGTACACCGGCTCTGCGGCGTACCAGGGGCGCGTCAGCCTGGAGGTGCTGAAGCGCCCTTTCCCAGCGTTGGCGTCCTACGCCTCGCGAGGCTGAGTGATGCGCTCAGTCGCCGGTGTACTCGCACCCGCTGGTGCAGGTTTCGTGGATGCGTACCTTGGACAGCTCCGGCAACAGCGGCTTGACCTGGTCCCAGATCCACTTGGCGATGACTTCGCTGGTGGGGTTTTCCAGGCCGGGAATGTCGTTGAGGTAGTTGTGGTCCAGCTGCTCGTAGATCGGCTTGAACACGGCCTTGATCTCGGCGAAGTCGCGGATCCAGCCGGTGTGCGGGTCGAGCGGGCCGGTCAGGTGCAGGGCGACCTTGAACGAGTGGCCATGCAGGCGGCCGCACTTGTGCCCGGCCGGGACGTGGGGCAGGCGGTGGGCGGATTCGAAGGTAAATTCTTTGAAGATTTCCACGCTGTCTTAACTCTGTATGAATCGATAATGCGCGCAGTCTACCAGCAAGGCCGTTACAAGGCTTGCAACTGATGGTGCAGCCGCCCGGTGGCGATCAGCTCGAGTAACTCGTCACCCAGGCGCTGGCTTTCGGCGATGGCCTGGTACCAGTAGCGCCTGCGTGCTGGCGCATCGCCCATGAACCGCTTGAAGTCGTTGCGGTCCGGCAGCTTGCCGTAGGGCAGCGCGGCCAGGTACTGCGGCGACGGGGTCATCAGCAGCACGTTCTGCAGGCGCGTGGCGTCGCCCTTGCGCCAGGGCAGGGCCTTGTCGAACCAGCCGGGCACCACCTTGTCGGTGAAGTGCGGGTACAGCACCAGGTCGTCACCCTTGTAGGGCAGGTCGAGGTGGTAGTCGAGCAGGCCGCCGTCGCGGTAGGTGCCGCTACCTGCGCCGGGAATGTCGCGCACGCCTTCCATGACCATCGGAATCGAACCCGAGGCGAGCAGGGCATGGCGCAGGTTGGCTGGGGCCAGCGGCAGGCAGCGCGAGGGGAAGTCGCTGAGGGTGTCCAGCGGCGGCGTGGCGCGCGGGTCATGCAGGATCACCCGCTCGAAATGCCGGGCCAGGCGCGCGCGGCCCAGCAGGTTGCTGGCGATCACCGCGCCCAGGCCCAGGCCCAGGCGGCCACGGTGGTCGTGGGCCAGCTGGCCATGGCTCTTCACCACCAGGATGTTCAGGTGGTAGTGCGGGTTGGCCAGGATCTGCCCGTCGCGGCCTTGCAGCAGCTCGTCGAGCATGCGCTGGCAGCTCTGGCTGATCTGCCGGGCGCTCACGCCCTTGGCGAAGTCCTGTTCGGTATACAGCTCGCCGAGACGACGGATGCCGGCCACCGGGTCGTCGAGGCAGGCGCTGGCGAAGCGCCAGGCACCGATCGAGGCGCCAATCAGCGCGCGCGGTCGCGGCGCGCTGGGCAGCCATTGACCGAACAGGGCCAGGTCCAGGCCCTGGATCCCCAGTGGCTTGGGGCCACCGGCGGCGCCGGGCAGCACGCCGACGTCTTCGGCCCGCAAGCCGCGCTCGCGGATCTGGCGCAGGGCACGCTGGCCGGCCTTGAAGGTCAGGGCGGGGTGCTTGATGTGGATGGCGCTCATGGCGGGGACTCGGGTGGGGCAGGCGGGCAGTATAGAGCGTATCGCGGGGCTGGACGTACACATCCCCCTGTAGGAGCGGCCTCGTGTCGCGAAAGGGCCGCAAAGCGGCCCCGGCGATCTTTGCAAAAACGCTGAAATCCCTGAGGCTGCTGTGCAGCCTTTTCGCGACACAAGGCCGCTCCTACAAGGGATTGCGTACGGGCTTGCATGAGCTGCGCTATCATGCGGCCAGCTGTTTTCAGGTTGAGTTAAGGACCGGTGGTTAATCTTAACCCCGTAGACAAATTACACAGCTCGATGGAGAGAACCTCATGAAAACCCTGACTGCCCTGTTCACCGCCGCCGCCCTCGCTTTCGGTGCCAATGCCGCCTTCGCCAAGGACGTGCAGCCCGACGAAGTGGTCAAGCTGGTGAACGCCAAGACCATCAAGTCCCTGGATGAACTCAAGGCCGCCGCCGTGGCCAAGCACCCGGGCGCCACCGTGACCGACTCGGAGCTTGAAAACGAATACGGCCGCTACATCTACAAGGTCGACCTGCGTGACGCCCAGAACGTCGAGTGGGATGTGGACCTGGACGCCAAGACCGGTGAAGTCCTGAAGGACGAGCGAGACAACTGATGCCCGATCTGCCGCGAACGGCGCGCTGGCTGGCCTTGGCCCTGATGGCCGTCAGTTCGCTCGCCGCCGCCCGCGACCTGGACCAGGATGAAGCCCTGGAGCTTCGGCAACAGGGCATCATCCTGCCGCTGGAGCAACTGCTCGATGCCGCCCTGGGGCGTTACCCCGGGGCGCGCCTGCTGGAGGCGGAGCTGGAAGAAAAGCACGGCCGCTACGAGTACGAGGTCGAGCTGCTGACCCCGGCCGGCGTGGTCCGCGAAATCAAGTACGATGCCCGAACCGGCGCCCTGCTCAAGGACGAGGAAGACGACTGAATGCGCCTGCTGCTTGTCGAAGACAACGTGCCCCTGGCCGATGAACTGACCGCCGCGCTGCAACGCCAGGGCTATGCCGTGGACTGGTTGGCCGATGGCCGTGACGCGGTGTACCAGGGCCAGAGCGAACCCTACGACCTGGTCGTGCTCGACCTCGGCCTGCCGGGCTTGTCCGGCCTCGAGGTGCTGGCGCAGTGGCGCGCGGCGAGCCTGGCCACCCCGGTGCTGATCCTCACCGCGCGCGGTTCGTGGGCCGAGCGCATCGAAGGCCTCAAGGCCGGTGCCGACGATTACCTGACCAAGCCGTTCCACCCCGAGGAGCTGCAACTGCGCATCCAGGCGCTGCTGCGCCGGGCCAAGGGCCTGGCCAACCAGCCAACGCTGGAGGCCGCCGGGCTGCACCTGGACGAGTCGCGCCAGTGCGTGAGCCGCGACGGTGCCGACGTGCAACTGACCGCCGCCGAGTTTCGCCTGCTGCGCTATTTCATGCTGCACCCAGGGCAGGTGCTGTCCAAGAGCCATTTGGCCGAGCACTTGTATGACGGCGAGACCGAGCGCGACTCCAATGTGCTCGAGGTGCACGTCAACCACTTGCGCCGCAAGCTTGGGCGCAGCGTGATCGAGACCCGCCGTGGCCAGGGCTACGTCTACGCCGGGAACGTCGCGTGAAGTCGATCCAGGCGCGCCTGAGCCTGGGCCTGGTGGCCGTGCTGGTGCTGGTCGGCGTGGGCCTGGCGCAGGTGACCCTGTGGTTGTTCGAGGCCGGCCTGCAGCGCTACCTGGAAAGTGGCCTGCGCAAAGAGAGCGAGAACCTGCTGGTGGCGCTGGTGCGCGGGCCTTCCGGTTTGCAGCTCGATGAGCGGCGGCTGTCGGCGGCCTACCAGCAGCCGTTCTCGGGGTATTACTTTCGCATCGATTTTGACCAGGGCACCTGGCGCTCCCGCTCGCTGTGGGACCTGGACATGCCCAAGCCGGCCCGCCCGGGGCTGGACGATGGCCATGAACTCGGCCCCGAAGGCCAGCAACTGCTGGCCTACCGGGGCGACTACCGGCGCCTGGGGCAGGATGTTTCCATCAGCGTGGCCCAGGACTACTCGCCGGTGCGCGAGGCTTTCCGGCGCATGCAGCAGATCGGCCTGGGCATGGGCGCGCTGGCGCTGTTGCTGGTGCTGGTGTTGCAGCGCTTCACCGTGACCCGCTCGTTGCGCCCGCTCGAGCGCGCGCGGCAACAGATCGCCCAGTTGCAACAGGGCCAGCGTTCGCAGCTGGATGCCGAAGTGCCCAGCGAGCTGCAACCGCTGGTGGACCAGATCAACCACCTGCTGGCCCACACCGAAGACAGCCTGCGCCGTTCGCGCACTGCCCTGGGCAACCTGGGGCACGCGCTGAAGACGCCGCTGGCAGTGTTGCTCAGCCTGGCCGCCAGCGAGCGTTTGCAAGCGTTGCCGCAGGTGCGCGAGCAGATGCGCGAGCAGCTGCAGCAGATCCAGCAGCGCCTGGCCCGAGAACTCAACCGTGCGCGCCTGGCCGGGGACGCGTTGCCCGGCGCGCAGTTCGATTGCGACGCCGAATTGCCCGGGCTGTTGTCGACCCTGGGCATGATCCATGGCGAAGGCCTGTCGCTCGAACGCGACGTGCCGCCCGGGCTGTTGCTGCCGTGGGACCGCGAGGACCTGCTGGAGCTGCTCGGCAACCTGTTGGACAACGCCTGCAAATGGGCCGACAGCGAGGTGCGCCTGGGCATCGCGCCGACCACCGAGGGTTTCCAGCTGTGGGTCGACGACGATGGCCCAGGGATTGCCCAGGACCTGCGCCAGCAAGTGCTGGAGCGGGGCGCGCGGCTGGACGAGCAGGTCGACGGGCATGGCCTGGGGCTGGGGATCGTGCGTGATATCGTCGAAGCCTGGGGCGGGCGCATCGCCTTGCTCGACAGCACCCTTGGCGGTTTGCGGGTGAGCATCGAGCTGCCGCGCAAGGGGCGTTGATCCTGTCGCCGATCAACCGTGCAAAAAAATTGCAGTACAGCCGCAGTTTTTTGAATTGGCCCATTGCCGAGCGACTCGGCACAATCGCCCCTCACGAAACCGCTTGGTTTCCATCTCTCCATGGACGGAGCCCCTTGCGCTATTGCCTTGGCAATACAGGGCCCAGGCCGGTAACGCTGGGCTTTCTTTTTTCAATCAGAACACACGATCCGATCTCCCGATGTCTGCCTCGCGTCCCGAAAGCCGTCTGCAGCGCCTGCTCCCGGCCCCCCTGAACATCCCTCCCCGAGAATGGCTGCGCGCAGGCCTTGGCGCGCTGCTCGGCCTGTTCCTTGCCGGTTACCTGTGCAGCCTGCTGTACGGGCCGTCGGTTGCCCTGCACCTGCTCGGGCCGCTGGCGGCCTCGGCGGTGCTGGTGTTCGCCGTGCACTCAGGGCCGCTGGCGCAGCCCTGGCCAGTGCTGGGCAGCTATGCCCTGGCCGGTGCCGTGGGCCTGGCCATGCGCCATGGCTTCGGCGATGGCCTGTGGGTCGCCGCTGCCGCGCTGGGCATCGCCATCCTGGTGATGTGCCTGCTGCGCTGCCTGCACCCGCCGGGCGGCGGCGTGGCGGTCAGTGCGGTACTGGCCGATCCGGGGCTGGTGGCGCTGGGCGACCACCTGCTCGAGCCGGTGCTGCTCAATGCCGTGATCCTGGTCGTGGTGGCGGTGCTCTACAACCGCCTGACCGGGGTGCGCTACCCCAAGGGCACGGCGCCGCGCAAGGACCTGCACCACACCCACGACCCGCTGCCCGGCGAGCGGGTCGGGATCAACGCCCAGGACCTGGACCAGGCCCTGGAAGAGATCGGCGAGTTCGTCGACGTCACCCGCGACGAGTTGGAGCGGATCATCCTGGCGACCGAGCAACATGCCTTGCAGCGCAGCCTGGGCGGCATCACCGCCAGCGCGGTGATGTCCCGCGATGTGCAGTCGGCGACGCCGCGCACCACCCTCGAACAGGCTTGGAAGATGCTCGCCAGCCATCACCTGAAAACCTTGCCGGTGCTCGATGGCGGGCGCCTGGTGGGCATCGTCAGCCTCAGCGACCTGGTCGGCCCGGCGATGGACCGTGGCCGCTTCAGCTGGCGCGGCATGTGGCGGCGCAAGGTGGTGCGCCTGGAGCAGGTGATGAGCCGCCGGGTGGTCAGCGTCAGCAGCCAGCACCCACTGGAGCGCTTGCTGCCGCTGCTCAGCGAGCAGGGGCTGCACTGCCTGCCGGTGCTCGACGCTGACCAGCTGGTGGGGGTGATCACCCAGACCGACCTGATCGCCGGGCTCAAGCGGCACTTGCTCAATGCCGCGGCGCAGGGCTCAGATCAGCGGGTCCCAGCGTTGTGACCAATCGCTGTCGCCGGCGGCCACCAGCCGGCGCAGCACCGTGAAGGCCTGTTGCAGGGCCTCGCTGTCGCGCTTGCGCGGGTAGACCAGGAAGGTCGGGTAGGTGAATTCCGGCGCCTGCGGCACCCGCTCGAACACCCCGCTTTGCAGGTAGGCCTGCACCACCCGGGTGCGGAAGTAGCCGCTGCCGCCCTGGTCGAGGATGAACTGCAAGGCCAGCGGCCCGAGGTTGAAGCTCAGCGCCGGGCGTGACAGGTCGGGCAGGGCGGCATCGTGCTGGCGGCGGAACGCCTCGCCCCAGTCGATGTAGATGTACGGCTCGGGGGCGTCGACACGGCGCACGCGGATCAGCTTCTCCTCCATCAGCTGTTCCACCTGCAAGCCTGGGCCGTAGGTCGGCTGGTAGACCAGCGCGGCGTCCAGCAGGCCCATCTCGACCTTGCGCAGCAGCGACTCGCCATCGCTCACCTCGCTGCGGATCGCGTGGCTGGGCAGTTCATGGTGCAGGGCGCTGACCCAGTCGAGCATCATCGGGTTGCCCAGGCTCACTTCACCGCCCACATGCAGGACCTGCTGGCAGCCCTGGGGCAGCGGCAGGTCGCGGCGCGCCGCTTCCCAGGTTTGCACCAGCTGGTTGGCGTAGGTGACGAAGGCCTCGCCGTCGCTGGTCAGGCTGGCGCCGTTGCGGCTGCGCACGAACAGTTGGCAACCGAGTTGCTGTTCCAGGCGCTGGACCCGTGCGGTGATGGCTGTCTGCGACACGAACAGGCGCTCGGCGGCGGCGACCAGGCTGCCGCAACGCACGATTTCCAGGAAAGTTCGGGCCTGATCGATGTCCATGGTGACGCTCTGTGGCTGGAGGGGTGGCCTATTCTAGAGGCTTTGCACCGTAATGGGGCGAACACCTGGGGTGTCGCTGTCCTCAACCGCGTCGCCTGGTTCGCCAGCAAGGCTGGCTACGGGTGTTGCAGGCCGTAATCGGCGTAGGAGCCGGCCTTGCCGGCGAACACCGGCGTAGCCGGTGCCATCCACCGCGGCGCCTGGTTCGCCAGCAAGGCTGGCTCCTACGGGACGGCGGCCGGTCGCGTTTGCGGTAGGAGCCAGCCACCACGGCGGCTACAGCGAACCTGCGGCGATCTCGGCAAAGGACGGGCGCGCCAGCACTTGCGCTTGCTGGCAAACCCTGGCCAGCTCGCGCAGGCCCTGGTCGTCCTGCTCGCAGCAGCCCAGCAACTCTTCCACGAGAATGCCGAAGGCGCGTACTTCCAAGCGCTCCAATGCCCTGGCCGCGGGCGGATGGAACGATGCCGCGCCGAAATCCCCCAGCAGGCATTGGCCGTCCTCATCGAACAGGATGTTATGGGCGTACAAGTCGCCATGGTTGAGGCCGCGCCCATGCAGGTGGGCGCACACCGAGGCGATGCCGGCCACCAGGCGGCGGACTGCCGGCAACGTCAGGCGCCGGGCCTCGGGGTAGCGGTCGCGGGTGCAGCTGTCGAGGCTGGGCGGGCCGGCGAGATTCGCCCAGTGCCCATCGATCAACGCCATGACCAGCGCCGGCAGGCCCTGCGGATGATCGTCGATACGCCCGGCCAGGCGTACCAGTTGCGGATGTTCACCGGCAGCGATGCAGGCGCTCATCTCCGCCAGCGGCGAGCCGTCGCTGGTCATCGCGCCCTTGTACAGCTTGACCGCCACCGGCGCGGCCTGGCCTGACCAGTGCGCCCGGTGGATCAGCCCCGAGGCACCGCGGCCAAGCTCCGCTGCCAGGCGGATGTCGCGCCAGTGCAGCGTCGGGCAGTGGCCATCGGCAGCCGGGGCGACAAAACCCTGGGGCAGGGGGTTGTCGGCGTAGGCCAGCCAGGCCAGGCGCGGCAGCTGCAACAGCCAGTCGGGCAGGGCCGTCAGGCGATTGCTGGCGATGCGCAGCAGTTCCAGGCGCTCGCAGCGCGCCAGGCTGCTGGGCAGTGCCGTCAGTCGGTTGCCGGCGAGCATCAATTTCTGCAGTTGGGCGCAGTCGCCGAGCGCTTCGGGCAGTTGCTCCAGGGCATTGTCGGTCAGCACCAACGAGCGCAGGCTCGCCGGCAGGGCCTGGCCATCGACCTGGGTGATGCGGTTGCTCTTGAAGCCCACGGTCTCCAGCACCGGGCAGCGGCCGATGCCCAGGGGCAGGTGGCTGAAGGCGTTTTCCGAACAGAACAGCACCTTGAGCCGGTGCAACCGGTGCAGGTCCGCGGGCAGGTCGGTGAGGGCGTTGCCGGTGAGGTTGAGCACTTCCAGGCTGTCGGCCAGCGCGAAGATCTCGGCGGGGAAGTGCGTCAGGCCCTGGCTCAGGTCAAGGCGGGTGATACCGTGCAGGCGGCCGGCGCGCAGGTCGTCGAGGGTATGCATGGAGCGGCTCTTGGGTCGGGGCTGACCATTCTAGAGATTTAATCCCTGCAAATCTGCATATGGGTTGCGACTTAAGTCCGATGGCGAGGGCGCAGGGCCGGTCCATACTCCAGGCTCGCCCTTCAATAACAACAAGTACCGGGTTGCGAACCAATGACCTATCAGCACAGCTACGCCCATTCCATTGCCGATCCCGCGGCTTTCTGGCAGGCCCAGGCCGACCAGTTGGCCTGGCAGCGCAAGCCTTCCATCACCTTGCAGCGCAACGCCGACGGCACCCACCGCTGGTTCGCCGACGGTCGCCTGAACAGCTGCTACCTGGCCCTCGACCAGCAGATCGAACAGGGCCGTGGCGAACAACTGGCGTTGATCTACGACTCGCCCGTGACCGGTGCGCAGCAAACCTTCACCTACCTGCAACTGCGCGACGAAGTCGCGCGCCTGGCCGGCCTGCTGCGCAGCCTGGGCGTGGGCAAGGGCGACGGGGTGATCATCTACATGCCGATGGTGCCCCAGGCGGCCATGGCCATGCTCGCCTGCGCGCGCATCGGCGCGGTGCACTCGGTGGTGTTCGGTGGCTTTGCCGCGAACGAGCTGGCACTGCGGATCGACGATGCCCGGCCCAGCTTGCTGCTCACCGCCTCCTGCGGCCTGGAGTTCGACCGGGTGATCGAATACAAGCCGCTGGTCGATCGCGCCCTGCAACTGGCCGGCCACCAGCCGCGGCATGTGCTGGTGCTGCAGCGGCCCCAGGCCCGTGCCGAGCTGCAGGCCGGGCGCGACCTGGACTGGCGGCAGGCGCTGGTCGGCGCCGAGGCGGTGGCACCGGTGGCGCTGGATGCCGCTGACCCGCTGTACATCATGTACACCTCCGGTACCACCGGCAAACCCAAGGGCATCGTCCGCGAGAACGGCGGCAATGCGGTCGCCCTGTGCTATGCCATGCGGCATATCTATGGCATGCAGGCCGGTGACGTGTGGTGGGGGATCTCCGACGTCGGCTGGGTGGTCGGCCATTCGCTGATCGTCTACGGGCCATTGATGAGCGGCTGCACCACGGTGTTCTACGAAGGCAAGCCGATTCGCACCCCGGATGCCGCGGCCTACTGGCGTATCGTCGAGCAGTATCGGGTCAATGGGCTGTTCTGCGCGCCTACCGCCATGCGGGCGATCCGCAAGCAAGACCCGGAAGGCGAGTTGCTCCGCGGGCATGACCTGAGCTCGCTGCGCCAGCTGTTCCTCGCCGGCGAGAAGCTCGACTCCAGCACCCACGCCTGGCTCGAGCGGGTCACCGGCAAGCCGGTGCACGACCACTGGTGGCAGACCGAGACTGGCTGGCCGGTAACCGCGCCGTGCGTGGGGCTCGAAGGCAGCGCGGCGCGAGCGGGGTCGAGCAACCGCGCGGTGCCGGGTTACCACGTGCAGGTGCTGGACGACGACGGCAAGCCGCTGGGGCCTAACCAGCAGGGCGCCATCGTCATTGCCTTGCCGCTGCCTCCTGGTTGCAGCCAGACCCTTTGGGGCGACCATGAACGTTACTTGCAAGCCTACCTGCACAGTTATCCAGGCTATTACCACACCGGTGACGGCGGCTACCTGGACGATGACGGCTTCGTCTACATCATGGGCCGCACCGATGACGTCATCAACGTCTCCGGCCATCGCCTGTCCACCGGCGAGATGGAGGACCTGGTGGCGCGCCACCCCGCGGTGGCCGAGTGCGCGGTGATCGGCGTGCACGACGAGATCAAGGGCCAGGTGCCGTTGGCGCTGGTGGTACTCAAGGACGGGCAGGGCATTGGCGAGGTGCAGCTGCAGGGCGAACTGGTGGCCAGTGTGCGCGAGCAGATTGGTGCCCTGGCTTGCTTCAGCCGGGTGCGGCTGGTCAAGCGCCTGCCCAAGACCCGTTCGGGCAAGATCCTGCGCGCGGTGCTGCGCAAGATTGCCGATGGCCAGGACTACGTGCCGCCCTCGACCCTGGATGATCCGGCGGTGCTGGGTGAGATCGAGGGCGTGCTGGCGGACCTGCCCAGGGCGGGCTGAGCCCACCGCGCCGTTCCCACCAGGCGCCTTCAGGACAAGGGTGGGCGCGGCGCTGCGCCGATGGCACTTGCCTGGCGATCGCTGGCGTCGAGCTGATGCAGCTGCCCCAGCCGGCTGCGGGTGCGCATCAGGTCGGTGAGCGTCCCGCCGAGGCTTTCGGCCAGTGCCCGCTTGCCGATCAGGGTTAGCTGACGGTCCTGGTCGTACAGCACGTCCACCAGGTTGATGAAGCGCTGTTGCGCGGCCAACGAGCACGCGGCCAGGTCGTCCAGGCCGTCGATGATCCAGTGCTCGTAGCGCGCGGCCAGCACCAGGTAGTCGATGACCGCGGTGGCTTGCTCGCACAGGTCGCTGAAGGCGAACATCACCTGGCCGTCAGCCTCGGCCAGCACCCGCAGCGGGCGCTGGTTGATCTGCAGCAGCACAGGCTGCACTGGCGGTACAGCCAAGGCCTGGCGTTGCGCCGCGTTCCCCGGCCAGAGGTAATGCCCCTGGGTGAACCGCTGCTGCGCGCGGTTGGCCGGCAGGCTGCGAAAATCGGTTTCGCCGTCGACCTCCAGCACTTGCATATGGCGGTTGATCAGGCGGATCACCGGCAGGAAGCGTTGGTGATAAAGCGGGTTGGGCAGCAGCCCCTCGGGGGCATAGTTGCTGGTCAGCAAAAGAAACACACCGCGCCCGAACAAGGCATCGAATAAACGGGTGAGCAGCATGGCGTCACCGATGTCGTGCACGTGAAACTCATCGAAGCACAGCACCTGCACATCGCCGAGCAATTCATTCAGCGCTGCGCCGAGGGCATCGTCCCGCAGGCGGTGGCGGTGCATGCCCTGGTGCAGGCGGGCGAAGAAGTCATGAAAGTGCAGGCGCCGCTTGGCGGGTGTCGGCACGGCCTGGAAGAAACCGTCGAGCAACCAGCTCTTGCCCCGCCCCACGGCGCCATGTAGGTACAGGCTGCGTGCCCGGCCGTGGTCGAGCGCAGCCAGTTGCCTGGCCATGGCCTCGATGACCCGGCGCTGGCCGGCGCTCAGGGTATAGCCGCACGCCGCCGCCCGGCCCTGGAAATCGTCGAGCAGGGCGATGGGCGCAGGGCTGCGGCGGCGCAGCACGGCGGGTATCCAGGTGGGCACGGTGGCTTCCTCGCGGTCGAAACAGGGCAGCGCGCAGCTTGCGCGCGCGCAGGCATTTTGACCAATCGAGAAAATGCCAGGCAATGATCGTGAAAGGTGATAGGTCGCTCAGTCGGTACGCGCCAGTTGCCGTTCGATCATGTACTTGATCGCCAGGCGGCGTTCCTTGAGGTGGCGCAGGTCTTCGTCCTCGAAGTTACCCGCCGAGATCGATTCGGCGGCCAGCACCTGGTTGTCGATGTCGACGTACTCGTCGAGCAGGCGATCGAGTTGCTGGTCCTGCTGGCGGCGCTGCTGGACGATTTCGCGAGGGTAGTGCAGGTCCTGGTAGAGGTCATGGGAAACTGGCATGGCGCCCTCCTTGTGAATGCGCAGATAGGTCTCTACCTGATTGGAAGGGGCGCAGCCGAATGTGTTGAAGCGAGGCGGTGGAAAAGCGACGAATGGCGCATGAACCACGGGTCGCGCTGCCTGGCACTGGCTGCTGCGGTGTTCGCCGGCGAGGCCGGCGCCTGCGGGCAAGGAGGCGAGGTAAATCGACGGAAAATCGGCAAAACTACTAACTTGCTGTTTTCCTATGATTTTTTTTAAAAAAAAGCTTCCCACCTGAGAAAAACGTTGTTAAAGTGCGCGCCATTGCTGAGCAGCGACACACGCAGCCACAGCAGTCTCTACAGGGGCGTCGCCAAGCGGTAAGGCAGCAGGTTTTGATCCTGCCATGCGTTGGTTCGAATCCAGCCGCCCCTGCCATATTTGAAAAAATCGCCGAAAGGCGATTTTTTCGTTTCTGCGTGGGTAAAAGTCCGCCGCCAGGCGCGCCGGACACCGTCTAGCGCGGGTCGAGCAGCTCTGCCAGGGCCTGGGCCAGCAGCTGTTCGCTCACCGGCTTCTGGATCACCGCGCTGTGCGGCAATTCCAGCCCTTGGAGTTCTGCATAGCCGGTCAGAAACACCACCGGCAGCCTGGGGAAACGCTCGCGGGCGGCCAGCGCCAGTTGCGCACCGTTGAATTCCGGCATGGCGAAATCGGTGAGCAGCAGCTCGACCTGTTCATCGAGCAACGCCAGCGCCTGCTCGCTGCTGTGGGCCTGACGCACGTTGCAGCCATAGCGGCGCAGGACGTCGCCAATCATTTCGCGCACCAGGTGGTCGTCATCCACCAACAGCACATGGCGGTCCACCACGCGTTGCGCCAAGGCACTGGAAGTGTCCTGTTCGGGGGCGATCTCCACGGCCTGTTGATGGACCGCCGGCAGGTACACGGTGACCTGGGTGCCACGGCCCGGTGCAGTCTCGATGCGAACCCCACCACCGCTTTGCTTGGCGAAGCCGAACACCTGGGCCAGGCCCAGGCCCGAGCCCTTGCCGATATCCTTGGTGGTGAAGAACGGCTCGAACACTTTGGCCTGCACCTCCTCGCTCATGCCGCAACCGCTGTCGCGGATCGACAACACCACGTATTCCCCTGGCTCCGGGTCTTCTGGGCGATGCGGCCGGGCGCTGACCCGGTTGTTGCGGGTACTCAGGGTCAGCTGGCCGCCCCCGGGCATCGCATCGCGGGCGTTGATGGCCAGGTTGAGGATGATCATCTCGGTCTGGGTCGGGTCGATCAACGCCTGCCACAAGCCGGGGTCCAGGTCCAGGCGCACCGAGATGCTGCCGCCCAGGGTGCGCCGCAGCAGTTCTTCCAGGCCAGACAGGGTGCGGTTGAGGTTCAGCGGCACCGGCTCGAGCCTTTGCTTGCGCGAGAACGCCAGCAATTGCGCGGTCAGCTTGGCGCCGCGCTCGCCGGCTTCGCGAATGTGTTGCAGGCGGCTGTGCGCCTTGTCCACTGAACCGCGCTCCAGGTCGCGCTGCAAGAAGCTGGCGCCGGTGAGAATCACCGTCAGCAGGTTATTGAAGTCGTGCGCCACTCCGGCGGTGAGCTGACCGACCGCTTCCAGGCGCTGCATCTGCTGCAACGCGGCCTCGATACGTTCGCGTTCGGCGATCTGCTCACGCAGGCGCGCGTTGGCTTCGGCCAGCTCCAGGGCGGCTTCGCGCTCGCTGGTGATGTCGCGGGCGACCACGTAGAGCATGCTGTCATCCGGCACCACCACCCAGGACAACCAGCGCTGCTGGCCGGCGGCGTGCAGGATGCGGCCGACGAAGCGGGCGCTGGTGCGCCCCAGCGACAGCGCCGCGAGCTCCGCGAGAAAACCGTCCTGGTCGGTTTCAGGCAGCAGCTGCAACAGCGAGATGCGTCCCAGTTGCTCACGGGTAAAGCCCAGGCTGGCTTCCCATGCTGGGTTCAGGGCCACGGGGGTCAGGTCCTTGTTCAGCACCGCCAGCAGGTCCTGGGACAACTCCCAGGCGCGGTCACGCTCCCGGGTGCGGCGCTCGACCCGCTCGCCGAGCATCTCGTTGAGTTGTTCCAGCGCGCGGGTGGCCTGGCGCTGTTGATGGATGTCCTGCAATACCCCGGAGAAACGCACGCAGCGTCCGTCGACGAACTGGGTCTGGCCGCTGGAAAGCAGCCAGCGTGGCTCCAGCCCAGCCGGCTGGTCGATGCGAAACTCGGCGCGATACCGGCCGTCGCTGTCCGGTTGCATGGCTTGCTCGACGGCGTCGCGCACCCGCGCCCGGTCGTCTGGGTAGATCCCGGCATAGAAGACCTCGAGGGTCATCTCGGTATCGGTCGGCAGGCCGAACAAGGTCTTGCAGCGGTCATCCCACAGCAGCAGCTGGTCCTGCGGGCGGAAGTCCCAGGTCCCCATGCCTGCCGCGTCGATGGCGATGCGCGCCCGCGCCTCGACGTCCGCCAGCGCTTCTTCGGCGCGGCGCCGGCGCTGGCGCTCCTGCACTTCGGTCATGGCCCTGCGCACGGCCTTGGGCAGCAGCGGCAGGTTCTTTTTCAGCAGGTAATCGGTAGCGCCCAGGCGGATCATCTCCACCGCGTGCTCTTCGCCATAAATGCCGGAGAGGAAGATGAATGGCACATCCGGCGCCAGGCGCTGGGCGATCGCCAGCACGTCGGTTCCGGATGAACCTGGCAGCACGCAATCGCACAGGATCAGGTCATAGCTGGCTTCGAGCAGGGCGTGTTCCACGCCGACGTGGTCGAACACCAGCCGCGATTGCACGTGCAGCCCACTGCGCTCCAGACGCAGCAGGGTCAGTTCGGCGTCCATGCTGCTGTCTTCGACCAGCAACAGCCTGATGGGCGTGTTCGGCATCGTCGCGGCGCTCAATGCTTGCTGCGCCGGTTCAGGCGCAGCGAGCCGGGTGGTGGTTCATTGAGCACGGCCCAGAACACCCCCAGTTCGCCAATGGCGGCGACGAAATCCTTGAACTCAACCGGCTTGACCACATAGGCATTGACACCCAGCTCATAGGCCCGCAGCAGGTCCGGCTCTTCCCGCGAGGAGGTCAGCATCACGGTGGGGATGCTGCGCAGCTCTGCGGTATCGCGCACCTGCTTGAGCACTTCCAGGCCATTGACCTTGGGCAGCTTGAGGTCCAGCAGCAGTACGGCGGGGTTGCCGTCGTCGCGTTCGGCGTAGCTGTTGCGGCGCAGCAGGTAGTCCAGTGCCTCGGCGCCGTCGCGCAGCACGATCACTTCGTTGGCCAACTGGCTGCGCTCCAGTGCAAGGAGGGTCAACTCCAGGTCCCTGGGGTTGTCTTCGACCAGCAGGATAGGTTTGAGCATGTGGGTAACGGTGCCTCAAGAGTGCGCTTGGAAGCGCGGAAGTACGAAATGGAAGCTGGCGCCCTGGCCAGGTTGGCCATCGGCCCAGACCCGACCGTCATGGCGTTCGATGATGCGGCGCACGCTGGCCAGGCCGATACCCGTGCCCTCGAAATCCTCCATGCGGTGCAGGCGCTGGAACACCCCGAACAGCTTGTTGGCGTAGGTCATGTCGAAGCCGACGCCATTGTCGCGGACATACACTTCCGTCTCCCGCTCGTGTTGCACGGCGCCGACCTCGATCCGCGCCGGGGCACGGTCGCGGCTGTACTTGATGGCATTGGACAGCAGGTTGTGCAACACCATGTTGATGAACGCCGGGTCGGCGATGACCTTGGGCAAGGGGGCGACCTCCCAGATGACCTCACGCCCCTGGTAGTCGGGCTCGAGCTCGACGCGGATGCTGTCGACCAAGGCATTGAGGTCGACGTCCGACAGGCGCAGGGCGGAGCGTCCCATTTGCGAGAAGTTTAGAAGATTGTCCACCAGCGAGCCGGCAAAATGCGCCGCCTCGCCGATGTGGGTGAGGAAGCGGCGACCGCGTTCGCTCAAGTGTTCGCCTTCGATCTCGCCGAGCAGTTCCGAATAGCCGGCGATATGGCGCAGTGGCGCCCGCAAGTCATGGGACACGCTATAGGAAAACGCCTCGAGCTCCTTGTTCGAGCGCTTGAGCTCGCCGGCCAGTTGCGCCAGTTCCTCGGCCTTGCGCAGGACGATACCGAGCACAGCGCTGCGCAGCTCGAGCACCGCATCGAGGATCATCGGGCTCCAGGGCAGGCTGAAGCCGCGCACCACTTCCTGCCAGCGGGCGAAACTGTGGCGCGGGCTGAGTTGTCCCAGGGGGCTGATGGCCTTGTCGGGACGCCCGGCCCAGTTGACCCGACGCACCTGCTCCGGGCGGAACCACACCAGGTAGTGCGAGTGGATCTGGGAAATCGCCACGGCCAGCACACCGCCGACCTGGTCGGCCAGTTCAGGCAGTTCGTCGATGTCCCGCCCGACATTGTCGGTATGGAACACCAGCTCGTCCCCCCGGCGGGACAGCCAGTGCACCAGGGCGGTGACCTGGGCCTGGGAGGGCGTGTCGCCGATCAGGTCGCAGCGTTCGGCGCTGATGATCGCGGCGCCGCTGGCGCCGGCGAAGGCCAGCAGGACCTCGGGAAGGTCGAGCAGGCCTGCGCTGACACTGTCGTGGTCGGCCATCGAGGCCAGCATGCGCACGATGCGTTCGCGCAGCGCCAGTAACGTGCGGGTGCTGTCGTGGGACTCGCGCGATTCGATCTGCAGCGACAGCACGCTGGCCAGCAGTTCGCAGGCGGTGCGGGTCTGGAAGTCGACGGCGCGGGGTTGCGCGTGGTGGCAGGAGATCAGCCCCCACAGCCTGTCGTCGACCACGATCGACAGCGACATGGACGCCAGCGTGCCCATGTTGCGCATGTATTGCAGGTGCACGGGCGATACGCTGCGCAGCGTGGCGAAGCTCATGTCCAGGGGGCGCCCGGTGCGCGGGTTGAGGGTCGGATGCAACGGCGAAGGTTGGTAGTTGGCGTCCTCGATCAGGCGGATGCGGTTGACCCGATACAGCTCGCGGGCCTGGCGCGGAATATCCGAGGCCGGAAAGCACAAGCCCAGGTAGCTGGGGTAGCCGGGATCGGCCAGTTCGCTCAGCACCGTACCGTTGCCCTCGCTGTCGAAGCTGTAGGCCTTGACCCGGCCGAAGCCGGTGATGCGTTTGATCTGCTCGACCGAGTGCTGCAGCAACTCTTCGATGCTGTTGGCCTGGTGCAAGGTGCCGACGAAGGCGCGCACCAGTGGGTAGTAGTCGCCCTGGAGCGGCCCGCTGCGGCGCTGGCTGGGCTCGAACTCGAGGATCAGCAGCTGCTCGTGGCGGTGCGCGAGTACCCGCAGCAGGCCCTGGCAGGGCGCGTCCTGGCGCAGGTGCAGATCGCCGATATGGAAGGGAAACGCCTGCGCCTCGGGCAGTTGGGCCAGTTGGTCGCGCAGCTCGAAGCCTTCGCGCACCAGCGCGCGGAACGGCATGCCGAGCACTGCGCTGGCGCGCAGGCCGAGCCACTGCTCGACGTTTTCGCTGGCCTGCAGCACCTCGAGCGCGGTCTCGTCCAGCACCAGCAGGAACCCCTGGGGCTGGATGCTGCCCGGGACCTGGATCGGTTCCTCGGCACAGCGCTCGATGGCTTGGTCCAGTGGTGTGGGCGCGTTGCTCAAGGGAAAACTCCTGTCAGGCCTGGGCACGGGTTGCAGCTTGCCATGCACGGTATCAGAAGGCCGGTCGTTTTGCCGGTGTCTGGGTGTTGGAGGGGCGATCGGCGCAGAGGTTTCGTTGAACCCTGTGGTCGGTAGGCGCCAGCCTGGCTGGCGCAGCACTCGCCATTTTCATTAATGCCAAAGAAGGGTAGGGCTGCGCGTTCGTCAGCCAATCGCGCTGCTACGCTCAAGCTCAAGCCCTCCAGACAAGGAACCCGCTGGTGTTGGAACGCGTAGTCGCCGTGCTGCTGGCCCTGTGTGCCTGCTCCAGTGCCCTGGCCGCAGACTTTCTCGTCGAGGTCCAGGTGTTGGTGCAGCGTGGCTGCATGCTGGTCGGCCAGCAACGCGATGCCGGTGCCCAGGCCCTGGGTGTCGTCGACCTGGGGGCCGCGCCGCGCCTCGATGGCGCCGATGCGCCCTTGAGCGGCGTGCTGCTCAGCCAGCGTCCGCCACGCCTGGAATGCAACCCCGACACCCCGTACCAGGTGCGCGTCGACGGCGGCCAGCACGGCGGTGTCGGCGAGCTGCGCTACCTGGCCAGCAGCGACGCCCGATCCCGGCCGATCCCGTACCGCCTGTACGCTGACCCCAGCTGGCGCCAGCCGCTGGCGGTGAATGTCGCACAAGCGGCGCGGGTCCCGGACAGCGGCGTGGTGGAACTGCCGCTGTACGCCAGGATCGACAAGCTGGCCTGGGTCCCGCGCGCCGGGCTGTACGCCGACCTGCTCAAAGTCACGGTCACCTGGTAGGAGGAGGCACCGCCCATGGACGCGCTGCACCGCACTTCACTGCTGTTGCTCACCCTCGGCCCGTTGTTGTTGCCCGGCGGCGTGGCCCATGGCAGCAGCACCGGCTTCATCCAGGCGCGGCTGGTGATCAGTGCCGCCTGCCAGATCAGCAGCGACCCGCAGCAGCCGGCTTCGCTGGGCAACCCTGGGCTGCTCGACTTCGGCGCCCGCGGCCCGACCTGGGACCGGCCCTTGACCAGCCGGGTCGACGAGGCGGGCGGCGAGGGCAGCCTGCAGATCAGTTGCACGCCCCAGGTGCGCGCTTTCAGCGTGCGCATCAATGGCGGCCTCAATGGCGGCGACGGCGTGCGCCGGCTGAGCAACGGCCGCGAACTGATTCCCTACCAGCTGGCCATCGACCCAGGCGGCAACAGCCGCTACGGCATCGGCCAGGCGCGAACCTTCACCATCAGCAGCACCCAGCAAGTACCTGTGCCCATCTACGGCGTGGTCATCGCGCAGCCGCGCGCGCTGCCCGCCGGGCTGTATCGCGACACCCTCAGGGTGACCCTGGACTGGTAACACGCAAGGAGATTCCGATGCCCACCGCTATCACCCGCTGCATCCTCGCCGGCCTTGGCCTCGCCCTGGCGGCCCAGGCCCAGGCCGCCACCGTGACCGGCACCATCAGCTCGACCCTGACCTTGACCGCCGCTTGCCAGGTCAATGGCACCGGCGGCACCTCGGGGCTGAACTTCGGTAGCCTCAACTTCGGCACCCAGGACTCGCTGTTCACCACCGCCAACGGCCAGGTGCTGGGCGGTGGCGGCGGGGCCATGAGCATCCTCTGCTCGGCGGGCACGGTACCGGCGATCAAGGTCGGCGCGGGCATCCACGACGGTCAGTCCGCCGGTGGCACCCGGGCCCTGGCCGATGGTGCCGGCAACTTCGTGCCCTACGACTTCTACACCGACGCCGGGCACACGCAGTTGCTGGCCGTCGACGGCATCATCACCCTGCCGACCAGTACTGGCGTTGCGCAGACCGTCAACCTGTACGGCCAGGCGCGCGGCAAGGCCGGCTTGCCGGCCGGGGTGTACACCGACACGGTGGCGGTCGAGCTGAGCTTCTGAAGCGCATGGCGCGGCTGCTGGCGCTTGGCCTGTGCCTGGCGCTGGCGCAGGGCACCCAGGCGGCCACCAGCAGCACCTTCCAGGTGAGCGCGCAGATCGCCGCCGGCTGCCTGGTGGTGGGCGGCGTGACGGCCTACGGCGTGCTCGATTTCGGCACCCGCTCGGCGCTGTCCACCGCCACCTTGAGCAGCGCCCTCGGCGGCACCACGGTGACCTTCCAGTGCACCCCCGGCGTGGCCCTGAGCATGAGCCTGGACGGCGGCCAGAACAGCGCCGCCGGCACGCGCAACCTGAAACGCACGGGCGGCACCCAGCTGCTGGCCTACCAGTTGTTTCGCGACGCCGCGTTCAGCCAGAGCCTGGGCATCGGCAGCAGCGTGGCGCTGAGCTACAGCGATCCGACGGCGATCAAGCTGCCGGTCTATGGACGCACCACCCTGACCGGCACCCTGCCGGCCGGGACCTATACCGATGTGGTGCAAGTGACGGTGAGCTGGTGAAGCCGCCGGCAACCACAAGAACCAGCAAGGAGAGAGGCATGGGGGCAGGCGCGAAGTGGGCGCGAGGAATCATCGGGGTGTTGTGGCTGGCCAGCGCGCCGGCCTTCGCCGCCACATCGGTGCTGATCTGGCCGATCGACCCGGTGCTGGAGGCCGATCAGAAAGCCGGTGCGTTGTGGCTGGAGAACCGCGGCTCGGCGCCGGCCAGCCTGCAGGTGCGGGTGTTCGCCTGGCGCCAGGGCGAGTACCAGGAGCAGTTCCAGGCCCAGCGCGACATCATCGGCAGCCCGCCGGTGGCCACGATCGCGCCGGGCCAGAAGCAGCTGATCCGCCTGACCCGTACCGCCAGCTCGCCGGCCGGTCAGGAGCTGGCCTATCGCATCATCATCGACGAGATCCCGTCGCCGTTGCCGGCCGACGCCGCCAGCGAGGGGCCCAAGGCGGCGATCCGCCTGCAGATGCGCTACTCGGTGCCGCTGTTCGTCTATGGCGAAGGGCTGTGGGGCAAGCCTGATCCAGAGGGCAAGCGCAGCGCCGAAGGGGTCGGCAAGCCGCAACTGAGCTGGCGCGCGGTGACGGTACAGGGCAAGCCCTATGTCGAGTTGCGCAACACCGGGCCGGTGCATGCGCGGCTGACCGATGTGGTGCTGCAACAGGCCGGCCAGGACAAGCCCCTGGTCGAGGGGTTGCTTGGCTATGTGCTGCCTGGCGCCAGCATGCGTTGGCCGGTGCCGGTCGCCCCGGGGGCGGCCAGCGTGCTCAAGGGCCGGATCAACGGCCAGGAGGTGGCGCAGGCCATCAGGCAAGGCCAGTAACCCAGGTGTGAGGCTGTCGCAGGGGCCAGGGAGGACCCGCCCATGGTTGGAAATCGTGTGTGAGCTGGGTGCGGGTGGCGACGCACCGGTTGTGGCTGGGCCTGGCGGTGCTGGGGCCCGGCAGCGGTGTGGCCGACGCGCTGCCGCCACCGCCTTCGGAAAGTGCGGTGGTTGCCGATGCCACGCTGTACCTCGACCTGCTGGTGAACCAGGTGGCCAAGGCTGAGCTGGTGCCGGTGCAGCAGCGCGCCGGGCGCCTGTACCTGGGCAGCGACGTGCTGCGCGCGGCGGGCGTGACGCTGCCGGGCGATCCCCAGGGCGAGCTGGCGCTGGAGGATATCCCAGGCCTGCACAGCGACTACGACAGCCAGAACCAGCGCCTGCTCCTGCAAGTGCCACCGGCCTGGCTGCCCGACCAGCGCGTGGGCGATCGCAACCTGTATCCGGCCAGTGCGGCGCGCACCAGCTTCGGTGCCTTGCTCAACTATGACGCCTACCTCAACGACACCGACGAGGGCGGTACCTACCTGGCAGCCTGGAACGAACTGCGCCTGTTCGACGACTGGGGCACCTTTTCCACCACCGGCCAATGGCGCCAGTCGTTCAATGGCGCGCAGAGCCAGACCCGCCAGGGCTTCCTGCGCTATGACACGACCTTTCGCCAGACCGACGAGCAGCGCCTGCTGACCTACGAGGTCGGCGACCTGGTCAGCGGCGCGCTGCCATGGACCACCTCGGTGCGCATGGGCGGCCTGCAGCTGTCGCGCGACTTCGGCGCGCGGCCGGACCTGGTCACCTACCCGCTGCCGGCGTTCGCCGGCGAGGCGGCGGTGCCGACCTCGCTGGACCTGTTCATCAATGGCTACAAAAGCAGCAGCACCGAGCTGCAGCCCGGCCCCTACACCCTGACCAACGTGCCGTTCATCAACGGTGCCGGCGAGGCGGTGGTGGTGACCACCGACGCCCTTGGCCGCCAGGTTTCGACCACCTTGCCGTTCTATGTCACCAGCAGCCTGTTGGCCAAGGGCCTGTCGGACTTTTCGGTGGCCGCCGGCAGCCTGCGCCGCGACTACGCCGTGCGCGACTTCGCCTATGGCCCGGGGGTGGCCACGGCCAGCCTGCGCCATGGCGTGTCCGACTCCTTCACCCTCGAGACCCACGCCGAGACCGCCGAGTCGATGCAGCTCGGCGGCCTGGGCGGCAACCTGCGCCTGGGCACCTATGGCGTGCTCAACGCGGCGCTGGCGCAGAGCCGCTTCGACGGCGACAGCGGCCAGCAGGTGGCGCTGGGCTACCAGTACAACAGCCGGCACATCGGCTTCAACTACCAGCGTATCGAGCGCCACGGCGACTATGCCGACCTGTCGTTGGTGGACAACCCCTTCACCCGCCTGAGCCGGCGCAGCGAGCAGGCCACCCTGAGCCTCAACCTCGACCGCTACGGCAGCCTCGGTGCCGGTTATTTCGATGTGCGTGCCGGCGACGGCACGCGCACGCGGCTGCTCAACCTCAGCTGGAGCAAGCCGTTGTGGGGCAGCAGCAGCCTGTACCTGTCGGCCAACCGGGAAGTCGGCGACAGCCAATGGGCGGTGCAGGCGCAGCTGGTGATCCCGTTCGACCTGCGCGGCACCCTGGCCTTCAGCGCCGAGCGCAGCAAGGACGGCCAGGACCTGCAGCGGGTCAACTACAGCCAGGCGGTGCCGGTGGGCGGCGGGGTCGGCTACAACCTCGGCTATGCCACCGGCGGCAACACCCAGGACTACCGCCAGGCCGACCTGACCTGGCGCCTGCAATCGGTGCAGTTGCAGGCTGGGCTGTATGGCAGCAGCGGCGAGATGACCCGCTGGGCCGATGCCAGCGGCTCGCTGGTGCTGATGGACGCCGGGCTGTTCGCCGCCAACCGCATCGACGATGCCTTCGTGGTGGTCAGCACCAATGGCTATGCCGATGTGCCGGTGCGCTACGAGAACCAGCAGATCGGCCGGACCGACCGCAACGGCCATTTGCTGGTGCCGTACAGCAGTGGCTATTACCGGGGCAAGTACGAGATCGACCCGATGGAGCTGCCGGCCGATATCCTCGCGCCGCAGGTGGAGCAGCGCGTGGCCGTGCGCCGGGGCAGCGGCTACCTGCTGGAGTTCCCGCTCAGGCGGGTGCTGGCGGCAAGCCTGGTGCTGGTCGACGGCCAGCAGCAGGAACTCAAGTTGGGCAGCCGTGTGCTGCACCAGGAAAGCGGCGGCGAAGCGGTGGTGGGCTGGGATGGCCTGGTGTACCTGGAGAACCTCGCTGCGCACAACCGCCTGCAAGTGGACAAGGCCGACGGCGGGCACTGCCAGGTGGCGTTCGACCTGCCCGAAGGGCAGGGGCCGATCCCCTTGATCGGCCCGTTGGTGTGCCAGTGAACGGGTTGCGCCGCTGTCTGCTGGCCGTGCTCCTGCTGCCCGGCCAGGCCTGGGCGCTGTGTTCGTCGGTGGCGACCACGCCGGCGGCGTTCGGCACGCTCAACTCGACGCTGGTGCGCACCACCGTGCAGACCGCCTCGAGCAGCAACTCGGGCTTGCAGTGCACCGGCTCGCTGCTCAGCCTGCTGACCAGCAACGACCACTTCTACGCCACCATCACCCCGGCCTCCGGCGGCCTGGTCGGCCCGACCGGCGATGTCATCAACTACACCTTGTACGCCGACAACAGCGTCAACTACCCGATCACCCGCGGCGTGGCCTTCGACTTTGCCCGCAATGGCATCATCGACCTGCTGGGGCTGCTCAACGGGCCGACACCCAAGGCCGTGCCGATCTACCTGCGCACCCAGGTCGGCAGCAACGTCGCCGCCGGGTTGTACCAGGAGACCCTGACCGTGGCCTGGAGCTGGAACTACTGCTCCGGCATCGGCATCGGCAGTATCTGCCTGGGCCGCGACATCGGCAGTGGCAGCAAGACCCTCAATGTCAGCCTGACGGTGAGCAACGATTGCCAGATCACCACCCCCAACATCAGCTTTGGCAGTGCGCCGGTGGTGGCCGGGTTCGCCGCGGTCAACCAGAACGTCAGCCTGTCGTGCACCAAGGGCAGCAGCTACACGGTGGGGCTGAACGACGGGCAGAACGTCTCGGGCGGGCGGCGGCGGATGAAGTCCGGGGCCAACAACTACCTGGCGTACGACATCTTCAAGAGTGCCGGCGCGGTGCGCTGGGGATCGGTAGGCGCGGCGCGGCGGGCCAGCAGCGATGCCGATGTGAATCCGGGCAATGGCACCGGCACCGGCAGCCAGGTGTTCAACTACAACGCCAAGGTCTACACCGACCAGGCCACGCCGCCGGCGGCGAGCTATACCGACAGCGTAATCCTGGATGTGCAGTTTTGAGTGACACCACAAAGGTGGGCATGTCGCTCAGCGCAAGTCGTCGACCATCTTCAGCAGGGTTCCCAGCACCGCCCCGGCCAGCGCCTTGGAGCGCTCGCCCGACCAGCCGGTGCGTGGGTTGGGCGCGTCGTCATGGTCCTTGAACGGCATCTCCAGGGTCAGCGACAGGCAATCATGGGCCTGGCCAACGGCGTTGCAGGCCAGGGTCATGTTGGCCTGGCCCGGTTCGTCGCGGGTATAGCCGTACTGGGTCTGGAAGTCGGGCGTCAGGCTGCACAGGGTGCTGCGAAACTGCTCTTCGAGCTTGGCAATGCGCGGCGTGTAACCCGGGTTGCCCTCGCAGGCCGCGGTGAACACGTGGGGGATTTCCTCGTCGCCATGGGCGTCGACGAAGGCATCGACGCCATGCAGCTTCATCTGGCTCTGGGCGAAGAACACCTCGGGGGTCGATTCGACGCTGGCATCCTGCCAGGCGCGGTTGAGGTCCTTGCCCTTGAAGTTGGTGCGCAGGTGGCCGAGGAAGGCGCCGTCCGGGTTCATGTTGGGGATCAGGTACAGGTCGGCCTTGGCCAGCAGTTGCTGAACAGCGTTGTCGTTGGCCTGCAGGCGGTCGATCACGCCCTCCATGAACCATTCGGCCATGTGCTCGCCGGGGTGTTGCTGGGCGATGATCCACAGCTTGCGTTTGCCTGGCGCACCGTCGCCGGCGCGCAGCAGCGGGATGTCGCGGCCCTGCACGCTGCGCCCGCTGGCCAGCAGCTCGACGCCAGGGATTTGCCCGGCGCGTTCGATCAGCTGGTTGTGGCGGGCGCGGGGGTAGGGCTCGAAGTAGGCGAACCAGGCCTGCGCCTGTTCGGCTTTGAGTTCAAAGCTCAGGGCCTTGCCGTCGAACTGGCTGGGCACCCGGAACCAGGTTTGCTGGTCGTAGGAGGCCACGGCGTGATAACCGCTCCAGGCGTTCTTGTAGGAGGACTGGTGGGCGTTGTCCAGGCTGAAACGATGGACCTGGCCCGGGGTAAGGCCGCTGGCCTTGAAGTGGAACCACTGGAAGTGGTCGCTATGGCTGTCCTTGCGGATGTTCAGGTGGACATGCGCAGGGTCGCTGGCGTCCTTGATCAGGATGTTGCCGGAATCGAAATCGCAGTCGATGTGCAGCGGGGAGCGCGTCACGGTCATTGCCAGCCTCCTGTTGGCGTTGTTGTGAGCGTACTCTACACCGCTTGGCGGTGGGGGTGCGCAACTGTCTTGCGACGCTTGGCCAGGCTGTGGATGAAAAGTCTTGAGGAAGGTCAGGCGAGGCTGTCTTCAACCCAGCATGAACGCGTATCAAGGCTTTTCGTACAAGCCTAGTGTGGTGTTTCACAAATAACGACCACAATTCACGGTGCTTTTTGCGCCCATGCTGCGTTGTCGCTCCTCGCCGTAGCTGGGCTACGACTCGTCGCGACGCCTTGCTTGGGCACAAAAATCACTCGCGAATTATTGATCGTATTTGCAAAACACCACACTAGTTGGTCACCAACAATTCCGGCCCCAGGTAATCGTTGATCTGGTCGATGTCATCATCCCCCAGGCTACCCACCGTCGAGGCCAGGCGCAGGCGCGCCATCAGGTAGTTGAGCTTGGCCTCGAACAGGTCGTGGCGGGCGACGAACAGCAGCTCCTGGGCATTGAGCACATCCGAGTTGGTGCTGGTGCCACCCAGGGTGAAGCCCTTGCGCGTCGACAGCAGCGAGCGCTCGTTGGACGCCACCGCCTTTTCCAGCGCGTGCACGCGCAACGCACCGCTCTGCACGCCGCGGTACTCGCGGGTGGTGCCGCTGATGACTTCCTGGCGGGTGGCATCGAGCTCGTCCAGGGCCTTGGCACTGTTGGCGCTGGCCTGGCGGGTCAGGGCGCTGACGCCGCCGCCGCTGTACAGCGCAATGTTCAGCTCCAGGCCGATCGAGCTGTAGTGGTTGCGCTGATTCAGCTCGGAGATCGACTGGCTCTTGCCCGCGGTGTAGCCGGCGACGAGGTCCAGGGTCGGCCAATGGCCGGCGCGGGCACGCTTGACCTCTTCCTCGGCCAGCGCGTAGTTGTGCCGGCGCGCGTGGATCAACGGGCTGTCGGCCTGGGCCTTGGCCAGCCAGGCCTGCAGGTTGTCCGGCAGCAGCGGCGGGGTGGCGAAGTCGGCCTGCAGGGTGGTCAGCGCGTCGGGGGTTTCACCGATGTACTCGGCGAGCTTGCGCCGGGCGTTGACCAGGTTGTCCTGGGCCTCGATCAACTCGGCTTCGGCCAAGTCGCGGCGGGCCACCGATTCGTCGATGTCGGTGACGGTGCCGTCGCCCAGCTGCAGGCGCCGTCTCGCCGAGGCCAGCTGCTCCTCGAACGCGCCCAGCTTGGCCTTGGCCAGGGTGATGGTCTCGCTGGCCAGGAGCACGTCGAAGTAGCTGTCGGCCAGGCGCACCGCGGCGTCCTGGCTCTTGGCGTCGAACACCGCCACGCTGTAGTCGGCGCGTTGCTGGCCCTGGCGGTACTCGGCCATCTTCTGCTTGTTGAACAACGGCTGGCGCAGGCGCACGTTGGCCCCGGTGGAGTCGTAGTCCAGGTCGTTGTCGATGCCGTTCTGGCGCTGGCTGCCGTTGATCTTGTTGGCGTAGGCCGAAGCGTTGATCTGCGGCAGCAGGCCGGCCTGGCCGATGGCGCGGTTCTCGGCCCCGGCTTGCTGTTCGTGCACGGCGGCGCGGTAGATCGGGCCCTGGTACTGCAGCAGGTCCCAGGCTTGCTTGAGGTCCATGGCGCCCGCCGGCAACGACAGCGCCAGGGCGCACAGGCACAGGCAATGACGGTTCATTTCATTGCTCCTTGAACGCGGCATCCACGCGTTCGAGCATGGGTTTGAGCAGGTAGCTGAGCAGGTTGCGCTCGCCGGTCTTGATGGTCACGGTGGCGGGCATGCCGGGGCGAATGTGGTTGCTGCCCAGCAGCGCCATGCCGGCGCCGGTGACTTCCACCTGGGCCAGGTAGAACGGTTGCTTGCTGTCTTCGTCGAGCAGGCGGTCGGCCGACACGGTCTTGACCCGCCCGGGGATGTTCGGTGTCTGCGCGTGGTTGAAGGCGGGGAAGGCCAGGTCCACCGGCAGCCCGGGGGCCATCTTGTCGATCGCCTGCACCGGGATCATCGCGTCCACCTGCAGCGGCTGGTCGAGGGGGATCACCTCCATGATCTTGCTGCCGGGCTGGATCACCCCGCCGACGGTGGCAATGCCCAGGGCCTGGACCATGCCGTCGATGGGCGAGCGGATCACCGTGTGGGTGACTTCGTAGTCCAGGGCGCGCAGGCGGTCGGCCAGGGTGGTGCTTTCCTTGGCGGTGTCGGTCAGTTGCGACTGCACCTCCTTGAGGTAGTCGTGGCGGCGCTGGAGGATGCGCAGCTTGATCTCGGTGGTCTGGCTGCGCGCCCGGGCGATGTTGTTGAGGTTCTCGGCCTGGCCGGCGGACAGCTCGGCGTTGCTGCGCTCGAGTTCGAGCAGGCGGTTGCGCGGCACATAGCCTTCGGCGGCGAGCATGCGCGTGCCTCGCAGTTCCTGGTCGAGGAAGCTGATCTGCGCGGCGCGGGCGCCATACACCTGTTGCAGGCCCTTGAGCTGCACCGCCGAGGCGGCGAGGTTTTCCTCGAGGATGCCGACCTCGCCGGCCAGGCCGGCGCGGCGGGTGTCGAGCAGGTGTTGTTGCAGGTCCATGGCCGCGCTCAGGCGCGGATCGCCGGCGTAGTGCTCGAGCAGCGCCGGGTCGAAGCGGATGCTGGCGCGGTCGTCGCGCTCGGCCTCCAGGCGGTTCTCCACGGTCTTGCTGACGATGTACTGGGCGCTGACCGCGCCTTGCTCGGCGATGGCGGGCAAGGCATCCAGGCGCACCAGCTCCTGGCCTTTTTGTACCACCTCGCCCTCGCGCACCAGGATTGCCTCCACGGTGCCGCCGGTGAGGTGCTGCACGGCCTTGCGGTTGCTGGTGACCTTGACCGTGCCGGTGGCCACCACCCCGGCATCCAGCGGTGCCAGCCAGGACCACAGGAGGAACCCGCCGAAACCGGCGAGCACCAGCCACAGGCCCCAGCGTGCGGGTTTGCCGACGTCCAGGTCGATCACTTCGCCGGCGTCGGGGCGAATCATCTCGGTGTGCGGGCTCATCTGCATGGTCGGTTACTCCCGTACCTTGACGGCGGCCAGGGGCGCCGCAGCGCCGCCAGGGATGACGCTGGCGGTGCGCAGGGCGGCGAACACTTCGTCGCGGGTGCCGAGCATCTGCACGCCGCCGTCACGCAGCATCAGCACCTTGTCCACGGCGCACAGCACGTTGGGCCGGTGCGAGATCAGCACCACCGTGGCCCCGCGCGCCTTGAGTTCGGCCAGGGCCTCGACCAGGGCCTTTTCGCCGAGGTCGTCGAGGTTGGCGTTGGGCTCGTCGAGCACCACCAGGTTGGGTTCGCCATACAGCGCCCGGGCCAGGGCGATGCGTTGTTTCTGGCCGCCGGACAGCGGGCTGCCGTCGGCGCTCAGGCGGGTGTCGTAACCCTGGGGGAAGCGCAGGATCATCTCGTGCACGCCGCTGCTGCGGGCGGCGCGGATCACCGCGTCGCTGTCCACTTCGGCGAAGCGGGCGATGTTCTCGGCGATGCTGCCCTCGAACAGTTCGACGTCCTGGGGCAGGTAGCCGAGCCAGGGGCCGAGTTCGGCCTTGTTCCAGGTGAAGATGTCGGCGCCGTCCAGGCGCACCTTGCCGGCCTGGGTCGGCCACACGCCGACCAGCAGGCGGGCGAGGGTGGACTTGCCCGAGGCCGATGGGCCGATGACGCCGAGGCTTTCGCCGGGCGCCAGGGCCAGGCTGACCCCGCGCAGGATGGTGTTGCCGGTGCCGGGAGCGCCGGCATACACGTTCTCCACCGCCAGCATGCCCACAGGGCGCAGCAGCGACATGCTCGGTGGGCGCCGTGGGTACTCCTGCAACAGGTCGTTGAGCCGGCCCCAGGCCAGGCGGCAGCCGAGCAGTTGCTTCCACGAGGCGATCACCTGTTCCACCGGGGCCAGGGCACGGCCGGTGAGGATCGAGCAGGCGATCATCATGCCGGGGGTGATCTTGCCCTCGATCGCCAGCAGGGCGCCGGTGCCGAGGATCAACGATTGCAGGGTGATGCGCACGAAGCGCCCGCTGCCGCTGATCAGGGCGGCGCGGTCGGAGGCCAGGCCCTGCATGCGCAGGATGCGCAGGTGGCTGTGGAACCAGCGCTGGCTGATCGCCGGGAGCATGCCCATGGCCTCGATGACCTCGGCGTTGCGCAAGTTGTTGTTGGCGTAGTTGGCCGAGGCGAGGGCGGCGTTGTTGGCTTCGGCCAGGGGCTTCTGCGTGGCCTTCTCGGTCAGCCAGGCCAGGGCCACCAGGATCAGCGAGCCGATCAGCGTGACCAGCCCGAGCAACGGGTGGATCAGGTAGGCCACCAGCAGGTAGATCGGCGTCCAGGGTGCATCGAAGAAGGCGAACAGGCCGTTGCCGGTGAGGAACTGGCGCACCTGCGCCAGGTCCTGCAGGGCCTGCCCGGGGCTGCCGCCGGCCCGGCTCAGGTTGCGTTCGAAGGCGGCGCTGAACAGGCGCCGATTGAGGTCCATGTCCAGGCGGTTGCCAACCCGGATCAGCACCCGGGTGCGAACCATCTCCAGGGTGGCCATCAGCAGGAACAGCCCCACCACCAGCACCGTGAGCATGCCCAGCGTGGTGACATTGCGGCTGACCAGCGCGCGGTCGTAGACCTGCAGCATGTAGATGGCGGGCGTCAACATCATGACATTGATCACGCCACTGAACCCGGCCAAGGCATAAAAACTGTGTCGCAGGCGAAACAGTGCGTCGGCCAGTTCGGAACGGGTAGCTGTTTGCCGGGACATTAGCGCTGACCTCCCTCTACGAAAAACCGGTCGCCGTTGCGGCGGACTGGCTGAAAGCCTCGTGGTTGACGGTCTGCAGGCGGTGTGACGCTCTTTTGGCGCGTTAGCCGAATTCGCTGCGGCGTATTCCACTTATCGGCAGCGTAGGTGGCGTAGAAACATTTTGTAATATCGTTTTGCTCTAAATGATCCTCCAACTTCCTATTAAAAACAGTGAGTTGAGAAGCGTTAGCGATGAGTGAAGTTTTTTATTGACGTAATATTGACAATTTTTTTTGTTACAACTTTAGTCTTATTCAGTTCGTGGGATTTTTTGTCGCGCTGCTGTTGTCCCCTGCGCACCCCGAGCCCCTGCCGACATTCCTGTAGGAGCAGAACATGGCCCGATCCCTGTTCTTTTTCCGAGTGAATGGGTCCTACAGGAAGTTCGCCTCATCCTCGCCCAACCACGGGCCACCCAAGGCCCGCGGCCAGCCACGCCCCAGCGGCTGACGCTGCGTGGCGCGCTTGCGCGCCCGCGTTCGCCTCGCCACGACGTCACCTTCCACCGTGCATGCCTTCGGCCAGACGCGGCGCGCCCGCGTGTGCCCCCACCACAAGATCGAGGTCAAGCCAAATGGCCAATTTCAACAAGTCCGACCTGGAATTCATCCTCAAGCAGATCTTCATTGCCGAGGCCCATGCCAAGGGCATCAGCCTGGTCGAGCTGTTGCCCAACAGCCAGGTGCCGTTCGGCCTGCGCAGCGTCGATGGCAGCAACAACAATCTGGTGGCTGGGCAAAGCGAGTTCGGCGCCTCGGACAATGCCTTCCTGCGCCTGCTGGACGCCCAGTACCGGGCGAGCTACGCCGGCACCGGCACCCTGAGCGACAGCCAGCCACGGGTCATCAGCAACCTGATCGTCGACCAGACCGCGCACAACCCGGCGGCGCTCGAGGCCAACGGCGGCGCCGCGCCGGTGCTCAGCCCCGGTCTGGATGGGGTGTTCGGCACCAACGACGACAAGGAGGTGTTCTTCATCCCCAACGTCTCGCCGGATGCCGGCCTGACCGCCAGCTTCAACGCCTGGATGACCTTCTTCGGCCAGTTCTTCGACCATGGCCTGGACCTGGTGACCAAGAGCAGCAGCGCCTTCGTGTTCATCCCGCTGCAGCAGGACGACCCGCTGTTCAACCCGGCCAGCCCGACCAACTTCATGGTCCTGCCGCGGGCCGTGCGCGACGCCCAGGGCGGGCAGACCAACACCACCTCGCCGTTCGTCGACCAGAGCCAGACCTACAGCTCGCACCCCTCGCACCAGGTGTTCCTGCGCGAGTACGCGCTCAACGCCGACGGCGACCCGGTGGCCACCGGGCGCCTGATCACCAACCGCAGCCTGGGCGCCGACGGCAAGTTCGGCACCCTTGACGACGGCAACGGCGAGAGCGGCGGCATGGCCACCTGGGCGGTGGTCAAGGCCCAGGCCCGCGACGTGCTCGGCATCGACCTGACCGACGCCAACGTGCACAACGTGCCGCTGCTGGCCACCGACGACTATGGCAACTTCCTGCGCGGGCCCAATGGCATGCCCCAGGTGGTGATGCGCGTGGGCAACGGCGCCGACGGCATCGCCGGCACCGCCGACGACGTCACCACCCTGGTCGAAGGCAACCGCGCCGCGCCCATCAGCCTGTTCAACGCGGTGGGCACCGGCCATGGCTTCCTCGACGACATCGCCCACAACGCCGAGCCGGTGTCGCTTGGCGGCGTGCTGCAGGCCGACGGCGACAGCGCCATTGGCAATGCCCAGGTGGTCGGTGCGGGCGGCAACAACCTGACCTACGACAACGAGCTGCTCGATGCCCACTACATCGCCGGCGATGGCCGGGTCAACGAGAACATCGGCCTGACCGCCGTGCACCATGTGTTCCACTCCGAGCACAACCGCCTGGTGCAGCAGACCAAGGACACCGTGCTTGGTGCCGGCGACGTGGCTTTCCTCAACCAGTGGCTGCTGACTCCGGTCGCCGCCATGCCCACCAGCGCGGCCGAAGTCGCCGCCCTGGCGTGGAACGGCGAGCGCCTGTTCCAGGCCGCCAAGTTCGGCACCGAGATGCAGTACCAGCACCTGGTGTTCGAAGAGTTCGCCCGCACCCTGCAGCCGCAGATCGACGAGTTCCTCGCGCCCAACGGCTACGACACCTCGATCAACCCGGCGATCCTCGCCGAGTTCGCCCATGTGGTGTACCGCTTCGGCCACTCGATGCTGACCGAAACCGTCGACCGCTTCGACCCGGCGTTCAACCCGGTGCTGTCCGACCCCGACAACCCCGACCAGCAACTGGGCCTGATCGCCGCGTTTCTCAACCCGCTGGCCTTCGCCGGCAGCGGCGCCACCGCCGACCAGGCCGCCGGGGCGATCATCCGTGGCGTGACCCGCCAGGTCGGCAACGAGATCGACGAGTTCGTCACCGAGGCGCTGCGCAACAACCTGCTCGGCCTGCCGCTGGACCTGCCGGCACTGAACCTGGCCCGTGGCCGCGACACTGGCATCCCCTCGCTGAACGAGGCGCGCCGCGAGTTCTACAGCATGACCGGCGATAGCCAGCTCAAGCCGTACATCAGCTGGGTCGATTTCGCCGACCACCTCAAGCACCCGGCCTCGCTGGTCAACTTCATTGCCGCCTACGGCACCCACGCATCGATCACCTCGGTCAGCAGCGTCGCCGACAAGCGCGCCGCGGCCATGGCCCTGGTGTTCGGCGGCCCCGGCGCGCCGGGCGATCGCCTGGACTTCCTCAACGGCACCGGCCCCTGGAGCAACGTCAGCCGGGCCGGCAAGGACGGGGTGCTGGGCACTGCCGACGACATTACCGGGGTGACCGTCACCGGGGTCGATGCCATCGACTTCTGGGTCGGCGGCCTGGCCGAGGAGAAGATGCCGTTCGGCGGCATGCTCGGCTCGTCGTTCAACTTCGTCTTCGAGACCCAGCTTGAGGCCCTGCAGAACGGCGACCGCTTCTACTACCTGTCGCGCACCGCGGGCCTGAACTTCGGCACGGAGCTGGAGAACAACTCGTTCGCCAAGCTGATCATGGCCAACTCCGACGTCACCCACCTGTCCAACACGGTATTCCTGACCCCGACCTTCACCCTCGAGGTCAATGCCGCCAACCAGTTTACCGGGCTGGGTGACGACGGCCGCGCCGACCCCACCGGCGGCATCATGATCAACGGCGTCGAAGTGGTGCCGCTGGTGATCCGCGACAACCCCGACACGCCGGACCCCGACAGCAACTACCTGCACTACACCGGCGAAGACCACGTGGTGCTCGGCGGCACCGCCGGCAACGACATCATCATTTCCGGCGACGGCGACGACACGCTCTACGGCGATGCCGGCAACGACTACCTCGAAGGCGGCGCCGGCAACGACGCGGTGCTCGGCGGTGCCGGCGACGACATCATCTGCGACTCGTTCGGCGACAACCGCCTGGAAGGCAACGCCGGCAACGACGTGATCGTGGTCGGCAGCATGCTCGCCGCCGGCAACCTGATCCTCGGCGGCGACGGCCAGGACTTCATCGTCACTACCGAGGACATCACCACCACCTTCGGCGGCCAGGGCGATGACTTCATCCTCGGCGCCAAGACCAACCTGCCGCCCACCGGCAACGAGGGCGACGACTGGATCGAGAAGGGCACCCAGGACGGCGCGCCGGGCGACAACTTCGCGCCGCTGCTGACCGACGACGTGGTCGGCAACGACATCTTCGTCGGCGGCGGTGGTTTCGATGAAATGATCGGCGAGGGCGGCGACGACATCTTCGTCGGCAGCGATGCCCAGGACAAGATGGACGGCATGTCCGGTTTCGACTGGGTGACCTACAAGAACGACCAGGTCGGCGTCACCGTCGACCTGAGCCTGGCGGCCCTGGCCCAGCCCCATGGCAACGCGCCGAACCAGAATGCCGGTGTGTTCAACCCGGTCGGCGCCTCGCCGGCCTCGATCCTCGACCGCTTCGCCGAAGTCGAGGGGGTGTCGGGCTCGAAGTTCGCCGACGTGCTCAAGGGCGACGACGTCGATGCGCTGACCATCCTCAACCATGGCGGCACCACCGGCAGCGCGCTGACCAACGTGCAACTGATTCGCGGCCTGGCGCAGTTCCTCGCCGATGCCGGGTTGCCCACCAGCGGCTTCGCCACCGGCAACATCCTCCTGGGCGGCAATGGCAGCGACCTGATCGAAGGCCGCGGCGGCGACGACCTGATCGACGGCGACAAGTGGATCAACGTGCGCATCGCGGTGTATGCCGCCGACGACGTGAACCACAGCGGGCCCGAGATCGCCAGCTTCGACAGCATGGTCGAGATGATCCCGTTCATGCTCGATCGCACCTACAACCCTGGCCAGCTCAAGGCCGTGCGCGAGATCCTGCCGGGCACCTCGAGCGGCGGCGCGGCGTTCGACACGGCGATCTTCTCCGGGGTGCAGGCCGATTACCAGGTTACCCAGGACACCCGCGGCACCGCCGACCTGGCCGACGATGTGTGGACGGTGAGCGACTCGGTGGCCGGGCGCGACGGCGTCGACACCCTGCTGCATATCGAGCGCTTGCAGTTCGCCGACGGCCAGCGCGTGCTGGTGCCGGGGCAGAACCTGCAACCCACCGGCAGCCCGACCGTCAGCGATGGCAACGGCGGGGCGATCACCGTGGGCGACGTCCTCAGCGTGAGCATGGCCGGCGTGCGCGATGGCAACAACGTCGCCCTCGGCAACCTGCAGGGCACCCTGGCCAACACCTCGGTGTCCTACTACTGGCAGTTCGAGGCCGACCCCGGTAGCGGCGTGTTCGAGGACATCATCCTGCTGCCGGCCGGCGACCTGGCGTTCCAGAGCGCCGATGGCACCGCGTTCAAGGTCTCGCCCGACCTGGTCGGCCTGAGCCTGCGGGTCAAGGCGATCTACCAGGACGGCCATGGCACCACCGAGATGCTGTTCTCGGCGCCCACCACGGTGGTGGCGGCCGGCGCCCCGCAGGTGCCCACGGCGGCCACCCCGGTGGTCGATGCCAGCGCCGGCGGCGCCGGCCTGCACATGGTCCGCTCCGACCTCAACTTCATCCTCGCCCAGATCAAGCTCGCCGAAGCCGACGCGGCCGGGCAGGACATCCTCTCGCTGGTCCCCAACATCCGCGCGCCGCTGGGCCTGCGCGCGGTGGATGGCTCGAACAACAACCTGATGAACCTCAATGGCAACGACCACACCGAGTACGGCGCCGCCGACAATGTCTTCCCGCGGCTCACCGACCCGGTGTTCAACCCCGCCGAGGGCGCGCCGGCCGGTTTCTTTGGCCCCGGCTCGCCTGCCATACCGGGCACCTCGTACCAGCAGACCAGCGGCGCGGTGTTCGATTCGCAGCCGCGCACCATCAGCAACCTGATCGTCGACCAGACCGCGCACAACCCGGCCGCCTACGCCAGCGCCTATGACCCTGGCGCCAACGGCAAGCTCGACTTCGGCGCGCCGGGCAGCGACGACGTGCTCAAGGACGGCGTGCGCATCGTCACCAGCCCGGGAATGGACGGCGAATTCGGCAGCAGCGACGACAAGGACGTGTTCCTGTTCGAGAACACCGCCCCGGACGCCGGCCTGTCGGCACCGTTCAACGCCTGGATGACCTTCTTCGGGCAGTTCTTCGACCATGGCCTGGACCTGGTCACCAAGGGCGGCTCGGGCACGGTCTATATCCCGCTGCAACCGGACGACCCGCTGTACGTGCCCGGCGGCCACACCAACTTCATGGTGCTGACCCGCGCCACCAACCTGCCGGGGCCCGATGGCATCCTCGGCAATGGCGACGACATCCACGAGCACACCAACACCACCACGCCGTTCGTCGACCAGAACCAGACCTACAGCTCGCACCCGTCGCACCAGGTGTTCCTGCGTGGCTACGTGCTGACCGACAGCGGCCCCATCGCCACGGGCCGGCTGATCACCAACCGCGACCTGGGCGGCGACGGCAAGTTCGGCACCGGCGATGACCACGAGATCGGCGGCATGGCCACCTGGAAGGTGGTCAAGGCCCAGGCCAGCGATATCCTCGGTATCCGCCTGACCGACGCCGATGTCGACAACGTGCCGCTGCTGGCCACCGACGCCTACGGCAACTTCATCAAGGGCCCCCATGGCTACCCGATGGTGGTGATGAAGGGCGCCGACGGCAAGGGCGGTACCGCCGACGATGTGCTGGTCGAGGGCAACCCGCTGGCGCCGATCGACCTGAGCAACGCGGTGCGCACCGGTCACCAGTTCCTCGCCGACATCGCCCACAACGCCGTGCCGGTGTTCAGCGCAGGCGTACTGGCGCCCGACGCCGACAGCGACGTCGGCAATGCCGTGGCGGTCAACCCGCAGACCGGGGCCAACCTGGCCTACGACAACGAACTGCTGGATGCCCACTACATCGCCGGCGACGGCCGGGTCAACGAGAACATCGGCCTGACCGCCGTGCACGCGATCTTCCATGCCGAGCACAACCGCCTGGTGGCGCAGACCCAGGACACCGTGCTGGAGGCCAACGACCTGGGCTTTCTCAACGAATGGCTGCTCACGCCGGTGCAGGCCTTGCCGACCAGCCAGGCCGAGATCGACGCGCTGGTATGGAACGGCGAACGCCTGTTCCAGGCGGCCAAGTTCGGCACCGAGATGCAGTACCAGCACCTGGTGTTCGAGGAGTTTGCCCGCACCATCCAGCCGCGGGTCGACCTGTTCTTCGCCCCGACCCAGGTCTATGACGTCGACCTCGACGCCTCGATCGTCGCCGAGTTCGCCCACACGGTGTACCGCTTCGGCCACTCGATGCTGACCGAGACCGTCGACCGCTTCGATATCGACTTCAAGACCATCGGCGACCCGGCCAGCAGCGACCCCAACCAGCAACTCGGCTTGATCGCCGCGTTCCTCAACCCGCTGGCCTATGCCGCCAGTGGCGTGACCCCCGAGGAGGCGACCAGCGCCATCGTGCGCGGGGTAACCCGCCAGGCCGGCAACGAGATCGACGAGTTCGTCACCGAGGCGCTGCGCAACAACCTGCTCGGCCTGCCGCTGGACTTGCCGGCGATCAACATCGCCCGTGGCCGCGACGTCGGCATCCCGTCGCTCAACGCCGTGCGCCGGGAAATCTTCGGCCAGACCGGCGACACCCAGCTCAAGCCGTACAGCAGCTGGGTCGACCTGGTGCAGCACCTCAAGCACCCCGAGTCGCTGATCAACTTCATCGCCGCCTATGGCACCCACGGCACCATCACCTCGGCGACCACGCTCGAAGGCAAGCGCGCCGCGGCCATGCTGCTGGTGTTCGGCGACGGTGGGGTGAATGAACCCAGCGACCGCCTGGCCTTCCTCAACGGCACCGGCGCCTGGGCCAACGTCAACCTGGCGGGCAAGGACGGCGTGCTGGGCAATGCCGATGACCTCAAGGGCGTGACCGTCACCGGGGTCGATGCCATCGACCTGTGGATCGGCGGCCTGGCCGAACAGATCACGCCGTTCGGCGGCATGCTCGGCAGTACCTTCAACTTCGTGTTCGAGAATCAGATGGAGAAGCTGCAGGACGGCGACCGCTTCTACTACCTGGAACGCACCGCCGGCCTGTCGATGAACGCCGAGCTGGAAAGCAACTCGTTCGCCAAGCTGATCATGGCCAACACCTCGGCCACCCACCTGCCGGGCCTGGTGTTCTCCGACCCGGGGTTCTACCTGGAAGTGAACAAGGCCAAGCAGTACAACGACGGCCTGGGCAACGTCGATCCGCTGGGCGACAACGGCGAGCAGGTGGTGTTCCGCGACAGCCCGTTGACGGTGGGCCCCGACAGCAACTACATCCGCTACGCCGGCGACCAGCACATCGTGCTTGGCGGCAGCAACGGCGATGACATCCTGGTGTCCAGCGAAGGCGACGACACGGTCTGGGGCGATGGCGGCAACGACCGTATCGAAGGCGGCTATGGCAACGACCAGCTGCGCGGTGGTGACGGCGACGACATCATCAGCGACGTTGGCGGCGACGACAACATCCAGGGCGGCGACGGCAACGATGTGCTGCACGGTGGCAATGGCGTCAACCTGATCATCGGCGGCTTCGGCAACGACTTCATCGTCACCGGCGAGGATGCCTCCGAAGCCATAGGCGGGCAGGGCAACGACTTCATCCTCGGCAGCAAGGCCAACGAGCAGGACATGGGCAACGAGGGCGACGACTGGATCGAGAAGGGCACCTCGGACGGCGCCCCCGGCGACAACTTCGACCCGCTCGGCAACGACCCGGTCATCGGCAACGACGTGTTCATCGGCGGCAACGAGAACGACAAGTTCAACGGTGAGGGCGGCGACGACATCATGGTTGGCAGCCTCGGCTTCGGCGACCGCTACATCGGCGGCTCCGGCTACGACTGGGCGACGTTCAAGGGCCTGGCCCAGGGCGTGACCGTCGACTACAGCGACCGCTTCTTCGATGTGCCGCCGGTCCCTGGCTCCGGCGCCTCGGCGCTGGTGCGCTTCGACATCATGGAGGGCCTGTCGGGTTCGGCCCATGGCGACTTCCTGCGCGGCGACAACGAGGACGCCACCTCGCTGCCCACCGCCGGGGCCAACGGCAGCGTGCTGACCAACATCGGCCTGATCAACGGCCTGGCCAGCCTGCTGCAGCCCGCGGCGACGTTCTACGACGGCGGCAACATCATCCTCGGTGGCAGCGGCAGCGACCTGATCGAAGGCCGCGGCGGCGACGACATCATCGACGGTGACAAGTGGCTGAACGTGCGCATCAGCGTGCGCGCCAACAGCGACGGCACGGGGGCGGAACTGGCGAGCTTCGACAGCATGGAGCCGATGGTGCCGCTGATGCTCAAGGGCACCTACAACCCCGGCCAACTGGTGATCGTGCGCGAGATCCTCACGGGCACCGACAGCTACGACACCGCGCTGTTCTCCGGGATCGCCAACGACTACCGCATCGTCGTCGAGGGCAACACGGTGATCGTCACCGACACCGTGGTCGGCCGCGACGGCGTCGACCGCCTGACCGGCATCGAGCGCCTGCAGTTCGCCGACAGCGCCCAGGCATCCGGGGTCGGCACGGCGCTCAACAACGGCCCGACCGGGCACCTGGCGATCGTCGATGCGGCCACCGGCCTGCGCGACGATACCCCGGTGGCCGGGCAACTGCTGCGGGTCAACAACCTGGCAGTGCACGATGCCGACAACCAGGGCGCCGGCAACCCCAGCGGTGCGCTGAGCGGGCCGGTGTCCTACTACTGGCAGGTCGAGACGATCCCCGGCACCGGCGTCTACGAGGACATCACCTTCGTCGCCGCCGGCGAGGTCTCGCGGGCCATCGGCAGCACCTATCGGGTGGCGGACGACGTCGCCGGCCTGAACATCCGCGTGCGCGCGGTGTACCAGGACGCCAAGGGCACGCTGGAGATCGTCGACTCGTCGGCCAACAACGCGCCCAGCGCGGGGCCGACCGTGACCGGGCTGCTGGCGCAGAACCAGGTGCTCACCGCCAACCCGGCCAGCATCGTCGATGCCGACGGCATCAGCGCCGCGCCGTTCACCTTCCAGTGGCAGACCAACAATGGCGGGGGCTGGGTCAACGCGCCCGGCGCCACGGCCAGCACCTTTGCCCTGGGCCAGGCCCAGGTAGGCTTGAACGTGCGGGTGCTGGTCGGCTACGTGGATGACTTCGGCGTGGTCGAAAGCGCGGCCTCGGACATCCTCGGGCCCGTGGCCAACGTCAACGACGCGCCTACCGGCACGGTGCTGATCAGCGACACCACCCCGGACCTGGGCCAGGCGCTGACCGCGCAGACCGGCGGCATCGCCGACCTGGACGGCCTGGGGGCGTTCAGCTTCCAGTGGCAGCAGGGCCTGGCCGGCAACTTCGTCAACATCCTCGGCGCCACCGGCGCCACCTTCACCCCGGGCCTGCTGCAAGGCGGCCAGCAACTGCGGGTGATCGTGCGCTACACCGATGGCTTCGGCGCCCAGGAGACGCTGACCTCCGCGGCCACCACCGCGGTGCGCCTGCTACCGGGCGTCAACCTGCTGGGCACCGGTGGGGCCAACACCCTCAACGGCAGCGTCGGCAACGACGTGCTCAATGGCCTGGGTGGCAACGACACGCTCAATGGCTTCGGCGGCATGGACCAACTGCTCGGCGGCGCCGGCAACGACACCCTCAACGGCGGCGATGACGACGACATCCTCAACGGCGAGGACGGCAACGACCTGCTCAATGGCGGGCAGGGCGCCGATGCCATGAACGGCGGTGCCGGCAACGACACCTTCGTCGTCGACAATGCCGCCGACACCGTCATCGAGGCCGCGGGGGGCGGGGTGGACCTGGTGCAGACCAGCCTGGCCAGCTACCTGCTGGGCGCCAACCTGGAGAACCTCGCCTACACCGGCAGCGGCGACTTCAGCGGTACCGGCAACGCGCAGGCCAACACCCTCACCGGCGGGGTCGGCAACGACACGCTCAACGGCGGTGCGGGGGACGACCGGCTGGTGGGGGGGGCGGGCAACGACACCTACGTGGTCGACTCGGTGCTGGATGCGGTGGTGGAGGCCGCCGGTGGCGGCATCGACACGGTGTTGACCTCGCTGTCCGCCTACACCCTGAGCGCCAACGTCGAGAACCTGACCTATACCGGTGTCGGCAACTTCATCGGTATCGGCAACGGCTCGAACAATGTGATCAGCGGCGGGGGCGGCAACGACCTGCTCAGCGGCAATGCCGGCGACGACACCCTCAATGGCAACGCCGGCAACGACACCCTCAACGGCGACGGCGGCAACGACCGGCTGTTCGGCGGGCTCGGCGCCGACACCTTGGTTGGCGACGGGGGCGACGACAACCTCGATGGCGGCGATGGCAACGATACGCTCAATGGCGGCAACGGCAACGATACGCTGCAGGGCGGTGCGGGCAACGACAACCTCGATGGTGGGGTCGGCAGCGACCTGCTGGTGGGCGGCGAGGGCAACGACACGGTCCTGGGCGGTGGCGCCAACGATACGTTGCAGGGCGGTAGCGGCGATGACTTCATCGATGGCGGTGCCGGCGACGACACGGTCAGCGGTGGCGCCGGCAACGACTCGCTGGTGGCCAGCAACGGCAACGATATCTTCCAGTTCGCCGCAGGCTTCGGCACCGACCAGGTGTTCGGCTTCGATGCCGCCCCGGCGGGGGGCCAGGACCGGCTGGATATCGTCGCGCTCAACATCACCGCGGCGACCTTCGCCGCCAGCGTGACCATCGCCGATGTTGGCACCGATACCTTGATCAGCTTTGGCGGGCCAGACTCGATCCGCCTGGTCGGGGTCGGGGATGCCGGCACGGTGACGGCGGCGGACTTCATCCTGGCGAGCTGAGGGGCGCCAGGCATGAGCAAGGGGAGCGCAAGGAAGCGCTCCCCTTTGTCGTGCAGGCGTCTGTAGGTGCCGGCCTTGCCTGCGAACAGCGGCATAGCCGCTGCCAAGCGCCTCAATTCACATAGCTGGGCACGGTCCAGGCACCGTCCCTGAACCCCCGGCAGCGCACATAGCCGGCCCGGTAGGTCAGCACGAAGCGCGTGCCGTCCCAGGTCCAGAACGCCCGCTTCATGCAGTCGCCGCGCGGGCTTTGCATTTGCCAGGAAGCAAGGGTGGCCCGCGCGCGGTCGAAGCGGCTGCCGGCCTCGGTCACCAGGCGGGCCAGGTAGGGGGGGCGGTCCTCGGCGACCCAGAACCCGGTCGCGGTGTTGTAGCTGTTGGCCGTGCATTGCGTGCTGACCAGCAACCGCCGCTCATCCAGCCGCTCGATCAGCAAGGGCTCGGCGTGCAGGTCGGGGCAGGGCTGATGGGGCGACAGCGCGGCGGCCAGGGCTTGGCGCAGCGCCGGGTCGTCGGCCAGGCGGGCATCTTCGAGGCGGGTGTCGAGCAGTGGCGGATGGCTGATGGGCGGCGAGGCAGGCTCGGGCCCTGGCACCAGGTCTTCGTCCTCGTCACCGCGCCTGACCGCGGCGCTAGGGGTGCCAAGGCGCTCCTGCAGTTCGTCCATCTTCAGCAGCGCGGCGGTCGCGCCCGCGCCGGACAAGGGCCAGGCGTGCCCGAGCGCATCGACGAAGCGGATCCTGGTGTTGCCCGCCAGGGCATCGACCAGGCGTCGGCTGGCGTACTCGTCGAGCACGAAGTCCCGCGGGCCATGCTCCGTCGCCGGGCCGACCCGCTCATCGTCCAGCACCAGGCTGACCGGGCTGGTCGGTGGGTCGCCGGCCAGGTCGGCGAACAGCAGGTTGGCGCTGAAGGGCGTGCGCGGGCCGGCTTGGCGATTGAGCGCCAGGCTGATGCCGTCGAGGCTGTCGCCGGGTGAATAACCCATGGCCACGCAGGTGCCGGTCCTGAAACACACCAGGTCCCAATCCTTGTGGGAGAACTCGACGCCCTCCCTGGGCACCTGGGCCTGGGCAAGGGTGCCGAGCAGCAGCAGGGGCCAGCACAGCGCGTGCAGTTTCATCCGTGCTCCGCGCAACGCACAGGCCTTGAGCGATTGTCCTGGCACTGTCACTTCACCTGGCCGTTGTACACCACGCTCGCCGAGCCCTCTTTCTTGATCGTCAGGGTGTTGCCTTCGGCCAGGCTCTCGACCATTTCCGAGCAGCCGTCCACCTGCTGCTTGCCATCGACCTGTTCAGCGCTGCTATCGAAGCTGAATACGTAGGTGGAGGCGGGGCAGGCATTACCGCCCTCGCCGGTGGATATCACCAGCACATAGCGGGAGGGGCCGAATGCGTAGGCTTTTTCGAGGGTGACGTACCCCGTGTATTCAGGCTCTTCGACGATGGCCTGCATGAGGTTGATCAGCCCGGCACGGGACGGGTAGTTCAATGCGCTGCCCATGCCCATCCGCTGCAAGGTGAACGGCCCGGCACCGGCATCGCTGACGGGCAATGGCGCATAGGTCACGCGCGGCGCCGCGGGTGCCAATTGGACGGCGGCGGCAGGTTTGCTCAGGGGTGCTTGCTGGGGCTGCGGGTTGACGCACTGAGCGCTTTGGCAGATTCGTTCACCCTTGCAGTCCGTGTCCTTGGCGCATTGGCCGGTGAGCGCAGTGGCCTGTTCGGCCTTGTCGCAGCCGCTTATGGCCAGGGTGAGCAGGGTCAAGGCGAGCAGTCGCTTCATTGACGAAGTCCTTTTCGGGGGATGGCGGCGTGCAGTATCACCAATCCCATGGGGCTTGTCGTGTGCCGAAAGACAAAGGCGACTAGGTCGGGCTGGCGAACACGCCCTCGATAAAGCGCTCGATGGACTGCTGCTCGAGGATCTCGATGGAAAAATGCCCGAAGCGCTTGGGCAGCCAGAGGATACGCGCGCCAGCCGGCGATTGCAGGTCGGCGCGGGCCAGGGGCTGGCCGTTCTCGTCCTCGGGCTGCACGCCGGCAGCCAGCAGTTGGTCGTAGGCCAGCTCGATGTCCGGGGTCGAATAACAGTGGCGGTAGATCATGCCCTCGCCGTGCTGGTCGAGCAGGGTCTTGAGGTTGCCGGCCAGCGGCTGGACCAGCATGAAACGCTCCTGGCCCAGGCGTGCCACCGCGTAGCGCACCAGCAGGCCGCCGCGGTCCCAGACCTGGGTGGTGGAGATCTCGGCACCGAGCATCTGTTGGTAGTAGGCGCAGGCAGTTTCGAGCTGGGCGACCAGTACATCCACGTGGCTGAACTTGAGCTGCATGGCAGGGCTCCTGAAGGGGCAGTCAGTATGCCCGTTGAGCGGAGAGTCGCAAACGGCTGATGTGGCCCTTTGACATCTATCTGCCAGGCGTCTAAACGGAATTAAGGGCCTGTCACCCCCGTGGGGTTCATCATGCCGATACCTGCTCGCGCACCCGCCACCTGTGCCCCGGTGATGCGTTTCCCGGCCCGTCCACCGTGATGCTCAAGCCGTTGCTTCTGGCCGCGTGCCTGCACCTGCAGCACGCGTCGGCGTGACCTTGACCTGGTGAATACGATCATGAAGATCCTGCTGATGCTTTGCGTCTGCCTGTTGGCAGCCTGCGCCCTGAACAAACCCCTGCGTGACGATCAGGTGGTGACCTGCGACACGCTGGTGTCGTGCAGCCACAGCTATTACGAACTGCATACCAAGCCGCGCTACGAGATCGGTTTCGTCGAGTACAGCGAGCGTGGCAACGATTTCTTCCCTGAGCGCACCCAGCAACTGCTCGAGCGCCTCAAGGGTTACTCCGCCGAAGGCGACCTGGCCATGGTGGTCTTCATCCACGGCTGGAAGCACAACGCCGACCCGCAGGATGCCAACGTCGTCAGCTTCACCAAGGCGCTGGCCAACCTGGCGCAGTCCGGTGTGCTGGGCAAGCGCAAGCTGGTCGGCATCTACGTCGGTTGGCGCGGCCTGTCGATGCACGGCCTGGGCAGCGAGAACCTGACCTATTGGGACCGCAAGGCGGTAGCCGAGGAAGTGGGCCGAGGCGGGGTGACCGACCTGCTTACCCAGCTGGAGCAGATCGACCGCAAGGACAGGAACTACCTGGTGATCGTCGGCCACAGCTTCGGCGGGGCCATCACCCTCAGCGCCTTGCACGACCAGTTGCTCGAACGCCTGCATAACCAGCAGCTGGGCAACAAGGTACGGGCCTTCGGTGACGCGGTGATCATGCTCAACCCGGCCATCGAGGCCGACCAGGGGCTGTTGCTCAAGGAGAACAGCCTGAAGGTCGGTGTTTCCGGCGCGCAGGCCCAGCCCTTGCTGTACGTGATCAGCTCGGAAAACGACAGCGCCACCCATTGGTTCTTCCCGCCGGGGCAATGGCTGGGGGTCAACCTGAGCTGGAGCCAGGTGGATCTTCAGCGCCGTTACCGCGGCATGCCGTTCGTCCTGCGCGAGGAGGCGCTGGACACCACGGCGCTCGGCAACTACAGCCTGTTTCACACGGCGCGGATCCGCGATATCGAGCCGGCGCAGGCGAACACCAACGCTGCGGCCAAGACCCTGGAAGACACCAGGTTCGGCGACTGGCAGCTGACCAGCTATTGCACGCCCGATGGCAACAATGGCGGGCCGCAGGTGCAACGCATGCCGTGCTACAGCAACGAGCCGGTCAACTTCATCTACACCTCGAAGTCGTTCATCGGCAGCCACAACGATATCTTTGGCGACCAGGTGATCGCGTTCCTGGCCACGGCGGTGGGCAAGGCCATCTATGAACGTACCCAAGGGCGCGACTACCTCAAGGCCTGTCGCGGGGAAAACGGGTTCCAGTTCGCCGCTTGTTTCGACTATCACTACGAAACGGCCCGGCGCACGCGGCAACAGCTGGAGTGAGCGGTTCAGCGCACCCGCTTGCGGCTCTGTAGCGCCAGGTCCAGCGCCTGGCGCATGTCCAGCCGCGCCGAACGCCCCACGGCGCTGTCGTGCAGTTGGTAACCACGCTCCGAGGGCAGGATTGGCGCGGTCAGGTCCTCGGCGTCCATGGCTTCGAAATCGTGGTTGTCGCCGATGCTCATGGCGCTGCGGCGCAGCAGCATGCGCAGCTGTTCGGGTTGCAGTTGCGGGTTGATCGACAGCATGGCCGCCACCAGGCCGGCGACCATGGGCGTGGCATAGGAGGTGCCGCAGTGCACCGCGCCTTGTTCGCCGCGCTGGCGCGTCGAGGCCCGGGCGCAGGCGGCGGCGGTGATGTCCACCCGCCTGTCGATGTTCGAGCGCTGGCGTTTCACCGCATAGGCCGGGTCCGCGACCGCGAGCCCGTGCTCGCTGTTGCGCTGGTGGCCACCGACGACCAGCAGTTGCTCGGTGACGAACGAGGAGGGCAGGCGATATTCATCGCGCCCCGAGAAAGACGCGCCATTGCCTGCCGAGTTGATCACCACCACGTCGGGGTGGGCCTTGCGCAGCCACAGGAAGAACTCCTCGAGCAGTTCCTCGTAGCCGCCCATGGCGATGTTCGAGCGCAACAGCGAATCCACCGTGTCGCCCTGCACATCGCGGGCACCGACACGGTGGATGCCCCAGCTCCAGTTGAGCACCCGCGCGCCGTCCTGCACCAGGTTGACCGACGCTGCGATGTTGGCGGTGATGCCGGCATCGCTGTTGCGCTCGACGATGATCTCGAAGCCGCCGCTGTGCTTGTCCAGGCCACGCAGCAAACCGGTGTTGCCGCCTTGGTCCCAGGCGGCGGCGAGGACACCGGCCACCGTGGTGCCGTGACCATCCGGGCGGCTGGCGTCGCGGGCATAGACACAGGTACGCGGCGGCGCGCACCCGCCCAGGTAGTCGGCGAAGTCGGCACTGTCGAAATCGACGTCGCGCTCGATCACGCCGATACGTATCGGTTGCGCCAGCAGGCCTGCTTGCGGCGCGGGGATCCGTTCACGGTAATAGTGCACGGCATCCAGAAAACGGTTCGCCGCCCATTCGTCCGAGTCCGCTGGCGGCTTGTTCGTTTGCGTTGCGGGCGCGGCTTCCTCGGCCGCCGACTCCTCGACCACCACCGCGTCGACGCCGGTCTCGCTGCCCAGGCGCAGCACCAGCGCGTCGCGCTGCAGCAAGTCACGGGCGGGCAAGCGCAGTTGATACAGATTGAGCGGTGCGATGCTGCCCACCACCTTCGCGCCGTACTTGGCCGCCAGGCGCTCGGCTTCGCGGCGACCATCGTGGTGTTCCTCGATCAACAGGCTGACCAGGTCGACATAGGTGCTGAGGCCGTCCATGTTCGTTGCCACCTCCTGTGGCCCGGCAGCCAACACGTGGTTGTTGCGCAGGCTCAGCCAGACCGCGTTGCTGATGCGCTCGTCATCGATCAGCCACAGCGGTGCGCTGCTGTGCTGCCTGGCGTCCAGGCGCAGGCGCAGCGTATCGCCCTGGCGTTGCACGCTTTCGGCGGGCAGCGCCGCGTCGCCCAGGCGCAGTTGCGGCGTTTGCCCACGCATCCCGCGCACGTGCAGGCACCAGTCCTGCGTGTGGCTTTGCAGCAGGTCGGCGCAGCGCTGCAGACGTTCAACACGCAGTGGCGCTTCGGCGGCGGCGAAGCCGGGCAGGCAGATCAGGGCGGCGAAGGCTGCGCAACGTAAGGGCATGGGTGGGTTTCCTTGCCGGTGGCACTGCTGTTGCGACCGCCGTGGCAAGGGTTTCGTTCAGCCAGGCTGGCAGAAGGGTGGGTGGCTTGGGGGTGAGGGGCGCTGGCGCGCCTGTTCTGCGGCCAAGTGACCGCGATTGCAGTATCCTGCGTGTCCCTGACTGGAGCTGCCCATGGCCAAAGATATCGACAACCCCTGCGTTTCTCTCTGCCAGCTCAACGGCGAGCTGTGTGTGAGTTGCGGGCGTACCCGCGAGGAGATTCGCAAGTGGCGAGGGATGAAGCGCCCAGAGAAGATGGCCACGGTGCAGCGAGCGGCGGTGCGGTTGAAGGCGGTGGTGAAGAAGCATGCTCGGCGGGGTGGGTAGTGGGTTGATGGTGTTCGCCGTCAGGGATGTGGCGCTCGATCTGATAGGCGCTGCACCTGTTGTGGCGAACCAATTGCCCCTACCATTGATGCACACCTTCGATCAAACCCATGGAGCCCCAGGGTGAGCATCAACTTCGACCTGAACGACCTCAAGGCCTTCCGCGCCGTCGTCGAGCAAGGCAGCTTCCGCCGCGCCGCCGATACCGTGCGCATCACCCAGTCGGCCCTGAGCCGGCGCATCGACAAGCTCGAAACCGCCCTGGGGGTGAAGCTGCTCGAACGCACCACGCGCAAGGTCGCGCTGACCAACGTCGGCCGGGCCTTCCTGCCCCAGGTCGAACGCCTGCTCGATGACCTCGACCTGGCCCTGCTCAGCGTCGGCGACGGTGGCGCGCTGCGCACCGGCACCCTGACCATCGCCTGCGTGCCATCCGCGGCCTACTACTTCATGCCCCACGCGATCCGCGCGTTCCATGGCCAGTACCCCAAGGTGCGGATCAGCCTGCTCGACGCCTCGGCCAACGAGGTCAGCGCCGCGGTGGCCTCGGGCGAGGCGGATTTCGGCCTGAGCTTCACCGGCAACCTGGCGCCGGAAATCGCCTTCAGCCCCCTGCTGGAGGAGCGCTATGTCATCGCCTGCCGCCAGGACCACCCCCTGGCACGGCAGGCGGTGGTCACCTGGGCCGAGGCCTACAGCCACGACTACATCACCCTGGGCAAGGCCTCGGGCAACCGCCTGGTGCTGGACCGCGCCCTGGCGGGCATGCAGGTGGAAAAACAGAGCCTGTGCGAGGCGCAGCATGTCACCACCCTGCTGGGCCTGATCGAGGCGGGGGTGGGGATTGCCGCCGTGCCGTCGATCGCCATGCCGCTCGGCGCACACCCGATCCTGGCCCAGGTGGCCCTGGTGGAGCCGCAGGTGACCCGGCAGATGGGCGTGCTCAAGCGCCGCGGGCGCACCTTGACGCCCGCGGCGCTCGAGTTCGAGCGCTTGATCCGGCAGTTGCCGGGCACTTTAGCGGGGCACTGAATCCAGGCCGGTGGCCTGCACGGTGCCTTGCACCTGGGGCGAGGCCAGGTAGTCGAGCAGTTGCCGCGCCTCGGCGGGGTGCTGCGCGCCGGTGGGGATGCCAGCGGCGAAGCGGGTCACCGACTGCACGTCCTCGGGCAGCTTGCCGGCGAAGGTCACGCCGGGCACCGGCAGCAGTTCGGCCACCTGCTGCAAGCCCACCTGGTAATCACCCTTGGCGACCACCGAGGCCACCGGGATGCGCTCGATCATCGTGCCGCGCGGGGCCAGCTGCGCCTGGATGCCGAGCTTTTCGAACAGCTGCCGCTCGACATACACCCCGCTGGCGCTGTCCGAGTAGGCCACCGAGCGGGCGGCCAGCAAGGTCTTCTTCAAGGCGGCCGTGGTGCTGATGTCTGGCTTGGGTTCGCCGGCCCGCACCACCAGGCCGATGCGTGAGTCGGCCAGCTCCACCCGCGAGTCGGCGGCGACCTTGCCCTGGCGGATCAGTTCATCGAGGGCGTAGCCGACCATGATCACCACGTCGGCGGGCTCGCCGCGTTGCAGGCGATTGGGGATCGCCTGCGGCGCCTTGCCCATGGACGGGCCGAGCACGGTGCTCAGGGTGTTGTCGCTGGCGGCGGCGAACTGCGGGCCGAGGCGCTGGTAGGCGGCGGTGAAGCCGCCCGAGGTCATCACCCTGAGGTCGGCGGCCAGGGCGACGCCACCCGGCATGCTGACGGCCAGGGCGAGTGCCAGCAGCCTGTGCAATGGCTTCATCGTCGCTCCTCAGGCCGGCACGGTCGCAGCACGGACGGCCAGGCGGCGGTACAGCACCAGCGTGGCGGCGAACGCGCAGCAGGCGGCGACCATCATCCAGTAGGCTGGCGCAGCCTTGTCGCCGCTGAGGTGAATCAGCCAGGTCGAGATCGCCGGGGTGAAGCCACCAAACAGCGCGGTGGCCAGGCTGTAGGCCAGGGAAAAACCGGCCACCCGCACCTGCACCGGCATGATTTCGGTCAGCGCCGGGATCATCGCGCCGTTGTACAGCCCATAGAGGCAGGAGAACCACAGCAGCACTTCGAGCATGTGCCCGAAGCTCGGCGCCTGAGCCAGGAATTCCAGGGCCGGGTAGGCCGTCAGCAGGGTCAGCAGCGACATGGCCAGCAGCAGCGGCTTGCGTCCGAAACGGTCGCTCAGGGTGCCGCCGATGGGCAACCAGAAGAAGTTCGACACCGCCACCAGCAGGGTCACCAGCAGCGCATCGCGGGTGCTCAGTTGCAGCACGGTCTTGCCGAAGGTCGGGGCGTACACGGTGATCATGTAGAAGGCGGTGGTGGTCATGGCCACCATCAGCATGCCCAGCAGCACCACGCTGGCGTTGTCCAGCAGGGTGCGCAGCACGGCCTGCATGTCCGGGCGATGCTGGCGCGCGGCGAACTCCTCGGTCTCGGCCAGGTTGCGCCGCAGCAGGAAGATCACCGGGATGATCATGCAGCCCACGCCGAACGGCACGCGCCAACCCCAGTCCGCCAGCTGTGCCGGCGCCAGCCATTGGTTCAGGGCAAAGCCAAGGGCGGCGGCGACGACGATCGCCACCTGCTGGCTGGCCGACTGCCAGCTGGCGTAGAAGCCCTTGTGCCCGGGGCTGGCCATTTCGGCCAGGTATACCGACACGCCGCCGAGTTCGGCCCCGGCGGAGAAACCTTGCAGCAAGCGCCCGAGCAGCACCAGCGCGGGGGCCCACAGGCCGATGCTGGCATAGCCGGGCACCAGCACGATCAGCAGGGTGCCGCTGGCCATGATCCCCAGGGTGACGATCAGGCCCTTGCGCCGGCCGATATTGTCGATATACGCGCCCAGCAGCACGGCGCCCAGCGGGCGCATCAGGAAACCTGCGCCGAATACGGCGAAGGTCATCATCAGCGCGGCGAACTCGTTGCTGGCAGGGAAGAAGGCGGCGGCAATATAAGTGGCATAGAAGCCGAACAGGAAGAAATCGAACTGTTCGAGGAAGTTTCCGGACGTGACCCGAAAGACCTGGGCGGCCTTCGACTGGCCACGGGGCGCAGGCTGATGCATGGAGTTCTCCAGCGTTTTTGAACTTATTTGTAAGTGCTTGTAACTGCTTTTAACTGGAGATTCTGGGTGAAAGCGTGGCTGAGGATAATCGTTGTTTTTGCATGGATTGATGCATTTTCGCGATCAATCCTGCTGTGGCAGCCAGCCAGGCGCCTACCGCGATAGCTTCTAGACTTGCGCAGACACCGGCTGCCCGTGGAGAGCGGCAAATGCGTAAACTGTGGCGCAAATACCTGGACTTGCTGGACGCCGACCTGAGCACCAAGGTCTTCGACAATTTCAAGAACCTGCTGGTGTGCGGCCTGCTGTTCGCCGCCGGCACCGAGGCCATCCATGGCAACCACCAGATCCTCCTCGGCCTGTGGGCCTCGAGCCTCACCGGCTGGGGCCTGATCATCGTCTCGGCGTTGCTGTTGCTGCTCAATATCAGCGATACCTTGCACCGGCTGGCCAGGCTGCCTTACCACAGCGTGCTGCAGGTGCTGCTGTGCGTGCTCTACCTGGTGCTGGCGTCGCGGGTGGTGGAGATCGTCTGGAGCTTTCGCGCGGAGTAGGGCGCAAGGCTGTGGTGCTATCCATGGTGCCCGCAGTGCCCCATTCCTACCTGTGCCTGCCGGCGGATTCTGCTAGTGTGCGCCGGCCGCCAATGACGATGCGGCGCAGGTGATGTGCAGATGACAAGGACGGTTGCAGTGAACGATACCCCTTCGCTACTGAGAAAAATGCTGCTTTGGGCCCTGGGGCTGGTGGTGGTGCTCCCCGTCATGCTGCTGGCAGGCTATGCCTGCCTGGCGGCCATGATCATCATCCCGGCCATGTCCTTCGAGCGGCTCGATGATCCTTGGGCGTACCACCTTGCCCGTTTGGGCGCGGTTGTCGTGGTGGCCATGGGCTTGCTCGGCCTCAGGGCCGGAGGTCGGCTTTACCGACACTTTCTGCGCAGTACCCGAGCACCGGCGTGGGCACGTTCTGCCTGGCTTGGCCTGGCCTGCGGCACTGCGGCAAATCTGGTGTTCCTGGGCTGGCTGCCCAGGCTCGAGCAGTTTGAACTGATCCTGCTGGGGTGGCCGCTGCTGGGCAGCGTGGCATTTGCCCTGTTGTTGCTGCTGGGCGCCAGGCAACGCCGTCACCCAGCCCTTGGCTGAGGCGATTGGCTGGCCGTATAGCCTGACGGCAACACTTGCCGGCAAAAATCCCGGATAATGCCGGCCATTTATCCGTCCCGCCCGCTTTCTGGTACCCCGCGCATGGAAATCAAGGTCAATTTTCTCGACAACCTCCGTCTGGAGGCCAAGTTCGACGACTTCACGGTGATCGCCGACCAGCCGATCCGCTACAAGGGCGACGGCTCGGCGCCGGGGCCGTTCGACTACTTCCTGGCCTCGTCGGCGCTGTGCGCGGCGTATTTCGTCAAGCTGTACTGCCAGACCCGCGACATCCCCACCGACAATATCCGCCTGTCGCAGAACAACATCGTCGACCCCGAGAACCGCTACAAGCAGATCTTCAAGATCCAGGTCGAGCTGCCCGAGGACATCAGCGAGAAGGACCGCCAGGGCATCCTGCGCTCCATCGACCGCTGCACGGTGAAGAAGGTGGTGCAGACCGGCCCTGAGTTCGTCATCGAGCAGGTCGCCAACCTCGACGCCGACGCCCAGGGGTTGCTGATGCCGGTGTCCGACAGCGCCACCTACATCCCCGGCAAGGACCTGCCGCTGGAGCAGACCATCGCCAACCTGTCGGCGCTGCTGGCCAACCTGGGGATGAAGATCGAGATCGCCTCGTGGCGCAACATCGTGCCCAACGTCTGGTCGCTGCACCTGCGCGACGCGCAGTCGCCGATGTGCTTCACCAACGGCAAGGGCGCCACCAAGGAAGCGGCGCTGGCCTCGGCGCTGGGCGAGTTCATCGAGCGACTGAACTGCAACTTCTTCTACAACGACCAGTTCTGGGGCGAGGAGATCGCCAACGCACCGTTCGTGCACTACCCGAACGAGCAGTGGTTCAAGCCTGGGCCCAAGGATGCGCTGCCGGCCGAGATCCTCGACCAATACTGCCTGGAAATCTTCAACCCGGACGGTGAGCTGCGTGGTTCGCACCTGTACGACACCAACTCGGGCAACAAGGAGCGGGGCATCTGCTCGCTGCCGTTCGTGCGCCAGTCTGACGGCCAGACGGTGTACTTCCCGTCCAACCTGATCGAGAACCTCTACCTGAGCAATGGCATGAGCGCCGGCAACACCTTGCCCGAGGCCCAGGTGCAGTGCCTGTCGGAGATCTTCGAACGGGCGGTCAAGCGCGAGATCCTCGAAGGCGAGCTGTGCCTGCCGGACGTGCCGCAGGCGGTGCTGGCCAAGTACCCAGGCATCGTCGCCGGCATCCAGGGGCTGGAGGAGCAGGGCTTCCCGGTGCTGGTCAAGGACGCCTCGCTGGGCGGTGAGTTCCCGGTGATGTGCGTGACCTTGATGAACCCGCGCACTGGCGGCGTGTTCGCCTCGTTCGGCGCCCACCCAAGCTTCGAGGTGGCGCTGGAGCGCAGCCTCACCGAGCTGCTCCAGGGCCGCAGCTTCGAGGGCCTGAACGACCTGCCGCAGCCGACCTTCGAAAGCCACGCGCTGACCGAGCCGAACAACTTCGTCGAGCACTTCATCGACTCCAGCGGCGTGGTGTCGTGGCGCTTCTTCAGCGCCAAGGCCGATTTCGAGTTTGTCGAGTGGGACTTCTCCGGCCACGGCGAGGACTCCAACGCGCAGGAGGCCCAGACCTTGTTCGGCATCCTCGAGACGCTGGGCAAGGAGGTGTACATGGCGGTCTACGACGACCTCGGTGCCACCGCCTGCCGCATCCTGGTGCCGGGCTACTCGGAGATCTACCCGGTCGAAGACCTGATCTGGGACAACACCAACCGCGCCCTGGGTTTTCGTGCCGACATCCTCAACCTGCACAGCCTCGACAACCGCTCGCTGAAGCTGCTGCTCAAGCGCCTGGACAACGCCGAGGTGGACGACTACACCACCATCACCACGCTGATCGGCGTCGAATTCGACGACAACACGGTGTGGGGCCAGTTGACCATCCTCGAGCTGAAGCTGCTGGTGCACCTGGCATTGCAGCGCTTCGACGAGGCCAAGGAGCTGGTGGAGATGTTCCTGCAGTTCAACGACAACACCGTCGAGCGTGGGTTGTTCTACCAGGCGCTGAACGTGGTGCTGGAAGTGGTGCTGGACGATGAGCTGGAGATGGTCGACTACGAGGTGAATTTGCGTCGCATGTTCGGCAACGAGCGGATGGACGCGGTGCTCGGCTCGGTGGACGGCAGCGTGCGCTTCCATGGCCTGACCCCGACCAGCATGAAGCTCGAAGGGCTGGACCGTCACCTGCGCCTGGTGCAGAGCTACAAGAAACTGCATGCCGCGCGGGCGAAGGCGGCAGGGCTGTAACCACAGGCGTGTGCGCCAACCACGAGGGGCCGCTTTTGCGGCCCTTCGTGCGAATGCCGTTAGTGCGGCAACTGCGCCTGGGCGCGGGTGAAGGCGTCGTCGAAGACCTTGTCCAGCTTTTTCGCCAGCGTGTTCTCGATGACCGCGGCCGTCAGCAGGCCTTGGCTGAAGCCGATGCTTTGCGCCTTGGCCTCAGCCAGCTGCTGGCGGTTTTCCGCGTCGGCCATGTCGCCCAGGTAGTGGGCGGCGCGGTAGGCGTAGCGTTCGGGGAGTGGCAACTGTTCAAGTGCCTTCAACGAGAGGGCGAACTGGCTGGCGGCGGCGGGTTTCAGGCTGAGGTGCTCGAACTGGAGCAGGCTCAGGCGATCGGTAGTCAAGGCGAATCTCCGTTTCTTTGCGGGAACACCCGGTTACTCTCCTGCGTTTTGCCGCGTAACGGAAGGGGGGCGTGGGGAAATGGAGCGAAAAAAAGCTGTATTGCCTTTTTGGGGGGGCTTGGGGGTGAGGGTTTTGACCGCGTGGAGGCTGCCACCTCATTCGCTACGCAGCGGCAAGCTCACCCGTACCGCCAGCCCGCCCTCGGCGCGGCGCTGGGCGCTGATACGCCCGCCATGGGCCTCGCAGATCGCCTGGGCAATCGACAAGCCCAGGCCGCCACCCCCACTGACCCGGGCCCGTGACTGCTCGGCGCGCCAGAAGCGCACGAACATGTTGCCCAGGTCCTTGTGCTCCACCGCCTGGCCACGATCGAGGAACTCCAGGTGCAGCGCGCCGTCGGCCTGGCGCACGGCCACGCTCAACTCGCGGCCATCGGAGGCGTACTTGATGGCGTTCTCGATCAGGATGTTGATCAACTGGCCGAGCCGCGCGCGGTCCGCCTCGATCGCCAGCGGCTCGTCGAGGCTGGCGCGCACCTGCATGCCAGCTGCCTCGAACTGCGGCGCGAACCAGGCCAGGCGCTCTTCGACCAGGGGGGCCGGGGCAAACAGGCTCAGGTGCAGCGGCAGCTGCCCGGCATGGGCCAGCGACAGCAAATGCAGGTCGCCGACCAGGGTGTTGAGGTTGTACAGCTGGCCCTGGACCAGGCGCAGTTGCTCGGGGCACAGCGCGAACACCTCGTCGAGCATGCCTTGCACCCGGCCCAGGGCGGCGTTGAGCGGGGTGCGCAGTTCATGGGCCAGGTTCGAGCTGGACTCGGCCACCTCGTTCTCGTACAGCGCCAGGCGTTCGACCAGCTTGTTGAAGTCGCTGCACAGGCGTTGCATTTCCTTGGGCTGGCGTGGGTGCTGGCTGACCCGTGGGGTCAGGTCGCCTTCGGCGACCCGTCGCGCGGCCTCGGTGATCTGGTGGAACTGGCGGGACAACGGGCGTGACAGGTAAAGGCCGACGATCAGGGTGACCGGGATGATCGCGATGAGAAAGCCATAGAGCACCAGCCAGTCGGTAAGATCGCCCGGGCCCGGCAGGAACTCGCGGATGTCGTAGTAGGTCTGCAGCAACTGCCACAGCCGCGGTTCGTGGTGGGCGACATCGGCCATGCCCGCGGCCAGCGCGGCCTGGTCCTCGGCGGTCATGGTCTGCAGCACCTGGTAGTCGCTGACCCAGAAGTACAGGTACATGCAGACGGTGATGGTGATCACCGCGCCAACCGCCAGCAGGGTCATTCGCAGGCCGACCCACAGCCACAAGGGTGTCTTGCGCATGGCGCTCAGCGGAACCGGTAGCCGACCGAGCGCACGGTGACCAGCACGCCGTCGATGCCGGCGGCCTCGAGCTTGCGCCGCAGGTTGTGCACGTGGGTGTCGATGATGCGCACCAGGGCATCGCTCTCGGGCATGCACGCCTCGAGCAGGGCTTCGCGGCTGAATGCCCTGGCTGGGCTGCGCAGCAGGGTGGCGAGCAACAGCAGCTCCGAGCGAGTCAGGTCGAGCGGCTGGTCTGCACCGTCGCCGCCGCGCACCCCGGCGGCGCAGCGCTCGGCATCGACCCACACGCCCAGGCACTCCAGGCGCTGGGGGCTGGCGCTGTGCCCTGCGTAGCGGCGCAGCACCGCGTGCACCCGGGCCACCACTTCCTTGGGGTTGCACGGCTTGACCACATAGTCGTCGGCGCCGTAGCGCAGGGCGCCGATCTTGTCCGGCTCGTCGCCGATGGCGCTGACCATGATCACCGGGGTGTCGGCGCCGCGGCGGATCTCGCTGAGCAACTCGGGGCCGGAGAGCTTCGGCAGCATCATGTCCAGCAGCACCAGCGCCGGCGGGCGCTGGCGGAACAGCGCCAGGCCACGGGCGCCATCCTCGGCGATGTCCACCTCGAAACCGTCCTTCTTCAGGTAGGCCTCGAGAATGCTGGCGCCATCGGCGTCATCCTCGACGATCAGCACGCGCTTGGGGGTCATGGGTTCCTCGACGATCTCGCAACGGGGCCCGCCAGGGGCGGATGGCGGCGCAGCTTAGCATGGCTGAGCGGCAGGCGGCCCGGGTGCTGCGTGCGCCTGGCGCATCTATGCTGTGAGGCGGGGCATTCAGCCGATGGAGGTGGATCATGGGCACGTTCACACGGGGTTCATTGCTGTTGCTGGTGCTGGCCACGCCGGTGCTGGCGCAGACCGTCACCCCGCTCAAGGGCCAGAGCAGCCAGCAGTTGCAGCAGGACATGGCCGATTGCAACAGCCTCGCCAGCAGTTCGAGCAGCAGCGACCCGCATGTCGGTGGCCGGGTCAAGGGCGCCGCGGCCGGGGCGGTAGCGGGCGCGGCCGGCGCCCAGGTGCGGGGCAACCAGCACGAGGCGGTCTATGACCGGGCCAGCGACGATGCCAAGCAGCAGTACCGGCAGAACCGCGCCGGCGAGGTGGCGGCGGCCGGCGCCGCGGTCGGTGGCATGCGCCAGCGCCAGGAGCGCCGGCAAGACCGGCGCGGCCAGGACGAGGCCCAGGCCAGCGCCTACAGCGGCTGCTTGCAGGGGCGGGGTTACCAGGTCAGCCCTTGAGCTCGGCCAGGACCTCGGCGGCAGTGGTGACCTTGCCGAAGTGGTGCTTCCACAGGTCGATGCCCAGCTGGCCGGAGCGGTCCAGCGACGAACCCATGGTCAGGTCGGTGACCAGGGTCGGGCACAGGCCGGCGTCGAACAGGGCGAAGCCTGCGGCCAGCACGCAGGTTTCGGTCTGCAGCCCGCACACCAGCACGCGCTCGACGCCCAGGCCCTTGATATAGGCGAGGGTCTCGGCGCTTTGGCCGTAGCCGTGCTTGACGAACACCTTGTCGGCCTCGACCAGGGCCACGTCCTCGCGGGCCGGGTGCCAGCCGAGCTGGCGCTGGAACGGGGTGACCTGCTCGTCATGCAGCTCGATCGAGGCGAGGGTGGGGATGTGGGCCGAGAGGACGCGGATGCCATCGACCAGCTTCTCGGAGGGGCTGAAGGTGGACTGCACGTCGACGATGAGCAGGACTTGGTGCATGGCGGGTTCCCGGGCCAGGTTCAAGGGCCGGCGAGTATACCGTCGTGCCCGGCTGTCGTGGCAGCCGTGGGCTCGGCCTGTGGCGTTTCATGCAGGCAGTGCCAGATCACCCCGGTGGCCGTGCATTCGACGATGGCCAGCGACCAGCGCCGGGTCTGCTGCCCATTGCAGCGATGGGTCTCCTGGTAGCGCAGCGCCAGATGCGCCCCGGCCTGCCACACCACGCGCACCTGCTCGACGCTGATCGCAAGCCCCTCCCGGGTGCCGGCTGCCGTCCTGAACAACTGCTCGACCTGCTGGCGCTCCAGTACCTTGCCCGCCGTACCGACCATGCTGAAATCCTCGGCGAACACTGCCATCAACCCGCCCAGCACGGCCTGGGTTTGCCCAGGCGGGCGGGTGAACATCAGGTGGATCAGCTCATGGACGTGATGAATGCTGCGCTCGGCGCGGGCAATGGTGTTATCGGGCATGGCGAGGGTGCTCCAGGGCAAGGGCGCGCAGGCACAGGGCAGGGAGCAGCCCCAGCACCGCCGCCAGGGCGAAGGTCAGGTGATAGGCGCGCAGCACATCAGTGCCTGCGGGCCACAGGTTGAAGAGCATCAGCAGCCAGGTGGCGCCGAGGCTGAACGCCATCTGGCGGTTGACATTCCACAGCACGCTGGCCTGTTGCATGCGCTCGCCGCTGAAGTCCAGCAGCGCGGTGGTTTGCGCGGCATTGGCGCCCATGCCGCCGCCGACCCCCATCAGGCCGTAGGCGGCGATCAGCAGGGGGCTGTGCATCGGGCTGTCGACCAGCACCAGCAGGGCGATGCCCAGGCTGTGCAGGCCCATGCCGAGCAGCAGCAGACGGCAGGCGCCGACGCGGTTGTACAGGCGGCCGGCCGCCAGCATGGCGATGCACGCGCCTGCCGCATAGACGACCAGGTACAGGCCGCTGGCCTGGGCACTCAGGTGCAGCACCTGTTGCAAGTAGAAGATGTTCAGCAAATTGACCCCGGTGAACACCCCGGGGATGGCGTGATAGACCAGCATCGACACGCGCAGGCGAACGCTGCCGAGCAGTGCCAGCTCGATGACGCCCTGGCCGGCACGTCGGTAGTGGCGGTGGTAGCGCAGGGCGCAGGCCACGCCTGCGACCAGGCTCGCCAGGGACACCAGGGGACCGTGGTCGGCACCGTACAACGACAGCCCCAGCAGCAGGCAGGCGAGGGCGCCACTGACCAGCAGCAAGCCTTTGAAATCCGGGCGTGGTTGCAGGTTGCCCGGCGTCTTGGCAATCCAGGCCCAGGCCAGCAGGGCGGTCAGCAGGGCGAGGGGCAGGTTGGCGTGGAAGACCCAGGGCCAGCTGTAGCGATCGACGATCAACCCGCCCAGGCTGGGCGCCAGTGCCGGTGCCAGCAGGGCCACGGCCATCACCAGGGTGGAGACACGGGCACGCTCCGGGCCCTGGAACAGGTCGAAGGTCAGCGCCTGGCCCACCGGGATCAACAGCCCGCCGGCCATGCCCTGGGCCAAGCGCCAGCTGACCAGCGCCGCAAAGCTTGCGGCCTGGCCGCAGCCCCAGGCGCTCACGGCGAAGGCGAGCATCGACACCGCCAGCACCCGGCGGGCGCCCCAGCGCCCCGCCAGCCAAGTGCTCAGCGGGATGACCAGGGTCAGCCCGAGCATATAGGCGTTGCCGACCCAGGCGCTGGCGGCGCTGCCCACGGCGAATGCGTCAGTGACGGTGGGCAGGGCCACGGTGGGCATGAAAATGTTGATGCAATCGATGAAGAAACCGAGCAGGAACACCGTTGCGACGCGGTAGCGATAAGTCATAGGCAGTCTTGGTTGCGGGGCTGTTTTGTTGCGCGCAGCCTGGTGTGGTGTTTTGCAAATACGACCCATAATCGGCGCGTTATTTGTGAAAAACCACACTAGCTGCATGGACTGCCCCCTGTCGATGTCGCTACCCTTGAAACTCTGTTTGATGGAACTGAACAATGCTGCGCACGGCCCTCCACACCCAGTTCAACCGGGTGCAGACCTTTTTGGCGGTGGTCGATTTCGGCTCGTTCACCAAGGCGGCGGATTTTCTCGGAATCAGCAAGGCCATGGCCAGCCAGCACGTCAAGGCACTGGAGCAGGCACTGGGGGTGACGTTGCTGCTGCGCACCACGCGGACGGTCGCGCCAACCGAAATCGGGCAAGGGTTCCATGATGATTTCAAGGCGATCGTTGCTGACGTCGAGGGTGCCTTCGACAGCGTGCTGCAGCGGCATAACGCGGTGTCGGGCAGGCTGCGCATCAGCACCACCGGCGAGTATGGCGAGCGCTTCATCCTGCCGTTGATCCCACTGTTCGCCGCGCGTTATCCGGCGCTGTCGATCAGCTATGTCATCGACTCGGCGCTGAGCGACCTGGTGGCCGAGCGGCTCGACCTGGTGGTGCGCCTCGGTACCCTGGTCGATTCGAACCTGCGCAGCCGACAGCTGGCCGAGTACGACATCCTGCTGGTGGCCTCGCCGGGGTTCCTGGCCCGGCATGCCATCGAGCGGCCCGCGGATTTGGCGAACGTGCCGTGGATCGCCAACAGCAACTTGCCCAGCCCTAGCCGTTGGACCTTGCACTCGGCGGCGGGGCCGGTGAGTGTCAGTGGGCGGGCGGCGCACCAGGCCAATGTGTCCCATGCGATCCGCGCGCTGGCCTGTGCTTCGCTAGGGGTGGCGGTGTTGCCGGCCTGGTTGGTCGAGCAGGACCTGGACTGTGGCCGGTTGCAGCGGGTGTTGCCGGGCTACAGCCTGCCGGCGCAGCCGGTCAGCGTGGTGTACCCGAACAGTAGCCATGTGCCGTACAGGACCCGGTTGTTCATAGATTTTCTGTGTGAGCATTTGTAGGGGGAGGTTTTAGGTGGCGGGGTGTTTGCCCGAAGAGGCGCTGCATGGCTAACGGCGGGCACCTCTGAACGCCAACACCGCGGCAACCCTCTGCTACCCTTGAGCCTCAGCACCGAGGCTGAAATCCGTCGCTCGCTGTCCAGCGTTCACCTCCCAGGCTAAACCCTCATCGCGCGGTACGACTCTATCGGGAGGTGCGCATGCGCACGCGACTCTCATGCGTTCTGGCAGTGATGCTGTTTCTGCAGGGAGCGCCCGTGCTGGCGCAAACCCCAGACCCAGGGCCGCCCGGCCCCGAGGCGGCCAGCACCGAGGAGCGCGTGTTCGACCAGGCGCAACTCGACCAGATGGCCGCGCCCGTCGCGCTCTATCCCGACCCCTTGCTGGCCCAGGTGCTGATGGCCAGCACCTACCCAGGCGAGGTCGCCGAGGCGGCCAAATGGTCCAAGGCCAACCCCGACGCCAAGGGCGACGCCGCGGTCAAGCAGGTCGCCGGGCAACCCTGGGACCCCAGCGTGCAGGCGCTGGTGGCGTTTCCCCAGGTGCTGGCCCTGCTCGCCCAGGACCCGGTCTGGGTACAGCGCCTGGGCGATGCCTTCCTGGCCCAGCCGGACGACCTGATGAACGCGGTGCAGCGCCTGCGCCACAAGGCCCAGGTCGCCGGCAACCTGCAAAGCAACCAGTACCAGAACGTCACCGTGCAGGCGCCGCCACCGGCCACCACCCAGCCACCGCCGGCGGCCAGCAACTCGACCATCATCATCCAGCCCGCCGACCCGCAGACGGTCTACGTCCCGGCCTATAACCCGACCACGGTTTACGGCACCTGGTCCTATCCGGCCTCGCCACCGGCCTACTATCCGCCGCCGCCGGCCTATTACCCGGGGTCGGCGCTGTTGGCCGGGCTGGCGTTCGGCACGGGGGTGGCGATCATCGGATCGCTGTGGGGCAACTGCGACTGGCATGACAACGACATCGACATCGACGTCAACCGCTACAACAACATCAACGCCAACAACCGCATCGGCAACACCCAGAACAAATGGCAGCACAACGCCGTGCACCGCGACGGCGTGCCCTATCGCGATGCCCGCAGCCGCGCGCAGTACGGCCGCCAGCTCGACGGAGCGCGCCAGCGCGCGGCCTATCGTGGCGACGATGCCCAGCGCGCCCGGGCCCGGCAGCAGGCCCTGGACTCCATGGACCGGCATGGCCTCGAACGGCCCGCCACCAGCAACCTGCAGGCCCGCGACCGGGTGCGCCAGGCCCAGGCCGAGCGCGACAACCCAAGGGCGGCGCAGCGGCCGGGCCAACGGGGGCCGCGCGATGGCCAGGCTCGCCAGCCGCTGGCCCAGCAACGCCAGAATGCCGGGCGGGCGCGCAACAATGCCTTCGCGGGCGTGCGTGCGCCGGCCGGCAGCCGCGCCCAGGCCAACCGTGGCCGCAGCAGCCAGGCCTTCGCCCAGCGCGCCACGCCCTCACGGGCGATGGGGCAGCCGGTGTCGCGGCCGTCAGGGGCGGGCATGCGCCAACGGGGAGGAGGCCGTCGATGAACAACCACCTACCGATCGTCTGGTTGCTGGCGGCAGGCCTGGCCTGGCCAAGCCTGTTGCCGGCGCAGGAAATGTTCGCCAGCCCCGGCCAGGCGGTCGAGGCCTTCGTCGCCGCGCTGGCCACCGAGCCGCCCGACGAGGCGCGCTTCAGCCAGTTGCTGGGCGATGACTGGCGCACCTATATCCCCCGAGGCGGCGTGCAGCGCCGCGATGTCGATAGCTTCCTGGCGCAGTACCGCGAACAGCATCGCCTGCAACTGAGCGGTGAGCATCGCGCGCTGCTGGCGGTGGGCCACGAGCGGTGGACGCTGCCCATTCCCCTGAGCCAGGGCACCAACGGTTGGCATTTCGACCTCAAGGCCGGCAGCGCCGAGATCCGCGCCCGGCGCATCGGCAGCAACGAGCTGGCGGTGCTGCAGTCGCTGCTCGCCTACCACGACGCGCAAATGGAGTACGCCAGCCAGGATCGCAACGGCAATGGCGCCCTGGAGTATGCCCGGCGAATCTTCAGCACCCCCGGCGAGCATGACGGCCTGTACTGGGCCGATGAGCGCGATGGCCAGATCAGCCCGCTGGGCCCGTTGTTCGGCGAGGAGAAGGGCGGTGACGACTGGTACGGCTATCACTTTCGCATCCTCGACGCCCAGGGCCCTTCGGCGCCCGGTGGCGCCTACGACTACCTGATCGGCGCGCGCATGGTGCGTGGTTTCGCCCTGGTCGCCTGGCCTGCGCGTTACGCCGACAGCGGGGTGATGAGCTTCATGATCAGCCACGAAGGGCAGGTGTTCGAAAAGGACCTCGGCCCCGACGGCGAGCAGGCGGCCCGGGCGATGCAGCGCTTCGACCCGGACAGCAGCTGGCAGGCGGTGGCGCTCGGCACCGAGTAGAGGCGCAGCCTTGGGCCGCGAAAACGGGCGCAACGCGCCCCCGGCAATACCCGATGACGTGGAGACGCTATGCCCCATGACGGCAGCCTGTTGCAGGCCACGGTGGTATTTTTGCTGGCGGTGGTGGTCCTGGTGCCGCTGGCCCAGCGCCTGAAACTGGGCGCGGTGCCGGGCTACCTGTTCGCCGGCATCCTGATCGGCCCCGCGCTGCTGGGCCTGATCGACAACCCCGACAACGTCGCGCGGCTGTCGGAGATGGGTGTGGTGATGCTGCTGTTCGTCATCGGCCTGGAACTGTCGCCGCGCAGGCTGTGGACCTTGCGCCGGGCGCTGTTCGGCATCGGTTCGCTGCAGGTGGGCCTGACCGCCCTGGTGCTGGGGGGGCTGGCCTGGCTGCTGTTCGACCAGGCGCCGGCCAGCGCCACTGTGCTCGGCCTGGGCCTGGCGTTGTCGTCCACTGCCTTCGGCTTGCAGGTGCTGGCCGAGCGCAAGGAACTGGGCAAGGCCCATGGCCGCCTGGCGGTGGCCATCTTGCTGTTCCAGGACATCGCCGCAATCCCCTTGATCGCCGTGGTGCCGTTGCTCGGCGGCAGCGTCAGCACCGCGGACGAGGGCGCCTGGCCGGTGCTGGCAGTGGTGCTGGGGCTTGCCGTGGTGATCGTCGCTGGCCGCTACCTGCTGCGCCCGGTGTTCCGCTGGACCGTCGGCTGCGGCCTGCCTGAACTGTCCACGGCCACGGCGCTGCTGGTGGTATTGGGCACGGCGTGGGTGATGGAGCATGTCGGTGTGTCGATGGCCCTGGGTGCGTTCCTCGCCGGGGTGCTGATGGCCGAGTCGGAGTTCCGCCACGAGCTGGAGTCGCAGATCGAACCGCTCAAAGGGCTGTTGCTGGGGCTGTTCTTCGTCGGCGTGGGCATGGCCGTCGACTTGCGCCTGTTGCTGGGCATGCCGCTGCAGGTGCTGGGGCTGACCCTGCTGCTGGTGGGCATCAAGCTGCCGTTGCTGTTCGGCCTGGGCCGCCTGGCTGCAGGCCTGGACCGCGCCCAGGCACTGTGCCTGGCGGTGGTGCTGGCCTCTGGCGGCGAGTTCGCCTTCGTGGTGTTCAAGCTGGCGTTGCAGCACCAGGTGCTGGCCCAGCAACTGCACGACCTGCTGGTGCTGGCCATCACCCTGTCGATGGCGGTGGTGCCGCTGGTGATGATGGCCCTGGCCCGGCAACTGCGCCCTGCGCCACAGGCCGCGCCCGGGCAGATCCCCGAGGTGGAGGAAGCGGCGCAGGTGGTCATCGCTGGCATGGGCCGCCTGGGGCGGGCCATCGCGCGCATGCTGCGGGCCGAGGGCATCCGCCTGGTGGCCCTGGATGCCTCGCCACGGACCTTGGCGCGTGGCGCCGCCGATCTGTACTACGGCGATCCGTCGCGCTCGGAGGTGTTGCGTGCGGCCAAGGTCGGCGAGGCCGCGCTGGTGATCGTCGCCGGCGACGACGCCCAGGCCAACCAGAAGACTGTCGATGTGCTGGCGCAGCTGTACCCGCAACTGCCGGTGATCGCCGCGGCCCGCGACCACCGCGATGTGCTGCGCTTGCTCGAACTAGGGGTGAGCCCGGTGCGCGAGACCTTCCACTCCAGCCTGGAAATGGCGCGGCGGGCCTTGATCGTGCTGGGGCGCAGCGAGGCGCAGGCGGCGGCCTGGCTGCAGGGTTACCAGCAGCAGGAGCGCGCCGGGCTGCTGGCGCAGCACCGCCAGGGGCGCCTGCCCGACGAGGATGGGCCGTCGGCGGGGGACCGCCAGTAGGGTTTGCACAATCGCGGAGGTGGAGCATGCAGTCGGGTTTCAAGCTGGACAGCGTCCTGTCGCGGGGGCTGCTCGATGTATTGATCAAGGCGGGGCTGGTGGCCGCGCTGGTGATCTTCGCCTACCAGGTGTTCCAGCCGTTCCTCGAGCTGATGCTCTGGGCGGTGATCCTGGCGGTCACCCTGTACCCCTTGCAGCGCCGCCTGCTGCGCACGACGCGCCTGCGCCAGGGGCATGCGGCGACGCTGCTGGTGGTACTGGTGCTGGTGGTGCTGCTGGTGCCGATCTACCTGGTGGTGGCGTCGATCGGCGAGTCGCTGGAAAGCCTGGTCGGGTTGCTCAAGAGCGGTGCCTGGCGCGTGCCGCCACCGCCGGACGCGGTGGCCGGCTGGCCGCTGCTCGGGGCGAAGCTGCATGCTCTGTGGCTGGCCGCGTCGCAGAGCCTGAGCGGGGTGCTCAACCACTACCTGCCCGACCTCAAGGGCGCCGGGCGCGTGGTGCTGGGCGCCGCCGCCAGTGCCGGCGGCGCCTTCTTGCTGTTCATTGGCGCGGTCCTGGTGTCCGGGGTGATCATGGCCTTCGGCGAGCAGGGCCAGCGGGCGGCCCAGCGCATCGCCATGCGTGTGTCGGGCGAGGCGCGCGGCAAGCCGATCGCCCAGCTGTGCACCGCGACCATCCGCGCCGTGGCCCAGGGGGTGATCGGCATCGCTTTCATCCAGATGCTGCTGATCGGCGTCGGTTTCGTGCTCAAGGGCGTGCCGGGGGCGGGCATGCTGGCCATCGTCGTCCTCATGCTGGGCATCGCCCAGGCGCCGGCGACCCTGGTCACCCTGCCGGTGATCGCCTATGTGTTCAGCACCGAGGGCTTCACTGCCATGACCATCCTGTTTGCCGTGTATACCTTCGTCGCCGGCCTGGCCGACAACGTGCTCAAGCCGCTGTTGCTGGGGCGCGGGGTGGATGTGCCGATGCCGGTGGTGCTGATCGGCGCCCTCGGCGGCATGGTGGCCAAGGGCGTCATTGGCTTGTTCCTCGGCCCGGTGATCCTGGCGGTGACCTACAACCTGTTCTGGCAGTGGGTCGACCAGCAGGTGCCCGAGCGCCCCGATGGGCCGGCGGCGTGAGCCCGCCGCGGCCATGGGCGGATCGACGCGCCGCGGGGCGCTGAGCCTGTTGGCGATGCTTGCCGGTTGCACCCAGGTCGGCCCGGATTTCACCCCGCCGCAGGACCCGTGGCTGGCCGGCTGGCATACCCCGCTGCTGGCCCAGGCCACCGCCCGCGGCGCTGTCGACCTGCGCCAGTGGTGGGCGTCGTTCGCCGACCCGACCCTCGATGCGCTGATTGCCGAGGCCGATGCCCATAACGGCGACCTGCAGGTGGCCGGGTTACGCATCGCCGAGGCGCGCGCGCAACTGGCCATCGTGCAGGCCGGGCGCTACCCGCAGTTGCAGCAATTGCGCGCCCAGAGCCTGTATCTCAAGCAGGACCAGTCCGCTAGCCCGAGCGCCCGCGACTCGGTGTTCTGGCAGTCGAGCCTGGGCTTCGAGGTTGCCTGGGAAATCGACTTCTGGGGCCGCTTCAGCCGCGCCATCGAGGCGGCCGACGCGGCCTATTTCGCCTCCCGGGCCAACCATGCCGATGCCCTGGTGCTGCTGCGCGCACAGGTGGCCGACACCTATTTCGGCCTGCGTACCGCCGAGGCGCGGCTGGACATCGCCCGCGACAACGCCCGGCGCCAGGCGCGCAGCCTGCAGATCACCGAGCGGCTGTTCCGGCACGGCGAGAACGACGAGCTCGACTGGCAGCAGGCGCGCACCCAGCTGTTGGCCACCGAGGCGACCATCCCTGAGTTCGAGAACCAGCTCAACACCTTGCGCAACACACTGTGCGCCTTGCTCGGACGCCCGCCCGGCGCGCTGCCGGAGCTGGCCGCAGGCCATGGGCAACTGCCGCTGCCGGATCGCGCGGTGCTGCGCGAGGTGCCCGCCGAGCTGCTGCGCCGGCGCCCGGACATCCGCGCCGCCGAGCAGGCGGTGGCGGCGCAGTCGGCGCTGGTCGGGGTGGCCGAGGCCGATCTGTACCCGCAACTGAGCCTGCTCGGCAGCCTGGGCTGGAGCCTGGTGTCGTCCAGTCGGCTGCCCGACAGCTTCGATATCGCCGCGGGGCCCGCGCTGCTGTGGAACCCGTTCGACCATGGCCGGCGCAAGAACGCCGTGCGGGTCGAGGACGCGCGCCTGCAGCAGTTGCTGACCCTGTACCACCAGCAGGTGCGCGACGCCGCGCGCGAGGCCGACGACGCCGCCAGCGGCCTGGTGCGTGCCTTGCAGAGCGCGGCCATTCGCGACCAGGCATCCCAGGCCGCGCAACGTTCGCTGGCGCTGGCCAGCGCGCAGTACCGCGAGGGCTTCGCCGATTTCCAGCGGGTGCTCGATGCCCAGCAGTTGCTGTTGCAGCAACAGGACGGCTACCTGGTCAGCCGTGGCAACGCGGTCAGCAGCCTGGTGGCCTTGTACAAGGCCCTCGGCGGCGGCTGGCAGCGCCAGGCCGCGGCCATCGACCGGCCAACCCGGGAACAGATGCAGCGACGCACCGACTGGGGCGAGCTGCTCGATGAACAAGGTGAGCGCGAATGACTCAAGCCCAAGCCCCCGACCGGGGCATGCGCTGGATCCTCCTGGTGATTGCCGTGAGCCTGCTCTGGTACCTGCTGGCCGACCGCTTCACCCCCTATACCCAGCAGGCGCGCCTGCAGGCCTATGTGGTGGCGGTGAGCGCCGAGGTGGCTGGGCAGGTGCGACGGGTGGCGGTGGGCAACAACCAGCCGGTGCGGCGCGGTGAGCTGCTGTTCGAGCTGGACCCGGCGCAGTACCGCATCGCCCTGGCCCGGGCCGAGGCCGACTACGAGGCGGCGCGGCGCCAGGTGGGCGCCCACAGTGCCGGTATCGACTCGGCCCAGGCCGCGCTGGCGGCGGCCGAGGCCAATGCGCGCAAGGCCCGCCAGGATGCCGAGCGCCTGCGGCGGTTGTATCAGGAGGATCCAGGCACGGTGTCGGTGCGCCGCCTGGAAGGTGCCCAGGCCAGCTACGAGCAGGCGCGCAGCCAGGTCGCCGCGGCCCGCGCCGAAGTCGAGCGGGCCAAGGAGCAGGAGGGCGGCAGCAGCGACGACAACGCCCAACTGCGCAGCGCCGCGGCCAACCTGGAGAAGGCCCGCCTGGACCTGGCGCGGACCCAGGTGCGCGCCGATGCCGACGGGCGCATCACCGACCTGCGGGTGGATGTCGGCCACTACGTCGGTGCCGGCAGCCCGGTGCTGACCCTGGTTGCCACCCATGACCTGTGGATCAGTGCCGACATGACCGAAAACAACCTCGGCCGCCTGCGCAGCGGCACGCCGGTGCTGGTGGTGCTCGACGGCCTGCCTGGAGAGGTGTGGCGCGGACGCATCCGCAGCATCGGCCAGGCTGTCAGCACCGGCCAGGCGCCGCCGCCAGGGCAACTGCCAACGGTGCAGAACAGTCGGGAGTGGCTGCGCTCGGCGCAGCGCTTCCCGGTGATCGTCGAACTCGACCCGGACCAGGCGCTGGAGGCCTCGCAGTTGCGGGTCGGGGGCCAGGCCGAGGTGATGGCGCTGCCGGGGCAGGGCAACCCGCTGAACCTGCTGGGGCGGTTGTTCATGGCCGTGATGAGCTGGCTGTCTTATGCCTATTGAGCTGCGCCGGCGGCGGGCCTGGCGCTTGGCCTGGGGCGCGGCGCTGAGCCTGGCGGCGAGCTTCGGCATCGGCTTGCCGGTACCGATCCTGGCGCCGGTGCTGTGCGTGCTGTTGCTGGCCATGCGCACGGCGGCCTTGCCGTTGCGCCTGGCGCCGGTGCTGGCGGTGCTGGTGCTGTTGAGCTGCGGCAGTGGCCTGCTGCTGATCCCGCTGCTGCGCCATGCGCCGCTGACCGGTGTGCTGCTGGTGGCGTTGGGGCTGTTCTGGGTGTTTCGCTATGCCCAGCGCGGTGGCAACGGTTTGCTGGCCAACCTGCTGGTGATTGGCCTGACCTTGGTTGCTGGCGCAGGCACCCGCGATTTCGAGTTGGCGTTGTCGGTGGTCGAGGCCATGGCCAAGGGCATGTTGCTGGCGGTGCTGTGCACCGCCGTGGCCCACGGGCTGTGCCCGGAACCTGCGCATGCCCCCGCGCCCGCCCAGGCGCCCAGCGTGGTGGCGGACGCCGGTTGGATTGCCTTGCGCGCCACCTTGATCGTGATGCCGGCGTTCCTGCTGGCGCTGGTGGCGCCGGATCGCTTCATGCCGCTGATCATGAAGGCGGTGAGCCTGGGGCAGCAGGCCGATGGCACCGAGGCGCGGCAGGCGGCCCGCGAACTGGTGGGCTCGACGCTGCTGGCCGGGGTCCTGGCGATGCTGCTGTGGGGGGCATTGAGCCTGTTCGTGCACCTGTGGATGCTGTTTCTCTGGGTGCTGCTGGCTGCGCTGTGGCAGGCGCGGCGCCTGCAACGGCTGGTGGCGACCCGGCACAGCCCGGCGTACTGGGTCAGTTGCCTGACGACCTTGTTGATTCTGCTCGGGCAGTCGGTGCAGGACAGCCTGGCGGGGCAGGATGTGTATCGCGCGTTTGCCGTGCGGCTGGGGTTGTTCGTGCTGGTGTCGTTGTATGCCAGTGTGATGTTGGTGTGGATCGATGGGCGTAGGCGGGGGGTGGGGGTTTGACAGTTGCGCTCAGCCGCGCGTCGAGCGCGCATTCGCCGGGATGTCTGTCACCTCTTGTGGCTGCTCCGCGCGCAACAAGGCCAGCCGACGCTGTTCATACGCTTGCAGGCTCAACCCCTGGCGCTGCAGGGCTTCAAGCTGCAGCTGGCGGCTTTCCTCGGCGCTGTAGGGGCGCAGTTCGGGGTGGTTGGCACAGCCACTGAGCACGGCAATGCCGAGTGCGGTCAGGGCAGCAAGCATCAGGCGGGCGCTGGTATTCATCGGGATGCTTCCGGGGTTCGGGATTCAGGGGCCGAATCGATGAACCCAGGTTAGTGCCCAGGACCAAGCATGAGAAATTGCTGTGCTTGATAGTGACTATCGAGCTGGGCGTGAAAGCGTCAGCGCGATGTCCCGCGGTGCCTGCTTCGCCAGCAAGGCTGGCGCCTACAGGCCGCGGGACGGCGCGGTCGCGGTAGGAGCCGGCCTTGCCGGCGAACACCGGCGCAGCCGGTGCCATGCTGCGCAGTGGCTTAGAACCGGTAGTTCACGCTGGCCTCGAGGGTCCGCGGGGCGCCGGGGGTGATCAAATCCACCGAGCCATGGGCCGAGGCATAGTAGTCGCGATCGAAGGCGTTCTTCAGGCGCAACGCCGCGTCCCAGTGCTCCACGCCGTACAGCAACGCGGCATCGAACGTGGTGTAGCCGGGCATCACCACCTGGTTGTCCAGCGCGGTGTAGCGCGCGTCCACATAGTTGGCGCCCGCGGCCACGCGCCATTCAGGGGTGAGGGTGCGCACCAGCCAGACGTTGGCGCTGTTGCGCGGTGTCAGGGTCGGTACCTGGCCCTCGTTGGCCACGCCGTTGGTCTTGCTGTTGGACTTGGTGATCTCGGCGTCGAGGAAGGCATAGCCGGCATAGATCTGCCACTTGTCGCTCAACTGCCCGCTGAGGGTGGCCTCGAAACCGTCGGTGCGCTGCTCGCCGGCCAGCACCGTGAGGTTGGGGTTGGCCGGGTCGGCGGTCTTCATGTTGGTGCGTTCCAGGCGGAACACCGCGGCGGTCAAGGCCAGGCGGCTGTCGAGCAGGTCCCACTTGGCGCCCACCTCGTAGTTGGTGGTTTCCTCGGGCTCCAGGCCGGCGTTTGTCGGCGACACGGCGAATACCTCGCCCGACGGCTGGTAGCTGCGGCTGACCGACACGTAGTACGACTGCACCTGGTCCGGTTGGTAGACCAGGCCCACGCGCGGGCTCCAGGTCTTGTCGGTGCGGTCGAGATCGACGTTCTGCACCCGCGCGTCGTTGTATTGCTGGCCGAAGATGTCGTAGCGCACCCCCAGCAAGGCCTTCCATTGCGGGCTCAACTCGATCAGGTCCTGCACGTAGAAACCGCTGGTCTGCTGGTAGTTGCTGCCATTGGACGACAGGCTGGCGGCATGCTCCGGCACCGCCACCAGGGCGTCGCGGTAGACCGGCACGCGGGCCACGTTGTTCTGGCTGTAGACGCGCTGGTACTTGTCCTGGAAGCCGACCTCCACGCCGTACAGCAGGTTGTGCTGCATGCCGGCCAGTTCCGCGCGCTGCTTGAGCTCGGTCTGGTTGAACACCCCGGACTCGTCGCGCGCGACGTTGCCACGGTTGAGCTTGACCAGCAGCTCGCCGTTGGCCGCGGTGACGAAGCGGGTCGGGCTGCTGTCGGCCAGGGTGTTGTTGCGGTCCAGGTCGTAGCGGTAGTAGCGGCTGGTGTTGCTCAGGGTGAAATCGTCGTTGATGCGGTAGTCGAGGCTGGCGGTGAACGAGAACACCTCGCTGCGGGCGTAGTCCTGGGAGGCGTTGCCCGAGCCGAAGCGTTTGTCGCGGCTGACGTCCACCGGGCGGTTGCCCAGGGCCGGGATGCCGAAGTCGATCAGGCGCTTGTCGTACAGGTAGGTGGCGCCGAGGTTCAGTTCCAGGTCGTCGGACAGCTTGAAGTAAGCCGACGGGGCGATGGCCTTGCGGTCGATGTAGCCGTCGTCGCGGAAGGTGTCGCTGTCTTCGAAGGCGCCGGTGACACGGTAGGCGTGGTTGCCTTGCGGGTCGGCCCAGCCGCTGTCGAACTGGGTGCGGCGCTTGCCCTCGGTGTCGAAGGTCATGCCCACCTCCTGCTTGGGCGCGAAGCCCGGTTTCTTGCTGATGCTGTTGATCAGCCCGCCCGACGAGCCCCGGCCATAGAGGACGGCGGCCGGGCCCTTGATCACCTCGACCCGCTCGACGTTGGACAGGTCGCGAAAGTACAGGGCGTCGTCGCGGATGCCATCGACGTACATGTCGCCAATGGCGCTGAAGCCGCGGATGGTCACCTGGTCGCGTTGGCCGTCGCCGTTGGACAGGCCGACGCCGGGCACGTTCTTGAGTACCTCTTCCATGGATTGGGCGCCCTGATCCTTGATCACGCTTTCGGGCACCACGTTGACGGTCTGCGGGATATCGCGCAGCGGCGCGTCGATCTTCAGTGCGCTCTTGCTCTCGCTGGCCTTGTAGCTTTGCTGTTCGTAGGCGCTGGTCACCGAGGTCGCGGGGAGGGCGAGCGGGGCTTGGCTTTCAGCATGGACGGCAGGCACCACCAGCAGGCCCAGCATCGACAGGGATGCCGGGGCAACAGACTTTTTTGCCATGGAATGCGACTCATTTGTTGTTGTGAGGTCGCGAATGGTAATGGTTCGCAAATGTAAAGCAAGTGTAAAGGCGATACATTTGGAAAAATATTTTCAGGGCTTAAAAAGTATTCAAATGAATGTTTTCTGCGCAGCCCAGGAGGATTCGGGTCGGAGCGAGCAGAAGAGCGCGCGCCGGCGTTTTCGACGAACCCTGGCGTGGTGTTTCATAAAACACCACGCCAGGTAGTCGCGATCCCCCTGCCTCAGTTTCCTTCCGGCAGCACGATGCGCGCCGGTGCCTGGGCCGCGCGTCCGCGTGCCACGCAGTAATACAGCACGCTCGGCACCACCAACCCGATCAGCCAGGACACATCCACCCCGCCCAGGTGCGCAACCAGCGGCCCGGTGTACAGCTTGGTATCGATGAACGGCATCTGCACCAGCACGCCAAAGGTGTACACGCCAATACCCGGCCAGTTCCAGCGCCCATAGCGCCCGTCAGGGTCGGCCAGCGCCGGGATGTCATAGCGTTCCTTGGTGATGAAGTAGTAGTCCACCAGGTTCACCGCGCTCCACGGCACGAAGAACGTCAGCAGGAACAGGATGAACGACTTGAACGCGCTGAGGAACGAGTGCTGGCCCAGCAGCGCCACCAGCGTGGCCGCGCCGACGATGCCGAGCACGAACACCAGGCGCTGCACCCGGCTGATCTGCACGTGGCCGCGGAACCCGCTGATGATGGTGGCGATGCACATGAAGCTGCCGTAGCTGTTGAGGGTGGAAATCGTCACCTTGCCGAAGGCAATGCTGAAGTACAGCAGCGCCGCCGTGGTGCCGGCGCCACCAAGGCCGACGATGTAGGCCACTTCGCGCCCGGAGAACTGGCCGCCGGCGATCGCCGCGGCGAACACACCGAGGATCATCGATGCCTGGGCGCCGAGCACCGAACCCAGGCCTGCGGCGAGAAAGGTCTTGAGCGGCGAGGTGTGGCTCGGCAGGTAGCGCGAGTAGTCGGCCACGTAGGGGCCGAAGGCGATCTGCCAGGAGGCGGCCAGCGACACCGCCAGCAGGAAGCTGGCCCAGCTGAAATGGCGGTTGTCGAGCAACTGGCCGATGTCGGCCAGCAGCAGGATGCGGCTGAACAGGTAGACGAAGGCGATGATGCCCAGCACGCTGGCCAGGCGGCCGATCCAGTGGATCACCCGGTAGCCGGCCAGGGTCGCCAGCACGATCACCCCGGCGAAGATCAGGATGCCGGCGCTGTCGCTGATGCTCAGCAACTGGCCGATGGCCTGGCCGGAAAGCACCGTGCCGGTGGCGGTGAAGCCCAGGTACATCAGGCACACCAGGGCCATGGGAATGGCGGCGCCATACACACCGAACTGCACGCGGCTGGAGATCATCTGCGGCAGCCCCAGGCGTGGCCCCTGGGCGGCATGCAGGGCCATCACCGCGCCGCCGACCAGTTGCCCGATGAACAGGCCGATCAGCGACCAGAACACATCGCCGCCGAGCACCACGGCCAGGGCGCCGGTGACGATCGCGGTGATCTGCAGGTTGGCACCCAGCCACAGGGTGAACTGGCTGTACACGCGTCCATGGCGTTCGGATTCCGGGATGTAGTCGATCGAGCGGCGCTCGATCACAGGTTTGCTGGACATCGGGGAGGGCTCCGCTTCGTTGTTTTTGTGAGGGCGGCGGCGGTCGGCGGGACACAGGCGGACGGCCGTGACCTGATATGAGCATGTATATACAAGTCAGGTCAAGTGAAGCCTTAGGCTATCGCCAGCGGCATCACACAGCCCACTGTTGCGCAAGCCTGGCGCCTAACTGTGCTGGTTCGGGACGACGGAATAACCTTATGCTGTAACTAAATATGACTAAAACAAGCCGGTAGAAGGAATGCGTGCCATGCCACTCAAGGACCTGCTGATCGCCCTGGTGGTGATCATCGCCTGGGGCGTCAATTTCGTGGTGATCAAGGTCGGCCTCGATGGCCTGCCACCGATGCTGCTGGGGGCCTTGCGCTTCTTGTTGGTGGCCTTTCCGGCGGTGTTCCTGGTGCGCCGACCGAACCTGCCGTGGCGCTGGCTGATCGCCTACGGCGCCTGCATCTCGCTGGGGCAGTTCGCCTTCCTCTTCCAGGCCATGTACAGCGGCATGCCGCCGGGGCTGGCGTCGCTGGTGCTGCAGTCCCAGGCCTTCTTCACCCTCGGTTTTGCCGCGCTGTTCCTCGGCGAGCGGCTGCGCCTGGCCAGTGTCCTGGGCCTGCTGGTGGCGGCCGCAGGGCTTGCTGTGATCGGCAGCGAGGACAGCGGGCATGTGCCGTTGATTGCCTTGCTGTTGACGCTGTGCGCGGGGGCCATGTGGGGCATGGGCAACATCATCACCCGACGCTTTGGCCAGGTCGACCTGGTGGCCTTGGTGATCTGGGGCGGGTTGATTCCACCGTTGCCGTTTCTGGCCCTGTCCTGGTGGCTGGAGGGGCCCGAGCGGATTGGCCAGGCGCTGGCCAATATTGGCTGGAGTTCGGTGCTGGCCCTGGCGTACCTGGCCTTTGTCGCCACCATGGTGGGCTATAGCCTGTGGAGCACGCTGCTGTCGCGTCACCCGGCGGGCAAGGTGGCGCCGTTTTCATTGCTGGTGCCGGTGATTGGCTTGAGTTCGTCGGCGTTGTTGCTGGGCGAGCGGCTGACCGAGGTGCAGGGCTGGGGCGCGCTGCTGGTGATGCTCGGCTTGCTGATCAATGTGTTTGGGGGGCGGTTGGGACAAAGGTTGCGCGCCGTTCAGGGGGCTTGACGTCAGAGGTGTAGCGCCTATTAGACCGAGCGCCGCCCGCGCGGCGCTCGATCTCCCGGGCGCAGAACAGGCCGCGTCGAACACCCGCCCGCCCTGACCCTTTCCAACCCTGACCCACATCAACGCCCCTTCCACCCCACGCGCCCGTAATAGCAGCGCTTGTGTATCGGCAAGGCTGCCTCTAATATCCAAGCGTTTTCTTGTGTAATTGCCTGGGCACCCCGAACCAGGCCATCGATACGGACGTTGATATGGATTTGCACACCTCCCTGTGGCTGTTCCAGGCCATCCAGGCCGTGGGCCTGGCGCTGTGGCTGAGCATCGCGGTATTGAACAACCTGCAGGCGTTTTCCAGCTCCGTCGGCGCCATCGGTGCCACCCTGGCCATGGCGCCACTGCGCCAACCGCCCGCCATCGACTTCCCCCTGTTGCGCCGCGCCTGCCAGTCGCCTGCCCTGGCCCGCGCCGCGCTGCTGGTGATTGTCCTGCTGCAGGTCGTCGCCAGCCTGTCGGCCTGGGTCGGCAGCTACGGCCTGGTCATCGCCCAGGACCCGCTGATGGCCCGGGCCTGGCTGAACCTGGCACTCGCCGCCATGCTCGCCTTCACCTTCGCCATGCTGCTCGGCGGCCTGTGGTTCGGCTACTGGATCCGCCAGGAAGGCCTGCAACTGACCCACCTGGTGCTGGTGCTGTGGGCGACCCTGGCGTTCTGCCTGTTCAACCTGAACTGGGCCTGAGGGGAGGGCGCGCAATGAACAGCAAAGCGATACTCGGCAGCGCCCTGGCGCTGGCCCTGCTCAGCGCCGCTGGCCTGGCCTGGCAGCATGCCGGTCAAGCCCAGGCCACGGCGGCGGCGCCGCGGCAGTTGGTCAAGGTGGCCTTGGCCCGCGTGCACAAAGGCCCGGAAAACCGCTCCTTCGCCGGGGTCGGCGAGCTGGAGGCGGTGCACCAGGTACTGGTCTCCGCCGAAATTGGCGGGCGGGTCACGGCGATCAACTTCAGCTCCGGGCAAAAGGTGCGCAAGGGCGATGTGCTGATCACCCTCAACGATGCCCCGGAGCAGGCCGAGCGCCTGCGCCTGAAGGCCCAGCTGGACAACGCGCGCACCAACCACCGCCGGGTCAAGGACCTGCTGCGCGAGAACGCCGCCACCCAGGAGCAGCTGGACAACGCCCTGGCCGCCCGCGACATGGCCCAGGGCGAGCTGGCCCGCACCGAGGCGGTGATCGCCCAGAAGACCGTGCGCGCGCCGTTCGACGGGCGCCTGGGCATCCGCCGGGTCAACCAGGGCCAGTACCTGAACGTCGGCGATCCGGTGGTCAGCCTCATCGATACCCGCAGCCTGTACGTCAACTTCTCCCTCGAGGAGCAGCTCAGCGCCCGCCTGCGCCCCGGCCAACCGGTGCAGGTGCGTCTCGATGCCTTCCCCGACACCGTGTTCAGCGCGCGCATCAGCGCCATCGACCCGCTGATCGGGCGTTCGCGCACGGTGCAGGTCCAGGCGACCCTGGCCAACCCCGACGCGCGCCTGGCCGCTGGCATGTACGCCAGCGTCGAGGTCGCCAGCCCCGAGGTCGGCCAGGTGCTCAGCGTGCCGGAAACCGCGGTGGCCTATACCGCCTATGGCGACACGGTGTTCGTCGCCCGCCACGATGCCGGCGCCGATGCCCTGGTGGTGCAACGCGTCTCGGTGCGCACTGGCGAGCGCCAGGGCGGTCGGGTAGTGATCGAGCAGGGCCTGCGCGAGGACGACCAGGTGGTGGTCTCCGGGCAGTTGCGCCTGATCGACGGCACCGCCGTGCAAGCCACCGAAGACACCCTGCAGACCCCGCCCAGCGGCGCCTGATTCGCGCGAGAACCCGCCATGACATTCACCGACCTGTTCGTGCGCCGGCCTGTGCTGGCGCTGGTGGTCAGCACCCTGATCCTGCTGCTGGGGTTGCTGTCGCTGCTGCAATTGCCGATCCGCCAGTACCCGTTGCTGGAAAGCTCGACCATCACCGTCACCACCGAATACCCCGGCGCCCCCGCCGAGCTGATGCAGGGCTTCGTCACCCAGCCGATCGCCCAGGCGGTGTCCTCGGTGGAGGGCATCGACTACCTGTCGTCGTCCTCGGTGCAGGGCCGCAGCCTGGTGACCGTGCGCATGGAACTCAACCGTGACTCCACCCAGGCGCTGACCGAGGTGATGGCCAAGGTCAACCAGGTGCGCTATCGCCTGCCGGAGCGGGCCTATGACCCGGTGATCGAACGCTCCGCCGGCGAGTCGACGGCGGTGGCCTATATCGGCTTCGCCAGCCCGAGCCTGCCGATTCCGGCGATGACCGACTACCTCACCCGGGTGGTCGAACCCTTGTTGAGCACCATCGAGGGCGTGGCCAAGGTCCAGGTGTTCGGCGGCCAGACCCTGTCCATGCGGTTGTGGATCGACCCGGCGCGCCTGGCCGCCCGCGGCCTGACCGCGGCCGATGTGGCCGAGGCGGTGCGGCGCAACAACTACCAGGCCGCCCCCGGCAAGGTGAAGGGCCAGTACGTGATCGCCAATATCCGCGTCGACACCGACCTGACCTCGGTCGGCGATTTCCGCGAGCTGGTGATCCGCAACGACGGCAACGGCCTGGTGCGCATCCGCGACATCGGCACCGTCGAGCTCGGCGCCGCCTCGGCCGAGACCAGCGCCAGCATGGACGGCGTGTCGGCGGTGCACCTGGGGCTGTTCGCCACCCCCGGCGGCAACCCGCTGGTGATCGTCGACGGCATCCGCCAGCTGCTGCCGCAGATTCGCCAGACCCTGCCGCCGGACACCAAGGCCGAGCTGGCCTTCGAGACCGCGCGCTTCATCCAGGCGTCGATCGACGAGGTGAGCAAGACCTTGCTCGAGGCACTGCTGATCGTGGTGGTGGTGATCTACCTGTGCCTGGGCTCGCTGCGCACGGTGCTGATCCCGGTGGTGACCATCCCGCTGTCGATGCTCGGCGCCGCGGCGCTGATGCTGGCGTTCGGCTTCAGCATCAACCTGCTGACGCTGCTGGCCATGGTACTGGCGGTGGGGCTGGTGGTGGACGATGCCATCGTCGTGGTGGAAAACGTGCACCGCCATATCGAGGAGGGGCGCACGCCGGTGGCCGCGGCGCTGATCGGCGCCCGCGAGGTGGCCGGGCCGGTGATCGCCATGACCATCACCCTGGCGGCGGTGTATGCGCCGATCGGCATGATGGGCGGGCTGACCGGCGCGCTGTTTCGCGAATTCGCCCTGACCCTGGCCGGGGCGGTGGTGGTCTCTGGGGTGGTGGCGCTGACCCTGTCGCCGGTGATGAGCTCGTTCCTGCTCGACGCCCGTCAGTCCGAGGGGCGCATGGCCCATGCCGCCAACCGCTTCTTCGAATGGCTGGCCGGGCGCTACGCCCATGTGCTGGGTTTTTCCCTGAAGCACCGCTGGATCAGCGTCGGCTTCGCCCTGCTGGTGCTGGTCAGCCTGCCGTTGTTGTACAGCCTGCCCCAGCGCGAACTGGCCCCGACCGAGGACCAGGCCGGCCTGCTGACCGCGATCAAGGCCCCGCAGCACGCCAACCTGGCCTATGTCGAACGCTTCGCCGACAAGCTCGACGCGGTCTACCGCACCCTGCCGGAGACTGTCAGCACCTGGATCATCAACGGCAGCGACGGCATCGCCTCGGGTATCGGCGGCATCAACCTGCAGCCTTGGAACGAGCGCGAACGCAATGCGTCGCAGATCCAGCTCGAGTTGCAGGCGGCGGTGAACGATGTCGAGGGCACCAGCATCTTCGCCTTCCAGCTGCCGGCGTTGCCGGGCTCCACCGGCGGGCTGCCGGTGCAGATGGTGCTGCGCAGCTCCCAGGACTACCGCGTGCTGTTCGACACCATGGAGCAGGTCAAGGCCAAGGCGCGCCAGAGCGGCCTGTTCGCCGTGGTCGACAGCGATCTGGACTACAACAACCCGGTGGTGCAGGTGCGCGTCGACCGGGCCAAGGCCAACAGCATGGGCATCCGCATGCAGGATATCGGCGAGTCGCTGGCGGTGCTGGTGGGCGAGAACTACCTCAACCGCTTTGGCCTCGATGGCCGCTCCTACGACGTGATCGCCCAGAGCCCGCGTGACCAGCGCCTGACCCCGCAGGCCCTGACCCGCCAGTACGTGCGTAGCGAGGAGGGCCGGCTGGTGCCGTTGTCCACCGTGGTGCAGGTCAGCGAGCAGGTCGAACCCAACCGCCTGACCCAGTTCAACCAGCAGAACGCCGCGACCTTCCAGGCCATCCCCGCCGCTGGCGTGACCCTGGGCGACACCGTGGCCTTCCTCGAGCAGGTGGCCGCGCAACTGCCGGCGGGCTTCAGCATCGACTGGCAGTCCGACGCGCGCCAGTACCAGCAGGAGGGCAACGCGCTGATGCTGGCGTTCCTTGCCGCGGTGGTGGTGATCTACCTGGTGCTGGCGGCGCAGTACGAGAGCCTGGTCGACCCGCTGATCATCCTGATCACCGTGCCGTTGTCGATCAGCGGTGCGCTGCTGCCCCTGGCCCTGGGGGTGGCCACGGTGAACATCTATACCCAGATCGGCCTGGTAACCCTGATCGGCTTGATCAGCAAGCACGGCATCCTCATGGTCGAGTTCGCCAACACCTTGCAGGCCGAGCAGCACCTGGACCGCCGCGCGGCCATCGGCCAGGCGGCGCAGATCCGCTTGCGGCCGATCCTGATGACCACGGCGGCCATGGTGGTGGGGCTGATCCCGCTGCTGTTCGCCTCCGGCGCCGGGGCCGCCAGCCGTTTCGGGCTGGGAGTGGTGATCGTCACCGGGATGCTGGTGGGCACCTTGTTCACCCTGTTCGTGCTGCCGACCATCTACAGCCTGCTTGCCCGCGACCACGCCAGCACGGAGCGCTCGCCGCGTTCCCGGTCGCTGGCCGAAACCTTGGAGCGCCAGCCATGAAGCGCCTGTTGCCTATTGCATTGCTGGCGCTGGGCGCCTGTAGCGTCGGCCCGGATTATCGCAAGCCGGAGCTTGCCGCCAGCGGCGTGCACAGCCCGCAAAGGGCCGCGTTCGCCGCGCGCGGCGAGCTGCCGGCGCAGTGGTGGCGGTTCTTCGACGACCCGCAGCTGGTCCGCCTGGTGGACCAGGCCCTGGCCCATAACCACGACATCCGCCAGGCCCACGCCAACCTGCTGGCGGCGCGGGCGCTGTTCGACGACCGCAGCCTCGACCGTTATCCCTGGGTTACTGCCCGGGCCGGCTACAACCAGAGCCTGCAACAGCAGCAACCGGCCGATGGCAGCGACCCGCGGCGCATGCGCAGCGAGCAGTACCGCGCCGGCTTCGACGTGCAGTGGGAGGTCGACCTGTTTGGCCGCCTGCAACGCCTGACGGACGCCGCCGAGGCCCGCGCCGACGCGGCGGCGGCCGACTTGCAGCAGGCCCGCTTGAGCATTGCCGCAGAGGTGGCGCGCAATTACTACCTCAGGCTTGGGCTCAAGCGCAGCCTTACCGTGGCCGAGGACCAGGTCGAGGCCTGGCGCGAAACCTTGCAGCTGACCACGGCCCAGGTGCGTGCCGGCAGCGGCCAGTACGAGGACCAGCAGAATGCCCACGCCAATTTGCTGCTCAGCGAGGCGGCGGTGCCGCCGTTGCAGGCGGCGATCCAGCAGGCCAGCTACCGCCTCGATGTGCTCACCGGCGCAGTCCCCGGCAGCCAGGCCCAGGCCCAGGCCGATGCGGCGTTCCTGCCACCGCTGGCGCGGCAACTGCCGTTGGGCGATGTCGATGCGCTGATCGGCCAGCGCCCGGACGTGGTCAGTGCCGAGCGTGAGCTGGCCGCCAGCACCGAGGAGGTTGGCGCGGCCACCGCCGAGCTGTACCCGCGCCTGGACCTGGGCGGCTTCATCGGCTTCTTCGCCTTGCGCAGCGGCGACCTGGGCAGTGCCGCCAGGGCCTACGAACTGGCGCCGCTGGTCACCTGGCCGGCCCTGCGCCTGGGCAATGCCCGGGCTCGGTTGCGCGCGCGCGAGGCATTGGCCGATGGCACGCGGGCACGCTATGAGCAGACCGTGCTGCTGGCCCGTGAAGAGGTGGAGAACGCGGTGACGCAACTGGTGCGCAACCAGTCGCGGCTACAAAGCCTGGTGGCGTCCGCCGGGCATGGCAGCGAAGCCATCGACATTGCCAACAAGCGTTATCGGCGCGGGGCGGGGACTTACCTGGCGGTGCTTGAGAACCAGCGCGCGTTGTTCGCCATCAAGCGCGAGGTGGCTGAGGCGGAGACCGCTTCGTACCTGGATGCGATTGCGTTGTACAAGGCGCTGGGGTGGGGGAGTGAGGGGGGGTAGGCGAACCCTCCAGCCTACTTCGGCGAAATCCGGTAGACACAGCGGCGATCTCCAGAGATCAGGTGCTCGCAGCGCTCGACCGTGGCCTGCTCGCCGATCGCCGCCTGGAACACCTGCAGCTCGCTGCGGCAAAACCCCTGGCAGCGGGTCGCGGCGATGCAGATCGGGCAGTGGTTCTCGACGATCAGCCAGGCCGCGCCATCGGCCTGCATCTCGGCCATGTAGCCGGCCCGTTCGCGCAGTTGCACCAGGATGCGCACCTTGTCTTCCAAGGTTTCGGCGTCGCCGCAGGCCTGTTGGTACTCGCGGCTGTTGCTGTCTTCCATGCGGCTGATTAGGCGGTCGACGCCGTCGCTGCCGAACACCTGCTCGACGCTTTCGATCAGTTGCAGGGTCAACACGCTGTGGGAATCGGGAAAGCGCCGCTGGGCCGTGGCGGTCAGCGTCCATTTCTGCGAGGGGCGGCCAGCCCCCTTGGCCGGCACGCTGATGCCGCTGATCAGCGCCGTGGCTTGCAGCTTCTGCACCTGTTGGCGAGTGGCTTCGAAGGTAATGCCGAGCAGTTGGGCAAGATCGGCGGTCTTGAGCGGCCCGCGGGTCTTGAGCAGGAACAGGATGCGGTCGGTGGTGCAGTTCGGGTCAACGGAGTTCGAGGTCATGGAGCGTTGCAAACCGGGGGTGAATGAGCGGGTCGGGCACTCTTCTGGGCCATCCTTTGCGCAGGCAAGTGGGCGAAGGATAGCCTGTATTCGTGTGGATAGGTGCCCAGAAAACCAGTATCGATAGTTAATTTTATATTCGATAAAAATATAAAAGTTTTTGGTTGTATTTCTTTGACTCACGTCTAGGCTGTTTTGCGGAGCCTGTGCTTGCCGGTCCCAGGGAGGGTTGCGTGCAAGTTCGTGGAATTCCTTGGCTGGCCAACGGCCGGGCGCAGGTCCTACTCCAATAATTCGACAGGGACGTGAGTGCATGAATGCCCAGAAACCCGTGACCATCTACGAGCACGCCGACGAGGTGAGCAGCCTGCAGGGCGTGGTCGACCTGGTGAAACTGTCCGATCAGTACCGTCAATCCGCCATTCTGCATTCGGCGTTGGCCCAGCGCGTGTTCGACCACACCCGCCAGCCAATCGCGGCCCAGGCGTTGAGCGATGCGCTGGGCTGGGTGCCGAATAAGGGGCGGATCTTCCTCAACGCGCTGGTCGCCATGGGCCTGCTCAAGCGCAGCGCGCAAGGCTACGAGAACCTGCCGTTGAGCCAGCGCTTCCTGGTCAGCGACAGCGCCGAGTTCATTGGCCCGATCATCGACCACCAGCGCCTGCAATGGCACAACTGGCCACGCCTGGGCGAGGTGCTGCGCAGCCGCGAGTCGCTGGACTTCCAGCAGGAAAACCGCTTCAAGCACGACCTGGCGGCGCGCGATGCGTTCAACGACGCCATGGTCCGCTTCAGCCAGCCGATGGTCGATGTGCTGCGCGACCTGCCCTTGTTCGACAAGGCGCGGCGGGTGATCGACCTGGCCGGCGGCCACGGCACCTACCTGGCCGAGATCGCCAGCCGCCACCCGCAGGTCAAGGGCGAAGTCTGGGACCTGGAGCCGACCCGCGAGGCCGCCGCCACCACCTTCGCCAAGTACCAGCTCGACCAGCGCCTGGGTTTCCATGCGCGCAACCTGCTGGACCTGGCCCAGTACCAGGGCGAGCGCGCCGACGTGGTGATGCTCAACGACTGCCTGCACTATTTCACCCGTGAGCAGGTGCGCACCCTGATCGCCGGCGCCGCCGGCATGGTCGAGGCCGGCGGCGCGCTGCTGGTGCTGAGCATGGCGCTGGAGGACGACGAAATCCATCCGGCACTGTCGGCCGACTTCTCCCTGCACATGATGCTCAACACCGTCAACGGCGAGCTGCACTCGACCCGCTACCTGATCGACAGCATGGCTTCGGCGGGGCTGGCGGTGGAGCAGGAGCCGATCGGCCGCTACATCCTGCTGGTCGGACGGAGGGCTGCCTGATGCTGCGTCTATTGGCATTGCATGCCGCGCCGCTGGGCGAGGCGGCGGCCCAGGCCCTCGACAGCCTGGGCAGCGCGGCGGCGGCGGCGGGCTTCAGCCTACAGGTCAGCCAGCAGGCAACAGGCCAGGGGCCGGTGGATGCGGTCTGCCTGCTGCTCGACAGCGCGACGCCGCCAGCGGCGCTGGGCAACGTGCTCAACGAGGCCCGCGGGCTGTGCCACAACACCGCCCTGGTGCTGATTCGCGTGCAGGGCACGCTGGCGCAACTGCCATCGGCCAGCGGCGTGCTCGCCCAGTGGCAGCAGGCCAGCCAGGGCTTCCTCTATCCCTATGCGCTGGATATCGCCAGCGGCCAGGCGCCAGCGCAGGTGATCAAGGCCTGGTTGCCGGGCTTCGCCAAGTTCGCCGCGGCCAGCAAGCTGTGGCGCTCCCTCGACGGCCTGGGGCTGGACGAGGCGGCCCGGGCCAAGCAGCGCCCGGAGATGAACCACGTCAACATCCTCACCCGCGACCTGGAAGCCTCCAAGGCGTTCTACGCCGACATCCTCGGCGCCAACTACTGCTACAACCTCGGCCCCCGCAAGGCGGTGATGGAGCTTAACGGCTTCGATTTCTTCATCGAGCAGAGCGAGGCGTTCAGCTACCCGGCCGGCTACCACATCGGCATCCGCGCGCTGCCCGAGGATGTGCGGCGGATCGCCGAGCAGGTCACGGCCGCCGGCAGCATCAAGCTGGTCAAGGGCAACGGCCCGGCCCCGGGCTACCACCATGGCCCGGACCAGGTGCGCAGCGCAGTGTATTTCGAAGACCCGGACGGCCTGGTCATCGAGGTCTACAGCGCCGAAGTGGAGATGATCGAAAGCAACCCGCGGTTGCTCACCGATCGCCTCTGATCCCAGCTCGCCACACCCTGCCGCGGCGCGCGGCAGGCGTGTGCCCAGGCAGGTATTTGCATGAACAGCTACAAACAGTGGCATTGGCCACGGCTGCCCAGCCCCTTGCCCAAGGATGTCAGTGACCGGGCCCTGATGGGCTACCCGGAGCACTACCTGGAGCAACCGCTGCAAGCCAAGGTCGGCGAAGCCTTCGACGCCTTGCTCGACGGCCCGCTGGAAACCTTGCTGAGGATTGTCCAGCAACCGCGCGAGCCCCTGGCCCGGCGTATCGCCGCCGGCGAGGTGCTGGGCCTGCGCGGCGACCCGCGCATCGACACCTTCGCCCCGCAGATGATCGACATCCCGGCGGCGCGGGTACATATCGGCCTCGACCCGCGTGCGGTGGAGCAGGTGATGGACCAGTTCGACGGCCTGGGCCTGGACCGCAGCTGGATCGACAAGGAAACCCCGCGCCACGCGGTGGAGCTGGCGGCGTTTCGCATCGCCCGCTTGCCGGTGACGCACCAGGAGTACCGCCAGTTCCTGCTCGACAGCGGCCATCCCGGCAACCCCGAGGGCTGGGCCTTTGGCCGTTACCCGCGGCACCACGCCAACCACCCGGTCTACAGCGTTGCCGCCAGCGACGCCGACGCCTATGCGCGTTGGCTCAGTGCGCGCACCGGGCGGCGCTTCGCCCTGCCCAGCGAGGCCGAGTGGGAATACGCCGCCGCCGGCCCCGAGGGGCGGCAGTTTCCCTGGGGCGACAGCTACCAGGTCGAGCACGCCAACACCGCCGAGCTGGGTTACCTGGACAGCACTCCGGTGGGGGTGTTCTGCGACGCCCCGTCGCCGTTCGGGGTGCTGGACATGGCCGGCAATGTCGAGGAGTACGTGGCCGAGGACTACCAGGCCTACCCCGGCGGCCCATTGATCGAGGACGACCTGGTGCTCGATGTCGGCACCCACCGCGTGGCCCGCGGTGGCAGCTTCACCCGTTTTCGCGACCTGGCGCGTACCGCGCGCCGCCACGGGCGCTACCCACGGCCGATCTACGTCATGGGTTTTCGCCTGGTGGAACACCACAACTAAGCAACCGCGTCTTCCGTGCAAGAGGTCTGATCCCATGAACAAGGATGTTTCGCTTCATACCATCGTGCCGATCTCCATTCTCGGCGGCGATGTCGACGCCCATTTCTATGGTTTCCATGGTTTCGAACGCCACCAGGAGCACTTCGCCGTGGGCATCTCCCCGGGGCGGGACGAGGTGCCGCTGGTTCGGGTGCACTCCGAGTGCATCACCGGCGATGTGTTCGGTTCGCAGCGCTGCGATTGCGGCCCACAGTTGCAGGAGGCCCTGCGCACGCTGCACGAGGTCGGTGGCTACCTGATCTACCTGCGCCAGGAAGGGCGGGGCATCGGCCTGTACTCCAAGTTCGAGGCCTACCTGCTGCAGGACAAGGGCTTCGATACCTACGAGGCCAACCTGCGCCTGAACCACCTGGCCGACTCGCGCAGCTTCGACCCGGCGGTACAGATGCTGCAGGCGCTGGGCGTGGACAAGTGCCGCCTGCTGACCAACAACCCGGAGAAGGTCGCGCAGCTGCGCGCCGGCGGCATCGATGTGGTCGAGCAGGTGCCCACCGGGGTGTTCCTGACCCAGCACAACCGTAACTACCTGCAGGCGAAAGCCGACAAGTCCAGCCATTCGATCAAGCTCTGACCTTCCGCGAAAAAGGATCTTTCGATGAAACACATTGGCCCTATCAGCGGCATCGCCGCCCATGCCGCGCACTTCGTCGCCACTGCCGGCTACGACAACCAGGTGATCCTGTGGAACGCCGTCACCGGCGAGCCGATCCACCGCGTGCACCACGACCACCTGGCCAACCAGTGCGCCTTCAGCGCCGACGGCAAGCACCTGGTCAGCGCCAGCAGCGACTACACCGCGCGCATCTGGGAGGTGCCGAGCATGCGCCTGAAGGCGGTACTGCGCGACCATGACGACGACGTCGAAATGGCCGTGTTCTCCCCAGACGGTCAGCGCGTGGCGACCTGCTCGCGCGACCATGTGCTGCGCATCTTCGACCTCGACGGCGTGTTGCAGCAGGCGTTCCATGGCCACCAGGCCGACGTGATCTCGGTGGTCTGGTCGCCGGATGGCCAGCGTCTGATCTCCAGCAGCGACGACGGCACCGTGCGCCAGTGGGACACCGCCACAGGCCGGCAAAGCGATGAAGTGGACATCGGTGGCGTCGAGACCGACACCATCGCCATCACCCGCGAAGGCGTGGTCTTCGCCGGTGACGACGAAGGGCGCATCTCGATCATCGCCCAGGGCCAGGTGCAGACCGTGCCGGCCCATGCCGCCGGGATCAAGCGCATCGTCTGGAACGACGACAAGCGCCTGCTGGTGAGCCTGAGCTACGACCGCTCGGCGATCCTCTGGACCTTCGACGCCGCCAACCAACTGGTCAAGCGCCGCAGCACCGCGCTGCCGAGCATCGTCTGGCCGCGCAGCTGCGCCTTCGTCGGCGACGAGCAACTGGTGTTCGCCACCTTCGGCTCGCGCTACGCCACCTGGAACTACGAGCGTGACCAGTGGCAGGTGTCCGGCATCGAGCCGGCGGTGAGCATCAACGCCGTGGTGCGCAGCGACGAGCGCCAGTACAGCATTGGCGACGCCGGCATCCTGCACCGCGACGACCAGCCGGTGACCGCGGTCGGCAGCCTGTGCAACTTCCTCCTGCCGTTCGGCCCGCTGCTGCTGACCGGCGGGCAGATGGGCCAGGTGTTCGACGGCTTGAGCGGACGCCTGCTGTACCAGCACCGTTCGCCGCTCAACTGCGGCGCTACCTTCGTGCGCAACGGCGAGGAGCATGCCTTGATCGGCACCTACACCGGCGAAGGCCTGGTGTTCGCCCATGATGGCCAGGGCGGCCTGCGCCTGGTGGCATCGATCCCCATGCACGAGAACGCGATCAAGGGCGTGGCGGCGGACGCGCGGCACCTGTTCAGCGTCTGCGCCTCGGCCGATGCCGCCGTGCACAGCATCGAGGACTTCAGTTGCGTGCGCCATATCGAAGGCGCGCACACGCGCATCTCCAATGGCTGCTGCACCATCACCGGCGGTTTCGCCAGCATTGGCCGTGACCTCAAGCTGCGCCTGTGGCTGGACACCGGCGACGAGGTGTTCGACTCGCCGCACCAGCACTCGATCAAGTGCATTGCCGCCTCCGACGATGGCCGGGTGATCGCCACCGCCGCCTACAACGGCACCGTGGCGTTGTTCGACCTGGCTTCGCGGCGCTGGCTGCCGGTACAGCGGCCTACCGCCAGCGGCATCTCCTGCCTGACCCATGACGCGCTCAGCGAGGCCTTCCTGGCCAGCTCCTACGACGGGCGCATCTATGGCATCGATGCCCGCCTGGCATCCTGACGGAGGACGTTGATGAGCAAGCAAGCACAGGGCTTCATGGCCCAGGACGCCTACCGCAAGGCGCTCGACACCTCGTTCGTGCACCGCTACAGCCATGGCGAGGACGAATGGTCGTGGGACGTCGGCATGATCCAGGCGGCCCAGGCGTTCCTCGACCGCCTAGAGACGGGTGCCGAGCAGCACGTGCTCGACCTCGGCGTGGGCCGTGGGCGCGATGCCTCGACATTCATCCTCGCCGGGCACCGGGTGACCGGCCTGGATATCGTCGAGAACTCCAGCTGGCCGCTGCTGCGCAAACGCTGGGGTGATCGCCTGAACCTGGTGAACAAGGCGGTGCAGGACTGGCAGCCGGCGCCGGGCACGCTGTTCGATGCGGCCCTGGACAACGGCTGCTTCCACCACCAGCATCCGGATGAATGGGCTGCGTACCTGGCCCATGTGCGCCGCTTGTTGCGCCCTGGCGCGCTGGTGGGGCTGAACGTGTTCGGCGTCGACGATGTCCAGCCCGAGCCAGGTTGGCGCGAAATGGACAATCAGCGTCAGGGCTACTTCTTCACCGACCATGGCATCCGCCAGACCCTCGAGGGCCATGGCTTCACCTGGCAGGGCCTGGAGGTGATCGAGCGCCAGCACGGCGAGGCGCGTTACCTGCTCGCCCTGGTCCGCACGTGAGCACGGCTGATCGCCATTACCTGGACATGGCCCTGGCGCTCGCCTGCCAGGGCCTGTACAGCACCATGCCCAATCCACGGGTCGGTTGCGTGATCGTCAACGATGGCCGGGTGGTGGGCCGGGGGTGGCATCAACGCGCCGGCGAAGCCCACGCCGAGGTACATGCGTTGCGCGAGGCTGGGGAGGCGGCGCGGGGCGCCACCGCCTATGTAACGCTTGAACCCTGCGGCCATCATGGGCGCACGCCACCGTGCGCCGAGGCATTGGTGGCCGCCGGGGTGCGCCGGGTGGTCAGCGCCAGTGCCGATGCTTCCCAGTGCAGCGGTGGCGAACGCCTGCGCCAGGCCGGCATCGTCGTCGAAGTGTTGCCGTGCCCGGAGGCGCGGGCGCTCAATCGCGGGTTCTTCTCGCGTATCGAGCGCCAGCGCCCGTGGGTGCGGGTATTGCGGCCCGATGCCTTGGCGATCGGCGCGCTGGGCGACGGCGCGATGCTCAGCCATTGCGATGAGCAGGCGCCGCTGCCCCACTGGCGGGGCCGGGCATCGGCCTTGCTGACCACCTGCGAATGGGTCAAGGCGTGCGACACGTCACTGCTGGCACCGGTGTCGGCACAACGTGCCACGCCGGTGGTGCCATTGCGCGTGATGGTAGACCAGGGGCTCGACTGCCCAGCGTTGGCCGAGGTGCTCGACGGTCGTGCGCCGACCCTGGTGTTGCATGACGGGCGGGCGATGGCTGACGGACGCTTTGCCCGGGTTGGTTGCCGCATGCTCGAGGAACTCGGTGCGTCGCGGGTGTTGCAGGTGCTTCACGAACTGGACTGCAACGAGGTACAGGTCGAGGCCGAGCCCGCGTGGTGTGAGGCCTTGGCGCGCCAGGGGCTGGTGGATGAGTGGCTGGTGAGGGTCTAGCGCCCTGTGCTTTCCCTGTAGGAGCGGCCTTGCCGAAGCGTCGGACCGGTCGGAAAGGGCTGCGCAGCAGCCCCAGGATTTCAGCGTTGATGCAAAGATTGCCGGGGCCGCTTTGCGGCCCTTTCCGACCGGTCCGACGCCTCGGCAAGGCCGCTCCTACAGGGGACATGCGTGAGCCCCGATCCTTTCAGCGACTGCAGATCAACCCGACCTGCAGGCTGTTCTGCTCGAACAGGTCCCAATACCCCGGTGGATGCGCCTTCTTGCGGATCCTGCTGATCAGCGGGGCGATCCAGCGCACGTTGCGCAGCCCCGCATCGTGGGCGGCCTGTTCGTAGACCGACTTGTGCCAGCGGTAGTAGGTGAAGTCCGCAGGCGGTGTGCTCATGAATTGGCCCTGGCAGCGAAAACCTCCTTCCACCGGCTGTTCGTCCAGAACGCGGATGCCGTAAGCGGTGAAGTTGCCTTGGGCCAGGTCGAACGTGGGGTTGGCGGTGTAGGCAATCAGTTGCCCGTCGGGCTTGAGGTTGAGCGCGACGGTCTGGAACATGCGCCGCAGCTCCTGGACGCTGCCGGCATAGTTGAACAGCCAGGCGGCGGTGATCTTGTCGAACTGGCCGATCTCGCCCATCTGCGCGACGTCGCGCACTTCATAGGCGATGCCGTCGTTGGCCTGGCGGGCCTGGTGGATCATGCTCGGCGAGATATCCACGCCATGCACCCGCGCCGCGCCCCAGTCCTTGAGCCTGCGACTGAAAAAGCCATGGCCGCAGGCCAGGTCGAGGACCTGGTTGCCGGCCACGCCGCCGAGCAAATCGTGGACCATGTAGCGGACGGTATCGACTTCGACGTCACGCTGGCTGGCGTGGCTGGTGAAGTCTTCGAATTGATCGCTGATGCGCTCGTAGACTTCCTTCGATTCTTTCATGGCTGTTCCTTGCGAGCTGAAGGGCGAGTGATGCGCCGTGCCAGCGGGATGGCCAGCAGCGGCGCGCAGGCGAACAGGGCGAACAGCCAGGTCGCGGCCTGGCGCGCGCCGTCGACGCCACCTGGGTCGACCAGGCCGGCACTGTTGCTGACCAGGCCGGCGAGGGCGGCGGCCAGGGCGGTGGCATAGAGCTGCACGGTGGTGATCGACGCCGAGGCGAGGTTCTCCTCGCCGGGGCGCGCGGCCTGCAGCACGCGGGTCAGCAGGTGCGGCCAGCCCAGGCCAATGCCCAGGCCGACACCGGCCAGGGCCACGGCATACAGGGCCAGGCCGGGGGCTTGGGCCAGCCAGGTCGGGTGCGGCGTGAGCAACGCCAAGGCCAGCAGTGCCACTGTCACCAGCAGCGGGCCGAGGCGGATCTGCCGGGCACCGCCGTTGTGGTCGCGTCCGGCGCTGGCCAGGGCGCCGAGGGTCCAGCCAGCGGCCATCACCGCGGTCAGGTAGCCGGCCGCCAGCGGGCCGAAGCCGTGGATGTGCTGGAGGAAGTAAGGCACATAGATTTCGGTGGTGATGGCTGCCACCAGCAGGCACATGATGGCGAACAGCGCCCCCATCGGTTGCCTCAGGCTGTAGGCGCCGCTGGGCAGCAGGTGATGGCGGGCGCCTGGGTCGAGGCGGGCGATCAGCGCGGCAATCGCCAGGCCCGCGACGATGCCCAGCAGGTTGATCCACAGCACCTCGGACAAACTGGCCGCGCAGATCGCCAGCACCGAGGCGACCAGGCAGGCGATGAGCCCATAGGCCGGGCGGGCGCCGTTGTCGTCCAGCGCCTGGCGCCCCGGCAGGCGCAAGCACACGATCAGCGCCAGCAGCGCGGCCACCGGCAGCAGTGCCCAGAAGGCCCAGCGCCAATGGCCGCCCTCGGCGAACACGCCGCCCACCGCCGGGCCACACAGGGTGGCCACGCCCCACATGGCCGACACCAGGGCCATGGCCCGCGGCCACAGGCGGTGCTCGAACACCAGGTGGATCAACGCATAGCTGAGGGCGAACAGGATACCGCCGCCCAGGCCTTGCACGCTGCGACCCACCAGCAGCATCGGCATGCTGGCGGCCTGGGCGCAGAGCACGGAGCCGACGCCGAACACCAGCAGCGCCAACAGGTAGGCCTGGCGTGGCCCGCTGCGGGCGAGCAGGCGGGTGGAGAGGGTGGAGCCGATGATCGAGGCCACCACGAACAGCGTGGTGTTCCAGGCATAGAAGGCCAGCCCGCCGATTTCGCCGATCACCGTCGGCAACAGGGTGGTGACGATATACACATTGATGGCATGCAGGGCGACGCCCCCGGCCAGGGCGATCGAGCGCAGGGCATTGCCGCCGCTGAGCAGCTCGCTCCAGCGCGCCGGGGGTTGTTCGGGAAGGGCGGTCATGAAGGCTCCTTGCGTGATCCTGCGCAGGGAGTCTAGGAGCCGTCCGTCTAATATTCAAGCAGCTGCTTGTGTAATTGGCGGGCCATGAATTTGTTAGCATCGCCTTCTTTTGTTCGCACCAGGAGTAGCACCGATGATCATCAGCACCACCAGCCAGCTTGAAGGCCGCCCTGTCGCCGAGTACCTCGGCGTGGTCAGCGCCGAATCGGTGCAGGGGATCAATTTCGTGCGCGATTTCTTCGCCCGTTTTCGCGACTTCTTCGGCGGCCGTTCGCAGACCCTGGAGAGCGCGCTGAAGCTGGCGCGCGAGCAGGCCACCGAGGAGCTCATGGCGCGGGCACGGCAGTTGCAAGCCGATGCCGTGCTGGGGGTGGACTTCGAGATCAGCATGCCGTCGGTACAAGGGGGCATGGTCGTGGTGTTCGCCACCGGCACGGCGGTGCGCCTGCAGTAAGCGGTTGCCATTGGTCGGGCATGGTTGTTTTGCCCGGCCAGTCTGCAAATGACCGGCTAGTCTCACTTCAGCGGACCGCCGCTTCTCTAGGCAAGCGCGTTGCTTGTCGGCACGGTCACCATTGGAGGGAGACAGGGCATGAGCGAATCCTATTACGAAGACTTGAACGATGCGTTTCCGATCAACAGCCAGGTGCGTTGCGGCCAGGCGGCGTTGCGCCTGGGTTTTGCCAACATGACCCTGGACGAGTCGGAGCAGTTGCAGCCTGCCCATTTGCAGCGGGCCAAGAAGGGCCGGTTCATGCCACGGGTGCCTTCGAAAAAGTAAATCGACGTTGATCCCTGCGCGGGGCAAGCCCGCTCCCACAAGTGCCGCGCAGTGGCCTGTGGGCGCGTGCCTGCCCCGCGCTTGCGTTCAGGCGCCCGCCCAACGGCGCGGTTTTCCCAGCATTTGTTGATCCCGCTCATGGTATCGGCGCGTCGCCCTCGCCGGGTGGCTGCGACTGTGCTTTTCTTGCGCGGCATTTCAGACTCGGAGTAATCAGCGCAATGCGAATCAGGGAAGAGACCTACTGGCAATGGGCCGATGCGCAGTTGCACAGCCGCAGCCATGACGAGGAATTGAGCGATGGCACCAGCATCGATGTACAGGTGCGGCTTTCCCGGCTTGGCGCCACGCAGTTGTTCGTGGGCGTCTACGCCCAGGGGGGCAAGGCGCTGCTCGAGGAGTATTACCCGGCGCGGCCGGGTGAAACCATGACCCGCGCGTTGGTATGGGGTGTCGACCGGGCCCGGGCATTGGCCACCGGGGCCTTGCCGCTGCCTGAGCAGGCGCTTCGGCGTGCTTGGGCCTGAGGCAACGCGACGCTTGCTTCGCCAGCAAGGCTGGCTCCTACGGATTGGGCGTCGTGCGCAGATTGCGCACATGAAAAAGCCCGGCCTTGCGGGCCGGGCTCAAGCAGCGGTGTACGCCTGGCTGAAACGTGCTCAGTTCAGCGTATCGATCACCTTGACTGCCTGCCGCTCACGGGCGGTAGGCCATTCTTGTTGCAGGGTCTGGAGGACGCGACCGACGAAGGTGGTGTCGGCGGCGGCCTTCTTGCCGACGTAGCCCTGGCCACGGCGGTAGACCTTGAAGCGGGCGCGCATGCTGGGCATGTGCGATTCGAATTCGGCTTCGACCGTGTTCGGCGGCAGGCGGTCCAGGCGTACGTCGCCGGACTGGCTGACCCACAGCAGGTGGTCGTCGAGGCTGTCCTTGCGCGCGGCGAACAGCTGGGCCAATTGGTCGATGGTTGGATTGTTGTTCAAGTTCATCATAAAGCCCCCATTACTCTCATTCGTTGGTGAAATTCGGCTGAAGTTCACATTTGGCGCCACACCATGTAGCGCGCTAACCAAGGCTGCTACAGCAGCATCGCAACAGGGGCTTTCTCACGCTGCCTTCTGGGCAGTTTCCCTCTCCACGGACGGCCTGCGTTACCGCGCAAGCCGTCTGGAACACCCTTGCCACCGCTCCCGATCAGGGAGACGGCCTCATCATGCACAAGGCGCGGGAAGGGCGTCAATGGTTTTGTAGTGATTATTTTTTGTCACTACATTTTGTCTGACAATCCACCTCGTGCTGTCAGGCCAGGCCGTTATCACCGTGCTCCAGGTAGCCCGGGCGCTCGCGCAGGCGCCTGTGGTAGGCCTCCAGCGCCGGCAGTGGCGGGTGCTCCAGCGGCGTGCGTCGCCAGCGGTTGAGCGACAGGCCGATGGCCACGTCGGCGATGCTGAAATCGCTGCCGGCGACATAGGCGCCGGTGGCCTGCAGGCGCTGTTCGAGCAGGCGCATCCTGGCCGTCCACTGGGCGCTGGCGGCAGCCAGCAGGGCCGGGTCCTGGTGGCTCGGGGACTGGCGTACCAGCGACATGAACGGGTAGCGCCAGGCGTCGTTGAGGTCGGTGGCCTGCCAGTCCAGCCACTGGTCCACCGCGGCGCGGGCGCGCGGGGCGCTGGGGTAGAGGTGTTCGCCGGGGTACTGGTTGACCAGGTAGCGCAGGATGCTGTTGGACTCCCACAGCACGAAATCGCCATCGACGATCACCGGCACCATGGCGTTGGGGTTCAACGCCAGGAACTCGGGGCTGTCGGTGGCGCGAAAGCCGCTGCCCCAGTCTTCGCGCTGGAAGCCAAGGCCCAGTTCGGTGCAGGTCCACAGCACCTTGCGCACGTTGATCGAGGACGCTTTACCAAGGATCTTCAGCATGTCAGTGCTCCAGGCTGGACAGGATGCGTTGTGCCGCGCGCACGCGTTCTTCGTTGGGGTAGTTGCGGTTGGCCAACAGCACGATGCCCATCTGCTTGGCGGGCACGAAGGCGACATAGGCGCCGAAGCCGCCGGTCGCCCCGGTCTTGTTGTACCAGGCGGCAGGCTCGGCGGGCAGCGCCGGTTGCAGCGCGCGGACGGGGTTTTCCCCGCGGATGATCTTGGCGCCGTTGTACGCCAGCAGGGTGTCGAGGCTGACCGGGTAGGCGTAGCGTTCCCAACCCAGGCCCTGGGTCATCGGGCCGACCTGGAAATAACCGGACTGGGTGATGGCGATGGCTTGGCCCAAGGCAGGGTCCAGAGCGCCCGGTTGCAGTTGCAGCTGTACGAAGCGCAGCAGGTCGCTGGCGCTGGTCTTGATGCCATAGGCCTGGTCGGCGTAGGGCCCAGGGTTGACCCGTACCGGCTTGTCGTTGGCGTCGTAGCCCTGGGCGTACAGCCCGCGGGCACTGGCCGGGACCTCCAGGTAGGTGTGCTTGAGGCCCAGGCGCGGCAGCAGTTGTTCGCTCATGACTTCGGCAAATGGCTTTTGTTGCGCGCGGGCTGCCAGGTCGCCGAACAGGCCCAGGCTGGGGTTGGAGTAGCAGCGGTAGGTGCCAGGCGCGAAGCGGCGCTGCCAATGCTGCAGCCAGGCCAGGGTCTGTTCGGGCGTTTGCACGGCCTCGGGGAATTGCAGCGGCAGGCAGTCGCCGCTGTAGGTGCCCAGTTGCAGCACGCTGGCACTGCCGAGCGGTGCCTTGGCCAGGGCCGGCTGGTAGCGGCTGGCCGGGGCCGCAAGGTCGAGCTTGCCTTCGGCGCTGGCCAGGGCGGCGAGGGTGGCAGTGTAGGTCTTGCTCACCGAGCCGACTTCGAACAGCGTGTCGCGGCTTACCGGCTGCTTGTCGGCCTTGCTCGCCCAGCCGTAGCTGAAGTAGTGCGACTGACCCTTGGCATAGACCGCCACGGCCATGCCGGCGATGTGCTGCTCGCGCATCAGCGGCTCGATCACGCCGTCGACGGTGGCTTGCAGGTCATCGGCCAGCAACGGGGGGGCGGCCAGGGTCAGGGTGGCGGCCAGTAGCCAGGGGTTGGGGCGTGTCATGGTCTTGGCGTTCCTTGTCGATCAGTCATGGGGGCGGCGACGCAGCAGTTCGCCAGGTGTTTGCCCGAAGTGCCCGGCGAACGCGGCGATGAACGCCGACAGCGAAGCGTAGCCGCAGGCCAGGGCGACATCGGTGACCCGCTCGCCACGCTCCAGGGCCGGCAGGGCGTTGAGCAGGCGGGCGCGTTGGCGCCAGTGGCGGAAGGTCAGGCCGGTTTCCCGGAGAAAACCTCGGCTCAATGTCTTTTGCGAGACGCCCAGGCGCGTGGCCCAGTCACCCAGGGTGCGTGGGTCGTCCGCGGCATCCAGCAGACGCTGGCAGATGCCACGCAACTGGCGACCCCGGGGCAACGGTAGCAGCAGGGGGGCCTCCCGCGCCGCGCCGAGGCGGTCGAGCAGCACCTGTACCAGGCGGCCGTCCGCGCCGTCGCGGTCGTACTCGATGGGCATCCCGGAGAAGCTTTCGATCAGTTCGGCCAGCAGCGGCTCCACCGCGATCACCCGGCATTGCCCGGCGGGCCAGGGCAGGGCGGTGGGCTCGATGTACAGGCTGCGGATGTGCGTGCCGGCCTCGCAACGCACCTGATGCGGCACCCGCGCGGCGACCCACACCGCGTGCCGTGGCGGCACCAGGTACAGGCCGGCGTCGGTGCGCACCCGCAGCAGCCCGCCACGGGCATGGGACAACTGCCCCCAGCGGTGCTGGTGGCGGTAGCCGAGGGCAACGTTCGGCAGGCTTTCGGCCTGGCCGTACACCGGGCGTGGCAACTGCTTGAGGGCGGCGAGACGATGCTCGGGGTGTCCGTTGGGCGACACTGCTGGGGGTTCCGGCGTTAGCGGCAGAAAGGCCCAGACCTTATCGTTCTGGCTTGCACAAAGACAAGACGGAATCTGTGATGAGATATTTGCGCATGCTGTTCGACAACTTCACCCTGGCCTTGCTCGGGGTGGTGTTCATCGCCACCGTGCTGCCGTGCGCAGGCGAAGGCGCGGTGCTGTTCGGCTGGCTGACCAACCTGGCCATCGGCCTGCTGTTCTTCCTGCACGGCGCCAAGCTGTCGCGCGAGGCGATCATCGCCGGCGCCGGGCACTGGCGCCTGCACCTGCTGGTGTTCAGCTGCACCTTCGTGCTGTTTCCGCTGTTGGGCCTGGCGTTCAAGCCGTTGTTCGTGCCGTTGGTGGGCAACGAGCTGTACCTGGGCGTGCTCTACCTGTGCGCCTTGCCGGCCACGGTGCAGTCGGCCATCGCCTTCACTTCGCTGGCCCGCGGCAATGTGCCGGCGGCGATCTGCAGCGCGGCGGCCTCGAGCCTGTTGGGAATCTTCCTCACGCCGCTGCTGGTGATGCTGCTGCTGGGGGCCTCCGGCGATACCGGCTCGGGCTTGGACGCGGTGCTCAAGATCACCCTGCAACTGCTGGTGCCCTTCGTCGCCGGCCAGTTCGCCCGGCGCTGGATCGGCGCCTGGGTCAGGCGCAACGCGCGCTGGCTGAAAGTCGTGGACCAGGGGTCGATCCTGCTGGTGGTGTATACCGCGTTCAGCGAGGCGGTGGTCAGCGGCTTGTGGCATAGCGTGTCGGCGCAGCACCTGGCCGGGTTGTTCGCCGTGTGCGGGATCTTGCTGGCGGTGGTGCTGCTGGGGACGCGGTTGTTGGGGCGGGTGCTTGGGTTCAATGTCGAGGACCGCATCACCATCCTGTTCGCCGGCTCCAAGAAGAGCCTGGCCACGGGGGTGCCGATGGCGCAGGTGCTGTTCGTGGGCGGTGGTATCGGGGCGATGATCCTGCCGTTGATGCTGTTCCACCAGATCCAGCTGATGGTCTGTGCGGTGCTGGCCCAGCGGTATGCGGCGCGGGTTGAGGCGGGGCATCCTGAGGTGCGTGCGTCGTTGTGAGGGGCATCGTTTTTCAAGGGTTTTGGGCGCTTGGGCTATTGATCGGGTGAGGGCCTCCAGGTGTTCGCCGAAAGCCTTGCAGCGCTCGATCTACCAGGCGCTGCAACGCTAATGTCGAACACACCTGAAAGGTGTCCTCTGCGCGCTCATTGACCCACCAACGTCTGCAATCGCGCCAACGCAGGCCCGTCGTGTTGGCGTTCGAACACCTGCAGCGACACCTCCAACATGCCGCCCGGCGCACGCGACAGGCGTTGCTCACAGCGCAGGCGCAAACGCCCCTGGTCGCATTCGAACTGCCTGACGCCGGGCTTCGCGCCGCCCTCCAGGCGCAACTCGGCCAGCCGCCCCTGGGCCGCCAGCAAGGCCAGCGCCTTGTCGCGCAACAGCCCGTTGCCCTGGGTCATCAACCCGGTGGCGCGCAGGGCGGCGGCCATGGCCACGGCGACGATGGTCAGCGCCACCAGCACTTCGATCAGGGTGAAGCCTTGTTCCTGGCGGCGCACGGCATCTGCTCGCTTTGAGGCAAAGGGGCACTCTAGAGCGGCGCGATGACCGTTTGACGACGCCGACTCCCGAGCTTTTTCAATATCAGTGACATACCCGCTTGCCACAATCGGCCCCCGATTCGAACTCACGCAAGGAATGCCGAGATGCAGATCGCCCGCCGCAGCGCCACAGGCCGCCGTTCCCGCCAGCAGGGCTTTACCCTGATCGAGATCATGGTGGTGGTGGTGATCCTCGGGATTCTCGCGGCCATGGTGGTGCCCAAGGTGCTCGACCGCCCCGACCAGGCCCGCGCCACCGCGGCCCGCCAGGACATCGCCGGGTTGATGCAGGCGCTCAAGCTCTATCGCCTGGACAACGGCGGCTACCCGAACCAGAACCAGGGCCTGAAGGTCTTGGTGGAAAAGCCGGCCCAGGCCAAGGACGGCCAGTGGCGCGCCTATCTCGACCGCCTGCCCAACGACCCTTGGGGCCGTCCTTACCAGTACCTGAACCCGGGCGCCAACGGCGAGGTCGATGTGTTCTCCCTGGGCGCCGACGGCCAGGCCGGCGGCGACGGGGTGAATGCCGATATCGGCTCCTGGCAGTTGTGACCGGCCATGGCGCGCGAAGAGGGCATGGCTGTGATCAGCGCCCTGCTGATTGCCGCGGTGGTGGCAGTGATCGCCGCGGGCATGATCGAGCGCCAGGGGCTGCTCACCCGACAGCTGGAGAACCGCCAGTTGGCGTTACAGGGGCAATGGGCGCTGGAGGGCGGTTTGCAGCTCAGCCGCCAACTGCTGCTGGAACAACGAATGCGTGACCCGCTGGTGCGCACCGGGCAACCCTGGACGCGCCCGATCCTGGGCCTGCCTTCGGGCATGGTCCAGTTCGATGGGCGCCTGGAGGACGAGCAGGGCAAGTTCAACCTGCGCAACCTGGTGGTCGACGGCCAGCTCGATGCCGAGGCGCTGGCCACCTTCCAGCGCTTGTGCGCGTTGATCGGCGTCGACGCGCGCCTGGCCACGGCCATTGCCGGCCAGGTGATCGACAGCTACCCGCAGCGCCCGGCACAGACGCCAGCCAAGGCCGAGCAAGGCCTGAACAGCGGGCGCCTGACCTCGCCGGCGGTGGCCGCGCAACCCTTGCCGGCCAAGCGGCCAATGCTGCGCAACCTGGACGCCCTGGCTTCGCTCGAGGGCATGAATGGCAAGACCTTGCGGCACTTGCAGCGGTTCGTCACGGTGTTGCCGGCCCTGACCTGGGTCAACGGCAACACCGCCAGCGCCGAAGTGCTGGCCGCCCAGGTGCCGGGGCTGTCATTGCCCCAGGCCAGCGCCCTGGTGGCCGAGCGCGACGCTGGGCGCTGGTTCATCAACCGTGGTGATTTCGTCAACCGCTTGCGCATGCCGCAGTTGGCCACGGCCAATGTGCGGGTGGGCATCAACAGCGACTGGTTCCGCCTCCATGGCCAGGCGCGCCTGGGGGCTCGCGCGTTGCCGATGCAGGCACTGCTGCGCCAGCGCGAAGGGCAGTTGGCGGATGTGATCTGGACGCGGGTGGGGGCATGAGCAAGCTGCTGGAGATCCAACTGCCGCCGCTGGCCGAGTTGACGGCGCAATCGCTGCTCGACTATCGCCATGGCGAGCAGCATGGCCAGGCCACGCGTGGGCAACTGGCGGCGCGGGCCAAGGGCGCGGCGTGGCGCCTGCACCTGCATGAAGACGACAGCCTGGCCCTGGCCATCGCCTTGCCGCCGCTGACCGGCAAGCGCCTGTCGGCGGCGGTGCGCTGCGCGGTCCAGGGCCTGGTGCTGGGCGATGCCGGACAGCTGCATGTGGCCCATGGCCTGCGCCAGCCCGATGGCCGCGTCGCCGTGGCCTGGTTGGGGCAGCCGCAGCTGGCGCACGTGCAGGTTTGGTTGCAGGGCGAGCGGATTCGCCTGGGCGGGGTGTTCGCCCAGCCCGCCGACGGCCTGCCGGCGCCGGACCTGGCAGCCGGCCTGCTGGGCCCGGCGCAGGCGCTGGGCTGGGGGCGGCTGCTGGCGATCTGGGGCGTGGCGGCCACGGTCTGGTGCCTGGGGCTGAACCTGTACGCCGCGCAGCTGGCCAGCGCCGGCGAACAGCTGCGCGCGCGCATGGTCAGCCAGGTGCGCCAGGCGTTTCCACACTTGCCGGTGGTGCTCAACCCGCTGCAGCAAGCGCGCCAGCAGTTGCAGGGCGGGCAGGGGGCGGCGGCATCGGGTTTGCCGGCGCTGCTCGAAGGCGCCGGGCAGAGCATGCCGTTTCTGGCCGGCAACGTGGCGGCGCTGAGCTTCCAGGACGGCGTGCTGCGCATCACCCCGTTGGCTGAAGGCACCCAGGCGCCGGCTGGCAGTACCTGGCAGGCCGACCTGGCGGCGCGCGGTATCGAGGCAGGTGTCGATGCCCAGGGCTGGACCTTGCGCGCCGGCGCCGCCCGGCAACAGGAGCTGGCCCATGTCGATTAAGACGCGCCTGGGCGCCGCGCGGACGCAGGGGCGCCAGCGCTGGCAAGCCCTGGCCCCTCGCGAGCGGCGCGCCGTGGCCCTGGCCGCTGGGCTGCTGGCTGCGCTGTTCTGCTGGCAGGTGCTGATTGCGCCGGCCTTGGCTGGTATCGCCCACTGGGAGGCAGAAACCCCCAAGTTGCGCAGCCAGGCCCAGGCCCTCGACGCGTTGCTGGCCCAGCGCGCCGTAGCGCCCCCGGTCGACCTCGACCTGGCCCTGGGCCAGAGCCTGGCGCAGGCGGGGCTGCACAACCACTCGCGCCTCGCGCGCATGGACGGCGCCTGGCAACTGGACTGGCAGCGCGCCCCGGCCGAAGCCGCGGCGGCCTGGTTGCAGCAGGTACCCGCGCGCCTGGGGCTGAATATCGGCCAACTGATGCTGCAGCGCGATGCGGATAACGCAGCGGGCGGGCCTGTGACATTTTCCGGAACCCTTCGCATGGATCAGGCGCCTGGCGCTAAGGACCCTTCATGACCTGCCTTCACTCCCGGCTGCTGCCGTTCGCACCCCTGGCGCTGGCCTTGGCGCTGGCGGCCTGCACCACCCCGCCGCCGGCCGTGCAGGCGCCCCTGGCCAGCAGCGAGCTGGGCCGGCCGCTCGCCGCGCTCGGCGCTGCCCCGACCGCCCTGGAGCATCCAGCCCAGGCCCGCCCAAGCCCGCGCCCGGCCGCGCGCCAGGTACCTGCGCGAGTCGGCCAGCGGCACAGCCGCGCGACGCCGCTGGCGGCGCAGAGCAATCCCCTGGGCGACCAGCCGGTGCAGTTGAACTTCGTCGACGCCGATATACAGGCAGTGGTGCGCGGCCTGTCCCGCGCCACGGGCCGGCAGTTTCTGATCGACCCGCGGGTCAAGGGCCAGCTGACCCTGGTCTCCGAAGGCGAGGTGCCGGCGGCCAAGGCCTACGCCATGTTGCTGGCGGCCTTGCGCATGCAGGGCTTGAGCGTGGTCGACGTGGGCGGCGTGGCGCAGGTGGTGCCCCAGGCCGACGCCAAGCTGCTCGGCGGTGCGCTGGCCAACGACGATCACGTGGCCGGCAACGGCATGCTCACCCGCACCTTCCGCCTGCAGTACGAAAACGCCGTCAACCTGATCCCGGTGCTGCGCCCGATCGTTTCGCCCGACAACCCGATCAACGCCTACCCGGGCAACAATACCCTGGTCGTCACCGACTATGCCGAGAACCTCGAGCGGGTGGCGCAGATCCTCGACCGGGTCGATATTCCCAGCGCCATCGACACCGATGTGGTGGCGATCCAGAACGGCATCGCCAGCGATATCGCCAGCATGGTCAACGAACTGCTCGACAGCCAGGCCAGCGACCCGACGCAGAAGATCAGCGTGCTCGGCGACCCGCGTTCGAACAGCGTGGTGATTCGCTCGGGCAGCCCTGAGCGCACCCAGTTGGCCCGCGACCTGATCTACAAGCTCGACAACGCGCAGAATAGTGCCGGCAACCTGCACGTGGTGTACCTGCGCAACGCCCAGGCCGACAAGCTGGCACAGAGCCTGCGCGGGTTGCTCACCGGCGAAAGCGACAGCGCCAGCAGCGACGGCACCCGGGCGCTGCTCAGCGGCGGCGGCATGCTCACCGGGGGTAATGGCAACGGCGCCAATGGCACCAGCAGCACGCCGCAGAGCAACAGCAACCGTGGCGCCAACCCGAGCCAGGGCCACAACGGCCTGGGCGCCGGCAGCACGCCCAATGGCTATGGCAACGGCCTGGCCCAGGGCGAGCAGGGCACGGCGTTCTCTGCCGGCGGCGCGACCATCCAGGCCGACAAGACCACCAATACCCTGCTGATTTCCGCGCCCGAGCCGCTGTACCGCAGCCTGCGCGAGGTGATCGACCAGCTCGACCAGCGCCGCGCCCAGGTGGTGGTGGAAAGCCTGATCGTCGAGGTGGGCGAGGACGACGCCAATGAGTTCGGCATCCAGTGGCAGGCTGGCAACCTGGGCAAGAATGGCGCGTTCGGCGGTGCCAACCTTGGCGGCAGTGGCCTGACCAAGGGCGCCACCAGCATCGATGTGCTGCCCAAGGGCTTGTCGGTCGGGGTGGTCGACGGCACGGTGAAGATTCCCGGCATCGGCGAGGTGCTGGACCTCAAGGTGCTGGCCCATGCGCTCAAGAGCAAGGGCGGCAGCAACGTGCTGTCGACGCCCAACCTGCTGACCCTGGACAACGAGGCGGCGAGCATCTTCGTCGGCCAGACCATCCCGTTCGTCAGCGGCCAGTACGTCACCGACGGTGGCGGCAACAGCAACAACCCGTTCCAGACCATCCAGCGCGAGGAGGTCGGCCTGCGCCTGAACGTGCGCCCGCAGATTTCCGAGGGTGGCACGGTCAAGCTGGATGTCTACCAGGAGGTCAGCAGCGTCGATGCGCGCGCCTCCAGCGCCGCCGGTACCGTCACCAACAAGCGCGCCATCGACACCAGCATCTTGCTCGACGACGGCCAGATCATGGTGCTCGGCGGCCTGTTGCAGGACGGCTACAGCCAGAGCAACGAAGGCATCCCGTGGCTGTCCAGCCTGCCTGGGGTCGGCGCGCTGTTTCGCAACGAGCGCCGGGCCAGCAACAAGACCAACCTGATGGTCTTCCTGCGCCCGTACATCGTGCGGGATGCCGGGGTCGGGCGCAGCATCACCCTCAACCGCTACGACTTCATCCGCCGCGCCCAGGGCAACCTCAAGCCCGAGCACTCCTGGGCCCTGCCAGACATGGACATGCCGTTGCTGCCGCCGGTGGAGCAGGGCGTGCCGGAGCAGGGGCGGGCGCAACCGGCGGCGCTGCGCGCACCGCGCGCGTCGATCCGCGCGGTACCGCTGGATGAGGTCGCCCGGTGAGCCGGCTGCCCTATGCCTGGGCCAAGGCCCAGCGCCTGGTGTTGCAGGCAGACGGCGAGGCCGCGGCGCTGCTGTCGCGCTGCCCGTCGAGCCCGGGCTGGGCCCTGGCCGAAGTGCGCAGACGACACGGTCAGGTGCACGTCGAGGCGCTCAGCGAGGCGCAGATGGACGCCCTGCTGGTCAGCGCCTATGCCGACACCGGCAGCGCCGCGGCGGTGGTCGGGGCCGCCGAGAACGAGGTCGACCTCGACCGGCTGTTGCAGGACATCCCGGAAGTCACCGACCTGCTCGAAGCCCAGGACGACGCGCCGGTGATCCGCATGATCAACGCCTTGCTCACCCAGGCCGCGCGCGACCAGGCCAGCGATATCCATATCGAGCCGTTCGAGAGCCACTGCCTGGTGCGCTACCGGGTCGACGGCACCCTGCGCGACGTGGTTTCGCCGCGCAAGGCCCTGCACGGCGCGCTGGTATCGCGGATCAAGATCATGGCGCAACTGGACATCGCCGAGAAGCGCCTGCCCCAGGATGGCCGCATCGCCCTGCGCGTGGCCGGGCGGCCGATCGACATCCGCGTGTCCACCGTGCCTACCGGCCACGGCGAGCGGGTGGTGATGCGCCTGCTGGACAAGCAGGCCGGGCGTCTGCGCCTGGAGGCGCTGGGCATGGATGCCGGCCTGCTGGCGCGGCTCGACCAGTTGATCCGCCAGCCCCACGGCATCGTGCTGGTCACCGGTCCCACCGGCTCGGGCAAGACCACCAGCCTGTACGCCGCGCTGGCGCGCCTGGATGCCAGCGTCAGCAATATCCTTACCGTCGAGGACCCGGTGGAGTACGACCTGCCGGGGATCAGCCAGATCCAGGTCAACGCGCGCATCGACATGAGCTTCGCCGTGGCCCTGCGGGCCATTTTGCGCCAGGATCCGGACGTGATCATGATCGGCGAGATCCGCGACCTGGAAACCGCGCAGATCGCCGTGCAGGCCTCGCTGACCGGACACCTGGTGCTGGCCACCCTGCACACCAACGACGCGGTGTCGGCGGTCAACCGCCTGGTCGACATGGGCGTCGAGCCGTTCCTGCTGGCCTCGGCGTTGCTTGGGGTATTGGCCCAGCGCCTGGTGCGGCGCCTGTGCCCGCATTGCCGCGAGCCCGACCCGGCCACGCCTGGGCAGTACCGCGCGGTGGGTTGCGCGCAGTGCAATCACTGCGGCTACAGCGGCCGTACGGGTATCCACGAGTTGTTCTGTGTTGACGACCAGGTACGCGCCCTGGTGCACCAAAGCGCCGACGAGCAGGCCTTGCGCGCCGCCGCCCGGCGCAATGGCATGCGCAGCATGCGCGAGGATGGCCAGCGCTGGGTCGACAACGGCAGCACCTGCCTGGAAGAAATCCTTCGCGTGACACGGGATGCCTGATGAACCGCTATCGCTATGAAGCCGCCGACGCCCAGGGCCAAATCGTCAATGGCCTGCTCGAAGCCGACGGCCCGGGCGCGGCGCTGGCGCAGTTGCGGGCGCTGGGCCTGACCGCCTTGCAGGTGGAGGCGCAGGCAGCGCCTGGGCAGGGCGGTGGGTTGTTCAGCCCGAAGCTTTCCGATGGCGACCTGGCCTGGGCCACACGCCAACTGGCCAGCCTGCTGGCCGCCGGCCTGCCGCTGGAGGCGGCGCTGGGCGCCACGCTGGAGCAGGCCGAGCGCAAGCATATCGCCCAGGTGTTCGCTGCCGTGCGCGGCGATGTGCGCAGCGGCATGCGCCTGGCCGATGCCCTGGCCGAGCGGCCGCGGGATTTCCCGGACATCTACCGGGCGCTGGTGGCCGCAGGCGAGGAGTCCGGCGACCTGGCCCAGGTGATGGAACGCCTGGCCGACTACATCGAGCAGCGCAACACCCTGCGCGGCAAGATCCTCACCGCCTTCATCTACCCCGGCGTGGTCGGCCTGGTGTCGGTGGGCATCGTGATTTTTCTGCTCAGCTATGTGGTGCCGCAGGTGGTCAGCGCGTTTACCCAAGCGCGCCAGGACCTGCCGGGGCTGACCCTGGCCATGCTCAGCGCCAGCGACTTCGTGCGCGCCTGGGGGCTGTGGTGTTTTACCGCCATGGCGGCGGCCGCATGGGGCTGGCGGGTCTATTTGCGCGCCCCGGCGGCGCGGTTGGCCTGGCACGCAAGGATCCTGCGGCTGCCGTTGCTCGGGCGCTTCGTGCTGGGCCTGAACACCGCGCGGTTCGCCTCCACCCTGGCGATTCTCGGCAGTGCCGGGGTGCCGCTGCTACGCGCGCTGGAGGCGGCGCGCCAGACCCTGGGCAACGACCGCCTCGACCAGTGCGTCAGCCAGGCCACCGCGCGGGTGCGCGAAGGCGCTGGCCTGGCCTCGGCGCTGGCGGTGGAGAAAGTGTTCCCGCCGCTGCTCATCCACCTGATCGCCAGTGGCGAGAAAACCGGCAACCTGCCGCCGATGCTCGACCGTGCCGCCGACAGCCTGGCCAAGGACATCGAGCGCCGGGCCATGGGCATGACCGCGTTGCTCGAGCCGCTGATGATCGTGGTGATGGGCGCTGTGGTGCTGCTGATCGTCATGGCGGTACTGATGCCGATCATCGAGATCAACCAGCTGGTGCAGTGAGCTGTGCCGCCACCGTCCACACCTGCTGGCGGAACCAGCGCCGCAGTGGGTCGGCATGGGTGCGCGCGTGCCAGATCTGCATGACCTCGACCTGCGGCAAGGCCAGCGGCAGGGGATGGATGACCAGCCCGGGGTCGCGGGCCACGGCCTCTTCGGCGAGGGCGCGCAGGCAGGTCAGCAGCAGGTCGGTACCCCGCACCAGGCGCGTGGGGGCGATGAAGCTGGACAGCCCGGCGATTACCCGGCGCTGGTGGCCCAGCGCGCGCAAGGCACGGTCGACCCGGCCGTCGAGGTCGCCGGTCAGGGTGGTGAGCAGGTGCTCGCAGGCGAGGAACGCGCGCAGGTCCAAGCCCTTCGCCAACTGTGGGTTGTCCCGCGCGGCCAGGACCACGAACGCCTCGCTGAGCAGGCGTTGCTGGTGGAAGGTGTCGGGCAGGTCGTTGTAGAAACCGGCGATGGCCAGGTCGCAGGTGCCTTTTTCCAGCGCTTCGCGGGGCAGTTCGCCACGGGTATTGTGGGTGATCAGCGTGAGGTTCGGCGCCTGGCTGCGCAAGATCGGCAGCAGGCCGGGCAGCAGGGTCTGTTCCAGGTAGTCGGTACTGTACAGGTGCAGGCGGGTGGGGCGGGCGAGGAAGTCCTCGCCATCGCAGCGCAGGTAGAACGCCTGCAACTGCTCGACCAGATGCTGCACCTGCGGCGCCAACTCGTGGGCCCGGGGCGTGGCGCTGAGCCCGCGTGGGGCGCGCACGAACAACGGGTCGCCGAACTGCTGGCGCAGCTTGTTCAGCTTGTGGCTCAGTGCCGGCTGGCTGAGGGCCAGGCGCTGCGCGGCGCGGGAGGCGTTGCGCTCTTCATAGAGCACCTGGAACAGGTGCAGCAGGTTGAGGTCTTTGCTGGCGATATTCATATTTTGGATCGTAGAAATAAAAGCTTTCGAATTATCGAATCTTAGCGCGTTGGCTAGGATGGGCCCACTGACTTACAGCCCCGTGTGGAGAACACCATGCCCATCGCTATTTTCGCCACCATCCAGCCCCGGCCCGAACACCGTGATGCGACCGAGCAGGCCCTGCGCCTGATGGTTGCGCACAGCCGCGGCGAGCCCGGCAACCTACGTTACGACCTGTTCATTGGCGAGGGCGAGGGATTGGCCTTCGAGCTGTTCGAGCTGTATGTCGATCAGGCCGCTGTCGAGGCCCATCGCAGCAGCGCCCATTACCAGGCTTACCGCGCTACCACCGGCCAATGGCTGGCGGCGCCGACCCAAGTGCAGCTCGCCCACCCGCTGGATATCGCGCCGTTCAACTGATCAGGAAATCGCCATGAATAACATTGCCCCCATCGCCCTGGCCCTGGCCGGCGTATTGCTGGCCGGCCAGGCCGCTGCCGCGTCGAAAGGCGAAGTGCTGGTTTTGCTGTCCAGTGAAAACCAGCTGCCGCTCAAGGACGGCAAGCCATACCCCACCGGCTATTACCTCAATGAGTTCGGCGTGCCCGCCGACCAGTTGCTCAAGGCGGGCTACACATTGGTGCTGGTGACGCCCAAGGGCAATGCCCCCAGTGTCGACCAGCGCTCGCTGGACCCGATGTACTTCGGCGGTGATGCCGGCGAAATGCAGCGTATCGCCACGGTCGTCGCAGGCCTGCCGGGCATCCACGACACACTGTCGGTGAAGCAAGTGCTGGCGGGCGACCTGGATCGCTATGCGGGCATTTTCATTCCTGGTGGCCACGCGCCGCTGATCGACCTGGCCAACAACCCTGACGTCGGCACCTTGCTGCGTCACTTCCACCAGGCCGGCAAGCCCACCGCGGCGATCTGCCATGGCCCGATCACGCTGCTGTCGGCGCAGCAGGATCCGGTCGCCTACCGCGCCGCGCTCGCCCGTGGCGAAACCCCGGCGGCCAGCGACTGGACGTACCGGGGCTATCGCATGACCATTTTCTCTGACCCAGAGGAGCAGGTATTCGAAGGCTCGCTCAAGCAACAGCGCCTGCAGTTCTATCCCGCCAAGGCCATGGCGGGCGCCGGCGGCGATATGAGTTACGCCCAGGCCTGGAAGCCGCACGTGGTGGTCGACCGGGAACTGATCACCGGGCAGAACCCGTTCTCCGACAAGGCGCTGGCCAAGGCGTTGCTTGAGCAGTTGGAGGCGGCACCGCGCTAAAGGCCCGCCCGTTGCGAGCGGTCCGACGCAATCCCCCGTAGGAGCGGCCTTGTGTCGCGAAGGGTCGCAAAGCGACCCCATCAATCTAGAATTGGAACGCGCAAATCCGAAACAATCGCAAAGGCCTCGAAAGGGCTGCCGCGAGGTCGATCAGCCTTTGCTCGGCCGGGTAATACCGTCCACCAGCAGCACAGCGGCGCCGGCCATGATGGCGACGTCGGCCAGGTTGAACACGCCGGTATGCAGGCTGCCGATGTTGAGCACCAGGTAATCGACCACGTGGCCATCGCGAAACACCCGGTCGATCAGGTTGGCCAGCCCGCCCACGGCGATGAACCAGGCGGCGCTGGCCTTGACCGGCGTCGATGGCCAGTGGCGCCAGGCCCAGACCATGGCCCAGCCGCACACCACGCCGACGGCGGCCACGAACACCAGTTGCTTGAGCCACGGCGCCAGCCCGGCGCCAAGGCTGAGAAACGCGCCGGGATTGAGGCTCAGGGCCAGGTCCAGCCAGACGCTCTGGTTGCCATAGACATAGCTGTGCTGGTCCAGGGCGACCAGGGCGATCAGCTTTACCCACTGGTCGATGATGATGAAGGCGATGCCCAGGGTCAGGACAAGGGTACGGCTGGAAAACATGCTGGCAGTTCCTTTTGTGCGCGAATGCGGCTGCCGGGCACGCCCGCAGCGCGGCGAAGATAGCGCAGGCGGGTCTAGACTTAAAGCCCGGGTCTGTTGCAGACGCGACCCGATCATCCATCCGACCACCGCCTCCCGGACCGGACGTCGCCGACGGTGGCCTTCTGGCAAGAGGAGGGCAGGTCATGGACGAGGCACGGCTTCACGCATTCATGGGTAGGCTGGTGGGCGACATGGGCGCGGCGGCGACGCTGGCCAATGTCATCCTTGGTGATGAACTCGGGCTGTACCGTGCCATGGCCGACAGCCAGCCGATTACACCCGAGGGGCTGGCCGAACGCACCGGCTGCCAGCCACGTCTGCTGCGCGAGTGGCTCAATGCCCAGGCGGCGGCAGGCTACATGAGCCACCACGAGGGCCGTTTCACCCTGCCTGAAGAGCAGGCCATGGCCCTGGCGCTGGAGGATTCGCCCGCCTATATGGCCGGTGGCGCCGCAGTGATCGCGGCGCTGTTCCACGACAAGGACAAGCTGGTGACGGCCATGCGCGGCGATGGCGGCGTACCCTGGGGCGATCATCATCCGTGCATGTTCAGCGGCACCGAGCGTTTCTTCCGCCCCGGTTACCGGGCGTTCCTGGTGGCCGATTGGCTGCCGGCGCTGGAGGGGGTGGTGGCCAAGTTGCAGGCCGGTGCCAGGGTGGCGGATGTCGGCTGTGGCCACGGCGCCTCGACCATCGTCATGGCCCAGGCTTTTGCAGCCTCGCATTTTGTCGGCTACGACTATCACGCCCCTTCGGTACAGGTTGCCAGCGAGCGGGCGCGCGAGGCGGGCGTGGCAGACCGGGTGAGCTTCCAGCAGGCGTCGGCCAAGGACTATCCGGGCAACGACCTGGACCTGGTGTGCTTCTTCGATTGCCTGCACGACATGGGCGACCCGGTGGGCGCGGCGCGCCATGCCTATCGAGCGCTCAAGGACGATGGCACGGTGATGCTGGTGGAGCCGTTCGCCGAGGATTCGCTGGATGCCAACATCAACCCGATCGGTAGGCTGTTCTACGCGGCGTCTACCTTCATCTGCACACCGAACTCGCTGTCTCAGGAAGTGGGGTTGGGGTTGGGGGCGCAGGCGGGGGAGGCGCGGTTGCGGGCGGTGTTCGAGGAGGCGGGGTTCACGCGCTTGCGGCGGGCGACGCAGACGCCGTTCAACCTGATCCTGGAGGCCAGGAAGTAGCGATCGGCACAAACAGAAGGGGCGCCCTGCGGCGCCCCTTCGTGTTGCAGCTTAGGCTTCAGCGTCCCACGGACGATCGCCCTTTTCATCCTTGACGCGGGTCGGCAGGCCCATCACGTCCAGCGCCTTGAGGAACGGCTCGGCTGGCAGTTCCTCGACGTTGACCATGCGTCCGGCATCCCACTGGCCACGGGCGACCAGCAGCGCCGCCGCCACCGGCGGCACGCCGGCGGTGTAGGAGATACCCTGGCTGTCGGTCTCGGCGTAGGCTTCTTCGTGGTCGGCCACGTTGTAGATGAACACCTCGCGTGGCTGGCCGTCCTTGGTGCCCTTGACCAGGTCGCCGATGCAGGTCTTGCCGGTGTAGCCCGGGGCCAGGGAGGCCGGGTCGGGCAGTACCGCCTTGACCACTTTCAGCGGCACCACTTCCAGGCCTTCGGCGGTTTTCACCGGTTGCTCGCTGAGCAGGCCGAGGTTCTTCAGCACGGTGAACACGTTGATGTAGTGCTCGCCGAAGCTCATCCAGAAACGCACGTTCGGCACGTTGAGGTTCTTCGAGATCGAGTGAACTTCATCGTGGCCGGTCAGGTACAGGTTCTGCGAGCCTACCACTGGCAGGTCGTCGGTGCGCTTGACCTCGAACATGCTGTTGCTGGTCCACTGGCTGTTCTGCCAGCTCCACACTTGCCCGGTGAACTCGCGGAAGTTGATTTCCGGGTCGAAGTTGGTGGCGAAGTACTTGCCGTGGGAACCGGCATTGACGTCGAGGATGTCGATCGAGTCGATGCGGTCGAAATACTGCTGCTGCGCGAGTTTCGCGTAGCTGTTCACCACACCCGGGTCGAAGCCGACACCGAGAATGGCGGTAATGTTCTTCTGCTGGCACTCTTCGAGGTGTTTCCACTCGTAGTTGCCATACCAGGGCGGGGTTTCGCAGATCTTGCCCGGTTCTTCGTGAATCGCGGTGTCCAGGTAGGCGACACCGGTATCGATGCAGGCACGCAGCACCGACATGTTGAGGAAGGCGGAACCAACGTTGATCACGATCTGCGATTCGGTCTCGCGGATCAGTGCCTTGGTCGCCTCGACATCGAGGGCATTGAGCGAGAAGGCCTGGATGTCGGCGGGTACCTTGAGGCTACCCTTGGCCTTGACGCTGTCGATGATGGCCTGGCATTTGGAGATGTTCCGTGACGCGATGGCAATACGACCGAGTTCGTCGTTATGCTGCGCGCACTTGTGGGCCACCACCTTGGCGACACCTCCTGCACCAATGATAAGAACGTTCTTCTTCAATTTACCTTGTGCTCCTTACTGAAAAGGCCTGCCCGTCAGGACAGGCTGGAAACGTAGTCGTCGAAGCCGAATTCGCGCACCAGTTCGACGCTGCCGTCGAGCTGCTTGACCGCGATGGACGGCATTTTCAGACCGTTGAACCAGTTTTTCTTGACCATGGTGTAGCCGGCCGTGTCGACGAACGACAGGCGGTCACCAATCTGCAGCGGCTTGTCGAACTGATACTCGCCGAAGATATCGCCGGCCAGGCACGATTTGCCGCAGACCATGTAGGTGTGCGCGCCATCGTTGGGGGCCATCTTGGCGTTGAGGCGGTAGATCAGCAGGTCGAGCAGGTGCGCTTCGATCGAGCTGTCGACCACGGCCAGGTGCTTGCCGTTGTACAGGGTGTCGAGCACGGTCACTTCCAGCGAGGCGCTGTTGGTGATGGCCGCTTCGCCCGGCTCCAGGTACACCTGCACGCCGTAGGTTTGCGAGAACTGCTTCAGGCGCGCGCAGAAGGCGTCTACCGCGTAATCTTCGCCGGTGAAGTGGATGCCACCACCGAGGCTGACCCATTCGACCTTGTGCAGCAGGTGGCCGAAGCGCTCTTCGATGTGGCTGAGCATCTTGTCGAACAGGCCGAAGTCACCGTTCTCGCAGTTGTTGTGGAACATGAAGCCGGAGATCTTCTCGATCACCTTCTCGATCTTTTCCGGGTCCCACTCACCGAGGCGGCTGAACGGGCGCGCCGGGTCGGCCAGCAGGTAGTCGGAGCTGCTCACCTGCGGGTTGACACGCAGGCCGCGCACCTTGCCTGCGGATTGCTCGGCGAAGCGCTCGAGCTGGCCGATGGAGTTGAAGATGATCTTGTCGCAGTTTTCGAGCATCTCTTCGACTTCATCGTCGGCCCAGGCCACGCTGTAAGCGTGGGTTTCGCCGGCGAACTTCTGGCGGCCGAGCTTGAGCTCGAACAGCGAGGACGAAGTGGTGCCGTCCATGTACTGCTGCATCAGGTCGAACACCGACCAGGTAGCGAAGCACTTGAGGGCGAGCAGGGCCTTGGCCCCGGACTGCTGGCGGACATAGGCGATCTTTTCCATGTTGCCCAGCAGTTTCTGTTTGTCGATGAGGTAGTACGGTGTCTTGATCATTTAAAGGCCCCCGGCCAGGCCGGCCAAAAAAAGGACACGCATTGTGCCTTCACTTGTCGCGGTACGAAAGGGCGCGGGGCGCATTTCGTCCGAGGCGCCGGCGCACGCTCAGTTGAACAGGCTAATGTGACCATCCTGAGCGGCCCTGCTGTGAGGCGCCGCTTGGCTGGGCTCATGCTGTAGGCGCCGGCTTGCCGGCGAACACCGGCGCCATCCACCGCGTCGCCTGGTTCGCCAGCAAGGCTGGCTCCTACGGGTATTGCATTCGCAATCGGCGTAGGAGCCGGCTTGCCGGCGAACACCGGCGTTGCCGGTGCCATCCTCCGCGGCGCCTGGTTCGCCAGCAAGCTGGCTCCTACGGGTGTTGCAGGCCGTAATCGGCGTAGGCGCCGGCCTTGCCGGCGAACACCGGCGCAGCCGGTGCCATCTTCCGCGTCGCCTGGTTTGCCAGCAAGGCTGGCTACGGGGGCGATCAGCTCAGCAGGTCTTCGTAGAAGGCACCGTAAGGCAGCTCGGGGTGGGCGATCTGGATTTCCAGGATCCACAACCCGGCGCTGGGCTGCCCGGCAAAATCGCCCAGGTTGCCACCGCGATGGATGGCGTGGGGGAAGTCGCTGACGCGATGGCCCTTGATATCCATGTTCAGCCGCCAACCCATCTGCTGGGCACGCTCGGCGGCAAAGCGGTAGAGTTCCACGCCGCTCACCCCCTGTGCGCGCCAATGGGCTTCGACCTCTTCGAACAGGGTCTTGGCGGCCCGTGCGCAGGCATGCATGTGCGGATCGTCGCCGGTGACGAAGGTGGCACCCGCATCCCCTTCATGGCCCTCGAAGACCACGCCCATGTCGATGAAATAGATGTCCTGCTCGCCCAGCAGCGGGTCCCCCTCGGAAGCTTCCTTGAAGGTTTTCAACGTATTGCTGGCGAAGCGAATATGGGTGGGGTGCCAGATGCGCTGCATGCCCAGTGCCTGCAATACCTGTTGGCTCATTTCCCGGGCCTGGGATTCGCGCATGCCAGGGTGGATATTCGCGGCAATCCGCTCGACTGCTTCCCAGGTCAGGCGTTGCGCGTGCTTCATCAGCGCCAGCTGATAGGGGGCGCCCGTGGCTTCCTTGGCGCTGTTGCTCAGGGTCATTCCTGTACTCCTCATCATTGCGTTGTATTTTTATCTATATAGCGAGTAGGCGACTCTGCAGCCCTGGTGGCGTATCTGGGCGCAGGCCCGCCAGAGCATGCCGGCGAGCACCTCAGTCGCGGCCCGGCTGGGCTTCAGGCGTGCGCAGCTGCCCGGCGCATCAGCGAAGCGGAAGCTGGCCAGTGGCGCGGACCAGAGGAACAGTAGCAGGTGCTCGGGCGCGACCTTGGCAATCAGGCCCTGCGCCATCCAGTGCTCCAGGCACGCCAGGCTCTGGCGGGCGCTGAAGCGCATGGCCTCGGTACGGCTGGCCGGTACGTGGCGGGCACCGTGGAGCATTTCCTTGAGCCACACCCGCGTCGCGTCCGGGTGCTTGCGCGCGACCTCGGCCTTGGCCTTGAAGTAGCAGGGCAGGGACTGTTCCGGGAGGCTCTGCGGGCGCAGGCCGCGAGTGGCCTGGAGCAAGGGCTCCATGACCAGGTCGAGCACGGCGGCATAGAGCAGGCGCTTGCTGCCAAAGTAGTAGAACACGTTGGCCCGGGGCAGGCCGGCGCGGGCGGCGATGTCGTCGACCCGGGCGGCGGCGAAACCGTGGCGGGCGAACTCGCCGCTGGCGGCGTTGAGGATCAGTTGCTGGTTGCGGTCACGGATGCTGGGCATGGCAGGCAGGTACGTTTGAATCGATGTATTCAAAAGTATATAGCGATGCAGGGCCAACCGACAGCCATGCTGGCGCATCGCGGGGCACGCCCGCTGCCATTACCAGGCTCGTACAGCGTCTAGGCCTGGGCGAGCCAGGTGTGGATCTGTTCCAGCGTGGCAGTGGCGCCGCCGCAGACGATCACCAGGACATTGTCATAGGCCGCCAGCGCCTCGGGCCGTGCCAGCAAGGCCAGCGCCGCGCCGCAGGCGGGCTCCACCAGCAAGCGGTGATCGAGCAGCAGCTGTTCGCATGCCTGGAGCGCCTCACGGTCGCTGACCAGGTAGCTGTGCACCGGATGCTCGCGGGTGCAGGCCAGAGCCTGCTCGGCCACCCGCTTGGCGCCCAGCGACGTCGCCACCGAGGCGATGGTCGGCAGCTCGACGGTGTGCCCGGCGGCCATGGCTGCGTGCAACGATGCAGCGCCTTCGGTCTCCACCGCCAGCACCGGCACATCCTGCCAGCCATTGCGCCGCAGGCCCTCGACCACACCGCACAGCAGGCCGCCGCCACCTACCGACAGCACCACGGCAGCGGGCTTCACGCCTGCCTCGGCGACTTCGTCGATCATGCTGGCATGGCCGGCCCACAGCAGCGGGTCGTCGAACGGATGGATGAAGGCATCACCGGCCCCCAGCAGGGTCTGCGCGTGCTGGTTGGCCTCCTGCCAGGAGCTGCCTCGCACCACCACGCTGGCCTGCTCCAGGTGCAACAGCTGCTTGGCACGCTCGGTGGTGGTCTCGGGTACCACGACGGTCACCGGCACGCCCAGCTTGCGCCCGGCGTAGGCCACGGCCAGCCCGGCGTTGCCGCCGGAGGACGAGACAAAGTGCCGGGCGCCGCGGCCCTGCTGCACTTCACAGGCATGGCCGACCCCGCGCAGCTTGAACGAGCCGCAGGGTTGCAGGGCCTCGAGCTTGAGCCAGACCGGGCGCTTGGCGCAGAGCGACAGCGGGCGGGATTCGATCAGCGGGGTATGGATGTGCAACGGCATGGCGGCCTCCGGGGCTCAGTCGCGGGCAGCCGCGGGCTGGTCGCCACGCAGTTGCTCCAGGTAGTTGTAGACGGTATAGCGGGTGACGCCGAGGGCCTCGGCGGCCTTCTCGACGCCGCCCTTGACGATGAACAGGCCGCGCTCCTGCATCACCCGCACGGCCTCGACCTTGGCCTGCTTGTTCATCCGGCCCTGGCCGCTGCGCTGCAAGGCGTCCTGGATGATCTCGGCCATCAGCACGCTCATGTCCGCCAGCTCGGTGTTGACGGCGGTGCCGCAGGCCGCGCCCAGCGGCTGGAAATGCTGGAGGAAGGTCATGGCCGCCTCGAGGCCGGTGATGTCGCTGTTCACGCACAGGCTGGCAAAAGGGTGACCTGTGCTGTCGCGAAAGATCGCCGTGGCGCTGCGCAGGGTACGGCCCTTGAGAGTGGTGGGGTAGTTGGGCAAAACCACTGGGTCGCAGCCGCGCTGCTCGACCGTGGCTCGCATCAACGCCCTGAAGCCCTGGTCCTGTTCAGGGGCGGCGAGGATCGGGCTGCCGACCTGGCGGCCGGAAAGATGGCCATTGACGATGGCCACCACGGAGTGCTCCGGGTGGTCGAGGTCGTGCAGGAGGATTTCCAGGTTATTGGGCACGACGCTGCCCAGGGCCTGGAGGGTGGCCTTGAGGACGGTGAGGGTGAGTTGGCGTTCGAAGCGGGGATCGCAAGGGGGCATGGGAGCTCGCCAGATTCAATATTGTGTTGAATTTTACACAAATAATTGAATTTGGCGAGTGTTGTTCAGCCGTGCCGCAGGGGGCCTGCGGCTAGGGATCAGCCGAGTTTTGGGGTGCGCGGTGGAGTCATCCGGCGCGAACCGGTCGCTTCGAAGGCTGCCGCGAATTTCAACAGATTGTTGTCGCTGTAGGCCTTACCGGCGAAGGTCAGCCCCACTGGCATGCCGATATCGGCCATCACGCCCATCGGCACGGTGACGGTCGGCACCCCCAGGTGGCGAATCGCCAGGTTGCCGTTGGCCACCCAGATACCGTTGCTCCAGGCGATGTCCGCTGACACCGGGTTGACGTCGGCATCCGCCGGGCCGACATCGGCCACGGTGGGGAACAGCACCGCGTCCAGGCCCTGGGCGTCCATCCAGTCTTCCAGGTCGAGCTTGCGCGTGGCTTCCAGGCCGCGCAGGCCGTCCGGCACGGTGGCGATCTGCTCCCAGCTCTTCAGGCCGCGCTTGGCCATGTTGACGTACTCGTCCATGCCGGCAGCCAGGTCATCCTCACGGTTGGGCAGGGTGCCCGGGTCGTGGGGGAAGATCTGCGGGCCGTCGACATCGGCCAGGCGGTTGAGCTTGGGGTCGTCGTTGGCGCGCAGGAAGTCGTCGAAGGCCCAGCCGGACAGCTCCCACAGCTCGTCGTGGAGGAATTCCTTGCTGACGATGCCGCGGTTGAACACGGTCGGCGCGCCCGGACGGTCGCCTTCGCAGTTGGAAACCAGCGGGAAGTCGGTCTCGACCACTTGCGCGCCGGCCGCTTCCAGGGCCTGACGGGCCTGGTTCCACAGTTCGATCACGCTGGCACGGGTGTTGATGCGCTGGCCGGTCGGGCCGCCGATGCCCGGCTTCTCGGACGTGCCGGCCTCGGGGTCGGCATTGATGTACATGCGCGGCACGGCGAAGCGCTTGCCCTTGAGCGAGTCGGCGGTCACTGCCAGCGCCAGGTACGACTGCGGGCGCACGCTGGAGGCGGCCGGGATCGGCACCCACGGCTGCAGGCGCCACAGGTCGCCGCGTGGGTCGGCGTCGTCGGCCACCACCACGTCGAGGATTTCCAGCAGGTCGGCCATGGTCCGGGCGTAGGGCACCACCACGTCCATGGTCGGCGTCAGCGGCCAGTTGCCGCGCACCGAGATCACCCCGCGTGATGGGGTGTAGGCGCACAGGCCATTGTTCGACGCGGGGCCACGGCCGCTGGACCAGGTTTCCTCGGCCAGGCCGAAGGCGCTGAAGCTGGCGGCGGTGGCGGTGCCGGCGCCGTTGGAGGAGCCTGAGGCGAAGGGCGCGGTCAGGTAGTGGGCGTTGTACGGGCTTTCGGCACGGCCGTAGACGCCGCGCTGCATGCCGCCGTTGGCCATGGGCGGCATGTTGGTCTTGCCCAGGCAGATGGCGCCACCAGCGCGCAGGCGCTCGACGGTGAAGGCGTCGCGCTGGGCGACCAGGTCCTTGAAGGCCGGGCTGCCTGAGGCGGCGGTCAGGCCCTTGACCAGGTAGCTGTCCTTGGCGGTGTAGGGGATGCCGTCCAGCGGGCCGAGCGTCGCGCCACGGGCACGGCGGGCGTCGGAGGCCTCGGCTTCCTGCAGCGCTTCAGGGTTGCGTACCACCACGGCGTTGAGTGCCGTGGGGGTGTCCTTGCCATCATAGGCGTCGATGCGCGCCAGATAGGCCTTGACCAGTTCGACGGCGGTCGTGCGGCCGGACTCGAGCGCGTCGCGCAGCTCGGCAATGGAAACCTCGGTTACCTCGATCATGCTGTCACCACAGTTGTGCAGGTGGAAATCATGGCGGCGAGTGTAGCAAGAAGGTCTTGTCGGACGCAGGCATGCAGTGGGGAAATGCTTCGTTGCAGCGCGGCACTCTGGTGGCAGGCCTGGACCGTTTCGGTGGCAGCGGCCTTGCGCCGCGAAAGGGGCGCGCAGTGGCCCCTGTCTTTGCGCCGGGCAGGCCCACTGCCTTGCCAGGGCCTTGTGTTACAACAGCTTGCGCTGCACGGCCTCGTCCAGGGTGCTGCGGGCCAGCTCGCGGACCACGTCACGGGTATCGGCCTGGAACGGCAGGCCGACGATCAGCACCAGTTGCATCCAGGTGCGCACCGATTCGCTTTTGCTGATGCGCCCGACTTCCTGGCCGTCCTTGTCCTTGAACACGGTTTGCAAGGTGAAGGTGTTCTTCGCCGTGGAGGGGATCAGGAACAGCGTGAAGCCGGTGATGAACGCCGAGGCGGTGATGAACTCCTCGTGATTGAGCAGGGTCGATTCGGCGTACAGGTCCGCTTCGCTCTTGTGGGTGTTGACCTGGGCAAAGCGCCCGGATTGCTCGTAGGTCTCGGTGATCGCCTTTTCCCACAGCTGCGCGGGGGCGCCCGCCGCGGCGACGGCCGCACCGTCGTTCACCTGGTACAGCGAAGTGTTGCGCAGGTAGGCGCTGGGCTTGACTGGCGCGGTGCTGGCAGCCGGTGGCCAGGTACCGACCGGGGCCAGGTCGCCGGTGGAATACGAAACGCAGCCGCCGAGCAGCAGGGCGCCCAGCAGCAAGCCGTGTTTGAAGAGGGTCATCGGGTTTTTCCTGTTTTAGCGTTTGGCCAGTTGAACGGTGGCCTGGTCGAGCAGCTTGCCGACCAAGAGGGTGAGTTGCTTGCCGCCCATCGTCGGTGCCCAGTACTCGCCGCCATACAGGCCGACGTTGTGCGCGAGGCTGAGCTGGTCCTTGGCCCGGGCCAGCTCGACGCCGTCACGGTCGACGATCACCAGGTTGCCGGCGACATCGAAGCGGTCGACGTAGATCGGGCCGTTGCACCAGATCCACAGGGTCAGGGTGAGCAAGGCACCCGGCACATAGGCTGGGTGCGGGCCGCGATGGCCCTTGAGCGAGGTCATCTCGAACTTCAGCAGGACGTCCTGGGTGCCCAGGCGGGTGGGGTATTCGGTGACGCGCTCGAAGTAGCCGGCCTGGCTCACGTAGTGGCTGAGCTGGTGGGTCAGCGAACGGCTGATGGCCTGGCGGGTCGCGGCGTCGATACCCACCGCCGAGACCTGCACATCGGCGAGCTGGGCGCTGCGTGGGCTGGTGACGCTGGCGCCATGGGCCGGCGCGCCGACCGGGCCGACGACGTTGTACGAGACGCAACCGGTCATCGACAGCAGGGCGCTCATGGCGCTGGCCAGCAGCAGTTTCTTCACGTCGCTTCATCCTTGATCGAGCTAAGTCAGACCAAGGGTTACGGCTGGGTGGTCGATAACTTTAGGGCAAAGTGCCACCGTTTTTGCCGGTCGCCCGGGCAGGGCTGGCCTGCCTGGGCGGCCAGCCGTGTCAGCCCAGGTCCGCCGCGCTATGTCGCTCTGGCACCTGGCTGGCCTCCTCGCCCCAGGTGCGGTTGACCCGGGTGCCGCGCTGCACGGCCGGGCGCTGGGCGATGGCTTCGGCCCAGCGCTGCACATGCGGGTAATCATGGACGGCAAGAAACTCCGCCGCGCCATACAGGTTGCCGCGCACCAGCTGGCCATACCAGGGCCATACGGCGATGTCGGCGATGCTGTATTGGTCGCCGCCCAGGTAGGGGCTTTCGGCCAGGCGCCGCTCGAGCACGTCGAGCTGACGCTTGGCTTCCATGCTGAAGCGGTTGATGGCGTATTCGAACTTCTCGGGCGCATACACATAGAAGTGGCCGAAACCGCCGCCCAGGTAGGGGGCCGAGCCCATCTGCCAGAACAGCCAGTTCAGGCTCTCGGTGCGCGCGGCTGGTGCCTTGGGCAGCAAGGCGCCGAACTTCTCGGCCAGGTACAGCAGGATCGAGCCGGACTCGAATACCCGCACGGGCGGTTCGACGCTATTGTCGAGCAGGGCGGGGATCTTCGAGTTCGGGTTGACCGCGACGAAGCCGCTGCCGAACTGGTCGCCTTCACCGATGCGGATCAACCAGGCGTCGTATTCGGCGCCGGTGTGGCCGAGGGCGAGCAGCTCTTCCAAGAGGATGGTGACCTTGACGCCGTTGGGCGTGGCCAGCGAGTAAAGCTGCAGCGGCTGCTTGCCGACCGGCAGCGGTGTGTCGTGGGTGGGGCCGGCGACGGGGCGGTTGATGCTGGCGAACTGGCCGCCAGAGGGGGCCTGGTGGGTCCAGACCTTGGGCGGAATGTACTCGGGCTTGCTCATGCGCGTAATCTCCTGGAAGGCGGAATGCGGCCAAGTAAAGGCGTGGACCTGCATTCATGCCATGGGTTCGGCGCGAGGGACAAATGCAATCGATGCATAACTGATATCGAATGGCGAGGCTTTACAGGTAGGCTCAGGTGTGACGCAACCCCGCCAAGCGCCAGAGGCACCGCGTCGCCTGGTTCGCCAGCAAGGCTGGCTCCTACGGGGCGTAGGAGCCGGCTTTGCCGGCGAACACCGGCGCAGCCGGTGCCATCCACCACGTCGCTTGCTTCGCCAGCAAGGCTGGCTCCTACAGGGCGTAGGAGCCGGCTTGCCGGCGAACACCGGCATAGCCGGTGCCATCCACCGCGTCGCCTGGTTCGCCAGCAAGGCTGGCTCCTACAGGGTGTAGGAGCCGGCTTGCCGGCGAACACCGGCGCAGCCGGTGCCATCCACCGCGTCGCTTGCTTCGCCAGCAAGGCTGGCTCCTACAGGGCGTAGGAGCCGGCTTGCCGGCGAACACCGGCGCAGCCGGTGCCATCCACCGCGTCGCTTGCTTCGCCAGCAAGGCTGGCTCCTACAGGGCGTAGGAGCCGGCTTGCCGGCGAACACCGGCGCAGCCGGTGCCATCCACCGCGTCGCTTGCTTCGCCAGCAAGGCTGGCTCCTACAGGGCGTAGGAGCCGGCTTGCCGGCGAACACCGGCGCAGCCGGTGCCATCCACCGCGTCGCTTGCTTCGCCAGCAAGGCTGGCTCCTACAGGGCGTAGGAGCCGGCTTGCCGGCGAACACCGGCGCAGCCGGTGCCATCCACCGCGTCGCTTGCTTCGCCAGCAAGGCTGGCTCCTACAGGGCGTAGGAGCCGGCTTGCCGGCGAACACCGGCGCAGCCGGTGCCATCCACCGCGTCGCTTGCTTCGCCAGCAAGCTGGCTCCTACAGGGCGTAGGAGCCGGCTTGCCGGCGAACACCGGCGCAGCCGGTGCCATCCACCGCGTCGCTTGCTTCGCCAGCAAGCTGGCTCCTACGGGGTGTAGGAGCCGGCTTGCCGGCGAACACCGGCGCAGCCGGTGCCATCCACCGCGTCGCCTGGTTCGCCAGCAAGGCTGGCTCCTACAGGGCGTAGGAGCCGGCTTTGCCGGCGAACACCGGCGCAGCCGGTGCCATCCACCGCGTCGCCTGGTTCGCCAGCAAGGCTGACTCCTACAGGGCGTAGGAGCCGGCTTGCCGGCGAACACCGGCATAGCCGGTGCCATCCACCGCGTCGCCTGGTTCGCCAGCAAGCTGGCTCCTACAGGAGTAGCGCATGGCGGGGGCCCTAGAAGCTGTAGTCGACCGTGGCGAAGTACGACCTGGGCGCCCCCAGCAGCCACTGCTCGCCGCTATAGCTGGACTGGGCATACTGGCGGTCGAACAGGTTGTTCACCTGCAGCCCCAGGCGTACATCGGGCAGCACTTGCCAGCCAAGGTTGGCGTCGACCACGCTGTAGCCCGGCACCTGGGCGTCGTTGGCGGCACTGGTGTAGCGCGCGTCCACATAGCGCAGGCCGATACCGGCGTCGACGGCCTGGCCGAAGCCTTTGCTCAACCACAGGTTGGCGGTGCGGCGCGGGACGTCTTGCGGACGATTGCCGGCCCGGTCGTACACCACACCCCCGCTGCGCTGCAGGAAATCATCGTACTTGGCCCGCAGCAGTGCGGCGTTCGCCGACACCTGCCACTGGTTGCCAAGGGCCAGCTCCAGGCTGGCTTCGAGCCCGTCGGAGGTCTGCTGGCCGGCTTGCTGGCTGCCCTTGGTCACCACGTCATAGACCGGCAGCTTTTTCTTGACGATGTGGTACGCCGCCAGCGTCCACTCGCCGCGCCCCTCCCAGAAACGCTGCTTCAAGCCCAGCTCGGTCTGCTTGGCTTCGGTCAGTTCCAGGCGCTGCTCGGGGCGCAAGGTCAACAGGTCGCCGACGCCATCCTCGCTGGTGGAGTACTGGCCGTACAGCGACAGGTCGTCGCTGACGGCGAACACCAGCCCGGCACGCCAGTTGCCGCCGCGCAGGCTGCGGTCGTTGCGGGTGCCGTTGGTGAGGTCGTCGCGGTCGATATGGTTCTGGTCGCGGCGCACGCCGGTGACCAGCGACAGGCGCTCGGTCAGTTGCGTTCTGTTTTCCGCAAAAAGAGCAAAGGTACTGGTTTTGGACAGCATCTGCGGGCGTAGCGGCGAGCCACTGTGGAAACCGCCGGGGGCGGGCTGCCAAGGGTCGAGCGGGTCCTTGCTGTCGTCGTTGTAGGGTGAGTTGCTGTCGACATTGAAACGGATCTTGTTGTACTGCGCCCCGACCACGGTCTTGCTGGCCAGCCCGAACAGCGAATGGTCGAAGGTGAAGCTCTGCAGGTCGCCGATCTGCTCCTGGTTGTGCTTGATCTCAAGGAAACTGCCACGCAGGATCTGCCCGCTGGCGCCATCCCAGCTGTACTCCTCGGCATTGCGCCAGTGCCGGCGGCTCTTGATGTAGTACAGCTGGTTGCTGGCGCTGAGGTGGTCGTTGATCTGCCAGTCGCTGGTCAGCCGCGTCCACTCGTCGTGGTAGCGCTGCTGGTCGTTGCTGACGTTGTAGTTCTTCTTGCCCAGGCTGCTGCGCAGGTGGCCGTCGATCAGTGGGGTGCCGTAGTAGTTGGCCGGTTGTGCGTCGCCGCGCTCGTGGGACAGGGTGAAGCTCAGGTCGTCCGTGGCGTCGAAGCGCAGTGCGGCCGACAGCGCCAGGCTGCGTGAGTCAGTGCGGTCGACCCAACCGTTGCCGGCCTGCTGGTTCAGGGTCAGGCGATAGCTCAGGCGTTCGCTGAGGCTGCCGCCGCTGTCCAGGCCGAGCTGCTGACGGTCCCAGGAGCCGTAACCCAGGCGCAGGTGGTTGCGAATGTCACCACTGAAGGGTTTTTTCGGGATCACGTTGACCACCGCGCCGGTGGCGCCTTCGCCATGCAGCACCGAGGCCGGGCCGCGGATCACCTCGATGCGCTCGACCATCCATGGGTCGACCGGGTAGGTGAGGGTGCCGGCACCGGCGTACAGGCGCGCGCCATCGAACAGGGTCATCACCGAGCTCTGGCCTGTGAAACCGCGCGCCGACAGGCCGGTACCGCCATCGCCCGGGGTGCCGATGAAGGTGATGCCCGGCGAGCGGGTCACGGCGTCCTGCACGGTCTGGTTGTTGCGCCCCTGGATCTGCGCCGCGGTGAGGGTGCTGGTGCTGGCCGGCGTTTCCAGGGCGCTGAGGTTCAGGCGCGAGCCGGCTTGGCTCGGGGTGGCCAGGTCGACGGCCTGCGGCTCACGGTTGTCGGTGATGGCCGTGGCGGGCAGGGTCAGGGAGGCGCCGGGCTGTTCGTCGGCCAGCGCTGGCAGGGACACGGCCAGGCAGGCCGCCAGGGTGTGAAGCTTGTTGAATCGGGACATGTCGTTCCACTGCTGCAGGAATGAATGGATCCCGGTGGAGAACACGCAACGGCGAATCGCGTAGGCAGGCGCGCACGCGGATACCGGCCTGCGCCCGCCCACCGCGGGTTGCCAAGTGAAGCCTCAGGCCGGTCTCCGGGCTTGCGAGGGTCATGAAGCCTTCACCTTCCCATGCCTGTGCACAGTGGTGTGTCGAAGGTTTCGCTCGCTTACCGTTGCGGGGGCAGCGCCGGACTTGTCGTTGACAACGACGCACCGGCTTCCCGTTTCACCCTGCGCGCGGCGGCGCAGGACACCTGAAACTGGCGCGCATCTGATCATCGAACCGGCAGGGAGTCAATCGTTTGAATGAACGCAAAATCTGTGACGCCTTAGCGAGTTAGCGGTAGTTGTCGAATTTTTTTCGAACTTTCGCCAGTGGCGTTGCCTCGAACCGGTCGTTGCTCATTCATTCACGTCATGGAGACTTCTGCGCATGTTTACCCGTCACCTGCTGCGTCATTCCTGCCTGTTGGCCTTGCTCGGCGCGCCCCTGGCCGCCACTGCGGCGCCGAGCAGCGATCCGCTGTTCACCCTCGGCCTGCTGGGCGCCTACGACAAGTTCAAGTTCGAGGGCGGCAGCGAATCGGACAAGCAACACATGGGTCAGGGCGGCGTGTTCGCCACCTTCGGCAACAAGATGACCGCCGAATCCGGCTTCATCTACCAGATCGGTGCCGAGGCCAAGTACGGCAAGAAGAGCGACAACAAGCTCAAGGAGGCCCAGGCCGACCTGGACCTGGGCTGGCGCGCCGCGCTGGATGCGCGCAACTTCGTCGACCTGACCCTGGGCGGCGGCTACAGCTGGACGCGCTTCGAACCCGAGATCAACGACCTCGATACGCGGCTGACCTACAAGTCGCCATTCGCCAAGGCGGCGCTGGGCTACAACCACCAGTTCGACGCCTCGACCCTGCGCGTGGAAGTGGGGGCGCGGCGTACCATCGATGGCCGTGCGCGGCTGAAGGTCGATGACTACGGCAGCGACAGCGTCGACATGAAGGACCGCACCAACCCCTATGCCGAGGTCACCTTGCTGATGAACCAGCAGGGCGGCATGCCGGTGCAACTGGGGGCGTACTACACCCGCACCGAGTACAAGCTCGACGAGGACACCCCGGTGGCGGACAACACCAAGCTCAAGCGGGACGAGTTCGGGGTGAAGGTGGGGTTGGCGTTCTAAGCGCCTGAACGATCTCACCCCCCCTCGCAATCGGTAGGCGCCAGCCTTGCTGGCGAACCAGGCCCCGTGTGCCCCGTGTTCGCCGGCAAACCGGCGCCTATGCCTCTGGCGTGCCGCTCAGCGACCGCGCCGGCGTGATACCCGCGCCTCGATATTCTTGCGGCCTATCAGCAGCGGCGGTTTCTCCAGCACTGGCTCATCGGCCAGCCACTTGTACATCACCAGGCAGTCCACCAGGCCCTGTTCGGCATGGCGATAGGCCTTGGGCAAGCGCCCGACCGTCTCGAAGCCAAGCTTGTGCCATAGCGCCACGGCCACCTCGTTGGTCGCCACCACCGAGTTGAACTGCAGGGCCAGGAAACCTTCCTGGCGGGCGAGTTTCTGCGAGTGCTCGCACATCAACCTGGCCACGCCGCGGCCACGGGCGCTGGCACAGACCATGTAGCCGCAGTTGCCCACGTGGCCACCGGGCCCGGCGGCATTGGCCTTGAGGAAATACGAACCGAGCAATGCGCCGTCCTCTTCGGCCACCAGCGTGCGCAGCGGGGTTTCCAGCCACAGCGCGCGGGCCCGCTCGAAATCGAGCCCGGGGTCGAAGGCGTAGGTCTGGCGGGCCTGGACGATGGCCTGGAAGGTCGGCCAGAAGCGTTCGAAATCTTCCGGGGTCATGGGGCGGATCTGGATCATGGCGGTTCCTGCGGGTACTGAGCCGCTCAGTCTGGGCGGCGCGGCGCCGCCGCGCAAGGGCGGCGACGCCTGGCCGGGTCAGGCCTTGCCCACGGCATCCAGGGCCCGGGCCGAGTAGACCAGCGCGGCGCCAGCATTCATCGCCACCGCCACCCCCAGGGCTTCGGCGATTTCCTCGCGGCTGGCGCCGTGCTTGACCGCCTGCTGCGAGTGCACGGCGATGCAGCCGTCGCAGCGGGTGGTGACGGCCACGGCCAGGGAGATCAGTTCGCGGGTCTTGGCATCCAGGTGGTTGGTCTTGGCCCCGGCGCCGCTGGCGGTCATGTAGCCGGCCACGGTATCGGGGGAGAGCTGCTTGAGATCGCCGATGCCGGCCATCAACTGCTTACGGTAGGCGTCCCAGTCCATCATGCTCATCGTGTTCACCTTGCGAGGTTGGCAACAGGAGCTTTCAGGCTAGACGAAAGTGGGCTGTTCGGGGGAAGGGGAGCTGCGTGGGTGTGGCGGGCTACGAGCGGCTGCGCCGATGTTCGCCGGCAAGGCCGGCTCCTGCGGATGGGCAGGAGCCGGTTTGCGCAGGGGGATCAGATGTAGATGAAGACCAGCACCAGCGCCGCGACCACCGCCCACTTTTCCAGGTAGTAGCGGGTGCGGTTGCGCTTTTTCATGGCCTTGCCGCGTTCACGGATCTTGTAGATGCGGGTGAACAGGCGGTTGATGCCGCCGGTCTTGTCGCTGGCGTCGTTGGGGGCTGCGGCGGCAGCCATGACGTTGCGGCTGAACCAACGGTTGAAGGCGCTCGCCCAGCGGTACTTGAGCGGGCGCTCGACGTCGCAGAACAGGATGATGCGGTTGTGCTCGGTGGTGTTGGCGGCGTAGTGGATGTAGGTCTCGTCGAACACCACGCCCTCGCCGTCGCGCCAGGAGTACTTCTCGCCGTCGACGTCGATGTAGCAGCCGTCGTCGTTGGGCGTGTCCAGGCCCAGGTGGTAGCGGTAGGAACCGGCGTAGGGGTCGCGGTGGCGCACCAGCTTGGCGCCTGGCGGCAAGGTGGCGAACATCGCCGCCTTGACCGAGCCGATGCCTTGCAGCAGTTCGGTGGTGCGTGGGCACAGGGTCATCGCCGAAGGGTGGCTCTCGCCGTACCACTTCAGGTAGAAGCGTTTCCAGCCGGTCTTGAAGAACGAGTTGAAGCCGACATCGTCATAGTTGTCGGACTTCTTGATCTCGCCGGCCTGCAGCAGCTGTTGGCCTTCGGCGCGGATTTCCTGCCAGTGGTCCTGCAGCACCTTCAGCTCGGGGAAGGCCTCCACCGGCAGGTACGGCTTGGCCGGGTGCTTGGAGAACAGGTAGAGGAAGGCGTTGACCGGGGCCAGGAAACTGGAGTGGTCACCCAGCTGGCGAGTCAGTTTGTGGCGAACCCGACCGCGCAGGTGAACATAGGCGATCGAGCATACGAAGATCAGTACGAGTGCAATTTTCATGGACGTTTACTTGTCGAAAAATGGCCATGCGCCATGGCTTAAGCCCGCCAGCATAAACAATCGTGGGCTGGGTTTGTACCTATTGTTGCGACAAATCCCCGCGACTTAGGTGGGATGGCCTACAGGTTGCGTAAACGATTCAACAGGTTGTGCAGCCTTTTCCGATGGCCAGGACGGTACACTCGAACCTTCGATCCGCTGCCAAGGAGCGCCACATGGTCCAGGATGCACGCCCAAGCGGGGCGCCCTTCAAGCGCCTGTTCTTCGCCCTGCCGGTCGCCGCTGCGCAGTGCCGGGCCCTGGCGCAATGGCGCCGAGGCCTGGGCCTGCGCAGCGGCAAGCCGGTGCCGGCCGAGAACTTCCACGTGACCCTGGTGTTTTTGGGCGATGTCGACGCGGCCCAGGTGCCGGCGATCTGCGCTGCGGTCGAACGGGTGAGCCGCCCGCAGGGGCCGTTGCGCGTGGTGCTGGACCGCTTGCAGGTGTGGCCGCGTGCCGACGCGCTGGTGCTGGAGCCCGAGCAGGCGCCCGTCGCCTTGCGCCAGCTGGTTTATGCCCTGCACCAGACGCTGTTGCCGCTGGGAATCGAGGCGCCGACCCGCGAGTACCGGCCTCACCTGACCCTGTCGCGGGATTTTCGCGGGCAGTTGCCGGAAGCCGGTGAAGCACCGGCGTTTTTCCTGGCGGCGCGGCACTTCACCTTGTACGAGTCGCGCAAGGGACGCTATTGGCCCTTGGCCGAGTGGCCCCTGGCGCATTAGGCGTCAGGCGGCGCTGTCGAGCTCGTTGAACAGCGACTGGCCAAGGCCTTTGGCCTGTTCGATCAGGGCCTGGGGATGACCGCCCTCGCTGTCGGCTAGCAGTGTCGAACTGAGCACCTGGGCCCCGCAATAGTCGAAGATGCCGTGCTCGATCTGCACCCGCATGGCTTCGCGGTAGCCGTGTCGCTCGAAGGTGCTGGCATCGGCGCCGGCAACGCCTACCAGATGCGCGGTCATGCCGCGCAGACGCTTGGTGGTGGAGCCGTCGGCGGCCTGGTCGAAGGCCCAGCCGTTGCTGAACACCCGCTCGACCCAGCCCTTGAGCAGGGCGGGCAGCGACCACCAGTAGATGGGGTAGACCAGCAGCAGGGTATCGGCGCGCTCGATGCGCGCCTGTTCGGCCAGCACATCGGCGGGCGGCTTGCCCTGGCGGCGATGCACGGCGTGGTCGGCCAGGCTGAAGCGCGGGTCGAAGCCTTCGGCGGCGAGGTCGGCCAATTCGCTGGTGTGGCCGCTGGCGTGCAGGCCGGCGGCGATCTGCCGAGCCAGGGCGTGGGTGAGGGAGTCGGGGTCGTGATGGCCGATGACGATCAAGGCATGCATAGCGGATCTCCGGGAACGGGATGCAAGGGCGCGGCGAGCGCTATATACTCGCGGTAAGTTACCTTTGGTAAGTTACTTTTGGTAGGTAATCGATGTCAAGCGAGCACAAACCCGTGGCGCGCAAACGCCTGTCGCGCGACGAGCGCCGGCGCCAGTTGCTGGATGTGGCCTGGCGACTGGTCCGTGAGGAGGGCACCGAGGCCCTGAGCCTGGGGCGCCTGGCCGAGCAGGCCGGGGTGACCAAGCCTGTGGTGTATGACCATTTCCAGACCCGTACGGGGCTGCTGGTGGCCTTGTACCAGGAGTACGACGCGCGCCAGACCGCGATGCTCGAGCGTGCCCTGGCCGGTTGCGCGGCCGACCTGGCGGACCGGGCCTGGGTGATTGCCGAGGCCTATGTGGATTGCGTGGCCACCCAGGGCCGGGAGATTCCCGGGGTCAGCGCGGCGCTGGCCGCTTCGCCGGAGATGGAGGCGCTCAAGCGCGGCTATGACGGGCCGTTCATGGACAAGTGCCGACAGGCCCTGGCGCCGTTCGCCGCGGCTGGCGAGATCGGCGTGGCCGGGCTTTGGGGCGTGGTGGGGGCGGCGGATGCGCTGTCACTGGCGGCGGCCTGTGGTGAGCTGGAGGTTGAGGCGGCCAAGCGGGAGTTGCAGGCGATCATCGTGGCGATGGTGTTGCGCCAGTGAGGGTTGGTCGGGGGGGGGACGGCGCCTGTCAGATCGAGCGCCGCCCGCGCGGCGCATCGCGGATGAATCCGCTGCCAGCCTTGGCGCGTGCCTCACACCGGCAAGCGCTGATAGGGCAACTCTTCCCCAGGACTGCGGGCAAACTGGCGCTTGTACTCGCGGCTGAACTGCGACGTGCTCTGGTAGCCAACCCGGTGCGCCACCTGGGCCACCCCCAGGCCTTCGCCGATCAGCATCTGCTGCGCCTTGAGCAAGCGCAGGCGCTTGAGGTACTGCATCGGCGCCAGGTCGGTGCAGCGCTTGAAGTGCTCATGGAAGGTCGACACGCTCATGTTGGCCCGGCTGGCCAGTTCATCGACCCCCAGCGGTTCGGCGTAATGCAGGCGCAGGTAGCTCAACGCCGCGGCGATGCGGGCAAAGTGCCCCTGCTGCTCGACCAGTGCCCGCAGCACCCCGGCCTGCGGGCCGCGCAAGGCGGTATAGAGCACTTCGCGCACCCGTGCCGGGCCCAGCACCTTGGCGTCCAGCGGGTCCTGCAGGCACTGCAGCAGGCGTTCGACGCTGTCGCGCATGGCCGCGTCCAGCGCCGCCGACGTCATCGATTGCGGGGTCTGGGCCTGTACGGCGGCGTCGGGGGCCAGGTTCATGCTCTGTACCAGCTCGCCGAGCAGGCTCCGGTCGATATCCACCGCCACCCCCAACAGCGGGGCGTCGGGGGTGGCGAAGGTCTCGCACATGAACGGCACCGACAGCGCCTGTACCAGGTAATGCCCGGCGCCGTACTCCAGGGTGCGCGGCCCCAGGCGTGCCAGCTTGCTGCCCTGGGCGAGGATGATCAGGCTGGGCTCGTAGATCTGCGGGCTGCTGGCCACGTAGTGCTCCCAGCTCAGCACCTGCACCTGCGCCAGGGCGGTGGGCACGAACCCCGGGCCTGTGGCGAGGCGACGGATCAGCGAGCAGAGCGTGGCGTTGGCATCCACGTGGCGAGTCAGGTGCATGATGGCCCCGGGTAGAGAATCGGACAGTCGTATCTTCGCAAATTCACGCGCAAGCGCCAGCTGTCGATAGGCAGATCCGGAGAATCGGGCATGCATGCCGGAGAATCGACCGTGGTCGAGGGCGGCCCGGCTGCGCAGAATGCGCGGCCTGTTCCGTTCCGCCCGAGAGGTCCCGCATGTACACCGCCATCGGCTATGCCGCCCAGTCTCCCTCCAGCCCTCTGGCCCCCATGACCTTCCAGCGCCGCAGCCCGCGCGCGGACGATGTGGTGATCGAGATCCTCTACTGTGGCGTCTGCCATTCCGATATCCACCAGGCCCGCAACGAGTGGGGCATTGCCGTGTATCCGCTGATGCCGGGCCACGAGATCGTCGGCCGGGTCAGCGCCGTGGGCGACCAGGTCAGCCGCCACCAGGTTGGTGACCTGGTCGGTGTCGGTTGCATGGTCGATTCGTGCCGCCACTGCGCAGCCTGCCGCCAGGACCTCGAGCAGTATTGCCTGGAAGGCCCGACCATGACCTACGCCAGCCCTGACCGCATCGATGCCAGCAACACCCTGGGCGGCTATGCCAGCAGCATCGTGGTCAGCGAGCACTTCGTGCTGCGCCTGCCGCAGGGCCTGGATCTCCCCAGCGCGGCACCGATCCTCTGCGCCGGCATCACCACCTATTCGCCGCTCAAGCACCACGGCGTCGGCCCCGGGCACCAGGTCGGCGTGCTGGGCATGGGCGGCCTGGGCCATATGGGCATCAAGTTCGCCAAGGCCCTGGGCGCCGAAGTGACCCTGTTCACCCGCTCCCTGGCCAAGGCCGAGGAGGCCCGACGCCAGGGCGCGGACCATGTGATCCTGTCCACCGATGCCGAGCAGATGCGCGCGGCGGCCGAGCGTTTCGATTTCCTGCTCGACACCATCCCGGTGCCGCACGACCTCAACCCGTACCTGGAGACCTTGAAGTTCGACGGCGTGCATATTCTGGTCGGGCTGGTCGAGCCGATCCAGACACCGGTGCATGCTGCCCACCTGGTGACCAAGCGCCGGGTGCTGGCGGGCTCGATGATCGGCGGGATCGCCGAAACCCAGGAGGTCCTGGATTTCTGCGCCGAGCATGGGATCGGTTGCGATGTCGAGATGCTGGATATTGCTGATATCAATCAGGCGTACGCGCGGATGATCGCGGGGGATGTGAAGTACCGTTTCGTGATCGACATGGCTACGTTGCGGGGGTGAGGGGCCCGCCGTTAGATAGGCAGCGCCTATCAGGTCGAGCGCCGCCCGCGCGGCGCTCGATCTTCCAGGCGCTGCAAAACGCCCGTCCTACCTCAAGCCTTACAACCGCGTCACCCACTTGCCCACGCGGCTGCCATCCTTGAGCTGACGCAACGCCGCCGGCAGTTCCTCGAACGCAAAGTCCTGGCGCGCCGGCGCCAACAAGCGGCCATCGGCAACCGCCTGCAACAAGCGCTCCCCCTCGGCTTTCAGCGCCTGGCGGTCAAGCAGGCGGCCATGGGCATGGACGCTGTTGAGCGCCACCTCATGCAACGAGATCGCGCTGCTGAAAGCCGGCAGCGGCGCCTGCTCCTGACGATCCTGAATGCACACCAGGTGGCCGTTGTATCCCAGCAGGTGGGCCAGGCTGGCCGCGTGGGCACCACTGACGGTGTCGAACAGCGCATGCAGCGGGCGCTCGCCCAGGGCCTGCTGCAGGGCCCCTTGCCAATCACCGGCGCGGTAGTCGAACACCCCGGCCACGCCCAGTTCGCGCAGGCGTGCATGGTGCTGCTGCCCGGCCGTGGCCCATACCTGCAAGCCACGCTGCACGGCCAACTGCACCAGGTAGAACGCCACCGCGCCGCCCGCGCCGATTACCAGCACATCGCGCGAGGCACCCTCGGCGACCTTTGCCAGCGCTTGCCAGGCGGTCAGCGCCGGGCATGGCACCGCGGCTGCGGCGGCGATGTCGAGGTTGGCAGGAATGTGCATCACCAGGCTGGCGTCGAGCAGGCAGTGTTCGGCGAAACTGCCGTCGCGCGACAGCGACTGGTGATAGGCGACGCGGCTGCCCAGCGGCAGGTCGACGCCTTCGCCCACGGCCACCACGAGCCCGGCACCGTCGACACCCGGCACGGTGCCCTGGCGCCAATCGGCGTGGCCCCATTCGCAGATCTTCCAGTCCACCGGGTTGAGGGCGATGGCCTGGTTGGCCACCAGCACCTGGCCGGGGCCGGGGGTAGGCAGGGGTTTGCGGATCAACTGCAGGCCGTCGAGGCCGGCACCTGGGGTCCAGCCCCAGGCTTGATGGTCATTGGACATGGTGGGTCCTTTCACGAAGGAATAACGTGGGGCACGTACGTGGGGCGGCGCTGCGCCGCCCCTTCAGTCAGCTCGGGGCGAGTCAGATAGCCATGCTGTCGACCACGCCGCCGTCGACCCGCAGGGCCGCGCCGGTGGTGGCGGAGGAGTACGGCGAGGCCAGGTACACCACCAGGTGGGCCACTTCGTCCACTTCGGCGGCGCGCTGGATGATCGAGCTGGGGCGGGCGGTGCGCACGAAGTTGTCGGCTTCTTCACGGACGTCGCGGCCGGAGGCCTTGGCGGCTTCGGCGACCAGGTTGGCGACGCCATCGGTGAAGGTTGGGCCGGGCAACACCGAGTTGACGGTGACGCCGGTACCAGCCAGGCGTTTGGCCAGGCCGTGGGAGACCGCCAGGTTGGCGCTCTTGGTCACGCCGTAGTTGATCATGTCGGCAGGAATGGCAATGCCCGACTCCGAGGAGATGAACAGGATGCGGCCCCAGCCTTTTTCCACCATGCCCGGGGCATAGTGACGGGACAGGCGCACGCCGGACAGCACGTTGGTTTCGTAGAAACGGGCCCACTCGCTGTCTGGCACTTCGAAGAAGTCGACGTCGTCGTAGATGCCCAGGTTGTTGACCAGGATATCGGCCTGGGGGTGCGCGGCGAACAGGGTCTGGGCGCCGGCGGCGCTGCCCAGGTCGGCGACCACGCCATGCACCTGGCCACGCCCGCCCTGGGCGCGCAGTTCGGCCAGGGCGGCATCGACCGACTTCTGGCTACGGCCGGCGATGACCACGTCGGCGTGGGCGCGGGCCAGGCCGCGGGCGATGGCCAGGCCGATACCGCCGGTCGAACCGCTGATGATGGCGGTGCGTCCGCCGAGGTCGATGTTCATGGAATGGCTCCTGTGGATGTGGGTTGCATCGATGGGAGACAAGGCTAGTCGCGCATTCCAAGACTGTAAAAGACGTAATTCGACTGAGTTAAGACCTATGCGGTCTTTTTAGCGGTTTGCGCGCGCTCAGTCAGGTCCAGCACCCGTTCGCGGAAGATCCCCACGATCGGCCGCAGGTCAACCTGGTGCCAGGCCGCCCATACCTGCACGCTGGGCTGGAACCAGTCCAGCTGGCGCAGCACCACGGCCGGGCCGACGCTGGCGCTGAGGCTGCCCTGCACCATGGCCAGGCCCAGCCCGGCGGATACCAGGCCGAGCACGCTCAGCGGGTCGGTGGCCTCCAGGGACAGGCGCGGGGTGAACCCGGCATCGCCACAGCGTGAGATGAAGTCGTCGCGCTTGTTGGCCTGGTCGGGCTGGCCACCGGTGATGATCCATTCCTGTTCATGCAGGTCGCCCGGGGTCAGCTCGGCCTTGTTCGCCAGCGGGTGCTGGGCGGGGATGGCCAGCAGCATCGGGTCGTCGAACACCGGGTGCGAACGCAGGTCCGGGTCGTTGGCCGGTGGCGGCTCGCACACCAGGGCGATGTCCAGGCTGCGCTGGCGCAGGCCTTCGAACTGTTCCTTGGGCGTCATGTTGTACAGGGCAATGTGGATGTGCGGGCGCTCGCCGCGAATCGCCCGTACCGCGCCGGGCAGCACCCCGGCATGGATGGCATGGTTGACGTAGCCGATGCACAGGCCGCCTTCCTCGCCACGGCCCAGGCGCTTGCCCAGGGACTCCAGGCGTTCGGCGTGCTTGAGCAGGCCACGGGCTTCGCCGAGGAAGGTGCGGCCGTCGTTCGTCAGGTACAGGCGCTGGTTGCGGCGCTCGAACAGCGCCAGGCCGAGGTTGTCCTCGAGCTGGGCGATCTGCCGGCTCAGGGGGGACTGGGAAATGTGCAGTTGTTCGGCGGCGCGGCCGACGTTCTCGCATTCGGCCACGGCGACGAAGTAGCGCAGTTGACGTAGATCTTGCATAAGACCTCCAGGGACTTGTATGGCGTTAATTATGTCCTTGAGGGTCTTTTATTGATAGCGCCGGTTGTCCCCCGTGCACCTATTACCTGGCACTGGCTGCGGCCGACGCTCACATCTATGCACGATCTTGGCGACTATCTTTGCTTTCAGATCAAAACTCATTGTCCCGCCGCTGTCTTTTTCCTACCCCCGCGAGCCCCGAGAATTCACCCATTCCAATTTCACTGGTGATTCCCCCATGCCACTCGCCTTGTTAGCCCTCACACTCGCCGCGTTCGCCATCGGCACCACCGAGTTCGTGATCGTCGGCCTGATCCCGACCATTGCCAACGACCTTGCCGTCACCCTGCCATCGGCCGGCCTGCTGGTCAGCCTGTACGCCCTGAGCGTCGCCATCGGCGCACCACTGCTCACCGCCATGACCGGCCGCGTGCCGCGCAAGCTGCTGCTGGTCGGCCTGATGGCGCTGTTCACCGCCGGCAACCTGGTGGCCTGGCAGGCGCCCAGCTATGAATCGCTGATCATGGCGCGCATCCTCACCGGCCTTGCCCACGGCGTGTTCTTCTCGGTCGGCTCGATCATCGCCACCAGCCTGGTGGCCAAAGAAAAAGCTGCCAGCGCCATCGCCACCATGTTCAGCGGCATGACCGTGGCCTTCGTCACCGGTATTCCGCTGGGCACCTTCATCGGCCAGCACTTCGGCTGGCGCGTGACCTTCCTGGTGGTTGCCGCCTTCGGCCTGATGGCCCTGATCGGCGCGCTGCTGTTCGTGCCCAAGCGTATCGCCCACAGCGAACCGGCACCGCTGCTGCGCCAATTGCGGGTGATGCTGCAACCACGCCTGTTGCTGGTCTATGCCATGACCGCCGTCGGCTACGGCGGCTCGCTGATTGCCTTCACCTTCCTCGCCCCGATCCTGCAGGACATCGCCGGCTTCGGCGCCAACAGCGTGGCCCTGGTGCTGCTCGCCTATGGCGTGTCGGTGGCCCTGGGCAACATCTGGGGTGGCCGCCTGGCCGACCGCAAGGGCCCGGTGCAAGCGCTGTCGATCATCTTCGCGCTGCTGGCCGTGGTGCTGATGGTGCTGACCTTCACCGCGCCACACCCGCTGCTGGTGGTCGCCACCGTGCTGGCCTGGGGCGCCGTGGCCTTCGGCAACGTGCCGGGCCTGCAGGTGTACGTGGTGCAACAGGCCGAGAAGGTCGCGCCGGATGCGGTCGACGTGGCCGCCGGCTTCAATATCGCCGCCTTCAACCTGGGCGTGGCGGGCGGTTCCTGGGGCGGCGCGCAAGTCGTGCAGCACCTGGGCCTGGGCCACACCCCCTGGATCGCCGCGCTGGTCACCCTGGGCGCGCTGGCCCTGACCGTCTACAGCGGCCGCCTCGATCGCCGGGTGCCGGCACAACCGCAACCTGTGATCAGCCGCGCCTGAACCTGCCGAATTCGTTGACTGGAGAACTTCAACCATGAACCTCGATCCGCTGTTCCAACCCCTGCAACTCGGTGAACTGACCCTGCCCAACCGCGTGTTGATGCCACCGATGACGCGCTCGCGCGCCGCCCAGCCGGGCGATGTGCCCACCGCGCTGATGGCCGAGTACTACGCCCAGCGCGCCAGTGCCGGGCTGATCGTCAGCGAAGGCACCTGGATCGCCCCGCTGGGCAAGGGCTATGCCCGTACCCCCGGCATTCACACCCAGGCGCAGATCGACGGCTGGCGCCTGGTCACCGACGCGGTGCATGCCGCCGGTGGGCGCATCTTCGCCCAGCTCTGGCATGTCGGCCGCTTGAGCCACAGCAGCCTGCTCGATGGCCAGCCGCCGGTGTCGTCCACCGCGCGCCAGGCCGAAGGGGTCAACGTGTTCATCGACAATGCCGACGGCACCCCGGGCTTCGTCCAGGCGTCCAAGCCCCGTGCGCTGGACCAGGCCGAGATCGCCCAGATCGTCGAGCAGTACCGCCAGGCCGCGCGCAATGCCATGGCCGCCGGTTTCGACGGGGTCGAGCTGCATGCCGCCAACGGCTACCTGGTCAACCAGTTCCTCGATTCCGGCGCCAATGACCGTACCGACCGCTACGGCGGCTCGTTGCCAAACCGCCTGCGCTTTCTCGACGAAGTCACCCAGGCGCTGGTCGATGGCACTGGCGCGGCGCAGCGCGTCGGCGTGCGCCTGGCGCCGTTGACCACGCTCAATGGTTGTGTCGATGCCGACCCGGTCACCACCTACACCGCCGCGGCCAAGCGCCTGGGTGAGTTGGCGATCGGCTACCTGCACATTGCCGAGGCCGACTGGGACGATGCGCCGGACATGCCGGTGGACTTCAAGCAGCAACTGCGCGCGGTGTTCCCAGGGGTGCTGGTGTATGCCGGCAAGTACACCGGCGAGCGCGCGCGCCAGGCGTTGAGCGAGGGTTGGGCGGACCTGGTCGGCTTTGGCCGGCCGTTCGTGGCCAACCCGGACTTGCCGCAGCGGCTGCGAGTGAATGCGCCGCTGGCCGAGCATGAGCGGGCCACGCTGTTTGGCGGGGATGCGCGGGGGCTGACGGATTATCCGCTGATGGCGTGAAGGGATAGGGGTTCGGTCAACGCCGGCATGATCGTGCACGGCGGTGCTTGCTTCGCCAGCAAGGCTGGCTCCGACGGGGCAGGGTGCGGCGCAAACCTGTAGGAGCCGGCTTGCCGGCGAACACCGGCGCAGCCGGTGCCATCTTCTGCGTCGCCTGGTTCGCCAGCAAGGCTGGCTCCTACAGGAAAGTGCCCCAGCGCCTTCTACAACTTGAACTGCGCCACCATCCCATTCATCTCCACCGCCAGGCGCGACAGGTCCTGGGCCGCGGCGCTGGTCTGGTTGGCGCCGGCCGAGGTCTGCATCGCCAGGTCGCGGATGTTCACCAGGTTGCGGTCCACCTCCCGCGCCACCTGCGCCTGCTGCTCCGAGGCACTGGCGATCACCAGGTTGCGCTGGTTGATCGAGGCGATGGCGTCGGCGATCAGCTCCAGGGCCTGGTCGGCGGCCTGCGCCACCTGCAACGTGCCGCTGGCACGCCCCTGGCTGCTGTGCATGGCACTGACCGCGCGCTCGGTACCGTTCTGGATACCGCCAATCATCTGCTCGATCTCCGCGGTGGACTGCTGGGTGCGATGGGCCAGCGCCCGCACCTCGTCGGCGACCACGGCAAAACCACGCCCGGCCTCGCCAGCGCGGGCTGCCTCGATGGCGGCGTTGAGGGCCAGCAGGTTGGTCTGCCCGGCAATCGAACCGATCACATCGAGCACCCGGCTGATCTCGTTGGCGCTATTGGCCAGTTGCTCGATCTCATGGGAGGTCCCCGTGACATCGTTCACCAGGTGCTGGATCGAACTCAGCGCCTGGTTGACCTGGTCGCGCCCGTCGCGGGTGGTCTGGTCGGCGCCCTGGGAGGCATCGGCGGTGCTCACCGCGTTGTTGGCCACTTCCTCGACCGCAGCGGTCATCTGGTTGACGGCGGTGGCGGCCTGGTCGATCTCGGCGCTCTGCTGGTGCAGGCCGCGGCTGGTGTCCTCGGTGACGGTGTGCAGCTCTTCGGAGGCCGAGGCCAGTTGGTCGGACGCGCCGGCGATCTGCCGCAGGGTGTCGCGCAGGCTGTGTTGCATGCGGCTCAGGGCGCGCAGCAGCAGGGCCGGCTCGTCGCGGCCGGTGATGGCGATCTCGCGGGTCAGGTCGCCGGTGGCGACCCGCTCGGCGATGGCCACGGCGTCGCCCAGGGGCAGGACGATGCTGCGGGTGAGCAGGGTGGCAATGGCCACCAGGGCCAGCAGGATCAGCGCCAGGGTGGCGACGATCAGGCTGAAGGCCTCGTCGGAGGCGTCGCTGCTGCGCTGCGAGGCCTGTTCGGCGCCCTTGGTGTTGTAGTCGATCAGCGCCGCCAAGGCTTGCATCATGCTGTCGGCGTACTCGGCCAGCGGGCCGTTGATCAGGCGCCGGGCCTCGTCCAGTTGCTCGTCGGCGGCGGCATCGCGGATGGCTTTCTGCAGGCCATGATAGCGCTCGCTCAGGCCCATGAAGGTGCTGAACAAGGCGCGGTCGTCGGCGTGGATGATGGTTTTTTCGTAGGCCTTGAGGTCGCCTTCGAGCTGGCGGTTGACCTCGACGATCCTGGCCAGGGTGGCGTGGCGGGCGGCGGCGCTTTGCTCGAGGGCGCTGCGCAGGGTGAGGGCACGGGCGCGCCCAAGGTTGCTGCTGACTTCGCCCAAGGCGAGGACGGCGGGCATCCAGGTGATACGGATCTCGTCGGTGGCGCGGTCCATCTTGCGAGTTTCGTAGAGGGCGACCAGGCCCATGGCCAGGACCAGGATCCCGAGCAGGGTGAACAGGCTTGCGGCCCGAATGCCGATCTTCATGTTCCGAAATTGCATTGCGACGCTCCTTGACGGTGGCAGGCAGGCGTCAAGAGCGCGGCTTTACCGGGCTCGGTGGGTTAGGCTCTCGATGCGCTGCGAAGGGGTTATATCCTCACGGTTCATGTTGTTTTTTCTAAATGATGACATAGTGCCACTATTGTTGACCAGTCGTTCAATGTAATGACGAATATAAAAAGCCCGTCACTTGCGTGACGGGCTTTTCATTTTTGGTCACTCAGACGATCGCGATCAGCGGGTCCGCCGCTGCCAGTGCCTGGGCGCGGTCGGCGGCCGGCGGGTAGATCCATACCGTGTTGATCTGCCGCTTCATCGCCTTGCCTTCCTGGCCATGCAGCTTGAGTTCGCGCTCCCAGCCCTCGCTGAACGTCGCGCCCCAGTCGCCGAGGTCGAGGCAGGTCACGTACTTGGGCTGGCGGTACACCACCGGCTGCAGCCCCAGCAGGTCGGCCATGGCGTTGTTGCCCGAGTGGCGGCCCATGGGGATGGCGTGCTGGCAGGTCATCAGCGCGTGGTTGCCGCTGTCGTCCACCGCGGCCCAGGCTACATCGCCGGTGGCATAGATATGCGCCTGGCCGACCACCTTGAGGTGGTCGTCGACCCGCAGGCGGCCGAGGCCGTCACGCTCGCCGGCGACCTGCGCGGTCAGCGGGCTGGCCTTGACGCCAACGGTCCAGATCACGGTCTTGCTGGCGATGTAGTCGCCGTTGTCGAGGGTCACGCCACCGGCATCCACCGCCACCACCGAGGCGCCGGTCAGCCACTGCACGCCGGCCTGCTCGGAGGCGGCAACGATCGACGGCGTGATACCGGCACCCAGCGCCGCGCCGACGCTTGCGCCACGGTCGACCAGCACGACCCGGGCCTGGCCGGCGCCGAGGATGGCGCGCAGGCGGGCGGGCATTTCGGTCGCGGTTTCGATGCCGGTGAAACCACCGCCGCAGACCACCACGGTATTGCGCGCCGGGCTCGCCGGCTGCTCGGCCAGGCTCGCCAGGTGCTGCTCGAGGCGCACGGCCGACTCCATCTGGTCGACGTCGAAGCTGTGCTCGGCCAGGCCCGGCACGGCGGGGCGGGCGACTTGGCTGCCGGCGGCCAGCACCAGGCGATCGTAGCCGATCTGCTGAGGCTGGCCATGGGCGTCGACATAGCCGACCTGGCGCGCCTGGCTGTCGATGTGCTCGGCGTGGCCGTGGATGAAGTCGACGCCGACCACGTCGAACAACTCTGCCAGCGGCGCCTGCAGGGTGTGCGCGTCGGCTTCGTAGAAGCGCGGGCGGATGCGCAGTTGTGGTTGCGGGGCCAGCACGCTGATGCGCACATCGCCGCGCTGGGCCTGGTCGAGCAGGCGGGCGGCGCTCAGGGCGCTCCAGACGCCGGCAAAACCGGCACCGATGATCAGGATGTGAGAGGTCATGAAGAGGCTCCGCAAGGTAGGGGACGAGGGTTCGATCAGGGCGTGGGCACCTGTCGAGTAACTGCGACTCTATTGGTCGTAGTTTATTGCCGCAAGTGTTTTTTTCATCCGCGCCAGCCCCGGCGCCCCGCGAATCTGGCTGCAACCCATGCGCCATGGCACTTCGGGGGCTGTAAAAAAGATGGGTGGTCGAAGGAGGTTTTGCCAGGCGTGCAGGGAGGGCGTACTATTTGCGACAAATTTAGTCGGAGATTGACATGTCGCTGTACAGTGCCGGCGTCGAGTACGGCATCCATTGCCTGTTGTTCCTGGTCGATGAGCGTGGCGACAGCCGCGAGTCGAGCGTGCGCGACCTGGCCGAGCTGCAAGGCGTGCCCCAGGAATACCTGGCCAAGGTCTTCACCAAGCTGGCCCGGGCCGGGCTGGTGGCGGCCACCGAGGGGGTGCGTGGTGGCTTCCGCCTGGCGCGGCCCTCGGACGAGATCACCGTGCTGGACATCGTCAACGCCATCGATGGGCCGAAGAAGATCTTCGACTGCCGCGAGATCCGCGAGCGCTGCGCGGTGTTCGAAGGTTCAGCGCCGGGCTGGGCGACCGCGGGCACCTGTGCCATCCACGCGGTGATGCTGGGCGCGCAGAAGCGCATGGAGGAGGCCCTGGCCCAGCAGACTATCCTCGACCTGGCGCGGCGCTTCGGGCGCAAGGCGCCGGCCGAGTTCGGCCAGCAGGTCAATGACTGGATGAGCGAGCGGCGCGAAGGGAAGGGCGCTGGGGATATTCCGCTGCTGCCGGTGTAGCGCAACGCATTAACCTGCAGGCGCCAGCCTTGCTGGCGAACCAGGCGGCGCGGTGGCTGGCACCGGCTGCGCCGGTGTTCGCCGGCAAGCCGGCTTCTACGTCGGTCGCGGCCTGCAATACCCGTAGGAGCCAGCCTTGCTGGCGAACCAGGCGGCGCGGTGGCTGGCACCGGCTGCGTCGGTGTTCGCCGGCAAGCCGGCTCCTACGCTGGTCGCGGCCTGCAATACTCGTAGGAGCCAGCTTGCTGGCGAACCAGGCGGCGCGGTGGCTGGCACCGGCTGCGCCGGTGTTCGCCAGCAAGGCTGGCTCCTACGGGTTAAGGGACTCGGCCTTCATGCTGCACTAAGAGAAAGCACAGCGGTTAAACGCATTTTTTAAGGTTTTTTTCGATCTCCTCAAAGAACGCTTTAACCTGATCAGGGGTGAACTGTTTATATAGGGTTTCGGGTTGTTCGGGCCATGGATGAAAATCCCATCGTTTTGCCATGACGTCGTGGCGAACCCCCTTGTCGTCAATTATTACCATGTACAGCTCAGCGTCTCGGATGTCTGTAAAGGGCGGGCGGGGTGGTTTTCCCTTGGTTTGTTCGACGAAACGGATTATGCGAAGTAAGTTGTTATCTTCAAAGGTTATTTTTGCAAATCCTTGGAAGGGTGAAGTGTAGGTCTTTACATCATTTCTAATGTAGTAACAGAAATTTCGACTCATACGGTCCTCCCACGGCTCGTAACTATCACGAAGAAGTTTTTCTTTGAGGTCGGGTAGGGTCGTAACAGATTGTATGCGTCGGCCATCTCTTAGGCGGAATTGGTGGTAACCATAATCATGGTTGGCCTCCGTTTTGATATAGCCTCGTTCAAAGGAACGGTGCGGACTCGGGTACCACTCCAGGCCGTCGCTGTCCTTGATACAGTCGGCTTCGCTTTTGGCGACAATGTCCAGACAGTTACTCTCCTGTTCATTTCCTGATGATTCAGCGTATTGGTTCAACACGATACTGCCCTGCTTAGTGCGTAGGCGGGCCGCCAACCGCCATGTGCCAGGTGTCGTTGCGGTAACCTCGAAGCAGATAGACTGCTCAGCGGGCGCGTCTGATGAGTGACTGTCTGATATGGCGTGACGCGTTACCGTCAGCGCAGCAGGCAATGATTCGTTATTGCCGGCATCGACTAACTCGATAGCGTCCAGTTCGGTGCGGGTTAGCGGCTGCTTATCCTGTCTTTGCACAAGGACGGTAATGATTTTTTTATCAATGCCGTCGCTCATTATGTAGGGTCGACCAAGATCGGGTGTTGCGCCTATCGCATGAGGGAGCAGGGTGGCGAAGATGGTGTTGTCGGTTGCATTGGGAGACATGGCCTTTCTCCAGACTGAGCGAGTAGCTGAGTGGCGATGCTAAGGGCCTGTTGTCAGCAGTGGCTACTGGTAAAAATAACAGGCAGGCGCCAGCCTTGCTGGCGAACCAGGCGCTGCGGTGGCTGGCACCGGCTGTGCCGGTGTTCGCCGGCAAGCCGGCTCCTACGCCGGTCGCGGCCTGCAATACCCGTAGGCGCCAGCCTTGCTGGCGAACCAGGCGGCGCGGTGGTTGGCACCGACTGCGCCGGTGTTCGCCGGCAAGCCGGCTCCTACGCTGGTTACCTGCAATACCTGTAGGAGCCAGCCTTGCTGGCGAACCAGGCGACGCGGTGGCTGGCACCCACGGGTTACGGGGCTCGGCCTTCGTGCTGCTTGCGATAGGCGCCAGGCTGCATCCCCACGGCCTTGGCGAACGCCCGGGTGAACGCCGCCACCGACTGATAGCCCACCTGCGCGCCGACTTGCTCGACGGTATTGCCCGCCTTGAGCAACTGACACGCATGGCGCATGCGCAACGCCAGCAGCACCTGCCCCGGCGACTGCCCGGCCAGCTCGTTGAAGCGCTTGAAGAACGCCGAACGCGACAGGCCGGCGCAGGCCGCCATGCTTTCCAGCGTCCAGGCTTGCCCCGGTGCCTCGATCAGCCGCTCCAGCAGGCCGGCAAAGGCCGGCTGGCGGGCGAGGGCGACCAGCCCGCCCAGCGACTGGCCGGCATGCACCTGTTGGCGCAGCACATACAGGAACAATAAATGGGTCAGCCGCTCCAGCAGCGTCTGCGACGGCTGCGGGGTGCGCCGGCATTCCTCCAGGATCAGCCCGAACAGCGCCCGCGCCGCACTGCCTGCCGGGTCGTCGGCGCGCAGCAGGATCCAGTCCGCCAACCCTTCGACGATCAGCGACGACAACCCCGACTGAAAATGAAAGAAGCCGCACACCAGGCCAACCCCGTCGCTGGCGCTGCTGTCCAGCGCCTGCATGGCCTGGCGTGGCTGGGCGCAGGCGGCGGCGGGGTCCTGGTCGCCGGACAACCGATAGGCCAGGTCGCGCAGCAAGAACACCGCGTCGCCGCTGTCTAGCCGCAGCGGTTGCGCCTGGCCGTCGATATGCAACCAGCAGTGCCCCTGCACCACCAGGTGGAAACTGGCCCGGCCCAGGCCCTGGGTGCTGGCGTGCCAGCCGCCGCAGTAGCGCCCGACATGGAACAGGCTGGCATCGAGCTCGAGGCCTTCTAATAACCAATCGACAAGATGGCTGGATGAAATCATCTAATGCAAGGACTCTGGAGCAAGGAAAGGCGACTGATGAATATGGATGCTACTTCTTATAACCAACAGACTGTAGCGATCTACATCAAAGGAGACCACTCCATGTCCGCGCGCATCACTCTACACAGCCTGCAGACCGCCCCGGAAGCCGCACGTCCGTTCCTTGAGAACGCGCAGAAGAACGCTGGCTTCATCCCCAACCTGCTGGGCGTCCTGGCCAATGCCCCGGCCGCGCTGGAAACCTACGTCACCGTCTCGGCGCTCAATGGCAAGTCGGAACTGAGCCTGGCCGAGCGCGAAGTGGTGCAGCTGATCGCCGCCACCCAGCACGGTTGCGACTTCTGCGTGGCCGGCCACACTGCCGTGGCGCTGAACAAGGCCAAGCTGCCCCAGGCGGTGGTCGATGCCCTGCGTGCCCGCGGCGAGCTGCCCGATGCCCGCTACGAGACCCTGGCCGCGTTCGCCCGCGAAGTGATCGCCACCCGTGGCAATGTCAGCGACGCCACCTATCAAGCCTTCCGCGACGCAGGCTTCAGCGAGGGCAACGCCCTGGAAGTGATTCTCGGAGTGAGTCTCGCTACCCTGTGCAACTTTGCTAATGTGTTCGCCCAGACGCCGCTCAACGACGAGCTGAGCAAGTACCGCTGGCAGCCTTCGGCCTGATCGAGGCTTGGTGCCGGCGCGTCCGGCGTTTCAACAGGAGTAGGGACATGCTTGATCACGCATTTGGCCAATGGCTGGACGCCAATGCCGAAGCCATCGACCAGGGCCAGTGCGATCCGCACCAGGTGCTGGCGCACATCGCCGAGTCGCAACTGCTGCGCGTCGGTATCGACCCGGCCCTGGGCGGTTCGGGTGGCCAGGTCAGCGACGCGGTCGAGGCCATCGCCGCCATCGCCAGCCGCTCGCTGGCCGCGGCCTTCGTCTGCTGGGGCCAGCGCGCCTTTATCGAATACCTGCTGCACAGCCCCAACCAGGCGCTGCGCGAGCGGCTGCTGCCCGAGCTGCTCAAGGGCGAGCTGGCGGGCGCCACCGGGCTGTCCAACGCCATGAAGTACCTGTCCGGCATCGAGGCCTTGCAGGTCCGTGGCCAGCCCCAGGCCGATGGCTGGCACCTCGAAGGCCGCCTGCACTGGGTGACCAACCTGCGCAAGAGCGGTTTCGTGGTGGCGGCCGCGATCGAGGATGACGCCGGTGGCGCGCCGTTCGTGCTGGCCATCCCCTCCACGGCCCAGGGCCTGGAGCGCTCCGACGACTTGCAACTGATGGGCCTGCAGTCGAGCAATACCGCGGCGCTGGCCTTCCACCAGGTAGCGCTGGGCCGCGACTGGCTGCTGCACGACAATGCCCGCGAGTTCCTGCCCAAGGTGCGCCCGGCGTTCCTCGCCCTGCAGTGCGGCATGGCCATCGGCCTGGCCCGGCGTGCCCTGGATGAAGTGCAGGCGCACCTGCAAGGCCGCGGTTCGTTCCTCGAAGAGGCGCGCCAGGTACTGCTGCAGCGCCTGCAGAATACCGTCGGCGAGCTCAAGCAGGGCCTGCTCGACGGGCGCTTCCTCGGCCAGCCGGCGGCCTTGTTCAAGCTGCGCATCACCCTCGCCGAAAGCGCCGCCGATGCCGTGCAGCTGGAGTTGCAGGCCAGCGGTGGCAAGGCCTACCTGAGCGCCTACGGCGAGGGGTTCGCCCGGCGCTGGCGCGAGTCGGCGTTCGTGCCGATCGTCACCCCGAGCCTGGTGCAACTGCGCGCCGAGCTGCAACGCCAGGCGGCCGCTGCATGAGCGAAGTGTTGCTCGAGGCCCGCGACATCAGCCTGGGCTACCCGCGCGCGGGCGGCTGGCAGGCAGTGCTGGAGCAGTTCGACCTGAGCCTGGCGCCGGGCGAGGTGGTGACCATCCTCGGCCCCAGCGGGGTCGGCAAGTCCAGCCTGCTGCGTGTGCTGGCCGGCTTGCAGCAGCCCCGTGGCGGGCGCGTCAGCCTGCGCGGCGAGGCGCTGCAAGGCCCGCACCCGCGCCTGGCGGTGGCGTTCCAGGACCCCAGCCTGCTGCCCTGGCTGAACCTGGAAAAAAACGTCGCCTTCGGCCTGGACTTCGCGCGCCAGCCGAAGCTGCCGGCCGCCGAGCGGCGGGCGCGAATCGACCACGCCATCGACGCGGTGGGCCTGGCCCACGCCCGCGGCCAGTACCCGGCGCAGCTCTCCGGCGGCATGGCCCAGCGCACCGCGCTGGCCCGCTGCCTGGCGCGCCAACCCGAGGTGTTGCTGCTCGATGAACCGTTCGGCGCGCTGGACGAGGTGACCCGGGCCGACATGCAGCAACTGCTGCTGCAGCTGATCGCCACCCACAACACCGCCGCCGTGCTGATCACCCACGATATCGACGAAGCCTTGCTGCTGTCCGATCGCGTGCTGCTACTGGGCAACCACCCGGCGCGCACCCTTGGCCAGTGGCACATCGACCTGCCGCAACCCCGCGAGCAACGGGTCGAGGAGCTGGGCGCGCTGCGTATCGAGATTCTCAAGACCCTTCGGCGGGCAAGCCGCACAGCCGAACCCACTCCATCCCCCTTGCCCTCGGAGGCTGTCCATGTGCATGGATGACTGCTGCTCCACCCCCTCGCGTCGCGACTTTCTCAAGCTGAGCGCCATGCTCACCGCTGCCGGCGCGTTGCCGTTGCTGTCCAGCCTGCAGGCGCGCGCCGCCGCCGAGCCGGACGCCCCGGTGCGCATCGGCTACCTGCCGATCACCGACGCCACGCCCTTGCTGGTGGCGCACAACAATGGCCTGTTCGAGGCCGAGGGCATCAAGGCCGAGCGCCCAGTGTTGCTGCGCAGTTGGGCCCAGGTGATCGAGGCGTTCATCTCTGGCCAGGTCAACGTCATCCACCTGCTGTCGCCAATGACCGTGTGGGCGCGCTATGGCAGCAAGGTGCCGGCCAAGGTGGTGGCCTGGAACCATGTCGGCGGCTCGGGCCTGACCGTGGCGCCGGACATCAGCGATATGCAGCAACTCGGCGGCAAGACCGTGGCCATCCCGTTCTGGTACTCGATCCACAACGTGGTGCTGCAGCAGATGCTCAACGACAACGGCCTCAAGCCGGTGTCCAAACCCGCCGGCGCACAGTTGGCCGACAACGAAGTCAACCTGCTGGTGCTGCCACCCTCAGACATGCCGCCGGCCCTGGCCAGCAAGCGTATCGCCGGCTACATCGTCGCCGAGCCGTTCAATGCCCTGGCCGAGCACCTCAAGGTTGGCCGCGTGCAGCGCTTCACCGGTGACGTCTGGCGCAACCATGCCTGTTGCGTGGTGTTCATGCACGAGCACGACCTGAACAACCGCCCGGAGTGGTCGCAGAAGGTGGTCAACGCCATCGTCAAGGCCCAGCAGTGGACCCGCGAGCACCGTGCCGAGGCTGCCGCGCTGCTGTCCAAGGCTGGCCCCAACAAGTACACCCCGCACGAGCCGGCGGTGCTGGCCAAGGTCCTGGCGCCGTCCGCCGAGGACCGGGCCGGCTACATTGCCAGCGGGGCGATCCAGCACCAGCAGTGGGATGAAAAGCGCATCGACTTCCAGCCGTACCCGTTCCCCAGCTACACCGAGGAACTGGTCAAGCGGCTGAAGAACACCCTGATCGAGGGCGAGAGCGGCTTTCTCGCCAGCCTGGACCCGGCGCAGACCGCCCGCGACCTGGTGGACGAGCGCTTCGTGCGCAAGGCCATCGAGGCGGTGGGCGGCCCGGCGGCGTTCGGCATCGCCGAGAACTTCCAGCGCAGCGAGGAGTTCGCGGTCTGATGCGTGGGCATGTCGTGCATGGCGCCCTGGGCCTGGTCGGCCTGGCGGTGCTGCTGGTGTTGTGGTGGGCCGGAGTTCAGCTGTTTGGCGCGGCCGATGGCTTGTCGGCGCGCTTCTCGCCCCAGGCCACGCTGGAGAGCCTGGTGCAGTTGCTGGGGCAGGGCGAGGTATACGGGCATATCTGGGTGAGCCTCAAGCGCATCCTGGTTGGCCTGTTGCTGGCGTTGCTGATCGGCGTGCCGCTGGGCCTGCTGGTGGGCAGCTACCGCCACCTGGAGGCGGCGACCACGCCGGCGTTCCAGTTCCTGCGGATGATCTCGCCGTTGTCGTGGATGCCGGTGGTGGTGATGCTGATGGGCGTGGGCGACCAGCCGATCTACTTCCTGCTGGCGTTCGCCGCGCTGTGGCCGATCCTGCTCAACACGGCCGCCGGGGTGCGCCAGCTCGACCCGCGCTGGCTGCAGTTGTCGCGCAGCCTCAGCGCCACGCGCTGGGAGACCCTGTGCAAGGTGATCGTGCCGGGGGTGATCGGCCATGTACTGACCGGGGTGCGCCTGGCCATTGGCATCCTGTGGATCGTGCTGGTGCCGTGCGAGATGCTCGGGGTCAGCGCGGGGCTGGGGTATTTCATCCTCGACACCCGCGACCGCCTGGCGTATTCCGAGCTGATGGCCATGGTGCTGTTGATCGGCGTGCTGGGCTTCATGCTCGATGCCCTGGCCCGTGGGCTGCATCGGCGCTGGGTGCATGCCTAGAGGGTGTGTATACAGCCTCTTCGCCAGCAAGGCTGGCGCCTACAGGCCCAGGTAGGTCGCGGGCACTTTAGGCGCCGGCCTTGCGGCGAACAGTGGCTGCGGTCAATGCCGGGTAAGGCGCTGCCTTGCGCAGGCCTGGGCTTGTTCTGCCAGGGCGTCCAGGCGCTCATCACGCAACTGTTCCGCTGCCATCATCGCCTCGTCGCCATGCTGCTTGAGCAGGTAGGCGTGAATCTGCATGACTTCGACGGTCTGGTAGATCGGTGCGATGTCCAGCCGGCCGATCAATGCGCCGCTGGCCTGCCCAGTGCTGCTCATCAGCACCTGCGGGCCAGCGCTGGCGACCACCTGCAGGCCCATGGCCTCGAACCACGGCACCTGGGCCGGGAAGGCGCTGAGCTCGACACAGGCATAGCGCCCGCGCAGGTCATCCAGCAGGCCGCGGGCGACGCCTTGGCGGCGATGGCCGGCGGCCACCGCCAGAAACGCCAAAGCGCAGGCCTGTGGGTCGTCCTGGGCCGGTAATGCCAGGGCGAAACCGAGCAACTGGTCCGGGGCCTCGGCATCCAGGGCCAGGATCAGCTCGACCGCCAGGCCGCGGGTGCCGTCCAGGGCCATCAGGTACTGGTGCACCTCCAGGCCCACGCCGTACTGGTACAGCGGGTAGAGCGGGTTGTCCGGGCTGATGGCGACGCTGCTGAGCTGGCCGACATGGTCGATCACCAGTTGGCGGATCTGGTTCTGGAAGGATTCGGGCGGCACGCCGTCGAGGCGGCGGAGGATGAACATCGCGGGTAGGGCTCCGGGTGCTGCGTGTGGGGCGGGTATTCTACCTGTTGGTGGGGGTGGGGTGTTCGCCGTTAGGCATTCAGCGCCAGGGAGATCGCGCGCCGCCCGCGCGGCGCTCGATCTAACAGACGTCGCAAGACTATCGCCAAACCTCAGCCAATCCCCTGCACCCCGGGCAACATCAAATCAAGGTTCTGCACCGCCGCCCCCGAGGCCCCCTTGCCGAGGTTGTCGAACACCGCGGTGAGCAGCACCTGCCCATGCTCAGGGTTGGCATACAGCGCCAGGCGCAGGTCGTTGCTGTCGTTCAGCGCCTGCGGGTCGAGCGCCGCCGCCGGGCCTTGCCGATGCAGCGCCAGCACCTGCACATGGCGCGCGCCCTGGTAGTGCTGTTCCAGGCAGGCGTGCAGCTGTTCGGCGCTGACCCCCGGCAGCAGGCGCAGTTGCAGCGGGATGCTCAACACGATGCCCTGGCGGTAGTCGCCATAACCAGGCACGAACACCGGCCGCGCGCTGAGCCCGGCATGCCGCTGGATCTCCGGTACATGTTTGTGGGCCAGATCCAGGCCATACAGCTGCAGGGCCGGCAGGTAGTCGTCGCGGCGTTGTTCATGGCGCTCGACCGCTGCCCGGCCGCCGCCGGAATAGCCAGAGATGGCATGGATGCTCAGCGGGTAGTCCGCTGGCAGCAGCCCGGCCTTGACCAACGGCCGTAGCAGGGCAATGGCGCCGGTGGGGTAGCAGCCGGGGTTGCTGACCCGGGTGGCGCGGGCGATGCGCTCGGCCTGTTGCGCGTCCAGCTCTGGCAGGCCATACACCCAGCCTGGTGTGGTGCGGTGGGCGGAGCTGGCGTCGATCACCCGTACCGCCGGGTTGTGAATCGTCGCCACCGCATCGCGGGCGGCGTCGTCCGGCAGGCACAGCACGGCGATGTCGGCGCTGTTGATCGCCTCGGCGCGACGTGCCGGGTCCTTGCGCTCGGCCGCGGGCAGGGTGAGCAGGCGCAGGTCCTGGCGGCCGTGCAGGCGGGCGTGGATCTGCAGGCCGGTGGTGCCTTGGTCGCCGTCGATGAAAACGAGGGGCTGGTGCATGAGGGGTGTCCATCAGCAGGGAAATGATGCCGCCATCCTCGCCGGCCTTGGGCAGAAAGAAAATTTGTATATCATGACCACCTTGTTCAGAAATTCTGAACATGGGCTTGCGCTGTGCACGCCCGTAGGTGCCAGCCTTGCTGGCGAACGTGCCCCTTGCCAGCAGAACCCCACGCCCATGCGAGAAATCAGCCTAGACCGCCTGCGCACCCTGGTGGTGATCGCCGACAACGGCTCCTTCGCCGACGCTGCCCGCCAGCTCAACCTGGCGCCGCCGACCATCAGCCTGCACATCGCCGAGCTGGAGGCGCGCATCGGTGCCCCGTTGCTCAGCCGCACCCGGGGCCAGGTGCGCCCCACGGCAATTGGCGAAACCCTGCTGGCCCGCGCCCGGCGCTTGCTGGCCGATGCCGACCAGGCCCTGGACGAGGTCCGTCGCCAGGTCCAGGGCCTGACCGGGCGCGTGCGCCTGGGGGCCTCCACCGGCGCCATCGCCCATTTGTTGCCCCAGGCCCTGGATGCCTTGCGCGGCGAGCATCCGGGCATCGATGTCGAGGTCCAGGTGCTGACCTCCCAGGCTTCGCTTGCGCGCTTGCGCGAAGGCAGCCTGGATATCGGCCTGGTGGCATTGCCCCAGGAGGCGGGCAAGGGGCTGCAGGTCACGCCGTGGCGCCGCGATCCGATCATGGCCTACGTCCCCGCCGACTGGCGGCCGCCGGCGCGGGTCACGCCGGCCTGGCTGGCGGGGCGGGCGCTGATCCTCAACGACAGCACCACCCAGCTGTCGCGAGTGACCGCGCAATGGTTCGCGGCGGCGGGCCTGTACCCTGAAGCGCGTATCGAACTGAACTACAACGATGCGATCAAGAGCCTGGTGGCGGCGGGGTACGGGGCGACGTTGCTGCCGCAGGAGGGCGAGGGCGCCCAGCATGACCTGCGCATCGTCCGGCGCCCCCTGCGCCCCGGGATGTGGCGTCAGTTGGGCATTGCCTGTCGCCAAGGTGAGCCTGAGCGCGCCACGGGGCATGTGTTGCAGGCCCTGGCACGATTACGCCAGTAACCGGCCAGGCCGGCTGAACGGCAACAGGCCTGTCGAGAAGCGCCCGCGCATCGGTCGATGTGGGGCTATGCTCCTTGCTGCGCCGGCACGCAGGCCGGCGCATTTTCCCGCCGTCAGGTTGTTTCCCAGGAGAACGCGCCATGAAATCCATGACACTGCTAGTGATCGCTTCGGTGCTCAGCGTTGCCGCCCATGCCGAAGACAGCGCCAAGACCAACTGCGATGCGAAAATCGCCGAGCTGGAGAACATACTCAAGACCGATGGTCCAGGTTTGCATGGTGGCATGGCCCACGACTACAAGGAACACCTCAAGGCTGCCAAGGCCGCCCGGGACAACGGTGACATGGGCAAGTGCCAGACCTCGGCCGAGCAGGCCAAGACCATCTACAACAAGGCGCGGGGCAAGTAGCGGTTGCAGGCGCGGCCTGGTGCCGCGAAAGGGCCACGATGGGCTGTGCGACATCAATGGCTGGGGCTGCGATGCAGCCCTTTCGCGACACAAGGCCGCGCCTGCAGGCCTCGCATCTGTCTTGGGCGCGTAATCGCGCTGGTGTAAGCTCGCCCGGTCCTTTGCACGAGACCGCCCCATGCCTGCGTCCAGCCCACGCCTCGACAGCCTGCTCACCGGCAGTGCCCGGCCCTTTACCCGCCCAGGCTCGCATAGCGCCATCGACAAACAGCCCCGCCAGGATCGCTTGCAGGTGACCTTCCTCGGCCTGGCCGGCGACGAACAGGGCGACCTGCGCGTGCACGGCGGCGTCGACAAAGCGATCCACCACTACCCCCGCGACCATTACCCCGTCTGGGCCGCCGAACTCGGCGCGCACCCGCTGCTGGAGCAGCCAGGCGCCTTTGGCGAGAACTTCAGCAGCAGCGGCTGGTGCGAGACGGATGTCTGCCTGGGCGACCGCATCCGGGTCGGCACGGCGTTGCTGGAAATCTCCCAGGGGCGCATGCCGTGCTGGAAGCTCAACGACCGTTTCGAGCTGGCGCAGATGGCCTTGCGGGTGCAGCAGAGCGGGCGCACCGGCTGGTACTACCGGGTGCTCGAGCAAGGCGCGGTGGCGGCGGGCGATACCCTGGAGCTGGTCGAGCGGCCCCATGCCCAGTGGTCGGTGGCGCGGCTGTCGGCGGTGCTGTTCGACAAGCGCCTGGAGCCTGGGTTGTTGCGCGAATGCCTGGCCCTGCCGCTGGTGCCGAACTGGCGTCGAACCCTGGAAAAGCGCCTGGAACAGCGCGAAGTCGAGGACTGGACATCGCGCCTGCAAGGCCGCAGCGAAGGCTGACGGTTTGACTTTCACACGACAAGGAGCGCCCATGGCCTTCGAACTGGACGACCGCCTGGTGATCGGCGTGGCCTCGAGCGCGGTGTTCGACCTCGGCGAGTCGGATGCGGTGTTCCGCCGCGACGGCGAGGCGCAGTACCGCAAGTACCAGGAACAGCACCTGGATGTGCCGTTGGGCAAGGGCATCGCCTATCCCTTCATCAAGCGCCTGCTGGCGCTGAACGACCTGCGCGAGGACCCTGAGGACCCGCTGGTGGAAGTGGTGCTGCTGTCGCAGAACGACCCGGACACCGGCATGCGGGTGATGAAGACCATCGGCCATTACGGCTTGAACATGACCCGGGCGATCTTCACCCAGGGCCGCTCACCCTACGAATACATCCCGGCACTGAACATCGCCCTGTTCCTGTCCGCCGACAAGCAGCACGTCGATGCGGCGATCAAGGCCGGCTACCCGGCCGGCCAGGTGCTCGATTCGCAGTTCGACGATGACGAGCGCGACGACAACCTGCGCATCGCCTTCGACTTCGATGGCGTGCTGGCCGGGGATGAGTCGGAGGCGGTGATGCAATCGGGTGGGCTGGGCAGTTTCCATGCCCATGAGCTGATCAACGTCGCCCAGCCGCACAACCCCGGGCCGCTGAAGGAGTTCTTCGTGCGCATCGCGCGGATCCAGGCGGCGGAGGAGCAGTACAAGCTCGAACACCCCGGCTACGAGAATCGCCTGCGGGTGTCGATCGTCACCGCGCGCAACGCGCCGTCCCACGAGCGCGCGCTCAATACCCTGAAGAGCTGGGGGGTGATGGCCAACGATGCGTTCTTCCTCGGTGGCATCGAAAAGCGCCGGGTGTTGCAGGTGCTCAAGCCGCACATCTTCTTCGACGACCAGTCCGGGCACCTGAAGAGCACCCGTACGGTGGCGCCATCGGTGCATATCCCGTTCGGCGTGGGTAACCGCCCGGCTTGAACCTGTTCGCGAAGCTTGCGCCGGCGCGATCGAGGTAGGAGCCGGCCTTGCCGGCGAACACCGGCACAGCCGGTGCCAGCAGTTGCGGGTCAGAACCAGCGGTCGTTACGCTTGCGCCCGCGGGTCAGCGCCGGCAGGATCAGCCCGGCCAGCAGCCCGGCGCCGGCGATGCTGCCGCCATAGACCATGTAGCGCATCATCACCTGCTTGTTCTCGTCGCCCAGGCGCGCCTGGGTGTCGCGCAACGTCGACTGGCTCTGCTCGAGCTGTTCGTTCAGGGCCTTGTTGCGGGCCTCCAGCTCGTCGATCAGCGCCTTGCGCGAATCCAGGGTCTCCTGCATGCCCTGCACACGGTTCTTCCAGCTGTCGTCGATGCTCTTGAGCTGGCCGGCCAGCTCGGCCACCTGGGTGTCGAGCTGCGGCAGGCGCTCGCTCTGGCCGGGCACGGCCTGCAAGTCGCTGCTGAGGATCCACACCAGGTCGCCGCTTTGGCCACGCACCTGGCTGTAGTTGCCCTGGCTGGTCACCAGCGTCACCTTCTGCCCCGACTTGAGCGTGCCGACGATACGATGGCCGTCGGTGGGGCCGCTGCGCACGTAGGTGCTCAGGCTGTCGCTGACCCAGCGTGCATCGCTGGCCGGTTCCTCGGCATGGGCCGGGGCGGCGAGGGTGATCAGGGCGGCGATCAGGCCGCCGCGCAGGGCGGTGAAGGCAGGGGAGGCTGGCTGGTTGTCTGGCATGCTGGTCTTCGCTGAAACAGGACGAATGAAGGCCCGATGGCTGGGCCGCTGATCCGGTCGGGTGAATTGACCGTCAGCGAAAGACCGTTTTTTTGGAGGCAGGTTCACCGCTTGGGGTGGGAATTGTCTGCAGGATGGTGCAAAGGCTAGTGGCGAATTACTGGCGAATCAGCGGGGGGATGGCAGCGGTTTTGCCGCTGTTCGCCGGCAAGGCCGGCTCCTACACAGGATCGCTGCAGGAGCCAGCCTTGCTGGCGAAGCGGGCGCTACGAAGGGGTCAGGTCACCACCTGGTAACAGGGCACATACGCCGCGCCACCGGGCAACTTCATGCGGTGCTGGTCGACGAACGCCTGCAACAGCCGCCCCAGCGGGTCGAGAATCGCTGCGTCACCGCGGATCTGGTACGGCCCGTGTTCCTCGATCAGGCGGATGCCCTTGTCCTTGACGTTGCCGGCGACGACCCCGGAAAACGCCCGGCGCAGGTTGGCCGCCAGCTCATGGGGCGGCAGGTCGCGACGCAGGGCCAGGTCGGCCATGTGCTCGTGGGTCGGGTCGAACGGGCGTTGGAAGCCTTCGTCGATCTTCAGCAGCCAGTTGAAGTGGAAGGCGTCGTTGCGCTCGCGGCGGAACTGCTTGACCGCCTTGAGCCCCTCGACCATCTGCCGGGCCACTTCGGCTGGGTCGTCGATGATGATCTGGTAGTGGCGCTGGGCGGCCTCGCCCAGGGTGGCGCCGACGAAGGCGTGCAGTTGCTGCAGGAAGGCTTCGGCGCTGCGCGGCCCGGTAAGCACGACTGGGAACGGCAGGTCCTGGTTGTCCGGGTGCATGAGGATGCCCAGCAGGTAGAGGAACTCCTCGGCCGTGCCGGCGCCGCCGGGGAAGATGATGATGCCGTGGCCGACGCGGACGAAGGCCTCCAGGCGCTTCTCGATGTCCGGCAGGATCACCAGCTCGTTGACGATCGGGTTGGGTGCCTCGGCGGCGATGATGCCCGGCTCGGTCAGGCCCAGGTACCGGCTGCCGTGCATGCGCTGCTTGGCGTGGGCGATGGTGGCGCCCTTCATCGGGCCCTTCATTACCCCCGGCCCGCAGCCGGTGCAGACGTCGAGCTTGCGCAGGCCCAGCTCGTGGCCGACTTTCTTGGTGTACTGGTATTCCTCGCTGCTGATCGAGTGGCCGCCCCAGCACACGACCATTTTCGGCTCGACGCCGGGGCGCAGGGTGCGGGCGTTGCGCAGCAGGTGGAAGACGTAGTCGGTGATGCCCTGGGAGCTTTCCAGGTCGATGCGCTGGCTGGCCAGCTCGCTCTCGGTGTAGACGATGTCGCGCAGGGCGCTGAACAGCATCTCGCGGGTGCTGGCGATCATCTCGCCATCGACGAAGGCGTCGGCCGGGGCGTTGAGCAGTTCCAGGCGCACGCCGCGGTCCTGCTGGTGGATGCGCACCTCGAAGTCCTGGTAGGCCTCGAGGATGGTCTTGGCGTTGTCGACATGGGCGCCGGTGTTGAGGATGGCCAGGGCGCACTGGCGGAACAGGGTGTAGAGGCTGCCGGTACCGACTTCACTCAGTTGCTGGACTTCACGTTGCGACAGCGTCTCCAGGCTGCCCTTGGGGCTGACGGAGGCGTTGATGACATTGCGTTGGGGCATCTGGTCTTTCCTGTGCGGGTAAAACATCCTTCTTGGACAACACCATACAAGCAAACGTGCGTGGCAACGAGGGGGCGGGTGAAAAACCTTGGCGGCCAGGGGCGGCGCGCAACCGCGCCCAGGGGAAGGGCCTGTCAATAGCACAGTTGAGCGACTGTGCCGCAGGCCCGGCGGTGGTAGGTTTGTCGATAGCCTGGCCTGTTGCGCTGTTGGCAGGTCAAGCCAATGCCTGTGCGCCTGTCAGATCACTGAAAGGATTTCCAACATGAAAAAGCCCATGACTGCCCTGGCTGTATCCGCAGCGCTCACCTTCAGCGTCACGGTCGCGAACGCTTCCGTGCATCCGGCGCCGATCACCGCGCCGCAACCCGCCCATCAGGTTGCCGCCTCGCTTGCGACGCCCTTCGCCAGCGCGCAACCCACCCAGCAAGTTCAGCTGGCCAGCCTCGCCAGAAGCTGCTCCGATGAACGCTATTCCTGGTGGGAGTACAGCGGTTGGGAAATCGTTGGCTGCCTGGCCAGCGGCCAGTGGTGACCATTGACCTGGGCCTGGCGCGTGGCAAGCGCGCCAGGGCCGATGACACGCCTGATCGAGCGACATGGCTGTAGCGGGTCTGGCGCTCAGGCGACCTGGAACACGTGGCGCAGGTAGGCCACGAAATTCTCGTCCCGGCACTGGGTCTTGCCTGGGCTGTCGGAGATCTTCGCCACTGGCGCGCCGTTGCAGGCGGTCATCTTGATCACGATGTTCATCGGCGTGACGCCGGGGATGTCGCAGGTGAGGTGGGTGCCGATGCCGAAGCTGACCTGGATCCTGCCGTGCAGCGCTCGGTACAGCTCGAGCATCTTCTGGAAATTCAGCCCATCGGAGAAGATCAGCGTCTTGCCCTTCGGGTCGATCCCCAGCCGCTGGTAGTGGGCGATGGCCTTCTCGGCCCAGGCCAGCGGCTCGCCCGAGTCGTGGCGCAGGCCATCGAAGAGCTTGGCGAAGTACAGGTCGAAGTCCTTCATGAAGGCCTCCATGCCGATGCAGTCGGTCAGGGCGATGCCCAGCTGGCCACGGTACTCACGCACCCAGCACTCCAGCGCGGCGGCCTGGCTGTCGAGCAGCCGTGGGCCGAGTTGCTGGTGGGCCATGAACCATTCGTGGGCCATGGTGCCGATCGGCTTGACCTGGTACTCGCGGGCCAGGTGCAGGTTGCTGGTGCCGACGAAACGGCCGGGGAAGTCGCGCTTGAGGATGTGCACCACTTCTTCCTGCACCCGGTACGAGAAGCGCCGGCGGGTACCGAAGTCGGCCAGTTGCAGGCCGGCCAGTTCGTCGTCGCTGGCCTGCGCCCTGAGCCAGTCGAGCTTCTGGTACAGGCGCTCGCCGACCTGTTCGATCACCACCTCGCGATAACGGTAGCGGTTGCGCACCTCGCTGATGATCGCCAGCAGTGGGATCTCGAACAGGATCACATGCAGCCATGGGCCGCGGATGCGGATCGCCAGTTGCCCGGCATCGTCCAGCCCCACCTGCACGTAGCGCAGGTTGAAGCGGAACAGGCTGAGGAAGCGGATGAAGTCCGGCTTGATGAACGGGATCTTCTCCAGGTAGGCCAGCTGGTCGTGGGTCACCGAGACATCGGCCAACTGTTCGACCTGGTAGCGGATTTCGGCCAGGTAGGGCGCCAGGTCCTCGTTGTTGCGGCAGCGCAACTCCCATTCCACCTCGGCATTGGGGTAGTTGTGCAGCACCGCCTGCATCATGGTGATCTTGTAGAAGTCGGTGTCCAGCAGGTTCTGGATGATCCGTGGGCCGAAAACGCTGTCGCTCATGGGCGTTGCTCCTCGAGTTGCGCCAGTTGGCGGTCCAGGGCCTGTTCATCGGCGCACAGGTGGATGCCGGCGGCGGCCATCTGTGCGCAGGCCTGCTCGGCGCCCGCGGCGCTCAGTGCGCGGCAGGCCGGCAGGTACAACAGCACCTCGAACCCGGCGCGGCGCAGTTGCAGGGCCGTGGTGCGCACGCAGTAGTCCAGGGCCAGGCCGCCGACGATGATCGCCTGTGCCTGTTGCACCTTGAGGTATTCGATGACGCCGGTGGAGCGGCGTTCGCCCAGGTCGTGGTAGCAGGCGCCGTAGGGGTGCAGGTCGGGTTCGACGCCTTTCCACACGAAGTAGTCGTAGTCGATGGGGGCGGGCAGGCCGGGCAGCAGCTCGAAGCCCGGGGTGCCGGGGACGCAGTGGCTGACCCAGGTCAGGTCGGCGTTGGCCAGGGCCAGCGGTTGCAGCATTTGCCTGGCGTCGGCCACTACCCAGGCGGCGTTGGCCGGGTGGGCGTCCTTGCTACCCAGGCGCAGCGAGGCGCGCCGGGCCATGGCGTTGAGGGCCGGGGCGATCTGCTCGCCGCCGGGCACCGGCAGTTCGTGGGGCGCGTTGGCGGTGAAGCCGTTTTGGGCGTCGACGTCGAAGCTGGCGATCTTCATCTGGGCATCTCTCCCTGGCTGGATTGGCAATATAATCCACCTGGTAAATTAAGTGTGTCAAGGGGCCTTTTCTGATGGATTTAATCCTTGATCTATTTAATCGCTCTGGTGGAATATGGTGGCGCCTCGGAATGGAGTGAGTGTGTGAGCAGTGCAGAAGTCCTGGCCAGCGTGGATATCGTCGCGTTGCGCCTGTCCCCGCAAACCCAGCGCCTGCAGGTGTTGCTGCACCTGCGCGAGCGCGAACCGCATGCCGGGCAGTGGGCCTTGCCGGGGGTGATCGTCAATGGCCGTACCCCGGACAACAGCCTGGATGCCGCCGCCGCGCGGGCCTTGGCGGAAAAGGCGCGGGTGGTGCCGCGGCATCTGGAGCAGGTCGGCACCGAGGGCAATGCCTTTCGCGACCCGCGGGGCTGGTCGTTGAGCACCTACTACCTGGCGCTGCTTGACCCTGATGGGGAGGTTGACGAGACGCAGTTGGCCTTTGTCGACCTGGACGAGCTGTTGACACGCAAGCGGCTGTTGCCGTTTGACCATCGCCTGCTGGTCGAGCGCGCTTGTGAGCGGTTGGCGGCCAAGACCGTGTACAGCAACCTGCCGCTGTACCTGGTGCCGGCGCGCTTTACCGTGCTGGATGCCCTGGCCGCGGTGCAGGCGTGCCTGGGGCAGGCGGTCAACGGCACCTCACTGCGCAAGCGCCTGGAGCGCATGAAAGCGGCGGGCTGGGTGGAGGACACCGGGCAGAAGCATCAGCCCCGGCTGGGGCGGCCCCAGCAGTTGTACCGCCACACGCCGCAGGGCGCGGGGGCGTTCATGTTCGACCGTAGTTTGTTGGCGGGCGGCTAGGGCGCCGCTACTAACCCGGCGCCTATGCTGTTTTCGACCTGCCTGGCCGGTAGGCGCCAGCTTGCTGGCGAAGCAGGCGGCGCGGTAGATGGCACCGGCTGCGCCGGTGTTCGCCGGCAAGGCCGGCTCCTACGGGGTTTGCGGGTGGTCTTGGTCCCGTAGGCCCCAGCGTTGCTGGCGAACCAGGCGCCGCGGTGGCCGGCACCGGCTACGCCGGTGTTCGCCGGCAAGCCGGCTCCTACACGGATTGCGACCTGCCTGGCCGGTAGGCGCCAGCTTGCTGGCGAAGCGGACGACGCGGTGGCTGGCACCGGCTATGCCGGTGTTCGCCGGCAAGGCCGGCTCCTACGGGGTTTGCGGGTGGTCTTGGTCCCGTAGCCAGCGTTGCTGGCGAACCAGGCGCCGCGGTGGCTGGCACCGGCTATGCCGGTGTTCGCCGGCAAGCCGGCTCCTACACGGATTGCGACCTGCCTGGCCGGTAGGCGCCAGCTTGCTGGCGAAGCAGGCGACGCGGTAGATGGCACCGGCTGCGCCGGTGTTCGCCGGCAAGGCCGGCTCCTACGGGGTTTGCGGGTGGTCTTGGTCCCGTAGGAGCCAGCGTTGCTGGCGAACCAGGCGCCGCGGTGGCCGGCACCGGCTAAGCCGGTGTTCGCCGGCAAGCCGGCTCCTACACGGATTGCGACCTGCCTGGCCGGTAGGCGCCAGCTTGCTGGCGAAGCGGACGACGCGGTGGCTGGCACCGGCTATGCCGGTGTTCGCCGGCAAGGCCGGCTCCTACGGGGTTTGCGGGTGGTCTTGGTCCCGTAGGAGCCAGCGTTGCTGGCGAACCAGGCGCCGCGGTGGCTGGCACCGGCTCTGCCGGTGTTCGCCGGCAAGCTGTTGTGGCTCAATGTTTTTGGACCATGATGTAGGAGCATCAACCTAAGGACGCATCATGGGTTTTCGTAACGTTCCTGCTGAAGAAAAGGCCGAAGCTGTTCGCTTGGTCGTGGAAATGAACTACTCCGTGCCCAAGGCATGTGAGCAGATGGGAGTGGGGCCCACAGCCCTGCGACGCTGGGTTCGAGCATGGCGCAAGGAGCATGAAGGAGCCACGCAAACGACTCGGCCTCAAGACCAGGAACTCATTGATTCACTGAAGGCCAGACTAGAGCTGCTGGAGGCCGAGAACGACGTTCTAAAAAAGCAGTTGCCCTCTCATCTGAGGGCACTGTTCTGCCGAAGAAAGTGATCGCACGGCTCAAGGGTCGACTGTCCACGCGTCATTTGTGTCGACTTCTGAGCGTGCCACGTAGCAGTCACTACGCGAGCCGTAAGCCTCGGCTGATCAAGCCCATTGAGCGACGCTTGGAAAAGGAAATACGCCAATTGCACAGGACATTTCGCGGTGCTTTGGGTAGTCGAGGTTTTTCCAAGGAACTGCGAAAAAAAGGGTTCGCGGTCGGGCGCTATCGCATGCGTAGCTTGATGAAGAGGCTGGATCTGCACTGGAAACGCCCGCGCTACGCGCATTATCGGCGAGCCACGAAACCAGCCCCTACAGCTGCCAATCTCCTGGATCGCCGCTTCAACCCCGTGCATCCCAACGTGCGGTGGGCGGGAGATATCACCTACATACGGGCAGGTGGACGCTGGCTGTACATGGCAGTGGTGATGGACCTGTTTTCCCGCCGGATCGTGGGTTGGGCCTGTTCGAAAACAGCTGATACCGATCTCTCGCTCCGGGCCTTGCGGTTAGCTGTTGCCCTGCGCAAACCGGGTTCTGGATTGATGTTTCATTCTGACCAGGGGTGTCAGTACACCTCTGATCGTTTTGTAGGGTATTTGGCTGAAAAGAGTATCGTGCAGAGCATGAGCCGACGAGCCAATTGCTGGGATAACGCCGTTGTAGAACGCTACTTCAGGACGTTGAAGCAGGACTGGGTACCGGAGGATGGTTATACAAATCACAGAGAGGCGGAGAAAGATGTGATGGAGTTTATTGCTCACTACAACCATCACCGCTGTCACTACGCTTCGAACGATCTGCCACCAGCTACTTTTGAGGAGCTGGCGGCCTAAAAGCTCCTACGTCGTGGTCCAAAAAAACTGGACCACTACAAGCCGGCTCCTACGCAGTTCGCGACCTGCCTGGCCGGTAGGCGCCAGCTTGCTGGCGAAGCGGACGACGCGCAGGCTGGCTCCCATGGGCGCGTCGTCTAGGCGACAGAAGAGCCTTGCAGCTATCCTTGCACCATGACCAGCCAGCCCCCGCTACGCCACCCATGCCCGCCAGGCGCCTGTGACTGCGGGCGCGAACGCCTGGCCGACGGCCCGCAGCGGCGCATCCTGCTGCTCACCCGCGAGGAAGAAAAGCGCCTGGTCGCCCGCCTGGAAAACCTCAAGGACCTCGACGACCTGTACCACCTGCAAGCGCGCCTCTACGCACAGCTGGGCATCCGCGTGCGCATCAGCCCCGGCCTCAACGAAGTGCGCACCATGCGCGGCATCGCCATCGAGCTGGAGGCGCAGCCGGGCCTGTGCCGCAAGACCCGCCAGGCGATCCCGGCCGCCATCCGCCGCGGCCTCGAGCGTAACCCGCAGGTGGCCTTCCGCCTGCTCGATGCCCACGACCTGCTGCGCGACGCCTGAACCTCAGCGCATCGCCGCCAGCTTGATGCCAAAGCCCAGCAGGCATACCCCGGCCAAGCGTTCGAGCGCATGCGTCACCCGTGGGCTGGCACGCATGCGTTCGGTCAGGTGGTGGGTGAGCAGCACGGCCACCAGCCCGTAGAGCAGGGTCAGCCCGGCCACGGTCAGGGCCATGAAGGCGAAAGTCAGCATGCCCTGGTGGCGCAGCGGGTCGATGAACAGCGGGAAGAAGGCCATGTAGAACATGATCGCCTTGGGGTTGAGCAAGGTGATCATCATGGTCTGGCGCAGGTAGCGGCCGCTGGCCATGCCGCTTTCGCGTGGCGCCGCGCCGGGCTTGCTCAGGACCATGCGCAGGCCGAGCCAGGCCAGGTAGGCCGCGCCGGCCCATTGCACCACGTGAAAGGCGGCCGGGTAGGCGGCCAGCAGCGCGGCGACGCCGGCCACCGCCAGCCACATCAGCACCTGGTCGCCGAGGATCACCCCGCAGGTGGCGGCCAGGCCGCCTCTGATGCCGCCCTTGCCGGTGGCGGTGATCAGGGCGAAGTTACCGGGGCCGGGGATTGCCAGGAGAATGAGGAACGCGATCACGAAAGCGCCGTAGTCGGTTACGCCGAGCATGGGGAGTCTCCTGGAGGGTGGGGGCAGAGAGGGATATATGCCATCATCCGCGGCACTTGCAAAGTGGCAAGGTCACAAGGAGGTGGACATGGCGTTTTGCGCGGATGAGCGGGCGCAGTTGCTGGCGGTCAAGGGCGTGGGCCCGACCGTGGTGCAGCGCCTGGAGCAGCTGGGGTTCGACTCGCTGGCGCAGTTGGCCGAGGCCGAGGCCCTGCAGATCGTCGCTGCGGCGGCGAGCCTGGTGGGCAGCAGTTGCTGGAAGAACAGCCCGCAGGCCCGGGCGGCGATCCAGGCGGCCATCGCCCGGGCGCGCGAGTCGATCGGCGCGTCTGGCTAATTTTCCCTGGTTGCTGTTCGTTCCCTTGAAAGCCGCCCTGCGCCAGGCGCGTTCGGCCCTCATCATCAAGGAGACAGGCAATGACTTCCGTTTTCGACCGCGACGACATCCAGTTCCAGGTAGTGGTCAACCATGAAGAGCAGTATTCGATCTGGCCGGACTACAAGGCCATTCCCAACGGCTGGCGCGCGGTGGGCAAGAGCGGCCTGAAGAAGGACTGTCTGGCCTACATCGACGAAGTCTGGACCGACATGCGTCCGCTGAGTCTGCGCCAGCAGATGGCTGCGGCGCAGTAAGGCGGTGTCGGCACTGAACCTGCTGTGCCTGCCGTATTCCGGCGCCAGTGCCATGGTCTACAGTCGCTGGCGGCGCAAGCTGCCAGCCTGGCTGCAGGTGCGTCCGCTGGAGTTACCTGGGCGCGGTGCGCGCATGGCCGAGCCCTTGCACACCGACCTGCAGGCGTTGGCCCGGCAGTTGGCTGCCGAGCAGCGGCTGGTGGCTCAGGCGCCTTATGCGTTGCTTGGGCATAGCCTGGGGGCGCTGGTGGCGTTCGAGTTGGCCCACGAGCTACGTGCGTTGGGCTGCCCGGCGCCGGTGGCGTTGTTTGCCTGTGGTACTGCCGCGCCCACCCGCCGCGAAGATTACGACAGCCCCCGCTGGACCGAGCCACGCGGCGATGCCGAGCTGATCGCCGAGCTGCGCAAGCTGGGCGGGACGCCGGAGGAGGCTTTGGGCAACGAAGAACTGATGAGTTTGACCTTGCCGATCGTGCAGGCTGACTTTCTGCTCTGCGGGCGTTATGCCTATCGGCAGCGAGCGCCTTTGAGCTGTCCGCTGCATGTGCTTGCTGGCGAGGAAGATCGGGCCAGTGACGAGCAGTTGCAGGCGTGGGGGCGGGAGACGGTGGGTGATTATTCGCTGGCCAAGTTTCCTGGGGGGCATTTCTTCATTCATGAGCATGAGGATCGGGTGCTCGAGGCGCTCAGTCGTACTTTGGAGCCGCTGCGGCTTTCTGCTTGAATCTTGCTCCTGCTCTTGCTCCTGCTCCTGCTCCTGCTCCTGCTCCTGCTCCTGCTCCTGCTCTGCTTTTGATTTTGCTTCTAAGCGCGCGATAGTTCAGGCAATACAAATTGCGACTTCAGGAGGCCGAGCGGAGTTCTTGCGTAGTGGGGCGACGGCCATGGATGGCCGTCGAGCGCTGCGCCCCAGGATGGGGCGTACAGCGCGGTCCCCACGGGAGCAAGAACGGAGCGAGGGAACCCCGGAGCGAAGCGTAGGGGCCGGATGAATGGAGCGAGGATTTTTTGGTTCCTTTTTGATCCTTCAAAAAGGGACCCGCCGTAAGGGCGGAAAGGTGACTATGCGTCGCCATCGCCAATGAATGAGCGTATAACTTTCAAAACCCACGCTCTGAAAGTCAAAGTCAAAGTCAAAGTCAAAGTCGGTCCGCGTCTGTTTTAACAGTTGTAGGCGCATTCATTTGCTATGTCGACGCGCAGTCACCTTTTCGCCTTTACGGCGAGTCACTTTTTGTCAAACGCGACAAAAAGTAACCAAAAAACGCTGCGCTCCATTCATCCGGCCCTACGCTTCGCTCCGGGTTCCCTCACTCCGGCCTTGCTCCCGGGAGGACCGCGCTGTAGGGCCCATCCTGGGCCCCAGCGCTTGACGGGCATCCATGCCCGTCACCTCCCTTCGCAAGGCCTGCGTTCGGCCTCCTGAAGTCGCGAAGTTACGGGCGGCGCCTGTACCGGCGCAGCTACCGCTAGCGGGTTCCGAGGTTCATCTTCCGATCAAGATCAAGATCAAGATCAAGATCAAGATCAAGATCGGTAGCAACGGCTTACTGCGTTGGGCGCTCTGCTTCGCTGCGCGAGACCGCGCCTCCATTGACGCCAGCCCCCTCCTGGGTAAGGCTAACGCTCCTTCCCCAAGGCAATGAGACCGCCCATGCTGATCGATCCCCGCCAGGCCACGCTACTGGTCGTCGACATCCAGGAAAAACTCATCGGCGCCATGCGCGACCCCGAGGGCACCGCAGCCCGCGCCCGCTGGCTGCTGGCCGCAACCACCGAGCTGCAACTGCCGACCGTCATCTCCGAGCAATACCCCAAAGGCCTCGGCCACACCCTGGCCGCACTCAAGGCCGCCGCGCCCAGCGCCGAAATCGTCGAAAAACTGCACTTCTCCTGCGTTGCCGCCCAATGCCTGCCAGCCAGCCTGCTGGCCCGCGAGCAGGTGATCGTCTGCGGCATGGAAACCCACGTCTGCGTGCTGCAGACCGTGCTCGGCCTGCTCGCCCTGGGCAAGCAGGTGTTCGTGGTCGAGGACGCCTGCGACAGCCGTACCGCCGCCAGCAAGGCCGCAGGCCTGGCGCGCATGCGCGATGCCGGCGCCCAGGTAGTGACCCGCGAGATGGTGCTGTTCGAGCTGCTGGGCAGCGCCAGCCATCCATTGTTCCGCCACATCAGCAAAACCTACCTGGTCGGGGAACAACCCTGAACGGCCGCCTGCTGGCCGCCGGGCTGCTGGGCCTGGGGCTGCTCCAGGGCTGTGCCGGGCGCCATGACGCGACGCAGCAGAGCGAGCCGGCCAAGGTCCGAGCCCAACTGCTTCGCCTGCTACCGGCCCAGGTCAAGGATCGTGAAGGCTGGGCCACGGATATCCAGGTGGCGTTCCAGGCCCAGGGCCTGACCCCGAGCAAGAGCAACCTGTGCGCGGTGCTGGCAGTGACCGAACAGGAGTCGACCTTCAACGCCGACCCCCAGGTGCCCAACCTTGGCCGCATCGCCCGCGCGGAAATCGACCGCCGCGCGGCGCGCCTGCACATTCCGAAACTGCTGGTGGACGGCGCCCTGCAAACCCCCTCGAGCAACGGCAAGAGCTACCAGCAACGGCTGCAGGCGGTACGCAGCGAGAAGCAGCTCAGTGCCCTGTACGACGAGGTGATCGGCCGCCTGCCGCTGGGCCGCACGCTGCTGGGCGGGCTCAACCCGGTGCACACGGGCGGGCCGATGCAGGTGAGCATCGACTTTGCCGAGCAGCACACCAAGGGCTACCCCTACGACTACCAGGGGACGGTGCGCCAGGAGGTGTTCAGCCGCCGTGGCGGCCTGTACTTCGGCATCGCCCACCTGCTGGGCTACCCCACCCATTACCAGCGCCAGCTGTACCGCTTCGCCGATTTCAACGCCGGTTGGTACGCCAGCCGCAACGCCGCGTTCCAGGCCGCGCTGAGCCGGGTGAGCGGCGCGCCGCTGGCGCTCGATGGCGACCTGATCGCCCCGGGCGCGATCATGCCCGGCACCACCGAACGGGCCGCGCGCACGCTCGGGCCGCAGTTGCGGCTGCGCAATCCGCAGATCCGCGCGCAGTTGGAACAGGAGGGCAGCCTGGGGCTGGAGCAGACCGCGCTGTATCGCGGCGTGTTCGCCCTGGCCGAGGCCAAGGCCGGCAAGGCGCTGCCGCGCGCGGTATTGCCGGGCATCGAGCTGAAGAGCCCGAAGATCACCCGCAAGCTGACCACGGCGTGGTTTGCCGGCAGGGTGGATGAGCGCTATCAGCGCTGCATGAAGCGTTGAGGGGCATGCTGCGGGTTTGCTGAAAGGGCGCGATCCCCGCGCCGCCTGGTTCGCCAGCCAGGCTGGCGCCTACAGCAGGTTGAGGCCTGCGCGTACCCTGTAGGCGCCAGCCTTGCTGGCGAACGAGCCGCGCAGCGGCTCAGCCCTGGACAAGGGCCTGGATCACCTGCTCGACGCTGGCCTTGAGCCCGGCCACGGTATCCTCCGGGTCGCTCTCCAGCACCAGCAGCTTGGCCCCCGCCGCGGCGATCACCGCGGCGACCTTGGCCGGCGGCTGGCGATGGTGCAGCACCAGCGCCACGTCCTGGCCCTTGAGGTTGGCGCCCAGTGCATCGAGCGCTGCCTGGTCCCACTGCTCGTCGGCCAGCAATGGCTGCTCGACCACATCCAGGTTGAGCCCGCTGGCCAGGTAGCCCAGGCGCTCGGACAGGCTCACCACGCTCAGGTTGTCGACCTCGGCCAACTGGCCTTGGCTGCTGGCGGTCAACTCCAGCATCTGGCGCTTGAGCCCGGCCAGGTTGGCCTGGATCCTGGCCTTGTCCGCCGGTGCCAGGCGCTCGAGGTCGTTGGCCACGACATCGGCCATGCGCCCGAGGTTGCTCGGGTTCAGCCAGGGGTAGCTGGCGAAAGCCTCCTCGCCCCTGACCGCGATCCCCGGCAGGGCACCGTCCACCGGGCGCGCGGCGTCGATCTCGACAATGCGGATATTGCTGCGGCGGGCCATGGGGTACAGCGGGTCGTCGCGCCAGATCGAACGCACGCCGATCACCGCGTCGGCCTGGCTGGCCACCTTGTGCAGGCTGGCGCCGCCACGGCCGCTGAAGTACGAAGGCTGGCGGCTGGCCGGCAGGTTGGCCGGGGCGGCGCGCTCGAGTTGCACCGAGGTGCCGGCGAGCAGGGCGCTGGCCAGGCTGTGGGTCACCGGCAGGGTGGTCAGCACCTGGGTGGCATTGGCCAGTAGCGGCAGGCCGCTCAGGGCCAGGGCGAGGGTGAGCTGGTTCAGGGTCATGCCGGGTTTCCTTGCAGGCGGGGTACGAGGGCGCGGGCCAGGGCGGCGAGGGCGAAGCAGATCCCGGCGACCAGGATGATCGCCGCGCCCGAGGGCACCGGCAGGTCGAAGACGATCGGCAAGAGGATGCCGACCAGGGTGCTCAGGGTGGCGATGACCACCGAGACGAAGAAAAAGCCCTTCAGCGACTGGCTGACCAGCCGCGCCGCCGCCGCCGGGATCACCAGCAGGGCGCCGACCAGGATCGCCCCGATCACCTTCACCGAGGCCACGGTAACCAAGGTCACCAGCACCACGAACAGGTAGTCCAGGGTCTTCACCGCCACCCCGCGTACCGCCGCCAGCTGCGGGTTGAAGCTGGCCAGCATGATGCGGTTGTACAGCGGCAGGGCCAGGGCCAGTACCAGCACCGCGACGATGCCCAGCACCAGCAGGTCCTGGGCACTGACGGTGAGCACCGAACCGAACAGCACATTCTCAAGGATGTGCACGTTGATCTTGCCGGCCAGCATCAGCAGCAAACTGGCGCCCAGTGCCAGGGACACCGAGAGGAACACGCCGATCAGGGTGTCCGGCGACAGGCCGGTGCGGTTGCGCAGGAAGTTGAGCAGGATGCCGAACAGCAGGCAGTAGCCGAACAGGCTGCCGTAGGGGCCGGTGTAGGGCTCGCCGAGCAGGATGCCGATGGCCACGCCGGTGAGCGCGGCATGGCCGACCGCCTCGGAGAAGAAGGCAAAGCGCTTGACCACCACCAGGGTGCCCAGGCCGCCCAGCACCGGGCCGATCATCAAGCCGGCGAGCAGGGCGTTGACCACGAACCCATAGGCCAGCGCCTCCGGCAGGTAGCCGGTGCTGGCCAGGTCCTGGACCAGCTGGCGGAAGCTTTCGAAACTCATCGGGCAAGGCCCTCGCTGCGCGGGTGAACGGAAAACAGCCCAAGCAGGCGCTCGGGGGTCAGGGCTTCGGCGGGCGGGGCATCGAACAGCACCTGGCGGCTCAGCCCGGTGACCCGGTCGGCCAGGCGCAGCACCGCTTCGAGGTCGTGCTCGATCCACAGCACGGTGGTGCCGGCCTGGCGCCAGCCGCGCAGCAGTTGCTCGAACACCTGGATGCCGGCCTCGTCGAGGGCCGACATCGGCTCGTCCAGCACCAGCAACTGCGGCTCGGGGATCAGCCCCTGGGCCAGCAGCACACGCTGGCGCTCGCCGCCGGACAGCGCGCCCATGCGCCGCTTGCGCTTGTCGAGCATGCCCACCTGGGCCAAGGCCGCCTCGATGAGCGGCCGCACCTGCCGCGACAGGCCGAGGAACGCCGGGCGGCGCTGGCACATGGCGGCCATGAAGTCGTCGACCGTCATCGGCAGGCCGCGGTCGAACTCCAGGGCCTGGGGCACATAGCCGATCACCTCGCGCTCGCCCGGCCAGTGCAAGGTCAGTTGGCCCTGGTGCGGCATCTGCCCGAGCAGGGTCTTGATCAGCGAGCTCTTGCCGCCGCCGTTGGGGCCGACGATGGCGTGCACGCTGCCGGGGGCGACGTCGAAGCGCACGTTTTGCAGAATGCGCGTACGGCCCAGGGTGAGGTCGATGCCGTCGAACGCGATGCGCGGCCCGTGGGCCACGGCGAGGTTGGCGGCGGCGGTCACGCGCGGTTCTCCTGGATGGCCTGGACCACGGTGTCGAGGTTGCGCTTCATTTCCACCTCGTACTTGTCCTTGGTGTATTCGCCGTAGGAGATATGGGTCAGCGGGTAGATGCGCACGCCGGATTCCCGGTGGATGGTGTCGACGTAGGCCGAAGGGAAGTCCATCTCCGAGAAGATCACCTTCACATCCAGTGCCTTGAGCTGGTCGATGGTCTTCTTCAGTTGCGCAGGGCTCGGCTCGATGCCGTGGGCCGGTTCCACCACCGCGGTCACCTCCAGGCCGAAGTCGCGCACCAGGTAGTCGTAGGCGGCGTGGATGGTGGCCACGCGGAAGGTCGCGTCCGGCGCCTGGGTGACCTTGGCCAGCGCCTCGGCCCGCAGCGCGCGCAGGCGCTTGGCGTAGGCGCGGGCGTTGCGCTGGTAGAACTTGGCATTGTCCGGGTCGAGCTTGCCCAGCTCGCGGGCGATGTTGTTGACCTGGGCGATGGTGGCGCTGATCGACAGGAAGGTGTGCGGGTTGACCACCTTGCCAGCGCCGCGGGCGGCGATGCCGGTGGCCGCCAGCAGCGGCACGTTGGCGTTGGCCTCGATGGTCTTGATCGCCGGCTTTTCGCTGGCGGCGATCATGCGGTCGGCGAAGTCGTCGTGGCCCACGCCGTTGAGCACGATCACATCCAGGGTGCCGATGCGCTTGATGTCCTCGGCGCGCGGCTCGTAGGCATGGGGGTTGAAGCCGGCGGGAATCAGCGGCACCACCTCGGCCTTGTCGCCGACGATGTTGCTCACGTAGCTGTAGTAGGGGTGCAGGGTGATGCCGATGCGCAGCGGCTTGCCGTTGTCGGCGACCGCCAGGGCGGGCAGGGTGGCGACCAGAAACAGCGCCAGGGCGCGGGCGAAGCGGAACATGGGCGGGTCCTTGGGTTCAGTGGCGGTGTTGGCGGGTGACCCCGGCATCGAAGTGGCTGACGACCTGTTGCCAGCCGGCGGCGACCAGCGCCTCGGCGGCCAGGTCGTCCGGGGCTTGCGTGCTGCTGTCGCGGCGCAACCAGAGATCAGGCTGGGCGTTGCCGTCCTGGGGCACTATCAGCAGGAAGCTGCCGGCCACCTGGGCGTCCTGGCTGCGGCCCAGGTAGGCGCCGTTGGCCAGGCGCGACCACTGGTGGCCGCCGCGGCGCTGGCTGCTGGCGTCGCTGACGAAGGGCGGCAGGCCTTCCTCGGCCAGGGCCGCGGCCTCGGGCGCCACGCCGTTGTCCTCGTTCAGCAGGCGGATCTCGTCGACCGCCACCCACAGGTCGGTATGGATACCCTGTTCGGCGGCGTTGAGGTCGCGGCGCGCGTCGAGCTGGTGGGCGGCGAGGGTCGGCGTGTCCTCGTGCTCGCCGCGCAGGCTCACCACGCTGGCCGCCAGCAGCACGATCAGCGCGGCGGCCAGCAGCACGTAGAGGGTTTCATGCCCGGCGCCGGCCGGGCGCACCAGCTGGGCGCGGCTCATGGCGCACCGATGTCGGCGTGGTCGACTTCCACCACGTGGCCGGGGCCGGCGTCGAACAGCACGTAGAACTCACCGTCCGGGCGCTTGAAGGTCAGGGTCGAATCGTCGCCGAGCTTGCTGGCCAGCAGCACTTGCTCGTCGTAGCCGATCACGTCCAGGGTCACCCCCGGCGCACCGCTGCCGTCGGAAAAGCCGCCCTTGCAGGTGACCTGCTCGCCGGTCTCGGTGCATTCGCACATCGGGTTGTGCGCCAGCGCCGGGGTGGCGGCCAGGGCCAAGAGGGGCAGGGCGAGCCTGCGCAACGACTGTTTCATTTCTTGCCTCCTTGTTTGGCGAGCCAGGCGGCGGTGGCTGGCGATGCCTTGGCCAGCGGCACCGAGGCCTGGTACATCTTGCCGTCCCAGCCCTCGAGGGTGATCCACAGGTCGGCGTCGGGGCGGGTGCGTGGCGGGATCGGCAGGTTGGTGCCCATGCGGTAGGGCGCGCCGAAGAAGATGGTGCCGGCGGCGCGCAGGCTGCGCGGCTTGCCGACACGCAGGTAGATCGCCTTGACGCCTTCGGTGCAGGTCGCGCACAAGGCGGCGTTGAACGCCTTGAAATGCCCGGCCGGGCCGTCGGCGCGCGGCGCCTCGTCACGCAGCTCGGCCAGGTCCAGGCGCCAGCGGTCCACCTGGATGCCCTGGATCAGGTTGGCGCCCAGGCCGCTGTCGCCGCGGAACAGGCTGGCATCGGCGAAGTACTTGGGCATGAAGCCCAGCGGGATGAGAATCAGCAGGATGTTGAGGTGGAAGCGCCATTTCAGCCACCACTGTTTCAGGGCGCCTTGCGGCAACGGGTTTGCCTGGCTCATGGCTGGGCCTCCACGGGGGTCTCACGGGGGGGCTGGCGCACCCGTGCGGGGCGTTCGGCGCGCTTGAGGGCGGCGGCGGTGGCCTGGGCGGTGCGCTTGGTCCAGATCAGCAGGCCGCTGAGCACCATCAGGGTCAGCACCAGGCCGAAGAAGAACCAGATCAGCTTGATCGGCAAGCCGCCGAAGTCGCCGGTGTGCAAGGGGCGCATGGATTCGGTGACGAACTCCAGGGCCGAACGGTCGCCGAGCAGGAACTGGCTGTCGACCTTGCGCGTGTAGGGGTTGACCTCGGCGGTCTGGAACATCAGCGGGTACCAACCGCGGCCACCCATGCTGATATGGCTGTAGGCGGTGAGGGGCAGCGACACGAAGCTGATGTCCAGGCCCTCGATGGCCTGGGTGGCGATACGCGCGGCCTCGTCCACGCCGATGCGCGGCGCTGGCGTGCCGTCGGCGGTCAGCGGCACCTGGTCGCGGGCGATCACCGGCACCACGGGTTCGCTGGAGAGGGTGACATGGTTGTCACCGAGGATGGCCTGGATCAGGAACCAGGTGCCGGTGATGGAAATCACCGCGACGAACCAGATCGACCAGACCCCGGCCAGGCGATGCAGGTCGCCCCAGAAGATGCGCGGGCCGTGGCTGCGCCTTGGCCACTTGAAAAAACCCTTCCAGAACTTCTTGTACACCACCAGTCCGGTCACCAGCGAGGCGAGCATCGGCAGGCCCAGCAGCGACACCAGGTACCAGCCCCAGCTGTAGCCGCTGGTGAAGGGCACCAGCCACCAGCCGTGCAGCGCCCGGGTGAAGCCTTCGAAGTTGAAGTCCGGGCTCTTGCCCTGGATCGCGCCGGTATAGGGGTTGACGTAGAGGATCGGCAGCGAGCCGTCGGGCAGGGTCACCCCGGCGTGGAGGGCGAAGTGCGAACCGTCCGGTTGGCTGAGGAAGCGCACGGCGATTTCCGGGTTGCTCTGCTGCATGCGCTCCAGGACCTCCTGGAAACTCAAGCGCGGCGCGTCGTCGTGCGGTTTGCTGGCGCGCACATCGGGGTTGGCCAGCCAGACGATCTCCTGGCTCACCACGGCCAGCATGCCGGTGAAGCACACGATGAGCACGAAGAACCAGATCGGCAGGGCAAGCCAGCTGTGCACCAGGAACCACAGCCTGGATTTGGATTTTTTCGGTTGTTGGGCCATCGGTCATTCTTTGCTGGACGAAAGTGGGGTCGAGGCAAGGCTCAACCATACGGCTGCAACTAATAGGACGGATGAGAATGAGAATTCCGCTTGAGAAAGTGAAAGTAAATGTTTCAGCGGGCCGGGAAGTGCGGCCCCGGCGGCAGCGCCGCGCGGTAATTTTTCCACCCTAGTATCCGTTTGGTAGGGATGACCGGGCCTTGCCCGATGACCCCTCGTCTACGGAAATACGCCGATGAATGCCGAAAAGTCCCTTCAACTCGCCCGCCGCTTCATCGAGCTGCCGCTGGAAAAACGCCGGCTGTTTCTTGAAGGTCTGAACCGCGAAGGCATTGATTTCGCGCAGTTCCCCATCCCTGCGGGGGTCGAGGCGGCTGATCGCCAGGCGTTGTCCTACGCCCAGCAGCGCATGTGGTTCCTCTGGCAGCTCGACCCGCACAGCGGTGCCTACAACCTGCCCGGCGCCGTGCGCCTGGAAGGCCCGCTGGACATCGATGCGCTGCAGGCGTGCTTCGAACAGTTGGTGGGGCGGCATGAGGCCCTGCGCACGGTGTTCCAGCGCGACGCCGACGACAACCTGAGCCAGGTACCCTTGGACGAGGCCTTGGTCATCGCGCGCAGCGACCTCAGCGCGTATCCGCCGCAGGCACGCGAAGCCCAGGTGCGCCAGGCCGCCCTGGAGGAGTCGTTGCGCCCGTTCGACCTGGCGCGCGGTCCGCTGTTGCGCCTGCGCTTGCTGACCCTGGGGCCGACCTCCCATGTGCTGCTGCTGACCCTGCACCACATCGTTTCCGATGGTTGGTCGATGAACGTGCTGATCGACGAGTTCAGCCGCTGCTATGACGCTTTCGCCCAGGGCCAGGTGCCGGTACTGGCGCCATTGCCGATCCAGTACGCCGACTACGCCCTGTGGCAACGACGGTGGCTGGAGGCAGGCGAACAGGCGCGCCAGCTCGCTTACTGGCAACAGGTGCTGGGTGAGGAGCACCCGGTCATGGAGTTGCCTGGCGACCGGCCGCGCCCGTCAGTGCCGAGCCAGGCCGGCGAGCGCTTCGACTTCGCCCTCGATGCCGGCCTGGCCGAGCGTGCCCGCGCCTTCGCCCGGGAGCACAACGTGACCTTGTTCATGGTCCTGCTGGGGGCGTTCGACCTGCTCTTGCAGCGCTACACCGGCCTGGGCGAGCTGCGGGTCGGCAGCCCGGTGGCCAATCGCAACCGCAGCGAGACCGAGGGGCTGATCGGCTTGTTCGTCAACACCCAGGTGCTGTGCACCCGTGTCGACCCGACCCTGGACGGGCACGCGTTGCTGGCGGCGGTGCGCGAAACCGTGCTCGGTGCCCAGGCGCATCAGGACCTGCCGTTCGAGCGCCTGGTCGATGCCTTGAAGGTCGAGCGCAGCCTTACCCATTCACCGTTGTTCCAGGTGATGTACAACCACCAGCCACAGGTCGCCGACGTGCAGGCCATCGAGCTGGCGGCTGGGCTGCGTCTCGACGTGCTGGACTGGCGCAGCCGCACTACGCAGTTCGACCTGAGCCTGGACACCTATGAAAAGGCCGGCGTGCTGCATGCGGCGTTCACCTTCGCCAGCGACCTGTTCGATGCGGCGACGGTGCAGCGCATGGCGCGCCATTGGCAAAACCTGTTGCGCCAGTGGCTTGCGGCCCCGCAGTTGCCAGTCGGCCAGCTGCAGATGCTCGATGCCGAGGAGCACCAGCGCCAGTTGCAGCAGTGGAACGACAGCCACAGGCACTACCCGCAGGATCTGGGCGTGCACCAGCTGTTCGAGGCACGGGTACGCGAAATGCCTGGCGCGCCAGCCCTGGTGTTCGCCGACACGGCGCTGGACTACGCTGAGCTGAACGCCCGGGCCAACCGCCTGGCCCACCACCTGATCGCGCTGGGGGCCGGCCCCGAAGTGCTGGTGGGCATCGCGGTGCAGCGCAGCGTGGAGATGGTGGTCGGCCTGATGGCCATTCTCAAGGCCGGCGCGGCGTATGTCCCGCTGGACCCGGAATACCCGCAGGAACGCTTGCGCTACATGATCGAGGACAGTGGCATCGGTCTGCTGCTGACCCAGCAGGCCTTGCTCGAACAGCTGCCGGTGCCCGGCGGCCTGGTCTGCCTGGCGCTCGACGGCCTCGACCTGAGCGCCTCGCCCGCGCACGACCCGCAACGGCCGCTGGCTCCGGAAAGCCTGGCCTACGTCATCTACACCTCGGGCTCGACCGGCCAGCCGAAGGGCGCTGGCAACCGTCACCTGGCGCTGACCAACCGCTTGTGCTGGATGCAGGAGGCCTATGCCTTGCAACCGGGCGACACGGTTTTGCAGAAGACGCCGTTCAGTTTCGACGTGTCGGTGTGGGAGTTCTTCTGGCCGCTGATGGTCGGGGCGCGCCTGGCCGTGGCCGCGCCCGGGGCGCACCGTGACCCCGAGCAACTGATCGGCTGCATCCGCCGCTGGCAGGTCAGCACCTTGCACTTCGTGCCGTCGATGCTCCAGGCCTTCATTCATGCGCCGGGGGTGCAGGCCTGTGACAGCCTGCGGCGCATCGTCTGCAGCGGCGAGGCGCTGCCGCTGGACGCCCAGCAGCAGGTGTTCGCGCGCCTGCCCCAGGCCCGCTTGTACAACCTGTATGGGCCCACCGAGGCGGCGATCGACGTCACCCACTGGACCTGTGTCGAAGAGGGGCGCGACAGCGTGCCGATCGGCGTGCCGATCGCCAACCTGCGCACCTTCGTCCTCGACAGCGCGCTGATGCCGGTGCCCGCGGGGGTCTCCGGCGAGCTCTATCTGCAAGGGGCCGGGCTCGCCCGCGGTTACCACCAGCGGCCGGGCCTGAGCGCCGAGCGCTTCGTCGCCTGCCCGTTCATCGACGGTGCGCGCATGTACCGGACCGGCGACCGGGTGCGCCAGCGTGACAATGGCGTGATCGAGTACCTTGGGCGCTTCGACCACCAGGTCAAGCTGCGCGGCCTGCGCATCGAGCTGGGGGAAATCGAGGCGCGCCTGGCCCAGCATGCGAGCGTGCGCGAGGCGGTGGTGCTGGTGCTGGAGGACAAGCACCTGGTGGCTTGGCTGGTGCCGGAGGATGCGGCGCCCACGGTTGGCTGGGAGGAGGCGCTCAAGGCCTGGGTCGGCCAGGCGTTGCCCGAGTACATGGTGCCCAGCCACCTGCTGGCACTGGCGTGCTTGCCGGTGACCGCCAATGGCAAGCTCGACCGCAAGGCGCTGCCGTTGCCGGTGTTCGCCGCCAGTGCCCGTTACAGCGCGCCGCAGACCGCGACGCAGAAGACCCTGGCGCAGATCTGGCAGGCGGTGCTGGGGGTTGCCCAGGTAGGCCTGGATGACAACTATTTCGAGCTTGGCGGCGATTCGATCGTGTCGATCCAGGTGGTGGGCCGGGCCCGCCAGGCGGGCCTGGCGCTGGCGCCGCGCGACCTGTTCCAGCACCAGACGCTGCGCAGCCTGGCCCAGGTGGCGCGGGCGTGCAGCCAGGCAGTGGTCGATCAGGGGCCGGTGACGGGCGAGGTGCTGCCCACGCCGGTGCAGCAGATGTTCTTCGAGCAGGCGCTGGCCACGCCGAACCACTGGAACCAGGCGCTGCTGCTCAAGCCGCGCGAGCGTCTGCAGGCAGCACCGTTGCAGGCGGCCCTGGCAGCGCTGGTGGCCCATCACGATGCCTTGCGCCTGCGCTTCGAACACGGGCTCGACGGTTGGCGCCAGCAGCATGCCGGCCTGGAGGCGCTGCCCCAGCTGTGGCAGCGCCAGGCCGCCGATGGCCAGGCCTTGCGCGCAGTGTGCGATGAAGCCCAGCGCAGCCTGGACCTGGCCCAGGGCCCGTTGCTGCGTGGCGTGCTGGTGGAGATGGCCGATGGCAGCCAGCGTCTGTTGCTGGTGATCCACCACCTGGTGGTCGATGGCGTGTCCTGGCGCGTCCTGCTGGAGGACCTGCAGGGGCTGTGCCGCCCGCAACCTCAGGCTCTGCCGGCCAAGACCACCTCCTACCAGGCCTGGGCCCTGCGCCTGCACGGTTATCGCGAGCAGGCCCAGGCGCAGTTGCCGCACTGGCTGGCGCAACTGGCGCAAGCCGACGACCTGCCTGGCGCCAACCGCGACGTGGCCTTGCGCAACCGCGACGAGGACAAGGTGCACATGGTCCTGGACCAGGCCTGGACCCAGCGCCTCCTGCAACAGGCGCCTGCCGCCTACCGCACGCAGATCAACGACCTGCTGCTGGCCGCGCTGGCTCGCGCGGTGTGCCGCTGGACCGGTCGCGACGACACCCTGGTGCAACTGGAAGGGCACGGGCGCGAAGAGTTGTTCGAGCAGGTCGACCTCAGCCGCACCCTGGGTTGGTTCACCAGCCTCTACCCGGTCAGGCTGGCGCCGCAGGCGGGGCTTGGCGAGTCGATCAAGGCCATCAAGGAGCAGTTGCGCGCGGTGCCCGATCGCGGGCTTGGTTATGGCGTGCTGCGCTACATGGGTGGGCCGCAGGTGCGCGCGCAGCTGGCCGCGTGCCCGGGCGTGCCGCGCATCACCTTCAACTACCTGGGGCGCTTCGACGGCCAGTTCGATGAGCGCGCGCTGTTCACCCCGGCCGCTGAAGGGCCGGGCGCCGGGCAGGCCGAGGATGCGCCGCTGGCCAACTGGCTGACGGTGGAGGGGCAGGTGCATGAAGGGCGTCTGCAGTTGGCGTTCGGCTTCAGCCGGGCGATGTTCGACGGCGCGCTGATCCAGGCCTTGGCCGACGATATGCGCGAGCAGTTGCAGCAACTGGTCGAGCACTGCGTGCAGCAGCCGTGCAGCCAGCCGACCTGGTCCGACTTCCCCTTGGCCGGCCTTGCGCCCGCCCAGTTCGACAGCCTGGCGGCGCAGCTCGGTGACATCGACGATCTCTACCCGTTGACGCCCATGCAGCAGGGCATGCTGTTCCATGCCTTGTATGCCGACGATGCCGGCGCGTACATCAACCAGTTGCGTGTCGATGTGCAGGACCTGGACGTGGAGCGTTTCCGCCAGGCGTGGCAGGCGACCGTGCAGGCCCACGACATCCTGCGCAGTCGGTTCTTCTGGGAGGGCGGCCTGGAGCGCCCGCTGCAGGGGGTGTGCCGCCAGGTCAGGCTCGAGTTGCAGGTGCATGAGGGGCGCCAGCAGCCTGACCTGCCAGCGCACCTGGATGCGCTGGCGCAGGCGCGGCGCCAGGCCGGCTTCGCCCTGGAGCGCGCGCCGCTGTTCAACCTCGACCTGGTGCGCTGCGGCGAGCAGCAGCATCACCTGATCTACACCCACCATCACATCCTCATGGATGGCTGGAGCAATGCCCGCCTGCTCGGCGAGGTGCTGGCCCGTTACCAGGGCCAGGCACCGGCGCGCCCGGCCAGCCGCTACCGCGACTATATCGAGCGCTTGCAGCAGCTGCCTGTGCAGGCCGCCGAAGCCTTCTGGCGCGAGCAACTGCAAGGGTTGCAGGAACCCTTCAGGCTGGCGGCGCTGTTGCCGGCCGACGGCGTGGCCGGGCAGGGGCGTGGCACCCTTGGGCAACACTTCGATGCCGAGCGCACTGCGGCGCTGGCGGCATGTGCCCGGCAGCACAAGGTCACCCTCAATACCTTGGTGCAGGCCGCCTGGCTGCTGTTGCTGCACCGCTACAGCGGGCGCGATGAAGTGGTGGTCGGTGCCACGGTCTCTGGCCGCGGCCTTGAGCTGCCCGGTATCGAAGAGCAGATCGGCTTGTTCATCAACACCTTGCCGGTGGTTGCCCGTCCGCGCGCCGAGCAGCCGCTGGGCGAGTGGTTGCAGCAGGTGCAGGCGCTGAACCTGGCCCTGCGCGAGCACGAGCAGACGCCGTTGTTCGAGCTGCAGCGCTGGGCCGGGGTGCAGGGCGAGGGGTTGTTCGACCATATCCTGGTGTTCGAGAACTATCCCCTGGCCGAGGCGCTGCAACAGGCGCGTGGGCCGCGTTTCGGCACGCCGAGCAACCTGGAGCAGACCCATTACCCCTTGGCAGTGGCGGTCACCCTCGGCCAGACCCTGGACCTGCAATACGACTTCGATCGCGCGGCCATCGGCGCCGCGGCGCTCGAGCGCCTGGCCGGGCATTTCGACAACCTGCTGCAGGCCTTGCAGGGCGATGCCCGGATCGCCATCGGCAACCTGCCGATGCTGGCCGCGCAAGAGCAGCAGCGGCTGCTGGCAACCGCCAGCGGGGCACCGCTGGCCGCGGTCGAGGCCAGTGGGATTCACCAGTTGCTGCGGGCGCAAGTGGCCCGCACGCCACAGGCCTGTGCCCTGGAGTGGCGCGGCGAGCGCCTGAGCTACCAGGCCCTGGAGCTGCGTGCCAACCGCCTGGCCCTGCGCCTGCAGGCCGCAGGCGCAGGGCCGGAGCAAGTCGTCGCGATCAGCGCCGAGCGCAGCCTGGAGACCTTCATCGCGCTGCTGGCGGTGCTCAAGACCGGCGCCGCCTACCTGCCCCTGGACCCGAGCTACCCCAGCCAGCGCCTGGCATTCATGCTCGAGGACAGTGGCGCGCGCCTGCTGTTGTGCCCGCCTGGCCTGGCGTTGCCGGTGCCGGCGGGCGTGCAGGTGCTGGCGCTGCAGCCCGACCACGATGACGCCCCGGCGCCGCTGGTGGAGGTGCGCCCGGCCGCGGACAGCCTGGCCTATGTCATCTACACCTCCGGCTCCACCGGTCGCCCGAAAGGCGTGCAGGTGCGCCATGGCGGCTTGCTCAACCATATGCGCTGGATGCTGCGGGCCATTGCCCTGACGCCTGAGGATCGGGTGTTGCAGAAGACCTCGTTGAGCTTCGACGCGTCGGTCTGGGAGTGCTGGCTGCCGCTGCTGGCGGGTGCCCAGCTGGTGCTCGCCGAGCCGGCACTGAGCCGCGACATGTCCGGCTTGTGGGCCTGTGTGGCGCAGCTGCGGATCAGCGTCCTGCAGGCCGTGCCGTCATTGCTCCAGGCCTTGCTCGGCGAGGCCGATGCGGCGCGCCTGGCCAGCCTGCGCTACCTGATGGTCGGGGGCGAGGCACTGAGCGCCAGCCTGGTCAACACCCTGTTGCAGCGTTGGCCGGGCCGGGTGGTCAACCTGTACGGGCCGACCGAGGCCACCATCCAGATCACCTGGGCGCAGTTCGAGGCCAGCGTCGCTGGCGCCATGGCGCCGATCGGGCGGCCGGTCGACCAGGTTCAGGTCCAGGTGCTGGGCAGCGACCTGCAGTTGCAGCCCGAAGGTGTCGTCGGTGAGCTGTGCATCGGCGGTGCCAGCCTGGCCCGCGGCTACCATGCCCGGCCAGGCCTTACCGCCGAGCGCTTCGTGCCCGACCCACACGCCCAGCTGCCAGGCGCACGGCTCTACCGCACCGGTGACCTGGGCCGGCAGGGGCCGGATGGGCTGGTCTATGCCGGGCGCGCCGACCAGCAGGTCAAGGTGCGCGGTTTTCGCATCGAGCCGGGGGAAGTCGAACAGCGCCTGCTGGCGCTGGCCCCGGTGCGCGAGGCTGCGGTGCTGGCCCTGGACGGGCGGCTGGAGGCCTTCGTCGTCGCGCCGACGGCCTCGGCCCAAGGGTTGCTCGATGACCTGCGCCAGGCCCTGCCGGAGCATATGGTGCCTGGCCGCCTGCAGCTGCTGGAGCGCTTGCCCATGATGCCCAACGGCAAGCTGGATCGTACGGCGCTCAAGCAGTTGGCCGGCGAACAGGCGCAGCGCCCCCATCGTGCGCCGCAAAGCGCGCTGCAGCGTCAGGTCGGCGCGGTCTGGGAGCAGGTGCTTGGCTGTGGCCCGGTGGGGCTGGACGACAGCTTCTTCGCCCTGGGCGGCCATTCGTTGCTGGCCACCCAGGTGGTCAGCCGCCTGCGCCAGGAGCTTGGGCTGCAGCTCGCCCTGCGGGCGTTGTTCGACAGCCCGTCGTTGGAGGCGTTCGTCGCGACCCTCGGGGGGCTCGCGCGGGCCGGCCAGGTGCCCGCCTTGCAGGCGGTGGATCAGCACCGGGCGCAGCCGTTGTCGTTCGCCCAGCAGCGCCTGTGGTTCCTCTGGCAGTTGGAGCCGCACAGCTCGATGTACAACATCCCGCGGGCCCTGGAACTGGTCGGCGAGCTGCAGGTGGACGCGGTACGCGAGGCGTTTGCGGCGTTGTTGCAGCGTCACACGGTCCTGCGCACGCGCTTTTTCGAAGAGCAGGGGCAGGCCTGGCAGCAGGTGGATGGGCAGGCGCGCCTGCCGTTCACCTTGACCGACCTGAGCGAGCTGGCGCCGGCGGCGCGTCAGGTGGCCCTGGCCGAACACATGCAGGAAAGCGCCAGTGCGCCGTTCGACCTGCGCAGCGGGCCGCTGTTGCGGGTGCAACTGTTGCGCCTGGAAGCCCGGCGCCATGTGCTGCTGGTGACCTTGCACCACGTGGTTGCCGATCACTGGTCATTCGCCATCCTGATCCGTGAGTTCGCGGCGTTGTACCAGGCGTTGGCCAAGGGCCAGGCGCACCCGCTGCCGGCCGCCGGCCTGCAGTACCTGGACTTTGCCGTGTGGCAGCGCCAGTGGCTGGAGGGCGGCGAAATGCAGCGCCAGCTGGGTTACTGGCGCGAACAGCTGGGCGGGGAGCACTTCATCAGCGCCTTGCCGCGTTCGGCCAGCGGCCCGCAGGGGGCCGGGCAGGGCTGCGCGGTGCACGAGTACCGTTTCGACGAGGCGCTCAGCCAAGGCTTGCGCAGCCTGGCGCAGCGTCAGGGGCTGACCCTGTACATGTTGCTGCTGGCCGGTTTCGCCCTGGTGGTAAGCCTGCGTTGTGGCCAGTCGCGGGTGCGCCTGGGCAGCGACATTGCCAACCGCAACCACACCGGCGTTGAAGAAATGGTCGGCTTCTTCGTCAATCAATTGGTACTGCAGTTGACGGTGGATGAACAGCAGTCGATCGCTGGGTTCCTCGCCCATTGCCGAGACGTGGTGATTGCTGCCAGCGACCACCAGGACCTGCCGTTCGACCGCCTGGTCGAGGCCTTGCGCCTGCCACGGCGGGCCGGGCGCTCGCCGTTGTTCGAGATCAAGTTCATCTATCAGGAACAGGGCGCGAGCCTGCCGGCGATCGATGGCCTGCAGGTCCAGGGCTGGCCCGCCGGCCAGGCGGCCGCGGAACTGGAGATGATCGCCGAGTTCGTCAACGGGCCGCAGGCCATCGAAGTGGGCTTCAAGTGCATGGCCGGGTTGTACGAGGCCAGTGACATCGACGCCTTGTTCGCCCAGTTGGTGGCGGTGTTCGAACGCTTGCTCGACTCGCCCCAGGGCACGCTGGCGCCGCTGTTGCAACTGGCGCGCGAGCGTCAGCGCGAGGCGCAGCAGGCCCAGTTGCAGGCGCGCAGCGCGCAGCTGCAACAGCAACACCCGATTCGCCGGCGCGCCTCAGCGCGCAATGCCAGCGAAGGAACGAAGTGACGAAAGCCCCTGCGGGGGCGTGGAGTTGGCGCAGTCGCCAATGTCGAATCAGCGAATGGAAGGTGTCAAATGTCGAATTTCGAGTCGCACGGCATACCGGCTCTGGCCAGGGGCAGGCGCAAGGGCCTGAGTGTCGATCCGCAACGGCTGGTGAGTTTCTCGCCGCTGTTCGAGGGCGGCTCGATGCCGTTGCTGTGCCAGCCCAGCGTGCCGGGGGTGGGCCTGGTGCAGTGGGCGGGCGAGAACCGTGCGCTGATCGAGGCGCAGCTGGACAAGCATGCGGCGATCCTGTTCCGCGGCTTCGACGTGCAGGACATCGACACCTTCAACCGCTGCATCGACGCGATTTCCGGCGGCGCCCTGGAGTACCTGTTCCGCGCCTCGCCGCGCACCCAGATCACGCGCAAGCTGAATGTCTACAGCTCTACCGACTACCCGGCGCCGGAGAAGATCTTCCCGCACAACGAGCACTCCTATTCGCCGGTGTTTCCGTTGCACCTGTATTTCTATTGCGACCTGCCGTCGCAAACCGGCGGCGAGACGCCGCTGGGCGATACCCGGCTGATCCTCGAGCGGATCGACCCTGAGGTGCGCGAAGCGTTCGCCCGCAAGGGCATCCTCTATGTGCGCAACTATGGCGACGGCATGGGCCTGCCCTGGCAGACCGTGTTCCAGACCGACGACCGCGCGGCGGTCGAGGCCTACTGCGCGAAGATCGGCGTTGAGCCTGAGTGGAAGCCGGGCAATCGCCTGCGTACCCGCCAGCGCGGGCCGGCGCTGGTGCGCCACCCGCGCACTGGCGAAACCGTCTGGTTCAACCACGGCACCTTCTTCAACGCCCTGACCCTGCCCGACAGCATCCGCGCCAGCCTGATCGCCGAGTTCGAGCCCATGGAGCTGCCGCAGAACACCTTCTTCGGTGATGGCTCGGCAATACCCGAGGCTTACATCACCCATCTCCAGCAGATCTATCGCGAGGTCATGGTGCAGTTCCCGTGGCAGACCGGCGACGTGGTGCTGCTGGACAACATTCTCACGGTGCACGCACGCAACGAGTACACCGGCCCGCGAAAAATACTCACCGCCATGGCCGTCGCGCTGAAAAGCGCCGACGTGGCCATCGGTTAAGGAATCCGTCCCCATGAATGCCATCACCGACCCTTGCGAAGTCTTCCAGGTTTCCTGCCAGCAAGCCGCTATTCTCGATGCCCAGGCCCGGATGGGCCGACCATTGTGCGCCCACCTGGGGCTGACGCTGGACGCTGCGGTGCAGCCCGAGCGCCTGGAACAGGCCGCGCGTGCGCTCAGTGCCCGCTACGAGATCCTGCGCACCGAGTACCGTGCTGTGCCCGGCATGCGCCGGGCGGTGCAGGCCATCGCCGCGCAGCCGCGCCTGGCGCTGCTGGCGCTGGCGCCAGGGGCGTTCGACCAGGCGCCGGAGCGTGCCGTCGAAGCCTTGGCCGAGCACAGCCTGGTGCTGAGCCTGGGCAGCGGCGAGCAAGCGCACCGGGTCATGCTCAGCCTGCCGCTGGCCAGCGTCGACCGCGTCAGCCTGGCACTGCTCGGCCGCGAGCTGCTGGCGCTCTATGCAGGCGAGCCGTTGGCCGCGTTCGAAGGCCTGCAGTACGCCGATTACTCGGATTGGCAGGCAGGGTTGGGCGAGGAAGCTATCGGCCAGCAGGGTGAGCGCTTCTGGCGTGAGCTGTTGCAGGCCCATCCAGCGCTGGCGCAATGGCCTGGCGAACCGCGCGGCAGCAGCGCGCTGGCGCCGCAGTGCGCGAGGCAGGCGGCGGCTGTCGAGCTCGGGCGTCTCGACAAGCTGGCCGGCGAGCAAGGCCTGGACGGCGCCCAGGCCTTGCTGATGGTGCTGTGGGGCGACTTCGTCGGCGGCCTGGGCGGGCAGCAGAGCTGGTTGGTCAGCCAGGCGGTGACTGGCCGCAACAGCCAATTGCAGGACGCGGTGGGGCACTTCGCCCTGGACCTGCCGGTGCTGTTCCAGGCGCAACCGGGCATCGGTCTTGGCGAGCGTGCCGAGCGCTACGCCGCCCAGGCGCAACTCAGCCAATCGTGGCTGGACTGCTTCGATGCGGCGCAGGCCGCCGAGGCTGGGGCAGTGGCGGACTTCGGTTTCGAATGGCAAGCAGCCGACGACCTCGAGCTGCACCTGCCGGCGCGTTCGCTGCAACGCTTGCGGCTGAATGCCCAGGCCGCGGCGGACGGCGTGCACCTGACCCTGACCCTGGGCGAGGGCTTCCCGGCAGGGCTGGCCGAGATCTGGTTGCAGCAGTTCGTGACCTTCGTCGCCGGGGTGCTCGCCGACCCGGCGCTGCCACTGGCGCATCAGGCCCTGGTCGACAGCGCCCAGGCCGCGCGCCTGGGGGCTGTGCTCGACCGCAGCGGGCAGCCGGCCGCGGGCAGCCAGGGGCAGCTGCAGCAGTTGTTCGAAGCCCAGGTGGCCCGCCAGCCCGAGCACACGGCGTTGATCATCGGCGCCCAGCAACTGAGCTACGCAGCGCTCGATCGGCGCGCCAACCAGGTCGCCCATGCCCTGCGGGCGCAGGGCGTCGGGCGGGAGTCGGTGGTGGCGGTGTACGGCGAGCGTTCGCTGGAGATCGTCGTGGCCATGCTCGGCGTGCTCAAGGCCGGCGCCGCTTACCTGCCGCTGGACCCAAGCTATCCGTCGGCGCGCCTGGGCTTCATGCTCGAGGATGCCAAGGTGGCTGGCCTGATCGCCCTGCAAGCGCTCGACCCGGCCATCACCCTGGACCCGGGGCTGGCGCTGCTGCGCCTGGAGGACGCCGCGGTGCGCGAGGCGAGCGAGCAGGCCCCGCCGCTGCAGGCCGATCCGGCCGACCTGGCTTACATCATCTACACCTCAGGCTCTACCGGCACCCCCAAGGGGGTGATGATCAGCCACGCCAATGCGCGGGCTTCGACCTGCGCGCGCTTGCAGTTCTATGCCGAGCCGGTGCAGCGTTTCCTGATGCTCTCGTCGTTTTCCTTCGACAGCTCGGTGGCCGGGATCTTCTGGTCGTTGGCCCAGGGTGGCAGCCTGGTCTTGCCGCAGGAACAGCAGCACAAGGATCCCCAGGCGCTGGCACGGCTGATCGAGGCGCAACGGATTTCCCATTTCCTGGCACTGCCTTCGCTGTATGCGCAGATCCTCGATGGCCTGGGCCAGGCCGAGGCGCTGCGCTGCGTCATCGTGGCCGGCGAAACCTGCCCGGCGGAGCTGGCGCTGCGCCATCGTGAGCGGCTGCCGGGGGCCGAGCTGGTCAACGAGTATGGTCCGTCGGAAGGCGCGGTCTGGTGCAGTGCCTATATCACCTCCACGGTCGACGCCACGGCGGCGCTGCGGGTGCCGATCGGCGAGGCCATCGCCGGCACGCGCCTGTATGTGCTGGACGAGCAGGGGCGTTGGGCCGGTTTTGCCCGCGAGGGCGAGCTGTGCCTGGCCGGCGTCAACCTGGCCCGTGGCTACCTGGGCCGTCCGGGCCTGACCGCCAGCCGCTTCATCCCCGACCCGCTGGCCACGACGCCAGGGCAGCGCTGCTACCGCAGCGGCGACCTGGCCAGTGTGCGGGTCGACGGGTTGGTCGATTACCTGGGCCGCCTGGATCATCAGTTGAAGATTCGCGGCCACCGTATCGAGCTGGGCGAGATCGAGGCGCTGCTGGGCCAGCAGCCCGGCGTGCGCGAGGCGGTGGTGATCGCGCGGGAAACCCAGGCGGGCAAGCAGCTGGTGGCGTTCGTCGTCGGCCAGGCCGACGAGGGCGTGCTCGCGCGTCTGCGCGATACGCTGCCCGAGTACATGGTGCCCACCGCGCTGCAAGTGCTCGACCAGTTGCCGCGTACCCCCAACGGCAAGGTCGACCGCCTGGCCCTGAGCGAGCGCAGCCTGGCCAGTGTCGACTACCTGGCCCCGCGCAATGACCTGGAGGCCGAGCTGGCGGCGATCTGGCAGGAGGCCCTGGGCCTGGAGCGGGTCGGGGTCAGGGACAACTTCTTCGCCCTCGGCGGCCATTCGCTGCTGGCCACGCGAATCCGTTCGCAAGTGCAGCAGCGCCTGGACCTCAACCTGCCGCTGAAGGTGTTCTTCGAAGGTGAAACCATCGAGCTGCTGGCTGAGCAGATCGAGGCGCACCGCGGCGGTGCCGGTGGCGCCGAACAGGTCGATGCGCTCGAGGCGCTGTTTGCCGAGACCCAGGAGTGATGAGCATGCTTGAACAACGAATGCTGGCCCTGGCTGAGCGTTTCATCGGTTTCTCCGCCCAGGAACGGCGTTCCCTGCAGGCCCGCATGCGCGAGCAGGGCTTGTCGCTGGAAGCATTGCCGATCCCGCCGCGCGATGCCGCGCAGCAGGTGTTGCCGGCGTCCCACGCCCAGCAGCGCATGTGGTTCCTCTGGCAACTCGAGCCGGCTGCCAGCGCCTACAACCAGTTGGCGGTGCTGCGCCTGCGCGGGCAACTGGATGTGGCGGCGCTGCGCCAGAGCTTCCAGGCCCTGATCGAGCGCCACGAACCGCTGCGCACGCGCTTCGAGCTCGACGGCGGGGTGGTGATGCAGCACATCGAGCCGGCCTGGCCTTTCGCCCTGCCGATGCTGGACCTGGGAGACCAGGAGGCAGCCGCCGAGGCCGAGATCGCGCGCCAGGGGCAGTTGGGCTTCGACCTGCAGCATGGCCCGTTGCTGCGGGCCACCCTGATCCGCCAGGCCGATGACCAGCACCTGCTGCTGTTCTGCACCCACCACATCATCTGCGATGCCTGGTCGTTACCGATTCTGGTCAACGACCTGGCGGGCGCTTATGCCCGCGCCTGCAGCGCGGCGGCGCAGGACGCGCCGGCTCCGCTGGCGGTGCAGTACGCCGACTGCGCGCGCTGGCAACGGCTATGGCTGGAAGCGGGAGAGGCCGAGCGGCAGCTGGCCTACTGGCGCGACACCCTGGGCGAGGCGGTGGATACCCTGGCCTTGCCCTGGGACCGCCTGCGCCCCGATGTGCGCAGCGGGCGCGGCGGGCGCGTGCCGATCGCCTTGTCGGCGGGCCTGTCGCAAGCCGTGCGGCAGTTCGCCGCCGCCCAGGGGGCGACGCCGTTCATGGTGCTGCTGGCGGCGTTCCAACTGCTGTTGCACCGCTACAGCGGTGCCGAGGACATTCGCGTGGGCACCCCGGTGGCCAACCGCACCCGGCGTGAAACCGAGGCGCTGATCGGCCTGTTCGTCAACACCCAGGTGCTGCGCGCGCAGGTCGATGGCCGCCTGAGCTTTGCCGCGCTGGTGCAGCAGGCCAAGGCCCGGGTGCTGGAAGCCCAGGCCCATCAGGACCTGCCGTTCGAGCAATTGGTCGACGCCTTGGCGCCCGAGCGCCGGCTGGACCAGACGCCGCTGTTCCAGGTGATGTACAACCACCAGGTGGTCGAGTCGCGGGCGGCCGAGCTGTCGCTGCCAGGGCTGCAGATCGAGGCGCTGGACCAGGACCAGGCCAGCGCGCGCTTCGACCTGACCCTCAATACCCAGGATGACGCCGGCCAGCTCAGCGCTTCGCTGGTGTATGCCTGCGACCTGTTCGAGGCAGCCACCGCCGAGCGCATGGCGGCGCACTGGCAGCGCCTGCTCGAGGCGGCTGTCGCGCAACCTGGGTTGCCCCTGGCCGAGCTCTCGCCGTTCGACCAGGCCGAGCATGCCCAGTTGCTGCAGGCCGCCCAGGCGCAACAGCCGGCAGCGAGCTTGTGCCTGCTCGGCGAAATGGCCAGGTTGGCGCAGTTGCAGCCGCAGCGCACGGCGCTGGTGTTCGCCGGGCAGCGCCTGAGCCGCGCCGAGCTGGAGCGGCGCAGCAACCGCCTGGCCCATCGCCTGCGCAGCCTTGGCGTCGGGCCCGATGTGCTGGTGGGCATCGCCCTGCAGCGCTCGGTGGAGCTGGTGGTGGCAGTGGTCGCGGTGCTCAAGGCCGGTGGTGCCTACGTGCCGCTGGACCCCGATTACCCGGCCGAACGCTTGAGCTACATGGTCGAGGACAGTGGCCTGCGCCTGCTGCTCAGCGACCGTGCGCACCTGGCGCGCTGGACGCCCCCCGCCGAGGTTGCCGTGCAGTACCTCGACGATCCGCGCCTGGACGAATTCGACCAAGGCCCCCTGGAGATTCGCCAGCAGGCCGAGAACCTGGCCTACCTCATCTACACCTCCGGCTCCACGGGGCGCCCGAAAGGTGCCGGCAACCGCTATGGCGCCCTCGCCGGGCGGTTGGCGTGGATGCGCGACGCCTATGGTTTCGATGAGCATGATGCGGTCCTGCAGAAGACCTCGTTCAGCTTCGACGTGTCGGTGTGGGAGTTGCTGCTGCCGCTGGTCAGCGGCGGCTTGCTGGTGCTGGCCGAGCCCGGCGCGCAGCGCGAGCCCGAGCGCCTGGTGGCGCTGATCCGCGAACACGGCGTGAGCGCCGTGCATTTCGTGCCGTCGATGCTGCAGGCGTTCATCGATACCCCGGGGCTGGAGCGCTGCACCGCGTTGCGCTGCCTGTTCTCCGGCGGCGAGGCACTCTCCCGCGAGTTGCAGGCCAAGGTCCTGGCGCGGTTGCCGGCGGTGGCGTTGTTCAACCGCTATGGCCCGGTGGAGGCGACCATCAACGCCAGCCACGCCGCGCGCGCGCTGCCCGAGGCGGCCAGCGTGGTGATCGGCCGGCCGCTGCCGGCCACGACCCTGCAGGTGCTGGGCGATGCCTTGCAACTGTTGCCGGTCGGGGCGGTCGGTGAGCTGCACATCGGTGGCCAGGCCCTGAGCCGGGGCTACCATGGCCGTCCTGGGCTGACCGCCGAACGCTTCGTGCCTGATCCATACGGCGCGCCGGGTGCGCGCCTGTACCGCAGTGGCGACCTGGTTCGGCGCCAGCTCGATGGCGAACTGGTGTTCGTGGCGCGCATCGACCACCAGGTCAAGATCCGCGGCCTGCGCATCGAACTGGGCGAGATCGAGTCCGCGCTGCTGGCCGTGCCTGGGGTGCGCGAAGCCGTGGTGCTGGCGCGCGATAGCGGTAGCGGCCTGCAACTGGTCGGCTACCTGGTGGCCGCAGACGAACAGACGGCAGGCGAACTGCCGGACCGTTGCCGGCAAGCCTTGCAGCAGCACCTGCCGGACTACATGGTGCCGGCGCATATCCTGTGCATGGCGCAGCTGCCGGTCACCGCCAACGGCAAGCTCGATCGCGCCGCCTTGCCGCTGCCGAGCGTGCAGCGCAGCGCGGCCTTCGAGGCGCCCGAGGGCGAACTGGAGCAGCAACTGGCGGCTATCTGGAGCAGCGTGCTCAAGGTGGCGGCGGTCGCGCGCAACGATAACTTCTTCGAACTGGGCGGCGACTCGATCATGGCCATCCAGGTGGTCAGCCGTGCGCGCCAGGCGGGCATTCTGCTCAGCTCGCGGCAGATGTTCCAGCACCAGAGCGTACGCGCCCTGGCCCTGGTCGCCGAGCGCGGTGCGCTGGCACAGGTGGACCAAGGCCCGGTGACGGGGGAGCAGGTGCTGCTGCCGATCGCCGAGGCGTTCTTCGCCCAGCCGCTGCGCGCCCGCCATCACTGGAACCAGTCGCTGCTGCTGGCGCCCCGCCAGCCGCTGCAGGCTGGCCTGCTGGAGCAGGCCTTGCAGGCGCTGGTCGCCCAGCATGATGCCCTGCGCCTGGCGTTCGCCCAGGCCGCAGGGACCTGGCAGGCCGCTTACCGGCCATGGTCGGTCGAGGCCGGGTTGCTGCGTGAATTCCAGCTCGCGCAGGGCGATGACGGCGGCGCATGCTGCACCCAGGTGCAACAGAGCCTGGACCTGCAGGCTGGCCCTTTGCTGCGCGCCGGGTTGCTGCAGCATGCCGATGGCAGCCAACGGCTGCTGCTGGTGGTCCATCACCTGGTGATCGATGGCGTGTCCTGGCGCGTGCTGCTCGAAGACCTGCAACAGGCCTACCGGCAGATCGAGCAGGGCCAGCCGGTGCAGTTGCCGGCCAAGACCAGCCCCCTGCAAGCCTGGGGCCTGCGTTTGCAGGCCTGGGCCCAGGGCGAGGCGGCACAGGCGCAACTCGCCTACTGGCGTGGCCAGCTGCGCGAGGCCCCTGCGCTGCCATGCCGCGACGCCCAGGCCAGCTTGCGCGCCAGCGACGCGCTCAGCGTGCAGAGCCGCCTCACCCCGGCGCTGACCCGGCAACTGCTGCAGCAAGCGCCTGCGGCCTACCGGACCCAGGTCAATGATCTGCTGCTGGCGGCGCTGGCGCGGGTCATCAGCCGTTGGAGCGGTGCCGCCGATACGCTGATCCGCCTCGAGGGGCATGGCCGCGAGGAGCTGTTCGCGGACATCGACCTGAGCCGCACCCTGGGCTGGTTCACCAGCGTCTTCCCGCTGCGCCTCACCGCGTGCGCGACCCTGGCCGACACCATCCGCCAGGTCAAGGAGCAACTGCGCCAGGTGCCGGATCGCGGCATCGGCCACGCGGCCCTGCGCTACCTGGGCGGCGCCGCGGCGCAGGCCGAGCTGGCCGGGCTGGCGCAGCCGCGCATCACCTTCAATTACCTGGGGCAGTTCGACGGCAGCTTCGATCAGGCCGATACGCTGTTCGTGCCTTGTGCCGGGAACAAAGGCCGCGAGCATGCCGACGAGGCGTTGCTGGGTAACTGGCTGACCCTCAACGGGCAGGTCTACGACGGGCAGTTCAGCCTGGACTGGAGCTTCAGCCCGGCGATGTTCGACGCGGCGCAGATCCAGGCCCTGGCCGATGCCTACAGCCACGAGCTGCAACAACTGGTGGCCCACTGCTGCGACCCGAGCCACCGCGGGGTCACGCCTTCGGACTTCCCCCTGGCCGGGCTCGACCAGGCGCAACTCGACCAGCTACCGGTGGCGGCGGCGCAGATCGACGATATCTACCCGCTGGCGCCGATGCAGCAGGGCATGCTGTTCCATGCCCTTTACGAGCAGGATTCGGCCGATTACATCAACCAGCTGCAGGTGAGTATCGAGGGGCTCGATGTCGAGCGTTTCCGCCAGGCCTGGCAGGCCTGCCTGAACCGGCACGACGTGCTGCGCAGCGGCTTCGTCTGGCCCGACGACGCCCCGGCACCGGTGCAGGTGGTGCACAAGCAGGTCGAGCTGCCGTTCCAGGTGGTCGAGCTGCCAGGTGGCGATGCCGCCGCCCTGCAGCGCCTGGCCGACGCCGAGCGCGCCGAGGGTTTCGACCTGGCCCGGGCGCCGCTGCTGCGTATCCTGTTGGTGCGCACCGCGGCGCAGCAATACCAGTTGATCTACACCAGCCATCACATCCTCATGGACGGCTGGAGCAGTTCGCTGCTGATGGGCGAGGTGTTGCAGCGCTATCGTGGCGAGGCCGTGAGCGCGGCCCCTGGCCGCTACGCCGACTACATCGGTTGGTTGCAGCGCCAGGATGGCCAGCTCAGCGAAGACTTCTGGCGCAACCAGCTGCGCGACCTGGAGGCGCCGACCCTGCTCACCCATGCCCTGGGGCTCAAGGAAAACCCCGCGGCCCAAGGCCACGGCCAGTGGCTGGCCGCGCTGGAGCCGGGGTTGAGCGAGCGCCTGGGCGCGTTCGCCCGCCAGCACAAGGTCACCCTCAACACCGTGGTGCAGGCCGCCTGGCTGGTGCTGCTGCAGCGCCATGCCGGCCAGCGCCAGGTGGTCTTCGGCGCCACCGTGGCGGGGCGCCCCACCGAGCTGCCGGCGATCGAGCAGCAGGTCGGGCTGTTCATCAACACCTTGCCGGTGATTGCCGCGCCGGCCCCCGAACAGAGTGTTGCGCAGTGGTTGCAGCAGGTCCAGGCGCAGAACGTCGCGCTGCGCGAGCACGAGCATGTGCCGCTGGCCGATATCCAGCGTTGGGCCGGCCGCGCCGGCGAAGCCTTGTTCGACAACTTGCTGGTGTTCGAGAACTACCCGGTGGCCGAGGCCCTGCAAAAGGAGGCGCCGCAGGGGCTGGTGTTCGGCGAGGTGCGGATGCATGAGCAGACTCACCTGCCATTGACCGTGGCGGTCGGGCTCGGCGACAGCTTGATGTTCCAGTTCAGCTACAGCCGTCGCTGGTTCGCGCAAGCTCAGGTGGAGCAGTTGTTCGGCCACCTGCAACAGCTGCTGCTGGGGTTCATCGACCAGGCGCAAGGCCCGCTGGGTGAGCTGGCGCTGCTGCCCACGGCGGCCCAGGCAGGCATCCGCGAGGGCTGGAACGCCACGGCGATGCGTTTTGCCGACAACCGCTGCGTGCACCAGGTGATCGCCGATCAGGCCGCGCGCACACCCGAGGCGGTGGCCTTGGTGTTCGCCGGGCAACAGTTGAGCTACGCCGAGCTGGAGCGTGCCGCCAACGCCTGGGCGCACCGCCTGATCGAGGCGGGCGCGGGCCCCGAGACCCTGGTCGGCATCGCGGCCCAGCGTAGCCTGGAAATGGTCGTTGGCCTGCTGGCCGTGCTCAAGGCCGGCGCCGCCTACGTGCCGCTGGACCCGGATTACCCCAGCGAGCGCCTGGCCTACATGATCGAGGACAGCGGCATCCAGTTGCTGCTGACCCAGGCCGCGCTGCAGGCGAGCCTGCCGCTGCCGGCGCAACTGCGCACGCTGTGCCTGGACCAGGCGCCGCAGGGCTACCCCGAGCACGCCCCCCAGGTGTGCCCGGGCCCCGAGCACCTGGCCTACGTGATCTACACCTCAGGCTCCACCGGCAAGCCCAAAGGCGCCGGCAACCGGCACCTGGCCCTGAGCAACCGGCTGAACTGGATGCAACAGGCCTATCGCCTGGACGCCACGGACAGGGTGCTGCAAAAGACCCCGTTCAGCTTCGACGTATCGGTGTGGGAGTTCTTCTGGCCGTTGATGTTCGGCGCGCGCCTGGTGATCGCCGAGCCGGGTGAACACCGCGACCCCGCGCGCCTGGTGGCGCTGATCCGCGAGCAACAGGTGACCACGCTGCACTTCGTGCCCTCGATGCTGCAGGCCTTCATGCAGGACCAAGCGGTGGCCGCCTGCACCACGCTGCGGCGCATCATCTGCAGTGGCGAGGCGCTGCCGGTCGAAGCCCAGGCGCAGGTGTTCGAGCACCTGCCGGCGGCTGGCTTGTACAACCTGTACGGGCCCACCGAGGCGGCCATCGACGTCACCCACTGGCGCTGCCGCGCCGAGGGCGCCGACAGCGTGCCGATCGGCGAGCCGATCGCCAACCTGCAGACCTGGATCCTCGATGCCAGCTTGCAGCTGCTGCCGGCCGGGGTGGTCGGCGAGCTGTACCTGGGCGGCGAGGGGTTGGCGCGTGGCTACCACCGCCGGCCCGGCTTGACCGCCGAGCGCTTCGTCGCCAACCCGTTCGGCGCCGGGCGTCTGTATCGCACCGGTGACCTGGCGCGCTACCGCGCCGACGGGGTGATCGAATACGCCGGGCGCATCGACCACCAGGTGAAGATTCGCGGCCTGCGTATCGAACTGGGCGAGATCGAGGCGCGCCTGGCTGAACACCCGAGCGTGCGCGAGGCGGTGGTGCTGGCCCGCCAGCAACGCCTGGTGGCCTACCTGGTGCTGGCCGCTGACGTCGGCGACTGGCGCGCCAGCGTCGAGCGCCACCTGCAGGACAACCTGCCTGACTATATGGTCCCGGCGCAGTTCGTGGTGCTCGAGCGCATGCCGTTAAGCCCCAATGGCAAGCTCGAGCGCAAGGCCCTGCCCGAGGTCGAGGCGGTGTCCACGCAAGCCTTCGTCGCCCCCCAGGGAGCCCTGGAAAACCAGCTGGCGGCCATCTGGCAGCAAGTGCTCAGGTGCGCGCCAGTAGGGCGCGGCGACAACTTCTTCGAACTCGGCGGCGATTCGATCGTCTCGATCCAGGTGGTCAGCCGGGCACGGGCCCAGGGCATCCGCTTCACCCCCAAGCAGTTGTTCGAGCATCAGACCGTGCAAGGCCTGGCGGCGGTCATCGAGCAGGCGGCGCCAGTGCAGCAGATCGACCAGGCGCCGGCGACCGGCGCGGTGCCGTTGCTGCCGATCCAGGCGCATTTCTTCGAAATGCCGCTGCCGGCCCGCCATCACTGGAACCAGTCGATCCTGCTCAAGCCGGCCGCGGCGCTCGAGCAAGCTGCCCTGGAGCAGGCCCTGCAGGCGCTGGTGCTGCACCATGATGCGCTGCGCCTGGGCTTTACCCAAGAGCAGGGCCAGTGGCAGGCCGCCTACCGCTCGCAGCAGGCGCAACAGCAGGCCTGGGCGGCGCAGCCGGTGCTGCAGGTGGTGCCGGTGGCCGACCTGGCGGCGCTGGAAGTGGCGGCGGCCCAGGCCCAGGCAAGCCTTGACCTGAGCCACGGCCCGCTGCTCAAGGCCGTGCTGCTGCAGTTGCCGGATACCCAGCGGCTGCTGCTGGTGGTGCACCACCTGGTGATCGACGGCGTGTCGTGGCGGATTCTGTTCGAAGACTTGTCCGCAGCCTATGCCACGGCATTGGCGGGGCAAGCGCCGGCGCTGCCGGCGCGGACCAGTTCGCTGCAGGCCTGGGGCGAGCGCATGCAGCGCCATGCCCGCAGCGCCGCGCTGCGAGCGCAGGGCGCCTACTGGCGTGGCCAGCTCGAAGGGCTGGACACCGACCTGCCTTGCCTACGCGCCGACGCCTCGCTGGACGGCCGGCATGTCCACAGCGTCAGCGCCCGACTTGACAGCGAGGCCACCCGACGCTTGCTGCAAGAGGCCTCGGCCGCTTACCGCACGCAGGTCAACGACCTGCTGCTGGCCGCTTTGGCGCGGGTCGTCAGCCGCTGGACCGGGCGTGCCGACACGCTGATCCAGCTCGAGGGGCATGGCCGCGAAGCGCTGTTCGATGACATCGACCTGACCCGCACCCTGGGCTGGTTCACCAGCCTGTTCCCGGTGCGCCTGACCGCCCATGAGTCGCTGGGCGAGACGGTCAAGGGGGTCAAGGAGCAACTGCGCGCCATTCCCGACAAGGGCCTGGGCCATGGCCTGCTGCGCTACCTGGGCGAAGCCGAGGACCAGGCGCTACTGGCGTCCTTGCCGGTACCGCGGATCACCTTCAACTACATGGGCCAGTTCGACAGCAGTTTCGGCGAACAGACGCCGCTGTTCCTGCCCACCGGCGAGGCACGCGGCGCTGAACAGGCCGAAGGCTCGCCGCTGGGCAACTGGCTGCTGGTCAACGGGCGTATCTACGAGGGCGCGCTGAGCATCGGCTGGACGTTCAGCGAGCAGATGTTCGACCCGGCGCTGATGCAGCGCCTGGCAGACGACTACGTCGCCGAGCTGGTGCAGGTGGTGGCGCACTGCAGCGATGCTGGCAACCGCGCCTTCACCCCTTCGGACCTGCCCCTGGCCGGCCTCGACCAGGCGCAGCTCGATGCGTTGGCGCTGGATGCGCGCAACTGCGAAGACCTCTACCCACTGTCGCCGATGCAGGCCGGCATGCTGTTCCATAGCCTGGACGGGCAAGCGGCCGGCAGTTATGTGAACCAGATGAGCGTCGAGGTGTTCGGCCTGGACGAGCAGCGCTTCGGCCAGGCCTGGCAGCAGACCCTGGATGCCCAGGACATCCTGCGCAGCGATTTCATCTGGCAGGGCGATCTGGCCCGGCCATTGCAGCGGGTGCGCCGCCAGGTGGACTTGCCGTTCCAGGTGCTCGACTGGCGCGGGCGTGCCGACCAGGCCCAGGCCTTGGCCGAGCTGGCCGAGGCGCAACGCGCGCAGGGCTTCGACCTTTCTCGGGCACCGTTGCTGCGCCTGTTGCTGGTGCGCTGCGACGAACAGCGCCACCAGCTGATCTACACCAGCCACCATATTTTGATGGACGGCTGGAGCAACTCGCAGTTGATGGGCCAGGTCCTGCAACGCTATCGAGGGGAGCAACCCTCGGCATCGGTGGCCCGTTACCGCGACTACATCGCCTGGCTGCAGGGGCGCGACGCCCAGGCCAGCGAAGCGTTCTGGCGCGAACAGCTGCGTGAGCTGGTCGAGCCCACGCGCCTGGCCGTCGCCGGCCGCGCGGATGCGCCGGCCGGGCAGGGCGAGTTCCGCCTGGAGCTGGCGGCAACCCTGGGCGAGCGCCTGCAAGCCTTCAGCCGCGAGCAGAAGATCACCTTCAACACCTTGATCCAGGCCGCCTGGCTGGTCCTGTTGCAGCGCTACAGCGGCCAGGCCTGCGTGACCTTCGGGGCCACGGTGGCCGGGCGCCCGGTGGAGCTGGTCGATGCCGAGCGGCAACTGGGGCTGTTCATCAACACCCTGCCGGTGGTGGCGACACCGCCGGCGCAGCTGCCGGTGGCGCAATGGCTGCAAGCGGTGCAGGCGCGCAACCTCGACCTGCGCGAACACGAGCACACCCCGCTGTTCGAGATCCAGCGCTGGGCCGGGCGCAGCGGCGAGCCGTTGTTCGACAGCATCCTGGTATTCGAGAACTACCCGGTGTCGCAGGCGCTGGCCCAGGGCAGCAGTGACACCCTGCGCTTCGGTGCGCTGAACAGCCGGGAACAGACCCACTACCCGCTGACCTTGCTGGTCTCGCAACACGAGGGGCAGGTGACGTTGCAGTTCAATCACCAGCATGCCGCGTTCACCGAGGCGACCATCGCTGCGATGGCCGGGCACCTGCAGCAGCTGCTCCAGGGCATGCTCGACGAGCCATTGCGGCCGCTGGGTGAACTGGACATGCTCGGCGAGCACGAGCGCGGCCTGCTGCTGTGCGAGCGCAACGACAATCGCCTGGCGTTTGCCGGCGAGCGTTGCATCCATCAGCACTTCGAGGCGCAGGTGCGCGTGCGTGCCGAGGCTGTCGCCCTGGTCGCCGGTGAGCAGTGCTTGAGCTACGCGGCGCTGAACCAGCGGGCCAACCACCTGGCGCGGCGCCTGGTGGCGCTTGGCGTCGGCGCGGAAGTGCGGGTCGGCGTGGCGCTGCCGCGCGGCGCCGAGCTGCTGGTGGCGCTGCTGGCGGTACTCAAGGCCGGTGGCGCCTATGTACCGCTGGACCCGGACTATCCGGCCGAGCGTGTGGCCTACATGCTCGAGGACAGCCAGGCCAAGGTGCTGCTCAGCCAGGCCGAGGTGCTTGGCCAGTTGCAGGTCCCTGCGGGCGTGGCGGTGCTCGAGGTGCCGGCCCAGGCGCCGGCCGAGCAGGCCGAGTGCGAGGACCTGGCGGTCCCGGTGAGCGCCGACAACCTGGCCTACGTCATCTACACCTCCGGATCCACCGGCCGGCCCAAGGGCGTGAGCATCACCCACCGCAACGTTGCGGCGTTGATCGCCTGGTCGGCCGGGGTCTATGACCAGCAGGACATCCAGGGCGTGCTGGCGTCCACCTCGGTGTGCTTCGACCTGTCGGTGTGGGAGCTGTTCGTCACCCTGGCCAACGGCGGTCGGGTGATCATGGCGCGCAACGCCTTGGAGCTGGCGAGCCTGCCCGCGCGCGATCAGGTCAGCCTGGTCAACACGGTGCCATCGGCGATCGCCGCGCTGGCACGCGCCGGGCAGATCCCGCCGAGTGTGCGGATCGTCAACCTGGCCGGCGAGCCATTGCGCCAGGCGCTGGTGGATGAGCTGTACGCCCTGCCGGGCATCGAGCGGGTCTATGACCTGTATGGCCCGTCCGAGGACACCACCTATTCCACCTGGACCCAGCGCCAGGCCGGCGGCACGCCGAGCATCGGCCGGCCGTTGGGCAATACCCAGGCCTATCTGCTCGACAGCCAGTTGCAACCAGCGCCCCTGGGCGGCGCGGCGGAGCTGATGCTGGCCGGTGCCGGCGTCACCCGTGGCTACCTCGGGCGCCCTGGGTTGACCGCCGAGCGATTCATCCCCGACCCGTTCGGCGAACCCGGTGGGCGGCTGTACCGGACCAGCGACCTGTGCCGCTATCGCGACGACGGCGAGCTGACGTACATCGGCCGCCTCGACCACCAGGTGAAGATCCGCGGTTTCCGCATCGAGCTGGGCGAGATCGAGGCACGCCTGGGGCGTCTGCAGGCCGTGCGCGAATGCGCGGTGCTGGCCCTGGCCGGCCCCCGTGGCGCCGAGTTGGTGGCCTATGTGGTGGCCGCGGTCGCCGACGAGCGCCGGGCGTTGGCCGAGCGGCTGCGCCAGGAGCTGCGCCAGCAGTTGCCCGACTACATGGTGCCCGGCCATGTGCTGTTCCTCGAGTGCCTGCCGCTGACCCCCAACGGCAAGCTCGACCGCAAGGCCTTGCCTGGCCTGGACAGCCTGCCGCGCACTGTCGGCCATGTGCCGCCGACTTCGCCACTGGCCTGCCAGGTGGCGGCCATCTGGCAGGACGTGCTGCAGGTGCCGCGCGTTGGCCTGAACGACAACTTCTTCGAACTGGGCGGCCACTCGTTGCTGGTGGTGAGCGCGGTCTCGAGGATCCAACTTGAGCTAGGTATGAAATTGACTGCGCAGACTCTCTTCCAGCATCCGCAGCTGGAGCACTTCGTCGAACAACTGGCCGATGGCGGTCCGGCGCTCGACAGCGGCAAACTCGACCGGCTCGACGCCTTGCTCGATGAAATGGAGGCGCTGTGATGGATCGGGACATGGCATTGAAGATTGCCCAGCGCGTGATCCTGCTGCCGCTGGACAAGCGCCGGCTGTACCTGGAAAAGATGCAGGCCGAAGGCGTGACCCTGGCCAACCTGCCGATCCCGCCGGTGAGCGCCGGCTTCGAGCGCCTGCCGCTGTCCTTCGCCCAGGAGCGCCAGTGGTTCCTCTGGCAGCTCGATCCGCACAGCGCGGCCTACCACATCCCCACCGCGCTGCGCCTGCGCGGCGCGCTGCAAGCCGCTGCCCTGCAACAGGCGCTGACGCGCCTGGCCGAGCGTCACGCGACGCTGCGCACCCGCCTGGTGCAGGACAGCGAGGGCACCTGCCAGGTGATCGATGCCCAGGCCAACCTGTTGCTCGATCGGCTGGACCTGCCCCGTGCCCCGGGCCAGACCGAGGAGCAGGCGCTCAAGGCCTACATCCAGGAGCAGACCCGCGAGTTGTTCGACCTGGCCCGCGGGCCGCTGCTGCGCGTCAAGCTGCTGCGCCTGGCCGAGGATGACCACGTGCTGGTCCTGACCCAGCACCATATCGTTTCCGATGCCCGTTCGATGCAGGTGATGGTCGAGGAACTGGTGGCCCTGTACGCCGCCGAGGTGCGCCAGGTGCCGGCGCAACTGCCGGCGTTGGCGGTGCAGTACAGCGACTATGCGATCTGGCAGCGGCACTGGATGGAGGCCGGCGAGCGCGAGCGGCAACTGGCCTACTGGCTGCAGCGCCTGGGCCAGGCGCAGCCGGTGCTGAGCTTGCCCAGCGACCGGCCACGGCCGGCGACCCGCAGCTACCAGGGCGCGCGCCTGGCGCGGCGTTTTGCCACCGATCTGGGGCGGGCCGTGCACGACCTGGCCCGTCAGCACGAGGCCACGCCCTTCATGGTGCTGCTGGCCGCGTTCCAGGCCTTGCTGGCGCGCTACAGCGGCGAGCGCGACATTCGCGTCGGCGTGCCGGTGGCCAATCGCAACCGGCCCGAGACCGAGCGCCTGATCGGCTTCTTCGTCAACACCCAGGTGCTGCGCGCCGAGGTCGACCCGCAGCAGTCGTTCGTGCAACTGCTGGCCCAGGTGCGCGAGGCCGCGGTAGGCGCCCAGGCGCACCAGGACTTGCCGTTCGAGCAACTGGTCGAGGCATTGCATCCGCAACGCAGCATGAGCCACAGCCCGCTGTTCCAGGTGATGTTCAACCACCGCAGCGAAGCGGCGGATGGGGCAGGGCAGGCCGAGCTGGGGCTGCGCGTCGAGCCGGTGGCCTGGGAGAGCCAGGATGCCCAGTTCGACCTGACCCTGACCACCGCGCTGGCCGCGGACGGGTTGCACGTCAACCTCAACTACGCCACCGACCTGTTCGAGGCGGCCACGGCCGAACGCCTGCTGATGCACTTCGAGCAGTTGCTTGGGGCCATTGTCGCCGAACCGCGGCAGCGCCTGGGCGAGTTGGCGCTGGAAACCCCGGCCCAGCGCCAGGCCAGCATCGCCCAGTGGAATCCGCAGCCGACCCCGTTCCCGGTGCACGGCAGCCTGCCGGCGCTGTTCGAAGCCCAGGTGGCCCGCGATGGCGATGCCATCGCGGTCAGCCTCGACGACCAGCAGCTCAGCTACCGTGAGCTCAACCTGCGGGCCAACCGTCTGGCCCACCAGTTGCGCGCACTGGGCGTCGGCCTGGATTGCCGGGTCGGCCTGGTCAGCGAGCGCCATCCGGACCTGCTGGTCGGCTTGCTGGCGATTCTCAAGGCCGGCGCCGCCTACGTACCGCTCGACCCGCATTACCCGCAGGATCGCCTGGCCTACATGATCGAGGACAGCGGCATCGCCCTGTTGCTCGGCCAGGCCCACCTGCTGCCGGGCCTGGCGCTGCCTGCCGGCGTGCGCAGCTTGGCCATCGACGCTCTGGCCGGTGGCGCCGAGCACAACCCTGAGGTGGCGCTGCAGGCGGACAACCTGGCCTATGTGATCTACACCTCCGGCTCCACCGGTCGGCCCAAGGGCACCTTGCTGGCCCATGGCAACGTGCTGCGCCTGTTCGCCGCCACCGCCGATGAGTTCGCCTTCGATCACCGCGACAGCTGGACGCTGTTCCACTCCTTCGCCTTCGACTTCTCGGTATGGGAGATCTTCGGTGCGCTGCTGCATGGCGGGCGCCTGGTGATCGTGCCGCAGCAGACCTGCCGCGACCCAGAGGCGTTCCTGGCGTTGCTCGCCCGCGAGCGGGTGACGGTATTGAACCAGACGCCTTCGGCGTTCAAGGCCTTGATGCAGGTGGCCTGCGCACCGGCGCGCACGCGGCCGGAACTGGCCCTGCGCCATGTGGTATTCGGTGGCGAAGCGCTGGAGGTGCGCAGCCTGGCGCCTTGGTTCGAGCGTTTCGGCGATCGCTCGCCGCGCCTGGTCAACATGTACGGCATCACCGAAACCACGGTGCACGTGACCTACCGGCCGCTGTCGCGTGAGGACTTGCAGGTGCCCGGCAGCCCGATCGGCCTGCCGATCCGCGACCTGAGCTGGTATGTGCTCGACGGCCAGCTCAACCCGGTGCCGCGCGGCTGCGTGGGTGAGTTGTATGTCGGCCAGGCCGGGCTGGCGCGGGGTTACCTGAACCGCGGTGGGCTCAGCGCCAGCCGCTTCGTGCCCGACCCGTTCGGCGCGCCGGGCCAGCGTTTGTACCGTACTGGCGACCTGGCGCGGTTCTGCGCCGATGGCAGTGTCGAGTACACCGGGCGCATCGACCATCAAGTGAAGATCCGCGGTTTCCGTATCGAACTGGGCGAGATCCAGGAGCGCCTGGATGCACTGGAAACGGTGCGCGAATCGCTGGTGCTGGTGCTCGACAGCGCCAGCGGCCCGCAACTGGGCGCCTACCTGATCGCCGCGGCTGATGCGCCGGTGGCGCCAGGCGCCGAGCGCGAACGCCTCGAGCAACTGCGCCGTACCTTGCAGCAGAGCCTGCCGGACTACATGGTGCCGGGACGGATGATGTTCGTCGCGCAATGGCCGCTGACCGCCAACGGCAAGCTCGACCGCAAGGCCTTGCCGGCGTTCGACGCCGAACAGGCGCAGCGCCCCTGGCTGGCGCCGGCCTCGCCGCTGGAGCAGCAGCTGGCAGCGATCTGGCAGGAGGTCCTGCAGGTGCAGCGGGTCGGGCTGGATGACGACTTCTTCGGCCTGGGCGGGCACTCGCTGCTGGCGACCCAGGTGGTGGTCCGGGTGCGTGAGCAACTGGGCCTGGAGGTGCCGCTGCGCGAGCTGTTCCAGGCCTCTGTGCTGGGGGCGTTCGCCGAGGTGGTACAAGCCCTGCAGGACGATCACGCGCCGGTGGAGGATGAATTGGCTAAATCTCTGGAAGCACTCAAACGTTTAACAGGAGATGAACTTGAAAAGCTAATTTCCTAATGAGGATCTGGGTGTGCAAGAGCTGATCGGGGCCGTTGAAGCGCTCTCGGCAAAAGAACGCAAAGCCTTGGCGATACTGCTGAAGCAAAAAGGGATCAACCTGTTCAATGTCGCGCCGATGTTCAGGAGAAAGCCCGAGGAGCCATTGCTGCTCTCCTACGCACAGGAGCGCCAGTGGTTCCTCTGGCAGATGGAGCCTGACAGCGCCAACTACCACATCCCGCTAGCCCTGCGCCTGCACGGCGAGCTGGATGCGGCGGCGCTGCGGCGGGCGCTCGAGGCCCTGCATGCCCGCCACGAGGTGTTGCGCACCACGTTCGCGCAGGAAGGCGAACGGGCCTTGCAGGTCATCCAGCAGCAGGTGGACATCGATTTTGCCTGCCTCGACTGGCGCGGCCAGGCCGAGGCCGGCAGCGAAGCCGCGCTGCGGGCCTTCGTCGAGGCGCAGGTGGCGCAGGTGTTCGACCTGGGGCAGGGCCCGTTGCTGCGCACCCGATTGCTCAGGTTGGCCGCTGACGAGCATCTGCTGGTGCTGGTCCAGCACCATATGGTTTCCGATGCCTGGTCGATGCAGTTGCTGCTGCGCGAGCTGATCGAGCTGTATGGCGCCGACTGCCAGCAGCGCGCCGCCGACCTGGCGCCGCTGACCCTGCAGTACGCCGACTATGCCCTGTGGCAGCGGCAGTGGATGGAGGCCGGCGAGCGTGAACGCCAGCTGGCCTACTGGACCGCCCAGCTGGGCAGCCAGCACCCGCTGCTCGAACTGCCCGGCGACCGCCCGAGGCCGCCCGTGCAGAGCTTTCGCGGCGAGCGTGTCGCGCTGCACCTGCCGCAGGCACTGGTGCGTGGCCTCAAGGGCCTGGCCGCGGCGGAAAACGTCACCCTGTTCATGCTGTTGCTGGCCAGCTTCCAAGCGTTGTTGCAACGCTACAGTGGCCAGGACGATATCCGCGTCGGGGTGCCGTCGGCCAACCGCAACCGGGTTGAAACCGAGGGGCTGATCGGCTTCTTCGTCAACACCCAGGTGATGCGCACCTGCTTCACCGCCGGGCAAAGCTTTCACGCGTTGCTCCAGGCGGTGCGCCAGACCGTGCTCGACGCCCAGACCCACCAGGACCTGCCGTTCGAACAACTGGTCGAGGCGCTGCGCCCGGAGCGCAGCCTGAGCCACAACCCGCTGTTCCAGGTGATGTTCAACCACCAGAGCGACGGCCCGGCGCAGCGCGCGCTGCAGGTCGAGGGCCAGGCCCTGCGGATCGAGCCGCTGCGCTGGAACAAGGGCACCTCGCAGTTCGACCTGATGCTCGACACCCACGAAAGTGGCGATGAACTGTCGGCTGGCCTGACCTTCGCCCTCGACTTGTTCGATCGCGCCACGGTCGAACGCATGGGCGCGCACTGGATTGGCCTGTTGCAAGCGGTGCTGGCCGAACCGCAGCGCCCCTTGGCGCAGATCCCCTTGCTGGGGGCCGACGAGCGCGCCTGCCAGCTGGTCGAGTGGAACCGCACGGCGACCGACTACCCGCTGGAGCAAGGTGTGCACCAGCTGTTCGAGGCGCAGGCGCGCGCCACGCCGGAGGCCACCGCGCTGGTTTGCCAAGGGCAGCGCATGAGCTATGGCCAGCTCGATGCCTTGGCCAACCGTTGGGCGCATCGCCTGATCGAGCAGGGGGTCGGCCCCGAGGTGCTGGTCGGCGTCGCCGCCGAGCGCAGCCTGGTGCTGGTGGTCGGTTTGCTGGCAGTGCTGAAGGCCGGCGGTGCCTATGTGCCGATCGATCCGGACTACCCCCAGGACCGCCAGGCCTACATGCTCGAGGACAGCGGCATCGCGCTGCTGCTGACCCAGGCCCACCTGGTCGCGCGCCTGCCCGAGCTGGGCCAGGTGCGCCAGCTGTTGCTCGACGACGCGGTGGACGCCTGGCCGGCGCACGCGCCGAGCTGGCAGGGGCACCCGGAAAACCTCGCCTATGTGATCTACACCTCGGGTTCCACCGGCAAGCCCAAGGGGGCCGGCAACCGGCACCGGGCGCTGAGCAACCGGCTGTGCTGGATGCAGCAGGCCTATGCGCTAGGGGCGCACGACCGGGTGCTGCAAAAGACCCCGTTCAGCTTCGACGTGTCGGTGTGGGAGTTCTTCTGGCCGCTGATGACCGGCGCCAGCCTGGTGCTGGCAGCGCCCGGCGAACACAAGGACCCGGCGCGCCTGATCGCCCTGATCAACCGCGAGGCGGTGACCACGCTGCACTTCGTACCCTCGATGCTGCAGGTGTTTCTGCTCGACCCGCAGGTGGCCAGCTGTACCTCGATCAAGCGCATCGTCTGCAGTGGCGAGGCGCTGCAGGTGGATGCCCAGCACGGGGTGTTCGGCAAACTGCCAGGGGCGCGCCTGTACAACCTCTATGGCCCGACCGAGGCCGCCATCGACGTCACCCATTGGACCTGCCGCGAGGAAGGTCGCGACAGCGTGCCGATTGGCCAGCCGATCGCCAACCTGGCCACCTATGTGCTGGACGATGAACTCGAGCCGGTTCCAGTGGGGGTGAGCGGCGAGCTCTATCTGGGCGGAATCGGCCTGGCGCGAGGCTATCATCGCCGCCCTGGGCTCACCGCCGAGCGCTTCGTGGTCAGCCCGTTCCTGGCCGGCGAGCGCCTGTACCGAACCGGCGACCTGGCACGCCAGCGCGCCGATGGCGTGATCGAGTACAACGGCCGCATCGACCACCAGGTGAAGATCCGCGGCCTGCGCATCGAGCTGGGCGAGATCGAGGCGCGCCTGCTGGAGCTGGACAGCGTGGTCGAGGCCGCGGTGCTGGCCATGCCCAGCGCCAATGGCCAGCAACTGGTCGCCTACCTGGTACCGGCCGCCAGCTCGGCGCTGGCGCCCGGCGAGGCCCAGGCCCAGCTGCGCGAAGCCCTGCGCGAGCAGTTGCTGGCGGTGCTGCCCGACTACATGGTGCCCAACCAGCTGGTGTTCCTTGCGGCGCTGCCGCTGAGCCCCAATGGCAAGCTCGACCGCCGTGCGCTGCCGGCACCTGCGCTTGAGGCCAGCCAGGCCTACGTGGCGCCGCGCAACGCCCTGGAGCAAGCGCTCGCCGACCTGTGGCGCGACGTGCTCAAGGTGGCCCAGGTCGGCATCAACGACAACTTCTTCGAGCTGGGCGGTGACTCCATCGTCTCCATCCAGTTGGTCACCCGGGCGCGCCAGCAGGGCATCGTGTTCACCCCCAAGGCGCTGTTCCAGCACCAGACCGTGCAGCGTCTGGCCAGTGTGGCGCGCCGCGAGGAGCGCGCGGCGCAGGGGCATCGGGCGCCAGTCGATGGCCAGGCGCCATTGCTGCCGATTCACCAGGTGTTTTTCGACAGCGCCATTCCCGAGGCGCATCGCTGGAACCAGTCGGTGCTGCTGCAAGGCCGCCAGCGGCTCGACGGCGACCTGCTGGAGCAGGCGCTGCAAGCGCTGGTGGCCCAGCATGATGTGCTGCGCGCCGCGTTCGACGCTGGCCAGGCACGCTTCATCGACCTGGACAGGCTGCGCGCGCAGTGGCAGCAGCAGCCTTTGCTGTGGCGTGTCGAGGTAGCGGACGAGGCCGCCCTCACGGCGGCCTGCGACCAGGCCCAGGGCAGCCTCGATCCGGCGCGCGGGCAGTTGCTGCGGGCCCTGTTGGCAAACCTCGCCGATGGCAGCCAGCGCCTGCTGCTGGTGATCCACCACCTGGCCGTGGACGGGGTGTCCTGGCGGATCCTGTTCGACGATCTGCAAACAGCCTACGGTCAATGCCAGCAAGGCCTGGCGGTGAGCCTCGGCGCTCGCGGCAGCTCGGTCAAGGACTGGGCCGAACGCCTGGCCAGCTACGCGCGCAGCGAGGCGGCACGCGACGAGCTGGGGTTCTGGCAGGCGCAGGTGCAGGGGGCCGACGGCAGCTTGCCGCGTGACCACCAGGTAGATATCGCCCGCAGCCGCGAAGCCGTCACGCTGCATGGCCGGCTCAGCCCGGAGGCGACCCGGCGCTTGCTGCAGCAGGCGCCCGCCGCCTATCGCACACAGATCAACGACCTGCTGCTCAGCGCCCTGGCGCGGGTGCTGCAGGACTGGACAGGCGCCGACCATTGCCTGGTGCAACTGGAAGGGCATGGCCGCGAGGAGCTGTTCGACGACATCGACCTGACCCGTACCGTCGGCTGGTTCACCAGCCTCTACCCGCTGCGCCTGCAAGCGCAGGCGGACCTGGGCGCGACCGTCAAGGGCATCAAGGAGCACCTGCGGGCGGTACCGGCCAAGGGCATCGGCCACGGGCTGCTGCGCTACCTGGGGGACGCTGCCAGCCGCGCGGCGTTGGCCGGCCTGGCCACGCCAAGGGTCACGTTCAACTACCTGGGGCAGTTCGATGGCAGCTTCAGCCGCGCGGATGCCCTGTTCACCCCGGCACGCGAGGCCCGGGGCCTGGAACGCAGCCTGGACGGGCCGCTGGGCAACTGGCTGAGCGTCAATGGCCAGGTGTTCGAAGGCGCGCTGACGCTGGGCTGGACATTCAGCACCGCGATGTTCGAACCCGCCACCATCGAGCGCCTGGTGCAAGCCTACATGGCGGCCCTCGAGCACCTGATCGAGCACTGCTGTGCGCCAGGGCGCCAGGGCGTGACGCCGTCGGACTTCCCGCTGGCCCGGCAAACCCAGGCCTGGTTGGACGCACTGCCGATGGCGCCAGGCGCCATCGAGGACATCTACCCGCTGTCGCCGATGCAGCAAGGCATGTTGTTGCACACCCTGGAGGACAACGACGCGGCGCTCTACATCAACCAGGTGGTGTTGCCGGTGCAGGGCCTGGACGTGCAGCGCCTGCGTCAGGCCTGGCAGGCGGCGCTGGACCGGCACGAGGCGTTGCGCACCAGTTTCCACTGGCCGCAACGGCGCGGCGAACCGATGCAGGTGGTGCATCGCCAGGTCGAGCTGGCGCTGGAGGTCCTCGACTGGCGTGGCAGCCAGGTCGACGAGGCGCGGATTGCCGCGAGCGCGCTCGAGGCCCGCGAGCAGGGCTTTGACCTGGCCTGTGCGCCACTGCTGCGTTTGCGCCTGGTGCGCAGCGACGAAGACCAGTACCACATGATCTGGACCAGCCACCATATCCTGATGGATGGCTGGAGCAATTCGCGATTGCTGGGCGAAGTGCTGCAGCACTATGCCGGCGACAGCGTGCCGGCACCGAGCGGGCGCTTTTGCGACTTCATCGCCTGGCAGCAGCAACAGGATCGCGGTGAGCTGGAGCGCGCCTGGAAGGCCCGCCTGCAACCACTGGCCGAAGCGACCTCGCTGAGCCAGGCGGTGCACCCGCGGCATCACAGCGACGAGCGCGGTCACCGTGCGCTGTACACCCGCTGGGACGCCCAGCGCACCCAGCACCTGCAGCAGGTCTGCCGCAGCTTGCGGATTACCCCCAACACCCTGATCCAGGGCGCCTGGCTGCTGCTGTTGCAGCGCTACACCCGGCAGGACACGGTGGCGTTCGGCGCCACGGTGGCCGGGCGGCCGGAAAGCCTGGCCAATGCCGACACCTTGATGGGGCTGTTCATCAATACCTTGCCGGTGATCCACACCTTCGTCGCCGAGCAACCGCTGGACGCCTGGCTGCGTGAGCTGCAGGCCTACAACCTGGACATGCGCGACCAGGCGCACGCACCGCTGGCCGACATCCAGCGCTGGTCGGGCATGTCTGGGCAGGCGCTGTTCGACAGCATCATCGTGTTCGAGAACTACCCGATCGACGAGCGCCTGGGCACGGCCCGCGATACCGGCCTGCGCTTTGGTGCCTCGAGCAACCACGATGTGACCAACGTGCCGATGGACCTGGCGGTGCACCTGAACGACTGCCTGTCGATCGAGTACCTGCACCTGCGCAGCGCCTTCAGCGAGGCGGCGGTGGAGGGGATTCGCCAGACCATGGAGCACCTGCTCGAGCGCATGCTCGCGCAGCCGACCGTCGCCCTGGGCAACCTGCAGTGGCTGGATGCCGCGCAACAGCAAGCCCTGCAGGCCTGGGGCGCGGACCCGGCCCGGGCCTGGCGTGCGGCGTCGGTGGTCGAGCTGATTGCCGAGCAGGCGCGACGCAACCCACAGGCCATGGCCGTGGCATGCGCCGGGCAGACCTTGGACTACGCCAGCCTGCAACGGCGCAGTGATGCCTTGGCGCGGCAACTGGTCGCCCAGGGCGTCGGCCCCGAGCGGGTGGTCGGCGTGGCCCTGGAGCGCTCGACGCAGATGGTCGTGGCGCTGCTGGCGGTGTTCAAGTGTGGCGCCGCCTATGTGCCGCTGGACATCGACTATCCGCCAGAGCGCCTGGCCTACATGGTCGAGGACTCGGGCATGGCCTTGTTGCTCGGCGACAGTGGCCTGCGCGAACGGCTGGCGTTGCCGGCGGCACTGCCGTGGCTGGAGCTGGACCGCCTGGATCTGGACGCGGCGCAGGCGCCCTGGCCGGCGCCTGCGCTGCATGCGCACAGCCTGGCCTACCTGATCTACACCTCCGGCTCGACCGGGCGGCCCAAGGGCGTGGCGGTAGCCCACGGTCCGTTGAGCATGCATTGCCAGGCGATCGTCGAACGTTATGAAATGGACGCCAGTACCCGCGAACTGCACTTCATGTCGTTTGCCTTCGATGGTGCCCACGAGCGCTGGCTGAGCGTGCTGGTCAGCGGCGGCACCCTGGTGGTCCGCGATGCCGAACTGTGGACCCCCGAGCAGACCTTCGAGGCCCTGCACCGCGAACGCATCAGCATCGCCTGCTTCCCGCCGGCCTACCTCAAGCAGGTGGCCGAGTTCGCCCAGCGCAGCGGCCGCGAGCCGGCACCGGTGAAAATCTACTGCTTCGGCGGCGACGCCGTGCCGGAGCAGACCTTCGAACTGGTCAAGGCGGCGTTGCGGCCTGAGTGCTTCACCAATGGCTACGGCCCTACCGAAACGGTGGTCACGCCGTTGCTGTGGAAGGTGCCGGCGAGGCAGACCTGCGAGGCCGCCTACGCGCCGATCGGCACGGCGGTGGGCAACCGTTCGCTGCAGATCCTCGATGAACAGCTCAACCCACTGCCGTGGGGCTTTGCCGGCGAACTGTACATCGGTGGCCAGGGGGTCGCCCGCGGCTACCACGGGCGGCCTGGCCTGACCGCCGAACGCTTCGTGCCGGACCCGGCTGGCGGCGGTGCCCGGGTGTACCGCAGCGGCGACCTGGTGCGCCTGCGCCGCGATGGCGTGGTGGACTATGTCGGGCGTATCGATCACCAGGTCAAGATCCGCGGTTTCCGCATCGAGCTTGGCGAGATCGAGGCCAGCCTGCGCCAGCAGCCCGGGGTCAGCGATGCGCTGGTGGTGGCCCATGACAACGGCACGGGCAAGCGCTTGATCGCCTATGTGGTGACGCCGGCCGGCGAGGACCGCGGGCAGGCGTTGCAGGCGGCGTTGCGCCAGGCCCTGCCTGACTACATGGTGCCTGCCCAGGTGATCTGCCTCCAACGCCTGCCGATTTCCCTGAACGGCAAGCTCGACCGCAAGGCCTTGCCCGAGCCCGATTTCAGCCAGGCCGCGTACCAGGCGCCGCGTAACGAACAGGAGCGCCTGCTGGCGCAGATCTGGGCCGAGGTGCTGCAGGTGGAGCAGGTCGGTATCGGCGACAACTTCTTCGAGCTCGGTGGCGACTCGATCCTCAGCTTGCAGGTGATCTCGCGGGTACGTAACCACCCGCAGCTGGCGTTGAACCTGAAACTGCGCGACCTGATGCGCTGGCAGACCATCGCCGGGTTGTTCGACCAGCAGGTGTTCAGTGCCGAGGTAGAGGCCGACCAGACCCACCTGGCGGCCGAAGGGCGCTTCAACCTGATCCCGATCCAGGAATGGATGTTCGCCCAGGGCATGAGCGAGCCGCACCATTTCAACCAGGCCTTGATGCTCAAGGCGCGTGAACCGCTGGACAGCCAGGCGCTGGAGCAGGCCCTGGTGGCGGTGCTGGCGCAGCACGATGCCTTGCGCCTGCGTTTCGCCCGTGACGGCGAGCGCTGGCAGCAGTACTACGCCAGCCCTGAGCCGGGCCCGCTGCTGGAGCACGCCGAGGTGGCCGACGCCCAGGCGCTGGAGGCGTTGACCGAAACGCTGCAGCGCAGCCTCGACCTGGAGCGTGGTCCGCTCTTGCGGGCGGTGGATATCCGCCTGGACGGCGAGCAACGCCTGCTGCTGATCATTCACCACCTGGTGATCGACACCGTGTCCTGGCGCATCCTCTTGCAGGACCTGCAGCAGGCCTACCAGGCCAGCAGTCAGGGCCAGCCCATCGCGTTGCCGATCCGCACCAGCAGCTACCAGGCCTGGGCCACCCGCCTGGCCGGCGAAGCGCCGCGCTTGCAGGCCCAGCAACTGGCCTACTGGTTGGCGCAGCTGCAGCCGGACGCGCAACCGTTCCCCTGTGACAACCCACGCGGCAAGAACCTGGTCGGGCACCACGCGGTGGAGCGCCTGGAGCTGGACGCGGCGCGCACCACGCAGTTGCTCACCCAGGTGCCGGCCGCCTACCGCACGCAGATCAACGACGTGCTGCTGACGGCCTTGAGCCGCGCGCTGTGCCGCTGGAGCGGCCAGTCGGCGGCGCTGGTTCAGCTGGAGGGGCATGGCCGCGAAGACCTGTTCGAACAGCTCGACCTGAGCCGCTCGCTGGGCTGGTTCACCAGCATGTACCCGGTGCGCCTGGTTCCTGGCGAGGCCGACGACATCGGCGCCAGCTTGCTGGGCACCCAGCAACAGCTGGCGCAGGTGCCGGACAAGGGCCTGGGTTATGGGGTGCTGCGCTACCTGGGCGCTGCCGACGTGCGTCGGCGCCTGGCCGAGCAGGCGCAGGCGCGGGTCACCTTCAACTACCTGGGGCAGTTCGACCAGAGCTTCGACGACAGCGCCTTGCTGGTCCCGGCAGAAGAAAGCGTCGGTGCCTGCTACAGCCTCACGGCGCCGCTGGGCAACTGGTTGGAAATCGTCGGCCAGGTCTATGACGGCCGTTTGGCGCTGCGGTGTGTGTTCAGTACCCGGCGCTATCGTCGCGAAACCATCCGCCGCTTGATGGACGACTACCAGCGCGAGCTGGAGACCATCATCGCCCATTGCCTGGAGCGGCTTGGCTGATTCGGCGCCAGGCGTGACGGCGGCTGCGTGGCCGTCACGCCCCCTTCATTTTCTGATTGGAACTCCATGACATGTCCCTGCATCCCGATCTCGGCGATTTTCTCGACCTGGCCGAGCAGGCCCGTGGCCCCCTCGACCTGCCGTTTCACCAACTAGCGCCCGCACAGGCGCGGGCGCTGTTCGACAAGACCACCGAGCAACTGCGCTGGCCGCTGCCGGCCGGTATCGACAGCCAGGCCCTGAGCTGCGTCAGCCGCGATGGCGCGGTCTTGTCCTCGCGCCTCTACCGCCCGCAACGGCGCGCCGGTGAGCGACTGCCGCTGCTGGTGTACTTCCATGGTGGCGGCTACGTGGTGGGCAGCCTCGACTCCCATGACGGGGTCTGCCGCGAGTTCGCCGCCGGTGCCGACTGCGCGGTGCTTTCGGTGGGTTATCGCCTGGCGCCGGAGCACCGTTTCCCGCAGCCGTTGGAGGATGGCGAAGATGTGCTGGCCTGGCTGGCCGGCCAGGCTCAGGCCCTGGGCGTGGACCTGGAGCGGGTAGCCTTCGCCGGCGACAGCGTGGGGGCCACCTTGGCCTGCGTGCTGGCCGCGGGGGCGGCCGCTACTGGGCAGGGCCTGCAGCCGCGCGTGCAGGTGCTGTGCTACCCGGTGGCCGACGCCTCGCGGCGCAGCGCCTCGATGGAGTTGTTCGCCGAGGGCTACCTGCTCGAGAGCGACACTCTGGATTGGTTCTACAACCACTACGCCAGGACCGTGGAGGACCGCCAGGACCCGCGTTTTTCGCCGTTGCTGGGCACGGTTCCCGCGGCGCTGGCACCGACGGTGATCGCCCTGGCCGGGCATGACCCGCTGGTGGACGAGGGGCGCGCCTATGCCGAGCACCTGCGCGCGGCCGGGGTGCCGGTGACCGTGCGCGACTACCCTGGGTTGACCCATGACTTCCTGCGCCTGGGGAGTGTGGTCAGCGAGGTCGCTGTCATCTACCAGGCCTTGTGCGCCGACTTGAATGCTGCCTGGAACCGTTAGTGCGATCCACCCCGGCGCCTGGTTCGCCAGCCAGGTTGGCTCCTGCAACCCGCAGGAGCCGGCTTGCCGGCGCACATCGGCAGCGCCTGGTGCCAAGTTGACCATGCATAAAAAAAAGGCGGTAGACCCACAGGTCCACCGCCTTTCATTTTGCCTGAAGCCTCAGAACGAGTATTTCAAGCTCGCCATGATGTTGCGCGGTTCGCCGTAGAAGGTCGAGGTGTAGCTGCCCATGCCGCTGAAGTACTTGCGGTCGGTGAGGTTGTTCACGTTGAGGTTGCCACGCAGGTTGTCGCTGAAGTCATACGCGGCCATCAGCCCCACCAGGGTGTAGGGCTTCTGCTCGAAGTGGGCGTCGATGGCGTTGGGCGCGTAACCCAGGGTGGTGTCGTAGTAGATCTTGCTCTGCCAGGAGATGTTGCCGCCCACGGTCATGCGGTTGAACGCACCCGGCAGGCGGTAGGTGGTGACCATGCGCAGCATCTGCTCAGGCTGGGTGGTGCTGACCTTTTTGCCGTCCTTGTCTTCGGAGTGACGGTAGGTGTAGCCGCCATGCACGTTCCAGTCGGGCATCAGCTCGCCGGACACCTCGACCTCGAAGCCGCGGGTGGAAACGCCGGACGCTGCGCGATAGGCCGTGGCATTGGGCACATCCACGCGCAGGCCGTCGGCCTCGGCGACGTTGTCCTGTTCGGAGGCGAATACCGCCAGGCTGGCATTGAGGCGGCCATCGAAGTACTCGCCCTTGATGCCCAGCTCGTAGCTCTCACCGGTCAGCGGGTCGATCGGCGCGCCGTTGCGGTCCGGGTTGAACGGTTGCGGCTTGAAGATATCGGCGTAGCTGGCATAGACCGTGTGGTGCTCGTCCAGGTCGTAGGTGATGCCGGCATACGGCGTCACCACGCCGCTGTCGCGGGTGTTGTAGTGCACGTTGGGCCGGGGCAGCGGTGGGATCACGCCATCCTGGTTCCAGTAGTAGTCGGTGACCCGGGTGCCGAGGATCACGTTCAGGTCATCGGTGGGCTTGAAGATCGCCGCGGCATAGGCCGCGCGTTCGCGGGCCACGGTGTCGTAGGGGACGGTGTACAGCGGCTTGGTCGGCTTGGTCGGGTTGTTGTCCCAGTTGAAGAAATTGTTGATGCGATAGCTGCCGTAGGAAATGGTCGCCGACTCGTTTTCGTTGCGCGCCCAGTTCACCCCCATGACCATCTCGTGGGTGCGGCCGAACAGCTCGAACGGGCCGTTGGCGTAGGCGGCGAAGTCCAGTTCCTTGGAGGTGGAATAGTACTTGCTGGTGAAACCTGTGGCCGAGTTGTCCACCGGGTTGATCTGGCCGTTGGCCGTGGAGGTCATGTTGTCCACGTCGTAACGGCGAAAGTTGGCCTCCATCTTGATCAGCCAGTCGTTGGCCAGGTGATGCTCGAGGCTGGTGAAGAAGCGCTGGGTCTCGGTGTCGCTGTAGGCCCACTTGGCGCCAGAGTTGGTCGAGCGCGAAGGCTTGACGGTCTGGCCATTGGTGTAGAACGCCGGCAGGTTGGAGTTGGTCGAGCCGTTGGCGTGGCCATTTTGGTAGTCCATGCCGAAGGCGACGGTGGTGCTGTCGTTCAGGTCCGCCTCGAGGATGCCGTAGAAAACGTGGTCTTCACGCTTGAGGTAGTCGATGTAGCTGCCGCTTTCCTGGGTGGCGGCGACCATGCGCCCACGCAGGTTCTTGCTGTCGTTGAGCGGGCCGGACAGGTCCACCTCGGTGCGGTACTGGTCCCAGGTGCCGGCACCGGCGGTGACATGCCCCTGGAAGTCGGCGGTCGGGCGCTTGCGCACGAAGTTGACCACCCCAGAAGGGTAGCCGGTGCCGTTGAGCAGGCCGGCCGAGCCGCGCAGCACTTCGATGCGGTCGTAGATGGAGGTGCCGATCAGCCCATAGTTGTCCCGCAGCGGTGCGTTGGTGCTCAGGCTGGGCAGGCCGTCGAACTGAAAGTTGGTGATTTCGAAACCGCGGGCATAGAAAGAATTGACCTCGGTGTTGTCCTGGCTGACGGTCACGCCCGGCGTCTGGTTGAGCACGTCGGCGATGCTCAGCAGGCCCTGGTCCTCGATCTGCTGGCGGGTGATCACGCTGACCGACTGCGGCGTATGGCGCAGGGACAGGTTCATCTTGGTGGCGGTGCTGGTCGCGCCGGTGGTGTAGGAACCGGTACCCTCGGTGGTCGAGCCCAGCGCGGTGCTGCTGATGTTGGTGGCGTCCAGGGTCAGGCCGCTGCCGTCGGCCTTGGCATGCAGGGTCAGCACGTTGCCGTTGAGGTTGTAGCGCACGCTGGTGCCACGCAGCAGTTCGGCAATGCCTTGGGCAGGTTCCCGCGGGCCGACCAGGGCACTGCTGCGCAGGCCCTGGACGTCTTCGGGGCTGTACAGGATCTGCAGGTCGGCCTGGGTAGCGAATGCCCGCAGCGCGCTATCGAGGGACTGCGACGGGATGTTGAAATCGACCGTCTGCGCCTGGGCCTGCAGGGGCAGACCCAGGGTGGCTGCGCCGAGGCTTGCCGCCAGACCCAGCGGGGCGCACAGGGTGCGGCGCAAGACCAGTGCCCGGGCCAGGGGGGAGAGGCGAGGTGCGTTACTCAAAGCGTGCTCCTAGGTATTGGCATATATGAGAATGATTTTCTTTTTTGTATGACGCGTCTTCAGGCCAAAACCGGATAAATTTTTTCAAGCCAGCGCGCGAGCGCAGGTCAGCTGGCCGTTCTTCATGCTGACCAGCTGATCGGCGATGTCGAAGTAACGGTCGTCGTGGGAGATCACGATGATGGTCTTGCCCAGGCGCTTGAGATCGGGCAGCAGCTCGGTATAGAAGATGCGCCGGAAGGTCGGGTCCTGGTCGGCGGCCCATTCGTCGAACACCAGGATCGGCCGTTCCTCGATCCAGGCGTTGAGCAGGGCCAGGCGCTTGCGTTGCCCGGTGGACAGGTCGGTGGTGCTGAAGGCGCCATCGCGGATGCTCACCTTGTGGCTGATCTCCAGGCGCTCCAGGTAACCCGCCGCCTGCTCGGGGACCTGCTGGTCGGGGTCGACCAACTGTTCGAACAGGTAATAGTCGGCGAACACCGTGGTGAACAGCTGGCGATAGTCGTCGCGGTTCTGGTCGGTGACCGGCTGGCCGTCGAGCAGGATGCTGCCGGCCTGGGTGGGGTACAGCCCGAGCAGCAGCTTGATCAGGGTGGTCTTGCCGCAGCCGTTGTCGCCGACGATGAAGACGATCTCGCCCTGGTCGATGTGCAAATCGATCGGCCCCAGCTCGAACGGCGCCCGGCCATCGACGCTGGGGTAGCTGTGGCGCACGCCGCGCAGTTGCAGGCTGCGGATCTGTCGCCCTGGGCGGGTCGGCGCCTGCAGCAGGTGCGGCTCGGGCGAGGAGAATTGTTCGGACAGCTCGGCGATGCGCCGGAACGCGATCTGCGCGCGGCTGACGATCGGCAGGGTGCTGACCAGGTGCTCCAGGGGCCCCTTCATGTACAGCAGCACCAGCACGAAGCCGCTCATCACTGCCTTGTCGGTGCTCGGCCAGTAGGCCTGCAGGCCGATGGCCAGGCCGATGACCACGAAAAACAGCATGGAGCCGAAACTCTTGGCGATGACGAAGGTGTTGATCGAGCGCACCTGGGTGTCGCGAATATGGTCGGCGGTGCGCTGGATGTTGTCCTGCAGCATGCGCTGGCGCCGCGGGCGGTGGATGCGCAGCTCCTTGGCGCCCTCGGCGATGGCGCTGTAGTGCTTTTGCAGTTCGTCCTCGGCCTCGCGCGCGGCGATGAAACCCTTGATGCCGCGGTTGCGCGCGCTGTACTGGATGGCGGTGCCGACACCGATGGCCAGCAGCATCAGCAGGAACATCGGCCATGACAACATGGCCAGGTAGCCGAGGCAGCCGAGGGTGACGGTCAGTGAGATCGCCATGGGCGCGAAGGCGAAGGCGAACGAGCTGATGGTGTCGATGTCGTGGGTCAGCACCGGGATCAGGCGGTGGCTGCGGTAGCGCTCGATCTGTGCGATCGGCGCGCTGAGGACCTTGGCGCCGAGGTCCTTGCGCAGGCTGGCGATGACCTGCTGGCCGACGCGGTTGGTACCGATGTCCGACAGGATCGAGCCGAGCAGGGCGACCAGGCACAAGCCGGCGAATGCCGCGAACAGTGCCGGCCCTGGGCCGGTTTCGCTGTGCAGGCCGTCATTGATGGTCGCCAGCAGCAGCGTGACGCTGAGGCCGCCGACCATGCCCAGGACAATGGCCGTGACCACTTGCGCCCAGTACGGGCGCAGCAGGACGAAGAGTTCACGCAGCGCGCCGCGGGTTTGCTTGCTCATGACGTCTAGGGGCCTTATGCGCCGATCAGGGCGCTGGTCGGGTGGGTGGGGAGGGCATGCTCGGCGTCTGCGAGCGCGGCATACAGCGACTCGCCAATTTCCGCGGCGCGGTTTGGCAGTACCGAGAGCAGGGTGTCGCTCAGGCCGTGGCTGGTTTCGCAGAAGCCCTGCAGGTACACCGGCGTCAGCAGCTCGCTGTTGGCCAGCGCCCGGTAGTCGCGGGCGACGCTGAAGTCCTCCAGGTAGCCTTGCAGCGGCGCCAGCAGGTCGCGGTGCGAGCGGCGTTCGTAGCCGGTGGCGAGGATCACCGCATCGTAGCGATGGGTCTGCGACTGGTGGGTGGCCAGGTCCTGCAGGGTCAACTCGATGCCTTCGGCGGTGGCGGTGGCGGCCTGCACCTGGCGGCGGCAGAGCACGGCATGGCGATACTGGTGGGCGACCTTCTGCCGATAGAGAATGCCGTAGATGCGCTCGAGCAGGTCGATGTCGACCACCGAGTAATTGGTGTTGTGGTATTCGCCGATCAGTTTCTGGCGCTCGGCCTGGTCCTGGTTGAACACCAGGTCGGTGTAGTCCGGGGCGAAGATCTCGTTGACGAACGGGCTGTCGTCGGCGGGCTTGAGCGCGGTGGCGCGCACGATCATGTCGACCTTGACCGACGGGAAGCTGTCGTTGAGGTCGATGAAGGCTTCGGCGGCGCTCTGCCCTGAGCCGACGATGGCGATGCGCATCGGCTTGCCCTGGTTGCACGGCAAGGTCGCCAGGCTGCTCAGGTAGCTGGAGTGGTGGAACACCCGTGGGTCGTCCTTGAAGGCGCGGAAACTGTCCGGCACCTTGGGCGTACCGCCGCTGCCAACCACCACCGCGCGGCTCAGGCGGGCGTGTTCACGGCCTGCGGCATCACGGGCGATCACCCGCAACTGATGCACCTTGCCAGCCTCCAGTACCGGCTCGATGCGCACCACTTCCTCGCCATAGCAGGCCTGGGTGGCGAAGTGCTCGGCGGCCCAGCGCAGGTAGTCGTTGTACTCCAGGCGGCAGGGGTAGAAGGTGCCGAGGTTGATGAAGTCGGCCAGGCGCTGCTTCTGGTGCAGGTAGTTGACGAAGCTGTAGGGGCTGGTGGGGTTGCGCAGCGAAACCAGGTCCTTGAGGAAGGAAATCTGCAGCTCGCTCTGGGTGGCCAGGGTGTTGCCGTGCCAGCGATAGTCGCTCTGCTTGTCGATGAACAGCGCGTCGAGGGCGTGGCCGTGGGTTTCGGCAAGCTCTTCCAACGCGATGGCCAGGGCCAGGTTGGAAGGGCCGAAGCCCACGCCGATGAGGTCGTGGACCTGCTGGGAGGAATGGGGCTGGCTCATGCTATCGGTTCCTTGAGGTGGCGGGGGAGGCCACTGGCGCTCACCCCGGGCTGCGGGGGTACACCGATAGGACGAGGAGCGGCGGGGACAATTTAGCGGGTGGCGGGCTCAGAGCTCGCGCACGATACGCACCCCCAGCCAGTCGCCAGGCTTGCCCGGAACCATGGCGTTGCGGTTGCCCGAACGGGAGAAGATCGGTGCCTCGCCCCAGTCGTTGCCACGGATCTGCACCACCTTGCAGCTGTCCGCCGCGCGGCTCGCCCGGCCCCAGGCGCTGCCATCGGCAGGGGCGCCGACGTAGCTATCGTGCTCGCAGTCCTCGACCCACTCGTAGACGTTGCCATGCATGTCGTACACGCCGAAGGCGTTGGCCGGGAAGCTGCCCACCGGCGAGCTGAAGCTGAAGCCGTCCTTGGGGCCGTAGACATTGGCGTGCCGGCTGATCTGGTAGTTGGCGTCGGGTTCGAAGGGGAACGGGCCGCTGCTGCCGCCGCGCGCGGCATATTCGCGCTGGGCTTCGCTGACCATGCGGTAGGTGTGGCCGGTCTTTTGCGACAGCCAGGCCACGTAGTCCTGTACGTCGAAGTAGGTCATGCACACGGCTGGCTGGCGCGGGCCCTGCGGATAACTTGGCTTGCTCGCGGTGCAGCGCCGGCCCGGGCGGTCGTCGCCGTCGGCGATGCGGGCGCCGGAGGCCTTGAGGTAGGCATCCCACTCGCCGGCAGTGACCTGGAAGCGGCTGATGGCGAAGGGCTTGGCGAAGGTCACCGGGTGTTGCGGGCCTTCGTCGTCCTGGCGGCCCATTTCATCGGCGGGGGTGCCCATGACGAAGGTGCCGGCGGGCACTACGACCATTTCCGGACACAGCGTGTCGCAGTCGCGAAATACCGTGCCGGGCACGATGGCGGGCGGTGCGGCCAGGGCCGGCAGGCTGCAGGCTGCCAGCACGGCGGCCAGGGTGAGGCGGTGCAGGGGGGTATGCATGGCGATGCCTTGTTCAGAGTTGCTGGGTAATCAGGGACATGGCCCGGTCGATCTGGCGCTCATCGTTGAGCAGGCTGGGGGCCAGGCGAATGACCGGGCCGACGTCGCGGTGCACGGCGTCGCACATCACCTTGTTGGCGCACAGCTGCGCAGCCACGGCGTCGGGGTCGCGGTCCTTGAGGCGGAAGAAGGTGAAGCCGGCGGAAAATTGTTCGCTGCGCGGGGTCACCAACTGCACCTGGCGGTGTTCGCTCAGGCGTGCCTTGAGCAGGCTGTTGAGCTGGTGGATGCGCTGCTGCACCTCGGCCTTGCCCAGCTCCAGGTGCAGCTTGAAGGCTTCGCCGGTGGCCCAGCGGTGTTCGAAGGCGTGGTAGCCACCGGGGGTCATAATGGTGGCGAAGTCTTCGTCGCGGGAGAAGGTCGCGACCGTGGGCACCAGGTGCTCCATGCCGGTGGAGGCGGCGCAGATGATCCCGGTGCCGCGCGGGCCGAACATCCACTTGTGGGTGCCGGCGATGAAGTAGTCGCAGTTGAAATCGGCGAAACGCGCGTTCTCCACGCCGAAGCCGTGGACGCCGTCGACGACATAGAGGATGCGCTCGGCCTCGCTGCGTTCACGGTTATGCCGGCGCACCAGCTCGCCGATTTCGCCCACCGGCAGCTTGACCCCGCTGCCGGAGTGCACCCAGGTCATGCCCAGCACCCGGGTGTGGGGCTTGATGGCCTGGTCCAGGGTGCTCAGCACCTGGTCGCTGGACACCGTCCACGGGTTGTCGAACAGGCGGATCTTGCGTACCGCGGTACCCTGGCGCTGGCTGCGAAAGGCCAGCGCCTTGTGCGCGGAGTAGTGCTCGTGCTCGGTGACCAGGATTTCCTGGTCGGCGCCCACCTTGAGGCCGCCATAGATCATCGCCAGGCCTTCGGTGGTGCTGCCGGTGAGGGCGATCTGGCGTGGGCCGACCTCCAGGTAGCGCGCGGCCCACTCGCGCACCTCGTCCTCGCGCTGCCATTCGTACTGGCTTTCCCAGTCCATCAGGGCGGCAGGGTTGCGGTCGAGGTCGGCGCGGTGGCGGTCGATGGCCGCCTGCACCGGGCGTGGGTGGGCGGTGACCAGGAAGTTGGCGAAGTGCGCCACGCCAGGGTCCAGGGGGAACAGCTCACGCAGGTTGTGCCATTTGTCGGTGCCGCGCAACGGCTTGGCGGCGGTGTCGGCCAGGGCCTGGGGCAGCAGTGGCAGGCTGGCGGCGAGCAGGCTGGCCTGCTTGAGAAAAGTGCGACGGTTGCTCATGGGTGGGCGGGCTCGACTCAGCGGTTGGCGATGGGGTGGGCGGACTTCTGCACCTGCTCCCAGACGCGCAGGAAATTGCCCGCCCAGAGCTTGCCGATGTCGGTTTCGCTGTAGCCGCGGCTGAGCAGTTCGGCGGTGACGTTGCGGATTTCGCTGACGTCCTTCCAGCCTTCCAGGCCGCCGCCGTCGTTGAAATCCGAGCTGATGCCGACATGGTCGATGCCGACTTTCTTCACCGTGTAGTCGATGGCGTCGACGTACTGCTTGAGGGTGGCCTTGGGCTCCTCCTCGAGGATGCCGTACAGGGCACTGGCGTATTCGCCAAAGCGCTGCTCGGGCCAGATGGCGATCACCGCGTCGCCGGGCATCAGTGCATTGGCCAGGCCTTGCAAGGGCTGCAGGTCGAAACGCGCGCGCAGGGCCTCGAGCTTGTCCAGCACCGGCTTGCCCAGCGGCTTGAGGTACTGGCCGAAGCCGACCACCTGGATCACCCCGCCACTGTCCTTGATCAAGCGCATCTCCTTGTCGGACAGGTTGCGCGGGATGTCCACCAGCGCCCGGGGCGCCGAATGAGAGGCCACGAAAGGCGCGCGGGACAGGCGGGCGACGTCCTCCAGGGCCAGGGTCGACATCTGCGAGACATCGATGATCACCCCCAGGTCGTTGAGGCGCTTGACCGCCTGCTCGCCGATCGGCGACAGGCCGCCGAGGGCATCCGCGGTGTCGTTGAAGAACGGCAGTGGGCGCGAGGAATCGGCCCAGTCGTTGTTGCCGGTGTAGCTGAAGCCGAACATGCGCATGCCGCGCGCGGCCCACAGGTCCAGTTGCGCCAGGTCGTGGCCCAGTGGATAGGCGTTGAGCATGCTGATGAAGATGGCGAACTTGCCTTCGCCGTTGAGGCGGCGGAAGTCGTCGGGGGTGTAGGCGATACCGACCTGGTTGGGGAAGTCGCGAACCATGCCGCTGATGATCTTGTAGCGCACTTCCTGTTCCTGGCGCGCCGCGTCGACAAAGCCTGGGCTGGGGCGGTGCGGCGCGTTGGCGCCGTTCCAGATCTCCGGCCAGCCGAAGATGGTCAGTGCCGCGCCCGACAGGCGACCCTTGCCGGCCTTGGCCAGGTCGAACTGGCCGGGGCCGTCCTTGTCGATCTCGTGGCCGGCGCTGCCCAGGTTCAGCGGCACGGTGACGTGGCTGTCGAACGACAGCATGTGTTCGTGCAGGGCGTTGGCTTGGTCGACGATCTTGCGCGGGTAGCCGGCCTGGCCTTGCCAGTAGAAGTAGCCAGCGGCGGCGCTGCCCAGGGCGACCGCCAGGGCCAGCGGCAGGCCGATGTACAGGGCTTTGCGGGAACGGGTCTTGGTCATTGCCATCTCGTTGCGGACTGATCGGATCGGCCTGCCGGCAAGGGCGGGCAGGGCTCGGGTATCAGGTGGACGAGTGGCGAGGGGCTAAATTTATCCGCGCGTGGCATTCAAGAAGCGCACGGGTCGGCCGATATGCAGGTGTGTAAAAGTCCATTTCAAGGAAGGTTCGCAATGGTTGGAATAACCACCGCCAACATCAATATCCCGACGCTGACAGGGGCCGCCCAGCCGTCGGCGGCTGCCACGGCGCCGGGCAAGCCCGAGGTCAACGAGCAGGGCAACCTGGTATTCAAGGGCGACGCGTTCAAGGTCCAGGACACCAAGCCCAAGGAGCTTGAAGGCGACAGCAACGAGCCGCCGAGCGTCAAGGAGCTGCGCGAGCAGATCAAGCGCTTGCAAAAGCAGCTGGCCGAGGAGCAGAAGCAGCTTGCCCAGTTGCAGGAACAGGCCAAGAAAGACCCGAGCAAGATGGTCGCGGTTCAGGCCAAGCAGGCCAGCATCACCACCCTGACCGGCCTGATCATGGCCGCGACTGCCCAGTTGCTGGAGCAACTGAACAAGATCGGCGGCAGCAGCGCCGGCGGTTCGGTCGATACCACGGCCTGATTCGCCGATGCGGGGCCGTCAGCCGGCCCCGGTTCCTAGTGTGGTGTTTTGCAAATACGACCCATAATTCGCGCGTGATTTTTGTGCTCAAGCAAGGCGTCGCGACGAGTCGTAGCCCAGCTCCGGCGAGGAGCGACAACGCAGCATGAGCGCAAAAAGCACCGCGAATTAGGGCCGTTATTTGTGAAGCACCACACTAGGTTCAGTCCTGGGCCAGGCGCGCGCGGTTCTGCCGCTCGCTCTTGTACTGCATGGCCACCGCCGGCGCCGGCTTGGCGCTGCCGGTTTCCAGCCACTGACGCATGCGGCTGGCGTCGGCGAAGTGGGTGTATTTGCCGAAGGCGTCGAGGATGACCATGGCCACCGGCCGGTTGTCCATCCTGGTCAGCAGTACCAGGCAGTGGCCCGCTTCGTTGGTGAAGCCGGTCTTGGTCAGCTTGATGTCCCAGTTGCTCTTGTTGACCAGGTGATCGGTATTACGAAAGCCCAGGGTGTAGTTGGGCTTGCGAAATGCCACGGTCTTTTCGCGGGTGGTCGACAGCTCGCTGAGCTGCGGGTACTTGCGCGAGGCCATCAGCAGCTTGGCCAGGTCCTGGGCGGTGGAAACGTTCTGGGTCGACAGGCCGGTGGGCTCGACATAGCGGGTGTGGCTCATGCCCAGGCTGCGCGCCTTGGCGTTCATGGCCTTGATGAAGGCGCCATAGCCGCCTGGGTAGTGGTTGGCCAGGCTGTTGGCCGCGCGGTTTTCCGACGACATCAGGGTGATCAGCAGGGTTTCGCGGCGGCTCAGCTCGCTGCCCAAGCGTACCCGCGAATACACGCCTTTCATCTCCGGGTTGTTGGCGATGGTCATGCCGAGCATTTCGTCCATGGGCAGCTTGGCATCGAGCACGACCATCGCGGTCATCAGCTTGGTGACCGAGGCAATCGGGCGTACGCGATCGGCATGGCTGGCGTACAGCTCCTTGTTGGTGTTCAGGTCGATCAGCAGGGCGCTGCCGGAGGCCAGGTGCAGCTTGGCGGGGTCGCGTTGCTGCTGGGCCGGGGGTTGTTGTGCAGCAGCGGTCGACGGCAGGGTGGCGGTACCTGTGAGCAACAGCAGCAGGCTGAGGATGGACAGGGAAGTTTTCACGTTGAGGCTCACTAAATGTTGGTATGTCGTTGGCTGTGCAAGGGTTTCCCCCAAAAAACCGTTGCATTTTGGAGTATGGCTCAGCGGCTGTCGAATGCCTTATATCCAAAGGGCGCAAGGTGAACGAAATTTAATCCTGTACCAATTCAGTACCCATTACCGCCGATGCCAGCGTGGCAAGTTCGGACCAATCTGCACGTCGAGCAGTCCGCCCTGGGCGTCGGCGGTGATGATCAAGAAACATCGTGCTTTGTGCCGTCGAGGTCTCGCGCCCCGAGTTCTTTGGGCTTAACCCCTTGCATGTCCTGTAGCCATCTCGACTCGTTCGGGCGGGGCGGGGATGCAGGGCGCTGGGCTTTTCATGCATAAATGCATCAATGCATATTTACAGTGCATATCATTGCTGGTACTTTCCCTGCCGACAGGTCGTCATTGGAGAGCCAAATCATGGAAGCACTGCTGCAAAAAAGCTGGTTGAGGGGGGCGTCCCGAGGGGCCTCGGCTACGCAGGAGGGGGGCGAATGAAGCCTGTGTTCGACCTCTACCGGGCCGACGGCACGCTGCAGCTGAACCTGGCGAGCTCGCTGCCGAAAACGCTGGGCCGTATCGACACGAGCCGGTACAACAACGGACGCCAGCAGGTGATCGGCACTGTGGACATTCCAGGTTTCACCGGCAAACGGCCCTGGTTCCAGGTCGAGGGCAACATACCCAATTCGATACAGGCGTGCATCCAGATATCCATCAATGGCACGCAGCTCTCATTCAACATGCGAGTCGGCCTGAACCCTGGCCCCTACATCAAGTACGGGGTGTATTGATGGTCGGTATCGAAATCTACAATGACGACGGGGCCATCCTGATCGATGGCAGTGGCCACAATCACCGGCTATTGCACAAATGGAGCGTCCAGGCCACCACGGCCATGGCCATGGTGAGCATCGTCGATGCAAAGCTTGCGGTGAGCGCCAGTGCCGGTACATCCCCCATCTTCGCGGTCGCAGCTCCCCCCGGGGCCTGGGTTTCGCTGTGGGCGATGAACCTCACGCCGACCCAGGCTAACTGGAAATACATGACCACTGGCGCGCGGGGGGCCACCCACGAGTGTTATGCGTTTCAGGATGGCTTGAGCGAGCCGATGGCCGGGACCGGCCTGGTGGTACTGCGCGATGCCGCAGGCGTCGTCACCTTCGACGCCGATGCAAACTATGCCTCGATTGTCGACATGGTGTTCGTCGCGCCGGGTCAGGCGTTTACTCGGACCTACCCGGCCGGTAGAAAGTACGCGGTGTCCAATACCGTGCCCATGGTCTGGCGTTCGTCCGGTGGCCCCGGAGGCGGCTGGACCAACGTGTCGCCCTACGGGGCTGCAATCAGCGGTAACCAGGTGGCGTTCGGCAAGTATCAGTATCGCGGCACCTCCCCGGGGTCGATGAGTAGCGGCAATAGCGTTGGGGCATGGTTCATGGTCCTGGATGTCACCGGGCTTTGAGTGTTCAAGGCGGCGCTTTCGCTTGGCCACTGCCCAGGGCAAAAAAAGCCCGCCATGAAGGCGGGCAACAAGAGGCGTCAAGGGAGCAACGCACAACAACAGATTCGGGGTCAGGCCAGCAGCGCGCAGGGGGCGAGCTGCCGGGCCATGTCCTGCGCCGAGGCGCGGGTGGTGAGCGGGCCGGTGATGGCTTCGCCGTTGCACATCAGGTACCAGCAGGCCAGCAAGCCTTGCTGGCGCAATTCGCGGGGGACGGCGCTGCCGACGACGGACATGATCTGGACGCTGGCCATGGAGGTCTCTCCGTGTGAGTCATGGCGCTACCTTAGGTGCCAGCGACGGACAACGGAAATCGACACGCTCGATAGTGGTCATTGATGAAATCAACCACAGCGCTCATTTCGCTCATTCCAGGCTGCGCCCATGCCGCCAATAGCCCATCAGCGTCAGGCTGCGGCGGTCGAGGTGGCGTTCGTTGATCCAGTGCTTGCGGATCGCCATGACCGCTGCCGACTCACCGGCTACCCAGGCGTAGAAGGCGTTGCTGGCCGGCGCGGCCAGTTCCCAGAGAATCTCCTTGTCGATATCCAGTGCCTTGAGCGGTGCGTTGGCCGTTTGCGTCGGCGGCGGTAGACGCGCCAGTTCGAAGGCTGCATGGCGCATCGCCTCGCCATGGGCGCAGGCGAGCTCGCTGCGGGCCAGCCAGTGCAGCTCGGTGCCAGGCGCATGGTGCAGGTCGATGCAGTCACCGGGTTCGGGCACCTCGAGGAACACCTGGGTCGCGGGCGGGGCTGCCAGCTCGGCCAGGCTCTCGAGGATGCCGGCAATGGCCGGCAGCGCGGTTTCGTCGCCAATCAGCAGCAGTTGCTGCAAGCCCTGGGGGGGTTGCCATTCATAGCCGCCTGGGTCGCCCTCGGCGTGGCGGGATGGGGCGACGATCTGCAAGCGGGCACCGGGCTGGGCCTGTTCGGCCCAGGCCGAGGCCGGGCCGCTGTCGCCGTGCAGGACGAAGTCGATGTCCAGCTCGCCGGCATCGGCGCGCAAGGCGCGGATGGTGTAGGTGCGCATGGGGTGCTGGGCCTGGCGCCGGGCGGCTTGCCAGTCGCCGTCCTTGGCCAGGGCCGCCTCGCGGCCCTGGGCATCGGGGAACAGCAGCTTGACGCGCTGATCGGCGGCCAGGGTGCGCATCTGCCGTACATCGTCGCCGGCGAAGACCAAGCGGCACAGGGACGGGCTCAGGCGTTCGCGCCGCTGCAGCTCGATATCGAACAGTTGGTAGGGGCGCGGGCCGCTGTCGGCCTTGATGATCTTGCGCAGGTTGCGCGCGACGCTGGAGGCCAGGGTGCTCATGCTGCTCATGGGGGTACCTCGTTGCAGATGACCGATAGCCGGAAGACGACTGGCACGCGAGGTGATTTAGCTGCGCGGGCGGGTGCGGCGGTAGGCATTGGGCGTCTGCCCGGCCAGGCGCTTGAAGAACCGCGCGAAATAGGTTGGGTCGCTGAACCCCAGGCTGTCGGACAACTGGCCGATGCTCATGCGCGTGTACACCAGGTTGCGCCGCGCCTCGAGCAGCAGTCGCTGGTGAATGACCTGCAACGCCGTCTGCCCGGCCAGGCTGCGGCACAAGAGGTTCAGTTGCAGGCTGGACATGCCCAGGCGGCTGGCGAAGTCGTCCACGGCCAGGTGCTCGCGGTAGTGCGCCTCGACCAGGCGCAGGTAGCGGCCGAACAGCTGCTGGTCGCGTTCGTGCGGGGTGCGTGGCGCCTGCAGCGGCTGCTGGCGCAGCAGCCACACCATCAGTGCCGTGACCAGCGCCGACAACAGTGCCGCGCGGGCCGGGGCGCTGCCCTGGTACTCCTGCTGCAAGGTGTCGATCAGCCCGCCCAGGCGCGTACGATCCTTGCCCAGCAGGTAGCAGCGCGGCGCCGCCAGCACGCTCAACGGCGCGCCCAGGCGCTGCTCGAGGTCGGCCACCAGGGCAGTGCCGAAGGTCAGCACATGGCCCTGGATATCGGCGCTGAAGCGAAAGCCATGCACGGTCAACGGTGGCACTACCTGGATCGCCGCCTCGCGGATCAGGCTGTGCTGGCCTTCGATCTCGATGCGCGCCTCGCCGCGTTGCACATACAGCAACTGGAACAGCTCGGCATGCCGGTGCGGCTTGATCTCCCAGTGGTGCAGGCGGCTGCGCGCCGGGATCGACTCGCAGTGCAGCAGGTCGGTGCCGGGCCAGGCGTGGTTTTCACCGTAGAGCTGGAACAGCGGGATGCCGGGGAGGGTGCTGGGCATGCTGGGGCCTGTCCGTTAATCGAACGTATTTTGCAAAAGTGCAGGTTTTGCAGCGGATAACCCACTTTCTAGCCGCCGATCGCCGGTAAAAATACAGGTGCAAACCCTAACAGCAGATGCCAGGCCTGGGCCAGCCCCAGGTCGGCATCGTCATCACGAGACAACAACAATGAAGACTCAGGTTGCAATCATCGGCGCCGGCCCATCCGGCCTGCTGCTCGGCCAACTGCTGCACCAGGCGGGGATCGACACCCTGATCGTCGAGCGCCAGAGCCCCGAGTACGTGCTGGGGCGCATCCGTGCCGGGGTACTCGAGCAAGGCACTGTCGATTTGCTGCGCGAAGCGGGCGTGGCTGCGCGCATGGACCGCGAGGGGCTGGTGCACGAAGGGGTCGAACTTTTGCTGGGGGGCCGCCGCCAGCGCCTGGACCTCAAGGCCCTGACCGGCGGCAAGACCGTCATGGTGTATGGCCAGACCGAGGTCACCCGCGACCTGATGCAGGCCCGGGCGCAGAGCGGGGCGCCGATCATCTACGGCGCCGCCAACGTGCAGCCTCACGCCATCGAGGGCGAGCAACCCTACCTGACCTTCGACCACGACGGGCGCCAGCAGCGGGTCGACTGCGACTACATCGCCGGTTGCGACGGCTTTCATGGGGTGGCCCGGCAGAGCATCCCTGCCGGGGTGCTCAAGACCTTCGAGCGAGTCTATCCGTTCGGCTGGCTGGGGCTGCTGGCCGATACCCCGCCAGTCAACCACGAGCTGATCTATGCCCATCACCCGCGCGGCTTCGTGCTGTGCAGCCAGCGCTCGCCCAACCGCAGCCGCTACTACCTGCAGGTGCCGTTGCAGGAGCGGGTGGAGGACTGGTCGGACGCGCGCTTCTGGACCGAGCTCAAGGCGCGCCTGCCGGAGGACGTGGCGGCGCAACTGGTGACCGGGCCTGCGCTGGAGAAGAGCATCGCGCCGCTGCGCAGCCTGGTGGTCGAACCCATGCAGCATGGGCGACTGTTCCTGGTCGGCGATGCCGCGCACATCGTCCCGCCTACCGGGGCCAAGGGCCTGAACCTGGCCGCCTCGGACGTCAACTACCTGTATCGGATCCTGGTCAAGGTGTATCGCGAGGGGCGTACCGAACTGTTGGCCGAGTATTCGCCGATGGCCTTGCGCCGGGTGTGGAAGGGCGAGCGTTTCAGCTGGTTCATGACCCGCTTGCTGCATGACTTTGGCGAATACCAGGATGCCTGGGACAGCAAGATGCAGGAGGCCGATCGCGACTATTACCTGGGCTCGGCGGCGGGGTTGGCGAACATTGCCGAGAACTATGTGGGGCTGCCGTTCGAGGTGCTGGAGTAGGCCATGCACCGCGTTGCCTGGTTCGCCAGCAAGGCTGGCTCCTACGGGGATTGCAGGCCGTAACCGTTGTAGGAGCCGGCTTGCCGGCGAACACCGGCGTAGCCGGTGCCATCCTCCGCGTCGCCTGGTTCGCCAGCAAGCTGGCTCCTACAGGTATTGCAGGCCGTAACCGTTGTAGGAGCCGGCTTGCCGGCGAACACCGGCGTAGCCGGTGCCATCCTCCGCGTCGCCTGGTTCGCCAGCAAGCTGGCTCCTACAGGTATTGCAGGCCGTAACCGTTGTAGGAGCCGGCCTTGCCGGCGAACACCGGCGCAGCCGGTGCCATCCCCGCGTCGCCTGGTTCGCCAGCAAGGCTGGCGCCTACAGGGCGCCAGGTGATCTATTCCAACAACGCCACCATGGCCTGGTAGCCACGCTGGCGCGCATGTTCCAGCGCCGTCACGCCCTCCTTGTCGGCGATCGTCGGGTCGGCCCCGGCAGCCAGCAGGCGGCGCACGATCTGTACATGGCGCGGCCCGCCATCGCCGAGGATCACCGCTTCGAGCAAGGCGGTCCAGTGCAGGCGGTTGAGGTGGTTGACCTCGACGCCTGCATCGATCAAGAGCTGCACGGTCTCGACATGCCCGCGCTCGGCGGCCGGGATCAGCGCCGTGCCGCCATAGCGGTTGGTGCTTTTCAGGTCGGCGCCGTGGGCCAGGGTCAATTGCAGGATTTCGTTCAAGCCACGGGCACCGGCATACAGGTAGGGGCTGTCCTGGATGGCGTCCTTGGCATTGACGTCGGCACCGGCTTCGATCAGCACTTTGGCGGCGTGCACCTGATTGGCCTGGGTGGCCACCAGCAACGCGGTCTGGCCCTGGTCGTCGCGGGCCTCCAGCGCGGCGCCGTGGGCCAGGGCCTGGCGGATGGCGCTCGCGTCGCCGCGGCGAGCGGCCTCGAACAGTTGGGTATTCATGGCGGGGATCTCGGCATGGGCGGCAAGGCTGCTGAACAGGGCCAGCAGCAAGGCGGCGAGGGGCAGGCGCATGGTGTCGGGGTCCTGAAAAGGTGAGACACCATGCTAGGCAAGCGGCGGCTGATGCAGAAGTGAAGATTGTGCATGGGGGGCAGTGGCCGGGCGAATGCGCCGGCGGCGAGTTGCCCGCTGGGGGCGCGCATGATAGAAGTCAGGCTTGTCATTGAGCCGTTGAATAGCCAGATGTCCTCCAGCGTGAAATCGAATAGAGCCCTGTTCGACCTCGACCTGTTGCGCGCCATCGTCGTGGTGGCCGATTGCGGCAGTTTCACCACCGCGGCCGCGCGCCTGCACTCCACCCAGTCCACCATCAGCCAGAAGGTCCGCCGCCTCGAGGACATGGTGGGCCATCGCCTGTTGGTGCGCGGCAACCGCGACGTGCTGCCCACCGATGCCGGGCAGACCCTGCTCGGCTACGCCCGGCACATGCTGGCGCTCAACGACCAGATGCTCGAGGCCCTGGCCGGGGCCATGGTCGGCATGACCGTGCGCCTGGGCGTGCCCGAGGATTTCGTCGGCGGCCGCACCACCAACGCCCTGTCGGCGTTCAGCCGGCGTCACCCGCAGGTCAAGCTGGAAGTCACCAGCGGCCTGTGCCGCGATCTCAGCCAGGCCTACGACAACGGCGAGCTTGACCTGGTGCTGCTCAAGCAGCGGCGCAACAGCCGCGAGGGCGTGGCCTGCTGGCCGGAGCGGCTGCAGTGGATCGACAGCGCGCGCATGCCGGCCTTCGAGCTCGACCCGGTGCCGCTGGTGACCTTCCCCCCGCGCGGGCTGTACCGCGACGACATGATCAGCGCGATCGAGGGCATGGGCCGGCGCTGGCGCATCAGCTTCACCAGCTCGAGCCTCAGCGGCATCCAGGCGGCAGTGGCCGACGGCATGGGCATCAGCTTGCTGCCACCGCGGGCGGCGAGCGCCGAGCACCGCGTGCTGGGCGCCGCGCAGGGGCTGCCGGAGGTCGACAGCTACGAGATCGTCATCGTCCATCGGCCCACGGCGGATGTGATGGTCAAGGCACTGGCCGAGGTGCTCACCGAATTGCTGGCGCTGCAGGCGATCTGAGGTTCGATGCGCAGGCGCCTGGCCAGCAAGGCCGGTCACTCCTTGCAGCAATGCGGCGTGCTGGCCGCCCCGTCGTAGCGGTCATGGTGGCGCACCCAGTCCATCGTGCCCGCCTCGTTGCGCCCCAGCGGCGCCAGGTCGAGGAAGTTGTAGGCATTGACCAGGATGTCCAGGCCACGGGCATAGGTGGAGTAGGTGTGGTACAGGCTGCCATCGGCCGCCTTGTAGAACGCGCTCAGGCCTGGCAGCTCGGCCTCCTCGCCCGTGTACGGCGCATAGTTGTACTCGGCGCTGCCGTCGGTGGCGACACTGACGCCGAAGTCCTGGTTGAAGCGGCTGCCGTGGGACGAGAACCAGGGGAAACGCCAGCCCATGCGTTGGCGAAACGCCTGGAACTCGGCATAGGGCGCCCGTGATACCGCCGCCAGGGTCACGTCATGGTGCGCCAGGTGCAGGTTGGCAGCGTCGAAGTGATCGGCGAGGAAGGAGCAACCCGGGCAGCCCTCGTCCCAGCCGTCGGCGAACATGAAATGGTAGACCAGCAACTGGCTGCGCCCGGCGAACAGCTCGGCCAGGCCCAGTTCGCCTTGCGGGCCGTGGAAGCGGTAGTGCTCCTCGAGCCGCACCCAGGGCAGGGCGCGGCGAGCGGCGGCCAGTTCGTCGCGTTGATGGGTGAAGGCTTTCTCGTGCAGCCACAGCTGGCGCCGCGCGGCCAGCCACTGGCTGCGCGAGACCACGGCGTGCTTGGGATCGGAAGGGCTCATGGTGGCGACTCCAACGTGAGGGATTCACACAGTGGTCGAATCATCCTCGGCGCTTTCGACAACGCCATGGCCAATACCGACAGACGGCCAGTACCCCCCCCTGTAGGAGCCGGCCTTGCCGGCGAACACCGGCGCCCCCACTTCGCTGGCGATGGTTGATACTATTGCGCCCTCTATCACAAGGCGCGTGGCGATGACCTTCTTCTCCTGGCGGCGCTGCGCGGCGCCGTTGCTGGCCCTGTGCCTGGCGGCTCCAGTCGCGCAGGCCGGCAACACCCCCTGTTCCGGGCGCAAGGGCGGCATTGCCGGCTGCGACGGCGACACCTTCCTGTGCAACGACGGCTCGATCAGCGCCTCGAAGAAAAGCTGCAGCGCCCTGTACGGCGGCCAGACCCGCCTGCAGCCCTTGCGTGCCAGCGGCAGCGGCGAGGGCTGCGGCTGTGGCACCGGGCAGTACTGCACCGGGCCGCGCGGCGGCGTGTACTGCCTGACCCCGGCCGGCAAGAAAAGCTACAAGCGCCGCTGAGCTGAGCTGGGCCTCAGCCGTTGGCGTGCAGGCTGGCGATCAGCGCCCACAGGCGTGGGTCGTCATAGTCGGCGATCACCAGCTGCGCCCCGGCCTCGAGCAAGCGCTGCTCGGGCTGTGTGGTCGCCAGCCCCACGGTGAAGATGCCGGCAGCGACCGCAGCCTTGACCCCCGGCAGCGAGTCCTCGAACGCCAGCGCCTGCCCGGCCTGGGCCGCCAGGCATTGCAAGCCGGTGAGGTAGGGCAGCGGGTCGGGCTTGGGCCGGGCCAGCTCGTCGGCGACCAGCACGTGTTCGAAGCGCTCGCCCAGGCCCATGGCGCCGAGCATGTGCTCGGCGTTCAGGCGCGGGGCGTTGGTCACCACGCACATGCCGATGCCCTGGCGCTGGGCATGGTCCAGCAGGCGCAACAGCCCCGGCATGGGCTCGAGGTGGGGCGACAGTTGCCGAAACAAGGCCTCCTTGCGCTCGGCCAGGGCCAGGCACTGCGCCGCGTCGAGCGCGGGGAACAGTTCGGCGAACAACAGGCCGTTGGAGCGGCCGCTGACCTGGGTGTCGAACTGCTCCTGGGTCAGCTGGCGGCCGTCGTGCTCGTGCAGCAGCTGGCGGAAAGCCTGCAGGTGCAGGGTGTCGGTGTCGGTGAGGGTCCCGTCGAGGTCGAACAGCAGGGCGGTCAGCATTGGGCATCCTGGCGGTGGAGAATCAATTCAGCAGTACCGGTTCATCTTAACCAGTGTGGCGTTCTTGATGCACCCCAAAAGCACTGGAACAAGCCCAACGCTGACGTTGCGCCTTACCGATGCTTGCTGGAAAACGTGCTCATGCGCTTTTCCTCAGGCGCTGGGCCTGGTCGCCAGCGACGTTTAGCCGAGGGCTCCACTGCAGCTGGAACTTGAGCTCGTTTATGACCCTGTCCAGGTCGTCGGCCTCGACCACGGCGAAGGTGAACTTGTCCGGGCGCACCAAGGCTACCGCGCCGCTGGAGAACCCCGAGCGCTTGAACCAAGCGACCATCTCACCTTGCACGTCTTCGATCTCGAGCAACTCACTGCTGCTGGTGCGCTCGATAGCGGCGCCCTGTGGGCGGGTGCCGAAGGGGAAGAGGGTGGCGAAACGCGTACCCTGGATATCAAGCAGTTGCCGGGAAGCCTGACTCAAGTGTGCGCGTGGATCGATCTCAAGACCTATCAAGGCGAAACCTTCGCCCAGCAGGTCATCGAGCAACACGCGCTGACCTTTGAAGGTGCGAACTTCGGGTTGCGGGATCATCCGGCCTTCAGGGGAGTGCCGACGTCGGCGCGGCATGCCCAGGTAGCTGTCCGCGGCATAGGACGGGGCTGGTTTGAAACGGCCTTCACGAACGTAGCGCCCCAGAAATGGCATTGCCAGCACGGTCTTGACCAGCAGGTTGCGCACGGTACTGGAAACAGGGTTGGACATCGAAACGAAATCTTTCATCTGTACCGAGATGTCGATCATCGCCTTGGCATGATGGAAGCGTTCGCTGCCGTACGTGTCGAGCAGACGATCACCTGCCAGGCCCTTGATCACGGCGTCGATTTTCCAGGCCAGGTTGTAGGCGTCGCGTACCCCTGAGCTCATGCCCTGGCCCATGAACTGTGGTGTCATGTGCGCCGCATCGCCAGCAATCAGCACCCGGCCCTTGCGCCAATCCTTCGCCACCAAGGCGTTGAAGGTGTAGACCAGCTTGCGCTTGACTGCGAATTTGTCCGGATCGACGTAACGGCTAATGAGGTTGCGCACCACCATCGGATCTTCCATTTGCTCGCGGGTTTGGCCGGGCATCAGCATGAATTCGAATCGATGGAAACGCCCCGGCTGCGGGCAGCAGACGGTCGGGCAGTCCGGGTCGCAGATGAAGCTGAAGTAGGGCAAGTGGCGCAAGGCATCCTCGCCTTCCTTCATCTCCAGGTCGACTACCAGCCACGGTTCAGGGAAGTTTTTGCCGCTCATGGCAATGCCCAGGGCTTCGCGAACGGTACTGCGGCCACCGTCCGCACCCACCAGATAGCGCCCGCGAACAGTCTGCGGGTCGGGATCGATGGCGGATTCAATACGCGCATCGCTCGCTTCGCTGAAGCGGAAGGTGCTGGTGGCCTGATGGGTCACGGTAACGCCATGCTCATCCTGTTCGAAGCGGGTGACTTCACGCCCACGTGCAATTCGCACATTGGGGTAACGGCTGAGCAGATCGCTGAGGGTGGTTTCCATCCAGGGCTGGTACAGAAAGTTGATGATTGGCCAACCATAAGGGCGATCGAGGCGCCAGTACTGGCCCAGCACCTTGCCGCTGGCGAGCACCCACTGCGCCGGCGTGTCGACCTGCATGTTGGCCGCCAGTTCGGCGGCAACACCGGCAGCTTGCATGACACGCATGCACTCGTCATCGGTGTAGACCGCCCGGGCATTGCCGTAGAACGTAGGTTCGCGCTCCAGTACCAGCACCGATAGGCCGCGCTTGCCCAGCAGGTGCGCCAGCGTCGCCCCCGTCGGCCCCAGACCGGAAATGATCACATCGACGGTCGGTACCGAATCGTTTTTATTGTTCATGACGATGCCTCTCTAAGAGCGGTGAATACTCAGGTTTGCGCAACGAGCGCATGCCGCGGATGACGTTGCCCAGATTGTTGGTTAGCGTGTGCCAGGTACCGTTTTTCTGCGGGCGATGGCCCCAGAGGCTGATGCCCTGATAGGACGTCGTGCGCCACTGTGCTTCCTCGACCACCCTGGCGTTGCAACCCAGTTCCAGTTCGAAACCGCTAGGGCTCATGACGTAGAAGGACTGCTCACGGTCATTGGGGTGTTCACCGATTTCATGAGCCATTTCAAAACCGAGTTTGCGGCAGCGCAAATAGGCGTCGGTCAGTTCGCTGGCCGACGTGGTCAACAGGTTCATGTGCTGTACGCGGGTGCGTATCGGATCCATCGGCAGGCCGCGCAGGCGTGCGATAGCGATGGAGTGGTGACGCTCGTTGACCCTGAGAAAATCGATATCCAGGGTCAGTCCGGCAATGCGTTCGACGATATGGTCGCTGATACGGGCATCGAATATTTCCTCCCAGAAGCGTTGCATCTGTTGCGGCTTGCGTGAGGTGATCGCCAGATGGCCCATGCCGGCCGCACCGGTAATGAAGCCGGCACTGAGCATGTTAAGAGGGGCATCTGTCAGTAGCGGCTCCCAGAACAGTTCGACGGCCATGCGCTTGGGGCCAAGCACCCGCCAGAATTTTTTCACCCCGCGCTGCGCGGCCTCGTCCGGTTGTCCGGGATGCGCCTCGATACCCAGGCGCTGCAAGCGATTCAGGACTTCGTCGAGGGTCGCCTGGTCGCGCAGTTGCCAGCCCACCGCCAGAAAGTCTTCCTGCCGGCCACGCTGGACAATGATCCGCCGTTGGTGCTGATCCATGCGAAAGGCCAGGGTCTGTTCGTCGGCGAAAGCCAAGTGCAGGCCAATGCCCTGCTCGAGCAACGCCCGCCATTGATCGAGTTGGCAGGATTCGATCAGCGCGTAACCCATGCTGCTGGCACCGAAAATGTCCGGCGTTGTACGGGTGCTCATCACGTGTTGGTTCATGGCGGCGGCTCAGCGTGCAGAACGGCTGGCGAGGAACGCCAGGGTCACGGCATTGAACTCGTCCGCACGCTCCCACTGCACCCAGTGCCCGGTTTTGCTGAACAGGTAGAGATTGCAATCGGGCATGCGGCTGCGCAGGGCTTCGCCGCCGCTGGCGCGATTGACCTTGTCCTGCGTGCCCCAGAGCACCAAGGTTGGAACCTGGCAATGCTTGAGTCGTGAGTCGCGAGTGAAGTCCCAGCGCGAAAAACGCGGGATTCCAATGGGGCGGCGCAGGGGGGGGGCGGCAATGACTTGCGGATCGATGCTGGCCTGGTAACGTTCCTCGATCATCTCGTCGCTGACTTGGCTGGCGTCATACACCAAGTATTCGCGGATGAATTGGGTGATCTTGGCCAGCGAAGGGCCTTCCCCGCTGTAGTAGTCGAGCAGCAGTTTGAGGCCGGGCGTCGGCAGGCTGCGCGTGGTGTTGACGCCGCCGGGGCCCATCAGCACCAGTGCCGACACCCGGCCAGGTGCATCCAGGGCCATGCGCAGGGCGCAGGCACCACCCAATGAGTTGCCCACCACATGGGCGCTATTGATGTTGAGGGCGTCAAGCAGGCCAAGCATCGCCCCCGCCAAATCGCCAAACGGGTCTTTGCGATCCACGCCTTTGGTGGAGCGGCCATAACCGGGCATGTCGACGACGATGACCCGAAACTGCGCGGCCAGTGATTCGATATTGCGCGAGTAGTTGGACAGGCCGGATGCCCCCGCACCGCCACCGTGCAGCATCAACAACGGATGACCGATCCCCGTTTCGCTGATGAAAATCTGTCGACGACCCACTTGCACCGTTCGTGAGGTCAAGGCGGGGAGAGGTTCTTTATTGTTCATTGTCAGCTCCTGGCGTAAGTCACTTCGACCCGGGCAGTGGGTTCGTATTTCGAAGAAACTCTAACACTGGAGATCATTGTTGAACAGTAGTGTTCAAATATGATTTTTGGCGGACGATGAGAAGGCTGCTTTGTGAACGATGTCTTCGACCAAAAGCAGGGAGGGAGGCAAATTGGAGACAGGCGGGATGTTCAGGCGGGCAAGCAGCGTTGGCCGACCACGCCCGCGCTGCCAAGGCGGGCGAGTCAGGCAAGCGCATCAGATCGCGAGTGCTGGCAGATCCTGAGTGGCTGCGCTGCGCGCTTGATCGGCCGGCACGCCAAGCGCTCTCAGCACGAATTCGGCCATGTCCGAGCCCGCATCGCGCCAGGTCTTTTGCCCCTGAAGTACCAGCATCATCGCCCCCAGCACGCCTCCACCGATCAGTGCCATCACCGAAGGCAATTGCTCCTGCCCAAAGCTGTACTGCTCACAGGTCAAGCCGCTGAGCACATCGTGCATGGGCGGGCCGCTCCACAACTGCTGCAGCGTCTCGTTGCTGGCCCCGTATCGCACGATGAAGCCACCCCAGTGCGGTTCTTCATGGGCGCGGCGTATGTACAGCCGGATACCGGTGGCTAGGCGAACGGCGGGTGTCGCTTCGGGATCCGTGCTGCGTGCGGCCCTGTCGTTCATTTCGGCACTGAGTTGGCTGGCGACATCCTCGAAGAGCGACGCCACCGAGTTGAGGTTGTTGTAGATCGTGCCGCGGGCCACGCCAGCAAACTGGGCCAGTTCGCTGACATTGACCTCTTCGACACGCTTCTCGACAAACAGCCGGATCGCTGCCTCATGGATGCGCTTCTGTACGGGAGTGAGTTTCAAAGGTAGGAGCTCCGACGAAATTTCTGTGCATTGAACAATTGCGTTCAAAATATAGCAAATCTGCGCGGGTCGACGATTGACAATATTGAACATTGGTGTTCAATATTGATCTGTAGAGTTATTCCGTTCTGCCCGCCACATCGAGCGCATTACCTGCAACTGCTCGGTTGAAGCCCAACCAAGAGAGTCAGCATGTCAATCAAGCAAGGCCGTATCGACATCCACCATCACATCATCCCGCCCGCATTCGTCGACGCCATGAATGCCAGAGGATTACACCAGGTTGCCGGAGCCACGTTGCCAGACTGGACACCGGAGAAGTCCATCGAAGTGATGGATGCCAACGGGATCGAGCGAGCAATCACTTCACTCTCGGCACCCGGTGTTCACTTCGGCGATGGCGTCCAGCAGGCCAGCGAGCTGGCGCGGCGCTGCAATGATTTCGCCGCGCAAATGCGCACGCGTTACCCCAGTCGCTTCGGTAATTTCGCGGTGTTGCCGATGCCATTTACCGATGCGGCATGTCGTGAGGCCGTGCATGCGCTTGACGTGCTGAAGGCCGAGGGCATTGTTTTGCTGGGCAGCACGGACGGGGTGTTCCTGGGTGATCCGCGGTTCGACGAATTGATGGCCGAGCTTGATCGTCGTAAGTCCGTGGTGCTGGTCCACCCCAACATGCACCAGACCAGCGAAAGCATCGGCCTGCAGACACCGGGGTTTCTCATCGAGTTTCTCTGCGATACCACCCGCGCAGCAGTCAACCTGATCCTCAGCGGAACGATGGAGCGCTATCCCGGCATCCGCTGGATTCTGGCCCACTCCGGCGGCTTCCTGCCGTTCGTGGCCTGGCGTGTGTCGTTGGCCAACCTGCTTCCAGAGTTCCAGCAACAGGCGCCGCAAGGCGTGATGACCTATATCCGGCGCTTTTACTACGACACGGCGTTGTCGCCGTCACCTTATTCCATGGCGGTCCTCAAGGAACTGGTGGAGCCATCGCACATTCTTTTCGGCAGTGACTATCCCTTCGCCCCGGCACCCGCCACGGTGTTGCAATGCCGCACGCTGGAGAACCTGGACATGTGGTCGCCGGCGATCCTGCACGGCATCAACCGAGGTCATGCGCTGAGTCTATTCCCGCAGTACCGCCAGCCAAATGAAACCGTGACACCCGCGCCGATCTACCAGGGCGAATCCTTCTCGCAACGGTTACGGCGCAGCATGGGGCGACCGATCGGCGCCCTCGCCGAGCGGCTGCGAAAGCGCTGAACCAGCGGGCCGCCAGCGGTTTGCCGGTGACGCTGCAGGTCATTGAATCCGAAGTTCCCACCGCTGTCCCCGGGTGTTCGCCTCGGTACTGAAAAAAATAAAAAGAGCCAGATCATGACAATAAAAAATCAGCTTTGCGTGCTGGGGCTATGCCTCACCTCCACCCAACTGCTGGCCAACGGCCTGCAAATCAACGAGCAGAGCATCAGTGCAGCCGGCAAGGCCTATTCCGGTCGCGCCTCTGACGTACAGGATGCGTCCATCGTTTATGGCAACCCGGCAGGGATGTCGCGCCTGGCGGGTGAGCACATCAGTGGCGGTGTCAGTTTCATCGATGTGAGTTCGCGCATCAGCAAGGTCGACACCCGCGTGTCAGGCACTTCGCAAGGCGACATGGTGCCCAAGCCCATTGTGGTGCCAGCGGGTTTCTACACCCTGCAACTCAACGACGACTGGCACGTGGGTTTTGGCGTTTACGCACCTTTTGGCGGCAGCACGGATTATGAGAGCAGCTTCCAGGGACGCTACCGCAGCTCGCAGACTCAGGTGAAAGTCGTCACCCTGCAGCCGACAGTCAGTTACCGGATCAATGATCGGTTGTCCGTGGGGTTCGGACCTACGATCAACCACATCGACGGGCTACTCGAAAGCAAGATCGCCAACAGCGCGGTGGGCGGGCGGGGCGACGGTACGGTCAAAGTCACCGGCAACGACACTGCCCTGGGGTTCAACCTGGGCATCCTGTTCGATCCGTTCGACGACCTGACCCTTGGCCTGACGTATCACTCCAAGGTGGACTTCAACTTGAAGGGCAAGACCAAGGTATCCGGCGCCAACGGGCTGCTGTCACCGATTCCGGCGCTGGGGCTGCCGGGCCTCAACGGCAAATATGATGCGAGCCTGGAATTCACCACGCCGGAATCCATCGATGCCTCGGCAACCTGGCGGATCAACGATCGCCTGGATGTTTCCGCCGGCGCGCTGTGGAGTCGCTGGAGCCAGGTGCAGGAGCTGCGGGTGCTGAACTCCGGTGTACCACGGGCCTACGCCGACTTTGGCACGATCGTCGAGACGCTGAAGTGGCGGGATACCTGGTCGTTCTCCACGGGCATGGCCTATCGCCTGAACACAGCATGGAAGGTGCGTGCAGGCATCGCCTATGAGCCGACCCCTATGCCGAATCAGTACAGCTCCACCCGCGCGCCGACCGGGGACCGCAAGATCTTCACCCTGGGCCTGAACTGGCAAATGACCGATCAGGCCTCACTGGATCTGGCTTACGGCTACATCCACGAAGACCCGGTAAAGGTCTCCCAGGCCACGTCACAGGGTGGCCTGCGTCCAGGTTACAGCGCCACCTACCAGAATACGGTCAATGGCCTGGGCCTGCAGTTGAACTACAGCTTCTGATTCAGTCTTGCTGCACAAGAAAATTGCCCTGGACAAGTGGATCGATACCGGCCGCGCTGCGCTGTTGCGCCTCAACCCTCTCGCGCGGTTTGAGGTGGCGCTCGCGGCCGGCTTTTAGATGATTATTTTCAATTAAAACAGTGATGTGCACTTAGTGCACGATAGGGTGGTTTTTCATTGTCGAGCTGGCAGCGCCATTTCTATACTCGCTGCAACAACTACAAATGCCCTGACAGGGGAACACACCATGCGCCATGCCTGCCTGCCGTCCTTACCCGTTGCCTGCACCTTCCAACACCTAAGCGTAGCGTCGATGCGCTAACACCCGTACCAGCCAAAACGCCCACTCAACTGCCTTGCGCCTGCCTGCGCGAGAACGGTAGCGGCTTGCCTGGAATTACCGGGCGCGCCGTTGGGCGGTGTCGAGGATTACAACAATGAACACGTCACATCCAGATCATCTTCAGGCCGACTACACCGCTGACGTGGTGGTCATCGGTGCCGGCCCGGTCGGGCTGGCGATCGCCAATTACCTGGGCCAGGCCGGCGTGCAGGTGCTGCAGATCGAGAAGCTCGACCAACTGATCGACTACCCTCGCGCCATCGGCATCGACGACGAGTCGCTGCGCACCGTGCAGGCCATCGGCCTGGTCGAGCAGGTGCTGCCGCACACCACGCCATGGCACGCCATGCGCTTCCTGACGCCCAAGGGCCGCTGCTTCGCCGACATCCAGCCGATGACCGACGAGTTCGGCTGGTCGCGGCGCAATGCGTTCATCCAGCCCCAGGTGGATGCTGTGCTGTACCAAGGCCTGGCGCGGTTTGCCAAGGTACGCACGCTGTTCTCCCGCGATGTAGTCGAGTTCCAGCAGGACGAGCAGGGCGTGAGCCTGCGCATGAACGGCCCCGAAGGCCGTCAGCAAAGCGTGCGTGCCCGTTACCTGGTGGCCTGTGACGGCGGCAACAGCCTGATCCGCCGCAGCCTGGATATTTCCTTCGAAGGCAAGACCGCGCCCAACCAGTGGATCGTCATCGACATCGCCAACGACCCGCTGGGCACGCCGAACGTGTACCTGTGCTGCGACCCGGTGCGCCCGTACGTGTCGGCTGCGTTGCCTCACGGCGTGCGCCGTTTCGAGTTCATGGTGATGCCAGGCGAGACCGAGGCCCAGCTGAGCCAGCCGGAGAACCTGCGCAAGCTGCTGGCCAAGGTGCTGCCGGACCCGGACCGGGTCGAGCTGATCCGCAAGCGTGTGTACACCCATAACGCCCGCCTGGCCGGCCGGTTCCGGGACAAGCGCGTGCTGTTGGCCGGCGACGCCGCACACATCATGCCAGTGTGGCAGGGCCAGGGTTACAACAGCGGCATGCGCGATGCCAGCAACCTTGGCTGGAAGCTGGCGCTGGTGGCCAAGGGCCTGGCCGGCGAGGCGCTGCTCGACACCTACGAGCAGGAACGGCGCGACCATGCCAAGGCGATGATCGACCTGTCGGTGCTTGCCGGCCACGTGCTGGCGCCGCCCAAGCGCTGGCAGGGCACCCTGCGTGATGGCGTGTCGTGGGCGTTGAACTACCTGCCGGCGGTCAAGCGCTACTTCCTCGAAATGCGCTTCAAACCCATGCCGCAATACGCCAAGGGCGCACTGGTGGCCGAACCGAACAACAAGGCCACGCCGGTCGGGCGCATGTTCATCCAGCCCAAGGTGGTCACCGAAGCGGGTGAGACGCGCCTGCTGGACGATGTGATCGGCAGCAACTTCGCCTTCATCGCCTGGGGCAGCGACCCGCTCTGGGGCCTGAGTGCCGAGCAGGTGCAGGCGTGGCGTGCGTTGGGCGCGTGCTTTATCCAGGTGCTGCCGCAGGTGCAACTGCAGGCCGGGCGCGAAGTGCCGGACGGCGTGATTCGTGTGGGCGACTGCAGTGGTCGCCTCAAGGAGTGGTTCGGCCGCTTCCCGGTGTCCATCGCGCTGCTGCGCCCGGACCGCTTCGTCGGCGCCGTGGCCATCCCGCAGACCATCGGCCAGGCCAGCGATGCGCTGTTGCAGGCGTTGGCTGCCACGCCTCAGGCCACCCAGCAGGCGCCGCTGGCGGCGAAGGTGGCCTGAGATGAGCGCCTACCTGCATTGCCTCTCGCACACCCCGCTGGTGGGGTACGTCGACCCGGCGCAAGCCGTGCTGGCAGAAGTGGACGAGGTGGTCAGCGCCGCCCGTACGCGCATTGCCGTGTTCGACCCAGAGTTGGTGGTCCTGTTCGCCCCGGACCACTACAACGGCTTTTTCTACGATGTGATGCCAGCCTTCTGTATCGGCATGGGCGCCACCGCCATCGGTGACTTCAACAGTGCCGCCGGCCCGCTGGACGTGCCGCGTGACATCGCCGAGGCCTGCGCCGATGCAGTACTGCAGGCAGGTGTGGACGCCGCCGTGTCCTACCGCATGCAGGTCGACCACGGTTTTGCCCAGCCGTTGGAATTGCTGCTCGGCGGCCTGGCGCACAAGCCGGTGATCCCCGTGTTCATCAACAGCGTGGCGGTACCGCTGCCGAGTTTCGCCCGCGCCCGCCTGCTTGGCGAGGCCATCGGCCGTTTCGCCCGCAGCACCGGCAAGCGCGTGCTGTTCCTTGGTTCCGGAGGATTGTCGCACCAGCCGCCGGTACCGGAGCTGGCCCATGTCGATGCGCGCATGGCCGACCGCCTGATGGGCAGTGGTCGCGACCTGCCGGCCAACGAACGCCAGGCCCGCCAGCAACGGGTGATCAGCGCGGCCGAAGGCTTCGTGCTTGACCAGCACAGCCTGCACCCGCTCAGCCCGGCCTGGGACAACCATTTTCTCGACCTGCTGGAGCAACGCCGCTTCGTCGAGCTCGATGGCATGGCCAATGCCGAGCTGTCGACGCTGGCCGGCAAGTCGACCCACGAGGTCAAGACCTGGGTGGCGGCCTTCGCCGCGCTGGCCGCGTTCGGCGACTACCAGGCCAGCGCGCGCTACTACCGGCCGATCCCCGAATGGATCGCCGGCTTCGGCTCGCTCAGCGCCCATTCCCTTACCTGATCGACGGAGGATACCGATCATGACCCGCATCGCCATCAACGAAGCCGACAGCAGCCGTTTCGCCCACATCCGCGAAGGTGAGCTCGACCTGCAGGTGCACTACAACGACCTCGGCGAAGGCGCCGAGACCGTGGTCATGCTGCACGGCTCCGGCCCAGGTGCCAGTGGCTGGGCCAACTTCAACCGCAACATCGAACCGCTGCTGGCCGCCGGCTACCGCGTGGTGTTGCTGGACTGCCCAGGCTGGAGCAAGAGCGACCCGATCGTCTGCCGTGGTTCGCGCTCGGACCTCAACGCCACCGCGCTCAAGGGCTTGCTCGATGTGCTCGGCCTTGACCGTGTGCATATCCTCGGCAATTCCATGGGCGGCCACAGCGCCGTGGCCTTCGCCCTGAGCTACCCGCAGCGGGTCGGCAAACTGGTGCTGATGGGCGGTGGCACCGGTGGCGCCAGCCCGTTCGTGCCGATGCCCACCGAGGGCATCAAGTTGATCAACGCGCTGTACCGCGAGCCGACCATCGACAACCTGAAGAAGATGATGAACGTCTTCGTCTACGACCCCAGCGACCTCACCGAGGCGCTGTTCCAGACCCGCCTGGACAACATGCTCAGCCGCCGCGACCACCTCGACAATTTCGTCGCCAGCCTGGCCGCCAACCCCAAGCAGTTCCCCGACTTCGGCCCACGCTTGGGCGAAATCAAGGCCCGCACCCTGGTGGTCTGGGGGCGCAACGACCGCTTCGTGCCAATGGACGTCGGCCTGCGCCTGATCGCCGGCATTGCCGACGCCGAACTGCACGTGTTCAACAACTGCGGCCACTGGGCCCAGTGGGAGCACGCCGACACCTTCAACCGCCTGGTGCTGGACTTCCTCCAGCACTGATTTGAGGTACATCCCATGACCATCGATTCGCAAACCCTCGAGCGGCTGGCCGCCGATCTGCGCCGCGCCCAGCAACAGGGCGAGGCCATCGCCCCGTTGCGCGATGCCATCGGCGCGGAAAACGCCGAGGCCGCGTACGCCATCCAGCGCCTGAACGTCGCCCATGGCCTGGCCGCCGGCCGCCGCCTGGTCGGCCGCAAGATCGGCCTGACCAACCCCAAGGTGCAGGCCCAGCTTGGTGTCGACCAACCCGACTTCGGCAGCCTGTTCGCCGACATGTGCTACGGCGACAACCAAAGCGTGCCCTTCGCCAGCGTCATGCAGCCGAAGATAGAGGCTGAGATCGCCTTGGTACTGGCCCACGACCTGCCCAGCGCGCAGACCACCTGCGCCGATGTGATCGCCGCCACCGGCCATGTGCTGCCGGCGCTGGAAATCGTCGGCAGTCGTATCCAGGACTGGAACATCCGTTTCGCTGACACCGTGGCCGATAACGCCTCCAGTGGCTGCTTCGTGCTGGGTGGCCCGGCGCGCCAGTTGCACGACCTCGACCTACGTGGCGCAGCCATGCGCATGACCCGCAATGGCGAGCTGGCCTCCAGCGGCAGTGGCGCCGAGTGCCTGGGCCACCCGCTGAATGCGGCGGTATGGCTGGCCCGCACCATGGCCCGTCTGGGCGAGCCGCTGCGGGCGGGCGACATCATCCTCACCGGTGCCCTCGGGCCGATGGTGGCGGTGGCCCCGGGCGACCATTTCGAAGCCGAGATCGACGGCCTGGGCCGCGTCGGCGTGACCTTCAGCGGCGAATGACGGAGAGTCCCATGAGCCATAAACGTAAAGTCGCCATCATCGGTTCCGGCAACATCGGCACCGACCTGATGATCAAGATCCTGCGCAACGCCCAGCACTTGGAAATGGCGGCGATGGTCGGCATCGACCCGGCCTCCGATGGCCTGGCCCGCGCTGCCCGCCTGGGCGTGGCCACCACCCATGAAGGGGTGGAGGGCCTGACTCGCCTGCCGGCGTTCAAGGACATCGATTTCGTCTTCGACGCCACCAGCGCCGGTGCCCATGTGAAGAACGATGCCTTCCTGCGCCAGCACAAGGCCGACCTGCGCATGATCGACTTGACCCCGGCGGCCATCGGCCCGTACTGCGTGCCGGTGGTCAACCTGGAGCAGCACCTGCAGGCGAGCAACGTCAACATGGTCACCTGCGGTGGCCAGGCGACCATCCCCATGGTCGCGGCGGTATCGCGGGTGGCCAAGGTGCACTACGCCGAGATCATCGCCTCGATTGCCAGCAAGTCCGCCGGCCCCGGCACCCGCGCCAACATCGACGAATTCACCGAGACCACCAGCAAGGCCATCGAAGTGATCGGCGGTGCCGCCAAGGGCAAGGCGATCATCATCATGAACCCGGCCGAGCCGCCGCTGATGATGCGCGACACCGTGTACGTGCTCAGCGAGGCCGCCGATCAGCAGCAGGTGGCGGCGAGCATCGAAGAGATGGCCGCTGCGGTGCAGGCCTACGTGCCGGGCTACCGGCTCAAGCAGCAGGTGCAGTTTGAAAACGTGCGCGACCTGAAACTGCCAGGGCAGGGGACCTTCAGCGGCCTCAAGACCTCGGTGTTCCTAGAGGTCGAAGGCGCCGCCCACTACCTGCCGGCCTACGCCGGCAACCTCGACATCATGACTTCCGCCGCGCTGGCTACCGCCGAGCGCATGGCCCTGGCGATGGGAGCCCCGGTATGAACGGCAAAAAGCTGTATATCAGTGACGTGACCCTGCGCGATGGCATGCATGCCATCCGCCATCAGTATTCGCTGGACGACGTGCGTGCCATTGCCGGCGCCCTCGACCGGGCCAAGGTCGACTCGATCGAAGTGGCCCATGGCGATGGCCTGCAGGGTTCCAGTTTCAACTACGGTTTCGCTGCCCACACCGACCTTGAATGGATCGAAGCAGCGGCCGACGCGGTCAACCACGCCAAGATCGCCACGCTGCTGCTGCCAGGGATCGGCACCCTCCATGACCTGAAGAACGCCTACGACGCCGGTGCCCGCATCGTCCGCGTGGCCACCCACTGCACCGAGGCAGATGTTTCGCGCCAGCACATCGAATATGCCCGCGAACTGGGCATGGACACCGTTGGCTTCCTGATGATGAGCCATATGCAGACGCCCGAAGGGCTGGCGCAACAGGCCAAATTGATGGAGGGCTACGGCGCCACCTGCATCTATGTGGTGGACTCGGGCGGGGCGATGAACATGGATGACATCCGTGCGCGCTTGCGTGCGGTCAAGGCCGTGCTCGACCCAGCGACGTCGACCGGTATCCATGCCCACCACAACCTCAGCTTGGGCGTGGCCAACTCCATTGCCGCGGTGGAGGAGGGCTGTGACCGCATCGACGCCAGCCTCGCCGGTATGGGCGCAGGTGCCGGTAATGCACCGCTGGAGGTGTTCATCGCCGCGGCCGACAAGCTCGGCTGGAACCATGGCACCGACCTCTACGCGCTGATGGATGCGGCCGACGACCTGGTGCGACCGCTGCAGGACCGCCCGGTACGCGTGGACCGCGAAACCCTGGCGCTGGGTTATGCCGGGGTCTACTCGAGCTTCCTGCGCCATGCCGAAGTGGCAGCTGCCCGGTATGGCATCAAGGCGGTGGACATACTCGTCGAACTGGGCAAGCGCAGGATGGTGGGTGGTCAGGAAGACATGATCGTGGATGTGGCCCTGGACTTGCTTAAGCGCTGACGCCATTGCCGATCGTCTTTACACGCCGGCTTGCCGGCGATTGGGGCGCACAGCGCCCCATCAAAACCCAACACAAAAACAAAATGGGTGATTCATGACTTCTGCCAATAACCCGCCTCGCATGGCCCTGACCATCGGCCTGTGTTTCCTCGTCGCCCTGCTCGAAGGCCTTGACCTGCAGGCCGCCGGTATTGCCGCGCCGGGCATGGCCAATGCCTTCGCCCTGGACAAGATGCAAATGGGTTGGGTGTTCAGCGCCGGCATTCTCGGCCTGCTGCCCGGCGCCCTGGTCGGTGGCTGGCTGGCCGACCGTTTCGGCCGCAAGCGCATCCTGATCGGCTCGGTGGCGCTGTTCGGCGTGTTCTCGCTGGCCACCGCCCATGCCTGGCACTTGCCCAGCTTGCTTCTGGCGCGGCTGTTCACCGGTATCGGGCTGGGCGCCGCACTGCCCAACTTGATCGCCTTGTGCAGCGAGGCTGCCGGCCAGCGCCTGCGCGGCAGTGCAGTCAGCCTGATGTACTGCGGTGTGCCTCTGGGCGCGGCGATCGCCGCCGGCATCGGCATTGCCGGCTACAGCGGCGAGTGGCAACGGGTGTTTCATGTCGGTGGCGCTGGGCCGCTGCTGATCCTGCCGCTGCTGGCGGCGTACCTGCCCGAGTCGGGCCAGTTCCGTGCCACAGCCCAGGCCGAGGCCACGCCGAACCTGCGTCGCGAGCTGTTCGGCCAGGGGGCGACCTGGCTACTGTGGCTGAGCTACTTCTTCACCTTGATGGTGGTGTACATCCTGATCAACTGGCTGCCGAGCCTGCTGGTCGGCCAGGGTTTCAGCAGCCATGACGCCAGCTGGGTGATGTTCGCCCTGCAGATCGGCGCTGCCATCGGCACCCTGGCCCTGGGCCAGGTGCTCGAGCGCCTGCCCGCGGGGGTCACAGCAGCCCTGGTCTACGTGGGGATCCTCGCCGCCCTGGCGGGGCTGGGGCTAGCCAGCGCGCTGCCGGCAATGCTTGTCGCCGGCTTCTTCGCTGGTTTCTTCGCCACCGGTGGCCAGGGCGTGCTGTATGCCTTGGCGCCGCACTTCTATCCCGTGCGCGTGCGCGCCACCGGTGTTGGCGCGGCGGTGGCGGTCGGGCGCCTGGGGGCGATGAGCGGGCCGCTGGTGGCGGGCCAGATGCTCGCCTTTGGCGCCGGTTCCGCCGGTGTGCTGCTGGCATCGGCGCCGGGCGTGGTGATCGCTGCGCTGGCGCTGTTCCGCTTGATCGGCCGCCGGCCCGGCTGATCCCACACGCTGTTCAACCTTACGTGCCTCCTGCTGCGCCTGCGGCAGGACTTCCTATAACTACAAGAAAGTGAAGTGACCATGCACAAGGTCCTTGGAATGTTCCTGGCCGTTGGCCTGCTCTGCAGCAGCGCTGCCCAGGCTGCAGGCTTCATCGAAGACAGCCACGCCGATCTGGTGTTGCGCAATTTTTATTTTGATCGTAACTACCTGGGTACCACGCCACAGGCTGCTGCCCGCGAATGGGCCCAGGGCTTCATCCTCAACGTCAGTTCCGGATTCACCGAAGGGCCGGTCGGCTTTGGCCTGGATGCCAAGGGCATGCTGGGCGTGAAGCTGGATTCGTCAGCCGACCGCGCCGGCACCGGTCTTCTGCCATTTGATCGCAGCACTCGCGAACCTGCCGACGACTATTCCGAGTTAGGGCTGACCGGCAAACTGCGTATCTCGCATACAGAACTGCAAGGGGGCACTATCAGCACTTTCCTGCCGATTGCCTTCGCCAGCCCGGCTCGCTTGTTGCCGCAAACATTCCGTGGCGCCTACCTGCGTTCCAGCGATATCGAGCGCCTGGCCCTTCACGCAGGCTGGCTCGACCGCATCAACCTGCGTGATTCCAGCGATTATCAGAAAATGAGCGTCGCCGCACCCAACGGGCGCTTCAATGGCGCTGCCACCTCTGATCGCTTCACTTTCCTGGGCGGTGATTACGCCTGGTCCGAGGCGTTGACGCTGCGCTACTACCATGCAGCTCTGGATGAGCTTTACCGCAAGGACTTTCTTGGTTTCATCGACAACCGCCCACTGGGGCCAGGCCGGCTCAAAAGTGACTTGCGCCTATTCGTCACCGCAGAAGAGGGCGCTGCCAAGGCCGGACCGGTCGACAACCGCAATACTGCACTAATGCTCACGTACGCGTGGGGCAGTCACAGCCTTGGCATCGGTTACATGCGCCTGGCGGGTGATACCGCGATGCCTTACCTGTACGGCACCGAGCCGCTGGTAATTACCGAGGGCACGCTGAGTTCGGAGTTCCTCAACCCCAAGGAGCGCAGTTGGCAGGCCAGGTTCGATCAGGACTTTGCTGGCTTGGGTGTGCCAGGGCTTAAGGGCATGCTGCGTTATGTGCACGGTGACAATATTGAACTGCCGAAATTTGGCGGGGGCGGGCTGAGCGAAAGTGAGAAGGATATCGAACTGTCATACGTCGTCCAGCAAGGTAGCTTCAAAGGTCTGGTGCTGCGTTTGCGCCATGCCTGGTATCGCAATGATTTCCTTGCCGGCGCTTCGCACCGAGATGACAACGAATTGCGAGTCAACGTGGATTACACGATCAAGCTCTGGTAGATGGCATGGGTTCTGTGTGAGGGGGTGCTGCTGACCGGATTGGCGACGGCTACACAGAATCGATTGGCCGGATATTCAGCGCCGCAGGCCAAGGTAATCCCCCTTGCAATGCATGACCATCAGGCAATGACGACCATTGCCTGATCCGTCGCCGGGCTCCAACTATAAGGATGCTTCGAGCTTTTCTTGAATCAGCTTCGCTGTATGTTGCAAGGCGCCTAAATAGCGGTGTGCAGCCTGCTCGATTGACATCGCTTTGGCCACATACACCAGATTCAAACAGCCCAGCAAGCGCTGCCCGGAGAAGACAGGAACGGCAATGGAGGCGATTTTTTCTTCGTAGTTCCAAGCCATGAAATTTTCCCCATAGCCAAGATGCCTGACTTTGCGCAAGACGTTGTCAAGTTGCGCCACATTTCGCGCCAAGTGAAATGCTTTATCCTCACGCCCCGCCAAGAGGGTGAGGATCTGTTCACGCTCGGCGTCGCTGCAGAAGGCGAGGTAGGTGAGCCCAGTTGCCGTTTGCAGAAGAGGCAGGCGGCGTCCGATCATGGAACGGTGAAATGAAAGGCGGCTGAAGCGGTGAGTGGTCTCGCGTACCACCATCGCATCCACATCCAAGGTACAGATGTCAGTCGGCCATACCACTTCCTGTAGAAGCTCCGCCAGCAGCGGTGCGGCGATGGCGCTGATCCACTGCTCATCGCGAAAACCTTCACTCAATTCGCGCACTTTGAGGGCTAGGCGAAAACTGTCGTCGGACTCGCTGCGGCGTACATAGCCTTCGTCCTGCAGTGTTTCCAGCAGGCGCCGGACGGTGGTCCGGTGGAGCCCGGTAATCTCGGCCAGTCGGGTCGGGCTGGCGCCGCCGTCCAGCCGGTTCAAGGCATTGAGCAATGCCAGGCCACGGCTCAGTCCGCGCACCGTCTTGTAGTCGGAGCCTCGATCAATATTCATGAAAACCTCTTTAAAAATAATGATGTGCATCCAGTGCACAGCGACGCGGTTTTTCATTGTAGGACAATCGGCGCGATTCTTATACTCAGCGAATACCAAGCCAACACTTGTGCCGGCCAGGTCCGAGCGGCTCGCGCTTTGATCGGGTCGCACAGGCTGACCTAGCTCACTGGATGGGGCGCGACATGACTGCCAGGGGCAGCGTCGATTGTTCGGTGGCTTGCATTTGCTCATCCATCTCGAAAAAGGCACGCAGCATGAATCGCAGACAAGTCCTCCAATCCATGGCTACCGCCGCAACCGTCGCAGCGGTATCTGGCTTGGCCCCAAGCGATGCCCGTGCATCCGAAAGCAGCAAGTCTGCAGGTGGCCGCGCGTCAAAAGAGGCCCGCCGCATCGATACCCATCAGCATGTCGTTCCACCTTTTTATGGAAAGTGGCTCGAGTCCCGAGGTATTACCGCCGGCGGCTTGCCCATCCCAACCTGGAGTGTCGAGGGCGCCCTGGACCTGATGGACAGCAACGGTATCGCCACCGGCATCCTGTCGGTGTCCACGCCAGGCGTGCACCTTGGCAATGATGCAGAAGCACGCGTGAAAGCCAAGGAGGTCAACGAGTTCTGCGCCGAGGTCGTCGACAAGCATCCCGGGCGGTTTGGCTTCTTCGCAACGTTGACGCTGCCTGATGTTGCGGGCGCCGTCGAGCAGGCCGAGTACGCCCTGACCACGTTGAAAGCTGACGGCGTCATCTTGCTGGCAAACGTTCGGGGTACCTACCTCGGGGCGCCCGAGTGGGATCCTCTCATGGAGGTATTGAACCGACACCGTGCCACCGTGTTCGTCCACCCTTCGGAGCTGCCGGCCGAGCCCGTCGACGGGATTCCACCCTATGCTGCGGACTTTCTCCTGGATACCACGCGTGCGGCCCTTAACCTGGCCAAGAAGGGGTGCCTGGAACGCTACCCAGAACTGAAGATCATCCTTTCCCATGCAGGCGGGTTCCTTCCCTATGCCGCCGAGCGCATGGCCCGTGTCTGCTCGGACGACGGGAGCACCGAGCGAGGTATCCTGCGGCTTCGCAAGTTCTACTTCGATACCGCGCTGTCCAGTAGTCCTTATGCCTTGCCTGCGCTGCTGGCATTCGCCAATCCGCAGAACATCACCTTCGGCAGCGACTGGCCCTATGCCAACAAGGCGCGCTCGAGTCACTTCACCGGGCTGCTGGATACCTTCGGTTTCACCGAGCAGCAACGCCTGGCTGTCAATCGGGAAAACGCCTTGCGCTTGTTCCCCCGCCTGGCCTGAGTGCGCTGCCAGAGGGTGAGGATGTCCTCGTAAGGGGGCATCGGTTCGATGGCGGTGGGCGGCCTGGAACTCGTGCTTGGGGGATGTGCGGCAGGGTCGATTTGGGTTTTTGACTTAGCGCTTTTGGGTCTTGTCCGTTTTGATCACGCCACAGCTTGCGACGAAGGGGGCTGTTCAGCGTTACCCGAAAAGAGTACAAATGTGCTCCATGGACAATCTGACCCCCAAACGCCGCGCCATCCTCGCGTTCATCCGCGAGCGCATCACCGATCAAGGCCAGCCGCCGTCGCTGGCCGACATCGCCGAGCGCTTCGGTTTCGCCTCGCGCAGCGTGGCGCGCAAACACATCACCGCCCTGCACCAGGCCGGTTTCATCGACGTCACCCCCAACCAGGCACGGGGCATCCGCCTGGCCGAACCCTTGCGCCGCCCGGAAATCCTCGAGGTGCCCGTGCTCGGCCAGGTCGCCGCGGGTGCCCCCATCGGCCCGGACCTCGGCATCCACGAGCAACTGCTGCTCGACCCCAGCCTGTTCCGCCGCACCCCGGACTACCTGCTCAAGGTGCGTGGCGATTCGATGATCGACGACGGCATCTTCGACGGCGACCTGGTCGGCATTCGCCAGCAGGGTGAGGCCCGCGATGGGCAGATCGTGGTCGCCCGGCTCGATGGCGAGGTGACCATCAAGCGCTTGCAACGCACCCGTGACGGCTATCGCCTGTTGCCGCGCAACCCCGCCTATGCGCCGATTGACGTCGGTCCGGAGCGCGAGTTGTTCATCGAGGGCGTGTTCTGCGGCCTGCTGAGGCGCGATTGATGGGCGCGGTGGTCGACCTCGAGCGCTTGCTCGACCAGCGCCAGGTCTGGCGCGGGCGGCAAGCCCAGGCGCGCCCGCAGGCCTTGCAGCCCAGCGGCCATGCCGCCCTCGATGCGCGGCTGCCCGATGGTGGCTGGCCGGCCGCGGCGCTCAGCGAACTGCTGCTGGCCAGCCCGGGCAGTGGCGAGCTGCAGTTGCTGTGGCCGACGCTGGCGCGGCTGACGACGGCGGGTGAGCGGGTGGTGCTGGTGGCGCCACCCTTCATTCCCTATGCCCCGGCCTGGCAGGCGGCGGGGGTGGACCTGGCCAGGCTGGTGCAGGTCGCGGCCCAGGGCAGCGACAGTTTGTGGGCGGCGGAGCAATGCCTGCGTTCGGGCAGCTGCGCGGCGGTGTTGTGTTGGCCGGAGCGCGCCGACGACCGCGCGCTGCGGCGCCTGCAAGTCGCGGCGGAGACCGGCGAGGCCCTGGCCTTTGCCTGCCGCGGGCAGCAGGCCGCGCACAACCCGTCGCCTGCGGCCCTGCGCATCGCCATCGACACCCGGCCGGCACAATGGCGCGTGCTCAAGTGCCGGGGCGGCCTGCCACCGGCGGCGCCGATCGCCTGTCCGGGGCGGGGGTGATGGATCATGCTCTGGGCCTGCATCCTGCTTCCCCAGCTGGCGCTGGACACCGTCCTGCGTGAGCGTGACGACCCTGATACGCCGCTGGCACTGATCGGCGGACCGACCCAGCGCCGTGTACTCCAGGCCGTCAATGAGCCGGCACGGGCCCTGGGCCTGCGCGCCGGGCAGACGCTGACGGCTGCCCGCGCCCTGGCCGATGGCTTCAGCTGTGTCGAGGTCGAGCCGGCGCGCCTCGAGCAGCTCCAGCAGTTGCTCGCCGCCTGGGCCTATCGCTTCAGTGCGCAGGTCAGCCTGCATTACCCGCGGGCCTTGTTGCTGGAGGTGGGGTCGAGCCTGCAGCTGTTCGGCCCGTGGCCCTTGTTCGAGGCACGCCTGCGCCAGGAACTGGCCGAGCTGGGGCTGCGCCAGCGCATCGTCGTGGCCAGCAACCCGGTGGCGGCGCGGATGCTCGCCAATGGGCATGACGGCCTGGCCTTGACCTGCCCACAGCGCACGCGCGACGCCTTGCTGAACATGCCGGTGGCGCGGGTCGGCTTGCCGGCGGAGGCGGCCGAGGCGTTCGCCCGCATGGGCCTGCGTCGGCTCGGGCAGGTCTTGGCCCTGCCGCGCGAGGCCTTGGCCAGGCGCTTCAGTGCCCAGGTGCAGTTGCACCTGGATCAGTTGCTTGGCCTGCGCACCCTGGGCCTGGATTTCTACCAGCCCCCCGACCGCTTCGAGGCGCGCCTGGAGCTGAACTTCGACGTCGAGTCGCACCAGGCGTTGCTGTTCCCCTTGCGCCGCCTGATCAACGACCTGGCGGCGTTCCTTGGCGGGCGCGATTGCGGTGTGCAGCGTTTCGAACTGCACCTTGAGCATGCCCAAGGGCCAGACACCGTGCTCAAGGTCGGCCTGCTGGCCGCCGAGCGTGACGCCGCGATGCTGTTCGAACTGGCCCGGGGGCGCCTGGAGCCGTTGCGCATTCCGGCAGCGGTGCGCAACCTGCGCCTGCTGGCCGCCGACCTGCCTCCCTTCGTGCCCCAGCACCAGGCCTTGTTCGAGGCCCGGGCCCAGCAGGCACAGCCTTGGGAGCAACTGCGCGAACGCCTGCGCGCGCGGCTGGGCGATGACGCGGTCAGCGGCCTGCGCGCCGAAGCCGATCATCGCCCCGAATGCGCCTGGCAAGCGGCGCAGCAGGGTGCCCAGGGGCGCCTGCTGCTGGCCCCCGGCAGTCGCCCCGGCTGGTTGCTGCCCACGCCCCAGCTGCTCTGCGAGGCTGGGCTGCAGTGGCTGGGGCCGGCCGAGCGCATCGAGTCCGGCTGGTGGGACGGCGGCGATGTGCGGCGCGACTACTACCGTGTCGAAACCCGCGATGGCCTGCGTGGCTGGGCCTACCGCGACCTGGCGGCGCCCGGGTCGTTGTGGTTGCAAGGCTGGTTCGCATGAAGGCGCCGGGCTACGCGGAGCTGCATTGCCTGTCGAACTTCAGCTTCCAGCGCGGCGCTTCCAGCGCCGACGAGCTGTTTCGCCGAGCCCGCGAGCAGGGCTACCAGGCCCTGGCGATCACCGATGAATGCTCCTTGGCGGGTATTGTCCGTGCCTGGCAGGCGGCCAAGCAGCATGGGCTCGCCCTGATCATCGGTAGCGAGGTGCAGGTGCATCATGGGCCGAAGCTGGTCCTGCTGGTGCAGGATCTCACGGGTTACCAGAACCTCTGCGCGTTGATCACCCGGGCGCGGCGACGGGCCGAGAAGGGCGCTTACCAGCTGCTTGCCGAGGACCTCGAGGCCCATCACCAAGGGTTGCTGGCGTTGTGGGTCGCGGCGGCGGAGGGCGGCGACGCGGCCTGGCTGCAAACGCTGTTCGTTGAACGCCTGTGGCTGGCGGTGCACCTGCATCGCGGTGTCGACGATGAGGGGCGCCTGGCCGCGCTGCGCGCCCTGGGCCTGCGCACGGGCATACCGCTGGTGGCCTGTGGCGACGTGCACATGCATGCGCGTGGCCGGCGCGCGTTGCAGGATTGCATGAGCGCCATCCGTGCGCATTGCCCGGTGGCCGAGGCCGGTCGCTTCCTGTTCGCCAATGGCGAGCGCCACCTGCGTACCCTCGAGCAGTTGCGCGAGCTGTACCCGGCGGACCTGCTGGCGCAGACCCTGCTGCTCGCCGAGCGCTGCCGCTTCGACCTGGCCGAGCTGCAGTACCAGTACCCCCGCGAGCTGGTGCCCGCGGGCCAGAGCCCGGCCAGCTGGTTGCGCGCGCTGTGCGAGCGCGGCCTGCCCGAGCGCTGGCCGCAGGGGCCGAGCGCCAAGGTGCGCGAGGTGCTGGACAGGGAGTTGGCGCTGATCGAGGAACTGGGCTACGAGAGCTACTTCCTTACCGTCCACGATATCGTCGCCTTCGCCCGTGGCCAGCGCATCCTGTGCCAGGGCCGCGGTTCGGCGGCCAACTCGGTGGTGTGCTTCGTGCTGGGCATCACCGAACTCGACCCGATGGAGCATCGGCTGCTGTTCGAGCGCTTCTTGTCCCGCGAGCGCAACGAGCCACCGGATATCGACGTGGATTTCGAACATGACCGGCGCGAGGAAGTCATCCAGTACGTCTTCCGGCGCTACGGCCGGCACCGTGCGGCATTGACGGCGGTGGTCAGCAGCTACCACGCCGCGGGGGCGGTGCGCGATGTGGCGCGGGTGCTGGGGCTGCCGAGCGACCAGGTGGATGCCCTGGCCAAGTGCTGCGGGCGCTGGAGTGACCGGATCCCGGATGCCGAGCGCCTGGCCGAGGCCGGGTTCGACGCGCAGAGCCCGTCGTTGCGGCGCATCCTGGTGCTGGCAGGCGAACTGATCGGCTTCCCCCGGCACCTGTCGCAACATCCGGGCGGCTTCGTCATTTCCGAACAGCCCCTGGACCAGCTGGTGCCGGTGGAAAACGCGGCCATGGCCGAGCGCACGGTGATCCAGTGGGACAAGGACGACCTGGACATGGTCGGCCTGCTCAAGGTCGATGTTTTGGCCCTGGGCATGCTCAGCGCGCTGCGCCGCTGCTTCGACCTGATGGCCCTGCACCGCGGGCAGCACTACCGCTTGGCGACGCTGCCCAAGGAAGACCCGGCCACCTACGCGATGATCGGCCGCGCCGAGACCATGGGCGTGTTCCAGATCGAGTCACGGGCGCAGATGGCCATGTTGCCGCGGTTGAAACCGGAAAAATTCTACGACCTGGTGATCGAGGTGGCGATCGTGCGCCCCGGGCCGATCCAGGGCGACATGGTCCACCCGTACCTGCGCCGGCGGCTGAAACAGGAACCGGTCACCTACCCCTCGGAACAGCTCAAGGCCGTGTTCGAACGCACCCTGGGCGTGCCGCTGTTCCAGGAGCAGGTCATGGAGCTGGCCATGGTCGCCGCCGACTACAGCCCCGGCGAGGCCGACCAGCTGCGCCGCAGCATGGCGGCCTGGAAGCGTCATGGCGGCCTGGAGCCACACCGGGCGCGGCTGATCGACGGCATGTTGCGCAATGGCTACGAACGGGCCTTCGCCGAGCGCATCTTCGAGCAGATCAAGGGCTTTGGCAGCTATGGCTTCCCCGAGTCCCACGCGGCCAGCTTCGCCTTGCTGTGCTATGCCAGCAGTTGGCTCAAGTGCCATGAGCCGGCGATCTTCACCTGCGCCCTGGTCAACAGCTGGCCGATGGGCTTCTACAGCCCTGACCAGTTGCTTCAGGACGTGCGTCGCCAGGGCGTCGAGGTGCGCCCGGTGGATGTGTTCCACAGCGCCTGGGATTGCACCCTGGAGCCCGTGGGCGAGGGCGTCCTGGCGATTCGCCTGGGGCTGCGTCAGATCCGTGGTTTCAACGAGGCGGATGCCAGGCGCCTGGAACAGGCACGCACGCAGCGGCCCTGGCGCGATGTCGAAGACTTGTGCCTGCGGGCCGGGCTGGATGCCAGGGCCAGGGCGCGGCTGGCGGACGCCGGAGCCCTGCGCGCCCTGGCCCGCGACCGGCACCAGGCGCGTTGGCAAGTGGCAGCGGTGCAGGCACAGTTGCCGTTGTTCGCCCAGCTCGAGGCGGCGCCGGAAGCCTCGGTTGAATTGCCTGTGCCGACGCTGGGCGAGGACCTGGTGGCCGACTATCACACGCTGGGCACGACCCTGGGGCCGCATCCCTTGACGCTGCTGCGCCCGCGCCTGCGGGCGCTGGGTTGCCGCAGCTGCCATGAGCTGGCGGGCGTCGCGCATGGCGACAGCGTGGCGGTGGCCGGTATCGTGGTCGGCCGCCAGCGCCCGCAAACCGCCAGCGGCGTGACCTTCGTCACCCTCGAAGATGAACACGGGATGGTCAACGTGGTGGTCTGGCGCGACCTGGCCGAGCGGCAACGGCGGGCGCTGGTGGGGGCACAGTTGCTCAAGGTCAGCGGGCGGCTGGAGCAGGAGAAGGGCGTGCGGCACCTGATTGCCCGGCGGCTGGAGGACATCAGCCCGTTATTGCATGGGCTGGATGTGCGTAGTCGGGATTTTCATTAGGCCCTGCACGAAAAAACCTGAGACGAAGGCCCAGCCACCACAGCGCTTGGTTCGCCAGCAAGGCTGGCGCCTACAGGTGGGCTCAGACCATCGCCAGGCGCTGCTTGCGGGTCGGGGGCGCGAACGCCTGGTCGATGGCCCGTAGATCTTCCTCGCTCAGCACCAGCTCGGCGGCTTGTGCGTTCAGGCGCACGTGGTCCGGGCTCACCGCCTTGGGAATCGCGATCACACCCTCGCCGCGGGTCACCCAGGCCAGGCTCACCTGGGCTGGCGTGGCGCCATGGCGTTCGCCAATCTGGGCCAGCAGCGGATGGCGCAACAAGCGCCCGGCCTGGGCCAGCGGGCAGTAGGCCATGGTGGGCAACTGCTGCGCGCGGCTCCAGGGCAGCAGGTCGAACTCGATGCCGCGTTCGGCCGGGTTGTACAGCACCTGGTTGCTGGCGCAGGCGGTGTTGTTCAGCTCGCGCAGGTCGTCCAGGTCGAAGTTAGACACGCCCCAATGGCGGATCTTGCCTTGCTCGATCAACCGCTCGAAGGCTTCCACGGTCTCCTCCAGCGGGTACTGCCCACGCCAGTGCAGCAGGTACAGGTCGATGCAGTCGGTGCCCAGCCGTTTCAGGCTGCGCTCGCAGGCGGCCGGCATACCGCGCCGGCTGGCGTTGTGCGGGTAGACCTTGCTGACCAGCAACACCTGCTCGCGGCGCCCGGCGATGGCCTGGCCGACCACCTGCTCGGCGCCACCTTCGGCATACATTTCTGCTGTGTCGATCAGCGTCAGGCCCAGGTCGATGCCTTGTTGCAGGGCCGCCACTTCGGCGGCCCGGCGCCCCGGGTCCTCGCCCATGTACCAGGTGCCCTGGCCAATGAGCGGAGCGCGGCTGCCCGCCAGATTCAGGTAACGCATATCACCTCCTGTGGGTGGGTATGGGTAAGCAGGACATCGAGCAGCGCCTCGGCGGCTTTCGACAGATTGTGATCGCTCAGGGCGATCACGCCGATGCGCCGCTCGACGCTGGGCTCGACCAACCGCACGCAGCGTGCGCCCAACTGCTGCATCTGCTCGATGCACAGGGCCGGCACGGCGCTGACGCCCAGGCCGCTGGCGACCATGCGGCCGATGGTCGCCAGCTGGTGGCTCTCGAAGGCCACCGCCAGCTTGCCATGGCCGGCGGCCAGGTGCTGCTCGAGCAGCAAGCGCACCGCCGAGGGCCGCTGCAGGGCGATGAAGTCCTCGGCCAGCAGTTCCTGCCAGCGCACCTGCGGCTGGCGCGCCAGTGGCGAGTCGGCGGGCACCACGGCGACGAAACGGTCCATGTACAACGGGTGGAACCGCAGTGCCTCGCTGCTTTCGGGTTCAAAGCCAATGCCCAGTTCGACGCGGCGATGGCGCACCAGTTCCAGCACCTGCTCGTTGATCACGTCGTGCACGGTGACGTTGACCTTGGGATAACGCTGGCGGAACACCTTCAGCGATTGCGGCAGCAGGTTGCCAGCGAACGCCGGCATGGCCGCCACCGACACCCGGCCCAGTTGCAGGGTGAAGCGCTGGCGCAGCATCTCCTCGGTGTCGTCCCAGTCGGCCAGCAGGCGCCGGGCCAGGGGCAGCAGCACCTCGCCCTCGGGCGTCAGGCTGACGCTGCGGGTAGTGCGGGTGAGCAGGGCGCCGCCGAGGTTGTCCTCCAGGGCCTTGATGGTCAGGCTCAGGGCCGGTTGCGACACGTGCAGGTGCTCGCCGGCCTGGGCGAAACTCTGGTACTTGGCCACGGTGACGAAGGCACGCAGCTGCTTGACGTTCATGACAGGCTCGACCTTTGTTTTGAAAAAATTATCAATCGATGACGAAAACAAAATTAACAAATCAGTCGACTACAGTGAAGATGACCGTACGGTTCCAACAACTACAAAAGGCGACTGAGCATGGCCGGACTGGACAAGCGTGTAGCAACTTATGAACAGGCCCTGGCTGGCCTGACCGACGACATGACGGTGCTGGCCGGTGGCTTCGGCCTGTGCGGCATCCCCGAGAACCTCATCGCCGAGATCAAGCGCCGCGGGGTCAAGGGCCTGACCGTGGTCTCCAACAACTGCGGCGTCGACGGCTTCGGCCTGGGCGTGCTGCTCGAGGACCGGCAGATCCGCAAGATGATCGCCTCCTACGTGGGCGAAAACGCCGAGTTCGAGCGCCAGTTGCTCAGCGGCGAGCTGGAAGTCGAGCTTACCCCCCAAGGCACCCTGGCCGAGAAGATGCGCGCCGGCGGCGCCGGCATTCCGGCTTTCTTCACCGCCACCGGCTACGGCACCCCAGTCGCCGAAGGCAAGGAAGTGCGCGAGTTCAAGGGCCGCAAGTACATCCTCGAAGAGTCGATCACCGGCGACTTCGCCATCGTCAAGGGCTGGAAGGCCGACCACTACGGCAACGTGGTGTACCGCCACACCGCGCAGAACTTCAACCCCCTGGCCGCCAGCGCCGGCAAGATCACCGTGGTCGAGGTCGAGGAGATCGTCGAGCCAGGCGTGTTGCTGCCCAGCGAGATCCACACCCCGGGCATCTATGTCGACCGGGTCATTGTCGGCACCTTCGAGAAGCGCATCGAAAAGCGCACCGTCAAGGCCTGAGCGCCGCCCTCAAGAACAACAAAGAGATCCTGACCATGGCATTGACCCGCGAACAAATGGCGCAACGCGTCGCCCGTGAACTGAAGGACGGCTACTACGTCAACCTGGGGATCGGCATCCCCACCTTGGTGGCCAACTACGTGCCTGCCGACATGGACGTGATGCTGCAGTCGGAAAACGGCCTGCTGGGCATGGGCGAGTTCCCCACCGAAAGCACCCTCGACGCCGACATGATCAACGCCGGCAAGCAGACCGTGACCGCCCGCCGCGGCGCGTCGATCTTCGACTCGGCGCAATCCTTCGCCATGATCCGTGGCGGCCACGTCGACCTCACCGTGCTGGGTGCTTTCGAGGTTGACGTGGAAGGCAACATCGCCTCGTGGATGATCCCCGGCAAGCTGGTCAAGGGCATGGGCGGCGCCATGGACCTGGTGGCCGGTGCCGACAACATCATCGTCACCATGACCCACGCCTCGAAAGACGGCGAGTCCAAGTTGCTGCCGCGCTGCAGCCTGCCGCTGACCGGTGCCGGCTGCATCCGCAAGGTGCTGACCGACCTGGCGTACCTGGAGATCGACAACGGCGCGTTCATCCTGCGCGAGACCGCACCGGGGGTGAGTGTCGAGGAAATCATCGAGAAGACCGCCGGCAAGCTGATCGTGCCGGATGATGTCAAGGAAATGACGTTCTGATGGTGTAGGTGCCAGTCGACAGCGTTGCAGCGCTCTCAAGACCGAGCGCCGCGCGGGCGGCGCTCGATCTCAAGAACACTGCAAAACCTTCGTCGAGCACCCCTAACGCGGCGCATTGATCAACGCACTCGCTCGCTGATAATCATGGGGCACCCCGATGTCGATAAACCGCCCCGACGCCACGAAGCCCAGTACATTCAACCCGCTGTCCAGCCACTGCGGCAGCAACTGTTGCTCCAATGACAGCGCCTGCCCGGCGCGATGAGCGAGGGCCTCCAGGCACGCCCGGCGCATCCAGTAGACCCCGCCATTGATCCATGCCCGCGCATCGGCACTGGCATGGGCAAAGCCCAGGACGTGACCCTTGTCATCCAGGGTGATGCCCGTGTAGCGCCGGGGTTCCCCATTGCGATGAAGCGCCAGGCAGCAGTCTGCGTGATGCTGCTCGGCAAATTGCTCAAACCTGGCCAGGTCCAGGGCGAACCAGGTGTCGCCATTGAGCAGCAGGAAGTGCTCGTCGGCCTGGGTCAGGTGTTCGAGCGCCATCAGCAACCCGCCACCTGTGCCCAAGGGCTGCGGCTCCCGCGCATAGTGCAGCGTGGCACCCCGGTAGCGTCCAGCGAAGTGCTCGACGATCGCTTCGTGGCGATAGCCGACCGAGAGCACGAAGCGCTCGACGCCCTGGTCGATCCAGTAGTCGAACAGGTACTCCAGAAACGGCCTGCCGGCGATGGGCGCCATCGGCTTGGGTACGTCGCTGACCAGGCTGCGCAAGCGTGTGCCCAGGCCTCCGGCCAGAACCACCGCGGTACGTATGGACATGTCTTGCGCTCCTGTATCAGGGGGCGCTGGGCTGGTAGCGCATCAGTTGGCTGCCGGACTGCTCGAACCGGAAGGGCACATGGACAAGGTCGCGCAGGCTTTCGCGGACCTGGGCTTGCCGCTCGGGTTGGACGAACAGCAGCATGAAGCCGCCACCGCCGGCCCCCAGCAGCTTGCCGCCAATGGCGCCCGCCGACCGGGCAATGCTGTAGAGGTGATCGATGTCTTGATTGCTGACCTGGTTCGACAGGTTCTTCTTGAGCAGCCAGCTGCAATGCAGCAACTCACCAACGGCCTCCAAGGGGCCCGGGCCCTGGAGGATGGCGAGTGCCTCGTCGACCATGGCATGGAGGCGGTTGAGCTCAGCGACACGGTTGCCCAGGTTGTCGATCTTCGACTGGGCAACTTTGGCCGCGATCCTGGAAAACCCGGTGAAGAACAGCATCAAGTGATCTTGCAGCGCCTCGAGTCGAGGCCTTGGCACATCGGCCGGGGTGATGGTGAAACCGCCATCGCCGCGCAGGAAGTCGATACGGTTGAAGCCGCCGACCGCGGCGGCGATCTGGTCCTGGGAGCCGACGCTTTCACCGACGACCTGCTGTTCTACATGCTGGGCCAGCCTGGCCAGTGCTTCACGGGCGATGGCGTGGCCCTGCAGGGCCTTCAGCGCGTGCAGCAGGCCGACGGTGAAGGCGGAACTGGAGCCCATGCCCGAGCGGGCTGGCAGGTCGCTGTCGACGTGGATCTCCAGGCCGTCCTCGCAGCCCAGGTATTGCAAAACCGCGCGCACCGCAGGGTGTTCGATCTCGCGGGGGTGCATCACGTTCTCGATTCGGGAATAGGCAATGCGGAACCGATGTTCGAAGAACGGTGGCAGGTGGCGGCAGCTGATATAGCAATACTTGTCGATGGCGGTGGACAGTACTGCGCCGCCATGGGTTTTGTACCAGGCAGGATAATCCGTGCCACCGCCAAAGAAAGAAATGCGATAAGGCGTGCGGGTAATAATCAAGGGTGAGCGACTCCCAATATACAACTGTGTATGTGGGGCGTGATTCATTGTGCGACTGGCTCACAATGCAAGCGCCATCCTAGGCGGTTTTTACTTGGGCGGATTCCCTGCCTTGGCGATAAGCTTATTGTCTTGGAGTTATATAAAAAGCACTAGTCATCATGAAGTTTGTTTGCACGTTGACGGCGCGCTGAATGCCCAGCTTAGCAGGGCTTAAAGCCCCTTCTTGTGCCGTTGGTCGGCAGGGTTTTAGTAGGTTTTTTCATGGGTTCGAAAAATATTGCGCCGCTGAAATCCAGTGCTATCGTAGAACTTCACCGCGCGCCTGGCAGGCAGAAAGTATTCGGCGTCGAGGCTAGGGAATAGTCAAATTCTTGGTCCCACGGACAAACAGGGAAGTAGGGGCGTCAGGTCATGACTGATAATGTTCAGTTTATTCAGCTTAAAAGTGCCTGCAGTGATCCGGTGACCCATGCCGAACTACCGCGAGCAATTTACGTCGAGTTGACGGACCGCTGTAACCTGGTCTGCCCGATGTGTCGTTGCAGCCCGGTCAAGGGCAATATCCTGCCGCTGCCGATGTTCAAGGAAATGGCAGCCGCGTTGTTTCCCAGCGCCGAATTCGTCGACTTGCGTGGATGGGGCGAAAGCACCATCGTGCCTGGCTTTCTCGACTACCTGGACGTGGCGCTGGGCTATCCGGTCAAGCTCAAGCTGATCACCAACGCGGTGGTGCGCAAACCGCAGCTGTGGCAACGCCTGGGGCATGAAGGCATCACCGTTGGTGTTTCGTTCGATGCCGCCACGGCGCCGCTGTTTCGCGAACTGCGTGGTGGCGCCGACCTTCGGCAGGTGCTGGGCAACCTGTGCCTGCTCACCGAGGCCCAGCGCGAGGCCGGGCATGACCCGGCGGAAAAACTCTACCTGTGCGTGACCGTCAGCGGGCGCAACCTCGACGAACTGGAAGCCATCGTCACCCTGGGTATGGAACTGGGCGTACGCCGGTTCAAGTTCGAACCGCTGTGGGCGCCCGATGACGACCCCAACCGCCTGGAGTACCACAGCGAAAAGGTCGCCACGGTGATGGCGCGGCTCGCCCAGCTGCAGCGCCGGCACCACCTGCAACTCGAGCTGTCGGCGGCGCTGTCCGCGGCCAGCATCCAGCCCCACGCCGTGAACAAGGTCTGCATCCATCCCTGGCAATACCTCTACATCAACAGCCGTGGGCGCCTGGGTTTTTGCGACCACCTCAACGGCCGCGACGAGTTCACCTTCGGCGACTGGCAGCAGGGCGGTTTCGCGGCCTTCTGGAATGGCCCCGAGATGCGCCAGTTGCGCGCCGAACACCACCAACGCCTGGGCGGGCCGGCCATCAAGCAGTGCGCCGATTGCAACTGGTGCTACGAGCGCCGCTACATGGACCTGGAAGACTGGCTGGAGCCGGAGTGGGCCAACTACCGGGTGACCCTATGAACCTTCGCGACATGACCCTCGACCCGCCCTGGCTGGCGAACTTCTACGACCCGGCCTTGTTCGATGCCAGCGCCGGGGACGCCGACTCCGCCAACACCATCGCCTGGTACCGCGAGCAACTGCGCGGGCCTGCGCGCCAGGTGCTGGACATCGGCTGCGGCACCGGGCGCCTGGCCCTGCCGTTGCTGGAGGATGGCCACCGGGTGCACGGGGTGGACATCAGCGAGGCGATGCTGGGCTACCTGGCTGCCAAGGCGGAAGGCCTTGCGCCCGAGCTGCGGGCACGCTTGAGCTGGGCCCACGGCAGTGTGCTCGACGAACCCCTGCGGTCGACCTTCGATACCCTGGTGGCCGCCGATGATTTCGTGACCCATTTCGACCTCGACCAGTTGCGGCGCTTCATGGCCATCGCCCATGCCGCGCTGCGCCCCGGCGGCCAGTTGCTGACCGATATGCGCGAACGCTCGGCGGCCCGCCTGGCCGCGGCCGCGGCGCCATTCCCCAAGCCCCTGCAGAGCCATGGCCTGGCGGGTGGCATCGCCGGCGAACAGGGGCAACTGCATGTGGCGATGATGGGGTGGGAGGAATACGACCCCGAAAGCCGCTGGCTGGTCAGCCACCAGCTGTACAGTTTCATCGATATCCATGGGCACGAAGCGCGGCGCGACTGGAAGACCATCCGCCAGCGCAACCACAGCAATGCCGAACTGCTCGACGCCGCGCAACGGGCGGGCTTCGCGGTCGAGTGCAGCTGCGGGCGCGAGCTTGCTGGCGTGCCGGGTGAGCAGGGCGGGTTCTTCCAGTTGATACGCTCATGAAGCCTGCGCTGGAGCTGATCTGGGTGGTGCCTTCGCTGGCCAGCTTGGGCGGCAGTGAATATGCGGCCGTGACCTTTGCCCGGCTGGTGGTTGGCGCTGGTCACGGGCTGCGCTTGCTCACCGGGCCTGAAGTGCACCCGGCATGGCGGGCACTGTTGCAGGTCGAGGGCCTGAGCCTGGTTCAGGATGCGCATGGCAGCCCGGCGGCCATGGCCGACGCCCTGGCATGCCTGCTGGCGGCACGCTCCGCCGACCTGATCCAGTTCATGCCCATCGAAGCCCATTGCCTGGCATGGCTGGACCAGCGCACGGTGGTGCCGGTCATCGGTTGGGAGCCTACCGACCTCAGCCCCCGCTGCTGGTGGCTGCCAAACACGTTGCAACAACGCTTGCATGAGCTCGACGGGCTGTTGGTGCTCAACCCCGATGCAGCCATTCACGCTCACGAACACTACGCCTACCGTGGCCGCGTCAGCGTACTGGCCAACACTTTGCTCAGTGCGCCTGCCAAGGTCTCGGCACTGCGCGAGCCGGGGCAGGTGGTGGGGTGCATTTCGCGCTTGTCGGCGGAAAAGGGCCTGGAGTTCCTGCTGGCGGCCTTCGCCTTGCTGCTTGAGCGCTGCCCACGCGCCCGCTTGCGCCTCTGGGGCGAAGGCGAGGACCGTGGGCGCCTGGAAAACCTGGCGCGGATGCTGGGCATCGAGGCATCGGTGGATTTTGCCGGCGGCTTCGAACCTTTCGGTGGCATCGATGAGGTGGCGGCCAGTGCCGATGTGTTCGTGCTGAGCTCACTGTTCGAAGGCGCGCCGGTCGCGCTCCTGGAACTGGCGGCCAGGGGCCGGCCGCTGGTGGCCTCGGCGACCAGCGGTGCGCGCTGGGTGTGCGGGCAGGCGTACCCGTGGCTGACGGCGGTCGGCGACACCCGCGCGATGGCCGATGCCCTGGCGGATGCCCTGAGCGGACAGGGCCGCACGATACTGGGTGGGCAGTTGCGCCAGCGCTTCGAACAGCAGTTTGCCCCGGCCCGGGCATTGGCCACCCTGAGCGCGGCCTATGCCAGCGTGCTGGCGGCGAGGCCGCGGGCATGAGCCGCCGGGGCGAGGTCTGGTTGCTGTCGCCCCACTGCGACGACATTGCCTATTCGCTGGCGGGGCGCTTGCTGAGCGGGGCGGAGCGGGGGCAGCACGTGCGCCTGTTGACGATCTTTTCCCAGAGCCGGTTCGCCCCCTACGCTCCGACGCTCAGGAGCCAGGCGCAGATTTCCCGCTGGCGCCAGGCTGAAGAAGCGCGTTTCTGCGACGCGCTGCACCTGGCCCACGAGTGCCTGGACCTGGCCGAAGCCCCGCTGCGGGGTTATCCCGATGTCGATTCGTTGTTCATCGCCGACGGTGCGACACCTGAGGATCCAGAGCTCGAACGCCTGGAGCAGCGGCTGCGCCAGCGCCTGGAGCAGGCCCGGCCGGCCAGGGTCTATGCGCCACTGGGGGTAGGCGGGCACATCGACCACCTGCTCACGCGCCGGGCGGCGCAACGGGTGTTCGCCGCGATCTGCCCGCTGCTGTTCTATGAAGATTTGCCCTATGCCGGCGAGTTGTCGGCGCATGCCCTGGCGCAGCAGTTGGCGCACACCGCCCAAGGCTTGCGGCCCTTGCTCACGCCGTTGGCCGACTGGCTGCCGGAAAAACTCAGGCACCTGGCCGGCTATGCCTCCCAGGTGGCAGAAAAAGACCTGGCCGCGGTGGCAACCCATGCTCATTCGATCGGAGGTGAACGTGTCTGGACCCTTGGCTGATATCTGTATCCTGACCTTCGCCGTGGACCGCCCACAGGCCTTGGCGCGCTGTATCGCCAGCGTCGCCGCGCAGCAGGGCGGCCTGCGTGTCGAGCACCGCATCCTGTCCGAGCGGGCCATGGCACTGCGCGCGCACCCAGCCTTGGAGGGGTGGCGCGAGCGGGTGGTGTGGCAGCCGCTCGAAGGGCAGCCGTTCCAGGGGGCTTCCTCGCAGCGCATGGCGCGCCTGCGGGCCGCGGCGCTGGCCCAGGTCGAGCAACCGTTGGTGGCGTTCCTCGATGATGACAACGCACTGGAACCTGAGCACCTGCAGACCCTCTGCCAGTGCCTGGAAGATCCACAGCTGCAGGCGGCCCATGCCTGGCGCCAGGTGCTCAACCCGGACGGCACGCCGTTCCCCTTCACCCATTACCCCTGGCATGACGACCCGGCGGTGGCCAACAGGATGTACCGCTGGGGCCTGGCCCACGGCGTCTTCAGCCCTGGCAGCCCGGTGATGCGCGACGGTGTGCGCGGCCCCGAGGCGCCCGACAACTGCGCCACCGTGGACATGAACGAATGGCTGTTTCGCACCGAGTGCCTGCGCAACCTGGGCTTCGACCAGCGCTTCAGCCAACGCGAGGTGGACCTGCGGGTCGGTGAAGACGACAAGCTGTTCCAACGGGTGCGCGAGCAAGGGGTGAAGTTCGCCTGCTCCGAGCGCGCCACCGTGCGCTACTACCTGGGCGGGGTGTCCAACCTGCGCCAGACCAGCGGCCCGACCCAGGCCTGCGCCGGAGCCCAGCCATGAGCGGCCTGGCATTGTTCGGTGGCACCCCGGTGCATCGCCAGGCCTGGCCACAATGGCCGCAGTCCACGCTGACCTGCGAGCGTGCCCTGCTCACGGTGATGCGCAGCGGGCGTTGGTCGGTCAGTGGCCTGGAGACCGACGCCAGCCCGACCTGGGACCAGCGCTTCGCCGAAGCCTTTGCCCATTACAACGGCGTGCGCCATTGCGTGCCCACGGCCAACGGCACCAGTGCCCTGATGGCGGCCATGCAGGCCCTGGGCATCGGCGCCGGGGACGAGGTGATCGTCCCGGGGCTGACCTGGGTGGCCTGCGCCAGCGCGGTGCTGGCGATCAACGCGGTGCCGGTCATCGTCGATATCGACCCTGCCTCACTGTGCCTGGCGCCCCATGCGGTGGAGGCGGCGATCAGCCCGCGTACCCGGGCGATCATGGTGGTGCACCTGTACAACGCCATCGCCGACCTGGATGCGCTACTGCCGCTGGCAAGGCGCCATGGCCTGCACCTGATCGAGGATTGTGCCCAGGCCCATGGCGCCCAGTGGCGAGGGCGGCATGTGGGGACGCTCGGCGCGGTCGGCACCTTCAGCATGCAGAATGGCAAGGTGCTGACCAGCGGCGAGGGCGGTGCCTGTATCTGCGACGACCCAGACCTTGCCGCACGGATCTTTCGCCTGCGCGCGGACGGTCGGCAGCGGGTCACCGATACGGTGCCATCGGGCTACATGACCCTGGAGGAGGGCGGCCAGGGCTTTGCCCAGAACGCCTGCCTCAGCGAACCCCAGGCGGCGATCCTGCTCAGCCGCCTGGAAGACCTTGACCATGAAAACGCCCAGCGCGCCCGCCAGGCCCAGCGCTTGCGCCAGCTCCTCGAGGAAATCGGCGGGTTCGCCTTCCAGCAGACTGCCGAAGGCACCGAACGGACCACCCTGTACCACTTTCCGGTGCGCCTGGAAGGCCCCGAATTCGAGGGCGTGGCGATAGCGCAAGTGTGCCGGGCACTGTCCGCCGAACTGGGCTGCTGGGTGCACCCGCCTTATCCGCCGATGGACAGGTTCGCGGTGCTCGCCCCCGGCCATTCCCAGCGCCTGTTGACGGCCCCGCGGGTGCCGCAACCGCTGCTGTGCGCCCAGGCCGCGCATCGCCAGCACGTAATGCTGGCCCATTGGTTGTTCCTCGCCGACGACCAGGCCATGGCCCATGTCGCGCAGGCGTTCGCCAAGGTCAAGGAGCACGCGCACGAACTGCGTGCACGTCAAGGAGAGGGGCAATGAATTCGCTTCTACAGGATGTACCGGCACGGCGCTCGACCCAGGAGCTGCCAGTGCGCGCCCTGGACTTCCGCTTCGGCGAGCAGCGCATGCAAATGCTGCTGGGCTACCGCTTTACCGAACAGATCGCCCAGCGGGTCAGCGAGCAGGCGGCGCATATCCTGCTGGTGGCCGATCGACGGGTCTACGAACTGTGGGGCGCGCCGTTGCTCGATGCCCTGCAACGCCACTTGCCGGTGACCTGCCTGCTGGTGGAAGCGGATGAGGCGGCCAAGACCCTCGGCGTGCTGCAGGGCCTGCTCGACCAGGCCGTGGCCGGTGGCGCTACCCGGCGTTCGGTGGTGGTGGCATTCGGCGGCGGTCTGACCGGCAACCTGGCCGGCATGCTGGCCGGGTTGCTGTACCGCGGCATTGGCCTGGTACACATTCCGACCACGCTGCTGGCGATGTCCGACTCGGTGCTGTCGCAGAAGCAGGCAGTCAACGGCACCGCGGCGAAGAATATGTACGGCCTGTACCACCCGGCCAGCCTGTGCTGCGTCGATGTGCAGTACCTGCAGAGCCTGCCGGCGCCGGCGTTCTCCGCCGGGGTGGTGGAACTGTGCAAGAACGGCCTGGCCTTCGATGCCGCGACCGTGCCGGCGCTCGAACGCTTGGCCGCGGACACCTCGCCGGCCGGCTGGATCGAGCTGGTGCAGCTGGGGATCCAGGCCAAGCAGCAACTGCTGCTGGACGACCCGCTGGAGCACGAACTGGGCGTGGTACTGGAGTACGGGCACACCGTCGGCCATGCCCTGGAGCTGGAGACCGGCACCTTGACCCATGGTCACGCCGTCGGCCTGGGGATGCTGGTGGCCGCCGCCATCGCCCGGGAACGTGGCTGGCTCAGCGAACAGGAAGAACACCTGCATGCCCAGTTGCTGCTGCGCTGCGGCGCGCCCCTTGGCCTGGAAAACCCACCGTCGTTCGAGCGGGTCATGGCGCGCATCCGCCAGGACAACAAGCGCGGGCGCATTCGCCTGAACGCCGGGCACTACCCCTTCGTGCTGCTGCGCGGTATCGGCCGGCCGGCCATGAGCCAGGGCCAGCCGCTGGTGGGGGTGGACGAAGGCGAGATCCGCCGGGCCTACGCCAAGTTGCAGGCGGGCTACTACAGCGCGCTGCGCGTTACCGAGTAAAGCTTGCCGACCACCGCTCGCGATAAGGAATGTCGTGATGCCCGAACTGAGTTTCAACCTGGCCTGGGTGGATGAAGCCCGCCTGGCCGAAGCCATCGCTCAGGCCAACCGCGAGCAGCGCCCGCTGTACTTGATCGTGCTCGCCACCAAGCCGTGCTACATCAAGCTGGCCAGCCTGGTGTTGGCCTGCGACGCGTTGCGCTTGCCGTTCCTGCTGGTCGACACCGGCCAGCACTACGACCCGGTGCTGACCCAGGCCAGGGAGGAGTTGGGCTACGAGCACCTGCTGGCGGTGAGCTTCGGCATCCGCGGGACTTTGTTGGGCCGCACCGCGCAGCTGGCGTTGGCCATCGAGTGCCTCGATGCCCGGCTCAAGGCCGGCGGCCTGCGCCAGAGCGCGGTACCGCTGGTGTCCGGGGACACCGCCACGGCGGCGCTGTTCGCCCAGTTCTGGTACCTGGCCCATGGCGCGCGCAGCGTGCACGTCGAGGCTGGGCTGCGCAGCTACGGACCGGACCGGGGGGCCTGGGCGAACCTGCAGGACCTGGCCGAACAACGCCAGTTGCGCTGGCAACGGTTCTACGAAGAACCCTTCCCTGAAGGGGTCTGCACCACCCTGGCCAGCGTGGTCGGCGACCTGCTGCTGGCCCCGGTGGAGCGCAATGTCGAGCACCTGCTGCGCGAGGGCTACCCGCTGCCACAGCTGCGCCAGGTCGGTTCGCTGAGCAGCGACGCGGTGCGTCTGGCCCTGCCACGGGCTGCACGCAGTGCGCTGTTCAGCCTGTACCCGGCGCTGGCCCAGGGGCGCTGGCTGCGGGTAGACCTGCACCGGCGCGAGAACATGACCGCCCAGGCCTTGCAGGCGGTGTTGCAGGCGCTGGGGCGACTGGCCATCGAGGGGGTGCAGGTGGTGCTGGTGCGCAGCAACGCCCTCGACGGCGCACTGGTCCAACATCAGCTCGCCGGCCTGCTGGACGACGTCCGGCTCGACGGCGTGGTGGTCCAGCCGATGTGGCCGCACTACACCGATGTCATCCACTTCCTGGCCTCCGGCCATTGCCTGGCGCTGTACACCGACAGCGGCGGCCTGCAGGAGGAGGCCACGGTGCTGGGCGTGCCTTGCCTGACCTGCCGCCTGAGCACCGACCGCCCGGAGACCGTGCTCGACGCGCAGAGCAACCTGCTGCTGCCGCCGCTGTCGGCGGCGTTCGTCCATCGCCACTTGCGCGATGTGCTGGCGCGCCCGGCGGCCGAGGCCTGGCCGGGCTTGCAGCGTGGCCGCACGCTCTATGGCCAGGCCGTGGGGCAGGGGATCGCCGAGCTGCTCAAGGTGTACGAGGCACCCGCCGTGCTGGCGGGCGCCCAGGCACAGTACCTGCCGCGGGTGCCAGAGTGAACCGCCCGGCGCTGGCCACCGCCGCCAAGGCTGCGGCTGCGCGCCTGTGTGGTGGGCTGGGCAGTGGCGTGGGCGATCTGCGGCCCTGGCTGTCACCCATGTGCCAGGCCTTGGGGCTCGAGGCCGACCACCTGCCGTCCAGCGCGCACAGCCACACCCTGTGGTGCGGCGAGTTGCTCAACCGCGCGCAGTTGCAGGGCTGGCTGGGCTTGGCGGCGCAGCCGTGCACCGACGGCGAACTGCTGACCCAGGCGTTCCTGGCCTGGGGCGAGGTGACGACCCTGAACCGGATCAGCGGCAAGTTCGCCCTGGCGTACTGGAACGCCGAGCGGCAGCGGCTGGTCCTGGCCTGCGACCGTACCACGCAGTGCACGGTGTTCTACGGTCGCCTCGCCGGGCATTGGTTGTTCAGCAGCGACTTCGGTGCGTTCCGGCCATTGCACCGGCAGCTGGAAGTCGACCGGCAGACGTTGGCGCTGTTCGTGCGCTACGGTTTTGTCCCGGCGCCGCATACCTTCTACCGGCAGGTGCGCAAGCTGCAGCCCGGTCACTGGGTGGCGCTGTCGGCACATGATTGCGGCGAAGTGGCGCAACAAGCCTATGCGCCTTCGTCCTGGGCAACGCTGCCCACCACCCAGCGCACACCCATCGACCCAGGTCTGGCCACGCAAACCTTCGAGCGCCACCTGCTGGCGGCCGTCGAGGCGCGGCTGGACGGCTCCACGGCGGGCGCCTTCATGTCCAGCGGGTTCGACTCGACCCTGGGCGCGGCGCTGTTGCAGAAAACCCTGGGCAAGCCCATCCACACCTTCACCGCAGGCTTGCACGGCATGCATTGCAACGAGGCCCCGGACGCTGCGGCCATCGCCCGCCACCTGGGAACCCTGCACCACGAGATCCGGCTTGATGACCCGGCGCTGGCAGGCGTGGTGCCTGACATCCCCACTACCTATGGCGAACCCCTGGCCGACTCGTCGCAACTGCCCTCGATGCTGTTGGCCCGCGCCGCCAGCGACTACGTCGACACGGTGTTCGCCGGCGATGGCGCCGACTGCGTGCTGGGTGAGTATGCCCAGCGCCTGGACCTGTACCGCAGCGTGCTCCGCGCACGCTGCGTGCCGCCTTGGGGCAGGGCTGCACTGGGCCGTGGCCTGGCGCTGGCCGGGCGCTGCTCGACGCCGCTGGCGACAAGCCTGGCCCGTTGGCTCGGCCGGCGCTTGGCCTTGGACGACCCCGGCCGTGACGCTTTCGAGGACATGCGTGGCGTGCTGGCCGGCAATGGCCTGGGGCACGTGGAGCGCGTGCTCGGCGCACGGGTACTGGACCCCGGGCGGCTGGTGCTCGGCGAAGGCTGGCTGGATATCCCCTGGCCGGGGGCCGACGCCGAGCCACCGCGGTTGTCGGTGCTGCTCGACCAGTTGGTGCAGGTGCAGGGGGAAATCCTCCTCGCGCCAGTGACGCAGAAAACCATCGGTGCCTGCGAGCATGCCGGCCTGCGGGTGGCCATGCCATTTCTCGACGGGGCGCTGCTGGACTTCGCCAGGGGCTTGCCCCACCACCTCAAGCACCGCAAGAACACCTCCAAGTGGCTGCTGCGCCAGGTGGCCTACCAGTACATCCCCAGGGCTTTGCTCGAACGCAAGAAGCTGGGCTTCAGCATCTGGGTGAGCCCGCTGCTGCGCCACCCCCTGCGCGACTGGGCCGAGCACCTGCTGGCGCCGGGTCGCCTGGGTGACGAAGGTTTCTTCGATGTGGCCCAGGTGCGCTGGGAGTGGACGCGATTGCTGCACCACGGCGAGCACTTCAGGGAAGAGCGGCTGTGGTCGGTGCTGATGTTTCAACAATGGCTCGACAGCAGCCGGGCCTTCAGCTTGCGGAGGAGCGGATGAGCGCGATACGAACGGCCTTGATCGGCTGCGGTACGGTGTGCGACTGGCACCTGGAAGAGCTGGACAAGCTCAGGGACCTGTTCGACGTGCGCTGCCTGTGCGACAGCGTGCCGGGCAAGGCCCAGGCGCTGGCGCGCAAGTGGCGGGTAGCGGGCTGGACCGAGGACGTGCAGCAGGTGCTGGACGACCCGCTGATCGAGTGCGTGTGGATCCTCACGCCGCCGTTCAACCACGCCGAACTGGCCATCGCGGCGCTGCGGGCCAACAAGCACGTGTTCTGCGAAAAGCCCCTGGCCAAGACCTCGGCGCAATGCCAGGAGGTGGTGCGGGTGGCCGAGGACAGCCAGCGGGTGTTCCTGCTGGGCTACCCGATGCGCTTTTCCGCCGACGCGGGCAACCTGCGCAAGGTCGTGCAAAGCGGCGTGCTGGGGCGCCCGCTGGTGTTCCGCGATGTCTGGGCGGTGTGCAAGGGGGCTGAAAGCCCGGCCATCCACGATGCCGAGCTGGGCGGCGGGGTGGTGTTCGAGCACACCCACTGGCTGGATTTCGTGACCTGGATGTTCGGCCCGGCACACAAGGTCTATGCCTCGACCCGCAAGCTCAAGCGCGGGCCGACCAGTGCCCATGACACGGTGATCGCGGTGATCGATTTCGTCGCCGGCGACCAGGCGCTGTGGTCGGAGTCCTGGGCCGCCAGCGGCCTGGGCTGGGAGCCCTTGTGCGTGGGGCGCGGCGGGATCCGCCCGAGCTTCGATGTGGTCGGCGAGCAGGGCGTGCTGCAGTTTCCCAATGCCCAGGGCGAGAAGGTCCTGAGCCTCTACCGCTACGACCGGCCCGAGCAGCCGGTCAGCACCTGGACCTGGCAGCACGACTGGGGCACCAACGACGACGCCTTTCCCAACGAACACCGCCACCTGTACGCCTGCATCCGCCATGGCACGCCGCCGGTGTGCCAGGCCCGCGACGGCCTGCGCGCGGTGCAGTTGGCCGAAGCCATTCTCGAGTCCAGCCGCAGCGGCCAGCCGGTGTTCCTGCAGCCATAGCCGATCAACAGGGAGGGGATAGCGTGCAGCAGTTCAATCAGATCGTATCGGTCAATTTCCAGGGTGTGGTGGTGGTGTTCGGCCGCGAAGTGGCGGGCAAGCAGGCCATCTACTTCGATGTGCTCGGCCAGGACGTCGACAGCGACGACGATGACCTCGACTGGTCGGGTTTCACCGCGGTGACCTTCACCCAGCAGGTGCGCCAGGTGGGCATGAGCATCATCGCCGTGGACTGCGATGCCTCGACCCTGGTGCCGTCGCTGGCGCCGTTTCGGGTGGTGACCGACCAGAAGTACATTTCGGTCATCCAGCAGTCGATGAACGGCACCCTGTACGTGAACCGTTTTCGCCTGCTCAAGACCAAGTCGGGCACCGACCAGAAGACCACCGACTACGAACTGTCACCGGCGTGGGAAGTCCGCTACGCCCGCAGCCACAAGGAAGACGTGCCCGCCGACAAGTCCGACAAGCAGGACTTCCTCGACCCCGACGGCCAGCCTTTCCTGGAGCCTTCCCTCGAGCTGTCGATGATCACCGGCGTGAGCGACGGCCATTTCGACGCGCTGCTGCTGCCGATCGCCGGCAGCGAGCGTTTCGCCTGGCAGTTCCTGGCCCTGGACAGCAGCGCCACCTCGGTCAAGCTGTTCAACTTCCCCGCCACTGACAATGGCCTGTTCGAGGTGGCCGGCAAACCCGTGGGCAGCGACCTGCGCATCCAGCCGGACAGCGTGTTCGGCGTGGCCAAGGCCGGCACCAGCGCCGCGCTGGCGATCACCTCGGCGCCCCGCGCGGTGACCTACGTCAAGCATGAGAAGGTGGTGCAGCCCGATGGTTCGAGCATCGGCGTGCGCCGCGCCACCCGGGTGATGATCACCCTGACGGTCGCCGACGGCACCGTCACGCTGGACTCGGCCATCGGCGTGAACGGCACCATGGCCAACCTCTCGGGGGTGATCGTCACCTCCAACATCGTCCCGGCCGAGTTCGACCTGCGTTTCGACGGCGTGTCCAGCCTCAACCTGCTGCAGCCCGCCAGCGGCACCAACCCGCTGGCGATCAAGGGCCCGTTCGAGATCGGCCTGATGCTGGCGCCAGGCGTCAAGGGCGACGGGCTGAAGGTGCTGGGCGGTGCGCCCCAGGGCGAGGAGAAGACCCTCGCGCCCTATGTCTGGATCGTCGATGGCGACAAGCTCGAAGTGGGCTTTGGCAATGGCAGCGCGCGGGTCAGCTGCCGCACCCTGCACCCGGTGCTGTTCAACGACGTGTGGAGCGACCTGCACGTCCGCTATGCGGGCAAGGGCGACAACCCCTTCACCCTGACGGTGAACGACGCACCGGTACCCCTCACGCCCTGCAGCACCACGGCCGAGCCCTGCGGCACGGCCATGGCGCTGGTGGCGGCGGACAGCAACGGCTTCATCGGCGCGTTGAAACGCCTCGTTATCACGGTGGCGGGCACCGCCGTAGTGCAGCTGGACTGCAACAGCGTCAACTACGGCGACAACCCGCCGACCACGCTCAACCAGGCCGCTTCGGGCGTGAAAGTGACGGTGCAGGGCGCGCGCCTGGAACCTTCGGCCTCGCCGGTCAACAGCGACATGAGCGGTGAGTTCTACATTGATGCCATGGGCCTGACCTACTACGCGGGCCTTGCCGGGTTCATCCGCCCGAACGCGGCCACCTGCCTGATCGACGGCTCCGACGGTCTGCTGCACCTGTACTACCCCGGCGACGGCGACCTGCTGACGGTGGCGCAGTTCTCCACCCAGTCGGCGCGTGCCACCTTCACCGTCGACTGGACCACCCAATGGGGCAGCAGCGGGGCCAGGGCGGCGGCGCTGGAGCTGCCCGCGACCTCGGTGGCGCTGTACCGGGGCGTCAGCTGCGAGCACTGGGCACCGGTGGCCGCGCGGCTGCTGGTGGCCCCGGACGCCACCCAGAGCGGCTTCGTGAATTTCGTCGCCCACCGGGTCGGCACCTACATGAACAGCACGCAGATCACGGTCGCCGCCTCCAGCGTGTCCGAGCTGCTCTGCGACATCCTTGTGGAGGCCGCGCAAAGCGTCGGCACGGAGACCTGGCGGGGCCTGCCACGGGATATCGCACAGCTGACGCAGATCTGGAACGGCGCTGCTTCCAACAACCCGGACGACCCCCAGGTGCTCGACCAGTCCACACCCTATTTCGACTATGCAGGCAGCGCGCCGGCGGTGCTGGTGCCCACCCGCGCGGGCGGCAACGGCAGCTTCTTCCTGCTGACCTCGGTGCCGCAGTTGCCGGTCAAGCTGACTTCGGTGGCGGTCGCAGCCGGGGCCAGCGATGAATTCGTGGTGGTCGACATCAGCCTGGCGGCGCCGCCGCGCTGGCCGGCCAGCGCCACCCTCAACCAGCATTGGCCCGCCGTGCCGGCGACGCCACGCACCTTGCTCGATGTGTTCGCCGGCAAGGCGCCGCATTATGACTACAGCAGCGTGACCACCGCTGGCAGCCGTGCCTACGGGTTGCCCCTGAGCCTGGCACGCTCCGACGAGCAGGTCAGCCATGTGCTGGTGTTCGTGCGCGACGAGCAGAAGGACTTCACGGTGACGGTCAGTGCCGCCACGCAGCCGCTGCTGTGCAACGTGCTCATCTGCGGCGTCAGCCTGCCCGACGTGCCCCGCGAGCAGGCCGGGTTCGTCAAGGTGCTCAATGGCGACGCCAGCGGCTACGCCTACCCCAGCGGCTACCAGGGCGGCCTGGCGACCTTGATCTATGCCCTGGGCAACGGCTTGAGCGCCGATGTGGTCGACACCCCGGCACCCGCGCCCGAAGGTGGCGCGTTCGCCTATGCCGGGCTGCTGCGCGTATTGTTCCAGGGGCCAAGCTACGATGCGCCCGGGATGGCCCCCCAGGCCTTGACCAGCGCCGCAGTGATCCAGGGCGCGCGGCTGGCGTTCAATGGCCGGGACGACGCCATTCGTGGCTCGATGCTGTTCGGGGCGTTGGTCGACGCACCGCCCACCGACGGCGGGGTAGGGCGGCTGACCAACACCTCGGTGCACCCGGGCGGCATCGCCCCGGTACTGACGCCTGGGGTCAACGGCGGCTGGATGCCGCTGCCTCCGAGCTTCAGCCTCGACCTGAACCCGCCGAACAAGAGCAACTACGTGGCGTTCAATGTCGACAAGGCGTACTCGCCCTCGGACCAATTGGCGATCACCGACGACCTCACCGTGGAGGCCTGGCTGGCCCTGAGCGACAGCCGCATCAACCCGTCGTCGCGGGCGCTGTCCTATAACGTGCTGGGCAACCGCAAGCACCCGGACCTGCCGGTGCAATACATGATTGGCGCGCGCCAGGGCCCGGGCCTGGAGATGAGCGACAGCACCTACGTGACCCGGGCCTTCAACTTCAAGCCGCCGGCGTTGTCCTTGCAGGTCTATGTCTACCTGCCGCAGAGCGGCCTGAGTGGCACGCTGCTGTCGGTCTCGCAGGTGCGCGGCAGCGACCAGTACGTGCAGTTGGCGGTGGATGAGTATGGCAAGGCGGTGTTCACCTTCCTGGACGACCAGGGCGAGGTGAAAACGGCCCAGCCGCTGCCGGTGGGGGCCTGGACCTGCCTCACCGCAGTAGTGGAGCTCGCCGGGCAAGGGCAGGTGACGCTCAAGCTGTCGGTCAACGCCGGGGCCCCGGTCAAGGCCACGGCCAGCAACAGCTTCAGCGGCGACCTCGGCGCGTTGATGCTGGGCAGCAACCAGGGCGGCAGCCTGCCGGCCCGGGTCAATGGCGTGGCGTTCTGGCAGCGGGCGCTGAGCGACAGCCAGATGCAGAACAGCTTCAGCCAAGGCTTCGCCGACACCGACTCGATGCTCGGCATCCGCTGGAACCTGGCCGAAGGCAGCGGCATCGTGATCACCAACTCGGCCGCCACCGGCGTCGAGTACAACGCCACGCTGACCAACCCGGCCAGCCCCGCCTGGAGCGCGCAGGGAGCATTCCAGGTGCCCTATGCCGGGCGCAACGAGCTGGTGTTGACCTCCAACCGCATCCTCAAGGGCTGGACCCATGTCGCGCTGGCCTCGCGCCAAGGGCATGGGCTGAGGCTGCTGGCCAGCAACTACGGCAAGGTCAGCGACGGCGATGCCTTCAACCCCTCCAGCACCTTCGCCCTGGAAGCCTGGATCGCACCGTCGGCGTTGAACCGCAAGCAGATCCTGCTGGAGAAGAACGGCAGCTATTCGCTGTACATCAACACCCTCGGCCAGGTGTGCCTGACCGTGCAGTTGCAGATGGACCCACCCAAGTACGACGACCCACCTGTCAATTTCACCCACGAGGTGAAGTTCGCCATCACGGCCGGGGTGACCACCTACGTGGCCCTGAACTTCAGTACCGGCACCGTGGCCAACGACAGCGGCAGCAAGGAGTACGTGGCGCAGAAGTACTACGTGCGGGCCGGGTTGTACCTCAACGGCGCCCTGGTGGCCGAGCAGATGCGCAACGACCTGGCGCGCCCGGCCACGGTGCGTACGCAGACCTCGTCCTTCTACCTGGGGGTCAACGACGACCTGACCTTCAACTACGAGGGCCTGATTTCCCACGTGCGGGTGTGGAACCGCACCCTGGCCACCGACCAGATCGCCCAGACCTACGACTTGCGCCTCACGCCAGCCTCCACCGATGGCCTGGTGGCTGCCTGGGACTTCGACGAGATGGCCGGCACCAACGCCAAGGACCTGACCGGCAACAACACCCTGATTCTGAGCAGCAACCAGTTGTGGACGATCTGGCAGGACGTGGCCCAGGCCAGCCTGGTGGTCAACGGCCGCGGCAGCCTGCCGCTGCGCCTGAAGGTGGCCGATGTCGGCGGCTACCAGGATAGCCAGTTCACCTTCGGCGGCGCCCGCCAGGGCACGACGCTGACGCTGCCCTACAGCGGCCGCATCGACGATGTACGGCTGTTCTCCACGCGCCTGACCGAGCAGCAGATCCGCGAGAGCATGAACAAGGCGCTGACCGGTGGCGAGGAGCACCTGGCCGGCTACTGGCGCATCGAGGCCGGCTCCGGCCCGACGCTGTTCGACTTCACAGGCCTTGGCAACAACGGCACGCTGACCCCGGCGGGTAGCCCGCCGCAGTGGAGCAGCGCCGCGGCGCCGATCCAGAACGAGGCGCAGTACGTGGTCAACACCCTCGGCGGCACGCCGGACTACTACGTCGCGCGGATCCAGGGCCAGCCTTCGGTGATCGAGTACGCCAGTGCCGAGAAGGACGCCTACGGCAAGATCTTCAGCGTGATGAAGCGCGGCTATTTCTACCAGAGCAGCGACGGCGTGACGGCGCTGGAGGTGGGCTACAAAGTGGGTGACCTGGACACCCTGTTCGTCGGCCAGGTGCAGAGCAAGCCAACCATCATCGGCTTCATCGAAGGCGGCCCACCGCTGCCCAGCGAGAACCAGACCCTGGCCTACTGGGTCGGCGACATGGGTGGCCCGGCGTCGGACTACGCCTCGGCCTGCTCGGTCACCTACCAGGAGAGCGAAAGCAAGAGCTGGACCTTCACCGGCAACAAGACCTCGACCTTCAACGGCGAATTCAACCTCAAGGGCGGCCTGTACCAGAAGAGCAAGAGCGATGTGTCGGTGGGCCTGGGCGCCGAGGCCGAGACCATGGTGCTGGAGACCACCATCACCGGCGGCGCCAAGATGGTGCTGTCGGGCAACCTGGGCGACGGCCTGGAGGTGTCGCAGAACCATTCCAGCAGCGTGAGCCTGGCCACCTCGATGACCCCCACCGGCAACTGGGAGGCGGCCAACGCGGTGCTCAACCTGACGGTGGGGCGGCGCTATATCCAGAACAACGTGGGCATTGCCCTGGTCAAGTCGTCCACCGCCGACCTCTACATGCAGGCGCTCAAGGGCACGCAAACCCCCGTCGGCTATGTGCTGGCGCCGAACACCACGATCCCGGTGGACACCAACATCATCGATTTTCCGATCAACCCGCGCTATGTGAAGAACGGCACCCTGGACGGCAAGGTCGGCCTGGTCAACGACCCGGACTACCCCGAAGCCAACGATGAGCGCGGCAGCTACTTCAAGCCGCTCGAAGCCTACGACACCAAGCGCAGGATCGAGAAGCAGGAGCAGCAGCTCAAGGCTTACTACGACCAGTTCGATGTCAAGAAGTACCGCACGGTGGCGGCCATGGACAGCCTGCGCGACAAGCTCAAGTCCAACCAGTTCTACGACTTCGCCAACCAGCGCAACCTGCGCAGCCTCTACAACAACTACGTGTGGACGGCGGCGGGGGGGCTGCACAAGGAAGAGCACAGCTTCGCCAACAGCTATAGCGAGACTTACACCGGCACCAGCAGCCTGACCTTCGCCGCGGGGCTGGAGTTCAAGGCCGATATCGGCACGCCGTTCGGCGGCTACTACATCGAGGCCGACACCCTGCTGGGCAACACCTGGACCATGACCGCGACCAAGGTCGAGGCACTGTCCAACGGCTTTGCCCTGAGCTGCAGCGTAAGCCCGACCAACTTCCTGCCCGCGCCGATCCTCACCCAGGAGGGCGGCAACCTGAAGTTCAGCGGCTATGGGCCCAACGCCGCACCGGGCAAGGTCGATGCCTACCGCTACATGTCGTTCCTGCTGGCGCCGGCCGCCGACAACTTCAGCGTATTGGCGCAGGTGGTGGACCAGAACTGGCTGAACAATTCCACCAGCGCCTCGGCCGCTGCCATGCGCGAGGCCATGAACAACCCCAGCGAGCCGTGGCGGGTGATGTACCGCACCACCTATGTCAGCCGCGTGCCAGCGGCGTTCCAGCCGGTCAAGGCCGACACCAACGCACCCAACATCACGCCCCCGGCCAACCTGCCATCCAACCACTGGCTGGTGAGCGTGATCGACAAGCAACTGGACAAGACCGACCCGACTCGCCTGGAGATCGGGACGGCGATCGACACGGTGCTGGGCAGCCCCAGCGCCGGCCCAGGCCTGCTCAAGGACCTGATCCCCTGGTGGGCTGCCTTCTACACGGCGGCCAAGGTGTACGGGAGTGACGAGTTCCTCGAGCTGGCCGAACTGCGGGTCGACTTGCTGAACTACATGGCCAGCAAGTACGAAGCAGAGCACTACCGCACCAACTGACCCACAACCCACGTAAAGGAGCTACGAACATGGCAGATACAAGCTTTGCAGTGACCGGAATCTTCTCCGGCCTGCAGATTGTCTCGACTGGCATCGGCGGCCTGGTCAACGTCGCCTCGAGCGTCTCGGCGCAGACCGGCTACGCCATCGCCCGCCAGCAGACCTCCGACGGCACGCCGTACACCTTGCTCACCGCCGCGAACACCCAGGCGGTGAACGACCCGGCCAGCCTGGTGGTCAGTGCCCAGTACGCGCAGATCGTCACCTTCGCCGAACTGGACCTGGAGGTGCGCTACACCGACATCCCGGCGGACACGCAAGTGTCGGTGGATGCCAGCAACCCCAAGCTTGCGGTCTCGCGCCAGGACATCGCCGGCACCAGCCTGCTGGGCAAGCAGAGCAAGAAGCAGGAAGCCTTCGAGATGGACCTGAGCCTCAACCTGTGGGTGGCCAAGCCCGAGCAGCTCAAGAGCACCTCGTCGATCACCCTGAGCCTGTCGAGCATCGATGGCAGCTCGGGTGGGCCGGTGAAGAAGACCCTGCTGCAGAAGGTGCAGATCAACCTGTCGAAATAACCCCTGCAAGGAGCACGCAACATGGCTACTGAAACCTGGAGCGGCATCGTCGTGCGCGCGACCCTGGCGGAGAATGGCACGGTACCGCGCAGCGCCTCGTCGTCCTCGCCCGACATCATCCTCGCCGGCAAGGAGCCGCTGGCCGTCCCCTCGGTACTGACCGACCCGGCCAACTACAACAACGGCTACGACAACAAGCTGTACATCGGCCTGCCCAACTACCTCTACGTGCGTGGCAAGAACTACACCGCCGGCGAGCTGGCGGGGTACTGGAACCTGTTCTGGGCCACCCCCAACATCCTGTTGTACCCGTACCTGTGGGAAGGCAACCAGTTGAAGACCTCGGGGGGCGACAAGAACCCGCCGTTCGCCATCAAGGCCGGGGCCATCGGCGCGTCCCTCGATTGCTTCACCTGGGTGCCGCCAGACACCAGCGACCACTACTGCATGATCGCGGTGGCCAGCACCCCGGACCACCCCAACCCGCTGAAGGGCGTGACCAACATCACCGACCTGGCGGACGTGCTGTCGAAGAACGCCAACATTGCCCAGCGCAACGTGCAGATGGTCCGCGGCGACCTGCCGCAGGTGGTCAGCACAGCCGGCTACAACCAGGGCGACGAAGGCGCGCTGGTGGACCTGGCGGTGGTATTCGAGAACATCCCCAAAGGCACCAAGTACACCATTTCCTCGGGCACGCCGCTCAATGGCAAGACCCTCAGCCATTCCGACAACAACACCCTGGACAACGACTTCAAGTACGCCTGGGTCGGCCAGGACATCCCCGCCAATTGGCAGACGCTGTTCACCTTCACCCTGTCGTTCGGCAGCGACTGGTCGGGCATCCCTGCGGGCAAGAAGCCCAAGGTGACCATCCGCGGCGAGCTGGTGCAAGGCGCCGCCGACCGGCTGTATCACAACCCGGCGGCGTACTTTGCCGACCCGCATCCACACACCCGCGCGGTGCGCCTGGATGCGACGGGGGGGCCGGTGAAGCTGATCGTGGCGGGCAGTGTCACCACGCTTTACACCGACATCGGGCCTAAGTAGCCGTTGTAGCGTCCATGAAATCGAGCGCCGCTTTCGCGGCGCATCGCGGATGAATCCGCTCCTACATGTGTTTCGGGCCAATCCTGGGAGGTATTCGTTGGCCCGACACAATATCAAGGCATGCGCCAAGGCGGGCGCCCATGGCCCCACAGGCCTAACTGGCCCGAAAGACATGTAGGAGCAGATTCATCCGCGATGCGCCGCGCGGGCGGCGCTCGATCTTGAGCACGGCACAGCCCCATCGCCAAGCACTTGGACGCAACACACCTCTCGCGCCAGGCTAATACTTTAGTCGTAGCCCCTCGGTTCATGGAGGCCCCCAACCACGCACCCCTTATAGACTCGCCCGGTAATCCGACAATCCAACAAGAAAAGGACATTACCGTGGCCGCTGAAATTCAAGACAGCCGCTCCGCCCGCTTTGCCCTGCGCTGCTCCAACTGGGCCGAACGCTGGTTCCCCGACTCCTGGGTGTTCGCCGCTTTGGCCGTGATGCTGGTGTCCCTGGGCGCCCTGGCCATGGGCGCTAAGCCCACCGACACCGCCAAGGCCTTTGGCGATGGCTTCTGGAGCCTGATCCCGTTCACCATGCAAATGGCCTTCGTGGTCATCGGCGGCTATGTGGTGGCCAGTTCGCCACCCGCCGCGCGGTTGATCGACCGCCTGGCGCGCCTGCCGAACAACGGCCGCTCGGCGGTGTGCTGGGTGGCGCTGATCTCGATGCTCGCGTCCCTGCTCAACTGGGGCCTGTCGCTGGTGTTCGGTGGCCTGCTGGTACGGGCCCTGGCCCGGCGCAAGGACCTGAAGATGGACTACCGCGCCGCCGGCGCCGCCGCCTACCTGGGCCTGGGCGCCGTCTGGGCGTTGGGCTTGTCGTCGTCGGCCGCGCAGCTGCAGGCCAACCCGGCCAGCCTGCCACCGTCGATCCTGTCGATCACCGGGGTGATTCCGTTCACCGAGACCATCTTCCTCTGGCAGTCCGGGGTGCTGCTGGCGGCGTTGGTGATCGTCTCGCTGGTGATCGCCTACGCCACCGCCCCAGGCCCGAACAGCGCGCGCAGCGCCGAGGACTGCGGGGTCGATCCAAGCTTCAGCGCGCCGCCGTCGCCACAGCGCAGCCGCCCGGGCGAATGGCTGGAGTACAGCCCGATCCTGATCCTGTTGCTGGTGGCCCTGGCCGGCGGCTGGCTGTACCAGGAGTTCGCCACCAAGCCCGCGATCACCGCGATCTCCGGGCTGAATACCTACAACCTGCTGTTCATCATGCTCGGCGCCTTGCTGCACTGGCGTCCGCGCAGCTTCCTCGATGCCGTGGCGCGCGCCGTGCCGACCACCACCGGGGTGTTGATCCAGTTCCCGTTGTACGGCTCGATCGCCGCCATCCTCACCCAGGTCAAGGGCGCCGATGCCCAGACCCTGGCCCACCACATCTCGCTGTTCTTCACCCAGATCGCCACCCACGATACCTATGCGCTGCTGATGGGCGTGTACTCGGCGGTGCTCGGCTTCTTCATCCCGTCCGGGGGCGGCAAGTGGATCATCGAGGCACCGTACGTGATGCTGGTGGCCAACGACCTGCAGTACCACCTGGGCTGGGCCGTGCAGATCTACAACGCCGCCGAGGCGTTGCCGAACCTGATCAACCCGTTCTACATGCTGCCGCTGTTGGGCGTGCTAGGGCTCAAGGCGCGTGACCTGATCGGTTTCTCGTTCGTGCAGTTGCTGGTGCATATCCCGCTGGTACTGGTGTTGCTGTGGGCGCTGGGTACCACCTTGCAGTACGTGCCGCCTGTGATGCCGTAATTCTTCCGAAGTGCGTTGGTTTAGTTCGAGAACCTGGGACCGCTTTGCGGTCCTTTCGCGATACAAGGCCGCTCCCACAGGAGATTGCAATTCCCTGTGGGAGCGGCCTTGTGTCGCGAAAGGGCTGCGCAGCAGCCCCAAGGTCTTCAAGACAATCCACAAACCGGAAACGGCTGGACTCTACAAGATTCGATAACGATTCGCATCCGAGAATCGTTCTCCTATGGCTGCCTCACACCGGCAGCCAAGGACACCCCTCGAATCGAACAAGGAGAAAGGCAGCGATGTTCGCGCCCATCAGCCGTTCCATGACCCTGACCCTGGGTCTGTGTGCCACCGTGATCAGCCCGCTAGCCCTGGCTGAAGAGGCCGAGCCGAAGGCCGAGGACGGTGTGCTGGAGCTCGGCGCCACCGAGGTGCTGGCCCAGGGCCTGGGCAGCACCACGGAGCACACCGGCTCCTACACCACCGGCAGCATGAGCGCGGCCACGCGCCTTAACCTGTCGATCAAGGATACCCCGCAGTCCGTCTCGGTACTGACTCGCCAGCAACTCGACGACTTCCGGCTCGACTCACTCTCCGAAGCCATGGCCCATGTCACCGGCGTCACGGTACAGCGCAACGACTCGGAGCGACCGGCCTATTACGCCCGCGGCTATGCGATCAACAACTTCCAGATCGACGGGATGCTCAACACCTTCTCGGGGCTCAAGTCCGACTCGGACACGATCATCTACGACCGTATCGAGGTGGTGCGTGGCGCCACCGGCTTGACCACCGGCGCCGGCGATCCGTCCGGGACCATCGCCATGGTGCGCAAGCGCCCGACCGGGCAACTGGCGGTGCAGACCGGGCTGAGCGCCGGCAGCTACGACAACTACCGCGGCTACCTCGATGTCGGCGGGCCGTTGGGGTGGCAAGGGCGCCTGCGCGGGCGCACGGTACTGGCCTACCGCGACAGCCAATCGTTCATGGACAAGTACGCCAGCCAGCGTGAAGTGGCCTACGGCATCCTCGAGGCCGACCTGACCGACAGCACCGTGCTGGCGGTTGGCTACGACTACCAGAACAAGCATGTGCAAGGCGCCTCCTGGGGCACCGTGCCGTACTGGAACGCCGAAGGCGGCAAGGCGCACATGGCGCGCTCGACCAACCTGGCGACACCCTGGTCGTCCTGGCCGCTGAAGGACCAGACCCTGTTCGCCAGCCTCGACCAGCGCCTGGGCGAAGACTGGCTGCTCAAGGCCGCCTATACCCAGCGGCGCAGCGACAGTGACGGCAAGGTGTACTACGGCGGCAACGGTTTTCCCGCCGCCGACCGCAGCGGCATGAATGCCTGGACCTCGCACTTCTCTGGGGTCGAGCGCATGCGCGCGGTGGATTTCAACCTGGCTGGGCCCTATGGGTTGTTCGGCCGCAGCCATGACTTCATGGTCGGTTATGGGGTTTCCAAGCTCAGCAGCAGCTCGCCGTTCTATACCGGGCGCAGCGACCCGCCCGGCTACTCGAAGATCGACGACTGGAAGTACATGGGGGCGATCCCCAAGTTCGTCGACCGCGACAGCGGCCTGGATGCTACGCGCTCGTTCACCCGGCAGAAGGCCGGTTACCTGGCCACCCGGCTCAACCCCACCGACCGCCTGCACTTCGTGCTCGGCAGCCGCTACGGCAGCTGGCAGAGCGAAAGCCGCAGCTGGAACTACGACGCCAACCTCAACCTGACCCGCGCCAGCCGCAGCCAGCAGACCCAGAACGACCAGTGGACGCCCTATGCCGGGGTGCTCTATGACCTGACCGAGCAGTACACGGTGTATGCCAGCTACACCGATATCTTCAACCCGCAGACGCGCAAGGATGTCAGCGACAAGTTCCTCGAGCCGATTGTCGGCAAGGTCTACGAGGTGGGCCTGAAGGGCAGCCTGTTCGACGACCGCGCGCACCTGAGCACGGCGCTGTACCGCAGCAAGCAGGACAACGTCCCCGAACTCGACGATTCGGTGCCGCCTGGGCCAAACGGCCAGCAATATTACAAATCCGGTGGCAAGGGCGTGGTGGTGGAGGGCTTCGAGGCCGAACTGGCCGGCGAGGTGATGCCTGACTGGCAAATGAGCCTGGGCTATAGCTACACCCATGCCGCCAGTGGCGACAAGACCCGCAAGAACACCGAGCAGCCTCTGAACCTGGTGCGTTTCTCCAGTACCTACAAGCTGTCACCGCAACTGACCCTGGGCGGCAGCCTCGACTGGCAGAGCGATACCTTCGGCGTGGGGCGGCGCCCGATTGGCCGCGATGCCAAGGGCAATATCGTCACCACCCCTGATCGCATCACCCAGCAGGCGTTCGCCGTGGTCGGGTTGATGGGGCGCTACCACTTCGACGAGCACCTGTCGGCGTCGGTCAACGTCAAGAACCTGTTCGACCAGCACTACTTCAACAACGTCGGCTTCTACAACGGGGTCTACATGGGGGAGCCGCGCACGCTGCTGGTCAGCCTGGACTGGCGGCTGTAGGCTGCCTGGCGCAGAGGGGGGGCCATCGAGTTGAAGACCAAATGCCAGGGCGGCGCCGTTCAGGCGTTACCTAGTGTGTCTTCAGCGCCAGCCCTGGGGCGCCGCCTACGGCTCGGAACCTGAGCGGCGAGCCGCGGCGGCGCCTTGAGGCGTTGCTCATCATGGGCGTCAAAGCTCATCAACCCTTGCCCCAGCCTCGGCTTCTTGGCACCCTTTGCCAGCCATTGCGTCTCGTCAACACAAGGAACCCTCAAGGTGAGCTGGGAAAAAGTCGGTAAAACACTGGCCGCGTCGCTGGTCGTGGCGGTCTGCGTCGCGGCCTTCTACACGGTGCTGCGTGACGACGACCGGCTGCAGGCGCGCCTGACCTACGCCCACCTGACCTACCCCGGGCAGTTCAACGAGCGCGTCACCCAGGCCAACGACCTGCTCAAGTACGAACGCCTGCACGCGCGCGTCGGCGCCATCGCCGCCGGCAACCTCGACCACCAGCAGGTCGACAAGCTGGTCGAGCTGGCCCAGGCGCCGTACCTGCAACTGTTCGCCCGGCCCTTCGAAGCCGGCCTGGTGGATCACCGCACCGGCCTGCTCATCGAGTTGCACAACCCGCGCCAACAGGCGCTGCAGGACGTGCAGATCCGCCTGCCGGGCAAGGGCCTGGTCCAGGTGCGCGATGCTGCCGGCAACGATACCTTGATCCCGGCACCGACCAACCTCATCGACATCCCGGTCATCGACGCCCAGGGCGAGGCCAAGGTCTGGGTGTATTTCGATGCCGACTATTCGCAGATCCGCCAGGGCGGCATCGGCATCCGCCAGGGCGGCGCCAGCGCGCAGATCCACTTGGTGCGCGAGTTCGTCGGCTTCCCCGCCTGGGTGGCGCGCTACAGCCGCGAACTGGTGCTGCTGCTGGCGGCGCTGTCGGGGGCGGTGCTGGTGCTCGGTTACCGTAATCTGAAGCGCCCCTGCAGGGCAGTCGCTGAGGGGAGCAAGCGTGCTCAGTGAATGGCCACAGGGTTGATGTTCACCTGGGTCGAGCCTTTGTACAACGGCTGGCCCAGCACGAACAGGAACTCGAACGCCTTGTCCTTGACCAGTTCACGGCTGTCGATCAGTTCGAGGTTGTAGATCCCGCGCTTGGCCAGCATGAACTGGTTGACCGGGAACTCTTCGCCGGTCGGGTTCGGGTACACCTCCGAGGCCCAGGTGTCGCCGCCGAAGGCGACGATGCCCTGGTCGGCCAGCCACTGGGCGGCGGCCAGGTCGATACCCGGCTCGGTGGCCAGGAACTGCTGGTTGTCCTTGCCGATCAGCTCCAGCCAGCCGGTGTTGAACAGCACCACGTCGCCTTTGCGCAGGGTGATGTTCTGTTTCTTCAGCACCGCCTTGAGGTCGGCGACGGTGAAGGCGGTGCCGCCGGGCACGATGGCCTTGCCGTAGTGGGCGGTCATGTCCAGCACCACGCCGCGGGTCACCATCGGTGGCACCTTCTCGACGCCCAGCTTCTTCACGCCTTCGACGGTGACGAAGTCGGCGGCCTTGTTGCCGTTGTAGTAGACGTTGTCGATACCGATGTGGCCGATGCCGTTGAGCTGGGTGCCGACGCCGGTCCAGCCGTTGACCAGTTCATCGTTGAAGGTGAACTTGTTGCGGCCCAGGCTTTGCCCGGCCTGTTCGCCCGGCTGGATGTTGTACAGGTGGAAGCTGCGGTGGCGGAAGGCGGGCAGGTCCTTGCTCACCGGCACGGCCAGTGGGTAGGTCTTGCCGGTCTTGACCAGGCCGACGGCTTGCTTGACCACTTCGGGGGTGAGCAGGTTGGCGGCGCCGATTTCGTCATTGGCGCCATAAGGGGACTGCTGCCAGTCAGCGGCGATCGCCGAGTGGGCGGTGGCAGCCAGGGCGGCGGCGAGCAGCAGGGGCTTGAAGGCTTTCATGGGGTGTCTCCTGAAGGGGCAAGGCGTTGTCAGGAGTGGATTCTGGGCAGCCCGGCGCCGGGGAAAAAGCCGGCGCCGGGACAATGACTTTTGCCTGGCAGGCAAAGAGCGCGGGTGTTACCAGGCCAGGGGCGCGTCGAAGCCTTTCCAGCATACCCAGCGCCGCACCTCGGCGTGGGCGCCGGTGCCGATCTGCCATTGCGGCCGGCCGCTGTCCAGGGCGATCAACGAGATGAACCCGGCGTGGCTGGCCGCCACCAGGGTGCGGCCGTCGGCGCTGATGTCCAGGGCGCTGATGGTCGAGCCGAGGTAGTGCTGCCAGTGTTCGCCACCGTCCTCGCCAAAGGCGCGCAGGTAGCCATGGGCATCGCCGACGATGTACTCGCCGTGGCGGGCGACCCCGGAATGGATGCGCGCCCCCTGGTGTAGCAGCGGCGTGCGTGGATGGTCGCTGCCGGGCTCGGTATCAAGGCCAGGCAGGTCGGCGACCCGCACGCCGAGGCTGGCGCCTTGGTAGCGGTGGCAGGCATTGAGCAGCAACTGGTCGCCACGGCGGTTGAACAGGGCGAAATGCGGGCACTCGCTGGCCGGGCCGATGGCCGCCACCGGTTGCAGCTGGTCGTCCAGCACCAGGTGGCGCCCATATTGCTCGCCCAGGGCGATCAGTCGGCCATCCGGGGCCAGGGCCGCGTGCGCCATGGCCAGGCCCAGGGCGATGTCATCCGGGTCGACGCCGCGCAGCAGGTCGTCGAGGATGGCCTGCTGGCGCGGCAGCAGGCGGGTGGCGCCGCTGGCGGCGAGCACGAAGATGCCGTCGTCGCTCACCAGCAGCACCCGCTGGCCGCAAGGGAAGGGCGTGAGCGTGATGGGCGCCGGCGGCAGGTCCAGCGGTTCGAACGGATAGCCCGGGGGCAGCCCCTCCAGGCCGTGGGGCCAGGCCAGCCGGGCCACCAGCGGGCCGCCCCAGCCATCGGTGACGCGCACCCCCTCGGCGTTGGCCAGGGCATAGTAGCGCCGTTGCGGGCAGCGGCCGAAATGGCTGATGCCGATCACCGGGGTGACGCTGTGGGCGTCGATGCGCAGCACCTGGCCCTTGTCCTGGGGCAGGCCGACCCGCGCCAGCAGGCTGCCGTCCTCCAGCAGCAACAGGGGGCCGACCCACTGGGCCTGTGCGTCGAGTAACGGCACCAGCGGCTGGTGCGCAGGCGGCCAGGCTTCGCGGAACAGCTGGCGCTGCGGCTCGTCGACGCCAGGCCGGTTGATCGCCAGCAGGGCGGCCTGCCAGGCCTCGAGCAGGTGCCCGGTGGCCGGCGCCGGCGGCTGCGCGAGATCGTCCCATCCGTGCGCGCGGCCCTGCGCGACGTACTGGTTGACGGCCTCGGCATGGGCGATCACCGCCTCGCGCCACTGCTGCTGGGGGTGCTGCTTGTTCATGGCGGATCGAACTCCTTGTTCCGCAATGTTGTCAGGAAGGGTGCATCAAAACGGTGCATGGTACTCCGTCCGCGCCTGTGGTTGTGAGGCTGGGGCTTGATGCGTACCATGCCGGGCATCCTTTCAATAAAAAACGTGCCTCACCGGGCCTGGAGCAGGCAGGTGGGGCGCGTCATATCGCCTTGTCCGCGGAGAACAGTTTTCCCCCATGAATGGTCCCGTACCCACCTCGTTGCCCCCCACCAGCGGCAACGGCAGCTGGCTGAGCGTCATCGCCCTGGCGCTGGCGGCGTTCATCTTCAACACCACCGAGTTCGTCCCGGTGGCGCTGCTCAGCGATATCGGCCGCAGCTTCGACATGGGCACCGCGCAGGTCGGCCTGATGCTGACCATCTACGCCTGGGTGGTGGCGCTGGCCTCGCTGCCGATGATGCTGATGACCCGCAACATCGAGCGCCGGCGCCTGCTGCTGCTGGTGTTCCTGGTGTTCATCGTCAGCCACCTGCTGTCGTGGCTGTCGCAGAGCTTCGCCATGCTGTTGCTCAGCCGCATCGGCATCGCCCTGGCCCATGCCGTGTTCTGGGCCATCACCGCTTCGCTGGCGGTGCGCGTGGCACCGCCCGGGCAACAGGCCAAGGCGCTGGGCTTGCTGGCCACCGGCACCACCCTGGCGATGGTCATGGGCATCCCGCTGGGGCGGGTGGTGGGCGAGGCCCTGGGCTGGCGCATCACCTTCCTGTGCATCGCCGGCGTGGCCCTGGCGACCATGCTTTGCCTGATGAAGTCGCTGCCGCTGCTGCCGAGCCAGAACTCCGGTTCGCTGCGCAGCCTGCCGATCCTGTTCAAGCGCCCGGCGCTGGTGATCACCTATGCGCTGGTGACCCTGGTGATCACCGCGCAGTTCACCGCCTACAGCTACATCGAGCCGTTCGCCTTGCATGTGGCGCAGATCGGCGGCGAGCGCACCACGCTGCTGCTGTTGCTGTTTGGCGGCGCCGGGGTGTTCGGCTCGCTGCTGTTCAGCCGCTACAGCGACCGCTACCCCCAGGGTTTCCTGGTCGGGGCGATCGGCGCGCTGGCCGCCTGCCTGTTGTTGCTGCTGCCGCTGTCTGGCAACTTCTATGTGTTCGCCGGGCTGAGCATGGTCTGGGGCGTGGCGATCCTCAGCTTCAGCCTGGCGTTGCAATCCAAGACCCTCAAGCTGGCTTCGGATGCCACCGACGTGGCCATGGCGCTGTTCTCGGGGATCTACAACATCGGCATCGGCGGCGGCGCCTTGCTCGGCAGCATCGTCAGCAGCCAGACGGGCGTCGCTCACATTGGCCTGGTGGGCGGCAGCGTGGCCGTGGTCGGGTTGCTGCTGGCGCTGGCCAGTACTCGGCGCTTTCGCGAGGCGCAGGGGCATCCGCCGGCCTGATTGGGCGGCGGCGGGGCACAGGGGGCGGGCTTGCTCGGCGAGTAGCGGCATGCTCGCTGCCACCCTTCAGATCAGCAAGGCCGACCACGCCGACACCAGCAACAACCCCGCCAACCCCTGGTTGAACCCGCGCAACCGCCGTGGCGAGCGTAACCAGCGGGCGCTGCCCACCCCCATCAGCGCCCAGGCGGTCATGCTTGGCAAGGCCACCAGCAAAAACACCAGGGTCAGCCACCACATCGGCAACGCCGGGCTGGCGAACAGGCCGACCATGGCCACCGCCGTCACCCAGACCTTGGGGTTGACCACCTGCAAGGTCGCCGCGCTCAGTGGCGCCAGCCCAGCGCTGGTGCCTTGCGCCAGCGGCGCACCGGCGCTGCGTAGCATCTTCCACGCCAGCCAGCTCAGCCACAGCGCCCCCGCCCAGCTCATCGCCTGCTGCGCCAGCGGGTAGCGCAGCAGTACTTGCCCCAAGCCAAGCCCGACCATCAGCACCACCAAGGCCGCCGCCAGACAGGCGGCGATGATTGGCGCGGCGCTGGCGCGCAGGCCGTGACGGGCGCCATGGGCGAGGATCAGCAGGTTGGTCGGCCCCGGGCTGATACTGGCGGCGACGGCGAAGAGGATGAAGGGCAACAGCGTATGCGACATGGCGAAAGCTCCGGTTGTTCGAAGCCCCATGCTCGCCTTGGGCGGGTGTTCAGTCTGGAAGGTTTGAGCAGCGCTTGCGGTAGTCCGCCGGGGTCAGTCGGTAGGCGCGGCGGAACCAGCGACCCAGGTGGCTCTGGTCGGCGAAGCCCAGGGCCGAGGCCACGGCGGCGGGCGTCTGGCCACCGGCCAGCAGGCGTCGCGCCCGGGCCAGGCGCAGCTGGATCAGGTAGGCGTGCGGGGCCAGGCCGAAGGCGGCCTTGAAGGCGCGGGTCAGGCGGAAGCGGTCGACGCCGCACACCTGGGCCAGCTCGGCCAGGCCGATGTCCTGGTCCAGGTGGGCATGCAGGTAGTCGCGGGCAAGCTGCGCGGTCAGCGGCAGGCGTGGGTCGGGGTCCAGGCGCTTGCGCCAGTGCAGGTGGCCGGTGAGGCAGGCCAGCAGGTCGTCCAGGGCGGTCTGGCGGACGATGCGCAGCTCCTGCTGATGGACCGTCGTGAACGCCCGGGCGGTGGCCCCGGCCAACCGCGAGTCATGGTGCAGCAGGGCGCTGAAACCGGGCAGGGCGTCCCGCGGTGCCTGCTCGAACAGCGCGCGCAACTCGGTATCGAGCCAGTTGGGGTCCAGGTACAGCGTGGAGTAGGTGAAGCCGTCCGCGGTCGGTGCGTGGCCGTCGTGCAGGTCGGCGGGCTCCAGCAGGAACACTTGCCCAGGCGTGCTCTGATGGCGCTGGCGGCGGCAGTTGAACTGCTGCACGCCTTGCTCGGTGAAGCCCACCAGGAAGCTGTCGTGCCAGTGCGGGTCGTAGGCGTGGCCGACGAAGTGCGCGCGCACCGACTCGATGCCGCTGTCGGCGTCTTGTCTGAGGTCGATCCAGTTGTTCATGGCGATGGCCGTGCTGCGTCGAGGCGCTTACCTTAGCGCAGAACCTGCCGGCGGTTTAGAACGATTGTGCAGCCATCAACGCTGGGCGAACGCCAGGTTGATGCCCAGCCCGGCGAACGAGGCGGCAAAGCCGCGGCGCAGCCAGGCCTGGACCTTGGGCGAGTCGATCACCGCGCGGCGGAACAGGTGGGCGAGCAGGCCGTAGAGCACGAACACGACGAAGGTCATGGCCATGAACACGGCGCTCAGGCCGAGCATCTGCCCGGTCGCGGAGCCCGCGTGCGGGTCGATGAACTGCGGCAGGAAAGCCAGGAAGAACAGCGTCAGCTTGGGGTTGAGGATGTTCAGCAGACAGGCCTTGAGCACCAGCTGCCCGGCACTGGCGGGGGCGGCCTTGGCGTCCACGGCGAAGGCCGCGCGATCGCGCCAGGTGGCGTAGGCCAGGTACAGCAGGTAGGCGACGCCGGCGAACTTCAGCCCCTGGAACGCCAGGGCGCTGGTGTGCAGCAGCGCCGACAGGCCCAGCACCGAGGCCAGCAGGTGCGGGACGATGCCCAGGGTGCAGCCCGAGGCGGTCCACAGGCAGGCGCGGCGCCCGGCCACCAGGGCACTGGAGACGGTGAGGATGACCCCGCTGCCGGGGATCAGCACGATGATCAGGGCGGTAAGCAGAAATTCCAGGCTCGGCATCGCAGGCAGCTCCTTGCAGTCGGCGGTGGATGCACTATACGCCCGGTGCCAGGCGCTGCAACATCTCCTCCGGGCGCAGGGTGGCGAAGCGTTCGCCCAGCCACTGGTGCAACTGCGCCACGGCAGGGGTGAGCTGCTTGCGGTGCGGGCACACCAGGGTCACTGGGGTCAGCTCGCCCGGGTGCTCGGGCAACAGCACCTCCAGTTCGCCGGCGGCGACGTTGCGGCTGACATCCAGCCACGACTTGTAGACGATCCCTTCGCCCTCCAGGGCCCAGCGCCGCACCACATCGGCGTCGTCGCTGAACAGCGGCCCGCGCACCTGCACGGTGCGGTTGCCCAGGCGCCACTTGTCGTACACCCGGCTCTGTTGCAGGTACAGCAGGCAGTCGTGCTGCAGCAGGTCGTCGGGGCTGCGCGGGCGGCCATGGCGGGCCAGGTAGTCGGGCGAGGCCACCAGCACCCGGCGATTCCACGGCGCCAGGGGCAGGGCGATGTAGTTGGCGTCTTCGTTCAGGCCGTAGCGGATGGCGACATCCACCGGGTCGCGGTACAGGTCGGCCAACTGGTCGGAGAGAAAGAACCGCAGGCCCAGCCCTGGATGCTCGCGGCGAAATGCGCTGAGCCATGGCCGCAGCAGGTTGCGGCCCATGTCCGAAGGCGCCGCCACCTGCAGCACGCCGCGTAGGCAGCTGTGGCTGCCATGCAGGTCTTCGCGGCCCTGGCGCAGGGCTTCGAGCACCCGCTGGGCAGTGGGCAGGTACAGCTCGCCCTCGGCGGTCAGGCGCAGGCTGCGGGTGGTGCGGGCGAACAGCCGCACATCGAGCTCGCGTTCCAGGCGCTTGACCGCCGCCGCCACTTGGCCCGGCAGCAGGTCGGCCTCGTGGGCGGCCGCGGTGAAACTGCCCAGGGCGCTGGCCCGGGTGAACAGTTCCAGGTCGGTGATACGCAGCATTTTCACTCCAGGGATGAAAGTGTTGCTGCATTGTGCTGGTTTTTCTTTCGTGGCGGGAAGATAAGATTTGCCTCATTCACGATCCCTTGAGGAATTGCCGTAGATGGACACCGTTACTCTCGCCAAGCGCCGTTACACCACCAAAGCCTACGATGCCAGCCGCAAGATCCCTCAGGCCACCCTTGATGCCTTGCTCGAGCAACTGCGTCACAGCCCTTCGTCGGTCAACTCGCAGCCCTGGCACTTCATCGTCGCCGACAGCGCCGAAGGCAAGGCGCGCCTGGCCAAGGCCACCGATGAACGCTTTGCCTACAACAGCCCGAAAATTCGCGATGCCTCCCATGTGCTGGTGTTCGCCGCCCGTACCGAGATGACCGAAGCCCACCTGCAGGCGGTGTTGCAGCAGGAGGCCAGCGACGGCCGTTTTCGCACGGAGCAGTCGCGCGATACCCAGGACCAGACGCGTCGCGGTTATGTGAACCTGCACCGCCATGACTTCAAGGACGTGCAGCACTGGATGGAGAAACAGGTCTACCTGGCCCTGGGTACCGCGTTGCTGGGCGCCGCCGCCCATGGGCTGGACGCCACGCCGATCGAAGGTTTCGATGCCAAGGCCCTGGATGCCGAGCTGGGCCTGCGTGAGCGTGGCTACACCAGCGTGGTGCTGTTGAGCCTGGGCTATCGCAGCGAGGAAGACTTCAACGCCGGGCTGAGCAAGTCGCGCCTGCCGGCTGCCGAGGTGTTCACCTTCCTCTGATGGCGCAGGTTGGCACCGGCGTTGGCGGTGTTCGCCAGCAAGGCTGGCTACGGGTGTTGCAGGCCGTAAGCGTTGTAGGAGCCGGCTTGCCGGCGAACACCGGCGCAGCCGGTGCCAGCCACCGCGTCGCCTGGTTCGCCAGCAAGCTGGCTCCTACGGGTGTTGCAGGCCGTAAGCGTTGTAGGAGCCGGCTTGCCGGCGAACACCGGCGCAGCCGGTGCCAGCCACCGCGTCGCCTGGTTCGCCAGCAAGCTGGCTCCTACGGGTATTGCAGGCCGTAAGCGTTGTAGGAGCCGGCTTGCCGGCGAACACCGGCGCAGCCGGTGCCAGCCACCCCGTCGCCTGGTTCGCCAGCAAGCTGGCTCCTACGGGTATTGCAGGCCGTAAGCGTTGTAGGAACCGGCTTGCCGGCGAACACCGGCGCAGCCGGTGCCATCTACCGCGTCGCTTGGTTCGCCAGCAAGCTGGCTCCTACACGACGATGCCCCGTGCGCTGTAGGAGCCAGCCTTGCTGGCGAAACAGACGACACAGGTGTGCCGGGCTTACACCGCCCGGGCCTGCAGCTGGCGCAGGCCGAAGGAGATCAGCCAGGCCGCGCCGGCCAGCTTCAACAGCAGGAACGCCGTGGGCAGCGACACCAGCAGGGCGTCCACGCCCATGGCCACGGCGCCGTTCAAGCTACTGCCTGGTTCTGCTTACCAGAGCGCTACCGCCGCCCCATTCACCACCCGCCCGAACACCGCCAGCGCGACGTCGATATCGGCCTCCTGGGTATAACGCCCCAGGCTCAGGCGCACGCTGTTGCGCGCCTGGCGCTCGTCCAGGCCCAGCGCCAGCAGAACATGCGAGGCCGCATTACTCGCCGAGTTGCACGCCGAGGTGCTGGACAGCGCCAGCTCGCCAGCCAGGGCCAGGCTGTTGAAACCCTTGGCGTCGATGCACAGGTTCAAGGTATGCGGGATTCGCTGCAACGGGCAGCCATTGAGGCTCACCCCGGGCAGGGCCAGCAGACCGTCGCGCAACCGCTGGGCCAGGTGCGCAATGTGTTGGTACTCCGGTTCGCCCGGTTGGCCAGCGAGGGCGAAGGCGCTGCCCATGCCGACGATCTGGTGGGTGGCCAGGGTGCCGGAGCGCAGGCCGCGCTCATGGCCGCCGCCATGCATCTGCGCGCGCATCAGCGCGCGCGCGCGGGGGCCGACATACAAGGCGCCGATGCCCTTGGGGCCATAGACCTTGTGCGCCGAGAACGACATCAGGTCGACCGCCTGCCGGCCCAGGTCGATCAGCACCTTGCCCACCGCCTGGGCGGCGTCCACATGCAGCAGCGCGCCATGCGCGCGTACCAGGGCGCCGAGCTGGGCGAAGTCGGTGACCGTGCCCAGTTCGTTGTTCACCGCCATCAGCGACACCAGCCGGGTGTCCGGGCGCAGCGCCGCGCGCACGGCGTCGGGCTGGATCAGGCCCTGGTCGTCCGGCGCCAGGCGGGTCACCGCCCAGCCCAGGCGCTCCAGCTCGGCAGCGGTGTCGAGCACGGCCTTGTGTTCGAGCTGGCTGGTGATCAGGTGCCCCGGTTGCCCGCAGCCTTGGGCGATGCCTTTGAGCGCCAGGTTGTTGGATTCGGTGGCACCGGAGGTCCACACCAGCTCATCGGCCTGGGCGCCAACCCGCGCGGCAACCTGGGCCCGGGCCTGCTCGACCGCTTCGCGGGCGGCCTGGCCATGGGCATGGCCGCTGGAGGCCGGGTTGCCGAACGTGGCGTCGCGGCCCAGGCAACTGAGCATGGCGGCGATGACGCGGTCATCGGCCGGGGTAGTGGCGGCGTAGTCGAAGTAGAGCGGGGTGCTGGGCATGATTGCGGCGAGTCCGTGCAGGGACGCCGCCTGTCGGCGTCCATGTACTGCATCCTACGGGGGGCTGTAGGTGAATGTTTTTCCTATGTGCCAGTAGTTCGCGGTCTTTGTGAAATAAAAAAACCGTGTTTCAACGCAAGGAAGAAAATTTTTCTCCTGGCGCCTCGCGGGCATGCACCATTACAGCGCTCAGGCGCTTTCCAGCGCCTGCTGGTCCTGGGCCACCACCCGCTCGCACAACTCGATGATCTGCTCGCGCATCCAGCGGTTGGCGGGGTCCTGGTCGGTGCTTTCGTGCCAGTACAGGTGGGTCTCCAGGGCCGGGATCTCCACCGGCAACGGCTGGTGGCGCAACTGGTGGCGACGGGCGAAGCGCTCGGGCACGGTCATCACCATGTCGGTCTGCTGCAACACCTGCGAGGCCATCAGGTAGTGTTGCGAGCGCAGCGCCACGCGGCGCTGCACGCCCATCTTGCCCAGGGCCAGGTCGACGTAGCCCAGGCCGTTGCGGCGGCTGGAAATATGGATGTGGGTCATGCCCAGGTAGCTGTCCAGGGTCAGCTTGCTCTCGGCCAGCGGATGGCCAGGGCGCATGGCGCACACGTAGTGGTCCTGCATCAGCTTGACGTGGCGCACCTGCGGGTCGGTGTTCAGCGGTGCGTCGACGGCGAAGTCCAGGCGCCCGGCGGCCAGTTCCTTGGTGGTTTCGCGGCGCTTGCACAGGAAGCTCTCGATCACCAGCGCCGGGGCCAGGCGCCGCAGGCGCTGGAACAGCGGCGGCAGGATCACCGCCTCGGTGAGGTCGGTCATGCTGATGCGAAAGGTCTTGCTGGCCTGCAGCGGGTTGAAGATGCGGCTCTCCTGCACCGACGTGCGCAGCAGCGACAGGGCGTTGCGCACCGGGCCGATGATGTTCTGCGCCATGGGCGTGGGCACCATGCCCTGGGCGGTGCGCACGAACAGCGGGTCGTTGAAGGTTTCGCGCAGGCGTGACAGGGCGTTGGACACGGCTGGCTGGGTGATGCCGACGATTTGCCCGGCGCGGGTCAGGTTGGCTTCGGTGTAGATGGCGTCGAAGACGATGAACAGGTTGAGGTCGACCTTGCTGAGGTTCATGGGCGCCGCTCTTTGTTGGAGTTATCGGTCGATCATATATCGGTTATGAATGTTTATACACGCAGAAAATAGACTAGGTGGATGAAGGGTGACTGTTCTAGGCTCAGCCCCATGTTCTTCATTGACGGAAGGTAGCCCCGATGGATTTCGCCTATTCGCCCAAGGTCCAGGCGCTGCGCGAGCGTGTCAGCGCGTTCATGGATGCATACGTGTACCCGGCCGAGCCGGTGTTCGAGCGCCAGGTTGCCGAGGGCGACCGCTGGCAGCCTACCGCGATCATGGAGCAGCTCAAGGCCAAGGCCCGTGACGAAGGGCTGTGGAACCTGTTCCTGCCCGAGTCCGAGTATGGCGCCGGGCTGAACAACCTGGAGTACGCGCCGCTGGCCGAGATCATGGGCCGTTCGCTGCTGGGGCCGGAGCCGTTCAACTGCTCGGCGCCGGACACCGGCAACATGGAAGTGCTGGTGCGCTATGGCAGCCAGGCGCAGAAGCGCCAGTGGCTCGAGCCGCTGCTGCGTGGCGAGATCCGTTCGGCGTTCGCCATGACCGAGCCGGACGTGGCCTCCTCGGACGCCACCAACATGGCCGCCAGCGCCGTGCGCGACGGTGATGAGTGGGTGATCAACGGTCGCAAGTGGTGGACCTCCGGTGCCTGCGACCCGCGCTGCAAGGTGATGATCTTCATGGGCCTGTCCAACCCCGAAGGCCCGCGCCACCAGCAGCATTCGATGATCCTGGTGCCCACCGACGCGCCCGGGGTGAGGATCGTTCGCCCGCTGCCGGTGTTCGGCTACGACGACGCGCCTCACGGCCATGCTGAAGTGGTGTTCGAGAACGTGCGGGTGCCTTACGAGAACGTGCTGCTCGGCGAGGGCCGTGGTTTCGAAATCGCCCAGGGCCGCCTCGGCCCAGGCCGCATCCATCATTGCATGCGTTCGATCGGCATGGCCGAACGCGCCCTTGAGCTGATGTGCAAGCGCTCGGTCGAGCGCACCGCCTTCGGCCGGCCGCTGGCGCGGTTGGGCGGCAACGTCGACAAGATCGCCGACTCGCGCATGGAAATCGACATGGCCCGCCTGCTGACCCTGAAGGCTGCCTACATGATGGACACCGTCGGCAACAAGGTGGCGCGCAGCGAGATTGCGCAGATCAAGGTGGTGGCGCCCAATGTCGCGCTCAAGGTGATCGACCGGGCCATCCAGATCCATGGCGGGGCAGGGGTGAGTGGTGATTTCCCGCTGGCCTACATGTATGCGATGCAGCGCACCCTGCGCCTGGCCGACGGGCCGGACGAAGTGCACCGGGCGGCGATTGGCAAGTACGAGATCGGCAAGTACGTGCCGAAGGAGATGTTGCGTAGCGGGCACTGACGAGCATCGTGACCCGCCTGCTCAGGTTCGGCTGCACGCCTGAGCAGGCTGGTTACAGGGTTGGTTTTAAGACTTTTCTCTAGGCGGGGTAGGAAAGGTCTCTTTCGCTTTTTCTCGGGTAACAGGGCGAACTTCATTTGTTAGGTTCTTGAGCTTTCAGGGCAAAAGGAACCTGCTCATGTATCGCGTCAGTCTTGATGGTAAAGGCCAGGCAGTAGATGGTGATGTCACCACCACGGGTGCAATCTGCATCGCCAGCGGTGAGGGTTACATCTGTGATGGGCGCAAGGTCCTGCGGGTCGGGGACTCGACTACCGAATGTCCGCTCTGCTGCCAACCTGGCGTCGTTGTAGAGGGCTACCTCGGGTGGATTTCCGACGGTCAGCCACTGGCGATGGATGGTTCCCTGGTTGCCTGTGGCTGCCCGAACGGCAGTAACAGGGTGGTTGCTCCTCTGGGTGGAATGGCGCCGTCCAGTCATCCCATGCATGGCAGGCAGACAAACGCGGCGACGGCCCCCAGCGCCCGCACTCTCCATGCGCCAGCCAGCGCACAGATGCCTGGCGCCATCGCCTCTGTGCAAGTCGGGTTGGAACCCGGTTTTCATATCGTCCCCCGCAGCATGTCCGGCCCCCAGGTACTGGCGCAGTTGTTGGCGCAGGACAGCACACTGCCTATTGCACGTATCCAGCGCCTGAACCCTACCTTCGAGCAAGGTTTCAAGGCCGGTGAAATCTTTGTCCTCGGTGACCCCGACAACCACCACGCCTGCACCCGTGAGGAAGCCGACCTGATGGCTGCGGCGCAGCGGGCGCGGGAGGCACTGGCTGTGCTCGACGAGCAGGAGGCCAACTTCATGATGCAGCACATTGGCGAGGTCGCCGGGGTGCTCAATGGTGCGAGTCAATCCATGGGCGTTGGCAAGGACATGCTGTCGCGCGGGCTGGGGCAGGTGGGAGATACGCTCAAGGGGCTGGAAAGCCTGCATCAGCGCGAGTTCACCTTGCATGGGCATCTCAATAGCCCGCAATTCTTCGCATCACGTCGAGCGCTCTATCAGCAGCTGGATGCACAACTGCGTAGTGCGTTTCTGGGCAAGTACCTGAACCTCGGTGGGCATGACAGTCTGCGCAAGAGCTTGAATATCTCTACTAAAAGCCTCGTGCATCACTGGTCCAAGGCTGGTGCGCCGGGAGCAGTACCGGGGTATGCGACGCATTTGGATGAAGTGGCGAGGATGACGAAGTATTTGAAGTATGGCGGGCATGTGGCAGTGGGCTTGGGGGCGACATCTTCTTACATGAAGATTTACGAAGCTTGCCGTGCGGGAGAAACTGAAGCGTGCAAAAAGGTCAGGCTTACTGAAACCGGTAGCTTTACTGGAGCCCTTGGAGGAGGAGCCGCTGGGGCCTGGGGCGGACAAATGGCAAGTAAGTACGTTTGTTTTTTAGGTCCGTTGGGGAGAGTAGCCTGTGGAGTCGCGATGGTCGGGGCCGGCTCTTTTGTGGGTAGTACTGTTTTGGGGCAAGTCGGAGAGAGGACTGGAGAGATAATTTACGAGGCTGCATATGATTGACTTGAGCCATTGGCCAGCTGGGCTGAGGATTGCGATATTATTGGTGCCATTCGTGAGTGCATTTGCCGGTATTGTACTAATTACGCATATGGCCTCCTCCAGGCAATTCGATGTTATGTGTGCGGCACTTCATCGAAGTCAGTGTCTGCGTGATGAGCTGAAGAAGGGGGGAGGTTACACTTTGAAATTTAGATCTATGACGGTTAGTGCTATGGCGGGTGAGCTATTGTGGCCGACTTTGTCAATTCGGAGAGGTAGTCTGAATGCTGAAGACTATCGTGAGTTTCCGCTCTATCTAAAAAGGCGTATGAGGGTTGCGGCTTGTTGTATTTTTACTGCCTTGAGCGGATCGGCGTTTATTGTTTTTTTCGTTGATTTTACTCGGCCTTGAAACGCTGCGTGCGTGCTTATGATTGATTTGAGCTGGTGGCCTGTGGAATTGAGGATAGTGTTGCTACTCGCTCCTTTCGTTATTCTGCTGGCCGGGCTTGCAATTCAGTTGCATATCGCAGGCTCGCGCCATTTCTAGGTAATGTGCGAAGCATTGCAGCGAAGCGAAGGTCTTCGCGAAGAACTGAAAAACGGTGGCGCGCTGACGCTAAAGTTTCGACTGATGACAGTGAGTGCCATGACGGCCGGCATGTTCTGGCCTAAGTTAAGATTCGTCAGGGGTGGCCGAATCCGGAGGATGGTCGCGATTTCCGGTCTACCTGAAAAGGCGCATGAAGCTAGGTATGTACTGCATTCTGATCGCTGTTGTTTGGATGGCTTTCGTTGCTCTCCTGGTGCAGGTCAAGTGTGTCTAATGCCTCGTCGGCGGTGATCTTGGTGGCCTCGGCGTTGACCTTGGCCATGTCACGAAGCAACTCGGCGGTTTGCTTGCCGCTCTCGGCCTGACGTTTTCCCGTTCGACGTTGATCAGCGTGAGCTGCTTCTCGGTCTTGGTTTCGGTGGTACGTTGGGTCTGCTGGCGCTTGGCCTCGACGTCCTAGGCGCTGCGGGCGGAGACCAGCTCCTTCTCTTCTTCCCTGAGCCGGTTCTGCCGCACACCGGCCAGCCCGGGCAGCGCCTGCTTGCCTGGCAAGGGCAAAAGACCCGCCGCAGCGGGTCCTCTTGTCAATTTTCAGTCCGGCGGACTCACACCCCCGCCGCCAGCTTCGCACCCACCTGCCGACGACGATACGCGCTGTCCCGACTGGCCAGCCACCCGTACAGCGGCGAGGTGATCGCCAGCCCCACCAGCCACGACAGGTCGGCGCCATTGATGTGCGCGGACACCGGCCCGACATACAGCGGCGTGTTCATGAACGGGATCTGCACCGCGATGCCCACCGCATAGGCGATCAGCGCCTGCGGGTTGTAGCGCCCGTAGATGCCGCCGTCGACCTTGAAGATCGAGTCGATGTCGTAGTCGCCCTTGTGGATGACATAGAAGTCGATCAGGTTGATCGCCGTCCACGGCACCAGCACCACCAGCAGCACCAGTACCATGTCGACGAAGTGGCCGATGAAGTCTGCCGAGGCGAACACCGCCACCACGCAGCAGGCGGCGAGGACGATCAGCGACAGCACGGCGCGGCTCTTGGCGGTGGGGATCCAGCGGTAGGCGAAGGTCTGCACCAGGGTGATGATCGACAGCACCGCGCCGTACAGGTTGAGGGCGTTGTGGCTGATCACGCTGAGCAGGAACAGCACCAGCATCAGTGGGCCGAGGGTGCCGGTGGCGAGTTTTACCGCGTCCATGGTGTCCATGCCCGCCGGGATCGCCAGCACCGCGACCGCGCCGAAGATGAACGATAGGCTCGAACCCAGGGCCGAGCCCAGGTAGGTGGTCCAGAAGGTCGAGGAAACCTTCACGTTGGCCGGCAGGTAGCGCGAGTAGTCCGACACATAGGGGGCGAAGGCGATTTGCCACAGCGCCGCCAGCGACACGGTGGCCAGCCAGCCGGCCAGGTTGAAGCCGCCACGGGTGAGGAAGTCGTCGCTTTGCACATGGCTGAAGATGTAGCCGAAGCCGACCACGATGCCGATGCCCAACACCCAGGTGCCGATACGGTTGAGCACGTGGATGAAGCGGTAGCCGATGATGCCGATGATGCCCGAGCCCAACGCGCCGACGACGATGCCCACCGGTACCGGCACGGCGTCGACCACGCCGTGCAGCGATTTGCCGGCGAGCACGATGTTGGAGGCGAAGAAGCCGATGTACATCACCCCGGCGATCACCACCACTAGCAGGGCGCCGAGCGAACCGAACTGGGCGCGGCTCTGGATCATCTGCGGGATGCCCATCTGCGGGCCCTGGGCCGAGTGCAGGGCCATGAGCACGCCGCCGAGCAGATGGCCGACCAGGATGGCGACGATGCCCCACAGCAGGTTGAGGTGGAACAACTGCACGCCCAGGGCGCCGGTGACGATGGGCAGCGGGGCGATGTTGCCGCCGAACCACAGGGTGAACAGGTCCCTTACCTTTCCATGGCGGTCTTGCGGCGGCACGTAGCCGATCGTGTGTTTCTCGATGAGGGGGGCCGAATTGGCTGCACGGGTCATGACGGACTCCAAGGCAAGGTGGGGCAAGCGAGGCTGCCCAGGTGCGTGCCGGCAACGGGCGACGCGTTCTTGTTGGAGCGATGATGCGGGGCGGGTGGAGCGGGGGAAATTAGTAAATTTGTGCTTATGGACGTTAAAAAACCTAAGGCTGGGGCGTGCGCATGCTGCGTTCATGGAACAAATCGCACTCATTGATTTAGCGTGACCCCTGTAGGAGCCGGCCTTGTGTCGCGATAGGGGTGCGCAGCGCCCCCCGTTCTGCGTATCAAGCTGATATTGCCGGGGCCGCTATGCGGCCCTTTCGCGACACAAGGCCGCTCCTACAGGGGACTGTGGGCCCTTGTAGGAGCCGGCTTGCCGGCGAACCAGGCGCTGTGGTGGTTGGAGTCTGACGGTTTGAATTCAAGCGGGCCGGGGCCGCTATGCGGCCCTTTCCGACCGGGCCGACGCCTCGGCAAGGCCGCGCCTACATCGGCAACACCCGGTCCTGGATCACCTCCTTCATCACCAGCGTCGAACTGAGCCGCCTGACGTTGGGGATGCTGGTCAACTGCTCGTCGTACAGCTTCTGGAACGCCGGCAGGTCCTTGGCCACCACGTGCAGCAGGTAGTCCGGGTCGCCGAACAGCCGCTGCGCCTCGACGATCTGCGCGATCTCGCCCAGGGCCGCCTCGAAGTCGGCGACCGGCTGGCGGGTGACCTCGCGCAAGGTCACGAACACCAGCGCGGCGAAGTTCAGGCCCAGTGCGGCCGGGGCCAGGCGCGCGTGGTAACCGAGGATGGCGCCGGACTCTTCCAGCGCCTTGAGCCGGCGGTGGCAGGGCGACAGGCTCAAGCCCACGCGATCGGCCAGTTCGGTCACCGACAGGCGCCCGTCTTTTTGCAGCTCGGCAAGGATTTTTCGATCGGTGCGATCCATGGGGGAGAATATTCCAGTTTGGCGGCTTGAATGGGAAATATACGAAAGAAAGTCCCCCGGCGATATCCGTAATCTTGCTTTCACTGAAACCGTTGTGAAAGGAAACCATCGAAGTGGCCATGAGTGTATTGGCGGCGTTCTGGGCCGTCTCGTTCCTGTTCGTGATCACCCCGGGCGCCGACTGGGCCTATGCCATCTCCGCCGGCATGCGTGGCCGTTGGGTGGTGTCGGCGGTGGCGGGCATGCTGTCCGGGCATTTTCTCGCCACCTTGATCGTCGCTGCCGGGGTCGGCAGCCTGATCGCCGGGCACCCGCTGGCACTGACCCTGCTGACCCTGGCCGGCTGCCTGTACCTGTTGTGGCTGGGCGGCAACCTGCTGCTCAACCCGGCGGTGCCCGAGGCAGGGGCGAGCGGCGAGGGCGACAGCGGCTCGCGCTGGGCGCTCAAGGGGTTCTGCGTCAGCGGGCTCAACCCCAAGGTGTTCCTGTTGTTCCTGGCATTGCTGCCGCAGTTCACCGACCCGCAATCGAACTGGCCACTGCCGTTGCAGATCCTGCTGCTGGGGCTGGTGCACCTGTGCAGTTCGCTGGTGATCTACCTGTTGGTGGGGTACGGCGCCAAGGCGGTGCTGCGTACCCGCCCGGCGGCGGCGCGGCTGGTCGGGCGGGTGTCGGGGGTGGCGATGATCGCCATTGCCCTGGGGTTGGTGGTGGGGCAGTTGGCGTAGGCGCGATCCGCAGCGTCAGGGCAAAGGCGATCGTTGCAGGCGCCGGCGTAGCCGGTGCCCGCCACCGCGTTACAGAACCGGCGCCACCTGTTGCATCTCCACCCCATCGAGCAACGCCTCGACCACCGCCTTGGCGGCATCCAGCCCGTGGTCGTTGGCCATCAGCAAGTCCTGGCAGGTGCCGCTTGCCAGTTCCATGGCCTTTAGGTTGGTGGCGAACGCGCCCTTGAGCAGGGTGGACAGGTGCACCAGCGCATCTTCGAGATCGACGCCCTCGCGCACGGCGAACAGCGACGGGTGGCTGCACTCGCAATTGCCGAAACTACAAGGGGCCGTGGTGGCGCGGGAAGGGGGATCGGGTAGACCTTTCGTCATTGTGTCGCTCCTTGATTCAATGGAGCCGCCACAAATCGCTACCAAACGAATGGTGACGGCTGTACGCAGGTTGGTAGACCGGGAATCAAGGAAACCGGCGCGCACGAAGGCGCCCCACGCACAGCCGCCATAAATCGAAACAGCGGGCACAAAAAAAGCGCCAACCGAATCGCTAAGCGGCGCTAGTGCGCCTTGATTGATCGCGGGCTACCAAACCCGGCTGCTGGACTTACAGCAGCGGCGCAAGGTTACCGGGCTCAGCGAAGCGTTTCAAGGCAGGTTCATCTGCGGATACACTTGCCCCACTCACAACAACAAGGATGTGCATGATGCCCGAAACCAGCAACCTGTTAGCGTTCGCCCTGATCAGCCTGGGCATGGTCCTGACCCCCGGGCCGAACATGATCTACCTGATTTCCCGTTCCATCTGTCAGGGCCGCGTGGCAGGGCTGATTTCATTGGGCGGGGTGGCCCTGGGCTTCATCTTCTACATGCTTTGCGCCGCGCTGGGCATCACCGCCCTGGTGATGGCGGTGCCGTTTGCCTATGACGCCTTGCGCATCGGCGGTGCCTTGTACCTGCTGTACCTGGCCTGGCAGGCGTTGCGCCCCGGCGGCCGCTCGCCGTTCCAGGTGCGCGACCTGCCGGCCGACAGCCCGCGCCGGTTGTTCGCCATGGGGTTTCTGACCAACCTGCTCAACCCCAAGATCGCCGTCATGTACCTGTCGCTGATGCCACAATTCATCGAGCCGGGCCACGGCAGCGTACTGGCGCAGTCGCTGGTGCTGGGTACTACCCAGATCGCTATCAGCGTCACGGTCAACGCGCTGATCGCCTTGATGGCCGGCTCGATTGCCGTGTTTCTCGCCGGACGGCCCTTGTGGCAGCAGTTGCAGCGCTGGTTGATGGGCACCGTGCTGGCCGGGCTGGCCCTGCGCATGCTGGCCGAAGGGCGGCACTGAACGTCGCGGTAATGCCAAGGGAACGTTTTGCCCACGGGTGATTTCTTACCCTCAGGGATGACAACGTGCCCGGGATGACCGAGACATGAAAACACGCCAGCAGAGCAAAGCTGTCAACCTGAAGTCACCGCCGCCTTGCCTGCTGGGCAGCGACGCGGTCAGTGGCCTGCTGCGCGCCATGGACTGGTGTGATTCGCCCCTGGGGCCGCCACAGGCTTGGTCGCCGGGGCTGCAGGCGATCATGGCCATGCTGTTGCCGGCCCAGGCGCAGATCGTGCTGTTCTGGGGCGTGCAGTACATTGCCCTGTACAACGATGCCTACGGGCCGAGTATCGGTATCAAGCACCCGCGGGCGCTGGCGCGGCCGGCCGAGGAAAACTGGCGCGAGCTGTGGAGCGACCTGGAGCCGCTGCTGCGCGGCGTGCGGGAGACCGGCAGGACGTTCGCCGCCAAGGACCGGCCGTTCTACATCGAACGCCAGGGCCTGGGCGAGACGACCTATTTCGATGTGTCCTACTCGGCGGTACGCGAGGCCGACGGCAGCGTCGGCGGGGTGCTGTGCATCGTCACCGATACCACCGAACGGGTGCGCTTCCAGCGTCGCCAGGCCTTTTTGCTGGAGCTGCGCCAGGCCTTGCCGGGGTTGGGCGATGCCGAGCGCATCGAGGCCCACGCGATCCGCCGCCTGGGCGAGGAACTGGGCGCGGCGCGGGTGTGCTTCGGTGAGGACCTGGGCGATGCCTGCCACTACCGGGTAAGCCAGGAGTGGGCCGCTGGGGTGCCTTCGCTGGTCGGCGACAACCCCTACGCCGGCCTTGATCCGGCGCTGTACGGCGCGCTGCTGGCCGGCCAGCGGGTGCGTCACGAGCACCTGGCCGATACGCCGCAGCGGGGCGCCAGCCTGTATGTTCCGGTACTGCGCGCCGAACGCCTGGAGGCGATGCTCGCGGTGCACTTCCATGGTTCGCACCTGTTCGGCGAGGATGAGTGCCTGCTGGTCGAGGAGACCGCCAAGCAGGTCTGGGCGGCGCTGACCCATGCCCGTGCCGAGCGCGCCCTGCACGCGCTGAACGAGAACCTCGAGGAGCGTGTGGCGCGCATGCTGGCCCAGCGCGAGTCTGCCCTGCTGCAGTTGCATGAGGCGCGCAAGATGGAAATGGTCGGCCAACTCACCGGCGGTATCGCCCACGACCTCAACAACATGCTGACGCCCATCATCGCCTCGCTCGAACTGCTGCGCCGGCATCCGCAGCCGGAGCGCGCCGAGCGCCTGATCGACGGCGGCCTGCAGGCCGCGGAGCGAGCGCGCAACCTGGTTGGGCGGCTGCTCAGCTTCGCCCGGCGGCAAACCTTGAAACCCTTGGTGGTCTCGTTGGCCACGCTGATCGAGGACATGCACGAACTGATGACCCGCTCGCTGGGGCCGACCATCGTCCTGCGCATTCGTATCGACACGGCATTGCCCGGGGTGCTGGTGGACCCGCACCAGTTGGAGCTGGCCGTGCTCAACCTGGTGGTCAACGCCCGCGATGCAATGGCCGAAGGCGGCCAGTTGACCATTTGCGCAGGCCTGGGTGAAGACGATGGGCACCAGGCGCCGAACCCTTTGGCGGGGCGTCAGGTCTGGCTACAGGTGGAGGATAACGGCTGCGGCATGAGCGAGGAGGTTTTGGGGCGCTGTGTCGAGCCGTTCTATTCGACCAAGGGGGCAGGCCGCGGCACCGGGCTGGGCTTGCCGATGGTGCAGGGGCTGGCGTTGCAGTCCGGTGGCGGTTTTGCGATTCATTCAAGGGCCGGGCAGGGCACCGAGGCGACCCTGTGGTTGCCGGTGGGTGAAGCGCCCCAGGTGGCCCGCGCGCCTGCCGAGCTGCCCCTGACAGGTCGTGTGCGGCGGGTGTTGCTGGTGGATGATGAAGCCTTGGTGCGCCATGCCACGCAGATGCAGTTGCAGGCCCTGGGGTATGAGGTGAGCGAGGCCGAGGGGCCGCTGCAGGCGTTGGCCCTGCTTGACCAGGGGCTACGCCCGGATTTGTTGCTGACCGACCATGTCATGACCGAGATGACCGGTGTGCGTTTCGCCCAGCAGGTGCGCGAGCGCCTGGCGGACCTGCCGGTGCTGATCATCACCGGCTATGCCAACCTGACGCCGCGCGAACTGCATGGTTTCGAGGTGCTGCGCAAACCGTTCCGCCAGGATGAGCTGGCGCAGAGCCTGGCGCAGCTGTTGCGCGGCAGGGGCTGAGGCGGTGGGGTTGGCTTTTGGGCAGGGGGGCTTGCCCCGGCCCTCTAGCATTCAAACGTCAGATTCCAACCACTGCAGCGCCTGGTTCGCCGGCAAGGCCGGCTCCTACAGGGGGGCGCGGTTGCTTGTAGGAGCGGCCTTGTGTCGCGAAAGGGCTGCAAAGCAGCCCCGGCGCTCTTGAATCGAAGCCATCATGTTCCAACCACCGCAGCGCCTGGTTCGCCGGCAAGCCGGCGCCTACAGGGTGCGCGGTCACCTGTAGGAGCGGCCTTGTGTCGCGAAAGGGCTGCAAAGCAGCCCCGGCACTCTTGAATCAAAGCCATCATGTTGCAACCACCGCAGCGCCTGGTTCGCCGGCAAGCCGGCGCCTACAGGGTGCGCGGTCACCTGTAGGAGCGGCCTCGTGTCGCGAAAGGGCTGCAAAGCAGCCCCGGCACTCTTAAATCGAAGCCATCATGTTCCAACCACCGCAGCGCCTGGTTCGCCGGCAAGCCGGCTCCTACAGGGTGCGCGGTCACCTGTAGGAGCGGCCTCGTGTCGCGAAAGGGCTGCAAAGCAGCCCCGGCGCTCTTGAATCGAAGCCATCATGTTGCAACCACCGCAGCGCCTGGTTCGCCGGCAAGGCCGGCTCCTACAGGGGGGCGCGGTTGCCTGTAGGAGCGGCCTTGTGTCGCGAAAGGGCTGCAAAGCAGCCCCGGCGCTCTTGAATCAAAGCCATCATGTTGCAACCACCGCAGCGCCTGGTTCGCCGGCAAGCCGGCGCCTACAGGGCGGCGTTGCCTGCCTGCAGCACCTCGTTCAGCAGCCTGCACACCTGCTCGGCTGAATACGGTTTGGCCAGGAAGGCGAAGCCCTGGTGGCCACCTTCGGCAATGGCCTCGCTGTAGCCTGAGGTAAGGATCACCGGCAGCCCTGGATGGCTTTGCCGTAGCTGACGGGCCAGGGCCAGCCCGCCCATCCCCGGCATCACCACATCGGAAAACACCGCATCGAACCCTGCCTGGCCGGCGGCGAGCTGCGCCAGGGCCTCTTCGGCGCTGGCCGCCCAGCGAATCTGGTAGCCGTGGTCGCGCAGGATCTGCGCGGTGAAGCTGCCAACATCGGGGTTGTCCTCGACCACCAGGATCCGCCGTCGCTCGCCTGGCGGCATGGGCTGGGCGTTGTGCGTGTCGGCCTGGACCGCGGGCTGGGGCACTTGCGGCAGGTAGAGGGTGAAGGTGGTGCCCTGGCCTTCGGTGCTGCTGACCTGCACCTCGCCGCCCGACTGCTTGACGAAGCCGAACACCTGCGACAGCCCAAGCCCGGTGCCCTGGCCCGGCGCCTTGGTGGTGAAGAACGGGTCGAAAATGCGTTCCAGCAGGTGTGGGGCGATGCCGACGCCGCTGTCGATCACCGAGATGGCGGCGAACGGCCCCTGTTGCGCGGGCTGGCCGCGCAGGCCCGGCAGGCTGCGGTTGGCCTCCAGGCGCAGGCGCAAGGTCCCGGCGCCGGCCATGGCATCGCGGCCATTGATCATCAGGTTGATCACCGCCGTCTCCAATTGGCCCAGGTCGGCATGCACATGGCAGGGGGCCTCTGGCAGCTCGAGGCTGACCTGGATATGCGCGCCGGTGGCGGTATCGAGCATGTCGGCCATGGCCTCGAGTCGCGGCCCGGCTTCGAACACCTGCGGGTTCAGGGCCTGGCGCCGGGCGAAGGCGAGCAACTGGCCGGTCAGCTTGGCGCCGCGCTCGACGGTATCGGAGACCGTCTTGAAATAGCGGTTGCGGCGGGTTTCGTCGAGGTCTGGGCGCTGCAGGAAGTGCAGCGAGGAGCGAATGATGGTCAGCAGGTTGTTGAAGTCGTGGGCCACGCCGCCGGTCAGCTGGCCGATGGCCTCGAGTTTCTGGGTCTGGCGCAGGATGGCCTCGGTATGCAGCAACTGCCCGGTGCGCTCCTCGACCCGTTGCTCGAGGGTGGCGTTGAGGGCCTCGAGGGCGAGCATCGCCTCGCGCACCTCGGCGTTGGCCTGGACCCGTTGGATATGCGCCCAGCAACGTTCGGTCACTTCGCTGATCAGGGTTTGCTCGTAGGCGCTCCAGGTGCGCGGGAACTTGTCGTGGATGGCCATCAGTGCGGTCAGGCGACCGTCCTTGACCAGCGGCATGCAAATGGTCGCGGTGATGCCAATGGCCTGGAAGGTCGCGGCCTCGCGCGCGGGCAATTGCGCCAGGTTGTCATCGATCACCAGCGCCAGGCCGGCGCGCAGGCGGCTGACGGCCAGGCCACCGAAATCAGCCAGGCGATACTGGCCGACCAGCCTGGGCGAGCCGGGGGCTACCCAGTCGCCGCAAATGGTGAACCTGTCCTCATCGGGCTCGACCACTGCGTAGGCACAGCTCGACAGTTGCAGGTGTTCGCCGAGCAAGCGGGTGGTGGTGGCCATGATCCGCTCCGGGTCGGTGGCCGTGGCCACGGCGCGCCCGACGTTGTCGAGGAAGCTCAGGCGGCGGTTGGCGATCACGCTGGCGGTGGTTTCGGTGACGGTGTCGAGCATGCCGACGACCTTGCCGTGGTAGTCGCGGATCGGGCTGTAGCAGAAGGTGAAGTAGGCGCGTTCCGGGCTGCCGTGGCGTTCGATCTGCAACGGGAAGTCCTCGATGTACACCGCCTCGCCCTCCAGGGCGCGTTGGGCCATGCGGGCGATGTCGCTCCAGGCTTCCTGCCACACCTCGCTGAACGGCCGCCCCAGGGCCAGTGGCTTGTCGCCGAGGATCTGGGTGAAGGCGTCGTTGTGCAGGGTGATCAGGGCTTCGCCCCACAGCACGGCTTGCGGAAAACGCGAGCCCAGGCAGAGGGCGACGCTGGTCTTGAGCACTTCAGGCCAGGTATGCAACGGGCCCAGGGAGGTGGCAGCCCAATCGTGGTTGCGGATGCGCTCGGCCATGAGCCCGCCGCCGTCTAGCCATTTCGCCATGAACGTTGCTGGTCCTTGTGTGCGAGATCATCAGGGTGCACCTAGATGTGGCGCTTGGCGAGTGCTTTATGCAGTTGCTGCCACCTCGAGTACTGCGCTCCAGGCACTGACGCAGCTGTCGCTAGCTCACCTCGAGCCATCAACGCAGCGCCGCTCCCGAATAATTCGAATCACCCCCGCCGCACATGCTTGACCAGTACCTTCTCCAGCAACTCCCACATCGAGGCATCGGTACTGAACGCCACGTTAAAGCGCATCCACCCGGTGGCCTGGGCATCGACCATGAACAACTGCCCGGGCCCGAGCATGATGCCTTGCTCCAGGGCATCGTCGAGCAACGCCGCGCTGTCCGGAATCGCCGGGTGGCGGGTCCAGATGTACATGCCCTCGTCCGACTCGATGAACAGCTCGAAGCCCAGCCGATGCAGGTGCCGACCGACTTCCTGGTGTGCTTCGGCCAGACGCTGGCGCAGGCGCTTGAGGTGCTTGCGCCAGCGACCATCGATGATCGCCGCGTACACCACCCGTTCCATCACCTGCGAGGTGGTCAGCCCCGAGCGCATCTTCAGGTGCAGCAACTGCTGCATCAGCTCGGGGTTGGCCAGCAGGTAGCCGACCCGCACGTTGGGTGAAATGCTCTTTGAGTAACTGCCGACGTACACCACCTGCTGCAGGTGATCGAGGCTGGCCAGGCAGGGCTGGGGCTCGGCGATCATGTCGGCGTACAGGTTGTTCTCCACCAGGCGAAAACCGTGCTGGCTGGCCAGTTGCAGCAGGCGGTGCAACTGCGCCAGCGGCGTGCGCGAGCAGGTCGGGCTGTGCAGGTGCGGCTGGGTGAAGAACGCGGTAGGGCGATGGTGCGCCAGCAGGCGCTCGAGCTGGTCGAGGTCGTAGCCGGCAGGGGTGCGCGGCACGCCCACCAGGGTGGCGCCCTGGGTGCGCAGGATGCTCATCAGGTTGGGGTAGCCGGGATCGTCCACCAGCACCACGTCGCCAGGGCGCACCAGGGTGCGCACCGCCAGGTCCAGGGCCTGGCTGGCGCCATGGGTGAGCATCAGCTGCGCCGAGTTGGCGACGATCGACAGCTCCTGTTGCAGGTTCTGCGCGGTCAAGGCACGTAATTCGGGCAGGCCCATGGGGTCGCCGTAGCCCGACAGCTCCAGCGGGCTGCCGGCCACCTGGCGCAAGCCGCGGCGCAGGCCTTCCTCGTACATCCACTCATTGGGCAACCAGCCGCAACCGGGCTTGTACGGCAGCTGGCGGATTTCGAAGATCTGCTGCAGGTACCACTCGGAGTTGAAGGTCGGACGGGCGGTATCGGCCTCGAGCTGCTGCGCGTCCAACAGCTCGTTCGCCGCACGATTGACGAAGAAGCCGGCATTGCCCTTGCTCACCAGCAGGCCCTGGGCCACCAGGCGGTCGTAGGCCTCGACCACGGTGAAGGTGCTCACCGAATAGGTGGCGGCGAAGGCGCGGATCGACGGCACCTTGGCCCCGGGCTTGAGGGTCTGGTCGTCGATCAGGGCGCGCAGCCCATCGATGATCTGGTTGACCAGCGGGGTGGCGGAGTCCGGATGTAGCTGGAGCATTCAGGGGCCTTCAGGTGTGCCAGACGGCAGGCGTCTGCTGGGCATCGCAGGTGTATTGCATGGGCGACCTGTACAGTGCAGTGCGTAAATCGTGCCGCTGTGCATGGCTCAAAGTGTTCGACATTTTTACATTACGTGTCAGATATCGCCAACACAGCACGCGACAGCGCCATGAATAATCACAATATCGCTGCACCTCAGTCGAGCCTCGTCTCGCACCCTCTTTTCCCGAGGCCGGGCGCCCAGTGCCCGTCCCCAGCATGGTTCAGTTCGACCAGGGTCCGCGCCCTGGCCGCGTAAGCAGGCCGCCACGGATGGCCTGCGTGTGCACCGCACACCTCCCTGCCCGCACTGATGTACAGGTGAGTCCGATAGCCATCGGGGTTTCACAGTTTTTCCTTGGATAAAAAGAAGCACGGGGTAATTGACTGATGGAAGCTACATCCACATCCACCACCGCGAAGGACGGGCACGAGAGCAAGCTCAGCGCCTCGTTGAAGTCGCGCCACCTGACGATGATGTCCATCGCCGGGGTGATCGGCGGCGCCTTGTTCGTCGGTTCCGGCAGCGTGATCCACAGCGCCGGCCCGGCGGCCGTGCTGGCCTACCTGGCCGGTGGCATCCTGGTGGTGCTGATCATGCGCATGCTCGGCGAGATGGCCACCTCATCGCCCGACACGGGCTCGTTCTCCACCTACGCCGACCGCGCCATCGGCCGCTGGGCCGGCTTCACCATCGGCTGGCTGTACTGGTGGTACTGGGTGATCCTGATGGCCTGGGAAGCCTATGTGGCGGGCAAGATCCTGCACGGCTTCTTCCCCGATGTCAGCGTCAACGTGTTCGTGCTGGCCACGACCTTGCTGCTGATCACCGTCAACTTCTTCAACGTCAAGCACTACGGCGAGTTCGAGTTCTGGTTCGCGCTGATCAAGGTGGTGGCGATCGTCTGTTTCCTGGTGGTGTGCACCGCGGCGGTGATGAATGTCTGGCAGTTCGGTGAAGTGCGCGGCATCAGCCACCTGACCGCCGAAGGCTTCATGCCCAACGGCATCACCACGGTGATTGGCGCGTTGCTGGGGGTGATGTTCGCCTTCCTCGGCGCCGAGATCGTCACCATCGCCGCCTCCGAAGCCAAGGACCCGGCCACGCAGATCGTCAAGGCGACCAACTCGGTGGTCTGGCGGGTGTGCCTGTTCTACGTCGGCTCGATCTTCCTGATCGTCTGCCTGGTGCCGTGGAACGACCCGCAGTTGGGCGTTTCCGGCTATGGCGCCTACCGGCGGACCCTCGAGCTGCTGGGCGTGCCCTATGCCGAGCTGCTGATGAACTTCGTGGTGCTGACCTCGGTGAGCAGTTGCCTGATTTCCGGCCACTACACCGCTTCGCGCATGCTGTTCTCGCTGGCCCAGCGTGGCGATGCGCCGCGCCTGTTCAAGTTCACCCGCACTGGTACCGGGGTGCCGGTGAACGCGATCATCGGCTCGTGCCTGGTGGCGGTGTTCTGTGCGCTGATCAACTTCAGCGAGACCCTGCGGCCGAAGGATGTGCTGGAAACGCTGATGAACACCACCGGCATGATTGCCTTGCTGGTGTACCTGGTGATCGCCTTCTCGCAGCTGCGCATGCGCCGCAAGCTGATTGCCGAGGGCAAGGAAGTGCGCCTGAAAATGTGGTTGTTCCCATGGCTGACCTACCTGGTGATCGCCTTCATCATTGCCGCGCTGGTGACCATGGCGTTCATGCCGGACTACCAGATCCTGGTGATCTCCACCGGTATCGCCGCGGCGATCGTGGTAGCCATGGGCGTGGTGCACCAGATGCGGGGCGCCAAGACGCATTAAGCGCCATTGAGTTATAGGGCGGCCGGGTCCTGCAGGGGGCCCGGCCGTTTGCGTTCATGGCGTGCGCGGCCCGCTGCGGTCGAATTGCACCGACTGGCCGGCTTGCAGCAGCAGGCGTTGGCCGGCGCTGTCGAGTTCGGCGCTGCCGGCTTGCAGGTTGGCAGTGACCGCGCCGCCCTGGCGGGTCATCGACAGCTGGGCGTCGTGGGTGGCCAGGGTGCCGTGCTCGGTAACCAGCAGGAACGGCCGTGGGTCGTCATCGGCGACGTCCACCGCAAGCCGGCCTTCGAGCAGGGTGACGCGCCGTTGTTGCCCGTCGTACTCCACGTCGACGGCGCTGTTGGCCTGCAGCACCAGCAGCGTGCCATCGTCCAGGTGGCGCGACAGCTGCTGGCTGGCCGTGGTGCGCAGGTCGGCCAGGTCGAAGCGCTGGCTCATCCAGGGCGAACCGAGCAGGGCGCAGGCGGCGACCAGGGCAAGGAGAATGACGGCCAGGGTGGTTTTCATCGGGGCGTTCGGCGTGCGGTATGGAGCCTGAGCATACGGGGTCGGTTGCCGCTCTGTCGCGCAGTGATGCCTGGCGATGGCGTATGCTAGGCGCACCGCCACCGAAGGAGCGTTGTCTATGGCTTGGTCCGCCACCCAGTATTCGCTGTTCGAAGACGAACGTACCCGCGCCGTTCGCGACCTGCTTGCCGCCGTGCCGCCGCGCCCGGTACGCCATGCCACCGACCTGGGCTGCGGCCCGGGCAACTCCACCGAAGTGCTCTTGCAGCGCCATGCCGATGCCCAGGTCACGGCGCTGGACAGCGATGCCGACATGATCGACAAGGCCCGGCAGCGCCCGCGCCTGAGCATTCCCCGGGTGCGCTGCGAAATCGCCGATATTGCCAGCTGGACGGCCCAGGAGCCGCAGGACTTGATCCTCGCCAATGCCTCGCTGCAATGGCTGGCGGAGCACGGCAGCCTGTACCCGCACCTGGTGCGGCAACTGAGCGAGGGTGGCAGCCTGGCGGTACAGACGCCGGACAACCTCGACGAGCCGGCCCACCGGCAGCTGCGCGAGATCGCCGGCCGTGGGCCCTGGGCTGCCAAGTTCGCTGACTTCAGCTTGCCAGCGCGGCATAACGCGGCGTTTTACTACGACCTGCTGAGCCCGCTGTGCGCGCGGGTGGATGTGTGGCGCACGACCTATCACCACCCGTTGGCCGGCGGCGCCGAGGCGGTGGTGGAGTGGTTCAAGGGTTCGGCGTTGCGGCCGTACCTGGCGCGGCTGGATGAGCAGGAGCAGGGGGATTTCCTGCAACTGTATCTGCAGGCCATGCAGCGCGATTATCCGCCGGCCAGCGATGGCAAGGTGCTGTTGCCGTTCCCGCGGTTATTCGTGGTGGCGACGCGCTAGGTGCCGCAGTACATAGGCGTAGATGCCAAGGTTGATGGCCAATAGCGCGGCGCCGAGCCAGAGTTGGATCTGTGGGGTCAGGCCGGCGGGGTAGATCAGCGGCCAGAGGTAGTGTTCGATGAAGCCGCTTGGGTAGCCGGCGTCGCCGGCGGCGCGGCGCAGGTGGTTTTCCCAGTCGGTGAGCGGGCATTGCAGGTGCAGGCCTTCCACGGCCAGGCCCCAGGCGAGGGCGGGAAGGTGGATGAACAGGGCGCGGTGGCGCCAAAGCACCATCAGGCCGCCGAACAGGGCCAGCAGGATGAAGCAGAGGTGAAGCACGACCAGGGCGTCGGCGGCCAGGCGATAGAGCATGGTGTTGGGGCCTTGTTGTGGGCGGTGGGGTATGGCGGTTTTTCGTGACTGGGTGCTTGGGGTTGGAGGGGGCTTTTAAGCGTTGTATGCGCATTCATTGGCGATGTCGACGCCCAGTCGTTTTGACGGCGACAGAATGCTCTTGCTCTTGCTCTTGCTCTTGCTCTTGCTCTTGCTCTTGCTCTTGCTCTTGCTCTTGCTCTTGCTCTTGCTCTTGCTCTTGCTCTGTTTTTGATTTTGCTTCTAAGCGCGCGATAGTTCAGGCGCCGCCAATTGCGACTTCAGGAGGCCGAGTGGAGTTCTTGCGTAGTGGGGCGACGGCCATGGATGGCCGTCGAGCGCTGCGCCCCAGGATGGGGCGTACAGCGCGGTACCCACGGGAGCAAGAACGGAGCGAGGGGACCCCGGAGCGCAGCGTAGGGGCCGGATGAATGGAGCGAGGATTTTTTGGTTCCTTTTTGATCCTTAAAAAAGGGACCCGCCGTAAGGGCGGAAAGGTGACTATGCGTCGCCATCGCCAATGAATACGCGTATAGCTTTCAAAACTCACGCTCTGAAAGTCAAAGTCAAAGTCAAAGTCAAAGTCAATCGGCGTGGGTATTCACAGATGTAAACGCATTCATTTGCTATATCGACGCTTAATCACCTTTTCGCCCTTACGGCGAGTCACTTTTTGTCAAACGCGACAAAAAGTAACCAAAAAACGCTGCGCTCCATTCATCCGGCCCTACGCTCCGCTCCGGGTTCCCTCACTCCGGCCTTGCTCCCGGGAGGACCGCGCTGTAGGGCCCATCCTGGGCCCCAGCGCTTGACGGGCATCCATGCCCGTCACCTCCCTACGCAAGGCCTGCGTTCGGCCTCCTGAAGTCGCGAAGTTACGCGCGGCGCCTGCACTGGCGCAGCTGTCGCTGGCTGGGGTTGACGCTAGCCTTTTGATCGGTGACAGCAACAGCAACAGCAACAGCAACAGCGAGCATTGGTTCTGGCCTGAAAGGCCGTTAATCGCTAGTGCAGGATCTGCTTCAAGAACGCCTGCGCCCGCGCCGTCCGGGGCTGTCCGAAGAACACTTGCGGGCTGCTGTCCTCGATGATCTGCCCGCCCTCAAGAAACAGCACCCGCTGCGCCACTTGCCGGGCAAACCCCATCTCGTGGGTCACGCACAGCATGGTCATCCCGGTGTCCGCCAACTGCACCAACACCTCCAGCACCTCGGCGACCATCTCCGGGTCCAACGCCGAGGTCGGCTCGTCGAACAGCATGATCCGCGGCTTCATGCACAGCGCCCGGGCAATCGCCACGCGCTGCTGCTGCCCACCGGAAAGCTGGCTGGGGTACTTGTGCGCCTGGTTCTCGATACCCACCTTGCTCAGGTACAGCCGCGCGCGCTCCTCGGCCTCCCGGCGCGACAAGCCCCGCACGCTCATCGGCGCCAGCAGGCAGTTGTCGAGCACGCTCATGTGCGGGAACAGGTTGAAGTGCTGGAACACCATGCCGATCTCGCTGCGTACCTGGCTGGCCTGGCGGCTGTTGCCCGCCAGGTCGATGCCCGCTACCTGGACGCTGCCCTGCTCGGCGACCTCCAGGCGATTGATGCAGCGAATCAGCGTCGACTTGCCCGAGCCCGACGGGCCGCAGAGCACGATACGCTCGCCCTCGCGCACCGACAGGTCGATATCGTGCAGCACATGGAAAGCACCGTAATGCTTGTTCAGACCCTCGATGCGGATCAGCTCCGGGCGCGGGTCGGGGGCAGGGGACAGGCTGGCAAGGCTCAAGGGGGCGGTCATGTTGTTGTTCTCCCGCAGGGTCGTCAGTCGAAACGCGCGGCGCTGTAGGGCGCCGGGTCGGTGAAGGGGGGCGCGCCGGTCAGCAGCTCCGCCAGCAGGCGGCCACTGACCGGGCCCAGGGTCAGGCCGTGGTGGGCGTGGCCGAAGTTGAACCACAGGTTGCGGTGCCGCGGCGCCGGGCCGATCACCGGGCGCATGTCCGGCAGGCACGGGCGACGGCCCAGCCAGGGTTTGTCGTCCAGGCGCTCGCCCAGGGCCGGGAACAGCTTGCGCGCCAGCGCCTCGCAGCGGCGCAGCTGGATTTCGTTGACGGCGGCGTCGCTGGCGGCAAACTCGATGCCCGTGGTCAGGCGCACGCCCCGGGCCATCGGCGCCAGCACGTAGCCGCCCTGGGTGTCGCACAGCGAATGGTTGAGTTCGGCGCCGTCGCGGGTGCTGTAGTGCATGTGATAGCCGCGCTTGATGCCCAGCGGGAAGTGGTAGCCCAGGCGCTCGTACAGCTCGGCCGACTGCGGGCCCAGGCAGGCCACCACCTCGTCGGCGCTGACCGTGCCACGGCGGCTGTCCAGCTGCCAGCCACCCGCGACCTGGCGCAGGCTGCGGGCATCGCCGTGAAGGAACTGCCCGCCGCGCTGGACGAACAGCGCCGCATAGCCGCGGGTGAGGCCACCGGGGTTGCTCACGGTCTTCGGGTCGAGCCAGTGGATGCCCCCCTTGACGTCGCCGTCGAGCTGTTGCTCACGGGCCTGCAGCGCCGCGCGATCGAGGATTTCGTAGCGCAGGCCATAACGGGCCAGGCCCGGCAGCTCCTGCTTGGCCTTGGCGAACAAGGCGTCGTCGCGGTACACCTCGATCCAGCCCTTGGCCTGGACCAGGGCCTGCAGGCCGGCGGCCTCGATCAGCGCGTCGTGTTCCTCGACGCTGCGCTGCACCAGCGGCAGCATGTCTGCCGCGGCCTTGGCCAGGCGCCCCGGCGCCGACTGCTGCCAGTAGCGCAGCAGCCAGGGCGCCGCCTTGGGCAGGTGGGCAAGGCTGTAGCGCACGTCGGGCTGGCGGTTCAGGCCGTAGCGCAGCAAGGCGCTGAACTGGCGCGGGAAGGCATAGGGAATCACGCTGGAGCGTTCGATCAGCCCGGCGTTGCCATGGCTGGTGCCACTGCCGGGCTCGTCGCGGTCGATGAGGATCACCTGGCGCCCGCGGGCTTGCAGGTGCAGGGCGGTGCAGACACCGACGATGCCGGCGCCCAGGACGATGGTCTGGCAATACATGGAAACCTTCCTTCAATCAGTTCAGGTGGCGGCCCAGGCGGGCCTCCAGGTGTTTCAGCGCGCGCCGGACGATCTCCACGATCAGCAGGTACAGCACTGCCGCCCACAGGTAGATCTGGAAGTCGAAGCTGCGCGAGAAGGCCAGCTTGGTCACCCCCATCAGGTCGTAGATGGTCACCAGCGAGGCGATGGCGCTGGCCTTGATCATCATGATCAGCTCGTTGCCCAGTGGGCCGATGGCCACCAGCAGCGACTGCGGCAGCACCACCTTGAAGAAGGTGGTCGAGCGCTTGAGGTTCAGGGCCCGGGCCGCTTCGTACTGGCCGGGGGCGACGGCCATCAGGCTGGCACGGAAGATCTCGGCCTGGTAGGCGGCGGTGTTGAGGGTGAAGGCGAGCAGGGCGCAGTACCAGGCTTCGCGGAAGAACCACCACAGCCCGAGGTCCTGCCAGAAACCCTTGAGCGAGCCCAGCCCGTAGTACAGCAAGAACAGCTGGGCCAGCAGCGGCGAGCCACGGAAGAAATACACATAGCCGGCGGCCAGGCGTCGCAGGGCGGTGCTGCGCGACATCCGCGCCAGGGCCAGCAGCATGCCCAGCAGCGCGCCGAGGGTGAACGAGATCGCCACCAGCTTGGCGGTCACCAGCAGCCCGTCGATGAAGCGAGCGCCGTAGCGTTCCAGCAGGTCGGGGTCGAGCACATAGGCCAGCAATTGCTCGAAGGTCATGGCCGGGCTCCTTGCAGGTGGCGGTTGCTACGTCGCTCCAGCAGGGCGAAGACCCGCCCCGAAAGCGCCGAGAACAGCAGGTAGACCAGGCACGCCACGCCATAGAACAGCATCGGCTGCTTGGTCACGCTGACCGCCAGGTTGGTCTGGCGCATCAGGTCGATCAGCGAGATGGTCGAGACCAGCGAGGTGTCCTTGAGCAGGCTCAGCCAGTTGTTCGACAAGCCCGGCAGGGCGATGCGCGCCAGTTGCGGCAGTTGCACTTTGAAAAACGCCGTGCGCCGGCTCAGGCCCAGGGCCGAGCAGGCCTCGAGCTGACCCTTGGGCAGGGTCTTGAAGGCCATCAGCCAGATCTCGCTGGAGAAGGCGGCGAACACCAGGCTGAAGGCGGCCATGGCGGCGAGGAAGGTATTGATCAGCACCTCGCCTTCATAGCCCAGGGCGGCGAGGATCTTCTGCGCGGCGATCTGGCAGCCGTAGTAGATGATCAGCAGCGTAAGCAGTTCGGGCAGGCCGCGGAACACCGTGGAAAAGGTGGTGGCCCAGGCCCGTGGCAGGCGTTTGCGCGAGCGCGCCGCCAGGGCCACCAGCAGCCCCAGGGGCAGGCCGATGGGCAGGCAGGCCAGGGCCAGCGACACGGTGACCAGGGCACCGGCCAGCAGCGCCTGGCCCCAGCCGCCGCTGGCGAAGGAGAGCAGCGAGAGTTGATCGAGCATGGGTACATCCTCGAGGTCGGCGGGGCGCAAGGCCGCTCCCACAGGAACCGCGCACGCCTTGTGGGAGCGGCCTTGTATCGCGAAAGGGCTGCGCAGCAGCCACAGGATTCGTATCAGTTATAGATATCGAAGGCGAAGTACTTGCTCGCGATCTTCTGGTAGGTGCCATTGGCGACGATGGCCGCCAGCGCTTCGTTGAGCCGCGTGCGCAGGGCCTGGTCGTCCTTGCGCACGGCAATCGCCGCGTCGGCCTTGGTGCCGTCGACGTCACCGAGGATCTTGCAGCAGGCCTGGCCGTTCTTGTTCAGCCACTCATGCAGCGGGAACTTGTCGGCGATCACCCCGTCCAGGCGCCCGGCGGCAAGGTCGGCGTTGGCTTCGTCGAGGGTCGGGTACAGCTTCACGTCCGCGCCGGCCTTGCCGTACACGTCCTCGGCGTAGATTGCCTGGGTCGAGGCGGACTGCGCGCCGACCGTGTAGCCCTTGAAGTCGGTCTGCGCGTCGTCGATCTGGCTATCCTTGGCCACCGCCACGGTCAGTGGGGTGCGGTAGTAGTGGTCGGTGAAGGCGATCTTCTTGCGTCGCTCTTGGGTATCGATCATCGAGGCCACCACGGCATCGTACTTGCGCGCCATCAACGCCGGGATGATGCCTTCCCAGTCCTGGGCCACCAGGGTGCATTCGACCTTCATCTGTGCGCACAGGGCCTGGGTGATGTCGACATCGAAGCCGTGCAGCTTGTTGTCGGCATCGACATAGTTGAACGGGGGGTACGCGCCTTCCGTGGCGAAGCGCAGGGTTTCGCCACTGGCGTGGCCCGCCAGCAGCAGGGCGCACGCGCCCACCATAGCCAGGGTTCTTTTCATGTTGCACCTCTGTACCAGCACTCTTGCTATTGTTGTTTGCCCGCCGGCCACGAGGTGTAGCCGACGAACTCGTTATGTAGAGCGGCAGTTGCTTCCAAGCGTGTTTCAACGTCCGGTCCAAGCTTCTTGCAGACCTCGTTGACCATCAGGTGCACCCACGACAGCATCGTCGCGGTGGACTCCCAGAACAGGTTGAATTCGGTGGGGATGCGGAACACCTCGTCGGCGTTGTCGTCGGCCCACTCGCAGAAGGTATCGGTGACCAGGGTCACCGGGATGCCCCGCGCGCGCGCCTGCTGGCACAGTTGCAGGGCATGGCGTGAATAACGACGCGCCTCGAACACCACCAGGGCGCTGGCCTGCGGTTGGCCGAGCAGCACTTCGCCGAAATGCCCGGCGCTGCCATCGACCCGTTGCACGCCGTCGCGCAGGTATTGCAGCAGGTGGGCCATGCACATGGCCACGCCGCGCTCGGTCTGAAAGCCGGCGATGAACACCCGTGGCGAATCGGCCAGGCGCCGGGCGACCTGGTGCCAGGCCTCGGTGCGGCTGTATTCGTGCACGCGCACCAGCGCGGCGATTTCCTTTTCCAGGCAGCCGTCGTGGTCCGACGGTGCGGCGGCCTGGCGGTATTCCTGCAGGCGATCGCCTACCAGCCAAGGGCCTTGGCCCAGGTCGCTCTGCAAATCCTGCTTGAGCGCCTTGAGGTGGGCATAGCCGAGTGCGCGGCAGAAGCGGCCGACACTGGACTCGCTGACATCGAGCTTGGCGGCGATGCTGGCGGAGGTCTGGAACGGCAGTTCATGCAGGTTGGCGAGCATGTAGCTGGCGATCTTGCGGCCCGAGGCGGCAGCGCTGTGCAGGCTGCTTTCCAGGCGTTGCCTGATCGATGGGCTCATGGACGGCTCCGGCTGATTTCTGGCGTGGAGAAGAAAATGGCCGTTTTCTGTCATCAAGTCAATATTTGACAGATAGCTGTCATTCGCGGGAGAGTCGAGGGCGTTGCGCTGTAGCGAATCCAATACCAATAAAGGAGCTCCAGATGTCCGCACCTACCACCGGCGCAGTCGTGCGCGTGCCGTTTGCCGAGCTGCAGGCGCTGTTGCAGTCGATCTTGCAGCGCCACGGTTGCAGCGAGGCCGTGGCCGCCGTGCTTGCCCACAACTGTGCCAGCGCCCAGCGCGATGGCGCCCACAGCCATGGGGTGTTCCGCATACCGGGTTATGTCTCGACGCTGGCCAGTGGCTGGGTCGATGGCAAGGCCCAGCCGCTGGTGAGCGATGTGGCCTCGGGGTATGTGCGGGTGGACGCCCGCGGTGGCTTTGCCCAGCCTGCCTTGGCCGCGGCCCGCCGCTTGCTGGTGGACAAGGCGCGCAGCGCCGGTATCGCCGTGCTGGCTATCCATAACTCCCACCATTTCGCCGCCTTGTGGCCGGATGTCGAGCCGTTCGCCGAGCAGGGGCTGGTGGCCCTGAGCGTGGTCAACAGCATGACCTGCGTGGTGCCCCATGGCGCGCGCCAGCCGTTGTTCGGCACCAACCCCATTGCCTTTGCCGCGCCTTGCGCCGGGCACGACCCGATCGTGTTCGACATGGCCACCAGTGCCATGGCCCATGGCGATGTGCAGATCGCCGCGCGAGCCGGGCAGCGCTTGCCCGAAGGCATGGGCGTGGATGCCAGCGGCCAGCCGACCTGCGACCCCCAGGCGATCCTCGACGGCGGCGCCTTGTTGCCGTTCGGCGGGCACAAGGGTTCGGCGCTGTCGATGATGGTCGAGCTGCTGGCGGCGGCGCTGACCGGCGGGCATTTCTCCTGGGAGTTCGACTGGTCCGGGCACCCGGGGGCGAAGACGCCCTGGACCGGGCAGTTGCTCATCGTCATCGACCCGTCCAAGGCCGAGGGCGAGCGTTTTGCCCTGCGTAGCCGTGAACTGGTGGAGCAGATGCAGGCGGTGGGGCTGAGCCGGATGCCGGGGGAACGTCGTTATCGCGAGCGCGAAGTGGCCGGGCGGGAGGGGGTGGCGTTGAGCGAGCAGGAGTGGGTGGGGTTGCAGGCGCTGGTGGGGTGAGGTTGGGGTGGGGTTGGGGTGGGGCTGCGAGGTGTTGGACGAGCGAATTGCAGCGCCGATCAGATCGAGCGCCGCCCGCGCGGCGCTCGATCTGACAGGCGCCGCCGTTCTTTCGCAGAACACCAACCCAACCTGACAGGCGCTGCAATCCTCCCGGCCAACATCAGCCAGGCAAGCCCCCTGCGAACGCGAGTTGACAGCGGCTCTTTGCAACGCTGCCATATACGATTGCCGGCCAGGGGATGTAACCCGCGCCGGCAGGCGCTATTCTCGATGCCATCTTCTATTCGCGACCCATCCGTACCAAGGAGCTGCACGCTGTGTTCAAACATGTCGATGCCTATGCCGGCGACCCGATCCTCTCGTTGATGGAAACCTTCAAGGCCGATCCCCGTGCCGACAAGGTCAACCTGAGCATCGGCCTGTACTACGACGAAGCGGGCGTGGTACCGCAGCTGGCGGCGGTGGCCGAGGTGGAAAAACGCCTGGCCGGGCAACCCCACGAAGCCTCGCTGTACCTGCCCATGGAAGGCCTGGCCAGCTACCGCCAGGCGATCCAGGCCCTGCTGTTCGGCGCCGAGCACCCCGCGCTCAGCGCTGGCCGCGTGGCCACCGTGCAGACCGTCGGCGGCTCCGGCGCGCTGAAAGTCGGCGCCGATTTCCTCAAGCGCTACTTCGCCGGCTCCGAGGTCTGGGTCAGCGACCCGACCTGGGATAACCACCGGGCGATCTTCGAAGGCGCCGGCTTCAAGGTGCACAGCTACCCGTACTTCGACCAGGCCAGCCGCGGCGTCAACTTCGCCGGCATGCTCGACACCCTGCAGACCCTGCCGGCCAACAGCATCGTGCTGCTGCACCCGTGCTGCCACAACCCTACCGGTGCCGACCTCGACCAGCAGCAGTGGCAGCAAGTGATCGAAGTGGTCAAGGCGCGCCAGTTGATCCCGTTCCTCGACATCGCCTACCAGGGCTTCAGCGAATCGCTGGAGGCCGACGCCTACGCCATCCGCGAGATGGCCCGTGCCGGCGTGCCGTGCCTGGTGAGCAACTCGTTCTCGAAGATCTTCTCGCTGTACGGCGAGCGGGTAGGGGGCTTGTCGGTGGTTTGCGACGACGCCGACAGCGCTGTCAGCGTGCTCGGCCAGCTCAAGGCCACCGTGCGCCGCAATTACTCCAGCCCGCCGTTCTTCGGCGCGCAGCTGGTGGCCGGCGTGCTCGGCGACGCCGGCCTCAACGCCCAGTGGGTGGCGGAAGTCGAAGTGATGCGCACGCGTATCCTGGCCATGCGCCAGGGCCTGGTCGACCTGCTTGGCGAGCTGCTGCCGGGCCAGGACTTCCAGTTCTTCCTGCGCCAGCGCGGCATGTTCAGCTACACCGGCTTCAGCGTCGAGCAGGTGCGTCGCCTGCGTGACGAGTTCGGCGTGTACCTGATCGACAGTGGCCGGGTGTGCATGTCCGGCCTGCGTCCGGCCAACCTGCGCCAGGTGGCCGAGGCGTTCGCCGCCGTGCAGAAGTAACCCAGCCGTTCGCCGGCAAGCCGGCTCCTACGCGCCCTGTAGGAGCCGGCTTGCCGGCGAACGAGGCTGTCCGGGTTTTCTTTTCTTGTAAAGACAAGTGCAACCGTCCCTCGGGCGGGGCTTCCCCAAGTGCAACCTTTGCATGCACAATCGCGCCTCTCTTCCCCGGTTGAGTTGGGCGAAACGTCTATTTCGCCATTCTCAGCCTGTTGCAGTCTTGCGAGTGGAGCTTCACCCGGAATGAATGAGCAGGCCCCAAGCGTTGAACAACGCTTTGTAGAATCGACCCCCGCCACCCTCGGCAGCTGGTCGCGTCAAGACACCACCTGGATGCTGGGCCTGTTCGGCACGGCCATCGGCGCCGGGACCCTGTTCCTGCCGATCAACGCCGGCCTCGGCGGCTTCTGGCCGTTGCTGGTGCTCGCCGCGCTGGCCTTCCCGATGACCTACTTCGCCCACCGCGGGCTGACCCGCTTCGTGCTCTCCGGGAGCAAGGGCGGCGACATCACCGACGTGGTCGAGGAGCACTTCGGCATCACTGCCGGGGCCTTGATCACCGTGCTGTACTTCTTCGCCATCTTCCCCATCCTGCTGATCTACAGCGTGGCCCTGACCAACACCGTCAGCAGCTTCATGGAGCACCAGTTGCACATGGCGCCACCGCCGCGGGCGATCCTGTCGTTCCTGCTGATCCTCGGCCTGCTGGGCATCGTGCGCTGCGGCGAGCAGGCCACGGTCAAGGTCATGAGCCTGCTGGTCTATCCGTTCATCGTCGCCCTGGCGCTGCTGGCGCTGTACCTGGTGCCGCACTGGACCGGTGGCATCCTCGACACCGCCACCCAGGTGCCGTCGGGTTCGGCCTTCCTGCACACCGTGTGGCTGGCGATCCCGGTGATGGTGTTCTCGTTCAATCACTCGCCGATCATCTCGGCCTTTGCCGTCGACCAGAAGCGTCGCTACGGCGAGCATGCCGATGAGCGCAGCGGCCAGATCCTGCGTCGCGCCCACCTGCTGATGGTGCTGATGGTGCTGTTCTTCGTGTTCAGCTGCGTGCTGACCCTCGACAGCGCCCAGCTGGCCGAGGCCAAGGCACAGAACCTGTCGATCCTGTCATACCTGGCCAACCACTTCGAGCAACCGGCCATCGCCTTCGCCGCGCCGTTGATTGCCTTCATCGCCATCGCCAAGTCGTTCCTGGGCCACTACATCGGTGCCAGCGAAGGTCTCAAGGGCATGATCACCAAGGCCGGCATGCGCCCGGGCGCCAAGGCCCTGGATCGCGTGGTCGCCGCGTTGATGCTGGTGGTGTGCTGGATCGTCGCCACCCTCAACCCGAGCATCCTGGGCATGATCGAGTCCCTCGGCGGGCCGATCATCGCCGTGCTGCTGTTCCTGATGCCGATGTACGCCATTCGCCGCGTACCTTCGATGCGCAAGTACAGCGGTGCGCTGTCCAACCTGTTCGTGGTGGTCGTTGGCCTGGTGGCCCTGACCTCGGTGGTGTACGGCCTGCTGGCCTGATGCCGCGCTGACAGCGTAATGCCCGGGTGTCTTGTCGCCACCCGGGCATTTTTTTGTCCACGATAATTGTCTGGCAATACAACAATTTCATCTTTGCTTATAGGCACTTGCGCGGCTTCATGCTTAACTCGGGGTCTTTTTCCAAACCCGCATAAGGATTTCCGCCATGGCTCAAGTGACTCTCAAAGGCAACCCGGTACAGGTCAAAGGCGAGCTGCCCAAGGCCGGTGCCCAGGCGCCAGCCTTCTCCCTGGTCGCTGGCGACCTGTCCGACAAGTCGCTGAAAGACTTTGCCGGCAAGCGCAAGGTGCTGAACATCTTCCCAAGCGTCGACACCCCGACCTGCGCCACCTCGGTGCGCAAGTTCAACGCCCAGGCCAATGACCTCGCCAATACCGTGGTGCTGTGCATCTCCGCCGACCTGCCGTTCGCCCAGGCGCGTTTCTGCGGCGCCGAAGGCCTGGAGAACGTGAAGAACCTGTCGACCCTGCGTGGTGTCGAGTTCCTGCAGAACTACGGCGTCGCCATCGCCGACGGCCCGCTGGCCGGCCTGGCTGCCCGTGCGGTGGTGGTTCTGGACGAGCAGGACAAGGTGCTGCACGCCGAGCTGGTGGGCGAAATCGCCAACGAGCCGAACTACGAGGCGGCGCTGGCGGTGCTGAAGTAAGTCGCGCCACCCTGTGGCAGCGGGCTTGCCCGCGCACCTGGTTACACGCGGTTACGGCCTGGACCCTGCTCCAGGCCGTTTTCATTTAAAATTGCCGCTTTTGCCAACGTCAGCCGAAGGTAAAGCACTGGTAAAGCCCCTTTGCTAAAACGATGCCAGTGCTTATCGTTCACGCTCTTCACGCCGTCTTTCTCTGAACAAGGTTCGTTCGACCCATGCACGCCTCCAACTCCCGTTCCCCCCGTCGCTGGCTGTTCGGCCTGCTGATCCTGCTGCTGGTGGCCTTGCTGGCCTGGTGGCTGTGGCCTGCAACGCCGGCCCACAAGGAGGCGGGCGGGCGGCCGGGCAAGGGTGGGCGGCCGGGCTTCGGCGCTTCCGCCGACCCGGTGCCGGTGCGCGTCGAACCGGTGCGGGTGGGCGACTTCCCGCTGTACTACAAGGCCCTGGGCACCGTCACCGCGACCAACACGGTCAATGTACGCAGCCGAGTGGCGGGCGAGCTGGTCAAGATCCACTTCAAGGAAGGCCAGCAGGTCAAGGCCGGCGACCTGCTCGCCGAAATCGACCCGCGCCCGTACCGCATCGCCCTGCAGCAGGCCGAGGGTACCCTGGCGCAGAACCAGGCGCAGCTGAAAAACGCCCAGGTCGACCTGGCCCGCTATAAAGGCCTGTACGCCGAGGACAGCATCGCCAAGCAGACCCTCGACACCGCCGAGGCGCAGGTGGGGCAGTTCCTCGGGCTGGTCAAGACCAACCAGGCGCAGGTCAACGATGCCCGCCTGAACCTCGATTTCACCCAGATCCGCGCGCCCATCGGCGGCCGGGTCGGCCTGCGCCAGCTCGACCTGGGCAACCTGGTGGCGGCCAACGACACCACCGCGCTGGTGGTGATCACCCAGACCGAGCCGATCAGCGTCGCCTTCACCCTTCCGGAAACCCAGCTCGACACCGTACTGGCCCGCTACCGCAGCGGCGCCAGCCTGGCGGTGGAGGCCTGGGACCGTGGCGACCAGAAGCTGCAGGCCAGCGGCGTGCTGGGCAGCCTCGACAACCAGATCGACATCACCACCGGCACCCTGAAGTTCAAGGGCACCTTCCAGAACCGCGACCACGCGCTGTTCCCCAACCAGTTCGTCAACGTGCGCCTGCTGGCCGACACCCTCAAGCAGGTGGTGCTGGCACCGACCGCGGCGATCCAGTTCGGCACCGACGGCACCTTTGCCTATGTGGTCGACAAGGACAGCAAGGTCACTATCCGCAAGCTCAAGGTCGGCGCCAGCGACGGTCAGCGCAGCGTGATCGTCGAGGGCCTGGGCGCCGGCGAGCGCCTGGTGCTCGAAGGCACCGACCGCCTGCGCGAAGGCACCCAGGTCGAGGTGGTCGACGACAGCTCGCAAGTGCCCACCACCCCTGGCCAGCACCTGCAGGGCCAGGATGCCAAGGGCTCGGCCCAGGTTGGTGAGTCGAGCTCCAAGGCGGGCGCATGAACCTCTCGCGCCTGTTCATCCTGCGGCCGGTCGCCACCACCCTGAGCATGCTGGCCATCGTCCTGGCCGGCCTGATCGCCTACAAGATGCTGCCGGTGGCGGCCTTGCCCCAGGTCGACTACCCGACCATCCGGGTCATGACCCTGTACCCCGGCGCCAGCCCGCAGGTGATGACCAGCGCGGTGACCGCGCCGCTGGAGCGCCAGTTCGGCCAGATGCCGGGGCTGGAGCAGATGGCCTCGACCAGCTCGGGCGGCGCCTCGGTGCTGACCCTGCGCTTCAACCTCGACATGAACATGGATGTCGCCGAGCAACAGGTGCAGGCGGCGATCAACGCCGCCAGCAACCTGTTGCCCAGCGACCTGCCGGCGCCGCCGGTGTACAACAAGGTCAACCCGGCCGACACCCCGGTGCTGACCCTGGCGATTTCGTCGAAAACCATGCCGCTGCCCAAGCTCAACGACCTGGTCGATACCCGCGTGGCGCAGAAGATCGCCCAGATCAGCGGCGTGGGCATGGTCAGCATCGCTGGCGGCCAGCGCCAGGCGGTGCGAATCAAGGTCAATGTCGACGCCCTGGCCGCCAACGGCCTGAACCTGGACGACGTGCGCACGCTGATTGGCGCCTCCAACGTCAACCAGCCCAAGGGCAACTTCGACGGCCCGACCCGGGTGTCGATGCTCGACGCCAACGACCAGTTGCGCTCGCCGGCCGAGTACGCCGAGCTCATCCTCAAGTACAACAACGGTGCGCCGTTGCGCCTGAAGGACGTCGCCGAGATCGTCGACGGCGCCGAGAACGAGCGCCTGGCCGCCTGGGCCAACCAGAACGAGGCGGTGCTGCTGAATATCCAGCGCCAGCCGGGGGCCAACGTCATCGAGGTGGTCGACCGGATCAAGGACCTGTTGCCGTCGATCACCGACAACCTGCCGGCCGGCCTGGATGTCAGCGTGCTCACCGACCGCACCCAGACCATCCGCGCCGCGGTGCGCGACGTGCAGCACGAGCTGCTGTTCGCCATCGCCCTGGTGGTAATGGTGACCTTCCTGTTCCTGCGCCGGGTCTCGGCGACGATCATTCCGTCGATCGCCGTGCCGTTGTCGCTGATCGGCACCTTCGGCGTGATGTACCTGGCCGGTTTCTCGGTCAACAACCTGACGCTGATGGCGCTGACCATCGCCACCGGTTTCGTGGTGGACGATGCCATCGTCATGCTGGAGAACATCTCCCGCCACATCGAAGAGGGCGAGACGCCGTTGCAGGCCGCGCTCAAGGGCGCCAGGCAGATCGGCTTCACCCTGATCTCGCTGACCTTCTCGCTGATCGCGGTGTTGATCCCGCTGCTGTTCATGGCCGATGTGGTCGGCCGCTTGTTCCGCGAGTTCGCCATCACCCTGGCGGTGGCCATCCTGATTTCGCTGGTGGTGTCGCTGACCCTGACGCCGATGATGTGCGCGCGCCTGCTCAAGCGCGAACCCCAGGCCCATGAGCAAGGCCGCTTCTACCGTGCCAGCGGGGCCTGGATCGACTGGCTGATCCAGCATTACGGCACGGCCCTGACCTGGGTGCTCAAGCGCCAGCCGCTGACCCTGCTGGTGGCCGTGGCCACCCTGGCGCTGACCGTGGTGCTGTACTTGATGGTGCCCAAGGGCTTCTTCCCTGTGCAGGACACCGGGGTGATCCAGGGCATTTCCGAGGCGCCCCAGGCCACCTCGTTCAGCGCCATGAGCGAGCGCCAGCAGGCACTGGCCAAGGTCATTCTCGATGACCCGGCGGTGCAGAGCCTGTCGTCCTACATTGGCGTGGACGGCGACAACGCCACCCTCAACAGCGGCCGTCTGCTGATCAACCTCAAGCCCCACGGCGAGCGCGCCGTCAGCGCCGCCGAGGTGATCGCCCGCCTGCAGCCGCAACTCGACCGGCTGGTGGGCATCCGCCTGTTCATGCAGCCGGTGCAGGACCTGAGCATCGAGGACCGGGTCAGCCGCACCCAGTACCAGTTCAGCCTGTCGTCCCCCGACGCCGACCTGCTGGCCGAGTGGAGCGGCAAGCTGGTGCGCGCGCTGAAGGACCGCGCCGAGTTGCAGGATGTGGCCAGCGACCTGCAGGACAAAGGCCTGCAGGTGTACCTGGTGATCGACCGCGACATGGCCAGCCGCCTGGGAATCAACGTGGCGCAGATCACCAACGCCCTGTACGACGCCTTTGGCCAGCGGCAGATCTCGACCATCTATACCCAGGCCAGCCAGTACCGCGTGGTGCTGCAGTCGCAGACCGCCGCCAGCCTTGGCCCGCAGGCGCTGGAGTCGATCCACGTCAAGGCCGCCGACGGCGGCCAGGTGCGCCTGTCGGCGCTGGCGCGCATCGAGCAGCGCCAGGCGCAGCTGGCCATTTCCCACATCGGCCAGTTCCCCTCGGTGATGATGTCGTTCAACCTGGCACCCGGCGCCTCCCTGGGCGAGGCGGTGCAGGTGATCGAGCAGGTGCAACAGGACATCGGCATGCCGCTGGGCGTGCAGACCCGCTTCCAGGGCGCCGCCGAGGCGTTCCAGGCCTCGCTGTCGAGCACCTTGCTGCTGATCCTCGCCGCCGTGGTGACCATGTACATCGTCCTGGGGGTGCTCTACGAGAGCTACATCCACCCGGTGACCATCCTCTCGACGCTGCCTTCGGCGGCGGTGGGTGCCTTGCTGGCGCTGCTGCTCAGCGGCAACGACCTGGGCATGATCGCCATCATCGGCATCATCCTGCTGATCGGTATCGTCAAGAAGAACGCCATCATGATGATCGACTTCGCCCTGGAAGCCGAGCGTCACCAGGGCATGAGCCCGCGTGAGGCGATCTACCAGGCGGCGCTGCTGCGCTTCCGGCCGATCCTGATGACCACCCTGGCCGCGCTGTTCGGCGCGGTGCCGCTGATGCTCGCCAGCGGCTCGGGGGCCGAGCTGCGTCAGCCGCTGGGCCTGGTGATGGTCGGCGGCCTGCTGGTGAGCCAGGTGCTGACGCTGTTCACCACACCGGTGATCTACCTGTACTTCGATCGTCTGGCGCGGCGCTGGCGCCCGGTGACCGAGCAGCAGGCCGAAGCATGAATTTGTCCGGGCCTTTCATCCGCCGGCCGGTAGCGACCATGCTGCTGAGCCTGGCGATCATGTTGCTGGGCGGGGTGAGCTTCGGCCTGTTGCCGGTGTCGCCCCTGCCGCAGATGGATTTTCCGGTGATCGTGGTGCAGGCCAGCCTGCCCGGTGCCAGCCCCGAGGTCATGGCCTCCACCGTGGCCACGCCGCTGGAGCGCAAGCTCGGCAGCATCGCCGGGGTCAGCACCCTGACCAGCAGCTCCAGCCAGGGCTCCACCCGGGTGATCATCGGCTTCGACCTGGGCCGCGACATCGACGGCGCCGCTCGCGAGGTGCAGGCGGCGATCAACGCCACCCGCAACCTGTTGCCCAGCGGCATGCGCAGCATGCCCACCTACAAGAAGATCAACCCGTCCCAGGCACCGATCATGGTGCTGTCGCTGACCTCCGAGGTGCTGTCCAAGGGCCAGTTGTACGACCTGGCCGACACCATCCTGTCGCAGAGCCTGTCCCAGGTCACCGGGGTAGGGGAGGTGCAGATCGGCGGCAGCTCGCTGCCCGCCGTGCGCATCGAGCTGGAGCCGCAGTTGCTCAACCAGTACGGCCTGGCCCTGGACGATGTGCGCAGCGCGGTGGCCAACGCCAACCAGCGCCGGCCAATGGGCTTCGTCGAGGATGCCGAGCGCAATTGGCAGGTGCGCGCCAACGACCAGTTGGAGAAGGCCGAGGACTACAAGCCGGTGGTGATCCGCCAGCAGAACGGCGCGATCCTGCGCCTATCCGACGTGGCCCGGGTCAGCGACGGCGTGGAAAACCGCTACAACAGTGGCTTCTTCAACGATGAAAGCGCGGTGCTGCTGGTGGTCAACCGCCAGTCCGGGGCCAACATCATCCAGACCGTCGAGCAGATCAAGGCCGAGCTGCCGGCCCTGCAATCGCTGCTGCCGGCCAGCGTCAAGCTCAACGTGGCCATGGACCGTTCGCCGGTGATCAAGGCCACCCTCAAGGAAGCCGAGCACACACTGCTGATCGCCGTGGTGCTGGTGATCCTGGTGGTGTACCTGTTCCTCGGCAACTTCCGCGCCTCGCTGATCCCCAGCCTGGCGGTGCCGGTGTCGCTGGTGGGGACCTTCGCGGTCATGTACCTGTGCGGGTTCTCGTTGAACAACCTGTCGCTGATGGCGCTGATCCTCGCCACCGGGCTGGTGGTGGACGATGCCATCGTCGTGCTGGAGAACATCTCCCGGCATATCGAGAACGGCGAGGGCCCGCTGCAGGCGGCCTACAAGGGCGCCAGGGAGGTAGGTTTCACCCTGTTGTCGATGAACGTCTCGCTGGTGGCGGTGTTCGTCTCGATCCTGTTCATGGGTGGTATCGTCCGTGGCCTGTTCAAGGAGTTCTCGATCACCCTGGCGGCGGCGATCATCGTCTCGCTGGTGGTGTCGCTGACCCTGACGCCGATGCTCTGCTCGCGCTGGTTGAAGGTCCACGGCCCGCAACAGCAGACGCGCCTGCAGCGCTGGAGCGACGGCATTCACCGGCGCATGGTCGCCGGCTATGACCGCAGCCTGGGCTGGGCCCTGCGGCACAAGCGCCTGACCCTGTTCAGCCTGCTGGCGACCATCGGCCTGAACATCGCCCTGTACGTGGTGGTGCCCAAGACCCTGATGCCGCAGCAGGACACCGGCCAGTTGCAAGGTTTCATCCGTGGCGACGACGGCCTGTCGTTCAGCGTGATGCAGCCGAAGATGGAGATCTACCGCCGGGCGCTGCTCAAGGACCCGGCGGTGCAGAGCGTGGCCGGCTTCATCGGCGGCAACAGCGGCACCAACAATGCCTTCATGCTGGTGCGCCTGACGCCCATCGCCGAGCGCAAGGAGAGCGCGCAGAAAGTCATCGAGCGCCTGCGCAAGGAGATGCCCAAGGTGCCGGGCGGGCGCCTGTACCTGATGGCCGACCAGGACCTGCAACTGGGCGGCGGCGGCCGCGACCAGAGCACCTCGCAGTACTTCTACACCCTGCAGAGTGGCGACCTGGCGGCACTGCGCGAGTGGTTCCCGAAAGTCGCCGCCGAACTGCGCAAGCTGCCCGAGCTGACCGCCATCGACGCCCATGACGGCGCCGGCACCCAGCAGGTGACCCTGGTGGTCGACCGCGACCAGGCCAAGCGCCTGGGGATCGACATGGCCATGGTCACCGCGGTGCTCAACAACGCCTACAGCCAGCGGCAGATCTCGACCATCTACGACAGCCTCAACCAGTACCAGGTGGTGCTGGAGATCAACCCCAAGTACGCCTGGGACCCCAGCACCCTGGAGCAGGTGCAGGTGATCACCGCCGATGGCGCCCGCGTGCCGCTGTCGAGCTTTGCCCGCTACGAGAACTCGCTGGCCAACGACCGGGTCAGCCATGAAGACCAGTTCGCCTCCGAGGACATCGCCTTCGACGTCGCCGAAGGCTACAGCCCCGACCAGGCCATGGCTGCGCTGGAGCGCGCGGTGGCCAAGCTGGGCCTGCCCGAGTCGGTGATCGCCAAGCTCGGCGGCACCGCCGATGCCTTCAGCAAGACCGCCGAAGGGCAGCCGCTGATGATCCTTGGCGCGCTGTTGCTGGTGTACCTGGTGCTGGGCATCCTCTACGAAAGCTACATCCACCCGCTGACCATCCTCTCGACACTGCCGTCGGCCGGGGTCGGCGCCTTGCTGGCGTTGTACCTGACCGGCGGCGAGTTCAGCCTGATCTCGCTGCTGGGGCTGTTCCTGCTGATCGGCGTGGTGAAGAAGAACGCCATCCTGATGATCGACCTGGCCCTGCAACTGGAGCGCCACGAAGGCCTGTCGCCGGAAGAGTCGATCCGGCGTGCCTGCCTGCTGCGCCTGCGACCGATCCTGATGACTACCCTGGCGGCCATCCTCGGCGCGCTGCCGCTGCTGCTCAGCCGCGCCGAAGGCGCCGAAATGCGCCAGCCGCTGGGCCTGACCATCATCGGCGGCCTGGTGTTCAGCCAGCTCCTGACCCTCTACACAACGCCGGTGGTCTACCTGTACCTCGACCGTCTGCGCCACCGTTTCAACCGTTGGCGCGGCGTGCGCACCGACGCTGCCCTGGATACCCCGCTATGAACTTTGCCCATACCCGCATCCACCGCGCCCTCAAGCTGCTGACCCAGGGGCGCGGGTCGCGCCTGCTCGGCGCCGGCCTGTGCGTGGCGATGCTCAGTGCCTGTACCCTGAGCCCGGACTACCAGCGGCCGGAACTCAGCACCCCGGCGCAGTTCAAGCAGGCCGAAGGCTGGACCCAGGCCAACCCGTCGGACGCCATCGCCCGCGGCGCCTGGTGGGAAATCTATGGCGACGCGCAGCTCAACGGCCTGATCGAGGAACTGAACCGCAGTAACCAGACCGTGGCCCAGTACGAGGCGCAATACCGCCAGGCCCAGGCCCTGGTGCGCAGCAGCCGTTCGGCGCTGTTCCCCTCGCTGGACCTGACCACCAGCAAGAACCGCTCGGCGCAGGGCACCGGCAGTTCCAGTTCCAGCCTGTCCAACAACAGCAGCGGTATCCGCAACACCTACAACGCGCAGCTCGGCGTCAGCTGGGAGATCGACCTGTGGGGCAAGCTGCGCGACACCCTCGATGCCAACGAGGCCAGCGCCCAAGCCAGCCTGGCCGACATGGCGGCGATCCGCCTGAGCCAGCAGTCGGAGCTGGTGCAGAACTACCTGCAGTTGCGGGTGATCGACGAGCAGAAGCGCCTGCTCGAAGCCACGGTGGCAGCCTACGAACGTTCGCTGAAAATGAACGAAAACCAGTACCGCGCCGGCGTGGCCGGACCGGACGCCGTGGCCCAGGCGCGCACCCAGCTCAAGACTACCCAGGCCGACCTGATCGACCTGGCCTGGCAGCGCGCCCAGTACGAAAACGCCATTGCCGTGCTGATGGGCAAGGCGCCGGCCGATTTCGCCCTGGCTGCGAGCAACGACATCCCGGCGTTGCCGCAGATTCCCGTGACGCTGCCGTCGCAGCTGCTGGAGCGGCGCCCGGATATCGCCTCCGCCGAGCGTAAGGTGATGGCGGCCAACTCGAATATCGGGGTCTCCCGCGCCGCGTATTTCCCTGACCTGTCGTTGAGCATGAGTGGTGGCTATTCCAGCAGCAGCTTCAAGAACTGGATCGAGCTGCCCAACCGCTACTGGTCGGTGGGCCCGCAACTGGCGCTGAACCTGTTCGACGCTGGCAAGCGCAGCGCCGAGGTGGACCGCACCGAGGCAGTGTATGACCAGACCGTGGCGCAGTACCGCCAGACCGTGCTGGATGGGTTCAAGGAGGTTGAGAACTACCTGGTGCAGTTGAAGGTGTATGGCGATGAGGCGGTAGTGCGCCAGGAAGCGCTGGAGGCGGCGCGCGAGTCGTTGCGCCTGACCGAGAACCAGTACAAGGCCGGGTTGATCGGCTACCTGGATGTAGTGAATGTGCAGACCACGGCCTTGAGCAACGAGCGCAGCGTGCTGACCTTGCTGCAGGGGCGGCTGGTGGCGAGCGTACAGTTGATTGCCGCGTTGGGCGGCGGCTGGGACAACCAGGCAGCGCTGGCCGAGCAGTGACCCGTGGGCGCCAGCGTGCTGGCGAACCAGGCGCCGCGGTGGATGGCACCGGCTGCGCCGGTGTTCGCCGGCAAGGCCGGCTCCTACGCCGATTACGGCCTGCAACACCCGTAGGCGCCAGCCTTGCTGGCGAACCAGGCGCCGCGGTGGATGGCACCGGCTGCGCCGGTGTTCGCCGGCAAGGCCGGCTCCTACGCCGATCACGGCCTGCAACACCCGTAGGCGCCAGCGTTGCTGGCGAACCAGGCGCCGCGGTGGATGGCACCGGCTATGCCGGTGTTCGCCGGCAAGCCGGCTCCTACGCCGATTACGGCCTGCAACACCCGTAGGCGCCAGCTTGCTGGCGAACCAGGCGCCGCGATGGCTGGCACCGGCTGCGCCGGTGTTCGCCGGCAAGGCCGGCTCCTACGCCGATTACGGCCTGCATCACCCGTAGGCGCCAGCGTTGCTGGCGAACCAGGCGCCGCGGTGGATGGCACCGGCTGCGCCGGTGTTCGCCGGCAAGGCCGGCTCCTACGCCGATTACGGCCTGCAACACCCGTAGGCGCCAGCCTTGCTGGCGAACCAGGCGCCGCGGTGGATGGCACCGGCTGCGCCGGTGTTCGCCGGCAAGGCCGGCTCCTACGCCGATTACGGCCTGCAACACCCGTAGGCGCCAGCCTTGCTGGCGAACCAGGCGCCGCGGTGGATGGCACCGGCTGCGCCGGTGTTCGCCGGCAAGGCCGGCTCCTACGCCGATTACGGCCTGCATCACCCGTAGGCGCCAGCGTTGCTGGCGAACCAGGCGCCGCGGTGGATGGCACCGGCTGCGCCGGTGTTCGCCGGCAAGGCCGGCTCCTACGCCGATTACGGCCTGCAACACCCGTAGCCAGCCTTGCTGGCGAACCAGGCGACGCGATGATGGCACCGGCTGCGCCGGTGTTCGCCGGCAAGCCAGCCCCTACGCCGTCTGCGATCTGCCTTAAACCCGTGGGCGCCAGGCACGTGACGCTGTACCGCACCATCGCGCGCAGACAAAACGTGGCGATCGGCCATTTCTCGTGCACACTGTGTAAAGCCCCGTTATCAGTGGCGTGATTTCACCGTGCGAGGACCACCATGAGCGAACGCCGTCTGGCCCTGCCTGCGCTGCTGACGCTCGCCCTGGCCTGGCTGCCCAAGGCCGCGCTGGCCGCAGACGACTGCCGGCAGCTCAGCGCCACCGGCAACCCCGAGTACCCCCCGTACCTCTGGCGCGACCCGCAAAACCCCCAGCAACTGATCGGCGCCAACGCCGACCTGCTCCAGCATGTGGCCAAGGCCCTCGGGCTGGCGGTGAATGTGCTGTACGTGGGGCCCTGGTCGCGGGCCCAGGAAGAGGTCAACACGGGCCGCATCGACCTGCTGGCCGGGTATTTCCGCACCAATGCCCGGGCCCTGGCCACCGATTTCATCAGCCCGCCGTTCCTGTACACCTCCAGCGTGGCGTGGGTGCGCAAGGGCGAAGGCTTCACCTACCACGACTGGTCCGACCTCAAGGGCCGGCGTGGCGGAACCTTGGTCAACAACAGCCATGGCCAGGCCTTCGACGACTATGCGCGGGCGCAGTTGAACCTGGAAGCCGTACCCAGCGCTTCCCAGGCGTTCCAGAAACTGCTGCTGGGGCGCAGCGACTACGTGCTGTTCGAGCGCTACCCCGGGCTGGCGCTGGCCCGCACCTTGGACAAGGACCAGGCGCTGGACATCCTCGACCCGCCGATTTCCAGCGAGGGCCTGTACCTGGCGCTGTCGCGCAAGTCTGCCTGTAATGTCCCGGCGCTGCGCGAACAGCTGGCCCGCAAGGTGGCCGAGCTGGCAGCCGGGCCACTGCCGGCGCAACTGGTGGAGCAGAACCTGCGCCGCTGGCAACGCCAGCAAGCCGAGTCGGCCCGGTAATTAGCCAAGGGCCACGCCAATGCCTTTGATCTAATGCCCTTGGATGGGTGGCCTATGCTCTTGCCTCGCTCACCCTCACTCGCAGAGGCATTCCTTGATGAACAGCAAGACAACCGTGGTACTGGTACATGGTTTCTGGGGCGGCGCCGCCCATTGGGGCAAGGTCATCGTCGAGTTGGCGCGCCGGGGCATCCACGATGTTCGCGCGGTGGAACTGCCCTTGACCGCGCTGGCCGACGATGTCGAGCGCACGCGCAAGATGATCGCGCAGGTCCAGGGGCCGGTGCTGCTGGTCGGGCACTCCTATGGCGGGGCAGTGATCACCGAGGCCGGCAACGCGCCCAATGTGACGGGGCTGGTGTATGTCGCGGCGTTCGCCCCGGATGCCGGCGAAAGTCCGGGTGGCCTGACCCAGCAGCATGTGCCGGCGGCAGCGCCGAACCTGGAGGCGGACAGCGACGGTTACTTGTGGCTCAAGGCCGACAAGTTCCACCAGAGCTTCTGCCAGGACCTGTCTCAGGACGAGGGGCTGGTGATGGCGGTGACCCAGAAGGCGCCACTGGCGAGCACCTTCGCCGACGCCATCGGCCATCCTGCGTGGCGCGACAAACCGTCCTGGTACCAGATTTCCAGCCAGGACCACATGATCGCCCCCGACAACCAGCGGATGATGTCGGCGCGGCTGAAGGCGCGCAAGGTGATCACCCTGGACGCCAGTCATGCCTCGTTGGCGTCCAGGGCCAAAGAGATCGCTGGGCTGATCGAGGAAGCGCTCGGCTAGCTCAGCCCTTGCACTTGGCCAGCACCACCTGGCAGGTGCGTGGCGTGCCGCCCGAGCGGCTGGCGTAGCGCACGCAGCTGTCCAGCGACTTCTTGCTGGCCATGGCCAGGGTCGGGCCGAACGCCAGGCCACCTTCGCCACTGCTGGGCAGGGCCTTGGCGTAGCATTTGGAGCCTTGGGCGGCGTAACGGCTGTTGCCGTGCTTGCTGGAACAGCCCGCGACCACGGCCATGGCAAGCAGCGTGAGGACGAGCAAGGGGATGCGCCCGGGCAGGGTGGTCATCGCGAGCTCCTGAAGGTGGGTATTGGAGTGTGGGCCCGCTTAGTTTAGCGCGAGCCGCTTCGCTTGGGGCAGTGGTTGCCTCGCGGACCCGGCGGCAAGGAAACAATCGATAAGTGGCAATATGCCTTTATTGCCTGGGAAAGCCCTCTAAACCAGGCTCGAAAGCGCCTGTGGTCGCCCATTGGATCCATCCTGCGTGGTGAAAACCCCGTGCGTTTCGCTAAAGCTTGAGTACAATTATCGGCTTTTCCGGGCCCTCCCTTGGCCTGCTCCTGGAAGTACGCATGCTGATTGGTAGTTATTCCTCCTCGCTGGTGCTGATCTCGCTGTGCGTGGCCATTCTTGCCTCTTACACCGCCCTGGACCTCACCGGGCGCATCGCCACGGCCAAGGGCCGGGCGGTGTACCTGTGGATGGGCGGAGGGGCTTTCGCCATGGGGATCGGCATCTGGTCGATGCACTTCATCGGCATGCTCGCCTTTAGCCTGCCTATCGAGCTGGGCTACGACGCGGCGCTCACCGCGTTGTCGCTACTGATCGCGGTGGCCTCGTCGGGCTTTGCCCTGTGGCTGGTGAGCCAGCCGAAACTGCCGTGGCTGCAACTGGCGTTCGGCGCGTTGATCATGGGCACCGGCATCGCCTGCATGCACTACATGGGCATGGCGGCGCTGCGCATGCAGCCGGGCATCGACTATGACCCGACCCTGTTCGGCGCCTCGTTGGCCATCGCGGTAGGGGCCTCGGCCGCCGCGCTGTGGATCGCCTTCCGCCTGCGCCAGCACACCCCGTATGTGCGGCAGATCCGTGGGGTGGCGGCGGTGGTGATGGGCATCGCCATCGTCGGCATGCACTACACCGGCATGGCGGCGGCCAATTTTCCCGCGGGCAGTTTCTGTGGCGCGCTGGCCACCGGCCTGGCCGGCGATGGCCTGGACTACCTGGTGCTGATCACCACCCTGGCAGTGCTGGCAGTGGCCTTGCTGACCTCGGTGCTCGACGCGCGCCTGGAGGCGCGCACTGCCGAGCTGGCCCGCTCGCTGACCCTGGCCAACCAGGAACTGACCCAGCTGGCCCTGCACGACACCTTGACCGGGCTGCCCAACCGCACGCTGCTGGCCGACCGTATCGAGCAGGCCATTGGCCGGGTGGCGGAGCAGGGGGGCTGCTTTGCCTTGATGTTCATCGACCTGGACGGCTTCAAGCCGGTCAACGATGCCTTCGGCCACCATGTCGGCGACCAGTTGCTCAAGGCCGTGGCGGCGCGCCTGCGCGGCCACCTGCACAGCCAGGACACCCTGGCGCGGATCGGCGGCGACGAGTTCGTGCTGCTGGTGGAGCTGGACGAGCCGGACGACGCCATGAACGTCGCGGTCAAGCAGGTCAACCTGATGGCCAGGCCGTTCCGCGTCGCCGAACACGACCTGCAACTGTCGGCCAGCCTCGGCATCGTGCTGTATCCGGGCAACGGCCTGGACCAGCATGAACTGCTGCGCAACGCTGATGCGGCGATGTACCACGCCAAGAGCGCCGGCAAGAACGGCTACAGCTTCTTCGACGCCTCGATGAACAGCAACGCGCGCCAGCAGTTGCAATTGCTGCAGGACCTGCGCACGGCGCTGGAGCAAAACCAGTTCCGCCTGCACTACCAGCCCAAGTTCGACGCCGTGCAGCGCCAGCCCATCGGTGCCGAGGCGTTGCTGCGCTGGGAGCACCCGCAACATGGCCTGATGCTGCCGGACCGTTTCATCGGCCTGGCCGAGAAAACCGGCCTGATCATCCCTATCGGCGAATGGGTGCTGGGCGAGGCGTGCCGGCAGATGCGCCAGTGGATGGACCAGGGGCACGAGGACTGGCGCATCGCGGTCAACCTGTCGGCTATCCAGTTCTGTCATGTCGGGCTGGTCGACAGCGTCGCCGCCGCGTTGGCCGACAACGGCCTGCCGGCCAACCACCTGACCCTGGAAATCACCGAGACCACCGCCATGCGCGATGCCGATGCCAGCCTGCATGTGCTGCAGCGCTTGTCGGATATGGGCGTGGACCTGTCCATCGACGACTTCGGCACCGGTTATTCGAGCCTGATGTACCTCAAGCGCCTGCCGGCCAACGAGCTGAAGATCGACCGCGGCTTCGTCCGCGACCTGGAGCAGGACAGCGATGACGCCGCGATCGTCTCGGCCATCGTCGCGCTGGGCCAGGCGTTGGGCCTGCGGATCGTCGCCGAAGGGGTGGAAACCGACCGCCAGCAGGACTTCCTGACCCGCCTGGGCTGCGATTCGCTACAGGGCTACCTGCTCGGTCAGCCAGTGCCGGCCGAGCAGTTCATGACGGGGTTGCAGGCGCTGCGCGCGCGTCAGCAGCAGGCGGGTTAAATCGCGCTGCGCAGCGGGCTGGCGAGCAGGTCGAAGGTGTCCATCTCGGCTTCGAGCGCCTCGATGATCCGCTCGACATCGGCCGCGGGCATGACCGTGGCGCAGGGAATGCCGGCCACTGCCAGCAGGGTTTCGCCAGTGGCCCGGTCGAACAGCCGGGCGACCATGCTGCGTGGCGCATCCATGCTGGCTTCGAAGCCCAGCGGATGGAAATGCCAACGCATCACCTGGCAGGCGTTGGGGAACGTCATCTTGTTCATGCCAGCCTCCTTGTTCGTGTCCTGAACGCGGTGAGTGCGCAGTGATGCCAGTGTGGCCATCCTGGCCATGGGAACCTAAACATAGCACCTGCCATGGCAGTGTTCCCTGGAAAATATGGCAAATGTACTAATGCATGACGGTTGTCACAGTCTTGTCATGCCGACCGGCTGGCGGCCATTGGCCAGGGCAAACGTTTTCCCCTAGGGCCGAAGGCGGGCAAGGGATGTTGCTCTGCTATGGTTACCGGCAGCGCTTTTCGGACCAGCGGTGCCGAGCGGGCAGACAGGGAGGCAGCCATGCGATTTTCCACGCTCACCCAACGGATTGCGGACGATGCCACCGCGGCCTGGGATATCCACTACCAGGCCCTGGCCCTGCGTGAGCAGGGACGCGAGGTATTCCTGCTGTCGGTGGGCGACCCGGATTTCGACACCCCGGTCCCGGTGGTCGAGGCTGCCGTGGCCAGCCTGCGCCGAGGGGAGACCCACTACAGCGATGTGCGCGGCAGCCTGGCCTTGCGCCAGGCCATCGTGCGTCACAGAGGCCTGGCGCTGGACCCGCGGCAGGTGGTGGTGACCGCCGGGGCCCAATGCGCCCTGTATGCCACCTGCCAGTGCCTGTTCGAGCCCGGTGACGAGGTGATCGTCGTCGAGCCCATGTACGTGACCTACCACGCCGTGCTTGGCGCCTGTGGCGCTCGGCCGGTGCAGGTGCCGATGCCGGCGCAAACCGGCTTTCGCCTGGATCCGCAGGCCGTGGCGCGGGCCATCACGCCGCGTACCCGCGGGTTGCTGCTCAACAGCCCGCACAATCCCACCGGCTCGGCCATCGATGCCGTGGCGCTCGGGCAATTGGCCGAGCTGTGCCAGGCCCATGACCTGTGGTTGGTATGCGACGAGGTCTATCGGGGCTTGCTGCACGATGGCGAGGCGCCTGACCCGCTGAACCTGCCCGGCATGGCCGAGCGCTGCGTGGTCATCGACAGCCTGTCCAAGTCCCACGCCATGAGCGGTTGGCGGGTCGGCTGGGTGATTGGCCCGCCCGCGCTGGCTGAGCACCTGGGCAACCTGGTCATGGCCATGTTGTTCGGCCTGCCGGAGTTCGTCATGCAGGCGGCCTGCGTAGCTTTGGCGCAGGCAGGGCCGCAGGTGCGGCAGATGCGCACGGCGTATCGGCAGCGACGCGACCGCGTGTGCGCCTTGCTCGAAGCGTGCCCAGGGGTGCGCGCCCATCGACCGGCGGGCGGCATGTTCGTGATGCTCGATATCCGTGGCACCGGGCTCGGCGCCCAGGCCTTCGCCCAGCGCCTGCTGGACGAGGAGGGCGTGGCGCTGCTGCCCGGCGACGCCTTTGGCCCAAGCGCGGCGGGGCATGTAAGGCTGGGGCTGGTACTGGCGGTCGAGGCGTTGGAGGTGGTCTGCCGGCGCATTGCGGCGTGTGCGCAACGCGCGTTAATTGAGCAGGCCGGCGGCGATATTGATGGTGAAGCCGAGAATCGCCGTGTTGAACACGAAACCTACCAGTGAATGCGCCAGCACCACCCGGCGCATGGCCCGGCCGGCGACGCCGATATCGGAGGTTTGCACCGCGACGCTGATGGTGAACGCGAAGTAGTGGAAGTCCCAGTAGTCGGGGTTGCGTTCGCCGTCGGCGAAGCGCAGCGGCGGTTCGTGGCGGTCGCCGGTGTAGAACAGCCGGGCGTAGTGCAGGCTGAAGATGCAGCCGATCAGCAGCCACGAGCCTGCCACCGTCAGCCCGGTATACAGGTAGTGCAGGGCCAGCGCGCTGCCTTCGAGGCCACGGCTGGAGACCAGTTGCAGGGTGACCGCGGCGAGGCTGGCGATGGCCGAGACGCACACGGTGATCAACACCAGGCCGGCATTCTCGTCCTCCAGGCGGGCGACCTTGCGCACTTGCCCGGCGCTGGCCCGCAGGCTCAGCCACAGCACCATCAGCAAGTACAGCCAGACGCCGAGGTTCCAGCCGGCGAGGATGCGCTGCACGGTGTCGTCGGCAGGGATCAGCCAGCCGCCGAGCAAGCCGGCCAGGGTGGCGAAGCTCAGGCGCGGATGGGTACGGGTGAGTCGAAGGAAAGCCATGCTGCCTCGTTGCCGGGGGCGTCTGTGCAACTGTAGACCATGGCCTTGGCGCTGCCTGCTTCGCCAGCAAGGCTGGCTCCTACAATGACTCCGGCAGATTGCGCTACTCGGGTTCAACCCGGCATGCCATCCACCCGTGGCCGGGCCAGGATCGGCAGGTAATGCCACAGGAACAGCAGCAGCGCGCCACTGCCGAACAACACCGACAACCCCAGTCCCAGCGGCGTGAACGGCGCCACCAGCACCCGGGCCAGCGCCGCCAGCTGGATCAGCGCAAACGCCCAGGCCATGCTGCGCGGCACTTGCAGGGGGCGCCCGGTGTGGCCCAGGCTGACCCGCGCCATCATTGCCACGATCAATCCGCTCATGGCGCCCACGCTCAGGGCATGGGCCGCCAGGCTCGGGTTGATCGCCACCCCGGCATGCCACAAGGCCAGGCCCAGGCAGGCCGGGATCAGCCAGGCGTAGGCCAGGTGCAGCGACCACAGCAGCGGTACCCGCCACAGGCCGCGGTCATGCCACAGCACCAGGCGCGTGCCATGCAGCAGCGCCAGGCCAGCGAACAGCGGGGCCAGCGCCGGGTGTGGCTGGTCGCCAAGGCCGAGTACATAGCTGAGCGGCAACGCCACGCTGGCGGCCAGGCAGGCGCGGTCCAGCCAGGGCCGGGCCGGCGTCGGGCTCATGTTGCCCAGGCCGCGCCGGGTGAAGAACGGGATCACCCGGCCGCCCAGCATGCTCATCATCGCCGCCACCAACCACAGCCCGGCGAGCACGCCGCGGCGTTGCCACTGCTCGTTGTGGTTCAGCCAACCGGCCAGGGTCAGCCACTGGCAGGTGGCGATCAGCAGCACCAGGACGACGATGGGGTAATTGTTGCGCAGGCGCCGCTGGATGATCGGGCGGGCCAGGGCCACGGCCACCAGGGGCAGGAAGGCACCCTGGAGCAGCAGCACCAGCCAGGCCGGCAAGGGCAGGAACCAGCTGGCCCGGCCCAGCAGCCAGAGCAGGAACAACCCCTGCAACGGCCGGCCGCTAAGGCCGGGGATGCCGCTCCAGTTCTGCACCGCGGTCAGCAGGAAGCCGGCGATGATCGCGGCGGCGAAGCCGAACAGCATCTCGTGGCGGTGCCAGGCCAGCATGCCGCCGGGCGGCTCGGGTTGCAGCGCGCCGGCCAGTACTCCGCCCCACAGCAGCAGGGCGAGCACGGCGAACAGACTGCCGCCGAGGAAGAATGGGCGAAAACCCAGCGCCCAGAGTGCCTGGCGCGGACGAGCGGTAACGGGCTGGACGAGCATGGCGGGACCTTGGTTCGATCAGAAAGGTTGAATGGGGTACCATCACGAACCGTGCCACCGGCAAAGCCCTTGTATATCAGGGTGATGGCACTGTCATGAGTCATTATGACTCTAGTTTTATGTAGTCTTTTGGACTTTGATTGGTGTCATTTAGACTCGCTTTGCGCGACCTTGGCTCAACCTGGCCAGGTTGCTTCGCTACAGGATCCCGTTGTGACCGAGCTTCTGCGCAACCCGTTGTTGCAATACCTTGCCCGCCTGGCGCCATCCAGCCAGTTGACCATGCGCTATATCCTCCAGGATGCCGCCGATCGCCTGGGGTTCGTCGACTGCGACATCGCCGAGGTGCCCTGGCATCACCTCGAGCCAGGCCATGTGGTTGCCCTGGTGGCGGCCTTGCGCGCCGATGGCTATGCCCCCAACACCTCGTCGCTGTACGTCAATGCCGTGCGCGGGGTGATGAACGAGGCCTGGCGCCAAGGCCTGATCGAGCATGAGCAGCTGCTGAAGATCCGCGAGATCAAGCCGGCCAGTGGCAGCCGCCTGCCCGCGGGCCGCAATCTGCGGCGCAGCCTGATCCGCGAGCTGATGGACGTCTGCGCCGCCGATCCGCGGCCGCAGGGTGTGCGCGATGCGGCGATCCTGGCGCTGTTGTATGGCACCGGCATGCGCAAGTCGGAGTCGGTGGACGTGGACCTGGCCCAGGTGGATTTCCAGGAACGCAGTATCCAGGTGCTGGCCAAGGGCAATCGGCAGTTGCTCAAGTATGCCCCGGCCTGGGCCTTCGAAAAGCTCCAGGCCTGGCTCGACCTGCGGCGCCAGCAGCTGCCGGCGGGCGAGCGCGACGACAGCTTCCTGTTCAACCGTATCCGCCGCGGCAGCCATATCACCCGGGCGCGCATCACCAAGCACGCCATCTACTACATTGCCCGCCAGCGCGGGGCGCAGGTAGGGGCGAAGATCATGCCCCATGACTTTCGCCGGGCGTTCATCACCCGGGTGATCGAGGAGCACGACCTGTCGATCGCGCAGAAACTGGCGCACCACGCCAATATCCAGACCACCGCCGGGTATGACCGGCGCGACGACAACGAGCGGCGCCGGGCGCTGGAGCGGTTCGACTACTGAGCCGGTGGGACGCTATCAGGCGACGCCGTACTGCAACACCCGGCCACGCCCTTGCTGCTTGGCCGCATACAAGGCGTGGTCGCCCATCGACAGCAAGCGCGACAGCTCGCATTCCCCCGCCGGGCGACTGACGATGCCGATGCTGACCCCGAGCATGCCCGGCTCCAGCAGTGGCAGGCTGGCGAACCCGGCACAGATGCGTTGCGCCACCGCCTCGGCGGCGGCTGCGTCGCTGCTGCGCAGCAGGCAGGCGAACTCTTCGCCGCCAATGCGCGCGAACAGGTCGCCACGGCGCAAGTGCCGGCCGGTCTCGCTGGCGAACGCCAGCAGCACCTGGTCGCCCATCGGGTGGCCGAACTGGTCGTTGATCCGCTTGAAGTGGTCCAGGTCGCACAGGAGCAAGGCCACCGGCTCGCGCCGCGCGGTGCAGTCGCGCAGCAGTTGGCCGCCGCGTTCCATGAACGCCCGGCGGTTGTCGATGCCGGTCAGCGGGTCGCTGTAGGCCGCGGCGCGCAGCTGGATTTCGGCGCGTTCGCGGACCATCGCCAGGGTGATGTAGGAAATGCCGATGGCGAACAGCATCGACTCGAACAGGATCAAGGCAAAGAACGCCGGGCGTGGGCCGCCGTTGTTGATCGCCTGGTCCAGGGCCAGGCCATCGTCGATCAGCGCGCGCAGCAGGTAGATCGAGGCATGCAGGGCAGTCAGGATCAGCGCCGGGGTGTACGACACCTGCAGGCGCACCCGCGGTCGCCACAACTCGCGCAGGCAGAGCAGGGTATAGCCCAGGGTCAGCAGCGAATACAGCCTCACCCGCAGGCCGAGGTCGGCGGTAAAACCTGGCCACAGGCTGAACAACCACCAGAACAGCGCACCGGCCAGCAGCAGCGGCCAGTGCGGACGGCGCCCGCCGAACACGCGCATGGCGGTCCAGCCCAGGCCGGCGCCGGTCAGCAGGACGATATTGCCCAGCACCAGGGCCAGGTAGTCGATACCCAGGCCACGCAGGGCGATCAGGCCCACCCCCAGCCCCGAGGTCAGCAGCATCGCCCCTAGGTAGCCCAGGCTCGGGTCGCTGGCGCAGCGCCGCCAGGCGTGCAGGGTGAGGATGCCCATCAGGGCGAAGATGAATACAGCGACCAGGATCAGGGTCGGCAAGCTCAGCGACACGGGCAGGCGCTCTCGGCGGCAAAACGTACCATGCTAAGCCAAGCGCATGGCCAGTTGCTACCGTTGTTCAATGGATGCTCGACGCCAGTTCGAAGATCGGCATGTACATCAGGATCACGATCAGGCCGATCAGCAGGCCGATGAAGGTCATCAGCAACGGCTCGAACAGTTTGACGAACCATTCCACCCAGCGCCCGATCTCCTGGTCGTGGAAGTCGGCGCAGCGCTCGAGCATTGCCCCCAGGTTGCCCGACTGCTCGCCGGCGCGCAGCAGGCGCAGCGACACCGGGGTCACCAGTTGCGCGGCTTCCAGCGCATCCGACAGCGCCAAGCCCTCGGCGACCCGTCGACTGGCCTGCTCGAGGCTTTCGGCGCCGGCGCTGCCGAGCAGGCCGCGGGCCATGCCCAAGGCGGTGAGGATGGGAATGCCACCTTGCAGGAGAATCCCCAGCGAGCGGTAGAACCGCGCCAGCTCGTACATCACCAGGCGCTGGTGCAAGGCCGGCAGGCGCCGCAGCTGGCGGTGGGCCCAGCGCTGGACGACGCGCTGGCGGCGCGCAGCGACCAGGGCGCCGATGGCGGCCAGGCTGCCCAGGCCCAGCGGCACTTGCTGGGCATGCAGGAACAGGCCGATCTGCATCAGCACCTGGGACAGCCACGGCAGCTCGCTGCCCATGCCCTCGAACACCAGGCTGAAGCGTGGCACCACGTAGCCCAGCAGGAACAGCACCACGCCGCCGCCGACCAGCAACAGCAGCAAGGGGTAGACCGAGGCGCCGATCAGCTTCTGGCGCACCAGGTCGAGCCGTTGCCGATAGCCGATGTAGCGGCCCAGGGCGTCGCCCAGGGCGCCGGTGCGCTCGCTGGACTGCACCAGGGCCACGTACAGGGCGGGGAACACCCGAGGTTGCAGGGCCAGGGCCTGGGACAGCGAACGGCCCTCGTAGAGCTGGCGCACCAGTTGCTCGAGGACCTTGCGCGCGGCGCCGTCAGGCGCCTTTTCGGCCAGGCTTTCGAGGGCGTCGATCAGCGCCAGGCCGGCGCTGAGCAGGGTGCTCAGCTCCTGGCTGAACAGCACCAGGTCGAACGCCATGGCGCGACGCCGCCAGGCCAGGCCACGGCGGCGCACGCTGAGCACACGCAGGCCCTGGTCTTCGGCCTGGCGGCGGGCCTGCTCGATGTCCTCGGCGTCCACCTGCAGTTGCACCACGCCCTGGCTGCCCAGGGCCTTGAGCTGGTAGCGCATGGTCGGGTTCCTCATTGCCAGCTGGTGATCTCGGCGTTTTCCCCGTCGCCACCGGGCTGGCCGTCCTTGCCCATCGACAGCAGGTCGTATTCGCCGCCGCTCTCCCCAGGCTGCTTGTAGATGTACGGCCGTCCCCAAGGGTCCTGGGGCACGGCCTTTTGCAGGTAGGGGCCAGACCAGCGTGCCTCGCCGCTGGGGGCCGCCACCAGCGCCTGCAGGCCCTGCTCGCTGCTGGGATAGTGGCCGACCTCCAGGCGGTAGAGGTCCAGGGCCTTGCCCAGCCCTTCGATCTGCGCCCGCGCCACCTTGGCCTCGGAACGGCCCAGTTGGGCGAAGTACTTGGGCGCGACGATGCCGGCCAACAGGCCGAGCACCACCAGCACCACCAACAGTTCGAGCAGGGTGAAGCCGCGTTGGCCAAGGTTGTTGCGCTGCATGGTGAGTCCTCCGGTGCGTGGGCAGGCTTGCGCAACAGGCCCCATGCAACAGCCGTGCACGTCTGCCTCGGGCCCTTGCCGCAGGCGCGATGGCAGGCGGCACGCTGCTTGCGTCACAGCCTCAGAGCCCGGCTTCGCGGGGCATTTCCCCCAACATTGGGGCACACGGCGTGGAGGCGACCGACATGCGTGGACTGATCCTGGGAGTGGCCGGGCTGGTGATGGGGCTGGGGGCGCTGGGTGCCCAGGCCGATGTGTACATCTCCCGTGACGGCAAGGGCGGCTTCGTGCTGTCCAACGTGCATCGGCCAGGACGGCACTATGATCGGGTGATCAGCGAGGCCGGCATCGCCGGCGGGCCGGTCAATGCGCAACTGGTCACCGGGCGGCCCTACGCCGATGTGGTGGCTGCCGCCGCGTTGGCCAGCGATGTGCCGCAGGCGCTGTTGCATGCGTTGATCAAGGCCGAGTCCGGCTACAACCCCAAGGCTCGCTCGGCCAAGGGCGCGGCGGGGCTGATGCAGCTGATGCCGGACACGGCCAAGGAGATGGGCGTCAAGGATGTGCTCGACCCCGAGGCCAACGTGCGCGGTGGGGCGCGTTACCTCAAGCGCATGCTGAAACTGTTCGACAATGACATCACCTTGGCCGTGGCGGCCTACAACGCCGGGCCAGATGCGGTGTTGAGCCGCGGACGGGTGGTGCCGCCGTTTGCCGAGACCCAGCGCTATGTGCCCAATGTGTTGCGCGAGTATCGCCTGCTGCGGGGGTTGGCTGAGGATTCGCCGTTGTGAGAGGCAGGTTTGGCGTGAGGGTGGCGACGGCTATGAGCGGCCAACACCCCTGCACCCCCAACTCTGGGCTATAACCTGTAGACGTGCCCAGCCGCGGAGCCCGCCCATGGACCTCGCCCCCCGCCCCGACACACCCGCGCCCGACGCCAGCACCGGGCGCAAGCCGTTCAACCTGCTGCGCTGGTACGCCTGGGTCAGCCTGGCGATCATCGTTTCGGTGGCGGTGGGGCTGGGCCTGATCTCCAGCCGCTTCATCATCAACGAAAGCGTCGAGCGCGACGCGTTGCTCACCGCCCAGTTCATCACCTCCATCGCCGATGCCGAGGTGCGCCATGTGTCGATCCCCAACGTGCGCACCATGGGCGAACTGCTCGACCCGCGCACCGACCACGGCATGCCGGATGTCGATCCCGAGGCCCGGCGCAAGGCCCGGGGCGAGTTCCTCGACCATATCGCCCACCTGCCGGACATGCTCCTGGCCAATATCTATGCCCCCGACCGTACGGTGATCTGGTCGAGCAACCCGGCCTTGATCGGCCGCCTGATCGAATCGGACGACGACCTGGACCAGGCCTTCGAGTACAAGATGCGGGTCTCGGCCAGCTACCACGACTTCGAGCAGGCGCGCAGCGAGCAGAAATTCGTCACCCCGCCCGAACAGCTGTTCATCGAGAACTACATCCCGCTGTTCGACGCCGATGGCGAGAACGTCACCGCCATGGTCGAGATCTACAAGGAACCCCACGACCTGATCGTGCGTATCGAGCATGGCCTGCTGCTGATCTGGCTGGCCATCGCGGTGGGGGCGGGCGTGGTCTATGTCGGGCTGTACGGCATCATGCGCCGGGCCGCGCGGCTGATGGCGGTGCAGCAGAAACGCCTGATCGGCAATGAAACCTTTGTCGCCCTGGGCGAGGTGTCGTCGGCGGTGGCCCACAGCCTGCGCAACCCGCTGGCCAGCATCCGCTCCAGCGCCGAATTGGCCCAGGCCTTCGACGAGGGGCCGGCGCAGAAGAACATCACTGACATCATCAGCCAGGTCGATCGCATGTCGCAGTGGGTGCGCGAGCTGTTGCAATCGCTGCGCCCGCTCAATGACGAGGCACAACCGGTGGATGTCGCCCAGGCGCTGGATGACAGCCTGCAGGCCTTCGCCACGGCGCTGGCGCGAGGGGGAATCCGCTTGAGCGTGGCCGAGGTGCCGCGGGTCCAGGTGCTGGGGCAGCCGGTGCTGCTGGGGCAGATTTTCAGCAGCCTGATCGCCAATGCCCTGGAGTCGATGGAGGCGGGCGGCGAGCTGCGCGTGGAGGTGGTGCGGCATGACCGGCGTGGTTTGACCCTGCGCCTCTCGGACACTGGCAAGGGCATGAGCGAGCAGCAACAGCGCCTGGCCTTCCGGCCATTCTTCACCACCAAGCAGGGCGGCCTGGGGGTTGGGTTGGTATTGGTCAAGCGGATCATGGAGCGCTTTGGTGGGTCGGTGAGGTTGAGTAGCCGCGCTGGGTTGGGAACGCGGGTCTCGCTCCATTTTCGGGTGATTAAAAGTTGATTTTCTAAATTAATAATCTTCTGTAACTATCTGTTTTTATTGTATTTATTGCTTTTGGTGCCATTTCCCCAAATATGGGGATTTTTTCAAGAAATAGCTTTGATAAAAGTTCGTAAATATCTGTTTTATAAGTAAATTATGCTTATGGTAAAGCGATGGCCGGTTTTTTGCTTCATCTCACCAGGGCCGACAGTTTGCGACTTGTGTCATGACTGGCGGCCGTTACCGGGCTACCACGGGTAGCGACAGCGTGCTGGTGGCCCCACTGGCGCAAAGGCGGGAACGACGCGATGCAGACGCTCGACAACCAAGCCACCGACAAAACGGCTGCAGCCACCACCGGGCTGGCCGCGCCGCTGCATGAGTTCAACCTGCTGCGCTGGTTCTCGCTGGTCAGCCTGCTGATCATCACGGCAGTGGCCGGCGGCCTGGGTTATGTGTCGACGCGCTTCGTGGTACGCGACAGTGTCGAGCGCGATGCCATGCTCACCGCGCAGTTCATCCAGGCCATGGCCCAGGCCGAGGTGCGTCACTCGCAGTTGCCGCCGGGGGTGACCATGGGCGAGCTGCTCGACCCGCGCCTGGACCAGCAGCACCTGCAGTTCACCCCACAGCTGGCCGAAGCCACCCGGGTGGAGTTCCTCGACCATGTCGAGCACTTGCCCGACACCCTGCTGGCCAATGTCTACGCCCGTGACCACACCGTGGTGTGGTCGACCAACCCGCACTTGATCGGCCAGCGCATCGAGGAGGACGACGACCTCGAGCACGCCTTCCACTCGCGCAAGTCGGTGTCGGCCAGTTACCACAAGGCCGACGAGGACCGCGAGGAACAGAAGTTCCAGCGCGAGCCGCGGCACCTGTTCATCGAGAACTACATCCCGCTGTTCGACAGCCAGGGCGAGCAGGTGCTGAGCATGGTCGAGATCTACAAGGAGCCGCAGGACCTGGTACGGCGCATCCACCGCGGCTACGTAGTGATCTGGGCCTCGACCCTGGCGGGCGGGGCGTTGATCTACTTCGGCCTGTTCTGGATCGTGCGCCGCGCCGCCAGCCTGCTGCATCACCAGCAGGACCGGCTGGTGGCCAGCGAAACCTACGTGGCCCTGGGGGAGATGTCCTCGGCGGTGGCCCACAGCCTGCGCAACCCACTGGCCAATATTCGCTCCAGCGCCGAACTGGCCCAGGAAATCGCCAGCCCCGCGGCGCAGAAGAACATCGGCGACATCATTACCCAGGTCGACCGCATGTCGCGCTGGGTCCGCGACCTGCTGGTGTCGCTGCGCCCGACCAGCGACGAGCCCGAGGCGGTGGACCTGGTGGCCGCCCTTGAAGATGCCCGGCAAACGTTCGCCCTGCAGATCGAGCGCAACCAGGTGCGTTTCAGCTTCGACGGCCCGGTCGCGCAATGGGTGGCCAGCCAGCCGCTGCAACTGACGCAGATCCTCAACAGCCTGTTCGCCAACGCCCTGGAGGCCATGCCCCAGGGCGGCGAGTTGCGCGCCGAGGTGCGCCAGCTGGAGGGCCAGCAGGCCCAGCTGCAGCTCAGCGACACCGGCAAAGGGATGAACGAGCAGCAGCGGCGCATGGTGTTCAAGCCATTTTTCACCACCAAGCAGGGCGGCCTCGGTGTTGGCCTGGCCCTGGTCAAACGGATCATGGAACGCTTTGGCGGTGCGGTCGAACTGACCAGCCGCGAAGAGGAAGGAACCCGCGTCAGCCTGACTTTCAATATCGCAGCGGGAGGGGACCATGGAACACAGCATCCTGGTGGTCGAGGATGATGAAATCCTTGCCGACAACATTCGCACCTACCTGAGCCTCAAGGGTTTCGAGGTCACGGTGTGCCACAGCGCGGAGCTGGCGCTGGAGCAGGTCAAGCGCGCCCAGCCCGACGCCGTGCTGACCGACAACTCGTTGCCGGGCATGAGCGGCCACGACCTGCTGTGTGCCCTGGTGGCCCAGGCGCCGGCACTGAAGGTGATCATGATGACCGGCTACGGCAACGTCGAGGACGCCGTGCTGGCCATGAAGGAGGGTGCCTTCCACTACCTGACCAAGCCGGTGGTGCTGGCCGAGCTCAAGCTGATGCTGGACAAGGCCCTGGCCGCCGAGCGCATGGAGCGCACGCTGTCGTTCTACCAGGAGCGCGAGGCGCAGAAGTCGGGGTTGCAGGCCTTGATTGGCGAGTCGCCGGTGATGCTCGACCTCAAGCACACCCTGCGCCAGTTGCTCGATGCCGAGCGGCGCATGGCCAGCGACGACCTGCCGCCGGTGCTGGTGGAGGGCGAGACGGGCACCGGCAAGGAGCTGGTGGCCCGTGCCCTGCATTTTGACGGCAGCCGCGCCAAGGGGCCGTTCATCGAGTTCAACTGCGCGTCGATCCCGGCCAACCTGCTGGAGGCCGAGCTGTTCGGGCATGAGAAGGGCGCCTTCACCGACGCCAAGGAGCGAAGGGTGGGGTTGGTCGAGGCGGCCGATGGCGGCACGCTGTTCCTCGACGAGATCGGCGAGATGGACCTGGTGCTGCAAGCCAAGCTGCTCAAGCTCCTGGAAGATCGCAGCATCCGTCGCATCGGCGCGGTGAAGGAGCGCAAGGTGGACTTGAGGGTGATCAGCGCTACCAACTGCAACCTCGAGCAGATGGTGCAGCAGGGCAAGTTCCGCCGCGACCTGTTCTTTCGCCTGCGCATCATCGCCCTGAAGGTGCCGCGCCTGTATGCCCGGGGGCAGGACATCTTGCGCCTGGCCCGACACTTCCTGGCCCACCACGGGCGGCGCTATGGCAAGCCGAACCTGCGGTTTTCCGCCGAGGCCGAGGCGCTGATGCTTGGCTACAGTTGGCCGGGCAACGTGCGCGAGCTGCGCAACATGCTCGAACAGACCGTGTTGCTGGCCCCCAGCGAGGTGATTGGCGCGCACCAGTTGAACCTGTGCATGACCCTGGTCGATGAGCCCCTGGCTGCGCCCGCGCCGATGGCGGTGTACGAGGCGCACCGCCACGAACCGGAGGCGACCGGCAGTTTGCCGGACATGGAGCGCGACATGGTCTGTCGCACGCTCGACCGCACCGACTGGAACGTCACCAAGTCGGCGCGCTTGCTGGGGCTGTCACGGGACATGCTGCGCTACAAGATCGAGAAGCTCGGCCTGAGCCGGCCAGACAAGCGCCAATGGTGACCTGGGTGCAATCCCTGTAGGAGCGGCCTTGTGTCGCGATGGGGCGCACAGCGCCCCCACATTCTCAGCGTCGCCGCGAAGGAGGTCGAGGCCGCTTTGCGCCCCATCGCGACACAAGGCCGCTCCTACAGGGAAATAGGGCCTGGGGGCCTCAAGGCTTGCCCGTACCCCCCGACCCATCCCCACCACGCCCCATCCCCTCCGAACCGCTGCCGCCCATCCCGGGCAGGTCGCGATCATCGTTCTGCTCAGCCGGTGGGCTGTCTGGGTCGTTACCCTTGATCCGCGGGTCGGTATCGCGCGGCATGGGCTTCTCGACGGGGTTCAGGGTGCTGTCGACACCCGGCTTGGGTGCCGGGTTGTGCGGGTCATCAGGGTAGGTGGCGCCGGTTCCGGCGGCCAACGCCAGTGGCGAGGCGAGCAGGGCGGCGAGCAACAGCGCAGCTTTCATGGGGCAGGCTCCTTTGCGAGGAAAGAAAACGGCCCTGCCTGCGCAGGGCCGCTGTCTCACTTGGGCCTTGAGTCCATCAGCCGGGTGCCATCACGGCGACCGACGGTCACACCACCATCGACAACAACATGATGAAGATGATGCCGACCACCGAGAGGATGGTCTCCATCATGCTCCAGGTCTTGAAGGTTTCGGCGACGGTCATGTTGAAGTACTGCTTGACCAGCCAGAACCCGGCGTCGTTGACGTGGGACAGGATCAGCGAACCGGCCCCGGTGGCCAGTACCAGCAGCTCGCGGTTGACCCCCGGCACCAGGTCGATCACCGGGGCGACGATGCCGGCGCCGGTGATGGTGGCCACGGTCGCGGAACCGGTGGCGATGCGGATCACCGCCGCCACCAGCCAGGCCAGCAGGATCGGCGAGATCTCGGCCTGGACCGCCATCTGGCCGATCACGTTGCCGACCCCGGTGTCCACCAGCATCTGCTTGAAGCCGCCACCGGCACCGACGATCAGCACGATGGCGGCAGTGGGCGCCAGGCTCTGGTCGAGCATCTTCATGATCTGCTGGCGGTTGAAGCCACGCGCCGAACCGAAGGTGTAGAACGCCAGCAGCAGGGCGGCGAGCAGGGCGGTGATCGGGTGGCCGATCAGGTCCATCCACTGGCGCACGATGTGCTCGGCCGGCAGCACCACGTCGGCGAAGGTCTTGAGCAGCATCAGCGCCACCGGCAGCAGCACGGTGATCAGGGTCACGCTGAAGCTTGGCAGGTTGTGCTGGTCCGACTCGCGGGCAATCTGGTCCATCAGCTCCTGGGACGGGTTACCCGGGATGTAGCGGGAGATGAAGTTACCGAACAGGGGGCCGGCAATCACCGCGGTAGGCAATGCCACCAGCAGGCCATAGAAGATGGTCTTGCCGATGTCGGCGTGGAAGATGCCGATTGCCAGCAGCGGGCCCGGGTGCGGCGGCACCAGGCCGTGGACCACGGAAAGGCCGGCCAGCAGCGGAATGCCGATCTTCACCAGCGACACGCCGGAGCGGCGGGCGACGATGAACACCAGCGGGATCAGCAGCACGAAGCCGATTTCGAAGAACAGCGGGATGCCCACCAGGAAGGCGGCGAACATCATCGCCCAGTGCACCTTCTGCTTGCCGAAGGCGCGGATCAGCGTTTGCGCAATCTGGTCGGCGCCGCCGGAGTCGGCCATCAGCTTGCCGAGCATGGTGCCCAGGGCCAGGACGATGCCGACGAAGCCCAGTACCCCGCCGAAGCCGTCCTGGAACGACTTCATCACCTTGGCCACCGGCATGCCGGAGGTCAGGCCGAGAAAGCCCGCGGCCAGGGTCAGGGCGACGAAGGGGTGGACCTTGAAATGGGTGATCAGCAGGATCAGCCCGACGATGGTGACCAGCGCGTCGAGCAACAGGAACGTATCAGTAGCTAGTCCGAACATGGATCGTTAGCCTCGGTCTTGTCGTTGTTGTTTTGGTGGAGCGTGTTTCTTGGTCGTTGCTTGCCGCAAGGTACAGAGACAGCGCTATCTTGGGTGAGCTGGAACTACCGCCGGGTCAGGCGGTGCGCGCCACGGGCCGCTCACCGCCGGGCTTTAGCCAGGTGTGCACGGCTTCGGCCAGGGTTTCGATCGGGGCGGTGGCATCCAGCGCCAGGGTCAGGGGTTCGCCATGGGGCGGTTCCAGGGCGGCAAACTGGCTGTCGATCAGGCTGGCCGGCATGAAGTGGCCGGGGCGCGCACGCACGCGTTGCTCGGCTTGCAGCGGGGTCAGCTCGAGGAACACGAAGCCCAGCGCCGGCACCGCCTCACGCAAGGTCTCGCGGTAGCGGCGCTTGAGCGCCGAGCAGGTCAGGATCGGGCGTTCACCCGCGCTGATCGCGTTCTGCAGCTCTTCACCCAGGCGCACCAGCCAACCGGCGCGGTCGTCGTCGTCCAGGGGAATGCCGGCGCTCATCTTGGCGATGTTCGCGGCGGGGTGAAAGGCATCGCCTTCGATCAGGCGGCCGCCGCTGCGCGCGGCAATGGCCGCGCCGATGCAGCTCTTGCCGCATCCAGCCACGCCCATGACCACAATCGCGGACAGGGAAGGGTTCATCTGTACCTCCTGCTGGGTGAGATAGCGCTGTCTTGGCCGTCGCGGGCCAAACCGGTAAGCGCCACCCTCCCGGGTGTTATTGATCTTGTCTTTGGCAGTATGGACGTATAAGGCATGACTGCTACCCGGATTGCATTGCCTGCATCCAGAGACAGCGCTACCTTAGTGACCGTTCCTTCTTCCTGCAAGTGGAAAAACTCCAACTCCCATGTCCCGTATCGGCTCACGCACCACTGGTCGTCCCACCCTGGCAGAAGTCGCCAGGCTTTCCGGGGTTTCCCCCATCACCGCCTCCCGCGCCCTGCGCGGGGTCAGCACGGTCGCCCCGGAGCTGGTGGAAAAGGTCAAGGCCGCGGCGGCCAGCCTGGGCTACGTCGCCAACCCGGCGGCGCGAGCCCTGGCCTCGGCGCGCAGCCAGTCGGTGGTGGTATTGATCCCTTCGTTGTCCAACCAGCTGTTCATCGACACCCTCGAGGCGATCCATGAAGTGATGCGGCCCCGCGGGCTGGAGGTGCTGATCGGCAACTATCACTACGACAGCGCCGAGGAAGAGAACCTGATCCGCAACTACCTGGCCTACCAGCCATGCGGCATGTTGCTGACCGGTTTCGAGCGCAGCGAGGCCTCGCGGCAGATGCTCGCCGCCAGCCAAGTGCCCTGCGTGCACATGATGGAGCTGGGTGGCGAGGCGGGCGCCTTGTCGGTCGGGTTTTCCCAGTACGAAGCCGGGCGCGCGGCGGCGCGGCACCTGATCGAGCGTGGGCGGCGGCGCCTGGGCTTCATTGCCGCGCAACTGGACCCACGGGTGATGCAACGGGCCGAGGGGTTCCGCCAGGCCTTGGCGCAAGCCGGCTTGCAGGCGCCAGAGCTGGAAATGCTCGACCCGCAGCCGTCGTCGATTGGCCTGGGGGGCGAGTTGTTCAGCCGCCTGCTGGTCCGCGCGCCGGATGTCGATGGTATTTTCTTCTGCAACGACGACCTGGCCCAAGGCGCGATCTTGCAGGCCTTGCGCCAGGGCGTCGAGGTGCCTCGGCAGGTGGCGATGGTCGGTTTCAACGACTTGCCGGGTTCGGCGCACATGGTGCCGCGGCTTACCTCGATCCGCACGCCGCGGGCGGCGGTGGGGCGCGGCGCGGCGCAGGCCTTGCTGGGTATGCTCGATGGCAAGCGCGGTGCGGGTGGGCAGCAGGATCTGGGCTTCGAGCTGATGGTGCGGGAGAGCTCCTGAGCTGGCGGGGTTACGGTGCGTAGGCACCGGCTACCGAGTTGCCTGGTTCGCCAGCAAGGCTGGCTCCTACAGGTATTGCAGGCCGCAACCGCCGTAGGAGCCGGCCTTGCCGGCGAACACCGGCGTAGCCGGTGCCATCCATCGCGTCGCCTGGTTCGCCAGCAAGCTGGCTCCTACAGGTATTGCAGTCGCAATCGGCGTAGGAGCCGGCTTGCCGGCGAACACCGGCGTAGCCGGTGCCAGCCACCGCGTCGCTTGGTTCGCCAGCAAGGCTGGCTCCTACAGGTATTGCAGGCCGCAACCGCCGTAGGAGCCGGCCTTGCCGGCGAACACCGGCGTAGCCGGTGCCAGCCACCGCGTCGCCTGGTTCGCCAGCAAGGCTGGCTCCTACAGGTATTGCAGTCGCAATCGGCGTAGGAGCCGGCCTTGCCGGCGAACACCGGCGTCGCCGGTGCCATCCACCGCGTCGCCTGGCTCGCCAGCAACGGTGGCAGATCGTCGGTAAAAACCACCAGACAAACGGCCGCGAATAGCTAGTTCAAAAGTGATATCAGTTCGCTTGCACCGCGAAAACGCCGATCTATGCTCAGGTTCATCCCAGAGCAGAAGGAGCCCCGGCTCATGTTCGAATACCATCGCAAGTCCGATCTGGTCGAGATCCAGCGTTGCCGCCAGGCCCTGGCGGGCATGGAGGCCAAGCTGGCGGCGATCAGCCGTTCCATGGCGATGATCGAGTTCGCGCCAGACGGCACGATCCTCGAGGCGAACGAGCACTTCTGCAGCACCATGGGCTACAGCGCCGAGGAGATTCGCGGCAAGCACCACCGCATCTTCTGTGACCCGGCCTATGCCAAGAGCGCCGAGTACCAGCAACTGTGGCGCGAACTGGGGCAGGGCAAGGCCATCAGCGGCACCTTCGAACGCCTCGACAAGGCCGGTCGCGAGGTCTGGCTGGAAGCCAGCTACATGCCGGTGATCGATGAGCGACAACAGGTCTCCAGTGTCATAAAGGTGGCCTCGGACATCACCCGCCATGTCAATGAGGAGCACGAGAGCGAAAGCTTGCTCAAGGCCATCGGCCGTTCCATGGCGGTGATCGAGTTCACCCCGGCCGGGCGGGTGATCAAGGCCAACCAGAACTTCCTCGACACCATGGGCTATCGCCTGGAGGAAGTGGTGGGCCGGCACCACGGGCTGTTTTGCCTGCCCCACGAGCGTGAGTCGGCGCAGTACCGCGACTTCTGGGCCTCGCTCAACCGCGGCGAGTACCATTCGCACCGCTTCGAGCGTATCAACAAACAGGGCCAGACCGTCTACCTGGAGGCCTCGTACAACCCGATCTTCGACAACAAGGGCCGCTTGTACAAAGTGGTGAAGTTCGCCAGCGACATCACCAACCAGGTCAGCACCCAGCAGACCGCCGCCGATGCCGCCCATGCCAGTTCGGTGCAGACCGACGCCTGCGCGCGCAAGGGCACCCAGGTGGTGCAGCAGACCGTCGAGGTGATCGAGCAGATTTCCGCCGAGCTCAACCAGGCCGCGCGCAGCATCGACGCCGTAAGCAAACAGTCCGAGGCGATCGGCCAGATCGTCCTGACCATCCGTGGCATCGCCGACCAGACCAACCTGCTGGCGCTCAATGCGGCGATCGAGGCGGCGCGGGCCGGCGAATACGGCCGCGGCTTCGCGGTGGTGGCCGACGAAGTGCGCAACTTGGCGGCGCGTACCAGCAAGGCCACCCTGGAGATCGTCGAGGTGGTGCGGCAGAACCACGACCTGTCGCTGACGGCGGTGGCCAGCATGCAGTCGAGCCTGACCCGTACCGGGCTTGGGGTGGAACTGGCCAACGAGGCGGGCACGGTGATCATGGAAATCCAGCAGGGTTCGCGGCACGTGGTGGATGCGATCAGCCAGATCAGTTCGACCCTGCAATTGCACTGAGGTTTTCCCGCAGCTCGCATTCGAGGCTGTGCAGGCTGGCGTGCAGCCGTTCGAGCAACGAAGCGAGCGGCTGGCGGTGGGCGATGGCCTGCTCCAGGGCTTCGCAATCCTGCACCACGGTCCTGACCTTGAGCATCTTGGCCCCACCCTTGATCCGGTGCACCACCGGGCCAAGCGCCTCGCTGGCCGGTGAGCTGCCCAGCGCCCGCAGGGCCTGCAGGTCCTCGGCATTGCTGGCGGCCAACTGCTCCAGCAGGCGCATGATCAACTGCTCGTCATCCTGGGTCAGGTGGCGCAGCTGTTCGAGATCGAAACCACTGGCACGTGCCGTCGGGCAGGCGTTTGGGGCGATGCTGTGCAGGTGGGCCAGGCAGCCTTTCAGGGCCTGCAGGCCGATTGGCTTGAACAGGCAGTCGTCCATGCCGCTGTCCAGGCAACGCTGGCGTTCTTCAGCCTGGGCGTTGGCGGTGACGCCGATGATGCGACAGGCCGGGCGCGCGCGTTGTTGTTCCGCGGCGCGGATGCGCCGGGCCAGTTCATGGCCGTCCATCACCGGCATGCTGCAGTCGCTGAGCACCACATCGAAGTGCCCGGCCTGCCACAGCGCCAGGGCCGCCTCGCCCTGGTCGGCGAGCACTACGTGGTGCCCGAGTGAGCGCAACTGTTTCTCGAGCAGCAGCAGGTTGGCTGGATAATCGTCGACCACCAGCACCTGCAAAGGCCCGCCGGCGATCTCCCGGCCGATACTGCTCACCGGCTCCCGACTGGGTGGGGGGCAGACCTGCAAGGTGAGCAGGATATCGACCTGGGTCCCGAGGCCCTCGAGACTTTGCAGGCTCAACTGGCCGCCCATCAACTCGCACAGCTCGCGGCTGATCACCAGGCCCAGCCCGGCACCTTGGCGGCCCTGGCTGCCGTCGGCCTGGGCGAATGCGTTGAACAGGCGCGCCTGATCAGCGGCGCTGATGCCCATGCCGCTGTCACGAACCTGCAGGGTGATGCGCCGCCGTTGGGCGTCCAGCGCCTGGGCGGTGAGGGTCACGTCGACCTGTCCGCGGTCGGTGAACTTGATGGCATTGCTGATCAGGTTCGACAGCACCTGCTTGAGGCGCAAGGCGTCGACCCGCACCCAGCAGGGTGGCGCGGGCAGTGCGCCGCGCAGCTCGATACCCTTGGCCCGCGCATTGCCCTCGAACACCCGCAAGGTCGCCTGAACCAGCTCGATCAACTCGACCGGCTGGGGCTGCAGGGTCATATGACCGGACTCGATGCGCGAGATATCGAGCACATCGCCGATCAGGTCGAGCAGGCCGAGCGCCGAGTCGTGGGCGGTTTTCAGCGCGTGGCTGTCGCTGCGCCCGTGGCGGCTGTCCTCCAGGGCCAGCTCGAGCAAGCCGATGACCGCGTTCATCGGCGTGCGGATTTCATGGCTCATGACCGCCAGGAAGGTGCTTTTCGCCTGGCTGGCCCGTTCGGCATCGTCCTTGGCCTGGCGCAATTGCTCGAGCAAGCTGCGGCTGAGCGCCAACTGCTCCTGCAAGGCGCGCTGGGCTTCGGTGCGCTGGTGAATCAGCTTGCGCAGGTAGGTATTCCAGAACACCACGCCGGCCAGCAGCACGGCGGCCAGCACCAGCACCTGCAAGGCCAGGGTACGGTAGTTGCGCCAGGGGCTGTCGCTGACCACGGCATTGGTACGCCAGCGGTTGACCAGTTGCTCCAGTTCGTCCGGCGGGATGCTCAGCAGCGCCTTGTCGAGGATCGCCTGCAACTGCGGCAGCGCCGGGCTGACGGCGAATGCCGCCAGGGCCGGCTCGTCACCTTGCAGGCCGGCGATCCTGAGGCGGCCCTTGAACACCTGGTTGATGAAGTAGGCGGCGTTGATGTGCGAACTGATCGCCACGTCGGCCTCGCCGTTGGCCACGGCCTCCATCAGTTGCAAGGGGTTCTCCACCTCGATCGGCTGGATGCCGATGGCCTGGCGCTCCAGGCCCTCGCGCAACGGTGAGCCGCGCAACAGCGCCACGCGCAGGCCACTCAGCGGCTGGTCGCCAATCAGCGGCGGAGCATTGTGCCGGGTAACCAGTACCCGTGGGCTGATCATGTAGGGGCGGGTGTAGCGCAGGCGCAGGGCGCGGTGCACGCCATAGCCGATGGCGCCGATCATGTCGACCTGGCCCTGGGCGGTCTGCTCGACCATGTCCTGGAATGACTCGGACTCGACGATCTGGAAGCGCAGGCCGGTGCGCAGGCTGATGCGCTCCAGCAGGTCCAGGGCGATGCCACGGGGGTTTTGCTGGGCATCGGTAAAGCTCAGCGGCGCCAGGGTGGTATTGATCATGACCTTGACCTGGCGGTGTTGCTCGATCCAGTCGCGCTCTTCCAGAGTCAGGGCAGCCAGGCGGCGATCGAGCAGGACACTGGTGCTGCCGCTGGTCCAGCGGCGCAGGATGTTCAGCCGCTCGCTGTCGGCGATCCTGGCCAAGGCCAGGTTCACCAGTTTCAGCAGGCGCGGGTTGTCGCGGGCCAGGGCAAAGGCAAAGGTGCCGGCCGGCGCCTTGACGAAGTGGTCGACCTTGACCATCCCCTGGTAACCCTTGGCGATCACGTAGTCGGTACTGATGGCATCGCCCAGGTAGGCGTCGGCCTGGCCCAGGGCCACCGCCGCGATACCGGCCAGGGTCGAGCGGTACAGGCGCAGTTGGGCCTGGGGGAACAGCTGTTGCACGGTCTGCATCGGCAGATAGTGGTCGACCATGGCCAGGTGCAGCCCGGCCAGGTCGTCGTCTTCGCGCAGCGTGCGGGAATGGCGCGAGGCGACGACTGGCAGGTCGTCGGCATAGGAGTGGGTGAGGGCCAGCTCGGCATCGTTGGCCTCGAAGGCGTTGGAGGTGCCCAGCAAGTCGACTTCGCCGGCGCGCAGCGCGGCCAGGGCCAGGGCGCGGCTGGCATAGCGGCGCACCCGCACCGGCACGCCGAGCTGTTCGCCGATCAGCCCGGCGTAGTCGGCGCTCAAGCCTTCGTAGTCGGCCTGGCTGGTGTTGATGTCGAACGGTGGGTAGTCCGGACGCGAGCTTCCCAGCACCAGCTCTTTACGCTGCGCCAGCCAGCGTCGGTCAGTGTCGTCGAGTTGCAACGGGGGCGCGGCGCTCAAGGCCCGCGCCAGCAGGTGGCGGCTTTCGCCCTGCACGGCGGCAGGGGCGGATAACGGCCATGAGAGGGCCAGTAACAGGCACAGCAGCGTGCGCCCGATCATGGTTCAGGCCACGTTGTTGCGTTTGGCCAGGTCGACCATTTCAACCAGCGACTCGACCTTGAGCTTCTCCATGATACGGCCGCGATAGGTGCTGATGGTCTTGGCGCTAAGGTTCATCTGTTCGCCAATGAGCTTGTTGGACTGGCCTGCGCACAGGCGGCGCAGCACCTCCATTTCCCGATTGGACAAAAGCCGCAGGCGCTCGCTCTCGCTCTCCAGGGTATTGCTGTTGACCGCCATCTGCGGGAAGGTCGAGTAGCCTTTGACCAAGGCCTTGAGGGCGAACACCATGGCATCGAGGTCTTCGTCCTTGTTGACAAAAGCCGAGATGCCCGCATCCATGCAGCGGCGTACATAAAGGTCGGCGGGTTGGCCGGTGAGGGCCATTATCCTTGGCGCGGGCTCCAGCAGTTTAAGGCGCTTGATCACCTCCATGCCGTCAAGGTCGGGCAGGCCGATATCGAGGATGACGACTTCGGCCTTGGTGTCCCTGGCCAGGCGTGCGGCATCCTTGCCGCTGCCGGTTTCACCCACGACGGTGAAGCGTTCGCGTTCGAGCAGCATGCGCACGGCCAATCGAACAATGTGGTGGTCATCAACCAGCAACACGGATGTCATATGGGTAACTCCTGTACAAGGTGCAGCCCGCGTCCTGCGTTTCACTGCATACGCAAGGCGGCGGGCCAACTGGGCTGCGCGCACCTTACGGATAATCAGGAGCCTTGGTAATAGGCGAGTATAGGTGTGTTGATAAACCTACAAGATGTTGTTGAAAATTCCTACAAATACCCTCAAGGGCAAGCTGCGTGAGGCTTGTTGACCCGCTGGGTCGCTGCCGGGTTGTTGGCCAGGGCCTTGCCGGTGCGGGTAGGGCGGATCACCAGTTGCCCGCCGCAATTGGGGCACTGGCCCTGGAAGTGGCGCTCGTTGCAGGGGCGGCAGAAGGTGCATTCGAACGAACAGATCAGTGCATCCGGGCTGTCGGCCGGCAGGTCGCGGTCGCAGCATTCGCAGTTGGGGCGCAGTTCGAGCATGGCAGGCATTCCGTTGGCAAGTTGCACGCAGTGTGCAACGCCGCCTTCCCCGACGGCAATCAGCCCTTGCAAGGTCTTCGCGATTTTTCGGGCATGGCTGTATTCAATTCAACAATGCCGGGGCTGCTTTGCAGCCCTTTCGCGACACAAGGCCGCTCCTACAGGGCGGCGCGGTCGTCAACGACGGCAATCGCTTCAACTGCCCTGGCGGTACAGGTGGGCGTGCCCGGCCCGGTACAGCGCGGAGTCGGCGAACGGCGCATCGCCCAGCACCTGGCCGACCAGAATCAGCGCGGTGCGGCGAAAGCCTTTGGCCGCTACCCGCTCGACGATATCCGCCAGGGTGCCACGGGCCCAATCCTGGTCCGGCCAGGTGGCACGGTGCACCACGGCAATCGGGCAGGCGCCGCCATAGTGCGGTAAAAGCTCGTCGACGATGCGCGCCAGGTGCTTGACCCCCAGGTGAATGGCCAGGGTGCTGCCATGCCGGGCCAGATCGGCCAGTTGTTCGCCAGGCGGCATCGGCGAGCTGTCGCCGTAGCGGGTGAGGATCACCGTCTGCGCCACGTCCGGGAGGGTCAGCTCGCAGCCCAGCAATGCGGCGCTGGCGGCAGTGGCGGTGACCCCGGGAATGATCTGGTAGTCGATGCCCAGTGCCTGCAGGTGGCGGATCTGTTCGCCGATGGCGCCGTACAGGCTGGGATCGCCGCTGTGCACCCGGGCCACGTCCAGGCCTTCGGCGTGGGCCTGGCGCATGGCTTCGACGATCTGCTCCAGGTGCAGTTCGGCGCTGTTGAGCACGGTTCGGGCGTTATGGCCCTCGAGCAGCGCAGGCGGGACCAGGGAGCCTGCGTAGATGATCACCGGGCATTGGCGAATCAGGCGCTGGCCCTTGACCGTGATCAGTTCCGGATCGCCGGGGCCGGCACCGATGAAGTAGACCGTCATGGCGGTTCCTTGCAGGTAAAGATGCGGATTATCCGCCGATGGCCAGCGCCAGGGTAGCGCCGGCAAGGACCTGCCGCGGCACGTGCAGGTTGGGTTGTGGCGAAGCGCGGGCAGCCAGGGCCAGGGCGGCGCTTTCGGCCACGCCCCAGCAGCCGGTCTGGGCGTAGGCAGTGGCCGAGCGTTGGCTGAGCATCGGCTCGAAAGCCAGCAGGTGCGCGGCGTCGAAGCACAAAAACGGCACGCCAAGGCGCTCGGCCAGGGCCAGCAAGCCCGGTTCGCGGGCCTTGGGGTCGATGCTGGCGATGGCGCGCAAGGCCGACAGGGGCAGGGCGTGGCGGGCCATGGTCTGGCGCAGCAGCACCGCCAGGGTCTCGACGGGGCAGCCGCGGCGACAACCAAAGCCCGCGTACAGCGCGGGCTGCAGGCTGAAGTCGAGCATCAGGCCGGGTTGGCGCGGCGGAACAGCCAGGCGCTGAGCAGGCCCAGGGCCAGCCAGAACGCGGCGTTGGTCAGCCAGGAGGCGATCTTGAACTGGCTGGCCAGGGCCTCTGGCGCCAGGCTGGCGTGCACCGCCGGTTGCGGCGCGCCGATCACATGGGGGCTTACCAGCAGCACGACACCCAGCACCTTGAACAACCAATGCCGGCTGAACACCAGCAAGGCCAGGCCGGCCGCGGTGGCGGCGGCGGTGCCGATCCACCAGGCCTGGCGTTGGCCCAGGTCGGCGGCGGCGGTGCCTGGCAGCTCGGCGGGCAAGCCCAGGGTGGGCGCCAGGCAGAACACGGCGAAGCCGGCCAGGCCCCAGAGCGCCCCGGTGCTGACGCGGCCCGGCTCACGCAGGCTGTACAGCGCGGCGAGGAGCAGGGCGAAGCCGACGGCTACCACCAGGTTGCCGCCGGTGGTGGCCAGCACCCGCTGCCAGCCGTCTTCCGGTGCCCAGGCCTCGGCGCTGTGCTCATGGCTGTGGCCGGCTTCGGCTGGTGCGTGTTCATGCTGCTCGGCTACCGGGGCGGCGCTCTCGAAGGTTTCCGCCTGGAGGATCAGCGGGGCGATCCAGAAACTTTGCAGCAGGGTCAGCAGCAGGGCGGCGAGCAGCCCGCTGAAGCCCGCGGTGCGGGCAATGCGCGTGATCATGCAGGGATACTCAGTGGCAGGGGAAGGCGGCGCTGTGGCGGGTGTCGTGGGCGGCGTTGTGTACCGCCTCGATGTGCGAGAAGCCGGCGAAGTACACCAGGCTCAGGCCCAGCAGGCTGGCGCCCACGGCGACCAGCAGGCGCTGGCTGAGGCTGACGGGGGTGGCGATGCTGTGCTTGGCACTGGTGATAGGCATGACGCGTTCCTCTGCTGCTTTTGTTTTGGGCAACGGGCAAGCGCGACGCCCCCAGGCACGGATGGCCCAGGGCATGCGACAGCACCCGCCCACCGCGGGGTTGTTCATCGAGCACGGCAGGCCGGTCTCCGGGCTGGCGAGGCAGGGTGCGCTCGCTTACCGTTGCGGGGGCAGCACCGGCTTTGTCCTGGCCTGTTGGAGGCCATGTGACGCACCGGTTTCCCGTTTCACCCCCGGCTGGGGGCACCTGCAGGCAATGCGCTAGCAAATCACGGGGCGTAGCCGGCGTCAATCGCGGCGGCGGTTGACCGTTGTCGGGTGGATGCGTAGCCTTGCCGCTTCGAGGTTCTCAGGCCTGGCCTGAGCTAAGACGGGAACGCGGTACAAGCCGCGGCTGCCCCCGCAACTGTAGGCACTGAAAGGTTCGGCACAGCCACTGCGCAGGCGCGCGGGAAGGCGCCGAGCCACCGGCCCCGACGCCGGATTGGTGCAAGCCAGGAGACCTGCCTCGCGACGTTTTCGACTTTCAACCGGGCGGGGTGATCCGGTGGCGAACGCGCCCGGCCAGCATGGCCGCGGCCGCCGTCCCGCATGCCCGCGCCACAGCCGCCAAGGGCAACGCGACATGAAAACACTGGCCAAGCTCCCCGTCACCATCGTCACCGGCTTTCTCGGCTCGGGCAAGACCACCTTGCTCCGCCACATGCTCGACAACGCCCAGGGCCGCCGTATCGCGGTGATCGTCAACGAATTCGGCGAACTGGGCATCGACGGCGAGATCCTCAAGCAGTGCAGCATCGGCTGCACCGAGGAAGAGGCGCTGGGCCGGGTCTTCGAACTGGCCAATGGCTGCCTGTGCTGCACCGTGCAAGAGGAGTTCTTCCCGGTGATGCGCGAGCTGGTGGCCCGTCGCGGCGACCTGGACCATATCCTGATCGAAACCAGCGGCCTGGCCCTGCCCAAGCCCCTGGTACAGGCCTTCCAGTGGCCGGAAATCCGCAACGCCTGCACGGTCGATGCGGTGATCACCGTGGTCGACAGCCCGGCGGTGGCTGCCGGCACCTTCGCCGCCTACCCCGAGCAGGTCGACGCCCAGCGCAAGCTCGACCCCAACCTGGACCATGAGTCGCCGCTGCACGAGCTGTTCGCCGACCAGTTGGCCAGCGCCGACCTGGTGGTGCTGAACAAGGCCGACCTGATCGACGCCGCCGGCCTGGCCGGGGTGCGCGCCGAGGTGGCCGAGGAACTGCCGCCGGCGGTCAAGGTGATCGAGGCCAGCAGTGGCCGCCTGCCGCTCGACGTGCTGCTGGGCGTGGGCGCCGAGTCCGAGGCGCATATCGATGGCCGTCGCACCCATCATGATTCGCACCACGACGGTGACGATCACGACGACCACGATCATGATGCCTTCGACTCGATTTCCATCGACCTGCCCGAGGCCGACGAAAGCCTGCTGCTCGATGCCCTGAGCCAACTGGTCGGTGAATTCGGCATCCTGCGCGCCAAGGGTTTCGCCGCCATCCCCGGCAAACCGATGCGCCTGCTGATCCAGGGCGTGGGCACCCGTTTCGACAAGCACTTCGACCGCGCCTGGCGCAGCGATGAAGCGCGCATCACCCGCCTGGTACTGATTGGCCAGGACCTTGACGCCGTGCAGCTGCAAGCGCGCCTGCGCCAGGCCCTGGGCGCCTGACCCATGCACCTGCTGCGGACCCAGCCCGGCGGCTTCGTGCCGGACGACAGCATTGCCGATCTCGGCCAGACACCTGCCGAGCTGGTGATCCTCTGCAGCGGCGACTCCCATCTGGCACTGCTGGCCGAAACCGCCGAGCAGTTGCCGGACGATTTTCCCAGCGTGCGCCTGGCCAACCCGATGCAGGTGCAGAACCACGCCTCGGTCGACCTGTATGTCGACCAGGTCCTGCGCCATGCCAAGCTGGTCCTGGTCTCGCTGCATGGCGGTGTCGGCTACTGGCGCTACGGCGTCGAGCAGTTGGTGGCCCTCGCCAGCCGTGGCGTGCAGTTGGTCCTGGTGCCGGGCGACGACCGCCCGGACCCGGAACTCACCGACCTGGGCACGCTGCGCGGGGCCCAGGCCGAGCGCCTGTGGCACTACCTGCGCCAGGGTGGCAAGGCCAACGCGCTCAACCTGTTCAAGTGCCTGGCCAGCCAATGGCTGGGGCGTGACTACCCCTGGGACGAGCCCCAGCCGCTGCCGCGCACGGCGGTCTATCACCCGGCCCGCGCCAGTGCCGTGCTGCAGGACTGGTACGGCGAGTGGAACCCCGAGTACCCGGTGGCGCCGCTGCTGTTCTATCGCTCGCACCTGCAGGCGGCCAACACCGCGTTCATCGATGTGTTCTGCCAGCGCTTGCAGGCGTGCGGGCTCAACCCGCTGCCGATCGCCGTGGCCAGCCTCAAGGAGCACGCCTGTCTGGAGCAGGTGCAAGCCTGGCTCGACGAGGTGCAGGCCGAGGTGGTGATCAACACCACCGGTTTTGCCTTGTCCAGCCCAGAGCAGCCCAACCTGCGCCCGCTGCGCCGCGACGTGCCGGTGTTGCAGGCAATCTGCGCCCAGGACAACCGGCCCGGCTGGGAGCAGAGCGAGCAGGGCCTGGGTGCCCGCGACCTGGCCATGCACATTGCCTTGCCGGAGCTTGACGGGCGCATCATCACCCGCCCGGTGAGCTTCAAGGACCTGGCCTGGCGCAGCGAACGCAGCCAGGCCGACGTGGTCTGCTACCGTGCCCACCCCGAGCGCATGGACTTCGTGGCCGAGTTGGCGCGGCGCTGGGTGGCGCTGGCGCGCCTGGACAACCAGGAAAAACGCGTGGCCCTGGTGCTGGCCAACTATCCGACCCGCGACGGGCGCATTGGCAATGGCGTGGGCCTGGACACCCCGGGCGCGGCGTTGAACATACTCAGGGCCATGCAGGGCCGGGGCTACCCGGTCGCCGGCCTGCCCGACAGCGGCACTGCGCTGATCCATCAGTTGTTGGGCGGCGTGACCAACGACCTCGACCACCTCGACCAGCGACCCTGCGCCCAGAGCCTGAGCCTGGCCGATTACCAGGCGGCCTTCGCCGCGCTGCCCGAGGCCAACCAGCGTGCCGTGCTGGCGCGCTGGGGCACGCCCGAGCAGGACCCGATGTTCCGCAGCGGGCGGATGATGGTCGCTGGCTTGCGCTATGGCTTGACCTTCGTCGGTATCCAGCCGGCGCGCGGCTATCAGGTGGACCACAGCGCGGTGTACCACGACCCGGACCTGGTGCCGCCGCATGGCTACCTGGCGTTCCATTTCTGGCTGCGCAACGGCTTTGCCGCCGATGCCGTGGTCCATGTCGGCAAGCACGGCAACCTGGAGTGGTTGCCGGGCAAGGGCGTGGGGCTGTCCGCCGAGTGCTGGCCGGACGCGCTGCTCGGGCCGCTGCCGAACATCTACCCGTTCATCGTCAACGATCCGGGCGAGGGCGCCCAGGCCAAGCGGCGTACCCAGGCGGTGATCATCGACCACCTGATGCCGCCGCTGACCCGGGCCGAGACCTACGGCCCGTTGCGTCACCTGGAACAGCTGGCCGACGAATATTACGAAGCCCAGCTGCTCGACCCACGTCGGGCCCAGGAGCTGCAACGGGACATACTCGAGCTGCTCAAGCGCAACCACATCGACCGCGAGCTGCAACTCGAAGGCCAGCTGGACGACGCGGCGGTGTGGCTGCCACGCCTGGACACCTATCTGTGCGACCTCAAGGAATCGCAGATCCGCGACGGTTTGCATGTGTTCGGCCAATCGCCGGCCGGGCGCTTGCGCAACGATACCCTGCTGGCCTTGTTGCGGGTGGCGCGCGGTGATGGCAAGGGGGCCAACGCCAGCCTGATCCGTACCTTGGCCAAGGCCCTTGGGCTCGGCTTCGATCCACTGGACTGCGACCTGGGGCAGCCCTGGGACGGGCCGCGGCCTGCGCCGCTGCAGGCGGTGGACGCGGCCTTGTGGCGGACCTGCGGCGATACCCGCGAACGCCTCGAGCTGCTGGCGTCGAGCCTGATCGAGCAGGCGTTGCGCGGTGCTGTCGAGCTGCCGCAAGCGCCGTGCTGGCAACCGCTGCGCGAGGTGCTCGCGGCCTTGCTGGACGATGTCGCGCCGCGCCTCGATGCTTGTGGCGACGCCGAAATGGACGGCCTGCTGGCCGCCCTGGCTGGGCGTTTCGTTCCGGCCGGGCCCAGCGGCGCGCCCAGTCGCGGGCGCTTGGACGTGCTGCCCACCGGGCGCAACTTCTATACCGTCGATGTGCGCAACCTGCCGACCACCACCGCCTGGCGCCTGGGCTTCGCCTCGGCCAACCTGATCCTCGAACGCCACCTGCAGGACCACGGTGACCACCTGCGCCAACTGGGCCTGTCGGTGTGGGGCACGGCGACCATGCGCACCGGCGGCGACGATATCGCCCAGGCCATGGCGCTGATGGGTGTGCGCCCGGTCTGGGCCAGCGCCAGCCTGCGGGTCGACGACTTCGAGATCCTGCCGTTGAGCCTGCTCGACCGGCCGCGGGTGGATGTGACGCTGCGGGTTTCCGGGTTCTTCCGCGACGCCTTCGGCAACCTGATCCGCCTGTTCGACGCGGCCGTGCAGGCGGTGGCGGCGCTGGACGAGCCTGACGACTACAACCCGCTGGCCGCCCGCGTGCGCGCCGAGCGCGCCGCCCTGCTGGCCGAGGGCCTGGACGCCGAGCAGGCGGCCCGCCAGGCGGGGTGGCGGGTGTTCGGCGCCAAGCCCGGGGCCTATGGCGCCGGGGTCCAGAACGCCATCGACGGGCGCCTGTGGCACAGCCGCGACGACCTGGCCGAGGTCTACCTCAACCATGGCGGCTACGCCTATGGCGCCAGCGACGAGGGCACCCCGGCGCGCGCGCGCTTCGCCCAGCGCCTGAGCCAGGTGCAGGCGGTGCTGCAGAACCAGGACAACCACGAGCACGATCTGCTCGATTCCAACGACTACTACCAGTTCCAGGGCGGCATGCTGGCCGCCGCCGAGACCTTGGCCGGCAGTGCGCGCGCCAGTTACCACGGTGACCACAGCCAGGCCGACCGACCGCGCATCCGCACCTTGAAGGAAGAGCTGAACCGGGTGATCCGCGCCCGTGCCCTCAACCCCAAGTGGATCGACGGCGCCAAGCGGCACGGCTATAAAGGGGCTTTCGAGCTGGCGGCGACGGTCGACAACCTGTTCGCCTTCGACGCCACCACCCACCTGATCGACGACCACCATTACCAGGGCCTGGCCGACGCCTACGTGCTCGACCCGGCCACCCGTGCGTTTCTGCGCGAGCACAACCCCGAGGCCCTGCGCGACCTTACCGAGCGCCTGCTGGAAGCCCAGCAGCGTGGTTTGTGGCAGGAGCCGGGCGATTACCGCGACAGCCTCGAGCAACAGCTGCTCGATGGCGAGGAAGACAGCTGAAGATGAGCGAACCCGTGCAATTCCCCCTGGCCGCCGTGGTCGGCGCCGACGACCTCAAGCTGGCCCTGTGCCTGACCGCCATCGACCCGAAGATCGGCGGCGTGCTGATCGAGGGCCCGCGCGGCATGGCCAAGAGCACCCTGGCCCGTGGCCTGGCCGACCTGCTGGGTGATGGCCCGTTCGTGACCCTGCCCCTGGGGGCGACCGAGGAGCGCCTGGTCGGCACCCTCGACCTGGATGCCGCGCTGGGCCAGGGCCAGGCGCGTTTCTCGCCTGGCGTGCTGGCCCATGCCGATGGCGGCGTGCTGTATGTGGACGAGGTCAACCTGCTGCCCGATCCGCTGGTCGACCTGCTGCTGGACGTGGCAGCCAGCGGAACCAACCGCATCGAGCGCGACGGCATCTCCCACCGCCATGCCGCGCGCTTCGTGCTGATCGGCACGATGAACCCGGAGGAGGGTGAGTTGCGCCCGCAACTGCTCGACCGCTTCGGCCTGAATGTCGCCCTGGATGGCCTGCCGGCGCCCGAGGCGCGCCAGCAGATCATTCGCCGGCGCCTGGCTTTCGACAGCGACCCTGAAGCATTCCGTGGCCAATGGGCCGACGCGCAAGCGGCCTTGCGCGACCGCTGCCAGGCCGCCCGCGAGCGCCTGGCCGGCATCGCCCTGGACGACCAGGCCCTGGCCTGGATCACCGAGCGCTGTTTCGCCGCCGGGGTCGATGGCCTGCGCGCCGACCTGGTCTGGTTGCGCGCCGCCCGGGCCCACGCTGCCTGGCGTGGCAACCCGGCGATCGAGGAGGCGGACGTCGAGGCGGTTGCCGAGTTCGCCTTGCGCCATCGTCGCCGCAGCGATGGCGCAGAGGCGCCACCCAGCGCAGCCGGTGGGCCAGCGCCCGCGCCAGACGCCCAGGGCGGGCAGGGCGACTGGGGCGCCTTGCCACCCCAGGCGGTGACCAGCGCGGCCCGCCGCGAGGTGCCTAACTGGGCAAAAAAGCCCTGAGCATCCGCGCGCGCAGCGCCCAGGCGCCGGATGCCAGACCGCGCGGCGGTGATTTGACGGGCATTGTCCGTGGTCGCGCGCGCGCCGCCGGCAGCGGCCGGATCGCCTGGCTGGCGACCCTGCTCAAGGGCCGGCCCCGCCAGCGCCGTGATCTGTGCTGGCAACAACGCCAGGCCCAGGGCCCCGAGCTGTGGCTGGTGATTGTCGATGCCTCGGCCTCGACCCGTCGTCACCAGGCCCTGGCCCAGGGCAAAGGCCTGCTGGCCGGGTTGTTCGACCAGGCCTATCGGCAGCGGGCCCGTTTGGCCTTGCTGACCGCCAGCGGCAGCAAGCCGCACTGGCAGCGCCACGGGCTCAAGGCCTCAGGCGCCTTGCAGCCGTGGCTGCAAGCCTTGGGCGCGGGCGGCGGCACGCCCCTGTTCGCGGCGCTGGAGGAGGCCCGCCAGTGGTTGCTGGCGCGCGGCAAGCGCCTGCCCCATGAGGTGCAGCGCTGCCTGATATTGACCGACGGCCGCCTGCAACAATGGTGCGCGCCACAGCCGATGCCGTGCAGCACCTTGCTGGTGGATATGGAAATGGCGGCGGTGCGTATCGGCCGCGCACGACAACTTGCCGAACAACTTCAGGCCGACTATCGACATATCGAACAGTTCAAGCCGGTCAATTGAACGCTACAAGTGCGACACTTTGTCGCAAGTATGAAGTTGTTACAAATACACAAGGGGTGTTTGCACAAGTGCGCGAGGACGCGCACTTGTGGTGGGGCAGTACTTACTTCGGCATGGACCAGGGTTGCAGGTCATAACCCTGGCGCGACAGTTCCGCGCGCACTTCCTCGATCAGGCTGGCCCATTGCGCCGGGTCGGAATAGACCCGCGAGGATACTTGCTTGCTGCCGATACGGGTGCTGGTCCGGTCGATCACTGCCAGGCTCAGCTCACCAGTGCCGTTGGGTGCATCCCAGGCAACGCACTGGAAGGGTTCGAAGGCGTGGTCGGCGATCAGCAGTGCTTCGTTGACACGGAGCGGGGCATTCATGGTTCGGTCTCTCTCATGGTCCCAAACAGCGAAATTAAGTTCCGCGGTGCAGTTTTTCAAAAGTCTACAGCGCGGGGTTATTCGTACTGATGCTCCAGGTCAGGGTTGAAGTCACATGGCCGTTGAATTTTTTTTATTCGCGTCGGTTTTAATCTGTGCGTCCCCGGCGCCTATGACGTCATGCCTGGGTGAAAATTCCCCGCGGCGCTTTTACCGACCCAGGCGGGCTGACCAACGGTCATGGAGGGCGTCAAGTTCATTGCTACTGTTAATTTTGGCGTCGCAACTAACTGTTTATACGTAAAAAACTAAAATCTGGCGCCAAGGAACGGTCATGCTTGAACCTGCTTCCCACCGCCGCTTGCTGATCGTCGACCCGTGCGACGATTGCCACCGTTTGCTCCCGGGCTTGCGCAGCGTCGGCTGGGAGGTACGCAGCTGTACCCTCGATGCTGCCCTGGAGCAGCCGTGCGATGTGGGCCTGGTGCGTTTGCAGGCCTCGCACCTGCGCCATCCCGAAGCCGTCAAGGACCTGATCAAGCGCAGCAACACCGAATGGATCGCCGTGCTCAGCGCCGAAGAGCTGCGCTTGCAGAATGTTGGCGACTTTGTGTGCGAATGGTTTTTCGACTTCCATACCTTGCCGTTCGACGTGTCACGGGTGCAGGTCACCCTGGGGCGCGCGTTCGGCATGGCGCGCCTGCGCGGCAAGGGGGCCGTGCAGGTCAATGAGCCTGCGCATGAACTGCTGGGCGAGAGCCGGCCACTGCGCGAACTGCGCAAGCTGCTGGGCAAGCTGGCGCCCACCGAGTCGCCGGTGCTGATCCGCGGCGAGAGCGGCACGGGCAAGGAGTTGGTGGCGCGTACGCTGCATCGGCAGAGCCAGCGCCACGACAGGCCGTTCATCGCCATCAACTGTGGCGCCATCCCCGAGCACCTGATCCAGTCCGAGCTGTTCGGCCACGAGAAGGGCGCCTTCACCGGGGCGCACCAGCGCAAGGTGGGGCGCATCGAGGCGGCCAACGGCGGCACGCTGTTTCTCGACGAGATCGGCGATCTTCCCTTGGAGTTGCAGGCCAACTTGCTGCGTTTTCTTCAGGAGAAACACATCGAGCGGGTGGGCGGCAACCAGCCCATCGCGGTGGATGTCAGGGTGTTGGCGGCCACCCATGTGGACCTGGAAAAGGCGATCGGGCAAGGGCGCTTTCGCGAAGACCTGTATTACCGCCTCAATGTCCTGCAGGTGGTGACCGCGCCGCTGCGCGATCGGCATGGCGACCTGTCGATGCTGGCCAGCCACTTTTCGCAGTTCTACAGCCAGGAGACGGGCAGGCGCCCCCGCTCATTCAGTGAAGGCGCCCTGGCGGCCATGGGGCGGCACGACTGGCCAGGCAACGTGCGTGAGCTGGCCAATCGGGTCAGGCGTGGCCTGGTGCTGGCCGAAGGGCGCCAGATCGAAGCCCTGGACCTGGGCCTGCAGGCGCTGCCGGAGCAGGACCAACCCTTGGGCACCCTGGAGGACTACAAGCACCGGGCCGAGCGCCAGGCCTTGTGCGATGTATTGAATCGCCACAGCGACAACCTGAGCATCGCGGCGAAGGTGCTGGGGGTGTCCAGGCCGACGTTCTACCGCCTGCTGCACAAGCACCAGATCCGCTAGCTGGCTCCTGCAGGTTCAGGCGAATTGCCTCAACGCGCCAGGCGCCCGCTGACGAAATGCGCCACGTCGTTGAACCCTGGCGTAGACGCATGCCCCGGCGTGACCAGCGAATCGATGAACGCCTCGTCCTCGGCGTTGATCTTCACCGTCAGCGCCCCGGCATAGGTGTCCCACTGCGCCTCGGTACGCGGCCCGACGATGGCCGAGCTGACCAGGCGGTTGTTCAGCACCCAGGCGATGGCGAATTCGACGATGCCGACCCCCTTGGCCTCGGTGTAGGCGTGGATCTTCTGGGCGATGGCCAGCGACTCCTGGCGCCACTCCACTTCCATGATGCGCTTGTCCTGGCGCCCGGCGCGGCTGCCTTGGTCGGGGGTCGAGCCAGGTGCGTACTTGCCGCTGAGCACGCCACGGGCCAGCGGGCTGAAGGGCACCACGCCCAGGCCGTGGTATGCGGCGGCGGTCAGTTGCTCGGGCTCGGCCTGGCGGTTGACGATGTTGTACAGCGGCTGGCTGACCACTGGCTTGGCGATGCCGAGCTGCTCGGCCAGGTTGCAGACTTCGGCGATGCGCCAGCCACGGAAGTTGGACAGGCCCCAGTAGCGGATCTTGCCCTGGGCCAGCAGGTCGCCGATGGCGCGCACGGTCTCGGCCAGCGGTACGTTGTGGTCTTCGCGGTGCAGGTAGTAGATGTCCAGGTAATCGGTGCCCAGGCGCGTGAGGCTGGCTTCGATGGCATTGAACAGGTGCTTGCGCGACAGGCCGCTGCGGTTTGGCAGGCCATCGACCGGGCCGTAGCCGGCCTTGGAGGCGACGATCCAGTCCTGGCGGTTGCGGGCCACCGCCTCGCCGACGATCTCCTCGGAGCGCCCAGCGTTGTAGACGTCGGCGGTGTCGATGAAGTTGATGCCCTGGTCCCAGGCTTTGTCGATGATGCGCAGAGCGTCTTCGGTGCTGGTCTGCTCGCCGAACATCATGCTGCCGAGGGTGAGGGCCGAGACCTGCAGGCCGGACTGGCCGAGAGGGCGGTAGAGCATCGCGAATCATCCTTTTCTGACAGTGTGGGGGATTTGTTTTACACAGTTCATGGTGGGTTTGAAAGGGTGGGGGTGCAGGTGGCTATTCGTTCGGCGACAGAGGTGTAGCGCCTATCAGATCGAGCGCCGCCCGCGCGGCGCATCGCGGATGAATCCGCTCCTACATTTGTTGCAACGTGGCCATGCCTGATAGGCCATGGTTGTATGCCTTGTATGCTCGACGCGATTCTTGCGTGGGCGTTGCTGCCGTCTCAGCGATCTTGCGCCCTGCACCAAGGCTGGCAACCATGGCCTGACAGGTTCGGTACGTTGCAACAAATGTGGGAGCGGATTCATCCGCGATGCGCCGCGCGGGCGGCGCTCGATCTGACAGGCGCTACACCTCTATCGGTAGACCCAAAAACACCGCCCCCCAAGGCGCCTCACCCCGGCCACGCCTCGATCAGCTCCCGCGCCTCGCGGCTCGACAGTGGCCGCTTAAGCCGCTGCGACAGCACCGCCATGGCCCGCCCATAGCCCTTGGCGATCACCGCCTCGAGGCATTGCAGGGCAATGAAATCCCCTTGCTCCGGCGCTCCGACATACTCGATGCGGTTCCATGCGCGCGCATGCCCCAGCACCTCGTAAGTGCGCCCGTGCTGGTAGGTCCAGAAGAACGGCACATCGTCATACCGGCGCCGCTCACCGAGCATGTTGGCGGCGGCGATCACCCCATGCTGCTGGGCCAGGCGCCAGTGCTCGATGCGCACGGGGCGGCCGGCAAGCGGGAAGCGCGCGATGTCGCCAGCGGCCCACAAGCCGTCGGTGGCCTGCAGGTGCGCATCGACCTCGAGGGCACCGTCCTCGGCCAGGGCCAGCCCCTGCAGGCAAGCCGTTGCCGGGCTGACCCCGGTGCCCAGCAGTACCAGGGCGGTAGGCAGCCGCTCGCCGTTGGCCAGCGCCACGGCCTCGACCTGCTCGCTACCTTCGAAGCCGCTCACCTCGGTCGGCCCGTGAAATACCACACCCTTGCGTTCATGCAGCTCACGCAGGCTCTGGCCGATGCGTTCGCCGAGCAGCCTGGCCAGCGGCACCGGGTGACGGCTCACCACATGCACCTGCATGCCGTACTTGCGCAAGGCGCTGGCGGCTTCCAGGCCGATGAAACCATCACCGACGATCACCACCGGCTGGCCGGGTTCGGCCAGGTCCAGCAGGCGCGCGGCATCCTCCCGCGAACGCAGCAGGCAAACCCCAGGCAGTTTCGCGCCGGGCACATCGGGGCGTCGCGGCTTGCCGCCGGTGGCCAGCAGGGCGGCGTCGTACTTCAGCCGCTGGCCGTCGGCCAGGGCAATCTCGCGCTTGCCGGCGTTCAGGCTGCGCACCTTGGCGTGCAGGCGTTGCAATTGACCGCGGCGCAGATCATCGGCCTCCAGCAGCGTCGGCACCTGGTCGGGGGCCATCTGCCCGGCCAGCACGAATTTGCTCAAGGCCGTGCGGTCGTAGGCGCTCGGCTGCTCCTGGTCGAGCCACAGCAGGCGGCCACCGAAGCCGTGGCCGAGCAGGGTGGCCACGGCAGCGCTGCCGGCGGCCCCGGCACCGATCACCACGAAGGTGCGGGCGTCGTCATGGCGCGGCGGCTCGGCCTCGGGTAACGGCTGGTCGTCGACCCACACGGCATCACCCTTGATGCGCACCGGATAGCGGCGCAGGTCGGCCAGCGCCGGAGGCTCGCACACCGCGCCTTCGTCCACGGCGAACGCCGCCTTGTGCCAGGGACAGACCAGCAGGCCGCCACACACCACGCCTTCGTCCAGCGGTGCGCCGGCATGCGGGCAATTGCCCTGGTAGGCGCGCACCTGATCGCCCTGGCGCACCAGGATGAGTTCTTCGGCACCGGCCTGAACCCGCAGCGGGCGGTGTTCATCGAGCTGGCCAAGGGAGGCCACGGCATGCAGGGTCATGGGCATTCTCCTGAAGGCATTGTGCTCATTTGACGCCCGCACCGGTGTGGCGATGCGAACAGCCGACGACCGGGCGTTGAGGTTTTACAATTCTTCACAAGAAGTTCAAATGAGACCAAATTGACTCAAATCGAATGTGTAAGTACCATTCGCGCCGTTTTCTAATCAAAGGCTCGGGTGAGTACATGAGCAACTTGCGTGCAATGGGTGTGGCCAGCTGGCTAGCGGTGGCGGTAGCGCTGGCCGGCTGCGGAGCGGCGGACGAACAACAGGCTGCCGCCGACGCGGTATTGGCGGTGCAGACGGTGACTGTGGCGAGCGAACAACTGGCACTGGCCTCGACCCTGCCGGGCCGGGTCGAGCCGATGCGGGAGGCACAGGTGCGTGCCCGCGTGGCCGGCATCGTCCTGCACAAACGTTTCGAGGAGGGCGCCGACGTCAAGGCCGGCGATGTGCTGTTCCAGATCGACCCGGCGCCGTTCAAGGCGGCCCTGTCCCGCGCCGAGGCCGACCTGGCCCGGGCCCAGGCCGTGCAGCAGGAGGCCCAGGCGCGGGTCAAACGCTACGAACCGCTAGTGAAGATCGAAGCGGTTAGCCAGCAGGACTTCGACAGCGCCACCGCCGCGCTGCGCAGTGCCCAGGCGGCGGTACGCGCCAGCCAAGCCGAGGTGCAGAGCGCACGCCTGAACCTGGGTTATGCCACCGTCACCGCGCCGATCTCCGGGCGCATCGGCCGGGCCCTGGCCACCGAAGGCGCGCTGGTCGGGCAGGGCGACGCCACGTTGATGGCGCGCATCCAGCAGCTCGACCCGATCTATGTCGATTTCACCCAGTCCGCCGCCGATGCCCTGCGCCTGCGCCAGGCCCTCAAGGACGGCGCTCTGGCCAGTGGCGACGAGCAGACCCTGACCGCGCAGGTGGAAGGCACCGACTACCAGCGCCAGGGCGCGCTGATGTTCACCGACGTGGCGGTCGACCGCGGCACGGGCCAGGTCACCTTGCGCGGGCGCTTCGACAATCGCGACGGCATCCTCCTGCCGGGCATGTATGTGCGTGTGCGCACCCCGCAGGGCACCGACCAGCAGGCCATCCTGGTGCCGCAGCGCGCGGTGCAGCGTGGCAGCGATGGCCAGGCGCGGGTGATGGTGGTCGGGGCCGGCAACCTGGCCGAGGCGCGCAGCGTGCGCACCGGGGTGATGCAGGGCTCGCGCTGGCAGATCAGCGAAGGCCTGCGCAGCGGTGACCAGGTGATTGTCGGCAGCCCGGCCGGGCTGGCACCGGGCATGCCCGTTGCGCCTGTTCTGGCGCAACAGGCCGCGGCGCATTAAGGCGAGGGAAGCGAGATGTCCAAGTTCTTCATCAATCGGCCGAACTTCGCCTGGGTCGTGGCGCTGTTCATTGCCCTGGCCGGGCTGCTGGTGATCCCGGCATTGCCAGTGGCCCAGTACCCCAGCGTGGCGCCGCCACAGATCTCGATCAGCGCCGCCTACCCGGGCGCGTCCGCCAAGGTGATGGTGGAATCGGTGACCAGCATCATCGAGGAGTCGCTCAACGGCGCCAAGGGCCTGCTGTACTACGAGTCCACCAACAACTCCAACGGCGTCGCCGAGGTGCTGGTGACCTTCGAGCCGGGCACCGACCCGGACATGGCCCAGGTCGACGTGCAGAACCGCCTGAAAAAGGCCGAGGCACGCATGCCCCAGGCCGTGCTGACCCAGGGCCTGAAGGTCGAGCAGGCGAGCTCCGGCTTCCTGCTGATCTATGCCCTGACCAGCAAGGCCGGCGACCACGGTGACACCACGGCCCTGGCCGACTATGCCGTGCGCAACATCAACAACGAACTGCTGCGTGTGCCGGGCGTGGGCAAGTTGCAGTTCTTCGACGCCGAAGCGGCGATGCGGGTCTGGGTCGACCCGCAGAAGCTGGTGGGCTACGGCCTGTCGATCGACGACATCAACAACGCCATCCGTAGCCAGAACGTCCAGGTGCCGGCCGGCAGCTTCGGCAGCACGCCAGGCGCCAGCGAGCAGGAACTGACTGCGACCCTGGCCGTGCAAGGCACCCTGGAAACCCCCGAGGCGTTCGCCGGGATCGTCCTGCGCGCCAACCCGGACGGTTCCAGCCTGCGCCTGGGCGATGTCGCGCGCATGGCCATCGGCAGCGAGAACTACAACCTGTCGGCGCGCCTCAACGGTCACCCGGCGGTGGCCGGCGCGGTGCAGCTGGCGCCTGGCGCCAACGCCATCCAGACCGCGACCCTGGTCAAGGAGCGCCTGGCGGAACTGGCGCAGTTCTTCCCCGAAGACGTCGAGTACTCGGTGCCCTACGACACCTCGCGCTTCGTCGACGTGGCCATCGAGAAGGTGATCCACACCCTGATCGAAGCCATGGTGCTGGTGTTCCTGGTGATGTTCCTGTTCCTGCAGAACGTGCGCTACACCCTGATCCCGTCGATCGTGGTGCCGGTGTGCCTGCTCGGCACGCTGATGATCATGAAGCTGCTGGGCTTCTCGGTGAACATGATGACCATGTTCGGCATGGTGCTGGCCATCGGCATCCTGGTGGACGACGCCATCGTGGTGGTGGAAAACGTCGAGCGGCTGATGGCCGAGGAAGGGCTGTCGCCGGTGGAGGCGACCATCAAGGCAATGGGCCAGGTGTCCGGGGCGATCATTGGTATCACCGTGGTGTTGGCGGCGGTGTTCCTGCCGCTGGCGTTCATGTCCGGCTCGGTGGGGGTGATCTACCAGCAGTTCTCGGTGTCGCTGGCGGTCTCTATCCTGTTCTCCGGCTTCCTGGCCCTGACCTTCACCCCGGCACTGTGCGCCACGCTGCTCAAGCCGGTGCCTCATGGCCACCAGGAAAAAGGCGGTTTCTTCGGCGCCTTCAACCGCGGCTTCGCCCGCGTCACCGAACGCTACTCGCTGCTCAACAGCGCCCTGGTGGCCCGTGCCGGGCGCTGGATGCTGGCCTATGTCGGCATCCTGGTGCTGCTTGGCTATAGCTACCTGCGTCTGCCGGAGGCCTTCGTGCCGGCCGAGGACCTGGGCTACAGCATCGTCGACGTGCAGTTGCCGCCGGGTGCCAGCCGGGTGCGCACCGACCACACCGCCCAAGCGCTGGAGCAGTTCCTGATGTCACGCGAGGCGACGGCCAGCTCGTTCATCGTCAGCGGCTTCAGCTTCTCGGGCCAGGGTGACAACGCCGCGCTGGCGTTCCCGACCTACAAGGACTGGTCCGAGCGCAGCAAGGCGCAATCGGCCGAGGCGGAAATCGCGGCGGTCAACGCGCAATTCGCCGCCAACGGCGATGGCACCATCACCGCGGTCATGCCGCCGCCGATCGATGGCCTGGGCAACTCCGGTGGCTTCGCCCTGCGCCTGATGGACCGTGGCGGGCTGGGGCGCGAGGCGCTGCTGGCGGCCCGTGACCAGCTGCTGGCGCGTGCCAACGGCAACCCGGTGATCCTCTACGCGATGATGGAGGGCCTGGCCGAGGCGCCGCAATTGCGGGTCAAGATCGACCGTGAGAAGGCCCGCGCCCTGGGTGTGAACTTCGAGTCGATCAACAGCACCCTGGCCACCGCTTTCGGTTCGGCGGTGATCAACGACTTCACCAACGCCGGGCGTCAGCAACGGGTGGTGGTGCAGGCCGAGCAGGGCGAGCGCATGACCCCGGAAAGCGTGCTGCGCCTTTATGCGCCGAACGCCCAGGGCGAGCAGGTGCCGTTCAGTGCCTTCGTCACCACGAAATGGGAGGAGGGGCCGGTGCAACTGGTGCGCTACAACGGCTACCCGTCGATCCGTATCGCCGGCGATGCCGCGCCGGGTCACAGTACCGGCCAGGCCATGGCCGAGATGGAGCGCCTGGTCAGCGAACTGCCGCCGGGGATCGGCTATGCCTGGACCGGCCTTTCGTACCAGGAGAAGGTGTCCAGCGGCCAGGCCGCCGGCCTGTTCGCCCTGGCCATCCTGGTGGTGTTCCTGCTGCTGGTGGCGCTGTACGAGAGCTGGGCGATTCCGCTGACGGTGATGCTGATCGTGCCGATCGGTGCCCTGGGCGCGGTAGGGGCGGTAATGCTCACCGGCCTGCCCAACGATGTGTACTTCAAGGTCGGCCTGATCACCATCATTGGCCTGGCGGCGAAGAACGCCATCCTCATCGTCGAGTTCGCCAAGGCACTGTGGGAGAAGGGCTACAGCCTGCGTGACGCCGCCATCGAGGCCGCGCGCCTGCGCTTCCGCCCGATCGTGATGACCTCCATGGCCTTCATCCTCGGCGTGGTGCCGCTGGCCATCGCCACCGGCGCCGGCGCGGCCAGCCAGCGCGCCATCGGTACCGGGGTGATCGGCGGCATGCTCAGTGCCACCTTGCTGGGCGTGGTGTTCGTGCCGATCTGTTTCGTCTGGGTGCTGAAGCTGCTCAAGCGCAAGCCGGCCCCCGGGCAACACGCTGTCGAGGTGACGAAGTGATGCTCATGCGTAATCTGGCAATACCCTTCGCCCTGGCCGTGACCCTGGTCGGTTGCTCGCTGGCACCGACCTACCAGCGCCCCGAGGCGCCGGTGGCGGCCGCGTGGGGCGATGCTGCCGGCCATCATGGCAAGGCGGTGGAGCAACTGGACTGGCAGGCCTTTATCGTCGACCCGGCGCTGCGCCAACTGGTCGCTACCGCGCTGGACAACAACCGCTCGCTGCGCCAGACGCTGCTGGATATCGAGCAGGCCCGCGCACAGTACCGCATCCAGCGCGCCGACCGGGCGCCGGGCTTGAATGCCGGGGCCTCGGGCAACCGCCAGCACCTGCCGGCGGACCTGTCGAGCAATGGCCGCGAAGGGGTCACCAGCACCTACCAGGTAGGCCTGTCGCTGCCGGAATACGAGGTCGACCTGTTCGGCCGGGTCAAGAGCCTGAGTGACGCGGCCCTGGAGCAGTACCTGGCCACCGAGGAAGTTGGCCGTGCCGCGCGCATCGCCTTGATCGCCGAAGTCAGCCAGGCCTACCTGACCCTGGATGGCGCCGAGCGGCGCCTGGCGCTGACCCGCCAGACCCTGGCCAGCCGCGAGGATTCGCTGGTGCTGGTCGGCCAGCGGCGCGGCGCCGGCACGGTTACCGCACTGGATCACCAGGAGGCGCTGGGGTTGGTCGAGCAGTCTCGCGCGGAGCTGGAGGCCACCGTGCGCCAGCAGCGCCAGGCCTACAACGCCCTGGTGTTGCTGCTGGGCAGTGCCGAGGCGGCCAAGGCGATTGCGGGCCAGCACCCGGCCGAGCCGATGGTGTTGCAGGACATCGCCCCGGGCGCGCCGTCGGCGCTGCTCGAGCGGCGGCCGGACATTCTTGCCGCCGAGCACCGGCTGTGGGCGCGCAACGCCGATATTGGCGCGGCGCGGGCGGCGTTCTTCCCACGCATCAGCCTCACTGGCAGCTTCGGCACCTCCAGCGCGCAGATGTCCGGGCTGTTCGACGGTGGCTCGCGCAGTTGGAGCTTCATGCCGCAACTGTCGCTGCCGTTGTTCGATGCCGGGCGTAACCAGGCCGGCCTGAGCCTGGCCGAGGCGCGCAAGGATTCGGCGGTAGCCGCTTACGAAGGCAGCATCCAGACCGCCTTTCGCGAGGTGGCCGATGCCCTGGCCGCCACCGACACCCTGCGCCGCGAGGAAGCGGCGCGTCGGGCCCTGGCCGATACCAGCCGGGCGACCGAAGCGTTGGCCAAGGCGCGTTATGAGGGCGGGGTGGACAACCACCTGCGCTACCTGGATGCGCAGCGCAGCCATTATGTGAATGAGGCGGCCTTCATCGAGGCCAGCACCCAGCGGCAACTGGCGCTGGTCGACCTGTTCCGCGCGTTGGGTGGTGGGTGGCCGGACAGGGGGTGAGCGGAACTCCTTTGGTTGGCGAATCCAACCGCTCGGCCCCGGGGGATTTTTGCCCCGGGGTTTTTTTTATTTGGGTCCACACAAGCTGTGCAGGAGCGGCCTTGTGTCGCGAAAGGGCTGCACAGCAGCCCCAGGATCTCGTGGCGCGGCAAATATTGCCGGGGCCGCTATGCGGCCCTTTCGCGACACAAGGCCGCGCTGACAGAGGCGCGTGGTGTACCAAGGGCCAGGTTAATCCTGCAACCACTCCGGGCTATTGAAATTGCTCAGTCGCAGGTCATCTTCAGCACATTCCAGGCCCTGCACGCGGCCCTGCAACAACGCCTTCTGCAAACTCCGCTCGCCCGTCTGCCAGGCCTGCTCCAGCAGTGGCAACAACCGCCGCGGCAGTACACTGAACATCGGCTGCCAGTACCCAGCCTGGCGCACCATGGCCGGGCTGTCGTGGGCCTGCGCCAGCGCCAGGAGGTCTTCGATCAATGCCGGGTCGATGCGCGGCGCATCGCAGGCCAGCACCACCACCCAGGGGTGGCGGGCCACCTTGAGCCCGGCGATGACACCGGCCAACGGCCCCGGGAAGTCGCCCTCGGCATCGGCCACGAGCTGGTCGGCGTAGCGGCCATAGTCGGCCTGGTTGCGGTTGCACGAGACCACCACATCGTCGCTCAGCCCACGCACCGTACGGTGCACATGCGCCACCAGCGGCTCGCCGCGCCAGGCCAGCAGGCCCTTGTCGCGGCCGCCCATGCGCAGGCCGCGGCCGCCAGCAAGGATGAGGATGGAGCAAGGGGGGAGGGTGGCGGGCATGAAAAAGGGTTCCAGGCAATCAATGCCGGGAACCCTCCCATTTAACGCCGGGCTTGTCCAGTCAGGCTTCGCCGCTGGCCACCGCGCCGCCCTTGGCCTTGGCTTTACCACGCCCGGCCAGGCGCATCACCACGACGAAGAACACCGGCACGAACACCACGGCGAAGGTGGCGCTGAGCATGCCGCCGATCACCCCGGTACCGATCGCCTGCTGGCTGGCCGAGCTGGCACCGCTGGCGATGGCCAGGGGCACCACGCCGAGGATGAACGCCAGCGAGGTCATCACGATCGGCCGCAAGCGCAGGCGCGCCGCCTTGATCGCCGCGTCCACGGCATCGTGGCCCTGGTCCACCAGGTCCTTGGCGAACTCGATGATCAGGATGGCGTTCTTCGCCGAAAGGCCGATCAGGGTGATCAGGCCGACCTTGAAGAATACGTCGTTGGGCAGCCCGCGCAGGGTTACCGCGACCACCGCGCCGAGCACTCCCAGCGGCACCACCAGCAGTACCGCGGTGGGAATCGACCAGCTTTCATACAGCGCCGCCAGGCACAGGAACACCACCAGCAGCGACAGTGCCATCAGCAACGGCGCCTGGCTGCCGGACAGCCGTTCCTGCAGCGACAGGCCGGTCCATTCCAGGCCGGAACCTGCCGGCAGCTGCGCCACCAGGCGCTCGACCTCGGCCATGGCCTCGCCCGAGCTGAAGCCAGGCGCCGGCTCGCCGGAGATCGACACCGCCGGGTAGCCGTTGTAGCGGGTCAGCTGCACCGGGCCGGTCTGCCAGTGGGCACGCACGAAGGCGCCCAGCGGGACCATCTTGCCGGCGTTGTTGCGCACGTGGATCTTCAGCAGGTCCTCGACCTGGCTGCGCTGGTCGCCTTCGGCTTGCACCACCACCCGCTGCATGCGGCCCTGGTTGGGGAAGTCGTTGACGTAGTTGGAACCCACCGCCGTGTCGAGCACCGCGCCGATATCGGCGAACGACACGCCCAGGGCATTGGCCTGGCGGCGGTCCACCTCCAGCTCCACCTGCGGGCTTTCGGCCAGCGAGGCTTCGCGCACGTTGACCAGCACCTTGCTCTTGCGCGCCTCGTCCAGCAGCTGGTCGCGGGCCTGCATCAGCTCGCGGTGGCCCATGCCGCCACGGTCCTGCAGACGGAACTCGAAACCAGTCGACTCGCCCAGGCCATCCACCGGCGGTGGCAGCACCGCGTAGGCGACGGCATCCTTGAGCTGGGTGAAGGCGATGGTCGCCCGCTCGGCGATCGACTGGGCGTGATCGTCGGCGCTGCCACGCACCGACCAGTCCTTGAGCGTGGTGAAGGCCAGCGCCGCGTTCTGCCCGCTGCCCGAGAAGCTGAAGCCGAGGATCAGCGTGGTGTTGGCCACGCCCGGTTCTTCGGCGTTGTGCGCCTCGATCTGCTTGGCCACCGCGATGGTGCGGGCCTGGCTGGCCCCTGGCGGCAGCTGGATGTCGGTGATGGTGTAGCCCTGGTCCTCGGTGGGCAGGAAGGCGGTCGGCAGTTGGCTGAAGCCATAGCCCAGCGCCACCAGCAACGCGGCATACACCAGCAGGTAGCGGCCGCTGCGCAGCAGGGCGTGGCTGACCCAGCGCTGATAGCCGTCGCTCATGCGTTCGAAGCGGCGGTTGAACCAGCCGAAGAAGCCCCTGCGCTCATGGTGCTCGCCCTTGGCCAGCGGCTTGAGCAGGGTGGCGCACAGCGCCGGGGTCAGGCTCAGGGCAAGGAACGCCGAGAACAGGATCGACACGGCCATCGACACCGAGAACTGCTGGTAGATCACCCCCACCGAGCCCTGCATGAAGGCCATCGGCAGGAACACCGCCACCAGCACCAGGGTAATGCCGATGATGGCGCCGCTGATCTGGCCCATGGCCTTGCGCGTGGCTTGCTTGGGCGCCAGGCCTTCCTCGGCCATGATCCGTTCGACGTTTTCCACCACGACGATGGCGTCGTCCACCAGGATGCCGATGGCCAGCACCATGCCGAACAAGGTCAGCACGTTGACCGAGAAGCCCAGCGCGTTCATCACCGCGAAGGTGCCCATCAGCGCCACTGGCACCACCAGGGTGGGGATCAGCGTGTAGCGCAGGTTCTGCAGGAACAGGAACATCACCGCGAACACCAGCACCATGGCCTCGAACAGGGTGCTGATCACTTGCTGGATCGAGACCTTGACGAAGGGCGAGGTGTCATAGGGGATGTCGTACTTGACCCCGGCTGGGAAGTAGCGCGACAGCTCGTCGAGCTTGGCCTTGACCAGGCTCGCGGTTTCCATGGCGTTGGCCCCCGGCGACAGCTTGACGCTGAAGGCGCTGGTGGCCTTGCCGTTGAGGCGGGTGCCGTACTGGTATTCCTGGGCGCCGATCTCGACCCGGGCGACATCGCCGACGGTGACCGTGGAGCCGTCGGTGTTGGCGCGCAGCACGATGGCGGCGAATTCCTCCGGCGTGCTCAGCTGGCCTTTGACCACCACGTTGGCGGTGATCTCCTGGGTTGGCCGGGCCGGCAGGTCGCCGATGCTGCCTGGGGCCACCTGGGCGTTCTGCGCGGCGATGGCCTCGGCCACGTCGTTGGGCGTCAGCTTGAAACCGACCAGCTTGGCCGGGTCGATCCAGATCCGCATGGCCCGTTCCGAGCCATACAGCTGCGCCTTGCCGACGCCCTTGATACGGCGGATCTCGTTCATCACGTTGCGCGCGAGGATATCGGACAGGGCGATCTCGTCGAGGCTGCCGTCCTCGGCGGTAAGGGTGGCCAGCAACAGGAAACCGGTGGACACCTTCTCCACTTGCAGGCCCTGCTGGGTTACCGGCCGCGGCAGGCGCGACTCGATCACTTTCAGGCGGTTCTGCACGTCCACCTGGGCCAGGTCGGGGTTGGTGCCCGGCTGGAAGCTGGCGGTGATGGTGGCGCTGCCCAGGCTGCTCTGCGACTCGAAGTACAGCAGGTTGTCGGCGCCATTGAGCTCCTGCTCGATGATGCTGACCACGCTCTCGTCCATGGTCGCCGCCGAGGCGCCCGGGTACACGGCGTAGATTTCCACCTGCGGCGGCGCCACGTCGGGGTACTGGGCCACCGGCAGCTGGGGCAGGGCCAGGCTGCCGACCAGGAGGATGAACAAGGCGACCACCCAGGCGAATACCGGGCGGTCGATGAAGAACTGCGGCATGGATCAGGCCCTCACTGGCCGGTGTGCTGGGCGACAGCGCTGGCGCCCGGTTGTTCGTCGACCTGCACCTGGTCGCCGGCCTTGACGTGTTGCAGGCCCTCGACCACGACGCGCTCGCCGGCGCCCAGGCCCTCGCTGACGATCCAGCGGTCGCCCTGGGCGCTGCCCAGGGTCACCTGGCGTTCGCTGATACGGTCCTGCTGGTCGACCACCAGCACCTTGGGCACGCCGGCGCTGTCGCGCAGGATGGCGCGCTGCGGCACGCTGATGCCCTTGGGCTGCACGGCCTGCTCCAGGCGCACGCGCACGTAGCTGCCCGGCAGCAGGTCGAGGTCGGGGTTGGGGAACTCGCTGCGCAGGGTGATCTGGTTGGTGCTCGGGTCGACGCTGATGTCGGAGAACAGCAGCTTGCCGGCCAGCGGGTAGGCACTGCCGTCATCCTGGATCAAGGTGGCCTTGACCTGGTCCTGGCCGACCCGTTGCAGCTCGCCTGCGCGCAACGAACGGCGCAGGGCGTTGAGCTCGCGGGTCGACTGGGTGACGTCGGCGTGGATCGGGTTCAGTTGCTGGATGGTCGCCAGCGGCGTGGTCTCGTTCTGGCCGACCAGCGCGCCTTCGGTCACCAGGGCGCGGCCGACGCGCCCGGCGATCGGTGCGGTGACCGTGGCGTAGCCCAGGTTCAGGCGCGCGCGCTCCAGCGCGGCCTTGGCCTCGGCGACGGCGGCATCGGCCTGGAGGAAGGCGGCACGGGAATTGTCGTACTCCTGGCGGCTGACCGCCTTGTCGTCGACCAGCTCGCGATAGCGCTGTTCCTGCAGGCGGGCCTGGTACAGGGTGGCCTCGGCCTTGGCCAGGGTGGCCCGGGCGCTGTCGAAGTCGGCCTTGAACGGCGCCGGGTCGATGAGGAACAGCACATCGCCCTGTTTCACGTCGCTGCCTTCGCGGTAGACGCGCTTGAGCACCACGCCGGCGACCCGGGCGCGCACTTCGGCGGTACGCGGGGCGAGGATGCGGCCGCTGAGCTCGGTGCTGATGGCCAGCGGCTGGACGGCCAGGGTTTCGACCCGAACCTGTGGGGTGGGGGCTTGTTCTTCCTGGTCGGCGGCGTCATTGCAGCCGGCCAGGGCAAGGGTCATCAGCGCCAGCAGCGCCAGAGGGCGCAGGCGCAGGGTGCAGGGAATGGACATACGGATCTTCCGGAATTGATCGAGCGTATGCTAAGGCAGCCGTTCGCGTGGGTGCTGTTAAGCTGTGTAGGGTGTATGTGAAAAAGTGTGAACAAGCGACGGTGCCTGGCGCAGGATTCTATATCCTGCCTGACTTCACTCCTGGTTCAAATCCACTTATGCCGAACATCCTCCTGGTCGAAGACGACAGCGCCCTGTCCGAGCTGATTGCCAGCTACCTGCAACGCAACGATTTCCATGTCCGGGTGATCGCCCGGGGCGACCATGTGCTGGAGGACTTTCACCGGTACAAGCCGGACCTGGTGATCCTCGACCTGATGCTTCCGGGCCTCGATGGCTTGCAGGTGTGCCGCCTGCTGCGCCAGGAGTCCCAGGGCCTGCCGATCCTCATGCTGACGGCCCGCGACGACAGCCACGACCAGGTGCTGGGGCTGGAAATGGGCGCCGACGACTATGTCACCAAGCCCTGCGAGCCGCGGGTGTTGCTGGCGCGGGTGCGCACCTTGCTGCGCCGCAGCAGTGTCAACGAGCCGCGCCTGGACAGCGACCTGATCCAGATTGGCGGCCTGCGCATCGACCTGGCCGAGCGCAACGTCAGCTGGCGCGGCGAGGAGGTGGAGCTGTCCAGCGGCGAGTACAACCTGCTGGTGGTGCTGGCGCGCAATGCCGGCGAGGTGATGAGCCGCGACCGGATCCTCCAGCAACTGCGCGGTATCGAGTTCAACGGCACCGACCGCTCGGTGGACGTGGCGATATCCAAGCTGCGCCGGCGTTTCGACGACAGCGCCGGCGAGGCGCGCAAGATCAAGACCGTGTGGGGCAAGGGCTACCTGTTCAGCCGCGTCGAGTGGGAGTGCTGAGCCAACATGCTGAAAATCCTGGTGCGCCTGTACCTGGTGATCATCGTCGCCTATGCCGGTGCCTTGCTGCTGATCCCCGATGCCATCGTCGGCTTGTTCCATGAGCGCTTCATGGCCTACAACCTGGATCAGGCCAAGGGCGTGCAGACCCTGATCGTGCGCCAGTTCCAGCAGACCCCGCAGGCGCAGTGGCCGGCGCTGGAAAAAGACCTGGCCGCGGCGTTCAGCCCGCTGGAAGTGACCTTGCAGCGCATCGACCAGGCCGGCCTCGCGCCGGCGGAACAGGCGCGCCTGGCGCAGGGCCTGTACGTGGTGCGCCTGGCCGATTGGGGCTACTACGAAACGGCGCTGGCGCCGCTGGACCCGCAATGGCTGGTGCGCCTGCACTCACCGGACGATCCGCTGGACATCAACCTGCTGTCCTGGGGCGTGACGGTGCTGATCGGCGCGGCCATGCTCGGCTGCCTGCTGCTGTGGGTTTGGCCGCACTGGCGCGACCTGGAGCGGCTCAAGGAAACCGCCCGGCGCCTGGGCCAGGGCGCCATGAGCGAGCGTACGCAGATTCCGCCGCGTTCGAACATCGGTGAGCTGGCGGGGGTGTTCGACACCATGGCCGGTGACCTGGAGCGTCACGTCAACCACCAGCGTGAGCTGCTCAACGCGGTGTCCCACGAGCTGCGCACGCCGCTGACCCGGCTGGATTTCGGCCTGGTGCTGCTGTACGACGAGGTGCCGCCGGCCAGCCGCAAGCGCCTGTTGGAGCTGGTGGGGCATGTGCGCGAGCTCGACGAGCTGGTGCTGGAGTTGCTGTCGTACAGCCGCCTGGAGAACGCCGAGCAGGCCCGCGAGCGGGTCGAGGTGTCGTTGCTGGAGCTGGTCGACAGCGTGCTCGGCGGTTTCGCCGAGGAACTCGACAGCCGCGGCATCCAGTGGGAAGTGCGCTGCGAGTCCGAGTTGCCGCGCTTCGTGCTCGACCCGCGGCTGACCGCCCGGGCGGTGCAGAACCTGGTGCGCAATGCCATGCGCTATTGCGACGAGAGCCTGTTGCTGCGCCTGCGCCTGGAAGACGGGGCCTGCCTGTTGACGGTAGAGGACGATGGCATCGGCATCCCGCCCGAGGAGCGCGAACGGATCTTCCAGCCGTTCTACCGGCTCGATCGCAGCCGCGATCGCAATACCGGGGGGTTCGGCTTGGGCCTGGCGATCAGCCGGCGGGCCATCGAGGGGCAGGGCGGCACGCTGACGGTGGCGCAGTCGGCGCTGGGCGGGGCGCAGTTCAGGATTCGGTTGCCTGCGGGTTGACGTAGCGCTTGGGGCGGTTTCATCGTGCCGACCAGGTCACGAAGCGATCCTTGCCAGTGCGCTTGGCCTCGTACAACGCCTGGTCGGCCCGCACCAGCGCCACGCTCAGGGTATCGCCACAGTCGACCCGGGCCAGGCCGATGCTGATCGTCACCGGGTGCGCGCTGTAGTCCTCGCGCACTCGCTGGCACAACGCCGCGACCTGCTGCTGGGCCGCAGGCTCATCCAGCCCCTGGTAGAACACCGCGAACTCCTCGCCGCCCAGGCGGGCAAACACATACCCGCTCACCGCCCCCTTGATATGCGCCGCCACGCGCTTGAGCACTTCATCGCCGACGTCATGCCCGAAGCGGTCGTTGACCTGCTTGAAATTGTCGATGTCGATCATTGCCAGGTATTGCCCCGGCCCGCCCAGTTGCAGCTCGCGCTCGGCCTTGGCCATGAACGAGCGGCGGTTGGGGATTTCGGTCAGGGTGTCGATGTAGGCTTGCTCCAGCAGCACCTTGGTCAGGTAGAAATTGTGCAGCTTGGCCTGACGGATGCGCAGGTAGCTGTAGCTGACCAGGCCGCTCAGGCACAGCGCATAGCTGAGCAGCATGGCGCCTTCGAGCTCCAGCACCTGCAGGCCGGTATGGTAGAACGGCGTGAGCAGTGCCCAGGTAATGGCCATGGTGCAGAAGAACGACCAGCGCCGTACTGGCAGCACCGACACCGTGTACAGCACGGTGGAGACGCCGAGCATCAGCCACAGCGGCCGCAGGGTGATCGGCACGCCTTCGATCACCAGGCGCATGGCCAGGGTGATGACGGTCACGAACAACAGGTTGAGCACATCGAAGTGATGGCTCTTGCGGGTGAACCCCAGGACCACGGTGAGGCAGCAGAGCAGGGCGATGAACAGGCCCGAACGCCAGGTGAAGTCCTGGCTGCCCAGGTAGCTGACGATCAGGTCGAAGATCAGCCAGATGGCGATACCGACACAGAAGATCAGCAGGCAGAAGCGGCGCATGGCCTCGAATTCGTGCTGGCGAAACTCGGCGCGCAGGGCGGCGGGGGCGACCTGCTTGCGAATGTGGGCTTCGAGGGTCTTGTACATGGGCAGGGTGGCGGCCTTGAAAAGGTGGTCTGTCGTGTCTTCCAGGGCTGTCTGGCCGCTCCTACAACGCGTCCAGTTTCAGTACAGCCTTGGCCCAGGGCCGGTAGCGCAAGGCGAACACCGCCTCGGCATGACAACCACCGCCCAGCGCCGGTTCGGCAGGCTCGGCACGGAACGCTTGGCCGGCCTGGCTGACCTGGCGGAACGCTTCGCGCACGATCCCCACCTGGCAGGGCAAGGCCTGTTCATAGCTTTGCCGCACCACCGGCGCCAGGCGAGCGGTGCCGGCGCCGTCCTGCCACCAGACAGTCAGGCCCAGGCTGGCCAACTGCGCCAGCCAGGCGCCATTGACCCGCGGCGACAGCTGCCCGGCGCTGAAGCTGCTCAGGTGCAGGGGCTTGTCCAGTTGCCGGTTGAATGCCTGCAACTGGCGGTACAGCGCATCGCGCCGGGCCGGGTCGCGAAAGTGCAGGTCGTCCAGCTCCAGCGGCAGGTACCAGCCGGACACCGGCAGTGCCCAGTCGGCCTTGAGCTGCTGGTACTGGGTGAGGGAGCGCCCCAACTGGGCCTTGAAGTAGCTGTTCAGGCCCTCGCCGTCGAGTTCTTCGAGGCGCTGGTAGTAGGCCGGGTCCATGTACAGGCCCAGCACCAGCTCCAGGCCCTGTTCCCGGGCCTGGCGCAGGCTGCTGGCCAGCCAGCCCTGGGCGCCGCCGAAGTCGCTGTCGCCATAGGCGCTCCATTGCACGATCAGGGTCTTGCCGCCCTGGGCCACGGTGGCGCGCCACAGTTGTTGCCATTGCGCGGGGGTGACGTTCGCATCGCGATTCAGCGGCTGGTAGAACAGGCGCTGGTCGGCCTGGGCAGGCAGGCACAGGGCAATCAGGCAGATAGCCAGTAAGGTGCGCATCAGAAGTTCATCTCCACACCCACCAGCACGCCATTGGCGCGCACGTAGAGGTTGCCGCCCAGCGCCTGCTGGTATTCGGCGCGTACTTTCAGCGAGCCGCGGTAGGCGTTGTAGCGGTCGTCGTCGAACCACCATTGCCAGCGCACCCCCACCCCGGCGCGGGCATCCTGGCGCCAGTCGTTGCTTGGGTCCTGGCTGGCGAACTCGATGAAGCCGTAGGGCATGATGCTTTGCGGCGAGTTGCCGGGCAGCTTCCAGGCATGGCCCTGCTGGAAACGCGACAGCCAGGCATGGTCGCCGGCGCGGGTCCACCAGGCGGCATCGAGGTAGAGGAAGCGCTCGTCCCAGTCATCCTCGTCGACACGCCAGTCGTTGCGGTACTTGCCCTGGTCGAGGAACGAGGCGGTGGCCCGCAGCAGCAGGTCGTTGCTCGACTCGGCGTGGTGACGCAGGTCGCCCCAGTTGCCGCCGACCTTGGCCGGGCTGAGCAACTCGCCCAGGCTCAGGCCGTTGTAGTGCTCGCTGTCGATCTGGCGCTGGTGGTACAGCTCGGCGTACAGGTTGAGGTTGGCCTGGCCCAGCGGCTTGTAGCGCAGGCCCACGCCGGTACCCATGCTCTGCGCGTAGTCGGTGCGGCTCTGGCCGCCGAACAGCACCCGGCCATACACCGACAGGGTACTGCCGTTGCGGCTCGGTTGCTCGCCCAGGGCGTGGTCCCACATGGCCAGCTGGACGTTCTGCGAACGGGCCTTGCGCGACGTGCCGCTGCGCTCGCCGGTGTCGAGGAACTTGTCGTTGGTCGAAGTGCCGGCCGGCGACCAGGTGCTGGCCAGGGTGATGGTGTCGCGCCGCGACAGGGTTTCATGGGCGCGGCGCTGGCGATACTTGCGGGCGTCGAGGCTGCCGTACTCGTCGCCGCCGTCGACCAGGTTCTGTTCCACGTCCAGTACCCGGCGCAACTCGGCGCGGGCGGCGGCGCTGTCCTCGGCTTCGTCGTAGCGCAGGGCCAGGGTCTCGCCCAGGCGGTAGTCCTCGGGGAAGTCGCCGCTGGCGCGTTGCAGGTAGGGGATCGACTGGCGGCGCAGGGCCTGGTCCTCGGCGCCGGCCAGGCGCATGCCGTAGTCGGCGCGGTAGCGTGGCTGCTCGGGCGCCAGGCGCACGGCCTCGGCCAGCCAGGCGCTGCTCTGGGCGCTGTCGCCGGCCTGCTGGGCGGTGCCGGCGGCGGCGTAGTAGTGATCGGCGCGCGGGCCGTGGCGCAACGCTTCGCGCTGCAAGGCCAGGGCCTGCTGGGTGTCGCCCAGACTTTGCGCGATGGCCGCGCCCAGCGCCCAGTCGTCGGCGCTCTGGTGCGCCGCCGCGTCCCAATGGCGGCGAGCGGCGGCGCCGTCGCCGGCATTCAGGGCGCCGCGGGCGGCGGTCAGCCGTGCGTTGTCGTTCCAGGCGCTGGCGGGCAGGCTGTTCCAGATTGGCAGCGCTGCCTCGGCGTCGCCCGAGGCCTCCAAGGCATAGGCCAGGGGCAGCCGGCTGCTGGGGTCGCCCAGGCGCTCGGCGCGCTGATAGTAGACCACCGCTTCGCCCGGCTGGGCGGGCATGGCGCAACGGCCCAGGGCCCGGTACTGGCCTGCTTCGCTGGGGCTGGCCGGCACAGCCTGGCGCACGGCGTCACACTGCCCGGCCTCGGCCAGGCGCCCCAGCAACTGGCCGCGGGTGCCGGCATCGACCCGCGGGATCAGGGCCAGTATGCGCTGGCGATCCAATGGGCCGTCGCTGCGCGCGTACAGGTTGCCCAGGCGCTGCAACAGCGAGGGCGTCAGGCGCCCCTGGCGGCGGTCGTAGGCCTGTTCGAGCCATTGCCGGGCACGCTCGGCCTGGCCTTGCTCGAGCAGCAGGAAGGTGGCTTGCTCCAGGGCGGCCAGGTCACCGGTCTGGCGGTAGCGCTGTTGCCATTGCTCCGGCGTGCGCGGTTGCGGTGGCTGGGGCGGATCACCGTACAGGCGCTGCTTGAGGATCGCGTAGGACCTTGGGTTGTCGCTGGCCTGGCACTGCTTGAGCTGTTCGCGGGCCAGGGTCAGGTCCTTGTGCGACAGCCAGTCGACGGTCTCCAGGCAGGGACGTTGCAGTTCATTGCTCAGGCGCCGTACCCGCGGCGCGTCGTCGCCTTCGCGGGCCAGCTCCCACAGCTGCTGGCGCTGTTCGGGCTGTTGCAACTGGTCCTCCGGCACGCTGTGCAACCAACGCTCGGCCTGCTGGTTATGGCCCATGGCGATGGCGCGCTCGGCCATGGCCAGGCGGGTGCGGGTGGCCACCGCCTGGGACGGCGCGCTGGCCAGCAGCTGGTTCAGGTTGCGCTCGTCGACCTGCTGGATATAGGCATTGGCCAGGCGCTGCCAGTCCTGCGGCGGCAGTTCGCCCTGGTCCGCCAGTGGCTGCAGCTGGTCGATGGTCGCGCCCCAGTTGCGCAATTGCTCGGCGAAATTGGCCCGGGTCAGGCGCAGGACCATGCCGTTGTCGCCGGGCGGCAAGTGGTTGAGCCATTCCAGGGCTTTGGCCGCGCCACCGAACTTGGCCAGGCTGACGCTGTAGGCCTGCCACAGGCGTACGCGCTGCTGGCCTTCGCTCTTGGCCAACCAGGCTTGCACCTGGCTGGACGAGGGCGGATCCTGCTCGATCCAGGTCAGGCGCAGCTCGAGCAGGGCATCGGCGTGCTCGGGGTTGTCGTCCAGGTCCTCGGCGATCGCCTCGGCCTCCTGGTAGCGGCGCTGATGGGCCAGGGCCTGGGCCAGCAGCGCGCGGGCCTCGTTGTTGTTGGGCACGCGCCCCAACACATGGCGGGTCAGGCGCTCGACCTCGGCCCAATTGTCCTTCTGCGCCTCGCGGTAACCACGCTCCATGAACGGAAAGCTGGTGAAACGCTGGAAGTCGGTCATCGGCGCGGTTGGCGCGGCCAGGGTGGAGGAACACAGCAAGAGGCTGGCCAGCGCCAGGGAAATACGCGGCTTCATGCCACCTCCCGGGTCAGTTCGTAGGCCGCCTGCTGTTCGCTGGCCTGTTCGGCGAGGGCCTGTTGCAGCACGGCTTCGGTAATGATGCCGCGGGCGATCAGGTGCTCGCCCAGGCTCTGCTGCTCGGGGTTGAAGTCGATCAGCGCCTGGTTGAACAGGGTGACCGGCACCATGCCGCGCACTTGCAGCAGGGCACCAAGCATCACCTGGTGGCTGCTGACCTTTTCCAGCAGCGCGGCGTCGTCCTGGTGACGCTCCAGCACCGCGAGCATTTCGCGGGTTTCCGGTTTTTGCCAGGGGCTGGGGTAGTGGTGGCGCAGGCCCAGGGTGACCCGGCCCTGGGGGGCCAGGCGGGCGCGCACCGGGCGCTTGAGCTGGCGGCTGATGACGCCCAGGGACACCTGGCTGACCGGGCTTTCGCTGGCCAGCACCAGGGTCTGGCCGTCTTCCTCCACCGGCAGCACGCCGTAGTGGGTGGCCAGCTTGCGCGGCAGCTTGGCGATCAGCGCTGGGGCGATCTTGAACGGGTTGAGCGGCGCCCAGGGCAGGTCCAGCTGTTCGGCCAGGGCCTGGGCCAGCTGCTCGCTGTCGATCCAGCCGCGCAACAGCAGCTCGCGGCCCAGGCGCCGGCGTACCGGGCTGGTGATCGCCTGTTCCAGTTGCGCTTGGCTGATCAGGCCTTTTTCCACCAGGCGCTGGCCCAGCGGCGTGCGTGCCGGCGAGGCGAGGGCGGGGAACTCGTGGGTGGTCTTGTCCCAGGCCACCCGCCGCGAGTCGCCCATCTCCATCACCTGGCGCAGGGCGCGCAGGTTGGCGAAGAAGTTGACGAAGTTGCTCCACATCATCCGCGGTGCCGACAGCAGGCCCTCGAAGATGCCGTAGTAGCGGGTGACGAACCAGAAACGCTGGAACAGGCGATTGAACAGCAGCAGGCCGTTGAGCCACAGCAGCGTGGTGAGCAGGTGACTGTCGCTGAGGATCGACATGAAGCGCCACGAATCGGGGGCAATGACGGTGACCAGCCACATGGCCAGCAGCACCAGCAGCAACAGGTTGACCAGGAAGCTCAGCAGGTAGGCGAACAGCCCACGGCGGTCACGCCAGAGGAAATAGTTGAGCGCGCCCTTGCGGCTCCAGCCCAGGTTGCTGGTGCCCTGGAAGACGATGCCGACGATCCACCGCGACTTCTGCCGGATGGCGTGTTGCCAGTCGCGCGGGAAGTGCTCGCGCACGCAGATCACCTGGGCGAACTCGCGGCTCATGCCGGGGCGCCAGTCCTGCTTGAGGGCCAGGGCGGGGTCGGTGATCGAGTAGCGGGCGAAGATGCACTTCATGCCTTTCTGCTTCAGGCGAAAACCAATGTCATAGTCTTCGGTAAGACTCTGCACATCGAAGGCGATACCGTCGCCGTCCTCGAGCAGCGCGCTGATCGCCCGACGGCTGAAGCAGGTACCGACGCCAGCGCTGGGTACCTGGCCGGTGAGGGCCTCGCGCACGATCACGTCCTTGCCGTGGTTCTCGGCGAACTCGTCGACGTAGTGGCCGGCGGTGAAGCCTTTCCATTCCGGGGCATAGGGGTACACCGGGATCTGGATCATGTCCTTGTTCGGCAGCAGGTAGTTGTACAGGCGCAGCTCCATGGGCGAGATCACGTCCTCGGCGTCATGCAGGATGAACCCGGCGAACTCGATGCGCGCGTCCTGCTGGAAGCGCAGGATGGCGTCGATGATGTTGTTCAGGCAGTCGGCCTTGCTGGTGGGGCCAGGGCGGGCGCAGACCACCTTGTGCACGTTGGGGTAGTGCAGGCACACGGCATCGACGTCGGCCTGGGTCTGTGGGTCGTTGGGGTAGGTGCCGACGAAGATCTGGTAGTTCTCGTAGTCGATGGTCGAGGCCGCCAGGCGCGCCATTTCGCCGACCACGCCGACCTCGTTCCAGGCCGGCACCATGATCGCCAGGGGCTTTTCCGGCACCTCGAACAGACGCTTCTCGTCGGCTTTCTCGTACTTGTCGTAGATGCGAAAGCGCCGGATCAGCTTGCGGCCCCAGTAGCACAGGTCGATGAACAGGTCGTCCAGGCCGAGCACGAACATCAAGGTGGCCAGGACGATGGCCAGGATCTTCAGGCCGAACAGCACATAGGTGAGGAAATCGATGAAGGCCAGGCTCATGCGTCGTCCCGTGCGGCAGGTTGCTCGGCGAACCAGCGGCTCAGGCGTTCGGCGATGCGCTCGCTGGCGTGGCCGTCGCCGAACGGCGTGTACACCTGGGCCATGCGCGCATAGGCCGCTGGGTCGTCGAGCAACTGGCTGGTTTCATGGACGATACGTTCGGTCAGGGTGCCAACCAGCTTGACCGTGCCGCCCTTGAGCACTGCGGGGCGCTCGGTGACCTTGCGCAGCACCAGTACCGGCTTGCCCAGCGCGGGCGCCTCTTCCTGCACGCCGCCGGAGTCGGTGAGGATGATGTGGGCGCGGTTCATCAGCCAGACGAAGTGCGGGTAGTCCTGGGGCGCGACCAGGTGGATGTTGTCGCGACCGGACAGCACGCTGTACACCGCGTGCTGAACCTGCGGGTTGAGGTGTACCGGATAGAGGAACTGCACATCCGGGTAGCGCAGGGCCAGTTCGGCCAGGGCCACGCAGATGCGTTCGAAGCCGCTGCCGAAGTTCTCCCTGCGGTGGCCGGTAATCAGCACCATGCGCTGGTCGTCGCGCAGGACATTCAGCGGGGAGTCGGGCGCAGGGCGCCAGTTGTCCTGTTCGAGCTTGTCGCGCATCCACAGCAGGGCGTCGATGACCGTGTTGCCGGTGACTTCGATGTGCTCGGGCGCTACCCCCTCGCGGATCAGGTTGGCGTCCGAGTCGCGGGTGGGGGTGAAGTGCAGGTCGGCGAGCACCCCGGTCAGGCGCCGGTTGGCCTCCTCGGGCCACGGCTGCTGCAAGTTGCCGGTACGCAGCCCGGCTTCCACATGGCCGATGGGAATATGCCGCTGGAACGCCGCCAGCGAGGCGATGAAGCTGGTGGTGGTGTCGCCGTGGACCAGGACGATGTCCGGCCGGGCCTGTTCGTAGGCCTGGTCGAGCTTGTCCAGCAGGTCGCGGGACAGGCCGTTGAGGGTCTGGTTCTGGGTCATCACCCTGAGGTCCTGGTCGACCGTCAGGCCGAAGGCGGTGAGCACCTGTTCGAGCATTTCGCGGTGCTGGCCGGTGGAGCAGATACGCAGGTCGACCTCGGGCCAGTTGCGCAGCACCCGGGCCAGCGGGGCCATCTTGATCGCTTCCGGGCGGGTACCGAAAACCATCATCACGGTGTAGGCCATCGTGGAGTTCCTCGTTCGATTCCCTGGACGAAGTTGTACGACGTGTCGCCGCTCGCACGTGATAGATACAAGCAGCCGAATGCGGGGTTGTCCAATGCGCCCGATGACCCTCAAGGCGGCAGGGAAAACCCTGGCGAGGCGTCATGCAAGCGGGGTCGTGTCGGCGCGGGAAGGGGGCCGGACACCAGGGAGATGCAGCTTGCGGAAACGTTTATGCTAGTTTTTCTTGATTGAACGGTCAGTCAATAAAGTATTTCTGACTTTTACTTGTAGGACAGTTTTAGTAACGTGACCGGTCTTTTCTGAGGGAGCAGCACATGCAAGGCAAGGCGCGCAAAGTCGTTCAGGCCATTCTCTACGAGGCGATTGCCGTGGCTTGCGTGGCGCCGGCGCTGGAACTGGCGTTCGCCGCGGGCATGGCGCAATCGACGGTGCTGTCGATCCTGATGTCGGGCATCGCCATGAGTTGGAACATGGCCTACAACTGGGCGTTCGAGCGCTGGGAGGCGCGCCAGCAAAAGCGCAGCCGCACCTTCTTGCGTCGCTTGCTGCATGCGCTGGGTTTCGAGGGTGGGCTGGTGCTGATCCTGCTGCCGCTGGTGGCGTACTGGCTGGACATCAGCCTGTGGGCGGCATTGGTGACCAACCTGGCGTTGTTCGTGTTCTTCTTCGTCTACGCCTTTGTCTTCCAGTGGGGCTTCGACAAGGTATTCGACGTGCCGGTGTCGGCCCAGGAAGCTGCCAAGGGCTGCTGAGAACCGGTTGGCGGCGGGCTGGGTGACACTGCAGGAGCCGGCTTGCCGGCGAGTACCGGCGCAGCCGGTGCCAAGCACCGCGGCGCCTGGTTCGCCAGCAAGGCTGGCTCCTACGGGCCAGGCAGGTCGCAATCAGGGTAGGAGCCGGCTTGCCGGCGAACACCGGCGCAGCCGGTGCCAAGCACCGCGGCGCCTGGTTCGCCAGCAAGGCTGGCTCCTACGGGCCAGGCTGGTCGCAATCAGGGTAGGAGCCGGCATTGCCGGCGAACACCGGCGCAGCCGGTGCCAAGCACCGCGGCGCCTGGTTCGCCAGCAAGCTGGCTCCTACGGGCCAGGCAGGTCGCAATCAGGGTAGGAGTGCCAAGCACCGCGGCGCCTGGTTCGCCAGCAAGCTGGCTACGGGCCAGGCAGGTCGCAATCAGGGTAGGAGCCGGCATTGCCGGCGAACACCGGCACAGCCGGTGCCAAGCACCGCGGCGCCTGGTTCGCCAGCAAGCTGGCTACGGGCCAGGCAGGTCGCAATCAGGGTAGGAGCCGGCTTGCCGGCGAACACCGGCATCGCCGGTAACGGCCGCTCAGCTCGAGTGGGCGATAGGGGCGTCGAGCAGATCCTCGGGTAACTCCTCTTCACCCGGCACGGCGGTGATCACGCTGAAATCACTCACCTCGACCTCACCGCCGCCGTAACCCAGCAAGTGGAAGGAAAACGCCTTGCGCACGGTCGGGTTGTCGAAATCGAACTCCATTTCCAGCGGCTGGTCGGCGCTAACCCGCATCTGCTCGGGCAGGCCCAGCTGGACATCCTGCTCCAGTTCCTTGGCCTTGAGCTGAATGTAGGCCTCATGCCGCGGGTCGAGGGCGCGGACCTTCAAGCGCACCTTGGTGCGGGTGCCTTGCGGCATTTCCAGATACTGCGCGCCGATCAGGTTGTCGGCCCAGTCGTCGCGGATGCGGGCCTGCAGGGCAATGGGCGACGGGCCGCCGAACTGGTAACGCAGGTTGAGCGGCGTTTGCAGCAAGGACTGGTCCAGGGTCGCGGCCAGCAGGCTGATCTGCGGGCCGACGCTGTCGGCGCCGCGCCCCAGGTACTTGGCCTGCGCGGCAATGAAACCCTCGCTGGCGTAGCGCCGGCAGCGTTGCTGGAAGTCGCACTCGCTGAACGTACCCTGGCCATCGTGGTAGCGCAGCACGCCGTTGGTGTAGGAAATCATCTCGCGGCCGGTTTCGTAGTCGCGGTACAACGAGCGGCCACCCAGCGCCGCCGGGATCGGCAGGGCGAAGTAGTCGAGCAGCGAGGTGCTCAGGTCGACATGGCCATAGGTGCCGCGCTTGAGGTGCGGCAACTGGGCCTGTTCCGGGGCCAGGGTCAGGTTGAAGCCCCAGGCCGAGGCCAGGCGCACGCCATCGATGCCGTGGGATTCGTCCGAGGTGACCACCACCAGGGTGTCCTTGAGCACGCCTTGGCGTTCGAGGCTGTCGAGGAAGCTGCCCAGGGCGTCGTCCAGATAGGCCACGGCGGCCTGCTTGGCGGTGGCATGGCGTTGCAGGTAGGCCTCGGGGGCCGAGTAGGGCTGGTGGGTGCCGACCGTGAGCAGGGTCAGCATCCAGGGTTGCGGCTGCTTGCGCAGCTCGCCGACATAATCCAGCGCGCCTTCGAAGAAGGCCCGGTCGTCCTTGCCCCAGGGGAACTCCAGGTAGTTGTCGTTGGCGAACCACTCCAGGCCGTGCACCGCCTCGAAGCCGATGTGCGGCATGATCCGGTCCTTGGCCATGAAACGCAGGCCGGCGCCTTGCAGGTAGTGGGTGGCGAACCCGGCCTGGCGCAGCTGCGCCGGCAGGCAGGACTGGTTGCGCAGGTCCTGGGTCAGCAGCTCGACGCCCTTGGGCGTGCCGTTGGCCAGTTTGTCGTAGTCACCGCAGAGCATCGCGTACAGGCCGCGGATGGTCTGGTGGGTATGCAGCACGTAGTCGGGGGTGTTCATGCCGCGCTCGGCCCAGCGGCTGAGGTTGGGCATCAACTCGTCGTCGAAGCGGCTGCCGATGGCCTGGCGGTTGCTGCGGATATAGGCGCCAGGGATGCCTTCGACGGTGATCACCAGCAGGTTGCGGGCCGCGCCGGGGCCGTCGAGCAGGCGGCGGCCATCGAGGTCGGCCTGGGTCAGGCCGTTGATCGGCAGCGGCGTCACCGGTGTTTCGCCGGCCACCAGCACCTGGGCGCGGTGTTGCAGCGTGCCGGTGGCGGCGGCCAGCAACTGGTGAGGCAGGTTGTACTGGCGCCATTGGTCGGCGTCCGATGGCGCCAGTTGCTGGCTGCCCCAGTGGGCGGCCAGCAACACCGCCGGCAGCACCCAGGCCTTGCGCGGCAAGGCGGCGGGGCGTTGCTGGCGCGCGCGCCAGGCGCTGGCCAGCCAGGCCAGCAGCGCGCCACCGAGCAACCACGGCAGCCAGGGCTGCGCCAGGCTGCCACCGGTGGAGTTTTCCATGAACTGCGGGTCGAACAGGTAGGTGAGATCGGCCTGGTTGGGCAGGCGGCCCACGGCGCTGACCAGTTCGGCCGAAGCGATCATCAGCCCGCCCCAGGCCAGCAGCAGCGGCAGCGCCAGCCACAGCGGGCAGCGCTGCAACAGGAGCAGCAGCAGGGCGCCGATGGCCAGGTCCGAGAGGTAACCGAGCGGGTCCGACCAGCCCAGCAGCGCACGTGCGCACAGGGGGATGACCAGCACCAGGCTGGCCAGGGCGATCAGCCGGGCCCGAGGGTGGTCAAGCAAATTTCTCACTGCAGCATTCCTTCTTGCCATCAAACCGTCACACAAATCTGCTGGATGATATCAGGCTGGGCGTACGAAGGTGCTGTAGGACAAGGCTGGTTACGAAACGCCGGCCCCGCAAAGCGGGGCCGGCGCGGGGCAGGCTCAGAAGTAGTAGGGGAATTTCAGGCTGAACGAGAAGTCGGGGGCATCCTCGGTCAGTCCGATGGACAGGTTGGGCACGATGGTCAGGTTGTCGGTGGCGGCGAAGGTCAGGCCGACGTTGAAGTTCGCGGCGTTGTAGTCGCTGTTGGTGATCGACTGCCAGTCCTGGCCGTCGGGTCTGATCTTGCTCTTGCTGGCGAACTGGTCGGTGACCGAGAACGACATGCTCATGCGTTCGTTCAGGGCGAAGGCGATACCGCCGCCGATTTGCCAGGAGTCCCCCAGCTTGACATCGCCCTTCAATTTGCTGTTCACCTGGGGGCTGACATCGCTGAACGAGTCCTGCACGTTGTAGGTATAGGACAGGCTGGCGAACAGCACGGCGGGGTCGAAGGTCTTGACCAGCGAAATCCCTGGGGTGATCGCCCAGACGCCGTTGCCGGTGGGCAGGCTTTCGGGTACCGCGAGGTTGTCGTTGGTGGGGTCCTGGATCAGCTTGATGCCATAAGGGTCCTTGCCCGTGGGGGCTTTGACCCGTAGCGTGACCACCGCGTCCGGCCAGTTTTCCGACTCATCGAGAAACTTGTAGGCGACCCCCACGTTGACATCGCCAATGGCGGGATCCCGGGTGACCGAGGCATCCGAGGCGTTGGTGCCGGAACCACTGACACCACCTGACGAATAGGTCGTTTCGCGGTAGACAATCGGTACGTTTATGTCGAACTGCCAGCGTTGGTCCATGTTGTAGCGGGCGGTCAGGTCCAGCGTCCAGTTATCGGCCTTGATGCGGTCGATGTTGATGTTGCCGAGGAAAATCGAATCCAGCGCCAGGAAACCATTGAGGGTCAGCGCCCGGGTGTCGTAGTGGGTATAGGTCAGGCCGGTCTCGACGCTGAACTTGCCGCCGCCGAAGAACCCACTGGCCTCGTCGTACAGGTTGGAAACGCTTTGCGCAGGTTCCGAGTCTTCCTTGAGCGACTGGCCGTAGGAGCTGCCGCCATTGGCCGTGGCCACGGTTTCGGCGCCCTTGGCCGGCGACGAGGGCGAGCGCACCAGGCGCTTGGGCGGCGCCAGCGCGGGGGCCTCCTCGACCTGGCGCACGCGTTGCTCGAGCACCATCAGGGCGTTCTGCTGGGCTTCGTAGCGCTGCTTCAGCTCGCGAAGCTCCTGCTTGAGCGCCTCGACCGTAGGGTCCGCGGCTGCATACAGCGCGGTGGCGGGGGCCAGCGTACTCAAACAGACTACAGCGCTGAACGTCAACGATCGGTGCATGGGTTAGCCGTCCCTTCAGACAACATACGATGAACGTCAGCGTAGATCAGTATCCGAAGCCGCGAAGCCCTTTGAGCTGGTCAAGATTGCCGTTCAGCGAAGTGGCGGCCATATTGTCGCGCAGCACCACGTTGAGCGAGGTGAGGTTGCTGACCCGGTTGCCATCGCCAAGCAGCGTCGCGTTCTGCAGCAAGCCGCCCTGGGCGATGCGCTGCAGGCTGCTGCCCTGGTTATTGTTGGCCAGCACATTGAGCTGCACGCCGCCGCCGCTGGCGGAGACGCTCAGCGAGCCGGCGCCATTGGCCCCCACCAACGTGGTGCCGGCGGCCAGCACCTGGCCCTGCTGCGGCGTGTCCGGCGCCTGGCTGGCCTTGCTCACGTTGATATCGACGTTGTTGTAGGCGGTGTTGTTGTCGCCGGCCGCCCTGACCACCTGGGTGACACCTTCGCTGGTGCCCAGGCCGCCGCCGCCGGTGACGGTGCCGCGGCCTTCGGCGTTGCCCAGGCCGGAGCCCTTCTTGTCGATCATCGAGACGTAGAACTGCGGCTTGATGGTGGTCTGCTGGACCTGCATGGAGGACGTCGCGCCAATGACATCGCCATTGGCGTTCTGCCAGGTGGTGGACATGACGATGCCGAAGCTGACGATGCGCCCGGGCATCACGTAGCGCCCGCGCAGGTTCGCCAGCTCCTGGTCTTTGAGTTCAATGGGCTTGAACGTTTCTGCCTGGACCGGCAGGGCGGCGGCCAGGCAGATCAGGGTGAGCCAGGCTGGGGTCTTCATCGGATGCTCCCGGAGCGTCGTGCTCGATTGTCATTAGAAGAAATCGCTGCGGATGAAGCCGAAGTCGATCAGTTCGGCATCTTTGACCGGGGTGAAGCGGTTGACCCTGTCCCTGGCGCTCAGGGGCAACGGCGGGTCGAGCAAGGCGTTGGCCTTGTCGTAGCCCTGGCCGATCACGGCGAAGATGATGCCGTTCCAGCCCTTGAGGAAATCCTCGACCTTGTAGCGCTTGTGACCGAGCACCGGGTCGCCGATGTATACCCAGCCTTTGTCTACGCGCTGCAGGACCACGAAATGCTTGTAGCCGCGGATGTCCATCAGCACCACCACCGGGATGCGCACGCTGGTCAGGGTCTCGGCGGCCACTCGGTAGCCGCGCGCGCGCATGCCCAGGCTTTCGACGTAGCGCTTCATGTCGAGCATGGAGAAGCCCTGGACGCGGACCAGGTCCTGGTCGGCGTGGGCCAGCATGCCTTCGATCACTTGCTCCTCGTTTACATCCAGCCAGTAGGCCTGGCGCAGGATGGTTGCCAGCGACGCGGCGCCGCAACTGAAGTCGGTTTTCTGTTGCACCAGGTCGGCGAACTTGCGCTCGCGGATGCTCTGGATAGGCTTGTAGATCACCGCGCCCCCCGGCAACACCGAAAGCGGCATTTGCGCCGCCTCGCTGTAACTGGCCATGCACAGCACAAACGCCAGGGCGATCATACGCATGCTCGGTGCCTCCTGGTCCTGTTCGAAGAAAGGCCCCCCGAAGGGGGCCTCATGGGCATTGCACTCAGAACGAGGTGTTGGAGATGGCCAGCGAGTTGCTCTGCTGGTTGCCGACACCGGCAGCCACGTTGACACCGAGGTTGCCGCTGCCACCGTTGACCGAGCCGCTCAGGGTGGCGGTGTTGGTCACAGGGTTGGCCCAGCCGGTCGGGGTCAGGACCTGGAACGACACGGTATTGCTCAGGTCATACGAGCTGGATTCGCTGAAGCTCTTCGAACCCGACTTGGACGACTCGTTGGCCGCGCTGCCCGACTTCTCGTACGAGGAGTCGTAGGCTTTCTCGAACGAAGAGTCGTAGGCCTTCTCGAACGAGGAGCTGGAGGACTTCTCGTGCGACTTCTCATACGAGGCGTCGATCGAGGCGTTGAGCGAGGCATCGAACGAGTCGGTGCGGCTGCGCTCGTGGCGACCGAAGTCCTGGGTGCGGGTCACGCTGCCGTCTGCCGAAGCTTCCAGCGAGGCGTTGAACGAGCCGTTGGCCGACGAGCTCGAGTCACGGTTATGCGAGCCGCTGGCGTTGGCGCTGTTGGAACCATTGGCGCTCCAGCTGTTGGCACCGGCCGCTTCCCAGCTCGACGAGGCGCTGCTGTCCTTGCTGTAGTCCGAGTCCTTGTTGTACGAGGCGCTGCCGGACTTGGTGGTGGTGAACGACAGGGTGTCGACCCGGTAGGTGCGGTCGGCGTTGTTGTTCACGGTCAGGCCTGGGCCGTTCTGGTCGGCCGAGGCGGTGGCGGTGGCGTTGCCCAGTGGCGCATTGGAGTTGGCAATGGCCATGGTGTTTTTCTGCTGGTTGAGATCGCCACCGGCCACGTTGATGCCCATGTTGCCGCTGCCGTTGTTGCCCGAGCCGCTCATGATGCCGGAGTTGGTGGTGCCGTAGTTGTCGACCCGGTTGTTGTTGCTGTATTGGCGCACATCGGCGGTGGCCGAGGCGGAGCCGAACACGAAGCTGTTGTCCAGGCTGGAGTCGGCGCCGGCATTGGCGATGGCGGCGGCGTTGTCCTGCTGGTTGCCGGCACCGGCCGCCACGTTGACACCCACGTTGCCGCTGGTGCCGGAGGCCGAGCTGCTCATTTCAGCTTCGTTGACAGTCCCTTCGTTGCGGATGCGGTTGCCAGTGCTGCTTTGCTTGTCCCAGGCATTGGCGGTGGCATACACAGGGATCTTGGTCGGAGGAGGGGTGTGGTGACCATTGTTATGGTGGCCATTATGGTGGTCATTGCCACGCCGGTCGTTCTGCCCAGCTTGTACAGCTACAGCCATGATCGCAGCGATTGCGAAAACCAGAGGCTTGAGTGCCATCGAGGGTTTCATGGTGATTCTCCGTACTTTTCTTAGGTTAAGTGTTGTCTTGCAGGTTTGGGTCAGTCAGCGACCCGGATGCTCAGGGTGTTGGCCGTTCGGTTGCCCACCCCGGCACTCTGATTCAACTGCACCACGCCACGGCTACCGGTGAATGCCTGGTCGCTGGTGCTGACCTGGCGATGGCCGGGTGTCGGGGCGGTTGAATCCGAGCTGTTGAGCAGCGCCACGTTCTGTTGCAGAAGGACGCTGTCGTCGATGCTTTGTGGCTGGGCACTGACGCTGATGCGCAGTGCGTTGGCTTGCTGGTTGCTGGCGCCGGCGCTCTGGTTGACCCCGAGGATGCCGTTGCCCTGGCTGAAGGCGTTGCCCTGGATGCTCGCCTGGGCGTCGAGCGCCGGGTCGACCAGGCTGCGCGAGCGCTGGCGGATCTGGGTGCTGGCGTTGGCGTCATGACCGATGGCGATGGCCCGCGCGTTGACCTGCTGCTGCTGGTCGCCGGCAGCCTGGTTGACCCCCAGGTTGCCCTGGTAGCGGGCGCCGGAGCTGTCGATGGTGGCGTTGTTGACCACCGGCGGTTGGGCCAAGACCGAAGCACTGCACAGGGTGACGAGCATCAGCAGCGAGCGCCTCATGTCACTGGCCTCCGTTGAGGATCTTCAGCGCGCCCAGGCCTTGCTGGACGTTGGAATTGACCATGTTGGCGATGCCATTGCCAGCCGAGCCCGAGCCGCGGCCGCCGGCAATGTTCGGCAGTTGTGTCTGGGTGTTGATGCTGGTGCCGAGGTTGCTGGTCTGCTGGGTGATCAGCGAATTGATGCCCGCGCCGCTGCTGATGCCGGCGAAGTCGCCGTCGCTCAGTTCGTTGGTCTGGCGCAGGATCTGCGCCGAGGGATTGGTGTTGACGGTGACCGGGTTGGGGTCGGGGATCACTGGCGGGCGGATGGCATGGCGTACCTGGACTTCACGGGTGATGACGACGATGCCGTTGTCGGCCTGCACTGGCAGGGCGAAGCTCGAACCCAGTGCGCAGCCGAGCAGCAGGAGGCGGTAGATGCCTTTGTCTGGTTTCCCCACGATGGCAATTCCTTCTTTGGCGTGTCGGCCTGGCGCCGCGCGTTGCCAAGAGCAGAGCAGAAGGTGTGCCGCTTTTTGTTAGTGCTGTTGAATCAGAGGGTTGCGCGGTGTGACTGGCCGCGCCGGCTTTTCGTTGTATCAGTGCTGAGACAAACCCACGCGGGGACCGTCGGCAAACCCGGCATTGACGGGGAATCCACGAGGTTTTCACAAAGCTGTTGCGCGCCTGAGACACTCTCCCCAGATTCGGCGCTGGGCCCGCAAACACGGGGGGTGGGGCGCGGCGGCGTGTAACGGCAGGCTAACACTCGGTGGGGCAGTGTGGCTGTTTGCCATCAAGCAGCCGCTGTACCGCCTGCAGCACCACGGCGCTGCGCTGCGCCCAGTCGCCCTCGATGATCTGCACGCTCTGCCGATGGCGTTGCAACCAGGCCAGGCTGTCGTCGAAGAACGCCTGGCGCTCTTCCAGTTGCGGCTGGCAGCGCAGCCCGTCGCCAATCCACTCGACGCCCTCCGGGCGCAGCAGCAGGTGCAGGTCGTAATGCCGGGCGGCGAGGGTTTGCTCGAGCCAGGCGGGGCAGTCCTGGAACAGCGCGCGGCTCCAGAGGATATTGCTCAGCAGGTGGGTGTCGAGGATCAGCAGCTGCGGCGCCTGGGCCCGGCCCTGGTCTTCCCAGTCGAGCTGGCCGCGGGCGATGCTGGGGATGTCGGCGTAGCAGGTGTCACGCTGCTCGCGTTCCATGAAGTGGCGCACGTACTCACCCACCAGCACGCCGCCGAAGTGGGCCTGGATCTCGCCGGCCAACCAGCTCTTGCCGCTGGATTCCGGGCCACACAGCACCAGGACCTTCATGCCGCGACCAGCGCCGGGTCGCGGCGCCACTCCAGCCAGCCGCGCACCGCGATCAGGGTGAACAAGGCATACAGGGCGGCGGTCAGGTACAGCCCCTTGTACAGGAACAGGCCGACGAAGATCACGTCCAGCACTACCCACAGGGCCCAGCATTGCAGGCGCTTCTGCGCCATCCACAGCTGCGCCACCAGGCTGAAGCCGGTGAGGGCGGCATCCAGCCAGGGTTGCGCGGCATCGGTCCAGTGGGCCATGCCGGCGCCCAGCAGCAGGCTGGCCAGCAGGCCCGCCGCCAGGCCCTTGAGCAGCGGCGCGGCGGCCAGGCGGCTCACCTGGCGGGCGTCCTCGACCCGGTCCGGACGGGTCCATTGCCACCAGCCGTACAGCTGCAGCACGGCGTAGACCAGTTGCAGGAGCATGTCCGAGTACAGCTTCACTTCGTAGAAGATCCAGCTGTACAGCACCACCATCACCAGGCCGATGGGCCAGCACCAGGGGTTCTGCTTGACGGTGAGCCAGACGGCGATGACGCCGAGCGCGGCGGCGAAGAGTTCGAGGCCGGACATCGGCGATCCTTGGGCTGGGAAAGGGGGCGATGCTACAAGCTTCAAGCGACAGGCTTCAAGCGAAGTCGCTTCATCGGCGGTGTGCGGGCAGGGCGCGCCTCATGCAGCGAGCCTGCCCCGCGCTACACCTTGAACTGCTTGAGCAACTGCTCCAGTTCCTCGCTCAACTGTGCCAGGGCACTGCCCGCATCACTGGACTGGCGCGCCGCTTCGGCGGTCTGCTGCGACAGGTCGGCGGTTTCGGTGACGTTGCGGTTGATCTCCTCGACCACATGGGATTGCTGCAAGGTGGCACTGGCGATCGAGGCATTGAGCGCGCCGAGGTTGCCCAGGGCCTGGCTGATGGCATCCAGGCTGCTGCCGGCCTCGCGGGCCTGCTCGACGGTCTGGCGCGAAGCCTCGCTGCTGGTGTCGATGGCGCGCACCGCTGCCTCCGATTGCCCTTGCAGGTGCTCGATCATGGTCTGGATCTCGGCGGTCGACTGGGCCGTGCGCTGGGCCAGCAGGCGCACTTCGTCGGCGACCACGGCGAAGCCACGGCCCTGTTCGCCGGCACGGGCCGCCTCGATGGCGGCGTTGAGAGCCAGCAGGTTGGTCTGTTCGGCGATCGAGCGGATCACCTCGAGCACCCCGCCGATCTTGGTGCTGTGGCTGGCCAGCTCGCGGATCACCTGCACGGCCTGGTCGATGGTCGCCGAGAGCCGGTCGATCTGTTGCAGGCTGCCATGGATCGCCTGCTGGCCATGGCCGACCTGGGCCTGGGCATTGCGCATTTCACTGGCGGCCTGCTCGGCGTGCTTGGCCACGTCGTGCACGGCGTAGGTGACTTCGTTGACGGCAGTGGCCACCTGGTCCATCTGCAGCGACTGCTGGGCGCTGCGGGCCTGGGCTGCGCCGGCGTTGTCGCCGACATGCCCGGCAGACTCGGCCAGGGCATGGGCGGCCCCCTGCAATTGGCCGATCACCCCCTGCAACTTGCCGTTGAACCGGTTGAAGTGCTCGCCCAGGTGGGTGATCTCGTCACGGCCGTGGGTGTCCAGGCGCCGGGTCAGGTCGCTTTCGCCGCTGGCGATGGTGCCCATGGCGTGTACCGCCTCTTGCAGCGGGCGGGCGATGCTGCGGGCGATCAGCATCACCAGCAGGGCCATCGCCAGGGCAATGGCCAGGCCGACCAGCGAGGCATCGCGCAACTGGCGGGCGAACTCGGCTTGCACATCGTCGATGTACACCCCCGAGCCGATGATCCAGCCCCAGGGCTTGAACAGCTGGATGTAGGAGGTCTTGGCCACCGGTTCGCTGGCGCCGGGCTTGGGCCAGCGATAGTCGACCGCGCCTGCGTCCTGGCTCCGGGCCAGGGCGACCATTTCGTTGAACACGGCAAAACCGTCGGGGTCGCGGATCGCCGACAGGTCCTGGCCATCGAGCTTGGGATTGGCCGGGTGCATGATCATCTTCGGCTGCAGGTCGTTGATCCAGAAATAGTCGTTGTGGTCGTAGCGCAGCCCGCGCACCACCTGCAGGGCCTGCTGCTGCGCGGCCTCGCGGGTCAGGCTGCCGGCGGCTTCCAGGCCTTGGTAGTAGGCCAGCACGCCGGCGGCGGTCTGCACCACGTGGCGGGTCTTCTCGGCCTTGGCCTGGTAAAGGTCGCCATGCAGCTGGCGCAACAGCAACAGGCCCAGTACCACCAGCATGGCAACCGCCACCAGCAGGATCAGCCACAGGCGGCGGCTGATCGACATCGACCTCAGGGTCTTCATGATGCGTTACTCCAGTCTTGTTCTTTTTTTCGACTGCATCCAAGCATGCTTTGCCATCGGCCCCCACACGACCAACGGCTAATGGGTAAAACCTGACAAGCCATGTTGCAGGTAATACAGGAGCTGCAACACTGGCTCTGATAAGATTTCGGCCGCGCCAGATGAAACCTTTAGGCCGCTGAACTTTTCAGCTGGCTTCTGGACCAACTGTCGCTGTAAAACAGCGTCGCCGCGTGCGGCACCTGTAGATAAATCAAAATAAGCGGCCTGCCACGCGCAGCGTCGCACTTGGGGGATTGATGGATTTTTGGAGTGCCTTGCAGGCAATCATCTTGGGCGTGGTCGAGGGCCTGACGGAGTTTTTGCCGATTTCCAGTACCGGGCACCAGATCATCGTTGCCGACCTGATTGGCTTTGGCGGTGAACGCGCCATGGCGTTCAACATCATCATCCAGCTGGGCGCGATCCTGGCGGTGGTGTGGGAGTTTCGGCGCAAGATCCTCGATGTCGTGGTCGGCCTGCCGACGCAGGCCCCCGCGCGGCGTTTCACCGCCAACCTGCTGATCGCCTTCCTGCCGGCGGTGGTGTTGGGCGTGCTGTTCGCCGACCTGATTCATGAGTACCTGTTCAACCCGGTCACGGTGGCGGCCGCGCTGGTGGTGGGCGGCGTGATCATGCTGTGGGCCGAGCGGCGCGAGCACCGGGTGGAAGTCGACCATGTCGACGAGATGCGCTGGAGCCATGCCTTGAAGATCGGTTTCATCCAGTGCCTGGCGATGATTCCGGGGACCTCCCGCTCGGGCTCGACCATCATCGGCGGCCTGTTGTTCGGCCTGTCGCGCAAGGCCGCCACCGAGTTCTCGTTCTTCCTGGCCATGCCGACCATGGTCGGCGCGGCGGTGTACTCGGGGTACAAGTACCGCGAGCTGTTCCAGCCCGGCGACTTGCCGGTGTTCGCCCTGGGCTTCGTGGTGTCGTTCATCTTCGCCATGATTGCCGTGCGCGGACTGCTCAAGTTCATTGCCAACCATAGTTACGCGGTATTTGCCTGGTACCGCATTGCCTTTGGCTTGCTGATCCTGGCCACCTGGGAGTTTGGCTGGGTCGATTGGGCGACGGCGCACGGCTGATGGCGCGGGCACGGGCAGAGGGCCGGGTAGAGGCCCAGGGCGTGCGCAATGCGCGCCTGAAGTTGCTGATATTGGCGGGGCTGTGCCTGTTGCCGTTGCTGGGAGGCCTGCAGATGGGCCTCAGCGGCCAGTCGTGGTTGCCGTTGGCGCTGTATCCGGCAGTGAGCGTGATCAGCCTGCTGTTGTATTGGCAGGACAAGCAGCAGGCACGCACCCAGGCCTGGCGTACGCCGGAAAAGGTGTTGCATGCCAGCGAGCTGCTGGGGGGCTGGCCTGGGGCATTGCTGGCCCAGCAGCTGTTGCGCCACAAGACCCGCAAGCTGTCTTATCAGCTGGTGTTCTGGGCCATTGTTGCGGTGCACCAGCTGTTCTGGATCGATCACCTGCTACTGGATGGCCGTTGGCTGGGGCAATGGTTCTGACCCCATGCCTTCACTTGCAGTACATCAGTCCAGCAGCAACCCCACCTGCCGCCGCTTGGGCAAGCGCCGCACCACCAGCTGGTGCGAGCGGCGCAGCAAGTCGCTCATTTCTTCCCGGGCCATGGGGTAGGGCTGTTCCAGGCTGACCCACTTGGCCCGCGCCAGGTAGGGCGCCGGGCGTATCCCCGGGCGGTCGCAATAGCCCAGGAACAGCTCGTCGGCCACCTTGAACGCCAGCCCGTCGCCGCTCAGGCCCTGGATCGCGAACATCTTGTTGCCGGCCACCGAGAACACTCGTATGCCGCCCCATTTGTAGTCCTCTTGCGCCCCAGGCAGGGCCAGGCAGAAGGCTGCGACCTGTTCTGCCGTCATCCTGTGCTCAGACATAACGCTCTCCACACGCCTCGAACGAAGCCGCCAGGTGGTCGATCCATACCCTGACCGCCGGCAGCAGCCCACGCCGGTGCGGGTAAACCGCCTGCAGGTAGCCGCCCGGCAGCGACCAGTCTGGCAGCAGGCGCACCAACTCGCCACGCGCCAGCTCCTCCTCGCAAAACATGCTGGGCAGGGCGGTGAAGCCCAGGCCCGCGCGTACCGCGGCGTTGCGCACGACAAAGTCATCGATGGCCAGGCGCGGTTCCAACGCCACTTCCTGTTCACGGCCGCCAGGGCCGAACAGGCGAAAATGCACCAGGCGGTCGGCCTCGGTCGCCCCCAGCACGGGCAATGTCGCCAGTTGCGCCGGCTCGCGGACATGCTCGGCAAAGCCCGGTGCCGCCACCAGTTGCATCTGCGCCTGGCGCAGGCGGCGGGTGACCAGCGCCGGGTCTTCATCGCCCAGGTCGCGTACCCGCAGGGCCACGTCGATGCCCTCGGAGATCAGGTCGACGCGACGGTTGAGCAGTACCATGTCCAGTTGCACCTGGGGGTACTGGGCCAGAAAGCGGCTGATGACATCCGGCAGGAAGGCATGGGCCAGGGCCACCGGGCAGGACACCCGCAGGCGGCCGCGGGGTTCGCTGGACATGCTCGCCACCACTTCGTCGGCCATTTCCGCCTCCAGCAGCATGGCCTGGCAGTGGCTCAGGTAGCGTTCGCCCACCGCGGTGAGCTTGAGCTGGCGGGTGGTGCGTTGCAGCAGGCGGGTGCCCAGGCGCTCTTCGAGCTCGGCGATGCGCCGCGACAGCCGCGACTTGGGGATGCCCAGCTGGCGCCCGGCGGCGGCGAAACCACCGGCTTCGACCACCCGGGCGAAGTAGAACAGGTCGTTGAGGTCTTGCATATGGCGGTCTCATTGTTCCATCAGTGGAACAAACTAACGCATTTTTGCTGACTTATCAGCCATTCGCTGTATCGGTAGGATTCTCTCCAACCTGATCGCCCAGCGCCGCGGTCTTCATTCACAGGAGAGTCCCATGAAACTGTTGCATATCGATTCGAGCATCCTGGGCGACAATTCCGCCTCCCGCCAACTGAGCCGCGAAGTGGTCGACGCCTGGAAAGCCGCAGATCCGAGCATCGAGGTGGTCTACCGTGATCTGGCCGCCGACGCCATCAGCCATTTCTCCGCCGCCACCTTGGTGGCCGCCGGCACCCCCGAGCAAATGCGCGACGCCGCCCAGGCCCACGAAGCCAAGCTCAGCGCCGAAACCCTGGAAGAGTTCCTGGCCGCCGACGCGGTGGTGATTGGCGCGCCGATGTACAACTTCACCGTGCCGACCCAGCTCAAGGCCTGGATCGACCGCGTGGCCGTCGCCGGCAAGACCTTCCGCTATACCGAAGCCGGCCCTGAAGGGCTGTGCGGCGACAAGAAGGTGATCCTGGTGTCCACCGCCGGTGGTCTGCACCAGGGCCAGCCGACCGGTGTCGGCCATGAGGACTTCCTCAAGGTGTTCCTCGGTTTCATCGGTATCAGCGACCTGGAAATCGTCCGTGCCCACGGCCTGGCCTACGGCCCCGAGCACCGCGCCAAGGCCATCGACGCCGCCCAGGCGCAGATTGCCGGTGAACTGTTCGCCGCTGCCTGAACCCGCCCTGCAGCAAGCAAGCCGACTGGCGCCCCGTGCGCCAGTCGGCTTTTTTCATTCAGTTTTCATGTGGCCGCGGCGCAGTGGCTTCTATGCTGACCCATACCGCTGCCCGCCTGACGCACCGTGATGAACCGAACCCGCACCCTGATGGCCCTGTTGCTGCTCGCCGGCCTGTTGGCCCGCGCCGACGCGGCGCCATGGGTGGCCGGCTTGCACCGTCTGACCCTGGCCGACCCGGTCGACGCGCGGCCCATGCAGGCGCTGGTGTTCTATCCGGCCAATGGCCAGGTGCGCAACGTGCGGATCGAGGGCTACCAGACCCAGGTCGCCGAAGAGGCTCCGGTGGCCATGGGCCAGTTCCCGCTGTTGGTGATCTCCCACGGCAATACCGGCAGCCCGATGGCCCTGCACGACCTGGCCAATGGCCTGGCACGCCAGGGGTTCGTGGTGGTGGCGGTGATCCACCCCGGTGACAACAGCCGCGACCACAGTCGTCTGGGCACCCTCAGCAACCTCTATGGCCGACCTTTGCAGATAAGCGCCGCGATCACCGCGGCGCGTGCCGATGCCTTGCTCGCGCCTTACCTGAACGACGGCAAGGTCGGGGTGATCGGTTATTCGGCCGGGGGCGAAACCGCGTTGATCCTGTCCGGCGCCAGGCCTGACCTCGAACGTCTGCGCCGCTACTGCGAGGCCCGTCCGGGCGATGGCGATGCCTGCAAGACCCATGGCGTGCTGATTGCCGACCACAGCGAACTGGTGCCACGGGCCGACCCCCGGGTCGGGGCGGTGATGTTGATGGCGCCGCTGAGCCTGATGTTCGGGCGCCACGCCCTGGCCGGCGTGCAGGTGCCGGCGTTGATCTACAGCGGTGATCGCGACCAGTTGCTGGCCCTGGAGCACAACGCCGACGCCCTGGCGCGCAAGCTGCCGGTCAGCCCCGATTACCGGCTGCTGTCGGGGGCCGGGCACTTCGTGTTCATGGCGCCCTGCGATGCCGAGCAGCACCAGCGCATGCCGGTGCTGTGCAAGGATGCCGAGGGTGTCGACCGCCGGCATATCCATCGCTCGTTGCGCAGCGCAACCACGGCGTTCTTCAGCCAGGCCCTGGGCGCGCCGGTGCCTGCCGAGCGTTCAGCCGCGCTGGCTGCGCCGGGCCAGCCACAAGCTCAGCGCAACCCCTGACAGCGCGAGCAGGGCGGCGACGCAGAAGATCGAGGCGTACCCTAGGTGTACCGCCACCGCGCCCATCACCGGGCCGGCAATGGCCAAGGCCAGGTCGAAGAAAACCGCATAGGCGCCCAGGCCGGCCCCACGGCTGCTGCTCGGCACCTGGCGAATCGCCTCGACGCCCAGCGCCGGGTACACCAGCGACAGGCCGAACCCGGTCAGCCCGGCACCGAGCATCGCCCACAGCGGCGTTGGCGCCAGCCATAGCAGCGTCAGGCCCAGGGCCTCGGTGCTCATGCAGGCGATGGCGACGTTGTAGCCGCCAAAGCGGTTGACCGCGTTGACGAACAGCAGCCGCGAAACGATGAAGCACAAGCCGAAGGCGCTCAGGCACCAGGCCGCGCCAACCCAGTCGCGCTCCAGGTAATAGAGGGTGACGAAGGTGGTCAGGGTGCCATAACCGATCGACGCCAGGGTCAGCCCCAGGCCGCAGGGTGCCACCCGGGCGAAGGCCGACCAGAACGGCAGGCGCTCGCCGCGCAGCACCTCGGCATCCGGGCGCCTGCGCAGCGCCGCCAGGGCCAGCAGCGCCAGCACCAGCAGGGCAGGGCCCAGCACCGCGAAGTGCAGCGCATCCACCAGCAGCACCCCCGCCGGCGCGCCAATGGCGATGGCGCCATAGGAGGCGATACCGTTCCATGAGATGACCCGCGCCGTGTGTTGCGCGCCTAGCTGGCCGATGCCCCAGCTCAGCGTCGCCACCCCGATCAGCCCCTGGGCGATGCCCAGCAGCAGGCGCCCGCCCAACAGCAGCGCCAGGCTCAGCCAGGGCAGGGCCTGGACCCAGGCCGAGAACAGGGTGAGCAGGCCGCAGCCGGCAATACCGTACAAGCCGTAGCGGATGGCACGCTTGCCGCCCAGGGTGTCGGCCACGCGCCCGGCAAAGGGCCGGCTGAGCAAGGTGGCCAGGTATTGCAAGCCGATGGTCAGGCCGGCAATGACCGCGCCGAAGCCGAGTTGATCATGCACGTGGCTGGGCAATACCGCGATCGGCAGGCCGATGCACAGGAAGGCGATGAAGGTGTAGAAGACGATCGAGAGGATCTGCCGGGTGATGCCGGGGGTGCTGTGGGGCGTGGTCATGGGCTCGTTCGCGGGCGGGCGGTGGGCTGTGTCCATCATGGCCGCTGCGCGAGGCAAAAGAAAGCAGGCTAACTATCTAGCCGCTCAGCCCTCGAGCCCGAGCAAGCCCCACAGGAGCCGGCAAGGCCGATTCCTGCGGGGCGCGGAACGCCTCGGGAAGGTCAGACCACCACGCCCTGGCTGCGCAGGTAGTCGTCGTAGGTACCGCTGAAGTCCACCACGCCATCGGCGGTCAGCTCGATGATGCGGGTGGCCAGCGACGACACGAACTCACGGTCGTGGCTGACGAACAGCAGGGTGCCTGGGTAGTTTTCCAGCGCCAGGTTCAGCGCCTCGATCGATTCCATGTCCAGGTGGTTGGTTGGTTCGTCCATCACCAGTACGTTGGGTTTTTGCAGGATCAGCTTGCCGAACAGCATGCGACCCTGCTCACCACCGGAAATCACCTTCACCGACTTGAGGATCTCGTCGTTGGAGAACAGCATGCGCCCCAGGGTGCCGCGGATCACCTGCTCGCCGCTGGTCCACTGGCCCATCCAGTCGAACAGGGTCATGTCGTCTTCGAAGTCGTGGGCGTGGTCCTGGGCGTAGTAGCCCACCTCGGCGCTGTCGGTCCACTTCACCGCGCCCGCGTCCGGCTGCATTTCGCCGACCAGGGTGCGCAGCAGGGTGGTCTTGCCGATACCGTTGGGGCCGATGATCGCCACGCGCTCGCCGGCTTCGATGGTGAAGCTGAAGTCCTTGAACAGCACCTTGTCGTCGAAGGCCTTGGCCATCTTCTCGACGATCACTGCCTGGCGATGCAGTTTCTTCGTTTGCTCGAAGCGGATGAACGGGCTGACGCGGCTCGAAGGCTTGACCTCGGCCAGCTGGATCTTGTCGATCTGCTTGGCGCGCGAGGTGGCCTGCTTGGCCTTCGAGGCGTTGGCCGAGAAGCGGCTGACGAAGGTCTGCAGCTCGGCGATCTGCGCTTTCTTCTTGGCGTTGTCCGACAGCAGTTGCTCGCGCGACTGGGTCGCGGCCGTCATGTACTCGTCGTAGTTGCCCGGGAACAGGCGCAGTTCACCGTAGTCCAGGTCGGCCATGTGGGTGCAGACGCTGTTGAGGAAGTGACGGTCGTGGGAAATGATGATCATGGTGCTGTTGCGCGCCGTGAGAATCGTTTCCAGCCAGCGGATGGTGTTGATGTCCAGGTGGTTGGTCGGTTCGTCCAGCAGCAGCACGTCCGGGTCCGAGAACAGCGCCTGGGCCAGCAGTACACGCAGTTTCCAGCCGGGTGCCACCTCGCTCATCGGGCCGAAGTGCTGTTCCAGGGGGATGCCCAGGCCCAGCAGCAGCTCGCCGGCGCGGGAGTCGGCGGTATAGCCGTCCATTTCGGCGAACTCGGTTTCCAGCTCGGCGACGGCCATGCCGTCTTCCTCGGTCATCTCCGCCAGCGAGTAGATGCGGTCGCGCTCGGCCTTGACCTTGTACAGCTGTTCGTGGCCCATGATCACCGTGTCGATCACGGTGAAGTCCTCGTAGGCGAACTGGTCCTGGCGCAGCTTGCCCAGGCGGGTGTTCGGCTCGAGCATCACCTGGCCGCCGGACGGCTCGAGGTCGCCGCCGAGGATCTTCATGAAGGTCGACTTGCCGCAACCGTTGGCGCCGATCAGGCCGTAGCGGTTGCCGTTGTTGAATTTGACCGAGACGTTTTCGAACAGCGGCTTGGAGCCGAACTGCATGGTGATGTTAGCGGTAGAAATCAAGTGCTTGTCCTGCGGGGGTTCCAGAGGTGTATTTAGGCCCTCTCGTCGGTCTTGGGCCAGTCTTGGGCCAATTCGACTCGGGGCGGCAGCTTCTCCAGCTCCCTCCAGTCCGAGGAGGAGCTGATCCATTTCGCGTAGGTAGAAAGCAACATCTCGACGCTATGGCCAAGCTGGTTCGCGATGAACGCTGCGGTTCATCCCAGCCATCGGGCACAGGGTTGCGTAGGTGTGGCGGGTGTCGTACTGCCGGCGTTCACGGATGTCCAGCGCCTGAGCGCTGATTTGAAGTGGCGGATTGTAACACTTGGTGCGTTGATCCACAGCCCACCTTTGCTCGCTTGGCACACAAATGGGCTTGCGCGCTAGGCCGGCTTTGCGGCCTCGTGCTCAGATTGGCCTCGGATGCAGCGCACGCCGCCGGTGGTGGCTGTTAAATGCCAAGCAGGAGATTCTGGTGTCCTTCCCTTGGCGGTAACGGTGCTGGGGGGAGCGGTTTATGGCTGAATTGCACTATGTTAAGGTTCGAAATTTAGTGCCTGCGCTGCGTTGCCATTTGTCGTAGTGATGCCAAGGATGTGAGTGTGTTTATGGAATCACCCGTGTTTGAAAACAAGCGTTTCGATCTGAATGAGTTCACCGGTAGAACCATAAAGGGCGTGAGCTTCCTGAATTGTGACTTTTCCAGGGTTGATTTGTCGGAAACGCAGTTTGTCGATTGCATCTTCTATGACCGAGACCGTGAAGTGGGCTGTAGTTTTCGCAGCGCGAAATTAAAAGGTGCGTCCTTCAAACGTTGCGACCTGTCGGTCTGTGTTTTCAACTTTGCCAGTGCGCTGGGCCTTGAAATCAGCGAATCCAAGGCGCAGGGCGCGGATTTCAGCAGTGCAAGCTTCATGAACGTAATCTCCAGTAAATCCTGGTTTTGCAGTGCCTTCATCAATAAAAGTAACTTGGCATATGCCAATTTCTCAAAAGTCAACCTGGAGAAGTGCGAGCTCTGGGATAATCGCTGGACCGGCGCCAACCTGGCCGGGGCAAGTTTTGCAGGCTCGGATCTTTCCGGTGGCGATTTCACTGCCATTGACTGGCACTCCGCAGATTTTACGGGGTGTGACTTGACAGATTCCGAACTGGGGGACTTGGACCTCAGAACAGTGAACCTGGAGGGTGTAAAGGTGAGTCGTGACCAGATGAGTGATCTTGCTGCGCGCTTGGGTATCAATGTCTTGGGTTGACGCCTGCAATTGCCTGGCGCGGTGAGACGGACAAGACTCTGCCCCGCACTGCTGCGCAGATCGACCCTCTGCGCGGCGAGGGGGCAGCGCTTAGTGCGCGCATGGGTGCAAATGCCTTAGAATGCGCGTTTTCCACCCTTCAAAGGAATGAATACGTGGTGAGCAACAACGCCATCTGCTGCCCGCACTGCCAAGGTCAAAATGTCCAGCTGTTATCGGTGATTCACGCTGCCGGGACAACGCGCATCCAAGCCACCCATCAGGCCTACTCAAGTCATGGCCCGGTCACGGTCGAAACCACGGGGCGGCATCAGACCGATTTGGCAGCAAGTGTTGGCCCGCCCCCAGGCAAACGCCTGCTGGGCCCTGTCATCATGACCGGTGTCGGTGCCATTATTCTCTACGATGGCCTCAAGCTGATTAACACCTACTGGGGTGTGGACTGGACCCGGTTTTTCATCGGCGCCACGCTCGTCACCGTCGGTGTGATCGGGTTTGTGCGGCACTGGAAGTTCAACGTCGCTCAGTATGACAAGCTGGAAGAGTGGCGCCGCACCTGGCTATGCCACGCCTGTGGCAGTCGATTCCAGCCCTGATGAACATCGATAGGCACCTGCGGGTGCCTTTTCTTTTTGCGCACGGCCTGTATGGTTTTCGGGCGTTAGGCTCTGTATGAAAAGTCTTGAGACGAAGGTCAGGCAAGGCGAAAACAGCCGAGCAAGCGCAGTGTACTGGCGTACATGAGCATTGCGAGGCGGTTTTCAACGCAGCATGAACGAGTATCAAGGCTTTTCGTACAGAGCCTAGGGTCATGGGGCGAGCGAGGGCCCAAATGGCAAGGTTGATCAGATGAGCAGCCCGCCTGGCGAAGCCTGGGGTGGTGTTCCAGAAGTACCACTGATAGTGGCCGTTAGCTGCCCTTGCTGAAGGGCAGCCCTGGGTCGAGCGTTGCCTGTCGCGGACGAGCGCTATCGACCTTGTGTACGCGCAAGGTCAGTTGTTTTGGGGGCCATCAACGCGTTCAGCTCCCCGTAGGTATGGGCCTTCAACGTACGGGTGTCGAGTTGCCCACTCTCCAGGAAGCTGCGGGCCAATCCGTCCATGGCGCCATACAAGAACTCGGCGATGCTCGAGCCGGCACTCAGACGCCTGACGCCAAGGCGTTGCAGCTCGTCAGGGGCAGGCAGGCCTGTGCGCCAGAGCAGGTTGACCGGCAAACTTGATTCCCGGCACACCGCGGCGATCTCATGAGGTTCAACGACGCCTGCGGCGAACAATCCGTTCGCGCCCGCGTTGGCATACCGTGCGGCGCGCTTGAGGAGCTCTTCCAGGCGTTGCTCGGCGGGCACCAGGTTTTTCAGGTAGACGTCGCAGCGCACATTCACGAACAGGTTGACCCCGTGCTGGTCGGCAACCCTCCTGGCGGCGTCGATCTTGTGTACGAGTAGCTCGGGGGCGGCCACACCGTCTTCGATATTGATTCCAACCGCGCCCGCAGCGATGACGGCCTCGACGACTTTGGCGACCTGTTCGGGATCGTCCGAGTAACCCCCTTCGATATCCACCGTCAGTGGTACGCCGAGTACCCGCGTCATCGAGCCGATGGTGGAACCGAGCAACTGCAGCGTAAGCTTGTTGCCGTCCTGGTAGCCGTGGGACCAGGCCATCGCCGCGCTGCTGGTGGCTACTGCCTTGCTGCCCAGGCGTTCGACGAGGCGCGCGCCGCCAGCGTCAGCCACGTTGGCCAAGATCAGCAACCCTTGTTGGTGGAGGTCATGAAAAACGGTATCCAGTGCTGCCATGAAATCCTGCTCCTTTGAACATCATGTTGATGGATCACTGCTGGGTGCGGCGTTGATTCCCGTGCCGATGGTGGTTGGCGCCGGCCAGGGTTTCATCATGACGCCATTGCTGAGCTTGGTATTGGGATTTGTCGATGAAGCGCTGTTGGGAATGGAGATCGCTCTGGAGAAACGTAGCAGGCATTCTGTTCACCCAGGCGCTTGTCGCGGATGGCGGCGCGGTAGCGCAGGTCGATCACTGCCAGCATTCAGGTTGGTTGCACCCACTCATCAGTCGATAAATCCGCAAACTACCCCGGTCGGCTTCAAAGGCTGTCCGGATCGCCGAAGAACATTTGGACATTCATATAAATCAAAAGGTTATGAATGGGAAATTGGTTTTGTACCCCCAGATGTACCCGTTTTTACAGCAGCTACGAGTGGATTACAGTGGACGCACCGGAGGTGGGGCTGGCGCAGAGCGTGCAATCCCTCACTCATTTGCGCAACTTATGCTTTGAGCTCGTACCAGTCGCTACGCGTCGCAGCAGTCAGCGCATCCCAGTCTGTCCCCCGCCGCTGCGGAGCAGGATCGTGCGGCTGCTCTGATAGCGCTTTTGAATAAAGTGGCCATGTGCCATTATCGCGTCCTTTAGTTGTCTCTCCGGGGACGCTGGCCGCCGGAATCCATTACAAGGACTGTCGTATGAATCAAGCCGTGAGTGAGCGGCCGCTTGCCCCCCAATTGCCATTGGACGTGGAGGGCATCGCTGTCGCCTCCACGAGCCTCGACAATGTGTTCAACGGCAAGCGCATTCCCTCCAGCGACGGTGGGGTCATCTTCGGCCGGCTGCATCTGCCGGAATATCAGCGGCCCTACCGCTGGAGCGAGGAGCAATTGGAACGGCTGCTCGACGATTTGCGCAGCTTTTTTAGCAGCGATGCGCCTGCGCATGATTTCTACCTGGGCAGCATCATTTTGCACCAGGAAGGCGGCGACGGGCGGCAGCGCGGTCTGCTCAATATCATTGACGGACAGCAACGAATCACCAGCCTTGCCTTGTTGCATTACCTTCAGCACGGCGAGAAGGGCGCGCCCGAGTTGAAGTTCAACGCGCCGGAGAGCCATCGACGCATCCAGCTGAATCTCCGCTGGCTAGAGCAGCAACGCCTACCACGGATCGACTTCTCCCGTATCAACGTGACCCTGGTCGTCACTCGACGTGAAGACGACGCCTACCGTTTCTTCGAAACCCAGAACACCTCGGGCGTGCGCCTGGGCGGTGCCGACATCGTCAAAGCCTTCCACCTGCGCAGCGTTGCTGTCGCAGTGCAAGACGATTTCGCCCGGACCTGGGAGTCGCTCGGCGACCTCAAACCGCTGGTCGCGGCCTTCATGAAGTCTCGGCACTGGCAAAGTTTGCGCTGGCGCAACGTCGCCAGCGATCGCGATCCGCTACAGGAACGCAAGCAGATCGTCACTGAGCTTGCCGAACGCACGCTCCCCGACACCGGCGACATCGCTTATCGGTCTCTGCAAGTTCACCGCGATGCCTGGGGCAAGGAAACACAGATTGTCCAGCCGGGTTATGCCATGCGCCAGCCGCTGGGCACCGGGGTCAATACCATGCGGGTTGTGACCTATTTCCAAGGCTTGCACAAGACTTTGCTCGAAGTCGACAAGGCGGCCAAGAAATCCACGTTCTCCTATTACTACAAGCGCTTGGTACATGACGCGTGCGGCAGTGTGTTTCTCAGCCGCGCTTTTGATTGTGCGTTGCTGATGTACGCCAGCCAGTTTGGCACTTTCCGTTTGCTTGAGGCTAGCTTGTGGATGTTCCGGATGATCTTCTCCTATCGCCTGATCAAGGACGTCAGCGTCCGGGAAGATGGCGTGCAGGCGCATCTCAGGGACAACTCTTTGCTGGACTGGATCGCAAGTGCCCACACTCACGAAGAGCTGTTGATTTACTTACGTGCCTACACCTATACGGTCAGTGCTGAGCAACTGGACAAGAACAGCATCAAGAAGCGCTTCGTGGAGTCGGTAGACTCGACGCTCAACCTGCATCTGCCTTGGCCTGACCCGCAGCGGCTGGCCGATGACTATGACGCGGAGTTACGCAGTGCCATCGAACGCATCAGTTGCGATGACCTCGCCTGCCAAGGAGGTAAATGATGAACGCCCAGGTCCAGTCCCATGTCCAGTCCGCTGCCACGCTGTGCGCGCAGGACATTTCGTTGGCCATTCCCTGTTACCAGCGCCCCTACGTCTGGCCCGCCGATGCCGTGGAGGAATTGCTCGAGCAGATCATCCAAGCCAGCGAGCAGGACACGGACGGCCAGTCGGTGCAGGCACATTACTTCCTCGGGACGGTGCTAAGCAGCGTTGTGCCATCCAACGCCAATCCTGCCGCAAGCATGACTTACGAGCTCATCGATGGTCAGCAGCGAATGACCACCCTGATGATCCTGGCGCTTGCCTTCTGCGCGTTGGAAACAGGCTCTCCGCTACGATCGCTGGTGGTGTTGGGCAATGTTCCGCGCCTCACCTTCAATATCCGCGACGAAGTCCAGGCCCGGTTGAGTGCCTGGGCGGGTTTGACCGAGGAAAAGTCGCTGGACAAGGAGGATGCTGCCAATCCTTATCTGGTGCATCTGAGCGCCGCGCGCAAGGTTGCCAGTGATCGCCTCAAACTGTTGCGCGCCACGGGAGGTGAGCAGGCCTTGGAACGTGTTGGCTACTATCTGTTCAACCAAGTCACGTGGGTCAACAACGTCATGCCGGCCGGCATGGACCTGAACAAGTTGTTCGCCACGCTAAACACCAGCGGCGTTCAGCTTGAGCAGACGGATATCCTCAAGGCCCGCTTGATGTCGCGGATCAACCATCACCGTACTACGTATGAAGGGATCTGGCAGGCCTGCGAGGACATGGGTAACTACTTCGAAAGGAACCTGCGTGATGTCTTCGCCGATGTCCGCTGGAACCTGGTGGGCATCAATGACCTGCTGAGCCATTCCTTCGATATCTTCTCCCTGAATCGTCCTGCAGCCGGTTACACCAGAGGCCGGTCTATCGACGAAATCTCGTCGATGAGAACCCAGGCTGAGCAGGCGGACAAAACCGAGGACAAGGATGACGCCCGCTATCAATCAATCGTCAGTTTTGGTCTGTTGTTGATGCACGCCTACCGGATTTACCGCCACGCCCAGGGGTATAAAGACATCGGTTGCCGTGTAAACGACGGTAATCTCAACGCCTGCTTCTCGCGCTTTGTTGAAACTGCCAGCGCAGCGCAAGCCAAGGCATTCATGGAGTGTCTGTGGAGCGTGCGCTTCCAGTTCGACCGTTGGGTAGTCAAGTGGGTGCGTCTGGGCGAGGACGATGAGCGGACCTTGCGCCTGAGCTCACTCAGCCCACGCAGGCGCGCCATTGCGGAATGGCGCACGCATCTCGAGACGTCCGACTTGAGTCAGTTGCAAAGCGTGCGCTACCTCACCGGCGAGCGCAGCGCTCAGTATTGGTTGACCCCGTTCTTGGGCAAGCTGATCGAAACGCCCGGCATGGGCGAACAGCAGGTATTGAAGCTGCTGGAAAGCATCGATAACCAGCTTTCTCTTACGGAGATGACTCAGAAGGAGGCGAGTTATCAACTACTTTCCAGCGACACTGCCGAACCCTTGCCAATCAAGGACAAGATCGCCTATCTGAAGGAGCACCACGGCACGAGCTTCGAGCACTACTGGTTCCAGAAGCTGGAATACATTCTTTGGCGGGAACGGCGCTCGTTCAATTGGTTGCACTCGGAACGGCTGCACGCGTACCGGATCACATCGAAGAACTCGATCGAGCATGTGCACCCTCAGAACGAAGAGTTCGGCAGTACACTGGACGACTACCTACTGCACGGCTTTGGCAACCTGGTACTGCTCAGCCCGGGAGAGAACTCGTCGTACAGCAACCTGGCGGTGATCAAGAAGCAGGCGGCTTTCCGTGCCAAACCAAAGTACGACTCCTTGAAGCTGGCGCATATGTTCCATGTACTGGGCAATGGGGACGACTGGGGGCACACTCAGATCAAGGACCATGTTAATGCGATGCTGGTGCTTATGGAAGCGCACTACCGCGGCTGAGCCCGGAGTAGCGGATTCTGGTAACGATGATGTGCTTAATAGTTACAAACGGATGCCTGCAACGGCTATGAGTTGAGCTCAGTCACAGACTCTTAGAGGTCGCAAAAAAACATTTTGGCTAGGCACACCAAGCGGCTACTCCATGATGGGTAATTAATGTAGGCGATTGTCCATGGAAGGGGGATATTAATGCGCCTTTATGGCGATGATTCGAATAGAATTTCAAGGGGAGTGGGTTGATGGTGAATGAATACACTGAGTATGAAGTCCAGCGGGCATTGCATTACGTATGTTCTGCAAATAATCCAAAGGATGCCTTGGAGCGCTTTCAGGAAGAAATCGAACTGCTCGACGACTGGCGCATCATGTATGCGGCAGCTGAGTCGGGTGGGCCGTTTAGCTTGGAGCGGAAGCAGTTCTCCAAGAAAGGGTTTGTTTCGGCCATGTTGCGCGGCAAGTCCGTTTGGATTTTGGACAAAGCCTTTGCCTTGTCCAGGACGCAGGTGAAGTACATATTGGGCGGCTCGCTTTTTTTGGATTCCAATGCGGCCAGCTATATTCGAAAGCTGTCATATGCGGAGCGTATTTCTCCTGAACTCGATGCAGTGCGTGCTGATCTGCATCGCACATTTTCCGTAGATGATCTAGCGAGATTGAATTCTTACATATATCTTTGTGAAGCGCAGAAAAAGTGGTCGCCTGAAACCCGCCAGTTCTGCAAAGAAACGATTGCCGCAGTGCATGCACTGTCGCTTGATAATTCCCCATTGAGTGAGGGCTGGGGGGATCGGTATCGCGGCTTATACCAAGAACAAGCCGAGGCGTTCGCCGAGGATTGGATTGAAGGATTTTCGCGTAGCTTGGAGGGCGGTTTGGGCGTTGCTTTGGCTCAGCAAGCCGCGGCTGCGGAGTGCATGATTTTGCGGGCCAAGATTTTAGAAAGCAGCGTCAAGGCATCACCGGAAGCGAAGATGGAGGCGTTGCTCAACTTCATGCATGATGAGTTGCAAATCTTCATGCTACGCGAACTGATTGTTTGTGCCGATATCCTCTTCCACACAAAAAAAACGACGCTTTCAAAGAAATTGAATTCGGTCTTGGATAAGGAAGATCCTCTTCGCATAATTAATAACTGTGCCTGGGATTTGTACATGCTCAGAATCATGGAGTCGCTATCAAATCCTAAAGACTTGAAGGGTGTAGATTTCTGCCTTGATCGATTGATCACCTTTGATCAGGATCTCGCGGATGTCATTTGCCTGACTGAGTTGCGCGCAGTGGCGGTTCATCTCGGTTCACATCGTGCATATCCCTTCTTTAATAATGAGTTGACCGGCTGGCTGGCGGGGTTGATCGGGCACAAGCGGATGGTGGTTTTTTCTGAAAGCTTGCAGGAGGAAGCCTTTAATAAACGAGCGGATCAAAGAAGCTTGGATAATGTACAGAGAATTTTAGCGGAAGATCGGCGTCGCTTACTGCAACTGGCAAAACGATAAGTGATGGTTTGACTGGCGCTGGCTTAACTATCGTGTGATTCCCGGCGCAGGTAAACAGGCCCAGGGTTAAGTGTGGCGGAGCCAGTGGTGATCACTTATCACCGACCCAGCGGCGAAGCATCACAGTGTTTTTTGTCGTTGCACCGGTTCAATACAGCGAAGTTTTTCCAGCTTATTTTTCCACGGAATGACTCTGTACAAAAAGTATTGCGGTCTATCGAGCGATATGGTGGCAAATGACATCATCAGCAAGGGACAGATTCCACGACACTTGGACACCCAGCTCACGATCATCTGGACACGCATTCCACGCCCACTTGGACAGGCAGTCGGCGCAGCGTTGCAGGCTTGAGTTATTAGGCTGGGGTATATTGTTCAAACCATCCAAAGCATGCCCTTATATATCACCCCAATGTAGCAATCCACTGGAGGTGGATCGGTTTCCATGGCCTATGAAAAGCCAGAATTGATCAGCTAAACAGCCAGCCCGACGAAACCTAAAGACTCTCAGGGTCGCCAAAAACATTTTGACTTGGCTCTAGGACGATGTTTCAGGCGGAAAAAATTCAAACTTGCCCCCGGGGTTGCCCCCATTTGCACTGGGTGTGTGAGCGATCGCGAATGGTGATTTCTGAAGCGGGGCGGGGTGGACGTGCCTGGTATTCAGTGCGCTTCCGTGTACTGGATAAGCAACCCAAGCGGTCTAGAGTGTCGGCGCTGATGCGATTTTGACCCAGGTTGCTGATTTTGACCGCCCCATACGCTGCCTCCGAATTACCCGCGAGGCCATCATTTCTTGAGTACTCAAGTGGGTCAATGCATTCCGGTAGCCTCCGTCAAGATCGCATCAACGCCAACTAACTGAGGTCTGTCTGCATAGACTGCGAGAAATGGGGGCGATATGCGCGAGCAGAAATGATACTGGCAGCTGGTTTCAGGTCTCGCACACTACCATAAGGACGGTCTGCGTTTCCGTCGCGGCCTTAAGCGACGAATAGTTGACAGGCAGTCACGGATCACTTCGCTGACTGGCTACGTGTCATATTCAGCACCACCACCTTTACACGCCCCTGCGTGGCGGCCTTACTACGCTCGACCAGCATTTTCTTCAGCTGCTCCGGGGAGCTGGGGGGCGGGCTTCCGTCTCCTGGACGGCGAGGTTTTTTGGAGTGCTCTCCAAACCACAGCACGAGATATACGCCCAGGCCCGAGCCCCTGTGGAAGCTGACATAGCCGTCATCGAGTTGCTGGTCGGCCGCGTTCCAGAGTTGCCCGTTCCAGGCGAGCTTGATTTCGATGGGAAGTGTGATACCCATGATTTCGCACATGATGTCGACGCGTTTTTGGTCGACCACGCGGCTTTCGGGATCGAATCGGATACCTGCCGTTGTATGATTGAACATACCGATCAAACGATCTCGGCAATGTTCTTCTGATTGTGGCGTCTCTCCGTCGTCCTTGTAAAACAGCTTCCAAGAGCTGAGTGCGTCATTCTTGATCCGGCGCTGAACATCTTCCAGTTGTTCGAGAATGAAGGCCAGCAAATCGAACCCGGTGCGCGGTGGTCCGTCAAATTTAATTGCCAGCAACATCTCCAACGTGAGTGGCTGGTATGCTAGTTCTTGGCTGCTCTGGCGTTGCAGGGTGCGGCGTTCACACAGGTACTCGGTGTAACTGTCACGGGAGGCTTCGCACAGCAGGTCCATGGCCGAGTGTGCTTCGTTGGTTTGCTGCGCGCTTAGCTGGAAGATTAGGTGTTGCAGGTATTCACTTGGCGGCTTCGACCAGTCTTCATCGATCAGGTTGCCCTTGAGCCAGCCGATCATGGGATACCAACCTCTGAATCTTTCGATGATCCAGCTGGTGGTGGCCACACTTGGAGTGAGCATCTGAAACTCACTAAGTGCCAGCAATAGTTCAGGGTTCACCGGTGTGCAGTCGAGTAGCGCCGACTTTTCCTCGAAGTTCACGATGAGTTGCACGGCCTCAATGAATAGCGGAATGGGGCGAGAATTTCCCGAGCCCCAATGCTGCAGAGCATGGGGGACGGCTCGTGGTTTATTGAAGGCCAGATGCTGCAAGCACCAGTACTGCGCGGCCTCGGGCAGGTCCGGTCGGCACTCCAGCCAGTCGCTTGCCAGTTTCGTCAGGATTTTCTCGGTTTGCTTATAGATCTCCGGGTTATCTGGATGAAGCTGCGGGATGCGCTCGCCGATAAGCAGACAGGGTTCGAACCAGAGCTTTATGGCCTCCATCAGAAGGTTACGTTCGCCTAGCGCCTGGTACACCAGCGTTTCCAGCGTGTCAGGTGCCGTGAAGGGGGGGTGTTTGAGCGAAAGAAAGATGGCGAACAGCGCTTCGGTCGTTAAGCATTCCAAAGACTTTCGGGTGCGTGCGTGCTCGATTGCCGCAGCCAGGATGATCTCTGCGGAAAGCTCTGCCAACGCCGCTTCCTGGTCGTTGCGTTCGTATTGGCTGAATCGGGCGAAGTACTGGCTTATAGCTTCAGCCGATAGGCGTGTTTGAATGTTTTGTAGGTAGTTTTCGAAACCTAGGAAAACTGCGGCTGCCAATTCGTCACCTGCCCACTGCACGACAGCGCCCTTTCCGGCCCCTGCATCGAGGCTATGGCGAGATGCGCGCAGGTAGGCTTGCGCGGGTATGGTCAGGTACTGGTGGTCACCTTTGCTTATGGAGGCCATTGCTGCCTTGTGCTCATTCAGCCGGGCAACGGCGCTGTGACGGTCCTGTTCCGCGCGGGTATGGTTTTCGCGTCGTTGTAGTTCCCAATTCGCTTGACGGCTGAAGTCCAGTTCGATGTTGCCTGCCCACTCCAGCCTTTGCGGGTGGCTGCCGGCAAACCGCCGCGCGGCGGCGCGAATTTGTACACCGTGCTCGTTGTCGTGATGCACTAGGCTCACAAGAGCCTTCCAGCGTTCGTCCTCTAGGTCGTCGGCGTCTAGCCTCGTCAGCATCTCGATCGCGTCGTTTTCCGAGCAGCCAAGACCGATCTCTTGCAGCCGTTCATGTCGTTGGTCAAGGCTCTCGCCATTTTTGCAGTCGAACAGCACATGTTGTTGAACTGCGTGGCGAAAGGCGTGGTCTGTGGCCAGACGCTCAGTAATGGTGGGGTCCAGCATTTGGTAGAGTGGAATTGAGCAGAGGAAGCTAAACGCTCGCCAAGCTTGAGCTGGAGAGAGCGTATTGTCCGTCATCGCCGCTAAGGTCAGGGCAGTAAGCAGTTCGCGAAACTCGTCAACCTGCCGGGTATAGAACTCGGTACTGAGTATTTCCGCGGGAGCCTGGTCGATCAGGCAATTCAACAGTGACGTGCGTCGCGACGCCGGAAAGTCGGATTTGACCGGGGCGAACTTGTCCCACAACTCACCGAAGCGGTCGTTCTGGTCTGAGCAACCAATGATCAGCGCGGCGAGTAGTTCATTTTCGACACCGTCGAAATCGATCAGGCAAGCAAGGTCGAAGGCTAGCCTGACGGAGTCTGGATCGGCACCTGCGTGCAGGGTGCGAATGCAATCAAGGGACTCATCACTCGACAAGAGGGCAAGCAGTGCTTGTAGTGCTGCTCGGCGAGCTCCATACACATCCGCACTGTCGAGCATGGTGGCCGACAACTGGTTCTTGAACGGCTCTAGCTTCGCCGAGGCATCCAGCGACTCGAGAACGAGCAGGCGCAGATGCACTGGCTTGCTTTGATCTGTACCGATGTTTACCAGCTCGTCCACCAAGCCTTTGCTAAGCAGTTCAGCGGCAGCGCCGGGGCGCCACCAAGAAAGTGCCATTGGATTACTCGAATAGCACTCTTCCAGTTTTTCTAGTAACAGGGTGGCTGAGGCTGGATCAAGCCCGGTCAGGTCCGCGTTCTCGATGACGCCTGTTGGGTCCATGCATATCACGCATTGGGCCAGTTTCGGGTTCAGGCACAACCATGCGTGCACGCCGCGTAGGCCGGAGGGCACGATGCCATGCTGATGGAACATCGCAAGCAGCCGGCGCTGGATTCTGCGAGACAGAGGTTCTTGTGCCAGCCAGTGAGCGGCTAGGTATTCGGCAATGCTTCGGTGGATGCATTCAAAGCGATTGGCATCAAGCACCCTGAACAAGCGGGTACCCAGCAAGTCTTCGATCCGATCGGTGTTTGGCAGTTGCCTCAGTTCGATGATGGAGACATCGGTAGATCGGGTAGGTTGTGCTTGGCGTGAAATAGCTGTGTGGCCCGTCAGTAAAAGTGCCGCACAGACTGCACCGGCCAGCTCGAAGGCGTCCTTGATGGCGAAGGCTTGATTTGTCTTCAGGTCATTATGTTCGCTCACAAGTTGTTCCACGGCGTGTCGGAACAGCTCGGAGCGAGTGACGGGCAGTTTGCCATGCTTGGCGCTTTCGGCAATCAGTTTCAGCGTATGTGGATTTCCAAGCCAGTGGGTCAGGCCGAAGCGCTCAAGGTGTGACAGAAGCGTGATGACTTCCTCAGAGGGAAGGTATGCACGCAAGAGTGCTTGGATACCTTCGTCATCGAGTGGCTGCAGGCGCAACTCTGTTGGTTCCTGGCGGTAGGCAGCCTGGATCCAGCTTGCATGCTTTGCATGCGACCAATCCGAGGCACGGCAGCAAATGATGAAGGGCGGGCAGTTGCGTCTCTTCAGTTCCTGCAAAACCGCCTTCAGCGCATTGTCGGTAGCGTCTGTTGTCTCGTCGAGCGCATCTATCAGCATGACTGTCGAGGCGACGTTGCCAACCAGCTCGATTTCGTCGGCTCGCACGATGTGCCAACCTGCTTGTGAGGCCAGTTGTGCGAGCAAGCGGCTTTTCCCCATCCCAGCCTCGCCCAGTATCACTATTGGGGCTTGTTGCGGGTCAAGTTCACTATCACAAAGGGGGGCGTTGCGCCCATGTTGGTGCACCAAGGTACGCGGAATGAAAGGAAGCTCCTTTTCCATAGCCTGTTTCTTCAGCCAAAAATTGCCGTCTAGGTTAACCCGCTCGTCGACATTGATGAAGCAGCGGCGTAAGGGAAAGTGGTAATCCGGAGCAAGGGTCGGAGTGCTGGCGGACGAGGTTAGGGATTTAGTGCGGTTTGCCAGCAAACCTCAAGGATGCCGCATGACACTCGCAGGAAAGCTTGCCATCATCACTAGTGCTGGCTCCGGTATCGGTCGCGCTGCGGCGAGACTGTCCGCCGAGAAGGGCGAGTGCCTGGTGCTCACCGCTCGGCGCCAGCCCAAGGTGTGAGCAGTGGTCGACCAGCCTATGCCGTGAGTAAGGACGGGTTGTCCCAAGTGGTCACCACCGAATGCGGCGAGCGGGGAATCCGCGCCAATGCCATGCTGCCCGGCGGCACCGAAACGCCGAAAGCCTGGGCCCAGATTGCGGCATTATTTCCCCCCTGACGCTTAGCTCGGCCCCAGGAGATTGCCTAGGCGGCTCTGTTCCTCGCCAGTGACGCGACCAGTTTCGTGAGCGTGCTGGTCACCCTATGAAAATGCGCGCGTAGGCTATTGCCTGTCTTTTTTATACGGCTCCTTGAGTTTCCCATGGAGTCTTGCGATGTAGCTTTCCCTGTTTTCTGTCATCGTCGGCGGCAGCGCGGGTTGTGTGCTGCGCTGGCTGCTCGGCCTGTTCCCGGGCATGCCGCTAGGCACCCTGTTTGCCGACCTGGTCGGTGGCTTGATCATCGGGGGGGCGATGGCGTTGTTCATCCGCTGGCCGAACCTCTACCAGCGCAATGCTTCAACATATTTCCCCATCTTGGGATTCCGACGCCCAGCGTGCACACACGGCGGCGCTGCAGCAAGCGTTACGCTTTTAAAAATGGAGGAGTTGTCATGGCCGAGTCATTTTCTCGCGGTGAAATCGAAGGCAGACTCGCTGAACTGGAGGCGCGCGTCGGCGCCGCGCTGGCCTCCTTTGAAGCGAGATCGGCCACGCGCTGCCTGCTGGACACGCTGCGGGCTGTGGAGGAACTGATCAATCTGCACACGGTTGATTGGGGTGACGATGAATTCGAGCGGCAACTTTTTGGGTTTCCCGTCATGCGGAGCGCTGAGGACTTGCTCCTACTCACGCGTATCCGCAAGCGTTTGGCTACGCGATTGGAACAACCCCTCGTCGAGAGACTTACTTTGTTGATCGTCCAGGGATCGGACATCGGTGTGGCTTTTAAGCGTCATGGCGTTATTGAGGCGGCGAGTGGCTTTCAGACTTTGGCGGCAATGATTGGCTACCTACAGTCCCGGCGGCGACATCTGGTGGGATTGCTGCACTTCATTCCTACGGCGTGTCGAGGGACGAAGTCTATCAGGCAAGAGGATGCTCTCAACGTTTTCCTGCCTATTGTCGAGTTCAGTGGAGCTCCGATGATGGGGGCTCAATATGCTCTGATGGTAAAGATTGCACAGGAGCGACTGGGCATCCCGGATGATGCCAACGCCGAGATGGCCATGTTGAATGGACTATTCCTGGAGCCTGAGCGCGCTCCAATTTTCGAGATGCCCAACTCGCCAGAGGGTTGGCAGATACTGGAGGCCATGGAGCAGGTCCGGGCCGATCGCCTATTTTCGGCCGCAGAGCTGAGAAACGACATTCTCCTGTGTGAAGCTGTCTACGTCGAATTTGACCTAACAAGTACCGAGTTCGCCGTCGCCGCGTCATTGATACGCCGCCTGTCCACGGAGTTTATAGAGGACGACTACTGGATTCGCATCTCCCCCGAGGATCTGACCTTGATCACCGCGCAGGAAGGAGCCTCGCCGCTGCTCGTGGCGGCGTTAACCTGCGGTGCCTACACATATATGGAAAGCTTGTCAACCTACGCGCCGCTGGTGCTGTCTGGCGATCACTATTTATCTACCGTCACGCTGCTGAGTCGCTTTGCCTACAACTGGCGGGCGCAAGTACTTGACCGCCAGAAACGGTATCAGATTAGGGCAGGCTTCATCTTTGAGGATGTGGTCAAGGTAGCGCTGGAAGCCCAAGGCTTCATCGTCCAGGATATTGTGCGCATCAGTCGGCAGGAGTTTGACGTAGTGTTGCTACGCGATGGCGTTATCTGGAATGTCCAGTGCAAGAACAACTTCGTCGATCTCAAGCGCGTCGACTCGGATGCGGTCGCCTTTGCCCGCTACAACTGCGGACTCGTGCGAGCATATGAGAGGGCCTTGATGAAGGAGCGAAATCGCGAGCAACTTCTGAAGATGAAACTGGACGTCGAGCCCGTGCAGCACATGCTGGTTTCGCGTTTTCCTGTAGTGACGGACAACCCGCGTATCGTTGTCTTCAGCCGCATCGCCGAGTTCGCATTGCGGGCCGACGGGGTATTGGCAGTCTCTAAAGGTCAGTCAGCCCATGTTTGAGGACTCTTGGCGTTGATGCAGAGTTGTCCTCCCTACTGGGGCAAGACTGCCCCAACATGGATCGGTAGATGTCCAGCAAATGCGACCGTAGCCTTGAAGGTTGCTTGGGTCAGCGTTTTTTCGGCAGATGGGTCAATTTCTCATCAGCGCCTACGGTTCTAGGCCTATCAGCTTTTCCTGCGGTAATGCCTTGCCCGCCCTGCGGACGAGCTGATAAACCCTTACAAGCTCAGGGTCAGTCAAGCTATCGAGAAAGGCCAGCTTACCTGCGACCTGCTTCTGGTAACGATTCTCGGTGCTGATCTCGCCCATGAGTGCCTCAAGGCACTCGTCTGAAGGTGCAAGATACCGAGAGAAGCCGGGGAGGGTGGCAGCAATACAGATACCCTCAGGATCATAATCAGTGAAGGCTACTACTGGCAGCTTCAGCTCTGCCAACAACGCCTGGCTGCTATCCGTTTTGTAGCTTCCTGGCGCACCTCGAAATACCACTAGCGGATTGCCAGGCACCTGCTGGAGAAAGGGTGTTTCATGGGTGAGTTCAAAGTTTTCCCAGTTCTCGATAAGCAACACGCTGTCGTGCTCGCAGTGCTCAACCACCCAATGGCGATCGAGATCCAAGCTTGCACCTGGAGGGAGATTGATTGGGGTAGGGCCTAGCAGTAATGGCCGACCGGGTAGGGCCTTCACTGCTACACGCTTACCACGCAGGCGTTTGGTGGTTAGCTTCTCATCACCGCCTTTCTTTAGCGCGCCGTGTCGTGACTCCCCCTCCCACGCATTTAACGATTGGTTTGGGTCGACCTTGGCCTCGTTCTGAAGGTAGGTCGCGATCTTCGCCTTGTGGCTTGGACTGAATCGCCAAACAGATCCGACGCGGTAGCCGACGCTGTAATCCTCACAGAAATCGTTCAGCATTTTGCTTGGGCGAAAGTCTTGCTCCTCTGACTGGAAGATAGACAGGAGCTTCTTGGTGAGGGTTAGCGTTGGCATAGCAGCACATCCTCAATGATCACGTTCCCGCTGAGCGTATCGTCCTCATTCTTGGCAACGTTTTGTATGAACAGCCGCCTGATGATCTTGGCGTTGGCATTGATCTGTTTCTCGACAAGCGTGAGGAAGCACATCATGCACGACTCCTGATCCAACACCATGGTTTCCTCGGCCTGTATGAAGTAGCCAGCAGCCGAAATCGGGGTGGGGGATTTGGCAGCCTCATTGAGAAGGCGCTGACTGACCACTACAAGTGGCGAGCCTTTGATGAGCGCCGCTTTTGGTGGCGCTTCATCGACCGGTGTGCCGGGTTTTCTGGTTTTGACGGGAACAGCCACCGCCTTTTCAATGGTCTTGGCGATATCGACCAATAAGTCTCTGATGTTTTGTGCGCCCAAGTCAGGCACCAGCTGAATCTTCAGAGGCTCGTGATGGTAGGCCCACTCCGGAATCTCAGGATACTCATCTGGAGATCGCACCTCGTACCCAGGATGCTTCTGAAGATAGAGCTGCAGCGCACGAATGCGCCGCGCGCGAGGGGCGACTGTCCTGATTTTGTAGAGATAGGTCTTAAGCACATGGATGATATCGACTGTCCTGGAGCGCCACTCTGAAAGCTTGTCCAAAATGTGGCTCTGATACAGAACCTCCAGTGTCTCGCGCTCCGGTGGCGTCAGCTCGTCAAGGATTGCTTCGCCATCGAACATACTCAGGGCCTTGAGGATCCGCTCAAGCTGGTTGAGATAGTGCTCGGTCTGCTTTTCCTTCTCCTTATAGGTCGTAACGTTGCCGAAATTGTTCTCTGCCGCTGTGCGGACATGGAGGAGGAAATCATTCATGGCCTCCGCCATCTCGTACAGGGTCGCATCGATATCACCCTGAATGAGCAGTGAGTCATCGATACGATTCTGTAGGCAGGCGTCGGTGTAGTCGTCCATCAGTTTGATGAGACGGGCCATCTGCTCACCGAAATCGGCCGAGATATCGTAATTCCGAGCACGATGGGTTGCTTCGTTCAGCAGACGATTGAGGGTAGGCGAGAGACGGTAGGTGTTCTCAACTGCGGCGTTGATACGCACTGCTCTGATCTGCTGAAGCTTCGTCAGCGCTCGAGCATTCTCATCATCCCGGGTGACATACCCGGCCGAGTACATCTGTGAGATCAGCCTGCGATATTTATGTAAGAGCTCAAGATGACTGGCCACCGACTCTTCGAGCGTGCTCATGACTCGGCTCTCTTGTCATACTCGCTATCTTCTTCAGAGATCTCGTCGTGCAGCATGAGGTACTCGATGGCCTCCATCAGCCACTCGATGCGGCCAGTGAACATGAAGATCTCGGACTCAGGATTGACGAGAAGCAGGTATCCCTCATTCTGGAAGCGCTTGACGATCTTGTTCAGGCGCTCCCGATCGGAGCCATCCTTCGTGTTGATGTCGATCGTCGTCTGCCGCAGCTGTAGGTATAGACTGGGATTTTCAGAGATCCTGGCCATCATTTGATTGAGGTTCAAAACCTGGCCGGCAGCTACAGACTCATCATCCCCAGTGATGCGCATCACCAGTTCAAGGAAAGACACCATGGGACGCAGGACATTTTTTACCTCTGTGAAGCGCTTTTTCGCATCTTTTTTCCCCTCCACGTCGATGTCAGCGTGTGCGGCAAAGAATGCACCGCCGTCTCGCGTTGACGTCAACCTGAGGTCTATGCGCCTGAGGTACTGATCAACGTCGCCTTGGTTGACCGAGTTGGCCAGGAACTGATGGCCTTCGTAGTCGGTAATCTGGCAGATGAAGCCGCCCTCCATGAGCGCAGTCGCTACCCGTGCAAAAGTGCTCATTCGCCGTCCTTCCAGGCAAGCTCAAGCTCACCGTCATCGGTTGCGTCGTTTTCTAGGGCGAGTTCGCAATGCACCAAGCGTCGTTCAGCATCCAATTTGTACTTGTGTTCAAACAGCATCAGCGTCTCAGCGTCAGGATCGGGGAAAGCGGTGCACAGAGTGATTCTGTTTTGGCCTAGGTAGTTGCAGAGCGACACGATGTTCTCGGCATCAATCGCCTTGAGCTCATCGACACACCAGGTCAGCTGTACAGGAGCGTTGCCCCGAACCTTACCAATGAACCCCAGGAACAGGATGATGAGCACCAGGTAACTGAGACCGTTCGACGAGATGTTTTCGAGTTCAGTACGATTGCGGAACTGCCGGAAGTTGCCCTGTTCCCGCACGGAGCCGCGGATACTGACCAACGATTTGAATTGAGCATTGATGCCACGATTGCCATCCCAGATCGCGAGCAACGCGTTCAGATGGGCAACGGCATCCACGCTAGGCAGGCTGTCCTCCTGCGTCCATTCCTCCCGGTCATTGGTGATTTTGTTGATCACAGACCAATAGTCGAGCTCTTCAACACCCGAGTAGATGGAGATCTTCAGTTCGGAGAGGTTGTCGAAGACCGTCGAGCTGTGCTCCAGATGCTCTTGCAGGGACGTATTGAAGCTGGAGAGTTTCTTGTTGAAGGTCTGCAGCTCACGGTGAAGGCCTTGGATTTCGCCGAAAATGGTTTTGGCATCTGCGACCAAAAGACGCCGGCTCTTATCATGCTCAGTGGCGAACCAGTCCTCGACAACTCGAAGGGTCACGCGGGCATCGACATCCTCACCAGTTTCAGTGCGGATGTTGTGGAGGCGATCTTGGAAGTAAGTCGACGGAGCAGCGTTCGGCACGTCGAGGAAAGCGTGGCGCATTTTGAAGGTAAGCTTCCGCAGCTGTGTCTCAGCTTCAGTGATTTGCTGCTGAAATGCGACCATCGCAGCCCTCAAGGGTAGGGCTTCCCATGCGGTGTCGTACGAATTATGGCGACTGGTGGATTCGTAGGCTTTGAGTCGTTCCTCAAGACAGGTAGCGACAATCATCAATTGCCCATCGATGCTTATGATAGCTGATCGACACTCTTTGATAGCGTCGAGTACCTGCTGCCGTTTTCGTAGCCAGGCCGCTGTAGTCTCTTCTAAACGAGTGGTGTCTCGTGCGAAGTCTGCCTGGCTTTGCTCCTTCTTAGCCTGGAGCACCGGGATCTGCGGGAAGATCTGGTTTTTCCAGATTTGCCACATGGACAAGAGCTCGCTCCATGAGCTGATCTCATCAAGCGTCTTCCTTAGGTCATCACGCTCGCCCTCGAGGGCGGTGATCACGTTCACGTCGGCGCCTTCGCCAGCGAGTTCTTTATTCTGTTGATCCAAATAGAACTTGATGCTGGTGTCGCGGGTACTCTTGTGAGCATCAACGCCAGCTTGAATATCACGAACTCCAGAACCAAGCCGAGTGTTGACGGCCGAGATGTCCTGTTTACATTGGTGGGTGATGGCAGCCTTCTTACTTGCGATACGCTGGATCAGATCATCGTGAGCTTTCTGAGCATGACCGAGGAGGCGCTCGCATTCTGCCAATTGCGCTTGAGCAAGCTGGCGAGCTTCGTCCAGTGACTCACGAAGCTGCTTTTTAAGCTCGTCGACTTGTCTCTCCAAACCTTGGGCCGTTGATCTAGCCTTCGTCAGGCCTGAGTGCGCCAGCGATAGATCTTCGGATGCTGTCTTAACTTCTTTGCGTAGCTCGACCTGCTGATTAACGGCGCGTTCTAACTGAGCTTCAAACGCCATCAAGGCTTGGTTGGCATCCTCAAGCTTTTCACGAAGCTTCGACTCATCTGCCTCGTCAGCTGCATCGACATATTCCAGCTCAAGTGCGATCCCGTAGAGGCTTTCAGATATGGCTGTCAGCTGGGGGTGAAGATCGTTACGATGGAGGAGATCGGGGTTTATGACTTTGGCGATGTCTTGTGACCAACCTGGACGATTGGTTCGTAGAAACGCGAGAAGGCTATCCTGTTCAGGCTCATGAGCTTGTCGGATCTGGGCAATCAGGTCTTTTTGTTTGCCGATTGAGTGTTTCACAGCCTCGATCGTCAGATCGTATTTGGAAGACTGGGCCTGCAGATCGTTGACGACACGCTGCTTCGCCGCGACACCTGCGTGGGCGGCACCGATGGCTTTGTTTGCGTCCCTGAGCTCGATGTCTCTCTTATCGATTTCATCCTGAATTGAGGGGTCTACGGAAGGATTGGCGACGTACGCCTGAGCTCGTCCCATGTCGCCATGGTGTTGTTGTAGCTCTAGCACAAGCCTGGCAAGCTCATCGGCTGATGAGTCGTCCAGCACTTTCAGGGCGTCTTCACATGCTTCTTCGAGCTTGGCCACGGCGTCCCGGGCCTGTTCGCGAAGAGTGTTGGTTTTCTCGATGGCAGCGGCGTGGAAATCGTTGTGTAGCTTGGTTTCCTCGTTGATCTGCTTCTCGTATTTGGCCTTGACCTCTCTCGCTGCGCCGAGGGCCAGATCCAGTTTGGTATTTACACTTCTGAGCGCGTCCTCAAAAACTGCTTTCTGAGCCGCACGTGCGCGCTTTTCCTCGACCCCCTTGCTTTCGTAATCCTGGCGAGCACTTTCGATTTCAGTGAGATTACGATCGTAAGATTCGATATCAGCCTTGGCGCTATGAATGGCCCTGGTGATTTCCAGGGCATTCGCTTCATGGGCGACAGCTTCTTGCTCAAGATACGTTTGCTTGAGGGACTCTTCGCTCTCTCGCTGGGCTTTTGAGAAGCGAAGATGGTCTTGAAGGAAGATGAACTTTTCCTTGACCTCTCGAATGGCATCCTCAGCGGCTTCGAGTTTCGCTCGGTGCTCCCTGGCCTCATCAACCAGCGGGGTAATGTTCTTGATGCTTTGGTAGGCGTTGTAGTCTCGTGGCCAGTTTTCTACACGCTTGCGCTCTGTTTGGATGCCGGCGGAAGGTTTACCTTCGAAAACCCAGTCGGCAACCACCTGCTGGAGATCATCAAAATTGGCCTTTCGAGAGAACATACCCTTGGTGAGCTTCTCAAGATGCCGCAAAGGACGGTTGTAGGTAGTGAATCCGTACATGTCCGACATCCCAAGCAAATAGCGCCTATGCGTAGGGTCTACGTGCGGCGGCTGCCATCCCTGAATGATGGCCCTGTAATCGATGTAAGTATCAACCAGTCTGTCAGCATGGGGGATTTTCAGGTAGATCAGGCGCTGGCGGAACTCCTTGTTGAGTACAAACTGGCCGTTATCGGTGACGAACATGTCACGCCGGAAATGGCTGTTCACGAACCGAAAACGGATCTTGTCGGCGGTAGAGTTGCTGAGCACGACCACGAGCCGGCGGGTACCATCGGGACGTTCATACTCATACACAAGGTAGGAAGTCTGGTTCGGTAGGTAGTAGTCGATGAACGAATCCTTGCCTTGCGAAACCACGTCGCGGGGTTCAACGCCAGCGAAGAGCAGCGCCAAAGAGAGGAGGGAAGTCTTGCCTCGGCCGTTGCGCCCGGTCAGCGCCATGCCACCATCAATACCCATCGTCTGAACTCTCCCGCGGGAAAGCGAATCGATGAGATGGATGTTCATCAGTCGGAAGAGCGCCTCCGGCGCGTTCTGCGGCGGCTCAATTTGCTCTTGGGCCGGCAGTGGCAGCTCCTCGGTCATTACGTCCTCTGGTACCAGAAGGTCGAGACCAGCGTTATGTGTTTCAATATTCATCGCAATTCCTTTGCTTTACCCAGGGCCAGCCATCACCAAGCGAATCCACACGGGTGGACAGGGCGTGTGGATGGCTACCAGGTTAGGGAATGTATAAACGTGGACGAGCAGCGAGTGGGCCTTTCCATCTGACGGCAAGTGGCGCCCACTGGCGAGCTCATTGAGGGTTTCAAGGCGCTATGGAGGGCTTCGCGGCCCCTGCCTTAGTCGCGGCCTTTGCTTTTTTTGTCTTGGTTGACGCACCTGCTGTAGGTGGAATCTTCTCGATCAGCTCTTTACCGATCTTCATACCCGTGCGTCGCAGTCGATCACAAGCTGCCATGAGGCTAACTTTGCTGAAGAAGGGGATTCCCAACGAACCGCCTTTATAGGGTGGCCGCATGATTCCGTACACTACGGTGTAGTCGCTGCGATTGAAGTCAGATTTTCGCCCGTCCGGGAGTGACTTCAAAAATGCGCTCCCACCCTTGGTCTTTGAGACAGTGTCCTTCAGCTTCGTGCGGAACTTGCTATCTGCCACGAAGGCCTCAGCACTGACAACACCTTGCATCCACAGGTGACTGATCGGGCCCGAGGAGCCGCCATCTTTCAGGTGGATGAAGATCTTGTCGTTGGAGTAGAAGTCACAAGGCTCAAGATTGCCTGAAGTGACACCCTCGGGGTTGATTTTGGTGCGGTCTAGCTTGATCAGGTCGGAGCGTGTATCAGTGATGTCTGCAATCAGCTCTTCTTCGTTCAGGCATGAAGTTCGACCGATAATGCTGAAATCCGGAATTTTATCGAAATGTTTTTCGACCAAATCTTTGAAGGTCGCCGAAATTTCGTACCATTTGCCTGCAAATAGCACGTAGTGCGTCCGAGTCGGCTTGGTTAGCGTGTACTCCCAGTTCAGGCAGTCATAAACCTTCCAACCAATCGGTTCGCCAGACTTTTTGCTCACGGAACGAACCCGATGCGAGGACTTCATGACGTCCATCGTGTGGGCACAGGTCAGCCGATTTAGCTCGTCCACGTAATCGGTGATGGATAGCTTGGTGAACTCGCTTTTGCGGCTACCAAAACCGGTGTACCCCAGATCCGCGCCCTCTTGGTAATCAAGGATCTCTGGAGGGGACATGTGCAGTAGGCTGTTGGCGCCTCCGCGGATCGCACGAATCTCGCTGTAGAGCTGCCGATCCAGGATCTTCAACCGCTCAGAACTGGTCTCCTCCCTGACGTTGTCAAACCAGGCGTAATCGCGTTTGTAGGTGATTGACTTATAAGCCTTAAGAATTTCCGCGCACTTGTCGTGAAACTCGGACGGAGCCAGCGGGGCGTCTAGGCTTAGCGCGTCTTTGCCGGCAACAAACTTGGCAAATCCATTGTCACTGGGCTGACCGCCCGCCACTCTGGCCAGGTCTCGTAGTGTGTCCATACCAAACTGGCTGAAATCCGAGAGTTTGCTGGCTTGTATCCGCTTCTGAAATGTCACCGCGTCTGGGGTGGCGAGATCGAGGCTAAGCAAGCTACCTCGCGGCACAGTGTTGAGCGCCACCTTCAGTCCAAATTGGTGAACGAAGGCATCTTCCTCCAGCGCGAGGTGGGCATAGCCAAAACAAAGGACCATCCAGCGGTTTTGTACGTACAAAAAGAGGATGGCTGCAGAACCGCTGGAGTGCAGGCTTCTGAGAGGATCTGAGATGTGGGGCTCGAGCAGGGCCAGCCATTCAGGAGTTCGATCATACACCTGGCCATAGTAGAGGATGCCTTCTCCGCCACCCTCCCAGTCTTGCCCCTTCAACTCCTTAGCGCCACTTGGCCGATATTTCGGGCTGAGGCCATCCTCTGGATCCAAGTTCGGCCTCAGCAGCCGCACCGTGATTGAGTTGACGCCAATCCTGCTCATTACCACCCCTCAGCAAATGACCAATTCAGACATATGTGGATCCGATTTTTGCTTACAGTGATATCAAATTGCAATGAGTGCCGATATTCTGGCGGCTAGGCGGCAGTGACTAGGACCTGGATGCAGTAGGCAGGTATAGGGCAGGATTGTGGCCTGGTCTGGGCAGCGATTACTTGAGCGGGATAGCGAGGGCGCTGGTGAAGGATGTGGAGTATTCGATTTCTGTTTGTAAGCGTTCGGCAAAGTCACCTTCCAAACTCCAGCATTAAGGGTGATGTTGCCCGCGTATTAAGTGAACACCATGGCCTTCGGCAGTGGAGTCGGGAAGGCGTGGTCGCCGGCCCCTTAAAGATGGACCTTAGACTGGGGGTATCATTTTCAAACCATCCGAAGCATACCCTCAGATTTGCCCCCAATGTAGCAACCCACTGGAAGTGAATGGAGCTCCATGGTCTGTGGGAAGGCAGAAGTAATCAGAAAAACAGCCTATCCGACGACACCTAAAGACTCTCAGGGTCGCCGAAGAACATCTGGACACTCATATAAATCAAAAGGTTATGAATGGAGAATTAGTTTTGTACCCCCAGATGTACCCTTTTTTAAAGTAGCTATGAATGGATTACAGTGGACGCACCGGGGGTGGGGCTGGCGCAGAACGCTATGCTTTGGGCTCGTCCCAGTCGCTACGCGTCGCAGCAGTCAGCGCATCCCAGTCATCAGGAGGGTTGCCGCGGCCCAGCATCTTCTCGAATACGGCGTAGGGATCGGATTTGCTGCCTGCCGACCGTAGGGTATTTTCGTCGTTGACCCATGCATAGACGATGACCTTGGACCTTGAGTCGTAGCGAAAGAACAGCCTAAAGCGCCTGCCGATTTTTGCGCGGCGCCAATGTCTGTAGGCGGTGCCCAGCGTGTTGCCTTGGCGGAATTCATCACGGCCTGGGTCGGCAGGCACAGCCTCCATGATCAGATGGCTCAATGCCCGAAACAGCTTGACGTTGGCGTTGCTCTCAAAACCTTGCGGATCGTTCTGCTCGGCTCGGACGGCGGCTTCTTGCAATTTGCGTAGCTGTAAAGTCACTCCTTCATGGAACAACAGTGTCCAGCCATGTCGCAGCATCAGATCGCGACCTCACCATTGATATCTTCGTCCAGGTTTACGGAGTGGTTTGCGTTGGCGAGCATGGTTTGCGCCAAGTCTTCCGGCAGAGTGGTGAGGTTGCGGCCGCCTCGGATATCAGCCTCCAGCAAACCCAGGAACGCACCGATGGCAGGGTCTTCGTGGGTGGTTTCTACGCGGCTGACCACGATTTCACCACCGCGTACGTCGAATGCAATCTTGCCACCTGTGTCAATGCCCAGTAGCTGACGTACGGATTTGGGCAGTGTGATCTGCCCCTTCGAGGTCAACGTGGCGATTTCGTGGATGGTAGGCATGAGCGTTCTCCCGGATGTACAGAATGAATTGTAAGGAATAATCCTTACATGGTCAATCTTGGTTTCTCCTGATCAGGCACAAGTAGGGTTAAGGGTCAGAAATTTGGCAGAATGAGTTTCACCGCTTCCCGGGATACGAGGCTCGATACCTTGCGGGCAGGGGAAAGACAGCAAGTGTGATGTCGGTACGCTCACATATAAGCTCGCACTTGACGGAAAGATTGTTTTCAAGCCCGCTTCACGAGGATGGCTGCTTGCCAGTATTTCCATGCTCGACATATTCTCCGTCCAGTATTTGGCTGCTGACGCCGTCCAGCATGTGCCTTCGACCCGATCCGGATCGGTAGCGCTCGTGAAGGTCGATGCGACTTTGACTTCGGGTCAGGAGGGGTATCCAACCTGGCCGACCTCAAGCACTGAACGGAGCGTGAATTTTTTCCGAAGAAGAACGGCGATCCCTGTCGATCAAACGCATGATTCTGCACGTCGTTGGCAGCAAGGAGTTCCACGCCGTGCCGGAGCGGGAGCTAGAGGAGGAAAGCTTCTTTATCGGTAAGATCCTGGACATGGCGGCGTCGCTGGTTTTCCGCTTCAAGAGCGTATCGACCACCAGTAATCAAATCGAGGCAATTGCCAACCGTGCCGTCACCTTTGAATACGGTGCCCAGAAGCTGGCTTTGAGCTTTAACTCCCAGCACATGTTCACGAGTGCTGATGGCGTACTGTGCATGTTCGAGCTGGCGGTGGACGACCCGCACATCAAGATCTATAGCTTGATCAAGTACGACTACAACCTGGCACTGGAGCAGAGGCTCCGGTGAGGTTTCAAAGGTTTTCATACATACAGAACCTAAAAGCATTTTGCAAAGAGCAACCAGAAAGCCATCAGTAGCTTAATATGTGTAGCCAGTGAAGGAGGGCCCTAGTGCCGGGCTTTAAAAAGGAGCGGGAAATTTGATTACGACACACATGGGCTCCTTGAGTGCCGCTCATAGGGGCTATGCCTACCAAGATTTGGTTACCGCATACTTACTGGTTCGAGCACTTGTTCACCAGCATGAAGCGGTCATCGTGGATCGTAAAACTGTCGAAGACGACCGCTTCGACGATCTTGAGGTGACGGCCAATGGAACCAGAATCCGGCGCCAGCTAAAGTCCAGCCTGAACCCCGACGTCGCACTGAAGCTTCAAGATTTCACAGGCCATGCCTCCTCTCTTCGATTTGACCGTTTGGTTCAGACGTTCACCCAAGCAGGCATGGACGCAGCTGACGAGTACAGGCTCTGCGCGACCTGGCAGCCCCCTGTTATAGCCGACGCGTTGTCCGCTTTATTTGAAGTGTCAGAAGCCGCTGGCACGTTCGCAGGGTTTACTACAAAGCGATATCGCATCGATTCAGCTCGAATATGGCCAGATGCCGAAGGCCCAAGACTCTCGGTACTCTGCCCCTCCAAGGAGGGCCCAGCACCGCTTACCCGAGATCAGGTTGTCGCTTTTTGCGAGCGCTTTATCATTGAACTTGCTTTGCCCTCAGCAACGCTTGATCTTGATAGCCCCGGCCCGTTAGAGGATTTACTGCTCGACTTGTTGAAGAAGGATGTTGGAATAGGGCGATACCCCAACGCCGAAAGACGGCCTGAGGATGTTGCAGCGTTAGCTATTCACATCGCCACCAACGCCCGCATTCAAGGCGAGAGGCTGACCCCTGGGAACGTAGCCAGTCGTTTGATGCTGCGCACAGATTTCGGGCGAGTACTTCAACAGTTCCCGATTGATAATTCTGTGCTACAGCTGCGACCGCACGTTCGCGACGATCTGGCTGAAACGGTGCTGCAGGGAGGCGTTCATTTGATCCTTGCTGGCCCCGGATCAGGTAAATCTTGGGAGTTGACGCAGCTTGCCGATTTTCTGCGAAATCGCGGTGTTGTTGTAGCGCAGCATTACTGCTTCCTTGCCCCTGGAGACGGTTTGGCAGAGAAGCGGGTTAGCACCAACATCCTGTTTGCAAATCTTCTGGGGGACATCCAGGACTGGTTGAGTGAGCAAGAGAGCGTCTCTGCTCGGCAGACCTTTGCGGCAGGAGCTGATGTCCTTGAAGAAAGCCTGCAGCAAGTCGCTGAAAGCGGCTCCCGAGTCGTCATTATTGTCGACGGTCTGGATCACATTGCGCGAGTACGCAGCACCTCTCAAAGCCTAAATGATAATGAAACGGATATCGTAGAGCGCTTATCGACACTCGCGTTACCTGAAGGTGTATCGCTTGTCATTGGCTCTCAACCTGGCGAGCACCTTGATCCTCTCCGAGATCGTTTCAAGGACTCACTGCACCAGCACACCCTTCAAGCGTGGCAACGCGAGGAGATATTTTCTCTGTGTGATAAGCATGGCGTTTTACAAGCATTTGAAGACGTCGCCATTAGCGACCAAGGTGAACGAGACGAGTTACTCACCTTACTGGCGTCGAAGGCCCAAGGAAACCCTCTCTATACCCGCTATTTGTCGGTTGGCCTCGCTGAGGGGTTAAAGAGCGGGCGCATTCAAGCGCCTCATGAATGGCTATCGTCAGCGCCAGCCTTTGACGGTGACATTACCCGTTACTACCAACACCTGAACCTGACCGCCAGCCGCAACAACGTCCCCGTGGCTAATATCCTAGGTGTGCTTGATTTCTCGGTGACGGAGGCAGAGCTGAAAGAAATTGTCGGGAGCTTGATGCAAGACTATGTTCCCGAAGCGCTGGCCATGTTGTCCCCCATCCTTTCCCACGCCACAGGTCAAGGCGGTGTACGGATATTTCATGAGAGCTTCAGACGCTTCATTCTTGACGAGTTACAAGCCGCAGGCAAAAGCGTTCGCAATATCCTGAATCCGGTCATCGTCTGGCTAGAATCCAAAGACTTTTTTCAAGACGCTCGCTCATACCGCTTTTTGCTTCCTTCTTTGCGCCGAATGGGGCGGGACGATGAGATTTTGGAGCGGGTCTCTGCCACCTTTGCGCGTGACAGTCTCATTCATGGACACTCTAGAGCGGCTATTGAAAATGGCGTCTCGCTTGCAGCGGACATTGCGGCAAGCAGCGGAAACTGGCCAGTGCTGCTCAGGTGTGCTGAGATCTTCCGTTCACTCGACATGTGCTTTGATGAAGGTACAAATCGCTGGCATCCGTATTGGGTCACCTACCAGGCGCTACATGGGCCGCATGCTCTCGCGCAACGCATGCTCTTCGATGGAGAACCAACTCTGGATGCAACTCAAGGACTGCTCGCGTGTGAGGCGGTCGAGGCCCAAGGCGCAGTGGCACCCTGGGCGGAATACCTTGAGTTATGGTTTGACGACCAGCGCAGCAGTCACTCTGATCATTTCGATCCTGAGGCTTATCTGTACGAGGAGGAAAAGGTTTACCTGGCGTCGCTGCGTGGACAACTGCGCTTAGGGTATACGTTTGGTGTCGCCCGAGAGGTTTGTGATCAGTTGTATTTCGAGGAAGAACTCAAATTCATCTTCGTACGTAGCCTTTCGAGCATGCTCGCTCACGAGCTACCTATGTCTTCCGTTGAACGTCTCGCTGGGCGAGTGCGCATTCAATCTGACCAGCGATTCGGCTTAAGTGATGAGCGTGCTTGTGCGACTTGGTTGGGGCTGTCGGACGTCGCATGGGAGGCGAGCAACTTTGTGGCGGCGGCAGATTACGCCAACAACGCGCTGCGTCACGCCGAAGGAGCAGAGCAGGCTGTATGGTGTCTGGAGCGAGGGGGTTCCATTGAAAATGGCCAGCCATTTTTGGTTGAACCATACACTCTAGACATTGCTCTGGACGACAATGGCCACCTACACAGCACCCAGCCAGTTCGCGACTGGGTTGCATCCATACGCCTACATGCCTTAACGGGCAATTCACAAATCCTGGACGCGGAGCGGCATCGTGTCGAAGGGGACGGCTGGTACCGTTGCTGGCTGCGTTTCGTGATAGCAAGCGCAGAAGCTGAAGCGGCGGCCCTCCAAAACAGTCCATCTGACTCTAGTGCCGTTTTTGCAGAGCTTCTCGGGGATGTTCGTCCGTTCGTGGGATCTCCTCGGGCATGCGATCTGTATCTCATCCATTCAGTTATAGCTGAGAGCCTGGCCCGAGCACTGCGTCTCCCCAGAACGCTGGAGGAGTGGGACTACGCCATTTCCTCCATATCCGAGGTTCGTCTGGGTATTGCGACCCAGATGGACAGGGAAGACGGCGGGGCCATTTCGGCCAATACTTTTTTTTCGATACTGATTCCCTACGCTAAACATGAATCAGCGTCGCAGTTGGTGGTCGACGCTTTAGATCGTGAACTCGTGGCAGAGGAGAGAGACGGCGGTACTTACTACAGCAACCATGCCGAGTTTTCCATGCGGGTGGCACAGGCGTTAGCAGTTGCAGGGCAACCTGAGGCGGCAGCCAGTTATTGGGGGAACTCTTGCGGGTTTCTACTGGGGTACGGGTTTCACAAAGACACCTCTCTGTTTGACCTGATCCAGAGTGTGAGCGCTTTGAAGAGAGGGTCTTCCACCGCAGCGCTTGATGGCTTGACCAAGTTGCAGCCGCTCGTGCGAGCAGTGATGAATCATACCGATGGCAGAGAAACACGCCATGCACCGAACGCCTGGTTCAGTGCACTCATGGCTGTTGACCCAGTACACGGTGTTCGGCTTTTAGCATCGACATTGGCACGTGAACGTGGGGGGGAGTCCTGGATCACGGTCGCCGCACTGACGAGTGTATTGAAGAGTCTTGCTGAAACGGCGGATCCGCTCTTGCTCGATGGAGTATGGAGCTCAATCTTGTTCGAGGTTGATTACGACGGTGGCGCCAGTAAGCTTGTCATGGAACGGCTAGTTCCTCTTGAACGGCTTATCCCGAACAGCCTGTCTTACGTCCAGGAGCGATTCACACAACTATGTGCAGAAGTGTTAGATGATGCTATGCGGTATCGGGTCGATGCCGTGGAGCGGCTTCTAAAATTTGCATCAGAGCATGCGCTTACCGTTCCAGCAGCCCTGTGTGATTACCGTCATCCCACGCCGATAGTGCGCAGTGAAAGCAGATCTCTTAAGAACGACACGGCAGGTGAGGAGCTTCGTCCCGCCTTTCCTCAAACGCGAAGCTATGTGGATGTGCTGTCTACGCTTCGCAGATTAGGTGCGACGAAAATCTCGGATTCCGAGATCGACGGGGTGGTAACACTACCTCTGGCTTATATCATCAGCGAAATGGTCGAAGCAGGCGATGAATTAGCAGCCCGACGACTGATCCACTTTTATGTGCACGATACGGATTACTGGTTCCGGGATCGTTATCAGGCCATTAACGGCCTGGCTGAAGCGCTTGATAACGCCGGTCATGTACAACTGGCCGCCATCACCTACGTGCTTGCGTATAGCTGTGCAAAAGGCGGCGGTGGCTGGCATAACGTAGGCGATCGTAAGCACGCAGCTTCGGTAGACAGAGCGCTTGAGCTTGATCCTGCGCAAGCCTGGCAGGTGCTAGCAGACGAGACGGCCCGTAAGCTGCGGTCTGGCAATGTTCATGGTGTGACGCAACGTCTGGTTGAGCAACTTGCCGAATGGGAGGTTCCCGGCATCGCGTCACAAGCATGGGCCGAGGCCTTCAACGTGATGGAGCGCCGTTTGCCTTTGCCGGGACGCTACCTTGGGTTTGAAAGTCTTGAGGCAGACGATTGCGACTGGTCAGTGGAAGAGGCCTTGATCAGCCTGCTCCTGAATCGCCTAGGCAATCCGGTCTTACCACGCAAAGGGCTAGTTTTGAGTGCTATAGCACGTCTGCTACGCGATCGAACTCATCTATTCGCTCGTCCGTTGAGCCACTGGCTACTGGCCGATACATCAGTGTCCTCGCTGCATCTAATGCTTCGCGTGTTGATTGAGTCCCCGGTGGACCTTTCGAACCTCATTACTGATGTCAGTCCCGAGCTTATGCTATGCGCCGAGTCCGACTCATGGGCAGTGGCGAGGATGGCTCAAGCACTTCTAGCCAGAATAGATGTGACTGTTGCAGACAGAACCGAATCCACGATGTCTTCCAGCCCGGTCGTCCATCAACCTTTGCGGATGATCGCAGCACTTGAGCAGTATGAAGTGATGGAATTTCTGTCGCAGTCCTGGCCTGACCTGCCGTATATCCTCGAGGAGCGTCTGAATAACATTGCGTGGAGTGATTCTACTCCGGGTCGCGAGCGATGGCAGCTCAGCGCCGGCCGTAATGGTAGTGCACGTCTTTCAGCCCAAGTTTTGCTTTGGCAAATGGAAATCTATCTATCCATTCTTGATTCTATGCTCGTTAGCCTTCCGCGTCCTGAAGGGCTACCCGAAGGCTTCGAGTCAGAGTTGGACGAGGAGATCCTTCGCTATATCCTACCAAATATCCCTGCGCACTTGATGGCTGTCGCCAGCAGGACACCGCGCCCTAAATGGGAACCCAGTGCGCGCAATGGTCTCAACCCGATCGTCACGGTCGCTGACGATGATCCTGAGTACAGTGGTTGGATTCGACTTGGTTTCTATGAGGTGGAACATCCTCAAAGCTCGCGGACTGAATCGGGGCGGCAGCGAACGACCACCCGCATGGGGGGGATTGTTGCAGTGCATCCTGATGAGAGTGTCCCGCCCAATGCGTTTCCTTTCAACGAAGGTCATATCGAAGATTGGATGATCATTACGGGTAGTCCGGATGAGATAATGGACGAGCGTGGTCCTTGGTTAGTGAGCCTGAGCCCAATTGAGGACTGGCTGGGAAGGGCTTCATTACTCGTCCCTCCGGCAAGCCTTCAAATGCTTGCTGATCTGCACCATTGTGCATACGCAGGCTCCATGAAGTGGGTAGATGCTGCTGGAAACCTCGCGGTGGTTCAACGTACTTGGCGAGTGCATAGCGATCAGATTTCGATTCAGGACTCGTACTACATAGAGGGGTGTGACGTACTGATGCGACCGGATCTAATACCCATACTTAACCAAGCATATGGGCCTTGGTTAGCGGAATTGAGTCAGGTGATGTGACCTTTGTCGTGCACATAGACTGGGAGCATACCTTCTCGTCCGGATGGGGTAGTCAGTGAGGGCTACTGACCGGTTGAAATCCACAGTCGTTTGCTGCCATTCGCGACAGACCGATTTCGACCCAAGCGGGAGAACGACGGCTGCGGCTGCTAGCGCTGCCGCCCGCTCAAGCACCTCGGGCTGCGTCTGGAACATATGAGTGCCGACAACGAAGTGCTCGAACTTCGAGCTGTCTTTCATCGCTGCCTCGAAGACCGCGTTCTCGGTCGCCCAGGCTACTGCCCATTGCATCGACTCGCAGTTCTCAACCAGTGCTATGAGTGTCGACTGCGTCTGCGAAGCCGACAGGAACTTCACATCCATCTCTGCTTTTCCTCGTGTTTCTATTTAACTAAGTCCGGTACGCTTCTGGGAGCGTCAGGAGAGGCGGACTGCTCGTGCAGCGACCGGCATGTAGAGCCATCGCTCGCTCACGGGCTTGCCGGTCGCGTTGAGAAGGGCATGACCATAGGACTCGAGCTGGGGCCCGTGCTCAGCCACCAGGTCCTCGTCTCTGGCTGAGCCACCGGGGTTCGACTTGTGGTCCATGAGAATCCAACCATCTGGCAGTTCGACCAGCAAGTCGATGCGGCCCCGGATACGAGTGCCGTTAGGGCCATTCGCTTCGATGGGAACTTCGACGTAAACGGGGCAGCCAGGCCAGCGCTTGGCTACCCAAGCTTGGAACGCTCTGGCCTGGGCACAAACGGCTTCCTTATCCACAGAATGAGCCACGGCCCAGGTCATCAGGATTCGTTCGACTTCAGGGACTGAAATCCCGCCAAGCACGCCGGCGCGAGCGATACAGAGGTGGAGCGCCGTGCCCAGCGATGCCATGTCGGGCTTGCCCGCCAAGCTCAGCCGGACTCCTACCGCGTCAGTCTCGACTACCTTGAACGTGCCTCCCGAGGCAGAACTCGGTCGATGCCACAACGGCTCGGCCTGCACGCGCGGACGAGCGGTGAACCAACTGCAGGCCTCGGAGGCTTTGGCAGGTGGCTCCGTTGAGCAGTCATCCTTGCTCCACGATCTCGATAGTCTTGAGAGCTGCTGGCCGTCGGGAATCGCTATGGTTCCTGAATCGCCGAACAACAGGTCGGGTGCGCCTTGAATTTCGCCGACCCAGGCGCGCCCCGCCCCTGACTTGCGAACAAACGACACTGCGATGTTCATATCACGCGCGCGGGTCAGGCCCACATAGAGAAGGCGTTTGTTCTCGGCCAGCGCCTCGGCCTGCATGGCTTGACCAGTGGAGCTGGCTTCAGCATTGAGGGCGGCTTGGGGTTGGGAACGCTTGCCCCAGGTCTTCAGCCAGCAGTGGACGAAGCGGTTGGCGAGCGGCTGCTGCGGATCGAAGCCCCCAACTGTTCTCGCGCGTACACCCCAAAGCGAACTGCGTGCTGTCGCATCGAGGCTTGTCAGCACGACGATTGGCCACTCCAGCCCCTTGGCCCCGTGATAGGTGATGACCGAGACCGAGTTGTCTTCTGAAATGGCCCGGTTATCGTCCTCTGCGCTGGCGAGTTCGTCCAGCCAACGAAGCATGCCGCTGATGGTCGCCGGTCGCTTCGCGGCGACACACTCGTCCTCGAAAGTCTTTCCGAGCTCGACCAGTGCCTCGACATTGGACAGCCTATTGCGGCTCTCGTGAGGGGAGGTGGACCATTGTCCGACCAGCCGCACTACTTGGGACTCGGCAGCAGCAAGTCGCAGTACTTCCTGTGGCGTCAAAGCCATTAGCGTTGGACGCAGCTCTTCCAATCGGGCCAGTAGGGGATGGGAGCTATCACCCTTCGTCAGCCACTCGTGTGACCTCACCCCTTCGGTGGCTAGGTATTGCAGCCTGTCTGCAAGCCAGGTCTCGATCGGAGTGCCATCGGCCAGGGTTAGAACCAGCGCCGTGGCGACGGTGTCGGTTGGGTCGTTCATGCGCCTCAGACAGGCCATGACATAGATGGCTTCGGCAGTCCCCAACAAGCCGGAGCGTGGGCTGGCTGACGGGATGCCCCAGCGCGTGAGCGACGTGACGGCAAATTCGACTTGGTCGTTGTAGCGACACAGCACTCCGACATCGCCGGCCTGAATCGGACGGAGCTCCTTGGTGTCCTTGTCTTCGACCTTAACCCCGGACTCGAGCAGCTCGTGGATGGCCTGGCCAAGGCCTAGGTAGTCTGAGTCGTTTCGGCTGCTCTCGAAGTTCCAGTTCAACAGCGCGGGCTGATCCGGGATGTCTTTCCGCAGAGGCTGCAACCGAACCTGCTCAGGCGTCAGGTCGGGCTCGAACGCAGAGCTGAATACACTATTAGTGAGTAAGACCTGGCTTTCGGTGGAGCGCCTGGAGGTGTCCAGAGCCTTCCCTATGACTCCGCCCCAGCCCTTGATGGCGCTGAGAACGCCGGAAATGAGGCTCGAGTCAGTTCCGCGGAAGCCGTAGATAGCCTGCTTGGGGTCACCGACCCACACCGACTTCTTAGCCAGTTTGGCCAGCTCGACGAAAAGCGCCAGTTGGAGCGGGCTGGTGTCCTGGAACTCATCAACCATGATGAGATCCAGTTCTGCCGCCAACACTTCACGGACGGCAGGCTTTGTCCTCAATGCACGTAGCAGCAACACCTCTTGGTCGCTGAAGTCGACTGCACCCAGCGCCTTCTTGGCCTGTTCGTAGGCGTCGAGAACGTCGGCGGCCAGCTTGAACACCTTGTCAAGGTAGCGACGGACCTCGGCATGAAAGGCCGGGTGAGACTCGTGGGCCTGAGCAGCGGACTTGACTGGTGCCACGATATCCCTGACCTTAGCGCCGGCGTCAAACCCCGCTGCGCCGATCCAGTCGGGCCAGCACCAGCGTCCTTCACGGAAGAGACGATCCAGTTTTTGCAGCCCGTCGAGGCCTTTTAAGAGGTTGTCTGCAACTTTGGCGCCGACAGCTTGCTGCTGTTCTACGTAGGCGGTTACTTCCTGGTGCGCCTTGGCCAGCGCGGTCGCTAACGCCATGGTCGGGTCCAGCCCCGCAGTTGGGACAGGCCAGTTCGCGAGCATAGCGTCCGCGTTCTGAGTACCCATCACGCGAAGCGCCCCTGGCTCAATGTCGTTATCGAGCGCGGCCTTGACGACAGCCTCAACAGTCTTGGACCAGTCCGCCTGTTCGATGCCGAACCGCTCTGTGAGCCAAACTAGTTCCGCTTGTGCGTCGGCATCCATCGACTCGGCCAGCGTGGCTTTGAGCAGTCTCTTGGATTGACCTTCACCCAGGACAGTCTGGTCGGGAGACAGCCCCAACTCGAAGCAGAACCGTTTGAGCATCTGACCACAGACACTGTTGACGGTGCCCAAGCGGGCTTGGCCTATGGCGGTGGCGAGGTCGATACGGCCCTTTTCAAGAAGCCAGGAGCGGGCGCGTTCGCGCAGCTCGGTAGCGGCCTTCACCGTGAAGGTCGTGGCCAAGATGGCGTGAGGCCGTGCCGTGCCAGATTCGAGGGCTTGTGCGAGAGTTTCGGTCAGCTTGTAGGTCTTGCCACTGCCGGCGCCTGCGCTGATGAATTCGATGTTGTTCATCACTTCCAGCCTCCCAGCAAGATAAGATGGTCTCGGTCCCATTTGCTTGGACCGTTGACCGGAAAGGTTCCCTCAGGGCCCTGGTACTCGTCGTTCGGATCTTCCGGAACGACTTCGATGGTCCCGGCGTCCAGCTGCTGCTTGCGCCACTTCCAGGTAGCGCGGGCGCGGTCCAGTAGATTGGAGGCGGTTACGCCGTCCGGCGGTCTTCTGACTTGCGCTTTTGGGAAGATGTCGGCAGCGGTGATGTACAGCCCGCCACTTTCCAGGATGAAATAGCCAAGCGCGGCGGGTGCGATACCGCTTGTTTGCTCAATGAGGCTGGAGTAGAGCGCCAACTGTAGGTGCTCGCCAGAGCGAAGCAGCCCGGCGTAGTAGGTATCGCCCCTCCACTTTATGTCCACGGCGACAGTTCGCTTGTCACCAAGTGTGACCAAGAGGTCAATTTTGCCGATCAGCGGGACTGCTCCCAAGGTTCCTCTGAACTCCACCTCAGTCTGAACCTGAATGGCACCTGCGAGCCTGAGGTGATCGAGGAGACTTCCGATGGCTCGTTCGCATACCTGCCGGAAGTGCTGCTGTGTTACCCCCGCACCCTGCATGAGCAGTACAGCGCCTTCAGTCAGTAAGAGTGAGTCGGCTACGGCGCGGAACCAGTCAACGGCTTCGGCGTTTGACCAACTCAAGGCTTTGTCGTGCGCGAAGAGTTTCTCGAGCACCCGATGAGCGAGGATGCCCAGCAGGCGGTTGCCCTCATCAACCTCTAGGACTGAGGTGGGATCCAGCTTCGCCACTCGTTTCAAAACGAATAGGGCTGCATCATTGAAAAGCTCGTTCAGCGTAGTGAACGACTGTAGGGCGTCGCCGAGCTGCACGGGATGAGGCAGTTGGATGTGTCGTGGAGTAGCGGGCAGCGCCTGAGGTGCAAGCACCTCGGCGGTTACCCCTAGTAGCGTGGAATTGAGTGCGGTGTCCAAGTCAAGCGACGCGGACTCGATATCCGGTACGAGCTTCTTAAGAAGCTGACGAATCGGATGCACTTCTGAACCAGGAGGAGGGCAGACGATGATGAATCTTTTTCTCGCGGCAAGTAGTGGCCGCAGCCACCTCAGTGCTAACGATACAAGCTCACGCGCCGGGTCTCGCAACTGCACACCTAATTGAGTTAGAGCATTCACCTCGGCAGGAGACCAAGGCAGAGGCGAGGGCAGGGCAGGCGTCGACGGCATCCACCAGATCACTTCATCAGCTGCTTCGATGCAGGCGGCTGCCGTGCTGCTCGAGCGCATGCAACCAATATGGGAAACCGCAGCGGGATTGGTTGCTCCGGCGGGTGTGGCGTGGGCGACCAACTGTTCGACTTGTCGAGGCAGTAGCTTGGCCACACCTTGCCGAGCCAGCTCGGTCAATGCGTCATGAACAGCCGCACATTGGCTATGCGCCGCCATAAAGCTTGCCGCGTCAGCAGGCTCACCCAAGAGGCGACGCCGCATAGCCTCCTGCATCCGATCGACGCGAGCGATCAGTGCATCTACCGGCACTCCATCTGTGCGTGCCCAGCGCTCTGATTCCAGCCAGAAGGTGATTTCATCTGCCACTTCCTGGGCATCGTCATCTGCGGCGATCTTGTTCTTGGCTGTCGTCCAGGCTTCGCCACCTATCCCGGGTTGGTTGGCGACAGCGCGTGCGAGTCTGCTTCTCGCAGCGCGACTGAATGGGCCGACCGGATGAGTCAGGAAGTCCAAAAGGCGGTTCATGTCCACTGGGTCCCAACACAGCTCCAAGGCAAGGGCTAGTGCCTGAAGGGCCGGGCGCAGCTGACTAGGACGTTCGAACCCGCAGTTGACGCTACCAGAAACAGACAGTGATACGTCCAGTGAGTCTCCTGCATCCTCGGCCAGGATCAGTCGGTCTCCGGGCGTGTGCACGTGCTGCGTGCCTAGCCAATGTTCGGCGGTAGTGATTGCGAGGGTGTGTACCAGCAAGATGCTCCCGTCGGTCGGCACAGCCGAATTTCCCGCAGAGCCTCCGTTCAGCACGGTCAGGGCGTGCTCCTGCACCGCGCGGAGCTGGCTTGCTCCCTGTGGTTCAGGAAGGCGAACTTCGACCTCGGGCAGGCGCTCCAACACCTGCTGCCAGAGGCGCGGGAAGTCCTCAGGCGGGTCAACCAGGTGAACTGACCTGATGGGGCAGGGGCCGGAGGCACTCAGAGCTTGTATCACCAGATGCAAGCGCTCGGCCTCTCCGGGCGGCAGTGCTTCGAGAGCGGTCTTTTCGACGGCCGCAAGTTCTTGGATTCGCGGTGGATGCTCCGGATTCGCGCTGCCGTCCCAGCCGCCAAGCCGCCACTCGTCACGCCAAGCCAGGAGGCGCGCGGCAGTGCCAATGCTGTCGACCTTCAGGGAGTCGCTGTAGAAGCGCGAGTCGTTGTCATGAGCCCGCAGCAGGCCGGAGTAAATGGTCACGCGTCTGGCCGTTGAGGCTTCTGGCGCGCTTAGACCAAGGTAGGTCTCCAGCAGGGACAGGAAACCGAGACGGCCTACTATCGGGTTATTGAAGAAGTTCGTTGGGGACGGACCCTGACGGGCGTCCAGGAAAAGGCCAAAAGTGATGTGCATGCTGCGCTGGCTTCCTTGACGGCAATCGAATGCAGGTGTCCTATTGCATAATGTTCCCCTGCTCCTGGTCGACTAGAGTAACCGAAAGCTGCCATTCGCGTACGAAGGGAAACTGCCAAAAGCGACCCACATCGATGCCATCTGGCTGGCCACCGAGCCCATGGCCATGCGCGCCGAAGACGAGGCGGCTTTACTCGAGTGATCGCTAATCGATATTTTCCAATGCGCGCCCAAGAAAGAACGAGCGCTGTAGAAGGTGCGTGGCCCTCGACGAATCTCAAACCCCGATAACCCCGTTGACCACCATGGCGAACCTAATCCGCAGCCAGCAGAGTTTCGCTGCGTTCGACAGCAGCGACGACGAAGAAAAGGATTTACTTCATGTCCAGCTTTTTCAAGCTAGCTTCGTGCGCAAGGAGAAGAGACTTATGAGTTCAGAAGGAGGCGCCACATAGCCGGGCCCGTTTGATTCCCATAATTGATAACAGTGCCATGAGAGCTTGCCAATCCTTGGCCACATGCTGTCAATTTCAAAAACGTTCTCAACTTATCGCTTTGGAGGCGCTGGCGGAGGTGCAACTGGTGGAGCTGCCGGGCGCTGACTTGTTGTTTGCTTGCTTATACCGTCGTTAACGTGAATCTTACCGCCAGTTTGATTGGTCATGCTGATCACCGTTTGTTGGGTGGTGGTGCTTTGGGAGGTGTAGCTGGACGTTGAGCAAAGGGCTTAGATGGACTTGACTGTCCAGGAGTTGGCCGGTGTGGTTTGGGTGATATCCCTCTTTCTTCGTACATTTTAACCTCTTATTTCTTCGGGGCTTTCGGCGGAGCTGGTGGTGGTACTTTAGGGCGAATATTTGTTGGTGCCGGGGGACTGACGTTCATGCCATCGTTGGCAAGCCGCTGTTCAAGCACATGCTGCCTAGGTCGGTTATCGTTGCTCATTTTCGGTTACCTCTTCTAAGAATTCGATCAGGTAGACATCACAGTTGGCGATGAGATAGCTCTCAATTCCAGGCGTCTCTATCCACTGGTTGTTCTCGTCCATCCAACACGGGTAAGTGATAAGAAAATGCCCGTCCTTAGGATCGGTTGGCCAAACCGCGGGATACCCGAAAAGCCGACGACCATCGAGCAGAGTCAACACAACGCTCATACCTTCCCGCTTGCGAAACGCATAAATCCATTCTGGATATGAGGATCGCGAGGTGAGGGTCAGCCATCGGGCGAATCTGTATAGGTAGTCGTGGTTCGATGCGAATGCCAGGAGCAGGCCCAATACTACAGCCAGGCCGATACCCCAGACACCCTCTACCTGGGGGCTCCACTCACCCATTGTGAAGTAATGCTCACCAACCAAACCCAGGCCTCCCTTTATGCCTGCGATCATCATGGTTATCAGGCCGGTACCGATCAGTGCCTGAACTGTGCGTTCGAACTGGCCAGGCTTTTTCACATCTGCCAGCCAGTAGAAAATCATGGCGGTGAGGAAGCCTGGGATAAGAGTCTGAACCAACGGAACGATTTTTGTAGCTAGGTCTTCCATCTTGCACCTCCGAAATCTCACCTGCAGGTGAAATCCCGGGTTCTCTCGTGATGAGCAACGAAGGATCTTGAATGATTACTCCGCACACACGTCCGTGTGTGAAGGGGCAACCGTGTGGAGATCTAAAAGAAAAATTTCTGGCCGGATAGCTGAGACCAAGTCATACGATTTAACGGCTTCAGTGGCCTGAGTTGTCGTAATTGCTTGAGAGGCTTTAACTGCTTCAGTCCCTTCAGCGGCATCAGTCGAAGCATTGGCCTCGTAACGCCAAGTCTTGCACCTTCGGTAAAAAGGGCGACATGGCCACTGTTATCGCGTATCACTCCTTCAGCCATGAGGCCTAGGTGTCGTCCCTGGTAGGAATAGACGGAACCGTCGTTTAGGTAGGCTACAGGGCGACCGCTGATTGTGAAGATATGCTCACCATCATCGGTATACGCTATAGGGGTACCGGCTCGATCATAGAAATTCAAGGGCATGAAAATTCTCCATCCGAGAGGAGGGTAGGGCACCAATGTGCCCTGAGCTCTGTTAAGTGACCAATTAATCGGCCGCTTTAGGGCGAAGCACGATACGGAACGGCTGACCGTTCGCGCGGCGTATCACCTTGCCGTTGCGGGTGCGTATGGTCATGCGATAGATGACCTCGCCTTCGCCTTCGGGCTTGTCGAACATCTCAAGCTGGGACATTGGATGTCTCCTACTGAGGCGGCTCGAACACAGAACTCGCTACCCTTGCGTCAGCAACCCACAAGGGCTACCATCGCAGAGCTTTCTGAACAAAGCGCGAGAGATATCTGGAACCAGTTCAGATATCTTTTCCCTAAGGCCGGTCAAGGTGCGAACTTGATCGGCTTTTTCGTTTCTGGCTGATTTGCCTCCATCCGAACCCTTTCCAATTTAGGTCAGGTGGTATAGATAATGGCCTATCGAAACCATGAGCAAAGCCTATCATCATCAATTTGATTAGGTCAAGCGATCGTGTGCTACGATGCATCCTTATGAAACGACCGACCAGGTTCCTGGTCGGACTGCAAGACAGGTAAGACGGTGAAAAGGCAAGACGGAGTGGACATGAGTAACTTGAGCGACTACAGCCAGGCCCAGCGGGAGCGCCTGGTTTATATCGATTTTCGCCTGTATTTCACGGGTGTGGTCTCGCGTAATGACCTGATGGATCGATTCGGTTTGGGCGCTGCGGCTGCTACTCGAGATTTTGCTCAGTATCGTGAGATAGCTCCGACCAACACTGAGCTCGACACCGTCAGCAAGCTTTATGTAATTCGAGATACATTCTCTCCGCTGGTAGAGCATCCGCCTGAGCGAGTACTCACTGCTCTAACGCAGGGATACGGATACAGCCTGGATGGTGAGAAGCCGCTCATTCTCAACGAGTCCGTTTCGCTGCTCAGCCAGCCTAAGGTGGAGATCCTGGCGCCGATCGCGCGCGCGATTAGCCTGAATCAGGTAGTGAGAATCAGCTACACGTCGGCATCGGGTGAATCTGAGCGTGAAATTGTGCCCTTCGCCATTAGCTGTGATGGCCTGCGCTGGCATGTTCGGGCTTACGATAGAAAGCGCAAAGATTTTGTGGACTTTGTTCTAGCCAGAATCGGTGCTGCTCAGATTCAGCAGGGGCAGAAGCCTCTGGAGAACGAAAATCTAAGAAATGACGACCAGTGGAATCGGATGTTGGATCTACCCCTGGTTCCACACCCGGATAAAAATTGCTCTCAGATCATGATGCGGGACTACGACATGCCTGATGGTGTACTCAAGCTGCGTGTGCGTGCAGCAATGGCTGGGTATGTACTGCAGCAGTACCACGTAGACTGCTCGACTGATCACAGCATTGCAGACGAGGCATATCGACTCTGGTTGAGCGACCCTCTAGCTCTTTATGGTGTTAAAAGCGCCAAGCTTGCCCCAGGCTATAAAAGTCCCAACTGACAGTCTTGCCGAGCCCCTATCAAGGCGAGCGCGGCTGCTTCGCTGCACCCGAACGTAGTGACCAGCAAAGATCCTTCTTGGCACTAGCCTGAACCCTTATGTTGCTAGGCGGTGCATGCGAGTTATCGCTGGCCTGCCCGCCGGACGGGGTGAAAAATGCAGGCTGAAGGGCGAAAGTGTGAATTAACTACAAGCACTAACGAGCCAAGTCGGTCCAACGCTTCAAGCTGCGCCACAGGATAAACTAGGGTAAAAAGTCGACAAACCCATCTCCGCCGCTCTCGCGAAACGGTAAAGGGCTTGGATGTAGTAGGCAGTTACAGGGCAGGAAGGTGACCTTGGTGTGGGCAGCTATTACCTGAACGGGATAGCGAAGGAGCTGATGGAGGATGTGGCGCATTCGTTCGGCAAAGTCACCTTCCGAACTCCAGCATTAAGGGCGATGGTGCCCTCGTATTAAGTGAACACCATGGCTTTCGGCGGCGGAGTCGGGAAGGTGTGGTCGCCGGCCCCTTACAGTTGGACCTTAGACTGGGGGTATCATTTTCAAATCATCCAAAGCATACCCTCAGATGTGCCCCTAATGTAGCAATCCACTGGAAGTGAATAGAGCTTCACGGTCTATGAAAAGACAGAAGTGATCAGATGAACAGCCTGCCCGACGACGCCTAGAGACTCTCAGGGTCGCCAAAGAACATCTGTATCCGCGACCTCAACCAGCGTTCCGCCGGGTCATTGTCCTGCGCCCCACGCCACGCCATGTGCAATTCGAACGTCCGCACCTCCAGCGGCAGGTCCTCGGCGCGCAAGCCTCCCGCGGCGGTCAGCGCATCGGCGGTGTAGTCCGGCACCGTGGCGACGATATCGGTCCCCGCCAGCAAGCTCCCCAGCCCGTTGAACTGCGGCACCGCCAGCACCACATGGCGCTTGCGACCGATTTCGTCGAGGGCTTCGTCGATGAACCCGGACAGGTCGCCAGCGAACGACACCAACGCATGTGGTCGGGCGCAGAAATCGTCCAGGCTGATGCTGCCCGGCATGCTGTCGGCGCGCAGCAGCTTGGGCTTGCTGCGCCGCAATACCTTGCGCTTGGCGTTGGCCGGCAGTTCGCTGGTGTAGCTCACGCCCACCGAGATCTCGCCCGAGGCGAGCAGGGTCGGCATCAACAGGTAGTTGACCCGGCGCACCACCAGGACAATACCGGGCGCCTCGGCACGCACGCGCTTGAGCAACTGCGGCAACAGGGCGAACTCGGCGTCGTCGGACAAACCGATGCGGAACACCGCGTTGCTGGTGGCCGGGTCGAACTCGGCGGCGCGGCTGACCGCGGTGGAGATCGAGTCCAGCGCCGGCGACAGCAGGGCGAAGATCTCGTGGGCCCGGGCCGAGGGCTCCATGCTGCGGCCGGTGCGCACGAACAGCGGGTCGTCGAACAGGTTGCGCAGGCGCGACAGCGCGGCGCTGATCGCCGGCTGGCCAAGGAACAGTTTCTCGGCGGCGCGGGTCACGCTGCGTTCGTGCATCAGCGTCTCGAACACGATGAGCAGGTTGAGGTCTACGCGACGCAAGTCGTTACGATTCATTCGATGCGGCTCGCCAGAAGTGGGGCAGGGGTGAATCTTAAGGCCAAAGGCTGTTACCCTGCACCGATTTCCGGGGGCCAATGCACATAAAAGTCAGGGGCCCAATCAATGACAGGCATGTCGACTATTAACAGCCACTGATGGTCGATCCGCCAAAGCCCGGATAAAGTCCGTGGTAATACGAGATTCACACAGGCGAGGTATGCGATGTCCCGCATGATCCGTTTCCACAAGTTCGGCCAGGCCGATGTGCTCCGTTGCGAGGAGCAGGCCGCGCCATCCCCGGCGGCCGGCGAGGTGCAGGTGCGCGTCGAGGCGATTGGCGTCAGCTGGTATGACGTGCTCTGGCGGCAGAACCTGGCCCCCTCCCAGGCGCGCCTGCCGGCGGGCATCGGCCATGAGATGGCCGGTGTGGTCACGGCGCTCGGCGATGGCGTGGACGACATAGCCCTGGGCGACCGGGTCGCCAGCTTCCCGGCCACCAGCCCCAACGATCACCCGGTATACGGCGATGTCATCGTCCTGCCGCGCAGCGCCATCACCCGTTACCCCGACGTGCTGACCCCGATCGAGGCCAGCGTGCATTACACGCCGCTGCTGATCGCCTATTTCGCCTATGTCGACCTGGCCCGGGCCAAGGCCGGACAGACCGCTCTGATCACCGACGCCAGTCATTGCGCGGGCCCGGCCTTCGTGCAACTGGGCAAGGCCCTGGGGCTCAAGGTGTTCGCCGTGACCAAGGAGCCGGAGCAACGCGAGTACCTGCTGGGCCTGGGCGCCGACAAGGTGATCGTCAGCGAGGAGCAGGACCTGCTGATGCAGGTGGGCAAGTACACCGATGGCCGTGGCGTGGACATGGTGCTCGATGGCATGGGCGGGCCGCAGATGTCGCTGCTAGGCGATGCCCTGGCGCCCCGCGGCAGCCTGGTGCTGTACGGGCTGCAGGGCGGCAACCAGACGCCGTTCCCGGCCTGCGCGGCGTTCCAGAAGAACATTCAGTTCCATGTGCACTGCATCGGCAACTTCACCGGCAAGCCGGAGCTGGGTATCGCCCAGGACCAGGTGGCGTTGCAACGGGCGCTGCGCGATATCAACCAGTTCACCGCCGATCAGCTGCTGACGCCGCAGATCATCAAGGTCTACCCATTCGACCAGGTGGTCGAGGCGCATCGCTACATGGATGAGTGCCCCTGTGGCGGGCGCGTGGTGCTGGACATGGGCGTGCAGTGATGCGCGCGCTGGCCTGATAGCGAAGCCCGGGTATCGCCCCGGGCTTTTTCATGGGCGCAGGCTTAGAGTAGGGGGCATCTGCCTGACGGTCGACAGGCGCAAAGCTGACGGCTGCAAGCCCTGACACGGCATTCCGATAATTGTCTTACAGGGTTATAGGAAGCGTCCTTCAACTGTGGTCCGGTATTCACTGCCAGAATCCGGGCTTCACCTAGAAGCCGTCAGGAAGATGGAGCGAACGCATGAGCACAACCCACGATCAGGCCATGCACTATATCTACCAGCAGGTACTGCAGCGCCTGCTCGATCACATGAACCAGGCGCAGCGCGCCTCGGTGCAGTTGCTGGTACAGCGGATGTTGGTGATGGGTGGCGGCGCGGACAACATCGGCGCTTTCCGGGTGCTGGTACTGCAGGGCCTGGACTCGCGCAGCACGCACCTGCTGGCCTGCCTGCGGGCCGCCCAGTTGATCATTGCCCTGCGCCATGCCGGCACCTTCCGCTTGCAGGTGCTGGTGGCCAGGTTGCCGGGCCTGGACGGCGAGGCCTTGGCCCTTCACGAGCGTTGCTTCAGTGCACTGTTCCTCCAGGACGACCCTCGGGTCGAGCTGCTGCGCGCCGACGGCGGCCAACTGGGGCCGTTCGGCGCGCGGTCGGCTTGTTCGCCCAGCCAGACCCGCGAAGCGGGCCAGGCCTGGCTGCTGTTCGGCCACCTCACCGGTGCTCTGCCCGCTGCGCTGCTCGGCGCCAGGGGCTACGTGGAACTGGCGGCCAGCCTGGCGCAGGCGCTTGGCGACGAAGACGGCGCCAACCTGCTGGTCAGCGCCATCGCGCCGATGCGCCTGCATCACCTGATGGCATGGGGGCGGCGCTGCCTGCGCCATACCGAGCACGTGACGCAAAGCGCAGGCACCGACAGTGTCGTCAGTTGGGCCGAGGGCATGAGGCAACTGGGTGATGCCTTGTCCGACCCGCTGTGCCCCCCTTCAGCTCAACCCCCGGCAGAGGGGGGGCGGGTGGTACGGGTGGTTTCGGTCGAGGCGTTACTGCCGCACCCGGAGCAAGCCGCGCCGCTTGAGCGCATGCTTGGCCGGCAATTGACCGACACCTGCCAGCCCCAGGGGCCGGCGGGGCTGTTCGATCCGCTGCCGCTGGCGCACCTGCATGGCCTGAGGGCCCAGGCCGTCGAACAACGCAGCTATCGCGAGGGGGCCCAGGCGTATTTCACTGGCCTGGGCGAGCACGCAGTGGCCTGGCCGCAGGGGCCGGTGTTGCGCCGCGAGGCCCAGGAGCGCCTGGGTGACGCCTATGGCGTGGGCGAGAAACAGCTGCAGTGCTTGTTGTTCAAGCCGTTCGACGCGCATGGGCGCAACCTTGAGGCCTTCGTGTCGAGCTGCCATCCCAACATGCGAGTCGCCTTGCCCTATCTGCACAGGGCACTACAGGGCAGGTCATGCCCTGGGCCGGTCAGCCAGTGGCTGACCGAGACCAGCGGGTTGACGCTTGTGCAACTGCGGGCGGTCTATGCAGGTACTGTGCGGCCCGAGGCACGGCGTTTGTACCGGTTGTTGGCGCAACGCGACCTGTGGCTGCGGCGGGTAGCCGACTTGGCCTGCTGCCAGGGGCGGGGGCAACGGTCTGCGGTATGAGCGCGAATCATCACCCAGCAAGATCATTGCCACTCAGAGTAATGCGCCTTGCAGTGTGCATGATTGCTTCGGCGCTTTTCTATAAGCATCATCGGGGTTCGACAAGGAGACGTCCCTATGCCCAAACCCGTGCTGCACCTCATGGCAGGCAAGATTGCCTCGGGCAAGTCAACGTTGGCCAAAAGCTTGGCAACTGAACGATCAGCGATTCTGTTGAGTGAGGATCACTGGCTGTCCCGGCTTTATCCAGATCAGATCAAGTCCATAACCGATTATGTGCGTCTGGCACAGCAGATTCGAGACGTACTGGGCCCGCTCGTCATCGATGTGCTACGGGCTGGCGTGACTGTCGTTTTGGATTTCCCTGCAAATACACCACAAGATCGACAATGGCTGCGCCACTTGGCTGACGCAGCCAAGGTTGCTCATTGTGTCCATTACTTAGAAGTGGACGATGATACCTGTCGAGGTAGGTTACATCTTCGCAACACGGGAGCCGAGCATGAGTTTGCGGCGACTGACGCGGAGTTTGACCTGATAACTAGCTACTTTCGCGCGCCGGATGAAGGTGAGGGGCTTCAAATCGAAGTGCATCGGCTTTGACGGAAGCTAGCACCGTGAGGTACGAGATATCTGGCGCCTGGTTTGACGCGAGGGTGGCGAAAAGAGTCGTCGTCATCTCGTTTCCGTTGATGGGGACGATGGTCGGCAATTTATTGATGATGCTGGTCGACCGGCTCTGCCTCGCACACTACTCACAAGATACGCTGGCCGCGTCCGGTCCGGCTGTATTCACGAGCTTGGCGATTATCGCCTTCTTCTGTAGCACCGTGGGGGTGTCACGTTCCTTTATTGCACAGGCGAACGGGCGATCGGGGCTTGATGAGGCTGCGAATGAAGGCGCGCTGGGGCTACTCCTGGGTATAGCCTGCGCAGCCTTGTTGCTTGTCGCCGCTCCGCTGATCGCGATGATTCCCCATCTCAGTTCTCGCCCACCGCAGATCGTCAGCCTCGAATCGCAATACATGTTCTGGGCGGCGATTTTCGGCTCAGTAATGACGGTCGATACAGCACTGTCCTCGTTTTTCAACGGAGTAGGTCGGACCCGTGAAACGCTCATCATTGGAATAGTTGGTCAAGTAGTCGATTCAATTTTCACCGTTGGCTTGGTCTTTGGGAGGTTCGGGCTGCCCGAAATGGGGATGGGCGGAGCCGCTATCGGCACATTGATTGGCACGCTCGCCATGCTGACGTGTTACGCAGTAATGCTGCCTCGAGAGGTCTGGCTTGCGTTAATGAATATCTTTACTGGCCGTGGCAAGCAGCTCCTGCATCGGTTGTCTTTCCGGCTGCGTAGGGGTGCTCCCAGTGGCGTATGCGCCGGGATGGATCAACTCGGCAATACTGCGTTCATATGGATAGTCGCGGTGCTGGGCGCTAGTGCGCTAGCGGCAAACAACGTCAATCTGACCATTAATTACTTGGGTATTATCCCGATCATCGGCCTAGGCATTGGTTGTAGCATTCTATGCGCCACGGCAGCCGGCGAGCGGCGATACACTGATTTGGCAATGATTCTGCGGGTAACGGTGATCATCGAGCTGTGCTACGTACTGCTGATTTCCAGCATTCAGGTCACTTTACCCCAGGTCTTGCTCAAGGCTTTCGGCGACTTGGGGCACAACCCGCAGACCGTCGCCCTCGCCATCGATACACAACGGGTTTTGTGGACATTCTCCGCCGCGTTTATATTCTCCATGACAGGGGCTGCGGTGTTGGAAAGTATTGGCATGGCCAGATTTACGCTGGTCGTTCGCTTGGTCTTGATGTGGGCTATAAGCATTCCCTTGATCTACTACGTCGCAATGAGTAATCGCAATGTTCCGTCGTCGCTGATCACATGCTGGGTTATCGGTTCGGTCTTCGAATTTTTGATCGGAGCCATTTATTTCTGGCGAATCGCCAAAGCCATCCGAGAGGCTGAAAACCGACTTCACATCGATCCAGAGCCAGCTTGCGAAGATGCCGTTTGAACCTGAAAAATTCACCTGCAGTGGTCAATGTGAATCACATTGGGTGTGCTGCGATAGCCGACACGGTTGAACAGCCATATCCCGAGAAACTCCTCCGACTTGGGGCTGCCGACGGATTGCACCTTCGCTGAGCGAAAGTTCCTGGGCTGCTTTGGCAAAGCTCTGACGGCGTGTGGTTGTTTCGAGGCAATCAGCACGGAGTTCTAGGCAGGCGTTGGGACATCGGTGTCATCTATGGACCGAGGCGGCGACAGGTGACGCATGCGCACGCTGCCTTGCAAGAAAATCGATGGTGCATTGGCCGGTGGTCTCTCTAAAATGACGCTATTTCGTGAGCGACGGATCGATCACTGTCATGACCAAGCAGAGCTGTGCCGTGGACGCCACTAACCGGAAATTGTTGGGCTTGGGGCTACTCATTCCATTCTGGCTCTTCGCTGGCGTGTCGCTTACCTCGTTTGGCTACCCCGGTTATAGCCACTTCGAGCAGGCATTGAGCCAGTTAGGCGCGGTTGGGGCTCCCACCCACAACTATTCGGCATGGGTGAACAATTTTCCCTTGGGGGTATTGTTCGGGCTTTTCGCCCTGGGTTTAGCGCGACGCTACGCAGGTTCGCGTTTGGCCCTGGTCAGCGCCGCGCTTATAGTGCTCCATGGCTTGGCTAGTTTCGCTACTGGTGTTTTCTCCTGTGATGCGGGATGCGTGCCTGCGCAGCCTTCAACTGCTCAGCAGATACATAACCTTGCGGGAATGGTGATGTTTCTTTCGCTGACGATGGCTAGCGGTCTGTGGTTCTTTTTGAGCAAGAGACTGCTGTCATCAATTGGCTTCAAATGGTTCTCGGCGCTCTGTGTAATCCTTGCCCTCGCGACGGTTGCAATGATGGCCAAGGCGTTTAGTAACGGTCATGGGTTTGGCCTGTACCAGCGGCTCAATTACGGCGTGTCCGTCGCCTGGGTCGCTGCTTTGGCCTGGACCGCACTGCGCAGTGAGCCAGCCACGGCCAGCGTCAGCCATCGACCGCAAAGGTGCCCGTGAATGGAGAGCGGTTGACGGCCAGTCGACCGATTCCGCCGGGGCCGGTACGCTGGCGTTTTTCACCTGTACGGACCCGCCAATGACACAGGTCTACCAAGGAAGCTGCTTGTGCGCAGCAGTCGGCTTCGAGTTGCTCACCCGGCCAAAGGCCGTGACTCATTGCCATTGCAGCCAGTGCCGCAAAGGCCACGGAGCTGCATTTGCCTCCTATGGCAGCGTTCCACGCAACCAGCTGCGATTACTTCGCGGCGCCAGCAGTATCAAGACCTATGCCTCTTCACCGAAGGTGGCGCGCGAGTTCTGCGTGGCGTGCGGCTCGAACTTGTTCTGGTCAAGCGCCCAAGGCGAGTTTGCCGACTGGGTTTCGATAGCGCTGGGCACGCTGGATACGCCCTTCCTGGCAAACAAACAGAATCACCTTCACACCGAATCGGCAGCGCCTTGGTACACGCCAGCCAGCGATCGGGCTCGGGTCGACGGCAGCGCGTCAGTGAAGGTGGAAAAGCCGTAGGCGCAAACCCATGGCTTTCTCACCCCCCTGCGCAAACGCCGCCAGCCCACCGCTACTGCAGGTTGAACCACCAGCGCCCGGTGCGTTGCCCGCGGTCGTGGCTGGCCACCAGCATGCCGCTGGCCGGGTCCAGGCAGGCGCCGTCTTCGAGCAGGCGGCTGGCGCCGTTGGCGCTGCGGGCCCACAGCTACAACTGGCGCTTGAGGCCCATCAGTAGCGCCACTGCACAGCGACTTCCAGGCTGCGCGGCTCACCCAGGTAATACTGGGTGTTGGTCTGGTGGATGAAGCGGGCGTAGACCTCGTCGGTGAGGTTGCGCAGCCGTGCGCTGAGCTGCACGTGCTGGTCCAGGTCGTGGGTCATCGACAGCCCGTAGACGGTATACGACGGCACCCAGGCGGTGTTGGCGGTGTTGGCGTACACCGACGACACATAACGCGCGTCGGCGCCGACCTGCCAGCCCGGCGCCAGGTCGTAGGTCAGCCACAGGTTGGCGACGCGGTCGGGGATGTTCACCGGGTGCTTGCCCTTGCGCGAGTGCACCACGGCGCCGATGGTCTCGTTGAATTCGTCGTACTCGGCGTCGACCCAGCTGAAGTTGCCCGCCGCCAGCAGCTTGGGCGTGACCTTGAACGAGGCCGCCAGCTCGATGCCGGTAGAGGTTTGCTGGCCTGCCTGCTCGGTGGTGTTGGGTACGGTCGAGGAGGGCACCGAGATGTTCTTGCGCACGATGCGATACGCCGCCGCCGTGGCAGAGCCGCGTCCGTCGAGGAAGTCGAACTTGCTGCCCACTTCCACCTGGCGGCCGCTGCTCAGGTCGAAATCGCCGACCTGGCTGAGCGAGGCGCCGGTCAGCGAGCCTCCCGGTGGCTCGGCCGAGGTGCTGTATTGGGTATACAGGCTGATGTTGGAGGTCAGGTCGTAGACCAGGCCCAGGCGGCCGGTGAAAGCGTCCCAGCGCCGCTCCAGCTTGGCCCGGTTAACGTGGTCGACCACCTCGAAGTCGATATGGTCGTAGCGCAGCGCCGAAACCAGCGACAGCTGGTCGGTCAGGCGCGTGCGGTTCTCGACGAAGCCCGCCGTGGTGTCGGTGGTGCTGCTGCGGCCTTTGACGCGCGGCGCGTCCATGCCGGGGATGTCGAGGAGGTGGCCGGGCTGGAAGCCGTTCGGGTCGATGCGGTCGAAGGCGCCTTTGGACAGCGGGTAGAGGGTCTGCTGGTTGCGGTTGTAGTCGACGCCGAACGCCCAGTCGCTGGCCAGGCCGAACAGTTGGCCCTGGTGGGTCAGCTCGACGCGGTTGCCGTTGAGCTCCTGGTCGTGGCGCTGGCGGTAGCCGCCGGAGCGGGCGATGCCGGTGTTGCCGGCGTTGTAGCGGTACACCTCGAGGTTGCGGTAATCGCGCTGGCCGTTGTAGTGGTAGAAGGTGTTGCGCAACTGGTTGCTGTCGTCGATGCGATAGTCGGTGATCGAGCGCAGCCAGCGGGTGCGCTGCTCGTAGCGGCCGTCCTCGACGTTGTAGTTGTCGAAGCGATTGTGCTTGTCGATGTGCAGGGTGCCGACCGCCGGTTGCAGCACCGGCGCGCCCCAGTACGGGCTGTCCTCTTGCTCTTCGAGGTACTCGATGGCCAGGGTGTGCGAGAGCTGGTCGTTGATGTCGCTGAGCAGCGAAAAGGCCAGGTTGCCGGCGCCGTTCTCCTGGCGGTCGATATAGCCATTGGTGTGGGTGCGGCTGTAGTCCAGTCGCGCGTAGTGGCGGGGGCCGTCGCCGCTGTTGAGCGCCTTGTTGAAGCCGACCGAGGTTTCCATCGTGTCGTAGCGAGCATAGCTGACACGGCCGTCGAAGGTGTCCTCGTCGCGGTTGGCCAGCTTGGTGATCATGTTCAGGCTGCCGCCGACCGCGCCACTGCCGTTGAGGAACGACGACGGGCCGCCGAGCAGTTCGACGCGGTCGTAGATCCACGCCCCGACCGGGCGCCCGGCGGCGCCGGACTGCAGGTTGATGCCGTTGAACAGCTGGCTGATCTGGGCGCCATTGAAGCCGCGGTACGCGACATAGCCGCCCCAGCCGGGTGGCGCCGAGGCGTTGACCCCGGGCAAGGCGTTGGCGGCGTCCTGGAAGTTGCGCGCGCCGATGCGCGCCATGGTCTGGCGGTCGGCGACGCTGACCGAGGCAGGGTTCTCGCGGGCGCTGAGGTTCAGGCGCGAGCCGCTTTCGATGGGCCGGTCGAGGTCGAGACGGGTAGCCTCCTGGTTCTGGTCGGCGGAGGCGGTGACGTTGCTGGCGGGCAGGGTCAAGGTGTCGTTTTGCGCCCAGGCGCAGGTTGCGCTGCCAACGAGCAGCGCCAAAGTGGTCATGCGAAACATGCAAGGCTTCCTGGCTGAAATCGATGAGCGCACGCCCGCTGCCGATCAGGCGGCACTCGGGCGTGGCGATGTCAGAACGCGAGAAGCGCGGCGGGAGAGGCGCGGGGATTGACCAGTGGCCAGCGCTGCTTGGGCAGGCGTGGCGCGGGTTGTCTGGGTAAGGGCTGGCTCGGCTCGAGGCTGAGCAAGGCCAGCAGGCCGAAGAACACGGCCAGCAGCGTGGCGTTGAACAGGCTGGCGATCACGCAGTCGCCGCTGGCCGGCAGCACCGGGTCGCTGAGGTCCTGGTCGCCCTTGAACACGCCGCTGCTGTCGGCCGCGCACCAGGCGGCGTCATCCAGCCCGGCGAGGCGCAAGCCGGCCATCTGGCCATGGCCCATGGCGCACAGCAACGCGCCGAACAGGATGCTGAAATACAGCACCCAGGCGACTTGCGAGCGTGTGTGGCGGGCCAGCGTCATGGGTAAGGCTCGGGCAGTGGTCAGGCGAACTCGAGGGCGGAGTTTACAGGTTTTGCAGTGCCTGAAAAGCGCATTTGCATGGCCATGGCAATTCGTATGAGTGTCTTTAGCGGGGCATGGCCGGTTCGGCAAGCAGGACGCGCCTGATGGTCATGGGCGCATCGCGGCCTGCATTGGTTGCAACGTCCCCAAACCTGTCAGGCCACAGTCGCCAGCCTTGGCGCAGGGCGCGAGACAGGCGAGGCGAGCAATGCCCACGCAGAAATCGCGTCGAGCGCACCAGGCTAACAACCATGGCCTATCAGGCATGGCCACGTTGCAACAGATGTAATCGGATGGACTCGCCCCCGCCGAGGCATCACAGTGCCACGGTGGCGTTCTAAGAAGCCAACGGCAGCGAGGGCGAGACCATGAGCAAGCATAGGACGAAGCGCAATTCCCTGTCTTCCACCGATGTAACGCTTTGCCAACACCTGTCAGTCGACTTGGCCAAGCAAGTCTTTCAGGTGGCCGGAGATGACGGCTCCGGGCGCGTCATCTACGAAGATCGAATCAAATCCCGTGAAGCCTTTCACGCGTTCCTGACCAAGCTGCCACCCACCGTGACGGTCCTGATGGAAAGTGGCCCCGGCGCTCAAGCATGGGGGCGTTTGCTCCAGGCGCAGGGCACCCCAGTCCGCATCCTGCCCGCGCAGCGAGTGGCGGAGCACCGCAGTGGTGCCAAGAATGATCGTAACGACGCCCATGCCATCTTGCGCGCAGGCCGGGATACCAGCATTGCTGCGGTGCCGATCAAGAGCACTGCCGCTTTGGCGATTCAAGCTTTACACCGCGCTCGCAGAGGCTATGTCAGGCGCCACACCGCGCTAGGCAACCAGATCCGCGGCCTGTTACTGGAACAGGGCGTCGCCCTGGCGCAAGGCGATTTTGCCGTCAGCCAAGGTGTGTCGCGGATTCTTGAAGATGCGACCCAACCATTACCAGATCTGCTGCGTGAATTGCTCGATGAACTGCTCGCCGAATGGCGCTATCTGGGCGAGCGTATCGCCGTCCTGACAGGACGGCTCGAAACAGCGGCGGGGGCCGACAAGGTCGCATGCCGCCTGATGACGATACGCGGTGTCGGCCCGATCATCGCCACAGCGATGCTGGCCAAGCAGCCTGAACCTTCGCGGTTCCCCAATGCTCGACAGTTTGCCGCTTACTTTGGCCTGGTGCCCGACCAGCACAGCAGTGGAAAGAAGGTCAGGCTGGGCAAGATGAGCAAGCGAGGTGACGGCTACTTACGCAGCATGATGATCCAGGGTGCGCACGCGGTTCTTAGCCATTTGAAGCCTGATTCCGATCAGCCAGACGATCGCCGCCTCTTGCGATGGTTAACTCGGCTTGGTCGCAAGGAGGCGGCGATCAGACTGGCTAATCGAAATCTGCGCATCATTTGGGTGCTGCTACAAGGAGAGCAGGTTTACCAACGTCAACCGGATGATCGTCAGGAGCCCGCCATGAGCCGCTGACTTACAGCGTTACGCCACCGGGGTGCCGAGCGCCCCAGCCCCTGCTAGTGAACATCGACCCTAGGTAAGACCGTCGCGGATCAATGCCTACGCTCCTACCGGCCCAAGAGGCCTGAATGTAATGGGCATGCTGCGAGCTCACCCGATGTTGGCCAGAAGCACCAAGCTTCCTCGAATAGGCCTGATACATAGATGCAACCGGGTAACCTTGTTCGAAAAAGCAGGTAGACAATGTAGGCGAGTCCATACATAGGAGCGGATTCATCCGCGATGCGCCGCGCGGGCGGCGCTCGATCTGATAGGCGCCGCAACAATTGCGACCGACACCTGCAGGCCCACCCGCAACCTACAAACCGTAAATACCGCCCATCGGACCGATTGCCCGGCGGCACTTGTATCAGCGCAAGCCTGTATGTATAACCAGCATTCATTCCCAACCCCGCTGCCAGCCCCGTGATCGCCCATTCCGTCGACGACCCCTTGTACTACCTGTACAACTTTCGCCAGGTCCTGAGCTGGGTCGAGCAGCGTTACGCCGACCTGCTGAACCACGACGAGTTCGCCTTCATCCAGGCTTTCGCCGGCTTGCCGACCGCCGCCCAGGCCCTGCTGGTGCGCATGGTCATGCGCAAAGGCCAGTGGTTTCGCAGCGACAAGCTCGACTACAGCGAAATCGGCGACACCCAGGCCGCGCTGGCGCCCTTGCTGGCGTTGGGCTGGGTCGAGGCCGACACGCCGATGACGCTCGAGCAGTTGTGGCCGCTGCTGCGCAAGGATGAGTTGGCACTGTGCTTTGCCGGGCAGTTGGCGCGGCCTCGGGCGGGCAAGGCCGAGCTGCTGGCGCAATTGCAGGCGCTGGAGCTGCCCGCCAGGCCCCTGGCCGAATGGTTCCCAGGCTTTGCGCCAGACCTGCTGCATTGGCGCCTGCAACCCTTGTGCGACCGTATGCGCCTGCTGTTCTTCGGTAACCTCTACCAGGACTGGTCGGACTTCGTGCTCAGCGACCTGGGCGTATTCCGTTACGAACAGGTGCCGTTCAGCGACGATTCCCGGGCCCTGCGCCAGCGCGCGGAAGTCGACCTGGCCATGGCCCTGCACCAATGCGCCGAGCAACTGCAGCAGGGCGTGGCGCCGGCCGAGGTGCTGGCGGCGTTGCCTGGGTTCGACAGTGGCAACCCTTGGCTGGCCCGGCGGCGGGCGCGCCTGTTGTTCAGCCTCGGCCAGCAGTGCGAACGCCTGGGCGATTGGGACCTGGCCCTGCAGGTCTACGCCGATTGCGCCCACCCCGAGGCGCGCATCCGCCAGGTGCGGGTGCACGAGCGCCGCGAGCAGTGGCCACAAGCCCACGCGTTGGCCACGCGCATGGCTTCGGTACCGGCCAATGCCCTGGAACAACAGGCCTTGGCGCGCCTGCTGCCGCGCCTGCAGCGCAAGCTGGGCGGGCCGCCGCAGCCGCGCCGGCGCCAGGCCGCGGTCGCGCCGATCGAACTGGTGTTGCCGGCGGAACTCGCCGAGCTGGGCGTGGAGGAAGCCGTGCGGGTGCACCTGCAACAGGCCGGCGCAGTCGCCCACTATGTCGAGAACACGCTGTTCAACAGCCTGTTCGGCCTGCTGTGCTGGGAGGCGATCTTCGCCCCGGTGCCGGGGGCGTTTTTCCACCCCTTCCAGGCCGGCCCCCAGGACCTGCATGACGCCGATTTCCAGCAGCGCCGGGCGGCCTTGTTCGAGCGCTGCCTGGGCCGCCTGGACGATGGCAGCTACCGCGCGGCCATTCGCGACTGCTACGTGGCCAAGCAGGGCCTGCAGTCGCCGTTCGTGTTCTGGCAGATGCTCGATGCGGCGTTGCTCGAGCAGGCCCTGGCCCATGTGCCGGCAGCGCACCTGAAGGCCTGCTTCGTGCGCCTGTTGCAGGATATCCGCGCCAACCGCGCCGGCATGCCCGACCTGATCCAGTTCTGGCCGCAGGAGGGGCGCTACCGCATGGTCGAGGTCAAGGGCCCGGGGGACCGCCTGCAGGACAACCAGCTGCGCTGGCTCGAGTTCTGCCATGAACACGGCCTGCCGGTTGCGGTGTGCCATGTCCGCTGGGCGCCGCCGGCATGAGCTACACCGTTGCCGTGCGGGCCCTGTGCGAGTTCAGCGCCAAGGCTGGCGACCTGGACCTGCGGTTCACCCCGTCGCCTACTGCCGAGGAAGGCATGGCCGGTCATCGCCGGGTAGTGGCCCGGCGCGGGGCCGGGTATGAAGCCGAGGTGACGCTCGAGGGCGAGTACCAGGGCCTGCGCGTCCGTGGCCGAGCCGATGGCTACGACCCGGCGCGCAACCGCCTGGAAGAGATCAAGACCCACCGTGGCGACCTGGCTCGCCAGCCGGCCAACCATCGCCAGTTGCACTGGGCCCAGGCCAAGGTCTACGGCTGGCTGCTGTGCCAGGCGCGGCAACTGGCGGACATCGAGCTGGCCCTGGTGTACCTGGAGGTGGACAACGATCGCCAGACCCTTGTCAGCGAGCGCCATGGCGCCGACGAACTGCGCCAGTTCTTCGAAAGCCAGTGCCAGTGCTTTCTGGCCTGGGCGCAAGCGCAGGCCCAGCGCCTGGCCGAGCGCGACCTGGGGCTGCAGGCGCTGCGTTTTCCCTATCCTGCGTTCCGCCAGGGCCAGCGGCAGCTGGCCGAGACGCTGTACAAGGCCGTGAGCACCGGCCGCTGCCTGATGGCCCAGGCCAGCACCGGTATCGGCAAGACCCTCGGCACGCTGTTCCCGCTGCTCAAGGCGGTGGTACCGCAGCAACTGGACAAGCTGTACTTCCTGACCGCCAAGACGCCCGGCCGCGCCCTGGCGCTGGATGCCTTGCGGCAAATCACCCAGGCCTGCGCGCAACCGGCGCTGCGTAGCCTCGAACTGATCGCGCGCGACAAGGCCTGCGAATTTCCGGACAAGGCCTGCCATGGCGAGTCATGCCCGTTGGCGCGGGGGTTCTACGACCGCTTGCCGGCCGCCCGCGCGGCGGCGGCGCAAGTGCCGTTGCTCGACCGTGCGACACTGCGCGAGGTGGCCCTGGCGCATCAGGTCTGCCCGTATTACCTGGGCCAGGAGATGGCGCGCTGGGTCGACGTGCTGGTGGCCGACTACAACTACTATTTCGACGCCCACGCCTTGTTGTTCGGCCTGGCCCAGGTCAACCAGTGGCGCACCGCGGTGCTGGTGGACGAAGCGCACAACCTGGTGGAGCGCGGTCGACAGATGTACAGCGCCAGCCTCGACCAGGGCCGGTTGCTGGCCCTGCGCCAGAGCAAGCCGGCCGGGTTGGGCAGCGCCCTTGACCGCCTGAATCGGCAGTGGAACGCGTTGTACAAGGCGCAGATGGCGCCGTACCAGGCGGCCGAGCAATTGCCCGAAGCCTTCCTGGGGGCGTTGCAACAGTGCATCGGGCTGATCCAGGAGCGCATGAACCAGGCCCCGAGCGACGTCGAGCCCGCTGTGCTGGAGTTCTTCTACCAGGCGTTGCAGTTCAGCCGGGTCGCCGAACTGTTCGACCCGCACTTCCTGTTCGACATCACCCAGCGTAGCGGGCCGCGTGGCCGGCGCCTGGCCACGTTGTGCCTGCGCAACGTGGTGCCGGCGCGGCTGCTGGGGCCGCGGATGAGCGCGGCGCGCAGTGTCACCTTGTTCTCCGCCACCCTCAATCCGCAGCACTATTACCGCGACCTGCTGGGCATGCCGGCCGACACGGCCTGGCTGGAAGTCGCCGCGCCGTTTCGCGGCGAGCAGCTCCAGGTACGCATCGTCAGCGAGGTGTCGACCCGATACCAGCAGCGCCAGGCCTCGCTGGCGCCGATCGTCGCGTTGATCGCCGCCCAGTACCGTCGCCAGCCGGGCAACTACCTGGCGTTCTTCAGCAGTTTCGAATACCTGGAACAGGTGGCCGGGTTGCTGGCCGCGACCCACCCCGGCATTCCCCAGTGGCGCCAGGCACCGGGCATGGACGAAAGCAGTCGCGAGGCGTTTCTGGCGCGTTTCGTCGAGGGCGGGCAGGGCGTTGGTTTCGCCGTGCTCGGCGGTGCGTTCGGCGAAGGCGTGGACCTGCCGGGCACGCGCCTGATCGGCGCCTTTGTCGCCACCCTGGGGCTGCCCCAGGTCAACCCGGTCAACGAGCAGTTCAAGCAGCGCCTGGGCCGGCAGTTTGGCGCGGGCTTCGACTACGCCTACCTGTACCCCGGGGTGCGCAAGGTGATCCAGGCGGCGGGCCGGGTCATCCGTGGCGAGCAGGACCGTGGCGTGCTGCTGCTGATCGACGAGCGTTTCGCCGAGCCGCGGGTGCGACAGATGTTCCCCAGCTGGTGGCACTGCGCCTGAACATGCCCATCGCCTGGCGCTGAAACTCCCAGTACACTGCGCGTTCCAACCCCAACATCCGTTGAATCTCGAGGTTCTTGCATGACGCTCAGTCCTTTGGCAGGCAAGCTGGCTCCGGCCAGCGTGCTGGTCGATATCCCCCGCCTGTTGACCGCTTACTACACCGGCCGTCCTGACGCCGCGGTAGCGGCCCAGCGCGTGGCCTTCGGCACCTCGGGCCACCGCGGCACCTCGCTGGAGCTGAGCTTCAACGAAAACCACGTGCTGGCGATCACCCAGGCCATCTGCCTGTATCGCCAGGAGCAGGGCATCGACGGCCCGCTGTTCATCGGTGCCGACACCCACGCGCTGTCGGCGCCGGCCGCCGCCAGCGCCCTCGAGGTGCTGGCCGCCAACGGCGTGCAGGTGATGCTCAGCAAGGATGACGAATACACCCCGACCCCGGCGGTGTCCCACGCCATCCTCTGCTACAACCGTGGTCGCCAGCAGGGCCTGGCCGACGGTATCGTCATCACCCCGTCGCACAACCCGCCGCAAAGCGGTGGTTTCAAGTACAACCCGCCCAATGGCGGCCCTGCCGACAGCGACGTGACCAAGTGGGTCGAGTCCAAGGCCAACGAACTGCTGGCCGCCGGCCTGGCCGGGGTCAAACGCATGGACTACCAGCAAGCCCTTGGCGCGGCGACCACCCAGCGCCATGACTACGTCAGCAGCTATGTCGCCGACCTGGAAAACGTCATCGACTTCGAGGTGATCCGCGGCGCCAACCTGCGCCTGGGTGTCGACCCGCTGGGCGGCGCCGGGGTGCGCTACTGGTCGGCCATCGCCGAGCGCTACCGGCTGAACCTGGAAGTGGTGAACACCGAGGTCGACCCGACGTTCCGCTTCATGACCGTCGACTGGGACGGGCAGATCCGCATGGACCCATCCTCGCCGTACGCCATGCAGGGCCTGATCGGCCTGCGCGAGCGTTTCGACGTGGCCTTCGCCTGCGACCCGGACCACGACCGCCACGGCATCGTCACCGCCGATGGCCTGCTGCAGCCGAACAACTACCTGGCCGTGGCCATCGACTACCTGTACCGCCACCGTCCTCAATGGCGCAGCGATGCGGCGGTGGGCAAGACCGTGGTCTCCAGCGGCCTGATCGACCGCGTTACCGCGGCGCTGGGCCGTGAGCTGTACGAAGTGCCGGTAGGCTTCAAGTTCTTCGCCCAGGGCCTGTTCGACGGTTCGCTGGGCTTTGGCGGCGAAGAGAGCGCCGGCGCCTCGTTCCTGCGCCGCGACGGCAGCGTCTGGGCCACCGACAAGGACGGCCTGATCCCAGCGTTGCTGGCGGCCGAGATGACCGCCCGCACCGGACGCACGCCGAGCCAGCGTTATGCCGAGCTCACCGCCGAGCTGGGCAAGCCCTACGCCACCCGCGTCGAGGCCAAGGCCGACGCACGGCAGAAAGCGCTGCTGAGCAAGCTGGCGCCCGAGCAGGTCAAGTCCACCGAGCTTGCCGGTGAGCCGATCGAGCAGATCCTCAGCCACGCGCCGGGCAACCACCAGGCCATCGGCGGGTTGAAGGTGATGACCGCCAACGGCTGGTTCGCCGCGCGGCCGTCGGGCACCGAGGACATCTACAAGATCTACGCCGAGAGCTTCATCGACGAGGCGCACCTCAAGCGCCTGGTGGCCGAAGCCCAGGTGCTGGTGGATGCGGCGATCGCCTGACCGGCCTCTGCCAGCGGTTTATCGGCCTGCAGGCTGCTCTGCGCAGGCGTCGGCTGGTAGTGGCGAACCCATGCACCGCGTCGCCTGGTTCGCCGGCGAGGCTGGCGCCTACGGGCGGGCAGGTTGCAGACGGCGTAGGAGCCGGCCTTGCCGGCGAACACCGGCGCAGCCGGTGCCATCCACCGCGTCGCCTGGTTCGCCAGCAAGGCTGGCTACGGGGCACAGTAGGCTGCTCTCTGCGTAGGAGCCAGCTTGCTGGCGAACCAGGCGACGCCGATGTTCAGCGCAAGTCGCTGCCGAGTAGATTGTTCCATTTTTGGAACGATCCATGCCATTTTAGCTATCTACCGCATGATTAGCCTCACCGGTAAGGTGATAACCATCCACGAGAGGAGGCTTCTCATGAAAAAGATCCAAGGTATTTACCGCAGCCCCCACGCCCATTGGGTGGGTGACGGTTTCCCGGTACGCAGCCTGTTCACCTACGACAACCTGGCCCGCCATATCAGCCCGTTCCTGCTGCTGGACTATGCCGGTCCTCACGATTTCACGCCCACCAGCGCCCGTCGTGGCGTCGGCCAGCACCCGCACCGTGGCTTCGAGACCGTGACCATCGTCTACCAGGGCGAGCTGGAACACCGCGACTCCACCGGCGCCGGCGGGCTGATCGGCCCGGGCGACGTGCAATGGATGACCGCCGCCGGCGGCATCCTCCACGAGGAGTTCCATTCGCCGGCCTTCGCCAAGCGTGGCGGCACGCTGGAAATGGTCCAGCTGTGGGTCAACCTGCCAGCCAAGGACAAACGCGCCGCCGCCGGCTACCAGACCCTGCTGGCCAAAGACATAGCGCTGGTGAACCTGGAAGGCGGGGCGGGCAGCCTGCGGGTGATCGCCGGGCGCTACCTGGATCACCAGGGCCCGGCCCGGACCTTCACCGACATGGACGTGTGGGACCTGCGCCTGAAGGCCGGTGCCTCGCTGCAACTGCCCGTTGCCGCCGGCCGCACTGCCGCGTTGGTGGTATTGCGCGGCAACCTGCGGGTCAATGACCAGCGCGAAGCCGGCCCGGCCAGCCTGGTGCTGTTGGAGCGTGACGGCGAGGACCTGCGCATCGAGGCGCTGGAGGATGTCAGCGTGCTGCTGCTCAGCGGCGAGCCGATCGACGAGCCGATCGTCGGCTACGGCCCGTTCGTGATGAACAGCCAGGCGGAAATTGCCGAGTCGTTCGACGACTTCCAGGCCGGACGCTTCGGCCAGATGGGCGGCGCCGAGCATGGCGCCCGGCACTGACCACAGGTAGAGCCCAATCGCCGGCAAGCCGGCGATTGTTTTTTTAGGTTACAGCTGCTCCGGCAGCACCGCGATCACATCGATCTCCATCAGCCATTCGGCCTGGGCCAGGCCTGCCACCACCAGCCCGGTGGAAATCGGGAACACCCCCTTCAACCACTTGCCGACCTCCTTGTACACCGGCTCGCGAAAGCGCGGATCGGTGATGTAGGTGGTGGTCTTGACGATATGCGACAGGTCCGAGCCTGCCTCTTCGAGCAACTGCTTGACGTTCTTCATCGCCTGCTCGGCCTGGGCCCGCGGGTCGCCCAAGCCCACCAGGCGCCCCTCGAAATCGGTGCCGACCTGGCCACGCACGTAGATGGTGTTGCCGGCCCTGACGGCCTGGCACAGGTCGTTGTCCAGGGTCTGGTTGGGGTAGGTGGCCTTGGTGTTGAACATGCGGATGCGGGTATGGGTAGGCATCAGTGGGCTCCGAAGGTGCTGACGTTGCTGATCGAGGAAGGCTGTTCGGCGCCGGCACGCTGTTCGCGGTCGCGGTAGGCCAGGTAGGTGCGTTGGGTGGCGATATGCCCGGCGACATGCTTGGCGTCGTGCCACACCCCCCAGATGAACGACGAGCCACGGCGCGACAACCAGGGCAGGCCGAGGAAGTACACGCCTGGCTCCTTGGATACCCCGCGCTGGTGCTGCGGCTTGCCGTTGGCGTCGAAGGTGTCGACCTGCAGCCAGCTGAAGTCGACGCCATAACCGGTGGCCCAGATGATGGTGCCGACCTTGGCCTGGGCCAGGTCGAGTTCGCGCAGGGGCTGGGTGAGGCAAGCCGGGTCGGGCAGGCGTTTGCGCGCCTCGGGCTCCTCGGGCAGGTCCAGGCCGTTGCGCGCGACATAGGCGTCGGCCGCGTCCAGCAGGGCCAGGTAGTTCTCGTCGCCACGCTGGATATTCTTGGCCAGGTTGTCCTGGAAGCGCGCCACGCCGCCGTCGAACGACTGGGTCAGGCCGACCAGGGTCATGCCCTGGTGGGCGAGGGCGCGAAAGTCCACGGTGTGCCCGCCGCGGGCGCCGGACACGGCGATGGTCACGTGCTCGCGACCGGGCTTGGCGATCTCGGCGTCCCATTCGCCGAGCACCCCCAGCCACCAGCAGAAGTCGCGGTTGCGGTAGCTGCGCGGTGGTCGGTCATGGGCGCCCACCGACAGGTACACCTGGCGTCCGGCGCGCAGCAGCTCCTCGGCGATCTGCACGCCGGAGGAGCCGGCGCCGACCACCAGCACCGCGCCTTCGGGCAACTGTTCAGGGTTGTAGTAGGCGGCGGAGTGAAGCTGGTGCAGGCGTGGATCCTGCGGGGCGATGGCCGGGATCACCGGGCGCTGGAACGGGCCGGTGGCGGCCACCACGCGGTTGGCATGGATCACGCCCTGGTTGGTGTCGATGGTGAAGCCCGGGCGGTCGCTGTTGCGCAGCACGCGCTTGACCTCGACCCCGGTGCGCACCGGCAGGTTGTACTTGCGCACGTACTGCTCGAAGTAGTCCGCGACCTGCTCCTTGCCGGCGAAGGCGTCGGGGTCGAGGTCGAATGCCAGCCCGGGGAAGCGGTCGTGCCAGGCTGGGCCGTTGGCCACCAGCGAATCCCAGCGCCCGCTGCGCCAGGCTTCGGCGATGCGCTTGCGCTCCAGCACCAGGTGCGGCACGCCGAGCTTGCTCAGGTGTTCGCTCATGGCCACGCCGGCCTGGCCGGCGCCGACCACGAGGGTGTCGATTTCAAGATTGTTCAATGTCATGTCCCAGCCCTTCTTCAGCGGCGTTCTTGTTCAGGTCGGTGTTGCCTGGAGCCAGACTAGGGATGGGCCGGCAATCGCGAAAATAGTATTTAGCTGGGGCTTGTCGATAAATTGGCGAAGGCCGCGCCTACACCGGGGGCATGTGCAGGTGCCTTAGTTTTTTCCTGCCCAGTGCCGAGGAAAATGTTGGTTTCGCCGCTGCCGGGGGCCGCTGAGAATGCCGGTAAACCCCAACAGGAGCTGCACCCATGACCTTCTCCATCATCGGCCGCTGCCAGGAAACCGGCCAACTGGGCATCGCCATCAGTTCATCGAGCATCGCCGTCGGTGCCCGCTGCCCCTGGGTGCGGGCCGGGGTCGGCGCGGTGGCCACCCAGAACATCACCCTGCCGGCCCTCGGCCCACAGATCCTCGACGCCCTGGAACACGGCCAGCTGCCGCCTGCCGCCGCCCTGGACCGGGTACTCAGCGCCAACGGCTGGAGCGAATACCGCCAGGTCACGGTGATCGACAGCCAGGGCCAGGTGGCGCTGTTCACCGGCAAGCGGGCCTTGGGCGTGCACAACGCCGTGGCTGGCGAACACTGTGTGGCGGCGGGCAACCTGTTGTCCTCGCCGGCGGTGATCGAGGCCATGCTGGGCGCGTTCGAACAGGCTAGCGGCCACCTGGCCGAGCGCCTGCTGGCGGCGATGCACGCGGCCATGGCCGCCGGTGGCGAAGCAGGGCCGGTGCACTCGGCGGCGCTGAAGATCGCCGGTGAGCTGACCTGGCCCTTGGTGGATCTGCGCGTGGACTGGATCGAGCACGATCCGATCGCCGAGCTGGACCGCCTGTGGCAGGCCTACCGGCCGCAGATGCAGGACTATGTGACCCGCGCCCTGGACCCGACCGCAGCGCCGAGCTACGGGGTAGCGGGCGATGAATGAGCCATGCAGCAGGGCGTTGCTGGCGCGCTTGGTCGGGTTCGCCACGGTCAGCCGCGACTCCAACCTGGAGCTGATCGCCTTCATTCGCGATTACCTGGCCGGGCTGGGCGTTGCCAGCGAGCTGTTCCTCAACGAGGAGGGCACCAAGGCCAACCTGTTCGCCACCATCGGCCCGAGCGAGCGTGGCGGCGTGGTGCTGTCCGGGCACACCGACGTGGTGCCGGTGGACGGCCAGGCCTGGAGCGTCGCGCCGTTCCAGCTCAGCGAATGCGACGGCCGCCTGTATGGCCGTGGCACCGCCGACATGAAAGGCTTCATCGCCGCGGTGCTGGCCGCGGTGCCGGCTTTTCTGGCGCAACCGCTGGCGATGCCGGTGCACCTGGCGTTTTCCTATGACGAGGAAGTGGGGTGCCTGGGGGTGCGCTCGATGCTGGCCGCCCTGGCGCAGCGGCCGCACAAGCCGCGCCTGTGCCTGATCGGCGAGCCCACCGAACTCAAGCCGGTGCTCGGCCACAAAGGCAAACTGGCGATGCGCTGCCAGGTGCAGGGCGCGGCTTGTCACTCGGCCTATGCGCCCTATGGCGTGAATGCCATCGAGTACGCCGGGCGGCTGATCGGCAAGCTGGGTGAGATCGCTGACGAGCTGGCGCGCCCCGAGCACCACGACGCGCGCTTCGACCCGCCGTTTTCCACGGTCCAGACCGGCGTCATCCAGGGTGGCAGGGCGCTGAACATCGTGCCTGAAGAATGCGCGTTCGACTTCGAGGTACGTGCCTTGCCCGGCTTCGAAGCCCAGGTCGTGGCCGACCGGCTGCACACCTACGCCGAAGCCGAACTGTTGCCGCGCATGCGGGCAGTCAACGCCGCCAGTGCCATTCGCCTGCAGCCGTTGAGCGCCTACCCGGGCCTGGCGACCGCGCCCGACAGCGAGGCGGCGCGGCTGGTGGCGTTGCTCAGTGGCTCGGATGACTTCGCCACCGTGGCCTTTGGCACCGAAGGCGGCCTGTTCGACCAGGCCGGCATCCCCACCGTGGTCTGCGGCCCGGGCAGCATGGCGCAAGGGCACAAGCCAGATGAGTTCGTCAGTGTCGAGCAGTTGCAGGGCTGTGACGCGATGCTGCGGCGCTTGGCCGAGTACCTCAGGCAGGCTTGAACTCGCGGGGCGTCAGAACGTCGCCTTGACCTGCAAGCCGAACACCAAGGCATTGTCGATGTCCTGCGCGCTAAACGCCCCAGGCTCGACAATGTACTGCACGTCCGGACGCAGGTTCAGCCAGGACGTGGCCTGGTAGCCATAGCTGAGCTCGAGCAATTGCTCGGCGCTGTCCAGGCTGGGCAAGCCTTGCCCGGCCTCGAGCGCCGCCGCTTGCAGCACATCGCGGCTGCGCGGGTTGGGTACCGCGCGCCCGTAGCCGAACGCCAGGGTATCGCGCGGGCGAGCCGCGAACGGCTGGTACAGCACCACGCCGGCGCCGTACCAGCGGGTGAAGGGCGAGGCGGCCTGGCTCGATGCCGAGTACTGGCCAAAGGCATGCAGGCTGCGCCCAGGCGATGCCGGGTCGTGCCACAGCGCCTGGTCGACCAGCAGGTAGTGGCCGCCGCGGCCGGCGACGTGCTTGTCGCTGCCGATGCGCTGCACGTTGGAACTGTCGTAGTAGTAGCCGAGCTTGAATTCGCCCGGCAGCGCGCCCTGGCGCTTGTACACCAGCTCCAGCGGCAGCACGGTGCCGGTGGTGTGCTTGGGCCCCAGGTGCCAGGCGCGGCTGGCATTGCCGTTGCTCGCGGGGTCGACGTTGAACGCCGCCAGCCGTAGCTGCCAGGCCGGCGCCAGGTCGTACTTGAGGCGGGCGCCGAGGTGGGCGTTGGGGTAGTTGCTCCAGCCGCTGCCGCCGGACATGTTCAGCGGATGGCCGCAGAACCCGGCGTTCATGAAGTTGCACAGGATGCCGCTGTCCAGGCCACCGAGGTCGTTGCCCATGGCCATGTAGCCGAGCTTGAGGTTCAGCGCCGGGGTGAGGTTGCGCGCGTAGCTGAGCTCGGTCAGGCGGGTATACAGGCCGCCGTAGTTTTCCTGGATCGGCAGACGGTTGCCGACCAGGTCTTCGGAGGCGCTGTTGCCGCGGCGGTCGTTGACGCTCAACTGGACTTGGCCGGCATCGTCCAGGCCGTACAGCTTCGCCAGGTCGAACTGCACGCCGAGCTTGATGTTCTGCGCATAGCGGGCTGAGCGGTGCAGGCCGCCGTGGGCGTTGTAGGCGGTCTCGCCGCTGTAGTCGCCGGTGAAGGTGATGCCGTCGGCTTGCAGGCGCTGGCGCAGGCCGCCCCAGTCGCCGGTGAGGGTAGTGGCGTCGGCCAGGGCGGTGGTGCTGCTCAGGGTCAGGAGCAGGGCGGGGGTGATGCGGGGTACGAAGCGCATTGCAAAATTCTCGGAACTGCTGAAGGCCATGGCGCGCCAGGCGCGCTCCTGTTGGGCCTCGTGCAAGGCCTGCGGGAGCGCGCCTGGCGCGTGCGGGAGCGCGATGCTTACGGCAGGGCGTAGGCCATCACATAATCGCCACGGTCGCTCGACTGACGCGCGCCGCCGGCGCTGATCACCACGTACTGCTTGCCGGTTTTCGGCGACACGTAGGTCATCGGCCCGCCCTGGCTGCCCACCGGCAGGCGGGCCTTCCAGATCTCATTGCCGTTGCCGCTGTCGTAGGCGCGCAGGTAGAAGTCCTGGGTACCGGCGATGAACACCAGGCCGCCCTGGGTCGACAGGGTGCCGCCGAGGGTCGGCAGGCCGATCTTGATCGGCAGGTGCATGCGGATGCCGAGCGGGCCGGTGTCCTCGACGGTGCCCACCGGCACCTGCCAGGCAATCTGCCGGGTGTGCATGTCGATGGCGGTCAGGGTGCCGTAGGGCGGCGCCTGGCAGGGGATGCCGGCCACCGACAGGAAGCGGTTCTTGTTCACCGCGTACGGCGTGCCCTTGAGCGGCACGGCGCCCATGCCGGTATTCAGCGCCTCGCCACCGGAGGCGGCGTCGCCCTGGTTCTGCGACGGCACCATCTGGATCCACAGGCCCAGGCGCATGTCGTTGACGAAGATGAAACCGTGCACCGGGTCGGTGGACAGGCTGCCCCAGTTCATGCCGCCCAGCGAGCCAGGGAAGCTCAGCGACAGGTCGGTGCCGGGCGCGGTATACAGGCCGTCGTAGCGCATCTTCTTGAAATCGATGCGGCACAGCAGCTGGTCGTAAGGGGTCGCGCCCCACATGTCCGCCTCGGTCAGGGTCTGCGCGCCAATTTGCGGCATGCCCACCGATTTCGGCTGGGTCGGGGAATAGGGTTCATGGGGGATGTTGCTCGGCTTGACCGGCACTTCGTCGACTTGGGTCAGCGGCTTGCCGGTGGCACGGTCGAGCACGTAGAGCTGCCCGGCCTTGGTGCCGATCACCACGGCTGGCACGGTCTTGCCGTCATCGCCGGTGAAGTCGATCAGGCTCGGCTGCATCGGCAGGTCGAAGTCCCAGAGGTCGTTGTGCACGGTCTGGTACACCCATTGCTGGTTGCCGGTGGTGGCGTCCAGGGCCAGCACCGAGGCGCCGTAGGTGTGGTCCAGGGCGTTGCGTTCGACACCGTAGATGTCGGTGGACGAGGAGCCCATCGGCAGGAACAGGGTGTTCATCGCCGGGTCGTAGGACATCGGCGCCCAGCTGTTCGGCGTGCTGCGCACGTAGGTGGCGTCGCCCTGCGGGGCGTTGCGCTGTTGCGGGTTGCCCGGGTCGAAGGCCCAGCGCATGGCCCCACTGATCACGTCGAAGCCACGGATCACGCCACCGGGCATGTCGGTCTGGACGTTGTCGGCGACGCGCCCGCCGACCACCACGGTGGTGCCGGCCATCAGCGGCGCGGACGACAATTGATAGTAAGAGTCCGGCACATTGCCCAGGCCAGCCTTGAGGTCGACCTGGCCGTTGTGGCCGAAGCCCTGGCAGAACGCGCCGGTGTCGGCGTCGACGGCGATCAGGCGGCCGTCGATGGTGTTGGTCAGCAGGCGTCGCTGGCAGTTGGCGCTGGGCGCCACGTGGGCCACGGTGACTGGCGAGCTGCCCGGCTGGGTCGGTTGCGCCAGGGGGGCACTGGCGTCGAAGTAGGCCATGCCGCGGCAGCGCTGCCAGACCTTGGACTGGGCGTTGATCGGATTTTTCCAGAGCTCGCGGCCGCTGTCGGCGTCCAGGGCGATCAGGTTGTTGTGCGGGGTGCAGATGAACACCTTGTCGCCGACCTGCAAGGGGGTGAGCTGGTCCTCGGCGCCGTTGCCGTCGCTGATGGCCACGTCACCGGTGTGGTAGGTCCAGGCCACCTGGAGCTTGTCGACGTTGCCACGGTTGATCTGGTCCAGTGCGGCGAAGCGGCTGCCACCTTCGCTGTTGCCGTAGTGGGCCCAGTTCTGCTGCGCCTTGCCCGGCGCTACCGGGGTCAGGCCCGGGCCCTTGCCGTTGGCGGCGACGCTGGGGTGGGCGACGAACATGTTGCCGGCGGCGATGGCCAGCCCCACGGCCAGCACGCCGGCCAGGCCATAGGCAGCGCGCGCCTGGCGCCGCACCAGCTGTGGGTAGGCCAGCGCGACCACCAGGCCGATCGCGGTGAACATGAACAGGCGCGAGAACAGCGGCCAGAACACCAGGCCCGTGTCGGCCAGCGCCCAGGCCAGGGTGCCGAGCAGGAACAGGGCGTACAGCCAGGCCCCAGCCGGCTTGCGCCGGGCGATGAGGATGCCGGCGATGGTCATGGCCAGGCCGCCGACCAGGAAGTACCAGGAGCCGCCCAGGCCGGCCAGCGTGACACCGCCAGCAGCCAGGAGCAGGCCGAGCAGGGCGATGACCACGCCAAGGCCGACCAGGATGAATGTGGAGGCGCCAGGGGCGCGGGGGGTGTGTTTCATGCCAGGGATCTCGCAGGTGGAATGCGCGGCAGTGTAAGCCCTTAGCAAGCTAATTAACAAGTTAGTACATTTTTAGGGGTTCCATCCGCCCCCGTGTCGTCTGCTTCGCGAGCAAGGCTGGCAGGACGCAGCCGGTGCCATCCACCGCGTTGCTTGGTTCGCCAGCAAGCTGGCTACGGGCGGGCAGGCCGCAGACGGCGTAGGAGCCGGCTTGTAGTGGTCCAGTTTTTTTGGACCACGACGTAGGAGCTTTTAGGCCGCCAGCTCCTCAAAAGTAGCTGGTGGCAGATCGTTCGAAGCGTAGTGACAGCGGTGATGGTTGTAGTGAGCAATAAACTCCATCACATCTTTCTCCGCCTCTCTGTGATTTGTATAACCATCCTCCGGTACCCAGTCCTGCTTCAACGTCCTGAAGTAGCGTTCTACAACGGCGTTATCCCAGCAATTGGCTCGTCGGCTCATGCTCTGCACGATACTCTTTTCAGCCAAATACCCTACAAAACGATCAGAGGTGTACTGACACCCCTGGTCAGAATGAAACATCAATCCAGAACCCGGTTTGCGCAGGGCAACAGCTAACCGCAAGGCCCGGAGCGAGAGATCGGTATCAGCTGTTTTCGAACAGGCCCAACCCACGATCCGGCGGGAAAACAGGTCCATCACCACTGCCATGTACAGCCAGCGTCCACCTGCCCGTATGTAGGTGATATCTCCCGCCCACCGCACGTTGGGATGCACGGGGTTGAAGCGGCGATCCAGGAGATTGGCAGCTGTAGGGGCTGGTTTCGTGGCTCGCCGATAATGCGCGTAGCGCGGGCGTTTCCAGTGCAGATCCAGCCTCTTCATCAAGCTACGCATGCGATAGCGCCCGACCGCGAACCCTTTTTTTCGCAGTTCCTTGGAAAAACCTCGACTACCCAAAGCACCGCGAAATGTCCTGTGCAATTGGCGTATTTCCTTTTCCAAGCGTCGCTCAATGGGCTTGATCAGCCGAGGCTTACGGCTCGCGTAGTGACTGCTACGTGGCACGCTCAGAAGTCGACACAAATGACGCGTGGACAGTCGACCCTTGAGCCGTGCGATCACTTTCTTCGGCAGAACAGTGCCCTCAGATGAGAGGGCAACTGCTTTTTTAGAACGTCGTTCTCGGCCTCCAGCAGCTCTAGTCTGGCCTTCAGTGAATCAATGAGTTCCTGGTCTTGAGGCCGAGTCGTTTGCGTGGCTCCTTCATGCTCCTTGCGCCATGCTCGAACCCAGCGTCGCAGGGCTGTAGGCCCTATTCCCATCTGCTCACATGCCTTGGGCACGGAGTAGTTCATTTCCACGACCAAGCGAACAGCTTCGGCCTTTTCTTCAGCAGGAACGTTACGAAAACCCATGATGCGTCCTTAGGTTGATGCTCCTACATCATGGTCCAAAAACATTGAGCCACAACAGCTTGCCGGCGAACACCGGCGCAGCCGGTGCCAGCCACCGCAGCGCCTGCTTCGCCAGCAAGGCTGGCTCCTACGGGCGGGCAGGCCGCAGACGGCGTAGGAGCCGGCCTTGCCGGCGAACACCGGCGCAGCCGGTGCCATCCACCGCGGCGCCTGCCTCGCCAGCAAGCTCCTACGGGCGGGCAGGCCGCAGACGGCGTAGGAGCCGGCTTGCCGGCGAACACCGGCATAGCCGGTGCCATCCACCGCGGCGCCTGCTTCGCCAGCAAGCTGGCTACGGGCGGGCAGGCCGCAGACGGCGTAGGAGCCGGCCTTGCCGGCGAACACCGGCGCAGCCGGTGCCAGCCACTGCGGCGCCTGCCTCGCCAAGCACGCTCCTACAGTTGCAAGCCTTCCAGCAAACAGCGCAGCGCTGCTTTCACCCGCTCGGCGGCCTGTTGCGGATCGTCCTGGGCAACCACCCACATCCCGCTGTCGCCCATCGCGCCGTTGATCAAATGGGCCATGGCCACGGCATCGAACGCCCGCAACCGCCCGGCCTGCTGCAACTCCACCAGGCCCTGGACCATCGGCCCGATGTAGCTGGCTTCCTCCAGCTCGCGCAACCGCGGGCCGAGCACGGCCGGGGCGTCCTGCAGCAGGATCCGCCGCAAGGCCGGGTCGTGCAGCAGGTCGTAGTAGTGCAGGCAGGTGTCGATGTAGCCCTCCCACGGGTCGGTATGGCTGTCGTAGCGGGCATCCAGGGCCTGGTTGATCGCGTCCAGCAGGTGCTGGACTACGGCGCTGAACAGCCCGGCCTTGCCGCCGAAATGGTGGTGCAGGGCGCCACGCGTCAGGCCGACCTCGGCGCACAGGTCGTCCATGACCACGGCAGCGAAGCCCTTTTCGGCGAACTGGCGGCGGGCGGCGGCAATCAGCCGTTCGGTGGTGTCGGCGCTCATGGCGGCGCGGCTGCGGCGAGGGGCGGGCATGGGAACTCCAAGGCGAAAGCGATGCAGCGCAAATTAGCATACGTTGCGTATGTCAATAAATGGCATTAGCATACGCAGCGTATGTCAATTGGAGGTTGTGACGGTGACTGCCCGTGTTTCATCGACCCCGGTGGCCTGGCTGGGCGAACTGCCCGGCCTGCTGCGCCTGGCCTTGCCCCTGGTGCTGGGCTTGTCGGCCGCCGAGCTGATCAGCCTGACCGACACCGTGCTGCTGGCATCGCTGGGCACCGTGGTACTGGCCTGTGTCGCCCTGACCAGCAGCGCCGGGCTGATTTTCCACGCAGGCTTGTACGGCATGCTCGCGACCCTGAGTGTGCGCGTCGGCCATGCCCATGGCGCCGATGACCCGGCTGATGTGGCGCGCACCTTGCGTAGCGGGCTTGGCTACGGCCTGCTGGTCGGCAGCCTCGGCTGCCTGGTGATGCTCGCCAGCTTGCCGCTGCTGCAATGGCTGGGCGTGCCGCTGCCTGATGTGGCGCTGTTGACGCCGTACTGGCAGGCCATGGCGCTGTTCCTGATCCCCTATTGCCTGGCGGTGGTGTTCAAGGACGTGCTGGAGGCCATCGGCCGGCCGTGGGTGGCTGTGCTGCTGGTGATGAGCGCGGTGCTGTTCAATATCCCGCTGAGCTATGGCCTGATCCATGGTCATTTCGGCCTGCCGGCCCTGGGCCTGGTCGGGGCGGGGATCGCCGGGGTGATCGCCGAGTCGTTGGCGGTCGCCTTGGCCCTGGCCTACTGGTGCCTGGCGCCCTCGCTGGCACGCTACCGCCTGGCGCCCCAGGGGCCGCACCTGGGCTGGAAGACCTTGCTCGGCGAGGGCTGGCCATTGGGCCTGGGCTACCTGGCCGAGGCCGGCGCGGTGGTGATCGCCGCCTGGATGCTCGGCTGGCTGGGCAACGCGGCCCTGGCGGCCAATCAGGTGGTGCAGTCGATCGGCGCGCTGCTGTACATGCTGCCGCTGGGCATGGCGGCGGCGGTGAGCATCCGCATCAGCCAGGCCCAGGGCCGTGGCCAGACCACGCGCATCCGCGCCATCGGCAGCGCCACCTTCATCAGCGTCACGGCCTGGATGCTGGTGGCCACGGTGCTGCTGGCGCTGTTTGGCCGGCGCATCGCCGAGGCCATGAGCGACGACCCGCAGGTGATCGCCATCGCCGTGCCGATGTTCGTGGTGGTCGCCGCCATGCAAGTGGCCGACGGCTTGCAGTCCACCGCGCTGGGGGCCCTGCGCGGCTTGCAGGATTACCGCTGGCCGGTGGGGGTGACGATGGTCAGCTACTGGTTGCTGGCGCTGCCGCTGAGCTACTGGCTGGCGTTCCATTCGGCGCTGGGCGCGGTAGGGGTGTGGGTCGGCTTTGCCAGCGGCCTGACGGTGGCGGCGCTGCTGCTGCCCTGGCGCTTCTACCAGCTGCAGCGGCCGGCGCCGCGCGGTGCTGCGCTTCAGGCGCGATAGAACACCGCCAGCCACACCGTCGCCACGCCGGGTTCGGTCCAGGCCACCCGGTGGCGGCAGTGGGCGGGGATGTCCAGGTGATCGCCAGCGCGCAGCACGCGAGGCAGGTTTTCATGCGCCAACTGCAGCCCGGCGCTGCCGCTGAGCAGCACCACCCATTCGCCTTCGTCCTGGTCGTACCAGAAGCCGGGCGGGCTGGCCTGGCCAGTGGAAACGATGCGCTCGATGCGCACGCCCGGGCGTTCGAGCAGGGTGCTCAATTGCTCCTCGGCCTGGGCGTCCAGGGGCGGCAGGGCGGTGAACAGGTTGCCAGGCATGAAGACCTCCATGGAGTTGATTGCACGGCAAGATTGTAGGAAGGTTCCCGGCTTTGCCCCAGGGAAAGTGCAATGGACAAGCTGCTGGCGATCAAGGCGTTCATGGCCACTGTCGAGGCCCGGGGGTTTTCCGCCGCCGCGCGCAAGCTCGGCGTGGCGACCTCGTCGGTGTCGCGGTTGGTCGACGCCCTGGAGCAGGACCTGGGCGCCAGCCTGTTCAATCGCTCGACCCGCCAGGTGAGCCTGACCGAAGCCGGTGCCGGTTACTACCAGCGTGCGCGGGATATCGTCGAGGCCCTGGCCGATGCCGATGCCAGCGTCGCCGACCGTGGCGAGGCGCCGGTGGGGGTGCTGCGCCTGTGCCTGCCGGTGGAGTTCGGGCGGCGGGTGATCGCCCCGCACCTGGGCGCGTTTCTGGCGCGCCACCCGGGGCTGGAGCTGGACATCGACCTGAGCGATCGCTTCGACGACCTGCTCGAGGGTCGCTACGACCTGACCATCCGCCTCGGCGAGCCTGCCCCCAGCGACGAACTGGTGTGCCGCCGCTTGGGGCATTTCCAGCGTTGGCTGGTGGCCAGCCCGGCTTACCTGGCGGCGCGGGCGCCCTTGCAGCAGCCGCAACAACTGGCCGATTGCGCCTGCCTGCGCTTTCGCTACGGCCAGGCTGCCCGGCCCTGGCGGCTGCGCCAGGGGCAGCAGACCCTGGAGCTGAATGTCGCCGGGCCCCTGCGCAGCGCCAACGCCGACCTGTTGCGCGAGGCCGCCATTGCCGGCAGTGGCGTCGCGCTGCTGGCCGACTGGCTGGTGCGCGGCGATGTCGAGGCCGGGCGCCTGCACCGCCTGTTCGCCGACTGGGAGGTCAGCCCCGGCATCGCCAGCACCGGGATCAATGCCTTGTACCTGCCCAACCACCGCGGTTCGCGGCGAGTGATGGCGTTCGTGGCGTTCTGCGAGGCACTGCTGGCAGGCTGAACCGTTGCGCGCTGCGCAAAAGCCCGTTGCGCAGGCGGTGGATTCTCGCCCGGGGGCGGGCACGGCACTATGCGCGCACTTTCCGTCGTTTGCGAGGCATTGCCCCATGCATCCTTCCCTGGCTGTCGCCCAGCCCTCGGTCCCCGGTCTGAGCCGGGCCCTGGTGATCCTGCTGGCGTTCTGCTGCGGCGCCATCGTCGCCAATATCTACTACGCGCAACCCATCGTCGGGCTGATCGCCCCGGACCTGGGCCTGTCCGGCGAGCGTGCCAGCCTGATCGTGTCCCTGACCCAGCTGGGCTATGCCCTGGGCCTGTTGCTGCTGGTGCCGTTGGCCGACTTGCTGGAAAACCGCCGGCTGATGGTCGCCACCGCGCTACTGGCCACGCTCAGTCTCTTGTTGGCCGGCACCCGTGGCCACGGCCAGGGGGCTGCGTTCCTGGCCTATGCCGGGTTGATCGGTTTCAGCTCGGTGTCGGTGCAGATGCTGATTCCCCTGGCGGCGCACCTGGCCCCCGAGCAGCAGCGCGGGCGGGTGGTGGGCAACATCATGGGCGGTTTGCTGCTGGGTATCCTGCTGGCGCGTCCGCTGTCGAGCCTGGTGGCCGATCACTTCGGCTGGCGCGTGGTGTTCATCGGCGCCGCCGGGGTGATGCTGGCGATCATCCTGCTGCTGGCGCTGACCCTGCCGCGCCGGGTGCCTGAGCACAAGGCCAGCTACGCCGGGCTGATGCGCTCGCTGCTGGTGCTGCTGCGCCGCTATCCGCTGCTGCGCCAGCGGGCGTTGTACCAGGCGCTGATGTTCGCCGCCTTCAGCCTGTACTGGACCGCCGTGCCCTTGGCGCTGGCGCAGGAACATGGCCTGAGCCAGAGCCAGATTGCCCTGTTCGCCCTGGTCGGGGCGGTGGGCGCGGTGGCGGCGCCGCTGGCCGGGCGCCTGGCCGATGCCGGGCATGGGCGGCGGGCGTCGCTGCTGGCGATGGGCTTGGCGCCGCTGGCGCTGGTGATTGGTGTCAGCGCGCCGGGCATGAGCGTGATTGGCCTGGGGCTGACCGGGGTGCTGCTGGATTTCACGGTGCAGATGAACATGGTGATCGGCCAGCGCGAGGTCTATGCGCTGGACCCGGCCAGCCGCGGGCGGCTCAATGCGCTGTACATGACCAGCATCTTCCTCGGCGGGGCCGTGGGCTCGGCGCTGGCCAGCGGGGTATACGCGCAGTTCGGCTGGGGCGGCGTGGCGCTGCTGGGGGCGGGGTTGCCGGCGGTGGCGCTGGCGGTGTTCCTGCTGGTCGCGGATGGGCGAGGCCGTTGAGCGACAGGGCCTTGCGCGAGCGGGCCGGTCACGTCCGGCTAACGCCCCAGTGGCAAGGCCACGCCGATTACCGCGAACAATCCCCCGCAACAACGGTTGAAGCCCCGGCCACCCTTGGCCAGCCACGGGCGAATACGAAACGCCAGGCGCGCCAGCAGGTATTCGACCAGGCACTCGACGCTGGCGAAGGTCGCCGCCATCACCACGAACTGCAGCAGCAAGCCACGCTGCGGGTCGATGAACTGAGGCAGGAAGGCGCCGTAGAACAACAGCACCTTGGGGTTGGCCATGGCCGACAGGCAGCCCTGGCGGAACAGCCCGGCATTGCTCAACCGGGCGCTGCCCTGGGGCTGCTCCAGGTGCAGCGCCGGGCTGCGCCACAACTGGATGCCCAGCCACAGCAGATAGGCCCCGCCCAGCCACTTGAGCACGCCCAGCAGCGAGGCCGAGGCTTGCAGCAGGGCGCTCAGGCCGAACATGGTCAGGGCGATCAGGGCGCTGAAACCGAACACCCCGCCAACAATGGTGAACAGCGTTCGCCGGGCACCGTATAGCGCGCCGTGGGTCAGGGCCAGCAGGCTGTTGGGGCCGGGGGTCAGCGACAGGCCAATGCTGGCCAGCAGGTAGATGAGCCAGGTGTCGAGTGCCATGCCTAGGTGCCTTTAACCAATTCAGGGCGCCAGTGTAGGGCACAGTGTTGCAATGGGCGGGTATTATCTGGACATTCAACGGTTCTATCTGGACGCCCGATGACACCCGACCTACGCTTGCTGATCCTGCCCTTGCCGGCGTTCGCGCTGCTGCCCTTTGGCGGTTTTCTCGACAAATTGCGGTTTTCGGCCGATGACGAGGACTACAGCCGCCAGCGCTACTGCAGTTGGCGCATCCTCGGGCTCGATGCCACCCCGGTGGAATCGAGCAGTGGCGCGGTGGTGCAGGTGGAGCTGACCGCGCAACAGCTGGACTGGAGCGACTTCGATTACCTGGTGCTGTTCGGTGGGCGCAATGCCGCGGCCACCGCGGCGCTGGCCCCGCGCTACAAACCTTTGCTGCGCCAGGCGGTGAAGGCGGGGGTGAAGCTGGTGAGCATCGACAACGCGGCGTTCCTGCTGGCCGCCTGCGGTTTGCTGGAGGGCCACAAGGTGGTGCTGCACTGGCGCCACGAGGCCGAGTTTCGCGCGTCGTTCCCGCAGCTACAGGTGCTGACCGAGCAGTTGTACTGCTTCGATGGCGCGCGCATCAGTTGTGCCGGCGGCACCGCCGCCATCGACCTGGCGGTGGCCCTGATCGCCCAGTCCAGTGGCCGGGCCCGGGCGCTCAAGGGCCTGGCCGACATGCTGGTGGACGAGAGCCGCGACAGCCGCCATGCCCTGCGTTCGCTGGAGGCAGGGCCGGAGCAGGCGCGCGCGGTGCAACGGGCAAGCGCGCTGATGCGCCATCACCTGGCGGCGCCAGTGACCATCGAGGCCTTGGCCGCCGAGCTGGGTATCAGTCGGCGCCAGCTCGACCGCCAGTTCCAGGCCAGTCATGGCATGAGTGCCAAGGCCTGGTGGCTGGAGATGCGCTTGCAGCAGGCGCGCTGGCGGCTGCTCAACTCCAGCCACAGCCTGGCGCAGATCGCCGATGAAGTGGGCATGGGCGACGCCAGTTACCTGGGCAAGTGGGTGCGGCGGCGCTTTGGCTGCACGGCGCAGGCGTTGCGCAGGTCGTGAGATCGCGGCGGTGCGCCTCCATGGCCATGCTGCCACAGGGGGTGTGCATGGCAGGCGGATCTTTCGTGCCCTACTGCGGCGTACCGAACAACCCCGTCCAGTAGATGCCGGCATCGCTCTTCGGGTCCACGGCATAGGCCGCGCCCAGTTCACGGAAGTCCGGGTTCATCAGGGTGGCGCAATGCCCAGGGCTGGCCAGCCAGCCATCGACCACCTTGCGCGCGGTGTCGCGCCCGGCGGCGATGTTCTCGCCGATCTGCCGGTACAGGTAGCCGGCCAGCTCCGCGCGGTCGCCTGGGGTGCGGCCGTCGCGGTCGATATGGTCGAAGAAGTTCTGGTTGGCCATGTTGCGCGTGTGGGTGGCGGCGACCCCGGCCAGGGTCGTGCTCCAGGTCAGGGCCGGGGCGGCCGGGTAGGGCTGGCCGCCGCACTGGCGCGGCAGGTTGCGCGCGGCGTTGACTTCCTGCAGCAGCTTCTGGCCTTCGGCCTGCCAGTCGCCCAGACGACCGCTGAGCAGTGGCCGGGCCAGGACGATGCGCCAGTCGCGGCCTTCCTGGCTGACGCCGATATCGACGAACTGCGGGTCGAGCACCACCTGGCAGAAGCTTTCCTCGACGGCCTTCATCGCCGCCTTGGCGTCGCGCGGGCCAGACAGGCTGATGGCTTGCACGTTGACCATGGGGTAGGCGGCGCGGGTCATGGCCTGCTGCAGGTCGCGGGTGCCTTCCGGCGACAGCGCCAGGCGCGTGTCGCTGTTGAGCGGCGGCAGTTCCAGCGAGGCTTCGCCAGCGCAGCGCTGGGCCTGGCTGCGGTAACGGTTGATCGTATCGATCAGTTGCGCTTCTTCGCCGGTGAAGGCCTGGGCGCCGCTGCTGGCGAGCAGGCCCAGCGTCAGGCCGAAGAGGCAGGCAACGGATGGGACGCGCATGTGGATCTCCCTGTAACTGGCAGCGTCGGGTCTGCGCTGCTCATCCTACACAAGCGCGCGGCGTTTGGCCCGGCGTTGTGCGATGCGTGAAAACGCCCGGCAATCGATTGCGAGCGGCAAAAGAGGGAGTAGACCGTGGGTAATCGGGAAAGTGCGATTTGCCATGGCTCAATGGGCCAACGCCGGGTTCGGCCGGTAGAACAGGAAGTGCCGGGTTTCGGCGCTCTTGCGGTAGGCCTTGGCCCAGTCGGGCTTGACGTTGCGGTCATGGAAGTACAGCGCGCCGCCGGTAGGATCCTTGAGTTGCTGGTTGAGCGCCTTGCGCGCGATTTCCTTGGCCACGGCATAGCGCTCGGCTTCCTCCACCTGGTCGGGGCGCCCGTCGCACCACCAGGAAAACTGGCAGCTCTTGCTTTCCACGCCTTGCTTGACCACCGCGCAGATGCTGTTGGGGAAGCCGTCGTGCCCCAGGCGGTTGAGCACCACGCTGGCCACCGCGCGCATGTCCCGGTCATCGGCGCCCTTGGCTTCCCAGTAAATAGTGCGGGCCAGGCAGGTGATGCTGTCGTCCATCGGTGCCTGGCCGGCCGGGTCGACGGCCTGTACCTCGCTGGGTTTCAGGGTTTCCTGCGGCTTTGGCGGCGGCGCGTCTTCGACCACCTTTTCTTCGAGTGCTTGCGCCTTGTCTTCGGCGATCGCTGCCTTGGGGCTGTCGGCGGCATGGAGCAGGGGGCTGGCGAGCAGTGACAGGCCGAACAGTATCCAGGCAGGGGGCATGGTCGCGCTTCCTTGGGGAGGGCTGAGCTGAGTCTAGCCAAACGGCGTCAACCCAGCGCCAGGCTCAGCACCAACGGCAGGGTCGCGGCGCCAAGCACGGTCTGCAAAGCGATGATGGTCGCCATCAGCGGCGCGTTGCCGCCCATCTGGCGGGCCATCACATAGGAAGACGAGGCGGTGGGCAGCGCCTGGAACAGCACCGCCACCACCGCCGCCTGGCCGCCCAGGCCGAGCAGGCGGCACAGGCCCCAGGTGGTCAGCGGCATGACCAGGAACTTGAACAGCGAGGCCGCCAGCAGTGGCTTGACCTGTTGCCCCAGGCGCGCGCCACCCAGGGCTGCGCCGACACACAGCAAGCCCAGCGGCAAGGCGGCCTGGCCCAGGGCCTTGACCGTCGGCTCCAGCCCCGCTGGCAGCCCCAGGCCGCTCACCCGCAGCAGCAGGCCGCCGGCGCAACCGACGATCAGTGGATTGGCGAAGATTGCCCTGAGCACCGTGGCCGGCGAGCTGTGGCGGGCGCTGAAACGGGCGAACACCAGCACGCAGAGCAGGTTCACCAGGGGCACGATGGCGGCGTTGGCCACCGCCGCCAGGGCGATCCCGGCGCTGCCGTAGAGGCCGGCGGCAAGGGTGGCGCCGATATAGTTGTTGAAGCGCACGCCGCCCTGGAACACCGAGGTGAAATCGGCGCCGTCATGGCTTGCCGCGCCCTGGTAGAGCAGCAGCAACAGGGCGCCGAGCAGGGTCGAGAGCATCAGCACGCCGACCATGCCCAGCACCGGCACGCCGTCGAGGTTGGCGCTGGCCAGGCCATGCAGGAACAGCGAGGGCAACAGCACGTAGTAGCTCAGGCGCTCGGCGCCAGGCCAGAAGTTCTCGGCGACAAAGCCGCGGACCTGCAGCCAGGTGCCCAGGGCGATGAGCAGGATGATCGGGACCAGGGTGGTCAGCAGCAGGTGGAGCATGGCGGGCAGTCCGTGAACGGGTACCGGCACAGGGTAGCGGAGGGCAGTGCACAGAAAAAACGGTGTTTTCTGCAGCGACTGTTGAGAAAAACTGCATTGTTGCTGGGGCCGCGTTGCGCCCCTTTCGCCGCCAAGCCGGCTCCTGCAGGCAGCGCGTGCTGGCGAAACAGCCGCTAGGCCTCCAGCGCCGTTTTCAGCACCGCGCTCAAATGCCTGCGCTGGCTCTTCTCGTGTTCGAGCAGCACCATGCGCCGGGTCAGTTGAGGCTCGCCGAAGGGCAGCACGCTGGCTGCCGGCAGGCGGGCCAGGTCGTCGTCGCTCATGGGGATGATCGCCACCCCCAGGCCCATGGCGGCCATGCGCGCCAGCGCTTCCTGGCTGTCCAGTTCCATTTGCTCGCTGACTTGCAGGCGCTGGCGGCGCAGCTCCTGCTCGATCTGCCGACCGGCCCAGGCACGCTTGTCGAAGCGCAGGAACGGCTGGCTGGCGAGCAACGCGGGCAGGCTCTGCCCAGCCAGCTCGGCGCTGGCGATGGCCCAGAAGCGGTCTTCGAACAAGGGCACGTAGTGCAGGCTCTGCGGATAGGGGCTGACCGGCTCGGTGGTGATGGCCGCGTCCAGCTCGCCATCCTCGACCCGCCGCGCCAGCTCCGCCGACATGCCGGAGACCACGCTGACATGCAGTTGCGGGTGGTGCGCCTTGATCCACACCAGCGCCCGCGGCAGGCGCCGGGCCAGCACTGTGTGGATGGCACCGATGCGCAGCCGGCCGCGCAGGGCCGGGCCGCTGGCCAGGGTGTCGGCCAGTTCGTCGTAGGCGGCAAGAATCCCCTCGGCGCGAGCCACGGCCAACTGGCCGGCCTCGGTGAGCACCACTTGCCGACGGCTGCGGTCGAACAAGGCCACCTGCAGTTCGTCCTCGAGGGTCTTGATATGCAGGCTCACGGCCGACGGGGTCAGGCTCAGCAGGTCGGCGGCACGGGCGAAGGTGCCGTGGCGGGCGATGGTGACCAGGGTGCGCAGGGCTTTGAGGGACACGCGAGGCAGGCTCCGGTGGCTGGCATGGCGGACACGATACGCGAATACCTGGCTCAGCGCCTGGGCTGCCCGTAGGCCTGGCTGATGCGGTCGATGACCATGGCCAGGGCGACGATCGCCAGGCCCGCCTCGACGCCCTGGCCGACATTGAGGGTCTGGATCCCGGCCAGCACGTCTTCACCCAGCCCGCGGGCGCCGATCATCGAGGCCACCACCACCATCGACAGGGCCATCATCACCGACTGGTTGAGCCCGGCCATGATGCTCGGCAGCGCCAGGGGCAGGGCGATGCGCCGCAGCCGCTGCCAGCGCCCGGCGCCCAGGCCATGGGCGGCCTGCAGCAGTGACGGGTCGATCTGTGCCAGGCCCAGCTGGGTCAGGCGCACCAGGGGCGGCAGGGCGTAGATCAGGGTGGCGAATACCGCCGGCACCTTGCCCAGGCCGAACAGCATCAGCACCGGGATCAGGTAGACGAAGGCCGGCAGCGTCTGCATCACGTCGAGCACCGGCAGCAGCAGGCGCCGGGCCAACGGGCGGGTGGCCAGGACAATGCCCAACGGTACGCCGAGCAGCACGCACAGGCCGGTGCTCACCAGTACCAGGGCCAGGGTCTGCAACAGCTTGTCCCACAGCCCCAGCACGCCGATCAACGTCAGCAGCGCGGTCAGCCCCAGGGCCCTGGCCAGGCTGCGGCTGGCGTGCCAGGCGAGCAGGCCGACCAGCAGCAACAGCAACCACCAGGGCAGGGCGCGCAGCAGGTTCTCCAGCCCCACCAGTAGCTGCAGCAACTGATCGGAGAGGCTGCGCAGGTGATCGCCGTAATGCAGCACCAGCCAATCGACCAGGCGGTTGACCACCGGCGCGAACGAGAACTGCAAGGCTTCGGGAAAGCTACCGCTCACAGGCCGGCCTCGACCTTGGCCGCGTTTTCGGCCGGCAGCCAGGCCTTCCAGACCTGCGGGTTGTCGCGCAGGAAGGCGATAGCCGCTTCACGGGGTTTTTGCCGAGTTTCGTTCATGTGGGCCAGGGCCTTGTTCAGGGTGGCGATGGGCAGGTCGACCTTCTCGAACACGGCAACCAGTTGCGGGTAGTTATCGCGAAACGCCTTCGACACGCCGATGGACAGTTTGGCCGGCAGTGAGCGGCTGCCCTGGGGCTGGGGGTTGGCGGCATCGCTCAGGGTGGCCCAGGCGGCGGCGTCGAACGGCGGCTCTTCAAGCCGAACCAGCTGGTAGCGGCCCATCAGCGGCGTTGGGCTCCAGTAATAGAACAGCACCGGTTGGCCGCGACGGATGGCCGAGGTGATCTCGGCGTCGAGGGCGGCGCCGGAGCCACTGCGAAAGTTGTTGTACAGCCCGTCCAGGCCATAGGCCTTGAGCTTCTGGCTGTTGACGGTCTCGGAGGTCCAGCCGCTGGGGCTGTTGAGGAAACGGCCCTTGCCGGGGGCTTCGGGGTCCTTGAACACCTCGGGGTAGCGCTTGAGGTCATCGACGCTACGCAGGTCCGGGGCCAGGGGTTTCAGGTTGCGTGCAGGATCACCCTTGATCACGTAGGCCGGTACCCACCAGCCTTCCTCGGCGTTTTTTACCGTGTCGCCCAGGGCGAATACCTGGCCGGCCTGTTCGGCCTTGACCCAGGCCGGGCTGCGCCCGGCCCATTCCTCGGCGATCACCTGCAGGTCGTTGCGCGCCAGGGCCACCTCCATGCTGACCGTGCTGCCGGGCAGGGTGTCGGTGCTGAAGCCGTAGCCGTGCTCGACGATCAGGCGCAGGATCTCGGTGGTCAGCGCGCCGCTTTCCCAGGTGATGGCACCGAAATGCAGGGTGGCGTTCGGCTCGGCGGCGGCGGCGGAGTCGGTGCTGGCCATGCCGAAGGCCAGCAGCAGGCCGGCCAGCAGGGTGGGGACTTTCTTCATGTGGGCCTCGTCGGGTACCGGTCCTTGTGTGCCGGCACAAGTGTAGACGACGAGGCCTTGGCGCCGGGGCCGGGGGCTTGATCCCCTGGCGCCGGTCGCGTCGGTGTTCGCCGGCAGGCGCCAGGCCGGCGCGCAAATGACGCGATTGTAATCTCGCCTTCACCTTCCCGTTATCCGCCAGCGGCGAGCATCAGCCTCGGCCCAGGGGCTGGGGATGCCGGCATCTGGCACACCGCGCCAAGGCCCGACAACAAGAACAGCCACACTACGAGGCGCACCGGATGACCGACAAATCCATCCTTTCCCTGGCCACCCTGGTGGCCCTGGCCGGCTTCGGGCCTGGTGCCTGGGCCGATCCGGCGCAGGCCGAAGGCTTCATCGAAGGCAGCCGCCTGAGCCTGCTCAACCGCAATTTCTACTTCAACCGCGACCACCGCGACGGCCCGGCGCCGACCTACAACAGTGGCAAGGCTGGCGACAACGGTTATTCCGAAGCCTGGGCCCATGCGCTGATCAGCCGTTTCGAATCGGGCTTCACCCAGGGCACCGTGGGCGTTGGCGTGGATGCCTTCGCCATGCTGGGCCTGAAACTCGACAGCGGGGGCGGGCGCAACGGCGGGCGCAGTTCGTTCGACGTGCTGCCGGTGGACCGCGATGGCCGGGCCCGCGACGAATACACCAAGCTCGGTGGCGCGGCCAAGGTGCGCCTGTTCGACACGCTAGTGCGGGTGGGCGACGTGTTCCCGCTCAACCCGGTGGTGGCTGCCGGCGACTCGCGCCTGTTGCCCGAGAGTTTTCGCGGCTTGACCGTGGAAAACACCAGCCTGCGGGGCCTGACCCTGCAGGCCGGGCGCCTGCACGCGATGAGCCAGCCGATGTCCAGCGACTTGCGCGACAATTTCGTGACCTTCTACGGCGGCCCGGTGGACGCGCCATGGATCGCCTACGGCGGTGGCGACTACGCGCTCAATGAGCATGTCAGTGTCAGCCTGTTCGGCAGCCGCCTGAAGGATGTGTGGAACCAGTACTACGCCGGCACCAGCATCACCTGGCCGCTGGGCGACGAACTGGCGCTGCTGGGCGGTTTCAACTTCTACAACGCCAAGGACGAGGGGCGCCAGCGCCTGGGGCAGTTCGACAACGACATCTGGAGTGCCAGGCTGGGCGTGCGCTATGGCGCGCACACCTTGGCCCTGAGCCATCAGCGCAACAACGGCGACGACGACTTCGACTACCTGCGCCAGTCCGACTCGATCTTCCTCGACAACTCCATCCAGTACAGCGACTTCAACTCGCCCAAGGAGCGTTCGTGGATGCTGCGCTACGACCTGAACCTGGCCGCCTACGGCGTGCCGGGCCTGTCGTTGATGACCCGCTACGGGCGTGGCAGCGATGCCGACTACAGCAACGCCAACGCCTACTACATGCGCCGCGACGGCAACGGCGCCCCGCTCACCGGGCAGCAACGCTGGGAGCGCGATATCGAGGTCAAGTACGTGGTGCAGACCGGCGCGGCCAAGGACCTGTCGCTGCGGGTGCGTCAGGCCACCACCCGTGCCACGGCCTTCGAGTCGGACCTGGACGAGGTGCGGCTGATCGTCGAGTACCCGTTGTCGATTCTCTGATAGACCCGGATTCACCTTGAGAAGCCCGTGAGCTCCTTTGGTTGCAGGTGAATGGTTTGGCGCCTCGTACGAGGCGCCTTTTTTTGCTGGCCGTCAGCTCTTTTCCTTCGGCTGGATAACGATCGCCAGGGCATCGGGCTCGGGGCCGGCTTTCCAACGGGCCTTTTCGCTCCAGTTGGCGGTATCGATCACCGCCACTTCGTCGCCGCCGCTGATCGCCACGTAGACCCGCTTGCCGTCCGGCGACACCACCGCGCCGATCGGCAGCGCTTCCTCGCCCAATTGCGTACGCCGGTATTCGGCGCCTGCGCGAGCCAGGCCGATGCGCTTGATCTCTTTCTTGGCGACCACATCGATCACCGCCAGCTCCGCCGACTTGGCGCAGGTGACCAGGGCGTACTTGCCGTCCGGGGTCATGGCGATGCGGATCGGAAACACCCCGGTGCGAATGCGGTCGGTGACTTCCAGGCGCTGGGTGTCGACGATCGCCACATCATCGCCGGCGCGGTTGCTGACCCACACCTGGGTGCCGGTGGGCGTCACCGCCACGCCTTCGCTGCCCTGGCCGGTGGGGATCTCGGCGATCTTCTTCTTGTGCAGCAGGTCGACCACCGACAGGCTGCCGCCCTCGACATGGGTGACATAGGCGCGGTCGGCACCGGGTGACAGCGCGACCATGTGTGGCTTGCCGCCGCCGACCTCGATCCGGTCGAGCACCTTGCCCTGGGCAAGATCGACGATCAGCAGGCGCTCGCTGTCCTCGGTGGTGACCACCACCCGCTGGCTGTCGGGCAGGAAACGGATGCCGTGGGGGCGCGAGTCCTGGCCCAGGTCGATGGTGCGCACCACCGTGCGGCTGGGCCAGTCGATCACGCTCAGGCTGTTGTTGGCGGTGCCTTGCGCGCCGTAGTTGCCGACCGCCGCCAGCAGGCCGTTGCCGCTGACCACCACTTCGTGGGGGCCGCTGCCGACCGGCAGGCGGAGCAGTTCCTGGCCGTTGCGGGTGTCCAGGGCCGAGACGCTGGCATCGGCCTTGTTGCCGACCAGCAGGATGTCGTCGGCGTAGGCCAATGGCGCGCCGGCCAGCAGGGCGCTGGCCAGGGCCAGCGGGAGCAGGGTTTTGCGATGAGGGTAGGGCATGTCCAGTCTCCTTTGGGTTGCGGTCCTTGTTGCATGCTCAAAGGCTGTGACCGGCGCAGTGCGCCGAGAGTTTCCTCGCAGGCGATCACCCAGCCTTGCTGGCTGGGCAGGTACACACAGACGCGGAACCTGGGCGCGGGCATGCCCGCCGATGCCGGCGCGGCGGCTAGCGCGGGGCCTGGTTCGCCGGCAGTGGCCCGGCGATGCGCAGCCAGATCGCCGAGGCGTCGTCGCTCATCTTGAAGCGTGGATAGCGCAGGCAGACATCATCCAGGTGCTCGATCGTGCGCAGGGTATGGCCCAGATCGGCAAGCCCGTGGCTGTGCAAGCGTCTGATGAAAGCGGCGGGGTCACAGACCTGATAGGTGTCGAACAGCGCGGCGAAGCCGTCGCTCATCAACACCACATCGTCCCCAGGTGCTGCTGGAACGCGCTCGTACCGCGTGTCTTGCACGGACTGCGCCGCATCGACCCCCAGCACCGCCCGGGCGCGCTCGCGGGAGGCGCGGCGGTCGAGCTCCACGGCCTCGGTGCGCACGCCGTGGGCGCCGGTGCCAGGGCCCAGGGCGGCGGCTTCGGCACGTTCGGCCTTGTGGTCGGGATCGGGAGTCAGGAAGCGCACACCCTCGGCGCTGCGATGCAGGACCACGCAATCGGCCAGGTGCGCGCAGACCAGTTGGTTGCCCTCCAGTGCCACGGCGGCGAAAGCCGCGCGCGGCAATTCCCAGAGGGCCACGGGTTCGCGTTGGCGATCGTGCTGGTAGGCCTGGGCGATCTGCTCGAACACGCCGGTGCAGATGTTCTCCAAGCTGCCTGATGCCCCAGCAAAGGCCCGCTGCGCGGTGCCCGAAAGCCAGGCCGCGCCGCCACGAGCCCCGAGCAGGCCGGGTTGGCCAAGGTCGGTGGCGCCGTCGATCACCCAGGCGTGGCGATCGGCGCAGCCGATGCGGTCGTCGTTGGCAACGTCGGGTTTGCCGGCCAGGCTCAGGGTCTGGATCAGGTCGAAATGCATCGTTTGGCTCCTTGCAAGGGTCAGGCAGTGCTGTGACCTTGAAGGTTGTCGCATCCGCCGTCAAACCGCGCAACTGGCAAAACTATCAGGGCGCCGGGTGCAAGGCCTTGGCCATTTCCGCGGTGGCCGCCCAGCCCAGCGCCGCGTACACCGGCCGGCCGACGTCGGTGGCATGCAGCACGGCGAACCCCAGCCCGCGCCGGCCGAACTCGGCTTCGGCCAGGCGCATCAGCGCCGTGGCCAGGCCTCGACGGCGATGGCTGGGCTCGACGTAGACATTCAGCACATAGCCGCGTCGATCCTGGGTGGGGTGTGCCGGGTGCGGTGGCCAGTCGATGTCCATCAGGCCGATGGCTGCCACGACGGCCTGGCCATCGAGCAAGGCGAAACCGTAATAACGGCCATCGGCCAGGCGCGGTCGCAGCCAGGGGGCAAAATGTTCGGTCATGCTGCGCAGTTGCGCAGGGTCGCCACCGGCTTCGTGAAACATGGCTTGGCGTTGGCGGCAGATCATCGATTCATCGTGGGGCTGCAGGCGGCGGGGTGTCAGGCCGCGAACATCGATGTGCGAAGGCATGTCGTGCATCTGAGGTTCTCATGATGGAGGCTTCGGTCCTGGTGTGGCGTTTTGCAAATACGCCCCCTGGGTCGCGCGTGATGGGTGTGCTCAAGTGCAAAAAACACCGCCGCTCAGGGACGTTTTTTGCGCAACACCCCACTAGGCTCTGTACGAAAAGCCTTGATACTCGTTCATGCTGCGTTGAAAACCGCCTCGCCATGCTCATGTACGCCAGTACACTGCGCTTGCTCGGCTGTTTTCGCCTTGCCTGACCTTCGTCTCAAGACTTTTCATACAGAGCCTAGGCGCGTCTGCGCTGCTGTGGCAGATACAGATGAGCGGCAAACGCGGCATACAGCGCGTGCGCCAATGGCTGTTGCCTGGCGCCCGTGCGGCGCTCGAGCTCGGCGGCGCCCCGCCACCGATCGCAGGCGCGCCGCCCCGCCGGCCACCGGGGCTAGACTCGGGGCACCGCCCTGAAATCTCGGAAGCACCGCCATGACCCCCAAGAACCTGATCTGCCTGTGGTACGACAACGACGCCGAAGCCGCCGCCACCTTCTACGCCAACACCTTCCCCGACAGCCGGGTGACTGCGCTGCACAAGGCCCCGGGGGATTACCCCAGCGGCAAGGAAGGCGACGTGATCACCGTCGAGTTCACCGTGATGGGCATACCCTGCCTCGGCCTCAACGGTGGCGACACTTTTCGCCACAGCGAGGCGTTTTCGTTCCAGGTAGCGACCGACTCCCAGGAGGAAACCGACCGCTACTGGAGCGCCATCGTCGACAACGGCGGCCAAGCCAGCGTCTGCGGCTGGTGCAAGGACAAGTGGGGGCTGTCGTGGCAGATCAGCCCGCGCCTCCTCACCCAGGCCGTGGCCGGCAGCGATCGGGCCGCGGCCAAACGCGCCTGGGAAGCGATGATGAACATGGGCAAGATCGACATCGCCGCCATCGAGAGGGCGATCAAGGGCTGAGCGCCTGAGCGCGGGTTCGCATGCCATTGCGTGCTCCATCACCTGGCCAAGGTGCACCCGTGGTGTGCCAATTGGACCTGGCCTTGATCGGGGCGCTGGTCGGGCCGCAGGAGCCGGCGCAGCCGCTGGCAAGGCTGGCTCCTGCGCGCCAGCTTCAGCCTTCGCCGTACATCCAGCGCATCAACGAATGGCGCCCGCCGATCCCCAGTTTGATCGCCGCGCGGCGCAGGTAGCTCTCCACGGTATTGACCTTCAACTGCAGGCGTTCGGCCTGCTGCGGTGCCGTATGCCCGGCCAGCAGCCCTCGGCACACCTGCATTTCGCGCTCCGACAGGGGGATGCCGGTCTGGCGCAGGCGCTCGACGAAGCGTTGCTCGAGGCTCTCGGGTTCGCTGGGTTGCGGCGCGGGCGGCTGCAAGGCGCTGATGTGTTTTTCCAGCATGGGCAACAACAACGGCGAGATATCCTCCAGCCGGCTGCGCTCGATGGCGGAGAAGCCGTAACGCGGGTCGGCGCGCAGCACGGTGATTTCGTAGTGGTAGCCATCCTTGCGCCGCGCCAGGTGCAGGCGTGCCGGGTCATCGAAGGCGTCGCTCGGCTCGCCGGCGGTGAACACCGTCTCGCTGAGCAGGGTGGCGTCGGCATGGGCGGAACAGGCAGGCGCCACCCGCAATTGGCGGATATGGGTGGCGTCGATGGTCAGGTGGGTGTGGATCAAGTCGTGCAGGTGCCGGGGGAAGTGGCGGCTGCCGGTGCTGGCAATGACTTTGCCGATCTGCGGAAACAGCAGGTGCGAATTCATCGTGTCATCCATGAGGTGCGGTGGTACGAAAGGCCATGCACGCCTGTAGCCAGCATCCTTGGCTGGCGGCGGGGCCGTTGGCGCTGCTTGCTATCCTAGTACAACGATTGAGTGACGGTTAAATGAAGCTGGAATAATGGCATAACAATATCAATGCTGCGCGTTCGTCACAGTCGACCATTGAGTCGGGTATGATGCCAGCCCTTTCTCCAACGAGGCCCGACCCATGTCCCTGAGCGCAGCACAGATTGGCGAATTGCGCGCCTTCGCCGAACAGCTGGCCGATGCCGCTGCCCACGCGATCCAGCCGTACTTTCGCGCAAGCCTTGAGGTCGAGGACAAGGGCGGGCGCCTGTACGACCCGGTCACCGTGGCTGACAAGGCCGCCGAGGACGCCATGCGCACGCTAATCCAGGCACGCTACCCGCAGCACGGCATCCTGGGCGAGGAGCAAGGGACGCTAGCGGGCAGCAGCCCGCTGCATTGGGTACTCGACCCCATCGACGGCACCCGTGCCTTCATCACCGGCCTGCCATTGTGGGGCACGCTGATCGCCCTCAACGACGGCGAGCGCCCGGTCATCGGCGTGATGAACCAACCGTTCACCGGCGAGCGCTTCATCGGTACGCCCGACGGCGCCTGGCGCAGCGGCACGCCACTGAAGACCCGGGCCTGCGCTGAGCTGGCCACTGCCACACTGATGTGCACCACCCCGGACATGTTCGACACCCCGGCGCGCAAGGCGGCCTTCGAACAGGTGGCCGGCCAGGCCCGGCTGATGCGCTACGGTGGCGACTGCTATGCCTACTGCATGCTGGCCTCGGGGTTCGTCGACGTGATCGTCGAAGCCAGCCTGCAACCCTACGATGTGCAGGCACTGATGCCGATCATCGAAGGGGCGGGCGGGGTGATCACGGCCTGGGATGGCAGCAGCGCGCAGAACGGCGGTTGCGTGGTGGCGTGCGGTGACCCGGCGCTGCATGCGCAGGTGGTGGCGATGCTGCGTCACGCCATGTGACGGGCGCCGGCATCGCACTTTTTCGCATTTGTGCGTTCTATGCATGGCCAGGCCGCCGCGATTCCCGTGGCGGCCGACCCTTGCTAGCGGTGCCGATGGCTGTACGACGACTTGCCCTGATTCCCCCCTGCCTGCTGTTGACGGGCGCCCTGGTGACCTTGTGCGGCTGCAGTCAGCAACAGGGCAGCGACCTGTTCACCCAGCTGCGCAACGGCAAGCCCGACGAGCTGTTCCAGACCAGTGTCGACCGCATGGCGACGCTGGCCATGCGCGACAACCTGCAGAGCCTGTATCTGCTGATGAACAAGCTGTACCTGCGCAACCCCAGCCAGTGGAAGCAGTCTGGCTACCTCGATGCCACCACCGCCGCGCGGCAGATCCGCATTGCCATCGAGCAGCGCCAGCCGTTGCCGCAGCTGGGCGAGCGCCGCGACCTGGCGGCCCTGAGCTATGCCCTGAGCCCGGAGTTTCGCGGTGACCGGGTCGGTGCGTTCATCTATGCCATCGGCAGCATGCTGGTCACCGCCCACGGCGGGCGTACCGAGTTCTACATGACCGACGCCATCGACCCGCTGTTCATCAACAACGCGGCGCGCAATATCGAGAAGGCCACCTGGATGCTCAGCCAGCGCCAGGATGCCAACGGGGTGTTGTTGCTGTTCTCCAACGAGATTTCCGAGCAGGGCAGCAACCTGAGCTTTGCCGTGGAGTTCGGCAAGGTGGTCGCGCGCCTCGACCTGCTGGCGCAGATGCTCGATGAGCGTTACCGGCGTATTGGCCTTAATTATGCGCAGAGCCTGTTGCTGATGAACTTCCTGCCGGTGCAGTGAGCGGGTGTGCTACCGGCCGTAACCGCCGTGGGAGCCGGCTTGCCGGCGAACACCGGCGCAGCCGGTGCCATCCACCGTGGCGCCTGGTTCGCCAGCAAGGCTGGCTCCTACGGGCGGGCAGGTCGCGGGTGGCGTAGGAGCCGGCTTGCCGGCGAACACCGGCAGAGCCGGTGCCATCCACCGTGGCGCCTGGTTCGCCAGCAAGCTGGCTCCTACGGGCGGCAGGTCGCGGGTGGCGTAGGAGCCGGCTTGCCGGCGAACACCGGCAGAGCCGGTGCCATCCACCGTGGCGCCTGGTTCGCCAGCAAGGCTGACTCCTACGGGCGGGCAGGTCGCGGGCGGCGTAGGAGCCGGCTTGCCGGCGAACACCGGCAGAGCCGGTGCCATCCACCGTGGCGCCTGGTTCGCCAGCAAGGCTGGCTCCTACGGGCGGGCAGGTCGCGGGCGGCGTAGGAGCCGGCTTGCCGGCGAACACCGGCAGAGCCGGTGCCATCCACCGTGGCGCCTGGTTCGCCAGCAAGGCTGACTCCTACGGGCGGGCAGGTCGCGGGCGGCGTAGGAGCCGGCTTGTAGTGGTCCAGTTTTTTTGGACCACGACGTAGGAGCTTTTAGGCCGCCAGCTCCTCAAAAGTAGCTGGTGGCAGATCGTTCGAAGCGTAGTGACAGCGGTGATGGTTGTAGTGAGCAATAAACTCCATCACATCTTTCTCCGCCTCTCTGTGATTTGTATAACCATCCTCCGGTACCCAGTCCTGCTTCAACGTCCTGAAGTAGCGTTCTACAACGGCGTTATCCCAGCAATTGGCTCGTCGGCTCATGCTCTGCACGATACTCTTTTCAGCCAAATACCCTACAAAACGATCAGAGGTGTACTGACACCCCTGGTCAGAATGAAACATCAATCCAGAACCCGGTTTGCGCAGGGCAACAGCTAACCGCAAGGCCCGGAGCGAGAGATCGGTATCAGCTGTTTTCGAACAGGCCCAACCCACGATCCGGCGGGAAAACAGGTCCATCACCACTGCCATGTACAGCCAGCGTCCACCTGCCCGTATGTAGGTGATATCTCCCGCCCACCGCACGTTGGGATGCACGGGGTTGAAGCGGCGATCCAGGAGATTGGCAGCTGTAGGGGCTGGTTTCGTGGCTCGCCGATAATGCGCGTAGCGCGGGCGTTTCCAGTGCAGATCCAGCCTCTTCATCAAGCTACGCATGCGATAGCGCCCGACCGCGAACCCTTTTTTTCGCAGTTCCTTGAAAAACCTCGACTACCCAAAGCACCGCGAAATGTCCTGTGCAATTGGCGTATTTCCTTTTCAAGCGTCGCGCAATGGGCTTGATCAGCCGAGGCTTACGGCTCGCGTAGTGACTGCTACGTGGCACGCTCAGAAGTCGACACAAATGACGCGTGGACAGTCGACCCTTGAGCCGTGCGATCACTTTCTTCGGCAGAACAGTGCCCTCAGATGAGAGGGCAACTGCTTTTTTAGAACGTCGTTCTCGGCCTCCAGCAGCTCTAGTCTGGCCTTCAGTGAATCAATGAGTTCCTGGTCTTGAGGCCGAGTCGTTTGCGTGGCTCCTTCATGCTCCTTGCGCCATGCTCGAACCCAGCGTCGCAGGGCTGTGGGCCCCACTCCCATCTGCTCACATGCCTTGGGCACGGAGTAGTTCATTTCCACGACCAAGCGAACAGCTTCGGCCTTTTCTTCAGCAGGAACGTTACGAAAACCCATGATGCGTCCTTAGGTTGATGCTCCTACATCATGGTCCAAAAACATTGAGCCACAACAGCTTGCCGGCGAACACCGGCAGAGCCGGTGCCATCCACCGTGGCGCCTGGTTCGCCAGCAAGGCTGGCTCCTACGGGCGGGCAGGTCGCGGGCGGCGTAGGAGCCGGCTTGCCGGCGAACACCGGCAGAGCCGGTGCCATCCACCGCCTCGGCTGGTTCGCCAGCAAGCTGGCTCCTACGGGCGGGCAGGTCGCGGGCGGTGTAGGAGCCGGCTTGCCGGCGAACACCGGCAGAGCCGGTGCCATCCACCGTGGCGCCTGGTTCGCCAGCAAGGCTGGCTACGGGCGGGCAGGTCGCGGGCGGCGTAGGAGCCGGCTTGCCGGCGAACACCGGCGCAGCCGGTGCCATCCACCGCCTCGGCTGGTTCGCCAGCAAGCTGGGGCCTGCACTCAGGCGACATCGACCAGGACGATCTCGCTGTCTTCCAGCGCGGTCACTCGCAGCACGCTTTCCTGCTCGATCGCCACGCCATCGCGGGCCTTGGCCTGCAAGCCGTTGATCTCGACCCGGCCCTTGGCCGGCACCAGGTAGCCGCGGCGCCCTGGGTCGAAGGCATATTCGGCGCTTTCCCCAGCCTTCAGGGTAGCTGCCACCAGGCGGGCATCGGTACGGATGCGCAGGTTGCCTTCGTCCCCCGCGCGGCCGCTGGCCAGGGTCACGAAACCTTCACCACGCTCCCCCTTGGGGAAGGGCCGGGTACCCCAGGACGGCGCATCGCCGAGGTTCTCGGGGATGATCCAGATCTGGAAGATCCGCGTATCGACCTGCTCCAGGTTGTACTCGCTGTGCACGATGCCGCTACCGGCACTCATTACCTGCACATCCCCGGCCTCGGTGCGGCCTTTGTTGCCCAGGCTGTCCTGGTGGGTGATGGCGCCTTCGCGGACGTAGGTGATGATTTCCATGTCGCGGTGCGGGTGCGGCGGGAAGCCGGCACCGGCAGCGATCAGGTCATCGTTCCAGACCCGCAGGTTGCCCCAGTGCATGCGCGCCGGATCGTGGTATTCGGCGAACGAGAAGTGGTGGTGGGCGTCGAGCCAGCCGTGGTTGGCATGGCCCAGCCGTTCGAAGGGTCGCAGTTGCAGCATGATGGTGCTCCTCTGAATCGGTGGAATGGGGCCATGATCGGTGTTTAAAAGATCGAAAAAAAGCGTAAATATCGACTTAATTTGATCAGTTTAATGGATGGTTTAGGCTTCGAGGCTACCTGCGATTCATCGCCTAATCCCATGATCCATAAGCATTCGCTGGCGCTTTGCGACGGATGAGGCGAACATGCCCGCTGTTTCGATCTTCAACGGAGTGACCGTGCCCCACGCCCATCCCCAGGCCCCGGCCGACCTGACCCCGCCCGCCCAGTTGCCCTGGCTGCGCCGCCTCGCCGCGCGCCTGCTGGGCCGCGGCTTGAGCCGCCTGCAGGCGCAGCACCGTGACTCGTGGTTCCTTGGGCACGCCAGCGGCCAGCGCAGTGGCCATGCCGATGGGCTACGCGAAGGGTACGAGCGTGGCCGGGTGGAGGGCTACGAGGCCGGGCGCCAGGTGCTGATCATTCGCGACACCCGTCCGGAACAGGCTGCGGTGCCGGGCGAGGACGACAAGCTGTTCGATGACTGGCGCCTGCCGCTGACCGCTGAGTTGAAAAAGCGCTTCAAGGCCGACGTGGCCCAGCGCCTGCCGGCCGACGCGCAACCGAGCGCCGCGCAATGGAAGCTGATTTTCAGCGACACGCCTTCCACTTGCGTGGTGGCCGGGGCCGGCGCTGGCAAGTCGACTTCGCTGGTGCTGCGTATCCTGCTGCTGCGCCACTACCTGGGCTTCGAGCTCGACGCCCTGACCGTGGTGACCTTCACCCGCGAGTCGCGCAAGGACTTCATCCAGCGCCTGCTGCAGGTGTTCGGCCTGTGGCAGGTGGCCCTGTCGCCGGCCCAGGGCCGCGAGCTGGTGCGCACTTTCCACTCGCGCATCCTGCCGCTGGTGCGCAGCCTGCCGGGCTTTGCCCAGGTGCGTGCCTTCGAGACCCTGGGCAACGAGATGCCCGCCGGGGCCGAAGCCAACGCCGAGAGCAACCCTTTCGACCTGCGCCTGAACGACGCCCAGCGCCAGCAACTCAACCTGTGCTACCGCGACCTGCTGGCCGATAGCCCACGCTTCGCCGAGCTGGTCGGCAGCCTGCGCCAGCAGGCACTGCTGCTCAAGCCCCTGGACCCGGAGCACCCGGATGTGCAGAAGCGCGCGCAGGTCACCCAGCTGGCGGCGCAGCGTGACGAGGAGCTGTGCGATGTGCTCGAGGACCTGTGGTTCGCTGCCGGCGCCTGGCCGATCAAGGGCATCGAGCCGTGCCGCGAGACCGTGCAGATCCGTGGCAGCCGCTTCCATGTGCATGGGCGCCTGGAGGGGTTGGACGCCTGGGTGGTGCTGGGCTTCGACCCCAGCGAGAGTGCCCAGTACCAGCGCCCCGGCGCCAAGCTTGCGGTGCGTGCGGAATGGGCGGTAAAGCGCACCTTGTTTCAAGCTTTCTGCGATAAGCCATTGATATGGCTTGATAACTACTCGGCAGCCAAGCGTTTGGCCGCGTCCCTGGCGGGGGATGCCGTTGCCGGCCCCGGCTTTGAGTACAAGGTCAAGGGCGAGCTGGCCGCGGCGCCGCTGCTCGACGCGTTCGTCAGCGCCGCGGGCTTTATCGAGAACCTCGGCCTGGACGTCAACAGCGCAGTGGCGGCCATGAGCTTCCCGCCCGGTGACAGCGACGCGGCTTTCTTCGAGGCCCTGGCCCTGTACTGGAAAGCCTTCGAGGCGCACCTGCTGGCCCAGTCGCCGCCGGTGATGACCTACAACCGCATGTTCGCCCTGTTCGGCGAGAACAACCCGGAAAACCTCGCGCTGTTGCCCGACCCCTTGCTGCGCCCGTTGGCGCACCTGATGATCGACGAGTTCCAGGACGTCTCGCCGCAGATCGTCAGCTGGCTGCGCGCCTGCCTTGCCGAGATCCGCCGGCGCGGCCCGGCGATGCACAACGGTCGGGTGGCCCAGCATGCTTCGTTGATGTGCGTGGGCGACGACTGGCAGTCGATCTACGGCTGGCGGGGCAGTTCACCGCAGTACTTCATGGCGTTCACCAAGGCGTTCCCGTCGCCGGCCAACACCCGGGTGATGCTGGTGGAAAACTACCGCAGCCAGCAGCACATCATCGATGCCGCCGAGCACCTGGTCAAAGGCGCTGCGGCCATCAGTGGCAAGAAGGCCCGCGCCAGCGGCCTGGCGGCCGAGTTGCCGTTATCGCCGGTGAAGGTGTTCGAGCGCGACGAGGCGGCGCTGGCCCAGACCCTGATCGAGCATTACCAGCAGGGCGAATCAGTGATGATGTTGTTTCGAAAAACAAGTGATAAATCATTGATTGAAAAGTATTTAATTGATGTTGTTAAAGCTGATTCTAGCTTGCCTGCCAGCCAGCGCCGGCTGCGCCAGCTGACCTATCACAGCGCCAAGGGCCTGCAGGCCGACGCCGTGTTCATGCTCGGCGACTGCCAGTACCTGACCAGCTCGCCTTACAAGAACCAGGCCTATCGCCTGGCCGGCCTGGGCAAGCCCGGCGATGCCCAGGCCTTCGACACGGCGCAGAAGGAAGAGGTGCAGCGCCTGGCCTATGTGGCGGTGACCCGGGCGGTGAAGCATTGCTACTGGCATGTCGAGAAGCCCAGCGCCGAGGCCGCGGCGCTACCGCGCGCCTCGAGCCAGGTGCAGGGGCGCCAGGCGTTCTTCGAGGATCTGCGCGGGCAGTAGCGGGCTGCTATGGTCTAGGCTCTGTATGAAAAGTCTTGAGACGAAGGTCAGGCAAGGCGAAAACAGCCGAGCAAGCGCAGTGTACTGGCGTACATGAGCATTGCGAGGCGGTTTTCAACGCAGCATGAACGAGTATCAAGGCTTTTCGTACAGAGCCTAGGCAGCATCTGCTCAGGGAGCGCGACCATGCCTGCTTTCGAGATTCTGCATATCGACCATATCGTCCTGCGGGTTGCCGACCTGGAGCGCAGCTTGAGGTTCTACCACGACCTGCTGGGCTGCCCGGTGCGCAGGCGCCGGGAAACGCTGGGGATGGTCCACCTGGCGGCCGGCAACAGCCTGATCGACCTGGTGGCGGTCGAGGGGCCGCTGGGCCAGCAAGGCGGGCCGGCGCCTGGCGCCACGGGGCATAATCTCGATCATTTCTGCCTGCGCATCGCGCCGTTCGATGAGCTGGCGCTGCGCCGGATGTTGCAGGACGCCGGGGTTGAGGTGCAGGCCGCGCAGCCGCGCTATGGCGCCGACGGCGAGGGGCTATCGCTGTATTGCTTCGACCCTGATGGCAATCGGCTCGAGCTGAAGGGTGCTGCCGGGGCCTGAAGGGGCTAGGGCAGGCGCAGGACCGCCGCGCTGGCACCGCGCCGCAAACCCATTGGTTACGGGGCGCACGCTGGCCATGGCCCAGCGCCGCCTGCAAGCGTTACCATGCCTGCCTCGACCGGAACCCGACGCAGGAGCCCGCATGACCGCTGTCGCCGTGCAAACCCACTGGCTCGAAACCCCGCAAGGGCGCCTCTACGCCCAGGCCTGGACCCCAGCCACGGCCCACGCGGTGCCCATCATCCTGATGCATGATTCGCTAGGTTGCGTGGCGCTGTGGCGGGATTTCCCCGAGCAACTGGCCCTGGCCAGCGGGCACCCGGTCATCGCCTATGACCGCCTTGGTTTTGGCCGCTCGGATGCCCATCCCGGCAACCTGCGCCCAGGCTTCGTCGAAGCCGAAGCCGGCGAGGGGTTCGCCGCGTTGTTGGCGCAGCGGGCGATCGGCCCGTTCATCGTGTTCGGCCACAGTGTCGGAGGCGGCATGGCCATTGCCTGCGCCGCTGCCCATGGCGAGCGCTGCCAGGGGGTGATCAGCGAGTCGGCCCAGGCCTTCGTCGAGCCACGCACCCTGGCCGGGATTCGCGCCGCCGAGCAGCAGTTCGCCGAGCCTGGGCAGTTGCAGCGCTTGCAGCGTTACCACGGCGACAAGGCCGAGTGGGTGCTGCGGGCCTGGATCGACAACTGGCTCGCAGCGGACTTCGCCGACTGGAACCTCGACCAGGCGCTGGCCGAACTGCGCTGCCCGTTGTTGAGCCTGCATGGCGATCTGGATGAGTTCGGCAGCCTGGCGCATCCGCAGCGGCTTGCCGAGCTGGCGGCAGGGGCGGCGCAGGTGCAGGTGCTGCCTGGGGGCGGGCATGTGCCGCACCGGGAGCAGGCGGATTGGGTGCTGGCGGCGGTGGTGGGTTTTTTGCGGCGCTGGGGTTGAGCGTTTTCGGGGTGGCCTGGGCTGTTCGACACGCTACCCATGCCCCCCCGGCACCCCCTCTGCGCCACTGGCAAACCGGGCCTTCAGGTGCCCCTGCTGATCCAGCAGGTAGGCATCCATCACCTCCCGTACCACAGGCCCCGCCACCCGGCCGCCAGCCTCGCCGTTCTCGATCATCACCGCCACCACCAGCGCCGGATGCTCGGCCGGGGCGAAACCGACGAACAACGCGTTGTCACGGTGTCGCTCCAAGGTCTTGTCACGGTTGTAACGTTCACCCTGCTTGATCGCCACCACCTGCGCCGTGCCGCTCTTGCCGGCGATCCGGTACTGGGCACCTGCCGCCGAGGCACGGGCAATACCGCGCGGATCGTGCATGACCATCTGCATGCCCAGGCTGACCTGGTCCCACGCGCGTTTGTCGTGCAGCACGATATCCGCCATCGGGTTGGGGTCGAGCGGCTTGTCGCCGCCCACCGTCATGGCCAGGTGCGGGCGATGCCAGGCGCCCTTGCTGGCCAGCAGGCTGGTGGCCTGGGCCAATTGCAGCGGGGTGACCTGCATGTAGCCCTGGCCGATGCCAAGAATCAGTGTTTCACCGGGGAACCAGGCCTGGCGCCGGGTGGCGCGCTTCCAGGCCTGCGATGGCATCAGCCCGGGAGCCTCCTCGAACATGTCCAGCGACACTCTCTGGCCCAGGCCGAACTGCGCCATGTAGTCGTGCAGGCGGTCGATGCCCAGCTTGTGCGCCAGGTCGTAGAAGTAGGTGTCGTTGGAGCGCATGATCGCGCTGTACATGTCCACCCAGCCATCGCCGCTGCGGTTCCAGTTACGGTACTTGTGGTCATAGTTGGGCAGTTCGTAGTAGCCAGGGTCGAACACCCGGCTGGCGGGGGTGATCACGCCGCTGTCGAGGCCGGCGATGGCCACCTCCGGCTTGACCGTCGAGCCCGGCGCGTACAGCCCGCGCAGCACGCGGTTGAACAACGGCCGGTCGATCGAATCGCGCAGCGCCGCGTACTGCTTGTAGCTGATGCCCTTGACGAACAGGTTGGGGTCGAAGCTGGGGTTGCTGACCATCGCCAGCACATCGCCGTTGGCCGGGTCGAGCACCACCACCGCGCCCCGGCGCTCGCCCAAGGCCTTTTCGGCGGCCTGTTGCAAGTGGGCGTCGAGGCTCAGCACGATGTCCTTGCCCGGCACCGGGTCGTGGTGGCGCAGCACGCGCATCACCCGGCCCTGGGCATTGGTCTCGACCTCTTCGTAGCCCACCTGGCCATGCAGTTGTTGTTCGTAGAACCGTTCGATGCCGGTCTTGCCGATCGACTGGGTGCCTCGGTACTCGGTGCTGTCGAGGGTCTTGGCCTCTTTCTCGTTGATGCGCCCCACGTACCCCACCGAGTGGGCAAAATGCTCGGCCAGCGGGTATTCACGGATGAACTGCGGCTCGACCTCAAGCCCCGGCAGGCGGAACTGGTTGACCGCGATCAGGGCGATCTGCTGCTCGCTCAGGCCCACCAGCAGGGTGACCGGTTCGAAAGGCTTGCGGCCTCGGCGCAGGTCCTTGTCGAACTGCTGGCGATCGTCCTCGGACAGGCCGAGGACCTGCGCCAGGTTGTCCAGCACCTTGGCCGAATCGCCGGCACGCTCACGGGTCATGGTCAGGTTGAAGCTGGGCTTGTTGTCGGCCAGCACCACGCCGTTGCGGTCGTAGATCAGCCCACGCTCGGGCGGGATCGGCAGCAGGTGCACGCGGTTGTTTTCCGAGACCGCGCTCTGCTGGTCGTGCTGCAGCACCTGCAGCACGTAGAGGCGGCCCACCAGTACCGCGCACAGGCTCATCACCAGGACGGCACAGGCCAGCAGCCGGCGGTTGACCAGGTGCTTTTCCGTTTCGTGGTCCTTGAGGGGGATGGGGTGTGGCATGGCAGCTCGTGAAGTCGCGCACGCCCGTTGCCGTGGGGTAACGGGCGTTGTCCGGGGGCGGCGATGCTACGCAAGCCGGTGCGCAGGCTCAAGGCAAGCCACCCCCAGGGAGGGTGGCCTGCGTTGCCTGCGCCCCGGCATGCCGGGGTTGTGGCCAACATGAAAGTTCCTTCACCTTACCGGCGGCCCGTCATTGTTGCTGTTGGTCAGGCTGCGCCCGCTGTTGTGCGGGGTTGCTGAACCAGACCTCGATCACGCCCCTGGAACCTTTGTATGCGCTGGACAGCCGCTCGAGTCGCCAAGGCTGGGCCGTTTGCTGTTTGACCACCGCGACGATGGCTGCGGCGCACGCGTATCCCAATGAATCGTGAACACGGACAGTGGTTTCGCTGACGGGCGCAGGTGCCGGGCGTGCCGCACGAAATGCGCTCGCGACCACGTCCTCGATCGGTGGGACATTGGCTTGCCACTTGTCATGCCACCAGCTCCGATAGGTGCGTGCCTTGTCGCGCATCTCGGGCCCGTGAATCTGCATGTAGATGGTCGTGTCTTTGCAGATATCGCTGCTGTTGATCGGCAGGCTGATGGTGGGCTCAGGCTCAGCTTCAGCCGCCGGTGCAGGCACGGGCTGCGGCACTGGTGTCGGCGCCGGTGCTGGAAGCGCCATGGGCTCGGGCGCTTGCGGCTCGGCAGCTGCGCTACCGGTCATCGCGCCAACTTCGGGCGACGGTTGGCCTGCCACGATTTGCGCCACAGGTTTGGGCTTGAGCGGGCAGCCTTCCTGGACAACGGCCAGGTCTTGCGCCGGGCGCTCGTCGCTGGCCTGGACCTTGTAGGTCTCCTGCAACTCGGTCTGCAGCCGAGCCAGTGTGTTGCGCCGTGTCGAGCAAGGGTGCAGCCGCTCCCAATCGGCCTGGGCACTGTAGTCGTAGCCCCAGTACACCGCGGTCGAAACGCGGGGCGCTGGCATCAGGCACGCCCCCGCATCCAGCGAATCCAGCCCGGCCCTGGCCTGCACCAGGGTCTGGCAGGCTTGCCCCATGCCCTGGTTGAGTGCCGAGCAGGCCTGCACCGCATCCTTGATCACCTGCTTGCCAAGCTCTGACCTGATCAGCCAACCGGCCTCGCCGTTCTTGCAGTAGGCGTCACCGCTGCGCAACAGTTCGGCGGCGAGCTTTCTGGCCGTAGTGCCGGTCGAGTCGGTAACCTCGCCGGCAGGCAGCTTGCCCCATAGCCGAGCGATCGCCACCATGGCCTGGCGTTCGCCGGCTATGCGGTTGTTCAGCGACGAGCGGTAGGCCTCATAGGCTTGCCACCCGGCCACTGCCAGCGACAGGACGACCCCCGCGCCCACGGTGGCACCGACCGTACTGACGTGGCGCCCCCAGATACTTCTCGAAGCCGCTTCGGCGGCGGGCTTGTCCGGCATTGCCGAGTGCCCCTCGGCGTGCTCGGGCTGCAGGTCGAACAGGGCTGGCAGGTGCTCCCTGAGCAGGCTCAACAGGTCGGCGCAGAGGTGCTCGCCGAGGTTGTTGCCCAAGGCAAAGTAGGATTCCCACTGGTTCTCGCTGAAGAATTGGTCGCCGGTTGTCTCCTGGGGGAAGACCGGGTTCTGGCGTTTGTAGTTGGCCACGTCCATGGGCACCGAGCGACAGATGTTGGGCTTGACCAGGATCATGATGGCCTGCCGGGTGCAGGTATCGTCGGGGTACTCCAGGGTGGCCAGCGCCAGGCAGGCCTCGCTGTCGTCCCGGGTCAGCTCCTGTAGCGTGCCGAAGTATTTCCGGCATTCGCTCCAATCGCACGCGTCCTTGCCCAGTATCTCGGCCGGGAGGCCTGCCAGGTCATTGGGCCGGCGGAACGTGATACGGATGCCCATGTCGATGCGCGCCTTGCGCACAAGGTTTTCCACATCCTCGAAGGAGTAGCTGGGGTCTGCGCCGCAATCGGCCAGGACGATGACCCGCGCCCGTTCGAGCAGCAACGGATACACACCGGTATTCTCGAAGTGGCCGCCATCGGTGAGGAACCAGTTGGCGTCCGGGCCTGCGTCGAATGTGGCGGACAGCTCCGACAGCAGCGCCTTGGATTTGGCCTGCATGCGGCTGAAGATAGTGCCGGCGACTGCCGCGCCGCCGCGTTCACGTTGCGAAAGCCAGTAGCCCAGCCGCACGCCGGCGAAGGTGAGCAACGCCGCCAGGCCACGCTGCGTGCGCGGCCCCATCCCAGGCGCGGCCGCCGCGCCGGAGATCGCCATCCAGGCCCCCAGGCTGAGCTGGCCGATGCCTTTGAACTCATTGCGCCAACCTTCCTGGCTCAAGCGCGAACCGCCACCTGCGCGCACGCTGAGCAGCAGGCCCTGGCGGTCGCGATTGAACAGCCGGCCGTCCGGGTCTGCGGTCTGGTTGACGCAGGTGTTGATGATATGCACCGGGCCGCCGGCCTCGTGTGGCGCATAATCGGCCAGCGCGACATCGTCGGCAGGCATGACCTGGCCGACGTTGCGGATCTGGCTGGTGGTCAGGTTGTGCGGCTTGATCGGGTCCAGGGCCGAGACCGGTTGCTGGTCGCCGAACCGCGAGGGGTTGGTGGCCCCAAGGTAGCTGCGCACCAGGCGGGCCTTGTAGAAGGTGTGCAGCGACGACAGGTTGAGAAAGCCCAGGTTGGCCCCGGTCGCCGCCACATAGAGCGCCGGCGGGACCCAGAGGTAGAGCAGGGCCAGCCAGCCCCCGGCGAATTGTGGCGCGATGACGCTCAGCGGCGTGCCATCGGATTTCACCAGATCGGGAAATACCGCGGTGAAGACGATTTTCAACAGCAAAGAGACCCACCAGACGAACAGCGCGGCGGTCAGCAAGTAACCCAAAAGCTGCAAGGCCAGCGGCAGCAGGCGGCTGGCAGGCTTGCCGTCCTGTTGCTGGCCCTTGGCGCCCCTGAGGCTGAGCATCAGGGCCTGGGCGATGCCGGAGGCGACCGCCAGGGCGATACCCAGGTCGAGCGTCTCGAAGCTGCGGCTCTGGAAGGCCAGTAGCCAGGCCAGGCGTTCGACGATGCCCAGGGCGAGAATCAACAGGCTGGCCCGCAGGCAATTCATCAATAGCTGGGTCAAGCGATTACGCAGCTCGGCCATGGCATCCTTGCCGGGCTTGCCAAGGTTGAGCAACTGCGCGTTGCTGCGGCTCAGGCTCCGCCAGGCAAGCAGGCTGTGGAGCAACGAGGTGAACGAGACCACCACGACCACGATCGCCAGGCCAAGCAGCAGCGTATCCAGGCCCTCCGTGGCCGGGCTGGCGGCGAAGTGCTGGATCGTCCGGCCGAGTTGGCAGGCCGCGCCCAGCAGGACGATCGCGCCGACTATCTTGACCGCAAAGTAGCAGCCCGCTCGCCGCTGGACCCACTGTGAGTCCCAGTAGGCGAACACCAGGTGCAGCGCGACCGGCGCCAGGGGCAGCAGCGCCAGCCAGGCCGTCGGCAGCCAGGGTTGCAGCAGGTTCAGCCAGTCGAACAGCGCGGGCGCCCAGGCACCATAGCCAAGCAGGTCGAGGCCACCCCAGACGGCGAGGTCGAAAGCGGCCAGCACACCGCCCAGCAGCACGGCCAGCAAGCCGAATTCAAAGTGCAGGGCCAGCAGGTTGCGCAGGTACAGGGTGATTGCCAGCAGGCGGTCGACGAACCCTGCAGGGGCAAGGTAGCGGCCATTGCAGCGCAACCACCAGCCAAACCAGCGGCTGTCGGCGTGGGCGAGGGCCTCCTCGACCTGATCGGCGCCAGGCTGTGCGGTGTGCGGGCGAGTCCGCGCATAAAGACGCCCGAGCATGCTGCCGATGTAGCTGCCGCCTGAGACCGTGGATAGCACGTCGAAGCGGTTGAGCAACTTGTTCTGGGCCAGCCCGCGCAGCAAGCCGAGGCTGAACGTCGCGCTGCGAATGCCGCCACCGGAGAGCGCCAGGCCCCAGACGTCCGCTCCGTTCGCCGGGAGTTTGGCGGCGATGCCTGCGCCATCCTGGCGCAGCTTGTCACGGCGAACCTCGATCAGGTCGGCGCTGTGGTTGGGCGGCACGGCGTGCGCCGGGTGTTGCGCAGGGGCAGGGGTGTGCTTGGGCATGGCTGTTTCCTTCGCCAGTGTGCTGGAAACGCAAGCCGGGCCTGTGCGCATAGCTTGGCAGGCACCAGCTGGCAGGGTGGGCTAGCGCGGTGGCAGGGGCACCCGCGCGAAAGGCTTGGGCAGGTACACAGTGGCCGGCGGGGACTGCTGGCGGGCAAGGGCTTCGACCTTGTGCTGCATCTGGGCGACTGCTTGGCCTTTCATCGGCTGTGGGGCCTCGGGCGTGTTGCCAAAGAAGTTCTCCCAATGCCCGAGCAGCACCACCCGCGGCTGCGTCGCCGCCAGCACCCGCTGCGGGTAGTGCCTGGCATGGCGCCAGGAACCAACGCTGAGCACCAGCACATCGACCGGCGTGGCGTCTGGCGGTGTCGGCAGGATGCCGCACGGGGCGCTGGCAGCACTGTCCTGGTAGTGAATGCGGTAGGCGGGCTTGCCGTCCTCGCCGAGCAGGTCGATCAACCAGGCCATGGACTGGCCTTGCTTCCAGCCGAACACGCTGGCAGGCGGCGTGACCAGGTCGGTGTGGTAGTCGCCTTGGGCAAAGGTATGCCCCAGCAGGTGCGAAGCGTGCATGCTCTCGATCGGCATGGCGCGGATATGCCCGCCACTGGAGGTGATCCAGTAGCCGGGCCGGGCGGGTGGCGCGCGGCCGGCACAGCCAGGCACGGTGGCCATGTAGCCCCTGGCGCTGTTGACCCGTGCCGGGTCGATCCAGTTCTGGCGGCCGACCCGGTCGGGGTCCTTGAACGCGCGCAGCATGTGGACCACGGTGTCCGAGCCGTAGACCTGGGCGTTGCGCGCGTACCAGTGCATGACCCAGGGCACGTCGAGCAGATGGTCGTAATGGCCATGGCCGACCAGCAGCAGGGTGACGTCGTCGGCGGGGGCGCGGCGCATGTAGGTATTGATGCGCTGCTTGTCGGCCTTGACCCACAGCGGCGGCACGCCCTCGACCAGGGTTGCCGGGTTGCTGAAGGAGGGCGCGAGCATCACCCCTTCGCCGCGCCAGTGCATGAGCCAGCCGCCCACGCCCAGGTACTGGATGCTCGGTTCGGCGGCCGTGGTTGCCGTCCAGACCTTCGGCTCGGCCTCTGGCCCGGCGGCGGGGCAGCAACCCCAGATGAACAGGAGGGCAAACCCTATGGCTGCGTGCATGGACGCTACCCCGCTGAAGCGGTTTCAGGTACGGCTCAAGCTCCAGCGTAGGGCAGGTTGTGGTCGGTGGCAAAATGATGGCCTGAGCGGCTGGCGGCTTCCGATGTGTGGTCGTCGAGCAAGCCCTGGCGCGATACATGGCGCTGTGCCGCTATGCGCTGCGCCAGGTTGGCGATGGCGCATTTCGGCCAGCGTGATCGCAACGGCTGATTACACTGTTGAAACTGCCACACAGGGAGTGCCTGCGATGGGTTGCGTGTTGAGTGATCGGGCTGGTTGGCTGGCGCCATGGCGTGCCAACAGGCCGTGGGACGAACGACCATGAACCACCGTGGGCGCAGTATCTCGCTGCAACTACTGGTGGCCTTGGCGATCATGCTTGGCATGTTGCTGCTTGGCGCGGCCCTGGCCTGGCAGGGCTACCTCGGTGTGCGGCAAACCCTGGTGGCCACCGCCGGCGATGCGGCCCTGCAGGTGGGCAAGACCATCGAGGAGCGTGCCCGGCGGCTGGTGGAACCGGTGCAGAGCAGCATCCGCCTGCTGGCCTTCAACCCGGTCGCCGGCGACCTGGCCCAGCGCCTGGAGCGCCTGCCCCAGCTGGCCGAGAGCCTGAACGCCAACCGCATGCTCAGCGCCGCTTATGTCGGCTACCCCAATGGTGATTTCCTGCTGGTGCGACGGCTGCGCGACCCGCAGTTGCAGCAGCGCCTCGAGGCGCCGCCTGGCACGGCTTTCCTGGTGCAGAGCGTCAGCCATGGCGAGGGCGGCGCACGGCTGGGCGAGTGGCGCTTCTACGACCGCGCGCTGACCCTGCTCAAGACCCTGGACAAACCGGACTACCGCTACGATCCGCGCCTGCGCCCTTGGTTCGTCGAAGCTTCCCGGCAAGCCAGCACCGTGCTCACCCGGCCCTATGTGTTCTTCACCACCCGCGAGATCGGCCTGAGCATGGCCTTGCGCAGCGTCGACGGGGCGGCGGTGATCGGCATGGATGTCTCGGTCAACGACCTGGCCAGCGAGAGCCGCGACCTGCGCATCACCCCCGGTACCGAAATTGCCGTGGTCGACGATCAGGGCAGCGTGGTGGCCTATCCCGAGCTGCAACGGGTGATCGTGCGCGAGGGCGAGGCCGTGCGCCTGTCGCATATTGCCGAGCTGGGCGTGCCCAGCCTGCAGCAGGTCCAGTCCGCGTTGCCCGATGGCAGCCGGCCGCAGCCTTACCAGGTGGATGGCCAGACCTGGTACGGCATGCGCGTGCCGCTGGCGCTGGCCGGGCAGAACCTGCAAGTGCTGATCGCCGTGCCGGCCCACGAACTGTTGGCCGGGGCGCGCAATGTGCTGCTCGACCAACTGCTGTGGACGGCGGCGCTGATCGCCTTGCTGCTGTTGCTCGGTGGCTTGCTCGGGCAGCGCATTGGCCGCCCGTTGCGCTTGCTGGCCGAGCAGGTGCGTGGGCTGGCCGACTTCGATTTCAGCCGCGAGGTGGGCGTTACCTCGCGGGTCAGCGAGGTGCGCGAACTGAGCCGCGTGCTCAGCCGCATGTCCGGCACGATCCGCAGCTTCCAGGCGATCACCCTGACCCTCAGCCGCGAGAGCCAGCTCGAACGCATGCTCGACGGCGTGTTGCGCCACCTGGTGGATGCCGCCGGCGTGGCGGCGGGGGCGGTGTACCTGCTGGAAGCCGACCAGGGCCACCTGCGCCTGGCCGCCGCCTGCCGGGGCGAGGCCTACCCCGCGCAACTGAAGGTCAGCGACGGCGGCGACCTGGCGGCCACCGTGATCCAGGCCCTGGCCCTGCAAGGCCACAGCCTGGCCGTGACGCTCAACGATCGTGGCAAGCAGTTGCTCGGCATCTTGGTCCTGCAGCTCGAACACCCCCAGGACGAGATGGGCCAGCCGTTTTGCCGTTTTGTCGAGGAGCTGTCCGGCGCCGCCGCCGTGGCCATCGAAACCCGGCAGTTGGTGGAAGCCCAGCAGCGCTTGCTGGACGGCATGATCAAGTTGCTGGCCGATGCCATCGACGCCAAGAGCCCTTATACCGGTGGCCATTGCGAGCGCGTGCCGCAATTGGCGCAGATGCTGCTGGACAAGGCGGTGGAGGCCGACCGTGGCCCCTATGCCGATTTCACCATGAGCGAAGCCGAGCGCTACGAATTCCGCGTGGCGGCCTGGCTGCATGACTGCGGCAAGGTCACCAGCCCCGAGTACGTGGTGGACAAGGCCACCAAGCTTGAGACCCTGTACAACCGTATCCATGAAGTGCGCATGCGCTTCGAGGTGCTCTGGCGCGACGCCGAGATCGCCTACTGGCAGGGGCTGAGCCAGGGCGAGGCAGAGCCGGCATTGCAGCAGCGACTGGCGCAATGCCGTGCCGAGCTGCGCGAAGAGTTCGCCTTCGTCGCCAAGGCCAACATCGGCGGCGAGTTCATGGAGGATGCCGACATCGCGCGCCTGCGCCGCATTGGCCAACGCCGCTGGTTGCGGCATTTCGACAACCGCCTGGGCATCTCTCGCGACGAACACAGCCGCTTCGCCAATCCGCCGCCGGTGTCCTTGCCTGTGGAGGAGTATCTGCTGGCCGACCGTCCCGAACACCAGGTGCCCTGGGGCGAGCGCAAGCCGCCAGTGGCCAGGGACGACCCGCGCAACACCTGGGGCTTCGACATGCGCTTGCCGGCCAATGCCAGCGACCATGGCGAGCTGTACAACCTGGCGATCCGCCGCGGCACGCTCAATGATGAAGAGCGTTTCAAGATCAACGAGCACATCGTGCAGACCATCATCATGCTCACCTCGCTGCCGTTTCCCCGGCAGTTGCGGCGGGTGCCGGCGATTGCCGGCAACCACCACGAGAAAATGGATGGCAGCGGCTACCCGCGGCGCTTGGCCAGGGAGGACCTGGGCATTGCCGAGCGGGTGATGGCGATTGCCGATATCTTCGAGGCGCTGACCGCGGCCGACCGGCCCTACAAGGCGCCGAAGACCCTGTCGGAGTCGGTGAAGATCCTGGTGTTCATGGCCCGCGACAACCATATCGACGGCCAGTTGTTGCGCTTGTTCCTGAGCAGCGGGGTCTACCGCCAGTACGCCGATCAGTTCCTGCGTCCCGAGCAGATCGACGAAGTGGATGTCGGCTACTGGCTGGGCCAGCTGCAACCGGAGGTATCTGGCGCGCCTTGGTAGACGCCGACCTGGCTGCAGAGCCCTGGCCAGGGGCGCCTGGCACAACGGCGGTCAGCGGCTTGCCCCGCGCCTGGACGCCAGCGGCTGCGCCGCAATTGCGGGGCAAGTGCTGGCCGACCGCTGCTTCAGGACGGCTGGGCCGCCAAGCGATTGCTGACATTGCGCCCCAGCACCAGCACCGTGACCAGGCCGCAGCCGACCAGGGCGGTGGCCAGGCTGAACAGCACCGCGCTGCCCAGCTGGTCGACGATCTGCCCGCCGAAGAACGAACCCAGGGCGATGATCACCTGGAACATGGCGACGAACAGCGGCATGCCGCGTTCGACATCCTTGGGGGCGACGACGAACATCCAGATGCTGGCACAGGCCGGGAAGGCGCCGAAGGCGAAGCCCCACAGCGCGATCAGCATGGCGGCGCCGGTCAGGCTGGTGGCGAAGTAGGGGAACAGCGCGGTGCCGACGCCGATCATCAGCGCCACCAGCATCAGGGTGTGGCGCACGCTCTGGTTGGCGGCGAAGCCGGCGAACAGGTTGCCGATCACCCCTGCCACGCCATACAGCAACAGTAGCGAGCCAATCGTCGGTCCATCGAAGTTGGCGTTGTGCTTGAAGAAGGGTGCGACATAGGTGTACGCGGCAAAGTGGGCCAAGCCGATCAGCAACACGGCGATCAGCCCGACCCGGGCCAGGGGGTTGACGAACAGCGCCGGCAGGTCCCTGACCTGGATGGCCTTGTCCGGGGTCAGCCGTGGCAGCAGCAGGACCTGGGCCAGCAGCACCGGTATGCCCAGCAGGGCGGTGACCAGGAAGGTCATGCGCCAGCCCATCAGGCCGCTGAGCCAGGTGCCCACCGGCACGCCCAGCACGGTGGCCAGGGTGACGCCGACCATGATGATCGAGGTGGCCTGGGCCACCCCTACGCCCCTGGGCGCGAGGCGGCCGCTCAGGGCAATGGCGGTGGCCCAGAAGCCGCCGATGCTGATGCCCAGCAGCACGCGACCGAGCAGCAGCAGGTTGAAATCGGTGGCGTAGGCCACCACCGAGTTGGCGATGATCATGATCAGGGTCAGGGCGCTGAGCAGGTAGCGCCGGTCCAGGGTGCCGATGCCTACCGACAGCAAGGGCGCGGCGAGGGCGGCCATGACCCCGGGCAGGGTCACCATCAGGCCGGCGTGGCCGGCGCTGATGCCCAGGTCGCCGGCGACGTCGTTGAGCACGCCCACCGGCAGGAATTCACTGGTCACCAGGGCGAAGGCGCCCACGGCGACCGAGAGGATCGCCAGCCATTGCTGCTTGAGGCTTTGCTGGCTGTGTTCGGGAGGGCTGTGGGGGGAAGGGTTGGGCATGGGTATGGGGTTCCGAGCGGGACAGTCGCCTGATGCAGGCGAGGGGGAGGGGAAAATTGGACGCGATTATAAAAGCCGGTTCGGCGGGTTCAACAGGTGGACGGGGTGATAGTGATCATCAGTGTGATCGATGAAACGGGCAGGGTAGGGCATTTGGGGTGGGGCTTCAGGGGGCAGGGCGGTAGCCTTGCAGCGCCTATGAGATCGAGCGCCGCGCGGGCGGCGCTCGATCTCATAGGCGCTGACAATGCCGCGGCAGACTCAACTGATGAAAATGATCTTCGACACCAGCTCCGCGCTGTTCTTGGCCTGCAACTTCTTCATCAACCGCGCCCGATGTACCTCCACCGTGCGATGGGAAATCCCCAGCTCCCGCGCCACTTCCTTGCAGGTCAGGCCATTGACGACATGCAACGAAATCTCCCGTTCCCGCGGCGTCAATCGCACCGCTGGCGCCGGTTGCCGGTCGAGCCGCTCGAAATGCCACACCATCAGCTTGAACGGGTCGTCCAGGGTCAAGGTGAAACCATGGGCGCGGGCCCAGAACACCTCGCCATTGCGATGTTGCATGAAGCGTTCATCGGTATAGAACGCCCCCGGGCCGGTCTTCAACCAGTGCTCGCTGCGTTCGCCGATACTCTGGTAATCCGCATGGGAGGGGTACAGCAGCAAGGTCAGGTTGCCGCGCAGTTCCTCCCGCTCATAACCGAACAAGCGCACGAACGCCTGGTTGCAATCGAGCATGCGCCGATGGGCGGTGACCATCTGCGGGGCCGGAGAGGCCTGGAACGCCACGCGCTCGAGGTCCTGCAGGGGAAGGGTGTCGACAGTCATCGGGCGTCCTGCCTCGGTGCTTGGGGCCATGCCGGGAATCGCCCACTACTTACTGACGTAGGTAGTTGCCCCAACTAGCCTGGGGTTCGGCCGCTGGCCCATTGTAGGGAATACTCGCTTCAAGGACAGAAGAATATCACCATGTTTCACGATTCAGTCTCCATCGTCGCGGCTGCGCACAGCCAGTTTGGTCGCCTGCAAGGGCAAAACCTCGAAGACCTGATTGTCCAGGTCACCCGCGACGCCCTCGCGGACGGCGCAATCGACGCCGATGAGATCGACGCGCTGTTTCTCGGCCACTTCAATTCGGGCCTGGTAGCCGACGGCTTCCCGGCGTCGCTGATGCTGCAGGCCGACCCGCAACTGCGCTTCAAACCCGCCAGCCGCTGCGAGAACGCCTGTGCCTCCGGCGCGGCGGCGATCCAGGCCGGGATCAACGCGATCCGCAGCGGCGCCGCCGAACTGGTGCTGGTGGTGGGCGCCGAGAAGATGACCCACAACAGCACCGCCGAGGTTACCCAGGCCTTGGCCGGCGCCGGCTACCAGAACGCTGCAGGCGAGGCCGGGCTGAGTTTTGCCCAGTTGTTCGGGCAGGTGGCGCAGGCCTATGCCGACCGTTACCACAGCCCCTACGCCTCGATGGCGGCGATCGCGGTGAAGAACCACGCCAATGCCATGGCCAACCCGCTGGCGCAGATGCACCGGGTGATGGACTTCGAGCATTGCAACAATGTGTCGCCGAGCAACCCGCTGGTCGCGCCGCCGCTGCGCCTAACCGACTGCTCGCTGATCAGCGATGGCGCGGCGGCGATCATCCTGGCTTCGCCCGAGCGTGCCCGGACGATGCGCCGCCAGGTGGCGATCCGCGCCATGACCCATGTGAACGACTTCCTGCCGCTGACCCGGCGCGATGTGCTGGCCTTCGAGGGGCCGCAACGGGCGATCCATGGCGCGCTGCGCCAGGCCCGGGTGACCCTGAACGACCTGAGTTTCGCCGAGGTGCACGACTGTTTCACCATCGCCGAGCTGCTGATCTACGAGGCCATGGGCCTGGCGCCGCGTGGCGAGGGGCACCGCGCGCTGGACGACGGCATCGTGCGCCAGGGCGGGCGCTTGCCGGTGAACCTGTCGGGTGGGCTCAAGGCCAAGGGCCACCCGGTGGGCGCCACCGGGGTGTCGATGCATGCCCTGGGCTTCGCCCAACTGACGGGCCGGCCCATCGGCTTGGGCGTGCCAGGGGCGGAATTTGGCTTGCTGTTCAACATGGGCGGCATGGCCGTGGCCAACTATGCCAGCGTGTTGCAGGCGGTGCGGGTATAGGCCATGAATATCGCCCATTGGCTGCTCGACGCGGCGCAACGCTGGCCCACTCGCCCGGCGCTGTTCGAAGGCACCCGCCAGGTTGCCGACTACCAGGGGTTCGCCGCCCGGGTCAGGGCTCGAGCCCTGGAGCTGCGCCAGGTGCACGGCATCGCGCCGGGCCAGCGGGTGGCGCTGCTGATGAAAAACAGCTGCGGCTACCTCGAGCTGCTCTATGCCATCTGGTGGAGCGGGGCGGTGGCGGTGCCGATCAACAGCAAGTTGCACGCCCTGGAGGCCGCCTGGATTGCCGGCAATGCCGGGGCACGACTGATCTACACCGACCACGGCGCCGTCTTCGATGGCCTGCCTGGCGACTGCCGCGAGCTGGCGGCGCCCACCCAGGACGCGGCAGTGGCCGGTGACCAGCTACAGGCGCCGCACCCGTGCCTGGATGCCGACCTGGCCTGGCTGTTCTACACCTCTGGCACCACCGGGCGTTCCAAGGGGGTGATGCTGTCCCATGGCAACCTGGTGGCAATGTCGCTGTGCTACCCGCTGGACGTCGACCCGGTGGCGGCCGACGATGCCGTGGTCTATGCCGCGCCGATGTCCCACGGTGCCGGCCTGTACAACTTCATTCATGTGCGCTGCGGCGCCCGACACGTGGTGCCCGAGTCGCGCGGTTTCCAGGCCGAGGAACTGTTCGAGCTGGCCCAGGCGCTGGGCCAGGTGAGCCTGTTCGCGGCGCCGACCATGGTCAAGCGCATGGTCGAACAGGCCCGCCACCAGGGCTATGCCGGCGAGGGCATCAAGACCATCGTCTACGGCGGCGGCCCGATGTACCTGGCCGACCTGGCCCAGGCCCTCGACACCTTTGGCCCGCGGCTGGTGCAGATCTACGGCCAGGGCGAGTGCCCGATGACCATCACCGCCTTGTCCCGTGAGCGCATTGCCGACCGCAGCCAAGCGGACTGGCCGAGCATCGCCGCCTCGGTGGGCCGCGCCCAGTCGTGCGTGGAGGTGCGCGTGCTGGATGCCGCCGGCCAACCCCTGGCGCCCGGCCAGGCCGGCGAGATCGCCGTGCGCGGCGCGGCGGTGATGCAGGGTTATTGGGCCAATCCGCAGGCCAGCGCGGCCACCCTGGTGGATGGCTGGCTGCGCACCGGCGATATCGGTTGCCTGGATGCCCAGGGCTACCTCACACTCACCGACCGCAGCAAGGACGTGATCATCTCTGGCGGCAGCAACATCTACCCCCGGGAGGTCGAGGAGGTGTTGATGCAGCACCCCGAGGTGTTCGAAGCCTGTGTGGTGGGCGAGGCCGACGCCGAGTGGGGCGAATCGGTGGTGGCCTTCGTGGTGCCGCGTTCGCCCGCCAGCCTCGACGCCCAGGTGCTGAACCAGTGGTTCCTGGCGCGCATGGCCTCGTTCAAGAAACCGAAGAAGTACCTGTTCTGTGCCGAGCTGCCGAAGAACAGCTACGGCAAGATCTTGAAAACCCGCCTGCGTCAGTGGTTGCAGGACCCGACCGAGCCCTTGGCGTAGCGGAGTGCATCACCCATAAAACCCCTCACCAGCGCTCAATCGCTGCATTTTCATGGACAGTTTCACGACAGGAGTTCCCGTGATGGGCATGTCACCTTCCACTACCCTGCGCCAGCGGCGCCGGGCGTTTCTCGGCGCCACCTCGGGCCACTTGATCGAGTGGTACGACTACGGCGTCTATGGCTTCCTGGCCTTGTACATCGGCAAGGCCTTCTTCGTCTCCGACGACCCCACCAGCAGCCTGCTGGCCAGCTTCGCGGCCTTTGCCCTGAGCTTCTTCATCCGCCCCCTGGGTGGGTTGTTCTTCGGCCCGCTGGCCGACAAGATCGGCCGGCGCAAGACGCTGGTCACGGTGCTGGTGATGATGGCCGGCTCGACCTTCCTGCTCGGGCTGCTGCCGACCTACGCCAGCATCGGCATCGCCGCGCCGATCATCCTGGTGCTGATCCGCTGCGTGCAAGGCTTCTCCGCCGGAGGTGAAATCGGCACCATCACCAGTTTCATTTCCGAGTACGCCGGCCCCGGGCGGCGGGGCTTCGCCACCTGCTGGCTGATGGTGACTGCGGTGCTGGGCCTGGTGCTGGGCGGGGTGGTGGCCAACGGCATGACCTGGATGCTCGGCGCCGAGCTGATGCAGGACTGGGGCTGGCGCATTCCGTTCCTGGTGGCAGGGCCGCTGGGCTTCATCTCGCTGTATATCCGCCTCAAGCTCGAAGACAGCCCGGAGTTCGTCGCCCTGGTCGAGGCCGGCCAGACCTCCAAGGCGCCGCTGCGCGAGGTGTGGCAGTGGAAACGGGCGATTGCCCTGGTGTTCTTCATCATCACCTTGCACAGCTCGATCTTCTACCTGGTGCTGACCTTCGCCTCGACCTACATGTCCAACACCCTGAAGTTCGACAGCGGCACCACCTTGCTCTACGTGTTCGTCGCCAGCCTGTCGGCGGCGCTGGTGATGCCGTTCGGCGGTGCCTTCACCGACCGCTACGGGCGCAAGCCGTTTCTGATGGTGATCGGCGTGCTGGCGACCCTGGCCATGTACTGGTTCTTCAAGGCCGCGCCCAATGCCACGCCGGCCACGCTGTTCTGGCCGCTGATGGCGGTGGCGATCCTGTTCGGGCTGTATGCATCGTCCACCTATGCGCTGATGAGCGAACTGCTGCCCACGCGCATCCGTTCCACCGGCATTGCCGTGGCCTACAACATCCCGGTGGCCGCGTTCGGTGGCAGCGCGCCGTTGATCTCCACCTGGCTGATCAAGGCCACCGGCGATATCTCCGCGCCCTGGTACTTCTACGTGGCCACCGGGGTCGCCTCGCTGCTGGCGCTGTTGCTGCTGCGCAAGGAAGACTTCGTGGCCACCACCCATCGGGCCCAGGCGAGCGAACCGGCAGCGCAGTTGCTGGCCGAGCCCCAGGCTTGAGTTCAGGCGTAGCCGCCCGAGCGGGCCAGGCCAAGCCTGACCGCCGGGCGCTGGGCGATCTGCTCGAGCCAGTCGCGTACCTCGGGGAATGGCTGCAGGTCCAAGGCCAGTTCCTCGTGGGTGCGTAGCCAAGTGAACAGGGCGATGTCGGCGATGCTGTAGCGATCGCCGGCAATGAACGGCCGCTCGGCCAACTGGTGCTCGACCACGCCATACAAGCGCAACGCCTCGCGGGTGTAGCGCTGCAGCGCCTCGCGGTTGTCGCTGCCCGAGCCGTGGCGGAACCACCAGAGCTGCCCGAGCATGGGGCCGACGCTGGCGATCTGGAAACACAACCACTGCTGCACGACGCGCTGCTCATCGGCGTTGTCGCCCGCCAGCGCGCCTTGCCGTTCGGCGAGGTAGGTAAGGATCACGGCACTCTCGAACAGCACCAGGTCGCGGGTCTGGTCGACCAGCACCGGGATCTTGCCGTTCGGGTTCAGCCGCAGGAACTGCGGGGTCTTCTGCTCTCCCTTGTTCAGGTCGACGAAGGTCTGCCCATAGGCCAGGCCCAGCTCTTCCAGGGCAATCGAGATCTTCTGGCCGTTGGGGGTGTCGGCGGTGTACAGGTGCAGTGGCGCGGAGGTCTTCATCGGTGTTACCTTTTTGATTGCAATTGCAATCAGATTGCCTCATCCACCACGCCCGTGCAAGGGCGGTATCGGGAGGGACGCCCCATGGACACCCTGCATCTGCAACGCACGCAACACACCGGCCAGGCGGCAGCGGCCTGCCTGCGCAGCCTTGAACACACGGCCCTTGAGCCCGGTTCGCCGCGCCGGGCGGCGCTCGGGCTGGTCGAGACACTGCGGCGCGATCGGCATAGCCACGGCCAGTTCTGGCTGATCGACGACCGCGCCGACCCCGAGCAACCGGGCCTGGCCATCAGTGCCTGGCCGTTGTGGTTCAGCGACAGCGCGCGCAACGATGAGCGGCCACTGTTCTACTTCACCCGCTCGGCCACCTCGGCCCACCTGGAGATGTTGACCGCGCAGACCGCCGATCGCGGCATCATCCTCAACGACATCGAGGCACTGCCTTCGCGCTGGGCCAAGGGCGCACACCCGTGGTTGCCCCTGTGGCTGGCGGCCAACTGGCACTGCCTGCCGTTCGATCCGGCTTGCGGGGCCGAGGCGCAGGCGATCATGGCCGGGGCGCTGCGCGAGTTCTACCTGGAGGGGCGCCCGGGTTTTTGCTACCTGACGCTGCACGACGCGCCGGATGAAACCCTCGATTGCGACCGCCGCGATGCCTACCGCGGCATGTACCGGCTGTGCGGCAGCGCAGCCCCGCAGGTGCGCTTGCTGGGGGCCGGGCAGATGCTCCAGGAGGTTTGCGCCGCTGCCCGCCAGCTCGCCCAGGATTGGGGTGTGGCCTGCGAGGTGTGGAGCTGCCCCAGCTACACGCGCCTGGCCCGCGAGGCGGCGGCGGTGCTGCGCTGGAACCGCCAGCACCGGCAACACGCCGCGCGACGTTCGCACCTGGACGCGTGCCTGGGCAGCACAGGGGTGCCGGTGGTGGCGGTGACCGGCTACGACGCATTCGTGGTGAACCAGCTGGCTGCGCATGTCGATGCGCCGTTCACCGCGCTGGGGGCCGATACCTTGGCATCCGGCCAGGGCCTGGGGCGCGACTGGATCACCTTCGTCGCCCTGCAGGCCCTGGCGCGTGAGGGTGTGGTCGGCACCCGCGACCTGCGCCGGGCGCTGCGCCAGTATGGTTTGGGCTAAAGAGGATGATTGCGCCGTGTCACCGCGGCGCCTGGTTCGCCAGCAAGGCTGGCTCCTACAGGGCACAGTAGGCTGCTCTCGGCGTAGGAGCCGGCTTTGCCGGCGAACACCGGCGCAGCCGGTGCCAGGTGCGCCAGCAAGGTTGGTTGCTACCGCGGTTGCGCCTTGCCTAGCCCAGGTTCTGCATATTGGCCTGTTGCGGCAGGGCCGTGACCTTGATCGCCCGTACCGGCACGGCGAACTTGGCGCCAATTCGCGAGAAGCGTTCCAGCAGGCGGAAGTTGATGGCCTGCTGGATGTCCATGTACAGGTTGTAGCCGGGGTCCTTGACGATGTACACGCACTCGAACTCCAGCGCTTCCTTGCCAAAGCCGCGCAAGTGGGCGCGGTCGAAGCGCACCTGCTCCTGGGCCCTGATCGCCTCCTCGACGATGCCCGGCGCTTTTTTTACCGCCTCGGTGGGGGTGTCGTAGGACAGGCCGAACTCGAAGACGATACGCCGCTCTTGCAGGCGCTTGTAGTTCTGGATGGTGCTGCCGATCATGCTGGCATTGGCCATGACGATCTGCTCGCCACCCAGGCTGCGGATGCGCGTGGTCTTCAGGCCGACGTGTTCGACGCTGCCAGCCAGCGGGCCGATGACGATGAAGTCGCCGACCTCGAAGGGCTTGTCCACGGCAATCGACAACGAGGCGAAAAGGTCGCCGAGGATATTCTGCACCGCCAGGGCCACGGCGATGCCGCCCACGCCGAGGCTGGCGACGAAGGCGGTGATGTTCACCCCCAGGTTCGACAGCATCGCCAGCAGCACCACCGACCACAGCAGCACCCGTGCGCCCCAGGCCGACAGGGTGGCCAGGGCGCTGCCCTGGTTCAGGCCGGCGCCGTGCTGGCGGCTGAAGTAGCGGCTCAGGCCCAGGCCGATGGCGCGGTTGGCCCACAGCCCGATCTGCAGCGCGGCGACCACGAACCACAGGCTGCCGACCCGCGTCAGCCAGCGCTCGGGCAGGTCGAGCATGCCCAGGCCCACCAGCAGCGAGGCCAGCAGCAGCAAGCCGTTGCTGGTGCCGGCCAGGACCTTGGCCAGCACCTGGCTCATGGCGCCGTCATGCTCCGACCAGCGTTGCACCCGGCGCAGCAGCAAGCCAATGGCCGCGCGGGCGATGACGAAGGTCAGCAGGGCTGCGCCCAGCGCCAGCAGCAGGTTGAGGATGGAGACACCGAACAGCGTGGTGTCGGTGAACAGGCGGGTAATGCGATCGTTCATGTGGCGTGCCTCCTGGTTGCCGGTGAATGATTGCGCAAGGTGCGGTTGCTGGGCGTCACGCGCAGGTTTGGGGCCGGACGGATTTCACCTTCCACGCATGCGCCACAATGCATCAGCCGTCGGATTGCTCCTCTGGCGGCACCTGGCCCTCGGGCCAGTCGGGGGCTGGCGCTTCGGGTTCAGGCTTGGGCACCGGCTCGCCGGGGTCGTGGGGGATTTCATCGACGTAGGGATCGGGTTGCTGGGGGTGGGTCATGGCGCGCTCCTTCGAGGTGGCTGACCTGCGTTAGGCCTTGGGCCGGGCGCGCCTGTTCAATCCGATTTTGCCGGGAGGATGCGTGCTGTCCGTTGCCGGTAAGCGCGGCGCCATATGAAGCGCTGCCAGCCTCAGCCACGGGGCAGGCTGAGCTCGATCACCAGGCCGCCTTGCACGCCCTGGTAGGCTTCGATCGAACCACCATGGGCGGTGCAGATCGCCTGGGCGATCGACAAACCGAGCCCGCTGCCGCCGGCATGGCGGTTGCGCGAGGGTTCCTGGCGCCAGAACCGCTGGAACACCCGCTGCACATCCTGCTCGGACAGGCCCGGGCCGCGATCCTGGAAGCTCAGGGTCAGCCGCTGCGCCGTCGCCTGGCACTGGATGCACAGGTCGCCCCCTGCTGCGGCGTAGCGCAGGTAGTTGTCCAGCAGGATGTTGAACACCTGGCCGATGCGCTTTCTGTCGGCATGGATCTGCTCGGCCGGCAGGCCGATCACCCAGACCTTGCGCGCGGCCGCCGCCAGTTGTGGCTTGAACCAGGTGATGCGTTCGTCCAGCAGGGCCTTGAGGGTGAAGCGCGAGGGCTGCAGCGGCAGCTGCCCGGCCTGGGCCAGCGACAGCAGGAGCAGATCGTCGACCAGCAGGTTCAGGTGCTCCAATTGGTGCAGGACCAGGCCGAGCTGCTCCGGGTTGGCCGGGAACACCGTGTCCAGCATGCCGCGCACCCGGCCCATCGCGGCATTGAGCGGCGTGCGCAGCTCATGGGCCAACACCGCGCTCGAGGCCTGGACCTCCTGCTCGTACAGGCGCAGGCGGCGGGTCATGCTGTTGAAGTCGCCAGCCAGGCGCTGCACCTCCAGCGGCATGCGCGCGCTGATCGGCAGGCTGATGTCGAGGTTGCCGCCGGCGACCTGGCGCGCGGCCTTGGCGATGGCGATGAAGCGGCTCGACAGTGGCCGCAGCAACAGAAAACCGGTGACCAGGATCAACGGCAGCGCCGCGCTCAACAGCAAGGCGATGGTCCACCAGTCGGCACCGCTGATGCCGGGACGAATATCGTCGAGGCTGTAGTAGCGGCTGATGTAGGCCCAGATCTCGCCTTCACGGCCCTGGGGCGCGGCCATCGACGCGGCGAACTGGGTGCGCGCATGCAGCGGGATCTTGGCGTCGATCTCGAGCTGCCAGCACAGGTAGCGCACCCACATGATCAGCGCCATCGACAACACGGCGCCGCCAGCGATCAAGCCCATGCGCCAACCGACCCATTGCCATAGCCTTGGCGGACGTTTCATTGCAGTCACCTCAGTGGAAGCGGTAGCCGACCGAGCGCACGGTCACCAGTACCCCGGTGATCCCGTGCAACTCGAGTTTGCGTCGGACGTTGTGGATATGGGCGTCGACCACCCGGCTCAGGGCGTCGCTGTCCGGCAGGCAACGGGCCAGCAGTTCGTCGCGGCCGAAGGCCTTGTGCGGGGCTGCCAGCAGCAACGCCAGCAAGTTGAACTCGGTCGGCGTGAGGTCGATGGCGCGTTCCCGACCATCGGTCTGGACCACCCCCGCCGCGCGGCTGTCGCGGTCCAGCCACAGCGCCTCGAAGCGCAGGCGCGTCTGGTGGGTGCCAGTGGCCTGGGTGCGGCGCAGCACTGCCTGGACCCGGGCCACCACCTCCCTGGGGTTGTACGGCTTGACCACATAGTCGTCGGCGCCATGGCGCAGGGCGCCGAGCTTCTCCGGCTCGTCGCCCATGGCGCTGACCATGATCACCGGGGTGTCGCCGCGCTTGCGCAGGGCAGTGAGCACTTCAGCACCGTCGAGCCTGGGCAGCATCATGTCGAGCAGCACCAGGTCGGGCCTGAGCCGGTGGTGCAGCTCGACACCGGCATGGCCATCCCTGGCCAGCGCCACCTCGAAGAAATCGCGCTTGAGGTAGGCCTCGAGGATGCTGGCGCTGTCGGCGTCGTCCTCGATGATCAGGATCAGTTTGCGGGTCACGTGGGTCTCGCGGTGCGTGGCGCCGAAGGGCGCTCAGAAGCTGTAGTTGACGCCGAGGTAGCTGGTGGCGGTGGTGGACCTGGTGATGATCGGGCTGTTGCGCACCTGGTCGGTGTAGTGGCTCAGCTCGATACCGGCGACGCTCGACCAGTGCGCATCGAAGGCATGCAGCCACGACAGCTCGGAGGAGTAGGCATAGATGCCCTGGTCGGCGCTGTAGCGGGCGAACCCGGTATTGCGGCTCTGTGCGGCGTTGACGCCGAAGTAGGTCTGGTTGAAACGTGCGGAGCCGGCGTGGGCGTCGACGCTCCAGGTAAGCCTGTCGCGGTCGCCTGCGAACAAGGTGCTGACAAAGCCCAAGGCATATTGGTCGCCGCGTTGCTCCCCGCCGGTACGCAGTTCGGCCTTGGCCCTTACCGCCAGCCAGTCGCTCAGCGGCTGGCTGACCTGCAGGTTGAGCACGCTGGCGCCGCCGATTGCGCCCATGCCTGCGAGGGTGTCCGATCCATGGCGGTGTTGGCTGTCGCCATCGGCGCGGCCGGCATCGCGGCCAATCGAGGCGCTGGCGGCAAAGCCCGAGGCGGCTTGCCATTGCAGGCCCAGGCCGTCCTCGAGGTCGAAGAAGAAGATCCCGCGCTCGATCCGCAGCTGTGGCAGCACGGCTGCGCTGGAGCGTTTCGAGCCCAGGTAGCGGGGGCCGTTGACCGCAGCCAGGCCCAGGGTGACATCGGTGCTGTCGCCCCAGATGCCAGCGGTGGCGCTGGGTTGTTGGTCGGCCTGCGCCTGCACGCTGGCCAGTGCGGCATTCAGGGCGAGTGGGGTGATCAGGGTTTTACGAAATCCAGTGGCGACGCGCACGCGGTCGATCCTTCTCGGCAAGTGACGCCCAGGGTGGGCGAGCAGACGTCGCAAGCTTACGGGCGCTTTGACAAGGCCAATTCAAGGGCTTTTCAAGATTTGATGAAGGCGCGGGGATTTTTTCAGCGGCTCGGGGTGATCGGTCTGGCGGCGTTGCCTGGTTCGCCAGCAAGGCTAGGCGTGGATCGGCCGCGACATCGGCAGGTATCCCCTTGGCACGTAGGATTTTCGCGCCAGGGCGAGTCAGTGAAAACTAGCGATACTGGATATGCATCCAGTATTTGCTGGAGATTTGCGCACCAGGGCGCTGGCGCACGAAAAAGCCCCCCGTGGACAGAAAAAGCAGCTCGGTTAGGGTGAAGGCCTCTCCTTTGGAAAGGGAGAGTTCTCAAACTCAATGGAGCAATACTCATGAACAAACCACAAACCCAAGGCCCACTGCGTCACGGTCGTGTCACCACCCCAGCCTCGCGCGGCATGGTCGCCATCGATCTCGGTGTACTGAGCGGCTGGCAGGTCGATGAAATGGAAGGTGGCAAGAACTTCCCGGCCCTGGCCGCCGGTCCGTTCCCGGCGCCGTTCCAAACCGACAACCCCAGCGTCGCGCCACCGGCCGATGGCTACATCCTCAGCGGCGGCAAGGCCGACGCCCGCGACTGCGTCAACTTCACCGACGAGGAAATGAGCAAGAAGCTCAACCGTGCCTTCACCTGGCCGTTGATCAATGTCGACGCCGGGCAAGTGTTCAAGGTGACCTGGAAGTACACCGCGCCCCACACCACCCGTGGCTATCGCTGGCTGATCACCAAGGATGGCTGGGACCCGAAACAGCGCATCAGCCGCGCACAGCTCGACGCGCAACCCTTCGCCGAGGACTTCTACCCGCAGGTGCCGTACTACAGCCATGCCGGCGAGTTGAAGGCCAAGGTCGACCACGAAGTGAAGCTGCCGGCCAACAAGAAAGGCCGTCACGTCATCGTGCTGATGTGGATCGTCGCCAACACCGGCAACGCCTTCTACCAGGCCTTCGACGTCGACTTCCAGTAAGCCGGCCGTCTTCCATGCGTTCTGAAGGATTAGAACATGGCAAACATTGACTTCAACCAACACGCCGCGGGGCAGGACGATGCCGCCTCGCGCATGCCGAGCCTGGATGGCAAGAAGATCCTCATGGGCTATTGGCACAACTGGCCGGCTGGCCCTGCCGATGGCTACCAACGCGGGCAGTTCGCCAACATGAGCCTGGAGGAGGTGCCGCGCGACTACAACGTGGTGGCGGTGGCGTTCATGAAAGGCAGCGGCATCCCGACCTTCAAGCCGTACAACCTGTCCGACGCCGAGTTCCGCCGCCAGGTGGGCGTGCTCAACAGCCAGGGCCGGGCAGTGCTGATGTCCCTGGGCGGCGCCGATGCGCATATTGCCTTGAACAAGGGCCATGAGCAGCCACTGGCCAATGAAATCATCCGCTTGGTGGAAACCTACGGTTTCGACGGGCTGGACATCGATCTTGAACAGAGCGCGATTGATTTCGCCAGTAACAAGACCGTGTTGCCTGCCGCGCTGAAGCTGGTCAAGGACCACTACAAGGCCCAGGGCAAGCACTTCATCATCAGCATGGCGCCGGAGTTTCCCTACCTGACCAGCGCCGGGCGCTACGTCGACTACCTCAAGGCGCTGGAGGGGTACTACGACTTCATCGCCCCGCAGTTCTACAACCAGGGTGGCGATGGGCTGTGGGTCGAGGAGGCCAACAATGGCCGCGGCGCCTGGATTGCCCAGAACAACGAGGCGCTGAAGGAGGACTTCCTCTTCTACCTCAGCGAAAGCCTGGCCACTGGCACCCGCGGCTTCACCCGCATTGCCCCCGACAAGCTGGTGATCGGCCTGCCGGCCAACGTCGACGCCGCAGCCACCGGCTATGTGAGCAACCCGACGGCGCTGACCAATGCGTTCAAGCGCCTGTATGCCAAGGGTGTGTCGATCAAGGGGCTGATGACCTGGTCGGTCAATTGGGACAGTGGGGTCAACAAGGACCATGTGCCTTACAACCAGGAGTTCAGCCGGCGCTATGGGCCGTTGATCAACGGCGCCAAGGCCGCCCATGAGGCGGTGTCGGCCAACGCCCGCTAGCCGTTGCCCGCAGCGGCGCCCGGCAGACGTGCCGGGTGTCCGCTGCGCACGTGGCCTGCCATGACAATCCGCTGCCGCGAGGCAGCGGATTGTTTCACGTTGGGCACGGCGGCGCTGCGCTCATGGCTCGAACAGCAGTTCGGCAAAGTGATCGGCCATGCTCGCCCGGGACTGTGCCGGCCAGATGGCGCTGAGCTCGAAGTGCGGCAGGTCGGCGCCGTCGCGGATCTGGCTGTAGCGGGTGCCTTCGAAATGCAGGGCTTGCACCGTGGCCGGCAACAGCGAGACACCACGCCCGGCGGCGACATAGGCCACCACCGTGAGGGTGCGGTTGGCTTCCTGGATGATCTCGATGGGGTGGCCTTGGCGGCGGAAGGTGCTGAGGATCGCGTTGCGGATCAGCGGCAACTGCTGTTCGGGGAACCACACCAGGCCAGTGGCCGCGAGCTGCGCCAGGCCGACCTTGCCATCCTCGCCCACCGGGTAGTCGCTGGGCAGTACCGCGATCAGGGGGTCCTGGTTGATGCGTTGTTCGCGCATGTTGCCCTGGATCGACACCGGCGTATGCAGCAGGCCGATGTCGATTTCGCCGCGTTGCAGGGCCAGGGCCTGTTCAGCATTGCTCATTTCGCGCAACACCATGTCGACGCCGGGGTGGCGTGCCTGCATCCGGTCGAGGGCACGGGGCAGGGTGCCGAACAGTGCCGTGGACACGAAGCCGATGATCAGGCGCCCGGCGCGCTTGGCCCCGATGGCGCGGGCGCGCTGCGTGGCGGCGTCGATGTTGGCCAGGCTGGCGCGCAGGTCATCGATGATGGCGCTGGCCGCGGGGGTCAGCAACGCGCCGCGGCGTGAGCGCTCGAACAGCTTGACCCCAAGCTCCTTTTCCATGCGGACCAGGGCCTGGCTCAGGGCTGGCTGGGCGATATCCAGTTGTTCGGCGGCGCGGGTGATGCTGCCGCTGTCGGCAATCGCCAGGAAATAACGCAGATGTCGGGTTTCCATACGCTCACGTTATGTTTTTTGATCGTTCGCATAATAGATATCAATCCCTGGTTTTCATAGGATGGCGCCATCGATTGGATCCAATGCCTTGAGCGTTGGGCAGCAAGGAGCGAGTGATGGACAGGGACGTCGAGGTCATGAGCAGATCGCCGTTCGAAGCGGCAGGCGCCGATGGCGATGGTTTCGCCGATCGCTGGCATGCCCGCACGGACGCGTCGGTGAGCGCCATCGATGGTCATGCCCATGTCTTCGTGCAGGGCCTGCCTATGTTGCGCGAGCGGCGTCATACGCCCGACTACAGCGCCACGGTGGATGACTATGCGCGGCAACTGGCGGCGCAGCGGATTTCCCATGGGGTGCTGGTGCAGCCCAGTTTTCTCGGTACCGACAATACCTTCCTGCTGGGCGTGCTGGCGCGTTACCCCAAGCGCTTTCGCGCGGTGGTGGTGGTTGAACCGGAAATCGCCGAGGCCCGGCTCGAGGCCTTGGCCAGGTGCGGTGTGGTCGGTGTGCGCCTGAACCTGCTGGGCACCGCGTTGCCAGACCTGGCGCAGCCGTCGTGGCAGCGCTTCATGGCACGGATCAAGGCGCTGGACTGGCATATCGAAGTGCAGCGTCAGGCTGTGGACTTGCCCTATCTGCTCAACCCCATGCTGCGCAGTGGCTGCAAGGTGGTGGTCGATCACTTCGGCCGTCCGGAGCCCCGGCAGGGCACTGCCGATCCGGGTTTCCAGTACCTGTTGGGCCAGGGCGACAGCGGCCAGGTGTGGGTCAAGCTGTCTGGGGCCTATCGCTGCGCAGCAGGGCATGCCGACCCTGCCGGGCAGGCGTTCGGCGAGCGCGCCAGCCGCCTGTTACTGCAGGCCTTCTCCAGTTCGCGGCTGCTCTGGGGCAGCGACTGGCCACATACCCAGCACCGCCAGTGGGTCGACTTCGCCGCCGCGAAAGCGTCCCTGGCGCAGTGGGTGCCGGACCCGCTGGCGCGCCTGAATGTGTTGCGCCATACCGCCCAGGACCTGTTCAAGTTCTCTCAATGAGGTGTTTCCATGACTGATTCAAGCATGCAGCGCAGAGCCGCGTTCCGCCGCCAGGTCGAAGCACGCCAGGGGCTGCTGGTAGCCGGCGTGTTCAATGCCCTGAGCGCTCGGATTGCCAGTGATGTCGGCTTCCAGGCCTTGTACCTGAGCGGTGCCGGCGTCACCAACATGTCGCTGGGCCTGCCCGACCTGGGGTTCGTTGGCCTGGACGAGATGGCGGCCCATGCGGCCCGGGTGCGCGACAGCGTCGCGCTGCCCTTGATCGTCGATGCCGATACCGGCTTCGGCAACGCCCTGAACGTGCGCCATGCGGTGCGGGTACTGGAGCGCAGCGGCGCGGACGCGATCCAGTTCGAAGACCAGGTACTGCCGAAGAAATGCGGGCATTTCAGCGGCAAGGAGGTCATCAGCTGCGCCGAGATGGTGGGCAAGCTCAAGGCCGCAGTGGATGCGCGCGAAGACCCGAACCTGATGATCATCGCCCGCACCGATGCCTGCGCCGTAGAGGGGATGGAGGCGGCCATCGAGCGTGCCCATCGCTATGTCGAGGCGGGGGCGGACATCCTGTTCATCGAGGCCACCGAGCGTCTGGAGGACATTCGCCGCCTACCTGGGCTGTTCCGCACGCCGAACCTGATCAACATCGTGATCGGTGGCAAGACCCCGACGCTTGACCGTGCCGAGCTCGCCGAGCTGGGCTACGGCATCGTGCTGTACGCCAATGCCGGCCTGCAGAGTGCCGCGTTGGGCATGCAGCGGGCCCTGGGTGCACTGCTCGAGCACGGGCGCCTGGATGAAGACCCGGCATTGGTGGTGCCCTTCGCCGAGCGCCAGCGGTTGGTGGACAAGTCACGTTTCGACCAGCTTGAGCGTGCCTATGCCGCCCAGGACCGCTAGCCCGATAGCGCGGTCGCCCGCTGGGCCTTGAGCCCCGACGCGGCCGCTGCCAGCTGTGAGGGTGGCGCTGCGTAAACCTCAATTCAACCCTGTGAAACGCCGGGCCCATACCGACCCGGCGCTGGTTTGCTTCGTCTGGAAACTGACTCAATACAACTTCAATAATCGAGGTCGGAACTGCTGATGGACAACCTGATAACCAAGGTTTCAGCCAATGAAACCTACAATGAGCCCCCCGTCGTGCGTCGAACGCAGCTGGCATCCCCGCCCATGCGCGTGTTCAGCCATCAGCGGCTCGGGCAGATTGCGCAACTGGTCAGGCATGCACCGCAGCTGATGGAGTCCATCAGCCTGGTGGCGCGGGTGCTGCCGTTCAAGGTCAATGACTATGTGATCAAGCACCTGATCGATTGGCACGATGTTCCCAACGATCCGATCTTCCGCTTGACCTTCCCCCAGGCACAGATGCTCGATGCCGAGGACCTCGACCGGCTCGCTCACTGCGTGCGCAGCGGGGCCGGCGAGCAAGCGTTGGAGACCTTGGTGCAGCGTGTGCGCGAAGGCATGAACCCGCATCCGGCACAGCAGCATCTGAATGCCCCGTTGCTCGATGGTGAGCGCTTGCTCGGGGTGCAGCACAAGTATCCGCAGACGGTGTTGTTTTTCCCCAGCCACGGCCAGACCTGCCACAGCTATTGCACGTTCTGTTTTCGCTGGCCGCAGTTCATTGGCGACAAGTCGCTGAAGTTCGCCTCCAACGATGGCGCGCAATTGCACCGCTACCTGGCGCGCCATCCAGAGGTCAGCGATGTGCTTTTCACCGGCGGCGACCCGCTGGTGATGACTGCGGCTCATCTCAAGCGCTACCTGGAGCCTTTCCTGGACCCGGCCCTGCGCCATGTCACCACGATACGGATCGGTACCAAGGCCTTGACGTACTGGCCCTACCGCTTTGTCAGTGATGTCGACACACCGCAACTCATGGCGTTGCTGCGGCGCCTGGTGGACAGTGGCAAGCACATCGCGCTCATGGCCCACCTCAATCATTGGCGCGAGTTGTCCACGCCGATTGCCCAGGAAGCGGTGGCCGCGCTCCAGCAGCTGGGTATCGTCATCCGCGCCCAAGGGCCGGTCCTCAGGCACATCAACGACAGTGCCGCGACCTGGAAGCGCAACTGGCAGGAACAGGTGCGCCTGGGCATCGTGCCCTACTACATGTTCGTCGAGCGCGATACCGGCCCACGTGATTATTTCCAGATCCCGTTGGCGCGCGCGCTGTCGATCTACAACGGGGCCATCGAGGCGGTGTCGGGGCTGGCCAAGACCGCTCGCGGCCCCTCCATGAGCGCGGGGCCTGGCAAGGTTGAGGTCAGCGGTACCTTGGAGGTGCATGGGCAGCGCCATTTCCTGTTGAAGTTCATCCAGGCCCGTGATCCGCGCTGGCTGGGCCGTCCGTTTTTGGCCCGATACTCCGAGACGGCCTGCTGGCTGGACCAGTTGCAGCCACCCGAGGGGCAGGCCGAGTTCTTCTTCGAGGCCGGCTACCGGCGCTTCATGGAACAGGCCGCGCTGGGAGGTGAGGCATGATGGCCCGACAAGCGACCTGTGACGCAGTGGTCATTGGCGCTGGCTACTGCGGCCTGAGCGCTGCCATCGAGTTGGCCCGGCAGGGGGCAAGCGTGCGTGTGCTGGACGCTGGGCAATGGGGCGGCAACGCCAGCGCCTGCAACTTCGGTTCGGTCGCGGTCATGCCCCCGGCACTGCCTGCGACTGCCCACGGCGAGCATGACCCGGCCAAGCGCCTGCAGGCGGCGTTGGCGCCGGTGCGCGCCCTCAGGGAGCAGATCCAGGCATTCGGCTATGACTGCGCCTGGACGCAGCCAGGGCATATCACCCTGGCGCTGGACGATGCCGCGGCGGCGGCGCTCAGGCAACGCGGGCTCGAGGCCCAGGCACTGCTGGGCACTGGCGTGCGCTGGCTGGATGCTCGCCAGGTCGGCGAACAGACCCGTGCGCAAGGCGTGGTGGGCGGGCTGCTCAATGAGCATTTCGCCCTGATCGAGCCGGCGCGGCTGTTGCTTGCCTTGCGCAACCATGCCGAGGCCCTCGGTGTACGCGTCCAGTATGCAAGCCCGGTGCTGGCACTTGAGCCGGGGGCCGACACGGTCGATCTGGTGCTGGCGCCAGGGCGGATCAGCACGGCACGGGCGCTGATTGCCAGCGAGCAGGCCTGGTCGTTGTCCGCGGCAGCGGCCCGCGAGCCCCTGGTGCTGTACCAGACCCACCTGTTCGAAAGTGCGCCGCTGACAGCCACTGCACTGCGACTGATCACCCAGCAGCCGCGGGTCTATGGCACGGCCAGCGCCGACAAGGACTACTTCCGCGTTCACCAGGGGCGCTTGCTGTTTGGCAGTCGTCTGGGCCTGCTGCCCCTGGATGCCGAGCCGCAGGTCGTGGTGTCCGGGCTGCGCAGCCGCCTGGCGAGCTACTTCCCGACGTTGGCTGACGTCGAGGTGCGCCAGGCGTGGTCTGGCAACCTCGGTTTCACGCCCGACGGCCTGCCGCGCACAGGGCGCAAGGGGCCGGTGTCGTGGGGCGGTGGTTATTGCGGCAGTGGCATTGCCACGGCGGTGAGTTGTGGCCGGCAGTTGGCCAGGCTGGCGCTTGCCGACACCACACCCATGCCGAGCGCCGGAGAGGGCCAAGCGCCGCGATGCTGATGAAGCCGCCTGGGCACGCCACCCTTTCCTGAAGCTTGCAGGAGTGATTCCAATGAATACGTGTGAAATTCCGTCGATGGCCGGGAAGGCCGCGTCACGTCATGTCCAACGTTTTGATGTCATCGGCCTGGGCATCGGTCCGGCCAACCTGAGCCTGGCGGCCTTGCTGGAGCCGTGCAAGCAGTTCAGCAGCATGTTCTTCGAGCGTCGGGCGGATTTTCGCTGGCACGAGGGCATGATGCACGTGAACTCCTCGCTCACTACCAGCTTTCTCAAGGACCTGGTCACCTTGGCCGATCCGTGCAGCCCCTATTCGTTCATCGCCTTTCTAAAAAAGACCGAGCGGCTCTATGCCTTCCTCAACGCGCGGTTTCCCACGGTGCGGCGCAAGGAGTTCGAGCAGTACATGACGTGGGTTTGCCAGTCGCTGTCGAACCTGACGTTTGGTACCGAAGTACTGCGGGTCACTCGGGACGGCGGGGAATGGCTGGTCACCCATGCCAAGGGGGTTGCGCGTACCGCCAACCTGGTCGTCGGCACCGGGCACCGGCCGAGCATCCCCAGCTGCGCTCAGGCCTGCCTGGGGCCAACGGTGATGCACTCGTCGCGTTTCGTCACCGACGCGCCGCCGCTAGCAGGCAAACGCGTGGTGGTGGTGGGCGGTGGGCAGAGTGGCGCCGAACTGGTGCAGATGATGCTCAACCTGCCAGCGCCCGTGGCGCCGGCTTCGCTGGCGTGGGTCAGCCGGCGCGGCAACTTCCTGCCGATGGACGATTCACCCTTCGTCAATGAATGGTTCGTGCCCGGCTACAGCGATCACTTTTTCGCTTTGTCCGCGCAGCAGCGCCAGGTGGCCCTGGCTCAGCAGCACATGGCCAGTGATGGCGTGGTCCAGCCGCTGCTCGAGAGCATCTACCGGCGTCTTTACGAGGTGACCTACATCGAGGGGCGCAAGCAGTTCTGTCGCTTGTTGCCGGGGACGACGCTGCAAGCGTTGCGCCACGCGGACGATGGCCTGGCGCTGCGTCTGGACAGCGTCAGCGGCAGCCGCCATCTGCAGGCCGACCTGGTGCTGCTGGCCACCGGTTCCGAGTTTCAGATGCCGGCGGCGTTACAACCGCTGCGCTTCGAGATGGCGACGCGCGATGGCCTGCCCGAGCTCGACCATGACTATGCGGTGAAGTGGGCGCGGGCCGATCACCCGCGGCTGTTCTTCCAGAACGCCGCGCGCCACATCCGTGGCATTGCCGACCCCAACCTCAGTCTTGCGGCATGGCGCAGCGGCAAGATTGCCAACCGCTTGCTGGGTCAAGCGCTGTATGACGTCACCACGCCTCCGGGGCTGGTGGAGTGGGGCCTGGGGCTGGCCGAGCCTGACGGCCTGTTGCACGACCAACAACTGACTGAATGAAGGAGCGAATCATGTCCGAAGCACCTTACATCCTCTACCTCGACACCCGTGCCCTGGCCGGTGAGCGGATCGCCGAAATCGCCGCGGGCCATGAACTGGGCTTCAACGTACTGGTCGCCACCCCCACGCCCGAGCCGTTCCGCTCCATGGGCTGCGCCGGTGTCATCGTCACCCGCCTGGGTGATTACGACGCGGCCCAGGAGGCCATTCTCGGCTATCTGGATGAACACCGCATCACGCTGTCTGGGGTGGTCGCCTGGAAGGACCTGGAAGTCGAGTTGGCCAGCCGCCTGAGCCAACGCCTGGGGTTGGCGGGCAGCAGCGCCGAGGCTGCCGCCAATGTGCGCGACAAGGCGCGCACCCGGCGCTGCCTCGATGCGGTGGCCAATGCCAACCCGCGCTATGCCGTGGTCAGCGACGAGCAGGCTTTCCTCGAAGGGCTGGACCACGTGGGCCTGCCTGCGCTGCTCAAGCCGGCGGGCAACTCCGGCAGCCGCGGCATCTTCATGCTGCAACCGGGCTGTGATGCACTGTCGGTCTATCGTGCCTTCCGTGCCTACAACACCCCGGACAAGGGCGAAATGTACGCCCTGTATGGCCAACACGCGCTGCTCGAGGAGCAATTGGTCGGTTCGGAGCATTCGATCTCCGGCCTGGTGGCCGACGGCCGTGTGGTGATCAACGCGATCATCGACAAGCAGTTCGACCGGGCCATCCCGATCCAGTACGAGAATGTCACGCCTTCGCGCCTTGACCCGGCGCTGCAAGCGCAGATCTGCGACCTGGTGCGCCGCGCGGTCGCGGCCACGGGCATTGACTGGTGCGGTTTCCACGTCGACCTGATGGTCACCGCGCAGGGGCCGAAGATCCTCGAGATCGGCGGCCGCCTGGGCGGGGAGTTCATCAACTCGCACCTGATCCCCAATAGCGTGCTGGGCTTCTCGCCGTACCAGGCCGTGTTGCAGCTAGCCTGCGGCGTGGTGCCGGACAATTGTGTCGATCGGCTCGGCAGCGCCGTGTGTCGCGCCGGGCAACGGGTGATCATGCCGCCGGGCATCGGTCGGGTCACCCGCGTCGAGGGTTTCGAGCGCCTGTTCAAGCGCAGCGAGACCCGTTTCCTCCAGGTGGTCGCCGGGGTCGGCGCGCAGATGGCACTGCCTGCCGAGCGCTTCAAGGCCTACGAGATTGCCTACGTGATCGCCCAGTGCGCGATGCAGGATGACATCTCCAGCGTGTTGGCGCAGCTGGCGGGCGACGTCACCGTGGAGGTCGCCGACGATCAAGGAGCGCGCCATGACTGATGCCGCGTTCAAACAGTACCTGCTGGTGCCGGCCATGCCCGCGCCCAATGGGCGCTTGCACCTGGGCCATGTCGCTGGGCCTTACCTGAACCTGGACATCCTGGCGCGGCACCTGCGTCGGCAGGGCCACAAAGCCAGTATCGTCTGCGCCAGCGACCCGTTCGATTCCTACATTCCATTGCGTGCCCAGCAGGCCGAGGTGGATCCCGCCGTGCTGGCCCAGGAAAGTTGCGCCGGTATCATCGAGGACCTGGCCTACATGAACGTGCAGGTCGACCTGTTCGTCGATCCGCTGGCCGCGGAACATCGCGATGCTTACCTGGCCGCCCATCAGGCGTTGGTCGAACGGCTCGACGACCAGCACGCCATCCGCTGTGTCGAGGAGCAGATGCCGTGGTCCGAATCGCGTCAGCAGTTCGTCAGCGGCAGCTACCTGACCGGCCATTGCCCGGCGTGCGACGCTGCCATCTCGGGTTTTTTCTGCGAGGACTGCGGCGCGCACTTCGAGCCGGATGAAGTCCGCGAGCCTTGTGCGCGCTGGGGCGAACAGGTACCCGGGCGGGCGCTGGCCAATCTGTTCTTCGACATTCGCCAGCCCCAGGCGCTGATCGAGCAGTTGCAAGGGACCCAGACGCCGGACACCTTCATCGATATCGCCAGGCGCCACCTGCACCGGCCATCGCCCCAGGTGCGGGTGACCAACCACGCCGGCTGGGGTTTGCCCTGCGAGGTGCGTGGCCAACCCCGCACATTGTTCGGCCATGGCTTGTTGTTCGGCGCGGTGCGTTTCGTCGGTGACTGCTTCGCCCAGGCCACGGGCCTGGCGCATAACCCGTTCGATCGTGACTCGCCGGTGATCACCGTGAATGGCTTCGGGATCGACAACAGCGTGTCGCACCTGGTCAGCATCCAGGCCATGGCCATGGCCGATGGTACGTCCAAGCCGTTCGACCATTTCCTCATCAACCATTTCTATACTTTGGAGGGTCGCAAGTTCTCGACTAGCCAAGGGTGGGCGATCTGGGTCGCGGACATTGCCCGGGAGGGGCGCATCCCGTCCGATGCGCTGCGCTACTTCCTGGCCAGCACCAGCCCGACGCACGGACGTACGGATTTCCGCCGCGCCGACTTCGAGCGCTTCCTGGTCGAGGACTACGCCAGCCTGCTGGCGCGTGCCGACGCGGCGCTGGCGGCCGTGGCCGCGCCTGGGCAACCGAGCCAGGCATGGCAGGCAGCGGTCGAGGCGGCCGCTGATGAGCAAGCTCAGGTGCTGTCTTTCGCTTATTTCGACCCACGGGCATTGAGCCAGAGCATTGCCCGCTGGGCGGCGCGCTACGACACCTTGGTCAGCGACCAGGACCGTTACTGGTGGGCCAAGGGCCTGGCGCTGCTGGCATATCCGTTGCTGCCGAGCCTAGCCACGGCACTGTGGCAAGCCCTTGGCCACTCTGGCGAGGTCACTGGCAGCGCATTCGGGCAATGCACGGTACCGCTGGCCGCCGTGCGCAATCACACCCCCAGCCTGGAGGCCACGCCATGAAACCCGCACTCGATGGGCTGCTGATCGTCGACCTGACCCGAGTGCTCGCGGGGCCGTTCTGCACCATGCTGCTGGCTGACCATGGCGCCCGGGTGATCAAGGTCGAACAACCTGGCACGGGCGACGATGCCCGAGCCTATGGACCATGGTTCGGCACCAAGTCGGCGTATTTCTCCTCGCTCAACCGAGGCAAGGAGAGTATCGCCCTGGACCTGAAAAAGGCCGAGGACCGCGCCATCTTCGAGCAGCTACTCGAACAGGCCGACGTGCTTACTGAAAATTTTCGCCCCGGCACCATGGAGCGGCTCGGCTATGGCTGGGAGACCCTGCATGCCCGTTACCCGCGGCTGATCTACGGCGCCGCCTCAGGTTTCGGCCATACCGGTTCGTCCTCCCAGCGGCGCGCCTACGACATGATTGTCCAGGGTATGGGCGGGATCATGAGCGTCACCGGCGAGCCGGGGCGCACCCCGGTGCGGGTGGGGGTGTCGATCGGTGATATCAGCGCCGGTTTGTTCCTCACCTGCGGGCTGTTGATGGCGCTGTTCAAGCGCCAGCAGGGAGGGCTCGGCGCGAAGGTCGATATTGCCATGTTCGACTGTCAGCTGGCGCTGATGGAGTACTTCATCGGGCGCTATTTCGCCACCGGCGAGGTAACCGGCCCGGTGGGCAGCTACCGGCCGGCCATCGCGCCGCCTTTCGGGGTCTACCAGGCCCAGGATGGCGGGCTGATCATCGCCGCCGGCAACGACAAACTGTTTGCCCTGCTGTGCCAGGCCATCGACCGTCCCGAGATGGCCGAAGACCCCCTGTTTGCCACAGGGGAGGCGCGCAAGGATAACGAGGGGTTGCTGGCGCAGCGGCTCAATGACGCCCTGAGCGCGCATTCTGTCAGGCACTGGACTGAACATTTGGTGGCGGCCGGCTTGCCCGCCGGGCCCATCAACCGTGTCGACCAGGCGGTGGCGCACCCGCAGGTGGCCGAGCGCAACATGTTGGTCGATGTGGATGACCCGCAGGTGGGCCACTACCGGCTGGTCGGCTCGCCGATCAAGATCTCCGATGCCCCGGACCCTCGGCAACGGCGTGCGGCGCCTGCGCTCGACCAGGACCGCGAGGCCATTCTCAAGACATTGTCGTCAACCAGCAGCGAGGTTCGAGCATGAAGGCAGGCAATCCGAAGGTCCGGCCAATGGCCGCCGAAAGCCATGTGCCAGGGGTGGTGCTGCGCCAGGCCGATTTCGCCAGCCTTGGCGAAGGTGCCACACCGTTTCGCGGTGGCTTGTTCACGGTCGCTCCACAGTGTACGTCGCGCCCCGATATTCATGCCGTGCGTGAGTGCTGGATGATCGCCTGCGGTGGTGGGGTGCTGCATTATCAGGGCAGCACGCTGCGGGTGGCGCAGGGCGATGTGCTGGTGTTCGAGTCCCATCACCAGCATCAGATCCACAATGATCGCCATGAGCCCCTGGTGATCAGCACGGTCTGGTGGGATGCCCATGGCCACTGACTTGTTGGTGCTGGGGGCCGGCATCGTCGGCGCGAGCGTGGTGGCCGAGGCGCGCCGATGCCTGCCGGGGCTTTCCATCGTGCTGGTGGACGATGGTCGGCCAGGCGCTGCCAGCGCGCTGTCGGCCGGGCTGGTCACGCCGTTCTGCGGCGAGGGCCTGCGCCGCCGCCGGTCGCTGCAGGCCTTCGCCCATTATCAGGCCCTGGGCCGCGGATGGGCGGGGGTACACCGCTTGCCCTTCAGCTTTGTCCATGACCCGGCGCAAGCGCCTCGGCCTTTGATGTTCGAGGCCCGACCGCTGTCGGGCCCCTTGGCCGAAGTGCTGGGGCGCTACCGCGGCGTTCACCCACCTGCCACGCTGCTGCAGGCCGGGTACGCCCTGGCGGTTGATGTCCCGGCACTGGTGCGGGCCTGCCTGGCGCAGGGTGGGAGCGGGCGCTTCGAGAGGGTCCAGGCTCAGGTCGAGCGGGTGACCCGAGCGGGCGATGACTGGTGCCTGCACACTGCCGATGGCCTGCTGCGCGCACGTTGCCTGGTCGTTGCCGCGGGGGCTCGCAGCAATGCCCTGGCCGGCGTGGCCCGGGCCGGTTCGATCAAGAAGATTGTCGCCTTCGACCTGCAGGGCCCGCAGCTACCGGACGCTGGGGAAGGGGTGCTGTACATGCCGGGGCGCAAGGCGTTCGTGATGCGCGATTGGCAACGCGCGGGTTGGTTGCTCAGCATCACCTCCGAGGATTGGCGCACCGATGCCGAGGGTGACCTGGCCGTCCAGCGTCAGGAAGCTCGGCAGGCTCGGCGCATTCTCGCCGAAGAACTGCCTGGCCTGGCCATTCACTCTCTGCGCCCGCGGACAGCGTTCGACAGCTATTGCGCCGACTACGAGCCGCGGGTGCTGTGCCTGCCACAAGGGCCCGGTGCCTGCGCGGTGCTCGGCGCCTCCGGTTCGGGTGTGCGCTTTGCCCCGGCCCTGGCCTGCGAGGCCTTGGCCGCGGTGGGCTTGGTCGCTGTCGCCGGCGCACCCGCCACGTCCACCAACAGCAAGGAAGGTTGAGCGTCATGCATGCGGGAACAGCCTTGGCGGCCATCGCTCCGTCATTCATCTTGATACTGGCCGGCGTGCTCCTGCGCCGCGATGCCTGGATAGACCCTGGTTTCTGGAAAGGCGCCGAGAAACTCACCCACTGGGTGTTCTTCCCGGCCTACCTGGTGCATGCCATCGGTAGCGCTGGCCCCATGGGCGGCGCGGCGCGCTCGACGGTGCTGGTACTGGGCGGGATAACCCTGCTGATCAGCGCCGGGGTAGTGCTGGGTTGCCGCTACCGGCGCACCGTGCATGCGACCTTCACCTCGGTCATGCAAGGCTCGGTACGTTTCAACAGTTTCATTTTCCTGAGTGTGGCTTATCAGTTGCTCAGCCCTGAGGATTATGGCGTCGCGGCCGTGGTGGTGGCCTACATGGTGGCCATTTCCAACACGGTGGTCCTGCTGGCGTTCGGCAATCGGCAGGGTTCGCCTTGGGCGGTGTTGCCAAAGGTCTGCCTCAATCCGCTGATCCTGGCCAGCGGGCTGGGGCTGGCGCTCAACCTGAGCGGGGTGACGCTGCCTGCGTCGCTTGGCCAGCCCCTGCAAGCGCTGGGGGCACCGGCTCTGCCGCTGAGCCTGATCTGCGTCGGCGCGGCCTTGCGGTTCCCACGTGGTGAGTTTGCAAGGCTGTGCAAGACGGGGTTGCTGACGACCGGTATCCGCTTGTGCGTATTTCCGCTACTGGCCTACGGCCTGATCAGTGCCTGGCCGGTGCCACCGTTGGCGGCGACCCTGGTGCTGCTGTACTCGGTGCTGCCCTGCGCCAGCAACTCCTACGTGCTGGCAACGCAACAGGGCGGCGATCACCAGTTGATGGCGTTCGTGGTGGCGGTGTCGACCGCGCTGTCTTTCGTGCCGATCTTTTTCCTGGCAGGGGCACTGTGAGCTTCTAGAGGCCTGGCTTGGCCCGCATGAAGACCCAGATCCCCGTCGCGATCACCGCCAGGCAGATCAGCACGTCTTCGCGGCGCAGCAGGTGCCAGGGCAAACGCCCGAGCGGGCGCATGACGGCGCCTCGTAGCCGGTCCCACAGCGCCACCCTGCCGCCGCTGAGGGCCAGGTGGGTGAAGTACAGCGTGCCCGCGAACATCAGCAGCGGGCTGCTCCACTGCAGCCAGGGCACGTCCTTGCACCATACGAATGCCAGGGCGGCCGGCGCGGCGCTGGGCAGTACGTGGCGCAGCACCAGCAGCCCGGCACTTTGCCGATACCAGGCCCGTGGCAGTAGCCAGCGGCTCAGCGGCACATCGAGCGGTGCCAAGAGCACCGCCAGGAACGTCCAGATCCGGTAAGCCTTCATGCCCACGAACACCACGGCGGCGACGAACAGCGGCGACAGGAGCAGGGCGCTGCTCCCCAGCCTGTTGGGGTGGGTAACCAGCGTTGCCACCAACAGCAGCGACAGGCTGAACCACAGGAACGCGTATACCCCGAAATAGCTGGCCGCCGGCAGCCACTGCCGCCAGTTGTCGAGCGGCTGCAGGCCCAGGCGCGCCGGCAGTTCGGGGTGCTGGTACTCGAGGGTTTGGGCGAGCTCGGTAAAACGTTGCCAATCGTAGTCGTGGAACAGGTCGGCCAGGCTGCGGCGGCGGCGGTCGCTCATGGGTTTGAGCAGCAGGGCGGTTTCCCTGTACAGCTCGGGGTCGGCGTCGAACCGGTCCAGGTTCTGCCGCACGGCGACTTCCAGGGTGTGCTGTTGGCATCGCTGGATCAGGCCGCTCCAGCGCCAGTATGCGCAGGGCAGCGCGCCCTGGGTTTCGTCCCAGCCCATGGCCTGGCACACCCGTTCGAAGAAGGCCGGGGTCCACTGGGGCGCCGACTCGAGCCACGCCAGCAGGTCCTGCTCGAACTGCTCACGGCGCTCGAGCGCAACCAGCCACTCGCTGGCCAGCCACAGGTGCAGCGCGTCGATGACCTGACGCTCCTGGCCGTCGGCCAGCCACTGCTGCATCTGCGCCAGGGACGGTTGCGGCGGGCTTGCCGCGAGGGTGGGGGCGATCTGTTCCAGGGGCTGCGGTGCCGGCGTGGATTGCGCGCTGGGGGCGCTTGCCGGCGCAGGCGCAGCAAGCACCTGCTGATCATCCTGGGCCCGCCAGGCCGCTTCGGCCAAGGCGCTCTCGTAGGCTTCGCGCAGGCGTTGGAACGCCTGCGGGTCATCGTCCGGGCGGTGCTGCTTGAGCAGTCGCGCATAGGCACGCTTGATGCTGCGGGCATCGGCATCTTCGCTGAGTTCCAGCAGTTGCCAGTGGCTCATGGCTCAGAACTCCCGCTCAAGGTCGGCCAGGTGCTCGGTGACCTCGCTGCGGGCCTTGCGGACCTGCTGCTCATCCTGGGTATCGAGCATGCGTTGGAAATAGTTGGCCAGCCCGGCGACATGCTCGCGGTCCGCCCCCAGGCGCTCCTGGTACAGGCGGTCGAGCCGGGCCAACAGCAGCGTGTTGACCTGCTGGTCGCGCGGATGCACCTTCAGGGCTTGCAGCGCGGCCAGGCGTTGGGCGATTTGCTCGGGGGGCAGGACCCCGGGGTTGTTCTCGATCACCAGCCGGCGGGTTTCGCCGTTGATCGGCAGGTGCACCTGGGCTTCCAGCAAGCCGTTGTTGTCGTAGGTGAAGCGCACATCCAGGTCCACTTCACCGGCCTTGCGCGGCGGCACCGCAATCTCCAGCTCGCCGAGGAAGATATTGTGGCTCACCAGCCGGCTTTCACCTTGGTAGATCCCCAGCTTGACCACGGTCTGGTTGTCGCTGAGGGTCGACACGCTGCGTGAGCGACTCACCGGCACCACGGTATTGCGTTCGATGATCGGCAAGTAATGGCCCGCCTGGTAACCGTTACCGTGCTGGACCGACGTCTCGATGCCCAAGGTGTAGGGGCAGACATCGGTCAGCACCACCTCTTCAAGCGAGGCATGGCGGGCCTGCAACGCGGCCTGGATGGCCGCGCCCTGGGCCACGACTTCGTCGGGGTTGAGCTGCATCGACGGGATCCGGCCGAACAGCGAGGCCACCAGCTTGCGCACCAGCGGCATGCGCGTGGTGCCGCCGACCAGGAGGATTTCGTCCAGGTCGGCGACCTTGATACGGGCATCGCGCATGGCGCGCTCGATGGGCGCGCGCAGGCGCTCGAGCAAGGGGCGAACAATGTCTGCCAGCTCGCCCTGGGTCAACTCCAGGCACCACTCACGGTCTTGTTCGCGCAGGGTGAAACTGGCAACCGGCGCCTGCCCGAGGGCATGCCGAACGCGCTGGGCTTCGCGCCGCAAGCGCTGGGCGGTGGCGGGGAGGGTGGTGTCGGGCAGGTCGGCGCGGCCGATCTTGCTGATGAAGTGCTCCACCAGCAGGTCGTCGAAGTCTTCCCCGCCGAGAAAGTTGTCGCCCGCGCTGGCGCGGATTTCCATGACGCCTTCGAACAGTTCCAGGATGGACACGTCAAAGGTGCCGCCCCCCAGGTCGAACACCAGAAAGTTCGCTTCGCTGCGCTGCTGCAGGCCGTAGGCCAGGGCGGCGGCGGTGGGTTCGTTGATCAGCTTGTCGACCTTCAGGCCGGCCAGCTCGCCGGCGATCCGCGTCGCTTTGCGCTGGGCATCGCTGAAGTACGCCGGCACGCTGATGACCGCGTGCTCGACAGGCTGGCCCAACGCGCGCTCGGCGTCGGCCTTGAGGCTGCGCAGCAGCAGCGCCGACAGCTCTTCGGCGCGGTAGGCGCGCCCACCGAGCTGGGTTTCGCGGGCGCTGCCCATGTAGCGCTTGAACAGCGAGGCGCTCAGTTGCGGATGGGTGTGGAGCCGCTCGCGGGCGATTTCGCCAACCACCAGTTGGCCTTCGTCGTCGAGGCCGACCACGCTTGGCGTGAGCAGCCCGCCCAGGGCATTGGGCACGATTCGCGCCTGTTCGCCATCCCAGTAGGCGACAAGGCTGTTGGTGGTACCCAGGTCGATGCCGATGATCACAATCACGCTTCCTTAAATGACGCAGCCGGGCGCCAAGGCATCCAGGCTGCAAGTATCGTCACCACGCTTGTGCCAGCGTCACGGCTCGGGTTATCGGCAGGGCCGCTGGCGGCGTTAACCCTTTTGTGGCTGTGGACGCTCGAGGTGGTGCGAGTCCTTGGCGGCAGCATTTAGCCATAACTGCACGGGTGACGGCAGCTAGAAATTTTTGCAACCTGAACCATGCTCACAGGGTTTGCTTGCCGTCTAATCAAGGAGCGTGATGGATGAAACTCATTGGCATGCTGGATTCACCCTATGTACGCCGTGTGGCGATTTCCCTGGATTTGCTGGGGATCAGCTTCGAGCATGAGCCGTTGTCGGTGTTCAGCACGTTCGAGGCGTTTTCCCGGGTCAACCCGGTGGTCAAGGCGCCGACCCTGGTACTGGATGATGGCTCGGTACTGATGGACTCGACGCTGATCATCGATTATTTCGAGCGCCTCGCCAGCCCCGCCAAGTCGTTGATGCCGCCGGCGCAGCAGGCCCAGGCGCTGGCCACGGCCCTGGGTAGCCTGGGGCTGGCGCTGGCGGCATGCGAGAAGGCCGTGCAGATCGTCTATGAGCACAAGCTGCGACCGGCGCAAAAGCTTCATGCACCTTGGGTCGAGCGCATCTGCGGGCAGTTGCTGGCGGCCTGTACCGCGCTCGACAGGCACTGGGCGGCGCGGCCGGCGCAAGGCGAGCGGCCAGACCAGGCGGCGCTCACCACCGCGGTGGCCTGGTCGTTCGTGCAACTGATGGTGCCCGAGTGGGTCAAGGCTGAGGATTTCCCAGCCCTTGCGGCCCACACGGCGCAACTGGAGGCAAGCGAGGTGTTCAAGCGCTATCCGCTCGCGTGATCGCGGGGGCGAGTCGCGCCTTGCGGTTTGCCATGGCCAACCCCAGGCCAGCCGCCGGCCAGACGGTCCTGGCGGATCGCCTCGAGGGGACTATCGTTGCTGGACTGGGTAGCGACTACCGACCGAGGGCGGCGCCATGAACACGAGTGATCTACTGGAACAGTTGCTGCGGGCCGGGCAGGGCTCGCAGGCGCGACAAGGAAGCAGCAACCTGTCGGCGCCAGACAGCCTTGGCGGTTTGCTGGGCGGATTGCTGGGGGGCGGCAGGGCAACGGCAACTGGTGGCCTGGGTGATTTGCTGGGTGGCCTTTTAGGTGGCCGCGGCGCTAGCCAGGGACGCGCCACGGGCAGCGTCAATTACGCCGCGCTGGCGTCGCTGGGCATGATGGCGTTCCAGGCTTATCAAAGCTGGCAGCGCAGCCAGGCGACTGCCCCGCAACAGGCCGTGCGTACCGTGGATCAATTGTCCGGCCCCGAGGCCGACAATCACAGCCATGCCATCCTGCGCGCGCTGATTGCCGCCGCCAAGGCGGACGGACGCATCGATCCGCAAGAAGAGCAACTGATCCGCGCTGAAATCAAAGGTCACGCCAGCGATCCGCAACTGCAGCAATGGCTGGATGAGGAGCTCAGCAAACCCCTCGACGCCGCCGAAGTGGCGCAATCGGCCCAGGATCCGGCCATGGCCGCGGAAATGTACTTGGCCAGCGTGATGCTGGTGGATGACCAGCAGGCCACAGAGCGTGCCTACCTTGACCAATTGGCCAGCGCCCTGCAAATCGACCCGACCTTGCAGGTGCATCTGGAGCAGCAGGCCAAGGGCACCGCCTGAACCGGGGCGTTGCCTGCGCTGCTCGTCAATCTGTCGGCGGCACTGGGTGGCGTGAGCCGCTGCTGGTTGCCCACTCAGTTATCACGCCGATCTGCGTCCTCCGCCTGGTTCTGCCCCTGGCGCTGCTTGGCTTGCGTTAGCCGCCAGTGCATCAGGTCGTCCGCGCCTGGGCCTGCCTCGATGGCGATGTCCAGCGGCGCCAAGGGTTCTCCCGTTTGCTGATCGAAAAAGCCCCAGTTCACGCTGGCGCCTGTTTTGCGGCTGACAAACTTCAGGGGCGCCGCCGCCGCACCGGACACCTCCAGGCGATCGCCGATCTGGGCCAGTACCAGCATCAGTGGGGCGAGTTGCCGACCTTGCGCGGTCAGCAGGTACTCGAACCGCTCCGGATTCAGTTGGTAACGCCGCCGTTCGACCAGGCCATTGCCTTCCAGGTGCTTGAGCCGGTCACTGAGGGTGGCGTTGGTCACCCCGGAGGATCGGCGAAAGTCATCGTATCGGCTGATCCCCAGGACAAGGTCGCGAAGGATCAGCAAACCCCAGCGATCACCGATCGCCGCCATGACGCCAGCGATCGGGCACACCATTCCGTCAAAACCTTTTGAGCGCATGAATCATTTCCCAGGGGGCACCGAGGTGGTTGTCAGGTGGGTCTGATTATAAGAGTCGTCCGCCAGGTGGTGAAGAACAGATTGCGCAATTGCACAAGTGACTCCTATTATAAGAGTCACTGCTTGCCAGTAGCGATCGGGGCCTGGATGGCGCAGGGCCGGATCACCTCGCAAGTTGTCGCTTGCACAGCAATCGCTACGTTCACTCAACACCGAGGAACCCACGATGTCCGCTTACTCCACTTCCAGGATTTTTGTCATAGGTGGCACCGGGGCCCAGGGCCTGCCGGTCATCAGCGGCCTGGTCGCCGACAGAAAATATGCCGTGCGCGCCCTTAGCCGCGACCCAGGCTCGCGGCGGGCGAAGGCCCTGCTCGAGCTGGGCAATGTGTCCATCGTCAAGGGCACCTTCGCCGACGAAGCGGTGCTGCGCGAGGGCTTTCGCGGCTGCGATGGCGCGTACGTGAACCTGGATGGTTTCAACACCGGGGAGAAGACCGAGGTCTACTGGGCGATGCGTTGCTATGAGATCGCCATTGAAGAAGGGATCAAGTTTTTCGTGTATGGGAATCTCGACTACGCGTTGAAGAAGGCGGGCTACGATTCGAAATTCCGTACCGGCCACTATGACGGCAAGGGTCGCATCGGTGAGTGGATCCTGTTTCAGAACGGGTTCAACCAGGCGCGCATGGGCGCTGCGCTGTTCACCACGGGGCCTTACATGGAGATGGCCGTCTCGCCGATGACGCCGATGACGCCCGCGGTCGAGGAGGGTGTCGTCACCTGGCGAGTGCCACTGGGCAGCGGTGCCGTTCCCCATGTGGCGCTCGAGGACTGCGGGCACTATGTCCGCTGGTTGTTCGACAACCCCGAGCGCGCCAACGGCATGAACCTGGAGGTCGCCATCGAACACGTCGAGTACCAGAAGCTGGCCGAGGCGTTCGAGCGGGTGACCGGCCACCCAGCGCGCTACATCGACACCGACCTGGACACCTACTGGCACGGCCCGCTACAGATGGTGGCTGGCTTGCCGACCGGGTATAACGCCGACCCGAACGACAAGAGCACGATGAGCTTCGGTGATAATTTCACCGGGTTCTGGAATGTCTGGAAACACAACATCATCCAGCGCGATTATGCCCTGCTGGATGAGATCCACCCGAACCGCATCAGCAGCGTCGAGGCGTGGTTGGCACGGGCAGATCAACGGGGGCGGGAGCTGGGGCAGGGCGGCTTGTGGGCGCGGGTCCAGCCAGAGAACTGCTTCAAGTCGCCACCGCTGCTGAAAATGCTCGAAGACGGTCGCTCGGGCGCCTTGTAGGCGCTTGAGTCATGGCCTTTGTCACCTGGTGTGGTGTTTTGCAAGTACGTCCCATCATGCGCGCGTGATTTCTGTGCTCAAGCAAGGCGTCGCGACGAATCGCAGCCCCGCTACGGCGAGGAACGACAACGCGGCATGAGCGCAAAAAGCACCGTGGACCAGAGCCGTTATTTGTCAAACACCAGACGAGGGCCGGCCGTACGCAAGTGCGGCAACGCTTGAGTGGCAAGCGCCACTTGCCGAACTACCGTTGCTTGAAGGTGCGCCTGTGGAAAATCCCGCCATTGAATTCAGCGCTCGGCAGCGGTGGCGTGTGCTGGCCAGGATCAACCTCTTGTCGGCGCTCTCGCAGGTTGTGCAGATAGGCACCATCACACCGCTGCTGTCCTTGTCGATGCAGCGCATGGGGCATGCGCCGGAGGTGATCGGGCTGGTAGTGAGCGCTTCATGGCTGGCCATTGTTTTGCTTTATCGCATGGTTCCGCGATTGCTGATGCTGCTAGGGCTGCCCGGGGCGGTGATGATCAGTGCTGCCTTGACCGTGGTCGCTGTGCTCGGCATGTCCGTCAGCCACAGCCCGATGCTGCTGTTCGCGTTGAACTTCATGCTGGGCGTCGGGCTTATTTTGCGCTGGATCGCCAGCGATACCTGGATAGTGCTGGTTGCGCAGAAAAACCAGAGAGGCCGAGCCATAGGGATTCATGAAACCCTGATGGGCCTGGGTATTGCGCTGGGTCCGCTGCTGCTGTCGTTGTTCGGCGTCGACAATGCACTTGCCTACTATGCCGGCGCGGGGCTCGCCGGTGCCTCGGGTATCGTCGGCTGGAGCTTGAGGGCGGCGGCAGTGAGGCCTGGTGCTCGGCGGAGCAAGTCGCCATGGCGTGTTGTTCGTCGAATTCCCCTGGCGCTGTGCGCAGCTTTCATTGCCGGGTATGGCGAAACGTCCGCAGTGACTTTTCTCGCCAGCTATGCCTTGACGGCGGGTTACCTGCTCGGCCTTGCCACGCTACTGCTGTCGGCATTCGGTGCGGGTGGCACGGTGCTGCAACTCCCCATTGGCTGGGTGGCCGACCGCAGTGCTTACAAGACCGCGCAGTTGTTTTGCGCGGTGCTGCTGGTCGCAGGCGCGCTGCTGATTGCGCTGTGGGCACACACGCCCTGGCTTGCCGCGCTGATGGTGTTTGTCTGGGGTGGCGCCATCGGCGGCATGAATACGCTGGCGGTGATCGAGGCCGGTGATCGGGTCGAGGAACACCAGTTATCGACGGCCATGACCGCCATTGCCTTGTGCTACACCTTGGGCAGTATCGCCGGCCCGATTGCCACCGGTGCAGCGATTGGCGCGATAGGTGATCAAGGCCTGGTGGTTTCAGTCGGTGTGGCGGGGGTGCTGTTTGTCGTGCTGTTGATGGTGTTTGGAGGTTCGCCGAAGGTGCTGCATCGCGCCTCAGCCAAATCCCCCCCTAACGGCCAGTGAGGTCTATGACTATGCGTAATGCGTCTTATGCCTACCTTGGTCACCCCTCTAGACTGCCCAGGCATGACATCTGCAAGCGGGGGAAACATGGCAACGAATTTAGTCCAGGCAGCTGCTTTGCTCCCCAGCACGTGGCGCTCGCGCTTGTTGGGTCGCGCAGGGGGCGCCAACCTCAAAGTCATTCGCATGGATGTGCAGGGTACGCCCTATGAGGTCCATAGCGAGTTCGACGAGGCCTTGGTGCTGATCGACGGGCAGATGCACCTGGAAGTAGAAGGTGAGGTGATCGCCATGGGCGCGGGGGATCTTCATATCGTTCCTGCCGGGAAGCAACACCGAGTGCTCGAAGGCAGCCATGGGACACTCTTGCTCGTGGACGCGCCATGAGGCGGGCAGGCCTCAGCGCGATGTTGCGATTGCCAGGGCCAATTGCTCATCCGACATAGGTGCCAAGCCGGGGGTGGAGCGGTAGTCACGAACCGCTTGCTCAAATTGAGCGCCGCGGATCTTGCCGCTTGAGCCGATGAATGCGAGCGCATCGGACTTTGCCGATTTCAGGCTCGAAGGACCATAGACCGTCAGTGCCGTGGTGCCGCCAACAATGAGGGAGGGGATCAGTGTCGTGCTGAGCACCGCTCTTTCGATGGGGTCATCGGTTTCGTGTGCCACGGCTGCAGCGCTGGTCGATGCCAGCAAGATCATGCCCAGTGTTTGCATGGCGTTCATGCCAAATTGCTTCCTTGCGTTGGCTTGAGGGGGACGGTCGCGGACGATACCCACTCAACTAGCTGATCTGCGCCATGGCGCCGTGTCGGGTGGAGATACTAGTGCGATAGGGCAGCCCGTTCAGGGCCTTGGCGATTATTTGGCATGTGGCTGCTTCAATTCAAGGTTGCCGGGGGCTGCTTTGCAGCCCTTTCGCAGCACAAGGCGCGCAGGCTTGGTGCATGACAACAGCTGCTGATCAGCCCTGCTGCGGTATCACAGATAGCTCATGATGAAAGTGACCTCGGTGTTGGCCGTGCCGCCCGTCACGCCCTTGTCTTGCGTGCCTGCGCCAGCGTTGGGCAGCGTGCGTATATACCGGGCATTGAGCGGGATCGAGAAATTGCCACCGCCCGCGGTCAGCTCGTTGAAACTGTAGTTCTTGTCGAGCTGGATGGGGTTCTGATTGCTGTCGAGCAGTTGCAGGGCAATGCCTTTTGCGGTTGAAGCGCTATTGAGCGCAACGATGCCCTGGGCGGCGTTTACAGCAGGTGCGGTCGGGTTGGCGGACAGGGTGTACGAGACTTTCTTGACCGTGGTGGTGCAGTTGTTCATTAGCAGGTTGAATGCTTTGGGCAGTGTGAAGTCGCCATAGCGCGGGAAGTCTCGAGTGGAGTAGTCGCCCAACTCAACTTTCACGTCGGGTGTTTCGCAAGTGGGTGCAGGCGGCTTCATGTTGGCCAAGCGTAAACATGGACCGAACTTGCCAATGCCCCCACCGATACTAGGCCCCGTTCTTGACGAGGTCAGCCCGGCACACGCATCGCTCACATCCACAGAGGCGGGGATAACAATAGAGGTTCTGAGGGGCACGTAAAACCCTTCTTTTTGTAGGTCCGTCAACATGCTTCCCAGTGTTGATCCCGAGCGGGTCGGTATTCGCCACGATCGCGTACCGCTGGTGGGAAAGGCGCCGGTCCCCACCCCGGTTGAGTAACGCCAGGTGCCAGTGTGGATATTGCAAGTTGTAACGCCCGGCTCTTGCTCGCAAACGCCTCTGCTGGAGTCGAAGGTTGACCAATCACTGATGATGAAGTTGTAGCGTATCATGTCGCCTTCTATCGTCGCACCCGCGGCAGTCACGGTAAACGCCTGCGCATGAGTGGCGAGGCCGGCGAATAAGTAGAGCAGGGTAATGGTAAGACGGTTGAAGCGTGCTGATTTATTTTTCATGAGTCACCGATAGTTAACCAGTTGTCGAGAGAAAGAGAACAGTCAGCCGTTACTGTCATGTATTGGCGCGCCTCTCAACGAATCTCCAGTCGAACTCTGGGTGGTCATTTTTCAGGGTATCGAATGCCTTGTTTAGATCTTCAGGTGCAAACTCTGTGGTGTTGGTATTAATTTGTAAGTGCGTTCTTGTACATGCAGAAATTGTAATAAAAGTGCTTGTTATAATTGCCGCAAGCAAGTAAAATGCTTGCTTGCTTGCTTGCTTGCTTGCTTGCTTGCTTGCTTGCTTGCTTGCTTGCTTGCTTGCTTGCTTGCTTGCTGAAGCGTAACTTTGTCTGAGTTTTGCATGGCGCATGCTCGATATATAAAGCTTCAAAGTTACGTGCAGATCTACCGCTGGTTAATCAGACGATTCTGATAGCCTGTCATGCGCTACTGCTGGCGCGCGATGTTCCGAGCGTTGGCATTCCCTGAGGCTGTCTACTTTGGTTGGTTGGCGGTCCTTGACGGCAATTGTTAGAATCCGGCAGTTCATGTGGATCAATTGCAAATGCTAATTTTTCGTATTCTTGTTTGCTCGACCGTGCTTGCTTCCCTTGCAGGCTGCGCTACCCCCGGCGAGCCAACCGGTAGCAAACTCACCCGCAAAACCCCAGAGGCATATGCCGCCTGTGTGCTGCCCAAGTGGCAGGCGTTGGCGCCGCAGACCACGCAGAAATCGATTTCCAATGGTTATCGAATCACCGCGTCCAGCTCGGTGACCTCCGATGATGTGCTGGAAGTCGTCAAATCCCACGATGGCAGTCGCGCCACGTTCTACAAAGGCAGCTTCCTGTCGACCAACCACCTGCGCCAGGCCGCTAAAGCCTGCCTGGATTGAAGGCATTCACAGCGATGTGAGGCGAGGCTTGGGCATGGGCGCGCACCCGCACAGGTGACCCCGCTCATTGCCCGCGGGGTGAGGCGGCAGGCCATGGACGATGGCCTGCCGGGGGGCTGTCAACGCTTGCCCGAAGCGTCCTGCTCGACCACCAGGTCCAGGACATAGACCTGCGAGGGTGCGTCGGCGGGGGCGTTCTTCCACGCGTACTGCTTCACCCGCAATACGTTGCGCACACCGTCCTGGTGCTCATAGCCCTCGATGGACTGGTACAGCGGGTGCCAGGTGTCCTGGGTCGGCAGTTGCAGGCCGGCGTCGTCATAGCGGCGCTCGCGCACTTGCAGGCACTGGTAGTTCGGGATCAGCGGGTGGCTGCACTTGACGGTCTTGGCGGCCACTTCCAGGAACTTGATCTCGCCCTTGCTGCCGTAGCGGGTCTCTGGGGTGGCCTCGCCCTGGAACTTGAGGACCGCGCCGTCCTGGGTGGTCAGCTGCAGCACTGGCTCCGGAGTCTGGCCGCTGATGGCGGTACGCAGGTCACCTTTAAGCAGGCGGCCGATCTGGGCGTCCAGGTCCATCAGGCTCTTTTCGCACGCCATCAGGGTCGAGGCGAGGGACTGCACCTTGAGCACGCCGTCCTGGTAGCTGTAGCCACCGAACTGGCCGTTGCAGCCGCCGCTGATGTTCAGGTTCTGTTCGCCGAAGGTCAGCCGCAACTTGCGCTCGACACCCTTGGCCAGGGCGGCGATGGGCTTGCCCGAGGCGTCGGTGGCCGACACCAGGGTCCAGTAATAGGCCGGGAGTGCCGGCTGGGTGGCGACAGTGGCGCTGGTTGCAGGCATCGAGGGCGATCCTTCGTGTGGGGTGGAAGCCGAAGTGCAGGCCTGGAGGAGGGCGGCACACACGGCCACGAGGAGAAGATTCTGTTTCATGATTCGCTCTTTTCAGCCTTGAAAAATAAAGGGCGGCATTTGCTGCACCCGCCGGTAACCCAGGGCTCGAGGCCGTCCGGGGCTGGCCCGTTGCAACAACCTCTGCCGTTACCGATGGCAATGGGACAGCATTGGATCCGTTCGGTTTCATGGTGGCAGGCCGCGAGGATGTTGCCAAATATTGCATGAGCGGCGTTGCGTCATGAGGGGCGGGGGTGAAACGGCTTGTTTGGTGAACCCTCCTCTGGGTAAAGTCGCGGCGAACACGCCAGGGCGCGTGGTCAGCCTCGCCGGCAAGTCCGGCTCCTACAGGGATTTGCCATGCTGGCCGGTTTCAATCACCTGACCCTGGCGGTCGCTCAATTGCCGCGCAGTGTCGATTTCTACCACCAGGTGCTGGGCTTCAGGCTCGAGGCTCGTTGGGCCCGGGGCGCCTACCTGAGCCTGGGGGATCTGTGGCTGTGCCTGGCGCTCGACCAGGTCCAGGCCCAAGACCTGCAGCGCAACTACACCCACTATGCGTTCTCGATCACCCAGCAGCACTTCAGCGCTTTCGCGCAACGCTTGCGCGAGGCCGGTGTAGCGCTGTGGAAGCAGGACACCAGCGAGGGCGAGTCGCTGTACTTTCTCGACCCTGACGGCCACCAGCTCGAAGCCCATGTCGGTGACCTGCGCTCCAGGCTGGCGGCTTGCCGGGCCAAGCCCTACGAGGGCATGCAGTTCTTCGATTGAGGCGCCGCCGGGCGGCGCAACCGCGCCATGTACAGGGCATCGACCAGCTGGCCGTCGCGCACCGCATAGTCGCGCAGACGGCCCTCGACCTCGAAGCCGAACTTGCGGTACAGCGCCTGGGCGGCTTCATTGTCGGCATAGACGGTGAGCTCGAGGCGCGCCAGGTTCATCCAGTTGTCGGCAACCTCCAGTGCGCCCGCCAACAGCCGTGAGCCGATGCCCTGGCCCTGCCAGGCCGTGGCAACGCCCATGCCCAGCACGCCGGCATGCATGCGCCGCACCCGGCTCACTTGCTCGAGGCCGATATTGCCGATGACCTGGCCCTGGTGCAGCGCCACCAATTGCAAGTGCCGTTCGCTGTCCCCTGTCAGGCGCCTGCGCCAGGCATCGGCCGCCTGAAAAGGCATCTGCAGGACCTGGCGGCATACCGCCGCTTCGTTGTACAGCGCGGTGACGCCTGGCACATGGGCTTCGGCAAAGCGTTCGAGGGTAATCTGCGGGTTGGGCGAGGGCACTTTATTCATCCTTGGCAAGACCAGTGGCAAGCTAGTGTGGTGTTTCACAAATAACGACCACAATTCACGGTGCTTTTTGCGCCCATGCTGCGTTGTCGCTCCTCGCCGTAGCTGGGCTACGACTCGTCGCGACGCCTTGCTTGGGCACAAAAATCACTCGCGAATTATTGGTCGTATTTGCAAAACACCACACTAGTGTACGGCGCGACCAAGAAACGCTGCCAGAGCAAGAAACCGAGTGCGCATCCACCCCGGCCTGGGTAGAGTGCCTCGATCAGCCACTGCCCGGAGCCTGTCCATGTCCTGTGCCTTCACCTTGCTGCAATCGCCGGTCGGCACCCTCACCCTGGTCGCGCGCGGCGAATGCCTGGCGGCCGTGCTGTGGGAGCAGGAGCGAGAGAACCGGGTGCGCCTGGGCGCGCTGCATCGCGACGACCAGCACCCGACCTTGCGGGAAACGGCCCGGCAGTTGGGCGAGTACTTCGCCGGGCAGCGCCAACGCTTCGACCTCGCGCTGGATTTCGCCGGCACGGCATTTCAGCGCCAGGTATGGGCGGCGCTGCTGAGCATCCCCTTTGGCCAGACCCGCAGCTACCGCGATATCGCCCAGCAGATCGGCCACCCCAGCGCGGTGCGGGCGGTGGGCGCGGCCAACGGGCGCAACCCGATCTCGATCATCGCCCCGTGCCATCGGGTGATCGGCGCTTCGGGCAGCCTCACCGGGTTTGCCGGCGGCCTGCCGGCCAAGCAGTACCTGCTGGCGCTCGAGGGGCGGCAAAGCCTGGCGTTGGCGTTCTGAGCCAGGTGTTCAGCCGAGCCAGGCCGCCAGGCTCACCAGCAGCAAGGTCGAAGCCGTGCCGACAAACAGGCTGTAGTGCCGATGGGCACGCCGCGCATGTTCCTCGACTTCCCGCAGGTACTGCCCAGCTGGCGGCGCGTCAGGGCGGTGGCGCAGGCCTTCGGCCAGGTCGGCCAGGCGCCCGCGGATCAACAAGCCCACCAGGTAGTAGCTGGCGCCGTAGCTGGTCAGGGTCAACAACAGGTATTTCATGTCGCCGCTTCCTTGGCGTTGAGACAAGCCCCGAGGATACTATCGGCGCAGCCGCCTTCACCAGGCGCCAGGCTTGGATTTCATGGAAGAGCATCGATGACCCGTACCGCCACCATTCCCGCCGACTCACTCATCGCCGCGCATGCGGCCCAGGCCAGTTTTCGCCATTGTCGGGCTATCGTCCTCGCCGATGAGCAGCAGCCGGCCATGGCCCTGTTCTTGCGGCTGATGGCCGACATGCCGGGCTGGATCGACCAGCTGATGGCAGTGCGCAACCGTCTGGTGGCGCCATTGGGCCTCAAGGACCTCGGGCGTCTGACCGCCATCGATCCCGTCCGTGACGCCGACAGCTACCAGCCGGGCGAGCGGGTGGGGATCTTCACCTTGCTCGCCAACCAGGCGCACGAGGTGCTGCTCGCCGATTGCGACCGTCACCTGGACGTGCATATCGCCCTGCTGCGCCGCCCGCTCGCCGCAGGCCAGTGCGAAGTACGGGTCAGTACGGTGGTGCGCACCCACAATTGGCTGGGGCGGCTGTACATGCTGCCGGTGGCGCCATTTCACCGTTTGATCGCGCCGATCGCCCTGCGTCGGTTGCGCGTCTGACCGTCAGGACGCAGGCCTGGCGAAGCGCAGGCGGAACCAGTCGTCGAGCATGGCTTTTTCGGCAAACAGCTGGTCACTGCTGCCAAGACGCCCCGGTCGGCTGAGGTACATCTTGTCGCTCAGGCGCTCTTCGGCCTTTTGCGGCGCTTGTCCAGGTTGCTCCAGTGTGTAGCTCAGGTCGATGCTCGGCCAGGTGATATCGCGCATGAAACGCACATCGTAGGCATTGCCGTGCCAGGGCTCGAAGCGTCCGGCCAGGTCGATGTCGCGGATATCGATGAGCAGGTGCTGCCCGGGACGCAAGTAGCGCTGGCCGAGTTTGTGCAAGTGCTGGCGGAGGGCCTCGAGCACTTGCGGGTCGGCGCCGCGTGAATAGCCGGGGCTGTCGAGGCTGGCGTCGCGAAAGCGTTGCGGGTGGTCGAAACGCACCTCGACCTGCGCGGTCGGGGTGCCCTGTGCCATGCTGTCGAATGCCAGCACCATCAGCAGGCTACAGGCCAGGGCGGTACGCATGATGCACCTCCGGGTGCGGACGGCTTGCCTGTCTATTTTACGCCGCTGTCGCGACCGTAGCAGAGGAACGATGCAATGAACGCTTTTCGGCGGCTAGCCGCCAATACCCGGGGGCGCGATCTGGCCGTGGGGGACATCCATGGGCATTTCGGGCGTTTACAGGCCTGCCTGGACGCGGTGGGGTTCGATCCTGCGCTCGATCGCCTGTTCAGCGTGGGGGACCTGGTCGACCGTGGCCCGGACAGCCTGCAGGTTTTGGCGTGGCTGGCCAAGCCCTGGTTCCATGCCGTGCAGGGTAACCACGAGACGCTGGCGATCAATCACCTGTGCGGCGGTCGCGTCGACCTGGAAACCTACCGCGCTGTCGGTGGCGGCTGGTTCCTCGATCTACCAGCGCAGGCGCAGCGGCCTTTTGTCGAGGCGTTCCAGCAACTGCCCGTCGCACTGCAGGTCGAAACCGCCGACGGCCCGGTTGGCTTGCTGCACGCCGACAGCCCCTTCAGCGACTGGGCGCAGGTGCCCGAGGGGCTGGACGATGCGGCGGTTCGGGAAGTGTGTCAGTGGTCGCGGCGGCGCCTGCAGACAGCAGACAGCACGCCTGTGCAGGGGTTGCGCGCCTTGCTGGTCGGCCATACGCCGGTGCCTGCGGTCAAGGTGCTGGGCAATGTCTGGCACCTGGACACCCGTGGCTGGAGCAGTGGCTGTTTCAGCCTGCTGGACCTTGCCAGCCTGACCGTGGTCAGCCCCACAGCAGATGCATGAGCACGCCAGCGGCGAGCAGCATCAGCAATATCCCCGAAGCCCGTTCCAGCCAGGGCAGGGCCAGGCCGAAGCGGCGTAGCACCCGGTGGTTGCCGATGGCCATGGCCACCAGCAGGTCCCAGAGCAGCACGGCACTGAACATCCAGCTGCCATAGGCCAGCTTCACCAGGGCGGCGCTGCCGGCGACCATGCTCGCCAGGCTGGCGTAGAACAGGGCGTTCTTGGGGTTGAGGATGCCCGAGGCAAAGCCCATGCCCAGGTTGCCCAGCCACCCCGTGGCCGTTGCCGGGCCTTGGCCTGGTTCCAGGCGGCTGTGCCCGGCATGACGTAAAAACAGTTGGCCGATGTACAGCAGGTAGGCGCAGCCGACCAGTTGCAAGGTGATGAACAGGGCGCTGCCGGCCTGCAGAAACGACACCCCGGCAAAGGCTGCGGCAATGAACACGCCGTTGGCCAGCGCCACTCCCAGGCAGGCGCCGCTGGCCACGCGCCATCCTGCGCTGGCAGCGGCGCGGGCGATCAGGAAGAAGTCCGGGCCGGGGGAGAGCAGGGCGAGGAAGTGGGCGGCGGCGATGATCAGGAACTGTTGCATGGGGCGGTTTCCTTGCAGGCAAAACCGCAGTCTGGCGGTGCTCGAACGCGGGGTATTGAAGATTATTGCAAGGGCACTGATACGGCGCTAAACCCGCGCGAAAACTGGCCGATACAAGGGCTCACCCCTTGCAATGGAATGGATTCATGAGCAGTTCCGATACCCCGACCACCTATCAGAAACCCAAGAACCTTGCTGGCTTGGGCCGACGCTGGGGCGGGCAGATGATCGATGTGCTGGTTACCTACGCGATTTTCTTCGTGACCTTCAGGGTCGTCGAGTTCTTGCCGCTGCCCGAGCAGATGGCCACGTTGCTCGCGCTGGGGGTGCCGCTGGCGTACTACCTGTTCTCCGATGCCTTGCCCAATGGCCAGAGCGTGGGCAAGAAACTGTTGGGGATCTGTGTGGTGGACGAACGCAGCTACCTCAATTGCAGCCTTGGGCAGTCGTTCGTGCGTAACATCACGACGCCGTTCCTGAGCATCTTCGACTGGATCTTCATCTTCTTCGGCTCGCGCAAGCGGCTGGGCGACATGCTGGCCAACACCATCGTGATCAAGGCCTGAGGCCGCGCGGCGCCTGGTTCGCCAGCAAGGCTGGCTACGGGTGTTGCAGGCCGTAATCGGCGTAGGAGCCGGCTTGCCGGCGAACACCGGCATGGCCGGTGCCATCCACCGCGGCGCCTGGTTCGCCAGCAAGGCTGGCGCCTACGGGTGTTGCAGGCCGTAATCGACGTAGGAGCCGGCTTGCCGGCGAACACCGGCGCAGCCGGTGCCATCCACCGCGGCGCCTGGTTCGCTAGCAAGGCTGGCGCCTACGGGTGTTGCAGGCCGTAATCGGCGTAGGAGCCGGCTTGCCGGCGAACACCGGCGCAGCCGGTGCCATCCACCGCGGCGCCTGGTTCGCCAGCAAGGCTGGCGCCTACGGGTGTGCAGGCCGTAATCGGCGTAGGAGCCGGCCTTGCCGGCGAACACCGGCGCAGCCGGTGCCATCCACCGCGGCGCCTGGTTCGCCAGCAAGGCTGGCTCCTACGGGGGTTGCAGGCTGTAATCGGCGTAGGAGCCGGCATTGCCGGCGAACACCGGCGCAGCCGGTGCCATCCACCGCGGCGCTTGGTTCGCCAGCAAGGCTGGCTCCTACGGGCCAGGCAGGTCGCAATCAGGGTAGGAGCCGGCTTGCCGGCGAACACCGGCACAGCCGGTGCCAAGCACCGCGGCGCCTGGTTCGCCAGCAAGGCTGGCGCCTACGGGCCGCTGCCCGTCATCGCGGCGCCTGGGGGAATGGCGGATGCCCGATACACCCCAGGCGTCACCCCCGCATGGGCCTTGAATACCCGCTGGAAATGCGCCTGGTCGGCAAACCCCAGGCGGTAGGCAACCTCCGCCAACGCCTGCCCCTGGCGCAACAGCCTGCGCGCCTGGTTCACCCGGGCGTTAAGCAGGTAAGCATGGGGCGTCAGCCCTGTGGCGGCGGCAAAGGCGCGAATCAGCTGGTAACGCCCCATGCCGGCCTGCTCGGCCAACTGCCCCAGGTTCACCCCGTCCAGCGCCTGCGCCTCGAGCCGCCCCAGCAGTTCGCCCAGCAGCGACGGTTGCAGCGCTGGCGCCGGCAGCAGGGCCGGGTGCGCGGCAAAGTCCTGGTCGCCGATGAACGCCACCAGCGCGGCCTCTTTCGCAAGCGGCGGCACCGCCGAAAACAGCAGCGCATTGAGTGCACAGAACTGCCGGTAGACAGCCCTCGATCGCACGATCCGTGCCACGGCCCCCGGCTGCGCGGCGGCCACCCCAGACTCCAGGCGCAGGTTGCCCAGCCATTGGGCATCCAGGTGCAGCATCTGGTAGCTCCAGGCCTGTCCCGGCTCGGGATTGCAAGCATGCACCCGCTCGGCAGGCACCAGCACCAAGGTGCCCGGCGTCAGCCGCACCTCACCCTCACCGGCGCCGGTAAAACGGCTGAACCCGGCGTCCACCGCGCCGATGGACAAACTCGGGTGGCTATGGGCGCGGTAACAGGCACGGCTTTGGCAGGCGCGGCGGCTTTCGACGTAGGGCAGCGCCGGGTCGTGCCAGATTTCGCTGCGGTGAGGGGACATGGCCGGCGACCTGGAGGCTGGCGGAAAATCGCAGTCTACCTGCTGGCCACTGTGCCGGTCATTCGGCGCGTCGCTGTGCTTGACGCGGCGACCCGACGGGCGCGACGCTGCGAGCCCGCGAAGGAGAATAAGAATGGACCTGTCGAGCCTGCTGCTGTTCATCCCTGCCTGTTTTGCCCTGAACATGGCCCCCGGGCCGAACAACCTGCTGTCGCTGCACAACGCCAGCCGCTATGGCCTGCGCACCGCCTGCGTGGCTGGTGCCGGGCGCCTGCTGGCCTTCAGCGGCATGATCGCCCTGGCGGCCATGGGCCTGGCAGTGGTGCTGCATACCAGCGAATACCTGTTCCTGGCGATCAAGGTGCTGGGCGCCGGCTACTTGTTCTACATCGCCTGGCAGTTGTGGCGGGCACCGCTGGCGCAGGCCGCAGGCACTGGCGAGCAGCCTCGCGGCACCTGGAAGCTGGCGCGCCAGGAGTTCTGGGTGGCGGCGGGCAACCCCAAGGCCATCCTGATCTTCACCGCGTTCCTGCCGCAGTTCGTTGCGGTGGGCAGCACCGTCCCGGTCGGCGAGCAGTTCCTGCAACTGGGCGCATTGTTCCTGTTGCTGGAGTGGGCGGCCATTGCCATCTATGCCGGGCTCGGTGCCTACCTGCAACGCTGGTTCGAGCGGCCCGGGCCGCGCCGGCTGTTCAACCGGGTCAGTGCTTCGTTGCTGGGCTGCGCGGGCCTGGGCCTGTTGGCCGCGCGCCGCTGACGGGCTGATCCGCTGTTTTAACCGCCAGGTGATGCTTGTGCCGTTGCCCGGATGCTGGGAGCTTTAACGGTTAATGCCCGCAGCGGTGTCGGGCATCAAGCGGTGGGCGCGTCCCAGGAGCCAAGTGTGAAGTGGTGGAACAAAGCAGGCCAGCAGGATAAGCACATCAACGACCTGAACAACGCCTTGCAACAGGTGCGCGAGCAACTGGCCGAAGCGCAACAGCGTGCCGCCGCCGCCGAGGCGCAGGCCACCCTGTTGTCGCAGGAGAACCAGGTGCTCACCCGTCTGGCGGGCAACCTGTCGGCGTTCTCGCAGTCCCTGGAAATGACCCAGACCTCGTTCGCCAGCCTGGCCCACAGCATGGAGCAGGAGCGCGAGTACGCCATTCGCATCCAGGGCATCGCCAGCAACAACCAGAGCAGCATCGATGCGATCGCCGACAACCTTGAGCAACTGGCCGATGCTTCTGGCGAGGCATCGGAAAAGGTCGGCAAGCTCGACCACCAGGCCCAGCAGGTTGGTGGTGTGCTGGAAATCATCCGCGAGGTGGCGGACCAGACCAACCTGCTCGCCCTGAACGCGGCCATCGAGGCGGCGCGGGCCGGTGATGCCGGGCGCGGTTTTGCCGTGGTGGCCGACGAAGTCCGGACCCTGGCCCGGCGTACGGCCGACGCCACCGCCGAAATCGGCACGCTGGTCTCGGCGATTCGTGCCGACAGTGCGCAAAGCCGCGGCCACATTGCCAGCCTGGCCGAACAGTCGTCGTCCTACAGTGCCGTGGGCCAGTCTGCGGCCAGTACCATGCGCCAGTTGCTGGACATGTCGACGGTGGCGGAAAGCTCGGCATCGGTGTCGGCGCTGCGCAGTTTCTGCGAGCTGGCCAAGCTCGATCACCTGCTCTACAAGTTTCGCGTGTACAAGGTGTTGTTCGGGGTGTCGCAGGAGGGGCTGGCGGACTTCACCGACCACACCGGCTGCCGCCTGGGCAAGTGGTACCGCGAGGGCGATGGCGCCCGGCACTATGCCCACCTGGCCGGCTACCTGGAGATCGACGCGCCCCACGCAGCCGTGCACCGTGGTGCATTCGATGCGCTCAATGCCCATGTGGCGGGGGATACCGCGGCCATGCTCAAGGCCGTGGCCGACATGGAGCGCGCCAGCCTGGGGGTGCAGGAGGGGCTGGAACGGGTGGTGGCCAGCGGCGAGCAAGCGCCGGCCCTGCTGCAGCGGCGGGCTCAGTCGCGATAGAAGGTCTGCACCAGGTGGTAACCGAACTTGCTCTTGATCGGGCCGTGCACCACGCGCAGGGGCTTCTTGAAGATCACCTGGTCGATGGCGCCGACCATCTGCCCTGGGCGCACCTCGCCCAGGTCGCCGCCGCGCTTGCCCGACGGGCAGGTGGAGAACTTCTTCGCCAGCACGTCGAAGGCCTCGCCGTTGGCGATGCGCTGCTTGAGTTTCTCGGCCTCTTCAGCGGTCTTGACCAGGATGTGGCGGGCTTGGGCTTTCATGGTGGGGTACCTGTGTTTCGGCGCAAAAAGGGCGCCATTATGCCGCGTCGGGGTGCAAGCGCAAGCGCGCTGGCGATCGGCTCAGCGCAGTTCCGGACGGTCGCGAAACTGCTCCAGCGCCTCGGGGTTGGCCAGCGCGTCGGTGTTCTTCACCGGTAAGCCGTGCACCACATTGCGAATCGCCAGCTCCACCAGCTTGCCGCTGAGGGTACGGGGGATGTCGCTGACCTGGGCGATCACCGCCGGCACATGGCGCGGCGTGGCGAACTGGCGGATCACCTGGCGAATGCGCTGGCGCAGCGCGTCGTCCAGTTGCAGGCCGTCACCCAGGCGCACGAACAGCACCACGCGCACGTCGCCTTGCCAATCCTGAGCGATGGCCACGCTTTCCAGCACTTGCTCGACCTTCTCCACCTGCCGGTAGATCTCCGCCGTGCCGATGCGCACGCCGCCGGGGTTGAGCACGGCATCGGAGCGGCCATGGATGACCAGGCCGCCTGTCGGCAGTTGCTCGGCATAGTCGCCCTGGCACCAGACCCCCTCGAACTGGCTGAAGTACGCCTGGTGATAGCGGCTGCCATCGTGGTCGCCCCAGAAGCCCAAGGGCATCGAGGGGAAGGGATGGATGCACACCAGTTCGCCTTTCTCGCCGGTGACCGGCTGGCCCTGCTCGTTCCACACCTGCACCGCCATGCCCAGGCCCTTGCCGGCGATTTCACCACGGCGCACCGCCAGCAACGGGTTGCCGAGCACGAAGCAGGCGACGATATCGGTCCCCCCGGACATCGACGCCAGGCACAGGTCGGCCTTGAACTGGCGGTATACATAGTCGTAGCTGTGGGGCGACAGCGGCGAGCCGGTGGACAGTATCAGCCGCAGGCTGTCCAGCCGATGGGAGCTGGCCGGCTTGATCCCGGCCTGCTCCAGCGCCGCCAGGTACTTGGGGCTGGTGCCGAAGGCGTGGATGCCTTCGGCGTCGATCAGGTCCACCAGGCGCTCGGGCCCAGGGTGCAACGGCGAGCCATCGTACAGCACCAGGGTGGCGCCCAGCGCCAGGCCACTCACCAGCCAGTTCCACATCATCCAGCCGCAGGTGGTGTAGTAGAACAACACCTCGTCGGCCTTCAGGTCGTTGTGCAGGCCGTGCTCCTTGAGGTGCTGCAACAGCACGCCGCCGGCGCGGTGGACGATGCACTTGGGCACGCCGGTGGTGCCGCTGGAGTAGAGGATATACAGCGGGTGGTCGAAGGGCAGCGCGGCGAAGGTCGGGCTGCCACCGGGCTGGAAGAAGTCATTCCACAGCGTGGTCGGCACCGGGCCGAATTCATCGGCACAGGTGGCGGCGCGGCTGTGCGGCAGCACCAGCAGGTGCTGCAGTTGCGGCAACTGGGCGAGTACCTGGTTGAGCGTGTCGACCTGGTCGAAGGTCTTGCCGGCGTACTGGTAGCCGGCGCAGGCGATCAACAGCCGCGGCGCGATCTGGCTGAAACGGTCGATGATGGCGTGGGCGCCGAACTCCGGCGAGCAGCTGGACCACACCGCCCCAAGGCTGCTGGCGGCGAGCATGGCGACCAGGGTCTGCCAGGTATTGGGCATTACCGCCGCAATGCGATCGCCGGGCTGGATGCCGAGCTGGCGCAGGGCCTGTTGCAGCCCGGCCACCTGGGCGGCCAGCTGGTTGTGGGTGAGGCTGTGGCGGCTGCCATCCTCGCCCACGGCGATCACGGCCGGGCGGTCGTCGCGACGTTGCAGCAGGTGTTCGGCGAAGTTCAGGGTGGCGCCCGTGAACCAGCGCGCGTCGCTCATCCGCGGGCCTTCCACCAGGGTGCTGCTGGGCGGGGTATGCCAGCGCACCTGGAAGTATTCGGCCAGGGCCTGCCAGAACGGCGCGCGCTGCTCGATGCTCCAGCGGTGCAGGGCGGGGTAGTCGCCCAGTTGCAGGTTGAAACGCAAGTTGACCCAGCGGCGGAAGGCGTCCATCCGGCTGGCTTCGATCTGGCGGGTGGTGGGGCGCCAGAGTACGTCGTGCATATCAGGAACCCTCAAAGGTCGGGTGGCCGCAGGTAGGCGCCGGCCAAGGCCGGTGCCATCCTCCTTTCACTCTAGCCGTTTCACTGCGCCAGCCAACCGCCATCGACATTCCAGGCCGCGCCGCGCACCTGGCTGCCGGCCTCGCTGCACAGGAACAGCGCCAGATCGCCCAGATGGCCAGGGGTGACGAAGGCCAGCGACGGTTGCTTCTCTGCCAGCAGGTCGTGTTGCGCTTGCAACGGATCGCCACCGTTGGCCGCGCGGTCATCGATCTGTTTCTGTACCAAGGGGGTCAGCACCCAGCCGGGGCAGATGGCGTTGCAGGTGACATTGCTGGTGGCGGTCTCCAGGCCGATCACCTTGGTCAGGCCGATTACGCCGTGCTTGGCCGCGACATAGGCGGCCTTGCCGGTGGAGCCGACCAGCCCGTGCACCGAGGCGATGTTGATGATGCGCCCCCAGCCACGTGCCCGCATGCCCGGCAGGGCCAGGCGGCTGCCATGGAACACCGCCGACAGGTTCAACGCAATGATCTTGTCCCAGGCCTCGACCGGGAACTGTTCGACCGGCGCCACATGTTGGATGCCGGCATTGTTGACCAGGATGTCCACCGCGCCGAATTCACGCTCGGCCATGGCGAACATCTGTTCGATCTGCGCGACATCGGACAGGTCGGCGGGATGATGGGCGACTTTCACCCCGTGGCGGGCGATTTCGGCGATGGCCGATGCCGGGTCGCCGAAGCCGTTGAGCAGGATATTCGCGCCGGCCTCGGCGAGCACCTGGGCGATCCCTAGCCCGATGCCGCTGGTGGAACCGGTGACCAGTGCGGTCTTGCCTTTGAGTGTCATGTCGTTCTCCTTCAGACGATGCCGGTGGCGTAGAACGTGGCGATGACCACGAACACGGCCAGGGTCTTGATCAGGGTAATGGCGAAAATATCCTTGTAGGCCTCGCGGTGGGTCAGCCCGGTCACCGCCAGCAGGGTAATCACCGCGCCGTTGTGCGGCAGGGTGTCCATGCCGCCGCTGGCCATGGCGGCGACCCGGTGCAGCACCTCCAGCGGAATGTGCGCGGCGTTGGCCGCGGCGATGAAACTGTCGCCCATGGCCGCCAGGGCGATGCTCATGCCACCGGAGGCGGAGCCGGTGATACCGGCCAGCAGGGTGACGGTAATGGCTTCATTTACCAGCGGGTTGGGAATACCGCGCAAGGCGTCGGCCAGGACCAGGAAGCCCGGTAGCGAGGCGATGACCGCGCCAAAACCATATTCCGAGGCGGTGTTCATGGCCGCCAGCAGGGCGCCGCTCACGGCGCTTTTGCTACCTTCGGCCAGGTGCTGGCGAAGGGTGCCGAAGGCGCACACCAGGACCATCAGGATGCCCACCAGCAAGGCCGCCTGCACCGCCCAGATCGCCGTGAGCTTGGCCACATCGCTTTGCACCGGCGCGCCCATGCCCGGCAGTTGCAGGCTGTGGCTGGCGCCATACCACTGCGGGATCCAGTGGGTGAACAGCAGGTTCATCACCCCCACCAGGATCAGCGGCGCCAGGGCCAGCCAAGGATTGGGCAGCACGATGTCGTCGGCGGTCTGCGGTTCGTTGCGCAGGTTGCTGCCATAGCCTTCGCCGGTGCGCCGGGCCTTGTTGCGCTGGCGCTGCAGGTAGAGCATGCCGGCGCAGAACACGAACAGCGTGCCGATCAACCCCAGCCAGGGCGCGGCCCAGGCGGTGGTGTTGAAAAAGCTGCTGGGGATGATGTTCTGGATCTGCGGGGTGCCGGGCAGGGCGTCCATGGTGAAGGAGAACGCGCCCAGGGCGATGGTTGCCGGGATCAGCCGCTTGGGGATGTCGCTTTGGCGGAACATCTCGGCGGCGAACGGGTACACCGCGAACACCACCACGAACAGCGAAACGCCGCCGTAGGTGAGCAGGGCGCACACCAGCACAATCACCAGCATCGCCTGGCGGGTGCCGAGCAGGCCGATGGCGGCGGCGACGATCGAACGGGAGAAGCCCGACAGCTCGATCAGCTTGCCGAACACCGCGCCGAGCAGGAATACCGGGAAGTACAGCTTGATGAAACCGACCATTTTGTCCATGAACACCCCGGTGAAGGCCGGGGCCACGGCGGCGGGGTCAGTGAGCAGCACCGCGCCGAGGGCGGCAATGGGGGCGAAGAGGATGACGCTGTAGCCGCGGTAGGCGGCGACCATCAGCAGGGCAAGGGCGGCGAGGGCGATGAGCACGGTCATCGAGGGGGTCTCCAACTGTTGTTTTTATGGTTGGATCGGCTGTTAGCGATATTCGTGCCATCTGTGTAACTGCTTGATTTTGTTGAAAAAATAATTGATGAGCAGCCAATTTGTCTCGATCTTGAGACGTTCGTCGATCCCCTGTAGGCGCCGGCTTTGCCGGCGAACACCGGCATAGCCGGTGCCATCCACCGCGTTGTCTGGTTCGCCGGCAAGCCGGCTCCTACAGGGTTGCTCATCTCTGTTTGGAGACTTTATTCCCCTTATTGAGACGAAATGCCCAGCGCGACCATTTTCTTGTACAGCGTCGAGCGCCCCAAGCCCAATGCCTGCGCAGCCTGCGGTACATTTCCGGCATTGCGCGCAAGGGCATCGACAATCAACCCCCGCTCGAACTGAACACAGGCCTCGCGATAGCCCAAAGCTGGCGTGGCGACCTGCACCGGGCTCATCGGCCCCAGCGCATTGGCCAGGTCCTGCGCGCTCAATCGTGGCTGGTCCGCCAGCAAGGTCGTGCGCTCCAGCACATTGCGCAGCTCGCGAATATTCCCCGGCCAGGCATGGCGCCCCAGTAGCGCCTGGGCCTCAGGTTCCAACTCATACTGGCTGCCCAGCTCGGCGAGGATCGCCTCGCACAAGGCCGGCAGGTCCTCCAGGCGCTCGCGCAGCGGCGGCACCTCGATCGGCAGCACATTCAGCCGGTAGTACAGGTCGGCGCGGAACGTCCCACGGGCCATGGCCGCCTGCAGGTCGATGGAGGTGGCGGCGATGATCCGCACATCGCTGCGCAGCATCTGGTTGGAGCCCACCGGTTCGTACTCCTTCTCCTGCAGCACCCGCAGCAGCTTGCTTTGCAAGGCCAGGGGCATGTCGCCGATCTCGTCCAGAAACAGCGTGCCGCCTTCGGCCAGTTGCAGCTTGCCGCTGCGCCCCTTGCGCTCGGCGCCGGTGAAGGCGCCGGGGGCGGTGCCGAAGAACTCGGCCTCGAGCAAGGTCTCGGGGATCGCCGCGCTGTTGATGCTGACGAAGGCCTTGGGCGCCCGTGGCGAGGTGGCGTGGATGGCATGGGCCAGCAGTTCCTTGCCGGTGCCGGTCTCGCCCAGCAGCAGCACCGGCGAGTCGCTGGCGGCGCCACGTCGGGCCCGGCGCTTGGCCTCAAGGCACGCAGCGCTGCTGCCGACGAACTGGGCGAAGCTGTAGCGCGCCTGGCGCGCGCGCAGTTGCGAGCGGGTGCTGGCCAGCTCCTGCTGCAGGGCCGCATAGCGCTTGAGCAACGGTGACAGGCTGCGCAGCTCGTCGAACAAGGCGAAGCCGATGGCGCCGATCAGCGCGCCCTGGTGGTCATGGATCGGCAGGCGCATCACCACCAGTGGCTCGTTGGCGGTGTCGAGCATGTCCAGCAGGATTGGCTTGCCGTTGCTGACCACCTCGCGCATCAGACTGCCGGGGATCACCGCTTCGCAGGGTTGGCCGATGGCGCTGGCGGCGTCGGCCAGGCCAAAGCGCCGGGCATAGCGCTCGTTCATCCAGACGATGCGCGCCTGGCGGTCGACGATCACCGTGCCCTCGCTGGACTGCTCGATGATCTCGAACAGCGAGCGGATCGCCAGTTGCCGGACCTGGGGGTAGTCCTTGAGGTTGTCGTGCATGGTGGGTATCCATTGGGCCAGCATTTGCGCGGAACCTGTAGGCGCGGCCTTGTGTCGCGAAAGGGTTGCGCAGCAAGCCCGACCACTCTTGCAACACATCGAACCGCTGGGGCCGCGTTGCGGCCCTTTCGCGACGCAAGGCCGCTCCCACAAATTGTGATGTTTCTACCGGCGTGGATCGAACGCCTCGCGCAGCGCATCGCCAATGAATACCAGCAACGACAGGATCAACGCCAGGGCAAAGAACGCGGTGAAGCCCAGCCAAGGCGCTTCCAGGTGCTGCTTGCCCTGGGTCACCAGCTCGCCCAGCGAGGCACTGCCCGCTGGCATGCCGAAGCCGAGAAAGTCCAGCGCGGTGAGGGTGGTGATTGCCCCGGTGAGCATGAACGGCACATAGGTCAGGGTCGCATTCATGGCATTGGGCAGGATATGCCGCAGCATCACCTGGGTGTCCGGCAGGCCCAGTGCCCGCGCGGCCTTCACATACTCCAGGTTGCGCCCGCGGAGGAACTCGGCGCGCACCACATCGACCAGGGCCAGCCACGAGAACAGCGCCATGATCCCCAGCAGCCACCAGAAACCCGGCTCGACGAAACCGGACAGGATGATCAGCAGGTACAGCACCGGCAACCCCGACCACACTTCCAGCAAACGTTGACCGAGCAGGTCGACCCAGCCGCCGTGGTAACCCTGCAGGGCGCCGGCGCTCACGCCGATCAGCACGCTGAGCAGGGTCAAGGCGAAGGCGAACAGCAGCGACACCCGGGTGCCGTACAGCACCCGTGCCAGCACATCGCGGCCCTGGTCGTCGGTGCCCAGCCAGTTGACCGTGCTCGGCGGGCTGGGGGTGGGCACCTGCAGGTCGTAGTTGGGCGTGTCGGCGCTGAACGGGATCGGCGCGAACAGCATCCAGCCGCCCTGGCCCTCGATCAGCTGGCGCACGTACTGGCTGCGGTAATCGGGCTGGAACGGCAACTGGCCGCCGAACTGCTGCTCGGTATAGCGCTTGAGCGCCGGGCTGTAGAGCTGGCCCTGGTAGCCGAGCAGCAGCGGCTTGTCGTTGGCCACCAGCTCGGCGCCGAGGCTCAGCAGCAGCAACGCGGCGAACAGCCACAGCGCAACCCAGCCACGGCGATTGCCGCGAAAGCGTTGCAGGCGGCGCCGAGCGATGGGCGACAGCATCAGCGGCCCCCCGCGTCGAAGTCGATGCGTGGGTCGAGCCAGGTGTAGCACAGGTCGCCAACCAGGCGGATGAGCAAGCCGGCCAGGGTGAAGATGAACAAGGTGCCGAACACCACCGGGTAGTCCCGCGACACCGCCGCTTCGTAGCTCAGGCGCCCCAGACCGTCGAGGGAGAAGATCACCTCGATCAGCAAGGAGCCGGCGAAGAACACCGTGATCAGCGCCTGCGGCAGCCCGGCCACCACCAGCAGCATGGCATTGCGCAGCACATGCCCGTACAGCACCCGGCGCTGGCTCAGGCCCTTGGCCCGGGCGGTGACCACGTACTGGCGCGAGATCTCCTCGAGAAAGGCGTTCTTGGTCAGCAGGGTCAGGGTGGCGAAGCCGCCGATCACCAGCGCGCCCACCGGCAGCACCAGGTGCCAGAAGTAGTCGGCCACTTTGCCCAGCAGGCTGAGCTGGTCGAAATCGTCCGACACCAGGCCGCGCACCGGGAACCAGTTGAGCGAGGTGCCGCCGGCGAACAGCACGATCAACAGCAGGGCGAACAGGAACGAGGGCAGGGCGTATCCGATGACGATCAGCGCGCTGCTCCAGGCATCGAAGCGGCTGCCGTGGCGCACTGCCTTGCGTATGCCCAGCGGGATCGACACCAGGTAGGTGATCAGCGTCGCCCAGAAACCCAGCGACAAGGTGACCGGCAGCTTGTCGAGGATCAACTCGGTGACCTTGGCGCCGCGAAAGAAGCTCTGGCCAAAATCCAGCCGGGCGTACTGGCCGAGCATCAGCCACAGGCGCTCGGGGGCGGACTTGTCGAAACCGTACTGGTGCTTGATCTGCTCGATCAGTTTCGGGTCCAGGCCACGGCTGGCCCGCGAGCCGCCCTGCAGCGCCTCGACCCGTGCGCCCGGCGCGCCGCCGCCGATGCCCTGCAAGCGGGCCACGGCCTGCTCCACCGGCCCGCCGGGCGCGGCCTGGACGATGGCGAAGTTGACCAGCAGGATCGCCAGCAAGGTCGGCACGATCAGCAACAGCCGGCGCAGGATATAAGCCGTCATGGCGTTTTCTCCTGGCGGTCGGCCATCTGCGCGCCGGTCAACGGCGTCGGGCTGATCTCCCACCAGGTGTCCAGGCCTTCGTCATAGGCGGCCTGCACCTTGGGCAGGCCGAAGCGGTTCCACCACACTGTCGAACTGCCTGGCGGGTAATAGTTGGGGATCCAGTAGTAGTTCCATTGCAGCACCCGGTCCAGGGCATGGGCATGGCGCAGCATGTCGGCCTGGCTGCTGGCCCGCACCAGGCCATCGAGCAGGTGGTCCACGGCCGGGTCCTTGAGCACCATCAGGTTGTTCGAGCCGGGGTCGTTGGCCGCGGCCGAGCCGAAATAGGTATACAGCTCGCTGCCCGGCGACAGGGTGACCGGGTAGCCGGTGACGACCATGTCGTAGTCGCGGGCCATCACCCGGTTGACGTACTGCGCCGCGTCGATGTTGCGGATGTTCAGCTCGACGCCGATCTGCGCCAGGTTGCGTTTCCACGGCAGCAGCAGGCGTTCCAGGCCCGACTGGCCGTTGAGGAAGGTGAAGCTCAGCGGTTCGCCCGCCGCATTCACCAGGCGATCGCCCTGGGGCCGCCAGCCGGCGGCCTGGAGCAGGGCAAGGGCCTGCAGCTGTTGCCCGCGAACGATACCCGAGCCGTCGCTGACCGGGGCCCTGAACACCTGCTTGAACACGTCGTCCGGCACCTGCCCGCGCAACGGTTCGAGCAGCTTGAGCTCGCCGGCGTCGGGCAGCGCGCGGGCGGCCAGCGGGGTGTTGGAGAACAGGCTCTGCTGGCGGATGTACAGGTTGCGCATCATCTGCCGGTTGCTCCACTCGAAGTCCCAGAGCAAGGCCAGTGCCTGGCGCACGCGACGGTCCTTGAACGGCGGCTTGTCCAGGTTGAACACGAAGCCCTGGGCGATCTGCGGCTTGGCCGGGCCCAGGTGGGCGCGGCGCAGGCGCCCGTCGTCCAGCGCCGCGCCGTTGTAGCCCAGGGTGTAGGCCGTGGCGGAGTATTCGCGGTTGTAGTCGTAGCCGCCGCCCTTGAGCACCTGGCGGGCGACTTCGGTGTCGCCGAAGTACTCGATGCGGATCCGCGCGAAGTTGTACAGGCCGCGGGCCACCGGCAGGTCACGGGCCCACCAGTTGGGGTCGCGCTCGAAGGTGATGCTGCGGCCGTTGTCGATGCGGCCGATGCGGTAGGGGCCGCTGCCCAGCGGCGGGTCGAAACCGGCGCCGTTGGCAAAGTCACGCTGCTGCCAATCGTGCTCGGGCAGCACCGGCAGGCCGGCCAGCTCCAGGGGCAGGGTACGGCCATGGCCCGGCTTGAAGTCGAAGCGCAGCTGGCGCGGGCCTTCGACCGTCACGCCGCTGACGTCGGCGAACTGCGTGCGGTACTTCAGGCTGCCCTGGCCCATCAGCAGGTCGAAGCTGAAGCGCACGTCCTCGGCGCGCACCGGCTTGCCGTCGGCGAACCTGGCCCGTGGGTCGAGGTAGACGCGCAGCCAGGCATCCTCGGGGCCGCGTTCCAGGCGCTGGGCGATCAGCCCGTAGACCGTGTAGGGCTCATCCAGCGAGCGCAGCGCCAGTGGCGCGTACAGCCAGCCATCGACCTGGCTGACGCCGGTGCCTTTGTCGATGTACGGCAACACATGGTCGAACTGGCCGATCTCCATGGCCGAGCGGCGCAGGCTGCCACCCTTGGGGGCCGCCGGGTTGACGTAGTCGAAGTGCTGGAAGTCGGCGGGGTAGCGGGGGGCTTCACCGTAGACGGTGAGGGCGTGGGTCGGGGCGGCGTTGGCCATGCATGACAACAGCAGGCCACAGAGGCCCTGCAGGAGCGGATGGATCCGCGATAGCGTCTTCCCAGGCAACGGCATTGCCTGTCCCGGTGCTACCGCGGAGGAATCCGCGCCTACAGGGGCGGTCATTGTCGGCGATGACTTAGTCCTGGCGGCTGGTCACTTCCAGCAGGTGGTAGCCGAACTGGGTCTTCACCGGGCCCTGCACCACGTTCAGCGGCGCGCTGAACACCACGGTGTCGAACTCACGGACCATCTGGCCCGGGCCGAACGAACCCAGGTCGCCGCCCTGGCGGCTGGACGGGCAGGTGGAATTGGCCTTGGCGACTTCGGCGAAGTCGGCACCGGCTTCGATCTGGGCCTTGAGTTCGTTGCACTTGTCTTCGCTGCTGACGAGGATGTGACGGGCAGTGGCGCGGGCCATGGGGTAACTCCTTGAGTAAAAAGGCACAGGGTAGCCCAAAAGCGATGTCTTGGCAGCGTGCTGGAGCCCTCGACCTGTTATTTCTACCAGTTGTGCCGTCAAGGGGCGTGCAGTGCAATGGGCCGAGGAGCCAACCCACCCCCGGCATATTGGAGATGATCGAGATGAGCAGGTTCAAGGACTTGGTCGAAGAAACAGGAACCCCCGCGCCAGCAGCGGACCCAGTGCCGAGGCCAGGCACGGAAGGGCCGCAGGATGGCCTGGGTTTGATGGTGATCAGCGATGAGCTCAACGAACGTGACAAGTTCAGGCGCATGGTATGGCCTAACAGCATCAGCCTCAATGATGCGGGGGTATGGCCCGCGCAGCCCCTGCCACTGATCGAGCTTCCGAATGATGAAAACGCCATCATCGGTATTAATCGGAGCATGGTTTTTAACAACGAAAAAGGCTTGCCGATCCTCCTGCAGCGCCCTGAGAACCTTCAGCTGGGCGAGGCTCATCACTTTTGCCACCCCGAGGGTGCGAACCCAGAGACAGGCAAGTCAATACACCCAATCACTGAACTAGACCCCACTGAGGACATCCTTAAATGGGTGCTCGAAAATGAAATGCCACCGGTACCTGCGCCGGAGGGGGTGGAGCTAGTCTGGTACACGAGGTTCATCAGGCAGCCTAGCGGTAACCAGGAGACTTCCCCGGCGATCAAGGTGCTCTACAAGACCTCGATTCCGGGTGGCGACAAGCAGCTACCTGCGCTCAAGGTGGCGCTGCCGAGGCGGCTGAACAACGAGGATGAGGTCAGCTTCACCATTGCCACTTACGACAACAGACGCAAAAACGACAAGATCACCCTCGCAGTTGAAAATTTGCACTTCACCTTCACCGTGACCAGTGGCGGCACCGAAGACCTGCGCTTTACCTTGACGGGCCTGCAGTTGGCTAGCCTGCGCGGGCGTAAAAAATGGACGGTGCAATGGACCGTACAGGATGTGGTCGAGAACAAGGCCGCGAAGGGGTGGTCCGAGACGACCGAGGTTTATCCGGAGTACGCTGCGGTGTTCCCGGAATTGTGGGTGTATAACGGTGTGGTCAACGACGCTAGTCGCATTCGCACCGCAATTGGCGTGGGCGCTGTGCATCCGAGTGGGCTCGTTCTTAGGCTGCGTGCCAACGATCTCGACTTCGACACCAATGATGTGGTCAGGATCGGTTACGTCATCATGCGGGCCGACGGGACTGAGCTACCGTATGCCAGGCTTGACGAGGTGACCATCAGGGACACGGAAATCAACTACCACGTGCCGTTCGCTAGCGCGGCGCAGGTGCTAAAGGACCATATTGGCGACCGCGTCCGGTTCTTCTACAACGTGTTCCGCGATAACACTGCATTCGGCACCTCGAGGCGGCTGTTCTTGAATATCAGCACAGCCAGCGCCTTCGACTTGCTCAAGCCCACTTCTGCCGATGTGTTGGGCGACCTGCTTTACCTGAACCCGCAGCGCACCGAGGTGAGCTTCACCGTGCCGTTCGTGGCAGGGCTGGAGAACGCGCACGTGGAACTTTGGATGAACAATGGAGACAAGGACTCTCCGTCATTCCCAGGGCAATTTGGCGCTACCGGAAACATCGAAATCAAGCTGCCGGAAGAACAGTTCAGAGGCAACGAGTGGCGCAGGGTGACTGTGCGCTATAGGGTGATAAACGAGGGGCAGGAGCTGGGGCGTTCCGCTCCGCTGGAGTTCACCGTGATGCCAGCCCTGGGCCTGGCTACCAGTGAGATGATACTGAGTGGGCTGTCGGTGAAACTACCCGGTAGGCCGAGAAGCGGCAAGGAGTCACTGGGTAATACTGAGACACGCCAGGCGAGGGGAGGGAGTGGCCATTATAGCTACGAATCGGGCAATACCAAGGTAGCGAAGGTAGATGGCAATGGCCTGGTAGTTGGCGAAGGCAATGGCTCCACGACCATCACCGTGCGCGATACGGTAACAACGGTGGCGGTTACTTATAAGGTAGTGGTGAGCAACATATGGAAGGTGGAGCAATTGCCTGGCGTGTTCAACATCTACCAATACAGGGATTGGCTCAGCAACAACCATGGCAACAAGGCCCGCACCGTCATGACGCGCGACCACTGGTACGATCTTGCGCGTGTCTATACCCACCCGTTCGGCAATAACCTGCCGTGGGTAGGGTGGGAGTCGGTGCGCGGTTTCATTACTTGGCATTGGTGGCAGCAGTCCTTTGCTCACCCGAACCAGCCGCCCTATAACTTCAACTGGACCCAGTATTGGACGAACATGCACCTTGAAAAAGAAAAAGGCCTTGCGCTGTTCAATCGAACCGCCCCGGTGTTGGTCGTTGCACCTTTGGACGCCTGACGCACCCTGATGTCAACACCCGTGAGCGGCGCGCACGGCTTCGAGCCCTGCGCGCCGCTCACATCGAGGCGCAGGCGTCAACGCCGTTGCGCTGCCCCTCGCAACAACGCGGCGGTGGCCTCCCAACCCAGGCACCCATCGGTAATCGACACCCCGTATTGCAGCGCGCCCTTGCCCAGCGCCTGGCAGCCCTCGAACAGGTGCCCCTCGATCATCATCCCGACGATCGAACGGTCACCGGCCAAACGTTGTTGCAACACTTCCTCGAACACTGCCGGCTGGCGTGCTGGGTCCTTGCGGCTGTTGGCGTGGCTGCAGTCGACCATGATCCGTGCCGGCAGCCCGGCCTTGGCCAGCCCCTGGCGCGCCTGGGCGATGCTCTGCGCGTCGTAGTTCGGGCCTTGGTGGCCGCCGCGCAGCACCAGGTGGGTGTCCGGGTTGCCCAGGGTTTCGATGATCGCCGGATGGCCTTGCGCGTCCATGCCGAAATGCCGGTGCGGGTGCGCGGCGCTGCGCATGGCGTCGCAGGCGATGGCGACGCCGCCGTCGGTGCCGTTCTTGAAGCCTACCGGCAGCGCCAGGCCGCTGACCATCTCGCGGTGGATCTGCGATTCGGTGGTGCGTGCGCCGATGGCGGCCCAGCCCAGCAGGTCGTCGAAGTAGCCGGCGGCCATCGGCTGCAGCAGTTCGGTGGCTACCGGCAGGCCGCGTTCGAGCATGCCCAGCATCAGCCCGCGGGACAGGGCGATGCCGGCGTGCATGTCGTCGCTGCCATCGAGGTGCGGGTCGTAGGCCAGGCCTTTCCAGCCCACGGTGGTGCGCGGTTTTTCCACGTAGGCGCGCATCACCAGCAGCAGTCGGTCATCGACTTCGCGGCTGAGGGCGGCGAGGCGCTCGGCGTATTCCAGGGCCGAGCGCGGGTCGTGCAGCGAGCAGGGGCCGACCACGACCAGCAGGCGTTCGTCGCGGCCTTCGAGAATGGCGCGGATCGCCTGGCGCTGGGCCTGGACTTGCTGGGTGAGTTCGCTGGACAGCGGCATCTGCTGCTTGAGCAGGTGTGGGCTGGGCAGGCGCTGGCTGACGGTGGTGTTGGCCGCTTGCGGCTGGGTCAGGGGCAGGGCGAGGTGGGTGGCTTGCATGGCGTGTTCTTCCTTGGGCGGACAGCGGGTTCTGGCCCGCGCGGTCGGCCCTATCGAGGTGTTCGACAGATCGTCGAAAGGGGTGTTTGTGCGGCAATGCCACCGGAAATCGACCGAACGGAGGCGGCAGGCTGGCCCGAACGGAACTGGCTAAATCGCCAGGCGAAAGTGCGGTAATAGGTGGTGTAGTTCATGGATCTGTCCTCAAGCTGAATCGGTGTGTGAAGGCCCGGAAAAACAAAACCCCCGGTCGGGGAGCCGACCGGGGGTTTGAGTATTCTCATGTTCGGCGGCCCCTCGAAGGTGGGCGCCGGATGGGGATCGGCGCCTAGTGGCTAAACCAATACCCAAAATAAAACGAGGCGACAGCGTTACGACCGGCAACGGCCAGCACGCGGTGCGCGGCGCGACCGGTGTGATGGGCGGGGTTGCAGGATTGTTTCGACATGTTGCTCTCCAGTGATCGAGACCGAGCTTACTGCACCTGCGTGGGGGCGTTCAATCATTAAATGCTATCGGGGTGATTGGGCGTTGTGGGGACCGCGTTGCCGGGTTCGCCAGCAAGGCTGGCGCCTACGCGGGGTAGGGATGGCGCAGATAGCGTTGTAGGAGCCGGCCTTGCCGGCGAACACCGGCGCAGCCGGTGCCAGCGGATCCCCACTTCCGGTTGTGGCAGTGGGGCAAGTTCCCCTGGATCGCGACTGCTTGTTCTTAACTAACTGAAAAATACAGATAAATTTCCTGGCACGGGCCTTGCTCCGGCTCCCCGCAGAATCCCTGCGTCCCGGAGGTGCCCCATGTCGACCCCCCGCAAAGGCCCGGCCTTGTCCTCATTGCTGCTGGCGCTGCTCGCCTGGCAGGCGAGCAGCGAGGCGGCCGTGCAGTGCCAGCGCACGCTGGTGGCCAACGTGGTGGCCCTGGACCAGCCACTGATGTTCAACCGCCTCGGCGCGCAGAACGCCAACGGCATGCTGTTCGCCCTGCGCCAGGACGTGGTGGACGAGCGCCAGGTGCTGCTGAGCAACGGCGGCGCCGCAGTGCCGGGCAAGGTCACCCTGCGCCCGGACAAGCGCCCGCGGCCGATCGTGCTGCGGGTGGCCGCCGGTGATTGCCTGACGGTCAACCTGACCAACCTGCTGGCTTACCAGGCCAACCCCAACAAGCACGGCATCGAGCCCGAGGAGCCAGAAGGCGAGGAGGGCGAGGAACTCGAGCTGCCGGACGGCGAGGGGGGCGAGCACTTCATCGCCGACCAACAGGTCAGCGACCGTCACGTGGGCTTCCAGGTCAACGGCATGCAGGCGGTCAACAGCATCGCCGACATCGCCGCCAACACCGGGCGCAACGGCAACTTCCTGGTGGCCCCGGGCAGCACCCGCAGCTACACCCTGTATGCCGAGCGTGAAGGCGCCTTCGCCGCCTCCAGTCGCGGCGCGCCGTTCGGCGGCGAGGGCAATGCCGGCAACGTCGCCAACGGCCTGTTCGGCCAGGTGGTGGTGGTGCCCAAGGCCGGGCGTACCTATCGCAACACCCTGACCGAGGAGGAAATGCGCCTGGCCACCACTGGCCGCACCGCCACCGGCCAGCCGGTGATCGACTACGCGGCGCGCTACCCGCAAAGCCAGCCGTGGATCGCCGAAGGCAAGGCCGGCAAGCCGATCATCGCCATGGTCGATGGCAACGAGATCATCAACAGCGAGACCGATGCCATCGTCATGGGCCCCAACCCCGACGGCAGCTTCCCCAAGAATACCTACCCGCTGGAAAGCGTCGGCAAGCGCAACCCGGCGTTGCCCAACCGGCTCGAGGCGTTTCGCGACTTCGCCTCGCAGTTCGCCGACGAAGTCGCCGGCACCCAGGCCTTCCCCGGTTACTGGGCCGACCCGGTGATGGGCCATGTGCTGGAGCCGACCCGCGACTCGTTCATGATCAACTACGGCTCCGGCGGCATGGGCGCCGAGGTGGTGGCCAATCGCCTGGGGGTGGGGCCGATGCACGACTGCCTGTCGTGCGCCTACGAGGAGTTTTTCCTCAGCGCCCATACCGTCGGTGACATCGGCACCCTGGTGGACATCCCGGCCAACGTCGGCCTCGAGCATATCCGCCCAGGCGAAGTACCGCCGGCCAGCGCCATCGGGGTGAAGGCGAGCATGGCCCTGTACCCGGCCGAACCGGCCAACGTGCACCACAGCTACATCGGCGATTTCACCAAGTTTCGCAACACCCACAATGGCCACGAGCAGCATATCTTCCACCTGCACGGGCACCAGTGGCTGTTCAACCCCAACGACGACAACTCCGACTACATCGATGCCCAGGGCATCGGCCCCGGGGTGGGCTACACCTACGAGATCGCCAACGGCGGCTCGGGCAACCGCAACCGGGTGGCGGGCGATGCCATCTACCACTGCCACTTCTACCCGCACTTCGCCCAGGGCATGTGGGCCATGTGGCGGGTGCACGATGTGTTCGAGCCCGGCACCCGGCTGGCCGTCAGCGGCGAGGGCGAAAACGGCTTCCATACCACGCCGTTCGCCCTGCGCAGCGGCAAGCCGGCCCTGGGTGCCCGGGCGCTGCCGGACGGCGAGATCGTCGCCGGCACGCCGATCCCGGCCATCGTGCCGTTGCCGGGCAAGGCCATGGCGCCGATGCCGGGCAAGGTCAGCGTGGTGCCCAAGCTGTCCGAAACCCTGCTCGCCGGGCATGACGATAACCAGGAGCAGGGCGACGATCATCCCGCTGAGCCCGCCGCGCCACGCGCGGTCGGCTCCTTGGCCCTGGTCGACCGCAGCGAGGGCAACCGCAATGCCGACGGCACGCTGAAGAACCCCGGTTACCCGTTCTGGATCGGCGGCATGGAAAGCAGCGTCGGCCAACGCCCGCCGACCCCGCCGCTGGACATGCTCGACCCGGCCCTGGCCCGTCAGCTCAAGGACAGCGGCAAGGCCCTGTGGGCCAACCTTGACCCCAACCAGGTCGACGGCTGGGACGGCGGCCTGGGCCGGCACACCCTCGACGGTGTGTCTGCCGGTGGGGATGCCGTGACCACCACCACCAAGCTGGATTTTTCCAAGGTGGTGCACAAGGCCAAGCCGATCTACTTGCCCGAAGAGGGCACCGAGGTCGAACAGGCGGCCATGCAGTTCCACGCCAAGGCCGAGCATCCAAGCTTTGCCCTGATCCCCGGCAGCCAGCCGGTGGCCAGGGCTTTTCGCACCAACGGCGCCTTGCCCACCGCCGGCGCGCCATTCTATGAGCCGTGCATGGATGACCGTGGCAAGCGCCTGACCCAGGCGTCCGGGGTGGGCGAGTTTTTCAGCGGCGAGAGCCTCACCGGCATGAGTTTCCGTGGCGCCTCCACTTTCACCGCCGACCGGCCGCGGCTGTACAAGGCCGCCAACATCCAGTTCGATGCGGTGTACAACAAGGTCGGCTATCACTTCCCGCAGGCGCGCATCCTCGCCCTGTGGGAGGACGCCTGGCCGGTGATCACCAAGCAGCGCCCGCCAGAGCCGCTGGTGATGCGCATGAACACCTTCGACTGCACCCAGTACGTGCACACCAACCTGATCCCGTCGTTCTACGAGATGGACGACTACCAGGTGCGCACCCCCACCGACGTGATCGGCCAGCATATTCACCTGCCCAAGTGGGACCTGACTGCCGCCGACGGTTCGGCCAACGGCTGGAACTACGAGGACGGTATCCTCTCGCCCGGCAGCGTGGTCGAGCGCGTGCATGCCATCCGCAGCTTCAACAATTGCAGCGAGGGCGATGCCCGCGATGGCACCGCGGCCTGCCCGAAAGCCAAGCAGCATCCGTACTTCGGCCGCTTCGGCCGTGCCGACTGGCTCGGTGCGCGCACCGCCATGCAGCGCTGGTTCGCCGACCCGTTGGTCAACGTGCATAACGTCGACCGTGGCCTGGGCACCATCTTCACCCACGACCACCTCGGCCCCTCGACCCACCAGCAACTGGGCCTGTACGCCACCGTGCTGGCCGAGCCCGCCGGCTCCACCTGGTACCACGCCGAGACCGGCGAGCAACTGTACAACCCGGCCACCCGCCAGGACGGCGGCCCGACCTCGTGGCAGGCGGTGATCCAGACCGGCGACCACGATGGCGATGGCAAGAACGACAGCTACCGCGAGTTCTTCCTCGAATACAGCGACTTCCAGCACGCCTATGAAGCCGGCGTGTACGTTGGCGCCGGCCCCAACGGCGTGCCGGACGGCCAGGCCTACCCGGCCACCGCCGACAGTTTCCGTTACGCCATCAACCCGCCGGTGCGCGGCAAGGCCTCCAACCTGCTCGAGGCCATTGTCGAGGCACGCGGCGGTATCAACCCCGGCTGCCCGACTCGGCCCTGCCCGCAGGCGATCTCGGTGGACGACCCCGGCATGTTCGTCGTCAACTACCGCAACGAGCCCCTGGCCTTGCGGGTGTTCGACCCGAACAAGGTCGGCCCCGACGGCAAGCGCGGCATGCAGGCCGACGGGCCTGGCGGCGACCTTGGTTACGCCCTGCAGACCCGCACCGACCGGGCCATCCCGGCGATGAACCTGGCGCCCTCGGCGATCACCCAGGCGGTCGGCCCCACGGGCGGCACCACCTTGTTCCCGCCGCATATCAACAAGGCCGGCAGCGAGCCGGGCGACCCGTTCACCCCGATGCTGCGCACCTATTCGGGTGATAACGTGCGCCTGCGCATGCACGCCGGTGGCCACGAAGAGGAACACAACGTCACCTTGCACGGGGTGAAGTGGCTACAGAATGGCTCTGGCTTCGGCAACAGCTCCAACTCGGGGTGGAAGTCCTCGCAGATGATCGGCATTTCCGAGCAACTGGGCTTCATGGCGCCGGTGTCGATGATCTCGAGTTCCGCGGCCAGCAACGGCGACTACCTGTACTCGCTGGACGCGGCGCTCGAGGGCTACTGGAACGGTATCTGGGGCATCATGCGCAACTACACCGCACAACGCGCCGACCTGTTCCCACTGCCCAACAACCCACAGCCGGTGGCCATGCGCAACACCGTGAACTTCGACGGCATCTGCCCGAAAACCACGGCCAACGCCAATGGCATCGGCACCCGGCCGACGGTCAAGCGCAGCTACGAAGTGGTCGCGGCGCTGGCCAACGACATCCTCGAAAACCGCCACAACCTGGCCATCAACGACCCCAATGGCGTCGGCCAGCACGTTGGCGGGGCGCTCAAGGCCAATGGCGGCACCCTGGTGTTCAACAGCCGGCGTACCAGCATCCCGCTGGTTAGCGGGGTCGACCCCGAGGATGGCGAGACCTTCACCGTCGGTGGCCACAGCGCGCCGCTGCACGACCCGACGGCCATCCTCTATGTGCGCAAGGCCGACCTCGACCCAGGCACTGGCAAGCTCAAGCCCGGCGTGCCGGTGGAGCCGCTGATCCTGCGCGCCAATGCCGGCGACTGCATCAGCGTCACCCTGGAAAACCGCCTGCCATTGATGATGCCGGACCTGCCCAGCACCGCGGTGATGCACAACGTGGTCAAGCGCGACCGCTTCGACAGCGAGGGCGCCACGGCCTTCGCCAACAACCTGATGCGTCCGTCCAGCCAGGTGGGCTTGCACGCGCAACTGCTGGCCTACGACATCACCAAGTCCGATGGTGTCAACGTCGGCCTCAACCCGGTGCAGACCGTGGCGCCGCGCACTGGCAGCAGCGGCGCCTACCCGAGCAAGGTGTACCAGTACTATGCCGGGCACCTGGAGCGCGAAGGCAAGCCGACCCTGCAACTGGGCCGCACGGTGGACAACATCAACACCACCGCCATCGAGTTCGGCGGCCTCAACCTGACCCCGGCGGACGTGATCAAGCAGCCGCAGAAGGGCCTGGTGGGCGCGATGAGCATCCTGCCGCAGGGCGCGACCTGGACCGAGGACAACGCCAGCCGCGCCCAGGCCACGGTAAAAGTCAGCGGCCAGGCCGACTACCGCGACTTCGTCACGGTGTGGCAGCGGGCGCTGAACATGCGCTGGGCCGACGGCGCCCCGGTGGCGGGGATCAACACCGAGGGCAACGGCGCGGCAGGTGACCCGCAGGACAACGGCAACATGGCGGTGAACTACCGGACCGAGCCGTTGTGGCTGCGCTTCGGCATGGCCCCGGACTCGCCGTTCGGCCATGCCGACGGGCTGGGCTTTGCCGATATTCCCAATGCGCACATGGCCTATAGCAACGCCCTGGTTGGCGGTGACCCGCAGACCCCGGTGCTGTACGCCAAGCCCGGGCAGCCAGTGCGCAACCATATCGTCATGCCCAGCGGCGGGAGCCGCGGCATGACCTACCAGCTCGATGGGCATGTCTGGCCGCTGCACAACTTCCAGGCCGAGAAGAATGATGTCGAGGGCTATCCGATGGGGCTGCCGGGGATTGGCTCGGTGCGCTTTGGCTACAACCCGATGGCGATGTACATCGGCGCCCAGGAGAGCGTGCTGCCGGCGGCGCACTTCAGCTTCATGCTGCCCAGTGCCGGGGGCGCGAATGCGCTGCCGGGGGATTACCTGTACCGGGATTATGCGGCGTATGGGAATACGTCGGGGTTGTGGGGGTTGTTGCGGGTGACCAATGAAGCGCCGCCGGCGGTGGCGTCGGGGCAGTAGGGGGGGGGGAGTTGCGGGCGTTGGGGGAGGCGTTGGGGGAGGCCGCCAGGTGTTTGCCGAAAGTAGTGCAGCGCCTATGAAACCGAGCGCCGCCCGTGCGGCGCATCGCGGATGAATCCGCTCCTACATCTGTTGCAACGTACCGAACCTGTCAGGCCATGGTTGCCAGCCTTGGCGCAGGGCGCAAGAAAGGCGGGGCGGCGGCAACGCCCACGCAAAAACGCGTCGAGCGCACAAGGCTGACAACCATGGCCTATCAGGCATGGCCACGTTGCAACCAATGTAGGAGCGGATTCATCCGCGATGCGCCGCGCGGGCGGCGCTCGATCTACCAGGCGCTGCAACTTTCTCGGCGAACACTTGCGCCCCCCGGCTTTGGGTCACCCCCCCCAGCATCCTCGACCACCCAAGATCCAAGCCATTGATTAAAAAGCCTTTATTTCATGGCACAACGCTTGCTTGCACCCCTTCAGAGACCCCTTGAACCTGTGGAGGTGCAGCATGCTCAGCCCCCTCGAACTCCCCACCCCTCGCGTGCCGGCATGAACCGCAAGCTGCGCCCGGTATACCTGGGCCTGCTGCTGGGCAGCGCGCTGATCGGCCTGGGGATCGCCTACGAAAAGCTCTGGTGCGACCCCCGCGAGCTGTTGCAGGAGGCCGCCGATCCCCAGGCCCTGCATCGCCTCAGCCGCGACGGGGTGACCGTCGAGTTCGAGGCGCGGCCCCTGAGCGGCAGCGAACTGCGCGAGGGCGACTTCGCCAGCATCCGCTTCAAGCTCAGCGACCAGGCCAGCGGCCAGCCGCTCTCGGGCATGGCCCCCGGTGCCTGGCTGGACCCGGCGCAAGCGGCCCCGCTCGGTGATCGCGACAGCAGCTGCAAGGCACGGGTGGCGCTGTTCCTCAAAAGCAGCATCGGCGCCCGACCCTTGCTCGACCTCAACAGCTACTTCCTGCTGGTGCTGAACAAGGACGCCAGCCTCACGGTGATCGACCCCACGGTTTCGGTGGGCGGGGTCACCAGCACCCTGGCGCGCATCGACCTGCCCGGCCGGCCCATGGACTGGGTGGCCACCGGCGACGACAAGCAGGTGTTCGTGTCCATGCCCGAACGCAACCAGGTGGCGTTGATAGACACCGAGACCTTCACCCGCGTGGCCACCCTGGAGGCCGGCGAACAGCCGCTGCGGGTGGCCCTGCAACCTGACCAGCGCCTGCTGTGGGTGGGCAACAACAGCAGCGATCCGGCCAAGGGCGGGGTGACGGTGATCGATGTGCCCAGCCGCACCACGCTCAAATCGTTCGCCACCGGCTCCGGCCACCACGAGATCGCCTTCAGCGCCGACTCGCGGTACGCCTTCGTCAGCAACCGCGACGCCGGCACCTTGAGCGTCATCGACATCGCCCAGATGCGCCTGGTGAAAACCCTCGAGGTCGGCCGCCAGCCGTTGGCGGTGGCCTATTCGCCGTTGTCCCAGGCGGTGTATGTGGTCGATGGCGAGGAGGGCGTGGTGTGGGTGATCGACGCCCGCAGCCACCAGTTGCGCCACAAGGTCAAGGCCGAGCAGGGCCTGGGGCCGATGCGCTTCAGCCGCGACGGGCGCTATGGCGTGGTGCTCAACACCCTGGAGAACCAGGCCCTGGTGATCGATGCCAGCAACGACCAGTTGCTCCACCGCATCCCGGTGGCCGCCGAGCCCTACCAGCTGACCTTCACCAAGGGCTATGCCTACGTGCGCGGCCTGGCCTCGGCGAAAGTCAGCATGATCAACCTGGCCAGCCTCGGCCAGGGCCGTGAGCCGATCGTCCAGGGCTTCGAGGCCGGGCCCGCGGCGCCGCGCCAGGCCGGCGACCTGCCACTGGCCCAGGGCGTGAGCGTGTCGCGCGACGACAACGCGGTGTTCGTGGTCAACCCGGTGGACAACACCACCTACTTCTACGCCGAAGGCATGAACGCGCCGATGTCCGGCTACAACAACCGCGGCCAGCAGGCCCGCGCGGCCATGGTCATCGACCGCAGCCTGCGCGAGGTGGCGCCGGGGGTGTATGGCTCGACGGTGAAACTGCCGGCCGCCGGCACCTTCGATGTGGCGTTCCTGCTCAACCAGCCGCAGATCATCCATTGCTTCAGCACCGAAGTGGCGGCGCTGCCGCAGTCCAGCCTGCACAAGCGCGTGCATGCCGAGTTCATCGGTGCCGACCAGCTGGCGCGCCAGCACAGCCCGTACCTGGCCCGGGTGCGCATCCTCGGCGAGGACGGGCAGCCGCGCACCGGCCTGAGCGACCTGACCCTGCGCTACTTCCTCGCGCCCTCGTCGCTGCCGCGCAACGTGCAACTGGTGGACATGGGCGAGGGGGTCTACCAGGCCGCGCTGGAGCTGGCCGAGGCCGGCGCCTGGTACCTGCACGTGCAGTCGCCCAGCCTTGGTCGCACCTTCGCCGAAGAGAACTACACCAGCCTGCGCGTGCTGCCGGCCACGGCGACGCCTACCGCTTCCCAAGGGGAACCCAGGAGCCTGCGATGAATCGACCCACCGCCATCACCCTGCTGGGCTTGAGCCTGTTGCTGGCCAGCCCGTTGGCCCTGGCCCATGCCGGCCATGAGCACGGCGCCAAGCCCGCCGAGCCGCCCGCCGCCCGCCAGGAAAAGGCCAGCGTGCGCTTCGCCGATGTGCCGCTGCTTGACCAGGACGGCATGCCGGTGCGCCTGGAACAGGACCTGGTCGGCGACCACCTGGTGGTCATGGGCTTCATCTACACCAGTTGCACCACGGTGTGCCCGGTGGTGTCGTCGATCATGAGCAAGGTCCAGCAGCAGCTCGGCGGTCGGGTGGGGGAGGAGATCCGCCTGGTGTCGATCAGCATCGACCCGCAGCGCGACGATGCCAAGCGCCTGGCCGGGTATGCCCGGGCCTTCCAGCACGGGCCGGGCTGGAGCTGGTTGACCGGCTCGCCCTACGCCATCAGCGAAACCCTCAAGGGGCTGGGCAGTTTCAGCGCCAACCTCAGCGAGCACCCGCCGCTGATCCTGGTCGGTGACGGGCGCAGTGGCCATTGGACACGTTTTTACGGTTTCACCGACCCCAACGTGCTGGTCACCGAGATCAACCGCCTCGGCGCCCGCCGGGTGCATGCCAAGAGCACGGCCATCGCCGGCCAGGAGGCTCAACCATGAGTAGCCACACTTCACGCATGCGCAGCCTCGACTGGCTGGTGCTGGCGGCCTGCCTGTGGATCTTCACCTCGATGGCGTTGGCCCACGAGGGCCACGCCCCGACCGCGCAACCTGCGCCGCAGCCGATGGTCAGCGGCGGCGGTACCCGCGATGCGCAGGCCTGGTTCACCGATACCGTGCTCAAAGACCAGAACGGCCGCGCGCTGCGCTTCTACAGCGATGTGCTCAAGGACAAGGTGGTGATGCTCAATGTGATCTTCACCCACTGCAACGATGCCTGCCCGCTGATCACCCGCAAGCTGCGCGAGGTGCGCGAGGCCATGGGGCCGGCGCTGGCGGCGCAGGTGACCTTCGTCTCGGTGAGCAGCGACCCGCTCAACGACAGCCCCGAGGTGCTCAAGGCCTTTGCCGGCCAGCAGGGGGTGGATGGACCGAACTGGCTGTTCCTCACAGGCGACAAGGCCAGCGTCGAGCTGGTGCTCGGGCGGTTGGGGCAGTTCCTGCCCAGCCCTGAACAGCACTCGACCCAGCTGATCGCCGGCGACGTGGCGGGCAAGCGCTGGAGCAAGATCCGCCCAGACGCGCCGCCTGCGGCCATTGCCCAGCGCTTGCAACTGCTGGCCCAACCCCTGGCCGGGCGATAGCAGCCATGGCCCGGTCGCTGTGGCAACACATTGTCGAGCGCTGGCGCAACGCCTGTAGGAGCGGCCTTGCGTCGCGAAAGGGCTGCGACGCAGCCCCGGCGATTCATGTGTCTGTGCTGACATCCCGAAGTCGCCGCGCGCCCCTTGCGCGACGCAAGGCCGCTCCCCCAAGGTTTCGCTTGGGGCTTTCATGGATGATGGCTCTTATCTACTGCCTGGCGTCCCAGGGCCCCGCTGTGGCCCTTGACCTCAGCGCGAACGAACAAGCCGGCAAACGCTTGTACCGCGAAGGCCTGTCCAGCAGCGACGCCCAACTCACCGCCCGGGTCGGCGCCAGCGACATCAGCGTGCCGGCCAGCGTGCTGCCTTGCGCCAGTTGCCACGGCAACGATGGCCGTGGCCGCAGCGAAGGCGGGGTGCGCCCGCCGAGCCTGGACTGGCAGCGCCTGGCGCTGGGCCAGGGCGAGCGCGAAAGCAATAGCCGGCGCTACCCGGCCTACAGCGACGCCAGCCTGGCGCGCGTCATCCGTAGCGGCATCGACCCTGCCGGCAACCGCCTCGACCCGGCGATGCCGCGCTTCGAGCTGACCCTGGCCGACCAGCGCAACCTCACGGCCTACCTCAAGCGCCTGGGCGAGGAACGCGATCCCGGCGTGCAAGAGAACACCTTGCGCCTGGGCACCCTGCTGCCGCAGCAGGGGCCGCTGGCTGAGGCTGGGCGGGTGGTGCGCGCAGTGCTGGAGGATAGTGTCGAGCAACTGAACCGGCTGGGCGGCGTGCATGGCCGGCGCGTGCAACTGGTGGTGCAGGATCCGGGATACGACCCGGTCAGCACCCAGCAGGCATTGCAGGCGCTGTTGCAACAACAGGTGTTCGCGCTGGTCGCGCCCGTGGCGCCGCTGCTCCAGACCCAGGCCCTGGAGCGCGCGGGCGTGCCGTTGATTGGCAGCACGCCTCGTACAGGCGGCGCCAGCCTGGTATTCGACCCCTTGCCCAGCGTGCCCGAACAGTTGCTCAGCGTTGCGCTGCATGCCCGCGAAACCTTGCGCCTGGAGAACCTGCAGATCGTCTATGCCGGAGCCGACCAGGCCGCCGACGCCGAGGCCTTGCGCCAGCGCCTGCAGCAGCTGGGGTGGTCGCCACCGCCGCCGCAAGAGGCCGTCGCCACCCAGGCCGCGGGCGAGGGCATCGTCTTTGTGGGCCGAGCCCAGGCCTTCGCCGAGCTGGCCGGGCGCTTGCAGGCCGTTGGGCGCACCCCCTATCTGTTCGCGGCCTCGGCGCAAGTGGCCAGTGCCGTGCCAGGTTTGCCGGCGCAGTGGTCGCAGCGGGTGTTCCTGGCTTACCCCTTCGTGCCCGGCGACTGGACCGCGCAGGGCAGGGCGGCCCTGGCCGGGATGCAGCGGCGCCAGGGGCTGGATGCCCGGCAGGCCTCGTTGCAGGTCAGCACCTTGTGTGCCTGGCGGCTGCTGACGGAGGCGTTGCAGCAGGTTGGCCGCGATGCCAGCCGCGAGCAGTTGCTGGCGGCCCTGGAGCAGTTGCATGACGTCGACACCGGGCTGACCCCGTTGCTGGGGTTTGGCCCGGGGCGGCGCCAGGGCCTGGCAGGTGCCCATGTGGTGGCGGTCAGCTTGCCGGGGCCGCGGTTTGTCGAGGTGGCGCCGTATCGTGCAGCGGCGCAGATGCCATGAACGAATCCAGGATCTGGCGCGGGGGCGGGGCGTCCCAGGGTTCGCCGGCAAGGCTGGCTTCTACAGGTTGGTAGCGAGGATGCGCTGATGAGAATGTTGCTTTGCCTGTTGCTGTTCGCCCAGCTGAGCTACGCCGAGCAGCCTGTGGCGCGGGTCAACGGCGTGGAAATCGGCGTGCTGCGCCTGGAGCGCTACTTCAGCGACTACCTCCAGGCCCAGGGCCGGGCGCTGACCAGCATCCGCAACCCCACGCTGTACAAGCGCCTGCGCGACCAGGCGCTGGATGAGCTGATCGACAAGGAGCTGCTGTGGCAGGAGGCGCGGCGCCAGGGCATCGAGATCAGCGACGCGCAGGTCCAGGCCCAGGTGGCCGCAGTGGAAGCGGCGTTCGCCAGCCCGGCGCTGTTCGAGCGGCGGCTGCAGGAGGCGGGCTTCGATCGCCCGGGCTTCGCGGACTACACTCGTCATGAACTGGCCGCCCAGCAAGCCTATGCCCGGCTGACCGTCATCGCCGAGCCCAGCGCCGCCGAAATCGCCGCCTTCCATCAAGCCAATGGGCAAGCACTGCAAGCAAAGCAGAACCAAAGTGATAATACTTCTGTCTCAACTGAACACGGCCTGCGCCTGGCCAGGGATGCGCTTGTCGCGCAATTGCAGGCCCAGGCGCGGCAAGCGGCGCGCCAACGTTTGCGTGATTGGGCTACAGTGGAGCGCGCCGATTGAGGGGCTAGCCAAGGCGATTCCCCAGTGTTGGGGAATCGCCGCAGGGCAATGTGCCATCAGCTTCCCCGGTTGTGGGGAACCGCCCGCTCGCGCGGCCCAAAGCGGCAAAGTAGTTTAAGCAATATCAGTGACTTAACAGCGGTGTGCGATGATTTTTCATGCCTGGCACGAAGCCTGCTCAAGCCTCTACAAGGCCGCACTTCGCAGACCGGGGAACCGGGCAGTTCAGGGGAGTGGACCTTGGTGAACAGAGTACTGGTAGTCGATGACGAACAGACCCTTGCGCAGAACCTGCAGGCGTATTTGCAGGCGCAAGGCCTGCAGGTCCATCTCGCCCACGACGGTGCCGCTGGCATCGAACTGGCCACGAGCCTGGCACCGGACGTGATCGTGCTGGATTACCGCTTGCCCGACATGGAGGGGTTTCAGGTCCTGGAGGCCGTGCGCAGGAACAGGCAGTGCCATTTCGTGCTGATTACCGCCCACCCGACCGCCGAGGTTCGTGAGCGGGCCGCCGAGCTTGGGGTGAGCCATGTCCTGTTCAAGCCGTTCCCGCTGATGGAACTGGCCCGCGCCGTCTTCGACCTGATGGGCATCGAGCGCCAGCGCAGGGCCACGGACCACCCCGCCGCGGGGTTCGTCGAGCGACGCCAGAACAGGAACGAGTCGTTCCCCTTGCAGTTGTACGATGGCAGCTGGGTCCTGGCCGACCGCCGACGCAACGGTGGCAGGCCTGCCGAACCTGACGACGAACAACTGCTCACCGGGGAATAGCGGCGCCCAAGGCCCCTGGCCTGCGGCGCCGCCCCTGAGCGGAGTCGCAGGCCATGTCCCAGGCACTCGATACAGATCCACTGGACCCAGCGCGAGGCTACCCCCGCGACCTCATCGCCCAGGCCCGCCAGCAAGCCGGCGAAGCGCGCCTGCTGGCCTGCCTGGAGCGCCTCTGCGGCGACACCCCGGCCACCTTCACCCAGCGCCTGGCGGTCACCCTGCATTACCCGATGCTCGCCACCCAGGCCCTGTTCGCCTGCGTCCCGGCCTTTGACCGGGTCAGCCTGGCGCAATGCCTGAAGCGCGAATTCGCCTTGGTCGAGCACGACGGCGCGCTGATCGGCGTGTTCGCCGACCCCTTCGACAGTGCCCGCCTGGCCTGGATCGACGACTGCCTGCAAGGCCTGCCGCTGTACCTGGCCCACGCCGCCGACCTGGCCACCTACCTTGCCCGCCATGAAGAAAGTTTCCACGCCGTCGAGGCCCTCGGCCAGGACAGCGAGGCCAGCACCGAGGCCGACCCGCTGCAACGCTTGTCGCTGACCAGCATCAGTGAGGACCAGAGCCGGGTGGTCAAGCTGGTCAACTCGACCCTCTACGACGCCCTCAAGCAGCACGCCAGCGATATCCACCTGGGCATGACCGGCCAGGGCCTGGTGATCAAGTACCGCATCGACGGCGTGCTCAACGCTGCCGGCAAGGCCAGCGGCAGCACCTTTGCCGAACAGGTGATCTCGCGCATCAAGGTGATGGCCGAGCTGGATATCGGCGAGAAGCGCGTGCCCCAGGACGGCCGGTTCAAGGTGGCCATCGGCGAGCGTCAGATCGACTTTCGCGTATCGATCATGCCGAGCATCTTCGGCGAGGACGCGGTGCTGCGGGTGCTCGACAAGCAGGCGCTGTGCGACCAGGTCAGCGGCGTGCAGCTGCAGGCCCTGGGCTTCGAGGAGCAGACCCTGCGCGCGCTGCGTCGCCTGGCCGGCGAACCCTACGGCATGATCCTGGTCACCGGCCCCACCGGCAGCGGCAAGACCACCACCCTGTACGCCATGCTCAGCGAGATCAACCATGGCGTGGACAAGATCATCACCATCGAGGACCCGGTCGAGTACCAACTGCCCGGCGTGCTGCAGATCCCGGTCAACGAGAAGAAGGGCCTGACCTTCGCCCGTGGCCTGCGCTCGATCCTGCGCCATGACCCGGACAAGATCCTGGTCGGCGAGATCCGCGACCCGGACACCGCGCAGATCGCCGTGCAATCGGCGCTCACCGGGCACCTGGTGTTCACCACCATCCACGCCAACAACGTCTTCGACGTAATCGGCCGTTTCAGCCAGATGCAGGTCGACCCCTACAGCTTCGTCTCGGCGCTCAACGCCGTGCTGGCCCAGCGCCTGGTACGCCTGGCCTGCCCGCATTGCGCCCAGGCCTGCGAGGCGGACGACGAGCTGCTGGCAGCCTCGGGCCTTAGCCGCGAGGCGGTCGGCGGCTGGCAGCTGGTCCGCGCCCAGGGCTGCGGCCAGTGCCGCGGCAGCGGTTACCGCGGGCGCTGCGCCATTGCCGAGCTGCTGCACCTGGACGACGACCTGCGGCAGATGATCGTCGAACGCCGCCCGCTCGGGCAGATCAAGCAGCTGGCCTGCCAGCGCGGCCTGCGCCTGCTGCGGGCCTCGGCCCTGGACCTGGTCCGCGCCGGCCGCACCACCTTGGAGGAGATCAACCGTGTCACATTTATCGCCTGACAAATACTGCGCCGTGCTCGGCGCCGAGGGTGTCGGCCTGGGTCGCTGGCACGCTCATCAACCCCTGTGGCTGGGCAGCCGCGAGGTTGCCTGCGAGGCCGCCCAGCCTGCCTGGGCCCCGGCGTTGACCGCCCTGGGCGGCCTGCTGGCCGAGCAGCCGGTGCGCGGCGCGCAGCTGCAGGTGCTGCTCTCGGCGCGCTACAGCCGCTTCTGCCTGGTGCCCTGGAGCGATGCCATCGGCCATCCGCGCGAACTGCAGGCCTATGCCCGAGCCTGCTTCGAACACCTCTACGGCCAGGCCCTGGACGACTGGCGCATCGTGCTTTCGCCCGAGCCGGCGGGTGCCGCGCGCATCGCCACGGCGCTGCCCGAGGCCCTGCTGCAAGGCTTGCAGGCGCTGGGTCGGGACAACCAGCTGAGGCTGCGTTCGGTGCAGCCCTACCTGATGGCCGCCTACAACCGCTGCGCGGCGCAGTTGCAGCCGGGCGATTTTCTCTTCGTCCTCGCCGAACCGCGCCGCAGCGTGTTGCTGCTGGCCGCCGGCGGTGCCTGGCAGCAGGTGCTGGCCCAAGGCTGCGCCGACAACGACCAGGCCTTGCAGGCGCTGATCGAGCGCACCTGCGAGCTGTACGGCGCGCAACCACCACGGGTGTACCTGCATGCCCCCGGCCGTGGCACGCACTCGGCTATCGGCGCGGTGCAGCTGTGCCCGCCGGGCGCCGAGGCCGACCCGCTGTGCGCCATGTGGCGGGCGGTGGCCTGAGATGCGCCGCCTCGACCTGGAATTCCAGCCCCGCCACAGCGGCCCGGCAGCCTGGGCCCTGCTGGCCCTGGGCGGCGCCGCGCTGGCGGTGCTGGTACTGGCCCAGCAGCACCTGGTGAGCGAGCAGGTGGCCCTCGAAGGCCGCGTGCACCAGCTCGAACTCAAGCTCGGCCGGCGCCCGGCCACTGCCGCGCCACAGAGCAGCGCGATGATTCGCCAGCAGGCCGAGCGCCTGGCCCAGATGCGCAGCGTCTCGTTGCAGCTGCAGCGGCCCTGGCAGCAGCTGTTCGCCATGCTCGAGGCGATGCCCCAGGAAGACGTGGCGCTGCTCAGCCTCACCCCCGACGCGCGCAAGGGCCAGCTGCGGATCGGCGCCGAGGCCCGCAACCTCGAGGCGATGCTGCAGTACCACCAGCGCCTGGAGCGCAGCGAGCAGCTCTCGGACGTGTCCTTGCTCAACCACGAAGTGCTGGCCGGGCAGGCCGAGCACCCGGTGCGCTTCAACCTCACCGCCACCTGGGAGACCGGCCATGCGCGTCCCTAGCCTGTTGCTCCATGAAGCCGTCCTGCGCCTGGGGCGGGCAGGGCTGGCCGCGCTGCTGGTCGGCCTGCTGGCCCTGGGCTTCGTCCTGGCCACGGTGCTGCCGCAGTGGCAGGCCGTGCGGGCGCTGCGCGCCGCCGAGGCCGACGCCACGGTGCAGGTTCAGCGCCTGGCGCGGGGCGAGCTGAAGGTCCAGGCCAAGCCCGAGCAGCAGGCCCTGGACGAGCTGCGCCAGCAACTGCCCGGCCAACCCGAGGCCAGCGAACTGATCGAGCGCCTGTACCACCTGGCCAGCGCCGAGCGCATCAGCCTGGCGCGCGGCGAATATGCCCTGGGCATCGACCCCAGGACACAGCTGGCGCGCTACCAGATCGTCCTGCCGGTGCGTGGCAGCTACCCGCAGATTCGCGGCTTCCTCAAGGGCTTGAGCGGCCAGCTGCCGACCCTGGTGCTCGAGGACCTGGAGCTGCAACGCAAGCGTATCGGCGACCGCGAACTCAGCGGCCGTGTCCGCATGACCCTTTACCTGTCGAGGTCGTGATGAACACTCAGCGTGCGGTGATGTGGGGCGGTTTCCTGGGCTTGAGCGCCGTGCTGGCGTGGGCGCCGGGGCACTGGTTCGGCGTGGAGGCGGTTGCCCCGATCGCGGGGCAAGCGCGCTCCCACGCGACGTCCGTCAAGGTGCAAGCGGCCGTGCCCGGCGATGAGGCCGCCAGCCCTTCACGCGACCTGTTCCCCAGCCAGCAATGGACCGCACCGCAAACCCTGGCCACGGTCACCGAACAACCTGTGCTCAGCGCACCCACGCCCGTTGCCCCCAGTGCCCCGGCGCTGCCGTTCCAGTTCATCGGCCGCATGGGTGAGCGCGACGACCTGCAGATCTTCCTGCAGAGCGGCGAAAAGCTCTACGTCGTGCGCCAGGGCGATGTGATCGACGACACCTACCGCCTCGACCGCGTCTCGGCCACCGAGCTGAGCCTGGTCTACCTGCCACTGCACCAGCCACAGACCTTGTCTGTCGGGAGCGCACCATGAAGCCTTCGAAGTCGTGCAAGCCTGCTCCATTCCTGCTCCTGGCCCTGTGCGCGGCGCTGGCCGCCTGCGGCTCCAGCGCCGTGCGCGAGGACAGCGAGGACCTGATCAAGGAAGGCCAGTACGAAGCTGGCATCGCCCGCCTGGAAGAGGCCCTGCGCGATGACCCGCGCAACACCGAGCTGAACATCGCCCTGGCCCACGGCCGGCAGACCGCGGTCGAGGCCTTGCTCGGCCAGGCCGACAGCGACCGTGGCCGCCACGACTTCGCCGGCGCGCGCATGGGCTATGGCCGGGTCCTGACCCTGGAGCCGAACAACCGCCGAGCCCTGGAAGGCATCCGCCAACTGGAGCTGATCCGCACCCTCGACGAGCGCGTCGCCCTGGGCCAGGCGGCGCTGCGCCAGGGCGACTTGTTCGGCGCCGAGCGCTACATGCGCGAAGTGCTGCGCCTCGACCCGCAGAACCAGAAGGGCCAGACCCTGCGCAGCGACATCGAGAACGTCCAGGCGCGCACCGCCACGCCGTTCCCGCAGTTGCGCAGCAAGCTGGAGCGGCCGGTGACCCTGGAGTTTCGCGACGCCAACCTGAAGACCATTTTCGAGGTGCTGGCCCAGGTCGCCGGGATCAACTTCATCTTCGACAAGGACCTGCGCCCGGACATCAAAGCCACCATCTTCGTGCGCGAGGTGCGCATCGAGGACGCCGTGGCCCTGCTGCTGGAGCAGAACCAGCTGCACCAGAAGATCGTCAACGACAACACCTTGCTGATCTACCCCGACTCGCCGCAAAAGACCAAGGACTACCAGGAACTGGTCATGCGCACCTTCTACCTGACCAGCATCGACGCCAATACCGCGCTGAACATGGTCAAGACCATGCTCAAGACCCGCGACGTGTTCGTCGACGAGCGCCTCAACACCCTGACCATGCGCGACACCCCCGACGCCGTGCGCATGGCCGAGAAGCTGCTGCAGTCCCAGGACCAGTCCAACCCCGAGGTGGTGCTGGAGGTGGAGGTGATGGAGGTGGCCCGTTCGCGCATCCTCGACCTCGGCCTGCAATGGCCGAACACCTTCGGCGTGATCAACAGCGACGGCACCCCGGTGGGCGTGCTCGACCAGCTGCGCGGCATCAATTCCGGGCGCATCTCCATCGCCCCGGCGCCCCAGGCCAAGATCAACGCCCAGGACAAGGACATCAACACCCTGGCCAGCCCGGTGATCCGCGTCAGCAACCGTGAGCAGGCGCGCATCCACATTGGCCAGCGGGTGCCGATCATCAGCGCCACTTCGGTACCGTCGACCCAGGGGCCGGTGATCACCGAGAGCGTCACCTACCTCGACGTCGGCCTGAAGCTCGAGGTGCAGCCCACCGTGCACCTGAACAACGAAGTGGCGATCAAGGTGGCGCTGGAAGTGAGCAACGCCACGCCCCTGGAGCCGACCCGCCAGGGCACCATCCCGGTGCAGGTCGACACCCGCAACGCCCAGACCAGCCTGCGCCTGCACGATGGCGAGACCCAGGTACTGGCGGGCCTGGTGCGCAACGACAAGACCGGCAGCGGCAACAAGATCCCCGGCCTTGGCGACATCCCCGGCCTGGGCCGGCTGTTCGGCAGCAACCATGACGAGAACAGCAAGTCCGAGCTGGTCCTGGCGATCACCCCGCGCATCGTACGCAACCTGCCGTACCAGAGCCCCTCGGACATGGAGTTCGCCACCGGCACCGAATCGAGCCTGCAGGTGCGCCAGCTGGCCCAGCCGCTGCCCAGCGGCGCCGTGCCGACCGACGCGCCCAGCCCGGAAACCGACGCCGCACCGGTGGTCCAGGGCCAGATGGCGGTGGTGCCCAGCGAGCGGAGCCCACGGCCATGAACCCCGCCCAGCGCGGTTTCAGCCTGATCGAGGTGGTGCTGACCCTGGCGCTGCTCGGGCTGTTGGCCAGCATGGCCGCGCCGCTGACCGAGACAGTGGTGCGCCGGGGCAAGGAGCAGCAGTTGCGCGAGGCGCTGTACCAGATCCGCGACGCCATCGACGCCTACAAGCGCGCCTTCGACGCCGGCTATATCGAAAAGCGCCTGAACGCCAGCGGCTACCCGCCGAACCTGCAGGTGCTGGTGGACGGCGTGCGCGATGTGCGCAGCGCCAAGGGCGCGAAGTTCTACTTCCTGCGGCGCATCCCCCACGACCCGCTGCGCGCGGCCAAGGCCGACGACCAGGGCGGCTGGGGCCTGCGCGCCTACGACAGCGCCGCGGACAACCCGCGCGAAGGCGAGGATGTGTTCGACGTGTACTCCCAGGCCCCGGGCAAGGGCCTCAACAACATCCCCTATGGGCAATGGTGACGGCGATGAAACCGAGCAAGGGCTTCACCCTCATCGAACTGCTGGTGGTCATGGCCATCATCGCCACCCTGATGACCATCGCCCTGCCGCGCTACTTCAACAGCCTCGAGGCCTCCCGCGAGGCCACCCTGCGCCAGAGCCTGGCGGTGCTGCGCGAGGCCCTGGACCATTACTACGGCGACACCGGGCGCTACCCCGATTCCCTCGAGCAACTGGTGGAGCAACGCTACCTGCGCAGCGCGCCGCTGGACCCGATCAGCGAGCGCCGCGACGCCTGGCAGCTGGTACCGCCGCCCGAGGGCGTGGCCGGTGGCGTCGCCGACATCAAGAGCGGGGCTACAGGGAGGGCGCGTGATGGCAGCCTCTATGCCGAGTGGTGAACGTGGCTTCACCTACCTGGGGGTGCTGTTGCTGATCGCGGTCAGCAGCGTGGCCCTGGCCGCCAGCGGCACCCTGTGGAGCACCTGCGTGCAGCGCGAGCACGAGCGCCAGCTGCTGTGGATCGGCGGCCAGTACGCCCAGGCGCTGCGCAGCTTCTATCGCGCCTCCCCGGGGCTGGCCCAGTACCCGCAGGCGCTGGCCGAACTGCTCGAGGACAACCGCTTCCCGTCGCCGCAACGGCACCTGCGTCGGCTGTACCCCGACCCGGTCACCGGCAGTGATGACTGGGGCCTGCTGCGCGCGGTCGATGGCCGCATCACCGGCGTGTACAGCCGCTCCGACGCCGCGCCGCTCAAGCGCAGCGGCTTCGACGCCCAGTGGAGCGCGTTCGAAGGCCTGCAGCGCTACAGCGACTGGCAGTTCGTGGCCGAGCAGGCATTCGCCGAGAGCGCCAGCGGCGCCCGCAGCCATGCAGGCGCAGGAGATGCGCCATGAAGCGCCTGGCGGCCATGGCCTGCCTGTGCCTGGCCCTGGCACAGGCACAGGTTTACGCCGGCGACGAGGACGAGATGATGGGGTTCATCGTCGACAACACCATCTCGCACATCGGCCACGACTTCTACTACGCCTTCAGCGACCGGCTGCGCGCCACCAGCCGGCTCGACTTCAACCTGGTGGTGCGCGAGCGCCCGGATGCCCGCTGGGGCAGCCTGGTGACGGTGGAGTACGAACGCGAGGTGGTGTACCGGCGCTTCCTGCCGCCAAACACCACGCAACTCAATGACGAGGCCGTCGAGGCCGCCGACCTGGTCCGCCAGCAGATTATCCAGCGCAAGTTGCAACGGCTGCTGCAGGACACAACCGATCTGGAGAGGGACGAGCTATGAGCCACCACATACCCCTGCGAGTCGCCGCCTGCCTGCTGGCCGCCGGCCTCGGTTGCCAGGCCCTGGCCACGGAGCTGGTGTACACCCCGGTCAACCCGGCCTTCGGCGGCAACCCGCTCAACGGCACCTGGCTGCTGAACAACGCCCAGGCGCAGAACGATCATGACGACCCGGACCTCAAGGACCGTAGCTCGGCGTTCGCCACTACCAGCGCCCTGGAGCGCTTCAGCAACCAGCTCGAATCGCGGCTGCTGGGGCAACTGCTGGACAACATTGGCAACGGCCAGGGCGGCAGCATGGCCACCGATGCCTTTCTCATCGATGTGATCGACGACTCCGGTGCCTTGAGCATCCGGGTCACCGACCGCGCCACCGGGCAAGTCTCGATCATCGACGTGAGCGGCCTGAACCCCTGAGAGGGACGGCCATTTCCAAGGGGAGAGAACACCATGAAACGTCTGCTGAGCACACTGCTGATCCTCACCGCCCTGCAAGGCTGCGGCCTGCGCGAGCCGATGCCGGCCGAACAGGACAGCCAGACCCCGACCCTGACGCCGCGCGCCTCGACCTACTACGACCTGATCAACATGCCCAGGCCGCGGGGGCGGTTGATGGCGGTGGTGTATGGCTTCCGCGACCAGACCGGGCAGTACAAGCCGACCCCGGCCAGCTCGTTTTCCACCAGCGTCACCCAGGGCGCGGCCAGCATGCTGATGGACGCGCTCAATGCCAGTGGCTGGTTCGTGGTGCTGGAGCGCGAAGGCCTGCAGAACCTGCTGACCGAGCGCAAGATCATCCGCGCCTCGCAGAAAAAGCCCGACGTGGCCGAGAATATCCAGGGCGAGCTGCCGCCGCTGCAGGCCGCCAACCTGATGCTCGAGGGCGGCATCATCGCCTACGACACCAATGTGCGCAGCGGCGGCGAGGGCGCGCGCTACCTGGGCATCGACCTGTCCCGCGAGTACCGGGTCGACCAGGTCACGGTCAACCTGCGGGCAGTGGATGTGCGCACCGGGCAGGTGCTGGCCAACGTCATGACCAGCAAGACCATCTACTCGGTGGGGCGCAGCGCCGGGGTGTTCAAGTTCATCGAATTCAAGAAGCTGCTCGAGGCCGAGGTGGGCTACACCACCAACGAGCCGGCGCAGTTGTGCGTGCTGTCGGCGATCGAGGCGGCGGTGGGGCATCTGCTGGCCCAGGGTATCGAGCGGCGCCTGTGGCAGGTGGCCGGGGAGGGCGACAAGGCAGTGCTGGACAAGTACCTGAGCCAGTATCAGCAGCCATGACGGCGCAGGTCCCGCCGGTGGCTACGAAGCACGGCGCTGGCGGGGCGCGCGGGTCGCCTGCCAGCACAACAACGATCCGGCGGTAACCAGCGCCGCCCCTTGCCAGAACTGCAGCGCCAGGTGCGCCCCCAGCCACAGGGCGGCGAACCCGGACGACAGCACCGGGGCAAAATACGAGGCAGTGGCCAGCAGGGTGAGGTTGCCGCGCAGGATACCGATGTTCCACAACGCGTAGCCGCCGGCCATGGCCAGGCCGGCCCCCAGCAACTCCAGGCCCGCGTCCCAGCGCAATGCCGGCAGTACTTCCTGGCTGAAGGCATACTTCAGCCACAGCACCGCGGCGGTCAGCAGGAAGAACAGCACCACATGGTTCTGCCCGTCGGCATAACGCCGGGTCACGTTGCAGTACAGGGCGAAGGTGATCGCGCAGGTGGTCGCCAGGCTGTAGCCCAGTGGGTTGGAGCGAATATTGGCGAGCACACCCTGCAGCGACAGCCCCTCACCGCTGACCACCCAGAGAATGCCCAGCAGGGCCATGGCCGTGCCCGGCACGATGTACCAGCGCGTGCGCTGGCGGTTCATCACGATGGCCAGCACCACGGTCAGGCTCGGCCACAGGTAGTTGACCACCATCAGCTGGATCGCCTGGTGGCTGTCCAGCGCGTAGCCCAGGGCCAGCGACAGGCACACCTCATACGCCACGAACAACGCCGAGCCGCCTAGCAGGTAGCCGGGCGAGGCCTTGCGCAGCCGCGGCTTGCCCAGCAACAGCACCAGCAGCCCGGCGCCCAGGCTGTAGATCAGGGCGGCGCCACCAATGGCGCCGAAATACTGGCTGACGCTGCGGATCAGCGCCGAGGCCGTGCTCCACAGCAGGATCGCGGCCAGGCCGCAGAGGGTTGCACGAGGGCCGATGATCGTCGCCATGGTCGCTGTCCTGGGAAATGGCGCGCAGTCTAAACCAACATCCTGTCGCTATCGCGCCTTTCGGGCGTAGCTGCGCATTGGCCAGGCGGGCATGCCCGCGCGGTTCGCTCAGCTACGCTTGACCCAGGCGTACTCAAAGGACCCGCACAGGCGAAGAGGGAGAGCACATGAAGATCACCGACAAGAGCAAATGGGCGCTGGCCGGCCTGGCCCTGGCCCTGGGGCTGCATGCCCAGGCCGCCGAGAGCAAGCGTGTGGACGTGCTGCTGGTGGGCGGCGGCATCATGAGTTCCACCCTGGCGGTCTGGCTCAACGAGCTGGAACCGAGTTGGTCGATGCAGATGGTCGAGCGCCTGGACAAGGTCGCCGAGGAGAGTTCCAACGGCTGGAACAACGCCGGTACCGGCCACTCGGCCCTGGCCGAACTCAACTACACGCCGGAGAAGGACGGCAAGATCGACATCAGCAAGGCGGTGGAGATCAACGAGTCGTTTCAGGTGACGCGGCAGTTTCTCGCCTGGCAGGTCAAGCAGGGGGTGCTGCAGAACCCGCGCTCGTTCATCAATACCACGCCGCACATGAGCTTCGTCTGGGGCGACGACAACATCAGCTTCCTCAAGCGCCGCTACCAGGCGTTGCAGGCCAGCCCGCTGTTCAAGCCGATGCAGTATTCCGAAGACCCGGCGCAGATCGCCAAGTGGGTGCCGCTGATGATGGAAGGGCGCGACCCCAAGCAGAAACTCGCGGTCACCTGGACGCCGATCGGCACCGACGTCAACTTCGGAGAGATCACCCGCCAGTACGTCGGCTACCTGCAGACCCGGCCGAACTTCGACCTCAAGCTGTCCAGCGAGGTCGAGGCCATCACCCGCAACGACGATGGCAGTTGGCATGTGCAGTACAAGAACCTCAAGGACGGCAGCAGCGCCGCCACCGATGCCAAGTTCCTGTTCATTGGCGCCGGCGGCGCGGCGTTGACGCTGCTGCAGAAGTCGGGGATCGACGAGGCCAAGGACTATGCCGGCTTCCCGGTGGGGGGCTCGTTCCTGGTTACCGACAACCCGGCCATCGCCCAGCGGCACATGGCCAAGGCCTATGGCATCGCCGCCACCGGCGCGCCGCCGATGTCGGTGCCGCACTTGGACACCCGGGTGCTCGATGGCAAGCGCATGATCCTGTTCGGGCCGTTCGCCACGTTCTCCACCAAGTTCCTCAAGGAGGGTTCGCTGTTCGACCTGTTCGCCAGCATGTCGCTGCACAACACCTGGCCGATGGTACGGGTGGGGGTGCGTGAGTTCGACCTGGTGCAGTACCTGGTTGGCCAGGTGCTGCAATCGGACGATGACCGTTTCGCCGCGTTGCAGACCTACTTTCCCGAGGCCAGGAAGGAGGATTGGCGCTTGTGGCAGGCTGGGCAGCGGGTGCAGATCATCAAGAAGGACGAGAACCTGGGCGGGGTGCTGAAGCTGGGTACCGAGATCGTCACCGCCAAGGACGGCAGCATCGCCGGCTTGCTCGGCGCTTCGCCGGGGGCCTCGACCGCGCCGCCGATCATGCTCGACTTGCTGGGCAAGGTATTCAAGGACAAGTTGGCCACGCCGCAGTGGCAGGCGAAGGTCAGGCAGATCATTCCGTCCTACGGGATCAAGTTGAACGAGCATCCGCAGAAGGTTCAGGAGGAGTGGGCTTATACCAGCGAGGTGTTGCAGCTGGCGCCGGCCAGTGAGGTGGCGGGGCAGTAGCCGAGGGGGATGTTCGCTGCTGCCGGGAGGTGGGGGCGGCATCCCTTCTTTTTGGGGTGTTTGTCTTGCTATTCGTTGTGTGGCGTTGGTTGTTGTGTTCGCGGGTAGGGCTTCAATGGGTTATGGCTCTTGAAGTCAAAGTCAAAGTCAAAGTCAAAGTCAAAGTCGGTCGGCGTGGGTACTCACAGATGTAAGCGCATTCATTGGCTATATCGACGCTTAGTCACCTTTTCGCCTTTACGGCGAGTTCCTTTTTGTCGTGGCAAAAAGGAACCAAAAACCGTGCGCTCCATTCATCCGGCCCTCCGCTACGCTCCGGGTTCCCTCACTCCGGCCTTGCTCCCGGGAGGACCGCGCTGTAGGGCCCATCCTGGGCCCCAGCGCTTGACGGGCATCCATGCCCGTCACCTCCCTACGCAAGGCCTGCGTTCGGCCTCCTGAAGTCGCGAAGTTACGGGCGGCGCCTGCACTGGCGCAGCTAGTCGCTAGTTGAAACAGTGGGAACTCTGGATCGCATCGCGGGGCAAACAACATATAAAGCGATATCTCTGCTCTTGATCTGCTCTTGATCTGCTCTTGATTTTGCTTCTAAGCGCGCGATAGTTCAGGCGCCGCCAATTGCGACTTCAGGAGGCCGAGTGGAGTTCTTGCGTAGTGGGGCGACGGCCATGGATGGCCGTCGAGCGCTGCGCCCCAGGATGGGGCGTACAGCGCGGTCCCCACGGGAGCAAGAACGGAGCGAGGGGACCCCGGAGCGAAGCGTAGGGGCCGGATGAATGGAGCCAGCGGTTTTTGCCTACTTTTGCCCGCGTGCAAAAGTAGGTCGCCGTAAAGGCGAAAAGGTGACTGTGCGTCGATATAGCCAATGAATGCGCCTATAGCTTTCAAAACCCACGCTCGGGAAGTCAAAGCCCCCCAAAACCCCAAAACCCCAAAACCCCAGAACAACAGAACAGCTCCCAGAAAAAAAAGAACCGCAGTGCCAGGGAGAGGCCAACACCGCGGTCCAAGGGGGAAGGGCATCACTGCTGGGTAACGGTCGCCATGTTGGCATTGCCGTACTGTGTAATGGTGGCCGTCTGGCTGGCCCCGCTCTGGTCGACAAAGGCCTGGTTGCCATTGCCGCCCTGAGTCACGTAGGCCAGGTTGACGCCGTCGGTCTGCTTGATGGTGGCCTGGTTGCCCTGGCCATACAGCTGGTAGGTATAGCTCTGGTTGCCACTGCCGGACTGATCGAGGCTGATGCTGCCGCCATTGCCCCCGGCCAGGCCCTCGGCGTAGTTGGCGCTACCGCGCTGGTCGGCGATCAGCAGGTTGTCGCTACCGTTCTGCTCGAAATACAACTCGTTGTTGCTGTCGCCCTGGCGAGTCTCCATCTGGTTGCGGTTACCGTACTGGTTCAACCGCGCCAGCTGGCTGCTGCCTTCCTGGGTGATGTTCACGCCATTGCCATTGCCGGCCTGGTTGATCTCGGCGTGCTGGCTGTCACCGAACTGCCCACCTGACTTCGCGCCCTTCCAGTTGCTGGCCATGATCTGGTTGCCATTGCCCTGGGTGCTGATGCTCAGGCTATGGTTGTCGCCGGTCTGGTAGGTGAAATGCAGGTTGTTGTTGCCGATCTGCGAAATGCTGGTGACCGACTGGCTGGTCTCGAACTGGTCCGACCAACTGGCGTTGCCGCGGCCGGTCTGGCTCAGGCCGGCCGTGTTGCCCTGGCCAAAGCTCTGGTCGATGTAGCCTTCGTTCTGCTGGCCATTCTGGTAGACGTTGGCATAGCTGGCGGACTGGTTGTCCTGCCACACCTCCACCGAGTTGCCGGTACCGTACTGGTTGATGCCGATGCTGCCGCCCAGGCCATCGCGCTGGTCGCCATAGGCCCAGTTCTGCTTGCCTTCCTGGTAGATGGCGATATCGCCGTCCAGGTGGGTCATGTGTTCGGCGGCGGCCTGGTTGCCGGTGCCGCCTTGCTGGATCAGGCCCTTGTTGTTGGTGCCACCGAACAACTGCTCGATGGTCGCGTCGTTGCCGTGGCCGGACTGCAGGGTGGTGGCCTGGCTGGTGGTCTGGGTGTCCTGCCAGATCACCGAGCGGTTGCCGCCGCCTTGCTGCACCTGCAGCGCCTCGTTGTTGACCCCCACCGACTGGCTGGCGAAGGCATCGTTGGTGTTGCCGCCGGCGCGCTGGGTGATCTGGCTGCCGTTCTCGAACAACTGCTCGGCGTAGCCGGCGTTGTACGAGCCGCTGGCGCTCTGCTGGATATGGCTGGTGCTGTTGTCCTGCAGGGCCATGTGGTTGTGGCCCTGGCCGGTCTGGGTCTGGGTGGCCGAGGCGAACGGCGCGGCCATTTGCTTGACCTCGGCGATGTTCTGGTTGCCCTGCTGGGACTGGGTCGAGTTGCTGTCGTCGGCCAGCGCCTGGCCGGCAAGGGCCAGGACAATGGCGGCGCTCAGGGGGGCGAGCGTATGCATGGTGATGCCTCCAGGTCTGTCTAGCGGTACTGGGTGATGTGGATCTGCTGGCCATTGCCGGCCTGGGTCACGGTGCTGTTCAGGCCCGTGCCGCGCTGGTCGATGCTGGCGCTGTTGTGGTTGCCGACCTGCTCGATGGCGGCGCTGTTGCTGCTGCCGCTCTGGCGAATCGACGCGTCGTTGCCGTAGCCCTGCTGGCTGATGGTCGCGCTGAGGTCGCTGCCTTGCTGGAGGATGTACGCCTCCTGCGCGCCCCCGGCCTGGACGATGCGGCCCAGCAGGGCCTGGCCGGACTGGTCGAGGGCGGCGCGGTTGCCTGTGCCCTGTTGCTCGATCAGCGCCGCCTGGCCGGCAGCCAGCGGCAGCAGGCGCACCACCAGCGGCTCGCCGAGGTCGTTGCCGGCGGCGAGGTCGGCGTTGTCCATCAGGTCGTCGGCCTGGGCCTGGCCGACCAGGGCCAGGCACAGCAACAGGGTATGCAGGGGCTTCATGGTGTCCTCCGGCGGCTATTGCACGGTCACGTTGACGGTACGGGTGGTGCCCTGGCTGCTGGTTACCGTGGCCGTTGGCGCCGCGGTCGGCACGGCCGTGGTGCTGTTGCTCACTGCCAGGCGCCAGCGCCCGGTCACCGGCACCGTGGTGGTGCCCAGGGTCTGCACGCCAGTGGTGGTGGTCACCCGCACGGTGATGGTGTTGCCGGTGGTCACCGAGGAGGTGCCGCTGATGTCCCAGTTGAAGCGGTTGTTCGAGCGCGCGGTGACCGTTGCCGCGGTGACCGCGAAGGTCTCCTGGGCTGGCCGTGGCGATACCTGCACGGTGACCGTGGCGGGGCTGGACAGCGCCCCGAGGGCATCACGGGCGACGTAGCTGAAGCTGGTGGTGAACCCGCTCGGGATCGAGGCCGGTGGCGTGTAGGTGATGACGTTGCCGTCGGTGCTGACCGTACCGCGCCCGGCGGTGGTCGGCTGGGTGACGCTGGCGATGCTCAGCGGCAGGTTGCCTTCCGGGTCGGTGTCGTTGGCCAGGGCATTGATGGTCAGCGGCACGCCGAGGGTGGCGGCGCTGTCGGCCACCGCGCTGGGCGGCTGGTTCGGCGCGACGTTGACGGTCACCGTGGCTGCTGTCGACTTCAGGCCCTTGGCGTCCATGGCGCGGTAGCTGAAGGTGACCAGCAGTGGCGTGGTGGCCCCGGCCGGCGGGGTGTAGGTGACGGCAGTGGTGCCATTGAGCACCACGCCGCCCAGGCCGGTGCCAGGTTGGGTGAGGTCGCTGATCGACAGCGGCACGTTGCCGTCCGGGTCGCTGTCGTTGGCCAGCAGGCTGAGGGTCACGGGGACGCCGACGCTGGTGCTGGCCGCATCGGCGCGGGCGATCGGTGCCTGGTTCTCGGCCTGCACCGGCGCGCTGCCGACCACCACCACTGGCTCGACATCGCTGCCACCGTGGGCCGACTTGACGGTAATCGACGCGGGCGGCTGGCCCAGGTCGTTGACCGTGAGGCTCTGCGCCACGCCAGCCTTGGACATGCGCCCGAAACCCTGCACCAGCAAGTCGGGCACCACCACTTCGTCGCTGGAGCGCGCCTCGATCAGCAGGCGCTTGTTGGCCCAGTCATAGCGGGCGGTGTTGACCTTGACCACGTCGCTGAGCTTGCTCGACAGCGAGGTGGGCCGGGTGCTGCCGGTGGGGCTGCTGGCGGTGACCACCACCACGGGCGGCGGCACGGCCTGGCTCAGTTGCTGGCTGAAGAACAGCCCGTTGTTGTCGGCGAGCAGGGCGAACTGGCACGGCGAAGGCGGCGTGCCGACCAGCGCCAGGCCGTTGCGCAAGCACAGGCTGGCACTGTTCGGCGCCTTGGCGTAGACCTCGACTCGGGTACCGGCGGCGTTGCGCTGGTAGGTGGCGCGCTCGAGGCTCACCGGGGTCTGCTGGCGCTGGTCGAGGACCTTGCCGGAGACGGTGAAGACGTTGGTCTGGATGGTCCCGGCCGGGCCCTGGATACGCACGAAGTTGGTGTTGTTGGGGCTGCCGGTCACCGCCTCGGTGATGTTCGGGTCGCCGACGAAGGTCTCGGTGGCGCCGGTATCAGGGTTGACCGCGGTGTAGGGGCCGCCGATGCCGCGCAGGAACGGGCCGAGGTCACCGGTCAGGGCACCACTGAAGTTGCCCGGGGCGCCGATACCGATGTCGCGGGTGATGTTGATCGCCCGTCGACCGACCTGGCCGGCGGCGACGTTGACCGTCTCCACGCCATAGGGGTGGGTGATGGTGTAGGTGCCGGCGCGCGGCACCGAGGCGCGGATGCGGATGCGGGCGAAGCTCTGCTGGTCGCCGTCGACCGGGTTCTCGGCGGCGAATGCCGCCTCCAGGCCGGCCACGTAGACCTCCAGCTCATAGCCGCTGTTGCCGACCTGCGGGATCTCGGTCTCGGCGAGGAACCAGAACATCTCTGGCGGCCAGTTGTCGGGGAACACCAGCGGCAGCGCGTCGTCGTACACGCCTGGCTCGGGCAGCAGGGTGCACATGTAGGCCGGGGCTCCGGGCGCGCCGGGGGCGCGGCTGCTGGTGGCGCGCGACTGGCACAGCTCCAGGGCGAGGTTGGTGTGGTCCTTGTACCACATGGGGTAGCCCCCGGTGGCGAAGGTGTAGGGGCCGGGGTCGACCTCGGACAGCGCGGCCCAGGCCGCACTGCTCAGGGTGAGGGTGAAACCGGCGGCGCACAGGGCACGGCGTGACCAAGTGTTCATGCTGCCTCCTTGAGGGCGGGGCCTTTGTCTGTTCATGGCACCAGCACCACGTCTTCGCTGTCGCTGCCGCCATTGGCGCTGCTGACCTGCACCCGTGCCGGCGGAATCGGCGAAAGCCCGGTGGTCAGGGTCTTGACCGCGCCGTTGCCGCTGAGGCTGCCGATCAAGGTGCCGGTGCCGGTGCGCGCGGTGAGCGCCGGCGGGCTGGTCTCGTCGCTGCTGCTGGCGACCAGGGTCAGCTGGCCGCTGGCCAGGCTGTACTCGGCGCGGCTGATGGTCACCAGGTCGACCAGGGGCATGGCTGCGGTGGTCGGCGTGCTGGTGGCGATGGCCAGGCTGTTGTCGGCGGTCACCTGCAAGGTCAGCGGCAAGGTCGGGTTGAGCGCCGACTGGGCGTACCAGGCGCCGGTGCCGTTGGCCTCGCCCAGGGCCAGGGTCGGGGCCTGGCTGCTCAGGGTCACCGTGGCCGGGGCTGGCGGGGCCATGACGAACACATCCTGCTGGGCGCGCAGGTCGCCGTTCTCGCTGTGTCGCGAGTAGGTGCTGCGCTGCGGGATCAGCGGGGTCGGGCGGTTGACCGTGGACAACTTGCCAGAGACCGCGAACAGCTCGGTGCGCAGGTCGATACCGTTGGGCCCCTCGATGCGCACGAAGTTGGTGTTGAACGGGCTGCCGGTCACCGGCTCTTCCAGGTTCGGGTCGCCGACGTAGCGCTCGCTGGCGCCGGTGTCCGGGTTGGTTTCGCTGTAGGGGCCATTGACGCTGCGCAGGAATGGCCCGACGTCGCCCTTGAGCGCGCCGCTGAAATCGCCCGGCGAGCCGATGCCGATGTCGCGGGTCATGTTGATCGCCCGGCGGCCCCCGGCCGGCACGTCGAACACATCGACGCCGTAGGGGTGGGTGACCACGTAGGTGCCGGCCACCGGCACATCGACGCGGATGCGCACCCGGGCGAAGCTGACCTGGTCGTTGTCCTTCGGATCGCCGCCGCCGAAGGCCGCCTCGATGGCGGTGCCGAAGCTCAGGTCGATGCCGCGGGCGGCGTCGACGATGGCGGCGTCGGCGGTGAACCAGAAGGCTTCGTCGGGGAAGTTGCTGGGGAAGGCCAGCGGGCGGGTGTCATCGAACACGCCCGGGGTGGGCAGCAGGGTGCACATGTACGACGGCGCGCCGGGGGCGCCGGCCACCCGCGAACTGACGGCCTTGGACAGGCACAGGTCGAGGACCCGGCCATGGGTGTCCTGGTACCAGGCGGGGAACTTGCCGGTGGGCAGCGCGTAGGGGCCGGTGTCGACCGCATACAGCGCAGCCTGGGCCGGTAGCTGGAGCAGGCCGGCGAAGATCGCCACGGCCAGCGGGTGGGGTGTCGGTCGGTGCATGAGTCGCGTCCTCCTGCATACGGGCCCAGGGGTTGGGGCGTCTGGGGAGGGATGGGCAACTGTTGTGCCAGGTTCTTCGGCAGGGCGCACGGCAGGCTCTGGACCGCGGCTCGCGGCAGTGGCACAGGGGCTTTGCCCGAGGGCTCCTGGGTGGGCGAGTGGCCCCAGGGTTGGGGAATGGGCAGCGGCAACATGCGCCATTCGTTCAAGCCCGCACCGCCGCGCTCAAGCAACACTGGCGTCTCCCCAACCAGAGACGGACCTACCCATGCGCCTCCTCTACGCCCCGTGCCTGTTCTTCGGCTTCATCGGCACCGCGCTCTACCTGATCCACCTCGGTGCCAGCATTGCCTGGCTGCTGCCGCTGCTGGCCGTGGCCATCCTGTTGTCGTTCTGCTGCGAGGCCCTGTACCCCTACAAACAGGCCTGGGCCTCGGGCGCCGGCGAAGGACCGCGCGACTATCTGCACGCCCTGGTCAACGAGACCCTCAACAGCCTCAGCATCGCCGCCATCGCGCTGCTGCCCGCCTGGCTGCCGAGCAGCGATTGCTGGCCCAGCCACTGGGCCGTGCATTGGCAACTGCTGCTGGCGATCCCGCTGGCGGACCTGGGCATCACCCTGGTGCACTACGCCAGCCACCGCAGCGCGCTGCTCTGGCGCCTGCATGCGGTGCACCACAGCGTGACCCGGCTGTACGGTTTCAATGGCCTGATGAAACACCCGTTGCATCAGCTGGCCGAGGCCCTGGGCGGCGTTTTGCCACTGGTGTTGCTGGGCCTGCCGCAGGATGTCGCGGCCTTGCTGGCGTTCAGCATCGCCATCCAGTTGCTGCTGCAGCACAGCAATGTCGACATGCGCATCGGCTGGCTGCGCCATGTGTTCGCCTGGGCGCCGGTACATCGCCTGCATCACCTGAAGTACGGCCACGTGGGCGATGTCAATTTCGCCTTGTTCCTGCCGCTGTGGGACCGCCTGCTGGGCACCGCGCTGCACCTGCCGGGCTATGCCCTGGCCGACGACGACATGGGCATCGGCGACCGTCCGGACTACCCGGTCGGGTACCTGGCCCAGTTGCGCGAACCCTGGTGTGATGCACGCGCCCAGCAGCCACCGGCCAGCGTGCCGGCGGCTTTGCGCGCGGCCTTAGGGGAGGGCGCCTGAGCGCAGATGACGCAGCGCCTCGCTGGCACGAATGCCGAACTGCTGGCGCAGGCTGCGCGACAGGTGCGCCGAGTCGGCGAAGCCGGCGGCCATGGCCGCGGCGGTCAGGTTGTCGCCGGCCAACGCCCGCTGCAAGGCCAGGCGCAGGCGCTGCCACAGCACCAGGCGTCGCACCGACTGCCCCAGGCGGGCGCTGAACAGCCGTTCCAGCTGGCTCAGCGACAGGCTCGCGGCCTGGGCCAGGGCGTGCGCCGGCAGGGGCTGTTCATCCAGCGCGCGCAGGCGCGCCAGGGCGCAGGCCAGGCGTGGGTCGAGCGGGCGACGCGGACAATCGCGCAGGCGTTCGGCCAAGGCCTGGGCATCGCCTTGGGCCTGGCGGCACAGTGCAACCAGGGTATCGAGGTCGAACGCCAGCGGCTCGGCGAACACCGTGATGCAGCGCCCTTGTGGCTCGACCACGGCATGGGCTTGCAGCGACGGCACCGCCAGCAAGGCGCCGCACTGGCGCTGGCCGGCGATCTCCAGGCACAGCTCGCCGTGCTCGGCGATCAGCACCTGGTGGGCGTAGTGGGCATGGGCCGAGGTGCGCCCGGGGGTGCCGAGCACCAGGCAATGGTCGTCGGCCAACCACAGCTCGCCATGCCAGGCGGTGTCGGGGCTTGTTGTCATGGGGTATCCGTTCGCGTCATTGGTCTACCTGCTTGGCACCTGGGTGGATATCCACGCAAAGGCGATTATGCTTCAGATTACCTTGCCGCGATCCGAGGCCGCGCCTCGTCGTGCTTCGCGCAACCTTAAAGCCCTGCGGCCTGGGTATGTGCGTTCGAGATCGTTGGGAATACGCCGGCCCGCACCGATCATCCCGGAGGCGACCCATGGCGGTCCTCGACAGCGCATCCACGGGCAGTAGCGCGCCCCAACGCGGCATCACCCGGGAGGAGCGCAAGGTCATCTTCGCCTCGTCCCTGGGCACGGTGTTCGAATGGTACGACTTCTACCTCTACGGCTCACTGGCGGCGATCATCGCCAAGCACTTCTTTGCCGGGGTCAATGAAACCACCGCGTTCATCTTCGCCTTGCTGGCCTTCGCCGCAGGCTTCGCCGTGCGCCCGTTCGGCGCCATCGTGTTCGGCCGCCTGGGCGACATGATCGGGCGCAAGTACACCTTCCTCATCACCATCGTGATCATGGGCCTGTCCACCGCCATCGTCGGCTTGCTGCCCGGCTACGCGGCCATCGGCGTGGCCGCCCCGGTGATCCTCATCACCCTGCGCCTGCTGCAGGGGTTGGCACTGGGCGGCGAGTACGGCGGCGCGGCGACCTACGTGGCCGAGCACGCACCCAAGGGGCGGCGGGGCTTTTTCACCGCCTGGATCCAGACCACCGCCACCCTTGGCCTGTTCCTCTCGCTGCTGGTGATCCTGGCCTGTCGCACGGCCATGGGCACCGAGGCGTTCGAGGCCTGGGGCTGGCGGTTGCCATTTCTGCTGTCGATCCTGCTGCTGGCGATTTCGGTGTACATCCGCCTGCAACTGAACGAGTCGCCGGTGTTCATGAAGATGAAAGCCGAGGGCAAGGCTTCCAAGGCGCCGCTGACCGAATCGTTCGCCCGCTGGGACAACCTCAAGGTGGTGATCATGGCGCTGCTCGGTGGCACCGCCGGCCAGGCGGTGGTGTGGTACACCGGGCAGTTCTACGCGCTGTTCTTCCTGTTGCAGATGCTCAAGATCGACCCGCAGACCGCCAACCTGCTGATCGCCGGTTCCCTGCTGATCGGCACGCCGTTCTTCATCCTGTTTGGCAGCCTGTCCGACCGTATCGGGCGCAAGCCGATCATCATGGCAGGGTGCATCGTTGCCGCGCTGACCTATTTCCCGATCTTCAAGGGGCTCACCGAGTACGGCAACCCGGACGTGTTCGTCGCCCAGGAACAGAACCCGGTGGTGGTGATCGCCGACCCCGCCCAGTGCGCGTTCCAGTTCGACCCGGTGGGCAAGGCCCGCTTCAGCAGCTCGTGCGACATCGCCAAGAGCCTGCTGGCCAAGCGCGCCATCCCCTACACCAACCAGGCTGGCGAGCCCGGTAGCGTGGCCCAGGTGCGCATCGGCGAGCGGGTGTTGTCCAGCTTCGATGGCAACAGCCTGGCAGCGGCGGACTTCAAGGCCCGGAACGACGCGTTCACCGCCACCCTGGGCACGGCGCTGAAGGAGGCGGGCTATCCGGAAAAGGCCGACCCGACGAAGATCCACTACCCGATGGTGCTGTTGTTGCTGACCCTCCTGGTGATCTACGTGACCATGGTCTACGGGCCGATCGCCGCCTGGCTGGTGGAGCTGTTCCCGGCACGGATCCGCTACACCTCGATGTCGCTGCCGTACCACATCGGCAACGGCTGGTTCGGCGGCTTCCTGCCAACCGTGGCGTTCGCCATGGTCGCGGCCACGGGGGATATCTACTACGGGCTGTGGTACCCGATCGTGATCGCGGTGATGACCGCGGTGCTGGGGATCTTCTTCCTGCCAGAGACCAAGGACCGCGATATCAACCATGCCTGAGGCAGCCCTTCGCGGCGCCTGGTTCGCCAGCAAGGCTAGGGGCTGGGCTAGGAGCCGGCTTGCCGGCGAACACCGGCATGGCCGGTGCCAGGCAGCGCGGGCTTGACCCGCGATGGCCAGATCTCAGTCGAAGTAGCCGCGCAGGGCATAGCGATAGCTGATGTCCACCTCGGCCACCGGCTCGCGGCGGTGGACCTTGCGCAGCACGAACTCGAACGCCGGCTCGTACAACCCGTCGCGCACCAGCGCCCCGGCCAGCACCTGCACGTCATACTCGCCATTGTCCAGGGCGATCAGCGGCCGCCCCGGCTCCTGGTAGCGCGCCAGCAGGTCGCCGAGGGTCTTGTTGGTGAAGTGCTGCAGGATGCGCCAGGTGAACAGCATCAGCCCGCGATGCTCGACCCGCAGCCGGTGCCCGTCTCGGCGGTGCTTGAGGCGGCTGCCAGGTTCGAGCAGGGCCGGGGTATGGCCATCGAGGGTGAAGAGGATGCGGTAGGGCAGGTTGTCGATGCCGGCCAGGGGCAGGATGACGCCCTCGCGCACCGCCTGGTCGCCGCTGTCACCGCTGGTGAAGGCACGGGCCAGGTCATCGGGCAGTTGATGCTGTTGCTTGAACTGCTCGAGCAACTGGATATCACCGAGCAGGAAATAGTCGACCTGGTCATTGAGGACTTCGCTGAACTCGTAGCGCATGGGTTTTCCTTGTTGTGGCTGCGCTGGGGGAGTGGGCCCTAGGGCGCACCTGCTGGACAGCCGTCAGTTCGGCTAATGCCGCTGGGCAATCTGGATCAGGTTGCCGCAGGTATCGTCGAACACTGCCACCGTGACCGGCCCCACGTCCGTGGGTGGCTGGGTGAACTGCACACCGGCCTTGCACAGGCGCTGGTATTCGGCCTGGATATCGCGCACCCCGAACGAGGTGGCGGGGATCCCGTCCTGTTTCAGGGCGGCCTTGTAGGTCCTGGCCGCCGGATGGGCGTCGGGCTCGAGCAGCAGTTCGACCCCGTTGGGGTCGTTGGGCGAGGTGAGGGTGAGCCAGCGGTGCTTGCCCAGGGGGATGTCGTGCTTGGGCTCGAAGCCCAGCACATGGTGGTAGAAGGCCTGGGCCTTGGCCTGGTCGTCGACGAGGATGCTGGTGACCACGATCTTCATGGGCGTACACCGAGGGCAAGGGGTGTACCAGCAAGTAAAGACGGTTCGCCGTGTTTGGCCAGGGCGGCGCCCTACACGCGCGGGGCAAGTCCTGGCTGGCCGCGAACGCGGGCTGGCCCCGCGCTCATGGCGCCAGGTCGACGCCGTTGCAGCGGCCTTTGGTGGCGAAATCGCTGATCTGCCGTGCCTTGTTCACGCTCATCAGGATGGTGCAGCCGCCAGGATGGGCCACGTCGTCCCAGTAGTTGGTGTGGACCATCACGTTGCCTTGCATCTCGGCGGTACTGCCGACCACCTCCTTGCGCACGTAGGTGGTATCGCGGTACCAGCCCAGTTGCACGCCAGCGCCGCCAGGCAAGGGCTCCATGCGCATGGGCGGGCCGAAGAAGTCGATGGCCTGCTTGGCGTCGCGCCCTTGCCACTGGTTGCTCGCCAACAGCTCCGGCAGGGTCGGGATGCAGCCGGCCAGGGTCGGCAGCAACAGGCCAAGGATCAGTCGCGCGCGAGTGCTCATCGTGGGCTGTTGCCCAGCATGTCGTCGAGCTCCTGCACCGCCTGGCTGTTGGCCTGCACGCCAATCAGCTGGATGAACATGGCCTGGATGGTGGCGACCATCTGCGCCGCCGGCATCTTGCCGAGCGCCAGCATCTGGTTGCGCGCGCGGTTGTCGGGGGCGCAGACGAAGGCGAAGGTGCGTTGCAGCCAGTAGTCCTTCGGTGCGACCCAGCCTTTGACATTGGTTTTCACATCGCGCAGGGCTCCGTCGAAGCGGCGGATCGCCCGGGCGCTGTCGATGCGGATCTGGCGCTGCTTGCATTTGACCTGCACCTCGTAGGCGGCCAGGGTCGGGAAGGCCGGGTCCTCGAACAGCTGCATGACCTGCGCCGATTGCACGCCACCGGGCTTTTGCATGATGCCGGCGGCATCGGCGACATACACCTCGTTGTGCAGACGCTCACCCTTGCCGTAGATGATCCAGTAGTCGCCCGAGGGCTGCGCGGCCATGGCCGCTGCGTTGCCGGCCAAGGCCAGGGCGGCCAGCCAGCGGCAGGCGTGGGCAAGTGTGCGGGGCATGGAGGTCCTTTCCTGATTTTTCCAATACAGGCAGGGACTATAGGGGGCTTGGCTGGCCAGGGTCGATTAGCACGCCTGTGCTAATGGCTAAACGCCTGTAGCGCTCAGCACTTGACCAGGTCGAACAGCGAACGCATTGCTCGGCTCGCCATGCGGCGCATCACCGGCGCCTGCAGGCGTTCGGCCGGGCCGCCGGCGCCCAGCGCGGCGACCACCTGGCCGCGCAGGCGCAGGGGCAGGGCGAAGCAGTGCAGGTCGGGGCGCGAGGCGGCGAGGTCGAGGGCATACCCCTGGTTGGCCACCTGGCGCAGGTCCTCGGTCAAGGCCTCGGCCACCGGCTGGGTGCGCGCCAACTGCCGCGCCAGTTGCCGGTCGTGGGCCAGCAGCACCTTGCCGATCGCCGAGGTGGTCAGGCCGTCGCGGCGGGTGTCCGCCGGCAGTTGCAGGGGCTGGCCGCGGCCATCGAGCGCGGCCAGGGTGAGGTAGGCTCGGGTGCCGCCGGGCACGGCGAGGAAACAACGCTCGCCGCACAGTTCGGCGAAAGCGCGCAAGGCCGGGGTGAAGGCCTGGCGCAGGCGTTGCTCGGTTTCGCCCACCGGCTGCGCCAGTTGCCGCAGGCGCAGGCCCAGGGCGTAATGGCGCTGGTCGCGGCTGACATAGCCCAGCGACATCAGGGTGTCGAGCAGCCCATGCACGGTGCTCTTGCCCAGGCCGCTGAGTGCGGCCAGGTCGTTCAGGCGGGCGCGGCCGCCCTCGGCGCGGATCAGCTCGAGCAGGTGCATGGCCCGTTCGAGGGACTGGATCTGGCGGCTATTGCTGGACATGGGGCGATCCCGAGTGGGCGGTGGCCGGCCATTGTGCCTGCAATCGGCCAGGCTTGCAGGCGTGCCTGTTCGGCATTGTCGAACTGCATGGCTTTTCTCGGCCCATAGCGCAGGCTGGCGCGCGATCGCCCTTAGACTCGCGCCACTTCAATCAGCCAGAGGAAACATGCATGGACCTGCAACTGCAAGGCGCACGGGTATTGGTCAGCGGCGGCACCCGCGGTATTGGCCGGGCAATCGTCGAGGGCTTCCTGGGCGAAGGCGCCCAGGTGGCCTTCTGTGCCCGTGACCAGGCCGGCGTGCGCGCCGCCGAGGCCGAGCTGGGGGCCGATGCCCAGGGCTGGGCGGTGGATATCACCGATGCCGGGCAAGTCACGGCCTGGGTTGCCCAGGCGGCTGAGCGCCTGGGCGGCGTCGATATCGTCGTGCCCAATGTCAGCGCCCTGGCCCATGGCAGCGAGGCCGCGGTGTGGCGCCAGGCGTTCGAGACCGACCTGCTGGGCAGCGTCGGCCTGGTCGCGGCGGCGCTGCCATGGTTGCGGGCTTCGGCGCGGGCGGCGGTGGTGTTGATTTCCAGCGTGTCGGGCCGGGAACTGAGCAGCTTCGACGAACCCTATGGCGTGCTCAAGGCCGCCCTCAATCACTATGGCAAGACCCTGTCGGCGCGCCATGCCCACGAGGGCATCCGGGTCAATTGCGTGTCGCCGGGCAATGTCTATTTCGCCGATGGCGTATGGGGCAAGATCGAGCGCGAGCAACCCGAGGCCTTCGCCCGCAGCCTGGCCGCCAACCCCCTGGGGCGCATGGCCCGGCCCGATGAAGTGGCGCGGGCGGCGGTGTTCCTGGCCAGCCCCGCGGCAAGCTTCATCACCGGCACCAACCTGCTGGTCGATGGTGGCCTGACCCGTGGGGTGCAGTTCTAAGGCGGTCGCGTTGGCGGTGAACGAGGGTTTGCACGGGGTGCCTGGATCCGGGTAGGTTCCACGGATCGATCAGCATAAAGGATCCTGCCCCTTGGACTCATTGACCCAAGCCGTTCTCGGCGCCGCCCTGCAGGGCACCGTGCTGGGCCGTGTCCAGGGCCGCCGCGCGCTGCTGTATGGCGCCGCGCTCGGCACCCTGCCAGACCTCGACGTGCTGATCCGCTACGCCGACCCGGTGTCGCAGATGACCTACCATCGCGGCTTCTCCCATTCGTTGTTCGTGCTCAGCGGCCTGGCCTTGTTGCTGGCCTGGCTGGTCGCTTGGGTCGGGCGCCACAAGGGCTACGCCTGGCCCCGCTTGTTCCTGGCCTTCTGGCTGGTGCTGGTGACCCATCCGTTGCTGGATGCCTTCACCGTGTACGGCACGCAACTGTTCTGGCCGTTGCAGCCGACCCCGCAAAGCTGGGCGGCGGTGTTCATCATCGACCCGCTCTACACCCTGCCGCTGCTGGCGGCGGTGCTGTATGCCGGGTGCCGGGGCTTGCGTGGCCGGGCCGTGGCACTGCTGTCGCTGGCCCTGGCCTTCAGTACGGCCTACCTGGGCTTCGGCCTGGCCGGACGGATACTCGTCGAGCAGCGCTTCGAGCAGGCGTTGCAGGCCCAGGGTGTAGCCGCAAGCGAAGTGCGCGCCGTGCCGATCGCCTTCAACAGCCTGGTCTGGCGGCTGCTGGCGAAAACCCCGGATGGCCATTATTACGAGGGCGTGAGCAGCCTTTTCGACCGCACGCCCGCGGAGCACCTGCGCCTGCCACGTAATCTTCAGGCCGGTGAGGTACTGGCCGATGCGCCGTTGCTGCAGCGCTTGCGCTGGTTCACCGGGGATTGGCTGCGTTACGACGTGATTGGCGACGCGCTGGTGGTCAGCGACCTGCGCATGGGCTTGCCGGGCAACTACAGTTTTCGCTTCGAGATGGCCCGGCGTGACGCCGCCGGGCAGTGGGCAGCGATTGCGCCACGGGATTGGGCCGGTGGCGGCGCGGCGTCGATGTTCGATGGCGCCAAGCTGGGGTTGATCTGGCGGCGGATCCTGGCCCCGCAGCCGCCGTTACCCTTGGCCAGTTGGGCGACGCCGGCCATCGAGGCCGGGCACTGACCCTTGCAATCGGCCAGGCCGCACCCATCTAGCAGGTCTTGCCTTACCCAGGAAACAGCATGGAACCCAACCGTTTCGGCGATATCGCCGCCTTTGTCAGCGCCGTGAAAGCCGGCAGCTTCACCGCAGCGGCGGCCAGCCTGGGCTTGACCCGCTCGGCGGTGGGCAAGGGCATCGCCCGCCTGGAGGTGCGCATGGGCGTGCGCCTGCTCAACCGCACCACGCGCAAGTTGAGCCTGACCGACGAAGGGCTGGTGGCGTTCGAGCGCTGGCGGCAGATTCTCGACGACCTCGACGAGGTCGAGAGCACCATGGCCCTGCGCCGGGGCAAGCCCACCGGCACCCTGCGCCTGACCGCGCCGCTGTCGTTCGGCCAGCGCCATGTGCTGCCGATTCTCGATGCCTATCTCAAGCAGTGGCCCGACCTGCGCGCCGATATCCGGTTCACCGACCGGTATGTCGACCTGGTCGAGGAGGGCGTCGACGTGGCGGTGCGTATCGGCGCGCCGAAAGAGGACTCGCAGCTGCTGACCCGTACCGTGGCCTGGCAGCAGTTCGTCACCTGCGCCTCGCCCGGCTACCTCGAGCGTCACGGCACCCCGCAGGTGCCGGCGGACCTGTATGGGCATGACAAGATTGCCTTCCTGGTTGGCGAAAAGTCCGCGCCCTGGCGCTTTCGCACCGAGGCCGGGCTGCACCTGTGCGAGGAACCCGGGCGGCTCAACATCGACAGCTCAGAAGCCATGCTGGCCGGTGCGCGGGCCGGGTTCGGGCTGATCCACCTGCCGACCTACATCACCAGCGACGACTTGCGCGCCGGGGCTTTGCTGGAGGTGTTGCACGATTATCGGCCGCCAGCGGAGCCGATCCGTATCGTCTACCCGAGCAAGCGCCACCTGTCGCCACGGGTGCGAGGGTTCATCGACCTGCTGGTGGCGCGCTGGGAGGGCGGCGTGCCGTGGGAGGTCTGAGCCGCGTCGCCTGCTCGATGAAGCCACCTGCACGCGTGCCTGGCGGCAAATCCCCCCGACGAACAACCCTCACCTGATGACGCCAACCCATTTCTGACGCACACTGCCGAAAAATTGGATGCCTCGTACAAACGAGGCAGCGCATGGAGCATGCAATGGCGCGACAACCTACCTCGGCCCTCGGCGCCGGCGACCCTCTGCAGCAATCGCGCCTGGTGCGCCTGAAACTGGCCAACGAAGGCGAACTGCCTTCGGGCATGCTGCGTGACGCGATCGACGCCTCCTGGCGCCGAAGCCTCAGCCACGGCCTGGACTGCCTGCAAGGCGAGCAACTGGGCCAGGGCCAGGAGCTGCGCAGCCTGCTGGAGCACAACCGCCTGCTGATCGACGCCGTCACCCCGGAGCTGGATTACCTGGTCAAGCGCCAGGGCAAGAGCGGCATCGTCATCCTCGGCGATGCCCAGGCCAATGTACTGGCCATCGAGGGCCAGAAGCAGGTGCTGGCCCGCGAGGGCCTGCGCGACCTGCACCCTGGCAGCTGCTGGAGCGAGGCGCTGCGCGGCACCAACGCCATCGGCACGGCGTTGGTCGAAGGCCAACCGACGCTGATCAACTGCGGCGAGCATTACCTCGACCGGCTCAGCCCGTTCTCCTGTACCTCGGTGCCACTGCGCGACCCGCAAGGCCAGGTGATCGGCGTGCTCGATGTCACCCGCGAAGGGGTCATGGCCCAGCCCCAGGACAGCCTGTCGACGCTGCTGCTGGCGGCCGGGCAGATCGAGAATCGGCTGTTCGCGCTGCAACAGGCCGAGCACCTGGTGCTGGCCTTCCATAGCCGCCCGCAGTACCTGGCCAGCGCCTGGCAGGGCCTGCTGGCGTTGAGCCTGGACGGCGAGGTGCTGGCCGCCAACGACAATGCCTGCCAACTGCTGCGGGCAAGCCGCCAGGCCCTGCTCGGCCAGCCTGCCAGTGACCTGTTTGGCGAACGCGCGCCGGGCTTTATCGCCCGTCTGTGGCAGGGCGCGGTGAGCAGTGTGCAGACTGCCCGCGGCGAACTCTTCTTCCGTGCCCTGCACCTGCCGCGGCAATCGCCACTCAAGGGCGCGGTGGCGCCGCCCCGGTCGGCCTCGCCGGCCAAGGCCCAGGCCCTCGAGGCGCTGGCCGGCGACGACGCGCGCCTGGCCCGGGCCTTGCGCATGGCCGGCCAAGGCCTGGCCAGCGGGTTGCCGGTGTTGCTGCTGGGCGAGACCGGCACCGGCAAGGAAGTCACTGCCCGCGCCCTGCACCAGGCCGGGCCGCGGGCCGACAAGCCATTCGTGGCGGTCAACTGTGCGGCGATCCCCGAAGGCCTGATCGAGTCGGAACTGTTCGGCTACCGCGACGGCGCCTTCACCGGTGCGCGCCGGGGTGGCATGGTCGGGCGGCTGATGCAGGCCCACGGCGGCACCTTGTTCCTCGACGAGATCGGTGACATGCCGCTGGCCTTGCAGGCCCGGCTGTTGCGTGTGCTGCAGGAGCGCCGGGTCGCGCCGCTGGGGGCCGCTGACGAGCAAGACATCGACGTGGCGCTGATCTGCGCCACCCACCGCGACCTCAAGCGCCTGGTGGCCGAGCAGCGTCTGCGCCAGGACCTGTACTACCGGGTCAACGGCGTGTCGCTGCGCTTGCCGGCCTTGCGCGAGCGCGAGGACCTGGCGGCGATCATCCAGGGCCTGCTGGACAAGTCCGCGGGCCGTGGCGTGAGCCTCGACCCAGCGCTGGCCGCGTTGCTCGACGGTTTCGACTGGCCAGGCAACATCCGCCAGCTGGAGATGGTCCTGCGCACCGCCCTGGCCATGCGCGAGGCCGACGAACAGGTGCTGACCCTCGAACACCTCACCGATTGCCTGCTCGACGAGCTGACCCGCGGCGCAGCGCCCTCCGGCAGCCTGCGCGACAACGAACTGGAGCTGATCCGCGCCGCCCTGGCCCGGCACCAGGGCAATGTCTCGGCTGCCGCCGAGGCCCTGGGCATCAGCCGGGCGACGCTGTACCGCAAGCTCAAGCACTTGCGCGGCTGAGCCAGGGGCGTCTGTTCGCGCGCCTGCTCACGCCGGGTTCGCCAGCAAGGCTGGCGTGTGCAGGTTGGCTTGAGGTCGGGCCGTCAGAGCTTCATCATCACCGCCTTGAGCTCGGTGTAGTGCTCGATCGCCGCCGCGCCCATCTCGCGACCCACGCCGGACATCTTGTAGCCACCGAACGGCAGCGCCGGGTCCAGGGCGCTGTGGCAGTTGACCCACACCGAGCCCGACTTGATCCGCGGGATCATGCGGTGCACCGCCGCCAGGTCGTTGGACCAGATGCTTGCGCCCAGGCCATAGGGGTTGTCGTTGGCCAGGCGCACCACTTCGTCGAGGTCATCGAACGGCATGGCCACCAGTACCGGCCCGAAGATTTCCTCCTGCACCAGGCGGTGGCGCTGATCGACATCCACCAGCACCGTGGGCTTGACGAAGTAGCCCGGGCCGAAGCCTTCGCCGCCGCAGGCCAGGGTCGCGCCCAGCTCGCGGCCCAGGTTGATGTAGCCGGTGACCCGGTCCTGCTGCTTGGCCGAGATCAGCGGCCCCATCTGCACCGAAGGGTCGAGGCCGTTGCCCAGCTTCATGCCATTGGCGATGCCGGCGATATCGGCCACCACGTTGTCGAAGTGCTTGCGGTGCACGTACAGGCGCGAGCCCGCGCAGCATACCTGGCCCTGGTTGAAGAAGATCGCCATGGCGGCGCCGGCGGCGGCTTCCTGCAGGTTGGCATCGGGCATGACGATGGTCGGCGACTTGCCGCCCAGCTCGAGGGTGACACGGGTCATGTTGTCCATGGCCGCCTTGCCGATCAGCTTGCCGACCTCGGTGGAGCCGGTGAAGGTCAGCTTGTCCACGCCGGGGTGGCGGCTGAGGGCCGCGCCGGCGTTCAGGCCAGTGCCGGTGACCACGTTGAGCACCCCGGCCGGGTAGCCGGCTTCATCCACCAGCTCGGCGAGCTTGAGCACGCTCAGCGGGGTTTCGTCGGCGGGCTTGAGGACCATGGTGCAGCCGGTGGCCAGGGCCGGGCCGAGTTTCCAGCAGGCCAGCAGCAGCGGGAAGTTCCAGGCGACGATGGCGCCGACCACGCCCACGGCTTCGCGCCGGACGAAGGCATGGAAGTCGCCGTCGGGCATCAGCGGCATCGACGGCTCGACCGTGCTGCCTTCGATCTTGGTGGCCCAACCGGCCATGTAGCGCAGGAAGTCGATGGCCAATTGCACATCCATCACCTTGGCCACCACGGCGCTCTTGCCGTTGTTCAGGCACTCCAGTTCGGCGAGCTGCTGGGCGTCGCGCTCCATCAGGTCGGCCAGGCGCCACAGCAGGTTCTGCCGTTCGCGGGGGCGCATGCGGCTCCACGCCGAGTCGTCGAAGGCCTGGCGCGCGGCGTGCACCGCGCGGTCCACGTCCTGTGCCTGGGCCGAGGGCACTTCACCAAGCACTTCCCCGGTGGCCGGGTTACGGAAGGTCATGGTCTGGCCACTTGCGGCATCCTGCCACTCAGCGCCGATACGCATCTTCAGCTTGCGCGCCAGGAAGGCGCGGGTAGCGGGGAGAATCGGCAGTTCGGTATTCATCAGACGGTGCCTCTTGGCTTTTGGGGGTAGCCAGGGCTTTGGCAAAGGGCGTGCCAAGGGCTGTGAAGTGGCGATGGGCCCGGCGCCAAAGGGTTTTGTCCTGGGTGGCGCGGGCAGGGCTTGGCGCGGGGTGTCGCAGAATGAGACGGGGTGAGACAGGGGCGTGATGGCTGACAGGTGTTCGCCGACGCAGATGCAGCGCCTATCAGACCGAGCGCCGCCCGCGCGGGCGGCGCTCGGTCTCACAGGCGCTAGATCACCTAAGGCGAACCATCCGCGAGCGGCGCTCGGTCTCCTGGGCGACCAGGTGTTCGCCGAGCGGCGTCAGGCAGGTGCCAGGGCCCCATGCAGGAACAGCTGCTCAAGGGTCTGGGCGCTGTTGGCGCTGGCGGCGCGGCCGCGGCGCTCGGCATCGACCATGCCGTAGATCATGGTCATGAACATCTCGGTGAAGACCGCCGCGCTGATATCGATGCGCAGCACGCCCAGTTGCTGGGCGCGCAGGAAGAAGGCGTCCATGGCCTGGGTATAGGCCAGCCAGCGCTGGTCCTCGGCGTCGTTGAGCAGGGTGTCGGGGCGATACTGGAACATTAGAAACACCAGCATCTCGCGATGCTTGAGGTGTTCGGCGATCAGGTGACGGATACCGTGCAGCGGCTCGGCCTGGGTCAGGTCTGCTTCGTCGATGACCTGGTTGAGTACGTGTTCGCCATGGTCCTCGAGCATGCTCAGCAGGTTTTCCCGGGTGCCGCAGAAGCGGTGCAGGGTGGCCTTGCTGACGCCGGCGGTCTCGGCCAGCTCTTTCAGGGTGGCGCGGGGGTGGACCACGATGGCGTGGGCCAGCGCCTTGAGCAGGCGTTCTTCCTGGAGGGTGATGCGCATGGGTGGCCTCGAGTCGATGTCTGGCTATGCCAAAGATGCTCGAGTGTATCACATGAGACTAAAAAGACTCGACCTCGCGGCGGCATCTTGCTGGCGAACCCGGCGCTGTGTCGCCGGTTCGCCAGCAATTGGGCTGCTACTGGGTCAGTGAGGGGCGCGTGGGATGGTCTTGAGCAGGTCTTCCGGGCTGATGTGCCCGACCACCTGGGCCACCGCGCTGCCAGGGGTCGGCAAGTCGATGATGTGGCCTTTCATCTTGCCGATCACATGCATCTCGCACGGCTTGCAGTCGAACTTCAGGGTCAGCACTTCGTCGCCCTGGATCAGTTGCATCGGCGCCACCTTGGTGCGCACCCCGGTGACACCCTTGGCCTGCTTGGGGCACAGGTTGAACGAGAAGCGCAGGCAATGCTTGGTGATCATCACCGGCACTTCGCCGTGCTCCTCGTGGGCTTCGTACGCCGCGTCGATCAGCTGCACGCCGTGCCGGTGGTAGAAGTCGCGGGCCTTCTGGTTGTAGACGTTGGCCAGGAACGACAGGTGCGACTCCGGGTACACCGGCGCCGGGGTGGCTTCGGCCTTGCGCGAGCCGCGCGGGTGGGCCTGGACGCGGGCCTGGGTCAGTGCCTCGATGGCCTCGCGGCGCAGGGCCTTGAGTTGCGAGCTGGGGATGAAGTACGCCTGTGGCGCATCCAGCTCGATGGCGTTGGCGTGGTACATCGTGGTGCCCAGCTGGCCGAGCAGGTCGTGCAGTTGCTCCAGCGCCTGCTGCGGCTTGTTGGCCGCGCCGAACGGGCCGTCCAGCGCCACTTGCACGCTGATGCCTTCCTCGCTGCTGAGGGTCAGCAGCAGGCGTTGCTCGCGCAGCACCGCGTGCCACTCGACGCCGACCCGGCGTTCGGACGAGGTGCGCTGCAGGGCTTGCTGCCAGTTGTGGTCGAGGTTGCGCGACAGCGGGTGGTTCGGGCGCAGCTTGTCCAGGCCCTCGGGCATTTCGTTGGGTTCGACGCGGTAGCGGTAGCGCTTCTGGCCGTCTTCCTCGGATTCGCTCTTGAGCTCGGCGATGTTGGCGCGAAAACCCACGACTTCGCGCTTGACCAGCACGTTCAGGCCGTCACCGTTGGTCAGCGGCACCTCGGTGAGCACCTGCAGGTCGCGCTTGCCGACTTTCTCCACCACACCCACCGGCAAACCGGTGAAGGTCGGCGAGTCGAAGGCGCCGATGTCGACCTTGCGGTCGGTGACGAAATAGTCGGTGCTGCCGCGGTGGAAGGTCTTGTCCGGGTCGGGCAGGAAGAAGTGCTCGGTGCGCCCGCTGGAGGCGCGAGCCAGTTCCGGGCGGCCTTCGAGAATGGCGTCGAGCTCCTTGCGGTAGTGGGCGGTGATGTTCTTCACATACCCCATGTCCTTGTAGCGGCCTTCGATCTTGAACGAGCGCACGCCGGCATCGACCAGGTCAGCCAGGTTGGCGGTCTGGTTGTTGTCCTTCATCGACAGCAGGTGCTTCTCGAAAGCGACCACGCGGCCCTGGTCGTCCTTGAGGGTGTATGGCAGGCGGCAGGCCTGGGAGCAGTCGCCACGGTTGGCACTGCGCCCGGTCTGGGCGTGGGAGATGTTGCACTGGCCGGAGAAGGCCACGCACAGCGCGCCATGGATGAAGAACTCGATGGCCGCGTCGGTTTCGCCGGCGATGGCGCGAATCTGCTGCAGGTTCAGTTCACGGGCCAGCACCAGTTGGGAAAAACCGGCCTGGTCGAGGAACTTGGCCCGCTCCAGGGTACGGATGTCGGTCTGGGTGCTGGCGTGCAGCTCGATCGGCGGGATGTCCAGCTCCATCACCCCCAGATCCTGGACGATCAGCGCATCGACGCCGGCGTCGTACAGCTGGTGGATCAGCTGGCGCGCAGGTTCCAGTTCGTTGTCGTGGAGGATGGTGTTGATGGTGGTGAACACCCGGGCGTGGTAGCGCCGGGCGAATTCGACCAGGCCGGCGATGTCGCTGACATCGTTGCAGGCGTTGTGGCGCGCGCCGAAGCTCGGGCCGCCGATGTAGATGGCGTCAGCGCCGTGCAGGATCGCCTCGCGGGCGATGCTCACGTCACGGGCAGGGCTGAGCAGTTCCAGGTGGTGCTTTGGAAGGGACATGTCGTTATAGGTTCGGGCTGTCACGGTAAGGCGGGCATTGTAACGGCGAAACAGGGCGCTCGCACCTTTCACTACCCGCAGGCGACGGATCGATGCCGCCTGCTCGGCCAGGCGCGGCGGCTCTTGGCCAAATTCGCTGGGTATCTGCATGAATTCTCTTGAAAAAATGCTTTTGCGCCGCATCTTGGGTGCAACGGAGGAAGACCTTGACCACCCATGACCCAATGAGGCAGCCGCCGCTTACGGCGCCGAGCCAGCTCCCAAGCCAATCATCCGATATCGCCGCCGATGTGCAGCGACGCTATCGATACCAGGCAACCATGGGGGTGCTACTGCTGTTTGATGCGATGCGCACCAGAACCTATAACGAATTCTGGTTCGAACACAGGGAGGACATCCTCGGGGTGCGGGGTGACGGCGGGATCGACGTGTTCCAGGTCAAGACGCGCCAGGGCAACGGCAAATGGACCACGCGCGACGCGGACATGGTCAAGGCGTTGGTTCGTTTCGGTCAGTTGGAAGCTACCTGGGGTGCGCGCATCCACCGCTATGTGATCTGCAGCAACGTCGCGGCCTATATCCCGGGTGAATCCGCTGACGATGACGCAAGGAAGAGCCGGAGCCTTGTGCTGCTCAAGTCATGGATCACCTCGCTCGACAGGTCCAACCAGGCCTGTGCCGACGAATTGGCGGTGCTGGTCGGCAAGACCGGCCTGGCCAGCGATGTGCTTGCCGCGGTCCTGGGCAAGCTGGCGTTCATGGTCGGGCCTGCGCTGGAGTCACTTCGCGAGAGCGTGATCACCGCGCTGAACGGCGTACCTGAGGTGAGTGCGTTGTCGGTGGCAGAGCTTGCTCGGCTGGGCGCAAGCGTGCAGCAGGCGGTGGAGGATGCGAGCAGCTACGGGTTGCCAGGTATCGATGTGTTCACCTCGGTGATGTCGGGCGAAGGCGCCGCGTTGCGGCTGGTCCAGAACAAGCGCGTAGAGGTCGCCGCCATCAGCGCCCGCGTGGATGGCTACCTGTCGGGAAGGCGGCGTCGTTCGAGGCTGCGTCAGGCAGCGTTCGTCCTGGCGGTGGGCGCCGTCGCCGGGGGGATCATCTGGTTCAACCACAAACCCCTGGCGCAAAGTTACCTGGAAAAAGCATTTGGCACCGTCGCATCCGCCCGTGGCAGCCTGTTGCCGGCGGAATTCCCCGAGGCCGTCGCGACATTACGCTCGGCGTCGGCGGTGCTGGACGGTATCGACCTGGACGGTGCCATTGTGCAATGCCAGGACCTGTCTCGGTTGCAGATGATCCGGATGTCCGCCCGTTCTTTGCACGGCACGGGCGTCAACTTCAACGGTAGCCGGATGACGATGAGTGACTTGTCGTTTTCAGAGTTGAACGCCAGTTCCTTCGCCAATGCTGTTCTGGAAGAAGCACGGTTCCAACGCTCGAACATGTTGTTCGCCAACTTCAAGGGGGCTTCCGCCCGCGGCAGCGATTTCTCGGCCAGCACCCTCAATGGCGCGACGTTCACTTCGGCAAAGCTAGGCGCTGCCGATTTTTCGGGGGCGGACCTGATGCTGGCCGACTTCGAGGACGCCGACCTGGCTGGCGCGAAGTTTCAGGGGGCGAACCTGGCCGAAGTCAATCTGAGCGGGGCAAATTTGAAAGGGGCCAAGGGACTGGACCAGGCAATGCTCGACGCCAGTTGCGCCGCCCCAGACCAACCACCGCTACTCGACGATGGCCTGCAGGCTAGCATGGCGCCGTGCTTTACCAGCCCGCAGGAGCGCGAGACGCGCATGGCCAAGCGTTCGTTGATGGCGGTGGTCGGCCAGATGAGCGTGATCGGCGGCTATTGCAAGGATGGCAAGGTGGTCGTGAGGCCGGCGGATGGTTCCGGCATGCCGGAGTTCGAGATGCCATTCTATTTGCCGCTGCTGCCCAAGGAGTGAGTGGCGGCCAAGGCTTGCCTTGGCCGCCTGGCCAGACGATCAGCCCTTGGCCGCCATCGCCGTCACTTCCACGCGCATGCCTTCGAACGCCAGCGACGCCACGCCCACGGCCGCGCGCACCGGCCATGGCTTGCTGAAGAAGCGCTGGTAGACCTCGTTGAACGCGGCGCGGTCGGCCATGTCGGTGAGGTAGATGGTCAGGTGCAGTACCCGGTCCATCGAGCTGCCGGCGCGTTCCAGGGCGACTTTCAGCGCCTGCAGGGTGCATTCGCACTGGGTGGTGATGTCGCCGAGAGCCAGGCTGCCATCGGCGTGCACCGGGATCTGGGTGCTGACCAGGATGCCGTTGTACTCGGCGACGTCCGAGGAAATCGAGTCGGCGTCTGGGTCGGGGGTGTAGATGATGTCGTTATTGGCCATGGGGCTCGCCTTGCAACGGAAGGAAAGCGGCAAGCCTACGCGAGCGCGCCGGGCAGGTCGAGGCGGGTACTGGTCGCGGGCATTTGAAATGCACGGCCAGCCCCGGCAGAATCGCGCCCCGACCCGGCCGCAGGCGCCGGGCCCAGGTTGTGAGAGAGGCAGCAGTTGAACGAACACAGATTGTCCGCGCGCCTGGAGCGCGTGGCGGCCCATGTCCCGGCGGGCGCGCGCCTGGCCGATATCGGCTCGGACCACGGCTACCTGCCGGTGGCGCTGGTGCGCCGTGGGGCGATCAGCGCCGCGGTGGCCGGCGAGGTGGCGTTGACGCCGTTTCTTTCGGCCCAGCGCACCGTGCGTGACAACGGCCTCGAGGCGCAGGTCAGCGTGCGTCACGCCGATGGCCTGGCGGCGATCGCGGCGCAGGATGGCATCACCGCGGTCAGTGTCTGCGGCATGGGCGGCGAGACCATCTGCGCCATCCTCGAGGCGGGCAAGGCGTATCTCAGCGGCCAGGAGCGCCTGATCCTGCAACCCAACGGCGGCGAGCAGCCGCTGCGTCAGTGGTTGATGGACAACGGCTATCGGATCCTGGTCGAGGAAGTGCTGCGCGAGAATCGCTTCGACTACGAAATCATCGTTGCCGAACGCTGCGAGGCGGTGCGCTACAGCGCCGAGCAACTGTACTTCGGCCCGTTGCTGATGGCGGCGCGCAGCCCGGCGTTCCTGGTGAAATGGCGGCGCATGCTGCGCCAGAAGCAGCAGACCCTGGACAACTTCGCCCGGGCGCGGCAGGCGGTACCAGAGGAAAAGGTGCGCGAGATGACCCGCCAGGCGCGTTGGATCAGCGAGCTGCTGGGCTGATTGCGCGCGGCGCCTGGCAAGCCGGCTACCATGGAGCAAACCGTTAACGCTGTGGGAGCGGCCTTGCGTCGCGAAAGGGCTGCGCAGCAGCCCCAGCAATTTCGATGAGGGCTCGGAATCTAGGGCCGCTACGCGCCCCTTTCGCGACGCAAGGCCGCTCCCACAGGGCATGGTTCCCTGCGCGACAGCACGGCGGTCAGCACGGATCCGCCAGCGCCGCCGGCACCTTGAGCACCAGCAACCCACCCAGCATGATCGCCACCGCCAGCACCTGCAGGGCCAGCCCTGGGCTTGCGGCGGTATCGCGCATCCAGCCGATCAGGTAAGGCGCCAGGAACGCCGCGATGCTGCCGAACGAACTGATCATGGCAATCCCGGTGACCTGGGCAGTGCCCGCCAGGAACGCCGGCGGCAGTTGCCAGAACATCGGCAGGGCCGCGCTGGCACCCATGCCGGCGACCACCAGCCCAGCCATCACCAGCACCGGGCTACCAGGTACCAGGCCCGCCAAAGCGATGCCGGCGGCTGCCATCAGCAGCGGCACGCACAGGTGCCAACGGCGCTCAGCCAGGCGATCGGACGAACGCCCGCAGCCGAGCATGAACAGGCAGCCGGCCAGGTAGGGGATGGCACTGAGCAGGCCGACCTGGCCGTCGCTGCCGATACCGGCGCCATGGATCAGGCTGGGCATCCAGAACGCCAGGGTGTTGACCGCCAGCATCACCGCGAAATACACCGCCACCAGCAACCACACATGGCCGTCGCGGAACAATCCACGCCACGAAGTGACCGGCTTGCGCCGCTCCTCGCCAGCCATTTCCGTGCGCAGGGCGTGCTTTTGCGCGTCGCTCAGCCAAGCCACCTGCTCGAAGCTGTCCGGCAGCGCCTTGAGCACTACCAGGCCAAGCAGCACCACCGGCAAGCCCTCGATCAGGAACATCCATTGCCAGCCACGCAGTGCGCCGAGGTCATGAAAAGCCTGGAGGATTGCGCCGGACAACGGCCCGCCAACCACCCCGGCCAGCGGCACGGCAATGGCGAACAGCGCGGTGACCTGGGCCCGGCGCCGGGCGGGGTACCAACGGTTGAGCACCACCAGGATGCCGGGGAAGAAGCCCGCTTCGGCCACCCCCAGCAAAAAGCGCAGGGCATAGAACCCGGCGGCGTCCTCGACGCCCATCATGGCGCTGGACAGCAGCCCCCAGGTGATCATCAGCGCGGCGATCCAGCGCCGCGGCCCAACCCGTTCCAGGGCCAGGTTGCTGGGCACGCCGAACAGCGCGTAGGCGATGAAGAACAGCCCGGCGCCAAGGCCGTAGACGGTATCGGAAAAGCCCAGGTCGGCGCTCATCTGCATCTTGGCGAAGCCGATGTTGATGCGATCCAGGTGGGCGAACAGGTAGCACACCAGCAACAGCGGCATCAGCCGCCAGGTGACACGGGCGTGGGCGCTGGGCGAGGCGGGCGCGCAGGGCGCGGCGGGGGTATCGGTCGGGTTCATGGTCCGGGCTGTTCTTGTTGTTGTCCCGGAAGATCATGCGGTGCGGCGCGGGCAGGGCAAATGCACTTTCAGCACGTTGGCTGGTATTTTTCCCGCAGCTCACTGCTGCGAGCAGTTGCCCATTTCGCGGTAGTCGACTTCGCGGGTCTGGCCCTGGCGGTCGATGTAGACCATGTGCGCGGTGCCGATCTGGCAGTTGGCGGCGTTGCTCGCCGGGGTGATCGAGATGACCTTGGCCACATCGAGCGGCATGCCGTATTCGTAGGTTTGGGCGTCGGTGGCGGCCAAGGCGCCGAACGAAGCGAGCGAAGTGCAAAGGGCGATGAAGGCGAGTGAAGATTTCATGAGCAGCTCCTGTTTGTGAAACATGCCTCATGATCCATTCATTTACGTTTCACAATAAATGGGCTATCCCGTGATAGATTCATGCCCATTACGTATGAATGAGGCATCAGCTCATGGATATGCTGCATGCAATGCGCACCTTCGCCCGGGTCGTGGAATGCGGCAGCTTCGCCGCGGCGGCCAGCGCCCTGGACATCTCGGCGGCGCAGGTGTCGCGGATCGTTGCCGAACTGGAGAACCAGTTGCAGACCCGCCTGCTGCACCGCACCACCCGACGCCTGCGCATGAGCGAGGCGGGCGAGCGTTTCCTGGAGCGTGCGCGACAGATCATGCTGCTCACCGAGGAAGCCATGGATGAGGCCCGCGGCGCCCACCTGACCCCGCGTGGGCGCTTGCGCATCCATTGCACCCACGGCCTGGGGTTGTTGATGATGCCTTTGGTGGCGCGCTACAACGCGACCTGCCCGGAGGTGGTCATGGAGCTGACCCTGTCCCAGCGCAACCCCGACCCGCTGGCCGAAGGGCATGATGTGGTGATTGCCATCGGCCAGGGCCTGCCGGACTCGCAACTGATCGCCATCCCCCTGGGCAGCATCCACAGCATTCTGTGCGCCTCGCCCGACTACCTCGAGCGCCAGGGCGTGCCGCAGCGCCCCGAAGACCTGCACGGGCATGTCTGCCTGCGCACGGTCGACCCGTTGTTCGAGGAGGACTGGTCGTTCGAAGGCAGCCCGCAGGATTGCGTGATCGTGCCCCAGGACACCTTCCTGACCAATGTCGCCGATGCGATGCTCAAGGCCACGGAGCTGGGCATGGGGATCGGGCTGCTGCCTTATTATTCGGCGAGCCTGGCGATGGAGGAGGGGCGCCTGCTGCGTTTGTTGGCCCCGCATCGGCTACGCCAGCGCGAGATCTATGCGATCTACCCGTCGCGGCACTACCTGGATGCCAAGGTGCGCACCTGGCTGGATTATCTCAAGGCGCAGTTGCCGTTGCTGTTTGCCGAGCACGAGCGGGTGGTGGAGCAGGCGCGATATTGGCGTTGAGGGGCCTGATTGGTGCCCCTGCCGGTAGGTGCCGACCTTGCTGGCGAACCACGTGCCTGGCACCGGCTGCGCCGGTGGTTCGCCGGCAATGGCCTCAAGGCTTAGCGGCTGTCCTGGTCCTCGGCGGTACCTCCCGACGCCCCGGCGCCACTGCCGGTTGCCTCGCCGGTGCTGTTCGAGCCTCCCGCGGCCCCGTCGGCGGCATCCGAACCGCTGCCGGTATCGCTGCTGTCATTGCTGCGGCTGCCGCCGGGATCGTTCACGCTGCTGCCTTCACCGGCAGTCTTGCCCTTGGGCTGATCGCCCGATGACTGTTCACTGTGGCCAGCACTGCCGTGCATGTCGGTGGCGGCAAAACTGGCGGCCGATGCCAGGCCCAGGGTCAGGGCCAGCAGGACGGCAAGGGGGCGGTTACGGACCATGATGCGTCTCCTGTCGGATGAACTGTCATGGCTTTGGCCACTGCTGCCGGGCCGGGGTGCCCGCGGCGCGACGAGCGGTCATGAACAGGGCCGCGCAGCGGCCCTTGGCGGATTCAGCCGAGGTCGGCCCGAGGCTTCGCAGGCGCGGCCGCCATCGCATCCAGGGGCGGATGCTCCTGGGCCGCGTGCATCAGGTCCTCGGTGACCCGCAGTTCGGCACCGGTCGGCGAGAAGGTCGCGGTCGGCGCGAACGGCGCCGGGTGCTCCGGGGCCGGGCGCTTGCCGCGGCGCCACAGGAAGAACCCGACCATGGCCAGGTTGATCACCGCGAAGGCCCAGAACAGCCCGACCTCGCCGTAGGAGGTCATCATCGGCGAAATGGCCAGGGGCGCCAGCGCCGAACCCAGCGAGTTGATCAGCAGCAGGCCCTGGATCATCGGCACCAGCGCATCGGCCGGGGCCCGGTCGGCGGCGCTGCTGACCGCCACCGGGTACAGCGCGAACACGCCACCGCCGAGCAGGAACAGCAGGGCCGGCAGCAGCAGGGTGTCGGCCGGCAGCAGCACGATCAGCAGCGACAGCACGGTACACAGCGCCGCCAGGGCGATCAGCACGGTCTGCCGGTCCTTGCGGTCGGACCAGCGGCCCACCGGGTACTGCAACAGCATGGCGCCGAGGATCACCCAGGCCATCATCCCGCCGACCTCGCCCACATCCATGCCGATGCGCTGCAGGTACAGCGGCAGCAGGGTATAGATCGCGGCAATGGCCACGCCGGAGCCAAAGCAGCCGACCAGCCCGGTCGGCGCCACGCCCAGCAACTGGCGCGGCTTGAGCGGCTCGACCTGGTCCAGCAGCGGCGATACCCGCGGCAGGATCACGATCGGCAGCACCGACAGCGTGGCCAGCATGCCGGCGAGCATGAACGGCGCGGTGTCACCCAGGCGGGTGATCTCGCCCAGGCCGGCCTGGGCGATCACCCCCGCGCCGTAGAAGGTGATCATGTACAGCGCCAGCAGGCGACCGCGGATCTTGGCGTCGCCGGCCAGCAGCAGCCAGCTCTCGATGACCAGGAACACGCCGACGGCGGCCCAGCCGTTGATCAGGCGCAGCACCGACCACCAGGTGGTGTCGTAGAACAGCCCCTGCAGCAGGATGGTCGCGCCGATCAGCGCGGCGAAGCTGCTGTAGGCGCGGATATGGCCGATGCGCAGGATCAACCGGTCGTTGAACACCGCGCCCAGGGTCAGGCCGATGAAGTAGGTCGAGGAGACGATACCGATGGTGGTCGCCGATTCGCCGGCGGCGCCCAGGCGCAGGGTGGTCAGGGACGACAGGAAGCCATTGCCCAGGGCAATGATGAACAAGCCGAGCAGGGGCGCCAGCGCCATCGCCAGCAAACGCGCAGACATACGGACCTCAAGTTGGAACACGCGGATATACGCCGTGTCGGCGTGCGAGCGCTGCGCGTGGGCAGGAGGCGCAAGGCCGGGGGCGACGGGAAAAGGAGGCGGGATTTTACGGTGTGTGGCGGATTTGCCAAGGGGGAGGTGCCTGCGACGAGAGGCCGCAGGGGGGCGCGGGATTTACAGCGCCTGGGAGATCGAGCGCCGCCCGCGCGGCGCTCGATCTCCCAGACGCTGCATAACTCGCGGCAAACACCCCTATTTCAATTGACCAACAACCGCTCATGCACCCAGCCCCGCTCGGTCAGCACCATGCTGCGGGTTTCCTCCAAGGGCTGCTCAGCACTGGCCAGTGCCTGGCCAAGCCCGGCGATTCCCGCCTGCACCGCGCGATCGGCGGCCCAGCTCGGCAGGTCGGTCACCCGGTAGCTGTAGGTGACCTGTGCCTGGGTCCGCCCCTGGTGCTCGCTGGGTTCACTGAAGCCCTTGATGGCGGTGACCTCGGCCTTGCCAAAGCACAACCCACCCAGGCTGCCAGCCTTGTCCTGGCGCACATCGGCCTTGTAGTAGCGGCGGCCTTCGTCGGTGAGCTCGTAGGCATAGTAGATATCGGTGCGCGCCGGTTGCCACAGGCGCTCGGGCACTTCGGTGCGGCTGATCTCGCGCTCGCTGACCACCCCGACCTGGGCCAGGGCATGCAGGGCCTGGTTGGTCCCCTCGACATCGAAGTCGCGGGTACGGGCAGGAAAAGCGCTGATCACGAAACAGTAGGGGTACTGGGTATCGAGGTAGGCCTGGGCGGCCTGGCGTAGGTCGGTTTCGTTGGGCTGCTGGCCGTCCGAGCAGCCGGCCAAGGTTGCCAGCAGTGCCAGCGCTATGAGCTTCCTGTCCATGGTAAGGCTTCCTTGAATGTACGACGCCAGGATTAAAACCCGCGTTGCAGAGCCCCCGCAATCATGGCAAGACGACATGTCGACGAGGTTGTGCGGCGTTTGGCAAAGTACCCACGCACCGCGGCGGCGGCTTGCCCGGCAATTTGCCAGCGCTCATCCATACTCCTCTGATCCGCCCCGGTGCCACCGGGGACCGTCAACGAGGAGCAGGTGATGGCCAAGGCCGGGGGCAGCAAACGCAAGCACGACAACGCATCGGAAAAACTCGGGCGCAAGCATTACGAGGCGCAGCTCAAGCGCCTGCACGTGGAGCTGGTCAAGCTCCAGCAGTGGGTAGTGGCCAAGGGCCTTAAGGTGTGCATCGTCTTCGAGGGCCGCGACGGTGCCGGCAAGGGCGGCACGATCAAGGCCATCACCGAGCGGGTCAGCCCGCGGGTGTTCCGTGTGGTGGCGCTGCCGGCGCCCACCGACCGGGAAAAGACCCAGATGTACGCCCAGCGCTACCTGACCCACCTGCCGGCCGCCGGCGAGGTGGTGATCTTCGACCGCAGCTGGTACAACCGCGCCGGGGTCGAGCGGGTGATGGGCTTTTGCAGCGACGAGCAGGCGCACAAGTTCCTCACCGTGGTGCCGATGTTCGAGCGGATGATGGTCGAGTCGGGGATCATCCTCATCAAGTACTGGCTCGAAGTCAGCGCCGAGGAGCAGACCCGGCGCCTGCAGGACCGCATCAACGACGGGCGCAAGCTGTGGAAGTTGTCACCGATGGACGTCAAGTCCTATAACCGCTGGGACGACTACACCCGCGCCCGCGACGACATGTTCGCCGCCTCCGACTCATCCTGGGCCCCCTGGTACATGGCGCGCTCCGAAGACAAGCGCAAGGCGCGGCTGAACATCATCAGCCACCTGTTGCAGCAGATCCCCTACAAGGACCTGCGCCACGAACACAAGGTGGTGTTGCCCAAGCGTGGCAAGATCGGCAAGTACCAGGCCCAGCCGTACCCGTTCAAGATGGTCGCCGAGCGGTTTTGAATCATGGAGAGTGGGCGTTGGTGCATGCGCTGATCTGGCGTTCGGCAGACCCGGAATACTCAAAGGTCGGCGCGCCATCGGTGACGCGGTATTCGAATGGCGGTCATGCGCAGGGTCCTTATTCGGCAACCACGCCTTGATGGGTATCGATACTCACCACCACCGACATCCCCGGCCTCAGGTGCCGGGCATCGGCCTGCCCGGCGTCGACGGTGATGCGCACCGGGATGCGCTGGGCGATCTTGACGAAGTTGCCGGTGGCATTGTCGCCTTGCAGCAAGGCGAACTCGGAACCGGTGGCCGGCGAGATCTGCTGCACATGGCCGCGCAGCTTCAGGTGGTTGAGCGCATCGACGGTGAAGGTCGCCGCCTGGCCGATGCGCACGTTGGCCATTTGCGTCTCCTTCATGTTGGCAATCACCCAAAGGGTATCGGGCACCAGCGCCATCAACTGCGCGCCCGGGTTGACGTAGGCGCCCAGGCGGGTGCCGATCTGGCCGAGCTGGCCGTCGCGCGGGGCCTTGACCCGGGTGTTGTCGAGGTCGATGCGGGCCAGCTCGACGGCGGCCTTGGCGTTCTCCACCGAAGCCTGCAGGGCGGCGCGGTTGACGATCACCGTCTCGCGGTCCTGGCGGGCGATCTCCAGTGCGGCCTTGGCCTGGGCCAGGCTGGCGATGGCGGCGGCCTGGCTGGCGCGGCTGAGGTCGAGCTCGCGGCGCGACACCGAGCCGTCGCTGACCAGCGCCTGGTTGCGCTGCAGGTCGGCGCGGGCCTTGTCGGCCTGGGCCGCGGCATCGGTTATCGCCGCCTGGCGTTGGGCGATGGTGGCCTCGGCGCTGTTGCGTTGCTGCAGGTTGTTGGCCAGCGCCGCCTGCTGCTGCTTGAGCTGGGCAATGGCCTGGGCCAGGCGCTGGGTGTAGATGCGGTCATCCAGGCGTACCAGCAGGTCGCCTTGCTTGACGAACTGGAAGTCATGCACCGGCACCTCGACGATATAGCCCCCCAGCTGCGGGCCGATGATCGTCACCTGGCCGCGTACCAGGGCATTCTCGGTGCTCTCGATGGCACTGCTGAACGGCGGCAGGCGCCAGGCGTAGAGCACCAGCAGGATGCCAGCCAGGGCCACGGCGGCGAAGCTCAGCGACGACAGCAGGCGTACCCGCCGGGTGCGCGCCGGGCTGCTCGGCTCGCTCGGTGGCACGCTGCCCTCTGGGGTTTCGGCGATGGCGGTGGTGGTGGTCGTGGGCGTTTCCTGGGTCATCGGGTCGGGGCACCGCTGGTGGCGTTGAGGTAGCGCAGGTAAAGGCTGCGGATGAAGATCCAGATCATGGTCAGGATAGCGATCGTGCCGATCAGCATGAACACATCGTTGTAGGCCAGCACGTTGGCCTCGCGGGTTGCCGCGTTGGCCAGCAGGCGCATGCCCACCTCGTTGCGCAGCGCCGGGTCGACGATGACCCCGGCGTAGCCGGCGCCACCGCCCTGGATCCGTGCGCCGACCAGCGGTTCAAGGCTGCTGAGCTGGTCGACCAGGGTGCTGGAATGGAACTTCTCGCGCAGGGTCTGGAAGGTGCCCAGCAACGCCGAGCCGATCAGGCCGCCGAGGTTGTTGCAGATCCCGAACAGCACCGAAAAGCTCACCAGATTGCGCGGGTTGGCGCGCACATGGCTGATGCCCAGGGCCATCGACGGGCCGAAGAAGAAGGTGCTGCCGAAGGCCAGCAGGAATTGGCTCAAGTACATCTGCGCCGGGCGGGTGAGGTTGCTCGAGCTGCTGTCCATGAAGGCGCCGGTGGCCATCGCCGCCAGCGAGATGAACAGTGGCAGCACCAGGTGGGCGGGGTTGATGGTCAGGGCGCTGCTGGCCAGCCCGGCGATAGCCCCCAGCAGCATGATCGCGTACAGCGTGCGCATCTGCTCGCTGCTCATGTTCAGTGCCTGCAGAAAACCCACCGCGCCGGTGGATTGCTCGGAGGTGACCATGCGGATCAGGATCACGCACAGGGCCAGGCGGATGATCGCGCCGCTGCCCAGCCAGCGGGTCATCAACAGGGGGTTGCTGCGGTTGTGCTCGATGGCCAGCCCCGAGAAGATCAAAGCGATGGCCGCCGCCAGCGCCACGCCGATCCACGGCGCATCCAGCCACCAGTCGATGCGCCCGAGCGACAGCGCCGCGCAGAGCAGGGCGGTGCCGCTGGCCATCAGGGTGAAGGTCAGGAAGTCCAGCGGCTCGAAGGTCTTGAAGCGGTCGCCCGGCGGCAGCTTGAGCAGCAGCACGCAACCCAGCGCCGCCAGTGCCAGGCCCAGTTCGAACAGGTACAACCCGCGCCATTCGGCGATCTGCAGCAGGTCCTCGAAGAAGATCCGCGCCAACGGCACCGCCAGTTGCGAGGCGCCCAGGCCCAGCACCATGGCCTTGAGCCGCCACTGGGCGGGGAAGGCCTGGATCATGTAGTACAGCCCCAGCGAACTGAGCGCGGCGCCGACCATGCCGTGGGCGGCGCGCACGGCGATGGCCGAGTTGAGGTCGTTGACGAACAGGTGGGCGAAGGTGACCAGGGCATAGAGCACCAGGAACACCTCGGTGAAGGCGCGCAGGCCGAATTGCTGGCGGAACTTCACCAGCAGCAGGTTCATCGACACGTTGGTCATCACGAAGGCGGCCGGCAGCCAGGCCATCTCGGCGCTGGTGGCGCCCAGGGCGCCTTGCAGGAACGGCAGGTTGGCCACCACCAGCGCGTTGCCCAGGCCACCGGTGATGGCCACCAGCAGGCCGACCACGCCGTAGGCCAGGCGCTTGGCCGGCGCGTGCAGGGGCGTGGAAGGCGAACCGGGCAGGCTGGGCTTTTCGTGGGGCAGCCACTGGCGGGGGGCGTATTTATCCATCGGGTTGTCCGTTACCGCAGGTCAGCTGACTTTACGTGAGAGGCGGGGGCCTTGGATACCGCGGCTCACAGGGCGAGCGACAGGCGCATGGCGCAGCGGTTGTGCAGGCCGTGGGCGAGTTCCGCGGCCAGCACGGCTGAAAGGCGCGCGTCGAGTTGCCCCACCGACAACGGCACGAAGCCGTAGCGCTGGTAGAACGGGGCGTTCCACGGCACCTCGGCGAAGGTGGTCAGGGTCAGGCAGCGCTGGCCGTGCTGGCGGGCGGAGGCGCTGGCCTGGTCGAGCAAGCGCCGCCCCAGGCCATGGCCCTGGGCCTGGAGCCCGACCGACAGCTCGTCGATGTGCAGGGCGTCGCCTGCGACCGTCGCGCAGAGAAAGCCCACCGGGGTGTCGTGCTCATCCACCGCGACCCAGCTGCTGGCGGCGCTGACGTACGCCAGGTGGTCGGCTTCAGCCATGACGGCGCCGTCGGCCAGCCAGGCCAGGGCCGGTAGTTGCCGGAAGGCCTGGGCGGCCGAACGCTCGAGGGCCGGCAGCAGGGCGACGTCGCGGGCGAGGGTGGGGCGAATGCGCATGGTAAAGGCCTGGCGTTGTGAACGTTGAGGGTGCGGGCCAGCGTGCTGGCGAACCAGGCAACAGCGTGAATGGCACCGGCTACACCGGTGTTCGCCGGCAAGGCCGGCTCCTGCAAGGGGTGAAGTTTGCCAGATCCTCCTGCAAAGGTGTTGCAAAGTAATTGTTATAACGTAACATTTAACGCCTTCCTTTTGCCCAGGACCGCCCCCGTGATCCGCAAGAACCCCTCCGGCCACCTCCCCGAAATCGCCGAGTCGGCCTACATCGACCACACCGCCATCATCTGCGGCAAGGTGATCATCCACGACAACGTGTTCGTCGGCCCCTACGCAGTGATCCGCGCCGACGAGGTGGACGCCAGTGGCGACATGCAGCCGATCGTCATCGGCGCCAACTCCAACATCCAGGATGGCGTGGTGATCCATTCCAAGTCCGGCGCCGCGGTGCGCATCGGCCAGTACAGCTCCATTGCCCATCGCTCCATCGTGCATGGCCCCTGCGAGGTGGGCGACCGGGTGTTCATCGGCTTCAACAGCGTGCTGTTCAACTGCAAGGTCGGCGACGGCAGCGTGGTGCGGCACAACTCGGTGGTCGACGGCCGCGACCTGCCGCCGCGCTTCTACGTGCCGCCCACCGAGCACATCGGCCCGCACACCGACCTGGCCAGCTACCCGCCGGTCAGCGTGTCGGCTTCGGAGTTCTCCGAGGACGTGGCGCGCACCAACATCGACCTGGTGCAGGGCTACAAGGCCCTGCAGAACGAGTTCTGACGATGAACAACTTGTTGGTGCGCAACGCCCGGCTGGTCAATGAGGGGCGCGAATTCGAAGCCGACCTGCTGGTGCGCCATGGCCGCATCGAGCGGATCGCCAGCAGCCTCGATAACGTGCAGGCGGCGTTGGAGCTCGATGCTGCGGGTGCCTGGCTGTTGCCGGGGATGATCGACGACCAGGTGCATTTCCGTGAGCCCGGCGCGCCGCACAAAGGCAGTATCGCCAGCGAGTCGCGGGCGGCGGTGGCTGGCGGGATCACCAGTTTCATGGACATGCCCAACACCCAGCCGGCGACCCTGACCCTCGAGGCCCTGGCCGACAAGCAGCGACGCGCTGCCGCCGGCTCCCGGGCCAACTACGCTTTCCACTTCGGCGTCAGCCACGACAACCTCGACACCATCGCCGCCCTCGACCCCTGCGCGGTGGCCGGGATCAAGGTGTTCATGGGTGCCTCCACCGGCAACCTGCTGGTGGACGACCCGCAGGTGCTGGAGAAGCTGTTCATCTATGCGCCGACCCTTGTCCTGGCCCATTGCGAGCACACCCCGAGCATCCTCGAGAACGAGCGCTGGTGGCGCAGCCGCCATGGCGAGTTCATCCCGCCGGCGGCGCACCCGCTGATCCGCGATGCCGAGGCCTGCTACCGCTCCTCCAGCCTGGCGGTGGCGTTGGCCCGACGCTTCGGCACGCGCCTGCACGTGCTGCACCTGACCACCGCGCGGGAGCTTGCGTTGTTCCAGCCTGGGCCTGTGGCCGGCAAGCGCATCACCGCCGAGGTGTGCCTGCACCACCTGCTGTTCGACGACAGCGACTACGCCACCCTTGGGCACCTGATCAAGTGCAACCCGGCGATCAAGACCGGCAGCGACCGCGACGCCCTGCGCCGGGCCCTGGCCAGCGACGTGATCGACGTGATCGGTACCGACCATGCGCCGCACACCCTGGAGGAAAAACGCCGGGTCTACAGCCGCGCGCCGGCCGGCCTGCCGCTGGTGCAGCATGCGCTGCCGGCGGCGCTGGAGCTGGTCAGCGAAGGGCTGTTGAGCATGGCCCAGGTGGTGCACAAGACCAGCCACGCGGTGGCCGAGCTGTTCGCCATTCGCGAGCGGGGTTTTCTGCGCGAGGGTTACTGGGCCGATTTGGCCCTGGTCGAGCGCCTGGCCACGCCGCGCCCGGCCGCCGCCGACCCGGTGCTGGCGCGTTGCGGCTGGAGCCCATTCCAGCAGCGCAGTTTTCACCACCTGGTGCGCAGCACGGTGGTGTCGGGGCAATTGGCCTGGCACCAAGGACGGGTGCGTGATCAATGCCAGGGCCTGCCTTTGATGTTCGACCGCTGACAGCGTGGGGCTGCGTCGCAGCCCTGTGGGAGCGGGCTTGCCCCGCGACAAGGCGTTTGGCGCCTGGCTTTTTTGGATGTATTCCATGACTGAAGAACAACTGCTGCAACAACCCGCCACCGCCTACATGAACGAGCCCCAGCGGCAATTCTTCCGCAACCTGCTGCTGGCCCAGCGCGGCGAGTTGCAGGTCCGCATCGAGCAAGAGTTGCGTGCCCTGCGCGAACAGGAGGTGCACAGCGACCCCGCCGACATCGGCAGCGCCGAGGCCGAGCGCCACTGGCAACTGCGCACCCTGGAGCGGGAAAAGAAGCTGCTGGACAAGATCGACCAGGCCCTGGAACGGCTGGCCCGCGGCGACTACGGCTGGTGCGCCGAGACCGGCGAGCCGATCGGTCTGCGCCGCCTGTTGCTGCGGCCCACCGCCACCCTGTGCATCGAGGCCAAGGAGCGCCAGGAGCTGCGTGAGCGGCACCTGCGCGACGATGGTTAGGCTTGGTATGACAAGCCTGGACGAAGGTCAGGTCAGGCGAAAACAGCTGAGGAACGGTTGGCGTCGCGCTCGACTGCACTGGCGTACATGCGTATTTTGAGGCTGTTTTCAACGCGACCTGAACGAGTACCAAGGCTTTTCGTGCAGAGCCCGGTAGCGATGACTGAACCCCTGGGGCAACGTTTGACACACTGCCTGTACTGACCGCACCTCGTGGCTACAGCGGTGATCAGCTTAGGCTCTGTACGAAAAGCCTTGATACTCGTTCATGCTGCGTTGAAAACCGCCTCGCAATGCTCCTGTACTCCAGTACACTGCGCTTGCTCGGCTGTTTTCGCCTTGCCTGACCTTCGTCTCAAGACTTTTCATACAGAGCCTAGTACAGGCAGTGAGGGTTAATCCAGTGTTCTGCCGATTAATGCGACGGCATCAGCTTTGATGCGTCTACATGGGTTTTACATTTATGGCGTAGAAGCTTCCGTCCTCTTCTACAGTTTCGAAGGTCACTTCGTCACCGCTTTTTAAGGTAAACTTCGCGGCAGACTGCTTACGCAGGATGACATCGTCACCATCAATCTCGTAATCAAGGAAACCAGACTTTTCCGAGGCGTTGTACATCTTGACCTTTGCGGTTTTCACATTGTTCATGGCTCAACTCCTAATTTGATCTGTTTGGGATGCCAATGAAGCCTTAGTTGCTCGAGCGGTGCTTGGACCCTGTGAGTCTGAGTGGTTGCCGATTGCGGCTGGCGAACAAAGACCGGTAGCGTTCGTTAGTCTTCGGATAGGATTTCTTGCTCCTTCGGTTCTTTTTTTGGGGGGAAGTAACGCGACCAAGGCGTAACGTGGGCCTCCACATCATTAGTCGCGAAGGCGATAACGGCCCTGACTGAACCTTGAACAAGGTAGCCTTCGACCACCTTGCCGATTATCCAAGCCCCCGCGCTCACCTGCCGTGACCGAGTCGCGAAGTTGTTCAGCCTGTGCGCTTGGCGCAAGGCGGTACCGTAATAGCCCATGCGCGCATAGCGTAGATCTTTGAGATTCTTGAATGGTGCCTCAGCGATGTAGTCGAACAACTTGCTCCCTACCGCCTTGAGTGTGGCCAACAGGCCTTGATGGGCAGGTTTCGCCGTTTGGCTGACGCTGGGCATACTACCGAGTTGCTCCCACGCGTATCCTCTGGGGCGCACAATGCTGCTCGTCACCCTTCCGTCAAGCTTGGCCTTGGAGAGCCTTTTACCGATCTGGCGCATTGATCGCATCACGGATTTGATCAGTCCCGGTGCTTTCTTGATAAGGCCAACCGCCGTTTGGGCTAGCGACGCCACCGCGAACACCAGCGATGCATAGCCCAGTTTCCTGGATAGCTCGGGGTTGGACTCTTCCGTCAGTACGGAGGCCACCTCGAAGCCGAACGAGAGGAGCGAGCAGGCCGTGATCGCGACGAAGAACACTGAGGCGGCGCCACCGGTCATTACCGACGCGGCGATACCCACTACCGTCAGCACGGCTGAAAGCATCAGGCCGCGCCAGCGTCCGCCGACCGGCATGGGTTTGGTGTCACGCAGGATCTTTGCGTAATTGGCCAGTTCCTGATCTTGCCCCCAACGGCTGAGCATGATCGCGCCACTGAGATCAGTCTGGTTGACCGGGTCGGGGCAGTAGGCAGAGTCGTTGATCCCTCCTTCGCCAAACGGGCTCAGCCAGTCAGGCTGGGTAAACCGGCGCAGCTCTGGGTCGTAGCTGCGGTAACCGTTGCCTGGATGATACTGGCCCGTCACGGGGTCGCGGCGCATGCCGTTGTAGCCGCTGATCAAGCCGTCGAGCGCCGCGCCTTCGCCGAAGGGCAGCAGGGGGGCCAGTTGCAGGTCGGTGTCGCACACCTGGCCGGCGATACCCACTTGGGGATCGTCGATCAGCCAACGCACCTGCTCGCCGTCATACTGCGCCAGCCCTGGAGAAATGCTGGTGTTGCCGGTGATTTTGCCAGCCTGGTCGAAACGCACCTGGCCGATCAGCTCATCGCCGTCGTAACGCAACTCATAGGTGGTCTGGTGGTGCGGGTCATACTGCGCCGCAAGACGTTGCAGGCCGTCATATTCGTAGCGTGTGAACAGGGCACCGTTGGCGTTCTTGATCTGGCTGAGTTGACCGGCGGCATTGTAGGCCCGTTGCCGTTGTTGGCCGTCGACCGACAGTTGGCCATTGCTGTTGCAGTCGAGGGAGGTCACCTGTTCGCCAGTTGTCAGCGAGGTCAGACGAGTGGGGTCCGAGGTTGCATAGGCAAGTGATTGTGTCAGCGTAGCGCCTTCGTACGGGGTATTGGTCCAGCTGGTCAGGTTGCTCTGGCTATCCCAGGTGAATGTCTGGGCCTTGATCGGAGTACCGTTACCATCTTGGGGACAGAGTGCCGCTTGCGTGGTGTCGCACACATAACTTTCGAGACGGTCGAGCAAGTCATAGGTGAATCGCTCGGTACGTAGCAGCTCGCCATCTTGGTAGCTGGCTTTGCTTTCAAGACGGCCATCGCCGCGCCAGGTCATCTGTTGACGGAAGCAGGGGACACCGTTACGTAGGAAGGTGCGTGCGCTTTCCCGGTTGAAACTGTCATGTTCACTGTGCACCTGCCATTGGCCTGCGCCGGTTAGCGCGTGCACCTGACGTGCCTGCAGGTGACCAAGCTCGTCGTAGTGGTAGAGCACGTCTTCGTGGGCCTGGCAACTGCGCAACATGCGTCCTTCGCTATCGAGGAACATCCGCTGCGTGTGGCCGTCGGCGCGCAGCGCGGCGATGCGTTGCCCGCGCAGGCTCTGCCATTCGGTGCCCTTGACCGTGCCACGGGGCGTTTTTTCGATGATTTTCCGGCAGCCGGGCACCTGCTCGTCAGCCAATGTGTGTCGCCAGCCGACACTGCTCTGCTGACCAGGCGCGGCCTGCACCACGGTCGATCCATCAGGATGTGTCTCGCTGTACAGCGCGCTGCCATTTGCCTCGAAGCGCTCGCCATTGGCAGTGCGAACCTGCTGCAGCTGGGTTTTGTCGGGCAGTGTCACGGTCTGCTGGTCAAACCGATATTCGCGGTTGCCGACGGTGCGTGTCGTGAGTTCTCCGCGGTCGTTCACAGCCTGTGTCGCGACGACGTTGCCGTCCACGGTCAGTGTGGAAACCCGATTGCTGAAGCCGTGGTATGCGCGCTCGATGGTCGTAGTATCGGGGCGGGTCACCTTAGTTACCCGACCGAGAATATCGCGCTCGAGCGTGTAGCTCAGCGTTTGCTCACCCAGGGTGCGGGTATGGCTGATGACCTGGCCGTTGGCGTCGTAGTGCTGATCGATTTGCAGGTGCTGCGTGTCAGTGTCATCCGCCCATTGCACCGAGCGTTGGAAGGTGCCATCGGTTTTTGCGGTGCTGATGGTGGTACGCTTTGATAGACACTGGGTGCCCAAGCCTTGTCGCTCGGTGAGTTGCACGGTTGAATCTACGCTAAGGAAGTTATCGGTTGATAGGCTGCCTTGAAAAAGAGATCTTGCAGTTATCTCTAGTTCTTCGTTGTCAGAGGAATTAGCCAAGGCGAATAGGCTGACGATGTCGAAGTCATCGCTGGTTGCCTCAAACTTTGAAAGTTTCTCTTCCGTGACGCTGGAGGCGATCCAGTGACCCAAATGAATCCATTCGTCCGCATCCTCAATGCCTTTCAAGTCGGTCAGGCCGGAAAGGTATTGAATATATTTAATTAATTTGTAGTGATCCGTTGTTGTTATGTTGTGAATTTCTGCTGCAAGCATTATCTGCTCGTACGCGGCGCGTATGGTGTTAGATGTATAGCTGGAGCCGTCTCTGTGGAGAGTGAATGCCTGGGCTGCAAGTGGGTCTTCAGTGTCGATGCACGCAAGTATTGCAAATAGCGCCTCAGTAAACTTTTCGGCAGCAGTAGCATCCACTCGGGCACTGCGCCGTGTGGCGCTAAGCGTGTCCGCTTCAACAGTAGCCGAGCGCTGCGTCAGCTCGCGCGTTTCCTGCGCCATCCAGAGCTGCTTCCCCGCCAATCCCGGCAGGGGCGGGCCCTTGCGCACGGCCTGCCCACCTGGCAGGTAATCCCACGCCCAACTGCCCAATACGCAAGCATCGTCCAGGCCTGTGAAGCAGTGTTCTTCCAGGGGAACATAGTCGTCGGTGGCTGATCTGCGCCACGCGGTGAGCCAGTCCCGTTGTAGGCCATCGAGTTGCGATAGGCTCTGGCTGCCATCCTTGAAGGTGCGCTCAACCGTTGTTTTGTCGTTACTGTCGGTGTAGATCGAAACGATGTGCTCGGCGAGTTCCTTTCTGGCCGTCTTGCGGTTGCTACCGGATGCCAGCCGGTAGCGGGTTTCTTGGGTTACTCGACCCGAGGCATCGCGCTCCCAGTGGGTCTCGAGGCCATTCTCGACCTTTTGCAGGGCGCGCCTGCTGTAGCGCGAACGGAGTTCCTTGCTGACCTGAGCAGTGCCGGCTGGCGTCGTTGCACTGACGATTACCTCGATACCCGGCTGGGTGGGATTGTCGATGAATTGCTGAACATTGGTCAGTGTATAGCTATTACCGCCGTGGTGCGTCGTCTGTTGGCTGGTGATCGACCATTCCTTGACCTTGCTTTGCTCGCTGGTGGTTTTCTTGCTGGCGGGGACTGACGTGGTGGTGCTGATCTGGTGCCACAGGACGTCCTTGCCGGTCAGCGCCCAGGTGCTGTGTTGGTCGAGGGTGTCGTTGACCAGCGTGCCGCGGATGCCGTCCACTATCACTATTTCGGCCAGTTCCAGGTATTCGCGGCCAGCACGGGTGACGTTTCGATAACCGTAGAGTTTCAAGCCCTGAGGGTTGCCGAAGTCGTCACACTGATACTCCGCCATCAGCGGAGCGCTGGCATATGCCGGCACGACAGGGCACTCCAGGGTAGGCACGGCGCTCAGTGCTGGTACGCTGCCAAGCACGATCTGGCTTTGCCTCTGCTCACCGTAATAGCAGTAGTAAATCTTATGCGAGCCCTTGACATGCAGATGCCGGGGGTTTCCTTGTGCATCAGTCACGATCGTGGTTGCGTCCAGGGTTTTGCCAAGGCATTCGCGCTCTGCCTTTGGAGACAGGCTGAGCATGTGCTTGATCGCTCCGTGCAGTCGTTCACGGTTTTTGGTCGAGTACCGCCACAACAATTGCAATACCGCCGTCCGGCGCTCGACCGCCGAGGCGTTGGCTGTCACTTCGATCGACTCCGCCTTTATCTTGGTGACTATGTTCTTGATGATTTCGGCCAGTTCATCGCCACAGCCTGTGTAGCGATAGGTGGCCGTGGTCTGCTCGTGCTGCAGGTAGAATTCCAGCCAGTGAGCCTGAGCAGAGGCCGAGCCCCGCAGCAGGCAGATCCGTGTCCCTTTTGTGTCCCGGCCGAAAGCATGCAGGTCATGCACCACGCTGGCATGGGCACCGCTTTGCACGGCGACGATGGCTATCTGGTCACGCCAGTTCTGGAAGCTGCCGGTATAGGTGTAGCGGTTGATATGGTTCTGCTGCCCGCGGCCGGGTAGCAGCGCATGCAACACTGCTTTGGGCAGAGCCGGCGGCTGATCCGGCTTGGCTTCATGCTTGACGTACTGGACGCATTCGACAGAACCGTCCAGCTCCTCCAAGCGGCACAATACCCTGTCCAACGCAGGATCATCGTCGTAGCCACAATCCACCCGTTGCACGACGCTGCCGTTGCGCTCGCGCTTGAGTGTGCGCAGCAAGTAATGTTCGAGTGTGAGCTCGACCTTGAATGCTTCGGGGGTGCCAGGCCAAAGCTGCATGTGCACTTGGCTACCGGCCTTGGCCTCAGGGTTGACATACTCCGCGCTGAACAGCTCGGTTGCGCCGCTCTTGATGCTCATCAGCAGGAACTGGCCCTTCTGGCGTTTCCACTGCAGATCTAGCGCTTCGCCATATTGCGAAACGATGCGTGACGGCAGCAGTTGCACGAACGGCCGTTCATACAGCGCGATACGCCTGTTCAGTTCCTTGGTGTTGGCATGTTCTCTCCATGCTTTGCGGGCTTCTGCGTAATCAATGATTCCTCCGACAAGGTATCCATAAGGGAAAATCACCGCCAAAATCCCCTGCGTCCAGTGTTCAGGTATCAACAGAGGGTCCGGCTCGCTACCGGCCTTGATCGCCTTTAAGGCTGCTAGCACGGCTTTGCGGAATGCATCGTTGGGTTCGATCTCATCACTGCCTGGTGCAGCAGGTTTGCTCAGGATCTCTTGGCGGCCGCTGGGGAAGTCGAGGGTGAACTGGCTGTAATCGCTGGTACAGCTTACCCGGCACTCCCGGGTCTTGATGGCTTGGCCTGTGCCAAGCTGGGTCCACTGTTCATCGCTGAACAGGATCGGGGCTCCATCTGCGAGTGTGAGCTGGCGGTGGTCATTCTCCTGAGTGGAGCTGGTGATGATGCTGGAAAAGCGCCAGGCCCAACCATCACCCAAGCCCGCTTCGTTGGCTCTAAGCGCCGAGTAGTGAATGCTCAGGTCGCACACCGGGCCAAGCCCAAGTAACCCTTGTAGGATAGTGATCGGGTAATGGGCATGGAACAGGCCGCTGCGCTCGTCCACACCGTTGCGGTCATGGGGACTGGTGTCAAAGACTTCTGATTGGTTGGTGTTGGCGTAGTCCTCGCATAAGAAGCTGATTTCGTCATAGGCTTTCATGGACGCAGGCGGGGTAAATTCGACGGCCTGCACACCGTGCCAAAAGTGGCTGGGGTGGAAAGCGCCGATATGGCCCACGGTCAGCGCAGTGTGGTCGCGAGCACTTTCTGGGTAGGCCAGGTAGAGATCATAGACGCCATTGTCAATTGGCCCTGCCCAAGTGATCTGGGTGTCGGTCACGTCCACCGGCCACAACGCAAGTTCACTGGTGCGTGGCGTGCAGGCGGCTACTCGATAGCCTTTATCGTATGCGCGCTGGTTCAGGCGGAACTGCAGTTCGCCGTTCAACGAATGCACATCGACCCGCACGGTAGTCGCCTGTGTCGTCACGGTGAAGCGGGCTTGTTCTGCAGGCAAGTCGTCCAGCTCGAGCAGGTGCTTGAGGTTGTCGCCATCGCTTTCGGTTTTGCCGTCGCTGACGTTCTCCAGCAGAACCTGCAACTCGCTGAGGCGAGGGACGGATAGCGGTTCGTCGCTTGCCCCAACCTGCACCTCGGGCCAGGCCTGCGCCTTGAGGAAATCGGCCAAGGCCTGCAACCAGGTATCCCGGTCACTGATCGTGTCGACATCCTGGGGTTTGAACAATGCGTGGTGCAGCGGTTTACGGCTGAACGGATGGCGTACAGTGACTAGAACTTCATCCTTGATGTTGGCTTTCCAGGCCGATTGCAGGGTAGGGCCTGGCAGGCGATTACCTGCGTCGGGCAGGGTAGTGAAAATACGCAGTGCATCACCACGTTGCCACAGGTACAGATCCGTGCCATTGGCCTGCTCGGTCTGAGGACTATGCGTGGCCGCTCGCAGGTAGGGCGATACCGATGAGGCGTTCAGGGCATTGGCCCAGGCCTGGTGCCATTTGCCTGCGGCGCGCTGGGCCCCGCTTGGCGTCCACTCATGATGAGCGAGCAAATGATGAGAAAACGCATCATAGACCCACGCTTGCACTGTGCGTCCTTCTTCCAGTCGCTGTAGATTCTGGACAGCCTGGCTTTGCCACCAGCGCGTCTCGGTGAGGGTGACCGCCAGCTCGGCGCATTGCGGCACCCAGAAGGCATTGTCATGCTCGGCGGGGGTCACGCTGCAGTCATCGCGCACGCCCGCACGCAGCAGGCGGCTGTCGCGGTTGATCTGTTCACACAGCGCCTTGGACCACTGCGTGCCGGCTTGCGTGGCCGTGGGGGTGAAGAAATGGTGCTCGTACAAGGTCTGGGACGTGAGGTCGCGTACTTGCAGGCAAAGGGTTGCGCCTGTGGTGAGGGCGAACGATTCGTCGCAGGCTAATGCCTGTACCAGGTTGGCGGCAAAGGGTGCGGTGCTGAAGGCGCGATAGCGTGCTGGGCTCCACAGCCGGAGGGGCGTGGTAGTGGTGGAAAAGCTATTGTCACCGCTAAAGCTTCCGGCGGTCATTGGTTCGCCAGCAGCCACCAGATGATCGGCGAAGGCTTTTGGCCAATGCTCGGCAGCGAGCTTGCCCTTTTGCGCCGGATAATCGATTTTGCGGATTTCACCGTCCTGGCGGTCGATGAGGAAAACGCTTAATACCTCGCCCTCGGCCAGTGCGCGACCTGCCTTGATCGTACTGCTGCTGATCCAGCCGCCGTTGACGCTACCCACGCGCTCGAGCGAAAAGTCCGTCATGTCGGGCAGCGCGCCGTTAGGCTGGTTGGAGATCAGGTAAGGTATTGACCGCGAGTGCATCTGGAGGGCGATGGGTGGCTCCGCTGTCATGCCCGAAGTGGTGTAGATGGCTTTAATGGAGCGGTCGTATAGGTCGATATTTTCCAAGGGCGAGAAACAAGAGAGGCAGTCGAATTTATCTTTCAAGGCCTTGTAGTCATCTTGGGTTTGTTCGGAGCAGGAAATATCTAATTCACCATACTCGATCGCAGCAATTGTGCCATATCCACTGCTGTTGCCAACTTCATAGACAGTATCATTGAATTCGATGATTGCCGGGCCTGAAGGGGCATCTTGCTTACCCCTGTTCGGGTCTATTTCTATCCGCTGGGCATTGTTCTCGACCAACCTGCACAGGGTGGCTGTCCGGGTGTTGATTCTTTCGACCATGGATTTTGCAGCGTCGAGTGCTGTGAGATCGTAGATGGCGTGAATATGATTCTTGGCGAGGTAACCCAAATCCTGGGTGTCTGGCGTTTTAAAATGTTCGCAAAAAAAATAGCGGATTGCTTGGCGGCGGGAGAAAAATTCCTCAGGGAAGTCCTCTGGGCAGTCCCTAAGGAAGTTCTCAAGAACGTCTTTGTCCAAGTTTGACAGCACCGGGCCTAACAGGCTGTCCGTTGAGATGATTAAGTGATCATGAAATTCCGGAAGTGTAGAGCCCTCTATGATGCATAGGAATCCATAGTGGGCTCCGGAGGAGCGCTGGCGGGGGTATAAAGCAGGGGCGTTAACTTTTAGCTCGACGAGTGCGAGTAAGGGCTCGAAAGGGAATGAAGATATTTGATTGGGGTCTATTTTTTCTGCCCCTAGGCTGGTGAGGCAGTCGAATGCGTTTTCAAGTTCGCGCTCCAATCCTTCATACTTACTTTTATTTTGGCTGGTTAGCGTAATGTTTTCTGGGCTGATGCCCTCAATGGAAGCGCAATGCACAGATTGAAAGTGGAGGTCGCTTTTGTCGTAGTAGGCAGGTATTGAAAGCGATCCGTCTTCACGATTGAAATCAATTTCGAGATGGTTGTCTGTAATTCTTATGAGCCAGGCGTATTTGTTATCGTCATTGAGTCTGATCTTGTCTCCTGGTTTCAAACCGGAGCTTTCAATGACGCTTCTGTTGTAGCCAATTACTGTGGACGCTGAAAAACGGCTCATCTCGTATTCTCCACCGAATTCAAGGTTTGAAAAGCGTCGGTTTACGTTCAGTGTCTGGGGTGTCGGAAGGCTTGTCACCTGGTAAAAATACTAGTTCGATGTCGTAATGATTGACCTTATGAGTTAGTTTCGGCTGAGCAAGCATTGATTTGGTTATATGAAGCCCTACTTCAGAGGCGTAGCTACGGACCACAAGGGCCGTGCTGTCGGGGCTGTAGGAGGGGCTCTGGCAGTGCTTGACCACGGCCAGAGGGGATGCTTGTGTCATCGACACCTGAACGTTGGCTCAGGTGATTCAAGAGACTCACTGTTGCAGGTTGCTGAACGGCTTGCTCGGAGTTCCTAGTCGGCGTTCAACCCCTGGGCCTGGAGCTGCCAGCGTACCGAGCTGACGCCTTTCTCCAGGCTCACCCGGCCGACCAGGCGTTCCAGCTGGGTGGGCGCCTGCGCGGTGCCGAGCAGTTCGGCGCGCACTTCCAGGCGTGTCGGGTCGGCCAGGTCCTCGCTGTGCAGCGATTGCAGGCGCAGCCCCGGGTCGCTCAGGCTGTGCAGCATCAGGCCGCGGACCTGGATTTCGTCCTCGGCGCGGCAGACGATGCGCACCTCGAAGCGCTGCTCGACCTCGCTGGCCGGCAGCACCTCCTGGCGGTCCAGGCGCTGGGCCAGGTCGCGCAGCAGGATATTTGCGCACAACACCACCAGGCTGCCCAGGCTGGCCTCGAGCAGCAGGCCGAGGCTGCACAGCACACCGACCGCGGCGGTGCACCAGAGGGTCGCGGCGGTGTTCAGGCCGCGCACGTTGAAGCCGTCGCGCATGATCACGCCGCCGCCAAGAAAACCGATGCCCGACACCACATAGGCGGCGATGCGCGAGGCATCGGTAGGGGCCATGCCCGGCACGGCCTGGGTCATCAGCACGAACAGGCAGGCGCCGGTGCTGACCAGCGCGTTGGTGCGCAGGCCGGTCAGGCGCTGGCGCAGTTGACGCTCGGCGCCGATCAGCGCGCCGAGCAGCAGGGCCACGCTCACGCGCAGCAGAAAGACTTTCCAATCCATAGCGAACCTCGTTCCACGGGCGAATGCCCGTTCAGGCGCCAACCTTGCGGCGGCGCGATTGAAAGCAACGAATGCGCAGGACCACCGACCCGGCCCGGCAGCGGGCAAGGTGTGGGGAAACAGGGGGAAGAACCGGCCGCCAAGGGCCGGGAAACCACCGTCTACCGTGGGCGGCGAGACAGTGGCAGGGACGCTGCCGGACTAGCTCGCCGTGTGGGCCTGTCGCAATCGACTGGGGCTACTGTCCAATGCAGGGGTCTCCTGTGAGGGGATGCTTGAGTGCGCGGCGGACCATACGCCTCGACCCGCCCGGGGTCAAGGCGTGGCACATGACGATTGTGTTACGCCAGGCGCTGGCAGACGTAGGCCTGGGTCTGGTAGGGGAAGGCGATGTGCTCGCGGCCCTTGAGGTCGGGGTGGCTGTCGATCAGCGCCTGCAGCTGGCCCATGACCTGGTCCTGTTCGGCCTGGGGCAGGGCGGCAATGAAGCTCACCGAGCGCAGCCGTTCGAGGATCACCGCCTGCGGGCTGCCTTGGTGCACATGGGGCAGGGTGGTCAACTGCGGCGCGCTGAACCAACGGCCATCGAAGGCCGCGCGCCAGCGCCCGTTGTGAAAGCGTGGGGTGTCACCCTCGTAGGGGGTGATGATCGCGGTGATGCGCGCCACCCAGTCCACCGATTCGTCGCGCACATTCCACACCAGCCCCAGGCGGCCACCGGGGGCCAGCACCCGATGCATCTCGGCCAGGGCGTCGCTGCTGGCGAACCAGTGGAAGGCCTGGGCACACACCAGCACCTGCTGGCTGGCGTCGGCCAGGGGGATGTGCTGGGCGCTGCCGTCGAGCACCGGCACACCCGGCAGGTGCGCGGCGAATTGCCCGCGCATTGCCGCCACCGGCTCGACGGCCGTCAGTTGCGGCGCAAGGGTACTGAGCAGGCGGGTGAACTTGCCGGTGCCGGCGCCCAGGTCCAGCACCGGGGTGCCGCGGGCGACGCCCAAGGTGTCGCGCAACCAGCCCTGCAGGGCGACGGGATAGTCGGGCCGGCCTTGCTCGTAGTTGCCCGAGTAGCGGGAATAGCCGGTACTGGCCGCGGTGTGTACATCCTTCATCGAAAGCCCCTCCGATTGACCTGCCGGCAATGGTACCCTTGCGCCTTTCGTTGCCAACCCCCGGATCGTCTGATGCTGTTCAATCTTGCCGTGCTGTTCGGCACCCTGGTGGCCATGGAGGGCGTCGGTACGCTGGCCCACAAGTACGTCATGCATGGCTGGGGCTGGTGGCTGCACCGCTCGCACCACGAGCCGCAGCTGGGCATGCTGGAGACCAACGACCTGTACCTGGTGGCCCTGGGCCTGATCGCCCTGGCCCTGGTAGCGCTGGGCAAGGCCGGGCACGCGCCGCTGCAGTGGGTGGGCGCCGGGGTGGCCGGCTATGGGGTGGCCTATGTGCTGGCCCATGACGGCTTGTTCCACCGCCACTGGCCGCGGGCGCCGAAGCCGGTCAATCGGTATCTGAAGCGTCTGTACCGGGCACATCGGCTGCATCATGCGGTAAAAGGGCGCCAGGGCAGCGTGTCGTTCGGCTTCTTCTATGCGCCGCCATTGCGGGTGTTGAAAGGGCAGCTGAAGCGACGGCGGGGCTGAGTGGCCTGTGCTGGGGCAAGCCCGCTGCCACGCAGCCCCGGCGCATCAACCGAGCGGTTCGCTGGCCACGCGCTCGGCACGTTGCCCCCGGCTGACCCACCAGCCAAACCCGGCCGCGGTGAAGAACATGATCAAGCTGTAGATCGCCGCCGGCACTGCCATGGTCGCGTTGTTGAGCAGCGATGGGCTCAGCGCCAGGGCGATGGCCAGGGTGCCGTTGTGGATGCCGATCTCCATGCCGATGGCGATCGCCTGGCGCCTGGGAATGTTCAGCAGCCGCGGCACCCAGTAGCCCACCCCCAGGCTGAGCAGGTTGAACAGCAGCGCGGCGCCGCCAACGATCGGCGCGTACTCGACCACCGTCTGCCAGTCCTTGGCCAGCGCCAGGACGATGGTGAAGGCCAGGAACAGCGCCGCCACCAGTTTCATCGGTTTTTCCATGCGCGCGGCAAAACCTGGCGCCCAGTGGCGGACCAGCATGCCCAGGGCCACCGGCAGCAGGACGATGGCGAACACCTGCATGACCTTGGCGAACTGCAGCGGGATGGCCTGGTCGGAGGCCATGAACCAGCTCAACGACAGGTTGACCAGCAACGGCATGGTCAGGATGGCGATCAACGAGTTGACCGCGGTGAGGGTGATGTTCAGCGCCACGTCGCCATGGGCCAGGTGGCTGAACAGGTTGGCGGTGGTGCCGCCCGGCGAGGCGGCCAGCAGCATCAGGCCCACCGCCAGCGCCGCCTCCAGGCCCAGGCCATTGGCGATCAGGAAGCACACCAGCGGCAGCAGGATAATCTGGCAGGCCAGGCCAATCAGCACCGGCTTGGGGTACTTCACCACCCGGGCGAAGTCGGCCAGGGTCAGCGACAGGCCCAGGCCCAGCATGATGATGCCCAGGGCGAGGGGCAGGACGGCGGTCAGCAGGGGCGAGGCGGTCATGTGCGGGCTCTCGGGCGAAGGATTCGACGAGTGTAGGCGTCCCCTGAACGATAGCTAATCGCAACGGGCCGGCATTGGTAACCGTTTGTTACCAAGGCCCTGGCCTGCAGCGCGTTGCGATCAGGCGCCCAGCGCAGTAGCATTCGCGCTTTTGCCGAGGATTAGCCCGTCATGCCGTTCCAGCAAGGTCTGCTTGCCACCCCGGTGCCGGCCCATGCCCGCCACCTGTTCTTTGCCCTGGATTCGCACGAGGCCTTGCCTGGGGTACTCGACCAGTTGATCGCCCAGGTCGATGGCCAGAACCTGATCCTCGCCATCGGCGCTCCCCTGGTCAAAGCCTTGGGCCGCGAAGTGCCGGGGCTGCGCAGCTTCCCGCAACTGGATGCGGTGGTGGAGAACCCGGCCACCCAGCACGCCTTGTGGCTGTGGCTACGCGGCGAGGAACGCGGCGATCTGTTCCTGCGCGGCGAAGCCTTGCGCCAGTTGCTGGCCCCGGCGCTGCGCCTGGTCGACAGCGTCGACGGTTTCCTGCACCGCGGCGGCCATGACCTGACCGGTTACGAAGACGGCACCGAGAACCCGGTGGACGAAGACGCCGTGGCCGCCGCCATCGTGCCGGGCGATGCCCCGGGCCTGGCCGGCTCCAGCTTTGCGGCTTTCCAGCTGTGGCAGCACGACCTGAACTACTTCAAGGCGCTGCCCCAGGCTGAGCAGGACAACATCATCGGCCGCCGCCTGAGCGACAACGAAGAACTCGACGACGCGCCGGCGTCGGCCCACGTCAAGCGCACCGCCCAGGAAAGCTTCGCCCCCGAGGCGTTCGTGGTGCGCCGCTCGGTGGCCTGGGCCGACGAGCGCGGCGCGGGCCTGGCGTTCGTCGCCCTGGGCTTCTCGCTGGATGCCTTCGAGGTACAGCTGCGGCGCATGAGCGGGCTGGAAGATGGCGTGATCGACGGCTTGTACCGCTTCAGCCGGCCGTTGAGCGGCGGCTACTACTGGTGCCCGCCCTTGGCTGAAACCGGCGCCGACCTGCGCCTGCTGTTGGGCTGACCGGCCCTCATCGCCGGGCAAGGCTGCTCCCACGCCCTGAGCCTGATGCCCGGCGATGACTCAAAACGGCACCGCCACCGTCAGCTGGCTGTACACATTGGTCCCGCTGCCCACCTGGTTGCCGCCATTGCTGGCATCCTTGCGCGGCTTGAACAGCCCCAGCAGCGGGGTGACGATCAGGTGCGGGGTCACCGCCCACTCCACATACAGGTCCAGCTCCCGGGCATCCAGGTTCAGGGTGTCGCGGCTGCGCACGGTATTGAAGTCGAAGAACAGCGCACCAAGGGTGACATCGTCCCGCGGCGTGGCCTTCAGGCCGACATGGTGGATGCCGCTGTTGCTGTTGAACGGCCCGGCATAGTTGCCGGCCACCTCGCCCTGGATCCAGGTGCCGTAGCCGCTGGACAACCCGGTGAACAGCAGGTCCCAGCCGGCCGAGTAGCGGGTGTAGCGATAGCTCAGCTGCGGCGCCCAGGGCAGGTCGGCGAAGGTGTAGCCGGCCTCGGCATACCAGGCGCTCTCGCTGCCGCCGCGCTTGTCCTGCCAGGCGTACTCGAACGCCAGGCGGGTGTTGTCCAGGCCGGCGCTGCCTTCGCCACGCAGGCTGTACACATCCATGCCCTCGCGGGCCTTCTGGAATTCGCTGGCCCACTGGTCGGCGACGTCGATGCCATGGATGTAGGTCAGCCCCAGGGTGCCCAGGGCATAGGTGTAGTCCAGGGTGCCGGCGGCCAGTTCGGTCTCGGCCTGGGCACGGTTATCGGACTTGAGCCACAGCACGCTGCCATGCAGGCCGTCCTTGCCACCCAGGCGCAGCAGCGCGGTGCGGTCGAAGGCATGGCGGGCGCCAAGGTAGAACCCGCCGCCACGGTTGAGCTGGCCCTCGGCCGGGCCCTTGCCCAGGTTGGGGCCGTCGTCGTTGATCAGAAACCCGCTGCCCAGCTGGATCACCTGGCGACCGCCGGAAATGTCCACGCCGTCCTGGCCCAGGCCCGGGAACAACGCGCCGGAGCGCCAGCCCAGGTAGGCGTCCTCGATCTTGCTGGTGCGCTCGGAGCCGTCCTGGTTGCCCCCGGCATCGCCATCGCCCCAGGCGCTGGAGCTGACCCAGTTGAGCGCGCCATACAGGGTGCCGTTGCCGCCCAGGCCCTGGTCGCCGCTCAGTCCGTACTTGATGAAACCTTCGCGCCAGGTCGAGCCGCCGGGGCTGCCATCGTAGTTGTGGCGGCTGTTGAACATGCCCCAGACCGCGAGCAGGTCGGCGTTGAGGTGGGTGTCGTCGTCGGCGTACAGCTCATGGGCCAGGCTGGCCGGGCCGTGGACCAGCAGGGCCAGGACGCTGGCCAGGGCGGTGCGGCGTGGGGTGAGACGCATGGGTCGATCCTCGTTTGTTGTGTGCGGTCTTGGTTGCCGCGTCGTTGTGGAGGCAGGTGACGGGGTATTAGCGCGTGGCCGGGCGGGCGCGGTCTTGTCCATGGCTGCCAGGGGGCTTGGCTGTCACCGCCACGGGGCGGGGTAGATGTAGGCGCCGGCTTGCCGGCGAACACCGGCGTAGCCGGTGCCCTCCACGGCGCTGCCTGGTTCGCCAGCGAGGCTGGCGCCTACAAGCAGGCCAGGCTTTCTGGCAAGGTGGCGCCGCCGTCGACCACCAGGGTTTGCCCGGTGACATAGCGGGCGGCGTCGGAGGCCAGGAACAACATCGCCGCGGCGATATCGGCCGGTTCGCCCAGCCGCCCCAGAGGCACGGCGGCGGCAATCCGCGCGTTCAACGCGGTGTCGCCCAGGTTGCCCATGGCCGGGGTGCGGACCATCCCCGGCTCGACGCCGTTGACCCGCACATTCAGCGCAGCCAGCTCCAGCGCCGCATTGCGGATGAAGCCATTGACCCCGGCCTTGGATGCGGCGTAATGGCAGAGCCCGGGGTAGGCCACCCGTGGCCCGGTCACCGACGAGGTGGCCAGCACGCAACCACCGCCTTGGCGGGTGAACAGCGGCAACGCGCCCTGGGTCAGCCAGAACAGCGCCTCCAGGTTCACCGCCAAGGTGCGCCGCAGCCGCGCCGGGTCGAGCTCGGCGAACGCGGTAAGGGGGAAGTACCCGGCGTTGTGCACCAGCACGTCGAGGCGCTCCAGGCCCGCCAGCAGTGCGGCAATGGCGTCGTGGTCGGCCAGGTCCAGGGCATGGGCCTGCAGCGCATGGCCCAATGCCGAATGCCGGGCCTGCAGGCTTTGCAACGCTGCGTCATTGAGGTCCACGGCCAGCACCCGGGCGCCGCCGCTGGCGAAGCCTGCGACGATGGCCTGGCCGATGCCGCCGGCCGCGCCGGTGACCAGTACCGTGCTGCCTGTGAAGTCGTAGCGGGCGTTCATGGTTGTGGCGCCAGGCGGGCGTAGGCCAAGGTCGGCACATCGACCACGGTGGCGCCGCCATCGGCGGTGATCACCGCGCCGGTGACGATGCTGGCGTCGCAGCCGACCAAAAACTGGCACACCGCGGCGATCTCGTCGCTGCTGGCGGCGCGGCGCAGCGGCACATCCGCTGTGACCCGGCGGTAGGCGGCCTCCAGGTCCTCCTGATGATGGCTCATCAGCGCCTGCATTTCCTGGTCAGCCATGGGCGTGCGCACCCAGCCTGGGCAGACGCAGTTGACCCGCACGCCGTCCGGCCCGTAGTCGCGGGCCAGGGAGCGGGTCAGGCCGATCAGCGCGTGCTTGGCGGTGGTGTAGCCGCACACCTCGGGGCCGGCCGCCAGCGAGGCGATGGAGCCCAGCAGCACCAGGCTGCCACGCCGCTCGCGCAATAGTGGCAGGCAGGCGCGGGCGGTCTGGAAGGCGCTGTCGAGGTTGCTGCGCAGCGCCTCGCGCCAGGCCGCGTCATCGATATCGCCGGCGCGGCCAAGGCCGTGGCCGCCGGCACAGGCGATCACCGCGTCGAGGCCGCCAAAGCGTTCGCGCAGCTGGCCGATGAACGCGGGCCAGGCGGCGCTGTCTGCCGCATCGCCGGCCAGCACCAGGCCCCCGCAGGCCTGCGCCACCTGCTCCAGTGCCGCCCGGCGCCGGCCGAGCAGCGCCACCTGCCAGCCCTGGCGCGCCAGGCGTTGGGCACAGGCCGCGCCGATGCCACTGCCGGCGCCGGTGATCAGGACACTGCGACTCACAGCGGGTACTCCGTGCGATTGACCACCCGGCAATAGGACGACACTGGGAAGTTGGCCAGGCTATCGAAGCTGCCCCCCTGGTAGCCGAAGATCTTGCCGTCGCTGCGCTGTTGCGCCAGGTCGATCAGCACCAGGCCCAGGGTCGGCACGATCTTCTCGCACCAGACGAACAGGTACAGCTGCTCGGCGATCTTGTAGTAGTAGGCGCGGTCGGTGTCGCACAGGCCCTGCTCGACGCCTTTGAGGCACTGCCAGCTGTAGTGGTTGGCGTTGAGGTAGAGGTGCTCGTATTCCTCGCTGGGGCTGTAGCGGTAATGGTTGCGCAGGCCCACCAGCTCGGTGCTCGGCGCGTGCGGGCAGGCGCCTGGTTGCCAGGGGCGGTCGAGGCTGCCGTGCAGGAAGGTGGCCTCGACGCCGGTCAGTGGCTCGCCGGCCAGGGCCAGCGCATACAGCCCGCGTTGGGTGCGGGCCTGCTCGGGCAGGCGGCCGAGCACGGCGGTGAAGGCCTGGGTGTGCGTGTCGAGCACCAGCGACACCGAGCAGGCCTGGCCGGCGTCGTGCTTGATGAAATCCACCAGGTAGATGCCCGGGCGCACCGAGGTGGCGCGATAGTCGGCGCTGCCGCTGCTGTGGCCATCGGCGGCGTGCCAGTGCAGGCGCTCGGCGTCGAAACGGTGCTCGATGACCCAGCCGTTGGCGAAGTGCAGGCTGAGGCTGCGCCCGGACAGGTCGGCCAGTTGCGGCAGGATGAAGGCGCCAGGGGCGAAGCCTTCGGCAAGGGCGCCCACGGTGATCCAGTCGGCTTGCGGGGACATGGCGGTGACTCCTGTGGTTGAGAGACCCACAGGTTGCAGCGCAGGCGCACGCGACGGTATCAACCGCAAGGTTGAGTCACAGGTACAGCTGCGCCACCAGCTCGGTGCGGTTGCTCACGCCGAGTTTGCGGAACAGGTTGATCAGGTGGGTCTTCACGGTCGGCAGGCCCAGGCCCAGCGCGCGGGCGATCAGCTTGTTGCTGCAGCCCTGGCGCAGCAGTTCGGCGATCTGCCGTTCCCTTGGGGTCAGTTCAGGGCTGACGCAACGGGCCGGCGCTTGGCTGGCCAGGGCCAGCTGCATCAGGCCGTGCAGCGGCAGCAGGCGTTCGAGTTCGTCGGCCTGGAACTGGCCCAGGTCCGGACAGCGCAACAGCGACACCCCCGCCACCGGGCGCGCATCGACCTGGGCGATGATTTCCACCACATCCACCACCTGGTGTTGCGCCAGAAAGCGTCGGTAGGTCTGGCCCTGGGCCTCGGGCAGGCAGGCCAGGCCCTGGCGCAGCGACACCACCGGCTGGCCGATGGCCAGGCAGCGCCCCGGTTGCAGCGGGTCGTAGGCCCGGTAGTGCGCCAGGTAGCGCGCATGCATGGGTGCCTGCAGGTCCTGCAACAGGAAGTCGCAGGCCTGCTGCTCGGCGTCGATCCGATAAAACGCCGCCAGCGACGCCGGCACTTGCTGGCTGAAGGCTTGCAGGCAGTAGCGACCAAGCGCCTGGGCGGTGCTGGTCACGGTCAGTAGCGCATCATCACCGACTTGAGCTCGGTGAAGTCGTCGATGAAGGCCGAGCCGAACTCGCGGCCGATGCCGGAGGCCTTGATGCCGCCGAAGGGAACCGCCGGATCGAGCAGGGTGTGCATGTTGACCCACAAGGTACCCGCCTGGATCTCGGGGATCAGGCGCATGGCCTTGGCCAGGTCGTTGGTCCACAGGCTCGCGCTCAGGCCATAGGGCGAGGCGTTGATCAGGTGCAGCAGCTCGTCCTCGTCATCGTAGGGCAGGAAGGTCGCCACCGGGCCGAAGGTTTCCTGGTTGAGCAGGGTGTCGCTGGCCTGGTTGGCAAGGATCACCGTGGGCTCGACGAAGCAGCCCGGGCCCTCGCCCAGGCGCCCACCGTGGACGATCCGGTTGCCTTCGGCGCGGGCGGTGGCGAACAGCTCGCCGAGTTTTTGCTGGTGCGGCTTGTTGGCCACCGGCCCGAACTGGGTGGTTTCGTCCAGCGGCGAGCCGATCTTCAGTTGCCCCAGGCGCTGGCCCAGTCCGTCGAGCAAGGGCTCGAGCCGCGAGCGCTGGACATAGAAACGCTCGCCCGCGGCGCAGATCTGCCCGCTGTGCAGGAAGCCGGCCTCGATAATGCCGTCCACCGCCTTGTCCAGGCCCACGTCAGGGAGGAAGGCCACGGCATTCTTGCCGCCCAGCTCCAGGGTCGCGCGGGTCAGCTTGGCGCCCATGGCCGCCTGGCCGACGGCGATGCCGGTGGGCACGGAACCGGTGAACGAGACCTTGTCGGTGCCGGGGTGTTCGACCAACGCCTTGCCAACGTGACCGGCACCGGTCACCACGTTGAGCGCGCCGGCCGGCAACCCGGCCTCGCTGCCCAGCTCGGCGATGCGCAGCAGGGTCAACGGGGTGAACTCGCTGGGCTTGAGCACGATGCTGCAGCCGGTGGTCAGCGCCGAGGCCAGTTTCCACAAGGCGATCATGGTGGCGAAGTTCCACGGCACGATACCGGCCACCACGCCCACCGGTTCGCGCAGGGTGAAGGCGCTGTAGCGCTCGCCGGCGAAGGAGGGCAGCGACGGGGTGATGGTCTGGCCGGTGATCTTGGTCGCCCAGCCGGCGTAGTAGCGCAGGAAGTGCGCCGCCTGCTCGACCTCGAAGGCCCGGGCGATGCCGATCAGCTTGCCCGATTGCAGGGTCTCGAGCTGGGCCAGTTCCTCGCGGTGGGCTTCGAGCAGGTCGGCCAGGCGCAACAATACGGCGGCGCGGGCGGCGGGGCTGGTGCGCGACCAGGCGGCAAAGCCTTGGCGCGCGGAATCGACGGCGCGGTCGACGTCGGCCTGGTTGGCGTCGGCGATCTGGGCGATGACCTGGCCGTTGGCCGGATTGTGCACGGCGAGGCGGCCACTGGCTTGGCTGGCGACGTGCCGGCCATGGATGTACAGGCCGTGGTCGCGGGCCAGGAAGGCGTTGACGGTGGGTAGGAGGGGGATGTCGCTCATGCTATGGCTCCGGGCAATGGATGCTGTCCCTGTGGCAGTTGGCCTGCGAAGGGCCGCGCAGCGGCCCAGGTCGCAGCCAGATTACGGGGCTGGCGGCGTCGGCTGCTTGTCTGCCCATGCCAGCCCCATGACCCAGCCTGCCAGCCCTTGGGAAAGTGCAATGCGAGCTGCGGAAGTTGCATTTTCCAGGCCCCGACCGCCTCTCATACTGATCCGGCATTCATTCGCGGGCAGCCTGTTTCAGGCCCATCCCCGCCACGGTCCAATAACAATGAGCCAGACCATGAAAAAGCCAAACGCCCTGCTCGAAGACCTCAAGCCCCTGCTGCCAGCCATCGCCGCCCGTGCCGACCAGGCCGAGCGTGCGCGCAGCGTGCCCGCCGAGAACATCGCCCTGCTCAAGGGCATCGGCCTGCATCGGGCCTTGCAGCCGCGCCACTATGGTGGCCTGGAGATCAGCCTGGCGCAGTTCGCCGAATGCATCGCCGCGCTGGCCGGCGCCTGCGCCAGCACCGCCTGGGCCATGAGCCTGCTGTGCACCCACAGCCACCAGCTGGCGATGTTCCCGGCACGTTTGCAGGATGAAATCTGGGGGCGCGACCCAGACGCCACCGCCAGCAGCAGCATCGCCCCGTTCGGCCGTACCGAAGAGGTCGACGGCGGTGTGCGGTTCAGTGGCGAGATGGGCTGGAGCAGTGGCTGCGACCATGCCGAGTGGGCGATCATGGGGTTTCGCCGGGCCAATGGTGATGGCGGCCAGGACTATTGCTTCGCCGTGCTGCCGCGCAGCGACTACCAGATCCGTGACGACTGGTACGCGGCGGGCCTGCGCGCCAGTGGCAGCCGCACGCTGATCGTCGATCGCGCTTTCGTGCCCGAACACCGCATCCAGCGGGCCAGGGACATGATGGAAGGCACCTCGGCAGGCTTTGGCCTGTACCCGGACAGCGCAATCTACTTCAACCCCTACCGGCCCTATTTCGCCAGCGGGTTCTCCACCGTCAGCCTGGGTATCGCCGAGCGCATGCTCGAAGCCTTCAAGGACAAGACCCGCCACCGCGTGCGCGCCTACACCGGAGCTGCGGTGGGCGCCGCCACCCCAGCGCTGATGCGCCTGGCCGAGTCGACCCACCAGGTGGCCGCGGCGCGGGCGCTGCTGGAAAAGAGCTGGGAGCAGATCGCCGACTACAGTGCCCGGCACCAGTACCCGACCCGCACCGAGCTGGCGTTCTGGCGCACCAACCAGGGCTATGCGGTAAAGCTGTGCATCCAGGCGGTGGACCGGCTGATGGAGGCGGCCGGCGGCGGCGCCTGGTTCGACAGCAACGAAATGCAGCGGCTGTTTCGCGATGCGCACATGACCGGGGCCCATGCCTACACCGACTACGACGTCTGCGCGCAGATCCTCGGCCGCGAGTTGATGGGCCTGGAGCCGGATCCTGCGATGACCTGAGCCGCGACCGCTGAGCGTGGCCGGGACAACCGCCCCGGCCCAGACCGACAACCAGCATGGAGCCTTGCATGGCCACTCCTTTCGATAGCCGCGCCTTCCGCCGCGCCCTGGGCAACTTCGCCACCGGGGTTACCGTGATCACTGCCAGCGACGCCGCGGGGCGCAAGGTGGGCGTCACGGCCAACAGTTTCAACTCGGTGTCCCTCGATCCGCCGCTGGTGCTCTGGAGCATCGACAAGCGCTCGCGCAGCCATGCGGTGTTCGAGGCCGCCGGGCATTTCGCCGTCAACGTCCTGGCCGTCGACCAGGTCGAGCTGTCCAACACCTTCGCCCGGCCCGGCGACGACCGCTTCGCCGGAATCGAGCACGAGAGCGGCGAGGGGGGCGCACCGTTGCTGCCGGGGTGCTCGGCACGGTTTCGCTGCGAGAAGTTCCAGCAGATCGATGGCGGTGACCACTGGATCCTCATCGGCCGGGTGCTGGCCTTCGATGACCTGGGGCGCTCGCCGCTGCTCTACCACCAGGGGGGGTATTCGAGGGTCTTGCCCCATGGGCGGATGGAGGGTTGAGTGTAGGGGGCTTGGCGGGGGAGTGGTGGCGCCTATGAGATCGAGCGCCGCCCGCGCGGCGCTCGATCTGACAGGCGCCGCAAGACGTGCTCCCAGCCCCTGGCAGCACCGGTCAAGGCCGGCGGCAGGCAATGGCAAGACCCGCCAGCTACGAGGCCGCAAAGTGACCAGGTCGACCCGACACGCGCCAGCACTTGCGGCGCGCGGGCCAAGCAGTCATCTTTCCCTCGTCCATCCAGGGCCCAGCCATGACAATCAACAATAAGCTCACCGAGCACCTCAACCGCGGCAGCGTCGGTTTTCCTACCGCGCTGGCCAGCACTGTCGGCCTGATCATGGCCAGCCCCGTGATCCTCACCGCGACCATGGGCTTCGGCATCGGCGGCAGCGCCTTCGCCGTGGCCATGGTGATCGCCGCGGTGATGATGCTGGCCCAGTCGACCACCTTTGCCGAGGCGGCGGCGATCCTGCCGACCACCGGTTCGGTGTACGACTACATCAACTGCGGCCTGGGCCGTTTCTTCGCCATCACCGGCACGCTGTCGGCGTACCTGATCGTGCATGTGTTCGCCGGCACCGCCGAGACCATCCTGTCCGGGGTAATGGCCTTGGTGAACTTCGAGCACCTCAACACCCTGGCCGAGTCGGCCGGCGGCTCCTGGTTGCTGGGGGTCGGCTTCGTGCTGGTGTTCGGCGTGCTCAACGCCTTTGGCGTCAGCGCCTTCGGTCGCGCCGAAGTGGTGCTGACCTTCGGCATGTGGACCACGCTGATGGTGTTCGGCGTGCTCGGCCTGCTTGCCGCGCCGGCGGTGGAACTGGATGGGCCGTTCGGTGTGTCGCTGGTCGGCACCGACCTGATGACCATCCTCTCGCTGGTGGGCATGGCCATGTTCATGTTCGTCGGCTGCGAGTTCGTCACCCCGCTGGCCCCGGAGCTCAAGCGCTCGGCCTGGGTGATGCCCAAGGCCATGGCCCTGGGCCTGTTCGGCGTGGCCAGCTGCATGTTCATCTACGGCGCGGCGATGAAGCGCCAGGTGGAAAACGTGGTGCTCGACGCCGCCAGCGGCGTGCACCTGCTGGACACGCCCATGGCCATTCCACGCTTCGCCGAGCAGGTGATGGGCGATATCGGCCCGGTATGGCTGGGCATCGGTTTGTTGTTCGCCGGTGCCGCCACCATCAACACGCTGATGGCCGGCGTGCCGCGGATTCTCTACGGCATGGCGGTGGATGGCGCGCTGCCCAAGGTGTTCAGCTACCTGCATCCACGCTTCAAGACGCCGCTGCTGTGCATCCTGGTGGTGGCGCTGGTTCCGTGCCTGCACGCCTGGTACCTGGGCGGCAACACCGACAACATCCTGCACCTGGTGCTGGCGGCGGTGTGCGCCTGGAGCACCGCATACCTGCTGGTGACCCTGTCGGTGGTGCTGCTGCGCATCCGCCGCCCGGACCTGCCGCGTGCCTACCGCTCGCCGCTGTTCCCATTGCCGCAGATCGTCTCCAGCATCGGTATCTTGCTGGGCATGTGGTTCATCACGCCACCGGGCATGAACCCTGCCGAAGTCTATATCCCCTTTGCCGTGATGCTCGGTGCCACGGCGGCCTATGCGCTGTTCTGGACCCTGTGCGTGCAGAAGGTCAATCCGTTCAAGCCGGCGCGGGTCGAAGAGGTGCTGGAGGAGGCATTCGCCGCCGAACCCGGCCAGGCCATCAGCGAGCAGGTGCAGCATGTCGGCAAGCTGGCTTGAGCGCCTGACCGCGCCGCGCGCCCCGGCCGGGTACCGGCCAGGGGCGACCTTGCAGCGGCTGGCGCGCAACCTCGGGGTTGCGGATCTCAGCCGTTTTTCCTACCGCGAGGATGGTCCACGTATCGAGGTGCGCGAACGCACCGAGAGCCACCTGCTGATGCACCTGGTGATGTGCGAGTTCATCCTGCGCGTGCCTGCCCACAACCAGGGGACTCTGCGCGTCGAGTTACAGCATACCGGCGTACTTCGCCGCAGCGGCCTGGCGTGCCGCCTGCGGGGCGGCGACCCGGTATTGTTCGAGGCGCTCAAGGCGCGCCTCGGCAAGGTTGACGCCATGCTGATGCCGCTGGACTTCAAGCGCCTGGTCATCGACTGCGACGAGGGTGAGTGGCGGGTGACCCTGGAGCACATGGGCGCCAGCGAGGTGGTCAACCGCATGCCCGCCTTGCGTCGTTACATTCCCCTCGACACCGAACAGCGTCGCCTGCTGTGGCGGGCGTTCGACGTGTTGGCAGATACCCTGCAAGCCCTTTGAAGCCAATGCGGCCCTTTGTGGGGGAGGCGTCGGATCGGTCGGGAAGGGCCGCATGGCGGCCCCTGCGATCTCGCTGGGTGCTGAAATCCGCAGCCCATTCGCGACACAAGGCCGCTCCTACAAAGGGGGCGTGTTCCTGGGAGAGGTTGTACCTTTATAGATAACATGTTAACAATTACTCCATAACAACAATCGTTGCGTGTGGAGGTCGCCATGCCCATGCCCCAGCCCGCTTCACCGCACAGCGCACACCTGGTCGTCGACGGCCTGGAGCGCTGGACCAGCGCCATGCAGCAGGTCTGCGGTCGCTTCCAGACCGAGCTTGCGTTCAACCGCTCACTGTTCATCGGTGAAATTTGCACCTTCAATCGCGCCGGCCTGGCCTTGGCCAACCTGCGTACCAACGCCGGCAATATTCGCCGCATGGGCGACAAGGCCGACTGCGACGACGACCAGCACTGCTTTTTGGTCAGCCAGCGCATGGGCTATTCGCGGATCACCCAGGATGGCATCAGCATCCAGCTGGCGCCCGGTGAGCTGCTGCTGATGGATTCGGTAGGGCCGTGCGAGATCACCCCGTTCGGCCTGATCGAGCACGTCTCGCTGTCGTTGTCCCGTGAACAGGTGCGCAAGCACCTGAGCGGACCCGGGGCAACCTTCGGCAAGATCTCCTCGACCAATGCCTGCGGGCGCATGCTGCACGTGTTGATGGACCAGCTGTGCCGTGAGGGCGACGCGAGCGGTGATGCCCAGGGCGAAGCCTTGCAGTCGGCGTTCATCGCCTTGCTGGCGCCGGGCTTCGAGCGCAGCGGGGATGATCCCGGGGCGCTGTCGGGGCTCGCTGGGACGAACCTGCGCGGCTATGTGCAGAAGGTCATAGACGAGTCGCTGGGCCAGCCGGGGCTGACCCCGGCCAACCTGGCCGAGCGCCTGAGCATCTCGGTACGCCACCTGTACCGGTTGTTCGAGGAGGAGGGGGACAGTGTCTGCCGGTATATCCAGCGTTCACGGCTCAAGCGTAGCGCCGACGACCTGGCCAACCCGTTTCTCAAGCGCGAGTCGATCACCTCGATTGCCTATAAGTGGGGGTTCACCGATTCGGCGCATTTCAGCCGGGCGTTCAAGAAGCAGTTCGAGCAGTCGCCGAAGGATTATCGGGCCATGGCGTTGATGGTGGGGCGGTGAGGGGGCAAGGCGTTCGAGGGGGTGCGCCGATAGCCTTGCAGCGCCTATCAGACCGAGCGCCGCGCGGGCGGCGCTCGATCTGATAGGCGCTGCAGGGGTTGTGGCGAACGCTATCAGGCGACAGCGAGGTAATGCTTGACGAAGGTCTCGCTCAACACCTCCCACAGCACCGCCGTACCCTTGGTCACGAACCAGGCATCGCCGGCCTTGTAGCGGGTGACCTGGCCGGTGGCTTCATCGGTCAGCTGGATCTCGCCGGTGACGATCACCGCCTGCTCGCTGAACGGATAGACCATGCGGAACTTGCCCTGGGTGGTGCCGAAATAGGCGCTGCTGACCGGGTCGCTCGGTGCGCCGTGGGTCATCTTGCCGTAGCACTTGACCTCGCCTTCGAGGATGGTCGAGCCAAGGTCGGCAACGGTGCCCCAGGCGTCGAGTTCGGACAGTTGCACACCCTGGCGGACGGCGGTAAGGGTCATGATGGATCTCCTGGTCGGATGAAAGGGCTCAACGGCGGCCGTTGAAGAAGCCCGACAACTGATGCACGGTCTTGCCGGCGGTCAGCAGCAGTGGGCGGATATGGTCCTTGCCGAGGATGCGGGCGTGCTTGACCGAGCTGATCAGGTCGTAGCGGCTGGAGCCTTCGCTCATGCCCTCGGCGAGAATCTTGCAAATGATGTGGCTGGGGGTGACGCCGAAGCCCGAATAGCCCTGCACGTAGAAGGCGTTGGGGCGATTGCTCAGGGTGCCGATCTGCGGGAACAGGTTGGCACTGGTGGCCATCGGTCCGCCCCAGGCCAGGTCGATGCGCACGTCCTTCAGATAAGGGAAGATCTTCAGCATCAGGTTGCGGTTCCAGGCCTTCAGGTCCTTGGGGATGTGCTCGACGAAGGGCGTGGCGGCGCCGAACAGCAGGCGGTTCTCGCGGGTCACCCGGTAATAGTCGATGACCGGGCGGATATCGCTGTAGGCACCGCGGATCGGGCTGATGCGCTGGATCAGCTCATCGCTCAGCGGTTCGCTCATCAGCTGGAAGGCATAGGTGTTGACGGTACGCGCGTGCAGCTCGGGTTCGAGCTTGTTGAGGAAACTGTCGCAGGCCCACAGCAGCTTGCTGGCCTTGACCGAGCCGCGTCCGGTGCGCACGGTGATGCGCTCGCCGTAGTGCACTTGCAGGGCCGGGCTGTGTTCGAAGATTCGCGCGCCATGGCCGACCAGGGCCTGGGCCTCGCCAAGCAGCAGGTTCAGCGAATGCACATGGCCGCCGCCCATGTGCAGCAGGGCGCTGCTGTAGGCCTCGGAGCCGATGATCTGCTTGACCTCCGAGCCGCCGAGAAAGCGGATCTCATCCTTGCCGTTGATGGCCTTGAAGTCCTTTTCCCAGGCGCGCAGGGTCTTGGCCTGGCGGGCATTGAAGCCCATGTAGCCGTAGCCGTGGCAGAAGTCGGCGTCGATGGCGTAGCGGGCGATGCGGTCCTTGATGATGCCGGCGCCCAGCTCGCTGATCTCGAAAATTTCGCGCAGGCCTTGGTCGCCGACGCTGCTCTTGATCTTCTCCAGGTCGTGGCCGATGCCGGCCATGATCTGCCCGCCGTTGCGCCCGGTGCCACCGAAACCCAGGTAGCGGGCTTCGAGCACGACGACGTTGGTGATGCCTTTTTCGGCCAACTCCAGGGCGGTGTTGATGCCCGAGAAGCCGCCACCGATCACCACCACATCGGCGTCGATATCGCTTTCCAGGGTCGGGAAGCTCAAGTTGTATTTCTTGGTCGCGGTGTAATAGGTAGGCGTTTCGATGTTGATCATGGCGCAGCCTGGACAGTTGGAATTATTGGAAAGCAGGGCTTGCACAAGCGCTGGCTGTGACCGGCATTGAGCACCTAACGATCGGTAGGTGTCTTGCCTGGGGCTGCCAGGGTTTTGATCGAGGGTGCCAGCCATTGATGAGCTGGTGACGGCGGGAATGCGGCAGATGCCAGAACCTCGAACAAGGTTCCGGCATCATGCGCCTCATGAAGATGTTAAGTAAATTGCGGCTCGGCGCAATTCACCTGAACAGGAGGGGGTTATTGCAGGGCTTGCTGTTCTTGCCCCGACGCACCATAGGAAACGTAATAGGCCAGGCCGACGAAGATCGCCCCGCCCACCGCGTTGCCCAGGAACACCGCCAGCAGGTTGTGGCCGAATTGGGCCCAGTCCAGGTAGCCGGCGAAGATCGCCGCCGGGATCAGGAACATGTTGGCCACCACGTGCTGGAAGCCGATGGCGACGAAGGCCATGATCGGGAACCAGATGCCGAGGATCTTGCCGCTCATTTCGCGGCTGGCATAGGACAGCCAGACCGCCAGGCACACCAGCCAGTTGCAGCCGATGCCCGAGACGAAGGCATGGACGAAGTCGGCGCCGGCCTTGCTGGTTGCCGCGGCCAGGGTCTTGCCCAGGTAGGGGCCTTCGGTAAGGCCGAGCAGGTGGCCGAAGCACCAGGCCACGAACAGTGCGCCCGCCAGGTTGGCGAGGGTCACCAGCAGCCAGTTGCGCGCCACCGCGCCAAGGCCGATACGCCGGGCGAACATCGCCAGTGGCAGGCTCATCATGTTGCCGGTGAGCAGTTCACCCCCGGCCAGGATCACCAGGATCAAACCGATGGGGAACACCGCGGCGCCCAACAGGTTGCCGAATGAGGCCCATTGCGCAGGGATCATGGTGCTGACATGGATCGCCAGGAGGAACCCCAGCGAAATGAACGCGCCAGCAAGAAAGCCCAGGATCAACGTGGCGCGGGTGGGCAGATGGGCTTTCTTCACACCGGCTGCGATGACGAGCTCGGTGATCTGGGACGGGGCAATGACGGACATTTGGCAACTCGAACGCAAGGAAAGCGGCGATGGCACGAGGCTCGCCACAATAGTGGGTTGAACAACAGGGCGCAGGGACGTACAGCGGGGAGTGATTCAAGGACCGGGCAACGGCTATCTCTGTAGCAACTTCGAACAGGACGGCACGTTAGCTGAGGCAATTTGACGCAGTCAAATCGATAGCGTGGATGAGTTGATAGATATTATCGATCACGCATTAGCGTGATATCCAACTGTGCTATACCACAGCGGTTGTCATGGTATTCAACTCGTTGAATGCAGCGCAAGAATCCGAAGTTTCTCCACCTTTTTCTCGAGGTATGAATGCCATGGATGTCCACGACATCGAATCCCAGGCCGTCGACAGTGCCGTGACCCGCAGCGCAATCTTCCTGGTGGCCACACTCAACCCCGGCGAATCGGCCCGGGAACAGGTGCGAGCCTTGTGCGGCGACCTGGGCGGGTTGGTCCGCTCGGTGGGCAAGCGGGTGCCGACGGGCAATCTGTCGTGCGTGATCGGCTTTGCCGCGGCGGCCTGGCAGGCGCTGTTCGGTGCGCCGCAGCCCGCTTCGCTGCACGCTTTTCGCGAATTCGGCAGCGGCCAGCGCAAGGCGCTGGCGACGCCGGGGGATATTCTTTTGCATATTCGTGCCGAGCACATGGACCTGTGTTTCGAACTGGCCGCACTGGTGCTCAAGCGCCTCGGCGCGGCGGTGACCGTGGTCGATGAAGTGCAGGGCTTTCGTTACTTCGACATGCGCAGCATCATCGGTTTCGTCGATGGCACCGAAAACCCCGGGCCACGGGAAGTGGCCAAGTTCACCCTGGTGGGCGAAGAAGATCGCAACTTCACCGGTGGCAGTTACGTGCTGGTGCAAAAGTACCTGCATGACATGGCCGGGTGGGAGGCATTATCCACCCACGAGCAAGAACATATCATCGGCCGGACCAAACTTTCCGATATCGAACTGGATGCTGCGACCAAGCCAAGTTGCTCCCATAGTTCGCTGACGACCCTGGAGGAGGGTGGCCAGGAAATCAAGATACTGCGCGACAACATGCCCTTCGGCCGCCCCGGCGCGGGGGAGTTCGGCACCTATTTCATCGGTTATGCCCGATCGCCAGCGCCCATCGAGCAGATGCTGGAAAACATGTTCGTCGGCAAGCCTGCGGGCAACTATGACCGCTTGCTGGACTACAGCCGGGCGGTGACCGGTGGGTTGTTCTTCGTGCCGACAGTGGATTTTCTCGAGGGGCTCGAGGGCTGAGGTGTATTGAATTGTGCGGGCCTTAGGTTCATCATTCGTCACGTATTACATGTTACATACCACGGTATGCTAAAGCGGAGTGACGAATGGCCAGGGCCGGGATAGATAGAGGCGTAGTGGAGCGGGCACGCGATGCGCTACTGGCCCGTGGCGTACACCCCAGTATCGATGCGGTACGTATCGAGCTGGGCAATACCGGTTCGAAGACCACCATCCATCGCTACCTGCGCGAACTCGGCCAGCAGCCCAAGCTTGGGCTTGAAGGCACGGCCTGCCTGAGCCAGCCGCTGGCCAAGCTGGTCGAACAACTGGCCAGCCAACTGCAGGCAGAAGGGCAGGCGCGGGTCGAGGCTGGCGAAGCGGCGCTCAAGCAACGAGGCGAGCAGTTGCAGGCGCAGTTGGCATTGGCCCAGCGTGCCCTTGCCACCGCCCACCAGCACAACGAGGCCCAGGCGCGGCAACTGGCAACGGCCCAGGAGCGGTTGCAGGCCGAGCAGTTGCGCAGCGCCAGCCTCAAGCAAGCGCTGGGCGAGGTGCAACTGCGCCTGGCCGACAAGGACGGGCAGGTCCACTCCCTGGAAGCCAAGCACCGTGATGCCCGCGAAGCGCTCGAGCTGTACCGCGCCCAGCGCGACCAGGAACAGCGCCGCATCGATACCCAGGTGCGGCAGTTGCAAGGGCAGTTGCAGACCTTGCAGCAGGGCGCGCTGGCCCATCAGCAGGAGTCGACCCAGCTCAATCGCGCCAACGAGCGACTGCTCGCCGAGCAGCGCCAGGCCCTGGCGCAACAGGGCGTGCTGGCCCAGCAGCTGGAACAGCGCGATGCCCAGGTACAGGGGCTGCGCGCCATGCTTGCCCAGGCCCAGGGCGCGAGCGAGGAAATGCGCCGGCGACTGGCCGCTTGCGAGCAACGCTGATACCGCCCGGCATATCGATCAAACTTTTGGGGGCCGGTGTTTTCTTTGAAGGACATCCTTCGGAGCACTTACCATGAGCGAACAGCGCAACCCTCCATGCCCGCCCCTTCAGCCTGGTCAAGGGCCACACTCCACAGAACAGGCCACGGAGCAAACCGACCTTGGCTTCGATCCGGATTCGCCCGATCTGGAGGATCCGCAGATAGATCCTCAAGGCCCAGCCAAGCCGCCCAGAGACAGTGAAAAAGATCGTTGATCCAGGGCGCCCGCTTTCAAGTATCTGCGAGGTGGGAGCGGGCTGACCCTGCTGGGCCAGCCGACGCCCACCCATCACTCGGCCTATTCAAACGGTCGGTGCATGCCATGCAGCCACGGCCGGCGTGTCCACCTTCAGCTTGCGCCGAGCGATCCGCCGTCCACGCGCCTGGCGGCTTCGACCCCGGCAGCCGAGAGCTTGATCGGGTAGGCGACACTCAGTACATGCTCACCTTCGATGCTCACGCTGCCATCCTGGATCAGGCCTTCTCCTTGCAGTGTCTGGAGCATGCCCGCCACGGCTTTTTCGCCTCGATAGTTGTCCAGCAGTTCCTTGCCCAACCCTTGCGGGTGTGCATGCAGCAGGCGGGTCAGTACTTCTGTACGCAGGGGATCGTTGCTCATAAATCCTCCAGTAGCAGGCCAGCCATCACTTTCCGTGCTTGGCCTGAAGTGCCTTGGCATGTTTCAGGTGCTCTTCGAGCTTGGGCAGTGTTTCGCTGGCAAAGGCCTTGAGCTCGGGCTTGTCGGACGTGCTGGCCTCTTTCTTGAACAGTTCCACGGCCTTTTCATGGGCTTGGACCTGGTTGTTGACGTAGGAGCGGTCGAACGATTCGTCGCGCCACTCGAGGATCATCTTCTTGACCTTGTCGGTCAGCGCGGCTTCGTCAGGCACGCTGATGTCCAGCTGGCGGGCGATGTCGCCAAGCTTCTGGTTGGCCTGGGTATGGTCGCTGACCATCTGTTGGGCAAACGTCTTGATCTCGGCGTCCTTGCTCTTGTCCAGGGCCAGCTTGCCGGTTACCACCTCGGCGATCCCGGACTCGATGGCGGTATCGACAAAGTCGTTGGAAGAGGCCGCCATGGCTTGCATCGACACCGCGCCGAGTACCAGGGAAAGCCCGACCCGCTTGAGAAAAAGATTGCTCATCTGTGACTCCTTATCCGTTGGCGCGACCTCAGTGTCGCGTACGGTTGAGCATGGGGCGCGGGCAAAGGTTTAATTTTTTCGCTTGATTTGAACGATGCCCGCCACGACAGGCTCACACCGTCAAAGATGGCCGAGGCCCATGAGTGTCGAACGCAACATTGCGCCACTCGAAGCCGCGCAATGCCGGGCTGCGGATCGATCATCTTTTGCTCAACCCAGCGCTAGCGCCCTACCTCAAGGACGCAGGTGTCGATGCCTGGGTGCGCAACGAGGCGCACGCCAGCGATCACGCGCCGGCGTGGATTGCCATGGGCACGCCCAAGCGCCGCTGAACTATAGTCATTTGCGGCAAACGCTCGATGACAAGGGACTTCAATGCGCACAGCCAGGAAACAGACCGACGACGGTGTCTTCCCGGTGACGGGGGAGGGCCGCGCGGTGTCGTTGTTCCGCCTGATCCTGAGTTTCATGGCGGTGGTGATGCTCGCCTTCGTGCTGGTCGAGGGCTGGCGGATCTGGCGCGACTATCGCCAGGTCTTCATCAATGCCGAGAACGCCGTGAGCAACTTGTCTCGCGCCACGGCTCAGCACGCCGAGGATTCCATTCGCCAGGTCGACGCGATCACCGCCGCGTTGTCCGAACGCCTGGAGGGTGACGGTTTCGCCCATATCGACCGCCCACGCCTGCACGCGCTGCTCAAGCAGCAGGCGCAGATCATGCCGCAGTTGCATGGCTTGTTCGTGTATGGCGCCGACGGCAGCTGGATCGTCACCGACAAGGACGCGGTGCCGGCCAATGCCAACAATGCCGACCGCGACTACTTCATCTACCACCGCACCCATGCCGACCGCCAGGTACGCATCGGCTCGGTGGTGCGCAGCCGCTCCACCGGCGACTTGATCATCCCCATCTCGCGGCGCCTGGACCACCCGGACGGCAGCTTCGCCGGGGTACTGCTGGGCACCATCAAGGTCGACTGGTTCGTGCGCTACTACGGCGATTTCAAGATCGACGAGCGGGGCGCCCTGGTGCTGGCCAAGCGCGACGGCACCATCCTCGTGCGCCGACCGTTCGTCGAACAGGTGATTGGCCGCAATCTGTCGGCCAGCGACATCTTCCGCAAGTACCTGCCTTACGCCAGCGAGGGGGTGGTCGAAGCGGTGGCGGTGGTCGACGGCACGCCGCGGCTGTATGGCTTCCGGGCTTTGTCGAGCTATCCATTGGTGGTGGAGGCAGGCCTGTCGCGCGAATCGATCATCGCCCCGTGGCGGCACGACATGTTCAAGTCGGTGCTGGTATTGGCGCTGCTGTTGATCGGGTTGTCCGGCTTCGGCTGGATCGTCCTGCGCCAGTTGCGCGAGCGGATCGTCATCGAGCGCGCGCTGCACCAGGCGCACCAGACCCTCAAGGCCCTGGCGCTGACCGACAGCCTGACCGGCCTGGGCAACCGTCGGCGCCTGGATGCGGTGCTCGAGCCAGAAATCCGCCGGGCGCGCCGCCAGGGCCATGCCCTGGCGCTGGTAATGCTCGACCTGGACTACTTCAAGGCTTACAACGACCGCTACGGGCACCCCGCCGGTGATCAGTGCCTGCGGCGTTTCGCCGAGGTGTTGCGCCAGGCGCTGAAGCGCCCAGGGGACCTGGCGGTGCGTTATGGTGGCGAGGAGTTCACCTTGCTGTTGCCCAATACCGATGCCCAGGGGGCGACCCAGATCGTCCAGGAGATCCTGGCGCTGCTGCGCCGCCAGGGCATGGCGCACGCTGGCAGCCCGCTGGGGCTGGTGTCGGCCAGCGCCGGGATTGCGGTGGGGGCACCGACGGTGGAGGAGGTGACCCCGGAGAACCTGATGGCGGCGGCGGACGCGGCGTTATATCAGGCCAAGCGCCAGGGGCGGGATCGTTATTGCCTGGCGGCGGGAGTGGAGGTGGGGATGCAGCGCCATTGAGATGGGAAAGCGTTCGCCACAGCAGATGTTGCGCCTGGGAGGAGTTCGCCATTACAGATGCGGCGCCTATCAGATCGAGCGCCGCCCACGCGGCGCTCGGTTTCATAGGCGCTGCATCGCTAACGGCGAACCCCTTCACCCCCTCACTCCACCTCCACCAACACCCCGTCCCGCCCCAACCGATACCGCCGCAGATCCCGCGCCAGGGTCAGGTGCCCGCGGTAACACGCGCGCGCCTCCTCGCGCACCTCCTCGATCGAACTGCCGCGCCCGCCCTTGTCCTGGTAGCGGGCGCTGAAATGCGTGAGCACCAGGTTCCTGACCCCGGCCGCCTCGGCAAAGCGCGCCACCGCGGCGGCCGTGCTATGGCCGAAACTGCCCTGGGCGCGCTCGATCACCGGTTGGGTGAAGGTCGCTTCGTGCACCAGCACATCGACATCCCGCGCCCACTCGGCCAACAGCTGCGGCTGGTCGTTGTCGCCGCAAACGATAAAGCGTTGCACCGGGCGCGTGGCCAGCAGGTACTGGCGCGGATCGAGCGTGCGCCCCTGATGCTCGACGGCCTGGCCGTGGGCCAGTTGCCCCCATAGCGGCCCCGGCGCAATGCCTTCGGCACGCAGCCGGGCGGTGTCCAGCCGGGGTTCGGGGTCGCTCTCCTCGAACACAAAGCCCCAGGACGGCACGCGGTGCGACAGCGCCAAGGCGCTGATCTGCACATTGTCGAATGCCATCCCGGTGAAGGTCTCCAGGTCGGTGAACTGCAGCTCGAATGCCAGGTAGCTTGCGCTGACCGCCAGGCTCTGGCGGACCCACGCCTGCAACGCCGCGGGCATCACCAGCAACAAGGGCTCCTTGCGCCCGGACATGCCGGCACTGGCCAGCAAGCCTGGCAAGCCGAAGCAATGGTCACCGTGCACATGGGTGATGAAGATGGCGCGTAGCTCGCGCAGCGAAAGCGGGCTGTGCAGCAACTGGTGCTGGGTGCCCTCGCCGCAGTCGACCAGGTACCAGCGGCTGCCGCTGGCCTCGATGACCGCGGTGGCACTGACGTTGCGGGCCTTGGTGGGCACCCCGGAGGAGGTGCCTAGAAACTGCAGGTCCATTGCCTGACTCCTTGAACGAACCACGTACCGCCCCGTGAACCGGAGCGTGCGGAGGCTAGCACGCTGGTCTGGGGCTGTCATCGCACCCACAGCCTGCCGGCAAGACCAGCCCCTGTAGGCGCCGGCAACCCCAGGCTTACTTGAAATCCGCCTGCATCTGCGTGGCGATGCTCACCCCGCTGGAGGACTTCACGCAGACATCCAGGTAGTCGGTGAAGCGCGGCGGCACCGCGATGCCTTCTTCGAGCAGGCGGCTGTTGTCGAACAGGTAGTTGAGGTCGGCGAAGCCGCTGTACAGGCGCAGCGCACGCAGCACCAGGCGTGGGTTGGCCGGGCCGATGCGGGTTGCGAAGCTGCTGGCCAGGGACTTGAGGTCGTCCGGCTCGACCTTGCGGTAGCGCTCGCCTACCGGTTGGGCGCCGTTGGCCAGGGCAAAGGCCTCGTCGATCTCGGCGAAGGTGCAGGCCGAGCCATGGCCGGCGGAGATGTGGTACAGGTCATGGCCCAGCGCCGGCTTGAGCGTCAGCCCGATCAGCGCCTCGGCGCAGTAGTCCACCGGGATCACGTCGATTTGCTCGTCCAGGCCGCAGGTGAAGCTTTCCAGGGCAAAGCCCATGCGAAATACCCAGAAGATGCTGCCCGAGGCTTGGCAGCCCAGGCTGCGGTGGCCGACCACGATGGAGGGGCGCGCCACCACCAGCGGCAGGGTGGGCAGCGCTTGGCGCATGCGCTGCTCGATCTCGGCCTTGGACGCGGTGTAGTCCACCAGTTGCTGCTCGGCCTCGGGGAATTCCCAGGATTCGCTGATCGGCGATTCGCGCTGTGGGCCACAGCACATGGCGGTACCGACATGCAGGAAGCGCTTGAGGCGTGGCGAGCGGCTGAGCACCTGGGCAAAGGCGAAGGTACCTTCGACGTTGACCGGCCAGATGGTCGGGTTCTTCGAGAACGAGGCCACCGCGGCGCAGTTGATTACCCGGTCGACTTGCATCAGGCGCGGGGTTTCGCGAGCCAGCCAGGCGGTGTCGAGGAAGTCGCCGAGGATGATCTGCTGCTCGCTCAGGGCCCTGCTCTGGGCTGCGCTGACACCGTGTTGGCGCAGGTTGTCGCGCAGGCGTTGCAGGCCTTGCTCAGGCGTTTGCGCGCGGACCAGGAAGAGCAGGCCCGGGCCATGGCCACTGGCGATCAGTTGGGCGGCCACCGAGCCCCCGAGAAAGCCGGTGGCGCCCGTCAGCAGAATGCATTCGTGCGGTGGGATGAAGGTGATGGTCGCACTAATGGCGGGGGCGTTCATAAGTTTCCTCGGCAATGAGTTGCCTGCTTTACATCACTTGGGGTGATGTAAAAGTTGTGTGAAAAGTTTGGCCTCAACTAAGCATTTAACTGAGGTCGAGGGGCGTAGCCCCTGGTAACAGGCGTCTGCGCCTGGGCGGGCACAGCAAGGCAAGTGCCGACCAAGGCTGGCCGGCGACTGATTGTCGGCGGGGGAAACAATTAATTCAATTAACAGATCAGACAGTTTGAGGGGGTTTTAGTGAAAGAATTTTAATGCATGTTGAGAGGGTGTAAGTGTCTAGGGGGAATGTGTAAATAAGTTTAAAGTTTGCAGATCTGTCGTTAGGCTCTGTACGAAAAGCCTTGATACTCGTTCATGCTGCGTTGAAAACCGCCTCGCCATGCTCATGTACGCCAGTACACTGCGCTTGCTCGGCTGCTTTCGCCTTGCCTGACCTTCGTCTCAAGACTGTTCATACAGAGCCTAGCGTTGAACTTGCCGGGGCTGCAATACAGCCCCAGCAAGCTTGACGGGAAACGGCCATCGCCTATTCAGACGCGGGCCGGGTCGGCCTTGTCCACCGCTATCTGCAAGCGCTCCAGCGCCTGCGCCACGACCTCGCGCGGCAACGCGCCATCGTCGGCCAGGGCCTTGAGCGCTGCCAGCACGATGAACTGCCGGTCCACCTCGAAATGCCGGCGCAGCGCCTCGCGGGTATCGGACTGGCCAAAACCATCGGTGCCCAAGGGGACGAAGCGACGCGCACCGACCCAGGGGCGAATCTGCTCGGCGTGGATCTTCATGTAGTCGGTGGCGACGACCAGCGGCCCTGCATGGGCCTGCAGCAACTGCGTGACGAACGGCAGCTTGGGCGTGTCCAGCGGGTGCAGCAGGTTCCAGCGCTCCACCTGCTGGGCCTCGCGGCGCACTTCGGTGAGGCTGGTGGCGCTCCAGAGCTCGCTGCTGACCTCGTAGTCGTTGGCCAGTATCTCGGCGGCGGCGATCACTTCGGGCAGGATCGCGCCGCTGCCAGCGAGCTGGACATGCCGACCTGGACGCACCTTGTGCTCGATGGGCAGGCGATACAAGCCCTTGAGAATGTTCGCCTCGGCACCGACGGGTAGGTCGGGGTGCGGGTAGTTTTCGTTGAGCAGGGTGATGTAGTAGTACACATCCTCCTGTTCCTGGTACATGCGCCGCAGGCCGTCCTGCACGATCACCGCCAGCTCGTAGGCGTAGGTCGGGTCGTAGGAGATGCAGCACGGCACGGTGGCCGACATGACATGGCTGTGGCCATCGTCATGCTGCAAGCCTTCGCCCATCAAGGTGGTGCGCCCGGAAGTGGCGCCCAGCAGGAAGCCCCGGGCACGGGCATCGCCGGCCGCCCACAGCAGGTCGCCGACCCGCTGGAAGCCGAACATCGAGTAGAAGATATAGAACGGCACGGTCATCACGCCATGGTTGGCATAGGCGGTGCTGGCGGCGATCCACGACGAGGTGGCGCCTGATTCGTTGAGGCCTTCCTGGAGGATCTGGCCGTCGACGCTCTCCTTGTAGTACGACAGCGTGCCGGCGTCCTGGGGCGTGTACAGCTGGCCGACGGCGGAATGGATGCCGATCTGGCGGAACAGGCCTTCCATGCCGAAGGTGCGCGATTCATCCGGCACGATGGGCACCACCAGGCGGCCGATCTCGGGGTCTTTGAGCAGGGTGCTGAGGATGCGCACGAAGGCCATGGTGGTGGAGATGGTCCGCTCGCCGGTGCCCTTGAGCTGCGCCTCGAGCGCGGCCAGCGGCGGCACCTTGAGCGCCGCCACCTGGGCATGGCGCGCCGGCACCTGGCCGCCCAGCGCGGCGCGCCGCGCCCGCAGGTACTCGGCTTCGCGGCTGTCCGGTGCCGGGCGCAGGTAGGGCAGCTCGCCCAGTTGCGTGTCGTCCAGCGCCAGGCCGAAGCGGTCGCTGAAGGCCTTGACCGCATCGGCGCCGATCTTCTTCAACTGGTGGTTGATGTTCTGCGCCTCGCCGGCCTCGCCCAGGCCGAAGCCCTTGACGGTCTTGGCCAGGATCACCGTGGGCCGGCCGGTGGTGCGCATGGCCGCGGCGTAGGCGTTGTACACCTTGACCGGGTCATGGCCGCCACGGGCCAGTTTCCAGATCTGCTCGTCGGACAGGTCGCTGACCAGGGCCAGCAACTCGGGGTACTTGCCGAAGAAATGCTCGCGCACATAGGCGCCATTCTGCGATTTGTAGGTCTGGTACTCGCCGTCGACGCATTCCATCATCCGTTGCTGCAGCAGGCCGCTGTGGTCCTTGGCCAGCAGCGCATCCCAGCCGCTGCCCCAGACCACCTTGATCACGTTCCAGCCGGCGGCGCGGTACAGGCCTTCGAACTCCTGGATCACCTTGCCGTTGCCGCGCACCGGGCCGTCGAGGCGTTGCAGGTTGCAGTTGACCACGAAGATCAGGTTGTCCAGCCGCTCGCGACCGGCCAGGGAGATCGCCGCCAGCGACTCGGGCTGGTCCATCTCGCCATCGCCGAGGAAGGCCCACACCTTGCGCCCCTGGTGCGCCTTGAGCTGGCGGTTCTCCAGGTAGCGCATGAAGCGCGCCTGATAGGCGGCGGTGATTGGGCCCAGGCCCATGGACACCGTGGGGAACTGCCAGAAGTCGGGCATCAGCCGTGGGTGCGGGTACGACGACAGGCCGTCGCGGTCGGTCTCGCGGCGGAAGTTGTCCAGCTGGGCCTCGCTCAAGCGCCCTTCGGTGTAGGCGCGGCCATAGATCCCCGGCGCGGAATGCCCCTGGATGTACACCAGGTCGCCGGCAAAGCTGTCGCTGCGACCGCGGAAAAAGTGCTCGAAGCCCACGTCATACAGCACCGCTGCCGAGGCATAGGTGGCGATATGCCCGCCAACCCCGGAATGCCGGCCGGCGCGCAGCACCATGGTCAGGGCGTTCCAGCGAATATAGGCATTGAGCCGCTGCTCGATGGCCAGGTCGCCAGGGTAGGGCAGTTCGCGCTCGGGCGGGATGCTGTTGACATAGGGCGTGGTGACCCGGCCATGGAAGTCGCCATGGCGCGACACATCGAATTCGAGCAGGCGGTCGATCAGGTAGTGCGCCCGGGGGCGCCCCTCGGCTTCCACCACCGAGGCGAGGGAGTCGAGCCACTCGCGGGTTTCCTGGGGGTCTTCATCACGCAGGGCATGTTGCGGGGTCATGGTAACGCTCCTTGTTGCAGGGGCCGGGCATCTCCGGCAGCGGATGTCGTTGCAGTTGCAATTGAATCTAACGCTGACGACGGTATCATTGCAACTGCAACGAAAAGCCCTTGGAGAGATCATGACCACCCCCGCGCCAGACCTCTGGTACAGCTTCATCCGTGCCCACCGCTGCCTGATCCGCGAGATCGAACGGCGCCTGGCCGAGCAGAAACTGCCGTCCTATGCCTGGTACGACACCTTGTGGGGGATCGAGAGCGGCCAGGATGGCGCGCGGCGCATGCACGAGCTGGCCGACGCCATGGCGATCGAGCGCTACAACTTGACACGCCTGGTCGATCGGCTGGAAAAGGAAGGCCTGGTCACCCGGGAAAAGGCGCTGGACGACGGCCGCGGCGCGATCGCCCGGATCACCCCCAGTGGCCGGGCGCTGCGCAAGCAGATGTGGCAGGTGTACGAGCAATCGGTGGCCGAGCTGTTCCTGGTCGAGTTCGACGAACAGCAGCGCGGGGTGTTCGCCCGGGCGCTGGAGCAGGCCAGCCGCAACGCCCGAACCTCAGGTAAAAACTGACAGCCAGGCGCCGCGCAGGATGGCCCCGGCGGCGCCGGCGCCTACAGCGGTTGCGAGCCTACTCCTGTATCAACTACGGAAGAACGCCAGCAAGTCGGCATTGATCACCTCGGCATGGGTGGTCGGCATGCCATGGGGGAAACCGGCGTAGGTCTTCAGCGTGCCCTGGGGCAGCAGTTTGGCCGACAGCGGCCCCGAGTTCTGGTAAGGCACGATCTGGTCGTCGTCGCCGTGCATCACCAGCACCGGTATGTTCACCTGCTTGAGCGCTTCGCTGAAGTCGGTCTGGGAGAAGGCGACGATACCGTCGTAATGCGCCTGGGCGCAGCCCATCATGCCCTGGCGCCACCAGTTGAGGATCACGCCCTGGTCGGCCTTGGCGCCGGGGCGGTTGTAGCCGTAGAACGGCCCCGCCGGGATGTCGTGGTAGAACTGCGCGCGGTTGGCCTTGAGCTGCGCCTGCAGGTCATCGAACACGCTTTTGGGCAAACCGCCGGGGTTGCTGGCGGTCTTGACCATCAGCGGCGGCACCGCGGCGATGATCGCCGCCTTGGGCACCGGGTCCTCGGGGTGGCGGGCCAGGTAGTGTATTACCTCGCCGCCGCCGGTGGAGTGGCCCACATGGATCGCGCCACGCACGCCCAGGTGCTGGACCACGGCGGCGACGTCATCGGCGTAGTGGTCCATGTCATGGCCATCCCAGACCTGGCTGGAACGCCCGTGGCCGCGGCGGTCGTGGGCGACCACCCGGTAACCCTGGGCGACGAAGTAGAGCATCTGCGCGTCCCAGTCGTCGGCGCTCAAGGGCCAGCCATGGTGGAAAAAGATCACCTGGGCATCGCGTGGGCCCCAGTCTTTGTAGAACAGGTCGATGCCTTCGCTCGTCGTGACGTATCCCATTTCGCGTCTCCTGTTATCGAGGGGTGCTGCTCATGAGGGTGGGCCATCGCTTGGCCGCCGGGTAACTCTAGGATTAAAGTGCACTTCAAGGTCAATCGCATTGCAAGGTGACGCATGAGAATAGGTGAACTGGCCAAGGTCACAGGCCTTGCCCCGTCGCGGATTCGGTTTTACGAGGCCAGCGGGCTGATCCAGCCGGTGCAGCGCAAGGCCAATGGTTATCGTGCCTACGATGCCGACACGGTGTGGGTACTGGAGATGATCACCAACGCCCAGGCCGCTGGGTTCTCGTTGGATGAAATCCGCCACTTGCTGCCAGCCAGGGCCAAGGGCTGGCAGCACGATGAACTGCTTGGCGGGCTCAAGCGCAAGGTCGAGGAGATCGAGCGGTTGCAGGAGCGCCTGGCGCGCAACAAGGCGCAGTTGCTGCTGGTGATCGAAGGCATCGAGAGCAAGCCCGAAGGGATGGCCTGCGTGGACAATTCGCAGCGGGTGCTGGAGCGCCTGCGTGAAGAGATCGCCCAGGACAAGGCAGGGCGTTGAGCCAGGGGCCCAACGCGGCCCTGTGGCGTCAGTTGTCGGCGTGCAACGCCGCCAACGGCTTGGGCGCATACAGCGCGCTCTGGAACGCTGGCACATACTCGTACTTCAGCATCCGCCCCAACTGCAGCTCACGGATGTACTGCGCCAGGCTGCCATCGCCAAGCACCAGCTCCACCGCGTCGGCGCTCATGCTCGAGGCATGGGCGGTCTGCCGCGAGGTGGCGTAGCCATAGGCCAACCGCCCCTGGTGATCGAGGTTGGTGAAGCTGTTGGTCACCAGCTCCGGCTCATCGGACAGGCCCTGCAGCTTGCGTCCACGCATCAGCACATCGAGCTTGCCGGTCTGTGCGTCGAGGATGTCGTAGGTTACAGCGGCGGTGTCCTCGCGGCGGTTGATCGGGGTCAGCCACTTGGGCAGGTTGTAGCCGACCACGCCGCGCACCCGCGCCAATTCGGTGTTCACCGGCAGCTTGAGGACATAGCCCCAGAAGTCCTTGGACAGCGATTGCCCGACCAGGGTGAACGGCCCGAAGTTCGACTTGCCCGGCGTGTTGGTGATGATCGACAGGGCGATTTCGTTGTAGCTGTCGTTGTCGCAATAGTCATAGCTGTAGGCGGTGAGCGCCACCAGGCCACGGCCTGGCCACACTTGCAGCGGCTGCACCTGGGCCAGTACCTCGGCGGGCATCAGCGCGCGCAGGCGTTCGAGGTCGGCGGTGTACACCGCGGTGATACGGCTGTTCTGGTAGTAGAAGTTCGGCGAGTAGGAGGCAAAGCCCATGTCGACCTGGGTCTTTTGCAACCCCTTGAACCAGCTCAGGTCCAGCTCCGGCGCTTGTTGGTGGATCACCGACAGCGGCGGGTTGGAGCGATAGCGCTCGTACAGCCCGCCCTTTAGCACCGGCACGGGGTGCCCGGCGATGTCGATCAGGGTGGTGTCGGCGTGCTCGGGGATGCCGTTGGCGGCATGGCTGACAGGGGCCAGCAGGGCGCCGGCCAGGGCGGCGACAGGTCCAAGTTTCACGTTGCGGTTCTCCAGGGCGTGCTTGACGAAGCGAGAAGGAAAGTCACTGCACCTGCACCCTAACGTTCAACCCAACTTGAGAGTCAATGGTCAAGTTTTTCGCTGTGGCGGGCTTGACCTTAAAGTTGACTTCAAGGCTAAGGTCGCCGTACCAACTCGCTGAGGTACTGTCGATGGACGTGTTCTCCCCCCTGACCCTGCCCAATGGCTCGATCATCCCCAACCGCATTGCCAAGGCCGCCATGGAGGAAAACATGGCCGACGCCGAGCATGCCCCCTCCGCGCAATTGATGCGCCTGTACCAGGCCTGGGCCGAGGGCGGCGTCGGGCTGATCATCAGCGGCAATGTCATGGTCGACAACCGCGCCATGACCGGCCCGGGCGGGGTGGTGCTGGAGGATGACCGGCAACTGCCGCGCTTTCGCCAGTGGGCCGCCACCGGGCGGGCCAAGGGCGCGCAGTTCTGGTTGCAGATCAACCACCCTGGCCGGCAGATGCGCGCCAACCTGGGCCAGGTGACCTGGGCGCCGTCGGCCGTGGCGCTGGACCTGGGCAAGATGTCCAAGCATTTCGCCACGCCGCAGGCGATGACGGCCGAGGTGATCGAGGAGGTGATCCGGCGCTTCGCCAACACCGCCCGGTTGGCGGAGCAGGCGGGCTTTACCGGGGTCGAAATCCATGCCGCGCACGGCTACTTGCTCAGCCAGTTCCTCTCGCCCCTGACCAACCAGCGTACCGACCAGTGGGGCGGCTCGCTGGAAAACCGCGCGCGTTTGCTGCTGGAAATCGTCAAGGCGGTGCGCGCGGTGGTGGCGCCGGGCTTTGCCGTGGCGGTCAAGCTCAACTCGGCGGACTTCCAGCGCGGCGGCTTCAGTGCCGACGATGCCAGGCAGGTGGTCGGCCTGCTCAACGGCTTGTCGGTAGACCTGGTGGAGCTGTCCGGCGGCAGCTACGAGGCGCCGGCGATGCAGGGCCAGGCCCGGGATGGCCGGACATTGGCGCGTGAGGCCTATTTCCTGGAGTTCGCCAAGGATATTCGCGCGGTGGCGAACATGCCGGTGATGGTCACCGGCGGGATCCGCCGCCGGCCGATTGCCGAGCAGGTGGTGCACAGCGGCGTGGAGATGGTCGGCATCGGCACCGCGCTGGCCATCGACCCGGCCTTGCCCCAGGCGTGGCGCGCGGGCAGGGACGCGGTGCCAGCGCTGCGGCCGATCACCTGGAAGAACAAGGCGCTGGCCTCGCTGGGCAACATGGCCATGGTCAAGTTCCAGTTGCGCCAATTGAGCGAGGCCAAGGCGCCCGACCCGCAGGTGGCCCCCTGGTGGGCGTTGCTGCGCCAGCAATGGACCGATGCCGCGCGCACCCGCCAGTACCGCCGGCGCATGGCGCGACAATAACGCCCCGGCAGGGCCCGCAGATGCGATAATGCCGGGGTTATCACCAGGGCTTGCGCATGCTGACCATCTCCAACACCGTGCATCTGCCGGATGCCGACATCGAGCTCACCTACATCCGCGCCCAGGGCGCGGGTGGGCAGAACGTCAACAAGGTCTCCAGCGCCGTGCACCTGCGCTTGGACATTCCTGCCTCGTCGCTGCCGGCGTTCTACAAGGAACGCCTGCTGGCGCTGCGTGACAGCCGCATCACCGCCGATGGGGTGCTGATCATCAAGGCCCAGCAGTACCGCACCCAGGAGCAGAACCGCGCCGACGCCTTGGCGCGCCTGGTCGAGCTGATCCAGGGTGCCACCAGGGTCGAGAAAAAGCGCCGCCCGACCAAGCCGACCCTGGGTTCGAAGACCCGTCGGCTGGAGTCCAAGAGCCGGCGTGGCACGCTCAAGGCGGGGCGGGGCAAGGTGCAGTACTAGGCTTTTCGTACAGCACCTAAGCACGCGGCAACGCGGCGAGCATACGGTCGAACGTTGTCAGGGCGCAGGGACTGGCCTGACGCTCCAGCGCAGGCAGCGCAGCGGGTAAGTCGAAGCGTACCCGACCGGGCAGCGCCGACTCCAGGGCCGCGTACCATTCCAGCAGCGCCGGCTGCAGGCGCACATGCAACTCGAAATTCGAACGCCGGCGGGTGAGATCCGCTTTGGCGCGTTCGCGCGCCAGTTGCGGGTCGATGCGTGCTACCAGGTAGCGGTCGGCAAAGCCGATGCGCCCCTGGGCGAGGGTGGCACGGGTGGCGTCCCGCTCCAGGCGCCAGTCCTGTTCGCTGGCCTCGCCGGTCCGCCACAAGGTCCAGATGTAGTGAAGCTTCAGCGGGTCGCTGTCGCAGATCGCCCAGGCGCTGCGTGCTTGCTGTTGCAACGCTGCCTGCCAGCGCTCGACATTGCGCTCGGCCCAGAACGCGGCGGCGGCCTGCGGCTGCTGGGCGCGGTCCGGGGCGTTGGCGAAACGGCCGTGTTCGGCGACGACATGTTCGCCGCCGTGCCTGCTGCACCAGGTGGTCTTGCCACCGGCGCTGATCCCCTCGACCACCACGATCATCGTTTCGACTCCCTTCAATGAGCGCGCGAGTCTATAGCATCTGTATATAAGCAGCTGGATTGAAATTACCAATAGCGCTGATGGGCAGGATCAATTTAGCGATCGGGCGTGGCCTCCTTAACCTTTTCCAGGCGCATCAAGACGCCTGTATAGAGCCTTTAGGAGTACATCATGATCCCGTTCAAACTGTTTCAGCCTGGTCGCCTGCTGGTGGCCAGCGCCCTGGCCGCCAGCCTGCTGTCGCTGTCGGTGCAGGCCGCCACGCTGACCCGCGACAACGGCGCGCCAGTGGGCGACAACCAGAACTCGCAGACCGCCGGCCCCAACGGTTCGGTGTTGCTGCAGGACGTGCAACTGCTGCAAAAGCTGCAGCGCTTCGACCGTGAGCGGATTCCCGAGCGCGTGGTGCATGCCCGCGGCACCGGCGCCCATGGCCAGTTCACCGCCAGCGCCGACATCAGCGAGCTGAGCATGGCCAAAGTGTTCCGCCCTGGCGAGAAGACCCCGGTGTTCGTGCGCTTCTCGGCCGTGGTGCATGGCAACCACTCGCCGGAAACCCTGCGTGACCCGCGCGGCTTCGCCACCAAGTTCTACACCGCCGACGGCAACTGGGACCTGGTGGGCAACAACTTCCCGACCTTCTTCATCCGCGACGCGATCAAGTTCCCGGACATGGTCCACGCCTTCAAGCCCGACCCGCGCAGCAACCTCGACGACGACGCGCGGCGCTTCGACTTCTTCTCCCATGTACCTGAGGCCACCCGCACCCTGACCCTGCTGTACTCCAACGAGGGCACCCCGGCCAGCTACCGCGAAATGGACGGCAACAGCGTGCATGCCTACAAGCTGGTCAACGCCAAGGGCCAGGTGCACTACGTGAAGTTCCACTGGAAGAGCCTGCAAGGGCAGAAGAACCTCGACCCGAAACAGGTCGAGCAGGTCCAGGGCCGCGACTACAGCCACATGACCCACGACCTGGTCACGGCGATCAACAAGGGCAATTTCCCGAAATGGGACTTGTACATCCAGGTACTCAAGCCTGAGCAACTGGCCAGCTTCGACTTCGACCCGCTGGATGCCACCAAGATCTGGCCCGACGTGCCGGAGCGCAAGATCGGCCAGATGGTCCTGGACCGCAACGTCGACAACTTCTTCCAGGAAACCGAGCAGGTGGCCATGGCGCCGTCGAACCTGGTGCCGGGCATCGAGCCTTCCGAGGACCGCCTGCTGCAAGGCCGGCTGTTCGCCTATGCCGACACCCAGATGTACCGGGTTGGTGCCAACGGCCTGGGCCTGCCGGTGAACCGTCCGCGCAACGAGGTGAACACCCTCAACCAGGATGGCGCGGCGAACAACGGCCACACCAGCAGTGGCGTCAACTACCAGCCGAGCCGCCTGCAGCCGCGTGACGAGCAGGCCAGCGCGCGATACTCGCAGGCGCCACTGAGCGGCACCACCCAGCAGGCGAAGATCCAGCGCGAGCAGAACTTCAAGCAGACCGGCGAGCTGTTCCGCTCGTACAGCAAGAAGGAGCAGACCGACCTGATCAACAGCCTCGGCGGGGCGCTGGCGATCACCGACGAGCAGAGCCGCTACATCATGCTGTCGTTCTTCTACAAGGCCGACGCCGACTACGGCACTGGCTTGGCCAAGGTGGCCAAGGCCGACCTGAAGCGTGTTCAGCAGTTGGCGGCGAAGCTGCAGGACTGACCTTGTCATGCAGGAGCCGGCTGTGCCGGTGCCAGGTTGCACGTAGCCTGGTTCGCCAGCAAGGCTGGCTCCTCCCCAGGAGGCTGCCATGTACCAATGCATACTCGCCGCCGTGCTCGGCTTGTTGGCCGCCACGGCCCAGGCCGGGGACGCCGCGCAGGTCGAGCAACGCCTGCGCGACTACTACTTCGAAGCGGCACGCCAGGGCGATCAGGCCGTGCTCGGGCAATTCATCCAGGCCGGTTACAACCTCAACGTGCAGGATGCCAAGGGCTACACCGGGCTGATCCTTGCCGCCTACCATGGCCAGGGCGCAGCGGTGGAGCAACTGCTGGTGGCCGGCGCCGACCCCTGCGCCCAGGACCTGCGCGGCAATACCGCGCTGATGGGGGCGATCTTCAAGGGCGAGTTGCGCATTGCCCGGCGCCTGCTCGAGGCCCCCTGCAGCCCCGACCAGCGCAACGCCAGCGGCCAGACCGCCGCCATGTACGCGGCGCTGTTCAAGCGTGACGACCTGCTCCAGGCACTGACCGCCCGTGGTGCCGACCCGCACGCCCAGGATGCCTTGGGCAACAGCGTCGACAGCCTGCGCCGGGGTGAGCTCAACGGCGTTCGCTAGCCGCCGGTGACCGGTGGGAAAAAGGCAACATCGTCGCCGTCGGCCAAGGGCTCGTCGAGGCTGCACAGGTCCTGGTTGCGGGCACACATCAAGTTGGCCTGGCCCAGGGTTCGCGCCCACGGCTCGCCACGCGCGACCAGCAACTGCCGCAGGCCCTGCAAGGTGGCCAGGGCCGGCGTCCAGGCCAGGTCCTCGCCGTCGCTGCCCAGCAACTCGCGGTAGCGGGCAAAGTAGTTCACCCGGATCATCAGGCGTCCTCCAGCTGATACAAGCCCGAGCGCCCACCCGACTTGCGCAGCAGGCGCAGCCAGTCGATCTGCAGGCTGCGGTCGACCGCCTTGCACATGTCGTACAGGGTCAGCGCCGCCACGCTGGCGGCGGTCAAGGCCTCCATCTCGACCCCGGTGGCTCCCTTGAGGGTGCAGGTGGCGATGATCCGCACCGAATCCGGCGCCACCGCCTTGAGCTCGACGGTCACCGCTGTCAGCAGCAGCGGGTGGCACAGCGGGATCAGCTCGTGGGTGCGCTTGGCAGCCATGATCCCGGCAATGCGCGACACCGCAAAGACATCGCCCTTGGGGTGGCCGCCGGCATTGATCAGGGCCAGGGTCTCAGGTTTCATCCGTACCCAGGCTTCGGCCACGGCTTCGCGGCGGGTGTCGGCCTTGTCGGTGACATCGACCATGTGCGCGTGGCCGCGATTGTCCAGGTGGGTCAGCGGGCTGGCTGGGGCAGGGGCGTGGTTCATGGGGTCTCCAGGGTACGGCTGGGGGCGAGGTCCGGGCACAGCAGGGCGCGGGCCTCGGCGAAGCACTGCTGGGCCAGGGCCGAGCGCGGTTCGCTGCGGCGCAGCAACAGGCCGACTGGCGCATGGATGGCAGCGGCGTTGATCGGCAGGATGCGGATATGTTCGCTCAGGCCTTCCAGGCCGTGGTCCAGGGGCATGATCGCGCAGCACAGGCCGGCGCTGACGCCCTGGATCAGCTGGTAGGTCGAGTCGCTCTCGAGGATCGATTGCGGGTGCAGGCCACGGCTGCGAAAGCTCAGGTCGATCGACTGGCGGTAGTGCATGCCCTGGGACAACAGCCCCAGCGGCAGCTGCTCCAAGGCTTCCCAGGCCAGGCTTGGGGTGCTGAAGCGAAAGTGCCGGCTGTCGTAGAGCAGGCCCATGCGCGTGGCGCCCAGCTCGATGACATCGAAATGGTTGCGGTTGATCCGGTCCAGGTAGCAGATGCCCAGGTCCAGCTGGTTGCGACTCAGGCCATCGGTCACCTGCTCGGAGCTCAGCGACGTCAGCTGGATCTGCAATTGCGGATAACACTCGATCAGCGGCTTGAGCAGGCCCATCAGGTTGAAGCTCGACAGCGGCACCATGCCGATGCGCAGGCTGCCGACCAATCGTCCGCGGCAACTGGCGGCCTCGGCTAGCAGGCCGTCATAGGCTGCCAGCAAGGTGCGGGTCCAGGCCAGGATACGTTCGCCAGCCTCGGTGAAACCCTCGAACCGCTGGCCACGGGTCACCAGTACCAGCCCAAGCTCGTCTTCCAGGTTGCGCAGGCGCATCGACAGCGTTGGCTGGGTGATGTGGCACAGCGCGGCGGCCTGGCCGAAGTGTCGGGTCTGGTCCAGGGCGATCAGGAACTTGAGTTGTTTGATATCCATGTGACGCCTTGCCGGTAAGTTGCAATCGGGACATGGCGTTGCCGACCATGTTTCAAGGCGACGAAAAGTAAAGTGAAGTACCCAGGGCGTCCAATGGGAAATAACGAAGAACTGATAGAGGTGATTGATGATGAGCGTTGATAGAGCCTGTTGATGGGCCGGTTCATATTATCGATTGGACGCCTGCTTATAGTCGCCCTAGTTTCTGCGGATTATTCGCCAGCACTGTGGGGTTAGCCATGAGCGTAAAACCTGATGCCGTATTTGTTCCGCTGAATATCGCCGTATTGACCGTCAGCGATACCCGTACTTTCGAAACCGACACCTCCGGCGAACTGCTGGCCACCCGCGCGGTGGACATGGGCCATCGCCTGGTGGCGCGGGTGTTGCTCAAGGACGACCTGTACCGGATCCGCGCCCAGGTGGCCAACTGGATCGCCGACGATGGCGTGCAAGTGGTGCTGATCACCGGTGGCACCGGCTTTACCGGACGCGACAGCACGCCCGAGGCGGTGGCGTGCCTGCTGGACAAGCAGATCGATGGTTTCGGCGAGCTGTTCCGCGCGCTGTCGATCCTCGACATCGGCACCTCGACCGTGCAGAGCCGGGCCCTGGCCGGGCTGGCCAATGGCACCCTGGTGTGTTGCCTGCCGGGTTCGACCGGGGCGTGCCGAACCGCCTGGGAGGGCATCCTGGTGGAGCAGCTCGACGCCCGCCATCGGCCCTGCAACTTCGTGCCCCACCTGAAGGCCGCAAGCCGCTGCGGGCCACGGCCATGAGCGCGCTTCCTATATAAACCTGAGTGCAATGAAGTTCAGGCGCGATAAGCGCGGCCCTAGCCTAGGGCACAAATAACAGCGCGTCCAATTACAATGAATGAACAGTTGATCAGTGCGCTCTATCACGGCGTGCTGATAGAGCGCACTGATCAACCTGTCATTACTTTTGATTTGACGCCTGCGCCTGGCAAAAATAGCCTGCAGCGCTCGACAGTTTCGAAGTGCCGGTTAATTAACCAAACCGAAAGTTCAAACTGGCCCTCCCGCGTGAATCGATCAAGGGTGATCCTGATGAGCGAAGAAGAACATATCAAAAGTTACAACGGCCCGGCGGCCGGCTGGGGCGCGCTGATGAGCGTGACCAAGGCCTGGCTGGGCAGCGAGAATGCGGTCAAGAACGTCCGCGCGATGCTCAAGACCAACCAGAACAGCGGCTTCGACTGCCCCGGCTGTGCCTGGGGCGAGTCGCCCGAAAACGGCATGGTCAAGTTCTGCGAGAACGGCGCCAAGGCGGTGAACTGGGAAGCCACTGGCCGTTCGGTCGACCCGGACTTCTTCGCCCGCTACAGCGTCAGCGCCTTGCTCGAGCAGAGCGACTACTGGCTCGAATACCAGGGCCGGTTGACCCATCCGATGCGCTACGACGCCAGCACCGACCACTATGTCCAGATCAGCTGGGACGAAGCCTTCGCCCTGATCGCCCGGCACCTGAACGGCCTCGAGTCGCCCGACCAGGCCGAGTTCTACACCTCTGGCCGGGCCAGCAACGAGGCGGCCTACCTGTACCAGCTGTTCGTGCGCAGCTTCGGTACCAACAACTTCCCCGACTGCTCGAACATGTGCCACGAGGCCAGCGGCCTGGGCATGGGCGATACCCTGGGGGTGGGCAAAGGCACCGTGGTGTTCCATGACCTGGAGCAAGCCGACGCGATCTTCGTCATTGGCCAGAACCCCGGCACCAACCACCCGCGCATGCTCGAACCGCTGCGCGAGGCGGTGGAGCGGGGCGCCCAGGTGGTCTGCTTCAACCCCCTCAAAGAGCGCGGCCTGGAGCGCTTCCAGCACCCACAACACCCGTTCGAGATGCTTCGCAACGGCTCCGAGCCCACCAATACCGCCTACTTCCGCCCGGCCCTGGGCGGCGACATGGCGGTATTGCGCGGCATGGCCAAGTTCCTCTTGCAGTGGGAGCGCGAAGCCCAGGCCAACGGCATGCCGGCGGTGTTCGACCATGCCTTCATCAAGGCCCATACCCGCGGGATGGACGCCTACCTGGCCCAGGTCGACGCCACCTCATGGGCGCATATCGTCGAGCAGTCCGGGCTGAGCCTGGCCGAGATCGAGCTGGCCGCGCGCATGTACCGCAAGGCCGAACGGGTGATCATGTGCTGGGCCATGGGCGTCACCCAGCATCGCCACTCGGTGCCGACCGTGCAGGAAATCGTCAACCTGCAACTGCTGCGCGGCAACGTTGGCCGGCCGGGCGCCGGCCTGTCGCCGGTGCGCGGGCACAGCAACGTACAGGGCGACCGCACCATGGGCATCGACGAGAAGCCGCCGACCTGGTTGCTGGACAACCTCGAGAAACGCTTCGCCATCGACGCGCCGCGCGGCCACGGCCACAACGCCGTGCTGGCGATCCAGGCCATGGAAGAAAAACGCGCCAAGGTGTTCATCGCCCTGGGCGGCAACTTTGCCCAGGCCACCCCAGACACCCCGCGTACCCATGCGGCGCTGCGCAACTGCGAGCTGACCGTGCACATCTCCACCAAGCTCAACCGCTCGCACCTGGTCACCGGCCGTGATGCCTTGATCCTGCCGTGCCTGGGCCGCACCGAGATCGACCTGCAGGCCGAAGGCCCGCAAGGCGTGACCGTGGAGGATACCTTCAGCATGGTGCACATCTCCCATGGCCAGTTGCAGCCACGCTCGGCGCTGCTGCGTTCGGAGCCGGCGATCGTCGCCGGCATGGCCAAGGCCACCCTCGGCGACCGGCCGATCGACTGGGACTGGACCGTGGCCGACTACGGGCGCATCCGCGACCTGATCGCCGACACCATCCCTGGTTTCAACGATTTCAACGCCCGCTTGCAGCACCCGGGCGGCTTCCACCTGGGCAACGCTGCCGCCGAGCGCGAGTGGAACACCGCCAGCGGCAAGGCCCAGTTCAGCGCCACCGAGCTGCCGGCGCAACTGGTCAACGAGGCGGTGCTGGCGCGTGGCGACAAGCCGGACCTGATCCTGCAGACCCTGCGCTCCCACGACCAGTACAACACCACCTTGTATGGCCTGGACGACCGCTATCGCGGGGTGTTCGGCCTGCGCGAAGTGGTGTTCGCCAACGAAGCGGACATCCGCCGCCTGGGCTTCGCGCCGGGTGAGAAGGTCGACCTGGTGTCGCTGTGGGAAGACGGCCTGGAGCGCCGGGTCAATGGCTTCACCCTGGTGGCCTACGACATTCCCCAGGGCCAGGCCGCGGCGTACTACCCGGAGACCAACCCGCTGGTGCCGCTGGAAAGCTACGGCGATCGCACCTTCACGCCGACCTCCAAGTTCGTCGCGATCAAGCTGGCCAAGGCGCAAGCCGACGGTCTGATCCACGCCGTCGCCGGCTGAGCCTTCATTTCCTTCATTCATCGACTGCGGCTCCCCGGGCGTACCTCGCCCGCGGGCGCTGCCTGTCCACAAGGATATTGTCATGTCGAACCTGGGTGCGCTGGACCTGGCGCGGCTTCAATTCGCCTTCACGGTCTCGTTCCACATCATTTTCCCGGCCATCACCATCGGCCTGGCCAGTTTCCTGGCCGTGCTCGAAGGTTGCTGGTTGAAAACCCACAATGCGGTGTACAAGGACCTGTACACGTTCTGGTCGAAGATCTTCGCCGTCAACTTCGGCATGGGCGTGGTCTCGGGCCTGGTCATGGCCTACGAGTTCGGCACCAACTGGGCGCGCTTCTCCGACTTCGCCGGCAGCGTCACCGGGCCGTTGCTCACCTACGAGGTGCTTACCGCGTTCTTCCTCGAGGCCGGCTTCCTCGGCGTGATGCTGTTCGGCTGGGACCGGGTCGGGCGCAAGCTGCATTTCTTCGCCACCGTGATGGTGGCCATCGGCACGCTGATCTCGATGTTCTGGATCCTCTCCTCGAACAGCTGGATGCAAACGCCCCAGGGCATCGAGATCGTCGATGGCCGGGTGGTGCCGCTGGACTGGTTCAAGATCGTCTTCAACCCGTCGTTCCCGTACCGCCTGGCACACATGGCGCTGGCCGCGTTCCTTTCCACCGCGTTCTTCGTCTCGGCCTCGGCCGCCTGGCACCTGCTGCGCGGGCGCGACACCCCGCAGATCCGCAAGATGCTGTCGATGGGCATGTGGATGATCCTGGTGGCCACCCCGGTGCAGGTGGTGGTGGGCGATGCCCACGGCCTGAACACCCTGGAGCACCAGCCGGCGAAGATCGCCGCCATCGAAGGGCACTGGCAGAACACGCCGGGCGAGGCCTCGCCGCTGGTGCTGTTCGGCCTGCCGGACATGGCCGGCGAAACCACCCGCTACAGCCTCGAGGTGCCGTACCTGGGCAGCCTGATCCTGACCCACAGCCTGGACAAGCAGATCCCCGCGCTCAAGAGCTTCGCCAAGGAGGACCGGCCCAACTCGACCATCGTGTTCTGGAGCTTCCGGGTCATGGCCGGGCTGGGCATGCTGATGCTTGCCTGTGCCCTGCTGGCCCTGGTGCTGCGGCGCAACGGCGCGCTGTACCGCAACCGCCTGTTCCTCCGGTTCGCCCTGCTGATGGGCCCGTCGGGGCTGATCGCCTTGCTGGCCGGTTGGTTCACCACCGAAGTGGGCCGTCAGCCCTGGGTGGTCTACGGCATGCTGCGCACCACCAACGCTGCGTCCAACCACAGTGTCGCGCAGATGAGCCTGACCCTGGCGCTGTTCGTGCTCATCTACTTCTCGGTATTCACCGTGGGGATCGGCTACATGATGCGCCTGGTGCGCAAGGGCCCGGTCGCCCACGAGCAACTGCCGAGCCCCGAACAACCGCAAGCGCTGGCCACCGCGCGTCGCCCGCTGTCCGTCGCCGACTGAGAAGGAGCTGAACAATGACGATTCAAGGTATCGACCTGTCGATCATCTGGGGCGTGATCATCGCCTTCGGCCTGATGATGTACGTGATCATGGACGGTTTCGACCTGGGCCTGGGGATTCTCTTCCCGCTGATCAGCGACTCGCGTGAGCGCGACGTGATGATGAACACCGTGGCCCCGGTGTGGGACGGCAACGAAACCTGGGCGGTGCTCGGCGCGGCGGCGCTGTATGGGGCCTTCCCGCTGGCCTACTCGGTGATCCTCGAGGCGCTGTACCTGCCCTTGGTGCTGGTGCTGGCCGGGCTGATCTTGCGCGGCGTGGCCTTCGAGTTCCGTTTCAAGGCCGAGGCGCACAAGCGCCACTGGTGGGACAAGGCGTTCATCGGCGGCTCGGTGCTGGCTACCTTCTTCCAGGGCGTGGCCATCGGCACCTACATCTGCGGCATCCCGGTGCTCGACCGGCAGTTCGCCGGCTCGGGCTGGGACTGGCTGGCACCGTTCCCGCTGTTTTGCGGTGTCGGCTTGCTGCTGACCTATGCGCTGCTGGGCAGCACCTGGCTGCTGATCAAGACCGATGGCATGCTCGAGGCGCGCATGCGTCACTACAGCCGACCGCTGACCTACGCCCTGGCCGCGGTGATCGTGGTGATCTGCGCCTGGACCGCCTGGCTGCATGACGACATCGCCCAGCGCTGGTTCGGTGCCAGCCACTGGCTGCGCTCGGCCCTGATCGCGGTGCTGGCCGTGGTGGCGGTGGTGGTGATCCAGAAAGCGCTGCGCAAGCGCCATTCGCACCTGCCGTTCATGGCCGCGGTGGGGCTGGTGTTCCTCGGCTACCTGGGGCTGGCGATCAGCATCTGGCCGAACATCGTGCCACCGGCGCTGACCCTGTGGCAGGCCGCGGCGCCGCTGACCAGCCAGCTGTTCGCGTTGATCGGCGCGCTGTTCATCATCCCGATCATCCTGGCCTACACCTTCTGGAGCTACCACGTGTTCCGCGGCAAGGTGCTGCCGGGGGACGCTTACCACTGAGTGTCGATGTCAGCGAGAGGGCCGCGATGCGGCCCTTTTTTTGCATTGATGGCAGGATCCTCGCCAGGAGTACAGATGTGCTCCTGGCGAGGATCCTGCCACGGCCACTTACTTTTTCGGCGTTTTGCCACCGGGTACGTGCAGGTAGGACATCACGCTTTCGGTGAGCTCGGTTGCCAACCTCACCGCCTCCTTGTTGCGGGCCATGACGCCCGCCACCAGGCCTTCGATCAAGGCCAGCACGGCCATGTTGGAGCTGGTCATCACCGGATGATCGGCAGGCGCGTACAACACATGGTGGGCGATGGGTGCCAGGGGGGAGGCCGGGGAGTCGGTGATCGCCAGGACCTTGGCCTTGCGCTCCATGGCAAAGCGCGACAGTTGCAGGGTGTCCTGGGAGTAGCGTGGCAGGGCGATCGACAGCAGCACATCGGCCTCGTTGATCGCCGCCAGGCGGTAGGCGGCATTCTCGTTGCCGCCCTCCATGCTGATGGCGCAGGCGTCGCGGCAGAACGGGACCAGGGTCGAGGCCGCCAGACCGGCCAGGTAGACGCTGTTGCCAAAGCCCAGCACATAGACCTTGCGCGCGTTGATCAAGGTGTCGACGAAGGCTTCGAAGGCGTCGGCCTGGTTGATGCTGGCGGTGGTCGCCAGGTTGCTGCTGGCGCTCTGGATCTGCTCGTGCAGGCCAAAGTCGCCGCCTGGGCGCTGGGCCAGTTCGTTGCGCAGCTTGTCCACCGGCGAGACCATCTGTTGCAAGGTCGCCACCAGCTCGGCCTTCATGCCGCTGTAGCCGCCCAGGTCGAGGGCCTTGGCCAGGCGGTTGACCGCCGCCGGCGAGGTGGCGGTGGCCTGGGCCATGTCCTCGATGGTCAAGGTCGCGGCCTTGAGCGGGTGGCGCAGGATGTAGTCGGCAACCTTGCGCAACGACGGCGGCAGGTTGCCCAGGCGCTCGGACAGTGTGCGCATCACCGGCGCGGCGTAGACCGTGGTGTTCTTCGAATGGCTGGACATCCGTTGCGAAGCTCCGTGAAAGGTGGCCGACAGTGTATCCCAAGGCGCTGCGCGGCGGCCTGCCAGGCAGCGCCAGGCACCTTACTTGAGGCTGCCGGCGAGGAACTGGCGCAAGCGCTCGGACCGCGGCCGGGCCAGCACCTCCCGTGGGTGGCCGTGTTCCTCGGCGACGCCCTGGTGCAGGAACAGCAGCTGGTTGGAGACTTCCCGGGCAAAGCCCATCTCGTGGGTGACCACGACCATGGTGCGGCCTTCGCGGGCTAGGTCCTGCATGACCTTGAGCACATCGCCGACCAGTTCCGGGTCGAGGGCCGAGGTGGGCTCGTCGAACAGCATCACCTCCGGCTCCATGGCCAGCGCCCGGGCGATCGCCACGCGCTGCTGCTCGCCGCCGGACATATGCGCCGGATAGGCGTTGCGCCGATGGCCGACGCCGACCTTGTCCAGGTAATGCTCGGCCTTGTCGCGGGCCTCCTTGCGGTTGCTGCCCAGCACCTGCACCGGGGCCTCCATGACGTTTTCCAGGGCGCTCATGTGCGACCACAGGTTGAAGTGCTGGAACACCATGCTCAGGCGCGCGCGCAGGCGCTGCAGTTGCCGAGGGTCGGCGGCGCGCAGGCCGCCGCGCGGGCATTGGCGCAGCTTGAGCTGTTCGCCATTGACCAGGATCTGCCCGGCGCTGGGTTGCTCGAGCAGGTTGATGCAGCGCAGGAAGGTGCTCTTGCCCGAGCCGCTGGAGCCGATGATGCTGATCACATCGCCAGCGCCGGCCTGCAGGGAAACCCCTTTGAGCACCTGGTGCGCGCCATAGCTTTTATGCAGGTCGTGTACGTGCAGTTTGGTCATCTTTGGCTACTCACGGTTGTCAGTCGCTGAACAAGCGACCTTGGCGAATGGGGGTGTTGCCGGCGACCTTGGCCAGCCACAGGCCGGGCTGGGCGAAGCGCAGGCGCTCACGGGCGTAGAGCACCCCGTCGGTGCTGGCCCGCACCACGCTGTGGCGGTCGCTGAGCGGGTCGATGACCTCGAACAGCGGGTCGCCGGCCCGTACCTGGGCACCCAGCGGTTGCAGGTAGCTGACCACCCCGGGGTGCTCGGCGTAGGCATACTGGGCGCCGGCGAACGGCGTGGCTTGGCAGCACTGCTCGGGCGCCGCCGGCCAGCGGCCGCTGATCAGCCCTTGCTCGGCGAGGTAGCCAAGGATCTGCTCGGCGCTGGCCTGGCACTGCTCGCGCTCGGTGTCGGCCATGCCGCGCAGTTCCACCGTGGTGGCCACGCAGGCCAGCGGTATCTGGGCTTCTGGGAAGTACTCGCGCAGGCGCAGCCAGGGCAGCGCACAGGCCTCGTCGAAGGCATCGCCACCGGCGTCTTCGGCCAGCAGCGCGGCTTCGGCGCCCAGGCGCGCGGCCAGGCTGCGCAGTCGCGGCCAGTGCTGCGGCATGGCATAGAGCAGCATCACCGACTCGAAGTCGCAGTGCAGGTCGAGCACCAGCTCGGCGTCGCAGGCATGGCGCAGCAGCAGGCGGCGCAAGCCGTCCAGCTCGGACTGGGCCGGCGGCAACTCGTCCAGGCTCTGCAGCATGGCCTGGCGGATCACCTCGGTGTTGTGTTCGCCATCATGGCCCAACTGGCCCTCCAGGCGGGCCGCCAGGACCTCGGTCAGTGCCGGGAAGTCGCGGTTGAAGTTCTTGCCGCTGTTGAATTCGAAGCGCCCCTGGTGGGTGGCCTGGAACATCTGGCCGATGCCGATCGGGTTGGCCAGCGGCACCAGTTCCACGGTGCCGGTCAGGCGGCCCTGGGCTTCGAGCTCGAGCAGGCGGCGCTTGAGCTCGATGGCTACGCGCATGCCCGGTAGTTCGTCGGCATGCAGCGAGGCCTGGATGTAGGCCTTGCGAGGGCCGCTGCCAAAGCGCAGCACGCGCAGGGTGCGCTGGGTGCCGCAGGCGCTCCAGGGCAACAGGTGGTCGATTTGCTGCATGAGCGCTCCTTAGTGCTTGCGCGGGGCCAGGTAGGCCAGCCAGCGGCGTTCGGCCAGCTTGAACAGGCGCACCAGCATGAAGGTCAGGGCCAGGTAGATCAGCCCGGCGGTAATGAAGGCCTCGAAAGGCAGGTAATAGCGGGCGTTGAAGGTCTTGGCCGCGCCGGTGATGTCCACCAGGGTGACGATCGAGGCCAGGCTGGTGGTCTGCAGCATCATCAGCACCTCGTTGCTGTATTGCGGCAGGGCCCGGCGCAGCGCCGAGGGCAGCAGGATGCGCCGGTACAGGGTCAGGCGCGACATGCCCATCGCCCGCGCCGCCTCCAGTTCGCCGCGCGGCGTGGCGCGCAGGCTGCCGGCCAGCAGTTCGGCGCTGTAGGCACTGGTGTTGAGGGCGAAGGCCAGGCAGGTGCAGAACGTCGCGCTGGACAGGTATGGCCACAGCACGCTTTGGCGCACGGCTTCGAACTGGGCCAGGCCGTAGTAGATCAGGAACAGTTGCACCAGCATCGGCGTGCCGCGGATCACATAGGTGTAGAGCCAGGCCGGCACGCGCAGCAGGCAGTTGCGCGACACCCGCAGCAGCGCCAGCGGGATCGCCAGGGCCAGGCCGCATGCCAGGGACACCAGCAGCACCTTGAGGGTCAGGGCGATGCCATTGAGGTATAGCGGCAGGTTCTGCCAGATCAGCAAGTAGTCGAGCATCATCGCGAGCTCCTTACAGCTCGGCAGGCTTGAGGCCCACCGAGTAACGTTTTTCCACACCCTTCAACAGCAGCAGCGAGACACTGGTCAGCAGCAGGTACAGCGCCGCCACGGCCAGGAAGAAGGTGAACGGCTGGTGGGTGGCATCGGCGGCGTTCTTGGCCTTGAACATCATGTCCTGCAGGCCGATCACCGAGATCAGCGCGGTCGACTTGGTCAGCACCAGCCAGTTGTTGGTGAACCCCGGCAGCGCCAGGCGCACCATTTGCGGCAGGCTGATGCGCCAGAACACCTGCCAGGGCGCCATGCCATAGGCGGCGCCGGCCTCGGCCTGGCCTGCGGGCAGGGCCAGGAACGCACCGCGGAAGGTCTCCGAAAGGTAGGCGCCGAAGATGAAGCCCATGGTGCAGACCCCGGCGATGAATGGGTTGATGTCGATGTACTGCGGGTAACCCAGGGCCAGCGCGAGGCGGTTGACCAGGTCCTGGCCGCCGTAGAACACCAGCAGGATCAGCACCAGGTCGGGGATGCCGCGCACCACCGTGGTGTAGACCTCGCCCAGGGCCGCCAGCCAGCGCAGCGGCGACAGCCGACACAGCGCGCCGAACAGGCCCAGGCCGATGGCCACGGCCATCGCCAGCAGGGCCAGGTTGATACTCAGCCAGGCGCCATCGAGGATGCTCGATCCATAGCCATGCAACATGATGGGCACCCTTTATTGGCCGTAGATATCGAACGGGAAGTACTTGCTCTGCACCTGTTGGTAGGTGCCGTTGGCGCGGATCGCGGCGATGGCGGCGTTGAAGCGCGCCAGGTTGGCGCTATCGCCCTTGCGCACGGCGATGCCGGCGCCACGGCCGAAATACTGCGGGTCGTTGATGTCCGGCCCGACCAGGGCGAAGCCTTGGCCGGCGGCGGTCTTGATGAAGCTTTCCTCGGTATTGACGCTGTCGGCCAGGGTGGCATCCAGGCGCCCGGCGGTCAGGTCGAGGAAGGCCTCGTTCTGCGCCGCGTAGCGCACGATCTCGACGCCGGCCGGTTCGAGCTGCTCGGTGGCGAAGCGGTCGTAGGTGGAGGCGCGCTGCACCCCGACCCGCTTGCCCTTGAGCTCCAAGGCCGGGTTGTGCAGCTGGCTGCCAGCCTTCATCGCGAACTTGCCGGGGGTGTGGTAGTAGCGGTCGGTGAAGTCCACTGACTTGAGGCGGTCTTCGGTGATCGACATCGACGACAGCACCGCGTCGATCTTGCGCACTTTCAACGATGGGATCATGCCGTCGAACTCCTGGATCACCCACTGGCATTTCACCTGCATCTGCGCGCACAGGGCGTTGCCGATGTCGTAGTCGAAGCCGGCCAGCTCGCCGGCGGGGGTGCGGTAGGAGAAGGGCGGGTAGGCGGCCTCGATGCCGATGCGCAGGCTGTCCTGCTCGGCCTGGGCGAATGCGCTCAAGGCACAGAGTGCCAGCGCGAGGGGAAGTCCGGTCTTGTTCATGTTTTCGACTCCGGTGGGTAGGGCGGTACCGGCCAGCGGTGGCATCGGCGAAATGCAAAATGACACGTTTAATTTCACAAATCAATACGGTGAAAATAAACATGTCAGAGTCGGTGACTGATGGTCTGCGCCTGTAGCCCCATAGCGCTCTGCCCAAGGGCTGCACGACGGTGCCGAGCAGGCGTTGCCCCATAACCAACTGGCCTAACGGGCCGCGCCCGCAGAGGCTAGTCTTGGTAATCGTGAGCTAACTATTAAAAAGGCAGGTATCGGTCCAGCCCTTGCCCTGGGGGATCGGAGGTTAGATGAAACGCTCGATGACAGGCCTGGCCCTGGCCGCCGGCATGCTACTGGCCGGTTGCGCGCATGACCCGGATATACGCGCAGGCCACGACAACACCTTCGGCGCCACGGCGAAAAGCCCGTCGCGCTACCTGGGCTGCGTGAAAAGTGAGCTGCCAGGCTCGGTACAGACCTTCCTGGTGCAGAACCAGGATGGGCTGGAGCTGTACCTTGCCAGCACCGACCCGAACAAGGCCGACGGCCTGGTCAAGGTCAGCGCCACTGGTGGCCAGCACCCGTACGCGGCCTACCAGCGCAACGCCTGGTACGACCATGGGCGCTTGCTCGATGCCGCGCAGGTATGCGCCAGGAGCTAGTGAGCAGCAGATCCTCTACTGGAAACTCCAGGCAGCGGGTCGAGCACAGGCGGACGATCGCGGCGCAAGTCATTGATCGCCATTGGACCGCGTGACGCTATTAACAGGGCTTATACCCAGACAGGACAGGTGGCAATCCTGGAAGCGCAACCACTGCACATCTTGTGGGTGACCTTGCGCTGCCAGTACGACAGCCCAACCGTGCCATGAGTGAAACCCGCAAGCGCACGCCGGTTATGGGTCTCGTGCTGAATGTTCCAACCGTGGGAAAGGTGATCGCTTATTGCCCCCGCTTTGGGATGCCCATACTGCGCACCGTGAGAAAAGGCGAGTGTGGACATCCCACTGTAGTACGCATCGGGAATGGCGTGAGCGTGGGTCAGGTTGGCGCCGTGATGGCTGGCGACCAGATGGAAGATCTCCATCGGTTGGCTTGCGTTGGTCAGTATGGATGAGTATTCGGCATCGCCAGGGCATAGCGCATGATCGCCATAGCGCGTGCACAGCAGTGCCGACAAGGCCAGCCCCGTATTATTGTTGTCCCATTTGACCCCGGGCTGCGGCACGCACTTGATGATCCAGTGACCAGCGGCGGAACGTACCGAGTTCATCAAGGTCGGCCAGATCATCAGGTTGCCATGCCGGTGCAGGGCCAGCGCCAGCCGCCAAGCAGTGGGTGTAAGGCGCTGGCCCAGCCCGCCTCGACCTCGGCTGGGAACGAGCCATTTACGATCTGCGATTGCACGCGAATCCCAGTGGATCACCGCGCCGGTTCTGCCATAGTGCGGCCCGCCCCCCACCGCGGCCGCCCAGTGATCCATGTCCCAATGGGACAGAACGACCGGAGGCGGCAGGGTGGCAGGCGGGGAGGATAACGGGTCCAGGGCAGGGGTCGGCAAGGTTGGGTAATTCCATCCTGTTGGCACACCGAAATCGAAGAACAGATGCACCTTGGGCGGTGATCCAGGGCATGCGCCCGCATCGACCAGCGCGTTGCAGTTGCCCTGGCCGACGTCATAGACGACGAGCATTGGCTCGGCGATATCGGCTCCAGCGGCGTCGAGCAACGCTTTGACTTCGGCCTTGGTCGCACGCGGCCCACCTTGCAAACGAGCAAACCGCTCGAGTTTGTTGCGGATGCGGATGTCGTTGAGCTCTTCGACCTGTGTGACCTTGACGCGCTCCCGTGGGGTGTCCGGCGATGCCTGCAGGGGATAGAGCGCACCATTGGCATCGGCGAGAGCGGTTCGCTGGAAGGTCACCCTGTACCAAACGCCTTCACCAAAGGCGTGTGCCGTCACATTGGCCAAGGCTGGAAAGGTCACGGGGGAATCCAGGGCAATCAGCCAGGTCTCGGGCTCCCATAACGCTTCATTGGCGAAAAGCGTTCTCCCGGCGCGGCTGAATGAGCCTGCTTCGACACCGTCGAGCACCAGCGTTCGCTCATCGCCGGTATCCCAGGCGTTTTCGTCGATCAATGCATACAGGGTCCATGTATCCGGCATAGTTGCAGCGGTCCTTGCGTGGCAGAGGGTGCACAGGGCGGTCTCTAGTGTGAAAAGTCTTGGGACGAAGGGTAGGCGAAGCTGTTTTCAACGCAGCATGAACGCGTATCAAGGCTTTTGAGACGCTCACCATGCGCCTGCCTATTGGATAGGAGCCAGGGCAAGTACGCAACAATACGCCTATCGGCAGTCGCACACTGTCTGGCCCCGAGGTGTTCGCCGGGTGCTGCGTTGAGGTACTATCGCCCCCTCGCAACGGCACCCAACCGCGCCAGACAAAGGACTGTATGCCCACCAAGTCGCCCGTGCGCCGCCTGCTCGGCTGTTTCGTTCTTGCCGCGCTCGCCGGCTGCCAGCCGGACCCCGCGCCGCCCCTGGACCAGCAACTGTATATCTGGCAGCGCCAATGGCGCCCGGCCCACGCCCAGGCCCTGGCCGACAGCCGGGCGGATTTCTCGACCCTCAGGGTGCTGGCGCTGCAGGCCCAGCCCAAGGCGGGGTGGAGCAGGGCGCTGGTCGACCTGCCCCGGCTCAAGGTTGATGGCCGCCCGCTGATCGCGGTGGTGCGCCTGGACGGCCAGCTTCCCGCGCTCGACCTTGCCGCCGCCCAAGCCCAGATCGCCCGGCTGCTGGCGGACTGGCAAGCCGCCGGCGTGACGCCAGAGGGGTTGGAGATCGACCATGACAGCGCCAGCGCCCGCTTGCCTGGGTATACCGCCTTCCTCCTGAGCCTGCGCGAGCGACTGCCGCCCGCCATGAAGCTCAGCATCACTGCCTTGCCGGCCTGGCTCGCCAGCCCGCACCTGCCCGCGCTGTTGCAGGCGGTGGACAGCAGCGTGCTGCAGGTACACGCGGTCAGCGATCCACGCCGCGGCCTGTTCGACCCGGTGCAGGCCAGGCAATGGGCCGAACGCTGGAGCCACGTCAGCGCCAAACCGTTCTATCTGGCCTTGCCTGCCTATGGCGTCGCGCTGCTGCCTGATACCGGTGGCGCGCCGGTGGTGGAAAGCGAAGTCCCCTTGAACCGAGCCGGCGAGCGCCACGAGCTGCTGGCCGATCCGCAGCAGCTGGCCGACCTGGGCCGGCAACTGCGCAACCAGGCGCCTGCGCACCTGGCCGGGCTGATCTGGTTCCGTCTGCCATTGCCTGGCGACCGCCGCGCCTGGAGCCTGACCACCCTCAAGGCCGTGGCGCGCGGCGAAGTGCTCGCCAGCCAGTGGCGGGTCGAGCTGTCGGAGCAGGCGGGGCTGTACGACATCAGCCTGGCCAACGTCGGCAACCTCGACCTGCCGTTGCCCGCCCAGGTGGCCCTTGCCGTCGAGCTGTGCGACGCCGCGGACGGCGTGAACGGCTACCGCCTGCAACAGTCCCCCGAACATTTGCTGTTCAACCGCCAGTCCAGCGCGCGCATCGCCGCTGGCGGCCGGCGCGCCCTGGGTTGGGCACGCTGCCATGGCATCGATCAAGGAGCGTGGAATGTCTACCCCTAACTGGCCCCGGCGCCTGCTGGCGTTGTCCCTGAGCCTGCCGGCCGGCGCAACGCTGGCCTGCGGCCCCGACTTCCCGATGCAGTTGCTGGGTGACCGCGCACAAACCCTGGCCGAGTTGCCAGAAGGCAACTTTGCCTTCGAGGTCAACCGCCTGGGCCAGCAGGTGGCGGGGCTCAAACCCACCACCGACATCACCCTGACCCCGTACTGGGACAGCGACGACAACGCCCGGCCTTATCGCGAGCAGCGCAGCCAGGCCGAGGCCAGCGAGCTGCCGGCGCCGCTGCAGGCGAAAGTCGCGCAGTTGCGCAGCCTTGACGACCCTCGACAGGTCATGGAGCAGGGCGCCGATCTGCCCGCTGAGCTGCGCCTGTACCTGGCTGGCGCGGTAGCCTTCGACACCGACGAGCATGGCCTGGCGGCGGATTATTTTGCCCAGGTGCTGGCCTTGCCCGCCGAGCAACGCAAGCTGCGCAGTACCTGGGCGGCGTATTCACGGGGACGTGCCCTGGCCGCCCAGAGCGAGGCGGCCGGCGATGCCGCGCAGGCGCTTCAAGCCCAGGCCCGGCAAGCGTTCCAGCAGGCCCGGGCGCTCAGTGCCGAAGGTTTCAGCGACCCGCTGGAGCTGGGCGTTGCCAGCCTCGGCGAGGAAGCCCGCCTGGCCAAGCTGGCCGGCGACTGGAACAGCGCCGTGCAGCTGTACGCCAACCAGAGCCGCCTGGGCTCGGGCAGCGGCTATAGTTCATTGCGGCAACTGGCCGACGAACTGGTGGCCATGCCCGATGAGCAACTGCAGGTGCAGTTGCAGCAACCGCTGCCGCGCAAGCTGCTGACCGCCTACCTGCTTAGCCATATCGGCTGGGATTACGAGCGCCAGCAACCGCCCCAGGAACAACGCCTGGCCGACCTGTTGCGGGCCAGTGCCGGCGGGCAACTGGACGATGCCGACCGGCTGGCGGCGCTGAGCTACCAGCAGGGTGACTTCGCGGCGGCCAAGGACTACCTGCAACAGGCAGGCGACACCGGCCTGGCCTGGTGGCTGCGGGCCAAACTGGCCTTGCGCGAGGGCGACAAGGCCCAGGCCGCGGCGGCCTATGCCAAGGCTGCCGCGGCGTTCCCCCGTGAAGAGTCGTGGGGCGCGCGGCAAACCCCGGCGTGGGACTACGAAAGCGTCAAGCCCGGTTGCCGGGTCGAAGGCGAGGGCGCGATCCTGGCGCTGGAGCGCGGCGACTACCTGCAAGCGTTCGACCTGCTGTACCGCAGCCAGGACATCTACTGGCAGGATGCGGCGAACGTCGCCGAACGGGTGCTGACTGTCGACGAGCTCAAGGGTTACGTTGATGCCCAGGTGCCGGCGCCGCCAGCCGTGCAGGCCGAGGAGGGCGGTTACCTAGCGCGACCCGTGGCCACGCAGTTGCGCGAGCTGCTGGGCCGGCGCTTGCTGCGCGAAGGGCGTTACAACGAAGCGCCTGGGTATTTCGCCACGCCGCAGCTGCAAGCCGACGCCAAGGCCTATGGCCAGAACCGCCAGGACGCCAACTCGCGCTGGACCGCCACTGGCCGCGCCGAAGCGCTGTACGCGGCGGCAACCCTGGCCCGCACGGCAGGCATGGAGATTCTCGGTTACGAAATGGCGCCGGACTATGCCTGGCTGGGCGGCAGCTACAGCCTCGGCAGCGCCGAGCTCAAGCCAGGGCCCTTCATTGGCGCGGGCGAGCTGCAGCGTCAACTGGCGAGCGCAGCCAAGCCTGACGCGCGTTACCACTACCGTTATATCGCCGCCGACCTGGCCAACCAGGCCGCGGACCAGTTGCCCCACAGCAGCCAGGCGTTCGCGGCGGTGCTGTGCACGGCGGCCGGCTGGGTGGCGGGCAGCGACCAGGAAATTGCCCTGTATAAACGTTACGTCCAGCAAGGGCCCTTCGTGATGTGGGCGCAAGATTTCGGCAAGCAGTGCGAACAGCCCAGGTTCGACCAGGCCAACAAGCGTTACCTGACCGAGTCACTGGATCAGGCGCGTGCCACGCTGCGGCCCTACAAGGCCCAGGTGCTGCCGGCCGGCTTGGTGGTCGTGGCCGGGCTGGCCTGGCTCTGGCTGCGGCGGCGCAAGTCGAAGGCGTAGGAGGAGGGTGGGTATGGCTCAACTAGACTTAACCTGTAGTTGAGCTATACGACCCGACCATGAGGAACTGATCATGCGCAGGTTGATGCTGTTGTTGCTTGCCATCACCGCGACGCCCGCGTGCCAGGCGCCCATGCCCGCCGCCGACCCACAGATGGCCTGGGTCGACTTGTCGATGCCGTTCCCCAACGACCGTGTGCTGCTGGCCGAACGCCTGGATCGACAGCGCCTGAGCGAGGGCCGTTTCTTCCAGGTCAGCCCCGGCAGCCATGAACTGGTGGTGCGCTTCGATTACGAGGCCAACGGTGGCGGCGGCATGGGCCTGATGGGCGGCACCACCGTGCGCCAGTGCTACCTGACCCTCCAGTACCCGCATTTCCAGGCTGGCCAACGCTACGTGCTCGAGGCACGCTCCATGGCGTTGACGCCGGAGGCCAGGCTGTACAATGCGGCACGCCAGATCGTCGCCGAGGTCAGCGAGTACTACTGCCTGATGTAGCGGCGCCACCTTCACCTTGAGTGTTTTCCCATGCCTGCCCGAGTGTTGCCTGAAGCATGAGTCGATCGCTGTTCATTTCGCTGGATGGCCCCAAGGGTACCGGCAAGACCACCTTGCTGGAGGCCGTCACCCAGGTGCTGCGGGCAGACAACAGGATGGTGATTCGCATCAGCGAGAGAAACCGCGATCCTTACCGGGCAGAAACCATGGCGTTGGTAAACCAGTTCGTCAGGAACCCGTGCCGGGAGTTGGAGCTGCGGGTTTGCCAGCGCCTGGCCGATAGCCGCGCGTGGATCTCGCAGCAGGTGCTGACCCAGCAGCCGGCGGGCAGCATCATCCTGATCGATCGCTGGTATCCGTCCGATGCCGCGTTTCGCCGGTTGGTGCCGTTTGCCGAGATCTTGCAGATGAACCTCGAGCGCAATGTGCGGGTGCCGGATGTGCATGTGGGGGTTGTCACGGCGCCGGAGATTTCCTGGGCCAGGGCGACGGCACGCAGCAGTGGGTTGCGCAGCACGGTGATGCATGCGTTCGATGAACATGTAGCGTGTACCGAGGCGTTCGAGCGGGTGGCTGTGGAACAAGGGTGGGCGCTGTGTCGCAACGAAGGGCGCTTGGAAGAAGCGACGATGCAGGTGGTGGCGCAGATTCGGCGGGTGTTTGCATCGCAGGAATAAGATCATTGTTCACTGGCGAGAGCCTCTTGCAGAAACGACTCGGAGCAATGGATGAATCGTGATGAATTTTTGAAGTCTGATGATGTGCAGGGTTTTGTCTCATGGATGGCGGTGACCCTGCCTGACTTGCCCATCGACCTGCGTTTTGCTCGCAGCAAGTATGTAAAAGGAGGGCTGAACAAAAAGGTCGTGGGTATCGAGGGTGCCCAGCAGGCTTATCAGTGGGCGGGGGAGTGGGACCAGGTGAGCGCTATCCTCCGGGCATTTCGTGAACGCCTACGCCTTGCGTCAGCAAGCAATGACGTGAAATCGGCGTATACCGTATGCGAAGAGATCCTTGAATGGGGAGGGGTTCTCAAACCTGCGTCTGTCTCATTCCTGACGGAACTGGCAAACAGCGGTGAACTGCTGACGTATCTGCACAGCGTCGAGGCGTTGCTGCGACTGGACGGCGCCAATCGGCTATCCGGTATCACCATTAAATCCGTTCCAGCATTTAACTCCGGGCTGACCAAGATCCACGCCATCTTCGACCAAACCGGTTCACCTATCTTGGATGGGAGAGTGGCCGCCGCCGCAGCGACGCTTTACCACCTGTACCGATCGAGTGTCTGTCCGCACAGTGGACCTGCAGCCAACCACGAGATTTTTGCTTGGGATGAGGGCCCAGGGATACAGCTGAGAAACCCCCAGTTGCTCGATGACAAGTACTCGGGGACGCAACGGTTGAATCGAAAAAAACCACACGAATGGGCGGCCCGCCAGTTAAAGCTCGGTTGGATCGTGCGCCACTTGCTGGAAACCCACGGTGAGATCTTCCCAGGGCCGAGCCTCGAAGAACGCTGCCACCGGTTTGAAGCGGGGCTCTTCATGATGGGCTACGACTTGCGGTCAATGGTTGCGAATGGGTGGGACATTCCTGAGCCAATCGTTCTCGCAAGAAAGCGGGTAACGCTGGCTGCGTCGAGACGGCGCGTAAGAAACGCCAAGGCTGCCTTGGATGTGCCGGGCGCATAAGAGGCGAGCGCGCTTGTTATGGCTGATAGCAGGCCATCAGCCAGCATGATCTCAAGGCGTCACTCGCTGACTCCGCAGATCACGCGTCGCAGAGCATCAACGGGCAGATACTAGCTTGCTCAGGCCACACTGCTGGGTACGTTAGTACCCATGCCTTCAGGTAAATAGTGGCTTATCTCTTCTATTTCAGCCTGGCCAAGACGAACGCTGATGGCATCGATCAACCCGTTCACCTGTTCGGGCCGGCGTGCACCCACTATCGCGCCGGAGACTGCCGAATCACGCAGTACCCAAGCGATGGCGATGGCGGCCGCACTGACTCCCTGCCTGGCACCAATGTTTGCCATCACTTCTACCAAAGCGAGATTCTTGCTCAGGCGAGGTTCCTGGAAGTCGGCGCTGCGCGTTTTTCGCCAGTCGTCGTCGGGCAGCTGTGCAATCCGCTCGCGCGTCATGCTTCCCGTCAGTAGGCCAGATTGTAAAGTCGAGTAGGCAATCACGCCGACCTGCGTCGTTGCGCAATAAGGCAGAATCTGCTCCTCAATATCACGCATCAACGCTGAATACGGCGGTTGAAGGGAGGCGATATCGGTGATCGAGCGGGCTCGCTCAAGCTGGGGAACATCGAAATTGGACACGCCAATTGCCCTTATCTTGCCCTGCGCCCTGGCCTGGGCCAAAGTCGCCAAAGCCTCCTCGATGCCTTCGCTGGTCCCATCTGCCGGGAACGCTGGCCAGTGAATCTGATAGAGGTCGATGACATCGACCTGCAAGCGACGCAGGCTGTCCTCAATCTCTTTCATCAGTGACGGGGGGGCGAGCGAATGAGAGATCTCAAGGGTCTCGGGATCCCACACCAGACTGCCTTTGGTGAATACCAGTGGACGACGCGAAGCTGGCACTTGACGCAGCAATTGTCCCGTCAATCGTTCAGCATGCCCCAGTCCATAGACCGCCGCCGTGTCGATCCAGTTGACCCCACGCTCTAGCGCGTACTCCAACGCTGCCAGGCTATCGCGGTCATCCTGTGCCCCCCAGCTGAACTCCCACCCTTGCCCCGCAATGGCCCAAGTGCCCATGCCAATTGGCGAAATCAGCAACTCGGATGTACCCAGTCGATTCTTTTGCATAAACACCTCACGTCGATTGATGCGCAAAGTGTCCATCAGAAGGTTACCGACGATAAGATAGCCAATCGTGTTTGAACTGCTGAATTCTATTCATGAAAACCCCATGTGATCTTTCCGAACTCGACGCCTTCGCCGCAGTGGCTCGCCATCACAGCTTTCGTAAAGCAGCCGACGAGCGAGGCGTATCGGCATCGGCCCTGAGCCACGCCATGCGCGCCCTGGAGGGCAGGTTGGGGGTCAGGCTGCTCAACCGTACCACTCGCAGCGTGACGCCCACTGAAGCGGGCAATCAACTGCTCGCCACGCTGGTTCCAGCGTTGGCGGAGGTCGCCAAAGGGCTGCATGAGCTGACCTTCAAACAGGAAGTTCCCACCGGTACGCTGCGACTGAACGTATCGCGACCTGCAGCTCGCCTCGTCATTGCGCCACTGCTGGCGCCATTCATTGCCGCCTACCCACGTATCAACGTGGAGCTGGTGACTGACGATGGATTGAGCGACATCATCGACAAAGGTTTCGATGCAGGCGTGCGCTTCGGCGAGAGCCTTGCCGGGGACATGATCGCCGTCCCGGTCGGCTCACCACAGGGATTTGTCACCGTTGCCGCCCCCGGTTACCTCAGCAAGCACGGGACACCGGACACGCCACAGAGGCTGCTTGAGCACACCTGCATCGGCAGGCGTTTCCCAAGCGGCAAACTGTACAAGTGGGAATATCTTGCCGAGGGCCGGCCCATGCGCCTGGCCGTGGCAGGACCGTTGATATTGGAAGATGACACCTTGATGATCCAAGCCGCGAAGGACGGTGCCGGGATCGCGTATGTGTATGAAGAAATGGTCAGGGAGTGCATGGCTCAGGGGCAACTGGAGGAAATCCTTGAAGACTGGAAAGTCCTGCCAAGCAGGTTTTTTATCTATTACTCGAGCCGGCGTCACGTACCGCCAGCGCTACAGGCACTGATCGAGTTTGTGCGTGAAACGCAGCAGCCATGAAAACCCAAATGTGAGGGTTGAGGGAAAATTGAAAAACCCTAAGACATTTGCTTGGACGTTCATGAGCTCGAAAGGATGGGCGACAGAGATCGCTTAATGCTCGCTGAAGCGGCCTGGCGAGATTACGCAATTTAACATAATATACATTATGCGCACATTCGTATTAAGCACCACGCCCAGTGGGAGGCCAGATTTCAGCCCCCAACAATGCCTCAGCCACGCTCCGGTCCCGTTCACTGATACGTCAAAGCCTTCGGCAGCGCATAGCGCCTGCCGTCATAATCCAAGCTGAACAGCGTCGTGCGCGGTTCGCCCGGGATGCCCTGGCAATCATGCTCGCCCTTGAGCACGCGCTGTCTTGCGCTCGACACCTCAGTCACGCGCAAGCTGGCGAAACCATTCTTGCCTGATTTGCCGATGGCCAAGGTCCGCGTTGTCTCGCTGAAATCCCCGGCACACAAACCATCCCACTCGCCGTGGCTCTCGGCGACCACCAGGTGGCCCATGATCTGGCGCAGTTGCGAAGCGTCTTTCACATAGAGGCTCAAGGCCTGGTTAACGCATCGCGTCAGAAACAATCGCGGCGCGTTGATAACGGTGGGCCAGGATCTTGCCGCTGCTGGCATCGGCCACCAGCACCTCAAAGCCACCAGCACCTCAAGGCCATAATCACCTTGGCCGTCTTCATCGACGTCCACCTTCATTGGCAAGGCTGTCAGGAGCAGGCTGGCAGCCGCTGGATTGACCTTGCACACGGCATGCTCGCTGTCGAGCTTGAGCGTCGGATGCAGGGTCTGGGCCCAGGCTTGCAGGTATTGGGCGCAATCGCCCCAGGCGATCATGGGGAGCAGCAATGGCGCTACGGTGAACCGGCGCATGCAGGCGTCCCATTCCTTTGAAGGTTTGCCATATTAAATGAAGGGTCTGTAACCTTTATAGGTCAGATACACCCTGCCCTCGTTTTCATGCCCCTGAAATATAACTCAACTAAATAACCATTTAGTTGAGTAAACCTCCTTTTGGATTACTCATATATAGCGGGTTTGACAGCGGGCAATGACGATCTATAGTCGGACGTGCCCTGCGGAAGGATTCCCAGGGCCTGTTCAAGGCAACTACGTAATACAGGAGTTATTGGATGTTCATGCACAGGGATGATGCACAGCCGCGTTATCGGAAAACCCACGCCTCACCTCCCTCAAAGGCCCATGCGACCGCGCGGGCTTGCCACCCATCACGGTCAAGGCGCAGCTGAGATCCGCGACTGTTCGGCACCGTCTTGCCTGCCTGTGACCTGCCCTGCAGTCGTCACCGCGTTGGCGTTTCCGACAATACCCATATAGAGGTGTGCCATGACCTTGAAACACCATGCGCGCAATGCGGTATCCCTTTGCGGGGATATCGGCAATAACAATGATCCATTCAGTTATCGACCCGCTGCGCTCAAGGATAGCGCACGCCTGGCCGAACTGTTTCAGACGGTTTATGGTAATACCACTCACCCCTGCCAAAGTCCCGGTTATATACGCGATTCGCTGATGTCCGGGCTACAACTCTGGTATGTGGTGGAACTTGATTCGATCATCATGGGTTGCGGTTGCATTGCCCGGCGCCCCTGGAACCAGTCCTGGGAGGTCTGTCACGGCGTGGTCCATCCCGCCGCGCGCAGGACCGGCGCCATTTCCAAGCTGATCGAGCTGAGCTTCGACAGCCATCGCCCACAGCCCATGGAGCTGGGGTTCTACGTCACCCGCAACATCGCCAGCCATGCCTTGATGCTCAAGCTCCGGCCTGGCGTACTGGTGGGCCACGACGGCGGTCCCGACACGGTGGACGGCATTCGCGAATACCACCTGACCGCCCTGCTCCCTGCCAAATTGGCTGGCTTGCGGCATATCGCCCCGTGGTACGCGCGCGCCCCCGGCACAGAGGTGATCAGCCAGCACCTGTATCCGGCGCTTGGCCTTGAAGCCAGGCCAGGCACTTATCCGCAGACCTGCCTCAGTGGCCCGGCCAGCCTGGCGAGCCATGGCCAGTTGCTCTACTGCCACGACCCCGACAACAGCACCCTGACGCTGTCGGGCCAGGCGGGCGGCTACCTGCCGCAGCCGCGTGCGCTGGCCGAGATCAACAGCCTGCTGCGCCAATCGCCAGATTTGCAGTACGTCTGCGTACAGATTCTTGCCGACAAGCTGGAGCTGCTCGCCGGCCTGGTCGGCCTGGGGTTCGCCATCACGGCCTACCTGCCCGCCTGGCACCTCGAGGGCGGCGCACGCTACGACTGCATCCAACTGGTGCTGCAGACCTTCGCCAGCCGCCCGCGCAGCCACGGTTTCGACGACCAGGTGACCTTCTTCGACCTGGCCTATGCCCAGCTGGCCAAGCGCCTGTGCGGGCTGCGCCTTGCCCAGGCGCATGCCTGACGCCCACTCTTTCACGGAATCAAGACAATGACCAAAGACCAATGGCTGGCCGCTCGCCAGCAGATCCCCGACGGCGCCAAGGAACCCTGGACCGTCATGTTGTGGCTGGCCGACCTGTTGCTGCTGGTGCTCGCCTGGAACCTGTGGCTGACGGATGCCCTGCTGCTCAAGGTGCTGGGGCTGGTGCTGGCAGGGTTCGCCACGGTGCAGGTCTACCTGATCCTGCACGAGGCCTTGCACGGCGCGGCCGCGCAGAACAGGCGACTCAACGACTTCATCGGCCATTGCAGTGGCTGGCTGATCGCCTTGCCGTTCCTGGTCCGCCGGCGCTTCCACATGGCCCACCACACCTGGACCGCACACCCGCTGAACGATCCAGAAAACCGCGGCATGATCGAGAAGTTCGCGGTGATGACCAAGAAACAAGAGCGCACGCTGGAGTTCATCTGGAAGCACTGGATCCCGATGATCGCCGCCAACCATTTCCTGCTCAACTGGCGCGCACCGTTCATCGCCAGGGCCAAGGGCGATGATTCGCCACGGCTGCTCAAGGAGGTGCGTTTCGCCCAGCTGTACCTGCTGGGGTACGGGGTGGCGGCGGCGCTGGCCTTGAGCCTGGGGCACCTGCTGGATCTGCTGTCGTTCTACCTGATCGTCTGGGTGTTCCTGTTCTTCATGGTCGAACTGCTCAACTTGCCGCACCATGCCGAGGCGCCCCTGCTGGCCAGGGATGCCGAGCGCCTGCAGTTCTGGGAGCAGGACCAGGTGTCCCATGACTGCAAGAGCCTGCCGCTGTGGTCACGTTTCGTGATCCTCAACTTCAACCTGCACATCGTCCACCACGCCTTCCCTTCCGTGCCTTGGTACCGCCTGCCCGAGGTCAACAGGTTGCTGCACGAACAGGAGGTTGGCCATGAGCCTTCGCAAATCCATGAATGGGCCTTTGCCCGAAAAAATCGTCGGCGGCCGTTGCTTCAGCTGATGGGGCACTTCTTCGATCGACGGGGCTAACCCTTGAATTGCACCGCACCTGTTATTTCTATCAGGTGCGGTGCTCGGGCTTGCAGCCTAAGCTGTCCTCCACTGTCCGTCGGCATGCTCAAGGATCAAGCATATGGGCCGTGGAGCACTGGATCGCGACACCCCATCGGTCGCCGTGCGCGGCAACCGTGGCGAAGCTGTCGGTGAAATTCGTTATTGCCGCCACCCCGAGATTCCGGGGCTGGACACGCGCATCACCCGCCAGCAGTGCAACGCCCAGGGCCATCCGGTACAAAGCATCGACCCCAGGCTTGCCGCGCTCCAGCAGACAGACCCGAGCGTAAAAGCCAACCTGGTCCTGCAGCCGGCATTTACCGGCGCAGTGCTTGCCAGCCAAAGCGTCGACGCTGGCAATGTAATCACCTTGAATGACTGCGCCGGTCGCCCGCTGCTGCGGGTCGGTGCCACAGGCGTCATGCGCCGCTGGCACTATGAACAGGCGCCGCAGCCCGGGCGTTTGCTCCAGGTCGATGAGCAACTGCCCGCCGCACCCGCGCAGATTACCGAGCGGCTGGTCTGGGCGGCCAACGACCCGGCAGCGAAGGCGCGCAACCTGGCCGGGCAACTGAGCCGGCACTACGACACCGCCGGCCGGCAGCAACTCGACAGCCTGGGTTTGACCGGCGCGACGCTTTCGGCCACCCGACAACTGCTCGAGGACGGCGACAGCGCAGATTGGCAAGGCGCGGACGAAGCCACCTGGGCAGACCTGCTCGCCCCTGATGTATTCACCAGCAGCTGCAGCGTTGATGCAACCGGGGCGCCGCTGACCCAGGTCGATGCCCAGGGGCATGGGCAACGCCACCACTATGACGTCACCGGAAGCCTGGCGGGCACCCTCCTCGCCCTCAAGGGCATGGGCGAACGGCCAGTCCTCACATCGCTCAGCTACTCTGCCGCCGGCCAGAAGCTGCGCGAAGCCCATGCCAACGAGGTGGTCACCCACTTTACCTATGAGCCCCGTACTCAGCGGCTGCTACGGCTGAAGACCGAGCACTCGGCAAAGGCAACCGTGCTGCAGGACCTGCACTATGCGTTCGATCCGGTTGGCAACGTGCTGCGTGTGAGCAATGCCGCCGAGGCCAGGCGCTTCGCCCGCAACCGCGCCATCGAGGCGGTCAACACCTATGGCTATGACACCTTGTACCAGCTGATCACGACCACAGGCCGTGAAATGGCTGGTTCAGGACGACACAACCGCCAGCGCCCAGCGGCCCTGCCCGTGGCCGCCAACGATGGCAGCTACGCCAACTACACCCGTCGCTATGCCTACGATCGGGGCGGCAACCTGTTGAGCACGGCCCACACCAGCGACGTCGCCGAGCACGACTTCACCTTCAGCCTGACGGTATCCGGCCATAGCAACCGCGCGGTCCCAGACACCCTCACCACGGACCCGGCGCTGGTCGATAGCTTCTTCGATGCCGCAGGCAACCAGCGTCAGTTGCAGCCTGGGCAGACACTGGATTGGACCTGGCGTGAACAGCTGTTGCGGGTGACCCCCGTTGCGCGCGATGTCGCGGGCCTGGATGACCAGGAAAGCTACCGCTACGGCGCTGACGGCCTGCGCATTGTCAAAGCCTCCAGCCGCGAAGCCAAGGCGGTGACCCATCGTCAGCGCGTGCTCTACCTGCCGAGTTTGGAAATCCGCACGCGCCACCAGGATGACGTGCCCAAGGAAGCGCTGCAGGTGGTGACGGTTGGCCAGGCGGGGCGTGCGCAAGTGCGGGCGCTGCATTGGGACAGCGGGCTGCCGGGGGGCATTGCCAATGATGGCCTGCGCTACAGCTACGACAACCTCATCGGCAGCAGTTGCCTGGAGCTGGACGACAAAGGGTTGGTCATTAGCCAAGAGGAATACTACCCCTACGGCGGTACTGCGGTCTGGTCCGCGCGCAGCCAGGTGGAGGCTGACTACAAGACGCTGCGCTACTCGGGCAAGGAGCGCGATGCCACGGGCCTGTACTACTACGGCTATCGCTACTACCAGCCGTTTGGGCGTTGGTTGAGTGCCGATCCGGCAGGCGCCGTCGATGGGCTCAACTTGTACCGAATGGTCCGCAACAACCCGGCGACGCTGAAGGATCTCCTTGGGCTGGCCCCCGGTGACAGCGAAAAAGATGAAGACGTGTACAACAAGTACAGCGCGGTCAAGGCGACGATCGGCATCGTTCATGACGCGGAAGAAGCGGTAGCCGGCTTCGTCAAATCAAAGTCCAGAACCGTCGTGCTGGGCGGGGTCTCGATGATCACGGCGGAATTCTTCAATAGTTTTGTTGGGGCACTGGGAACCGGCTTGAGTGGCAACCCCCTGGTAGGCACCGCTGCGAGCACGACGACCAGTCTGGCTATCAGTGTATCGGGCGCGGTACCTCGGCCGCTCCCTGATACCAACGTGCAAGCGATGGTCGAGAGCCAGACGCGAAGCCTCTTCAGCAAACTGAAGCTGAAGGCCGTGAGTTATGTGAAAGAAGGCGGATTGCGTGACACGCTCGTCAACGCAGGGCTGAACAAGATGCTTGGCTACTTTTCCGGCACAGCTGTATCCCTGCCCTTCATGGCCGTTTACAACGCCAGCAAGTTGATCCGCAAAGCGGCCAACCTGTCGAAGCCTGAACTGATGAAGTCGATGCTGGAGGACCTCTCCAGGCTGGAGCAGTATCTGCAACAGTTGAACGACGAGGTGCTGAAAGCCTTTGACAATGAAGGGGTGCCTATTGGGCTGTACAAGGGGCAGTGGCTGGCAGCGCCTCCCACCGCCAGTGAGCAGGACATCGGTATCAAGGTTTCCGTATTGACGCGCGCGACCAGAAAGAACGAGTGGATCAGCAAGCGCGCCTATATGGAGAACTATGAGCAAGCTCAAAACCATATACGACGCACCCGAACCAAGGTGACGTTATACGCGGCTGCATACAAAAAATGAGGGTGGACCCGGTGGCTGACAATCATGCGCTCCATAAAGGCACGCCCTCTGTGACTGTACAGGGCAATCGCGCAGAGGTCCTTCGCGAAATACGCTATTGCCGGCATCCTGACCTGCCAGGCTTGGATACGCGCATCACCGCACACCGGTGCAACGCCCTAGGCCATCCGGTACAAAGCATCGACCCCAGGCTTGCCGCGCTCCAGCAGACAGACCCGAGCGTAAAAGCCAACCTGGTCCTGCAGCCGGCATTTACCGGCGCAGTGCTTGCCAGCCAAAGCGTCGACGCTGGCAATGTAATCACCTTGAATGACTGCGCCGGTCGCCCGCTGCTGCGGGTCGGCGCCACAGGCGTCATGCGCCGCTGGCACTATGAACAGGCGCCGCAGCCCGGGCGTTTGCTCCAGGTCGATGAGCAACTGCCCGCCGCACCCGCGCAGATAACCGAGCGGCTGGTCTGGGCGGCCAACGACCCGGCAGCGAAGGCGCGCAACCTGGCCGGGCAACTGAGCCGGCACTACGACACCGCCGGCCGGCAGCAACTCGACAGCCTGGGTTTGACCGGCGCGACGCTTTCGGCCACTCGACAACTGCTCGAGGACGGCGACAGCGCAGATTGGCAAGGCGCGGACGAAGCCACCTGGGCAGACCTGCTCGCCCCTGATGTATTCACCAGCAGCTGCAGCGTTGATGCAACCGGGGCGCCGCTGACCCAGGTCGATGCCCAGGGGCATGGGCAACGCCACCACTATGACGTCACCGCAAGCCTGGCGGGCACCCTCCTCGCCCTCAAGGGCATGGGCGAACGGCCAGTCCTCACATCGCTCAGCTACTCTGCCGCCGGCCAGAAGCTGCGCGAAGCCCATGCCAACGACGTGGTCACCCACTTTACCTATGAGCCCCGTACCCAGCGGCTGCTACGGCTGAAGACCGAGCACTCGGCAAAGGCAACCGTACTGCAGGACCTGCACTATGCGTTCGATCCGGTTGGCAACGTGCTGCGTGTGAGCAATGCCGCCGAGGCCAGGCGCTTCGCCCGCAACCGCGCCATCGAGGCGGTCAACACCTATGGCTATGACACCTTGTACCAGCTGATCACGGCCACAGGCCGCGAAATGGCTGGTTCAGGACGACACAACCGCCAGCGCCCAGCGGCCCTGCCCGTGGCCGTCAACGATGGCAGCTACGCCAACTACACCCGTCGCTATGCCTACGATCGGGGCGGCAACCTGTTGAGCACGGCCCACACCAGCGACGTCGCCGAGCACGACTTCACCTTCAGCCTGACGGTATCCGGCCATAGCAACCGCGCGGTCCCAGACACCCTCACCACGGATCCGGCGCTGGTCGATAGCTTCTTCGATGCCGCAGGCAACCAGCGTCAGTTGCAGCCTGGGCAGACACTGGATTGGACCTGGCGTGAACAGCTGTTGCGGGTGACCCCCGTTGCGCGCGATGTCGCGGGCCTGGATGACCAGGAAAGCTACCGCTACGGCGCTGACGGCCTGCGCATTGTCAAAGCCTCCAGCCGCGAAGCCAAGGCGGTGACCCATCGTCAGCGTGTGCTCTACCTGCCGGGTTTGGAAGTCCGCACGCGCCACCAGGATGACGTGCCCAAGGAAGCGCTGCAGGTGGTGACGGTTGGCCAGGCGGCGCGCGCGCAAGTGCGGGCGCTGCATTGGGACAGCGGGCTGCCGGGGGGCATTGCCAATGATGGCCTGCGCTACAGCTACGACAACCTCATCGGCAGCAGTTGCCTGGAGCTGGACGACAAAGGGTTGGTCATTAGCCAAGAGGAATACTACCCCTACGGCGGTACTGCGGTCTGGTCCGCGCGCAGCCAGGTGGAGGCTGACTACAAGACCGTGCGCTACTCGGGCAAGGAGCGCGATGCCACGGGCCTGTACTACTACGGCTATCGCTACTACCAGCCGTTTGGGCGTTGGTTGAGTGCCGATCCGGCAGGCGCCGTCGATGGGCTCAACTTGTACGCGATGGCAAGAAACAATCCCACGACATTCAGCGATGACAGCGGCCTGGATGCGATTAGCGTCCACGAGATGTATCACAAGATGCAGGGTGTAGCTGCTGCTTCACGTATTGTCCAAGAGACCCACGAACACGTTGCCGCTTTCCTGAAAAATAAAAGATCCGCGATTGCCTTTGCTTTTACCTACACCGTCGGTGCGGAGATTCTTGCCACGCTCTACGGAAAGCTGGGAGGTATTGCAGGCTTGGTGGTGGCGGGACCCAAGGGGGCCTACCTGGGGAATTTGCTGGCAAAAGAAGGGGTAAAAGCCATCCTGCCAAAAGTGCCGGCTACCCCCAACATAAAAATAGCCGATCAAATGAAAAAACAAACCCGTGGTGCAGGCGAGGTGGCAACAGACTTTCTCAAGGACAAGCTTCATCCCGAAAAAGTCCGCGACAAGCTGAGCGACAGTGGTACCAATGACCGTCTTACCGATGCGCTGCAGCGTGCTGGAGGCGAAACCTCTGTGGTTCTGCCCATTACACAAGCCGGTGACGCAGCCATGGGCTTATCTATCCCATTCTCTGGCTTCATCCATGCCGTCGAAGACCTTCTCAAGGCGTCAAAACTGACAAAAGAGCAGTTGATCGACACCATGCTCGAGAGCCTTGCGCGGGCTGAGGGTTATTTAATCGAGTTGCATGCATCCATCATGGAAGGGTTCGAAACCCATGGCAGGAGCGTCCAGTACATGCAAGCCGGTACACGGCTGGGCGACTTGGGGCCGGGGGGGTGGACGACTCAACCTAGGAAGGACAGGGGCATAAATGGACAGGATGTCGGTGTAAAAATAGATGTCATTAGGCACCCTTTATCCGGTGGCTGGGCGCTCAAAAATGACTATATGAATACCTACACAATGGCCACGGCCAATATTCAGAAAACCAGGGCTCATATCAATGCGTTTCGCAGTTAAGCCCCGCGCTGCCGGCTTCACTCATGGCTCCAGCCCACCAAAGCGGCGGAAGTAACTCTCGTTGGCATCTGGCAACGGCCCATCCGCCGTTTCCAGCGCATCGGCTAGGTACTCCTCTGCCCTGGCCTGCACCAGGCGATACAGGTTGCGGCACAGTTGCCGGGCGGCGCGCCCTTCCCAATCGCCGGGCAGTAGTTCTTCCGGCAACTGCGGGTCGCGCAGCAGCAGCCGGCGGTACTCGTGAATCAGCAGCATGCGGGCGAGGAAACAATCCTGCGGCTCAGGTGCTTGCAGCGCTTTCATGGCTTGCCAAAGTGGCCTGAACAAACGAATGAATTCGCTGTAGTGCTGCCCCAGTTCGTCGATGTTCCAGCTTTCCCGCACCTGGGCGCGCAGGGCCTTGGAGGCCAGCACCTGCTGGGCCTGGGTCTCGAACACGATGCTGCCATCCTCGGCGTCCTGTTCGCGCAGCGTGGCGGCCAGGTCGCTACGATCGCTGCGCGGACAACCCAGCAGGTTCGGGCCCATGGCGGCAAACCCCTGCCACTCCAGTTCTTCGCGCACGGCCTTGCGCTTGGGCGCCTCCAGTTGGCTGAGCAACACCAGCGTCCAGGCGCCGTTCCACGCCGGCAGGTTGGCGCTGTAGACGCGCTTGAAGGCCTTCTCGAAACGCCGCCGGCCGGTGCCGGTCAAGCTGTAGTAACTGCGCCGGCCGACCTTCTCGGCGGTTAGCCAGCCTTCCTTGGTCAGGCGGAAGATCGAGGTGCGGATCAACCGTTCGTTGATGCCCATCGGTTCCAGCAGGTTGATCAGGCTGCCCAGCCACACCGTGCCGCCGTGGGGCTCGATGGCATCGCCGTACAGGGTGATGATCAGCGAACTGGCGCGGATCGGTGTCTGCTCCTGGAAGCGGGTGATCAGGTGATTCAGGGGGGCAAGGCTGCTCATGAGGGGACGAGGCACGGCTAAAGCCTCGACTATACCTGCCTGCCGCGACCGCGCAAGGCTCATGCGCCACCCTCGGCCTTGGGCCGCACCCCGGAATCGCCCATGCGCGGACGCTGCGGCTCGGCGGCAGACAGCGGCGCGCACTCCACCAGGCCTGCCATGCAGCGCTGCGTCAGGCGGTGGTACTCCGCCGTGCCGCGGCGCTTCCAGGCCAGTTCCTGGTCGCTGAGCGGGCGCTTGACCACGGCTGGGGCGCCCACCACCAGGCTTTGCTCAGGGCACTGGAAGCCGGCTTTGACGAAGGCCGTGGCGGCGACGATGGAGCGCGGGGCGATGTGTGCGCCGTCCATCACCACCGCGTTCATGCCCACCAGGGCATCCTCGCCGATCCGGCAGCCATGGATGACGGCGCCGTGGCCGATATGTCCGTTGCGTTCGATCACCGTGTCGCCACCGGGGAAGCCGTGCATCACACAGGTGTCCTGCAGGTTGGCGCCCTCCTCCATGACGATGCGCCCCAGGTCGCCGCGCAGTGCCGCGAGTGGGCCGACATAGCAGTTGGCACCGATGATCACGTCTCCGATCAGTACGGCGCTGGGGTGGACGTAGGCGCTGGGGTGGATCACCGGGGTGAGGCCGTCGAGGCGGTAGCAGGGCATGGGCGCAGGGCTCGATGTGGTTAGCGGGGTGGATGGAGGGTCTATTGGTTGCTGTTACTTGCTCGTTTCATCTGGTTTTGTATCGTTTTTGGGTGCAGGGCGTTGGCCTTGCCGTGCCTATCAGATCGAGCGCCGCCCGCGCGGCGCATCGCGGATGAATCCGCTCCCACATCTGTTGCAACGTACCGAACCTGTCAGGCCATGGTTGCCAGCCTTGGCGCAGGGCGCAAGAAAGGCGGGGCGGCGGCAACGCCCACGCAAAAACCGCGTCGAGCGCACCAGGCTAACAACCATGGCCTCTCAGACATGGCCACGTTGCAACAAATGTAGGAGCGGATTCATCCGCGATGCGCCGCGCGGGCGGCGCTCGATCTCAAAGGCACCACATACCCAACGCCTTGCCCTTACCAAAAACAAGATACATTACTGCAATACATGAGATACATTTGAGTATCATAATGCGCACCCTCCCATCGACACAACCAAGCGAGCACCCCATGCCTTTCGAGCACATCCTGTTTTCCATCGACGCCGACGGCGTTGCCCTGCTCTCGCTGAACCGGCCCGAGCAATTGAACAGCTTCAACACCGCCATGCACCTGGAGGTCCGCGAAGCCCTGCGCCAGGTGCGCCAGAGCGAGCACGCCCGGGTCTTGCTGCTCACCGCCGAAGGCCGTGGCTTCTGCGCCGGCCAGGACCTGTCGGACCGCAGCGTAGCGCCGGGCGCGCAGATGCCCGACCTGGCCGAAGCCATCGATAACTTCTACAACCCCCTGGTGCGCAGCCTGCGCGACCTGCCGCTGCCGGTGATCTGCGCAGTCAACGGCGTGGCGGCCGGCGCCGGTGCCAACCTGCCGCTGGCCTGCGACCTGGTCCTGGCGGCGCGCTCGGCCAGTTTCATCCAGGCGTTCTGCAAGATCGGCCTGGTGCCGGACTCTGGCGGTACCTGGCAGTTGCCGCGGCTGATCGGCATGGCCCGGGCCAAGGCGCTGGCCATGCTCGGCACTCGCCTGAGCGCCGAGCAGGCCGAGCAATGGGGGCTGATCCACCAGGTGGTGGACGATGCCGCGCTGCGTGACGAGGCGCTGGCCCTGGCCCGCCAGCTCGCCACCCAGCCCACCTACGGCCTGGCCCTGATCAAGCGCGCCCTCAACCAGAGCTTCGATAACAGTTTCGACCAGCAGCTGGAGCTTGAACGCGACCTGCAACGCCTGGCCGGGCGCAGCGAGGACTACCGCGAAGGCGTCGGTGCCTTCATGGATAAGCGCACCCCTGTGTTCAAGGGCCGCTGAGCATGGCCGCCCTCGACAGCGCGGCCCTGGTCGCGGTGATCGGCGCCGGGGCCATGGGCGCAGGCATCGCCCAGGTCGCGGCCGAGGCCGGCCACCGCGTGCGCCTCTACGACAACCGCCCTGGCGCGGCAGCCGATGCGGTGCGAGGCATCGACCGACAACTGGCGCGCCTGGTGGAGAAAGGTCGGCTGAGCCCCCGCACCCAGGTTGCCATCTGCCAGCGATTGCAACCGATCGACAGCCTCGACGCCCTGGGCGAAGCACGCCTGGTGATAGAGGCCATCGTCGAGGACCTCGCCAGCAAGCAAGCGCTGCTGCGCGAACTCGAAGCCCTGTGCGGCAAGGACTGTATCCTTGCCAGCAACACGTCGTCCCTGTCGATCGACAGCCTCGCCGCCGGCTTGCAGCAGCCGCAGCGGGTGCTGGGCATGCATTTTTTCAACCCCGCGCCGCGAATGCCACTGGTGGAGGTGGTGTCGGGCCTGGCCAGCGATCCGCAACTGGCCGCGACGCTGTACGCCACGGCCAAGGCCTGGGGCAAGCAGCCGGTGCAGGTCCGCTCGACACCAGGTTTCATCGTCAATCGGGTCGCCCGGCCGTTCTATGCCGAGAGCCTGCGCCTGTTGCAGGAAGGCGCCGCCGATTGTGCCACCCTCGATGCCGTGATGCGGGAGGCTGGTGGCTTTGCCATGGGCGCCTTCGAGCTGACCGACCTGATTGGCCATGACGTCAACCATGCCGTGACCTGCTCGGTGTTTGAGGCCTTTTACGGCGATCCACGCTTCCAGCCCTCGCTGATGCAGAAGGCGCTGGTCGATGCCGGTCACCTGGGACGCAAGCGCGGCCGAGGTTTCTATTGTTACGACCAGGCCAGCGCGCCGCCTGCAGCCAACGAGCTGGGCAGCCAGGCACTGGTGCAGCGCTGCGTCGTCGAGGGGCACCTGGGCGTGATGCAGCCGCTGCTCGAGCGCTTGCGCGGCCAGGGTATCGGCGTCAGCGAGCGGGCTGGTGCCGGCGTGCTGCGTGTCGGCGACGCCACCCTGGCCTTGTCCGATGGCCGCCTGGCCTGCCAGCGCGCCCGCGAGGACGGCTTGCGCAACCTGGTGTTGCTCGACCTGGCCCTGGACTACGCCAGCGCCACGCGCATCGCTATCAGCGTGGCAGCTGACTGCACCCCTCAAGCGCGTGACCAGGCGGTGGCGCTGCTACGCCAGGCCGGCTTGAAGGTCAGCTTGCTGGCCGACCTGCCGGGCCTGCTGGTGCTGCGCACCGTGGTGACCCTTGCCAACGAAGCCGCCGACGCCGTGCTGCAAGGCGTCGCCAGCGCTGGCGACATCGACCTGGCCATGCGCGCCGGGGTCAATTACCCCTGTGGCCCGCTGGCCTGGGCCGATCGCCTCGGCGTCGGCTTCACCCTGCGGGTGCTCGACAACCTGCAACGCAGCTACGGCGAGGCACGCTATCGCCCTTCCCTGCTGCTGCGCCGCACCCACGCCGAAGGAGGCTGCCTGCATGCCTGAACACTCCCCCCAAGCCCTGGCCCAAGCCTGCGCCCAAGCCATGTTCGCCCGCGACGCCGCCAGCCAGGGGCTGGGCATCGAACTACTCGCTGCCGGCCCCGGCAGCGCCCGCCTGGGCATGACCGTGCGCGCCGACATGATCCAGGGCCACGGCACCTGCCACGGCGGCTACCTGTTCGCCCTGGCCGACTCGGCCTTCGCCTTCGCCTGCAACAGCTACGACGAAGCCGCCGTGGCCCTGGGCTGCAGCATCGACTACGTGGCACCGGCCTGGCACGGCGACCGGCTGATTGCCCATGCCCGCGAACTGAGCCGCAAGGGCCGCACCGGCAACTACGACGTGCGCATCGAGAACCAGCAGGGCGAGCTGATTGCGCTGTTTCGCGGCAAGTCCTACAAGGTGCGCGGCAGCGTGATCGCGCCGCAGGCCGGCCACGACTGAGGTTTGACTTGTATTGGGTAGGTGTGGGAGCGATTTGTATCGTAATTGCAGTCTGCGTGATGTGGGTTCGCCGTTAGATATGCAGCGCCTATCAGATCGAGCGCCGCGCGGGCGGCGCTCGGTTTCATAGGCGCTGCATGGCTAACGGCGGACTCGCTCAACGCCAACACCCTCCCCAGACCGGCAACTGGGAAAGGACCGCATCAAGGCCACCAAGAGCCCGCCACAACCCTTGCAGCGCCTATCAGATCCAGCCCCCCACTAACCCCAACCCGACACACAAATCACATTCGATACATCAAATACTGTTTGATGTTGTGTTTTGTATCGCATATAAATACCCCCACGCCCCAACCCGCCCTCAACCGGGAACCCCGACCATGTACGCACAGCTAGTGGAAACCGGCGTCAAACGCCTCAAGACGCTGGAAGAGATGTCCCCCGAGGAACGCGCCTTCCAGGAAAAGATCGACGCCGAGATCAAGATCGAAGCCAAGAACTGGATGCCCGACGCCTACCGCCAGACCCTCATCCGCCAGATCTCCCAGCACGCCCACTCGGAAATCGTCGGCATGCTGCCCGAAGGCAACTGGGTCACCCGTGCCCCGTCGCTCAAGCGCAAGCTGCAACTGATGGCCAAGATCCAGGACGAAGCCGGCCACGGCCTGTACCTGTACAGCGCCATGGAAACCCTCGGCGCCGACCGCGACGAGGAGATCGCCAAGCTGCACAGCGGCAAGGCCAAGTATTCGAGCATCTTCAACTACCCGACCCTGACCTGGGCCGACATGGGCGCGGTGGGCTGGCTGGTCGACGGCGCCGCCATCGTCAACCAGGTGGTGCTGCAGCGCACCTCCTATGGCCCCTACTCCCGCGCCATGATCCGCATCTGCAAGGAAGAAAGCTTCCACCAGCGCCAAGGCTACGAGCTGCTGCTGACCATGATGCGCCACGGCACCCAGGCGCAGAAGGACATGGTCCAGGACGCCATCAACCGCCTGTGGTGGCCGTCGCTGATGATGTTCGGGCCCAGCGACGAGCACTCGCCCAACAGCGCCCAGTCCATGGCCTGGAAGATCAAGCGCCAGACCAACGACGAGCTGCGCCAGCGCTTCATCGACCAGACCGTGCCGCAACTCGAGCTGCTCGGCTGCACCGCGCCGGACCCGGCGCTGAAATGGAACGAGGCGCGTGGCCACTACGACTTCGGCCAGATCCAGTGGCAAGAGTTCTACGAGGTGCTCAAAGGTAACGGGCCGTGCAACCAGGAACGCCTGGCCAAGCGCCGCAACGCCATCGAAGGTGGCGCCTGGGTGCGTGAGGCCGCCGTGGCCTACGCCCGCAAGCAACAGAACAAGAACGCCGCCTGAGGCGGCCCGCGATCCTGAGGAACCCCCATGTCCACCTGGACCCTTTACGAAGTCTTCGTGCGCAGCAAGCACGGCCTGAACCACAAGCATGTCGGCAGCGTGCATGCCGCCGATGCCGCCATGGCCATCGAGAATGCCCGTGAGTTGTACACCCGTCGCAGCGAAGGCGTCAGCCTGTGGGTTGTGCCTTCGGCGCTGATCATCGCCTCCTCCCCGGACGAGAAAGACCCGCTGTTCGCCCCGGCGGACGACAAGGTCTACCGGCACGCCAGCTTCTACGAGCTGCCCGCCGAAGTCGGCCATATGTGAGGCGCGCCATGCACAAGCAAGCACTGATCCCCTACCTGCTGCTGCTCGGCGACAGCGCCCTGATCCAGGGCCAGCGCCTGTGCGAGTGGTGCGGCAAGGCGCCGGCCCTGGAAGAAGAGCTGGCGTTGATGAACGTAGGTCTGGACCTGGTCGGCCAGGCCCGCAACTGGCTGGAATACGCCGCCGAGCTGCTGGACGATGGCCGTGACGCCGACGCCCTGGCGTTTCGCCGCGACGAACGCGCCTTCCGTAACCTGCTGCTGGTCGAGCAGCCCAACGGCGACTATGCCGTGACCATGCTCAAGCAGTTCCTCTACGATGCCTGGCACCATGCCGTGCTCGACGGCCTGTGCGCCTCGCGCGACGAACGCATCGCCGGCATCGCCGCCAAGGCCTTGAAGGAAGTCACCTATCACCTGCGCCGCTCCGGCGAGTGGGTGCAGCGCCTGGGCGACGGCACGCCAGAAAGCCGCCGGCGCATGCTCGACGCCATACCGCTGCTGTGGCGCTTTACCGTCGAGCTGACCGCCGCCAGCGACCACGAGGTGCAACTGGCCGCGGCAGGTGTCGGCGCCGACCCAGCCCAGGTCGGCCGTCGCTGGCAAGCCACGGTCGGTGCGCTGTTCGCCTCGGTCGAGCTGCCGCTGCCCCAGGCCGCCAGCCACTTTTACCTCGACGGCCGCCAAGGCTTGCACACCGAGCACCTGGGCCTGCTGCTGGCCGAAATGCAATTTCTGCCACGGGCCTACCCCGATGCGACCTGGTGAGCTGATCGTCGGCGACCGTGGCGCCCGGGCCCAGCAACCGGGCGATCTGGCCCGCGCCTGGGCGGTGCTGGCCGAGGTGATGGACCCGGAGGTGCCGGTGGTCAGCGTGGTCGACCTGGGCATCGTCCGCGACCTCGACTGGCGCGCCGGCCACCTGCACTTGGTGGTGACCCCGACCTATTCCGGCTGCCCGGCCACCGAGGTGATCGAGGGCGATATCCGCCAGGCCCTGGAACACGCCGGCTTTCCGGCCCCCGCCGTGGAGCGGCGGCTGACCCCGGCCTGGAGCACCGACTGGATCAGCACCCTGGGCCGTGAGCGCCTGCTCGCCTATGGCATCGCCCCGCCCGAGGGCGGCGCGAGCCTGCACGGCCACAGCCCCGTGGTGTGCTGCCCGCAATGCGCCAGTGGCGACACCGAGCTGCTCAGCGAGTTCGGCTCCACCGCCTGCAAGGCCCTGTACCGCTGTCGCGCGTGCCTGGAGCCGTTCGACTACTTCAAATGCCTATGAGCCGTGGAGAACACCATGAGCCAGTTTCACCGCCTGACCATCAAGCAAGTGCGTCAGGAAACACGGGACGCCGTGTCCATCGCCTTCGACGTGCCTAGCCACCTGCAGGACGATTTCCGCTTCACCCAGGGCCAGTACCTGGTCATGCGCACCCAGCTGGACAATGAGGAAGTGCGCCGCTCCTACTCGATCTGCAGCGCGGTGCAAGACGGCGAACTGCGCGTGGCGGTCAAGCGCGTGCCGGGCGGGCGCTTCTCGGCGTTCGTCAACGACGTGCTCAAGGCCGGCCAGCAACTGGAGGTGATGCCGCCCTCGGGCAGCTTCTTCGTGCCGCTGCAGCCGACCCACCAGGGCCACTACCTGGGCGTCGCCGCCGGCAGCGGCATCACCCCGATCCTGTCGCTGATCGCCACCACCCTGGCCTGCGAGCCGCACAGCCGCTTCACCCTGCTGTACGGCAACCGGGCCAGTGGCAGCGCGCTGTTCCGCGACCGCTTGGAAGACCTGAAGAACCAGTACCTGGAGCGCCTGAACCTGATCTTCGTGTTCAGCCGTGAACAACAGGATGTCGACCTGTACAACGGTCGCATCGACGCCGACAAGTGCGACCAGCTGTTCTCCCGCTGGCTGGATGTGCCCAGCCTCGACGCCGCCTTCATCTGCGGCCCCCAGGCCATGACCGAGACCGTGCGCGACAGCTTGCAGGCCAACGGCATGGACAAGGCGCGCATTCACTTCGAGCTGTTCGCCGCCGCCGATGGCACGGCCCGCCGCGAGGCACGCGAGGCCGCTCGCCAACTCGATGCCAGCAGCAGCCAGATCACCGTGATCAGCGATGGCCGGGCGCTGGCCTTCGACCTGCCGCGCAATACCGTCAGCGTGCTCGACGCCGGCAACGCCATTGGCGCCGAGCTGCCCTATTCGTGCAAGGCCGGGGTGTGCTCGACCTGCAAGTGCAAGGTGATCGAGGGCGAGGTTGAGATGGACAGCAACCATGCCCTGGAAGACTACGAAGTGGCGGCCGGCTACGTGCTGTCCTGCCAGAGTTTCCCGATCAGCGACAAGGTGGTGCTGGACTTCGACCAGCTTTGACGCCAAGGGCTTGGCTATCGATTAGGCATGCGTTGACTCCCAAGGGCAGAAATGCTCAGATGCGCCCCTGCTTTCAGGTGTCCCTGGCCGCCGCGCCAGGGATTAAACGGGAAGCCGGTGCCTCGCCCGTGCGAGAAGTCCGGCGCTGCCCCCGCAACGGTAAGCGAGCCAGGCATTCGATACACCACTGTGCCCCGCGCATGGGAAGGTGAATGCCCGATGACCCTCGCCAGCCCGGAGACCGGCCTGATTCGCCCATGGCCATTCCCGCGGAGGGCGGGTGCGCTCAGCTTGCCAGGCGCCCCTGCGCCTGCGCGGCCGTCTCGCACCGTCACCGTCGGGCTCATTCATTCCTGCGGTGTCTGTTCATGTCTTCTCCCCTGCTGCACCTGGAGCGCCTGCACTGGTCACTGTCCGCCAGCGGGCCAGACCTGCTGGCCGGCATCGACCTCAAGGTCCAATCCGGCGAGTTCGTCGGCCTGATCGGGCCCAATGGCAGCGGCAAGACCAGCCTGCTGCGCTGCGCCTACCGTTTCAGCCGGCCACGGGCTGGCCGGGTGCTGCTCGATGGCGAGGATATCTGGCTGCACCCGCCGCGCTGGCTGGCCCAGCGGGTGGCGGTGATGCTCCAGGAATTTCCCGAGGATTTCGGCCTGAGCGTGAGCGACGTCGTCGCCATGGGCCGCACCCCGCACCTGGGCTGGCTCGACGCTGACGGCGACCCGGCGCCGGTGGACCAGGCCTTGCGCCAACTGGGCCTGCAGGACCGCGCCGCGCAAGGCTTCGCCAGCCTGTCCGGTGGCGAGAAGCAACGTGTGCTGCTGGCCCGGGCCCTGGCCCAGCAGCCGCGCCTGCTGATTCTCGACGAGCCGACCAACCACCTCGACCCACGCCACCAGCTGGCCCTGCTGCAGCACCTGCGCGGCAGCGGCCTGGGCTTGCTGGCCAGCTTCCACGACCTCAACCTGGCGGCGACCTTCTGCGACCGCCTGTACCTGATCGAGCAAGGCCGGATCATCGCCCAGGGCACGCCTGCCGAGGTGTTGACCGAGCAATGCCTGGCCGAGGTGTTCGGGGTTCACGCCCTGGTCGACCGCCACCCCGTGGGCCAGCACCCACGCATTACCTGGATCCGTCACGCATGACCCGCCTGCTGCTTGCCCTGTTCGCCTGCCTGCCGCTGTGTGCCCTGGCGCAGGGCTTCCCCGTGACCGTGCGCAGTTGCGAGCGCGAGGTCAGCTTCAGCCAGCCACCGCAACGGGCGGTGAGCCACGACGTCAACTTGACCGGCATGCTGCTGGCACTGGGGCTGCGCGAGCGCATGGTCGGCTACAGCGGCATCAGTGGCTGGAAAAGCCTCGCCCCGGCAATGCGCCAGGCCCTGGGCGGCCTGCCGGAACTGGCCCCGCGCTATCCGTCGGTGGAAACCCTGCTCGCGGCCGATGCCGACTTTCTGTTCGCCGGCTGGAGCTATGGCATGCAGGTCGGTGGGCCGCTCACCCCACAGCGCCTGGCAACGTTCGGCATTCCGGTATACGAGCTGAGCGAGTCGTGCTCGCGGATCATGCCCTGGCACCCGGCAAGCCTCGACGACCTGTACACCGACCTGAACAACCTGGGGCGCATCTTCGGCGTCAGCGCGCGGGCCGACCGCCTGGTCGAGCAACTGCGCCAGCGTGTCGCGCGGGTCAGCGCTTCGCTGGCCGCGCTCCAGGATCGACCACGGGTGTTCCTCTACGACAGCGGCGAGGACCGCCCCACCACCTCCGGCAGCCTGGGCATGCCCCAGGCCCTGATCGATACGGCCGGCGGCAGCAATGTGATGGCCGACGTGCCTGCCAGCTGGACCGAAGTCAGCTGGGAAAGCGTAGTGGAGCGCGACCCTGAGGTGATCGTCATCGTAGACTACGGCCCGACCCGCTGGCAGCAGAAACGCGACTACCTGCTGCAGCACCCGGCGCTGGGCAGCGTCACGGCGATTCGCCAGAAGCGCTTCGTGGTGTTGTCCTATTTACAGGTGACGCCCTCGGTGGACAACGCCGAGGCCATCGAACGCCTCGCCCAGGCGCTGCACCCGCAGCGCTTTGCCGGGACGCAGCGGTGAGCCTGTTGCGCCGCCCTGGCGGCTACCGCCTGCTGTTGATCGGCCTGGGCGCCGCGCTGCTGGCCTCGTGCCTGTTGTCGCTGGGCTTCGGCGCAGCGCAGGTGCCGGCAGGCAAGGTACTGGCGATCGTGCTGCAGCAACTGGGCCTGGCCCCAGCGACAGACGCCGGCCGTGGCCAGGCCCAGATCGTCTGGCAGATCCGCGCGCCACGGGTGTTGCTGGGGGCTTTGGTCGGTGCCGGGTTGGCCCTGGTCGGCAGCGCCTTGCAAGCGGTGACCCGCAACCCACTGGCCGACCCGCACCTGCTGGGCGTGAGTTCAGGCGCAGTGCTCGGGGCGGTGCTGGTGGTGCTGTACCTTGGGCCTTTCGCCGGGCTGCTGAGCCTGCCGCTGGCGGCCTTTGTCGGCGCCCTGGGCTGCATGCTGCTGGTACTGGGCGTCGCCAGCCGGCGCGGGCGCCTGGACAGCGAGCAACTGTTGCTGGCCGGGGTCGCGGTGTCGTTCGTGGTGATGGCCCTGGCCAACCTGCTGCTGTACACCGGCGATCCCCATGCCGCCAGTTCGGTGATGTTCTGGATGCTCGGCGGGCTGGGCCTGGCGCAATGGTCGCTGCTGTGGCTGCCGGCGTTGGCCGTGCTGGCCGGTTTTGCCCTGCTGATGTCGCTGGCGCGCGCGCTCAATGCGCTGATGAGCGGCGAACAGACGGCGGTGAGCCTGGGCTTCGACACGCGCCGGGTGCGCGCCGTGGTGTTCGTCGGCTGCGCGTTGCTCACCGGTGTGCTGGTGTCGTTGTCCGGGGCTATCGGTTTCGTCGGCTTGATGCTGCCGCACATGGCCCGGCGCCTGGTCGGGGCCGAGCATCGCCGGCTGTTGCCGGTTTGTGCGCTGCTGGGGGCGTTGTTCGTGGTCTGGGTCGATCTGGCGGCGCGCACCTTGATTGCGCCGCAGGACCTGCCCATCGGTATTGCCACGGCGGCGTTGGGGGGCGGGTTTTTTATTGTGTTGCTGCGGCGTAGGGGGTGAGCGGTGGGGCCACTGACGGCGGACAGCCCCCTTCCAGGGAAAGGACCGCATCAAGGCCGCCAGGTGTTCGCCACAACCCTTGCAGCGCCTATCAGATCGAGCGCCGCGCGGGCGGCGCTCGATCGACCAGGCGCCGCACCACTTCCGACGAACCCATACCCGCCCCCCAATCCCCCGTCAAAAATCACCACGAGACGGCCATTAGCCACCTAGCACATCTGCCCTACATCCCGCAGGGTACAGCGGCGCTATAGTCGCCCTACCCCTCGTCCGGCCAGTACCTCCCTTTCCTGGCCGGGCGGGTGGCGTTCCGAGAACAATGCCAAGGAAGCAACGCGATGATCCCCATGTCCCTCCCCTTCAAGTCCCTGGTCCTGCTCGCCGGCCTCGCCGCCGTGGCCGGTTGCCAGACCGCCTCGCCCAATGCCGACACCCTCAAGCAACGCACCGAGGTCACCCTCGGCGTGCCGGTCAGCAAGGTCAGCAACCTGCGCAGCGACTCCACCACCACCTACTACACCGTGAGCACCGGCAAAGGGCAGTTCGACTGCCAGGTGGCCAGTGGCGGCATGGTGGCCATCGCCGGCATGGGCCTGATCACCCCGTCACCCAACTGCTGGAAGGAAGGGCAGGCGCCGACCTTCCAGTGACCGCCCGCAGCGCCGCCTAGCCGGTCGGCGCCGCGCTGGTTTCGCGCAATGCCCGCAACGCCGCCCGCAGTTCCGCCGGCCGTACCGGCTTGGCCAGCACGGCAATGCCGCGTGCCTGCAAGGCGCCCTGCAGGCGGTCGAGGTCATGCCCGGTCATGATCAGTGCCGGCACCCGCTCGCCGCGCTGGGCGCGCAGTTGATCGATGCAGTCGATGCCCGTGGCCTGCGGCCCCAGGTCGTAGTCGGCGACGATCACCTCGCAGTCACTGCTCAGCCCCTGGGCCGAGCTCTCGGCCTGCACCTGGCAGCCCCAACGCTGCAGCAAGGCGCTGGTGGCCTGCAGCACGTTATGGTCATCCTCCACCAGGCACACCCGCAACCCACTGAGCATGCCTGCCTGGATCGCCTGGTCGACCGTCGCGCGCGGCACTTGCGCCGGCACTTTGGCCAACCCTTGCAAGGTCACGCAGGTGCCATGCCCAGGCCGCGAGCGCAGGCTGACCTCAAGCCCCATCAACTGCCCCAGGCGCTTGACGATGGCCAGCCCCAGGCCCACGCCCTCGACGTCCTTGTCGCGCAGCTCGCGCACCCGGTAGAACTCCTCGAACACCTTGTCCTGGTGCTCCTCGGCGATGCCCCGGCCGCGGTCGCAGACAACGATGGCCAGGCCCTCGCCGCGGGGCCGCAGGCCAATCAGCAAGGGACGCCCGGCGGCGTACTTGAAACTGTTCGACAGCACGTTCTGCACCATGGTCGCCAGCATTCCCGGGTCGGCGCGGGTCCAGTGCCGGCTGGGCACCAGGCGCATCTCCACGCCGGCCCAGCGCGCCGCTTCGTGGTTCTGGCGCAGCAGTTCGCGCAAGAACGGCTCCACGGCGAACGCCTCCCACTTCGGCTGCACCCGGCCGTTGTCCAGGGTGTACAGGTCGAGGATCGAGCGGAACAGTTGCGAGACGTTGAGCAGCGAGCGGTCGATGCTGTCCACCAGGCGCCGCTCTTCATCGCCCAGGCGCGCCTCGCGCAGGCAGGCGGTGAACAGGCCGATGGAGTGGATCGGCTGGCGCAGGTCATGGCTGGCCTGGGCCAGGAAGCGCGATTTCTCGCGGGTCGCCGCCTCGGCCAGGGCCGTGGCCTTGCGCGTGCGCTCCAGCAGCAGGTGGGCGTAGAACGGAATCAAGGTGCTGGTGGTGAGCAACATCAGCAGCATGAACGGCTGCTGCTGCCAGTACGGGGTCAGCTGCCACACCACCAGCAACGCCCCCAGGGCCAGCACCGTGGCGATGGCCAGGTAGCGCGAGCCAAAGCGCATGCCATTGCCCAGGTTGATCCAGACCATCACCGCATACAGCGGCAACGCCGCCTCGCCACCGACCACCAGTCCGAAACTGGTGCCGGTGTAGTCGCCCAGCATGCCGAGGATGCGCCGGGCCGGATAATGCCCCGGCCAACGCTTGATGGCCTGGCGCATGCCCACCGAGGCCACGACAAAACAGGCGTAATAGAGCAGCACCGGCAGATAAGTCGCGATCTCCCGGCCTGGCAGGAAACCCAGCAGGGCCACGTAGGTGATCGCGCAGGAGGCGACGATGATGCGCAGGTTGGCCTGGTCCAGTTCGTTGTTTTTCTCGAACTTCATGGGGTAACTTCCTTGTGCGCCAGTAGTCATTTCCTGCATGTGCCCAGCCATTGGGCGCAGGTGACTGCTAAATTAGCATGTGTCGGCTAACAGGGAGTTCCACGACGTGACCTGCCGCATCATCGTGGCGGACGATCATCCGCTGTTCAGGGAAGCCATGGCCAGCACCGTGCGCCGGCTGTTGCCCGACGCCGAGCTCGACCAGGCCGGCAACCTCCAGGACGTGCTGCGCCTGGCCAGCCAAGGCACGCCCCCGGACACCCTGATCCTCGACCTGCGCTTCCCGGGGCTGAGCTGCATCGCCCGCCTCGCCGAGCTGCGCCGGCAACTGCCGCGCACTACCCTGATCATCGCCTCGATGGTCGACGATCCTGAAGTGGTTGGCGCAGTGATGGACGCCGGTGCCGATGGTTTCATTGGCAAGAGCCTGACCCCGGATGAGATCGGGGCGGCGATCCTGGCCATTCGCGAGGGTGACGTGGTGGTGCGCTATGTCCCTTCCGGGTTGCTGCCGCAGATGGCCGCCGACAGCGAGCTGGAGCAGCTCACCCATCGCCAGCATGATGTACTGCGGCTGATCGCCCAGGGCAAGACCAACAAGGAGATTGCCCGGGAACTCGATATCTCGCCGTTCACCGTGCGCATCCATGTCTCGTCGCTGCTCAAGACCCTCAACGTGCCCACCCGTACCGCGGCGGCGGTGAAGTATTCCGGGAGTTGAGGCGCGTTAGGCGCAGGGGTGTTCGGCGACAGGCTGGCAGCGCCAGGTCGATCGAGCGCCGCCCGCGCGGCGCATCGCGACGCAAGGCCGCTCCTACATTTGTTGCAACGTGGCCATGCCTGATAGGCCATGGTTGTTAGCCTGGTTGGCATGACGTGGTTTTTGCGTGGGCATTGCTGCCGCCCCATCCCTCTCGCGCCCTGCGCCAAGGCTGGCAACCATGGCCTGACAGGCATGGCCACGTTGCAACAAATGTAGGAGCGGATTCATCCGCGATGCGCCGCGCGGGCGGCGCTCGATCTCGAGCGCGGCGCAAGGCTAGCGCCTGGCACCTGGTCGCTTCCACGCCACCGCCTGCAACAACCTGCAAAGCCCTACTCGCGCCAACGCACCTCCGTTATCCCATAGCGCTCCGCCATTGGTCGGCTGACTTTCCTGATCCGCTCCCGGCCGAATTTCGGAATGATCCCCAGGCCCGCGTCGCAACTGGCCCAATGCCAAGCCTCGGCATTGTCCATGTGCTCCAGACGGATGATGAACTGGCGTGGCTGGCCATGCAGTTGGTACTCGATGGTGTACAGCTGGGGATTAGGCATTGCGCGAAGCCCTCCTCTTTTCCATGGATGACACTTCGACTGATCCAGCTTTGGCGAAAAAATTCAAAAGATTGTCGGACAAGGCGACGCCTCCCTTGCAACCACAGGCGGGCGTCAGCGCAGGTATGCCGCTCAAGTCACCGGTTGCGACCGCCGCCGTGGCTGTTCTGGCCGCCCTTGCGCCCTGCCTCGGAAGCCCGGGCACGGTCATTGGCGAAATTGCCCCCCGAATTCTGCCCGCCCTTGTGGCCGGCGCGCGAAGCGCGCTCGCGGTCGTTGGCGAAGTTGCCTGGGTTGGTTTCCTTGGTGCCGCCGCGTTGGCCGGCCTGGTCCTGGTCACGAGCCATGTCGTTTCTCCTTTACCCATTGGTTTGACGTGGCACGGAATCACCCGTGCACAGGTTCCGAACCGCCCGAGCACGAATCTGCTCAATGGCGCCGCCAAGGTTCGGACGAGCGGCAGCAAGCAGCACGGCAAGAAATGCCACCGCCGGGCAACAACGGTCGCACTTTTGTCCGCTGCCAAGGGTCACAGCCATGCACCAGGCTCCGTTGGCCCCCGCTGCTCGGTGGCGCCGTCGTCGAACGGCCCATGACCGCTCGTCTGCCAACCGATCCGCAGCCTATAATCCGCCCACCGTGCCCGGCAGGGCCATCTCCCGATTCGCACAAGGCCCGTGCCCATGAAGTCGTCCAGCAAAACCACCCTCGCCTCGCCGCACAATCCGGCGCTGAGCCCCAGCCATCTGGATTTTCCAGTGGTCGGCATCGGTGCCTCGGCAGGTGGCCTGGAGGCGATCCGCACCTTCTTCCAGCACATGGCGCCAGACAGCGGCATGGCCTTCGTGGTGGTCCTGCACCTGTCCCCGGACCATCAGAGCCAGGCCGACCGCATCATCCAGGCGGTTACCCGGATGCCGGTGCGGCAGGTCACCGACCCGGTGCCGATCGAGCGCAACCATGTTTACGTGATCGCCCCGGCCAACCGGCTGTCGACCAACGACGGCTACCTGCGGGTCAGCCCCGCCAACCGCAGCCGTGGCGACCATGTGGCCATCGACCTGTTCTTCCGCGACCTGGCCGATGTGCACAAGGATCACGCCTTCTGCGTGGTGCTTTCAGGCACAGGCAGCGACGGCGCCGTGGGGCTGTCGCGGATCAAGGAACAAGGTGGCGTGACCTTGGTGCAAACCCCCGAGGATGCCCTGTACCCCGACATGCCCCAGGCCGCGCTGGCCACCGGGATGGTCGACCTGCTGCTGCCGGTGGCCGAGATGCCGACCCGCCTGGTGACGCTCTGGCGCACCGCGCGCGCGGTCAAGCTGCCGCGCATCGAGGACGACAGCCTGCCGCCGGCGCTGGGTGAGCGCGAAGGCGACCCCACCGTCAGCGACCCGCTGCTGGAGGAAATCCTCGCCCTGCTGCACGGCAACACCGGCCACGACTTCGCCCATTACAAGCGCGCCACGGTATTGCGCCGTCTCGAACGACGCCTGCATGTCACCGGGCAGACCGACCTGGCGGGCTACCGCGACTTCCTGCAGCTGCACCCTGAGGAAGCGCGGGCATTGCTGGCCGACATGCTGATCGGGGTGACCAACTTCTTCCGCGATCGCGAAGCGTTCGACGCCTTGCAGCGTCAGGTGATGCCAGGCCTGGTCAATGATCATGGCGACGACGAGATCCGCGTCTGGTCGGCCGGCAGTTCCACCGGCGAGGAAGCCTACAGCCTGGCCATGCTGGTCACCGAGCAACTGGCCCTGGCCCAGCGCAGTGCCCAGGTGCAGATCTTCGCCACCGACCTTGACGAGCGCGCGGTGGCGGTCGGTCGGCTTGGCCTGTACCCCGAGGCGATCGCCGCCGATGTTTCACCGCAACGGCTGCGGCAGTTCTTCGCCAAGCAAGACCAGCACTACCGGGTGCGCAAGGCGATTCGCGAGCAAGTGCTGTTCGCCCGGCACAACCTGTTGTCCGATCCGCCGTTTTCCCAGCTCGACCTGATCGTCTGCCGCAACCTGCTGATCTACCTGGACCGAGACGTGCAACGGGACATCCTGCGCCTGTTCCATTTTGCCTTGCGTCCTGGCGGCCACCTGTTCCTGGGCAGTTCCGAATCGACGGACCTGGCCGCCGAGCTGTTCGTGGCGGTGGACAAACGCAACCGCATCTTCCGTGCCCGCGAGGTGCCAAGCAGCCGTCATCCGGAGCGCCTCAAGGCCCCGCTGCCGGCGCAGCCGCCCGCCAGGGCCCGGGGCGGGCGCCGGCTGGCCTACGGCGAAATTCATCACCGCGCCTTGGCGCGTCGATCGCCGCCCAGCCTGATCGTCGACGCCGACGGTAATATCCTGCACATGAGCGAGGGCGTCGGGCCGTTCTTGCGGCATGCCGGCGGCGAGCTCAGCCACAACCTGCTCAGCCTGGTGCTCGCCCCGCTGCGCCCAGCCCTGCGCAGCGCCTTGCTGCAGGCCCAGGGCAGCGGCCAGGCGGTGACGTCACGGGCGATCAGCGTCAACCTCGATGAGCAGCGCAGCGACGTGCGCATCCTGGTACAGCCGCACCAGGACGAGCCCAGCGCCAGCGAATGCCTGCTGGTGGTGTTCCAGGCCTGCGAAGCAGACCAACCCATGGCCGTCGGCCCAGCCATCGAACTGACCGAGGGCACCTTGCTGGGCAACCTGGAGCGCGAGCTGCACCGCACCCGCCTGCAATTGCAGGAAACCATCGAGCAGTCGGAGTTTTCCAGCCAGGAGCTGACCGCCTCCAACGAGGAGATGCAGGCGATAAACGCCGAACTGCGCTCGGCCAGCGAGGAGCTGGAAACCAGCAAGGAAGAGTTGCAGTCGATCAACGAGGAGTTGCTGACGGTCAACTACGAGCTCAAGACCAAAGTCGAGGAAACCGACAAGGTCAACGACTACCTGAGCAACCTGATCGCCTCCACCGACATCGCCACCGTGTTCGTCGACCGCAACCTGCATATCCGCTGGTTCACCCCGCGTGCCACCGACATCTTCAGCATGCTGCCGGTCGATACCGGTCGCTCGCTGCTCGACATCACCCACCGGCTCGATTATCCAGGCCTGGCCGATGACGCACGGGCCGTGGTCGAGCGCGAAACCACCATAGAGCGCGAGGTGCTCGGCCACAACCAGCATTGGTACCTGGCCCGCCTGCTGCCGTATCGGGCCAGCGAGCGCAATGTCGACGGCACCGTGCTGACCTTCATCGACATCAGCAAGAGCCGTGCCGCCGAGGAGCGCCTGCGCCAGGGCGAGGAGCGCATGCGCCTGGTGGCCGAGAGCACCCACGATTTCGCCATCATCCTGCTCGACGAACAGGGCCTGATCATCGACTGGAATACCGGCGCCGCGCTGATTTTCGGCTACGGCAAGGACGAAGTGCTCGGCCAGCACTACCAGTTGATCTTCACCGAGCAGGACCGCGGCGATGGCGTGCCCGAACGCGAGCTGCGCGCCGCACGCCTGCATGGCCGTGGCCAGGACGAACGCTGGCACGTGCGCAAGGACGGCAGCCGCTTTTATTGCAGCGGCGAGGTGTCGCGCCTGAAGGGCAGCAGCCTGCGCGGCTACGTCAAGATCGCGCGTGACCTGACCGGGCACAAGCGCCTGCACGACGAACAGACCAAGCAGCTGGCCGAGTCCCAGAGCAGCAGCCACATGAAGGACGAGTTCTTCGCCGTCATGTCCCACGAGCTCAAGCATCCGCTGAACCTGATCCAGCTCAACGCCGAGATCCTGCGCCGGGTCCCGGCGGTCAAGGGGGCCAGTGCCGCCAGCAAGGCCGTGGCGACTATCTGCGAGGCGGTCGCCAGCCAGGCACGGATCATCGATGACCTGCTCGATGTCGCGCGTATCCGCACCGGCAAGCTCAAGCTCAAGACCCAGCAGCTCGACCTGGGCCTGGTGCTGCAGGACATACACGCGCTGGTGGTCAACGAGCAGCACGCCTGCAGCGTGCGCCTGGCCCTGCCCGCCGATGGCGCGCCGGTGTATATCGAAGGTGACGGCACGCGGCTGGAGCAGATCGTCTGGAACCTGTTGAACAACGCGCTGAAGTTCAGCCCCAGCGGTAGCGAGATCCGCCTGGTGCTGAGCCGGCATGACCGCCAGGCGCAACTGGATGTGATCGACCAGGGCGTCGGCCTGACCGACGAGAACCTGGAAACGGTGTTCGACCTGTTCAGCCAGGCCGCGCCCCAGCTCGCCAGCCACAGCCGCGACGGACTGGGCATTGGCCTGTCGCTGGTGCGCCAACTGGTGGAGGCCCACGGAGGCACGGTGAGCGCCTATTCCCAGGGGCTGGGCCGCGGCGCGACCTTCAGCGTGCGCCTGCCGTTGTGCGACCCAGGGCAACAGCCCCAGCCCGGCACCGACCTGGTAGCCGCCGAGGGACGATTGAGCGGCGTACGTGTGTTGCTGGTGGACGACTCGGTGGAAATCCTTGAGGTCATGCAGCAACTGCTGGAAATGGAAAGCGCCGAGGTCGAGGCCCACAGCGACCCGCACGCGGCGCTGGAAGCGGCTGTTGCCGGGCGGTACGACATCATCCTGTCCGATATCGGCATGCCAGGCATGGACGGCCATGCCCTGATCAAGGCGCTGCGCGCGCTGGAGCACTTACGCTATACCCCGGCCATTGCCCTGACCGGCTATGGCGCCAGCGCCGACCAGTACAAGTCGCGGCAATCGGGCTTCGATCGGCACCTGAACAAACCGGTGGGCTATGACGAGCTGATCGAGGCGATCGAGGCCCTGAACGGGTCGCTGCCCTACTGAGCGGCAGTGACCTGGCTGGCAACGGCTACGCCCTGCCCCGTCCCTTGGTCGCCAGCCTTGCCGGCGAACCCGGCGGCGCACGCCTCAGGCATGCACGCTCCACTGGCAGGCATCCGCCGCGATCGGCACTTCGTCGATGGCCTGGATCATCCCGCTGGCCAGGGCTTCCTTGGGCCCGAGGATGCGCGGATAGGCCATCAGGTAACGCGTGACATCCAGCACCTCGTCGGCGCCCGCGGTGCGCTCGGCGACGATCTGCGCATACAGCCGCAGGTCGTAATCCAGGCTCATGGCGTACTCGGCCATCCGCGCATGGTCAACCGAGCCGTGCAGGGTCCAGTGGAACGGGTGGAACAGGAACTTGCTGCAGGCGCAGGCCGTACGCTGGCTGCCGGCCAGGAACAGGATGTTGCCCATCGACTCGACGGTACCCAGGTTATGGGTATGCACCGGCACCGGCAGCGAGCGCAGGTAGTTGTACAGGGTGAACCCATAACTGCACTCGCCGCCCATGGTGGCGACGTTGATCTGCAGCAGCTCGGCGCCTTGCTGCAACGCCCGTGAACAGGTGTTGATGAGGTTGCCGCAGGTGGCAGAGTTGATCGGGCCGGTGTAATGAATGATATGTCTGGCCATGCCGTCCTCCCAGGTCAGTCGGGGTTATCGCTTGGGTCCGGGGCCTCGTGCTCGCCCATCTGCTGGTAGTGCTTGCGCAGGGCATGCAGCTCGGCCGGGTCCATGTCTTCAAGGTCCAGCAGGGCCTTGTGGGCGCGCTGGGTGGTGCGCAGCAGTTCGTCGATCTTGATGTGCAACACATCGTTGTCGCGGTTCTGGGTGTTCTGGATCAGGAACACCATCAGGAAGGTGATGATGGTGGTCGAGGTATTGATCACCAGTTGCCAGGTGTCGTTGAAGCCGAACAGCGGGCCGCTGACGGCCCAGGTGATGATCAGCAGCAGGGCGCTGGCGAAGGTCAGCGGGCGGCCGCTGACCTTTGCCAGCCATTGGGCAAAACGCTCGAATTTCATGGCCCAGGCCCTCAACCAGGTTGTTGCTGTTCGCCAGGCAGGCCTTCGATGTCGGGGTCGCTTGGCTGAACCTCCGGTTCATCCTGCGGCGTTGGCGCAGGCCGGTCCGGTGGCTCGTCGATCTCATCGCAATCGGTGTCGTCGTTCATTGCGCCGCTCCTCCATTTCGTGCAGCCGGCATGCGGTGGAGGCACGCTTGCCAGGCAAAGTTCCTGCGGACAGTTCCGCTGGGTTGCTCGCCAGCCCGCTCGTCAACAAGGCTGAACCCTCGCTGCCTGCCCCGGGTCGCTACTGATGAGTCCACGAAGCAGTGGGAGACCCCGTGAGCGAGATCCGCATTGGTATTTCCGGTTGGCGCTATGGCCCGTGGCGCAAGGACTTCTACCCCAAGGGCCTGCGCCAGGACGACGAGCTGGCGTTCGCCTCGCGCGCGGTGAACAGCATCGAGATCAACGGCTCGTTCTATGCGCTGCAAACACCCGAGCGCTATCGCCAATGGCATGACCAGACGCCGGAGGACTTTGTCTTCTCCGTCAAGGCGCCGCGCTACATCACCCATGTACGGCGGCTCAAGGACATCGACGAGGCGCTGGCCAACTTCTTCGCCTCCGGGCCGCTGTTGCTGGGCCACAAGCTGGGGCCGTTCCTCTGGCAGTTCCCGCCGTCGATGAAGTTCGATGAACAGCGCTTCGCTGACTTCCTCGCGCGCCTGCCCAAGGACCGGCGGGCCGCTCGCGCCTGCGCTGAACACTGTGCTGAACGCCTCGAGGGCAACGCTGGCAACGCCATCGGCGGCCAGGCTCGGCTGCGCCATGCCGTGGAGATCCGCCACCCAAGCTTTCTCTGCAGCACCTTCGTCAAGCTGCTGCGCAAGCACAAGGTGGCGCTGGTGGTCGCCGACAGCGCGGGCAAATGGCCGTATGCCGAGGACGTTACCGCCGACTTCATCTACATGCGCCTGCATGGCGATGTCGAGCTCTACAGCAGCGGCTACACCGCCAAGGCGCTGCGCCATTGGCGCTTGCGCATCCAGGCCTGGAGCCAGGGAGGCCAGCCCGACGATGCACGGCTGATCGTTGCGCGCCCCCCGGCCAAGCGGGCGTCGCGCGCCGTTTACTGTTATTTCGACAACGACCAGAAGGTGCATGCCCCTTACGACGCCCGGCGCCTGTTGGGCAAGCTGGGACTGGACGGCGAATTGGTCACCGAGCCTGGCGTGGCGCCGGAGGTGCGACTGTGAACCCTACCCTGCCGGCCCCCAGCTGCATCATCGACAAGGTCACCGCGGTACGCCAGCTGACCGTGCTGACGCTCAACGTGCACAAGGGCTTCACCCTGTTCAACCGGCGCTTCATCCTGCCCGAGCTGCGCGAGGCGGTGCGCGCCACCGGGGCCGACCTGGTGTTCCTACAGGAGGTGCATGGCAGCCACCGGCAGCACGCCGAGCGGCACCCGAGCTGGCCGCAGGCGCCACAGTACGAGTTTCTCGCCGACAGCATGTGGCCGCAGTTCGCCTATGGGCGCAACGCGGTCTATCCCCAGGGCGACCACGGCAACGCCTTGTTGTCGAAGTTTCCCATCAGCGCCTATGACAACCTCGATGTGTCAATTCACGGCAACGAGCAGCGCGGCCTGCTGCATTGCCGCCTGGAGGTGCCCGGGCAAACCCAGGTGCACGCCATCTGCGTGCACCTGGGTTTGCGCGAGGCACAGCGGCAACGCCAGGTGGAATTGCTCCTGCAGTTGCTCGACAGGCTGCCGCCGGAGGCGCCGGTGATCGTCGCCGGCGACTTCAACGACTGGCGCCTGAAGGCCAATGCCGTGCTGACCGAGCGCCTGGTCGAGGCTTTCGGCCGACCTGCGCGCAGTTTCCCGGCGCGTTTGCCGCTGCTGCGCCTGGACCGCATCTACCTGCGCAATGCCCAGGCCAGTAGCGCCGGCGTTTTAGCCAAGTACCCCTGGTCGCACCTGTCCGACCACGCGCCCTTGGTGGCGCAGGTGACGCTATGACCGCGCAATGGCTGGACGGCAACCAGGTCGAGCTGCTGGTCAACGGCGAGCAATACTATCCGCGCGTGTTCGCCGCCATCGCCCAGGCCCAGGAGGAAATCCTCCTGGAAACCTTCATCATCTACGACGACAAGGTCGGCCAGCCGTTGCGCCAGGTGCTGATCGACGCTGCTCGCCGTGGCGTGCGGGTGGAAGTGGCGGTGGATGGCTACGGTACGGCCGACCTGGACAATGCCTTCGTGGCGTCGATGACCGAGGCCGGGGTGCACTTCCATGCCTTCGACCCCCAGCCGCGCCTGGTCGGCATGCGCACTAACCTGTTCCGCCGCCTGCACCGCAAGATCCTGGTGATCGACGGCCAGCGGGCGTTCATTGGCGGCATCAACTACAGCGCCGATCACCTCGCCGACTTCGGGCCCCAGGCCAAGCAGGACTACGCCGTCGAGGTCACAGGCCCGGTGGTGGCCCAGGTGCATGCCAGCAGTTGCCGGCTGCTGGCGGCGGTGTTGCGCACGCCCAGCCAGGTCACCCCCCTCACCCGCGCCAGCGGTAGCTGCAGCGCGCTGCTGGCCGTGCGTGACAACCAGCGCCACCGCAATGACATCGAGCAGCACTACTTGCAGGCCTTTCGCCAGGCCCGCGCACGTATCGTCGTGGCCAATGCCTACTTCTTCCCCGGCTACCGCCTGCTGCGCGAGTTGCGCAATGCCGCGCGCCGAGGCGTCGAGGTGACCCTGATTCTCCAGGGCCAACCGGACATGCGCTGGGTGCGGGCACTGTCGCGCCTGCTCTACAACTACCTGCTGCGCGACAACGTGCGTATCCACGAGTACTGCCAACGCCCGCTACACGGCAAGGTGGCGCTGGTGGACGACGAATGGGCCACGGTTGGCTCGAGCAACCTCGATCCGTTGAGCTTGTCGTTCAACCTGGAAGCCAACCTGCTGATCCGCGACCGGGCCTTCAACCAAGGCTTGTACCAACACCTCAGCGAGCTGGCCGCCGGGCAGTGCAAGGTCGTGACGCTCGAGCGCATGGTGCGCGGCTACTGGTGGCGCGCGCCGCTGATCTTCCTGGGGTTTCACATCACCCGCTATTTCCCGCGCATTGCCGGCTGGTTCCCGGCCCACCGCCAGCGCCTCACCTCGCTGCGCCCTGGGGACGAGGCAACGGCCAACTACCACGGAGGCAACAGCTGATGGCAGGCAAACCGTGGCAGGTCTGGGGCAAGCGCCTGCTGACCCTGCTGTTCATCGTGCTGGTGCCGAGCCTGCTGTTGGTGCTGGCGCGCAACCTGGACTGGCAGGACGTGCGCCAATCGCTGCTGGCCTACCAGCCCGCCACCTTGGGCCTGGGCCTGCTGCTGGCCCTGTGCAGCTACCTGGTGTTCGCCAGCTACGACTTGCTGGCGCGGGCCTACACCGGGCATCGGTTGCCGGCGCGCCAGGTACTGCCGGTGGCGTTCGTGTGCTACGCATTCAACCTCAACTTCACCACCTGGGTCGGCGGTGTCGCCCTGCGCTATCGGCTGTACAGCCGCCTGGGCCTGGATACCCCGACCATTACCCGCATCCTCACCCTGGGCCTGTTGACCAACTGGATGGGCTACCTGCTGCTGGCCGGCACGGTGTTCGCCCTGGGCCAGGTCAAGTTACCGGCCAGTTGGGCGCTGGGCGCCGGCGGCCTGCGCCTGGTCGGCGGGCTGATGATCGCCGTGGCGGTGGCCTACCTGTTGGCTTGCGCATTCGCCAGGCGCCGTACCTGGCACCTGCGTGGGCATGAGATCACCCTGCCCTCGCTGCGCCTGGCGCTGTGCCAGGTGGCCTTGGGCGCGAGCAATTGGGCATTGATGGCGGCCCTGATCCACCTGCTGCTGCCGGCCGATTTGTTCTATCCGTCGGTGCTCGGCGTGCTGTTGATCAGTTGCGTGGCCGGCGTGGTCGCCCATATTCCCGCCGGGCTGGGCGTGCTGGAAGCGGTGTTCCTGGCCCTGCTGCATGGCCAGCTCGGGCAAGGCAGCCTGGTCGCGGCGCTGTTGGGCTACCGCACGTTGTACTACCTGATCCCGTTGCTGCTGGCGGTGATCACCTACCTGGTCCTGGAAAAACGCGCCAAGGCCCTGCGCCAGCAGACAAGACCTGCGCCAGATGCGCGCTAAAGGAGATCTGTCATGCGAACGATTCTGCTGTTCAGCCTGCTCGTCGGCCTCGCCGGCGGCCAGGCACAAGCCGCCAGCTGCGACGTCGTCACCCAGTCGTCCAGCGAATCGGTCAAGCCGGTGCAGGGGCATACCTGTTACAGCTTCGGCAACATGCCCGCCGAAGCGATTGCCTGGCCCTGCAGCAACCAAAGCAAGGAAATGCTCAACAGCCGCAAGCGCCCGGTAGAACGCTGCGCCGACGGCAGCGTCGGCAGTTGCATCGCGCCGTTGACCCAGGAAACCCTGGCCAATCCCGACGCGGCCGGCCGTGACGAACCCGCCACGCGCCCCGCCGTCCCCAAGGAGGCGCGGATCATCACCTACTACTACGACACCCCGAGCCTGGGCCAGGCACGCAGCGATTGCCAACGCAACGATGGCATCTGGCAGACCCACTGAACGCAAGGAGAACCCCCATGCCCCGTGGAGACAAAGACAAGTACACCGACAAACAGAAACGCAAGGCTGAACATATCGAGGACAGTTACCAAAGCCAAGGCGTGCCCAAGGACCAGGCCGAGGCGCGGGCCTGGGCCACGGTCAACAAGCAGTCCGGTGGGGGCGAGCGCAAGGGCGGCTCGGGGCAGACCAAAAGCCCTGCTGCCAAGGCCAGGTCGCGCGCCTCCTCGGCGCGTCGCGCGGTGGCCACCAAGCAAGGGCTGGCCCGCCCGGGGCAGCGCCTGGAGGACATGACCGTGGCCCAGTTGCTGGAGCGCGCGCGCCAGCAGGCGATCGCCGGGCGTTCGCGTATGCGCAAGGCAGAATTGATCGAGGCGCTGCGCAAGGGCTGATGGCGTCGGCCCGTTCCCATGAATGCCTGTAAGCATTGCTGGGAACGGGCCTGCCCCGCCCTACCCATCAAGGTGAAATCGGATCACTGGCCGGGAAGGTTTCATCCAGCGCATTGTCGACATTGCGCTCCCTGGGCTGGGTCATCTCGCCGCACTTGCAGTCAGCCATGCGGCAAGGCTCGCCATCGCGGTGGCCCGAGGCGCAGGCCTCGCAGCAATAGGCCTTGCCATCCTGGACCACGGCGTTGGCGTCGACGGTGCAGGAACAGTGGTTGCAGGAACACCTTTGCTCGTTCATCAGTGGTTTCTCCCTTCGTCGTCTTCACGGGATACGTCGTCCGTCCAAGGTCGGCCGTCGAGCGGCGCGGAACGTGCCAGCTCGGCTTCATCGAGGCCGATGCCGCCACCGATCTCATCGGCCTCGACGTGGCGCAGATGCTTGTCTGCCGGGCCACCCAGACCCGGCTCATCGGCATCGCGGGCACCGCTTTGGTCGAACAGGGTGTCGGGGCTCAGGTCGTCGAGGGTGACATTGTCCTCGTGGGCGCTGTCGCTGAGCGCTTCACCGCCGGTCATGCCGCCCTCGGCGACGCGCCGTGGCGGGTAGTCCTGGGCCAGCTCGCGGGCCGGGCGCTGGTCGCCGATCCGGCCCTGGCGCGCGTCGCGGCGCTCGCTGAAATCCAGTTCATGGACGCTGCCCATGCGGTCCTCGGTGTCGTCGATCTCGGCAGCGCTGGTGGGGTCTTTGGGTCTGGCCATGGCAGGTCTCCTTCAGTGGGGCTCATGGCGGTCGACTGCCTTGGTCGGCAAATGATTCAGAGTTTTATCCCGCATGCGCTCGTTACCAGTGCCCGCAGCATTTTTTTGAACTCCGCCCCAGCCCACCCCCTCCCAACCAAGAGACCCGCGAACCGTCCGGAGCCCGCCATGGCCAAGCCCCTGCAGGAGTACCAGCGCAAGCGCGACTTCAACGCCACCCCGGAGCCGGCTGCCAAGCGCAACCGCGCGCGCCGCGCCCATGCCCTGCAGTACTGCATCCAGAAGCACGCTGCCAGCCACCTGCACTACGACTTTCGCCTGGAGCTCGACGGCACCTTGAAAAGCTGGGCCATTCCCAAGGGCCCGTCACTGGACCCCAAGGTGCGTCGGCTGGCGGTGCACGTCGAAGACCATCCGCTGGACTATGCCGACTTCGAAGGCCATATCCCCGAGGGCCACTACGGCGCCGGTGACGTGATCGTCTGGGACCGGGGCATCTGGGAGCCCGAGGGCGACCCGCGCGAGGCCTATGCCAAGGGCAAGCTGCGCTTTCGCCTGCAAGGCGAGAAGCTCTCGGGGGTGTGGAACCTGTTTCGCACTCATCTGGCGGGCAAGAAGGAGCAGTGGATGCTGGTCAAGGCCAACGACCCGCAGGCGCGCAACGAAGCTGACTACCGCATTGTCGACGCCCTGCCCGACAGCGTGCTCAGTGAACGCACCCTGTTGCCGCGGCGCGCCGCCAAGCAGGCGCCCAAGCGCCTCGGCATGGCGCAGGCGCAGGCCCTGCCCGAGCGTCTGCAACCGCAGTTGGCCACCCTGGTGGATTCGCCACCCGGCGGTGACTGGTGCTACGAGGTCAAGTTCGATGGCTACCGGATCATGGCACAGATCGCCGCAGGCAAGGTGCGGTTGTTCACCCGCAATGGCCATGACTGGAGCGCGAAGATGCCGCAGCAAGTCGCGGCGTTGCAGGCGCTGGGCCTGGACTCGGCGTGGCTGGACGGTGAAATGGTGGTGGTCGACGGCAATGGCGTGGCGGATTTCCAGGCCTTGCAGAACGCCTTCGACACCGAACATGACGAACCGATCACCTACTACCTGTTCGACTTGCCCTACCTGGGCGGCCGGGATCTTCGCTCATTACCCGTGCAAGATCGGCGCTGGGCCCTGGAGCGACTGCTCGAGCACAATGCCAGCGAACGGCTGAAGTTTTCCGAAGCCTTCGAGCAGCCGGTCGACTCGCTGCTCGACAGCGCCTGTCGACTAGGCCTGGAGGGGCTGATCGGCAAACGCCTGGGCAGCCCCTACTCAGGCCGGCGCAGCAGCGACTGGATCAAGCTCAAGTGCAAGCAGCGCCAGGAGTTCGTGATCGTCGGCTTCACTGAGCCCAAAGGCAGCCGTACTGGGTTTGGTGCCCTGTTGCTGGCCTTGCATGACCCCGACGGCGGGCAGTTGCGTTATGCCGGCAAGGTGGGCACTGGCTTCAGCGCCACGACCCTGGACACCCTGCATGCGCGCTTGGCCCCCCTGGAAATCAGCCAGCCGGCGTTGCCCAAGCCGCCAACCGGCGCCGAAGCCCGTGGCGTGCACTGGCTCAGGCCGCAATTGCTGGCAGAAGTGGCCTATGCGCAAATGACCCGCGAAGGCATCGTGCGCCATTCGGTGTTCCACGGCCTGCGCGACGACAAACCCGCCACCGCCATCGACCTGGAGCGCGCCATGCCAGCCAAGCAAGCCGCCAAGGCGCCGCTCGACGCGTTGGGCACACTGCGCCTGACCCACCCCGAGCGTGTCATCGACGCCACCTGCGGCGCCACCAAGCGGCAAGTGGCTGCGTACTATGCCCAGGTGGCCGACTGGCTGTTGCCGCAGCTCAAGCACAGGCCGGTGGCCTTGGTGCGGGCGCCGGACGGCCTGGGTGGCGAGCTGTTCTTCCAGAAAAACGCCGGGCAGCTGCCTATTCCCCAGGTTGTCAGCTACACCAAGGCCCAGGCCGGCCAGGCGGCGATGGTGCTCAACCGCGCCGACAGCCTGCTTGGCGCGGTGCAGATGAACATGCTCGAGCTGCACACCTGGAATGCCACCGACAAGGACTTCCAGCGCCCCGACCGTTTCGTCCTGGACCTTGACCCCGATCCTGCGCTGCCATGGAAGGCCATGCTCGAGGCCACCCAGCTGACCCTGGCCTTGCTCGATGAACTGGGCCTGAAGGTGTTTCTCAAGACCAGCGGCGGCAAAGGCATGCACCTGGTGGTGCCACTGACGCGCCGTGCCGGCTGGGACGAAGTGAAAGACTTCAGCCATGCCCTGGTCGAGCACATGGCCGGCCTGTTCCCCGACCGCCTCAGCGCAGTGTCGGGGCCGAAGAACCGGGTGGGGCGGATCTTCATCGACTACCTGCGCAACGGCAAAGGCGCCACCACCGTCGCCGCCTACTCCCTGCGCGCCCGTGAGGGGCTGCCGGTATCGGTGCCGATCTGGCGTGACGAACTGCCCCTGCTCAAGGGCGCCAACCAGTGGAACATCGACAATCTGCGCGAGCGGTTGGCTGAGGTCGACGATCCCTGGGCCGAGATGACCACCACCCGGCAGTCGATCACCCAGCGCATGCGCAAGCAGCTTGGTCTGGCCTGATGGGGCTGCTGCTCGATCTGCTGCAATGGCCGGCGATGCTGCTGACCGTAGCCGCAGCCTGGTGCATCGGCTCGCGGCGGCCATGCCGGCGCCGCGTCGGCTTCTGTTTTTTCATCAGCAGCAATGTGCTGTGGGTGGCCTGGGGCTGGCAGGTACAGGCCTGGGCCCTGATCGTCCTGCAGTTTTGCCTGTGCGCCATGAACCTGCGTGGCTGGAAGAAGAACACCCAAGGGGAACCGAGCCCATGAGCATCGTCCAGGATTTCGACCTGACCCACCTCGACTGCCTGCTGCGGCGCTTCGGCACGCGGCCGCGGGCGCTCGACCTCGATACCCGCCTGCCGGAACTGTTGCAGGCACTGCAGGCCGACCACCTCGACCTGCTGCCCCTGCCCGGCCAAGGCAATACCCTAAAGCGCTGGCAGACCCTGGCGCGCATCGCCGGTTGCGACCTGACCCTGGCCAAGCTCTACGAAGGCCATACCGACGCCTTGGCGATCCTCGCCGAATGTGGCGCCGCACACCTGGCGGCAGACGGCATCTGGGGCATGTGGGCAGCCGAGCCAGCCGACGCCCGGACCCGGATCGTTGGCCGCGAAGGCACGCAGGTACGCCTGCAAGGGCGCAAGGCCTGGTGCTCCGGGGCCCTGCAGATCGACCGGGCGTTGATCACCGCCTGGGACGCCCAGGCGCAATCGCAGTTGGTGGCCATCGAGTTGTCCGACCCTAGCCAACGGATCCAGGCCGATGACTGGCAGGCGGTGGGCATGGGCACCACCACCAGCGTGGCCGTCGAGTTCGACGACTCACCGGGCGTGGCCGTGGGCGCTGCAGGCCAATATTTGTCGCGCCCAGGCTTCTGGCACGGTGGCGCCGGCATCGCCGCCTGCTGGTATGGCGCCGCCGAGGCGCTGGCCGATTACTTGCGCGAGCATTGCCGCAAGCCGCGCGCGGATGTGCACGCCGATGCTCATCTGGGCGCCGTGGACGGTGCCTTGTATGGCGCCCGCGCCGCGCTGCGCGAATGTGCCAGCTGGATCGACCGCCAGCCACGGGCCGATGCCAGCTTCGAGGTGCGCCGTACCCGCGCCCAGGTGGAGCAGGCAGTGGAGCAGGTCATTCGACATGTCGGCCGGGCGCTGGGCGCCACGCCGTATTGCCGCAGCAGCCATTTCGCCCGGCTCAGCGCCGACCTGCCGGTGTTCCTGCGCCAGAGCCATGCCGAGCGTGACCTGGCCGAACTTGGGCGCCAGGTGACCGCAGTGCCCGCGGGGGCCTGGCAGCTATGAGCGAGAACCTGATTCAGGCCAGCCAAGGCACACCGTGGAGCGCCTGGCAGCATAGCGCGCACCTGGCCCGGGCCCGCTGGCTCCGGCCCGAGCAACTGTGCCCGCCAGGCAGGCGCCTGGTGCTGGTGGCACCGCACCCGGACGATGAGGTCCTGATGGCCGGCGGCCTGCTGGCAGGCTTTGGCGGGCGTGAACAGGACCTGGTCATCATCTCGGTCACGGACGGCGAAGGCAGCCACCCAGGCTCCGCGCGCTGGACCGAACATCGCCTGCGCCGCCAGCGCCCGCTGGAGAGCCGCCACGCCCTGCAACAACTGGACCTTGACCTCAGCCGCCTGGAGTGGCGCCGCCTGCACCTGAAGGACGGCGCCCTGCCCCGCGACGAAGCCTTCCTGGTCAACCACCTCAACCAGTTGCTCAAGCCCGACGACCTGCTGCTGAGCACCTGGCGCGGCGATGGTCACTGCGACCATGAAGCGGCAGGGCGCGCCTGTGCCCAGGCGGCCCAGGCGCGCCAGGCGCAACTGGCCGAAGCGCCGGTATGGGCCTGGCACTGGGCGCAGCCGGACGATGCGCGCCTGCCCTGGCCCCAGGCCCAGCGCATCCAGCTCGACGACACCCGCCTGGCACGCAAGCGCCAGGCCCTGGCCGCCCATGCCAGCCAGGTGCAGGCCGACGACGGGCGCCCGCCGGTCCTGGCGCCGCGCTTGCTGGAGTGCCTGCTGCAACCTTTCGAACTGATGTTCTTGTAAAAGGGAATCGCCATGAGCCTCGACGCGCAGTATTTCGCCGACCTGTACGCCAACAATGACGATCCCTGGGCGCTGCGCACCCGCTGGTACGAACGGCGCAAGCGCGAGCTGCTGCTGGCCAGCCTGCCGCGCCAATGCTATGCGCGGCTGTTCGAGCCGGCCTGCGCCAATGGCGAGCTCAGCGTGCTGCTCGCCGAGCGCTGCGCCAGCCTGCTGTGCCAGGACATCGATGCCACCGCGGTGGGCCTGGCGCGCCAGCGTCTGGCCGGGGTCAGCCACGCCAGCGTCGAGCAGGCCCATCTGCCTGGCGATTGGCCCGCTGGGCAGTTCGACCTGATCGTGCTCAGCGAGATCGGCTATTACCTCGACCCCACCGACTGGCGGCAAGTGATCGAACAGTCGGTGGCCAGCCTGACTTACGACGGCGGCCTGCTCGCCTGCCACTGGCGTCACCCTGTCGCTGGCTGCCCACAGGATGGCCGTCAGGTGCATGAGCTACTGGCCAGGCATTTGCCGTTGTACCAGGTGCTGCGCCATGAGGAAGCGGACTTCCTGCTCGAATATTGGTCATGCCAGCCCAGCGTGGTCGATCTGGACGAGACGTGCCCATGATCGCGGTGGTGATCCCCGCGCATAACGAAGCGCGGCGCCTCGGGCATTGCCTCAAGGCGGTGCAGGCGGCCGCCGCACAAGCGGCGTTGACCGGCTTGCAGGTGAACATCCTGGTGGTGCTCGACCGTTGCAGCGATGCCAGCCTGGCCATCGCCCGGCGCCATGGCGTGCGCACGCTGGAGTTGAGCGCAGGCAATGTCGGCATCGCCCGCCGCGCCGGTGCTGCGTTGATGCTCGAGCGCGGCGCGCAGTGGTTGGCCTTCACCGACGCCGACAGCCGTGTGCCCCGCCACTGGCTGCTGTCGCAGCTGCAATGGCGGGCCGATGCGGTGTGCGGCACGGTGCATGTCGAGCGTTGGCAGCCCTGGCACGGCACCGCGTTGCGCCGGCTGTACCAGGAGCGTTACCAGGCACGGGAGGGACACCGGCATATCCACGGCGCCAACCTTGGGGTCTGTGCCAAGGCTTACCAGCGGGTTGGCGGGTTCCAGCCGCTGCCGGCCCATGAAGATGTGCAGTTGGTGCTTGCGCTCGAGGCCGATGGCGCGCAGATCGTCTGGACCGCCCAGCACAGCGTGGCCACCAGCAGCCGCCGGGATAGCCGAGCGCGGCAAGGGTTTGGGGATTACCTGAACGGGTTGCTGGGGCAACTGCCATGAATGCCACCGCGTCGCCCGGTTCGCCAGCAAGGCTGGCTCCTACAGGTATTGCCGGCCAGCACCGTGTTGCCTGGTTCGCCAGCAAGGCTGGCTCCTACAGGTGTTGCAGGCGGTAATCGGTGTAGGAGCCGGCTTGCCGGCGAACACCGGCGCAGCCGGTGCCAGCCACCGCGTTGCCGGTTCGCCTGCAAGGCTCAGGATGCCTTGCGCGGTCGTTTGCTGGCGGGCTTTTTGCCGCTCAGGCTGCGCTTGAGCAGTTCGGTGAGGTCGAGGATGTCCGCGCCCTTCTCGGCCGCGATGCCCTCGCCTTTTTCCACCGTCTCGATCTTGCCTTTGCTGGCCTTTTCCTCGACCAGCTCCAGGATGGTCTGGCGGAAGGCATCGTGGTACTCGTGCGGCGTCCACGGCCCGCTCATGTCCTCGACCAGCTTCCTGGCCATGGCCAGCTCGCGCTTGTCGAGCTTGCTGTCGGTGACGCTCTTGTCCAGTTCCAGCGTCTCCAGGCCACGCACCTCCTCGGGCCAACGCAGGGTGATCATCACCAGCGCATCATCCAGCGGGCGCAGCAGCGCCAGATGCTGGCGGGTATGCAGCACCACGGTCGCCAGCGCCACTTTGCCGGTGCTCTGCAGCGTTTCGCGAAGCAAGGCATACACCTTGCCACCGCGACGCTCCGGGCTCAGGTAGTACGGCGTGTCGAACTGCTGCAAGGGAATCTCCCCGGCCTGGACGAAGGAAAAGATATCGATGGTCTGGGTCGCCTCGGGCCGCGCCTTACGGATCTCCTCTTCGCTGATCACCACGTAGCGCCCTTTCTCATACTCCACGCCCTTGACCACATGCTGCTTGTCGATTTCCTTGCCGGTGACCTTGTTCACGCGCTTGTAGCCCACCGGCTCCATGCTGCGCTTGTCGAGCCAGTCGAAGTCGATGCGCTCGCTGCGCACGGCAGTGTTGAGGGAGACGGGGATATGCACGAGGCCGAAGCTGATCGCGCCTTTCCAGATAGCCCTGGCCATGCTTGGCTCCTATGCGCCCGAAGGTTGCCCGGGCTGGCTGTAGCGCAACGCGCCACAACGTTCACAGCACTGGCAATGCAGCCCAGCAACCTCATCGATGTGCAGGCTGCGCCATTGGCAGCCGCGCAGCAGGCAGACAAGCTTCATCAGCCACCTCCCTGGCCCTGGCGAAGTCGGGCCCTTACTGCAACTGACTACGCGGCGCCCTGAAGGTTTAGTCGCAATTGCCCTACGGCAGTGGGTTACCGCCGGTGACGCCGAACACTTCGCCAGTGATATAGCTCGATTCCTGGCTGGCCAGCAGCACATACAGCGGCGCGCATTCGGCCGGCTGGCCCGGGCGCTTCATCGGCGTGTGGCCACCGAAATCGGGGATTTTCTCCGGCGGTTGGCCACCGCTGGGCTGCAGCACGGTCCAGATCGGCCCAGGCGCCACGGCGTTGACCCGGATGCCGCGCTCGACCACCTGCTTGGCCAAGGCCTTGGTGAAGGCGACGATCGCCGCCTTGGTGGTGGCATAGTCGAGCAAGGTCGCCGAAGGCTGGTACGACTGGATCGACGCGGTGTTGATGATGGTCGCCCCCGCCGGCATCAGCGGCACCGCAGCCTGGCACAGCCAGAACAACGCATAGACGTTGGTCTTGAGGGTGTGGTCGAACTGTTCGTGGCTGATCTGGCCAATGTCCTTGCGCGCCTCCTGCTTGCCCGCGACGTTGACCAGGATATCCAGGCCGCCAAGCTGTTCATGAGCCTGGTCCACCAGTTGGCTGCACAAGCGCGGATCCTTCAGGTCGCCCGGCAGTGGCACCGCCTTGCGCCCTTCGGCCTCGATCAGTTGCACCACTTCACGGGCGTCGCGCTCTTCGCTGGGCAGGTAGTTCAGGGCGATATCGGCGCCTTCGCGGGCAAAGGCGATGGCCACGGCGCGCCCTATTCCCGAATCGGCGCCGGTGATCAAGGCGCGTCGCCGCGCCAGGCGGCCAAAACCCCGGTAGGTGCTTTCGCCGTGGTCAGGCTTGGGTTGCATCTTGGCATCCAGGCCGGGAGCGGCCTGGCCCTGGGCCGGGAATGGCGGATGGGGATACTGGGTCAGGGGATTTTGCAGGCTGTATTGGTCTTGCGGCTTGCTGGACATGGGCCGGCTCCTGGGTGAATGGGCGGGCACCGTGGGCGGGTTGGCCCCGCGCTGGCGCCCTACTGCGTTCGAGGGCAACCTGCCTGCGATGGTTTGTTCAACCTGGCGCGCTCAGCGACAGATGGTCGTCCAGCACCTGCGCCACGACCGCCCCCAGCCCCTGTGCCAAGGCCTCGAGCTGGCGCTCGGCGCTGGTGCCCTCGCGCAGTATCCGCCGGGCGTGCAGCGCCGCGCGCTCGGCATCGACGCTGTCGACCGGATGCTGTGCCAGCAGCTGCGCCAGCCAGCCCTCGGCGGTCACCGGCAACTGCTCGTGCAAACCAATGAAGCTGCCGTGACGGCCATCACGCATGGCCCGCCAGTAGTTTTCCTGGGTGACCCAGCGCCACTCGCGGCTGTTTGGCTGCGGCTCGCTCGCTGGCCGGATGCACTGCTCGACCAGGTGCCGGAACAGCCCGGCGATGGCCAGGGCATCCGCCAGCCGCGGGCAGCCATCGCAGATGCGCAGTTCCACCGTGGGAAAGCGCCGCGACGGGCGTATCGCCCACCAGAAGTCGCCGTCCTCGGCCAGCGTGCCGGTGCGCTGCAGCAGCGCCCGGTAGCGTTGGTAAGCGCTCCAGTCGGCCAGGGGCTCAGGCAGGCCCATGTGCGGCCACTCGCCACAGATCACCCGCCGGTAGCTCATGTAGCCGCTGACCTGCCCACCCCACAACGGCGACGAGGTGCTCAGCAACAAGAACAGCGGCAACCAGTACAGCACGCGGTTGATCACCTGCATGCGGTCGATGCCGGGCGGCACGCCGACATGCACATGCAGGCCGTTGAGCAGGCTGCGCCGGGCCACCAGGCGGTAGTCGTCGAACAGTTGCCGGTAATGCGGCGTAGCGCGTGGCTGCTGGCGCGACCACTGCGCGCCGGGATGGCTGGCCGCGCCATACAGGCCGACGCCCAGGGTGCCCAAGGCCGCGTCCAGCTGCTGGCGACGCTCGGCGAAGAAACCCTGGGCCTGGTGCAAGGTGTCGAACACTGGAGAGACCAGCTCGACCTGGCAGCGGAACATTTCTTCAGCGAAGTGGCCACCGAGGATCTGCCGACAGCGCCGCTCCACCGCCGCCGGTGGCTTGGCCAGCACCCGGCCACTGGCCGCGTCGACCAGCAGGTACTCTTGCTCGATGCCGAAGGTGCAGGGCCGAGCCATGGCCGCGTCACGCCATGCGGGTGACGGTCAGGGCCACCGCGGCGATGCGTTCGACGTGCTCGTAGCCGGGTTCGAGCAGTTGTTCGCCGAACACGTCCGGGTCGAGCTCGCGGTAGTGCCAGCTGAATGCGGGCCCCGCCAGGCGCAGGCGGATCGCCTCGAGCAGCGCGTCATGGCCTTCGACCATGGCCACGCCGCTGTACAACAGCAAGGTGCCACCGGGGGCCAGGCGCTCGCGGGCCTGTTCGACGATACGCAGCGACAGTTCCGCGCCCAGCGCACCGCCGCCATGCCGGTAGGTGCGCCGGGCAGCGTCGAGCATGTACGGCGGGTTGGCGACGATCAGGTCGAAGTGGCCGCTGATGCCGTCGAGCAGGTCGCTGGGTTCCACCGAGACGTTGGCCACGCCGGCCAGCGCGGCATTGATCGCGGTATAGCGCAGGGCCAGGGGGTTGATGTCCACCGCGCTGACCTGGGCATGGGGCGCCGCCTGGGCGATCAGCAGCGCGCCGACACCGGCGCCGCAGCCAATGTCCACGGCATGTTGCACGCGCCTGGGGCCGTGTTGCAGGTGATCGCGGATGACCTGGGCGAAGCGATAGCTGTCCGGGCCGAAGAACACCGCGTCGCGGCGTTCGGTGGGCCAGGCCGAATGCAGTAGCAGCAAATCATCCAGGCTCGACCAGCGCACCGTGCTGCGCAGCAGTTCGCCCTGCGTCACCAGTACGCCAGCCGTTTGCAGTTGCTCCAGCTCATCGGCACTGATCAGCGCGCCTGCAAACGGCCGGCTCCAGCCGAACACCTCGCGCAGGTTGCCTGCCCGTTGCGCCCCAGGGCGGGCGTTGACCCGGGCCTGGGTCGCCGGGCTCACGCAGGTGAAGTGGTAGCCATCGGCGCGCAGGCGCCGGCCCAATTGCAGCAAGGCCTGGTCGGCGCGGGCCTGGGTCTGGTCGAGCAGCATCAGCAGGGTCCTCCCTGGGCAAGGCCGGTGGCGCGGATGTAGTCGCGGGTGGCGCGCAGGCCCGCGGGCTCGGCATGACGGTTGCCGGCCATGGCGGCGATCAGCCCGTCGATTGTCGATGCTGGCGCCGCGCAAGGAACTGCGGGTTCCAGCGCCAGGTCCTGTTCCCATTGGCCCGGCATTACCCGGCGGACACTGGGGCCTTGCCAGCTACCGGCGATCCAGTCGTGCCACAGTTGTTTCTCGTAGGCGCTGAAGACCCCGAACATGGCTGCCGTCGGCCCTTCGATCAGCGCCCACAACCGGCTGTGCAGCGGGTTGCGATTGCGCTCGACCCAGCCCTGGGCCTGCAAGGCGTCGAGAAAGGCGGCCATGGCCCCCGGCTCGGCGAGCCATTGGTTGATGGTGCGCCCTTGCAGGCGGCAACGGTCCGAATGCATGAACTGGCCATACACCCGCTTGCGCTCCAGGGCGCCGAGCAGTTCGTGTTCGAGGTCGAAGGTGGCGATCAACGAAGGCGTGTCCAGGCCCAGGTCGTTGAGCCGATAGCCTTGCCTGAGCCGTTGGTAGAACGCCTCGCCGGCGCTGCTGGGTTGCAGCAGGCGCAGGCTTTCCAGCGCGCGGCAGGCATGGCCGCTGGCGGCGTTGTCGATGGTTACGTGCAGCTGGAAATAATGGGCGTCGATGCCCAGCTCGGCCAGTTCGTGGGTGGTTATCAGCAGGTGCAGTGGTGGTTGTTCGTAGCCGAGGTTGTAGCCGATCACTTCGGGCAAGCGCTGCTCGCACTGCTGCCCCAGGGCCAGCTGCAGGGCCCCCTGCAGGTAGCGTTCGGGCTTGAGCGGCGGGCCTTGCAGGCAGCCGAGGCGGCTGAGCAGGCGCTGATAGATCAACACATGGTTGCACCGCGGGTCGCCATTGCCCAGTTCCTCGAGAAAGGTGCGGATCAGCCCGTGGTAACGCGGGTCGCGCCAGTGGCGCAGGGTGCCGTGCAGCCAGGCACCGTCGACCGCCTTGGTCGGGGCCACTTGTTGCAGGAACCACAGGGCGTGGGCGCGATTGGCGAAGTAGCGCCGGGGCCCGCCCTCCTGGCGTTGCCGCAGATAAGCGGCGTGTGCCTCGGCCACCGCGCTGACGTGGGCCAGGGCCCAGCCTGGCAACTGCTGCGGATCGTCGGGCAGGTCGTCGGGCATTGCCTGGACGTGGCGCAGTTGGCGCTCGAGCCAGGCTCGCCCGCAGCCCCCCGCCAGCAGCGCCCGATAGCGTCGCGCCAAGGCCTCGGAAGCAGTGCGTGCACCCTTGCTGGCCATCGCCGTCATGCCAGGTACCTCGCTCAGGGTTGCTGCGGCTTGGTTTCGGGCGCTGGGCTGGGGGTGTCGGGTTGCTGCATCTGCAGCGACGGTTTGCTCGGGTCGGCATCCTTGGCCGGGTGATCGTTGTCGCGATCGAAGCAACCGCCGAGCAGGGTCAGGCTGGCCAGCAGGCAGAGCACGGGGGTGATGCGCATGGGATTCTCCTTTGCCGGTGTGCGCAGTGCCAGGCCGCCTGGCACTGCGTGGCCTCACTTACGCCCGCCCGCCCTTGCGACCGGACTCGCTCTGGCGGTTGCCACCGCCGGAACTCTGCCCGCCCTTGCGGCCGGCTTCGGAGGCTTTCTCGCGGTCATTGGCAAAGTTGCCGGGGTTCTTCGTTCCACCCTGGCTGCCGGTCTTGTTGCTGTCCTGACGGCCGGTCATGTTGCTGTCTTTGTTGGCCATGGTTGCAAAACCTCATGTGGCTTGGGGAATGAATGCACGGCAGTGCCGTACAGCATTGGGAGTGCGGGCAAGCACGGCAGATTCGGTTTTTTCCCAGGCCGTCGGACCGGTGGCGCTAAACAAGCGGCAAGGATGCATTTGGCGCGCAAGCAGCTGCCGGGGCGCGAGTTGCTGGCCATCCAGCAGCGGTGTATTGACCGCCAGCGGCCAGCTGGCTAACCTGCGCACAACCTACCGGTCGGTAGGTATCATTTTCACCTTGTGGATACACCCGTCATGCCCAGCACCTGCAACCTGCGCTTCGCCGCCTCCCTCGCCCTGATCGGCGCCCTTGGCCCCTCGGCCGTCGACATGTACCTGGCCAGCCTGCCGGAAATGGCCCGTGACTTCGGCACTGGCTATCCCCAGGTGCAACTGACCCTGACGGTGTTCCTGCTGGCCATGGGGGCTGGCCAGTTGCTGTTCGGCCCGTTGGTGGATGCCCTGGGGCGTCGCCGGCCGCTGCTCGCCGGGTTGCTGGTGTTCACCCTGGCATCGTTCGCCGCCGCCGCGGCCGACTCGCTGCCGGCCCTGCTGATAGCGCGGCTGGTGCAGGGCCTGGCCAGTGCCTTGACCTTGGTGGTGATCATGAGCATGGTCCGCGATGTCGCCGACGGTGCCCGCGCCGCGCAGATCTTCGCCCTGCTGATGACCATCGAGGGCCTGGCGCCGATTCTCGCCCCAGCGGTGGGTGGCCTGGTGGATGCCGCCTATGGTTGGCGGGCGGTCATGCTGGTGCTGGCGGGCCTGGGCCTGCTGACCCTGGTCAACTCGCTGCTGAGCCTTGGCGAAACCCTGCCCGCCAGCGCGCGGGTGCGCCTGGCGCCGGACACGGTGCTGCGCACCTACGCACGCATCGGTGGCGACGGCGCATTCCTGCGTCCGGCCCTGGCGCTGTCGGCGGTGTTCTTCTTCCTGTTCGCCTACATTGCCGGCTCTGCCTACGTCTACCAGCAGCATTTCGGGCTATCCAGCGCGCACTTCGGCTTGCTGTTCGGCAGCTGTGGCGTGGCCATCCTGCTCGGCGCGGCGTTGTCCGGGCGTTGGGTAGTGGCGCACGGCGTGGCACAGGTGGCCTGGTGGGGCGCGCTGTGCATGGGGGCTGGCGCCGTGCTGATGGTGCTGGCCGGGATCACCGGCGCTGGCTTGCCGCTGCTGTTGGCCGGCGTGGTGCTGGCGCTGTTTGGTTTGGGCATCTGCGAAGCCACGCTGATGGCCTTGGCGATGTCCTCGCAGCAGCGTGATGTTGGCTCCACCGCGGCGTTGCTCGGTGCCTTGCAGCTGGTGATCGCCTCGAGCGCGACCCCCCTGGCCGGCCACCTGGCGACCCTCGGCCCGCAAGCCTGGGCTTGGTTGCTGGCGGCATCGGCGCTGTTGATCGTGGGTTTGACCCGCGCGGCCCGGGCCAACACAATCAGCGCCTCGTCCTGCAGTGCCAACCCGGAGTGACCGCCTTGAAAGCCCTGACCCCTTCTGCCGCCCGTGTCTGCGATCACGCGGTGGAGCATTTCGCCGAGCATGGCTACGACGGCTCGTCGCTGAGCGAGATCGCGGCGTTGGCGGGGATGCGCAAGGCTTCGCTGTATGCCCATTTCGCCAACAAGGACGCGTTGTTCGTGTGTGCGTTCGAGCGGGCGCTGGCGGCGGAAACGGCCTATGTGGCGTTGGGTTTCAGCCAGGAATCGGCGGCTGGCGAGGCGCCGGGGCACTGGCATCCGCTGCATTTGGCCGAGCGCTATGCTGGCTCGGCCAACCTGCGGTTTGTGTTGCGCACGGCGTTCTTGCCGCCGGTGTCGATACGTGCGGTGGTCACGGGGGGCTTCGAGGCTTACCTGGAGCAGATTCGCCAGGGCTTCTGCCAGGCCCTGCGCGAACGTCATGGCTGGGCGCGCAGCGATGGCAACAAGCTGGAGCTTTATGGGGATGCTTACCTGGGGATCATCGACAGCCTGCATGTGGAGTTGCTGTACGCGAACCCAGCGGTGTTTGCCCGGCGGGCGGCGTCCTTGCTGAAGATCCTCGACGATTCATTGCAGATGGCGAGTCGGTGATTGGCGGCGGCAGCCAGGTCGATGTTGTTTGTGAGGGGCATTGACCGCGTGAGCAGCACCAGGGGTTCGCCACAACCCTTGCAGCGCCTGTGAAACCGAGCGCCGCGCGGGCGGCGCTCGGTCTAATAGGCGCTGCATGATTTACGGCAGTCCCCTGCTCAGGGCTTGACCTTCTTCAGTTCGTTCAACAATCCCATCAACTGCTCCAACTTGTCACTGCCAAACTGTCGCTGGATCTCCTGGTAATTACGCTCCATCTCCTCGCTCATCGCCAGAAACGCCTGCTGCCCACGCACGGTCAGGCTGATGAAGATCCGCCGCTGGTCCTCCGGCGACTTGCGCCGCCCCACCAGGCCATCGCGCTCCAGGCGCTTGAGCACCCCGCTCATGCTGGGTTTGAGAATGCACGCCAAATCCGCCAACTGGTGGCTCTCCAGCTCGCCCTGCTGGCGCAGGATGCGGATCACCCGCCATTGCTGTTCGGTCAGGTCGTGGGCATTGAGGGCCGGACGGAAGAACGCCATGGTCGCTTCGCGGGCCTGCAACAAGGTCAAGGTCAGTGAGGGTCTAGGTTGAGTCATCAGGATAAAGGGCTGGTTTTATTAAGATATTAATAAAGTGAAAACCATTTGCCCCCACCCTGTCCAGCCCCCTGGCAACACCCGGCACCCACCTGAGCCGTTCAGCGCAACCCCGCCTGGCGCAGGCGGTACTCCCCCGGCGTGGTGCCAGCATGGCGCTGGAAGAACCGGCTGAAGTACGCCGGATCCTTGAACCCCAGCTGGTAGCAGATCGCATTGGCCGAACCGCCGGAATACAACAGCAGCCGCCGCGCCTCCTGCATCAGCCGCTCGAACACCAGGCGCTTGGACGGCAAGTCGGCGATTCGCCGGCACACATCGTTCAGGCGCGCCTCGGTGACCCCCAGCGCCGCCGCGTACGCCGGCAGCGTCCAGTGGTCCAGGTAGTGGCGCTCGATCAGCTCGTTGAAGCGGCGGAACACCTGCAAGTCCTCGTGCCGCGCCGGGTTGGCCGGCAACGCATTGGCGCTCAGGCGCAACAGGCTGATCATCACCAGCCGCGCCAGGTCCTGCAGTGCCGTGCCCTGCCCCACCTGGCCCTGGCCAACCTCGCTGCCCAGCAGGTCGAGCAACTGCTCCAGGCGCCGCGCCTGCTCGCCGGCCTGGCCCTGCAACGGCCCCAGGGCGACACAGGCAGGCGCCAAGCGCGGGTTGCTGCCCAGCCCCGGCTCGGCCTGCAACAGTTGCCAGACCAGTTGCTGGCTCACGGTCAGCACATGGCCGTCGGCGTCCGCCTCGGTGACGAAGGCATGGGGGATGGTCGGCGGGGTCAGGAAGAACATCGGCCCGGCCTCGTGGAAGCGCTGGTCGTCGAGCAACACCCGCACGCTGCCGGTCTTGACGTAATGCACCTGGAAGCACCGGTCATGGCGATGCACCGGCATGTTGCGGCCAAAGAAACCGGCCAGGTTGCCGAGCCGGTCGTAGTGCACCTCGCTGTCGCTGTAACGCTGGTCGTAGACCTGCCCGATATTGATGTTGGGGATCGGCTGTCGCGCTTTCATTGTTGTTCTCGTGCCGGTTGGACTGCCCGCGATCGTCACCTTGGCAGCGTCGATGCCTTGACGATCGTTAACATATTAAATATAACGTTAACACATTAACAAAAACACCATGAAGCATACCCCCATGCTTCGCAGAGCGCAGGAGAAAAGCATGAGCCGTGCCTTGCACGAGGTCGCCAGCGGCAGCCTGTTCGGCGTCGCCCTGAACTACCAGGGCCTGCTCCAGCAGCACCTGGCGTCCTTCCATGCAGCGCCCTACCGGCAACCGCCGGTCAAGCCGGTGCTGTTCATCAAGACCCCCAACACCCGTAACGGGCACGGCCAGGCCTTGACCTACCCCTCGGGAGTCGAACGCCTGCAACCTGGCCCTGCCCTGGGCGTGGTGATCGGCAAGGACGCCAGCCGCGTGAGCGTGGCCAAGGCCCTGGAGCATGTGGCCGGCTACACCCTGGTCAACGAGTTCAGCCTGCCCGAGGACAGCTACTACCGCCCGGCGGTCAAGGCCAAGTGCCGCGATGGCTTCTGCCCGCTGGGGCCAGCACTGGTGCCGGCGGCGCAGGTCACCAACCCTGATGCGCTGGGTATTCGCCTGTGGGTCAACGGCGAGTTGCGCCAGCAGAACAACACCGCCAACTGCGTGCGCAGCGTTGCGCAGTTGATCGCCGAGATCAGCGAGTTCATGACCTTGCATGCCGGCGACGTGCTGATCACCGGCACCCCGGAAGGCCGCGTCGACGTGCTGCCGGGCGACCAGGTGACGGTTGAGATCGACGGCCTTGGCCAGCTCAGCACCCCTATCGTCGCCGAACAAGGACTCGCCCCATGAAGCACGCTCGTATCCAGTTCGATGGCCGGGTCCACCAGGCCATCGTCGAGGCCGACCAGCAACTGCGCCTGGCCGACGGCCGCCTGATCCAGGCCGACCAGGTCACCTGGCTGCCACCGGCCACCGGCAGCATGTTCGCCCTGGGCCTGAACTACGCCGACCACGCCGCCGAGCTGGCCTTCACCGCGCCCAGCGAACCGCTTGCCTTCATCAAGTCGCCAGGCACCTACACCGGCCACGACCAGGTGACCTGGCGCCCGGACAACGTCAAGTACATGCACTACGAGTGCGAACTGGTGGCCGTGATCGGCAAGCCGGCGCGCAACGTGCGTCGCGAGAATGCCCTGGACTACCTGGCCGGCTACACGGTGTGCAACGACTACGCCATCCGCGACTACCTGGAGAACTACTACCGCCCCAACCTGCGGGTGAAGAACCGCGATGCCACCACCCCCGTGGGCCCGTGGATCGTCGACAGCGCCGATGTGCCGGACCCGTCCAACCTCAAGCTGCGCACCTGGGTCAACGGTGAGCTGAAGCAGGAAGGCAGCACCGCGGACATGATCTTCGACATCCCCTACCTGATCGAATACTTCTCCAGCTTCATGACCTTGCAACCTGGCGACATGATCGCCACCGGTACGCCGGAAGGCCTGGCCGACGTGGTGCCGGGCGATGAAGTGGTGGTGGAGGTGCAAGGCGTCGCTCGCCTGGTCAACCGAATCGTCAGCGAAGCCGAGTTCTTCGCCCGTCACGCACAAGAGGCAACAGCATGATCAAGCACTGGATCGACGGCCGCGAAGTCGAGAGCCGCGACACCTTCGTCAACTACAACCCCGCCACCGGCGAGGCGATCGCCGAGGTCGCCAGTGGCACTGCCGAGGAAGTCGCCCAGGCCGTGGCCGCGGCCAAGGCGGCCTTCCCGAAATGGGCCAATACCCCGGCCAGGCAGCGGGCCCGGCTGATGCGCCGCCTGGGCGAGCTGATCGAGCAGAACGTGCCGCAGCTGGCCGAACTGGAAACCCTGGACACCGGCCTGCCGATCCACCAGACGCGCAATGTGCTGATCCCCCGCGCTTCGCACAACTTCGACTTCTTCGCCGAGGTGTGCACGCGCATGGATGGCCACAGCTACCCGGTGGACGACCAGATGCTCAACTACACCCTGTACCAGCCGGTGGGCGTGTGCGCCCTGGTGTCGCCGTGGAACGTGCCATTCATGACCGCCACCTGGAAGACCGCGCCATGCCTGGCCCTGGGCAACACCGCAGTGCTGAAGATGAGCGAGCTGTCGCCGCTGACCGCCAACGAACTGGGCCGCCTGGCGGTCGAGGCCGGCATCCCTGACGGCGTGCTCAACGTGATCCAGGGCTATGGCGCCACCGCGGGCGATGCCCTGGTGCGTCACCCGGACGTGCGGGCGATCTCCTTCACCGGCGGCACCGCCACCGGCCGCAAGATCATGCAGAGCGCGGGCCTGAAGAAGTACTCGATGGAACTGGGCGGCAAGTCGCCGGTGCTGATCTTCGAGGACGCCGACCTCGAGCGCGCCCTGGACGCCGCGCTGTTCACCATCTTTTCGCTCAACGGCGAGCGCTGCACCGCCGGCAGCCGGATCTTCATCCAGGAAAGTGTGTACCCGCAGTTCGTCGCCGAATTCGCCGCCCGCGCCAAGCGCCTGCTCGTCGGCGACCCGACCGACCCGAAGACCCAGGTCGGCTCGATGATCACCCAGCAGCATTACGACAAGGTCACCGGCTATATCCGCATTGGCCTGGAAGAAGGCGCGCGCCTGCTGGCCGGTGGCCTGGAGCGCCCGGCGGGCTTGCCGGCGCACCTGGCCAAGGGGCAGTTCATCCAGCCGACCGTGTTCGCCGATGTGAACAACCAGATGCGCATCGCCCAGGAGGAAATCTTCGGCCCGGTGGTGTGCCTGATCCCGTTCAAAGACGAAGCCGAGGCGCTGCGACTGGCCAACGACACCGAGTACGGCCTGGCCTCGTACATCTGGACCCAGGATATCGGCAAGGCCCACCGCCTGGCCCGCGGGATCGAGGCGGGGATGGTGTTCATCAACAGCCAGAACGTGCGCGACCTGCGCCAGCCATTCGGCGGGGTCAAGGGCTCGGGCACCGGCCGCGAGGGGGGGCAATACAGCTTCGAGGTCTTCGCCGAGATCAAGAACGTGTGTATATCCATGGGTAGCCATCACATTCCGCGCTGGGGCGTCTGACGGCATCGCGGGGCAAGCCGCAACGGCGACTTGCCCCGCCACCCTCGGAGCACAACAACAATCACAGGAGATTCCCATGGGTAAACTCGCGCTCGCCGCCAAGATCACCCACGTGCCGTCGATGTACCTGTCGGAGCTGCCCGGCCCGCGCCAGGGCTTTCGCCAGGCGGCCATCGACGGCCACCACGAGATCGGCCGACGCTGCCGGGAACTGGGCGTGGACACCATCGTCGTGTTCGACACCCACTGGCTGGTCAACGCCAACTACCACATCAACTGCGCAGCGCAGTTCGAAGGCCTCTACACCAGCAACGAACTGCCGCATTTCATCGCCAACATGAACTACGGCTTCCCCGGCAACCCCGAGCTGGGCCACCTGCTGGCGCAGGCATGCAACCGCCTGGGCGTGGAGACCATGGCCCATGACGCCACCACCCTGGCCCCGGAATACGGCACCCTGGTGCCGATGCGCTACATGAACGCCGACCGCCATTTCAAGGTGATTTCGGTCTCGGCGCTGTGCACCTCGCACTACCTCAACGACAGCGCGCGCCTGGGCTGGGCCATGCGCCGCGCGGTCGAGGATCACTACGACGGCAACGTGGCCTTCCTGGCCAGCGGTTCGCTGTCGCACCGCTTCGCCCAGAACGGCCAGGCCCCAGCGTTCGCCACCCAGGTCTGGAGCCCGTTCCTGGAAACCCTCGATCACCGCGTGGTGCGCATGTGGCAGGACGGCGACTGGGCCGACTTCTGCGCGATGCTGCCCGAATACGCGGTCAAGGGCCATGGCGAGGGCTTCATGCACGACACCGCCATGCTCCTCGGCGCCCTGGGCTGGTCGCGCTACGACGGCAAGGCCGAAGTGGTCACGCCCTACTTCGGCTCGTCCGGTACCGGCCAGATCAACGCGATCTTTCCGGTCACCGCGCAGGACGGCGCCGCCATCCCCGCCGCCCAGGCCTCGAACCCGGCCGGCGTGGCCTCCACCAGCCGCCTTTAAGGAGCATCCGCATGCCCCATCTGGTCCTGCTCTACAGCCCGGACATCGAAACCGACAGCGACCTGCCCGCGCTGTGCCGCGCCCTCGCCGACTGCATGCTCGCCCAGCGCGATGAAAGCGACCGCCAGGTGTTCCCCACCGGCGGCACCCGGGTGCTGGCCTACCCAGCGGCCCATGCGGCGATCGCCGACGGCCAGGGCGACTATGGCTTCGTCTACGCCAACCTGCGCATGGGCGCGGGGCGCAGCGCCAGTGTCCATCGCCAGGTCGGCGAGCAGTTGCTGGGCGTGTTGCGCCGGCACCTGGACCCGTTGCTCGCGCGGCGCCCGGTGGGCCTGACCGTGCAGATCGACGAAAGCCAGGCCCAGGTGTACGACGCCAAGCACAGCAGCCTGCACCCCTTGTTCAGCCGCCAGCCCTGAGGTTTCCATGCTCGACGCCCCTATCATCCAGCAAGCCGCCGCGCGCCTCGACCAGGCCGAGCGCGCCGGCGAACAGGTCGGCCAGTTTTCCCTGGAATACCCTGCGATCAGCATCGAGGACGCCTACGCCATCCAGCGCGCCTGGGTGAACCAGAAGATCAAGGATGGCCGCCGCCTGGTCGGCCACAAGATCGGCCTTACTTCCCGCGCCATGCAGGTCTCCTCGAACATCACCGAGCCTGACTACGGCGCGCTGCTCGACGACATGTTCTTCGACGAAGGCAGCGACATCCCCTTCGCGCGCTTCATCGTGCCGCGGGTCGAGGTGGAACTGGCGTTCATCCTCGGCAAGCCACTCAAGGGCCCCGGCGTGACCCTGTTCGATGTGCTCGAGGCCAGCGAATGGGTGATGCCGGCCCTGGAGATCATCGACGCGCGCATCCAGCAGATCGACCCGCACACCGGGGCCACCCGCAAGGTGTTCGATACTATTTCCGACAACGCCGCCAACGCGGGGGTGGTCCTGGGCGGGCGGGCCGTGCGGCCCGGCCAGATCGACCTGCGCAAGGTGCCGGCGGTGCTCTACCGCAACGGCGTGATCGAAGAGTCCGGGGTGTCCGCCGCCGTGCTCAACCACCCGGCCAAGGGCGTGGCCTGGCTGGCCAACAAACTGGCGGCCCACGACGTCGGCCTGGAGGCCGGCCAGGTGATTCTCGGCGGCTCCTTCACCCGCCCGGTGGCAGCGCGCCCCGGCGACACCTTCCATGTCGATTACGACCAGCTCGGTTCGATCGCCTGCCGTTTTGTGTAAGGACAATCCATGGACATGCCTATCAACAGCTTCAAGCAACGGCTGCGCGGCGGCCAGGCGCAAATCGGCCTGTGGCTGGGCCTGGCCGACCCGTACTGCGCAGAGCTGGCCGCCAGCGTCGGCTTCGATTGGTTGCTGCTCGATGGCGAGCACGCCCCCAATGACCTGCGCAGCCTGCTCGGCCAACTGCAGGGCGTGGCGCCCTACCCTGGCCAGGCCGTGGTACGCCCGGTCATCGGCGATATCGCGCTGATCAAGCAACTGCTCGATATCGGCGCGCAAACCTTGCTGGTGCCGATGGTCGAGAGCGCCGAACAGGCCCGCCAACTGGTACGCGCGACCCGCTACCCGCCGGCGGGTATACGCGGGGTTGGCAGCGCCCTGGCCCGCGCCTCACGCTGGAACAGCATTCCTGACTATCTGGATCGCGCCGACGACCAGGTTTGCCTGCTGGTGCAGATCGAAAACCGCGAGGGCCTGGCCAATCTTGACGCCATCTGCGCGGTGGACGGTGTCGACGGGGTGTTCATCGGCCCGGCCGACCTCAGCGCCGCCATGGGCCACCGGGGTAATCCTGGGCATCCCGAGGTACAGGCGGCCATCGAGCAGGCCATCCTGCGCATCGGCCAGGCCGGCAAGGCGGCGGGGATCCTCAGTGCCGACGAGCAGCTGGCACGTCGCTATATCCAGCTCGGCGCGGCATTCGTCGCGGTGGGGGTGGATACCACGGTGCTGATGCGTGGCTTGCAGGGGTTGCTGGGCACGTTCAAGGACAGCGCGCCGAGCACGGCTGCACGCTCGGTGTACTGATCCTTTCGCTGTTCGCGGCTAAAGCCGCTTGCTGTAGGCGCCAGATCGTCACTCGAAGGCCGCCACCAACCGCTCGATCACCGCGCGTACCCGCGCGGTGTGGCGCAGGTCCTGGTGGGTGACCATCCATACCTCGTAGGGCTGCGCCCGGGTGCGTTGCGGCCACACCCGGCGCAAACCATCGCGCTGGCCAAGCTCGAGCGGAATCTCGCCGATCCCCAGCCCCTCATGGATAGCCCGGCGCAACAGCATGCTGGCGTTGGCCGCCATCACCACCCGGCCCTCGCTGATCGGCACGTCCACCAGGGTCGGCTGCGCCTGGCCGCGCCAGTAAGGCTCGTACACCACCAGGTCATGCCCGGCGAAACTGCCGTCTTGCGGCAGGCCGTGGCGCTGCAGATAGTCCTCTGCGGCGAACAAGCCCATCTGCCAACTGGCCAGCTTGCGCAGCACCAGGTCGGGGCTGTCCGGCCGCTGGTTGCGAATGGCAATGTCGGTCTCGCGTTGCGACAGGTTGACGATATCCGAGCCGCCGCTGAGCACCACGCGGACCTCGGGGTGGCTCTGGCGTAGCGCGCGCAACGCGGGAATGACGAACTCGTGGGCCAGCGAGTCGGTGGTGGCGATACGTACCTCGCCGGCCTCTTCGTTGTCGGCGCCGCGGGTACGCCGAGCCAGCTCCAATGCGGCGTGCTCCATCTTCTGCGCCATTTCCACCGCCACCTCGCCGATGGCGGTCAGCTGGTAGCCGCCAGGGGTGCGCAGGAACAGCGTCGATCCCAGGTCTGCCTCCAGTGCCGCCACGCGCCGGCCCACCGTGGCCTGGTCGACTCGCAGCAGCCGCGCGGCGCGGCGCAGGGTCTGCTCACGGCTCAAGGCCAGCAGCATGCGGGCGTCATCCCAATTCATGCGTTTACTCCAAGAGGGGCTGCATCGGTGGCATCCACCGCGCCGCCTGCTTCGCCAGCAAGGCTGGCTCCTACCTACACGTGCGTTTGGTTGAAGAAAATCTGCAAGGGTGCGGCGCAAAATCGCCGCGCGACGGCTGCGGCCGTGTTCCATACCCTGTGACGCACCTTTCTTCAGAATGACAGAGGTCCTCATGCGTCACACCGTTCCCAGTCACATGACCGCCATCGACATCACCCAGCCTGGCGGCCCGCAGGTCTTGCAAGCCGCCACCCACGCCACGCCGCAACCTGGCCCACGCGAGGTGCTGATCCAGGTTCACGCCGCTGGCGTCAATGGCCCCGACCTGTTGCAACGCAAGGGCCTGTACGATCCACCTGCCGGCGCCCCGGACATCCCCGGCCTGGAGATCGCCGGCAAGGTGGTCGCGCTCGGCGCGCAGGTCAAGGGCTTCGCCCTGGGCGACGCGGTCATCGCCCTGGTCCAGGGCGGCGGCTACGCCGAGTACGCCGTGGCCGACGAGCGTACCACCGCGCACCTGCCCGATAACCTGTCGATGGTCGAGGGCGCGGCGCTGCCGGAAACCTTCATGACCGTCTGGGTCAACCTGTTCCAGCGCGGCGGCTTCAAGGCCGGCGAGCGCGTGCTGATCCACGGCGGCGCCTCGGGCATCGGCACCACCGCCACGCAACTGGCCAAGGCCCTGGGCGCGGCGCAGGTATTCACCACGGTCAACGGCCCTGGGCAACAGGCGGCGAGCCTTGCATTGGGCGCCGATGTCGCCATCGACTACAGCCGCGAGGACTTCGTCGAGCAGGTGCTGCTGCACACCGAAGGCCGTGGCGTCGATGTGATCGTCGATATCATTGCCGGCGACTATGTCGCGCGCAACTTCAAGGCTGCGGCCATGGACGGGCGCATCGTGCAGATTGGCGTGATCAAGGGCCCGGCCACCGAGCTCGACCTGTTCCCCATGCTCACCAAGCGCCTGACCCATATCGGCTCGACCTTGCGCGCGCGCAGCGCCGACGACAAGGCGGCGATCCTCGCCGAGCTGCAGGCCAAGGCCTGGCCCCATGTGCGCAGCGGCGCGGTCAAGCCGCTGATCCACGCCACCTTCCCCTTGGCGGCGGCCAGCCAGGCCCATGCGCTGATGGAGTCTGGCCGGCACGTCGGCAAAGTGGTGCTGAACGTCGCGCACAAGGGCTGAGTCAGTCGAGCGCGCCACTGCCCAGGGCGAGGCGAATCGCCTGGGCGGTGGTGCTGACGCCCAGGCGTCGGCGCGCTGCGCGCAGGTGGTTCTCCACGGTGCGCAGCGACAACCCCAGGGTGGCGGCGATATCGGCCTGGCGCTGGCCGGCGGCGGTCCAGGCCAGCACCTGGCGCTCGCGCTCGGACAACGGCCCCAACCCCGGTGGCGCTTCCAGCAGCCGCCGGGCGTTGCTGAAGGCGGCATTGGCCAGCAAGGCCAAACCCAGGCGCACACCGGCGCTCGCCTCGATGCGCTGCCCGCCCAGGCTCATGGCGCCCTCCAACCCTGCCGGGCCGAACACCGGCACCTGCAAGCCATGCACGCCCGGCCCGCTTGGTGTCCTCACCACGTGATAACGCTCGCCGTCCGCCTCCTGGCATTTGCTCCAGAAAAACGGCGCGCGCGCGCTCAGCAGGTGACGGTTGACCGGGCAATGGCGAATGTAGGTCTGCGCATCGACAGGTTGCCCCTCGCCGAACCAGGCCCCCTCCACCCAGAGAATGCGCTCGACCACTTCGTCGCGCGCGGCACTGGCGCTGAACAGCACGTAGCGGTCATAGCCCAGCGGCCGCGCAACGCTGCGCACGGCCGCCTGGACAATGGCCAGGGTGGTGGCTTGCTCGATGTGCTGGACCGCTTGCACCAGCTTGTCGAACGGCATGTCGCTCACTGGCCGTTGACCGCCTTGAGCAAGGCGCCTGCGGCCAGCTTGCCCAGCGCATTGCCAGCCAGCGGGCTGTCGCCGGTGAGCAGCTTGCGGTCCTGGTGCACGGCGCCGGATATACCTTCGTTGATGATGGTCACGCCCTGCCGACCCAGGCGCTCACCGAATTTCCAGGTCAGGTGGCCGGGCATGTAGCCGATGTCCGGGGTCTTGGCGTCCAGCTCATCCGGGAAGGCGCAGATCTTGTAGCCATCGTAGAGCTTGCCGCCAGCCAGCAGTGCCGCCGGGCCATGGCACAGGGTGATGACGAATTTGTCGTTGTCCGCAGCCCATTGCAGCACCTGTCCGACCTCCTCGCTTTGCGGCAAGCCGATCAACGCGCCATGGCCACCGGGGATGAACACGCCGATGTAGTCGCAATCGTCACCCAGTGCGCTGGCGAGCACTTCGGACAACTTGCGCGGCTGCTTGAACGCCTGCTTGTAGCGATCGAACAGGCCAAGCACCTGCTGGTCCTCGCGGGGCATGGCCCAGTATTCGAACTTGACCGGGTTGCCCGACAGGGTCGCGACGTCGAAGGCGAACCCGGCCTTGTCCAGGTGGTACATGGGCAACAGGGTTTCCACCGGGTGGTTGCCGGTGGAGAACAGGGTGCCGTTGTCGGTGAGCAGGTAGCGCTCGTCGGCGCCGATCATCAGGATCTTCCAGCGCCCGCCCTGGTAGGCATCGGCATAGTCGGCGCCGCTGAGGTCGGACTTGCTCGAGGTGAACTGGCTGAGGGAATACGGCGAGGGGAAGAAGGCGTTGTCCTCGGCCGGATCGGGGGTTGGGCGTTTGTCGTCGTTGGTGTTGGTCATGGCTGTGCTCCTGGGCTTGGGATGGGAAACCGGATCCATGCTAGGAGGCCACCGGACGAGCGGCAATGAGGGTTTTCCCTCAATGGCTGCCTGTGGCATCGGTAAATCAGGCCACGCTATCGGTATTGATCCGCTGCGTCACGTAGTGCCGGAAATTGACCCAGAGCAGTCTAGTCGAGCGCAGACGGCGTATCGACGTCGCGCACCACCCCGCCATCGTCCAGCTCCAGCACAACGATGCGTTCGGCATGTCGCCGTAACACGGAGCGCGCCCCTTCATCACCGGACAGCCCACCGAGCTCGCCCCAGAACGCCCGCCCGAACAGCACCGGATGCCCATTGTGTCCCTGATGACGAGGCACCACGATGACCGCAGGAGCAGCGACACTGATCAGACGCTGGAAGGTCGCAGGCGCAATCCACGGCATGTCCCCCAGCAGGATGGCGACCGCCTGTGCCTGGCTATTGCCTAGCGAGGCCGCGCCCGCCGCCAGGCTATGGCCCATGCCAAGCCCGGCATCGCGGCTATGGATGACTCGACAGCCCGCCGGCAACCCCAGGTCCTCGCCCCGCTCCCCCTCACGCAGCACCACGCGCACTTCGTCGAACACCGCCAGGGCGCGCTCGACGCTGTGCTGCAACAGGCTGCGGCCATCGCCCAACAGCGCCCGGCGCTTGTCCGCGCCGAAGCGCGAACCCTGGCCGGCCGCCAGTACCAGCGCGACGACGTTCACAAGGCCTCGCGGGCAATGCCGCTGCGGGTACGCAGGATATCGGCGAGCACCGCCAGGGCGATCTCCGCCGGGGTCTTGCTGCCCAGGTTCAGGCCAATGGGCGCGTGAATACGCGCCATCTCGGCGTCGTCCAGCCCGCCAATACGGCGCAGGCGTTCACGGCGTTTTTCCGAGGTGGCCTGCGAGCCCATCACGCCTATGTAGAAAGCTTCGGTACGCACGGCTTCGAGCATGGCCAGGTCGTCGATCTTCGGGTCGTGGGTAAGCGCCACCACCGCGGTATCGCGGTGGCAGCCACCATTGGCGATGAACAGCGAAGGCAGTTCACGGCGGATTTCTATCCCGTCGAGCACCACGTTGTCCATCACTTCGTCCCGTGGATCGCACAGCACCACCTCGAAGCCCAGGCCCTTGGCGAACTCGGCGCAACACTGCGCGACGCTCGAATAACCCGCCAGCAGCAGGCGCTGGGCGGCGCCGATGCGCAGACGCACCTGATGCTCGCCCTGCTCCACTCTTGGCCCCTGGCTGTGGTCATCACTCAGGCGGCGCTCGCCGCTGTTCAGGTCGACTTCGCGCAATAGCCGGCGGCGGCCCGACAACGCCGCCTCCAGCTCGCCGAGGTGCGCCTGGGTGGCGCAGTCGGCCGGCAGGCGCTCGACCAGCACGTCGAGGATGCCGCCACAGGGCAGGCGGATGTTCGAGCGCGTGTCGCTGCCGTCGCCGTAACGCACCACGGCCACGGTCGCACTGAACTCGCCCGCGTCGAGGCGCTCAAGGAAGTCCTCCTCGACGCAACCGCCGGACAGTGAGCCGATCCAGCGCCCCTGGCCGTTGACCGCCAGCAGCGAGCCCGGCGCGCGCGGCGCCGAGCCATAGGTGCAGAGCACCGTGCACAGCCACACCGATAGCCCGTCGCGGGACCACTGCGCGGCCTGGCGCACCACCTGCAGGTCCAGATGCTGCACCTCAGTCCGCCTTCAGCTGGGCCAGCTGCTGGGTGCTGAAGTCGCCCGGCAAACCGCCCCAGGCTTCACGCAGGTAGTTGACCATGTCGGTCAGCTGCTGGTCGTCGAGCTTGCCGGCGAAGCCCGGCATCGGCTGCATGCGCTCGAAGCCGGTGAACTGCTGCTCGCGGATACCCTCGACGATCACCTTGACCAGGTTGCGCGAGTCGGCCTGGCGCAGGATGGTGTTGCCCTGCATGGCCACGGCGATGTGCGGTTTGCCCTCGCCGTCGCCGCCATGGCAACCGGCGCAGACGTTGAGGTACTGCTGGCGGCCACGCTTGGCGCTCTCGCCCAGGGTCTCGTGGGCCACGGCCTGGACCACCTTGGCCGCCGGCGGCTGGTCGCCCAGCAGGTAGGTGGCCATGGCCGCCAGGTCGCTGTCTTCAAGATGCTGGGTGCTGTGGTGCACCACCGGGAACATCTCGTTGAACATGCTGCCCTGGGCACTCATGCCGTGCTTGAGGAAGGTGGCCAGGTCGCGCTGGTTCCAGCCGCGCTCGGCCAGGTCGTTGGCCAGCAGGCTGGGGGCCAGGTAGCCGCCGAGCAGGCCGCCGGTCAGGCGCTTGTCCTGCTCCAGCGCGCCGATCGGGTTGCGCGGGGTGTGGCACTCGCCGCAGTGGCCGAGCACCTCGACCATGTACTGGCCGCGTTTCCAGGCCTCGCTGTTGCCCTTGCCCTCTTCGAGCTGCACGCTCTTGCCGTACAGCATGTTCCAACCCATCAGGCCGGCGCGCACGTTGAACGGGAAGCTCAGGCTGGTTTCAGGGGCCGGGCGATTGATCGGCGCCACGGTCATCAGGTAGGCGTGGATGGCGTCGGCATCCTCGCGCTTGACCAGGTGGTACGAGGTGTACGGCATGGCCGGGTACAGGTTGGCGCCGTCCTTGCGCTTGCCCTCGGTGAGGGCGGCGAAGAATTCGTCACTGCTGTAGTTGCCGATACCGTACTGCTTGTCCGGGGTGATGTTGGTGCCGTAGATGGTGCCGAACGGCGAATGGATCGGCAGCCCGCCCGCGTAGGGCGCGCCACCTTCGGCGGTGTGGCAGGCCATGCAGTCGGCGGCGCGGGCCAGGTATTCGCCGCGCTTGACCTGGTCCTGGTCGGCCGCCTGGGCGCTGAAGGCCAGCGCCGCGCCAATGGCCAATGCCAGGCCGTTGAAAACGCGCATCATGCTCAAGCCTCCTTGACCAGACCGAGATCGGTCAGCACATCGCGGGTCGCCTCGTAGTAGCGCACGTAGCCGGTGCAGCGGCACACGTGGTGGCCCAGGCTGGCCTCGATGGCGCCCTCCAGCTCGCTGTTTTTCAGCGGCTGGCGCTGGGCCTTCTCCACCAGCACCGTGGCGGCGTTGACGAAGCCTGGGGCACAGTAGCTGCACTGGAAGGCGAAGCGCTCGACGAACTTCTGCTGGATCGGGCTCAGCTCGCCCAGGTTGCCGGCCTCGTCACGCTTGGCGTGGCCTTCGATGGTGCGCACTTTCTTGCCCTCGAAGTAGTGCGCGCCGGTGATGCAGGTGCGCACCTCCTCGCTGGTACCGTCGGGGTTGTCGACGATCACCACGCAGGCATGGCAGATACCCTGGCCGCAGCCCAGGCGCGAACCGGTGAGGTTCTGGTATTCGTGCAGGTAGTCGATCATCGCCAGGTCATCGGGGACCACTTCGGTGACGACGGATTGACCGTTGAGGGTCAGTTGCAGCTTGCGCTCAGCCATTTAGGGCCTCCTTGACGCGGGCGGGGGTGATGGGCAGGTCGCGCACGCGCTTGCCGATGGCGTGGGCCACGGCGTTGGCGATGGCACCGACCACCGGGATCATCACCACCTCGGCGATGCCCTTGGACGGGTCGGTGGGCGACAGCGGCGGCAGAATCTCCGAGGTCTGCTTCCACACCGCGACATGCTTGGCCATCGGCAGGCGATAGCGGTTGAAGTTCCAGTCGCCCTCACCCGGGCCACCCTCGTACAACGGCATTTCTTCCAGCAGGGCATGGCCGATGCCCATGGCGATACCGCCTTCGAGCTGGCCCTTGACCAGTTCCGGCACCAGCACCCGGCCGCACTCGACCCAGCTGTGGTGGTTGAGCACGCTCACCTCGCCACTGCCCTTGTTGACCTTGACCTCGACGATGGTCGCCACCGGGCTGTAGTAGGTGACCATGGCGTTGTTCAGCTGGGTGGCCGGGTACGCGGTGTTCTGCCGGTCCAGCAGGTGGAAGCCGGCGCTGGTCATCTGCGCCTTCTTGGCGTTCACCGCGCCGTCGCCGTATTTCACCGCCAGGCCGTCCAGCGGCAGGCGCTCGCGCACACCGTCGATGACGTAGTCGGCCTCGGCCCAGCTCCAGCGGTTGAACGCGTGCACGCTGACACCGGTGACCAGGCCCATTTCATGGGCCTTCTTGGCCAGCACGGCGAACGGGATCGGCGCCAGGCCGTTGCCGGTCAGTTCGCCGTTGACCCACACCGCGTTCTCGCGGCGCACCACCAGTGGGTTGGCCTGGCCGCCGAACGGGCCCTGGCGCCACAGCGCCACGGCCGCCGGCCACAGGCCGTGGTTGAACAGCACCCGGGCCGCTTCGCGGGTGGCGTGGCTGAAGTAGAACGCCGAGTTGGTCGCCGACGACGGCGAGGCCAGCTTGGCCACCCAACGCGGGTTGCGCAGTGCCGCGTCCTGCTCGGCCTGGCTCATCAGGTACGGGTTGCCGCTGGTGCTCAGGGCCAGCTCCGGCCATTCGGTCTGCGCGGTCTTCACCTCGTCGGCAGCGCGGCCAAGGAAGTCGCTGACCACGAAGGCCTGGGAGGTGGACATACCGGTGCCCAGTTCGGTGCCGATATGGCGCAGGCTGATCTGGCCGTCGGCGTTGAACTCGATGGCCGCCAGCGGCGCCTCGGCGCCCGTGCCGAAGTCCTTCTGGGTGATGGCGAAGCCGACGCCGTACCAGTTGTCGTGGTCCTTGGCGTCTTCGGCCTGCTTGCGCGCCTGGCGGTTCTGCCACCACTCGTGCTGGCTGGCCTTGTCGAGGATCTCGTGCAGGCGCAGGGCGCCGGCGGGCACCGCGCCCTGGGTGTTCTTCATGCCCGACTTGAGGGCATTTCTGCGGCGCAGCTCGATGGCATCGACACCCAGGCGGTTGGCGATTTCATCGACCATCATCTCGGTGGCGGCCATGCTCTGCAGGGTGCCGTAGCCGCGCATGGAGCCGGCCTCGACCCCGCGCGAGTGGTAGGCGGTCACGGCTAGGTCGTTCTGCGGCATGTAGTAGATCGACTGCGCCGCGGTGGCCCCCACTGCCGCCACCGACGGGCTGTAGTTGATGCGCCCGCCGCCGTCGACGGTCATCTCGGCGCGGAAGATCTGGAAGCTCAGGTCGTTCTTGTCCACCGCCAGCTGGTAGCGGATGTCGAACGGGTGGCGCTTGATGCCGCTCTGGAACTGCTCGTAGCGGTCGTTGGCCAGGCGAATCGGCACGCCCGCGCCGTACAGGGCGGCGACAGCGGCGTAGAACGGGAAGATGTTGTTGTCCTTGGAGCCGTAGCCGACCGTGTAGCCCGGGTGCATGTTCAAGTGCTTCAGGCCGAAGCGCGACGGCTTGATCATGTGCACGCATTCCTGCGCCACCTCGAACGGGCACTGGCTGGCGACGACGAAATGCAAGGTGCCGGTGGCGGCGTCGAACCAACCGTTGCCGTTGTCCGGTTCCAGCGCGGCCGGCTCGATCGACTGGGTCTTGTAGCGTTCGTCGAACAGCAGCCAGTCTTGCGCTGGCTGCTTGAGCTGCTCGTCGATGCGCTGGGCGTGATACATGCCCTGCTCGGTGAGGCTGCCATGCTGCTTGGGCGCGACGTTCCATACCGGTTTACGGGCCAGGATGGTGGGGAACAGCGGCGAGTCCTTCAGGCTCGAGAAGGTGTCCTCGTCGAACGGCGTCTTGCCGGCCACGCGCACGAAACGGAAGCTGCCATAGGGGTCGCGCTGGTACAGCGGGGCTTGCGCACCGTAGCGGATCGCCGCTTCGTTGAACTGCAGCTTGAGCTTGGCCTTGCGAAAGCGCTCGAAGTCGTGCCAGATCAGGATCGCCACCGGGTGGCCGATGAACATCGGCACCTGGCCAGGCGGCAGCAGCGGGTCCGGGGAATGCGCCTCGGGCCAGGCGATGCCGTCCTTCTTCAGGTCGTCGGCGGTGACGATGCGATCCGGCTGCAGGTCGGCGCCCAGCATCGACAGGTCGTAGCCGGCATAGAGACGGTCGGCCTTGGTGGCCTTGAGCAACAGCGCGTGGCCTTGCTGCTGGGGCCAGCCTGGCATGTCCTTGCTGCGGATGTCGCGGGCGAAGACTTTTTCACCGCAGACCTTGGACAGCGCATCGTTGCGTACGCGGACCTTGCCGTCGTGGTTCATCCACTTTTGCGGCGAGGCGGTGACCTGGCTTTCCATCAGGGCGGCGAACGCCTGGCTGCCGAGCGGCGCCATGGTCACGCCGACACCGGCGATCAGCCCGCCTTGGAGGAACGAGCGCCGGGAAATATCACGGTTGGACATGGTTGATCCTCTGGGTAGCTCGTGGGCTGCCCATGCTTTTTCTGGTGCTTGGGATACTGGAAGGGCGCGCACGATCACAAAATCTGACTATTAAGTCAAGATGACGATCGGCTATAGCTTGCTTTAGTCAAGCAGACAACTTGTCGCGGGGGGGGAGGATCGCCGTGGGTTTTGCAGCGCCTGGGAGATCGAGCGCCGCGCGGGCGGCGCTCGATCTCATAGGCGCTGCAAGATCCTCGTCATACGCCACTAGCCATTACCTTGTGCTCATGAGGCCCGACTACTACGGGCCACCTGCCACAGCCGCGCCACGTCGGCCGCACGCGCCCTGAGCAAGCTGTCGGCCTCGGCGCAAGCCTGCTCCAGGCTCATCGGCCCATTGGCCAGTGCAAACGCGGCGTCGATGCCGTGGGCGTACAGCTGTTCATAACCGGCCCCCAGGGTTCCAGCCAACACCACCACCGGCACGCCGTAGCGCTTGGCCACCCGCGCCACGCCCAGCGGGGTCTTGCCGTGCAGGGTCTGGGCGTCGAAGCGCCCCTCGCCGGTGATCACCAGGTCGGCGCCCTGCACCAAAGCCTCCAGCCCGGCCAGCTCGGCCACCACCTCGACCCCCGGACGAAACCGCGCGGCCATGAACGCCTTGGCGGCAAAACCCATGCCGCCGGCCGCGCCACTGCCCGGCTCGTCGCGCAGGTCCCTGCCCAGCAAGCGCGCGCAGTGGTCGGCAAAATGCCCCAAGGCCTGGTCCAGCGCCTGTACCTGCGCCGGGCTGGCGCCCTTCTGCGGGCCGAAGATGGCCGAGGCGCCATTGGCGCCGCACAGCGGATTGTCGACATCGGCGGCGACCTCCACGTGCACAGTGGCCAGGCGCGGGTCGAGCGCGCTGGCGTCGATCCGTGCCAACTGCGCCAGGGCCAAGCCGCCTTCGGCCAGCGGTTGACCCGCGGCGTCGAACAGCCGCAGGCCCAGCGCGCGCAACATGCCGCTGCCGGCGTCGTTGGTGGCGCTGCCGCCAATGGCCAGGACGATACGCCGGGCCCCGGCCGCCAGGGCTGCGCCGACCAGCTCGCCGGTACCCCAGGTGCTGCTGCGGCAGGCATCGCGCTGGGCGCTGGGAAGCAATTGGATGCCGCTGGCCTCGGCCATCTCGATCACCGCGGTGTGGCTGTCCGCCAGCCAGCCCCAACTGGCCTGCACGGGCTCGCCCAACGGGCCGCGCACCCATTGACGGCGCTGCTCGCCGTGGCTGGCGGCGACGATAGCGGCCATGCTGCCCTCGCCCCCGTCGGCCATGGGGCATTCGCGCAGTTCGGCGCTCGGCCAGACCTCGGCCAGGCCAGCGGCAATGGCCTGGGCGACGCCGGCGGCGTCAAGGCTGTCCTTGAACGAGTCGGGGGCGATGACGATCTTCATGGGATTCTCCTGTCCTGTTACCGCGCATGCTGACAGGTGCGCGGCGCAGCGGCCTCGGTCGAATGCACAAAAGCCTAGGGGCTTGTTTGGGCGAATGCCTGCCGCGCCTTTGCCGGTGAGCACTGGCATAGCCGATGCCAGCCACCCTGTTGGCCGCTTTGCCAGCAAGGCTGGCTGCTACAGCGAAGGCGCTGGTCAATCGACCGGCAGCAACTGCAGGCCCAGGTACAAACTGAGCATGCCTTCCATGCGCAGCGGATCCACCTCGCCAACCTCGGCAATCCGCTCCAGCCGATAGCGCAAGCTGTTGCGATGGATGCCCAAGGCTTCGGCGCACGCCTGGCTCTGCCCATCATGGGCGCACCAGGCACGCAGGGTGGCCAGCAGCTGGCCGCTGGTGTCCTTGGCGCGAATGCGTTGCAGTGGCTCGAGCAACTCGTCCAGCGCATCGTCGTTGCGGTGGCGCCACAGCAGCGCTGGCAAGCGATAGCGCGCCAGGCTCAACAGGCGCTCGGCGGGCAGCACTTCACGCCCGTAGGCCAGCAGGTCACGCACCCGGCGATAGCCCCGGCGCAATTGCTCCAGGCTTTGCGCCGGGCTGCCCAAGGCCAGGCGCTCGACCACCCAGCCATGGCGTTGCAGGCGCTCGAGCAAGCGCGGCTCGTCCAGTTGCGCCGTCGCCGGGCGGCACCACAGCAACGATTGGCGCGCCGGGCTGACGCACCAGCTATCCGGGTAACGGCCCATCAACCAGGCCGACAGCGCCTCGGCCGGTGGTCCGGCTTGCAGTTCGAACAGGCAGGGAACACGCGCCAGGTTAGGTTTGAGGCCCAGTTGCTGCGCCTCGTCGACCAGGCGCGGCGACTCGCCGCTGCCGCCCAGCAGCAAGGCCAGCAAATCGTCACAGCGCTGCCGGCGCCATTGCTGCTCCACCTGCAGGTGGCGCTGAGCCAGGAGCATTTCGGCGGTCATGCGCACCAGCTCGCCATAGGTGCGCAGTTGCTGCGGGTCGCCGGTCAGGCCGAGCACGCCGATCAGCCGGCCATCGAGCATCAGCGGCAGGTTGACCCCCGGCTGCACGCCCTTCAGGCATTTGGCGGCCTCGCCGTCGAGCTCGACGATGCGCCCGTTGGCCAGCACCAACTGGGCCCCTTCGTGGCGGGTATTGATGCGCTCGGCTTCGCCGCTGCCGAGGATCAACCCCTGGCTGTCCATCACATTGACGTTGCACGGCAGGATGGCCATCGCCCGGTCGACGATGTCCTGGGCCAGGTCGTGGTCCAGTTCGAACATGCACAGAATCCTTCGGCTTTGGTCGGCGGCACAGCAGCCAGGTGCCGCCGCTGTGCAAAAGCACAAAGACAGCCGCGCTACACTCCCCGAGACTTTTCATGGCGAGCGCCGGCACAGGCGACGCGGCGACAACCATAACAAAAGAGAACCCGATCATGGCACACAGCCCCGCCCCTGACCAAGGCACCGACCTCACCCGCGACGCGCTGTACCGGCGTATCACCTTGCGGCTGATCCCGTTCATTTTCATCTGCTACCTGTTCAACTACCTGGACCGCGTCAACGTCGGCTTCGCCAAGTTGCAGATGCTCGACGCGCTGAAATTCAGCGAAACCGTGTACGGCCTGGGCGCCGGTATCTTCTTCATCGGCTACGTGCTCTGCGGCCTGCCCAGCAACCTGGCGCTCAACCGCTTCGGCCCGCGGCGCTGGATCGCGCTGATGATGATCGCCTGGGGCAGCCTGTCCACTTGCCTGCTGTTCGTCACCACGCCCAGCGAGTTCTACACCTTGCGCCTGCTCACCGGCGCCGCCGAAGCGGGCTTCTTCCCCGGCGTGGTGCTGTACCTCTCGCGCTGGTTCCCGGCAGACCGTCGCGGGCGGATCATGGCCCTGTTCATGTCGGCGATCCCGGTCTCGGGCCTGCTCGGCGGGCCGTTCTCCGGCTGGATTCTCGACCACTTCGCCGCCGGCCAGCATGGCCTGGCGGGCTGGCAGTGGATGTTCCTGATCCAGGGTCTGCCCACCGTGGCCCTGGGCGCGCTGGCCATCGTGCTGCTCAGCGACGGCTACCAGAAGGCCGCCTGGCTGAGCCCGACCGAACGCCAACTGATCGCGGCCGACCTCAAGGCCGACGCCGCCGGCAAGCCGGCCTCCCAAGGCGACAGCGTGCTGGCCGTGCTGAGCAACCCGCTGATCTGGACCTTCGGCTTCGTCTACTTCTGCATCCAGAGCGGGGTCTACGCCATCAACTTCTGGCTGCCCTCGATCATCAAGAACATGGGCTTCGACAGCCCGCTGCTGATCGGCTGGCTGAGCGCCATCCCGTACCTGCTGGCCGGGGTGTTCATGATCCTCGTCGGCCGTTCGGCGGACCTGCGCAACGAGCGCCGCTGGCACCTTGTGGTGCCGATGCTGATGGGCGCCCTGGGCCTGGTGATCGCGGTGAACTTCGCCGCCAACCCGAGCATCGCCATCCTTGGCCTGTCGATCGCCACCATGGGCGCGCTGACCGGCCTGCCGATGTTCTGGCCGATGCCGACCGCGCTGCTGAGCGCCGGCACCGCCGTGGCGGGCCTGGCGATCATCAACTCGGTGGGGCAGATGGCGGGCTTCCTCAGCCCTTATCTGGTGGGGTTCATCAAGGACCAGACCGGGTCGACCGACGCGGCGCTGTATGCGCTGGCCGGGTTGATCGTGCTGGGTAGCGTGGTGGCGCTGCGGGTTTCGCGCTCGGGCAAGCCTGCGTTCGCCCGCGCACGCTAGCAAAACCGCTCTCGGGCTTGCCCGCCGCCACGCGCCAGGGTGCCTTCGGGCACGCCAATGGGTGGCAGCGGGCAAGCCCTGCGATACGTTCAACGCCGGGCTTGCGCTTTCCACCCCACCTCATGCAACGCCGTCAACAACGTATCCCCATCCAGCCCCGGCACCCGCGCCCCGCCCTTGCCAACCATCGCCCTTCCTGCCAGCAGCGCATTGACGATCGCCTCCTCCACCGCCTCCGCCGCCGCCATGAACAGCGCCGAGATATGATCGTTGTTGAGCATGCGCACCGCCGTGCACTGGGCCAGGTCCTTGCGCCCGTAGTCAGCCGGCGGCAAGCCCTGGTTGCCGGTGGAGAACGCCAGGAAGATATCGCCACTGGAGTCCTCGGTGCCGCCACCGGTGCGGGCGATCCCGATGGACGCCCGTTGCGCCAGGCGCTGGCACTGGTGCGGCAACAGCGGCGCATCGGTGGCGATCACCACCACGATCGAGCCCATGCCAGGGGCGCCCTGTTCACGCTCGGCGAATGGCGACGGCAAATGCCCCAGCTGGCGACCCACCGGGTAGCCATCGACCCGCAGCTCGCGGCGCTGGCCATGATTGGCCTGCACCAGTACGCCAACGGTCCAGCCGCCCTGCTCGTCCGCCAGCCGCCGCGAGGCCGTGCCGATACCCCCCTTGAACTCGTGGCAGATCATGCCGGTGCCGCCCCCGACCGGCCCCTCGGCCACCACCCCGGTGGCTGCGTCGTCCAGCGCCTGGCGCACCTGTGCCGGCGTGACATGCTGGCCCCAGATGTCGTTGAGCACGCCGTCGAAGGTCTCCATCACCACCGGCATGCACCAGTACACCGCCTCATCGGCCAGGCGCTCGCGCTCGGCGGCGATCAGCGCGTCGCGTACCACGCCAACGCTGTGGGTATTGGTGATGGCGATCGGCGTGGTCAGCAGGCCGGCCTCGCGGATCCACTCCAACCCAGTGGCGTCGCCGTTGCCATTGAGCACATGACAGCCGGCGAAGCACGGCGCCAGGCGCGCCGCCCCGGCACGTGGCTCGATCACCGTGACCCCGGTGCGCACCGGCGCCGGGCGCTGTTCATCGATCAGGGTGCTGTGGCCGACCCGCACCCCAGGCACATCGGTAATGGCATTGAACGGGCCCGGGGTGCCGTGGCCGAGGGTGATGCCCAGTTGACGCGCACGCATGTGTACTCCTTGGTTCTCACAATTTCTGGAAGGTCGGGCTGAGCCGGCCGTGGATGCTGTACAGGGTCACCGACACCGCCAGCAGCCCGAGGATGATCAACAGGTCGCGCACCGATGCCTCGCGCAGCAGGGTCACCAGCAGCCAGCCGGCGCCACTGACCGCCAGCAACGCCGGCAACGGCCACAGCGGCATGCGGTACGGGTGTTCGCGGTCGCGGCGCAGCACCCGGCTGCACAGCGCGCAGGCCGCCACCACCAGGTAGATCAGCAGCAACAGCAGCACGGTGAACGAGGTCAGCTGTTCCAGGCTGCCCGACAGGCTCAGCAGTGCCGAGGGCGCGGCGAGGAACAGCGTGGCCAGCCAGGGCGACTCCCAGCGCGGGTGGATCACGGTGAAGGCGCGGTTGAGCATGGGTGTCCAGATCGCATCGCGGCCACTGCTGTACACCACCCGTCCGACCTGGATGACGATGGCGACGATGGCGTTGAACACCGACAGGAAAATCCCCGCGCTGACCAGCCGCGCCAGGGTTTCGTTGCCATGGGCGGTGAGCAGGTAGCCGATGGGGTCGCCACTGGCCAGCATCGCCTCGAGCGAAGGCGCGCCGATCAGCAACGCCGCCAGCGGGATCACCTCGATGGCCACCACCACCGCCAACGACCAGAGCACGGCGCGGTGCACGGTGCGGCCACGGTCCTTCATGTCCTCGGCCAGCAATACCGCGCCGCCATAGCCGTTGAAGGCGAACAGCGCCATGCCCACCGCCCCCAGCACCAATGCCCAGGGCACGGCGACCAGCGTCCCCTGCTCGAGCATCTGCGGCTGCAACAGGCTCGCCGCCGGCTGGCTGGCGTTACCGAAGCCCAGCACCACGATCACCAGCAGCGCGGCGACCTCGCAGAACAGGAACAGGCCGGTGATCCAGGCATTGAGGCGAATGTTGAGGATACCCAGGGCATAGCTGGAGACCACGATGACCAGCGCCACGGCCTGGGTATCGAAGCGCGTGCCCAGGGCGTTGTTCAGGTAGGCGGCGGCGCCGGCGGCGAGCACTGGCGGGATGAACAGCATCGAGGCCAGCACGGTGAGGAAGGTGGCATAGCCGGCGAGCCCGCCGAACACCCGCTTGGCGTACACGTATTCGCCACCGGCGCAGCTGTGGGCGCGGCCCAGTTCGGCGTAGCACCAGGCGAACATCAGCGCCAGGGCGCCGGCCATGATGAACGACAGGAAGGCGCCGCTGCCGGCCTGCTGGATGGCGAACGGGGCGATGACGAACACGGAACTGGCCGGGGTTACCGCCGACACGGTGATGGCGACCACATCGAACACACCCAGGCGCTGCTTGAGCGCGCTTGCGGGCTCTGCACTGGAGCTCATGGCGTTTTTCCTCTGGTTGTTATTGGTTGTGAGGGGAAAACCGGTCGGGCGGCCGCAGGACCTGGCTGGACTGTAGGCTGGCCGGTGGTGGGCGCCAATTACCCTATGGGGGTACGCCCCTTGACGGGATGGCCGAAAAATTCCAAGACTGCGTCACCTTTTATCCCGCAACACCGCCAACTGTAGGCGCGGCCTTGTGTCGCGATAGGGCTGCAGGGCAGCCCCGGCAATTTTTGCTTCGATGCTCAGATCCCGGGGCTGCTTTGCAGCCCTATCGCGACACAAGGCCGCTCCTACAAAGGGCATCCGAATTGCACATCCAGCTGATAGAGCCCGCGCATGCACAACCTTTTCACCGAGGCCAGTGCCCACACCGGCCTGGCGCGCACCGTCGAGCAACTCGGCCAGCCGCGTTTCTGGCGCCAGTTGATGCTGCTGTTGCAGCAGTGGCTGGCCTTCGACAATGCCTTGGCCATGTTCTACCCGCGCGACGGCCTGCCGCGGGCATTGGAGATCTTCGATGCGCGCGGCGAAGGCAACCCCGAGGCCATGGCCCTGTACCTCAGCGGCCTGTACCAGCTCGACCCGTTCTACCAGGCCTGCCAGGAGCGCATCGGCGATGGCCTGCACCGGCTCGAAGAAGTGGCCCCGGACCAGTTCCGCCAGAGCGAGTACTACCTCAAGTATTTCCACGACCATGTGCTGGAGGACGAGGTGCAGTTCATCGTCCAGCTTGGCGACAGTGGCGCGCTGTCGCTGTCCCTGGGCAGCGGCGAGCGCTTCGACCCGGCGCGCCATGGCCTGCTGGCGCTGATCTGCCCGTGGGTGCTGGCCCTGATCACCCAGCACTGGCACCGCCAGGCGCTGCGCCCTGCCCCGGCGATGGCCAGCCAGGTGCGCGATGCCATGAGCCTGTTCGGGGCGAAGGTGTTGTCCGAGCGCGAGCTGGAGATTGCCCGGTTGATCTTGCGTGGCTACTCGTCCAAGGCCATGGCCGAGCGCCTGGCGATTTCGCCGGAGACCATCAAGGTGCACCGCCGGCACCTGTACGCCAAGCTGGATATCTCGTCGCAGCCGGAGCTGTTTTCATTGTTTCTGCAATCCTTGGGGCATGACCCGCAGGATCCATGATCGCCCCTTGTACCCTGGCGTCACGGCGCTAAAGTGGCTGCATCGGCGTCTGGCCAAGCCACTCAAGGTAAAAATGCAGAAACGCCCTGCAGATTTGCCAATTGTGCAAGGTAAATTCGCATGACAGGATCCTGCGATCCGCCCGCGAATTCCAGACTTCACTTGGAAAATCAATAACAAAGCAGGGAGACCGCGATGACCGCGCACGCTCAACCCTCGGCAACGGATCAGGTACTGGCCGAGGTCCGCAACCACATCGGCCACCTCACCCTCAACCGCCCCGCCGGCCTCAACGCCCTGACCCTGGACATGGTCCGCAGCCTGCGCCAGCAGCTCGACCAGTGGGCCGACGACCCGCAGGTGCACGCGGTGGCGCTGCGCGGCGAAGGCCCCAAGGGCTTCTGCGCCGGGGGCGATATCCGTTCGCTGCACGACAGCTTCAAGGCCGGCGAAACGCTGCATGAAGACTTCTTCGTCGAGGAGTACGCCCTGGACCTGTGCCTTCACCGCTACCGCAAGCCGGTGCTGGTGCTGATGGACGGCTTCACCCTCGGTGGCGGCATGGGCCTGGCCCAGGGCTGCGACCTGCGCATCGTCACCGAACGCAGCCGCCTGGGCATGCCCGAGGTCGGCATCGGCTACTTCCCCGATGTCGGCGGCAGCTACTTCCTGCCCCGCGTGCCTGGCGAGCTGGGCATCTACCTGGGTGTCAGCGGCACCCAGATCAAGGCGGCCGACGCCCTGTACTGCGGCCTGGCCGACTGGTACCTGGACAGTGCCAAGCTCGCCGCGCTCGACCAAGGCCTGGACACTCTGCAGTTCGGCGAGCACCCGCTCAAGGACCTGCAAGGCCTGTTGGCCCGCCTCGGCACCCAGGTGCTCGAGGATGCGCCGCTGGCCGCCCTGCGCCCGGTGATCGACCACTTCTTCGCCCTGCCCGACCTGCCCAGCATCATCGAGCAGCTGCGCGCGGTGACCATCGGCGACAGCCGGCAATGGGCGCTGGACACCGCCACGCTGCTGGAAAGCCGCTCGCCGCTGGCCATGGCCGTGACCCTCGAACTGCTGCGCCGCGGCCGCCGCCTGGCGCTGGAAGACTGTTTTGCCATGGAACTGCACATCGACCGCCAGTGGTTCGCCCACGGCGACATCATCGAGGGCGTGCGCGCCCTGATCATCGACAAGGACAAGCAACCGCGCTGGAACCCGCCGACCCTGGCCGGGCTGACCCAGCAGCGTGTCGAGCAATTCTTCGAAGGCCTGTGAGCCCGGGAGTACACAGATGCAAGACCTGGAACTGAGCGAAGAACAGATCATGATCCGCGACATGGCCCGGGATTTTGCCCGCGGCGAGATCGCGCCCCATGCCCAGGCCTGGGAAAAGGCCGGCTGGATCGACGACGAGGTGGTACGCAAGATGGGCGAGCTGGGCCTGCTCGGCATGGTCGCCCCGGAGCAGTTCGGCGGCAGCTACACCGACTACGTGGCCTATGCCCTGGCAGTGGAGGAGATTTCCGCCGGCGACGGCGCCACCGGGGCGATGATGAGCATTCACAACTCGGTGGGCTGCGGCCCATTGCTGGCCTACGGCAACCCCGAGCAGCAACAGGCCTGGCTGGCGAAGCTGGCCAGTGGCGAGGTGATCGCCTGCTTCTGCCTGACTGAGCCCCAGGCCGGCTCCGAGGCGCATAACCTGCGCACCCGCGCCGAACTGATCGACGGCCACTGGGTGATCAACGGCGCCAAGCAATTCGTCAGCAACGCCCGTCGGGCCAAGCTGGCCATCGTCTTCGCCGTGACCGACCCGGAGCTGGGCAAGAAAGGCCTGTCGGCGTTCCTGGTGCCCACTGACAATCCGGGTTTCAAGGTCGATCGCAGCGAACACAAGATGGGTATCCGCGCCTCCGACACCTGCGCGGTGACCCTCGACAATTGCCGCATCCCGGCGGCCAACTTGCTCGGCGAGCGCGGCAAGGGCCTGGCCATCGCCCTGTCCAACCTCGAAGGCGGGCGCATCGGCATCGCCGCCCAGGCCCTGGGTATCGCCCGTGCGGCGTTCGAAGCGGCGCTGCGGTATTCGCGCGAGCGAATCCAGTTCGGCAAGCCGATCAACGAGCACCAGAGCATTGCCAACCTGCTGGCCGACATGCAGTTGCAGATCAACGCCACCCGGCTGCTGATCCTGCACGCCGCGCGCCTGCGCACAGCGGGCAAGCCGTGCCTGTCCGAGGCGTCCCAGGCCAAGCTGTTCGCCTCGGAGATGGCCGAGCGGGTCTGCTCGATGGCGATCCAGGTGCATGGCGGCTATGGCTACCTGGAGGACTACCCGGTGGAAAAATACTACCGGGATGCGCGGATCACCCAGATCTACGAAGGCTCGAGCGAGATCCAGCGCATGCTGATCGCCCGGGAGCTCAAGCACTACCCGCTGTGACCGCTGCAGGTTTTGTCGGCGCCTACGACACGCCTGACCAGCAGGCGCCAGCCTTGCTGGCGAACCAGGCAACGCGGTGGCTGGCACCGGCTGCGCCGGTGTTCGCCGGCAAGGCCGGCTCCTACGCCGATTACGACCTGCAACACCCGTAGGCGCCAGCCTTGCTGGCGAACCAGGCGCCGCGATGGATGCCATCGGCTACGCCGGTGTTCGCCGGCAAGCCGGCTCCTACGCCGTCTGCGACCTGCAACACCCGTAGGCGCCAGCCTTGCTGGCGAACCAGGCGTCGCGGTGGATGGCACCGGCTGCGCCGGTGTTCGCCGGCAAGCCGGCTCCTACGCCGTCTGCGACCTGCAACACCCGTAGGAGCCAGCCTTGCTGGCGAACCAGGCGTCGCGGTGGCTGGCACCGGCTGCGCCGGTGTTCGCCGGCAAGGCCGGCTCCTACACCGTCTGCGACCTGCAACACCAGCAGGCGCCAGCCTTGCTGGCGAACCAGGCGCCGCGATGGAGGGTGTGGGAACGGAGGGTCTAGACTGAACAGGGGGCTGCCACACGTGGAGGTGTGAGATGAGCCAGTTCAAGCGATTGTTGGTCATGCTCGGCCCGCAGATGCGCCACACGCCTGCCTTGCAGCGCGCCGCGGCGCTGGCCGAATCCAGCGGGGCCCTGCTGGATGTCAACGTCTGCGTCGACGATGTCGACACCTTCGGCCTGATGGCCGACAGCCGCGATCGCGAACGGCTGCTTGAGCACAACCGCCAGTGGTTGGCCGATGAGGCCGAGCAACTGCGAGGCGCCGGCCTCGATGTGTCCACCGAACTGCTGCTGACCCGCGACCCACTGGGCAGCGTGCTCGCACAGGTCGAGCGGCTGGGCTGCGACCTGCTGGTCAAGGACGTGCAGCACGAACCGATTCTCAAGCGCCTGCTGGTCACCCCACTGGACTGGCAACTGCTCAAGGACAGCCCGGTGGCCGTGCACCTGGTCAGCGACATCCGCCTGCCCCTGCCCCGGCAGATCGCCGCGGCAGTGGACCTCAACAGCCATGGCGACGGCGAGCACCTGGACCAACAGGTGATTCGCAGCGCCCATGCCCTGGCCCTGCAATGCAACGCCGACCTGCACCTGCTGCATGTGTGCGACGCGGCCAAGACCCACATCGCCGACTTCGGCGCTGGCACCGTGACCATGCCCGGCTTCGACGGCAGTGTGCGCACCGCACAGCGGGCAGCTTTCAACCGCCTGGGCGACCATCATCAGATTGCCCTGGAACGCCGGCATTTTCTCGAAGGCCCCGCGATCAAGGCGATCACCCAGTACATCGCCCATGGCCGGGTGGATGTGATCGTCATGGGCAACCATCGCCATGATGCGCTGCACGCGTTCCTCGGCGGCACCACCGCGCATGTGCTGGAACATCCGCTGTGCAATGTGCTGGCGATCAAGTCGGTGCGCTAGCCGGTGCCCCGCAGGCAAAGCGGCCGATTGGGTATCGGTACGATTTGCCTGTGGGGGGCCTGGATCAGAAGGCTTTGCTGTAGAACAGCGAGTACGACTCGATACCGTCGTTAGGCTGCTTGATACCAGCGTTGGAGTAGTGCATGGCGCGAATGCCGATCTTTTGCTCGGCCGGCAGTTTCAGGCCAAAACCGATACGGTCCTCGAAGTTGACCGAAGAGCCCAGGCGCTGGTCGCCGACATCGGTCTTGGAGAACGCTGCCAGGCCGATACCGGCCTCGATGTACGGGGTGTAGGTGAAACCGCTGAACTCGTAGACGAACACCGGGCTGAACGACAGCGAGTGGGCACCACTGGCCTCCCCGCCTTCCCAGTAGGTGTAGGCCGCGTCCCAGTAACCGGTCAGGTGACCAGTGCTGCTTTGCAGCCATTTCTTGTCCCAGTCGAACGACAGGCCGATACGGTAGGTCATGTCGCCCTGGCCGGTGGCGCCGACGGCCCCCGAGATTTGCGCGGCCTGTGCCGTGCTGGCCCCGGCGAGTGCAAGCACGGCGGCGGCCAGCGAGGTGGCGAGACGGGTTTTCATCAATGACTACTCCTGATGGTCTTCACGGACAGGCCCGCGACCAAGGGGCGCGGGCCTGTGGCATGTGGGGGCTGCGCCCCTCGTTTGTGCCCTTGTTTCCTGGCGCATCCAGCCAAGTTACAAGTGGTAATACTTCCTCGATTATGGTCTGGATAGGCTGAAAGTTGAAAGTGCTTTGCCACTATTGGCTAAGTGCCTTTAATTGGCACGATGGTTCAATTATTTTTGGCTTTCATCTGCTTCTGCTCGACAGCGAGGCAGGCGCCCGCCCCGCTAGCGCCAGTGCAGGTCGACCCGCGCGGGGGTCTTGCCATCGACTGTCACCTGCTGCTGCACAGTCTGGCCTTCGGCGCTGCCGGTGACCCGGTAGTGGCCGGGTGGCAACTGCACGAAGATCAGCGGCCCGACATCCTGCAAGGCCAGCACCTGCTGGCCTTGGGCTGATTCGATCGCCAGCGCCGCGCCACTCTGGAACTTGCCGTCGGCGCCGGTCGACAGGGTGATGTGCAGGTCGTAGCCGCGGGTTTGGCGCAAGGCATTGGCCTCGTCCTGGCCGATGCCGCCTTGCAGGTAGCGGATGCCGTTTTGTTCCTGGGCCTGCAAGTGCACGCCCTGCGGGTCGATCGGCGCGTTCAGGTCGGCGGCCGCAGCCAAGCTCCAGGGCATGGCCAGGGCCACCAGCAGCGCCGCGCAAAGGCGGTAATGATGGGTACGCATGGTGCATTCCTCCCTTCGAGGGATGGTCTACACAGTTTTGATGCCGCCGCGCGCGCGCCGTTCGGCCAACCGCGCACCATTAGTCCAATCGGGACCGGTTCGCCGGCTCAAGCGTCTCCAGCAGCTCGATGAACATGCCCAGGCTGCGCGATACCGTGCCCCGTCGCCATACCAGCCAGGTCTGCAGATAGCGGAATTTTTCAGCCATGGGCCAGGCGCTGACCGTGCTGCAGCCCGGCATGTTGTCGAGCATGCTGCGCGGCAGCATCGCCAGCCCGGCACCTGCGCTGACGCAGGCGAGCATGCCGTGGTACGACTCCATCTCGTGGATCTTGCCCGGCACCGACTGGTCCTGGACGAACCAGCGCTCGAAATGGTGGCGGTACGAGCAGTTGGCGCGAAAGGCATAGATGCTTGCGCCATTGACGTCGCGGGCACGCCTGACCGGCGCATGGTTGAGTGGCGCGATCAGCATCATCTCCTCCTCGAACACCGGCATGCCTTCGAGGCTGGGGTGCAGCACCGGCCCGTCGACGAAGGCCGCCACCAGGCGCCCGGACAGCACGCCTTCGAGCATGGTCCCGGAGGGCCCGGTGGACAGGTCCAGGTCGACCTTGGGGTAGCGTTGGTTGTAGGCCGCCAGCAAGGCCGGAATGCGCACCGCCGCAGTGCTTTCCAGCGAGCCCAGGGCGAAGGTGCCTTGCGGGTCATCGCCGGCCACGCTGCAACGGGCTTCCTGCACCAGGTCGAGAATGCGCCGGGTGTATTCAAGGAAGTTCCAGCCTGCCGGCGACAGGCGCAGGCGGCTCTTTTCGCGGATGAACAAGTCCACGCCCAGGTCTTGCTCCAGTTGCTTGATGCGGGTGGTCAGGTTCGACGGCACCCGGTGGATCTGCTGGGCCGCGGCGCTGATGCTGCCGTGCTCGGCCACAGCCTTGAACATCTCGAGTTGCACCAGGTCCACAACCATTCTCCATACGTGAATATTTCGCTCATTATTATTCAGTTTTCATTAAAGATCGCCACCCTTAGGCTTACCGCACCGATGACCCACGACGAGCCTTCAGCCATGAGCGCGATCAGCAACCTGACCCATGCCATTTCCGTCGACCCCTACAGCGGCGAGCGAATCGGCCACTATGCCTTCGACAGCGATGCAGCACTGGAAGCGGCGCTGCAACGCGCCAAGGTGGGCTACAACCAGTGGCGCCGGGTAGCCCTGGGGCAGCGCAGCGAATACCTGGTTGCCCTGGCCGATGCCCTGCAGGCCAATGCCGAGGCATTCGCGCAGATGGTCGCCCGCGAGATCGGCAAACCGATCAGCCAGGCGCGTGGCGAAGTCGACAAATGCGTCGACCTGTGCCGCTGGTATGCCGAGCACGGCCCAGCGATGCTCGCCCCGGAGCCGACGCAGATCGAAAAGGCCCGCATCGAGTACCGTCCGCTGGGCCCGATCCTCGCCGTGATGCCGTGGAACTTCCCGGTCTGGCAGGTGCTGCGTGGCGCCGTGCCGGCGCTGTTGGCCGGCAACACCTATGTGCTCAAGCATGCCCCCAACGTGATGGGCAGCGCCTACCTGCTGGCCGACCTGTTCAAGCGCGCCGGCCTGCCCGCCGGGGTGTTCGAGGTGCTCAACGTCACCCCTGAGGGCGTGAGCCGCGCTATCAACGACCCGCGCATCGCCGCCGTCACCCTCACCGGCAGCGTGCGCGCCGGCATGGCCATTGGTGCACAGGCCGGTGCCGCGCTGAAGAAGTGCGTGCTCGAACTGGGCGGCTGCGACCCGTTCATCGTACTGGCCGATGCCGACCTCGACGCCGCGGTGAAAGCTGCAGTGGTCGGCCGTTATCAGAATACTGGCCAGGTCTGCGCCGCGGCCAAGCGCTTGATCGTCGAGGCGAGCATCGTCGATGCCTTCACCCGCAAGTTCGTCGAGGCTACCCGCGCACTGGTGCTCGGCAACCCGCTGCAAGAGGCAACCTACATCGGCCCGATGGCTCGCGCCGATCTGCGTGACGAGCTCCACGGCCAGGTCCAGGCGACCTTGGCCGAAGGCGCCACATTGCTGTTGGGCGGACACAAGCTCGACGGCGTCGGCAACTTCTATGCGCCGACCGTGCTGGGCGATGTGACCGCGGACATGACCGCCTTCAGGCAGGAGCTGTTCGGCCCGGTGGCGGCGATCATCAGTGCGCGCGATGCCGATCATGCGCTGGCGCTGGCCAACGATAGCGAGTTCGGCCTGGCGGCGACCCTCTACACCGCCGACTATGCCTTGGCCGAGCGCATGGCTGCACAGTTGGACAGCGGCGCTGTGTTCATCAACGGCTACTGCGCGTCTGATCCTCGGGTAGCGTTTGGCGGGGTGAAGAAAAGCGGTTTCGGCCGTGAGCTTTCGCACTTTGGCGTGCGCGAGTTCACCAATGCCCAGACCCTGTGGCTGGATCGCCACTGAGGCGCTGCGCGGGCGGCCCCGGGTAACACGTCGACGGCCTTGCAGCGCCCGATCTCAGGGGCGTTGCAAGGCCATCGAAAAAACCATGCGCGCCTGCCGCTTCCGCGCATAGGTGCAGCTCAAAGCAACAAGTTCCCCCGTTCCTCCTCGGTCAACTGCGCCTTGGCCCGCTCATCCAGCGTCCCCGCCCCCAGCACCTGCACCGGACTGTGGCGGTTGTACTGCGGGTTCAGGCTGGCCCCCTCCTGCCCCGGCAGCAAGCGTTCGGCGCCAAAGCCTAGCACCTGCACGGTAATCACCGAGGGTTGGCGCTGCCGCGCCGCGGCCTGCTGCTGACGTCCTGCCTCTTCTGCCGCCTGGGTCGCCGAAGACGCCGCGGCGCTGGCCGAGGCAATCGCGCCGGTATTGACCGCCGCCACCACCGGCATGCCCTTGGCATCGCCCTGCACCTGGATGTTGGCGGCGTTGACCACCTGCAAGGCGGCGATGTTGACGTTGCCCGACACGCGGATCCCCGCCTCGCCAGCATCGATGGTGCCCAGGGGGGCAATCAGGTCGATATCCCCCGGTGGCACTTCGGCGATCGGATTGAGCGTGGCGATCCCGGCACCGGTGCTCGGCACGCTCGGCGCCAGCCCGACGTTGCCCCACAGGTCGTAGGTGCGCTTGGGCGGGGTATACACCACGGTGGTCTTCGAGCCGCGCCCGGCGTTGATGTCGCCACTGGCCGACCAGCCGAGGATCGAGCCACCGAAGGTGGTCATGATCCGGCTTTGGCCGAGCAGGATGCTGCCTTGGGCGTACAACTGGATATCGCCGCTGCCTTGGCTGATCACCCCCGCCGTGGCGGGCGGCGCCTCGCCCTCGATGCCGAACACCTGCTGGCCGCCCGGGGTGAGCACCTGGATGGCACCGCCAAAGTCGGTGTGGATACCGGCGCCGCCATGGAAGGTGGCATTGCCGCTGTAGCTGATCGGGTTGCCGGCCACGTCCTTGCTCGGGAACAAGGCGGCAATGGCCTGGCGGCCACGCAAGTAGCTGCCGGTGCGCGGGCCGTCGGCGTCGTTGTACTCGCGCCCGCCTTCGCGCAGCTCGGCGAAGTACAACTGGCGGGCGAAAATGCGCTGCTGCTCGGCTGGCAGCGCGGCAAAATAGCTACTCGCCGCCTCGCCGTCGCCGTCGAAGGCAAAGCCCTCGCGCAGCCAGGCCAGCAACGCCTGGTCATACACCTTGGCGACCTTGCCCGGCTGGCTAGCCAGCGACCGCGACGGGTCGGCCAACTGCTCCTGGCCCAGGTAGCGCGCCAGCAGCCCGGCGTAGTCCGGCCCTTGGCCTGCGCCGACAACGATGGCGATGGCTGCGCCATCGTTGCCTGCGCCGCCGCCGCCCACCCGCCCGATACTGCTGATCGCCGCTTCCTGGTAGGCCGAATTCACCCCCGGACCGGACTGGTACATATTGCGCCCGGCGAGCACCTCGAGCTGGCCGGGGCCGGCGACATTGAAGCTGCTCAGGCGAATGTCGCGGCCAGCGCTGACCAACGACACCTCGTGACGGTCGCCATGGATGAACAGGTTGCCGGCAGAGCGGCTTTCGCCGCCACCGCGGGTCTCCACCAGCCCAGCCGCGGCCTGGCGTTGGTTGTCCAGGGTGGTACCGGCGTTGACGATGTCACGGCCGGCGATGATGCGCACCGGCCCGCTGCCCTGGTAGAGCTTCAACCCGAGCAAGGGGTACTCGATGATCTCGCCGGTGTTCAAGCCGACGATATCGCCGTCCAGGGCATAGAAGCGCACCGGGCTGACCGGCCGCCCGCCCCGATCGCTGTAGGTGTTGACGCCGAAGCTGTACAACGGCGCCGACCAGGGCTCGCGCGGCAGGTCGCCGTGCAGGTTGCTCGAAAGCACCAGGTTGCCTGTACTGGTGCCCACGAACGCCGGGCGCCATGGCGTGGCCAGCGCGCTGTCGTCGGTGCCGCCCTGGCTGACCACGTAGCCGCCGGCATAGATCGAGTCCCCGGCCAGCAACTGCAAGCGGGTCTTGGCCGAAGGCGCGGTCATCAGGCTGTACAGCGAGGACGGCCCGTCGCTGTCGCGCACCGAGTCGCCGTAGTACAGGCTGCCGTTGACCGCGGTGGCGCTCAGTGCGGTCGGGTAGAACACCCGGCCACCATAAATGGTCAGGTTGCGTGTGGGCATCGTCACGTTGTTGTAGGCGTTGGGCGCCAGGTTACCGCCCAGGCTCATCAGCTCGACCGAGGTCTGCGGCGTCCACAGCGTGAACCAGCTATTGCCGCGCCCCGCCATCGAAGCACCACTGTCGGCGCTGAACGGCGTGCTGTTGAACTGCGGTACCCGCCCCGGATCGCCAACGCCCTTCACCACCAGGTCGCCACGGCTGCGCAAGCGCACGCCGCTGTCACCCGGCATCAGCGTGATGCCGCCCAGCGCCTGGGCACGGGTGGCGGTGTAGGGGTCATAGGCACGGGATTCGCTGTTGTCGTGCTGGAAGCCGTAGCTGCCGTAGATCGACTTGAGCAGCCCGATGCTGGCGGCGTCCACCTGCAAGGCACCGCGCAGGTTGACCAAGGTGCCTTGCAGGTCGACCAGGGCATCGGCGGCCGTGGCGGCGGCCAGCATTGGGTTGAGCCCGCCGCCGACCCGCAGGTCGAGGTCACCGCCACCGGTTTGCAGCAGACGCCCGTCGGCGCTCATCCGCCCGGTGCTGGCCACCACCAGGTTCAGGCCCTGGCTGCGCTCGACTTCGCTGGCGGCGGCGCTATTGGCCTGCAGCAGGCCGGCCGCGCCCGCGACCCGAACGTCCAGGTTGCCGCCGCCCAGCGTGCCGAGGCCGGTGAAGCCGACCAGGTAGGGCAAGCCAGGGTCGCTGGCCGGGTCCTGGGCGAAGCTGGCGAAGTTGAGCCACCAGGCGGCCGGGGTGCCGGCATCGCTCTGGCCCTGGCGCCACAGCCAGTTGCCGACCGCGGCCGAGGGCACCTGACGGCGCGTCAGGCGGTCATTGCTCTTGGCCCCGACCAGGTTGCCGGTCAGGTCGCCACCGGCCATCACCAGCAGGTTGCCGCCCTGGTGCGGGTACCAGGCGCGATAATCGCTTGTGCTCGCCTCGTAGGCCGCCCCCAGCGGGCCCAGCACACTGCCGTTGGCCTGGCGGCCACGGGCCAGCTGGTGTGGGTCGCGGCCCTCGGCGAGCAGCGCCGGCGCCTGGGTACCGGCGGTGTACACGCCATACAGCGAGTCCATGCGCCAATCGCCGGCGCTGAGCAACTCGAGGTCGCCGGTGCCGGTGCGCAGTACGCTGAACAACTGGGTCTGCGGGGTGATCTGGGCCTTGGTGATCCCGCCAGGGGTCTCGATCTTCTGGCACCAGGTCGGCCGCGCGGTGCACAACGGCAGCAAGTTGGCCGGCACCGGTTGGCCGGGCACCCGGCCCACGGCCAGTTTGGTCCACACGTAGCTGATGGTCGGCGGCGTGGTCTCGATCACCCGCGTGGCGATGTAGTGCTGGTCGGCCAGGCGCAACGCGCCGGCCTCGGGCTCGACCTGGGTGGTGCGGCTGTCGGCCGCGCCCAGGTCGGCACCGGCCACCAGGCGTATCGACCAGGACTGCGAGCCCTCAGCCAGCATCTGTCCCAGCGCCCAGTTGCGCCCCTGCTGGCCGGCGATTTCCTGGCGCAGGTCGACCCAGAACACGCCGCTGGGCAGCTTGACGTCGGTGTCGGCCGGCAGCAGCGCGCCAACCGCCAGGGACAAGCTGCCACGCTGGGCAAGGCCGCCGCTGGGCAAGGCCGTGCCCTTGCGCCACACCCCGCCGCGCACGGCGATCTCGACCGGCAGGCGGCTGCCGGCGTCCAGCTGGGTGTCGGCGGCCAGGGTCACCGCCTGTTCGAACAAGGTGCCCGCCGCGTACAGCACATTGCCGGCAGCGTCGCGCACGGCGGCGTCGAGCACGGTGCCGGCCGGCAAGATCAGCGCCCTGGCCAGGCTCAGCGGGTTGCTCAAGCGGGTATTGGCCGGCAGCGCGGTAGCGGCGAACGGCAGGTCGAAGTTCAAGCGGCTGCCACCCGGATAGCGGGTACCCTCGGCCAACTCGACGCCACTGCGCGGGATGACCAGATCGCTCTGGAACGGCTGCTTGCCAGGGACCAGGATCCAGCCACGGCCGTCCAGGCGGTCACTGCCGCTGGCCAGCTCCGGCGGCAGGAAGCCGTCGCTGATACTGCCATGGACCTCCAGGTTGCCACCGGCACGCAGCACCAGGTGGCCGACCTCGCCCGAGCCTCGGACCGGGGTCTGCGGCGTGTTCGGGTTGAGGCTGGCATAGCGATGGCCAGACAGGTCGAGGTCCCCGCGCACCATCAGGTCGGTGCCGGCATCGCGGCTGGCGATTTCCAGGCCCGGACGCAGGTGCAGGGCCTGGGCGTAGCTGGCGTTGTTCAGGCCGGCAAGGCGCTTGTCGAGCAAGTCGCGATTGGCCAGCGCGGCATCGACGAACAGCAGGCTGCGCGCGTGCTTGGCATCCAGATAGGCCTGGTCGATGTACTGGTAGGGCCGGCCGCTGGCCGCGGTGCCACCGTCCGCGGCGTCGCTGTAGCGCTGGTTGCCGACCACGGCGATGGTCTTGGCGCCGAGGATGTCTACCCGGCCATGGGCGTCGATGGCGATATCGCCGGCGATATCGCCCCCCACCCGTGGCGCCGTCAGCACCAGCGAGCCACGGGCTTTACCATCCTGTTGGGCGGCCGCCGCCGCGGTGCCGTGGCGCAGGTCCAGGCGCGCGCCGGGGCGCAGGGTCAGCAACCCGTCGCCGCTGTCGAGTTCGATCAAGGCACGGTTGGGCGCATCGATGATCGCGCCCTGGCTGTCGACCCGCAGCAGGCTGCCATGGGCGTCGAGCAGCGCATCGGCGGCCAGGGTCAGGCCATGCTTGGCCGCCAGGCGAATACTGCCGACCTGGGCGCCACTGGCGTCGACGGTACCGGCCACGGTGAGGTGGCCGTTGTCCAGCGAGACGCTGATCTCCCGTGCCTTGAGTTCGTTGCCGATCAGCAGGTCGCCCTGGCTGATCTGGAAACTGCGCGCACCGAACACCTGGTCACGGTTCAGGCGCTGGTTGAACCCGGCAAAGTCGTCGAGCTGGCGGGCACGCACCTGCACCGCGCCCTGGGCATAAGGCACCCAGGCGCCACCGGCATCGTACTCGCCGCTGGCAGCGCCGAGAATCTGCCCCAGCAAGGCCACCTGGCCACCCTGCGCGCCTTGGGCGGTGGCGCTCAGGCGCCCGGCACGGTTGTTGCGGGCGCTGAGGTCGACCAGGCTGCCGGCCGCCTGGCGAATATCACCGTCGCGGCTGCTCAGCAGCAGCTCGCCGCCCCAACTGTACTGGGTCACGTCATTGAAGCTCAGGGTTCGCCCGGCCAGGTCGATGCGCGCTCGCTCGCCCAGCAGCAGGTCGTCCTGGGCGGCGACGCTCAGCTTGCCGCTGGGCAGGCTGAAGGTGCCGTCCAGGCTCACCTGGCGAGCACTGAGCGCCAGCTCCGCGCCCAGCCCGTCGCGGCCACTGGCCAATGCCGCGCCGCCGCCGGTCACGCGCAACTGGCCGCCGGCGCTGATACGGTTGATCGACCCGGCACTGCCGGTCCACAACGGCGTGTCCACCAGCAGATCGCCGCCGCTGTACTGGAAGCCGCCCTCGGCCTGCCAGGCACCCCGCTGGTGGTAGACCTGCAGCGCGCCGGCATGGTTGGCGCTGACCTGGTGGCTGGCGCGGATATTGACCTGGCGGAAGCCCAGGGTCTGGCGGCTCATGCTGGCGCTGCCGTCCGGCTGGCTGGCCGGGCCGTAGCCGAAGGTCAGGTCCGCCACCTGCAGCTCGAGCACGCCGTCGCCGCTGCCGGCGCCGCCAGCAATCGGCGCGCCGGGCTGCGTGCGGGCACCGTTCCACACCAGGTTGCCGGTGCGGATCAGCGCCCGCTCATCGGCCTGGCCCAGGCCATACAGCGCCGGCGCGCCGAGGATCAGTTGCTGCACCCGGTTGCGCCCGGTCAGTGGGTCGTAGGTGTCGAGCTGGCTGTTGCCGAAGAAGTTCAGCGAGTCCGCCGCCGTCAGCGTCAGGCTCTCGAGTGCCGGCACACCCTGCTCGGTACTGCCCTGGAACAGGCGGTCGAGTACCTGCTGGTTGAGCGTCAACCCCTGCCCCAGCACCCCGGCGTTGGCCGCGGCCGCCAGCGCGGCCGCCGAGCCGACGTTGATGCGCCCCACTGCCAAGCCCAGGTGGCGCGTGCCAAAAAGCACCTGGTCATCGAGGTTGAAGGTGCGGTCGGTGGCGGCGAACAGCGAACCCTCGGCGTACAGGCCGGTCACGCCGTCACAGCGGCTCGACACGCAGCCACCGATCAGGATGCTGCCTGGGGCGAAGAAGTCGTCGGCCTGCGACGGCAGCACGTCGAGGCGGCCATTGGACAGCGCCAGCAGGCCGTGGGCATTGGGGTCGAGCAGGTAGCCATCGTTGGCATCGAACGGCACCTTGCCCTGGCCCAGGGTGATGATCCCCGCGCCTTGCTCGACGACGATCGCCCCTTGCCCCTTGTTGGTCGCCAGGAACACCTCAGCGGCGCGCAGCTCGGCGCCACTGCGCAGCAGGATGTCGGTGGACGACTCCATGAAGCGCAGCATGTTGCCGCCCTGGCCGTAGCGCACCTCCGGGCGAGCACCGATGCTCAGGCGTGGCGCCTTGAGCGCGCTGAGGTCGCTGGCACGCAGGGCCACGCGGTTGGGTTGCGCCCAGGTGCTCGCCTGGCCATCGGCAAGCAGCTCGATGGCATCGAGCCCCAGCACCGTGACGCTACCGCCGCGCCCGCCGCTGGCCGCGTCGAAGCGCGCCTGGCCGGCGAAACGGAAAGTACGCTCAGGGTCGCTGTTGGGCTTCAGGCGCAAGGTCAGCCATTTGCCATCGGCCTCCAGCGCCGCGCGCGGCACACCCTTGGCAAGCGCATCGGCCTTGACGAAGCCGGCGTAGGACATCTCGTTGTACTGGCTGTAACGGCGCAGGGTGTCGGCGGCGGTGAGGATGACCTGCCCCGACAATGGTTGCGCGATAGCGGTATTGGCCACCGACAGGCTGCCCGAGGTGGTCCAGGAGCCGTTGCGCATGGCCTGGCTGGCGTTGCGCTGGCCGGCCATGGCCAGGCCGTTGAGCTCGAGGCGCAAGGCGCCCGGCAGCAGGGCATAGCTGGCCGGCAGCAAGGTATAGGTGCCCGCCGCCAGGCCTGGGATGCCCTGGTCGAGGGTGATGCGCTGGCCGATGGCCGGGTCGGCTACCCCAGCCTCGCCCGCCAGGGGCGCATAGTCACCGGCAAGCCCCGGGACGATGGCGTACACCGGGTTGCTCGAGAGCGTCGGCAACACCAGGCGGCCATTGCCGTCGAGTTGCAGCAAGGGGTGGTAGCGGGCATCGGTGGAGCCCCCGCGCCCGGACACGAAACCGGCGCCGCTCAGTTCACCACCGCCGGCCAGGTCGAGCAACGCCCCGGCCTGGACCTCGACGCGCCTGCCGGCCAGCACCACGCCATGGTCGTTGTCGCCGCTGCCGCCGATCAGCTCCACCGGCTTGCCGCCGTAGAGGTAGCTCAAGCCGTCGGCCGTGCCGCCATAGGGCATGCGCAAGCCTGCCGCGCTGACCGAGGTGATGCTGCCGGGCAACAGGCGCAGGTCCTGGCCCGCTTCAAGGGTGTCGCCCAGCAGCACCTGGCCGAGCGGCGCGCGCACCACGCCGCCCTGCTCCACCGTGCCGGCGCTCAGGTGCAGGCGGCCGAACACCGACAACGGCAACGCCGGTATGCCTTCGCCAACCTTGCCGATGCGCAGGCTGGCATCGCCGCCGGTCTGGACCCGGGCGTAGGCGCCGGTCACCGGGTACAGCTGGGCGGCCAGCAGTTCCAGGTCGGCGTTGCTGCTCAGCGTGGTCGGCCCTGCGGTGGCGTCGCGGCCAAGGAAGCGAATGTCGCCTTCGCTGCGCAGCCGAGCCAGGGCGAAGCCCCGGCGATCGAACGTCAATGGCTGGCCGTTGCCCAGGTCGAGACTGCCATGGGCACCCAGGCTCAGTTCGTCACGCACCTCGAGCAGGTTGGCCTGGACCTGCAACAGGGCATTGGACGCCTGTTGCGACAAGCCACCCTTGACCGTCGGACGCAGGGTGAAATCGCCACTGAGGTGGTTGCTGCCGGCCAGGCGCACGTAGGGCGCGCGCAGGTGGATGCGCGCATCGTCGGCGCTGCCTTCGGCCAGTACCAGCGAGCCGGCGTACAGTTGCAGGCTTTGGGCCATGGCCAGGTCCAAGCCACCGTCGAAGGCCAGCACACCGTCGCTGAGCAGGGCCAGGCTGGTGAAACCGGCGCGTTCGACCTGGTCCAGGTCCAGCCGGCCATGGCCGTAGCGCAAGCCGTCATCGCCGGCCCCGCGCCCCAGGACCAGTTCGCGGGGCGCGTTCAGGCCATCTTCGAGCCCATCCTTGTAGTACAGCCCGGTGTCGAGGGCGACGCCGAGGCTGCCCCCGGCAGCGTTGGCGCCGCCGGCCAGCGCGCTCAGGCTGCCCTCCAGGCGCAGGCCATAGCTGGAGGCCAGGCTGATGCTGCCACCGGCGCTGGCCACCCTCAGCGGCCCCTGTTCACGGATATCCAGCACCGCGCTGGCGCCATCGGCGCGCAAGCGGGCGCCACGGGCGATGTCGACGAACAGGTAGGCGCCGTCACTGATACCCTTGGCGTGGTCGATCTGACCACCAATGACAATGCTGCCGCCACTGATCACCTGGCCGTAACGCCGGCCCTGGCTGTCGAGGGCGGTGAAGGCCTGGCCGGATACATCGATCGATGCCGCCTCGCCCAGGCGAATGGCGCGCGCATGCAGGCGCTCGCGCACCCCGGAGGCGGCGCTTTCCGGTAGCGCCTGGCGCAGGCTGACCTTGCCGCCAACGGCCTGCAAGGCACCTTCGAGGTTCAGTTGCGCGGTGCTGCTCAGCTCGATCGCCTGCAACGGGTCGACACTGATGCGCGCGCCACGCTGCACGTCGAGCACGGCGGCCTCGCGCTGGGCCTGGGCCTGCCGGGTATCGCCCGCGGCCAGGCTCAGGCTGGCACCGCCGCGCAGGCCCAGCACGCCCTTGACGGCGTCGTCCTGCTGCAGCGGTGGCAGCCATGTGGTGGCCTGGTCGCTGACGGGCTGGCTGCCATCGAGCCATTGCACCGGCCGCGTGACCTGCACCTGGGCGCCCTCGGCCACGGTCAGCTGGCGCGCGGCGCGCACGCTGTAGTGGGCAAAGCCGCGGCTGAAGAAATCTTCACCCAGGTGCAGACCGGCGCCATCGGCTGGCCCGCCAATGCGCACCGTGTCCGCCTGCAGGTCGAGGGTGCCGGCGCCTTGGCTGCCATGGCCACGCAGTTCCCCGGCCAGTTGCAGGCGCCCGCCCTCACCGGGGTTGTAGGCACTGGCGTGCAGCGTCAGGTTGCCGCCATGGCCGCCGTTCAACTGGTGGCGCGCACCGCGCACGACCCCGGCGGCCACATCCAGCAGACTGCCCTGCCCCAACAGCACGTCGCCAGAACTGCGCAGCGACAGGTTGCCGCCATTGCGCCAGGCCATGGCCGCGGCATCGTTGCGTTCGCTGCGCACACCGCTGACATCCAGGCGCACGCCATCGTCCACCACGACCTGCGCACGCACCCCGGCCGGGGTGGCCAGCACGCGGTCGCGCAGGTCGGCGCCGTCGCGCTGATACAGCACATCGCCCAAGGTCACCTGCCCCCCCTTGGCGGTGAGGTCGGCGGCCACCCGCACCTGCGCTGCATACAGGGTCAACTGGCCGCCATCGGCCAGGCGCAGCGCCTCGTCGACCTGCACCGACTCGCTGGCGGCCACGCTCAGGCCGCCCAGGGCAAAACCGTTGAGCAGGCTGCTGTCGAGCAGCAACTGGCCACGGCGTTGCTCGTCCAACGGCGCCTGCAACAGCACCTGGGCACTGGCGCCACGACCGCCGGCGCCGAGGGTGACCTGGCGCAGCACCGGCGACAGGCTGAAGGCCAGGTCCTTGCTAGCGCTCAGATAGCCTGGAAGCTGTTGGCCAATGACCAGCTGGGCACCCCGGGCACGGGCGCTGTGCACCTGCTTGTAGCCATCCAGGCCGGCCACCGGGGCCTGCAACTGGCGCTCGTCCTGCCAGGTTTCACCGATCAGTTGGCCATCGAGCACGGCGCTCTGGGTGGCCACCACCAGGCTGCCGGCGTCGCGGCCGACGCTGTAGCCCTGTTCGAAGCGCTGCTGCGGCGCGATCAGCGGGTTGTAGAACAGGCGGGTCTGGTTCCAGCGCGTGGAGCTGTCCTCGAAGCCTTGATAGATGCCGCTGTAGAGCAAGTCGCCCGGCGCCTTGGACAGCTCGTACAGGCGCCCGTCGGCGCCGCGCAGCCAGCTTTGCCGGACATAACCATCCTGCACCGCCAAGGTGCCGCCGGACAGGTTGATCTGGGCGCCAGCGCGGGTCACCAGGTCCTGGCCGGTGAAGGTCAACGTGCCGCCCTGGGCCATCCACTCGCCCACGCCGTGGCTGCGCGTGCCCAGGTAGCCGCCGACCTCCAGCAGGCCACCGGCGGTATACCAGCGGTCGTTGGCATAGCCGTTGACCCCCGCCGCCACGTGCACCAGTTCGCGCACATCGACCCACACATCGCGACTGCCCAGCCCGCCCTGGTCCCGGTTGCCCGCCGCATCGCGCTGCTCGTTGCCCTGCACGTTGACCTTGATGACGTTGCTTTCCATCGCCACCTTGACCCCGAGGGCGCCGGCCACATCCAGGCGCGCACCGTCGTCGACCAGGCTGCGCCGGCCCGCGCTCACCGCCACCTGGCCGCCGCTGGCCAAAGTCAGCGAGCCGTCCTGGAAGTGCACCGTGCCGCCGCTGACTACCTCGATCCGCGACTGTTCCGGGCGGTCGATGACCGTACTGAGGTTGTCGAAGCGCCCGCTGGCCAGGTTGCCGTTGCTGCCGTTGACCACCGCCCGCGAAGCTTCGCGCTGGCTGTCGAGCGCCGCGCTGTCGTCGAGCAACACGGCGCTGACGCTGCCCTGCCCGAAACTGACACTGCCGGTGGTGTCGCTGGCAGCGTTGAGCAGGTGAATGCTGCCGCGTCGGTCCACCGAGGTACTGGCCAACGCCACGCCCTGCTGGCGCACCTGGTGCCCGGTCAGGGTGATGTCACCGCCGGCGGCCTGGATCAGGCCATCGTTGACCACCGTGCCGGCACTGCTGCCGGCCTTGAGGCTGCCGGCCACTTCGTTGCCGCGGGTGGTCGAGTAGCGGTTGGCCTCGGTGCCCTGGCCGCGACGGATGTAGAAATCGTCCGCCGCCGCCAGGGTTGCCTGGCCCTTGCTGGTGATGATCTGCCCATCGTTGCCCACCTCGCTGCCCAGCAGCAGCACGTAGCCGCCGCCGCTGGTGGAGCTGGCCGGTTCCTGGGTGCGGATCTGCGCGCCGCGTTCGACCAGCACCTTGCCGGCGGCCTGGGTGAAGGTGGCCTGGCTGCCGTTGTTATCGACATATAGGCCGCGCTGGCTGAACTGCTCGTCGCTGATCTGCGCGGCCGCGGCCACCAGGTTGCGCACATTGACCTGGCTGGTGCCGTTGAACACCACGCCGTTGCGGTTGATCAGCATCACCGTGCCCGGCGCCTCGATCTGGCCATGGATCTGGCTCGGGCGGGCAGCCGGGTCGTTGACCCGGTTGAGCACGGCCCAGTCGGCCTGCTGCTCGAAACGCACGGTGGTGTCGCGACCGACGTTGAAGGTCTCCCAGTTGAGGATGGCCTTGTCGGCCGTCTGCTCGATACGCACCTGGGTCTTGCCACCGGCCTGGCTCTGCTGTGGCGCCTTGGCATTGCGCCAGCCCTGGGTGAGCGGGTTCTCGTCGACCTTCAGGCCGCCCTCGCCCAGGCCGTTGGGGATCACTTGCGGCTGCACCTGGGCCAAGGTCCGGCCATTGGCCTGGGCCGCCTGCTGGGCGGCGATGGCGGCCACCGTGCTGTTGAAGTTGCTCACCGTGCGCTGGAACTGCTGGTTCAGCCGTTGCTGCTGGGCCAGCGGCGGCGGCGAGCCTGGCAGCACCTGCCCGGCCCCACCCACACCGCCGCTGCCGGCCGGTGCGCTGGAGGCACCCTTGGCGGCGAACCAGGCCGAACTGAACGGTTGCCCGGCCTGGGCGCTGCCGGCCAGCAGCAACAAGGCGATGGCCTGGGCCAGGGGCTTGAGCCGCAACGGCTCGCCGCCGGCAGGCTTGCCGCGATGCAGGGCGGCGGTGGCTGGGAGGGCTGGCTGGGGCATGCCGCGCGACATCGCAGGGTTCCTTGTGCGGGTTCTAGAAAGTCGTCAGGCGGCGCTGATGCCGCTTTGCCATAAGGCGCTCCGGCCGTTGGGCGACCGAAGCTTTGTCATGCAAAGTTCATCTGGCTGGGGTATGGCAACGCACACGGGCGGCTCAAGGCCGGCCGATGCCGTTGCACACCGACGGGTTGCCGATATCGGTGCCTTCGCCATAGGCATCGAACAGGAAGGTGCGGCGCAGCTCATCGGCGAATGGCTGTGGCAAGGTCACGAAGATATGGCCCATCACCGCAATCCGCCGCTGGCCGGCAAACAGTTCGCCGAGGAAGTCGCGAATCGCCCGGGTATCCGCGGCGCTCTGGTAGCACTGGCCGAGCAGCAGGTTGCTGAAGCCGACGATGGGGTAACCCGTGCCGGCCACCGGCAAGTCGCCGGCAGCGCTGCCATAGGTCGGTACCCAACGCAGCGGATTGCCGCGCTCGGCGGCGCTGGCCGGCGCCTGCGGGGTGCCCAGCCCGGCCTGGGCAGCCAGCACCGTGGGCAGCGCTGCCATCCCGGCGGCCATGGGCTGCTTGCTGACCCGGGCGACCTTGCTGTTCTTGCCCGCCTCGGTGTAGTTGGCGGCCACGTAGCCGATGGCCCCTTCGTTGAGGCTGACCTGGGCCGTCACGTCGGCGCTGGTGGCAACCGCCAGCCAATGGCCAGGCGGGGTGGCGAGGCTGGCCGTGGTGAAGCGGGACGATACCCTGAAGGCCGACGGGCAGCTGTCGTTGAGGAACCGCGACAGCACCTCGGTGGTGCCGCTGTCGCCCGCGCGATACACCACCCGCACCGGTGTGCTGTCGGCAGTGCCGAGCACCTGGCCCCAGGTGGCCAAAGCCCCGGAGAACACCCCGCACAACTGCTGAGCGCTGAGCTGGAGCGCATCGAGCCCGCTCTTCTGATAGGGAATGGCCACCGCCATGCCGGCCACCGGCACCTGGATCATCGGGCCATAGGCGCTTTGCCGGGTGCTGCGATAGCTGGCCAGTTCACTGGCCGTGAGCACGGCCTCGCCCGCAGCGAAATCGACAGTGCCACCGGCCGCCTGCCAGATCAGCGTCGGATCGTTGGCCAGGAACGCCTGCTTGCCGGCCAGGCTGTTGACGGCGCTGTAGCTGAAGCCATCGGGCAACAACCGTGGCAGCTTGGGGTACAGCGGATTGCCGGTGTAAAGGCGCTTCACCGCCGTGGAACCGCCGCCGTTGACCTCGGCGCAGGCGCTGCCGGCCACCAGCGCGGCGCAAGCCAGTACGGCCAGTTGCAGGGATCTTTGCTTGAACACGTGTCGGGCTCCTGATGCACACGAAGAAAACCCTGGCGGCGCCCACGGGCACCGCCAGGGTCATGCCCTCATCCAGCGGATGCGGGCCACTGGGGAACAGCCGTATTACGAGCGACCGATACCGTTGCAGACGTTGCTGTTGCCGATATCGAGGCCTTCGTTGCCAGCGTTGCTGATGAAGGCTTTCTTGACTTCTGCGGCAAAGGCCGGTGGCACCGGCACGAACGAGTGAATGCCGATGGCCAGGTCGTGGTTGCCGCTGTACAGGTCGTCGAGGAAACCGCGAACTGCGGTGGCATCGGCGGCATCCTTGTAGCACTGGCCAACCAGCAGGTTGGTGTAGCCGACGATCGGGTAGCCGGTGGTCGGGACCGGCTTGTCGGTAGCGCCACGGCCGAAGGTGACCGCCCAGCTGGCTGGGTTGGCACGGTCGGCGCTCGGCGCGGTGGCGCTGCCCAGGGCGATCTGCGCCTGGTCGACGGTCGGCAGCACGGCGGTGCCGGTGGCCAGCTTGCTGACACGGGCGACCTGGGCGTTGTTGGCAGTGTCGACGAAGTCAGGGCTGACGTAGCCGATGGCACCATCGGTGGCGTTCACCGCATTGACCACATCGGCGCTGCCGGCCACGGCTTGCCAGGTGCTCGGCTCGGCGCCGACGTTGGCGCTGGTGAAGGTGCTGCTGACCGAGAAGGCGGTCGGGCAGGAGTCGTTGAGGAAGCGCGCCAGCAGTTCGGTGGTGCCACTGCTGCCGGCACGGTAGATCACCTTGATCGGGGTGGTGTCGCCGTTGCCCAGCAGGGCGCCCCAGGTGGCGATGCTGCCGGAGAACACGCCGCACAGTTGCGTGGCGTTGACCTGCAGGTTGCTGACACCGTTGCGGTGGTAAGGAATGGTCACGCTGGTGCCGACCGCCGGTACCTGGACCAGCTTGCCCCAGGCAGCGGCGCGGGTGCTGTTGTAGGTCGACAGTTCGCTGGCGCTGAGCACCGAGTCGGAACCGGCGAAGTCGACGTTGGTGCCGGCAGGCTGGTTGATCGACGCAGGCGCGTTGGTCAGGAAAGCGGTCTTGCCACCGCCGCTGCCCACGCCGGTGTAGCTGAAGCCGCTCGGCAGGATGCCTTCCCAGGTGGCGTTGCCGTTGTACAGCGGCTCAGGCAGGGTGGCACCGCCGCCGACCACAGCGGCCATGGATTGGGCCGAAGCCAGGGTAGCAGCCACCAGGGAGGCGGCGATCACAGTACGCTTAAACATGAAGCAATCTCCTATCGTCGTGTTCGTACGTTGAGTGGGTCGCGCATTGCTGTGGCCGAGGCCGTACACCCTGATCCAGAGGGGCTGGTGGCCTGTCCACGAAGGCAACATTCGCAGCTTGTGGTGACAGGCAAAGGAAAAAACATCGGGAGTTCGAGGGGGAAAACCTCGGGTGTCGCGGGGTGGTTCTGGCGGTTTTGCCGGGGTGTGATGGAGGCAGGCCAGCGGTTATGGGTGGTGGTGATCTGGAGGATTGCCCGCAACGCACTCGGGAGCTTGGCCAGGCAGCGAAAAAAGTTTCAGTGCAGGGCGTGTTCGCCGTGAGTGATGCAGCGTCTGTCAGATCGAGCGCCGCGCGGGCGGCGCTCGGTCTAATAGGCGCTGCATCACCCACGGCGAACACCTGGTGGCCCGCCAGGCGAAATCGAACTATTCAGGCGCTGATAAAATGTAATACGATAACATTTCATTTGAACGCCATTCCTGCCTACGATCCCAGCCAATGACCAGCGCCATTACCCCTTCCCCCTTGCCCAGCCAACGCCTGCAAAGCATCGACGCCCTGCGCGGCCTGGTGATCCTGTTCATGCTCCTGGACCACGTGCGCGAAACCTTCTTCCTGCACCGCCAGGTCAGCGACCCGATGACCATCGACGCCACCGACCCCAGCCTGTTCGCCAGCCGCACCCTGGCGCACCTGTGCGCCCCGGTGTTCGTGCTGCTCACCGGGCTGTCCGCCTGGTTGTACGGCGAAAAGCACCAGGGCCGTGGCGATGTCTCGGCGTTTCTGTTCAAGCGCGGGCTGTTCCTGGTGGTGCTGGAGTTCACCCTGGTCAACTTCGCCTGGACCTTCCAGCTGCCACCCACCGTGGTCTACCTGCAAGTGATCTGGGCCATCGGCCTGAGCATGATCGCCCTGGCGCTGCTGGTATGGCTGCCACGTCCGGCGCTTATCACCCTGGGCGTGTTGATCGTCGCGGGGCACAACCTGCTCGATGGCCTGCACTTCGCGCCGGCATCGGCCCTGCATGTGCCGTGGGCGGTCCTGCACGATCGCGGCTGGTGGGTGGTCACCGACAGCCTGCGCCTGCGCACATCCTATCCGCTGTTGCCGTGGATCGGCGTGATTGCCCTGGGCTACGCCCTTGGCCCATGGTTCGCCCGCGCCAGCCAGGCCGATACCCGCCAACGGCGGCTGCTGCTGGCCGGGGCTCTGGCCCTGCTGGGTTTCGTCGCACTGCGCCTGCTCAACGGTTACGGCGAAACGCCCTGGAACAGTTACCCCAATGTTACGCAGACGCTGATGAGCTTCTTCAACATCACCAAGTACCCGCCTTCGCTGTTGTTCCTGGCGCTGACCCTGGGCACCGGCCTGCTGTTGCTACGCGGCTTCGAGCGTGCTGGCAGCACGCGCTGGATCGGCGTGCTGGCGGTGTTCGGCGCGGCGCCGATGTTCTTCTACCTGCTGCACCTGTATGTGCTCAAGGGGCTGTACCTGGCCAGCGTCGCCCTGTTCGGCCGCAACCAGGGCGACTATTTCGGTTTCGAGGGTATCGCCGCGGTCTGGCTGCTGGCCCTGTTGCTGGCCGCCGCGCTGTACCTGCCGGTGCGTGGCTTTGCCCGGCTGAAGGCGCGGCGCCGCGACCTGGCCTGGCTCAAGTACCTGTAAAGGCGTTTCGCCCGGCGGTGCGATGGTCTACCATGCCGCCCGCCGGTTTCCACACGGAATCAAAAGGGAATCCCAGGCGCGCCCAGCGCGCCGAACGGAACTGCCCCCGCAACTGTAGGTGCCGAGCCCTCGCCATCGATGCCACTGGATGATCCATCCGGGAAGGCCGGCGCCGGGCCTGGACGCACTAGTCAGGAGACCTGCCGGCACGTGTTCACCAACCGGCGGGGTGTCCGGGATGGTCATCCGCCTTGCGCTTGCAGCCTCTGGCTCGCGCCCGGCGATGCCTGTCCGTGCCCATGACCGCACAGCGCAAGACAGGAGACCGCCCCACCATGTTGCCCCACCTCGCCACCGTAGTCGCCGGCTTGACCCTGTCCGCGCTGGCCCAGGCCGATAATGGCCAGGCCAGTGCCACCCAGTATCCGTTGACCCTCGACAACTGCGGCGTGCCCCAGACCTTCGCCCAGGCGCCCGAGCGCGCGGTGACCATCGGCCAGGCCGGTAGCGAACTGCTCTATGCCCTGGGCCTGGGCGAACGCCTGGCCGGCACTTCGCTGTGGTTCAACAACGTGCTGCCCGAGTTCCAGGCGCAGAACGACAAGGTCGAGCGCCTGGCCGACAACGAACCGAGCTTCGAGGCGGTGGTGGCCAAGCGTCCGCAACTGGTGGCGGTGCAGTTCGAATGGATGGTCGGTGCCCAAGGCGCGGTCGCCACCCGCGAACAGTTCGCCGAATTGCAGATTCCCACCTACCTGCTGCCGTCCGATTGCGAAGGCAAGGACAACCTGGTGGGCGCCGATGGCACCCGCCTGCAACCGTTCAAGGTGCAGAGCATCTACAAGAGCATCAGCCAACTGGCCGAGATCTTCGACGTGCAGGCGCGCGGCGCCGTCCTCAACGCGGCGCTCCAGGGCAGCCTGCAGCAGGCGCAGCAACAACTGGCGGGCAAGGACCTGACGCACACCAGCGCGTTGTTCTGGTTCTCCAGCGCCGACCTGGCGCTCGACCCCTACGTCGCCGGCCGCCAGGGCGTGGCCGACTTCATGCTGCAGACCCTCGGCGTGCGCAACGTGGTCGAGTCCAGCGAGGAATGGCCGACCGTCGGCTGGGAAACCCTGGCCAAGGCCAATCCCACCTGGCTGATCATCGCGCGCATGGACCGGCGCCGCTACCCCGCCGATGACTATCGCAAGAAACTCGAATTTCTGCGCAGCGACCCGCTGACCCGCAACATGGATGCGGTGAAACAGGGCCGCATCATCGTCCTCGACGCCGACGCCATGCAGGCCGGCATCCGCCTGTTCCGCGGGCTGCAAGTGCTGTCCACGGCCTTCGCCAGCGGTAGTGCGGCGCAACCATGAGTCGCCTGCTGCCCCTTGGCGCCTTCGCGCTGCTCGCCCTGAGCCTGGCCATGCTCGCCGGGATCGCCATCGGCGAAACCCCGGTGGGCGCCGAAGTGGTCTGGCAGGTGCTGGCCAATCACCTGTGGCAGGCGGGCTATCCGCTCGACCCGATCGACGCCGGCATCGTCTGGAACTACCGCTTGCCACGCACCCTGGTGGCCGCTGCCTGCGGCGCTGGCCTGGCCACCTGCGGGGTGATTCTCCAGGCGTTGCTGCGCAACCCGCTGGCCGAGCCGTATTTGCTGGGTCTGTCCGCCGGGGCCTCGACCGGTGCCGTGGCGGTCGGCCTGCTCGGCCTGGGTGGCGCGGCGCTGTCGCTGTCCGGCGGCGCCTTCCTCGGCGCGCTGGCGGCCTTTGCCCTGGTGCTGGCGCTGTCGCGGGCCAGCGCCAGCCGCCATGACAATGCCCAGGTGATCCTTGCCGGGATCGCCGGCTCGCAATTGTTCAACGCGCTCACCGCGTTCCTGATCACCAAGTCCGCCACCGCCGAACAGGCCCGCGGCATCCTGTTCTGGCTGCTGGGCAACCTCAGCGGCGTGCGCTGGCCGGCGGTGACCCTGGCGGTGCCGGTGGCCGTGCTGGGGCTGCTGGTCTGCCTCGGCCATCGCCGGGCCCTGGATGCCTTCACCTTCGGCGCCGATTCCGCCGCCTCGCTCGGCGTGCCGGTGCGCCGCACCCAACTGCTGCTGATCAGCTGCGCGGCGCTGGTGACCGCGGTGATGGTGTCGATCGTCGGTGCCATCGGTTTCGTCGGGCTGGTCATCCCCCATGCCCTGCGCCTGTTGCTCGGCCCCGGGCACAGCCGCCTGGTGCCGGCCAGCGCGCTGGGCGGGGCGTTGTTCCTGATCGTCGCCGACATCCTCTCGCGCACGCTGATCAGCGGCCAGGTGATCCCTGTGGGGGTGGTCACCGCGTTGATCGGCGCGCCGCTGTTCGCCCTGATCCTGGTCAGCCGTCGGGGGCGCCCATGACCGCGCTGCACAGCCCCGCAATGGCCCCCGTCAGTTGCCAGGGCCTGCGCCTGCGTCTGGGCGGGCGCGAGGTGCTGCATGGTATCGATCTGGCCGTCAAGCCCGGCGAGACTCTCGGCCTGGTCGGCCCCAATGGTTCCGGCAAATCCACCTTGCTCAAGCTGCTGGCCGGGCTGCGCGCGCCCAGCAGCGGCAGCGTCCAGTTGCTCGGCACGCCCCTGGCGGCCCTGCCCCGCCGACGTATCGCCCAGGCGCTGGCGCTGGTCGAACAACAAGCCGACACCCTGGATGCGATCCGCGTGTTCGACGCCGTCGCCCTGGGCCGCACCCCCTGGTTATCGGCCCTGGCCCCCTTCGGAGCCGGCGAGCGTGCCATCGTCGAGCAGGCACTGGCCGACGTCGACGCCAGCCACCTGGCCCAACGCCGCTGGGCCGAGCTGTCCGGCGGCGAACGCCAACGCGTGCATATCGCCCGGGCCCTGGCGCAACGCCCGCAGGTGTTGTTGCTGGATGAGCCGACCAACCACCTCGACATCCAGCACCAGCTGAGTTTGCTCGGCCAAGTCCAGGCGCTGCCGATAACCACCCTGGTGGCGTTGCACGACCTCAACCAGGCGCTGACCTGCGACCGCCTGGCCGTGCTCGATCAGGGCCGCCTGGTGGCCCTCGGCAAACCGGCGGCGGTACTGACAGCCGAACGCCTGCTCAGTACCTTCGGCGTGCACGCCCATTACCTCATCGACCCTTTCGATGGCGCGCGCATCCTGCGCTTTCGCGCCCCTGAGCGCGGAAACCGCCCGTGAAGCCCCTCGTCCTCGCCCTGCCCCTGTTGAGCTTGACGCCCCTGGCCCTGGCCGATTCCAGCCAGTCCCAGGGCAAAGGCTGGCTCGCCGACAGCCGTTGGCAGTTGCTCAACCGCAGCGTCTTCGACCAGCGCGACTATCGCCATGGCGGGCGCAACAGCGGCGCGCGCAACGCCTACAAGCCGCGCGCCGAGCGCAACGGCAAGGCCGAGGAATGGGCCTATGGCGTGATGGGCACGTTCAACTCGGGCTTCACCCAGGGCCTGGTCGGTGTCGGCGTGGATGCCCATGCCTACCTCGGCATGCAGCTGGACAGCGGCGGTGGCCGTGCCGGCAAGGCGCGGCTGCTGGGGCTGGACAACCAAGGCCATCCCAAGCGCGACTACAGCCGTGGCGGCGCGGCGCTGAAGCTACGGGCCTCCAACACCGTGCTGTCCTATGGCGAGCAGCGGGTCAAAACGCCTGTGTTCAGCTCATCCGACAGCCGCCTGCTGCCCGAAACCGCCACCGGCCTGTTCCTCACCAGCCAGGAACTGGACACCCTCAAGCTGGTGGCCGGGCACTTCAACGAAAGCACCGATCGCAACGCCTCCAGCCACGACCAGGGCTTCGTGGTCAACTACTCCAATGCCCGCCAGGGCAAGCAGTTCGACCTGGCCGGCGCGGTATGGAACCCGTCCGCCACGCTCAGCGCCAGTCTCTACACCTCGCGTTACCAGGACAGCTGGAACCAGCATTATTTCGCCAGCACCCTGAGCCACGCCCTGGATGCGCGACGCAGCCTCAGCCTGGACCTCAACCTGTACCGCACCACCGACACCGGCAAGGCGCTGTCCGGGCGTATCGACAACACCACCTGGAGCCTGGTCTCGCGCTACGCCGAGGGGCCGCATGCCTTCAGCCTCGGCTGGCAGCAAGTGGATGGCAATACCCCGTTCGACTACGTGACCCGCGGTGCGATCTTCCTCGGCAACGCGGTACAGATGTCCGATTTCAATGCGCCGAACGAGAAGTCGTGGCAGGCGCGCTATGACCTGAACATGGCCGGATACGGCCTGCCGGGGTTGAGCCTGACGGCGCTGTATGTGCGGGGGTTCGCCATCGACGGGACGCACCTGGACCCACGCGGCGGCTATGCCTACCTGGGCTATGGCAAGGACGGCCGGCATTGGGAACGTGACCTGGAGGCGCGCTATGTGGTGCAGGACGGCAAGGCCAAGGGGGTCGCGTTCTCGTTGCGGCACAATGTGCATCGAGGCAACACCGCGCAGGCGGAACTGGATGGGGACCAGATCCGCCTGGCGGTGGAGTGGCCACTGGCGGGGGGATGGTGATTCAGCCTGCCGGGAACCGGGCCAGGTCGAGGTGTGTCGGGATCATGCCGGCTCAGTGGCCTGGGGTAGTTGCCAGTACGCCAGCTCCTGCGGCGTCAAGCTGGCCAGTACCTGGACGAAAATCTCGCTGAACTCGCTGCTGACATTGCCAAACGCCTTGTAGTTGCTGAGCAGGTAGCGCTTGACCGTGTTTGGCCAGTTTCCGGCCTTGTGCGCGGCGATGATGATGCCTTTGGCGTCCTGGTAGTAGGCTGCAGGCTTGACCTCGGTCAGGCGCCGCTCGAAATGCCCGCAGGTCCACTCATCTGCACGGGCCTCGAATTCGTCCAGCAGTTTCACTTTGTATAACGCAAGCTCTGGCATGGGTTAGCTCCTTGGCGTTGACGGGAAGGAGACGGTAGGCGATTGCGCTTGGGCTGGAAATGAACGCGGTGTTGAGGGATGCCGCCTGATACGGGAAGGGTCTGACAAACGAGCTGGCGGAGCTGCCCGTGCTGCCTGCTGGCGCACTGGCGACGCCGCCCCTAGTTGATCGCCCCAAGCGTCGCGACTGATCAGCCACCGGCATCGACCTTCCACCAAGCCGGCCGGCTGCCTTCGAACGCATGCGCAACCGGTCTAAGGCCCGGCGCCTGTGGGTCATCGAAACAGCCCAGCAACAAGGCCACGGTCGGCCCATCGTCGACGGCGCCCAGGGAGCTGCCGCAGGTGGCGCAGAAGGCACGGCTGGACGCTGACGAGGAACGGTACAGCGCAGGCGCACGCCCCTCCCCGACCCAGCTGACCGCTGCCTTGTCGAACTCGACCCAGCACAGGGTCAAGCCACCCGAGTGCCGCTGGCACTGGGAACAGGAACAGGTATGGGGAAAATCGGCCTCGCCCTCGGCGATAAAACGGATGCGGCCACACAGGCAGCCACCAGTAAAGCGGGTCATCGCACGCACCTCCTGCACTGACGGGAGCTGGCACGATAGCCAAGGGCGCAGCGATTGTTGGACGGATAAAGTGTTACACCATATGGCATGGGCGCAGGCGAGGACTGCACCCGGCATGCCCCACTGCTAGAGTGCCCGCCCTGATACACAGAGACAGTGGAACCTGCTTGATGGACAGAATGATTCAATTTATTGCCGTGGTCGTGCTGTGCACGCTCATTGGTACCGCTTGCGAGTACTACGGGGTGAATCAATACCTGAAATGGTTGTTGATGGCGCTGCCAGCCATCGTCTGGGTGCGCCTGCGCAATCCATTCCAGCGCTGAGTGCGGCACTTACCAGATTTTCAGTTGCGGCTCGAATCGGAAGGGAGAGTCGGCACTGCGGGTTGTGTGGTCATGCAACTGGCGTACATAGGATTCGAAAGTCAGGTTTAACGAGCTGCCATATAACTGTCCCAGCACGTAGTCCACTAGCGCCGGAGCCAACTGGAGATCCTTCTGAATGGCCATGCGTACCGCACGGATGGCCATCTGCCGGGGGTTTGGGTTGGCTTGCAGGTTGATATCCAGTACACGCCTGAGCAAGTCATCGTCATAGCCCCGAAGGGTGCAGACCTTCAACGCTCGCACGTCGAAGATGATCGCGTCCAGGTTGAAAAATGTGGTCTTGCACAAATCTGTCAGGCTATTGGCTTGGGCATGCCCCTCGCGGATAGCCCAGGTGTCGTGTAACGACCAGATATCAAACAGGCGCCCATTCTCGGAAAATCTGAAACCGCCGAACTTGTTCATGATCGGGTTCAGGCCGGCAAGGGCACGACGGATTTCCTCGGCCGGGGCCGTGGTCACCATGTCGATGTCTGATGAAAAGTGCCTGACACCCAAGCCAAAGTCCCTGACCATCCCACCGAAGATCACCACATCGGGCAGCTTGCATCGGATGTTGACCAGGGTAGCCTGAAGCGACGGCTTGACGCCGTCGCGTTTGCGCAGGTACGTGATCAGCTTTTGGCGCGTGTTGATCATCTACATTGCAGGGTCGGTTTTTTGAAAGCGTTCAACTCTTCGAGCAGATTGACCGCATAGGTATCAGTCATGCCTGAAATCATGTCCGTCAGCAGTAGGAACTGCCTATAACGTGCAGGTAAGGCCTTCACTTCGGCTGCTGGATCTCGGTATACACGGCGGTAGTTCTCAGAAATCCTGGTAAAGACGTAACGATTATAGGGGTTTTCTGGCAGTACCTTGTCAGAATCGTCAGGGTCCGTCTCGGCGATGGCAGCCCAGAAAATATCCATCAACTGATGAATCGTATTGTATCCACGCAGTTCGACCTCCAGCACAGTCCGGTGGACGAAAGCATACTTACGAGAAAAATCGCATAAAGCATTACGCAGTTCGGCCGCTGTCGATAGCTGCAGCAGCGTGCGCTTCTCATCGCCTGCGGCGAACGCCCCCTCATTCTCGATAAAGGCCTTGGTTACCGCGTTGATCATTTCACCGATCGCGTAAACACGGAAGCGCTGCATTGACACATCGTTCAGTTCGCTCGGTGACAGGTTGGCCTCTCGGTACTCGCCGTGCTTTGCCTCGCCCAGGTCAACAACCCGTTTCACCAGGTCATTATGGTGATGGTGGTGCCGGAGGTAGGCCATCAAATCATAAAAGGACGCGAGGCCCTTCTTTATTGCATCTTCGGCGTCCAGCACCGCATAGGCGATATCGTCGCACGCTTCCATGATGTACGCCATGGCGTGGCGACGACCAACCGCCAACCCTACCTTACTCAGCACATCCTCGGCGATGCTTTGCTCTGAATGGAAGAAACCGTGTTTCTTGCACGCGACACCAGCAGTCTTGCTCACGGACGTCGAGGCCACCGGGTATTTCATCATCGCCGCAAGGGTCGCGTAGGTCAGGTCGAGACCGTAGTTGTCGTTGAGCAACTGCAGACGAGTCACCAGGCGGAATGTCTGCGCATTGCCTTCGAACTTGAGAAAATCCTCGAACAACGCTGGGTCGAACCCTGTGCCAGTCAGTTCTGCGCGGTTATCCACAAACCAGCTACGTATGGCAGCTTCCCCTTGGTGGCCGAAGGGCGGGTTACCCAGGTCGTGAACCAGCCCGACGGCGGCAAGCAGTGCTGGAATGTTCCGAAAAGCCTGATCGTGAGGTTTAAGCGAATCGAGATGCACAGCCAGCGTGATGCCAACGCTTCTGGCCAGGTTGGACACCTCATGGGAGTGGGTTAATCGATTGCGCACACTGTCATTGCGATCCAGCGGAAAAACCTGGGTCTTGTCGGCCATGCGTCGGACCGGTGTACAGAACAGAATTCGGTCATGATCCCGTTCAATTGCGGTTCGGTACTCGACATCCTTTTCCTCCGTCACCGCTGCCTGCTTGCCATCGGCCTTGCGTCGCCCGGTATTGAGCAACGCTTGCCAGTGATCACGAGTACTTCGCTCCATTACATCATCCTTGTATGTGCTGTCCAAACGAACAACCAAGCCTAGCAGGACAAGTACAAAGGAAAAGGTCGGTTGTTTTCAGCATGTTGCCTGCGTGAGTAGCCTGCTGGTTTCCTGACTTGAAGGCATGTCCATACCCGCAGGCCTTCTGCTTGCAGTAAACTCCCAGGCCTCCCCGCACCCAAGGCCCACCCATGCCCCGCCTGCGCAAACTGCTGCTCCCCGCCCTGCTGCTCGGCGCCCTCGCCGGCTGCGACCAGCCCCCCAGTCGCGAGGAAAAGATCCTCGCCGAGCTGCCCTTGCAGGACGCCTACAGCCATAACATCGAGCGCATGGCCGGGCTGCTGGCCATGACCCACCGGCAAGTGCCCGAGGACAAGATTCGCGAAGTGCTGCGCAAGCACCTGACCGTCGAGGACCAACGCCAGGACTTGTTCAAGCTGTACAGCGAGCAGCACTTCACCGATGCCGAATTCGCCAGCATCGTCGCCGCCACCCGCGACCCTGCCAAGGCCAAGGCGCTGGGCGATACCGACGAAGGCAAGCGCCTGAGCGAGAAGCTGACCGGGTACATGCGCGAAAGCGCCAGCGACCCGACAGTGCAAGCGCTGGCTGAACAACGAATGCAGCAGGTGGAGGATGACCTGCGGGCCCTGGAGCAGGCTGCGCCCTGAGCTCGGCGGCTACGCCCTAGCGCAGCAGCGCCTGGATCTGCGCGTGCAAGGTGTCCAGGTCGAACGGCTTGGCCAGGATCGGTGCCTGGCGCGCGATCGGGCTGCCGGATTCGAGGATCTCCGCCGGGTAGCCGCTGATGAAGATCACCTTCAGGTCCGGGCGCAGCTTCACCGCCGGCTCGGCGATCTCCACCCCCGAGATGCCGCCGGGCAGGCGAAAATCGGTGACCATCAGGTCCAGGTGCGGCTTGCTGGCAAGAATGGCAAACGCCTGCTCGCCGTCCTCGGCCACCAGCACGTGGTAGCCCTCGCCCGCCAGGTAGTCCCGCAGGATCATGCGGATCGCGGGTTCGTCCTCGACCACCAGCACCACATCTTGTGCATCTTCACTCATGTCAACGCCTTCACATTCGGTAGGTTGGCTATCAGACCCCAGGCTCAGGCAGAGGTTGCCTGGGTCTGATCGCAGTGTTGCAGCACCCCGGACAACGGCAGGTAGACGCTGAACATCGCCCCCGCGCCGGCCTGGCTGTCGACCTGGATCCGCCCGCCATGGGCCAGCACGATCTGCTCGGAAATATACAGCCCCAACCCCAGCCCGCCGCTGGCCTGCTGGGCGGCCACCCGCTCGAACTGCTGGAAGATCCGCTGCTGGTTTTGCGCATCGATGCCGATACCCTGGTCCTGCACTTGCACGCAGGCCATGCTGTCGTTGGCGAACACCCGTACCATCACAGGCTTGCGCTCGCCGTAGCGCAAGGCGTTGGACAGCAGGTTGGCCAGCACCTGCTCGATGCGGAACTCGTCCCACTCGCCCTGCAGGGCCTCGCAGACTTGCAGTTCGATATGGGTGTCCAGGGCATGGGCCTGGGCGGCGAAGTTCTCCACCAGCCCGCGTACCAGCTGGCCGAGGTCGAAGGCCTTGGGCCGAATCGACAGCTTGCCGGTGCGAATCCGCGACACATCGAGCATGTCCTCGACCAGGCGGATCAGGCTGTTGATCTGGCGCTCGTCGCGCTCGACCATGGCCTTGAGCTTGTCCTCGCTGAACGCCGCCAGGTTGCCCCGCGCCAGGTGCATGCGCCGCAGCTGGGCCTCGAGGATCAGGCCATTGAGCGGGGTACGCACTTCGTGGGAGACGATCGACATGAAATCGTCACGCATGCGCACGGCATGCTCCAGTTCGCCACGGGCAACCTGCAACTGCGCCAGCAACTGCTCCTGTTCCGCGCGGCTGCGCTCCAGGGCCTGCAACTGGCGGTCGAGGGCCTTGCGCTGGCGGAACAGGTCGACGAACACCGACACCTTGCTCTTCACCGCCAAGGTATCCAACGGCTTGTGCAAAAAGTCCACCGCCCCGCTTTCGTAACCCTTGAAGGCGTAGTTCATCTCGCGCCCGGCGGCGCTGACGAAGACGATGGGAATGCTACGGGTCTTTTCCATGCCGCGCATCAGCTCGGCCAGCTCGAAGCCGTTCATGCCCGGCATCTGCACATCGAGGATGGCCAGGGCGAACTCGTGCTCGAGCAGCAGCGACAAGGCCTGCTCGGCGGACTGGGCCTGGTGCACCTCACGGTCCTCGCCCTGGATCAGGGCAGCGAGGGCCAGCAGGTTTTCCGGCAAGTCGTCGACGATCAGCAGTTTGGCGGTGATATGGCTTAGCATGCGCTGGGTTCCAGGGTAGCGAGCAACTGCCCGATACCGCTCAGGGGAAGAATGTGGTCGGGGCTGTGCAGGGCCAAGGCGGCCTCCGGCATCAGCGCAACCTGTGCGTCGCGAGGGTCCTGGACCACGGTCCGGCCTCCACTTTGTCTGATCCGCAGCAGCCCGCGGGCACCATCCTCGTTGGCACCGGTGAGCAGCACGCCGAGCAGCGCCGGGCCATAGGCATCGGCCGCCGACTCGAACAACAGATCGATTGCCGGTCGCGAGAAATGCACCGGCTCCTCCTGGCTCAGGGAAAAGCTCAGGTCACGCTCCACCGACAGGTGGTAGCCCGGCCCGGCCACGTAGATCAGGCCAGGCTCGATGGCGGCCTTGTCCTGCGCCTCGCGCACAGGTCGGCGCAAACGCCGCTGCAGCACCTCGGCCAGTTGGCTGTGGCGGTCGTCCGGCAGGTGCAGCACGCACAGTACCGGCACGGCGAAGGCGGCCGGCAGCGCGCCGAGCACGCTGAACAACGCCGCTACGCCCCCCGCCGAGGCGCCGATGACGATCGCGCGCACGCCGCTCATACCTTGCGGTAGATCCGCTCGGGCCGCACCAGCGGCTCGAAGCGCTCGCCATAGGCCGAGAAGTCCACCGATTCCTTGCTGCCCAACACCAGGAAGCCACGGTGGCACAGCGACTCGTGGAACAAGCCCAGGGCCCGGTCCTGCAGGCCCTTGTTGAAATAGATCAGCACATTGCGGCACGACACCAGCTGGGTCTCGGAGAACACGCTGTCGGTGGCCAGGCTGTGGTCGGCGAAGGTGACGTTCTCGCGCAGGCTGGAATCGATGATCGCGTTGCCATAGGCGGCGGTGTAGTACTCGCTGAAATCGCGGCGGCCGCCGGCCTTGCGATAGTTTTCCTGGTAATCGCGCATGCTCTGCATCGAGTAGATGCCTTGCTTGGCGCGCTCCAGCGAATGTGGGTTGATGTCGGTGGCATAAATGATGGTGCGCTCCAGCAGCCCCTCCTCGCGTAGCAGGATGGCCATGGAGTACACCTCCTCGCCCGTGCTGCAACCGGCAATCCAGATCTTCAGCGACGGCCAGGTGCGCAGCAGCGGCACCACCTCGTTGCGCAGCGCCAGAAAGTGCCCCGGGTCGCGGAACATCTCGCTGACCGGAATCGTCAGGAACTGCAGCAGCTCGAGGAACATGCCCGGGTCGTGCAGCACCCGTTCCTGCAAGGCCGACACCGTGCGGCAATCGAACTGGCGCAAGGCATGGAGGATCCGGCGCTTGATCGATGCGCCGGAGTAATCGCGAAAATCGTAGCTGTACTTGAGGTAGATCGCCTCGATCAGCAGCCGGATCTCGATATCGGTGTTGCGTTCGCTGGTCAAGATTTCAGATTCGCTCCAATTGCGGCAGCCAGACCCGGATCAACGAGAACAGGCGGTCCAGGTCGATCGGTTTGGCCAGGTAGTCGTTGGCGCCGGCCTGCAGGCAACGCTGCTGGTCGTCCTTCATCGCCTTGGCGGTCACGGCGATGATCGGCAACTTGCGCCAGCGTGGCTGCTGGCGGATCAGCCGGGTCGCCTCGTAGCCGTCCATTTCCGGCATCATCACGTCCATCAGCACCAGGTCGATGTCGTCGTTGGCCTCCAGGCACTCGATGGCCTCGCGCCCGTTGCGGCCGATCTCGACGATGGCGCCCTTGTGCTCCAGGGCGCTGGTCAGGGCAAAGATGTTGCGCACATCGTCGTCCACCAGCAGAATCCGCCGCCCCTCGAACACCTTGTCGCGGCTGCGCGCGGTCTTGAGCATGCGCTGGCGTTCGTTGGACAGCTGCGACTCGACCTTGTGCAGGAACAGCGTGACCTCGTCGAGCAGGCGCTCGGGCGAGCGCGCGCCCTTGATGATGATCGAGCGCGAGTACTTGAGCAGGTCGGCTTCCTCCTCGCGGGTGAGGTTGCGCCCGGTGTAGACGATCACCGGCGGGAAACTGCGGATGTCCTCGGCGGTCATGCGCTTGAGCAGCTCGTTGCCGAGCATGTCGGGCAGCTTGAGGTCGATGATCATGCAGTCGTAGATATTCTCGCGCAGCAGCGCCAGGGCGTCCTGGGCCAGGGCCACGGCGGTGATCTCGATGTCGTCGTCGCCAATCAGGCGGGCGATGCTGTCGCGCTGCAGGTCGTCGTCCTCGACCAGCAGGATGTGCTTGAGCTTCTGCGTGAGCTTGGCCTCCAGGCGGCCGAACACCGCCTTGAGCTCCTCGCGGCTGGTGGGCTTGACCGCGTAGCCCACCGCACCCATGTGCATCGCCGCCTCGACCCGGTCTTCCACGGAAATGATGTGCACCGGGATATGCCGGGTGCTGGCCTGCTCCTTGAGGCGTTGCAGCACGGTCAGCCCGGAATGGTCGGGCAGGCGCATGTCCAGCAGGATGGCGTCGGGCAGGTAGTGCGCGGCCAGCTCGAAGCCCTCGTCGGCGGCGTGGGCGACCAGGCAGCTGTAGCCCAGTTCATGGGCCAGGTCGTAGAGGATGCGGGCGAAGTTCGGCTCGTCCTCGATCACCAGGATGCAGCGGTTGCCGAACGGCGCTCGCTCGCGGTCGTCGGCGAAGGTCGGGGTCGGGCGCTCGGTCCGGACCGGGGCACTGGCCGGCGGTGCCGGCGGCAGTTCATCGACCGCCGGGCGCAGGCTGTGAACCTCGGCCTGTTGCGCGTTGGGTTCGAAGTGCTCGGGCAGGATCAGGCTGAACACGCTGCCCTGCCCCGGGCTGCTGTCGACGCTGATCTGGCCGCCGAGCAGGTGCGCCAGGTCGCGGGAGATCGACAGCCCCAGGCCGGTGCCGCCATAGCGGCGGTTGCTGGTGCCGTCGACCTGGTGGAACGCGCCGAAGATCGCCTGCTGCTGGTCGGCGGCAATGCCGATGCCGGTGTCGCGCACGGCGAACACGATGCCCACGCCGTTCTGGTGGCTGATGCGCAGGTTGACCTGGCCGCGCTCGGTGAACTTGATGGCGTTGGACAGCAGGTTCTTGAGGATCTGCTCCAGGCGCTGGCGGTCGGTGAACAAGGTCGCCGGCAAGGGCTGCTCGAGGTGCACCTCGAAGCCCAGGCCCTTGTCCTGGGCCAGGGGCCGGAACATGCCCTGCAAACCTTCGACCAGTCGCGCCAGGGGCGTGGTCTCGGCGCGCACTTCGAGCTTGCCGGCCTCGACCTTGGCAATGTCGAGGATGTCGTTGATGAGGTTGAGCAAGTCGTTGCCGGCCGAATAGATCGACTCGGCGAACTTGACCTGGTCCGCGCTCAAGTTGCCTTCGGCGTTCTCGGCCAGCAGCTTGGCCAGGATCAAGGAGCTGTTGAGCGGTGTGCGCAGCTCGTGGGACATGTTGGCGAGGAATTCGGACTTGTACTTGCTCGAACGTTGCAGGTCGTCGGCGCGGGCCTGCAACTCCACCTGGGCCTGGTTCAGCTCGCCGTTCTTGCGGTCCAGGGCCTCGGTGCGCTCGGCCAGCTGTTCGTTGGTCTGCTCAAGCTCGGCCTGCTGGGTTTCCAGGTGGGCCTGGGACTCCTTGAGCACCCGCGACTGTTCCTCCAGCTCTTCGTTGGCGGTCTTGAGCTCTTCCTGTTGCACTTGCAGCTCTTCGTTGAGCTGCTGGGTCTCGGCCAGCACCTCCTGCAGGCGCTGGCGATAGCGTGCGCTCTCGATGGAGATGCCCAGGTTGCCGGTCACCCGCTCGAGCATCTCCAGGTCGCGCTCGTGCAGGGGCCGCAAAAAGCCCAGCTCCAGCACGCCGTTGATCTGCCCGTCGTCACTGGCCGGCAGCAGCACACCACTGCGTGGCAGGCCGCTGCCAAGGCCCGAGCTCAACCGGTAGTAGTCCTCGGGCAGCGCATCCAGGCGCAGCAGGCGCCCCTGGCGCAGGGCCTGGGTCAACAGGCCGCCATGTTCGCCCACTACCTGTTCGCTGGCCTGTTGCTCGGCCGTCAGGCCGTAACTGGCCACCCGCACCAGGCTACCGTGCTCGTCGCGCACATACAGCGCGCCCACCACGCTGCCCAGGTAGCCGGCGAAGAAGCGCAGAATATTGTCGCCCAGCATCGGCAGGGTCAGTTGCCCCAGCACCTGCTCGGCCAGTTGCGTCTGCCCGGTGCGCAGCCAGGCCTGGTGCTCCAGGCGCTCGGCGCTGCGCTGCTGGGCCTGCAAGTTGTCGACGTAGCTGGCCGACAACGCCAGCAGGTCGCGACGCCCCAGGTAGGCGAGCAAGGCGCTCAGGGCAACGATGAACAGCACGAAGGCGCTGATGGCAATCACCGTGACGCTGCTGACCGTCTCGGTACGGGCCATGCGCAACTGCTGCTCGGTGCCGATCAGGCCATCGAACTCCTTGCGGATCTCGTCGGTGATGCGCTTGCCACGGCCATTGCCAATGGACAGCTGGAAGTCACCCTTGCTGCGCCGCAGGCTGATCATCTCGCTGGCGAAATCGTTCCAGGCACGTTGCAAGGCCACCAGACGATCGATCCGCTCGACCTGCTGGGGGTTGTCCGCGACCATGCCCTTCAAGCCCTCGAGGCTGCTGAAGATGCGTGGCTTGGCCACTTCATAGGGGTCGAGGAAGCGCTCGTCGCCAGTGATCAGGAAACCGCGCATGCCGGTTTCCATGTCGATCGACAGCTTGACCGTTTCGTTGGCATTGCCAATGACCCGGTCGGTGTGCTCCACCCATTGCATGGCCGAGAGCAGGTAGTTGATCACCGCGACGAACGCCACGGCGCCCAGGAGCCCCACCGCCAGAGGCAGGCCAACGTTGCGGCTGAGCAGCTTGCGAAAACTGCGCTGGTCCATCGAGGCTGCTTGAATCATCAGAAAATGCCCGCGTGAAAAAGTCCATTGAACAGTGTGGCGATACGTCTTGTAGGTGTTGCCCTGCGCCAGACCGACCGGGAAATACAGCGAGTCTAACCAGCTTTCGCCATTCTGGCAGGGCATTTAGCCAGTATTTGAAGGCGCGTGCCGCCAATCGTTCCATCTATTTGTCCATGCCGGTAAGCTTGGGAACTTCTGCCCTTGCCGCGGGCACAGAGTAGAGACCATTCACCGAAACAGGATCCACCCATGCACCTTCTGGTAGTCGAAGACGACGACATCGTTCGCATGCTGATAGTCGAAGTGCTCGACGAACTGGGCTACACCGCCATCGAGGCGGACAGCGCCAGCACCGCCCTGAAGATTCTCCAAGACCAGCAGCAGCCCCTGGCACTGTTGATGACCGACGTCGGCCTGCCCGATATGCGCGGCGAGGAACTGGCGGGCAAGGCCCGGGAAATCCGCCCGTTGCTGCCAGTGCTGTTCGCCAGTGGCTATGCCGAGAGCGTCGAGGTACCGCCGGGTATGCACCTGATCGGCAAGCCCTTTAGCATTGAGCAATTGCGCGACAAGGTAGTGAGTATCCTCGGCACGCCTTGAGCCCACCCGTGTTTAAATGGGTACTTTTGCCTCAAGGCCCTCTGCCATGCCTCATCTTCTGGTCATTGCCCATGCCTGGCCCACTCCGTGCGCCGGCAGCGCCGGGCTTCACCGGTGCCATGCTGCGGCGCTGTAGCCCCCTGTAGGTGCCTACAGCGCGCGGCGCAGCAGGTAAGTGTCCATGATCCAGCCCTTGCGCCGGCGGGCGGCCTCGCGCAATTGCACGATGCGTGACTTGACCTCCTGCAGCGGCCCCTGCACCAGCAGTTCATCCGCCGTGCCCAGGTAGGCGCCCCAATAGATCAGCAAGTGCGGATCGTCCAACGCGGCAAATGCACACTGGCCGTCGAGCATCACCAGCACGTTGTCGATTCGCGCCTGCTCGCCCAGGCGTCGCCCCGGCAGCACGGTCAGCGGCTCGCCGATGCGATTGAGGGGGATCTGATGGCGGGCGGCCAGGGCCTGGATGCTGCTGATCCCAGGGATCACCTCCAGCGCCAAGGCCACGCCAGCCAGGCGCACCCGCTCGAGAATGCGCAGCGTGCTGTCGTAAAGGCCTGGCTCGCCCCAAAGCAGGAACGCACCGACCTCGTCGCCAGCCAGCTCCTGTTCCAGCAACCGGGCGTACAGTGCCGCGCGCTGGCCGTGCCAGTCTTGCACGGCGCCGACATAGTCGCTGGCCGCGCCATCCCGGCACGGGTCGGCGACCTGCACCAGGCGATAACCGCCCTGGGGCAGGTAGCGTTCGAGAATGGCCCGGCGCATGCGCACCAGGTCTTGCTTGTCCGCGCCCTTGTCGAGCACGAAGAACACCGTGGCACGGCGTAGCGCATCCACGGCCTCGTAGGTGATCTGCCGCGGATCGCCCGGGCCGATGCCGATCAGTAGAAGCTTTTTCATCCCCTGCCCCGCCGAGTGTGGTGCTTCACAAATGACGCGCCAATTATGGGGCGTATTTGCAAAGCACCACACCATGAACCGGTGGTCATTGTCGACCGACCAGCGGCCGGGGTAAAGGCGCCTTAGAAGATCGAGAAGTTGTAGCTGACGATGACGCGGGTCTCATCCATGTCGCGCGCCCACTTCTCGTAGTTGCTGCGGTAGGTGGAGTTACGCAGGCGCACGCTGACATCCTTGAAGGTACCGCTCTGTACCTGGTACTTGAGCTCGGTGTCGCGTTCCCATTCCTTGCCTTCGGCGTTGCTGCCCGGGACCTTGATGTTGTCACCGTTGATGTAACGGGTGAAGAAGGTCAGGCCAGGCACGCCCAGGGCCTTGAAGTCATAGTCGTAACGCAGCTGCCAGGAACGCTCCTGGGCGGCGGCGAAGTCATTGACCTGGGCGTAGTTGACCAGATACGGGTTGGTGCCATCGAGGTACGGCATGGCGCTGTCGCCGTACATGCGCTGCCAGCCGGCACTGATCTTGTGGCCGCCCAGGCTGTAGCCGAGCATGCCGCTGAAGGCGCGGTGGTCGATCTGGCCGGCGCGGGCGTTACCGATGTCGTCGCTCTTGATCACCCGCAGGTCGGCCGACAGGGTGCCGACGTCCAGTGGCTGGCTGGCTACCAGGCCGAGGAAGTGCTGGCGGTAGATGTTTTCCAGCTTGGAGACCTGGTACTGGGCGCTGAGGCGCTCGTTGAAGCGGTAGTCGACGCCAGCCAGGTCGAAGTGATCGGCCTCGATGTCGCAGGCGTAGCGCTTGTTCTTGCAGTGGACGCGAATGTCCTGGCGGTCGGTGGAGTCCCGCGCGGTGTACTGGTTCAGGCGGGCCAGGGTGAACTTCAGGTCGCGCACTTGCTCGCTGGTCAGCCAGGCACCATGGAACATGGTCGGCAGCAGACGGCCGTCGTTGTACTTGAGCAACGGCACATCGGGCATCATCGAGCCGTACTTGAGCACGGTCTTGGAAACCTTGACCTTGCCGGCGATGCCCATCTTGGCGTACTGGTCGGCCGAGTGGCGCGGATCGTGGCCGGACGACGGCAACAGGCCGCTGTTACTGTCGGCCGGACTCGAGTCCAGCTTGAAACCGACCATGCCCAGGGCATCGACGCCGAAGCCTACCGGGCCCTGGGTATAACCGGACTGGACATTGAGGATGAACCCCTGGGCCCATTCTTCGCGTTTCGACGCGCCCTGGCTGGAACTGCTGTGGCCGTCACGAAAGTCCCGGTTGAAATAGACATTGCGTGCTTCGACCTTGGCACTGCTGTCTTCAAGAAAACCAGCGGCCTGGGCGTTGGCACCGACACACAGGAAGAACAGGCCGGCAACTCGGCGCCCGGGGGCGAGGGGAAAAGGGGCAAACATGCGAACAAAACATCCAAAAGAAGGGCAAAAAACGATCCGGGCAATCGACTGCACCGGCACTACGGGATGAGCGAATACATTTCGACCATCATCCATAATTTTCACCCAGGGCCTCTAGCCCGCACCATGGGACCATGGTCTAAGGCCCCGGCCAGATACCCTTGCAGGGAAGTTCGAATACCGCGCGAAAAACCGCCAAAGTTCCCGGCTTATTGATTGAAAGTTTGCTGTTTACCCCTGTGCAGGCGATGTCTACACTGACACTCAGCGAACAGCTATACCCATCCGCGTGGCCGGCGTTTAGTCCAGTTTATGTTCGTCACGTCATGCCACCGCAGACTTACAGGAGTGATGACAGTGTCCAGACTTGCAGAGTTTCGTGCTGCCGAAAAAGCGCTTCAGGAACAGATGGCACAACTGGAGGCGCTGAAAAAGGATGCCGGCCTTAAACGCGAAATCGAATTCGAGCAGAAACTAGTCGGCCTGATGAAAAGCTACGACAAGAGCCTGCGCGACATCGTCGCCATCCTCGACCCAAAAGCCAGCCAGCGTGCCCCGGCCGTGGCCGCCAAGCAGCAGCGCCGCCCGCGGGTGGTGAAGGTCTACGAGAACCCGCATACCGGCGAGCTGATCGAAACCAAGGGTGGCAACCACCGTGGCCTGAAGGCCTGGAAGCAACAGTACGGCGCACAGACGGTGGAAACCTGGGTGCGCTGATGAAACCTCGACACCCGCTTCACACTTTTTTCACAAGCACAGGCTCAGTATCGAACCAGCTAAAGGACTAGCGACCCCATCACGCGCCCGCACATGCGGGCCTCTAATTCCAGCGCCCCGCCTTCGTGCGGGGCGCTTTCATTTGCGCTGCCGGCTGACTCCCGTATCATGACCCGCCTCTACCAAGGCCCTGATTCTGGAGTACCCCATGAGCCTGCACGATCTTCAAGCGCTGCCCGGCGTCACCGCCCAGCCAGACACCGCCACCGCCCAGTTCGTCTTCAACCACACCATGCTGCGGGTCAAGGACATCGAGAAGTCCCTGGACTTCTACACCCGTGTCCTGGGCTTTCGCCTGGTGGACAAACGCGACTTCCCGGAGGCGGCCTTCAGCCTGTACTTCCTGGCCCTGGTCGACCCGGCGCAGATTCCGACCGACGATGCCGAACGCCACCGGTGGATGAAGTCGATCCCGGGCGTGCTCGAGCTGACCCACAACCACGGCACCGAGAACGACCCGGCGTTCGCCTACCACAACGGCAATACCGACCCTCGCGGTTTTGGCCACATCTGCATTTCGGTGCCGGACGTGCGGGTTGCCTGCGCGCGTTTCGAGGCGCTGGACGTGCCCTTCCAGAAGCGCCTGCAAGATGGCCGCATGAACCACCTGGCCTTCGTCAAGGACCCGGATGGCTACTGGGTCGAAGTGATCCAGCCGACCGACCTGCAAGGCTGAAGCCGCGCGTCACGCTCGTCGGGCCGAACACCTGCGGCCCCTCGCTGTGGTATACGGAAGGAACTGCTTTCCAGCCACAGCGAGGTCAGGACGATGCAAACCCTTCACTGTGAATACCGCGATCACCACATCACCGCCAGCGTGATGCCCCACCCCGACTCCCCCCTGCCCTATGCGGCCGGCTGCCTGATCACCGATCCCCATGGCCACACCAGCAAGCGCATTTCCATGCCGATGAAATTCTTCAGCGACCTGGAAAATGCCCAGCACGTCTCCCTGGCCCATGGCCGGGCGCTGGTCGACCAGCAGCTGGACCAGGGCCAGAAGACGTTCTAGGTAGGACGGCGAACACCGGCGTAGCCGGTGCGCGCCTACGGCATGAGGCTGGGCTAGATATCCCGGGCGTACGCCACCGCCGCCGCCACTTGTGCATCGCTTGGGCGCACGCCGGTGTACAACACGAATTGCTCCAGCGCCTGCAGGGCAATCACCTCCAGCCCGGTGATCAGCGGCTTGCCCAGCGCTTGAGCCGCCTGGATCAACGGCGTGCGCTCCGGCATCGCCACCACGTCGAACACCCACTCGGCTGCGGCGATGGCCGTCTCGGCAAAGGCCAGCTGCTGCGCCTCGGGCCCACCGGCCATGCCGATCGGGGTGACGTTGATCAGCATCGGCGGGCACAGGTCGCCCAGCTCGGGCAACCAGCGATAACCGCAGACATCCGCCAACTGGCGCCCGGCCTGCTCATTGCGCGCGACGATGGTGCCCTCGGCGAACCCGGCGTCGCGCAGCGCGCTGGCCACGGCCTTGGCCATGCCACCACTGCCGCGCAGGGCGAAGCCGGTCGCCGGGTCGAGCTGATGCTGCGCCAGCAACTGGCGCACCGCCAGGTAGTCGGTGTTATAGGCCTTGAGATGCCCAGCGGTATTGACCAGGGTATTGACCGACTCGATGGCCGCCGCCGAGGGGTCGACTTCATCCACCAGCGCCATGCAGGCTTCCTTGTACGGCATCGACACACCACAGCCACGCACCCCCAGGGCGCGGATGCCCGCCACCGCCGCCGGCAGGTCCTGGGTGGTCATGGCCTTGTAGTAGTAGTCCAGGCCCAACTGCTGGTACAGGTGGTTGTGAAAGCGCACGCCGAAGGTACCGGGGCGACCGGCCAAGGAAATGCACAGGACCGTGTCCCGGCTGGGTGGAATGATCATCGCGACTCCTGCAAACATGGCTGAAACGATTGCGCCAGCGTAGCAGACCCTGCCGCCGGTCGCCCCTTACACAACCTTTACCCTTTGCCTGCGCTCGCTTGACCGGGGGCGCGGTCATAGTAGTCAGGCCCCAAGCCTGGGGTCGTCCTGCGAGGTGTCAGCATGAAACGTCTACTCCCCGGTATCGCCCTGCTGGTTGGCGCGCTGGCCATCAGCGGCCAGGCCGCCGCCCATGGTGGCGGCTGGTATGGCCCGGGGCCGGTGATCGGCGCGGCCGTGGTTGGCGCAGTGGTGGGCGCGGCCGTGAGCGGTGGGCATGACCGCACGCTGTATGTGGAGCGCCAGCCGGCTTACTATGCGCCGCCGCCGGTCTATGTCCAGGCGCCCCCGCCGCCGGTGTACTACCAGCCCTATGTGGTCGAGCGCTATGCCCCGGCTCCGCCACCGCCGGTCTATCGGCGCTATTACGGACCGCCAGCGGTCTACTACGGCCCACCGCGCTGGTGAACCGCAGGCCTGGTGGCTGGCCTGGACCTGCCGCCAGCTTGACGTATACGTCAAGCTGGCATTAGGTTAGCGGCATTCCTTGCCCCGAGCACGAGCATGAGCAGCCAGACCTACAGCATCTCCGACCTGTCCCGCGAACTGGACATCACCACCCGCGCCATCCGCTTCTATGAGGAGCAGGGCCTGCTCAGCCCCGAACGACGCGGCCTGGAGCGCATCTACTCGGCGCGCGACAAGGTCACCCTCAAGCTGATCCTGCGCGGCAAGCGCATTGGTTTCTCGCTGGCAGAATGCCGCGAACTGATCGAGCTCTACGACCCCTCCGGCGGCAACCAGAAGCAGCTGCACAGCATGCTGGCCAAGATCGCCGAGCGCCGCGCCCAGCTGGAGCAGCAGATGCTCGATATCCAGCAGATGCACCTGGAGCTGGACACCGCCCAGGAGCGCTGCGAGCAGGCCCTGGCCGCCACCTTGAACACACCGCACAACCACCGTTGATCCGTCACAGGAAGCCTGCCATGACATTGCCCGAGAAAGTCCGCCTGGTCGAAGTCGGCCCGCGCGACGGCCTGCAGAACGAAGCCCAGCCCATCAGTGTCGCCGACAAGGTGCGCCTGGTGGACGACCTCAGCGAGGCGGGGCTGGGGTATATCGAGGTGGGCAGTTTCGTGTCGCCCAAGTGGGTGCCGCAGATGGCGGGTTCCAGCGAAGTGTTCGCCGGCATTCGCCAGCGCGAAGGTGTTACCTATGCCGCGCTGGCCCCCAACCTGCGTGGCTTCGAAGACGCCCTGGCCGCCGGGGTGAAGGAAGTGGCGGTGTTCGCCGCCGCGTCGGAGTCATTCTCGCAACGCAATATCAACTGCTCGATCAGCGAGAGCCTGAAGCGCTTCGAGCCGATCATGGAGGCGGCGCGCAACCATGACATACGGGTGCGCGGTTATGTCTCCTGCGTGCTCGGCTGCCCGTACGAGGGGGCTGTTCGCGCCGAACAGGTCGCATCAGTGGCCCGCGCCCTGCACCAGATGGGCTGCTACGAGGTATCGCTGGGCGACACCATCGGCACCGGCACCGCCGGTGCTACCCGCCGGCTGTTCGAGGTGGTCTCGGCGCAGGTGCCCCGCGCGCAGCTGGCCGGGCATTTCCACGACACCTATGGCCAGGCGCTGGCCAACGTCTACGCCAGCCTGCTCGAAGGCATCAGCGTGTTCGACAGCTCCGTGGCCGGCCTGGGCGGCTGCCCGTATGCCAAGGGCGCCACGGGCAACGTCGCCAGCGAGGATGTGGTGTACCTGCTGCAAGGACTGGGCATCGACACCGGCATCGACCTGGACCGCCTGATTGCCGCCGGCCTGCGCATCAGCGAGGTGCTGGGCCGCGTCACCGGTTCGCGCGTGGCGCGCGCACGGACCGCGCACTGATTCACACGATTGTCACAGCAGTGTGGGTGGAGTGTTACCGCCTACACGCCCGCCAGCGAAAAATCGGGTAACAGGGAAACAAATCGACAAAATTTCACGTGCCACGAATGCTTCAAAAATGTCCAAGCCGTTGATTTTAAAGGCTTTTAAAAAGTTGGCACGGCACCTGCTATATCTTCTGGCATAACAAGAACAAAAAACGCGATACCTAATAAAAACAACAGAGAACGGCTCTGACATAACAAGAACAACACGGCAGAGGCGTAGCAAGCAGATTTTTTTGGAGTCGACGTGCTTTCCTGGGGTACAGGCCCCGCAGCCGGACACAGAACAATAAAACTACCTCCGAGGTAGCGACCGTCCAGGTTGGATCACGTGCGATGAACGCAGGTCAGCGCTCAAAAAAATACGTTTGCTCTTGGCCCCGGTTGGGGGCCCCGCAACACCGAGACCACGGCTGACAAAAACAACAACGGGCCCGTCTCCAATAATAATAAAAGAGCAAGCAACAACGCTTATGAGGGGAGCTTCGGCTCCCCTCAGTGCTTCCTGCCCTCCTCCTTGCCCTCCTCCTCCCGGCGCTTCTCCTCCTGTTCCCCTTCCACCTTCTCCACCAGCACCGGCATGCTGGCCAATACCAGCAGCGCCAGCACCGTGCTGATCAGTGCCGTGGCTTCACGGCCCATGCCGGCGGCGGTACCTATGGCTGCGGTCATCCACAGCCCGGCGGCGGTGGTCAATCCTTTCACGTGGCTGGTGTCCTGGCCGTTGCCCTTGAGGATGGTGCCCGCGCCGAGAAAACCGATCCCGGCGACGATACCCTGGATCACCCGGCTCAGGGCCTGCTCATCGGCGCCGGCCATGCCCGGCGCCAGCACGAACAGCGCCGCGCCCATGGACACCAGCATGTGGGTGCGCACCCCGGCCGACTTGCCCTTGCTTTCGCGCTCGAAGCCCAGCACCGCGCCCAGTACGGCGGCCATCAGCAGGCGTAAGAGGATGCGCGTCACTTCGCCTTCGTCGGTGATATCGGCGAATTCGGCCTGAATGACCGCGCCTATCGTTTGCATGAGCGTTTCCATCCCAACCTCCAGCAGAGCCGGTAGCAGCCAGCGTTGTTGGCGAACCAGGCACCGCGGCGCCTACACAGATGACCCTGGCGCGCGCGCCAAGTGCCCAGCGCACCACCCAGCGCAACGATGCAGCATCTGCCCTTGCGCTGCTGTCCACTGCTGTAACCACCCACCGGAGGTCACCCCCATGCCCGTTGAAGTCGACCCCAGCACCCGTCGTTGCACCTTGATCGGCGACCATATACGCCTGGAAGGCAGCGGCCCTGAAATCGAGATCGTCACCGATGAACAGTTGCGCATGTCGCTGGCCATCCTGGCCGGCGAGCGCATTCCCATCACCGAAAGCGAAGCCGACGCGTTGACTGTCGCAGGTGCGGTGGATAGCCGCAGGCATCTGAAGAGCAGCGCTCCAGGCTCGGTAATTTAAGGGCCGGATGCCAAACACGGGGAATCTGATACGGTTTTTATCGACATGTCTGAGTCTGTGCTGCAAACAGATTGGGGGCCATAGTGCCCGGGCCTGATCGAGGCCTGATGAGCGATGAACCATGAGCGATAGAATCCCCTTCCGAGTCATCGAGATTGACCCCGCCGCCAGCCACAAGAGCAAAAGCCAGAGCGCTGGCGGCATCCATACCCGCAGTTTCAGCGGCTTCTACCGCAACCTGCGCATCCTCTTCGCCGGCGCGCTGTTCGTGCTGTTCTTCGGCACCGCCTGGTTGCAGTGGAACGGCCGCCAGGCGGTGCTCTGGGACCTGGCCGAAAGCAAGTTCCACATCTTCGGCGCCACCTTCTGGCCGCAGGATTTCATCCTCCTGTCGGCACTGTTGATCATCTGCGCCTTCGGCCTGTTCGCCATCACCGTGTTCGCCGGCCGCGTCTGGTGCGGCTACAGTTGCCCGCAGAGCACCTGGACCTGGCTGTTCATGTGGTGCGAGAAAATCACCGAAGGCGACCGCAACCAGCGCATCAAGCTGGCCGCCGCGCCCTGGGGCGTGGAGAAGATCGCCCGGCGCAGCCTCAAGCACGGGCTGTGGCTGGCCATCGGCCTGCTCACCGGCCTGACGTTCGTTGGCTACTTCACCCCGATCCGGCCCCTGGCCGCAGAACTGTTCAGCCTCGAGCTGGGTGGCGTGGCACTGTTCTGGATCCTGTTCTTCACCGCCGCTACCTACCTCAACGCCGGCTGGCTGCGCGAGGCGGTGTGCATGCACATGTGCCCCTACGCGCGCTTCCAGAGCGTGATGTTCGACAAGGACACCCTGGCGGTGGCCTACGACCCCAGCCGCGGCGAAGCCCGTGGCCCGCGCAAGAAAGGCAGCGACCCGCGCAACCAGGGCCTGGGCGATTGCATCGACTGCACCCTGTGCGTGCAGGTCTGCCCCACCGGCATCGATATCCGTGACGGCCTGCAGATGGCCTGCATCGGCTGCGCCGCCTGTATCGACGCCTGCGATGGGGTGATGGACAAGATGGGCTACGCCCGCGGCCTGATCGGCTACAAGTCCGAGCACAACCTGCAAGGCGGCAAGACCCACTGGCTGCGCCCGCGCCTGCTGGGCTACGCCACGGCCCTGACGGTGATGATCGGCGCGCTGCTGGTCGCCCTGCAGATGCGCCCGATGGTGTCGATGGATGTGATCAAGGACCGCGGCCTGTTCCGCGAAAACGCCCTGGGCCAGATCGAGAACATCTACTTGCTCAAGATCATCAACAAGACCCAGGAACCCCAGCACTATCGCCTGCGTTTGGTGGACGCCGACGGCTTCGAGCTGCATGGGCGTACCGAAGTCACCCTGGCCGCCGGTGAGATGAGCGAGTTGCCGGTGTCGGTGGCGATGCTGGCCGAGCGCCCGGCCAGCAGCTCGCAGACGCTGACCTTCGAGATCCAGGACAGCGACCAGCCGGGCGTGCGCAGCACCGCCAACAGCCGTTTCGTTGCGCCGATGAACCGCTGATCCCTTACACTGAACCGACCTTGCCTGCCGAAACCACAATGAAACGCTACGAACGATTTGCCGACGACATTGCCGAACTGATCCGCTCCGGGGTCCTGGGCCCCGGCCAGCGGGTGCCTTCGGTGCGCTATGCCAGCCAGACCCACGGGGTCAGCCCGTCCACGGTATTCCAGGCCTACTACCTGCTGGAACGCCGCGGCCTGATCCGTGCCCGGCCGCGTTCGGGCTACTTCGTCAACGCCCATGCGCCACGCCCGTTCAACGAACCCCAGGCCCAGGCACCGGCCAGCGAGTCCACCGAGGTGGACGTCAGCGGCCTGGTGTTCTCGATCCTCGACTCGATCAAGGACCCGCACACCGTGCCGTTCGGCTCGGCATTCCCCAGCCCGGCGCTGTTCCCACTGCAGCGCCTGGCCCGCTCGCTGGCCAGCGCCAGCCGCGCCATGGACCCACGCATGGTGGTCACCGACCTGTCGCCGGGCAACCCGCAGCTACGCCGGCAGATCGCCCTGCGCTACATGGTCGCCGGGCTGATGCTGCCGATGGAGGAACTGCTGATCACCAACGGCGCGCTGGAAGCGCTCAACCTGTGCCTGCAGGCGGTCACCCAGCCGGGCGACCTGGTGGCCATCGAGGCGCCGGCCTTCTATGCCTGCCTGCAGGTGCTCGAACGCCTCAAGCTCAAGGCCGTGGAGATCCCGGTTCACCCACGCGAAGGCATGGACCTGGGGGTGCTGGCCCAGACCCTGGAGAAGCACCCGGTCAAGGCCGTGTGGTGCATGACCAACTTCCAGAACCCTGTGGGCGCGAGCATGCCGGAGGCGAAGAAACAGCAACTGGTGGAACTGCTGCGTCGCCACCAGGTGCCGCTGATCGAGGACGATGTCTACGCCGAGCTGTACTACGCGCAACAGGCCCCCAAACCCGCCAAGGCCTTCGACACCGAGGGCCTGGTGATGCATTGCGGTTCGTTCGCCAAGAGCCTGGCACCGGGCTATCGCATCGGCTGGGTCGCCGCCGGGCGCTTCGCCCAGAAGATCGAACGGCTCAAGCTGATGACCTCGCTGTGCGCCTCGATGCCGGCCCAGGCCGCCATCGCCGACTATCTGCAGCATGGCGGCTATGACCGCCACCTGCGCAAGCTGCGCTATGCCCTCGAGGGCCAGCAGGCCAACATGCTCGCCGCCATCGGCCGGCATTTCCCGGCGCAGACCCGGGTCAGCCAGCCTTCCGGCGGCTACTTCCTGTGGCTGGAGCTGCCCGAGCAAATGGACGCGCTGAAACTGTTCCACATGGCCCTGGCCCAGGGCATCAGCATCGCCCCGGGGCCGATCTTCTCGCCGACCCGGCGCTTCGGCAACTGCATCCGCCTGAACTACGGCAGCCCCTGGGGCGACGCCCCGGAACAGGCCATGGAGACCCTCGGGCGCATCGTGCGCTCGTTCTAGCCGACCAACGGGCAAGCAGGCTACAGTTGGGCACCGCCCAGCCCCGGACACCTGCATGCCCGAACCTGAAATCCTCGCGTTGCGCCAGCGCAACGCCGAACTCGAGCTCCGCCTGGCCCAGCGGGAAAGCGACGACAACCTGTACCGCTTCCTGTTCGACACCATGGACGAAGGGTTCTGTGTCATCGAGTTCTTCGACGGTCCCCATGGGCCACTGAGCGACTATGTGCATGTCGTGGCCAACGCCGCCTACGCCCGCCATGCCGGCATTGCCAATGTGGTCGGGCAGAAGCTGCGGGAAATGGTACCCGACGAAGCCGACGGCTGGGTGGCGCGCTATGGCGCGGTCCTGCGTACCGGCGAGCCGCTGCAGTTCGAGCAGGAGCTGGTGGCCACTGGCAGGGTACTGGCGGTCACCACGTTCCGTATCGAGCCGCCCGAACGTCGTCAGGTGGCAGTGCTGTTCAAGGATGTCACCGAGCGAAAGCGTGCCGAACACGCCTTGCAAGCGCTCAACGACCAGCTCGAACAGCGGGTCGCAGAGGCCCTGGCCGAGCGCGGCCTGTTCGCCGAGCTGGTCGAGCACAGCGTGGCACGGGTGTATGTGGTGAATACCGAACTGCGCTTGCTGGCCGTCAATCAGCGCGCGGTGAAAGACTTCGCGTTCCTCTTCGGGCATCGCCTCAAGGCAGGAGACAGCCTGCCCGAATGCCTGGCCAGTTTCCCCGAGGAGCGTGCGCGGTCCGAAGCCATGTGGCAGCGGGCGCTGGACGGCGAAAGCTACATCGAGACCATCGAGTACGGCCGTGGTGCTCGCCTGCGCCATTACGATCTGCGCTTCAACCCGCTACGCGATACCTGTGGCACGATCATCGGCGCCTACCTGTTCATCTATGACATCAGCCGCCAGGTCGATGAGCAGCAACGTCGGCTCAAGGCCGAGGACGCCCTGCGCCAGGCGCAGAAAATGGAAGCGGTGGGCCAGCTCACCGGCGGCATCGCCCACGATTTCAACAACCTGTTGGGCGGCATACTCGGCGCCCAGGAACTGCTGCGCCAACGCCTGGAACAAGGGCGCCACGCCGAAATCCCGGCCCTGCTCGACACTGCCGGGCACTCGGCCAAGCGCGCCGCCGCGCTGATCCACCGCCTGCTGGCCTTCTCCCGACGCCAGACCTTGCTGCCCCAGGCCACCGCGGTGGGCGAACTGGTCAAGGACATGGAAGACCTGATCCATCGCAGTGTCGGACCAGCCATCAGCGTGCAGGTGCAGTGCGCTACCGACCTGTGGCCATCCTTCATCGACCCGCCGCAACTGGAAAGCGCACTGCTCAACCTGTGCATCAACGCCCGGGACGCCCTACCGGCCGGCGGCATGATCGATATCAGATGCGACAACCGCTGGCTGGGCGACACCGATGCCGCCACCCTCGACCTGCCCTGCGGCCCGTACCTGTGCCTGAGCGTCCAGGACAATGGCCGCGGCATGGCGCAAGAAGTGCTGGCCAAAGCCATCGATCCGTTCTTCACCACCAAGCCGCTGGGCCAGGGTACCGGGTTGGGGCTGTCGATGGCCTATGGCTTCGTGCGCCAGTCCGGTGGTCAGTTGCAGATCACCTCCAGCCCGGGCGCTGGCACCCGGGTGGACCTGTACCTGCCGCGCCACGGCGAAGCCGCCATCGCCCAGCCTGCGCCCAGCGCGGCGCCCGCCCAGGTGCAACGCGCCGCAGCACGGATCCTGCTGGTCGAAGACCAGGCCGCGTTGCGCCTGGTCATCGGCGATGTGCTCGAAGAGCTCGGTCATCGCGTCGAAAGCGTGGAGCACGGCCCCGCCGCGCTGAAGCTGCTGGAAAGCGGCTATGTGCCGCAACTGCTGATCAGCGACATCGGCCTGCCCGCAGGGCTCAACGGCCGGCAAGTCGCCGAGCGCTGCCGTGCCCGCTTCCCAGGCTTGCCCGTGCTGTATATCACCGGCTACGACGAAAGCGCGGCACTGAGCGACGGCAAGCTGCCGCCGCGCACCCAGGTCCTGCTCAAGCCCTTCGAGCTGCCCGACCTGATCGACAGCGTCGCCGGGCTACTCGGCGACCTGGCACATTAGCGCCCACCGCTCAGGTCGATGAAGCTGCCGGTCGAATACGAGGCCTTGTCCGACAGCAACCAGAGGATGGCCTCGGCCACCTCCTCGGGTTGACCGCCGCGTCCCATCGGCAGGCCCGGCTCGAGCTTGGTGACCCGGTCGGGATCACCGCTCAAAGCATGGAAGCCGGTGTGGATGTAGCCAGGCCGCACGCCATTGACCCGCACGCCCTCGCCCGCCACTTCCTTGGCCAGGCCGACCGTGAAGGTATCCAGCGCGCCCTTGGACGCGGCATAGTCCACGTACTCGTTGGGCGAGCCCAGGCGCGCGGCCACGGACGACACATTGACGATCGCCCCACCCTGCCCGCCATGGCGCCGGGCCATGCGCAGCAGCGCGTGCTTGGCGCACAGGATCGGGCCGACAACGTTGCTCTTCATCACCTTGAGCAAGCGAAACTCGGACATCTCCTCGACCCGGCTCTGCTGGCCGATGGTGCCGGCGTTGTTCACCAGCGCGGTGACCCTGCCCAGCTCCTGGTCGACCCGTTGGAACAAGCGCACCACCTCATCCTCGACGCTGGCGTCGGCGCGCACGGCGATGGCCTCGGCGCCCAGCGCGCGAACCTGCGCCAGCACCGTCTCGGCGGCCTGGTCATCGGCGTGGTAGTTGATGCAGATGCGGTAACCCTGTTGCGCCGCCAGCAACGCGGTGGCGGCGCCAATGCCCCGGCTGGCGCCGGTGATGACGATAACCTTGTCCATGAGTCTGCCAAGTTGCGTGGAATAGGCTTGCAAGATTAGGGGAAAAGATCTGTCAGGAGCAATGAGTAACCGCTGGCGCCAGCCTTGCTGGCGCCTGCACTCAGTGTCCCGCCGAGGCGGGGCCGGCCTTGGCGGTGAACGGCGGCTTGGCCAGCCATACCAGCAGGATCAACCCGGCGAACACCCAGGTCAGCAGGGTGAAGTAATCTACCGTCGACATCATGTAGGCCTGGCTGTTGAGGATCTGCTCCAGCTTGGCATACCCCTGCGGCCCAGCGCCGCCCAGCTGCTCGAGGGTCTGCCGGGTGGCCGGGTCGAAGCTGCTGAGGTGCTCGCTCAGATAGGCATGGTGCTGGTCGGCCCGGCGGATCCAGATCCAGGTGGTCAGCGAGGCGGCGAAACTGCCGCCCAAGGTGCGCAGGAAGGTCGCCAGCCCCGAACCGTCGGCGATCTGCTGCGGCGGCAGGTCCGAGAGCAGAATGCTCAAGGTCGGCATGAAGAACAGCGCCACGCCGATCCCCATGAACAGCTGCACCAGGGCGATATGCAGGAAGTCCACCTCGTTGGTGAAGCCAGCGCGCATGTAGCAACTGGTGCCGATCGCCAGGAAGGCGACCCCGGCCAGCACGCGCAGGTCGAAACGGTGCGCGTACTTGCCCACGAACGGCGACATCAGCACCGGCAGCAGGCCGATCGGTGCCACCGCCAGGCCCGCCCAGGTCGCGGTGTAGCCCATCTGCGTCTGCAGCCACTGCGGCAGGATCAGGTTGATGCCGAAGAAGCCGGCATAACCGCCCACCAGGACCAGGGTGCCAATACGGAAGTTGCGGTGCACGAACAGGCGCAGGTTGACCACCGGGTGGCGATCGGTCAGTTCCCAGATCACGAAGACCGCCAGGAACACCACCGAGATCAGCGTGCCGATGACGATGAACGAGGACTCGAACCAGTCCAGGTCGTTACCCTTGTCCAGCACCACCTGCAGCGCCCCGACCCCGACGATCAGGGTCAGCAGGCCGATGTAGTCCATCGGCTGGCGGCTGGTGAGCACCGGCCGCGCGCGCATCTGCTGGCGCACCACAGCAGCGGCGAACAGGCCGATCGGGATGTTGATGAAGAAGATCCACGGCCAGCTGTAGCTGTCGGTGATCCAGCCACCGAGGATCGGCCCGGCGATGGGCGCCACCACCGTGACCATCGCCAGCAATGCCAGGGCCATCCCCCGTTTCGCCGGAGGATACACGGCGATCAGCAGGGTCTGGGTCATCGGGTACAACGGCCCGGCCACCACCCCTTGCAATACGCGAAACAGCACCAGCTCGGGCATCGACTGGGCGACGCCGCACAGGAACGAGGCCAGCACGAACAGCAGCGTGGCCCAGATGAACAGCTTGACCTCGCCGAAGCGCCGACTGAGCCAGCCGGTCAGCGGCAAGGCAATGGCATTGCTCACCGCGAACGAGGTGATCACCCAGGTGCCCTGCTCCGAGCTCACGCCGAGGTTGCCGGAGATGGTCGGCAACGCCACGTTGGCGATGGTGGTGTCGAGCACCTGCATGAAGGTCGCCAGCGACAGGCCGATGGTGGTCAGCAGCAGGCTTGGCGGGGTGAACTGCGCGGGTGCCTGCTGGCTCATCGCTGGGCCGTCTTGCCGGTGGCGCTGTTGTCGTGGATCAAGCGGGCGATCAGCTGGTCGGCTTCGACCAGCTGGCGGTCATACACCTGGGTGGTGTAGCTGGCCTGCTGCGGCGGTTGTTGGGCCAGGGCCGGGCCGCTCTGGTCGTGCAGGTCGACCTCGGCGACGGTGGACAGGCCGATGCGCAGCGGGTGCGCCTTGAGCTGTTCGGGGTCGAGGTGGATGCGCACCGGCACGCGCTGGACGATCTTGATCCAGTTGCCGGTGGCGTTCTGCGCCGGCAGCAAGGCGAAGGCGCTACCGGTGCCGGCACCGAGGCTGTCGACGGTACCGTTGTACTCGACCTCGCTGCCGTACAGGTCGGCGCTGATCTGCACCGATTGGCCGATACGCATGTCGCGCAGCTGGGTTTCCTTGAAGTTGGCGTCGATCCACACCTCATCCAGCGGGATCACCGCCATGGTCGCGGTGCCCGGTTGCAGGCGCTGGCCCAATTGCACGGTGCGCTTGGCCACATAGCCGGTGACCGGCGCCACCAAGGTGGTACGGGCATGGTCCAGGTAGGCCTGGCGCAGGTCGGCGGCGGCGGCCATGACTTCGGGGTGCGACGAGACCACGGTGTCGTCGACCAGGGCGGTGCTGGTGTTCAGTTGCTGGCGGGCACTGTTGACGGCGGCCTCGGCCACGCTCAGGTCCTCGCGCGAATGGGACACTTCCTCGGCGGCGATGGCGCCACTGTCGGCGAGAATGCGCCGGCGGTTGTAGTCCTGCCGGGCCTTTTGCAGCTCGGCCTGGCGGGTGGCCAGTTGCGCCTTGAGCGAATCGACATTGCTGTACAGCCCGCGCACCTGGCGCACGGTGCGCGCCAGCTTGGCCTCGGCCGCCTGCAAGGCGACTTCGCTGTCGGCCGGGTCGAACCGCAGCAACACCTGCCCGGCCTGCACCAGGTCGCCGTCATCGGCGCCGATGCTGGTGACAGTGCCGGTCACCAGCGGGGTGATCGCCACCACGTTGCCGTTGACATAGGCGTCGTCGGTGCTTTCATGCCAGCGCCCGACCAGGCTGTACCAGGCCCAGGTGCCGGCCCCGGCGACAAGCAGAAGCAGCAGCAGGGCCAGCAGCCAGGCCTTGCGCTTGCGCGTGTTGTCCGGCGCGACGGCCGGAGTGGAAGTGTCGGCGGGAGTGGCCATGACAGTACCTTGGAAAAAAGTGGCTGAGGATCAACGATCGGCGAAGCGGCGGATCGTCAGGGGGTCGCCGGCGTGCAGCAGGATCTTGGCGAGCAGGCCTTCGAGGGTTTTCAGCTCCTGCGCCTCAAGCACCCCGACCAGCTCGTTCATTGCCGCCGCGCCTACCTGGGGCAGGCGATCGGCCAGGCGCTGGCCGTCGGCGGTAAGCGCCAGGCGCACCTGGCGACGGTCGTCGGGACAGCGGTGGCGCAGGATCAGGCCCTTGTGTTCAAGGCGGTCGAGCATGCGCGTCATCGAACCACTGTCCAGGCCCAGGTAACGGCACAGCTCGGCCGGGGTATCGACCTGGTACTGGGTGACGATGATCAACACCTTGAACTGCGCGGCAGTGACCCCGTCGGCTTCCAGGTGCCAGTCGAGGATACGGTCCTTGAGCAGCGCGGCGCGGCCAAGCAGCATGCCGATGGTGCAGGTCTGGAAGTTTTCCGGGGTGAAATGGGACATGGAGGATCTGCTCGGGCAATTGTGTACAAATATTACTGCCTAGGCAGTGAATGTCAAAGCCTTGATTAGCGGGCTAATTAAAAATTCATGAAGGGGATAGAATGCTCGGCAACTCTCGCGTCCAGGTGCGCCATGATCCAATCCGACCTCGACCTGTTCGGCACCCAGCCGCAACGCCTGGCCAGCCATACCGTGCTGCTGCCCGGCTTCGCCCTGGCCGAGCTCGAGGCCCTGCTCGACGCCCTGCGCCCGGTGCTGCGCGCGGCGCCGTTTCGGCACATGCGCACGCCGGGCGGGCAGCACATGGCGGTTGCGCTGACCAATTGCGGGGCACTGGGCTGGGTCAGCGATGCCGAAGGCTACCGCTACAGCGCCACGGACCCGCTCAGTGGCAAGCCGTGGCCAGCACTACCGCCCATGCTGCTGGCACTGGCCGCACGGGCGGCGGCGCTGGCCGGTTTCGAGGGGTTCGTGGCGGATGCCTGCCTGGTCAACCATTACTTGCCCGGCACGCGCCTGAGCTTGCACCAGGACCGCGACGAGCAGGACTACGGGCAGCCGATCGTGTCGATTTCCCTGGGGTTGCCGGCGGTGTTCCTGTTCGGCGGCATGCAGCGCGCGGACCGCACCCAGCGCATCGCCCTGAACCATGGCGATGTGCTGGTGTGGGGCGGCGAGGACCGGTTGCGCTTTCATGGGGTACTGCCGATCAAGCCGGGCGTGCACCCGCGCATGGGCGAGCGGCGGATCAACCTGACCTTGCGCAAGGCCGGCTGACCACCTTGCCAGCCCAGCCAACCCGTCGCCTGCTTCGCCAGCAAGGCTGGCGCCTACCGGTGCGGGTGGCCGCAGGTCTATCGGAACCACTCGCGGCGCTCGTCGAACGCGGCGCGGATCGCCGCGACCATCACTTGCACCAAGGGGTCACCCTCGGTGTCGGCGTTGACCGCCAGCCAGACCCGACGGCGCATCGGCTCGCCGAACAGCCCCGGCAATGCCAGCAGGCCACGGTCCAGGTGCCCGGCATAGTGCGCTAGCAAGCCCACGCTGGCACTGCACTTGATCAACTGGCAGTACATCTCGTAGTCCTGGATCTGCGTCACCCCGGCGCTACGGCTCTGCAGCAGGGCCTGCCAAGGCCTCAGCGCCTCGACGCCCACCTCGCCCTGCCACTGCACCAGCATGTAGTCCTGCAAGTCGGACAGGCTGCTCGGCCGATTCGCCTCGCGGGCATAGCGCTTGGCAATATGCGGTAGATAGTCCAGCGTGGCCAACGCCTCGGGCGCGCCACCCTGGGTGCAGCTAGCCGGTTGCAGGTCGCCCAGCCAGAGCGCGATGTCAGCGCCTGGCTGCGGCGCCTGGCAGCCGTCGAGCGTGGCCACCTCCAGGCGCATGCCCGCATGCTGGCGCACGAAGTTGATCAGGTTGCGCCCCAGCAGGTCCTGCAACAGCGGTTCGGCCACCGCCAGGCGCACCCGGGCGCCCGCCTCCTGCGGCAACTTCGCCGGCACCGCGGGCTCGCGGGCCTGCAGCACCAGCAGCAAACGTTCGCCCTGCTGGCTGAGCACTGGGTTGTTGTTGCGGTTGACGAACAGGCTGTAGCCCAGGCGCGCTTCCAGCGCTGCCAGGCGTTTGCGCAGCGCCACCGGCTTGAGGTTCAACCGCCGCGCCGCCTGCATGAAGCAGCCGCAACGGGCGGTGACCAGAAAACAGTTGAGGGTCTGTTCGTCCAGGGCCAACGGCACCTGGGGGCGAACGACAGGCATGGCAGTTTCCGGGGGTCGCCCCCGGGACAGATCGATCGGCATCCCTCGCCTCCCGCGGGCCTGCCTGGGCAGGCCCGGTTCTTCCATGGTTGTTGAGGTTCAGCGGCTGCTCTCGAGCACCTGGTTGAGCGCCGCGCCATCGATACTCAGGGTGGCGCTGTCGAACATGCCTTCGACGTAGGCCTTGGCCACCTGTTCCTGGCGCTGGGCACGCAGCAGCTGGCGCAGGCGCGGGGCGACCTCCTCGAGCGTCGCCGCACGCGCCGGCTGCTGCTCGACCAGCTTGATGATGTGGTACCCCGCCGCGCTCTGCACCGGCTCGCTGACCGCGCCAACCTTGAGCCTGGGCACCACCCCGCGCACCTCGGGCAACAATTGCGCCAAGGCTTGCAGGCCGGTGTCGCCGCCCTTGGCGGCAGTGCCGGCATCCTGCGAGTGCTCACGGGCCAGCGCGGCGAAATCGGCATCGCCGGCCTGGGCCTGCTTGGCCAGGGCCTGAGCCTGCTTGCGCAGCGCCTCGTCATCCCTGGGGTTCTCCAGCCGCAGGAAGATCTGGCTCAGGCGGTAGCGCACCGGTAGTTGCAGCCCGGCCTTGCCGGTCTCGTAGGCCTGCTTGAGCTCAGCCTCGCTGGGGTAGTCGTCGGGCACCTGGCTCACCGAGTTCAGGTAGTCGCGCAGCACGATCTGCTCGGTGGCCGCGCGGGTCTGTGCCTGGATCTCGGGCCGTTGCAACCAGCCCTGGGCTTCGGCCTGCTGGTACAGGGCCTTTTCCGCCAGGCGCGCGCGGATCCATGCCTCCAGGGCCGGGCGATCACCGCGCAGGTTGGCCCGGGCGTCTTCGGGCAACTGCGCAATCAGGGCCTTGAGCTCACCGCTGCCGACCTTCTGCTGGCCCAGGCTGGCCAGGGCCGGGCCGCTGTCGCTGCTGGCCTGCAAGGACGCCGACGCCGAGCGCGCCGCCGCCACCGGTTCATCGCCCGGGCGCAAGGCCAGGGCGACCGCCACCGCGACCACGGCCAGCGCGCCGGCGCTGGCCCAGAAAGTGCGCGCCGTCACGAGGCGTGCTCTTGGTCTGCGCCGACCTGGGCCGGCTGCGGGTCGGCGACGTTGCGGCTGTAGTCGCGCAGGTAGACGATCAGTTCCTGCAGCAACCGATCCCACAGCACCAGGCTGCCCAGCAGGTGCTGCTGGCTGACGCCGTCGGCGACCACCACGTCCTGTTCCATCACCAGGAACTCGCCCTGCACCGACAGGCGGGCGAAGCGACGGCTGGCGTTCCAGTGCTCGGCCAGGCCCGCCGGCAGCTCGCCCTGGATGCGCAGGGCGCAACTGAAGGTGAAGTCGAGGAACTCGCCCTCCTTGCCCACGGCACGGTTGCCGAAGCGTACGGCATAGCCCACGCCCTGGCTGGCGCTAAGCAGTTGCACCACGGCGTTCTGTTCGGTGCGATTGACCCGGCAGCCGGCGTCCTGCAGCAGCTGGGTCAGGGAGTCGGCGCTAACGGTTTCGATCAGGGTGACTGCGGTCATGTGCTTACTTCCTTGCGTTGAGAAAACATCACTGGGTCACGCCCGCTGGGGCGTCGAACTGGCTTTCGTAGAGTTTGTCGCCATAGGCCTGGGCCAGCTCCTCGAAGCGCACCCGGGCACCACCTGCGAACGGCTGGCGCATCTTCACCACATCGGCGATATCGACCTTCTCGTAGGCGGCCAGCATCTGCTTGGCCACCGCGTACATCTGCTGGTTGCGCGCCTGGCACTGCTGCACCTGGCCATCGCGCTCGGCCAGTTGCGCCTGCAGGCCGGCGCGTTCGCTTTGCTCGGCCCGCGCCATGCCCAGCAGTTCGTCATAGGCTTGCTTGTACTTGTGCAGCTGCGCGTTGCTGCTGGCCACCAGGGCCTGGGCCTGGCTGTGCACGGCCTGCTGCTGCCCGGCCAGTTGCTCGCTCTGGCCGCGGGCCTTGGCCAACTGCGCGGTGAGCTCGCGCACCTGGCCCAGGGCGGCATCGCGCTGCTGCTCGGCGGCCTGGCGGGCGGCGCTGGCCTGGGCCTGTTCGCTCTGCAGCGCCTGAAGTTGCTGGGTGGTGCTGCGCAGTTGGGCGCGCAGGCGTTCCTCGAGGGTATCGGCCGACACCGAGGCCGCCAGGCTTACGCCCAGGGCCAGCATCAGCCAGGTACAGCGACGGCGGTAAGCTCCCTTGTTCATGCCCGTGCTCCTTCCCTAGAAACGCGTGTTGACTTCAAGTTGTAGCACATCGATATCAAACGGCGCGCCGTAGACCGCCTCGCTGCTCAGCCAGCGCGCTGTAGCGTAGACGTTGTCGGCCAGGCCGTAGTTGCCGCCGAGGAAATAACCCTTGGCGTTGGTGCCCCCCAGGTGGAAGCTGGAGTCGTTGAAGCCGTCCGGCAGCGCATCGGGCTCGATGCGCTTGTAGCCGGCGAACAGGTTCCAGTCGCCCGCCTTGCGCATGTCCAGGGCGTTGCCCAGGGTGAACTGGAACATCCAGGCGTCGCTGCCGCTCTTGATGTTGCCGTTTTCATCGACGTTGTTGGCCAGTTGGCCGGCCGAGCGCTTGCGCATCTCGCCTTCGTCGTAGGCCAGGTTGTGGATGTAGTTGGCCTGGCTGCGCAGCTTGAAGTCATGGGGCAGGTCGCTGTCCCAGACCAGGTTCAGGTCGAGCAGCTCGAACTGCGAGGCGATACCGACGAACTGCGGCTGCGCCGTGGCGGCCGGGTTGGCCGGGTTCGGCGTGATATCGCGCAGCAGGAACACCGTGTTGCCCTTCTGCATGAAGGTCGGGCGGGTCTCGTCGGTGTCGCAGCCGGGTTGGCCATCCCAGGGCGCGCAGGGGCTTGAACGCTCGCCGACGATATCGTCGAAGCGGTAGTAGGCGGCCGCGCCCTTGAGCCGGTTGTGCTCGTTGATCGCCCACTTGGCGCCGAGCTGGGCGCCATACAGCCATTTGTTGTCGCTGTCTTGCTTGTCGAAACCATTGCTGGTGGCGTTGTCGTCGCTGTACTGCACCGGGAACGCGCCGACGGTACCGAACACGCTGAGGTCGCGATTCAGCGGCTGGTCGAAGATCGCCGCCAGGCCGTCGAAGTTGAGGTCGTGGGAATAAAGAATATCGGTGGACATGAACGGGTTGGCGATACGCCCGCCGGTCAGCGTCAGGCGCTCGCTCGGGCTCCAGCTGACATAGCCCTGGTCGAGCCACAGGTCTTTCTTGCCGAAGCCGCCACCGAGGTTCTGGGTGGTCGACACCGGGTTGTTGTTGGAGCCGGTGGCGATGCGGATGCCCGCCACCCAGTGCTCGGCCAGTTGCGCCTTGAGGCCGAAGCGCGCGCGCAGACGCAGGATGCTGTCGCGGTCCTCGCGGGTGTTGAGCAGCGGCGGCAGGCTCGAACTGCTGTTGGGATTGACGTCGTAGGGGCCCTTGTCGTTGAGCTTGGCGAAGTCGACGATCTCGTTGCTGTTGCTGTCGGCATATGAGCGCGATTCGCCGCGCAGGCGCAGGTCGCCATCGAAGCTGATGCGCGAAGCCCAGTCGGGGAAGCTATTGGGCGCGGCCCATTGTTCCTGCTTGGCGGTGTTCAGCACCTCGGCCTTGATCTCGTCGCGGATCTGCTGGCGCACGATGGCCGGCACATACTGCACCCGCACCTCGCCGTTGGCCGCCGGGGCCTGGGCGACGATGGGCGCGCTGCTGGCGGCACGCGCCTGCTGGGCCTCGCGCTCGGCCTGGGCGATCAAGGCAGCGGCCTTGTCCTGCTTGAGCACGCCCTGCTCCACCAGCAGGCGGATCAGGTTGACGGTCGCGTTTTCCGACGGCGAGGCGTGGGCGACGGCCGGACCGACCGCGGTGGCGGCGGCCAGCAGGCCGAGCGCCAGGGTCAATCGGTTCACTGGGCACTTCATGGGTGTGCAACTCCTGTTGGTCTGTGCGGCTGCGTTGTTCATGGCCGGCGCCCCTGCAGGGCGATTTTCACCGGCAAGGTGAGGCTGGCGGGCGGGCGCTGGTCGAGGGCGCGGGCGGCGCGCAGGGCGGCGAGCACCTGGGCATCGACCTCAGGCTCGCCACTGCCGCGCAGCAGCTCGACCCGGGTGATTTCCCCGGCGGCGCTGAGCCAGATCTCGGCCTGCAGGTTGAACACCAGGTTGCGCAGCTCGGGGTTGTCGCGCAGCAAGCGCTGGAAGGCGTAGGCCAGGTACTGGCTGTAGGTGCCGCTGCCCAGGCCCCCGCCGCCAGCGCCGGCCATGCCGCCGCCCTTGCCGGCGCCGACGTTGAAACTGTCGCTGCCGGCCTGCGCGTCGCCGTCCATCTGCATGGGGTCGGCCAGGTCCTGGGCCGGGTCCGGCGCCGCTTCGGCCGGCTTGACCTCTTCGGCCTCCGGCACCGGTTGTGGCTCGACGAGCTTTTCCTCCACCGGCGGCTCCGGCGGCTTCGGTGGCTCCGGCGGCGGTGGCGGCGGTGGCGGCGGCGGTGGCAGCGGGATGATCGCCGGCACCTTGGGCGCCTCGCGGCGCACCCCGGCCATGTCGTTGGCCCACTGCCACAGCAGCCAGGCCAGGCCTACGCCGGCCACGGCAAGCACGGCCCAGCTCAGCAGGCGACGGGGGTTGGCTTTAGCGTGCATACCCGCCCTCACCCCTGGTTCGGCTTGCCGGTAACCAGCCCAACTTGGGCCAGTTCGAGGCGACGCAGCAGGTCGAGCACCTCGACCACCTTCTGGTACTGCACCCCGGCATCGCCGCGCACGATCAGCGGGAAGTCCGGGTTGCGCGCCTTCTCGCTGCGCAGGCGGTCCTCGAGCTCCTGCAAGGTCACCGGGTAGGCGTCGAGGAACACCTGGCCGGCGTCGTTGATCGAGATCGCCTTGGTCTTGGGCTGGGCCAGCGACACCGAGGCGCTGGCCTTGGGCAGTTGCACCTGGATCCCCGAGACCTGCGCGGTGGCGGTGAGGATGAACATCACCAGCACCACCATGAGCACATCCACCAGCGGGGTGATGTTGATGCTGTCCACGGCCGCGTCGGTGTCGTCGTCATGGGCGTTGTTCACGGATGCCATGGCTGCGCCCTCACGCTGGAACCGACGGGCTGACGCCGCGCGCGCTGCTGCGCTGCGCGGCTTCGCCGGCCTGGCCCTGGCCATGCAGCTCGGCCAGGCGGGTGATGAACTCGTCGACGAACACCCGCATGTCGGCGCTGACTTCGCGGTTGCGGGTGGTCAGGCGGTTGTAGCCGAACAGCGCCGGGATGGCGACGAACAGGCCCATGGCGGTGGCCAGCAGCGCGGCGGCCATGCCCGGGGCGATGGCGTTGATGTTGACGTCACCGGCCATGGCGGTGCCGAGGAACACCACCATGATCCCCAGCACGGTGCCGAGCAGGCCGATGTACGGGCCGCCGGCAATGGCGTTGGACAGGCTCGACAACTTCGCCGACAACGCCTGGTTTTCCCGGGTGCGCACGCCGTCCATGGAGCAGCGGATCGCCTCGATGGTGGCCGCCGACACCTCGCTGGTGTCGGCGCCCTGGGCGCGGCGGGTGCGAATTTCCTGCACGGCCACCAGGTACAGGCGCCACAGCGAGGAGTCGTGCAGGCGCGCCTGCAGGTCGCGGTCGTCGGCGAACTGCTCCAGGCGCGTGCCGACCGTGGCGAACTGCTCACGGAACTGCGCGTTGGCCGCCGTGACGCGGTTCAGGCTGCGCTGCTTGCGCAGCATGATCACCCACGACTGCACCATCATCAGCACCAGGATGGCGATGATCACCCAGGCATCCACCGGCACCGCCTTGAGCAGGAAGCCCAGGCCGCCGAAGCCGAAGCCCGACTGCTGCTCGTCGACGCCGTACACCACCAGCCGCGACTCGGCGCCCTGGGCCAGCACGTCGGCCTGCAGGCTGGCCGGGGTACGGGCAACCCGGGACAGCCGCAGCTCGTCCAGGGCCCCGACAAAGACGGCGTAGGGGCTGGCGGCCTCGCCCGCGGCCAGCGGCAGGTCGCCGCCAATGCCGATTGCGCCACTGAAGGCCGCCGGGCTGGCGCCCAGGCGCGCGACAGGCTGGCCCTCGACCAGCACGCTCAGGTTGCCGCCCTCGCCCACCAGGGCCAAATGCTGCCATTGCCCGGCGCTGAGCGCCTGGTTGGCAGTGGCACGCTGGCCGTCGAGCTCGACGAAGGGCGCGCCCTGGGCCAGGCCCAGCAGCAGGCTATGACCGGCCTCGCGCCGGGCCAGCAACAGCTGCTCGCCCAACGCCTGGTCCTGGCGCAACCAGGTGCTGAAGGTGAAGGCCGCGCCGACCGGCAGTTGCAGCGAGGCGCTGGCCGGCAGCTGCAAGGCCTGGCCGCCGAGCTGGATGGCCCGGCCGATCACGCCATCGACGCTGACCGTCGGCCCTTGCAGCGGATTAGCGTAGGGGCTGGCATCGCGCGGCGTGGCGCCGTCGAAGTGGTACAGCGCGGTGTAGTCGGCGTCGAAGCTCGGCTGGCCAGCGGCGGCCTGGGCCTTGGGGTTGCCGTAGTACATCCACAGCTCCTGGCGCTGGCCAGCCTCGATGCGCGGCACATCCACCCAGATCAGCGCCATGCCCATCAGCGGGTCGAACTGTTCGACGTGGTGGTTGAGCACGGTCTTGTCGTCGGCACTGACGAAGCGGATATCGGCGCCGGTCTCGCTGACGCCATCGAAGCTGAAATTGCCGGTGTGCAGGCGCACCAGCAGCGCCGTGCGGCCCAGTGCCTGGGTCAGCCCGGCGCCTTGGGGCGTGGTGTCCACGGCAATCTGCTTGCGGTACATCCAGTCGTCCTGCCACCAGGCGCTGGCGCTGCCTGGCAGGGCGAAGCCCAGGCACAGCAGCAAGGTCAAGATCAGGCGTTGCATGAGAGGTCTCCAGGTCGATGCCGGTCGGAAGGTTGCAAGCTCACAAGCTCGAAAGCTCAGAAGGTCGCCTGCACGCTGAAGTGCAGGCGCGGGTCGTTCTTGTCGGTGTTGGGGCCATCCTTGAGCGGCACGGCCCAGTCGAGGCTGCCGGACAGCCAGTCGTTGAGGCTGGCGCGGGTGCCGATACCGACACTGGCCAGGCTGTAGCTGTCGTCCTGTTCGGGCAGGGCGTCCTGCAAGCGCAGTTGCGCGCCTTCGGCGAACAGGTAGAAGCGCCAGTCGCTGATGTAGCTGCCGACATAGCGGCCGATGGAGGGGCTGCGCAGCTCCTGGGAAAACAGCACGCCGTCGTCGCCGGTGCGTTCGGCGGCCAGGTAGCCGCGCACCGAAGTGGCGCCACCGGCAGCGAACTGCTCGTTCGACACCAGCGGCCCGGAAGCCAGCTGGAAGGCCAGCTTGGATGCGCTTTGCCAGTTGCCGGCAAAGTCGAACGCATAGCTGCCGTCGCCCTTGATCAGGGCGAAGCTTGAGTCGGCACGGAAGCGCTTGTTGTCGAACGCCTGGTCGTCGCTGCCGTAGCCGAACAGGCTGCGGGTGCCGGCCACCAGGTTCAGGCCCAGGCTCAACTGGTCCTGCTCGGTGAAGCGGTAGCCGTTGTAGCCCAGGGTGATCGGTGCGTACTTGAGCGGCACCTTGTCGCGGCTGTTGCCCAGGGCGACTTGCTCGTCGAAGTCCTTGAAGTCCACGCCCAGCGACAAGGCATGGGCCCAGGCGCCGACGCCCGGCAGGTTGTAGATGGCCGAAACGCCGTAGGAATGCCCCTTGCCCAGCACGTTGCTGCCACCCACGGTGGCCACGTCGCTGTCGGACTGGTAGCCGGAGAACTGCAAGGTCCAGCGCGCGTTCAGCGGCATGGCGTAGGAACCCGACCAGACCTCGGCATTGTCGCGGTCTTCGGGGGCGGTGAACCAGGTCAGCGACACGCTGTGGCCGGCCTGCCACAGGTTGTTGTAGCCAAGGCTGACGATGCTGCGCAGTTTCTCGGTGTCGGCGCTGTGGTCGTTGTTCAGGCCCAGGGTCAAACTCCAGGGCTGCTTGTCCTCGACTTGCAGGTCGACGTCCATGGTGCCGGGGCGCTGGCCTTCGCGCACCAAGGGCATGACCTGGCGGCCAGGGGTACGGTTGAGGCTCGCCAGTTCATCCTGGACCTGGGCGAAGTCAGGCACCTTGCCCTCCTCCAGCGCCGGCACCTGCTCGCGAATTTCCACCGGCGAGTAGTGCTTGGCGCCGACCACGCGCACCCGCCCGACCTTGGTCTCGGTCACGTTCAGGTAGACGATGCCGCCCTCGACCTTCTGCTCCGGCAGCTCGACGAACACCGACTGGTAGCCGCGGGCCTGGTAGCTTTTCTGCAAGGCTTCGCGGGCGCCCTCCAGGTCGGCCAGGGTCCGGTCCGGGCCGAGGTACGGGTACACCGCCTCTTCGATGGCCTGGGCATCGAGCACACTGTTGCCGCGCACCACGTATTCGTTGATCTCGACCCGCCGTTCAGGCGCGCTCGCCGGCGCCTCGGCCATCGCCGTGGCCGACAGCAGGCACAGCAGCACCCCTGCGCCAACGCCGCATCGTTTGAAGAAAAAATGCTCCACACCGCCCCCTTGAGCGCCTGCAGTTGGTTGGGTTTCTAGTGGTTGTCGTGACGTGCCAGCCAGCTGTGCAGCAGGCCCAGGTTGAGGCTGAACTCAGGCATCGCCTGCAGGCTGGCGCCGAGCACCTCGTCGACCATGCGCTGCAACAGCGACACGGCGATGGGGCTGGCCAGCAGCACGCCGAGGTCATGGCTGAACAGGCTGAAGTTCCACACCCGCGATTTCAGTTCCAGGCCGGCGAACCAGCGGAACAGCAGGTTGTAGGTGAGCTGCTCGTAGAGCTGCTTTTCGCTGGGCACCGAATACAGCAGTTGCAACAGCAACACCTGCATCAGGGTGTGCGGGGCGATGATCATGCCCTGTTGCTCGGCGAGCCTCGCCAATGGCCCCTGGTGCTCGACCAGCAACGCCTCGATACGCGGCTTGAGCAGCGCCAGCGAGTGCCCGGGGGGCACGCAGCTGGCGACCTCGCGCAGGGCACCCTGCCAGTCCTCCTGGGAGACGATCCAGACCCAGGGCGCGCCGTAGCGGTACACCGAAACCGGCTGCTTGCGCGCGGCCTCGACAATCTTCGCCAGGCGTTGGTCGAGCTCCTGCATTCCCACTTTCGTGTAGCGTTCCATAGATCCCATCGCCCCGCTCCTACGCTGTGCCTGGCCTGGTGGCCCGACGCCCTTTGCGTGTCCATGGCTTTGACGGGGATGGCGCTTTGCTACCGAACTTTTGTCATGAAAGGTTCATCAGGGGGATGGCGCGAGATGGCGAGCGTTGCAGCGACAGGCAGCCGGATACAGATGCAACCCAACCGCAGATACGGCGAAATTCGGGATAATTGATAGTCATTCGCCATTAACACGTTCTCGGAACCCCGCGCCAAGGGTAGAATGCCGCAAAACCGGGAGCCGCAATGAACCACGACCGCCACATCCCCAGCGAAGACGATGCCATCACCGATGCCGCCGCGCACTGGTGCATGCGCCTGCACGCCGAAGATTGCACGGCGGCCGAACAGCGCGCTTTCGCGCAGTGGCAGGCGGCCGACCCACGGCACGCCGAGGAATACCAGGCAATGCTGGAGATCTGGCAAACCGCCGACCTGCTCCCGCGCAGCGCCCAGGTGGTCGAACTCAAGCCGCCGCTTGCGCCCCGGCCGCGTGCGCGCCGTTGGCAGCCACTGGCCACGGCGGCGGCCGTCACCCTGCTGGCCCTGCCACTGGCCGGCTGGATGGGCTGGGAACAAGGCTGGCTGCCGGACAGCTATCAACACTTCGAGGCCGGCAACCAACGCCAGCAAGTGCGCCTGAGCGATGGCAGCCGGGTCGAACTGAACCTCAACAGCGAATTGCGCTTTTTGAACTTCAAGGACGAGCGCCGCGTGACCCTGGTCAAGGGCGAGGCGTTCTTCAAGGTCAGCCACGACGCCAGCCACCCGTTCATCGTCCGCGCCGCCAACGGCCAGACCCGGGTCACCGGGACCCAGTTCAACGTGTGGAAGTACCAGGACCAGGTCAAGGTCACCCTGGTGGAAGGTTCGGTGCTGGTCAGCAGCAATGGCCACAACGGCGGTTATCGCCTGGGCCCGGGGATGCAGGCCAGTTACCACCAGGGCGATTTCGATCCAGAGCTCAACCAGAGCGACGACTACCTCAACAGCCTGGCCTGGCGCAAGGGCAAGCTGGTGCTCGACAACCTGAGCCTGGCCCAGGCCCTGCCGGTGATCAATCGCTACCTCGAGCAGCCCTTGCGGCTGGCCGACGAGAGCACCGGCAATATTCGCATCAGCGGTATCTACAACACCGCCGAGGTCGAGCGCCTGGTCGACACCCTGCCCAAGGTGCTGCCGGTCTACCTCACCCGCAGCAAGGATGGCAGCACCGTGCTCAACCACATCAAGGCACCGCCCAGCCGCGCGGCATCCAGCACACTGTAGGCGCCAGCCTACAGGGATGCACGGTTGCCTGCAGGCGCGGCGCGAAGCGTTACAGCGACATCGCCGCCAGCCAGCCAAACGCCAGCAATGGCAGGTTGTAGTGAAGGAACGTCGGCACCACCGTGTCCCAGATATGGTGGTGCTGGCCATCCACGTTCAGCCCCGAGGTCGGCCCCAGGGTCGAGTCCGAGGCCGGCGAGCCGGCATCGCCCAAGGCGCCGGCGGTACCGACGATGCACACAGTGGCCAGCGGGTCGAAGCCCAGTTGCACGCACAGCGGCACGAAGATCGCCGCCAGGATCGGCACGGTGGAGAACGACGAGCCGATGCCCATGGTCACCAGCAGCCCCACCAGCAGCATCAGCAGCGCGCCGACGCCCTTGCTGTGGTTGATCCACTGCGCCGAGGCCTCGACCAGCGACTTCACCTCGCCGGTGGCCTTCATCACTTCGGCAAAGCCCGAGGCGGCGATCATGATGAAACCGATCATCGCCATCATCTTCATGCCCTCGGTGAACAGGTCGTCGGTGTCCTTCCAGCGCACGATGCCCGACAACGAGAAGATCAGGAAACCCACCATGGCACCGATGATCATCGAGTCCAGCCACAGCTGGATGACGAATGCCGCGGCAATGGCCAGGCCAGCCACCAGCAGGGTCACCGGGTTGTATTGCACGCTCACTTGCTCGACCTGCTCGATACGCGCCAGGTCGTAGTCACGCTTCTTGCGATAGCTGAAGCACACCGCCAGCAACAGGCCGGCGAGCATGCCGGCGGCGGGGATGGCCATGGCATGGGTGACATTGACACCGCTCACATCGACCCCGGCGCGGGCCACGTTGGCCAGCAGGATCTCGTTGAGGAAGATGTTGCCGAAACCCACCGGCAGGAACATGTACGGGGTGATCAGGCCGAAGGTGATCACGCAGGCGATCAGCCGGCGGTCGATGCGCAGGCGCGTCAGCACGTACAGCAGCGGCGGCACCAGCAACGGAATGAAGGCGATATGGATCGGCAGGATGTTCTGCGACGACACCGCCACCACCAGCATCAGGCCGATCAGCAGCCACTTGACCTTGCCGCCTTCGGCGTGGCCCTGCCGGTCGATCATCGCCAGCGCCCGGTCGGCCAGGGCATGGGCCAGGCCCGACTTGGCGATGGCCACGGCAAAGGCGCCGAGCAACGCATAGGAGAGCGCCACCGTGGCACCGCCCCCCAGGCCGCCGTTGAAGGCCTTGAGCGTGCCTTCGATACCCAGTCCACCGACCAGGCCCCCGGCCAGGGCGCCGATGATCAGCGCGATGACCACATGCACGCGGGACAGGCTCAGGACCAGCATGAGCCCAACCGCGGCAATCACTGCATTCATGGTGTGCAAACCTCGTTACGACAGACAAAAGCGGGACGCTCCGGCGACAGGCTGCGCGCAGGCAGCGGCCGGACCAGGGGATGTTGTTGTGAAGGGCGCACACTCTGAAGCACGGGCCGGCATAAGTCAAAAGGGTCTGCGCCGCGCACCTGCACCGCTTATAGACGAAAGTCGGAGGATTAAATTGAACGTTTGAATAAAGAAAGCCGCGCGAGGGCCGACACAGTCGGCAGCATCAAACCTATTACAAGGGATTTTCCCCATGCCTTTGCTGCGACAACTCTCCATCCAATGGAAGATCACCCTGCTGGCGGGCCTGTGCCTGGCTGCCATCGTCACCCTGCTCGTCGGCCTTTCGCTGTACCGCATGGACCACAGTTCGGACCTGGTCAAGGCCAGCAGCATGCAGATGCTCACCGAGGCGGCCCAATCGCGCATCGAGTCCCAGGGCGAAGTGCAGGCCCTGAATATCCGCCGCCAGTTCATGGACGCCTACCAGTACGGCGCCGGCTTTGCCCGCCAGGTGCTGTTCCTGCGCGAGCAGGCGGAAAAACGCTTCCTCGACGCCTACGACCTGCGCCAGGACATGACCGCCCAGGTGCGTGCGGCCTTGCAGGCCAACCCCGACCTGCTGGGCCTGTCGCTGGTGTTCGAGCCAGGCGCGCTGGATGCCAAGGACAAGCTGTTCGCCGGGCAGAGCGAGCTGGGCAGCAACGAAACCGGGCGCTTCGCCCTGTACTGGTCGCAGCCGCGCGCCGGCCAGCTGACCTCGATGGCCCTGCCCGAGCACGACATGGCCAACACCGAGATCGGCCCCAGCGGCCAGCCGGCCAACACCTGGTGGGTATGCCCGCGCAGCACCGGCGCGGTGTGCGTGGTCGAGCCCTACTTCTATGACATCGATGGCCAGCGCGTGCTGATGACCAGCATCGTGTTCCCGCTCAAGGCCAACGGCAAGGTGATCGCCACCTTGTCCATCGACATCAACCTCAACAGCCTGCAGGCCCTGAGCCAGGCCGCCAGCCGCAGCCTCTACGAAGGCCGCACCACGGTCGGCATCCTCAGCCCGGTCGGCCTGCTGGCCGGCTACAGCGCCGATGCCGGCCTGCTGGCCAAGCGTTTCGACCAGGTCGACCAGGCCCAGGGCGCCGAACTGGTGCGCAAGCTCGCCGACGGCAAGCTGCAGATCCTCCACGACCAACAGCGCCTGAAAGTGCTGGCCGCCTTCGAGCCGATCCCCGGCGGCAAGCCCTGGGGCGTGCTGCTGGATGTGCCGGAAAACGCCCTCACCGGCCCGGCCGAAGCCCTCAAGCAGGAACTCGACACCCTCAACACCAGCGGCACCCTGCTCGAACTGGGCCTGGGCCTGGCCGCCGCCATCGCCGGCCTGCTGCTGGTCTGGCTGATGGCCCGCAGCGTGACCCGGCCGATCCTCGGCGTGGCCGCCATGCTCAAGGACATCGCCAGCGGCGAAGGTGACCTGACCCGCCGCCTGCAATACGACAAGCGCGATGAACTGGGCGAGTTGGCGGGCTGGTTCAACCGTTTCCTCGACAAGCTGCAACCGACCATCGCCGAAGTGAAACGCTCGGTGCAGGCCGCCCGTGGCACCGCCGACCAGTCCGCGGCGATCGCCGCCCAGACCAGCGCCGGCATGGAGCAGCAGTACCGCCAGGTCGACCAGGTGGCCACCGCCTCCCACGAGATGAGCGCCACCGCCCAGGACGTCGCCCGCAGCGCGGCGCAAGCCGCCCAGGCCGCACGCGAAGCCGACCAGGCCACCCGCGAAGGCCTGGCGGTGATCGACCGCACCACCACCAGCATCGACACCCTGGCCGCCGACATGAGCAGCGCCATGGCCCAGGTCGAGGGCCTGGCGCACAACAGCGAGAAGATCGGTTCGGTGCTCGAGGTGATCCGCTCGATCGCCGAGCAGACCAACCTGCTGGCGCTCAACGCCGCCATCGAGGCCGCCCGGGCCGGCGAGGCCGGGCGCGGCTTCGCCGTGGTCGCCGACGAAGTGCGCAACCTGGCACGCCGCACCCAGGAGTCGGTGGAAGAGACCCGCCAGGTGATCGAGGCCCTGCAGGCCGGCACCCAGGAAGTGGTCGGCGCCATGGACAGCAGCCATCGCCAGGCCCAGGGTGGCGTCGAGCAGGTCGGCCAGGCCGTCAGCGCGTTGCAGCGCATTGGCCAGGCGGTGACAGTGATCACCGACATGAACCTGCAGATCGCCAGCGCCGCCGAGGAGCAGAGCGCGGTGGCCGAGGAGATCAACAGCAACGTCGCCACCATCCGCGACGTCACCGAGTCGCTGAGCGGCCAGGCCAACGAATCGGCGCGGGTCAGCCAGTCGCTGAACAGCCTGGCCAACCAGCAGCAGGGCTTGATGGACCAGTTCCGCGTCTGACCTGCACGACCCAGGGTTTGCCGGCGTACACCGGCAAGCCCGCTGCCCGCCGACAACCTTTCAGATCTGTAACCCCAGCGTCATGCCCCTGTTGGCCGGTCGTCGCTAGCGTGGACTGCGAACCCCACCCGCGGAGACACCCACCATGCTACGACCGACCCTGATTGCCGCGCTGCTGGCCCTGTCGCTTTCGGCCCAGGCCACAGGTTTCGCCCAGCAACGCAACGAACAACTGATCGAAGATCACCAGCAGGCGGTGGCGGCCTACGCCGAACGCCGCGCCAAGCCGATGCCGGAGATCGTCGACTATCGCTACGGCATGAAGCTCGACGTCGCCCGCTTCGTGCGCCAATCGGGCGACCCGCGCACCTGCGAGGTGGTGCCACGACTGATGACCTTCGAAGACAGCCAAGGCACCTTGCGCACCGTGCGCTACTCAGTACTGTCGCAATGCATCAACAACAAGTAACTCAGCCGCGCAGGCCATCCACCAGTTGCAGGCTGTTGCGCCCGCCGCGCTTGGAGGCGTACAGCAGCACATCGCCCTGCTCGATCAACGCCGCCAGGCTCGCCGGCGGGCGGTCGAACAGGTTGGCGCCGATGCTCAGGGTCACCGCCTCGGGGGTGCTGAACGACTGCGCGGCGGCCCGCTGGAACTGCTGGCGCAAGGCCTCGGCCAAGTGCTCGATGGCCGCGCGCGAGGTGCCGCCCAACAGGATCACGAACTCATCGCCGCCCAGCCGCGCCGCGATTGCGCGCTCCGGCAGCAAGGCGCGAATCATCTCGCTCAGGGCAACCAGCAAGCGGTCGCCAGCGGCATGCCCATGCAGGTCGTTGACCAGCTTGAAGTGGTCGATGTCGATCAGCAACAGGGCCCCGGGGCTGCTGGCCGAGACCTCCTTGAACAGGTTGCCGGCGCGCATTTGCAGGGCGCGCCGGTTGTACAGGGCCGTCAGCGGGTCGCGGGCGGCCAGGCGCTCGATGCGCTCCTCGCGGCGATAGCGCACGGTGCCGGTCATCGACAGGGCAATGAGCATGATCGCCATCGCCCCCTCCACCAGCGACACCTGGATGATCTGTCCGCGAAACGCCGCCAGGTCGATCAAGGTGCCCGGCAGCAGCGCCGGCAGGGTTTTGCCCAGGTAGAACAGCCCATGCAGGCGCAATACATAGCGCAGTTGCACAGCCCCCACGCTGAGGGACTTGCCATGCAGGCGCAGCAGCCAACTGGCGTACAAGGTGAAGGCGCCGACCAGCAGCGAGTTGGCCACCAGGAACGTCTTCGACCACTGCGGCCACTGCGGCAGCAACAGCAGGCTTGCCCAGAGCAGCGGCGCCAGCAGGCACAGGCGCGACAGCCGCGTCTCGGTGAAGCGCGCCACCCCCAGCAAAAACAGCCCGTGGGCGCCGACCAGCATGCCGTTGGCGAACCAGATACCGACGAACAGGTAGCCACTGCCGCGCAGCAAGGCCAGGCTGGAGCCGACGCAGATGGTGGCGAAGCCGGCGCTCCAGTACAGCAGCGATGACTCGCGCACACTGCGCCACTCGATGGCCAGGTAAAGCGCAGCGGCGGCGGCCAAGGCGATGGTCAGGGTGAGCATGGTGGAAGCGTCGAACGCCATGAAGGGTACAACCTGTGCAATACGGTTCAAGGCAGGGGATTGTATGCGTTCGGCGACGGTTACGCAGGGCTGGATGATATCCAAATGATGTCATTCTGACGAAAAGACCCTGCGAATGACCACTCATCACTGCCCCGACAGGAAACTCACCAGCTCTCGCCCGTGGCTGCTCAGCCGCTCCCAGCCACGGAAGCAAATACGCAGCTCCAGGGTCGCCCAGCGCTCCTCCAGCACCACCCGGCGCACGGCCAGCTCCTGCTCGGCGCGGATCGCCGCGGTCTCTGGAAGCATGGCGATGCCTGCGTGCTGGGCCACCAACTGGGCGATGGCCTCGAAGCTTGGCGCCCGTACGCGCACTTTCAGCGGCATGGCCAGGCTCATCGCCAGCTCCTCGACGAAGCGCTGCATGGCCCGCTCGGCGGGCAGGCAGACGAAGGCAAAGCCCAGGGCATCGGCCAGGCGCAGTTGCTCACGGCTGGCCAGGGCATGCTCGGTCGGCACCAGCAGCACCAGGCGCTCGGTGCGAAACGGCAGCGACACCACGCCATCGTTGACCAGGTTGCCGTCATACACGCCAATCTCGCAGTCGCCCGCCAGCACCGCCCGCACCACATCGACACTCTTGTGCTCGACCAGTTGCAGGTCGACCTGCGGGTAGTCGGCCAGGAACGGCCCGAGCACCGCGGGCAACAAGGTGCTGTTGGTCACCGTCGACACCGCCAGGTGCAGGTCGATACGCCGCTGCCCGGCCAGCTCCTTGAGCGTGTCGTGCAGTTTCTGCGCCTCGCCCAGCACGCCACGGGCCGACTCCAGCACCAGGCGCCCGGCGGGGGTCAACTGCATGCCGTCGGCCTTGCGCATGAACAACACCAGGCCGCTACGGGCCTCGAACTGCCGCAGCCGGGTGCTGGCGGCCGAAACCGCCACCGGGAAGCTCGCCGCCGCTTTGCTCAAGCTACCGGTGGCGGCGATGGCGGCGAGCAGGCGCAGGTCCGCCAGGTCGAAGTGCATGATGCGTTCTCCAAAACAGAAGGGTATGTTCGAGAAAAAGCGATTCTAGCCCGTCATCCTTCTGTTCAGAATAAGCCGCGACTCATTATGTTACGGACTGACCATGACCCACCTGCCCGCCCCGCTCCACCGCGCCCTCGCCAACGGCAGCCTGTACGCCGTGCTGGCGGCCCTGGGGTTCAGCTTCAAGGCCATCTTCGTCAAGCTCGCCTATGCCGCCGGCCCGGTGGATGCCATCGCCCTGCTGGCCCTGCGCATGGCCCTGGCCCTGCCGCTGTTCGCCTGGCTGGTGTGGTCCAGCCGTAGCCAGGGCGCCGCCGCCCTGACCCTGGGCGACGGCCTGCGCGTGGCCTTGCTCGGGCTGTTCGGCTACTACCTGGCGAGCCTGTTCGACTTCTACGGTTTGCAATACATCAGTGCCGGCCTGGAGCGGCTGATCCTGTTCACCTACCCCACCCTGGTGCTGGTGATCCAGGCCGTGCTCCAGCGGGAGCGCCCGACCCTGCGCACCTTGGCGGCCATGGGCCTGTGCTACCTGGGGCTGGGGATCGCCTTCGTGCATGACATCGGCAGCGCCAGTGGCGGCAGCCAGGTGCTGGTCGGCGCGTTGTGGGTGTTCGCCAGCGCGGTCACCTACGCGTTGTACTACGCCGGCACCGGCATCATGCTCAAGCGCATGGGCTCGATGCGCCTGGCCGGGCTGTGCGGCACGGCGTCGTCGCTGATGGTGCTGGCCCACTACCTACTGGTGGCGGATGTTGCCCCCTTGCTGCAACTGCCGCGCGCGGTGTGGGCCAATGCGGCGTTGATGGCGCTGTTTTCGACGGTGCTGCCGATCTACTTGGTGGCCCTGGCGATCCAGCGCATGGGCCCGACCCACACCGCGGCGGTAGGCAACCTGGGGCCGGTGCTGACGGTGCTGGCGTCGTGGGCGATTCTCAGCGAGGCGATCTCGCTGTACCAGGTGATGGGCCTGGCACTGGTGCTGTTTGGCGTGTCGCGCCTGAAGCCGGCGAAAAAAACCGAGGCGCAGGCCAGTGCCGGTCGAGCCTAGGCTTCAGCTGTGCACGTGTTCGCCGGCAAGGCCGGCGCCTGCAGCGGTGCCGACAATGATGCCCTGTTCGCGCAACTGCTCCAGCAACCTCAACCCCTGGCGCTGGACCTCGTCATTGCCCAGCGCCCGCAAGCGCTCGCGGCCGCTGCCGGGCAAGCCGGCCAGCAGTTGCCAGGCCATCGGCGCCAGACGCGCGAAACGCACCTGCAGGTCAGTACCCCGATACACCAGCAACAAGGTGCAGGCGGCGGGCACCTCGTCAGGCTGGTAGCCCGGCCCGATCCGCTCCACCGGCCAGCGATAGGCCAACACCCGGGCCACGCACGACAACAGCGGCTCACCGTCGAGCAGATCCCCGGCAGGGTCGTGGCAGGGATCCTCGGCATCGCTCAGGAACAACTGCGCCTCGATCCATTCGTAATGCGCCAGCTCGAGCTGCCAAGGGGCATCCAGCTCGATAGTTTGCAGGTAGTCGATGAAGGTCTCGGCGACTTCCGTGAACAGCGGCGTCTGGCTGCGGTAATGGGCGTAGAAGTCCGCGACCCGGGCATGCCAACGCCCGTCGCCGAGGGTCGCGCGCAGCACCGGGAAGCTGCCCGCCAGCAGCCCTTCGATGGCGCCGTAGAACAGCTCGCGATAGATGTTCAGGCGTCGGGCCTCGATGCCCGGCGGCGCAGGATTGTTGGCCGGATCACGCAGGTGACGGGCCAAGGTGAATTGTTGCGCAACTAAGGTCGCGGACATGTCAGCACCCTCCATGGGCCAGTTGCAGCGCACGGATGCGCGCGGTCTCGGCCAGCAGTTCGGCCAGCGGCGGGTAGTTGAAGTCACGCTCGAGCACCGTTGGCTGTGCGCCGAAGCGCTGGCAGGCACTGGCGAACAGGCTCCAGACAGCCTCCTTGACCGGCGCGCCATGGGTGTCGACCTTGAGGTCCAGGGCTTCGTCGTAGTGGCCGGCCACGTGCATGCCCACCACCCGCTCCCGCGGGATGCCGTCGAGGAAAGCCTGGGCGTCGTAGCGGTGATTGCAGGCATTGACGAAGACGTTGTTGACGTCCAGCAGCAGATCGCAGTCGGCCTCGGCGAGCACGGCGCGGATGAAATCGAGCTCATCCATGGCCTGGTAGGGCGCGGCGTAGTAGCTGATATTCTCGACCGCGATGCGCCGCCCGAGCACATCCTGGGCCTGGCGAATGCGCGCGGCCACATGGCGCACGGCTTCTTCGGTGAACGGGATCGGCAACAGGTCGTAGAGGTGGCCGTCGTCGCAGCAGTAACTCAGGTGCTCGCTGTACAGGCGTACCCGGTGACGCTCCAGGAACTGCCGGGTCCGACCGAGAAACGCCGTATCCAGCGGCTGTGTCCCGCCCAGGGATAACGACAGGCCGTGGCAGGCCATGGCAAAGCGTTCCGCCAGGCGTTCCAGGCCTTGGCCAAAGGTGCCGCCGACGCCGATCCAGTTTTCCGGGGCGCACTCGAGAAAGTCCAGCTTGGCGCTGTCCATGCTCAGCAGTTCGGGCAGCAAGCCCCGACGCAGGCCGAGCCCGGTATACAAGGGGGTGGTGTGAGTCATTGCCAGGTCTCTCGCAGGGTCTTGCGGCGTAGGCGCCTGCCTTGCCGGCGAACCAGGCAGCGCGGTGCATGGCACCGGCTGCGCCGGTGTTCGCCGGGCAACGCCTACGGCGAAGGCGTCAGGATTTGTTGCTCAGGTGGCTGAACAGCCCATCAGGCATGGCCTTGCCATTGGCCTTGAAGATCCCGGCCAGGTGGTCATAGGCTTCCTGTTCGGAGATGAAGCCGTCGTGATTGCGGTCGATCTTCTCGAAGTCGCCGGCACGATCCTTGGCCACGGCGAGGAACTCCTCGCGGGAAACCTTGCCATCGTGGTTGCTGTCGGTGCGGGCGAACGAGGCATCGCCGCACTTGCCTTCCCCGCACTTGCCCTCGGCACCGGCCTTGGCGCTGGCACCACATTTGCCCTCGCCACACTTGCCTTCGCCCTGGGTGGCCTTGCCGCTGGCGCCGCATTTGCCTTCACCGCACTTGCCCTCCCCCGGAGTCTTGGCGGCGGCCAGCTGGTAACCCTGGGCCAGCGGTTCCACGGCAAAGGCGGTGTTGCCCAGGACCATGCCACCGATCAGGGTGGCGCCGAGCAGGCCGAGCGTATTGCGCGTTTTCATGGTGTTGCTCCACTTGGTTGGAAAGTGGAGCCATTTGGCCGCAGCAGTGTGTCGTCGGTGTATCGCGACAGAGGGGGTTTTGTATGCCAGTAGGTCGTGGCGGCGGGTAGATACACAGTGATACAGAGCACGGCCCGGCACAGGGCGAGCCGCGCCCTGGCGGTCAATCCTCGAGTGGCTTGGGCGGCGCGGCAGGCTTGGCGGGCTTGCCAGGCTTGGCCTTGCTGTCCTTGGCCTTGGGCTCGGCGGGGGCGGCAGCTACCGGCTCTGGCACGGTCACCGCCTTTTCGCTGGCCGGCAGCTCATCGACAGCCTTGAAGATCACCTGCGGGTCGAGTTTCTCGCCGCTGTCGTCGTCCTTGAGCATATGCCGCTCACCGTCCTTGCCCACCAGGATGACCTTGGTGCCCTTGCTCGCGCCCAGCTTGAGTTCGCGGATCAGGGCCATGGTGGCCTGCTGCTCGAGGTTCTTGTCCTCGCGCTTGCCCATCATCTGGGCGACGCTGAACAGCACCAGGTTGCGCTCAGTGAAGCCGGCCTTGGTGGCGGGGTCCTTCAGCGCCTCTTCCAGGCCACGCAGGGTCGGGTCGGCGCTACTGGGCGCGATCACCACCAACGGCCTGGCCTTGCCCAGTTCCTTGGCCAATGGTGCGTCACTGTCGGCGGCGTACAAAGGGCCGGCTACCGCGAGCAAGGTGGCGAGGGTCAGTGACCGGACGAGCATGCGCATCTCCTTGTGTTGTCGATAAACCAAAAGACTACGGATCCGGGAGAAAGATCCGACGCGGGAGCCTAAACCAGCTGGCCAGCCTTCGGCGCGGGCAAAAGGTTACTGGCCATTACCGGCTCCTGCGGCAACGCCTTTACGCACTGAGCATAGTCCAACTGACCGCGCGGGTGCGCCTTAGGGCCAGCGGTTCAGCGCCTCGATCGTCAGGCTGTACTTCTGCTGGTAAGTCCACTGCTCGGTCTGCGCCTGCAACACGTCGAACGCTGAGTCCGGTGCCGATTGCGCGGCCAGCGCCGCCGACTGGTCGTGGAACGACTGGGGGAGTTTCAGCAGGTCTGCGTAGGTCTCGGCGACATACTCCTGCCAGAAATTGCGCTCAAGCATCCACACCGCCAGCGTATCCGGCGTCTCGCCACTGAGGACCAAGTGCCGGGTTTGCGCGATGTCTTCAGCCGCGACCACCACGGCATTGGCGAATCGCATGCTGCGCACACCGATGGGCAGGTCCAGTGCATCGCGCAATTGCAGGCAATAGATCAGCGCCACTTCAAGCGACTCGCGCTGCCCCTGCAGGGTTCGCGACGCATCCAGCCAGGCATAGTGCTTGACCATTTCCAACCGCCACAGCCGCCGTGACAGCCTGACCAGGGCCTGGCCGCGCTGGGCCTTGGGCAGGTCATGGGTGGTCTGCCACAACAGCTTGCGCACCTCCAGGTCACTGAACACCGCCGTGGAATTGTCCGCGCAGTTTTCCACCAGCGCGTTATCGAACAGTTCCTTGGCCAGTTGGGCGTTGTCGATCATGCTTTCCATCAGATCCAGGGCCCGCGCAGCCAGGTACTTGAAGGTGTCGGCGCCCTTGAAGTCGGCCGAACGTGTCAGCGCCGCCAGCAACTGCAGGAAGTTGTCCGACCCCTCCATGATTTCGATACTCGCCCAGGCGGACGCCAGGGTGTCGCGCAACTCCACGTCAACGCGGTCAAGCCAGTGCAAGTGATAAGGCACCTGGCTGTCGTAGGGCGTCTCCCATTCTTCCTGCCAACTGGTGTTCTGCCGGACAGTCACCGGGTTGTCCGTGAGGTCCACGTAGCCTTCGCGCCACAAGGCCGAGCGCAAGAAGCCCTGCGGCAGCTCGCCGATGTTGTTCCCTGTCAAGTCGAGCAGATACAGATTAGGGTTGGCCAGCACCCCCAAAGGCAGCTGCTCGAGCTGCGTCCTGCGCAGGTGCAGTTCGCTCAGTTGGGTCATGGTGGTCACCGAAAGTCCGTCCCCCAGGGGGTTGCCCGACAGATTGAGATAGACCAGCGACTTGCATCCGCCGAGCACTGCGGCCTGCGCCCCGTCCAGGGTGATGCGGTTATCCGAGAAATCCAGCACCCGTAGCGCAGGCCTCAGGATCAAGCTGAAAGGCAGGCGCTGCAGCTTGCTGCCCGTCACTTCCAAGGCGCGCAAGTTGGGGAAGGCGCGCAGAAAATCATCAGGCACTTCCTTGAGTTTCAATGCCCGCAGGGCGATGTTGCGTACATGGGGCAAGCTCACCTGCACCGGCAACGGCGGCAGCGACCGCAACGGTTCTCCAGTAAAGGTCCAGGTGACTTCCACGTGCAGATCATCGCCGTGGATGCGACCCGGGATGATTTCTCGCCAGCATTCCAAGATCGCCTTCCTGAAACGGCCCCGTGACTGCCGGTCGCCGCCCAGCAGCCCCCCTCGCTCCCACTGTTTCAAGCTATCGCCCAACAGCTGCGCCTGCTGCTCGAGCACCGCCAGTTCCTCGCTGGCCGGACGCCCTGCCAGGTGCATCCGCAGTAGCCACTGCTCGATCTGCGCATTGCTGTACGCAGGGTACAAATCACGCAACCGCGCCGCCAGCGAGCGCGGACGCTCACCCGCCCGGCCCTGGCTACTGAGGGTATTGCCGCCCAGGGGATAGCCAAGCCTGCCGTCATCAAGACGCTGAGGCGCGACAAAGCTCGTCGCCGCCTCGTCCTTGCCTAACAGCTTGGCGATCAATGGCCTTTGCCCAGGCAATTGCCGGGCCAGCATCCGGCGCAAATTAAGGGCATGAGGCGCCTCCACGCCCAGTGTCGAGAAGTCCTGCGCTTGCAGGGCGCTGACCAGTACATTGAACAACTCATCCGGCCCTGCCAGGCCAATACCCAGGGCATCCTCCAGGCTGAACAGGCCATCCTGGTGGATCAGTCGGTAGCTGCGTCCAGCGCCGGCCATGCTCAGCAAGGGTTGCAACGCCTCGCCGTCGAACAGCCGCACGTGCGGCCTGGCCGCCCAGGCGCTGCGTGTTTCCAGCATGCCCAGGACCACCCTGGCCAGGTCGAGGGTCTGCGGCACGTCGAAGTACAGGGCTTCGCAGGCCCGGGTGACCCTGATGTGCAGCATGCTGACCCGTGCGGCCTGGACCAGCTGGAACGGCAGTTTGTGTGTGCTGTCGAGGTAATCGCGATCGGCCTGCGTGGCCGCCCCCAGCAATTGCCTCACGGCAAACCGGTGCAGGCGGGGAAACACCTTGCGCAGTGCCAGGGTGGCCTGATCATCGGTGGCCTGTGTTTCATCGTACAGTTGCCGCAGCAATGTGCGCCGCTGTTCCCAGGCGTGTTCGGCCAACGCCTGCCCTTGCTTGCCGGCCGCGCCCGGCAGCGCCTTGACCTTGTCCAACAGTTCAAGGTCGTCGGTATCCTGCGCGGCACGCAGCGCGCCGACCAGGTCCTCCACCCGTCGCTGGAGCAACAGCCGGCTCACGGTATCCGCCAGCCCGGGCTCCGGCGCCTTGCCGTACACATGCAATGCGCGCAGGTGATCGGCATTCAAGCCATGAATACGCATCGCCTGGTCGATCTGGCCATCGTCCAGCTGGCTGAACGGCCCTTCGAGGCGACGAAACATGCGGTAGGTGTCATTCCACTCGACCGGTTGCTCGCTCCATACCCGCCAGGCCCCAGCCCCATTGCCACGCAGCACTGGGCCATGGCCCTGGCGTGGCAGCAGTTGCCACTGCTCGTCGCTGGCGCGCTGACGCACCGCGTAGTACTGCCCCTCCATGCTTACCCAACTGCGCTCACCCAGCCGATACACGCCTTGCTCGTCGAGGCTGGCAAGCGCGGGTGGCGGCGCCGCGCGAAACGGCGTGACATCACCGTTCCACAGCTTCTCGCCGCCCGTTTCCAGGCGCGCTGGCACCAGTTTGTCCAGCGCGTTCCAAGCACGGCTCACGCCACCGACCAGCGCGGCGGTGACGCCGATCGCCGCCACGGTCCTGGCGATGTTCAGCACATGATCCAAGGCCGCACTGGTGTCGCCCTCTCGCCAGTCCTCGACCGCCTGGAACAGCTCATCGAGCAGATCCCAGACCATGACGGCCAGCAGCAAGGCGCCCAAGGCCGGGACAAACAGCGCCGCCAAGCCCAGCAGCGTCCAACCTTCGGTCTCCAGTTGCTGGCGATGCTCGCGCTGAAGTTGCCGATCGATCTTGCCTGCGGGCACGGCGATCACCGCGGCATCGTCCTTGATCTGCGCGATAGCGTCCTTGGCCAACTGATCGAACAGCGGCAGCGCGTAACCACGCATATGCTGGTCCATCTCGCGGGTGGCGAAGGCGGCGACGCCCTCCAGTTTCTCGGCCACCTTGGCGAAGAACCTGCGGCTGTCGCGACGCCGCACGAAGCGGCTGAAGAACTGCCGGTAAGGCTTGTTGCGCAGGCGCTTGCCCAGCACTTTGCGGGTGAACGCCTCCAGGTCGGCGGCCACACTCCAGGGGCCCTGGGGGTCGCCGGGGATGTACACCAGTACCTTCTGGCTGGAATCGAACAGCCATCCCTGGCGGACAACATCGAGTACCACGATCTGCTGCAGGTCGCAGCCAAACGCCTGCATCTGCTTGGCGATCACCGGTGCTTCGCTCAGCGTGCCTGGCTTGCCCTTCTGGCACAGCTCGATGATCAGCGCCAGTTCACCGGCCTGCAACACGCCTTCGGACTTGGCCTTGCACGCGGCGATCAACATCTCGCTGCGGTAACGCTCCTGCAAGCTTGCAGCGACCGCATGGCCGCTGGCGGTATGCGCGGTGGATGCCTGGAGGATGCCATCGAGGTGCCGCTGGTAGCGCTCGCCCAGGTCCAGCACCCGACACAGGCCGGCAAACTCGACGGCTGTCGGTCGCTGCAAGGTGACGCCTTTGCTGTCGACCACGCAATTGTCTCGCGGCTGCCCAGCGGCGGTCGTCTCGACCTGGGAAAAGTTGTACAACGCCGCTTCAAGCAAGGGGATGTCGTAGTAATCCTTCTCCATTTGTGGCTGACGCCCCGCAGCCCCTTCAGGCTTGGAGGAGACCGCAAAGTAATAGATACGCAAGAACAGCTGGTCGATATCACCCCCCGTGCCAAACCGCTCACGCATTGCCCGCTGCAACAACGGCTTGGCAAACTGGTCGATGCCCTGGATGCGCTTGAGCTCGGCGGCCAAGCGATGGCGACAGCGCAAGCTGGTCTTGAAGGCCTCGTGCAGGGCGGTGTGTTGTGCCTGGTAAAGGCCGGTGGCAGGGATGTTCTGGTCCGTTGGCTTGGCCACTGTCAGTTTGCCGATCCAGGCCGGCAAGCGTTTGGCGATCAGGCCATCCTGATAGGCCTGCTCCAGTGCGAGCGTATCCACCGCGTTGCGCGGCTGGTCGAGCGTGCTGGTCATTTCGCCTTCTCCTCAATGATTGAGAACGCGAAACTACTGGCTGGCTGGCTTGTTCAGGCGCTAGATGACTACCACCTGTCAAAACAGCGGCAATTGCTGATCGATCAGGGCGCTGAAGTCATCACCGACAAAGGGCAGAATGGCATCGGCCACCGGTTGCAATTGCCGGCTCAGGTAATGCTCGTAGTCGATCGGCGCCTGCAGGTTTTCCAGCGGCTCGGGCCCGGCCGTGGTGACCAGGTAGCTGATCCAGCCACCGCGCTGGTACTGCCTGGGCCGCCCCAGGCGGCTGTTGTAGTCGTCCGCCAGGCGCGCGGCGCGCACATGCGGCGGCACATTGCGCAGGTAGTCGGCCAATGGCCGGCGCAGGCGCTTGCGATACACCAGCAGTGCGTCCTGCTCGCCTGCCAGGGTGCGTTGCACGTACTGGCGCACATACTCGCGATAAGGCTGGCCGCGGAAGATTCGCCCATAGAGCTCCTGCTGGAACTGCCGGGCCAGTGGCGACCAGTCGGTACGCACCGACTCCAGGCCCTTGAACACCATGTCGCCGTCGCCTTCGCCACGGCGCACCAGGCCGGCATAGCGTTTCTTGCTGCCCTCCTCGGCGCCGCGAATGGTCGGCATCAAGAAGCGCGCGTAGTGGGTCTCGAACTGCAGCTCCAACGCGCTGTCCAGCCCAAGGGTGTCGCGCAGGTGCTCACGCCACCACTGGTTGACCTGCGCGACCAGCGCGCGGCCAATGCGCGCGGCGTCGTCTTCGGCCTGCGCGCCCTTGAGCCAGACGAACGTGGAGTCGGTGTCGCCGTAGATCACGTCGTAGCCCTGCGCCTCGATCAAGGCCCGGGTCTGGCGCATGATCTGGTGTCCGCGCAGGGTGATCGACGACGCCAGGCGAGGATCGAAAAAGCGACAGCCGCTGGAACCGAGCACCCCGTAGAAGGCATTCATGATGATCTTCAGCGCCTGTGACAGCGGCGCGTTGCCGTCGCGCTTGGCCGCCTCGCGGCCCTGCCACACGCGCTCGACGATGGCCGGCAGGCAATGCGCGGTGCGGGAAAAGCGCGCACCGCGAAAGCCCTCCACCGAAAAAGCGTCTTGCGGCTGACGCAAGCCCTCGACCAGGCCCACCGGGTCGATCAGGAAAGTCCGGATGATCGACGGGTACAGGCTCTTGTAGTCCAGCACCAGCACCGAGTCATACAAGCCTGGGCGCGAATCCATCACGAAGCCACCAGGGCTGGCCTCGTCCGGACGGCTGCCCAGACTGGGGGCGACATAGCCCAGGCGGTGCATGTGCGGTATGTACAGGTGGCAGAACGCGGCCACCGAGCCGCCACTGCGGTCCACCGCCAGGCCCGTGACCGACGCGCGCTCCAGCAGGAAGTCGAGCAGCCGGGTATAGGCGAAGATCCGCGTGACCAGTTCGCAGTCCTTGAGGTTGTAGCGGGCCAACGCCGGCTTGTCCTCGGCGAACATCCGGTTGATCTCCTCCATGCGCGCGTACGGGGTGTCGATGGCCTTGCCTTCACCGAGCAACTGCTGGGCGACGCTTTCCAGGCTGAAGGATGGAAAGCTCCAGGTGGCCGAGCGCAACGCCTCGATACCGTCGATCAGCAAGCGCCCGGGCGCTTCGGCGAAAAAGTGATGGCGACTGCCATGCTCACGCAGGTGCAGCGGCGCGCCATCGCGGCCCAGGCACAGGGGTACCTCGAGCTGGCGGGCATGTTCGAAAAGCAGACGCAGGTCGAACTGCACCAGGTTCCAGCCAATGATCGCATCCGGGTCGTGCAGGGCCAGCCAACGGTTGAGGCTGTCGATCATGGCCACGCGATCGGCGCAATAGTGCAGTTCGAAGTCCACCGCGGGGTGTTCACCCTCCACCGCACCGAGCATGTACACCGTGCGCTGCCCGCAGCCTTGCAGGGCGATGCTGTACAGCTCGCCGCGCTCGCTGGTCTCGATATCCAGCGACACCAGGCGCAGTGGCGGGCGGTAGTCGGGGTCGGGCTTGAGCTGGGCGTCGCACAGCGTGCCTTGTGCATCGGGATGGCCGGCAAAACGCACCGGGGCGGTAATGAAGCGTTCCATCAGGTAGCGCTCGGGGGGACGGATATCGGCCTCCAGCACCTCGATGCCGGCGCCGCGCAGGCGCTTCTCGAGGGCCATCAGCTGACGGTGCTGACGGCAGTACAGGCCAAGCACCGGGCGCTGGTCGAAATCACGCAAGTGCAGGGGCTTGAGCTCGACGCCCGGCTCGTTGGCCAGCAGCGCCCGGGCGTGATCGGCCTGTGCCGCAGGAATGAACGCCACCGAAGGCTGGGGCGCCAGGCGTAGCCGCCTGGGGCCCTGGTCGGTGGCCAGCCAGAATTCCACGCAGGCGCCTTCGGGCGTGTCATGCCAATGACGGGTGAGGACAAAGCCCCGTTGCAACTGCACCGCGTGAACCTCGCAAAGCTGGAGCGCAAATGCCGATTCTACCGTGCCAGCAAGCCGGCTCCTACAGCCTTGCCCTCCCAGCCCGTAGGCACCAGCCTGGCTGGCGCGCATCATCCCCGCCGGGCGCCACTGGCGAACCCGGCCCGGCGCCCGCCTAGCACCAGCCACCCGGCCACGGCGACCAACCCCAGCACCACCGCGCCAAAGGATGCCACCCCGGCCCCGGTCAACAACAAGCCGCCGATGATCCCGCCCAGGGCGATGGCACTGTTCCACACCGTCACCAGCATCGACTGCGCCACATCGCCGCCCTCGCCCGCTGCATCGGCACAGGCGGTCTGCAGCAAGGTCGGCGCGCCACCATAGGTCAAGCCCCACAGCGCCACGCTGGCATGCATCAGCCACGCCGAGCCCTGCACCTGGCCCAACGCCAGTGTGGCCAGGGCAAAGCCTGCCAGGCATGCCAGCACCAGCGCGCGCAGGTGACGGTCCACGCCCAGGCCAACCAGAACGATGCCGGCCAACGATGCCAGGCCGAAGGTCATCAGCACCTGGCCGACCGCGCCCGCCATGCCCAGCGCCGCCAACAGCGGCACGATGTAGGTATAGAGAATGTTGTGTCCCAGGATCCACGCCAGGATCACCAGCAACACCCGCGCCACCCCAGGTGTGCGCAACACCCCCAGCGCCGCCGGGCGTCGGCCCGCCACCTGGCCGGGGAAATCCGGCACCGCCCGCAGCACCCAAGCCACCAGCAACAGTGCCGCCAGCGTCACCAACACGAACGTGGCGCGCCAGCCCAGCCAGGCGCCTAGCCAGGTGCCGATCGGCAACCCCAGCGACAGCGCGATGGGCTGCCCCAGCATCGCCACAGCCATCGCCTTGCCCTGCTGCGCCGGCGCCACCATGCGCCGGGCATGGCCGGCGATCAGGCCCCAGGCCAGCCCGGCGGCGGCGCCGGTCAGAAAGCGCAGCAGCAAGGTCAAGGTGTTATCCGCTGAAACAGCGGTCAGCCCGTTGCCCAGCACGAAACCACCGATGGCCAGCAACAAGGCCCGGCGCCGAAACCAGCCCTGGGTCAAGGTCACCAGCGGAATCGCCGTGAGCAACGAGCCCAGCGCGTAGGCGGTGACCCACTGCCCGGCCATGGCCTGGCTGATGCCCATGCCCGTGGCGATCTGGTCGAGCAGGCCGGCCGGCAGGGTCTCGCTGAGGATGGCGATGAAGCCGGTCAGGGCCAGGGCCAGCAGCCCACCCAAGGGCAGCCGCGCCGCCTGGGCGCTAGGTTCGGCGGCGCATGCCGCGGGGGAAGGTGTATGCATGGATGCCTCCAACTGTCGATCAAGGCGGGTATCTTCTGACAGCGGGGCATTACGGAAAAAGACGGTTAGAATGCCATTCATACCGGACACCAATGTCCGCAATAGGAGCGCAACATGGACAGCCTCAGCGGCTTCGTGGTGTTCAACCGAATCGCCGAAGCCGGCAGTTTCGTCGCCGCCGGCCAATCCCTGGGCATCAGCGCCTCGGCGGTGGGCAAGCGCGTGGCACGCCTGGAGCAACGCCTGGGGGTGCGCCTGTTCCACCGCAGCACTCGCAGCATTACCCTGACCGCCGAAGGCGCATTGTTTCTCGAGCGCAGCCAGCGCATCCTGGCCGAGATCGAAGCCACCGAGCAGGCGCTGTCCCAGGCCAGCAGCACCCCACGCGGGCGCTTGCGCGTCAGCCTGCCGCAGGTGACCGGGCTGGTGATGCCGGCGCTGGCTGAATTCATGGCGCGCTACCCCGACATCGAGCTGGACCTGGACTTCAGCGACCGCATGGTGGATATCGTCGGCGAAGGTTTCGATGTGGTGATGCGCGGTGGCCAGCCGCTGGATTCGCGCCTCAACGCCAAGTTTCTCGGGCACTTCCAGCACCGCCTGGTCGCCTCCCCGGCCTACCTGGCCGCACACGGCATACCGCAGCACCCGCGCGATCTGGCCGGGCACCGCTGCCTGCACTATCGCTTCCCCAGCACCGGCAAGCTGGAAGTCTGGCCGCTGCGCCGGGAGCACCCCGAGCAGGACTACAGCATTCCGATCGCCATGGTCTGCAACCATGTCGAGACGCGCATCTGCTTTGCCCTCAATGATCGCGGCATCACCTGCCTGCCGGACTTCAGCGTGCACAAGGAACTGGCGGCCGGCAGGCTGGTGAGCGTGCTCGATGGGTTCATGGAGCGGCGCGGCAGTTTTTACCTGCTGTGGCCCTCGGGCGGGCAGATGCCGCCGAAGTTGCGGGTGTTCATCGACTTCATGGTGGAGCAGCTATTGCTGAAAACCGGGCGTGATCAGGGGGGGCGGTAGAGCTGCAGGCACTTGGAACGGTAGCTCGGCACTTGGCGTCACCGCTATACGCCAGCGTGCTGGGTCAGAAAGAATATTTAAGCGTGCCCATCGTCATGCTTTGCATACGCCTGCCTTGCCTGATCGCCACCGGAAACTTTTTAGAAAACCCTCAATCCGTTCCTGCATGGTGGCCAGTTCATCAACCTTCAAGACACCGAAAAAATGGCTTTTTTTCCTGAGGAGATGTACTCCAACTTCATCACAAAATGATAGCCATTTTCGTCCACCCTCACTTCATAGGAAAATCTAACGCCAAAGTCGTATCGTCCAGAGAGTGTAGAAAATTCCTTGTGCGCGCGATGATCGCGGTCAGCCATAATGGTTTCAACTGACTCATCCGGGTAAGAATCTTTTATTTTCTTATAGTAGCCTTTATCAATGATCACCATATCCATCGGGTGAGTATACGAGCCAGCTTCGTCAGATCTACATAGGAGATGACTACTCAACGTAAGCACATTCTCCCTGATATCGATCGGCCCATCCACGTCGAGCGAAGGTTTGCGAATACTCCTCGCCGGTCCAAACTTGTAAAATCTACAGGCTCCATAAGTATTAACCAAATCCACCGGCCTGCAATTAACAAATTTTTTATCCCCTTCAGGAATGGTAGTTACCGAAGCAATCTCTCCACTGTACAACTGCACCTGCACCACGTAAAACACACCGTTCTTCGTTGGCAGCCGTGTGTGTGAAACAGTAAAAGGGAAGCCGTTTTCAACATACCAGCTCTCACTTACACCCCGTCCATCAGCCGCAGCGACAGCGCTTATTTCAGTAGACATTTTCGTACCCTCTCATTGCATTCGGCACAACGCCGATTCAACGCTATTGTCACGCCGAAAAAGGGGGATCAGAAACTAGTAAAATTAACAGGTGAACCTTTTTGAATACGAGAAGAGCAGACGTTTTACGTACCAAACGCCCGGCAAGATCAAGCAACGCACGCCATCGCATTAGACACTACGGCCTGGATGAGTCGATAGCCGTCACTACAATGCAATATCACCCATACAGATAACTGATGTCCTTGTGCGCCAACGCCGGCACCTGCGCCACCAGATAATCCCGCAGCTTGTGCATCTGGTGGGCCTTGGGGCTGGCCTTGAGCCAGGTCATGTAGTAGCCGTCGCCGGTGGCCACCGCCTGGGGGAATGGCGTGACCAGGTTGCCCGCCGCCAGGTCGGCGCTGGCCAGCACCAGGTCGACCACCGAAATGCCCAGGCCCTGCTGGGCCGCCGAGATGCCCTGGTCGAGGGTGTCGAACACCTGGCCCTGGTCGATGCCGATCTCCAGGGCGTCCAGGCGCGCCAGCCAGCGCCGCCAATCGCGCCGGTCCGGCGAGGGGTGCAGCAGCTCGCAATCGTCGAGTACCGACAGCGGCGGCGCGGGGTTGCCAAGGTAGCCGGGGTGGCACACGGGGATCAGCCACTCGTCGAACAGCTTGAGGCTCTCGACCTCGGCCGGGAAACGGCCATTGCCCAGCAGGATGGCGCAGTCGTAGGGCTCGGAATAGAAATCCACCGCGTCGATGTCCATCCACACGCTGGACAGTTGCACCGCGCAGCTGTTGTCGGCCTTCTTGAACCCGTCCAACGCCCGCAGCAGCCAGCGCACGGTGAGCGTCGACGGCGCCTTGAGACGGATGCCGTAACGGTCCTGGCGCAACAGCGCGCAGGCGTTCTCGATGATCTTGAAACCGACCTTGAGCTCCTGGGCCAGCAGCCGGCCGTGCTCGGTCAGGCGCAACTTGGGGCCGCGGCGTTCGAACAGGTCGCAACCGAACAACGCCTCGAGGGTCTTGATGTGATGGCTGACCGCGCCCTGGGTCAGGGCCAGTTCCTGGGCGGCGCGGGTGAAAGAGCCGTAGCGCGAGGCCACTTCGAAGGCCCGCAGGGCATGCAAGGCTTGAATCCGTTCCGACATGAGCGCCTTCCAGAGCATTAGCAAGGCTCATAGTAGGTCATAGTTCCAGGCGTTTTACAACGCAGCGACCCTCACGGAAAATGCCGCTAAATAACAATTTTATATAGCCAACCCGCATGGATATGACGGAAAAATCACCTTGACGCGGTCACATCGATAGACCTGGGGAAATCATGTTTACGGGTTATGGAAACTGCTACCGCCTGGATGCGCTAGAGCTGGCCGATGAACATGTGCACAACCGGCACCACTGGACGCACAAGACCATAGAACACTTCAAGCAGACCCTGGCCAACCCCGACTTCCCTTGCCTGTTCGGGCGCAAGGCGGTCACCGCGCGCACCTGCCATGTGATTTTCGCCCGTGCCGAGCGTTTGGCCGACGATATCGCCCGGGGCCTGGCCGACTACATCCGCACCGTCGAACCGCTCCCGCTCAAGCAGCGCATCGGTCACCCGCTGCTGGTGTTTCTGCAAACCGACCCGGCCAGCACGCTCGCCGCCCAGCAGGGCCTGGCCTGGGAGGTATTGCACCAGGTTCACGCCCGCGACCCGCAACCCTGGCCAGCCGAGGTGCCGCAAGACCCCCACGACCCGCGCTGGGCGTTCTGCTTCGCCGGCATGCCGCTGTTCGTCAACATGAGCTTCCCCGGCCACCAGCTGATGAAAAGCCGCAACCTGGGCCAGCACATCGCCTTCGTCATCAACCCCCGGGAAAGCTTCGACGAAGTGGCCAGCGCCGGTACCGAAAGCGGCCAGCGCATCCGCGCGCGGATTCGCGACCGGGTGCACCACTACAACGACGGCGTAATGCCAGACTCCCTTGGCTTCTTCGGCCAGGACGACAATTTCGAGTGGCGCCAATACCAACTGCAGGAGCCCGGTTCGCTGAACCCGGCGCGCTGCCCGTTCCATACCGCAACTGCTGCCCCCCTGATCGAGAACTGAACGTGAATACCGCACTGACCGCCACCTACGCCCTCACCGTCCTGCTGCTGATCGCCACCCCTGGCCCGGTGGTGGCGCTGATCGTCAATACCGCCGCCGCCTCGGGCTCGCGCAAGGCGCTGTTCACCGCCGTGGGCACCAACTGGGCGTCACTGGTGCTGATCGGCGCCGCGGCCTGGATCATCATGACCAGCGCGGCCATCGACAAGACCTGGCTCAATGGCATGAGCCTGCTGGGTTGCCTGTTCATCGGCTACATCGCCCTGGGCACCCTGCGCGAAGCCATGCAGCCCACGGCCGACCGCGCCGCAGCGGATACGCCGGTGCAACAGCCGGGGCGTGGCGGCTTGCTGCAGGGCTTCATGGTGGGTATTTCCAACCCCAAGGACATCATCTTCTTCATTTCCTTTTTCCCGCAGTTCATCCAGATCACCGAATCGTTCGGCAAAAGCATGCTGGTGCTGTCGCTGCTGTGGATCGCCATCGACTTCGCCGTGCTCAGCCTGTACATCTTCGCCATCGGCAAGCTCGCCTCGCCGCGCAGCAACCGTGTCATCAGCCTGGCCTCCGGCGTGGCGCTGCTGCTGATCGCCGGCGTCGGCCTGGCCTACAACCTCAAGGCGCTGGCGGCCTGAGCCGAGCTGCGCCCAAGGAGCGCCCGTGACCCCAATCGACGACACCCCGCCAGGCAGCCCACTGTCCCAGGACTACCAGCGCTTTGTGCAACGGGGCAGTCGGCGGGCGCCGCAGATGCTCTACGTGCATGAGCGCGGCTACCGCTCCGGCACCATCAACACCGATGCCCTGGGGCTGCGCTACAGCCACTGCGCTGGCAAGCGCTTTTCGGTGGCCGAACGCGGTGGCGCGGCGCGGGTCAATGTGCTGGTGGGCGGTTCCACGGCCATGGGCATCGGCGCCAGTTCCGATGAGCACACGGTGGCCTCGTACCTGTCGCAGCTGACCGGCGAGGTCTGGCTGAGCCTGGCCGGCTGTGGGCTCAACGCGACCCAGGAACTGCTGATGTTTCTCACCCACCAGCACCGCTTTGGCCAGATCGGCCATGTGGTGCTGCTCAGCGGCCTGAACACCCTGGCCCAGGAGACCCTCGGCGAAGTGCTGGCCGGCAGCCAGGACCCGCAAAGGGCCCAGGCCTACCAGGACTTCCTCAACCGCTTCAACGAAGGCGTGCAGGCAACGGCCCCCGCGCGCCGCGAATCGCTCTGGCAACGCCTGGGCCAGGCCTTGGCGCCACGCCGCGTGCCGCCATGGCCAGACATCGAAGCGCTGTCGAGCCCGGACAAACGCCTGATCCGCGCCGCCGACAGCATCGGCCGCACCCTGCGGCAATGGGACCGTTTGCTGGCCGACGGCCATACCACCCTCACCTTCATCCTCCAGCCACTGCTGCCCTGGTGCCGGGAGACCCTGCCGGGCGGCGAGCAGGCCATGCTGGCCGCGCTCGAGCGCCAACCGTCGAACTTCGACCGCCTGATCGGTGGCGCTTTCGACAGCCAACTGCACATGGCCTTCTTCCGTCGCATCAAGAGCCAGGCCGAGCCGATCCCCTGCTACGACATGAACTGCATGCTCGGCAGTTCGCCGGCCTTTACCCAGGACCTGTTCGTCGACCGCCTGCATTTCAACGACCTGGGTAACAACGCGTTAGCCAAAGTGATCACCGCCAAGCTCGGCCTGGCCCAGGAAAACCACGCCCTGCGCAAGGTTTCACCGATCAAGCCGGCCTGATAGCGACGTATCGGGCTTTCGGCGAAGCACGCTGGCTGGCTAGAATACGCCGTCGTCGCTCCTGATCCGCCTGAGGCATACGCGTACCTGCCATGACTTCCCCTGTCGCCCCCCAGCTGTTGGCCATGCGCACCAGTCGCATGACCCTTTTGCCACTGATGCTGGCGGCTTTTGCCGCGCAGGCGCTGGAGGTGAACATCGACCCCCATGCCGACCTGCTGTATCGCCAGGCCCTGCCGTTGCTGGAGCAGGCCGACAGCCAGGACGACAGTGCCAGCCCGCTGCGCGCCTCGGCCAGCGACCCCGAGCTGAGCCGCCAGGGCCAGGCCATGGCCCATACCCTGCCGTCGGCCGTGGCATTGCTCAAGCGCTCGGTCGCCCTTGGCCATCCGGTGGCCCAGTATCGCCTGGCGCTGTATTACACCACCTACCTGCCTGCCGGGCAGATCGCCGACGCTGCCTGCCCATTGCTGGAGGCCAGCCTCAAGCAGGGCTTCGCGCCGCCGGCCCTGGCCATTGCCCGTTGGTGTACGCCTTACAATGCCAGCCCTGCCTACCGCGAGGCGTTGGCAGCGGTGCCCAGCATGGCCACCTTGTACGCGCCCTACTACCCGCAACCGGCGACGCGCCTGGCCTGCAGCCGCGCCCGGCCGCAGGGGTTGCAGATGCAGTGGGGACGCCAACGCGATTATCAGGCGGAAATCTACCGCCTGCTTGGCGAGCTCGACCCGCAGCAACGCCAGGGTTTCCTGCAAAAGGCGGTGGAGATCAATGGCTGCGCCGCCGCCCAGCAACGCCTGGCCAGCCAGCGCTAAGTGAGCGCCCGCTCCCGCACCAACCTCCCCGTAAGCGCCAGTCTTGCTGGCGAACCAGGCGGTGCGGTGGATGGCACCGGCTACGCCGGTGTTCGCCGGCAAGGCCGGCTCCTACGCCGATTACGGCCTGCAACACCCGTAGGCGCCAGCCTTGCTGGCGAACCAGGCGCCGCGGTGGATGGCACCGGCTATGCCGGTGTTCGCCGGCAAGCCGGCGCCTACACCGGTTGCGACCTGCAACACCCGTAGGAGCCAGCCTTGCTGGCGAACCAGGCGCCGCGGTGGATGGCACCGGCTATGCCGGTGTTCGCCGGCAAGCCGGCTCCTGCGACCTGCAACACCCGTAGCCAGCCTTGCTGGCGAACCAGGCAACGCGGTGGATGGCACCGGCTATGCCGGTGTTCGCCGGCAAGCCGGCTCCTACACAGGTTGCGGCTTGCAATACCCGTAGGAGCCAGCCTTGCTGGCGAACCCGGCGCCGCGGTGGATGGCACCGGCTATGCCGGTGTTCGCCGGCGCCTACACAGTGATACATAACCCGCTGTAGCGCGACACACTGCAGATACCCCGCCACCGCACACTCCCGGCCACCACAGCGCGAAGGCAGCCCGCCCTCGCCGCCTGCTCCGGGGAAAACACCCATGAAAGCCCTGCCCTCCGGCTGGAAGCTGTTCACTGCCCTTGCCGCCCTCACCCTACTGATGACGGGCGCAGTGCTGCTCAGCCAACCGCTTGGCGTCGAAGGCCTGCGCAGTGCCATCCGCGCCACCGCACGCAGTTCGTTCGCCTTGTTTCTGGCGGCCTTCCTCGCCTCGGCGCTGGTCACCCTGCTGCCGGGCGCGGCCAGCCGCCAACTGCTGCGTGAGCGGCGCTACATCGGCCTGGCCTTCGCCTTCTCGCACAGCGTGCATGGGGCACTGATCTACCTGTACGCGCAACGTTACCCCGAGCTGTTCTGGGCAGGCCGCACGGCCGTGGCGAACATCCCCGGATCGCTAGGCTATCTGTTCATCCTGCTGCTGACCCTAACCTCGCTCAAGGCGCCCATGCGCCTGCTCGGGCCACGCCTGTGGAAGCACCTGCACAGCACCGGCACCTGGGTGCTGGCCGCGGTGTTCTGCCTGTCGTTCTACAAGCGCATTGCCCTGGGCGGCTGGTATCCCCTGGCCTTCGCCCTGATGTTCGCCGCCATCGCCCTCAAGCTGATCGCCAAGCAAGCCCAGCGCCTGCGCCGCGCCGCCCCCTCGTTGTCCCACTGACTCAATGCAAGGAGCCTCGACATGCTGACGCAAACCCTCACCCGCCCTTTCAGCGCCCTCGAGCGTGCCGGCAACTGGGGCGCCGACCTGCCACTACGGCTGTTCCTGGCCTGGGAGTTCTTCGAATCGGGCCTTGAGAAGTACAACGGCAACAACTGGTTCGCCGACCTGCAAGGCAGTTTTCCATTCCCTTTCGACCTGCTGCCGGCCGGGTTGAACTGGCAACTGTCGATGTGGGCCGAATTGATCTGCCCGCTGCTCCTGCTGCTGGGGCTGGGGACCCGACTGGCGTCGGCGGTGCTGATGGTGGTGACGGTGGTGGCGATTGCCGCGGTGCACTGGCCGAGCCAATGGTCGAGCCTGGCGGAACTGGGCCGCGGCTATGCGATCACCGACCAGGGGTATGGCAACTTCAAGCTGCCGTTGATCTACCTGGTGGCGTTGCTGCCGCTGCTGTTGAAAGGCGCCGGAAGGTTGAGCCTGGATCACGGGTTGCGGCGCCGACGCTGATTCAAGGGCACCCTGCCTGTAGGCGCCAGCAAGGCTGGCGCCTACAGGCAGGGTCAGGCAGGCTCGGCCTCGTCACGCCGATGCGCCCATTGGTACAACGCTGGCAACACCAGCAAGGTCAGCGCCGTCGACGACAGGATGCCGCCGATCACCACCGTCGCCAGCGGCCGTTGTACCTCGGCGCCGGTACCGGTGGCCAGGGCCATCGGGATGAAACCCAGGGAGGCCACCAGCGCAGTCATCAGCACCGGGCGCAAGCGGGTCAGTGCGCCCTCCTCGACCGCGGTGCGCAGGCCGCGCCCCTCTTCGCGCAGGCTGCGAATGAAGGCGATCATCACCAGGCCATTGAGCACCGCCACCCCCGACAGCGCGATAAAGCCCACGCCCGCCGAGATCGACAACGGGATGTCGCGCAGCCACAACGCCAGCACGCCACCGGTGAGGGCGAAGGGAATGCCGGTGAACACCAGCAACCCGTCCTTGAGGTTGTTGAACATCATCAGCAACAAGGCCATCACCAGCAGCAGCGACACCGGTACCACCACCCGCAGGCGCTCGGCAGCCGACTGCAACTGCTCGAACTGGCCACCCCAGCGGGTCCAGTAGCCGGGTGGGATCTGCACCTGGTCGATCAAGGTCTGCGACGCCTGCTCGACGAACGACCCCAGGTCACGCCCGCGCACGTTGGCGCTGACCACCACCACGCGCTTGCCATCCTCGCGGCTGACCTGGTTCGGGCCCAGCTCGAGCTTCAGCGTGGCCACCTGCGCCAACCGGATGAAACCGATCTGCGTCGCGCCGCTCGCGGCATTGGCGGGCACCGGGATCAGCAGGCTGGACAGCCCATCGACATCGGTGCGCAGCGCTTCGGACAGGCGCACCACCATGTCGAAGCGACGGTCGCCCTCGTACAGCGTGCCGGCGCTGCGCCCGCCCACGGCGATGGCGATGGCGTCCTGCACATCGCCCACGTTCAGGCCGTGGCGCGCGGCCTTGTCCCGGTCGATATCGATGGTCAGCACCGGTAGGCCAGTGGTCTGCTCGACTTTCACCTCCGAAGCCCCCGGCACCTGCTGCAGGCTGGCGGCGATCTGCGCGGCGGTGCGGTTGAGCACCGCCATGTCATCACCGAACACCTTCACCGCAACATCGCTGCGCACCCCGGAGATCAACTCGTTGAAACGCAGCTGGATCGGCTGCGACAGCTCGTAGTTGCTGCCCGGCACGCTGGCGGCGGCCTTTTGCACCTCGGCGATCAGCGCCTCGCGCGGCTTGCCAGGGTCTTGCCACTGCTCGCGCGGCTTGAGCATCACATAGGCGTCGGAGATGTTCGGCGGCATCGGGTCGGAGGCGATCTCGGCGGTGCCGGTACGGGCGAACACCCGCTCGACTTCCGGCACCTGGGCGATGATGGCCTGTTCCAGGCGCTGCTGCATGTCCACCGACTGCGACAGGCTGGTGCCCGGCACGCGCAGGGCCTGCAAGGCGAAATCGCCCTCGCTGAGGCTGGGGATGAACTCGCTGCCCATGCGGCTGGCCAGCACGCCCGACAGCAGCACCACCGCGGCAGCGGCGGCGAACGCCAGGTTGCGCCGGCCCAGCACCCAGTCCAGCACCGGCGCGTAACGGCGGCGGGCGGTGCGCATGACCACGCCTTCCTCTTCCTTGACCTTGCCGGTGACGAACAGGGCAATCGCCGCCGGAACGAAGGTCACCGAGAGGATCATCGCCCCCAGCAGCGCCATCACCACGGTGAACGCCATGGGGTGGAACATCTTGCCCTCGACCCCGGTCAGGGCAAAGATCGGCAGGTACACCACCATGATGATCAACTGCCCGTAGATCAACGGCCGACGGGCCTCGCGGGCGGCGGCGAACACCTCGTGGAAGCGCTCGGCGCGGGTCAGCATGCGCCCGTGGCGCTGCTGGGCATGGGCCAGGCGGCGAATGGCGTTCTCGACGATCACCACCGCGCCGTCGACGATGATGCCGAAATCCAGCGCCCCCAGGCTCATCAGGTTGGCGCTGACCTTGTTGCTGAACATGCCGGTGAAGGTGAACAGCATCGACAGCGGAATGACCATGGCGGTGATCAGCGCCGCGCGGATGTTACCCAGGAACAGGAACAAGACGGCGATGACCAGGATCGCGCCTTCGATGAGGTTCTTCTTCACCGTGGCGATGGCCTTCTCGACCAGGTTGGTGCGGTCGTACACCGTGATCGCCACCACGCCCTTGGGCAGGCTGCGGTTGATCTCCTCGAGCTTGGCCGCTACCGCCTGGGACACCGTGCGGCTGTTCTCGCCGATCAGCATGAACACCGTGCCCAGCACCACCTCGCGGCCGTTCTCGGTGGCGGCGCCGGAGCGCAGCTCCTGGCCCAGGCCGACCTGGGCCACGTGGCTGACGCGAATCGGCGCGCCGTCGACGCTGGAGATGACGATGTTGGCGATGTCCTCGGCCGAGGCTACCTGGCCTGGGGCGCGGATCAGCAACTGCTCGCCGTTGCGCTCGATGTAGCCGGCGCCGACGTTGGCGTTGTTGCGCTCGAGCGCCGCGATCAGGTCGTTGAGGGTCAGCTTGTAGGCCGCCAGGCGCTTGGGGTCCGGGGCGATCAGGTACTGCTTGGCGTGGCCGCCGATGCTATTGACCTCGGCCACCCCCGGCACGTTGCGCAGTTGCGGCTTGATGATCCAGTCCTGGATCACCCGCAGGTCGGTGGCGGTATAGGCCGTGCCATCGTCCTTGAGCGCGCCGTCCCTGGCCTCGACCGTCCACAGGAAGATCTCGCCCAGGCCCGTGGAAATCGGCCCCATGGCCGCCTCGATGCCCTCGGGCAACTGTTCGCGGGCCACCTGCAGGCGTTCGTTGACCAACTGGCGGGCGAAGAAGATATCGGTGGCGTCATCGAAGATCACCGTCACCTGCGACAACCCCGAACGCGACAGCGAACGGGTCTGCTTGAGGCCGGGCAAGCCGGCCATGGCGGTCTCGATGGCGTAGGTGATGCGCTGCTCGGTCTCCAGCGGCGAATAGCCGGGCGCGGCGGTGTTGATCTGCACTTGCACGTTGGTGATGTCGGGCACCGCGTCGATGGGCAGTTTCTGGTAGCTGTGGATGCCCACGGCGGCCATCAGCACCACGGCGAGCATCACCACCAGGCGCTGCTCGATGGCGAACTGGATAAGGCGTTCGAACATGAAAGGTGTCCCCGATCAGTGACTGTGTTCGGCCGAGCCTTTGCCCAGCTCGGACTTGAGAACGAAGCTGCCGGCGGCGGCAACCACCGTGCCGGCTTCGAGCCCCTCGCGGATCTCCACCTGGTCGCCATCGCGGCGCCCGGGGGTGACCGCACGGGCCTCGAAGCCCTCGGCGGTGCGGGCGAACACCACGGTCTGCGCCTCCCATGTCTGCAAGGCGCTTTGCGGCACCACCACGGCGGCATCGAAACGCTCGACGGTGACCGCGATATTGACGAACAGGCCCGGGCGCCAGGCGCCGTTGGGGTTGTTCAGGGTGGCGCGCACGGTGGCGGCGCGGTTCTGCTCGCCGAGCAGGCTGCCGACATAGTTGACCTTGCCCTGCACCTGGGCGCCGAGGTCCGGGGCGCTGACGGTGACGCCGCGGCCGCTGACCACCTTGTCCAGGTCACGCGGGGCCACGGCGAAGGTGGCCCAGACCCGGCTCAGGTCGGACAGGGTGAAGGCGTTGCTGGTCTCGTCCACCACCTCGCCCACGGTCAGGTGCTTTTCCACCACCACCGCGTCGAAGGGCGCGCGCAACTCGAAGCGGTTGCCCTGGCCGGCCGGGGCCACGGCGGCCACCTTTTGCCTGGCGTTGGCGGCGGCGATCTCGGCCTCCTGCAAGGCCTGGCGGGCTTGCAGGTAGTCCTGCTCGGCGCTGATGCGCTCCTGCCACAGTTGCTGCTCGCGGCTGAAGGTCAGCCGGGCCAGCTCAAGGCGGCGCTGGGCGGCCTGCTGCTCGCTGCGCAGTTCGGAGATCTGCTGGCTGGCGATCACCGCCAGCACCTGGCCGCGCTTGACTGCCTGGCCGAGTTCGGCCTGCACCGACTCGACCACGCCTGGCACCCGGGGCACCACATGGGCGGTGCGGTCTTCGTCGAAACGGATCTCGCCGGGGAAGCTGATGGCGGTGCCCAGTGTCTGCGGGCCGGCGGTGCTCAGCTGCACGCCGGCGGCCTGGATCTGCTCGGCGCTGAGGTGCAGCTTGCCCTCTTCCTCGGCGTGGTTTTCGCCCTCCTCTGCAGCGGCGCCGTGGCCATCGTCCTGTTCTTCGGCATGGCCGTGGTCGTCTTGCTGGGCCTGGCCGCTGGAGGCCTGGCCGAGATTGCCGGTCCAGGCCAGGCCACCCAGGCCGAGGGCGGCAATGGCGGCGGCGAGGATGGCGAGTTTGCGTGGGTTGGTCATTGTCGTTCCTGCTGGGAAGGGTCGTCAGTCGAATCGCCGGGGCCACTGTGCGGCCCTTTCGCCGGCAAGCCGGCTCCTACGGGTTCTGTAGGAGCCGGCTTGCCGGCGAACGAATGCATCACCGGTCTAGGGCCAGATCGCCATAAATCCGCTCCACCTGCGCCCGCGCATCGGTGGCCGAAGCCAGTGCGTCCAGGTACAGCCCCCGCGCCTCGATCAGCGTGCGCTGCGCATCGAGCACATCGAGGAAGGCGAACTTGCCCATCTCGAAGCCACGGGTGGCGGTATCCACCGCCTGCTGCGCCGACGGCAGGATGGTGCGGTCGTAGGCCTGCACCTCGCCCATGGCCGTGGCCCACTGCTCGAGGGCGCTGCGGGTGTCGCTGCGCAGGCGCAGCTCGACGGCGTTGCGCAGGTCGCGGGCCTGGTCGCTGCGCCGCGCAGCCGCCAGCACGTTGCCCTGGTTGCGGTCGAACAACGGCAGTGGCATCGACAACCCCACCACGTTGACCCGCTCGCGGTCCTCGCGGCTGTACTGACTGCCCAGGCTGACGGTCAGGTTGGGGATCCGCTGGGCCTTTTCCGAGCCCAGGCCGGCCTCGCCGCGCTCGACCTGCGCGGCAGCCAGGCGCCAGTCGACGGTTTGCTCGACCTTGGCCAGCAGCCGTTCGGCACGTGGCGCCGGGCCAGGCGAAAGGCTGGCACTGTCGAGGCGGTCGAAGCCAACCTCGGCGCTGCCGGTCAGCCGTGCCAGGGCTTGCCGGGCGACGCTGCGTTCGGCCTGGGCGCGGCGTACCGCTGCCTGGGCCTGGGCCAACTGAACCTGGGCACGGGTCGCTTCCACCGGCGAAGACTGGCCAGCCCGCACCCGCCCTTCCACTACCCGCAACCCGCGCTCGGTCAAGGCCTGGGACTGCTGCGCCAGCTCCAGCGCAGTCTGCGCGCGCAGGGCGGCATGGAAGGCCTGGATCACGTCGGCGCGCAGGCCGTTGCGCTGGCGCTGCAGTTCAAGCCGGGCCACGGCCTGGCCGGCCTCGGCGACCTCGATGCGCGCGCCGCGCTTGCCGCCCAGTTCCAGGGCCTGGCTGAGGGTCACGGTGGTGGTGCTGGTGTTGCGTCGAGTGTCCTCGACCTCCCAGGCCAGCTCGGGGTTGGGCAATAACCCGGCTTGGCGGCGCTCGCCCTCGGCAATGCCGATTTCACGACCGACAGCGGCCAGTTCGGGGTTTTGCGCGAACGCGGCGCTGAGCGCCTGGTCCAGGCTCAGGCTCTGGGCGCTGGCGGGGCCAGCCAGGAGCAGGCAGAGCCAGGCGATCTTGCGGGGAATGGGCACGGCGGAAGTCCTCGTCGGCAAGCGGCGGAATGCTTTGGCGTGGGACTTTAGGCAGCGCAGGTTATCGGGGCGGTGGCATGAACATTACAATTCTGTAATCAACACCACGCCCAGGTGTAGGCGCCAGCCTTGCTGGCGAAAGGGCCTGACAGCGAGTGCTAGCCGTTCGCCAGCAAGGCCGGCGCCTACGATGTGCGATTACCGCCCGATTCATGGCAGCAGCCATTTACAAAACTAACCAGATAGTACAAATATTCAAGGCATCCAAAAACAACAAAGCGATGCCCCGCCATGACCCCCCGAATCCTCGTGCTCAACGGCCCCAACCTGAACCTGCTGGGCTGCCGCGAACCCACCCAATATGGCCAGCAAAGCCTCGCCGACCTGGCCAGCCTGTGCGCCGCCAGCGCCCGCGACCTGGGCCTTGAGCTGGAGTTTCGCCAGACCAACCACGAAGGCGAGCTGCTCGACTGGATCCACGCTGCCCGTGGCCACTGTCACGGCATCGTCATCAACCCCGCCGCCTGGACCCACACCTCGGTGGCCATCCGCGACGCCCTGGTCGCCGCCGAGCTGCCGGTGATCGAAGTGCACCTGTCCAACGTGCACAAGCGCGAGCCGTTCCGCCATCTGTCGTTCGTCTCGGGGATCGCCGTCGGGGTGATCTGCGGCCTCGGCAGCCAGGGCTACGTCATGGCCCTGAGCTACTTGCGCCAGGCCCTGAAGGAGCAAGCGGCATGAGCAGCCAAGGCATCCTCGCCGGCCTGATCGGCCGTGGTATCCAGGCCTCGCGCACGCCAGCGCTGCACGAGCACGAGGGCGACGCCCAGGCCCTGCGCTACCTGTACCGGCTGATCGACGTCGACCAGCTGGGGCTACCCGACAGCGCCCTGGCGCAGCTGCTCGAGGCGGCGCAACGCACCGGTTTTACCGGGCTGAACATCACCTTCCCGTTCAAGCAGGCGATCCTGGCGCTGCTCGATGAGCTGTCGGACGAGGCCCGCGGCATCGGCGCGGTAAATACCGTGGTGCTGCGCGATGGCAAGCGGATCGGGCACAACACCGACTGCCTGGGGTTTGCCGAGGGCTTTCGCCGGGGCTTGCCGGATGTCGCCAGGCGCCAGGTGGTGCAACTGGGCGCGGGCGGTGCTGGCGCGGCGGTGGCCCATGCGCTGCTGGGCGAAGGGGTCGAGCGGCTGCTGGTGTTCGAGGTGGACCTGGCCCGCGGCCAAGGCTTGGTCGATAACCTTTGCCAACGCTTCGGCAGCGGCCGGGCCATGCTTGGCAGCGACCTGGCGGGCGCCCTGGCCGAGGCCGACGGCCTGGTCAACACCACGCCGGTCGGCATGGCCAAGTTGCCAGGCACGCCACTGCCGCCGGCACTGCTGCATGCCGGGTTGTGGGTGGCGGAAATCATCTACTTCCCGTTGCAGACCGAGCTGCTGCGCCACGCCCGGGCGCTGGGCTGCCGCACCCTCGATGGCGGCAGCATGGCGGTGTTCCAGGCAGTCAAGGCGTTCGAGCTGTTCAGCGGCCGGGCAGCCGATGCCGGGCGCATGCAGGCGCACTTTGCCTGCTTGGGATAACGCCGCGTAATGGCTGGCACCGGCTGCGCCGGTGTTCGCGGCTAAAGCCGCTCCCACAGTGACCGTGCCAACCTCACGTCATGCGCTGCACCTGCAATGACCCACTGATCAGGCCTTGATGTAACGCATCACCGCCTCACAGATCATCTGCTTGTGGCGGTCCTTGACCTGCTCGTCGGCCAGGTCGATCTGGAAGATATCGCCAAAGGTGTGGCGATTGGACACCCGGTAGAAGCAGAACGAACTCATCAGCATGTGCAGGTCGATGACCTCGATGCCAGGCCGGAACACCCCCTCCTGCACCCCGCGCGCCAGGGTTCGGCCCAAGGCCTGCAGCACCAGGCTGCTCATCTGGCGAATGGCCGGCGACTGCTTGACGTATTCGCCGTAGTGAATGTTCTCGGTGCAGACGATGCGCACGAAATCGACGTTGCGGTCATGGTGGTCGAAGGTGAATTCCACCAGCCGCAGGATCGCCTGCTCGGCCGGCAGCGACTCCAGATCAAGGCTGTGCTCGGTCTTGCGAATATCGCCGTAGAGCTTGACCAGGCACTCGACGTAGAGCTGCTCCTTGCTGCCGAAGTAGTAGTAGATCATGCGCTTGGAGGTGGCGGTGCGCTCGGCGATGGCATCGACCCGGGCGCCGGCCAGGCCCTGCTGGACGAACTCGGTGATGGCGGCCTGGAGAATGTTCTCGCGGGTCTTTTCCGGGTTGTTCTTGCGCGATTTGCGCAGCCCTTCGACTTCAGGCTTGGCTACCGAATCACTCATACCGACTCACAGGCTCGTTTTGGGAATCCGGGCGATTATCCGTGAGCGCGGCGATGCAGGGAAGCGCGGTGTTGGCCGGCCCCTGCGGCGCAGGCGCCAGCCTTGCAGGCGAACAGCGCCTAGGCGATGCCCTTGCGTGCTTTGGCCATTGCCGCCAAACGCACCGCCACGTTGGCCGCGCCATAGCCGCCATAGCCGCCCTTGCGCTGCAGGATCTCGAAGAAGAAGCGCCCCTCGAACGCCTCGGTGTACACATGGAACAGCTCGCCGCCCTGGGCATCGCGGTCGTACAGCACGTTGTAGTACGCCAGCTCGCTGAGAAACTCGTCATCGAACTCGAAGCGCGCCGCCAGGTCGTCGTAGTAGTTCAGCGGGATCTCCAGCAATGGCACGCCAGCATCCTTGGCCCGCGCCACCTCGCCGAAGATGTCGTCGCAGGCGAAGGCAACATGGTGCACGCCCGAGCCTCGGTAGCTGGACAAGGCGTGGGCAATGGCGGTGTTGCGGTTCTCGGAAATGTTCAGCGGCACGCGCAGGCTGGCGCAGGGGCTGCGCAACGCCCGGCTCTTGACCAGGCCGTAAGGGTCGGGCAGTACCACTTCATCGTCGGCGGTGAAGTCGAACAGGCTCTTGTAGAACAGCACCCAGCTGTCCAATGCCTCGGCCGGCAACGCCAGGGCCATATGGTCGATCCGCAGCAGACCGCCGCTGGCCTGGGCGGCGCCGTCCAGGTGGAAGTCGCTGTGGTAGATACCCTGCCCCGCGCCCTCCCCTTGCACCAGGTACAACAGGCTGCCATCCGGCGCGCGCACCGCTGGGATCTCGCGCTCGTTGGGGCCCACCAGGCCACGGAACGGCTGGCCCCGATAGGCTGTGGCGCGTTGCAGCGCCGCCTGAGCATCGCTGACCCGCAGCGCAGTGGCGCACAGCGACGGCCCATGGGCCTCGAAGAAGTTGTGGGCGAACGAATAAGGCTCGGCATTGAGCACGATATTGATATCGCCCTGGCGCAACAGGCTCACGGCCTTGCTGCGGTGGTGGCCGGCCGTGGCGAACCCCAGGCGCTTGAGCCAACCCTGCAGACGCGCGCCAACCGCTTCGTCGACAGCGAACTCAAGGAATTCCACGCCTTCGTAGCGGCTGGCCGCAGGCGGCGCGAACAGCACGTCCGGCGCCAGGCTGCGCGCTTCGCGCTGCAGGTGCAGGCGGGTCTTTTCTTCCAGGTACAACAAGGAGCGCAGGCCGTCGGCCGCCGTCTGCCGGGGGGGTGCTGCGCGAAAGCCATCGTTGAAGATTTCCAGCGACAAGGGGCCCTGGTAGCCACGGGCCAGGATCGGTGCCAGAAAGCCCGCCAAGTCCAACTCGCCCTGCCCTGGGAAACAGCGGAAATGCCGGCTCCACTCCAGCACATCCATGGCCAGAATCGGCGCGTCGGCCATCTGCACGAAGAAGATCTTCTCGCCGGGGATGTCGCCGATGGCCCCTGGGTCGCCCTTGAGCGACAAGGTGTGGAAGCTGTCGAGGATCACCCCCAGCGCCGGCTGGTCAGCCTGGCGCACGAGGTTCCAGGCCTGCTGGTAGGTGTTGACATGACGGCCCCAGGCCAGGGCTTCGTAGCCGATGCGCAGGCCGCGCGCGCCGGCATGCTCGGCCAGCAGGCGCAAGTCGTCGACCAGCAGTTGCTCATCGCCCAGGGCATCGGCCTGCACATTGCTGCACACCAGCACCAGGTCGGTGCCCAGCTCGTGCATCAGGTCGAACTTGCGCTCGGCGCGGTCCAGGTGCTTGCGCAGTCGCTCGCGCGGGCAGCCTTCGAAGTCGCGAAACGGCTGGAACAGGGTGATGGCGATACCCAGGTCGGCGCAGCGCTGGCGGATCTCGCGGGGGCTGCCGGCGTAATACAGCAGATCGTTCTCGAATATCTCGACACCATCGAAGCCCGCGGCGGCGATGGCCTCGAGCTTTTCAGGCAGGGTGCCACTCAAGGACACGGTTGCAATCGAACGCTGCATGGGGGAGTTCCTTGTTGTTGGGGATGGCCAGTGGCGCGTTGGTGTTGTCACCGGGCTAGCCTGCGCGCCCAGGAAAAAGACCCGGACCTGCCACCTCGCGCCTGGCACGATCGATTATTCGCAGGTAAAGTCGCCCTCGCAACGAACTTTGTACGGAACAGTTAGTTTTCGTTCGATTATCGAACAAAACCCCGTCTGGCGAATTGCTTCAGCGGTCCTCGTGCACAACCATGAGCAGCAGTCGCAGGTCAGCTCCGGTCATTCGGCAGGCCCTGCGCTGCAACGCCCAACGTCACCACATAATAAGTTCAAGAAAACGGGTACCGACCTATGCACACCTTGCTCGCCCTGCGCTCCGCAATGCCTCGTTCGTCTTCTCCCCATAGCCGTCGTTCGTGCCCCCAGCACTGACCCACCGGCCCCTGACAAGAACAACGGAGACAACATGGCCCATTCAAGCTCCCAAGCGCGCAAAGCCACTGCCAGCGGCTGGATCGGTTCTGCCCTGGAGTACTACGACTTCTTCATTTATGCCCAGGCGGCGGCACTGATCTTCCCGCAGATCTTCTTCCCCTCCAGCGACCCGAAGATGGCCATCATCGCCTCGCTGGCCACATACGGCGTCGGCTACCTGGCGCGCCCGGTCGGCGCCTTCGTGCTCGGCCACTGGGGCGATACCCGCGGGCGCAAGAACGTGCTGCTGCTGTGCATGTTCCTGATGGGCCTGTCGACCATGGCCGTCGGGCTGTTGCCCACCTACCACGACATCGGCCTGCTGGCCCCGGCGCTGCTGGTGGTGCTGCGGCTGATCCAGGGCTTCGCCGTGGCCGGCGAGATTTCCGGGGCCAGCTCGATGATCATGGAGCATGCGCCGTTCGGGCGCCGCGGCTATTACGCCAGTTATACCCTGCAAGGCGTGCAGGCCGGCCAGGTGATGGCCGCGGCGGTGTTCCTGCCGTTGGCCTATTTCATGCCCAGCGAAGCCTTCAACGAATGGGGCTGGCGTATTCCCTTCCTGATGAGCGCGGTGGTGCTGATCGCCGGTTTCATCATCCGCAAGGAGGTGCACGAAACCCCGGCGTTCGTCCAGCAAGAGCAACAGGCCAAGGTGGTCAAGTCACCGATCAGCGAGGCCTTGCGTCACAGCTGGCGGCACATGCTGCTGGTGATGTTCATGGCCCTGATGAACGTGATCCCGGTGGTTGCCACCATCTTCGGCGCCGCCTACGCGGTACAGCCGGCCTACGGCATCGGCTTCGACAAGAGCCTGTACCTGTGGATCCCGGTGGTGGGCAATATCGTCGCGGTGCTGGTGATACCCTTCGTCGGCAATCTCTCCGACCGGATTGGCCGGCGCCCGACCATGATCGCCGGCTGCCTGGGTTCAGGGCTGCTGGCATTCGTCTACCTGTACGCGATCAGCATCCAGCACGTGCCGCTGGCGTTCGCCGCCTCGATCGTCATGTGGGGCATGGTCTACCAGGGGTACAACGCGGTGTTCCCCAGTTTCTATCCGGAGCTGTTCCACACCCGCCACCGGGTCTCGGCCATGGCCATCGCCCAGAACATCGGCACCATGATCACCGCCATGCTGCCGGCGCTGTTCGCCACCGTGGCGCCACCTGGGTCGGATAACATCCCACTGGTGGTCGGGGGACTGGCGTTCGTGATCACCTGCGTGTGCGCCCTCGCCGCCTACCTGGCGCCGGAAACCCACCGCTTGGCGATGGAGGACCTGGGTGATCCCCACGCGCGGCCGATGGCGCGCGAGGCCTACGAGGCGAACCGCAAGGCGCAGCTCAAGGCGCTTGGCCTGCGCACCTGAGCGTCCTCGCCCCCGCCTGCGGTCCACGGCGGGGGCGATCCGCCGAGTTGCAGCAAGCTGTTGGCGCCAGCGCGGTGGTTGCCCATGCAGGCTGCCAGCCATTTGCCCCGCGCGTCACAACCCGCGCGCCCGTCGCAGGGTCTCGCTCGGCAACTCGCGAAACAGCTGCCGATAACTCTCGGAAAACCGCCCCAGGTGCCAGAACGACCAGCGCATGGCCACCTCGGCCACGGTCACGCCGTCCTCGCGCAGCAGGTCGCGCCGCGCGCCATTGAGCCTGCGCAAACGCAGCCAGTGCGCTGGCGGCAAGCCGGTGAAGGCCTTGAACGCCTGCTGCAACTGGCGCAGCGAGACCCCGGCAACCTGGGCCAGTTCCAGCAGGTTGAGGGTTTCCTCCGGGCAATCGGCGGCCCATTCGCTGACCCGGCGCATGATCGCCCGCTCCTCGTCGCGCCGCCCCAGGGCCTGGCCTTGCAGGCGCTGGCCGGCGTTGTCGAGGATGAACAGGCAATCCTCCAGCAGTTGCTCGGCCAGCAGCCGCCCCTCCAGCGGGCGCTCAGCCTGGCCCAGGCGCGTCAGCGTGGCGCTCAGCCAGTTGCCGAACAGGGCGTTCTGCTGGCAGCTCAACGGCACCATGAACAGCCCGCGCAAGCGCTCCAGGTCCAGGCCATGGCTGGCCAGGAACGGCTGCTCGAACACCACCGCCACCTCCTGGTAGTTCTCCGGGGTGATCCAGATATTGCGGCTGTCTTCGTTGAGCAGGTACAGGCTGTTCTCGCTGCGGTCGAAGCAGAACGCCAAGGCACCGCTCGGCGCCCGGAAAAACTGCTCGACCCGGGTGTTCAGGCGCTCTTCGTAGACCTCCACGCCCTCCAGCGCGAGCCAGCGCAACTGCCCGTTGAAATGCCCCGGGGACATCTGCCGGTACTGCTGCTGCCAACCCGGGGTGGCGCGGATCTGTTCGGTCACGTCGGTGGTCCGTAAATCCTGGACCTGCAAGGCGGTTGGCGTATTCACGCACGGTCCTATTGCACTCTTTTGGTGCATTCAACGGCGAAGAAAGTGGATAGATCGCCCCGCAGGGCTGCGCCCAAGATAGCCCTCAGCGTCACCTGTGGGAAGTGCCCCACGGCACAGCGCGCCTTGCGTCCCACCACAACAACCCAACCAAGAGGTCTGTATGAACGCCCCCTTCGATCAGCTGTCCACCTGGCTGAAAGAACACCGGATCACCGAAGTCGAATGCGTGATCAGCGACCTGACCGGCATCGCCCGCGGCAAGATCGCCCCGACCGCCAAGTTCCTCCACGAGCGCGGCATGCGCCTGCCTGAAAGCGTGCTGCTGCAGACCGTCACCGGCGACTACGTCGACGACGACATCTACTACAGCCTGCTCGACGCCGCCGACATCGACATGGTCTGCCGCCCCGACCCCACGGCGGTGTACCAGATCCCCTGGGCCATCGAACCGACCGCCATCGTCATCCACGACACCTTCGACAAGCAGGGCAAGCCGATCGAGCTGTCGCCGCGCAACGTGCTGAAAAAAGTGCTCAAGCTGTATGCCGACCAGGGGTGGCAGCCGATCGTCGCGCCGGAGATGGAGTTCTACCTGACCCAGCGCTGCGAAGACCCGGACCTGCCGCTGCAAGTGCCAATGGGCCGTTCGGGCCGCGCCGAAAGCGGTCGCCAGTCGTTCTCCATCGACGCGGCCAACGAATTCGACCCGCTGTTCGAAGACGTCTACGACTGGTGCGAGCTGCAAGGCCTGGACCTGGACACGCTGATCCACGAAGACGGCCCGGCGCAGATGGAGATCAACTTCCGCCACGGCGATGCGCTGGACCTGGCCGACCAGATCACCGTGTTCAAGCGCACCCTGCGCGAGGCGGCGCTCAAGCACAACGTGACGGCCACCTTCATGGCCAAGCCGATCACCGACGAGCCCGGCAGCGCCATGCACCTGCACCAGAGCGTGATCGACATCGCCAGCGGCAAGCCGATCTTCGCCAACGCCGACGGCAGCATGAGCGAGTTGTTCCTGCACCACATCGGTGGCCTGCAAAAGTACATCCCCAAGCTGCTGCCGATGTTCGCGCCGAACGTCAACTCGTTCCGCCGCTTCCTGCCCGACACCTCGGCGCCGGTGAACGTCGAGTGGGGCGAGGAGAACCGCACCGCCGGGCTGCGCGTGCCGACCTCCAGCCCCGAGGCGATGCGCGTGGAGAACCGCCTGCCAGGCGCCGACGCCAACCCCTACCTGGCCATCGCCGCAAGCCTGCTGTGCGGCTACATCGGCATGGTCGAGAAGATCGAGCCGAGCGCGCCGGTGCAGGGCCGTGCCTATGAACGGCGCAACCTGCGCCTGCCGATCACCATTGAGGACGCGCTGCAGCACATGGAGGATTGCGAGAAGGTGCGCGAATACCTGGGGCAGCAGTTCGTCCAGGGCTACGTCGCGGTCAAGCGCGCCGAGCACGAGAACTTCAAGCGGGTGATCAGCTCGTGGGAGCGGGAGTTCCTGCTGCTCAGCGTCTGATCCCTGATTGGTTCGAACGACCTCTGTAGGAGCGGCTTGAGCCGCGATCACCGGCGAAGCGGGTGCCCGGCACCGTGTTGCCTGCATCGCGGCTGAGGCCGCTCCTACAACGAACGCCACAACACCGAACATCGTGCAGACCACGACCCAGAACAAGACCAACGAGGTGTCGACATGCGTCATCCGCAAGCCCTGCTTCCCGCAACCTTCGCCCTGCTGTTCGCCGCCACCGTCCAGGCCCAGCCGACGGTGAGCGTGTACAACTGGACCGACTACATCGGCGACACCACCCTCGCCGACTTCCAGGCCAGCAGCGGCATCAAGGTGGTCTACGACGTGTTCGACTCCAACGAGACCCTGGAGGGCAAGCTGCTGGCCGGTCGCACCGGTTACGACGTGGTGGTGCCCTCCAACCATTTCCTCGCCCGCCAGGCCCAGGCCGGCGCGTTCCTGCCCCTGGACCGCAGCAAGCTGCCGAACTGGCAGCACCTGGACCCGAAGCTGCTCAAGCAGCTGGAGCAGAACGACCCCGGCAACCAGTACGCCGTGCCCTACCTGTGGGGTACCAACGGCATCGGCTACAACGTCGACAAGGTCAAGGCCGTGCTCGGCATCGACAAGGTCGACTCCTGGGCGGTGCTGTTCGAGCCCGGGAACTTGCAGAAGCTCAAGCAGTGCGGCGTGGCGTTCATGGACTCCCCCGACGAGCTGTTCCCGGCCATGCTCAACTACCTGGGCATGGACCCACGCAGCGAGAAGGCCGAAGACTACAAGAAGGCCGAGGCGCGGCTGCTGGCACTGCGCCCGTACATCACCTACTTCCACTCCTCCAAGTACGTCTCGGACCTGGCCAACGGCGATGTCTGCGTGGCCTTCGGCTACTCCGGCGACGTGTTCCAGGCCGCCCATCGCGCCGAGGAAGCCGGCAACGGGGTGAAAGTGGCCTACAGCATTCCCAAGGAAGGCAGCAACCTGTGGTTCGACCTGCTGGCCATCCCCAAGGATGCCAAGAACCCCGACCAGGCCCTGGCGTTCATCAACTACCTGCTCGAGCCGAAGGTCATCGCCAAGGTCAGCGCCACGGTCGGCTACGCCAACGCCAACCCGGATGCCAAGGCCGACATGGACCCCAGCCTGGTCGACAACCCCGAGATCTACCCGCCCCAGCAGGTGCTGGACAAGTTGTATGTCTCGACCATGCCCAGCCCCGGGATCCTGCGGCAGATGACCCGCTCCTGGAGCAAGATCAAGTCCAACCGCTGAGCCGAGCCCGCCCATGCCACACATCAATGAACACACCGCCTCCTACTACGCCGCCAGCGCGCGCCAGGGCACGGTCTACCCCGCGCTGGAGCAAGACCTGCAGGCCGATGTCTGCGTGGTCGGCGGCGGCCTGACCGGGGTCAACACGGCCCTGGAACTGGCCGAGCGCGGCCTGTCGGTGATCCTGCTGGAGGCCCGGCGCATCGGCTGGGGCGCCAGTGGGCGCAACGGCGGCCAGCTGATCCGCGGCATCGGCCATGACGTCTCGGGCTTTGCCCGCCACGTCGGCCAGGAGGGCGTGCGCTACCTGCAGCAGGCCGGCATCGACTCGGTGGCGCTGGTGGCCCGACGCATCGAGCAGTACGCCATCCCGTGCGACCTGCGCTGGGGCTTCTGCGAGCTGGCCAACACCCCGGCGCAGTTCGCCGCCTTCGCCGCCGAACAGCGTGACCTGGCCGAGCTGGGCTATCGCCATGAAACCCGCCTGGTGGACAAGGCGCGCCTGGATGAAATCGTCGCCAGCGACCTGTACGCCGGCGGCCTGGTGGACATGGGCTCGGGGCACCTGCACCCGCTCGACCTGGTGCAGGGCGAGGCCCGCGCTGCCAGCGGACAAGGCGCACGCATCTTCGAGCAGAGCCCGGTCCTGCGCATCGAGCACGGCGCCAGCGTGACCCTGCACACCGCCCGCGGCAAGGTCCGCGCCGAGCACCTGGTGCTCGGTTGCAACGCCCACCTCGACGAACTGGAGCCGCGCCTGAGCGGCAAGGTGCTGCCCGCCGGCAGCTACGTGGTGGCCACCGAGCCACTGCCCGAGCGCCTGGCGCGCAGCCTGATCCCGCAGAACATGGCGCTGTGCGACCAGAAAGTCGGCCTGGATTACTACCGCCTGACCGCCGACAATCGCCTGCTGTTCGGCGGTGCCTGCCACTACTCCGGGCGCGACCCCAGCGACATCGGCGCCTACATGCGACCCAAGGTGCTCAAGGTGTTCCCGCAACTGGCCGAGGTGCGCCTGGAGTACCAGTGGGGTGGCATGATCGGCATCACCGCCAACCGCTTCCCCCAGGTCGGGCGGCTGCGCCAGCAGCGCAACGTGTTCTATGCCCAGGGTTACTCCGGGCATGGGCTCAACGTCACCCACTGGACGGCAAAACTGCTGGCCGAGGCCATCGCCACCCAGGCCAGTTACGGGCTGGATGTGTTCAGCAGCGTGCCGCACCTGACCTTCCCCGGCGGCAAGGCATTGCGCTCGCCGCTGTTGGCCATGGGGATGTTGTGGTACCGATTGCGTGAAGCGTTGGGGTAAGCGTTTGAGGAGCCGGGGTCGCTGCTCCAGTAACGTGCGATCACCTGTAGGAGCGGCCTCGTGTCGCGATAGGGCTGCAAAGCAGCCCCGGCAATCTTGAGTTGAAACGGCCATCTGCGAAAAGTCGCAAAGACCTTCAAAGGGATGCTGCAACTGCTGGCCAACCGCCAACCACCTGCTAGCGTTGTTCTGGCCACTTCCCTCATGGAACCTTCGATCATGATGCAACTGTCTCGCACCACCCTGCTGTGCGCTGCCCTGCTGGCGCTGGTTGCCTGTTCCAGCAACCGCGTCGACCCCAAGGACTACTCCGGATTTCTCAAGGACTACAGCCGCCTGAAACCCGCCGAAAGCGTCTCCGGCGCGCCGGTGATGCGCTGGATCGACCCGGACATCAAGGCCAGCCAGTACACCAAGGTGTTCATCGAACCGAGCCAGTTCTATCCCAAGCCCCAACCCACCGAGGTGATCTCGGCGCAGACCCTGCAAGAAATCACCCGCTACTTCAACGATGCGATGCGCCGGGAGCTGGGCAGCGTGCTGACCCTGGTCAAGACTCCCGGGCCGAACACCATCGTGGTGCGCCCGGCGATCACTGCCGTGTCCACCAGCACCGAAGGCCTCAAGCCCTATGAAGTGATCCCTATCGCACTGGTCGCCGCCGCGGTCAACACCGCCGCCGGTGGCCGCGACCAGCAGGTCGACATCGCCGTGGAGGCGGCCTTCCTCGACGGTGCCAGCCAGAAGGTCGTGGCCCAGGTGGTGCGCAAGGGCAGCGGTAAGGAGCTGGAAAACAAAACCACCCAGCTGACCCTGAACGACGTCAAGCCGGTGCTCGACGGCTGGGCCAGCGACATGCGCCGCAGCTTCGTGGCCTTGCAACAGAAAGCCAAGTGAGTGCGCACAGCGCCTGAGCGGTAAAACCCGCCCCACGCCGTGATCATGGCGTGGGAGCGGGCTCTTCCGGCGATGCTTCAGCGCCTCAGGCGATGAAGCTGTAGACGATCGCCGACAGCGTGATCAAGCCGATCAGCACCACGAACACATTCGACAGCTTGCCCGAATACTGGCGCAGCGCCGGTACCTTGTGTACCGCGTACATCGGCATCAGGAACAGCAGGCAGGCGATCACCGGGCCACCCAGGCTCTCGATCAGCCCAAGGATGCTCGGGTTCAGGGTCGCCACCGCCCAGCAGCTCAGCACCATGAACAGCGCCGTGACGCGCTCCAGGCGCTTGGCTGGCCAAGCCTTGCCACGCCCGCGCAGGCTCTTGACGATCATGCCCTGGAAGCCTTCGCTGGCACCGATGTAGTGGCCCAGGAACGACTTGGTGATCGCCACCAGGGCGATCAGCGGCGCGACGAAGGCGATCACCGGGGTCTGGAAGTGGTTGGCCAGGTACGACAGGATCGAGATGTTCTGCGCCTTGGCCGCGGCCAGGTCGCCGGGGCTCAGGGCCAGCACGCAGCTGAAGCAGAAGAACATCACCGTCAGCACCATCATCACGTGGGCGGTGGCCAGGGTGCGGCCGCTCTTGCGGTCGGCATCGCCACCGTAGCGGTGCTTCTGGTCGACGGCGAAGGCCGAGATGATCGGCGAGTGGTTGAACGAGAACACCATCACCGGAATCGCCAGCCACAGGGTCAGCAGCAGTTTCGAGGCGCTCAAGCCTTCGTTGGCCTGGGCGAAGAAGGCGCCGTTCCAGTTGGGGATCAGGCTCAGGGCCAGCAACAGCAGCGAGGCGACGAAGGGATAGACCAGCACGCTCATGGCCTTGACGATGATCTGCTGGCCGCAGCGCACCACGATCATCAACCCGCAGATCAGCAGCAGCGCGAGCAAGGCCCGTGGTGGTGGCTCGATGTGCAGTTGGTGCTCGAAGAAGCTGGTCAGGGTGTTGGTCAGCGCCACGCTGTAGACCAGCAGGATCGGGAAGATGGCAAAGAAGTACAGCAAGGTGATCAGCTTGCCGGCACCGGTGCCGAAGTGCTCTTCGACCACCTCGGTGATGTCTTCGTTGCCGCCCTTGCGCCCGGACAGCACGAAGCGGGTCAGGGCCCGGTGGGCGAAAAAGGTCATGGGGAAGGCCAGCAATGCCAGGATCAGCAATGGCCAGAAGCCCCCTACCCCAGCGTTGATCGGCAGGAACAGGGTGCCGGCGCCGATGGCCGTGCCATACAGGCCCAGGGCCCAGGTGGTGTCGTGACGGTTCCAGGTGCTCGAGCCCGCAGCCGGGGCAGCCGAATCCGCACGCATGCGCGTGGTGCTTTGTACATCAGTCATGGGTATCGCCTTGTAGTTGTTTTTGTCGCAGGTACAGCGGGTGTTGCAGGTTCAATCAGGGTCGTCGGAACGGCTTCGTGGAAGCCGCCCCGCACAGCAAAGCGCTTGTGGCTCAGCACTCGACGAAAGCGACGGCCAGGCCGCCGCGGGAGGTTTCCTTGTAGTTGGCGTGCATGTCGGCGCCGGTGTCGCGCATGGTGCGGATCACCCGGTCCAGGGAAATGAAGTGCTCGCCATCGCCACGCAGGGCCATCTGCACGGCATTGATTGCCTTCACCGCGGCGATCGCGTTGCGTTCGATGCAGGGGATCTGCACCAGGCCGCCCACCGGGTCGCAGGTCAGCCCCAGGTTGTGCTCCAGGGCGATCTCGGCGGCGTTCTCCAGTTGCGGCGCAGTGGCGCCGAGCACCTCGGCCAAGCCGGCGGCGGCCATCGAGCAGGCCGAACCGACCTCGCCCTGGCAACCGACTTCGGCACCGGAAATCGAGGCGTTCTTCTTGCACAGGATGCCCACCGCGGCAGCGGCCAGCAGGAACGCCACCACATCGTCGTCGCAGGCACCGGGGTTGAACTTCATGTAGTAGTGCAGCACCGCCGGGATGATCCCTGCCGCCCCATTGGTGGGCGCGGTGACCATGCGCCCGCCCGCGGCGTTCTCTTCATTGACCGCCAGGGCGAACAGGTTGACCCACTCCATGGCGCTGAGGGTCGAACCGATCACGTTGGGCTTGCCCAGCTCCTGCAGGCTGCGGTGCAGGCGCGCGGCGCGGCGCTTGACCTTGAGCCCTCCGGGCAGGATGCCCTCGTTGCGCAAGCCGTTGCTGACGCACTCGCCCATCGCCGCCCAGATCTTCAGCAGCCCTTCGCGCACTTCGCTTTCTGGCCGCCAGGCGCATTCGTTGGCCAGCATCAGCTGGCTGACGCTGAGGTTGTGGGCCTTGCACAGCGCCAGCAGCTCGGCGCCGCTGGAAAATTCGTAAGGCAGTTCGACCTGAGCGCCGCTGCCCTGCGGCGCATCGATCTCGCTGGCCTCGACGATGAAACCGCCACCGACCGAATAATAGGTCTGGCTGAACAGGCTGTCGTGGCCGGCGAAGCTTTCGACGGTCATGGCATTGGGATGGTAGGCCAGGTTCTCGTCGAGCAGGCGCATGTCGCGGGCATACTGGAATTCGACGGGGTGGCTGCCATCGAGCAACAGGCAGTTCTCCTGCAGCAACTGGTCGATGCGTGGCTCGATGCTCTGCGGATCGATACGGTCGGGCCACTGGCCCATCAACCCCAGCAGGCAGGCGCGGTCGGTGGCATGGCCGACGCCGGTAGCCGACAGCGAGCCGTACAGGCGCACCTCGACCCGCGTCACCTGGGCCAGCAGGCCGCGCTCGCGCAGGGCCTGGGCGAAGGTTGCGGCGGCGCGCATCGGGCCGACGGTATGGGAGCTGGACGGGCCGATGCCAATCTTGAAAAGGTCGAAAACACTGATAGCCATGCTAATGCCTGGCCATGACGTGCAATAGAAACACGCCATGGCTCTCTGGAAAAATTGAACGGTATTACAAAGTTGCGCGATACTGCCGCGCTCAGGTCGGCTTGACCAACGAAACTTCCTACACAAGCCTTTAGCAGGACTAAACGATGAAAGGGCCACTCAATGGCCAGGTGTTCGTCTGGCTGCATGTGTTTTCCTGCGCCGCGCGGCACTTGTCGTTCACCCGCTGTGCCGAGGAGTTGCACATCACTCCCGGCGCGGTCAGCCAGCAGATGCGCCAGCTCGAGGAGCGCCTGGGCTTTCGCCTGTTCCTGCGCCGTGCCCGTGGGGTCGAGCTGTCGGCGGAGGGGCAGCGCCTGGCCCAGACCGTGGCCGAGGCCTACGGCAGCATCGAGGCCGAGCTGCTGCGCCTGGATGCCGGGGAGATCCGTGGCACCTTGCGCCTGCGCTCGATCCCCTCGTTCCTGGCCAAATGGTTGACGCCGCGCCTGCCGCGCTTCCAGCAGCGCTACCCGGACATCGAACTGCGCCTGGTGGCCGAGGACAGCAACCAGGCCCTGCATCCGGAGGACTTCGACCTGGCCATCGACCTCAACGATGGCAGCTACCCGGGCATGCTCTCCACCCCGCTGCTGGACGAGCAGATCTTCCCGGTGTGCTCCCCGGCGCTGCTGCGTGGGCGGCCGCCGCTGCATGGCCCGGCCGACCTGGCCCACTATCCGCTGCTGCACGACATCACGGCCTGGCGCGGCAGTTCGGAGTACGCGGAATGGGAGTTCTACCTCGAGGGTATCGGTGCCGCCGGGCTGGACGTGCGGCGTGGGCATACGTTCAACCGCAACCATCTGACCATCGAGGCGGCCATTGCCGGTATCGGCGTGGCCATCGCCCGGCGCACGCTGCTCAACGACGAGCTCGAGCGTGGCGCCTTGATCGTGCCGTTCGGCGTGCCGATCGCCAACCACAAGCGCTATGTGCTGCTATACCCGCCGGGAGGGCTGAACCAGCCAGGTGCACGGGCGGTGCATGACTGGCTGGTTGAAGAAGCGCAAGGATTCAGGTCGATGTGGGAACGCAGTTAACGGCAGATGCCGTTGCCGTTGCCGTTGCCGTTGCCGTTGCCGTTGCCGTTGCCGTTGCCGTTGACTTTGTCGATCAAGAGGCTAGCGTCAACCCCAGCGAGCGACAGCTGCGCCAGTGCAGGCGCCGCGCGTAACTTCGCGACTTCAGGAGGCCGAACGCAGGCCTTGCGTAGGGAGGTGACGGGCATGGATGCCCGTCAAGCGCTGGGGCCCAGGATGGGCCCTACAGCGCGGCCCTCCCGGGAGCAAGGCCGGAGTGAGGGAACCCGGAGCGTAGCGTAGGGCCGGATGAATGGAGCGCAGCGTTTTTTGGTTACTTTTTGTCGCGTTTGACAAAAAGTGACTCGCCGTAAGGGCGAAAAGGTGACTAAGCGTCAATATAGCCAATGAATGCGCTTACCTCTGTGAATACCCACGCCGATCGACTTTGACTTTGACTTTGACTTTGACTTTGACTTTGACTTTGACTTTGACTTTGACTTTCAGAGCGTGGGTTTTGAAAGCTATAGGCGCATTCATTAGCTATGTCGACGCACAGTCACCTTTTCGCCTTTACGGCGACCTACTTTTGCACGCGGGCAAAAGTAGGCAAAAACCGCTGGCTCCATTCATCCGGCCCCTACGCTGCGCTCCGGGGTCCCCTCGCTCCGTTCTTGCTCCCGTGGGTACCGCGCTGTACGCCCCATCCTGGGGCGCAGCGCTCGACGGCCATCCATGGCCGTCGCCCCACTACGCAAGAACTCCACTCGGCCTCCTGAAGTCGCAATTGGCGGCGCCTGAACTATCGCGCGCTTAGAAGCAACATCAACATCAACAGCAGAGCAACAGCAGAGCAACAGCAGAGCAACAGCAGAGCAACAGCAGAGCAACAGCAGAGCAACAGCAGAGCAACAGCAGAGCAACAGCGGCGCCTGAACTATCGCGCGCTTAGAAGCAAAATCAACATCAACAGCAGAGCAACAGCAGAGCAACAGCAGAGCAACAGCAGAGCAACAGCAGAGCAACAGCAGAGCAACAGCAGAGCCTAGAAGCGGTCTATTTAATCAATCCGCTCTGCCAACCGGCATATAGACCCCTGGTGTAACCACCTGCCCCAGGTCTATATGCCGAAAATCCGGCTTCGCCCCCAACCGCGCATTGAACCGCACATTGAAGGTAAACGGATCGTCCGTCGGCATATCCAGGGCCCGGCCATACAATGCACTCACCGCCGCGCCGTCATAGCCCATCAACTTGAGCAAGGTGGGAAACAGGTTGTAATGGCTCGAGGCATTGCGGTTCTGCGCCAGGTGCGCCTGCCAGTCGAGGGTCTTCAGCCCCTGGCCCTGGATCACCACCAACGGCACCAGGCCCTCCTCCGGCACCGGGTCGCTGTCGCAGTGGGTGTTCAGCCCCGGGTTGCCGCGCTCGTGCAGATCCTGACCATGATCAGAGGTATAGAGCAGCACGGCATGGCTCAGATCCGCCTGGGCAAACAACCGGCGGAAGAACTCGCCGACATTCCACAGCAACGTGTTCTGGTAGGCGTTGCGATAGAGCACCCAATCCTGCGGGCTGCCGTCGAAACCCTCGCGCGTGCCGGTGTCGGCGATATCGACGAAACGCCCACGGGGCAAGGCCGGCTTGAACGTCAGGAAATCGTCGGGGTATTTGTCGTGTACCGGAAAGTGCGCGCCAACCTTGTTGACCACGATCAACTGCGGCTTGCCATCACCCAGCAACGCCAGCAAACGCTCCAGCACCGCCATGTCGCGCTGCACCACCGGCGTGTCATCGAACTGGATGAACTGGTCGATATCGCGCTTTTCGGTTTCGCTCATCAGGTTCTGCAAGTTGCCGCCGGTGCGCTGGCCATCGATGTACACCGTGCCCAGCCCCGCCTGCTTGGCGTACTGCCAGATCGATGGCTGGGTGGTGTTGATGCGCAGGTAGTCGTCGCGGGTACCGCCATAGCGCAAGGTGACATTGGTGTCGGCGCTGCAATTGGCGATCGAGGCGGCATAGCCGAAGTTGACGATCGCCACCCCCGGTTGCGCTTGCGCCAGATGGCTGGTGACCCCGGCCGGGGTGTTCAGGTCCAGGTAGTTGCCCGAGATGCTCTCGTCGATCAGCAGCACGATATCGCGGGCCATGGGCGGCCCGGTGCGCGCCAGCGTCACCGCTTGGCGCGGGCCGACCCGGTCATGCACGCTCTCGTAGCCGAACAGCCCCAGGTAGGCCAGCGGCGTGTACATCACCGGCAGGCCCCGGGCGCCCTCGCCTGCGCGCACGAACAGGATCGCCATCAACATCAGCACGCCCAGCACCGGGGCCAACGGTGGCAACGCGCGCGGCAGGCGTGGCCAGCGCGCGGGGCGCAGGCCGATGCCCAACAGCAGCAGCAACGCCCGAGCCGCCGCCAAGGTTATGGCGTAGTGGTACTGCTGCAAGGCTTCCTGCACGAAGGCGCCGGCATAGACCATCGACACGAACGCGCTATAGGTCAGGTAGGCATCGGTGATCTGGTGATAAGCGTCGAGGAACACCGCGCTCACCGCCAGGGTCGCCGCCAACAGCCAGCGCAGCCAGGCCAGGCGGGTGAACGCCGCCAGCAGCAAGGTCGTCGCCAGCACCGCGAAGACCCCCAGGTACAACACCAGCGGCAGGCCAATAGCCAACGCTTCTATGCGTTCGCGGTAGTAGGCGTGAAAGCTGATCAGGTAGATGAGCAGCAGCGAAATCTTGATCCAGCTCCGCATGTCCCGGTCACTCCCGTCATGGATTGCTCTTCAAACCGTAGCAGCTGTGAAACAAACCACAACACAGAAAAGTCAATTTTCCGACGATATTCCGACGCCAGATTCTGGCACCTCACAGTAGTCGCTGATGATTATCCCTATCGTCTACAGCCCGCTTATTACGCTGCATCCAACCGTTCATCGGGACACGGAACGGCCAATTGCCAGCAGCTTTGTTCGCTAACACACGGATTGGAAAAGGGTTGGTGGCACATGGCCCGTTTACTTAGGGTCTGTAAATTCGACGAAACATGCCATTGCTTTGACGCAAATCCCCGGCGCTGAGCTATACCGAATTCACACCACTGTTTCATCTCCCTTACTCATCCATCGAGGCACAGCGCATGGACGTGAGCGTTTTTGGCACAGGTTATGTAGGACTGGTACAGGCTGCCGCCCTGGCGGACGTCGGCCATCGCGTGCTGTGCGTGGATGTCGATGCCCACAAGATCAACCAGTTGCGCCAGGGCGTGCCGCCGATCAGCGAGCCCGGCCTGTCGGATCTGCTCGAGGACAACATCAAGGAAGGCCGCCTGCTGTTCAGCACCCAGGCCAGCGACGCCGTCAGCCATGCCGAGCTGATCTTCATCGCCGTCGGCACCCCGCCCGACGAAGACGGCTCGGCCGACCTCAGCCACGTGCTCAACGTCACCCGGCAGATCGCCGCGCTGATGGAGGCCGACCGCACCTTGATCATCAAGTCCACGGTGCCGGTGGGCACCGCCGACCAGGTCATGGCCCTGGCCCGCGACGAGCTGCAGCGCCTGGGCAAGAGCCAGTTGCAGGTGCGCGTGGTGTCCAACCCAGAATTCCTCAAGGAAGGCAGCGCCCTGGCCGACTGCATGCGCCCCGACCGGATCATCGTCGGCACCCTCGACGAGGTGGCCCATGACCAGTTGGCCGAGCTGTACGCACCGTTCTGCCGCAACCACGAAAAACTGATGTTCATGGACAACCGCAGCGCCGAACTGACCAAGTACGCCGCCAACGCCATGCTCGCCACGCGCATCAGCTTCATGAACGAACTGGCCAACCTCAGCGAACACCTGGGCGCCGATATCGAGGCCGTGCGCCGCGGTATCGGCTCCGACCCGCGCATCGGCTACCACTTCATCTACCCCGGTTGCGGCTTCGGCGGCTCGTGCTTCCCCAAGGACATCAAGGCCCTGCTGCACACCGCCGCCCATAGCGGCATGCCGCTGCGCCTGCTGCAAAGCGTCAACGAGGTCAACGACCAGCAGCGGCGCATCCTGTTCGCCAAGCTCAAGCAACGCCTGGCAGGCCTGGCCGGCAAGTCCATCGCCCTGTGGGGACTGGCCTTCAAGCCCAACACCGACGACATGCGCGAAGCACCCAGCCGCTACCTGATGGAAGCGCTGTGGGCCGAAGGCGCCACGGTGCGCGCCTACGACCCCGAGGCGATGGATGAATGCCGGCGGCTGTACGGCTACCGCGACGACCTGCAACTGTGCGCCACCCGCGACGACACCCTGCAGGACGCCGATGCCCTGGTGATCTGCACCGAGTGGAAGAACTTCCGCGTGGTCGACTTCGCCCTGTTGGCCAGCAAGCTGCGCGCGCGGGTGATCGTCGATGGCCGCAACCTGTACAACCCCGAGCAAGTGGCCGCCCACGGCCTGCACTACAGCGGCATCGGCCTGCGCCAGGTCAGCCCGCAGGCGGACGCGCCATGAAGGTGCTGGTCACCGGCGCGGCCGGGTTCATCGGTGCCCACACCTGCCGCCGGCTGCTGCTCGACGGCCACCAGGTGGTGGGGCTGGACAACTTCAACGACTATTACGCGCCGTCGCTCAAGCACGCCCGCGTGCACTGGGTACGCCAGAGCGCCGGCGACTTCCCGCTGCACAGCCTGGACCTGGGCGAGCGCGATGGCATGGCCAGGCTGTTCGCCAGCGAGCGCCCCGAGGTGGTGGTGCACCTGGCCGCCCAGGCCGGGGTGCGCTACTCGCTGGACAATCCCCAGGCCTACCTGCAGAGCAACCTGGCGGGCTTTCTCAACATTCTCGAAGGCTGCCGCCATTACCCGGTTCAGCACCTGCTGTACGCCTCGTCCAGCTCGGTATACGGCGCCAACCAGCGCAGCCCATACCGCGTGCAAGACGCAGTGGATCACCCACTGTCGCTGTACGCCGCCACCAAGAAAGCCAACGAGGCCATGGCCCACAGCTACAGCCACCTGTACCGCATCCCTTGCAGCGGCCTGCGCTTTTTCACCGTGTACGGCCCCTGGGGGCGCCCAGACATGTCGCCGATGCAGTTCGCCAGCGCGATCAGCGAAGGGCGGCCGATCCAGCTGTTCAACCATGGCCGCCACCAGCGTGACTTCACCTACATCGACGACATCGTCGAGAGCCTGGTGCGGCTGATCCCCCGGCCCCCGGTCGGCGACCCGCAGTGGGACCCGCTCACCCCCGACCCGGCCAGCAGCCACGCGCCCTGGCGCCTGTACAACATCGGCGGGCAGCGCCCGGTGGAACTGCTCGACTACCTGGCCCTGCTGGAAAAGCACCTGCGCCGCAAGGCCGTGATCGAATTGCTGCCGCTGCAGCCAGGCGATGTGCTGGCCACCTGCGCCGATGCCAGCGCCCTGGCCCGGGTCACCGGCTTCACCCCACAGATAGGCCTCGATGAAGGGCTCGGGCGCTTCGTCGCCTGGTTCAAGCACTACTACTCGCCTGCCGCCAGCGAAGCGGCGCCCGCCGGCGAGCAGTCGGATCAACGGAGGGCGATATGACAGGACAACCGAAAAGCGCGCAACTACAGGCGCTGTACCAGGACAAACGCATGGACCCGGCGCACCGTCAGCGCATCGACGCGGCCATCCACATGCAGGGCCGCGGCTGGATCAGCGGCCGCGCCGGTGGGCGGCCCTGGACCTTGTCGCGGACCAACCGCGTGCTGTCATGCCTGGCCGCGCTGGTGTTGCTGCTGATGCTGTCGCCGCTGTTCCTGGTGCTGGCGGTGCTGATCAAGCGCTCCAGCCCAGGCCCGGTGTTCTTCGTGCAGAAGCGCACCGGCTACCGGGGCCGGCTGTTCGGCATGTACAAGTTCCGCACCATGGTGGCCAACGCCGAGGCGCTGAAAGACTCGGTGCGCCACCTCAACAAGCACGGCGCCGACGCCATCGACTTCAAGATCGACAAGGACCCGCGCATCACCTCGGTGGGCAGCTGGCTACGCCGCAGCAGCCTCGACGAGTTGCCCAACCTGCTCAACGTGGTCAGCGGCGACATGCGCCTGGTCGGCCCGCGCCCCACCTCGTTCAACGCCTACCGCTACCAGGACAACCACCTGGCGCGGCTGTCGATCTACCCCGGCATGACCGGCCTGTGGCAGATCTCCGGGCGCAGCGACATCGACTTCGACCAACGTGTAGAGCTCGACCTGAGCTACATCAACGAACAGAGCCTGATGCTGGACCTGAAGATCCTGCTCAAGACCCCGTTCAAAGTCTTCACTGGCCACGGAGCAAGCTGAGATGGACGGTTCATCCTCAAGAAGCCTGACAATCGCTACCCCAAGCGAGACCAACCTGACCGCCACCGTGCTCGACCTCGACCAGCGCACCCTGCTGCTGACCGCGGCCAACACCGGCAGTGGCACCAGCACCAGCGCCCTGGCCTTCGCCGGCCAGCTGGCCCTGATGAGCGCCGGCAACGTGCTGCTGATCGACGCCAGCCTCAGCCCCGGCGGCCTCAGCCAGCAGCTGGGCCTGGCCAAGCTGCGCGGCTACAGCGACCTGTTGTTCGACCAGGACACCCCGCCGCTGGCCCAGGACTGCATCGTGCGCCTGTCCGACCAGCCGTTCGACCTGCTCCCGGCCGGCACCTGGAAGCGCGGTCGCGACCGCCTCGACCCCGAGCTGGTTCGGGTGCTGCTGCGCCAGCTGAGCGCCCAGTACCGCTTCGTGGTGATCGACGGCGAGGCCATCTATGCCAGCGCCGACAGCCTGGTGATCGGCACCCTGGTCGACGGCGTGATCCTGGTGGTCAGCGCCGAGGAGACCCGCTGGGAAGTGGCCCAGGCCGCCGCCCAGCGCCTGACCCAGGCCGGCGCGCGGCTGATCGGCAGCGTGTTCAACAAGCGCAAGTACTACATGCCCAAGTGGCTGTACGAAAATCTTTGAGAGGCCGCACAGGATGAACGCCATGAGATACCCATCGATTGCCCTGTGCCTGCTGGCCCTGGCCGGCTGCGCCAGCCAGGATGACCGCGAGATGCCGGTGCAGATCCTCACCGCGGCGCCGGCCGAAAGCCAGGCCACCGAAGTTGCCCGCCGCGAGCAGGTACTGCGCCCGCAGGACGTGCTGGAGGTGATCTTCCATGTCAGCAACCGCTCGGCCGGGGTGTACCGCATCCAGTCCGGCGACACCCTGGACCTGAACTTCATGGCCGCCAGCGGCCTGAACGGCAACCAGCTGGTGCAGCCCGACGGCAGCATCACCCTGCCCAGCACCAACGCCGCGGTACGCGTCGAGGGCATGACCACCGCCGAGGCCGAAGGCGCGATCCGCCAGGCTTACCAGGACAAGCGGGTGTTCAAGCCCAACCGCGACCAGGTCACCGTGCGCGTACTCAGCCCCATGACCGACGAGATCAACCTGAAGAACGCCCTGACCCACCCCGGTACCGGCATGAGCCGCGACATCACCGTGGGCAACGACGGCCGCGCCACCTTCCCGGAAATCGGCTCGGTGCCGCTGCAAGGCATGACCGTCAACCAGCTGCGCGACTACCTCAACGAACGCTACGCCAGCCTGCCGGGGCGCATGAGCGTGGACGTGCTGCTCAAGTCTACCGCCGCCAACGAGATCTACGTGCTCGGCGAAGTCGGCCAACCTGGCGCCTTCCAGATCCGCCGGCCGATCTCGGTGCTCGAGGCGCTGACCCTGGCCCGCGGCCCGACCCTCAAGGCCAAGCTCGGCTCGGTGGTGATCATGCGCCGCGAAGGCAACACCGTGCACGCCAAGCACTACGACGTCGACAAGGCGCTCTCCGGCGGTAGCCAGCAACTGGCCTACCTGCAGCCCGAAGACATGCTCTACGTGCCCAAGACCACCCTGGCCAGCGCCGCCGAGCTGTCCCGGCAACTGGCCGACGTGGTGCTGTTCCAGGGCTTTGGCTTCAGCTTCAGCTACCGCGTCGACAACAAAGAAAGCAACGACTGAGCGGGGGACGCACCATGATCACGCAACCGAAAGAAAACTATGTGCATGAGTTCTTCCGCATCTTCTTCGCCAACCGCCAGTTGGTCAAACGGGTGTTCCTGGTGTTCGCGCTGATCGCCGTGCTGCTGCCGCTGGTGCTCAAGCAGAGCTACGACGTCACCGCCGAAGTCATCGTGCAGTCGAAGAAGCTCTCGCAGAGCGACACCTCCTCGGCGCTGTCCCAGCAGGCCGACCAGTTCATCCCGCCGTCGCTGGCCGACATGGAGACCGAGAGCAATATCCTGCGCTCGCCCACCCTGATCCGCCAGACCCTCGGCGAGCTGCGCAAGGAAGGCCACTACCCCGACGAGCCCGGGCTGCTGCGCCGGCTGCTGCTCGATCCGCTGCGCCACGCCGTGATAGCGCCACTGCACCGGGTGTTCGGCAACAACGTGGCCGATGACCGCGACACCCAGCTGGACACCCTCACCGACCAGGCCGTGAAAGACCTCAAGGTCGAGACCCTGCCTGGCTCCAACGTGATATCCATCACCTACAACGCCGCCGACCCCAAGCTCGGCACGCTGTTCGTCAGCCGCCTGCTGGAAAACTTCCTGACCAACCGCCAGGACCTGCAATCCAACGAGCTGCCCGAAACCTTCTACGAACAGAAGAAGCTGCACTACCAGGCCCGCCTGGGCGACCTGGAAAACCAGCGCCTGGGCCTGCTGACGGCGATCGGCTCGTCCGATCCGAAAGAGGAGATCACCTTCCGCCTCAACGCCATCAACACCGAGGAGCAGGCGCTCAACCTGCAACGCGACCGCCAGTTGCAGAACCAGAAGTGGCTCGACTACCTGCAATCCAGCCTGGCCGCGGCCAGCAAAGCGAAGATGGCTGACTACGCGTTCCCCTACACCTTCACCACCACGGTCGACAACATCGCCTTCGAGGACCGCGAGATCAAGCAGCTCGGCGAGCAGCTGACCACCCAGCTGGCCCGCTACAACGGTGATGCCACGGTGTTCCAGCCCGGCGCCGAGCAGATGGTCATGGCCCGCCAGCAAATTGCCCAGTTGCGCGCGCAGTTCCTCAAGATCGTCGAGAACCGCATTCGCGAGCGCCAGCAGGACCTGGCCGTGACCGCGCAGGTGATCGCGCAGAAGACCCAGCGCATCGCCGACTACAGCCAGCGCATCCTGCAACTGCGCGAGACCCAGAGCAAGACCCGCCAGCTGGACACCGAGATCGACGCCCTGCACAAGGCCTTCTCCACCTATGCCCAGCGTTATGAAGAAAGCCGTGGCCAGGGCCTGCTCGACGGCAGCCAGTCCAACGCGCGCATCCTCAGCGCGCCTTACCAGCCGACCGCCGCCAGCTTCCCGAAACCCGGCCTGATCATTCCATTCGGCCTGATCACCGGCTTGCTGCTGGCCATCGCCGTGGTCTATGTCAAGGAGTTCTTCGACCACCGCTTCAAGCATCCGGCGCAGATTGGCCACCAGCTGGGCCTGCCGGTACTGCTGGTGATCAACGACCAGACCCCGGCCCTGCCCAACCCGCACAAGACCTGGTCGCTGCCCCGCCTGTGGCACTGGGTGCGCAATTGAACGCGGCGCTGCGGGCCTGCGAGCGGCCGATCCTGCACCTGCTCAGCAGTGGCGGGTTCTACGGCGCCGAACGCATGCTCCTGGACCACTGCCAGGCCATGCCGGGCCAGCATCGCGTGCTGTTTCTCGATGCCCCGGCCGAGCTGGTGGCACGGTTTCGCCAGGCCGGGGTGGCCTGCGAAACCTGCCATGGGCTGCTGGCGGTGCTCAAGGTGCTGGGTGCGCAGCGCGGCCAGCGGCCGCTGGTCAACAGCCATAACTTCAAGGGCCAGCTGTTTGGCTGGATCGGCGCCACCCTGTGGCGCCTGCCGATGGTCAGCACCCAGCACGGCTTCACCCCGCGCAGCCGCAAGCAACGCTTCTACACCTGGCTGAGCCTGCAGCTGTGCCGCACGCCGACGGTCGCGACGGTGGTCTGCGTGGCCCAGAGCATCGCCCGCATCCACCGCGATGCCGGGGTGCCCGAGGTCAAGCTGCAGGTGATTCCCAACGGCCTGCCCGAGGCCAGTACAACTGCTGACGCCCCTGCAGGAGCGGCCTTGCGTCGCGATGGGCCGCACAGCGGCCCCAAGGCCTCTCACGCCGATAATCCAGGCACATCGGATTGCCATGCCCCGGCGGCCGCTTCGCGCCCGATCGCGACACAAGGCCGCTCCTACAGGGATCGCGATCACGAGCACAACACCTGGCTCGCCGCCTATGTCGGCCGCCTGTCCAGCGAAAAAGGCCCCGACCTGTTCCTCGACACCCTGATCCCGGTGTGCCAGCGCCACCCGCAGGTCCACGCCGTGATGCTCGGCGAAGGCCCCGAACGCGACCTCCTGCAAGCCCGCATCGACGCTGCCGGTCTGACCACCCGCATCACCCTGCCCGGCTTCCAGCGCGACATGCGCGGCTGGATGGCGCGCCTCGACGCCCTGGTGATCAGCTCGCGCACCGAAGGCACGCCGATGATCCTGCTCGAGGCCATGCAGGAAGGCGTACCGGTGGCGGCCTTCGGCGTCGGCGGCATTCCCGATGTCATCGAGCACGGTCGCAACGGCCTGCTGGCCAGCCCCCTGGCCACCGCCGAGCTGGGCGCGCACCTCGAAGCCCTGCTGCAAGACCCCGAGCAAGCCGCGGAGCTGATTGCCCGGGCCCGCCGCACGCAACGCGAACGCTACCACCTGCCGACCCTGGCACAACGCTGGGCCCTGGTGTACCGGGGCACGGCCGAGGAGGTTGTCGCATGATCATTCCCCTGTCGCTGGTGGGCCTGGTGGCCCTGCTGAGCCTGGGCCTGCTGGCCAGCCCCTACCCATACCTGGCCCCCGGCGCGGTGATCGGCCTGGCCGGCGCCCTGGCGCTGTACCGCAAGCCGGCCTGGGGCCTGTTGGCGATCGCTACCCTGGTGCCACTGGAGGGCCTGCTCAAGGACGGCCTGGTGTCCGGCGCCAAACTGGTGGGCATCGGCCTGGTGCTGATCCTCAGCCTGCAACTGGCGGTGCGCCAGCTGCCCGCCGAGCGGCTGCGCAGCAACCAGTGGCGCCTGTTGCTGGCGTTCATGGCCCTGTACCTGCTGAGCCTGTGGACCAGCGACGACCTGGCCCTGTCCAGCGGCCACCTGCGCGAGCTGCTGGTGGGCCTGGTGGTGTTCGTCATCACCCTGCTGGTGGGCCGCGACCTCAACCTGCCGCTGCTGGCGCGGCTGATCACCGTCAGCGTCTGCGTCACCTGCCTGTTCGCGATCTTCTCCAGCAAATACCAGGAACAGGGCCGCGCCTCGGCCATGCTCGACCCCAACGCCTTCGCCCTGCTGATTACCATCGCCATGCCCCTGGGCCTGTGGCTGGCGATCAAGGCGCGGCAGCTGCCGGTCAAGCTGTTCTGGGCCGGCTGCTGCCTGTTGCTGCTGGTGGGCATGACCAAGACCGAATCACGCTCGGGGCTGGTGGTGCTGCTGATCAGCCTGGGCATCGTGCTGCACAACTACCGCGAGCAGTTGGCGCGCATCCGCCCGCGCCACCTGGGCTTCGCCATGCTCGGCCTGGCCATCGTCCTGCCGCTGGGCGTGGCCCTGATGCCCGCCGGCTACGCCGAGCGCATCCAGTCGCTGATGCTGCTCAAGTCCGGGGTCAACGCCCACCAGGACGAGTCCCTGGGCCGGCGCGCCTCGTACCTGGTGGTGGGCAAGGAAATGATCAGCCACAGCCCGCTGCTCGGCACCGGCCCCGGCACCTTCCCGCTGCATTACGCCGACACCGGGTTTTCCAAGGCCTTCGCCCCGGTCAACAGCAAGACCACCGACCTTTACCGGCGCGCCCACAACACCTACCTCGAGCTGTTCAGCGAAGTCGGCCTGCCGGCGGGCCTGCTGTTCGTCGGCATGATCGCCCTGGCCCTGCGCAACTTCTGGCGGGCCCGTGCCGCGTTCCGGGCCGCCGGCGACCCTGACCAGGCCGACCTGATGACCCACCTGAGCATGAGCATGCTGGCCATCGGCTTGTTCCTGATGTTCCTCAGCGCGCCGAGCCACAAGTACCTGTGGCTGATGCTGGCGCTGTCCAGCGTGCTGCTGGGCCAGGCCCGCGCCGCGCAGCCGCTGGGGGTGGCCCGATGAGCCAGGTGAGCATCGTCATCCCGATGTTCAACGAGGCCCGCCATATTGGCCGCACCCTCGACGCCGCGCGCCGCGCCGCCAGCGCCGCGGGGCTGGCCTGCGAACTGATCGTGGTGGACAACGGTTCCAGCGACGCAGGCCCGGCGATCGCCCGCGGCCATGGCGCCGAGGTGCTGGTGCTGCCAGGGGTGGCCATCGGCGCCCTGCGCAACGCCGGGGTGGCTGCCAGCCACGGTGACTGGCTGGCCTTCCTCGACGCCGACATCGAAGTGCCCGAGCACTGGCTCGACCTGTTGCTCGACTTGCAGCGTCGCGGCGACGGCGATGTGTTCGCCCTGGACTGCGACACCCCGCGCCAGGCGCCGTGGTTCGCCCAGGCCTGGCAACGGCGCACCTTGCGCTGCGGGCAGACGGTACAGGACAGCGCCTGGCTGCCGACCCCCAACCTGCTGATGCGCCGCAGCTGGTTCGCGCAGGTGGGCGGTTTCGACGAACGCCTGCGCACCGGCGAGGACAAGGACTTCACCCTGCGCCTGCACGCGGCCGGCGCGCGCCTGCGGGTGCTGCGCGCACCGGCGGTGCTGCACTGGGGTTTCGAAGCCAGCTGGCGCGAATGGCTGGGCAAGGAAATGTGGCGCCAGGGCAGCCACCTGCAACTGCTGCGCAGCCACGGCTTGAGCCTGCGCCTGCTGCGCTTCCCGCTGCTTTCGGTCGGCGCCTGGGTGCTCGACGCCATGGCCCTGTCGGCGCTGCTGGACGGTTTCCCCCACGTGGCGCTGGGCCTGCTGCTGCTCAGCGCCCTGCCCGCGTTGTTCCTCAGCCTGCGCCAGAGCCGTCGCCACCGCGACCTGCTGCTGACCGTGCAGCTCTGGGGCCTGCATTGGTTGCGCCTGCACCTGGCCGGTGCGGCGTTCATCCTCAGCCTGTTCAACCGCACTGCAAGGAGGCCCGCCCGTGGCTGAGATCATCTTCTGGCTTTGCCTGCTGTTGCCGCTGTACGCCTGGGTCGGCTACCCGCTGCTGCTGACCCTGGCCGCGCCTTGCTTCGCGCGCCGCACACCGGGGCCATTGGCGCCGCAGCGGGTCAGCGTGGTGATCGCCGCGCACAACGAGGAGCGCCATATCGCGGCCAAGCTGGCCAGTGTGCTCGGCCAGGACTACGCCGCCGCCGAACTGCAGGTGGTGGTGGCCAGCGACGGCTCCAGCGACCGCACCGTGGCCCTGGCCCAGGCCCAGGCCGTGGGCGATCCACGGGTGCAGGTGCTGGACCTGCCGCGCCTGGGCAAGGCCGGCGCGCTCAATAGCGCGGTGGCGCAGTGCAGCGGCGAGCTGCTGGTGTTCACCGACGCCGACAACCAATGGGCCGGCAACACCCTCGGCCTGCTGCTGGCACCCTTCGCCGACCCGCAGGTCGGCGCCAGCGCCGGGCACATGGTCATCCCCGACCCGGGCAAGGGCCTGAGCATCGGCGACAGCCTGTACCGCCACTACGAGGCCTGGGTGCGCAAGGTGGAGAACCGCACCGGCTGCATGGTCTCGGCCGACGGCGCCCTGCTCGCCCTGCGCCGTGCGCTGTACCAGCCTATCCCCAAACAGGTCAACGACGATTTCTACATCAGCACCTGCGCCCCCGCCGCGGGGCTGCGCATCGTCTATGTGCCCGAGGCGCTGGTCATCGACCAGGGCGTGGACGAGGCCGACAAGCAGTTCCGCCGCCGCCAGCGGGTGACCGTCGGCGGCCTGTTGAGCCTGGCCGCCCGCCGCGAGCTGCTCAACCCCGCGCGCCACGGGCTGTACGCCATTGCCCTGCTCAGCCACAAGCTGATCCGCCGCCTGGCCCCGGTGCTGTTGCTGCCGCTGCTGCTGGCCAACCTGTGGCTGGCCGCCGAACCCGGTTTCTACCGCCTGACCCTGGCCTTGCAACTGCTCGGCTACGCCGCCGCCGTCGCCGGGCTGCTCGACGCCCGCGACGGCTGCCGCGCCCGTTCCGCCTGGCCGCCTTCGTGCTGGTCACCCTGGCCGGCATGAGCGTGGGCCTGTGGCAGTTCCTGCGCGGGCACAGCTACAGCCAATGGAACCCCGACCAGAATCGATGAGCGACGGACATGCCGATCAAGACCCATATCAAGCAGGCCAGTGGCTGGTTGTACTTCAAGTCGCCGCGCGGGCGCGCCGAACTGCGCGGCGCCGGGGTGATCCTCATGCTGCACCGGGTGCTGGCCGATGACGCCAGTGCCGCGCTGCCCCATCGCAACGAGCTGTGCGTCGGCCCGCGCGCCTTCGAAGGGCTGCTGCGCTGGCTGCAACGGCACTTCGACTGCGTCAGCCTGATGGACCTGCTGGAAAGCCACCAGGCGCCCCGCGGCGATGCCCGGCCCAAGGTGGCCCTGACCTTCGACGACGGCTGGCGCGACAACGCGGTCAATGCCTTCCCGCTGCTGCAGCGCCACCAGGTGCCGGCGAGCATCTTCCTGTCCACCGACTACATTGGCAGCCGCCAGCGCTTCTGGTGGGAAAGCGTCGGCGAAACGCTGTGGGGCAGCCATGGCGAGGACGCCCGCCGGCTGTTGATCGAGCGCCTGCGCAAGCTCGGCCGGCCATTGCCGGCGGCGTACTTCATGCACGACCACAGCAAGGCCCGCAGCCTGGTGCTGGCGCGCTACCTGCAAACGCTCAAGAGCCTCAGCCCCCAGGCCCTGCACCTGCTGACCGACACCTGCCCGCCGGAGTCGCTGCCCCAGGCCATGGACTGGCAGCAAGTGCGCACCCTGGAAGATTCCGGCCTGGTGCGCTTCGGCCCGCACGGTGCCAGCCACGCCCTGCTGCCGCACCTGGATGACCACCGCCTCAACGAGGAACTGCAGCGCAGCCATGCCGCGCTCGGCGCCGGCTGTCGCGCGCCACTGCCGGTGTACTGCTACCCCAACGGCGACCACGACGCACGGGTGCGCGCGCGGGTCGCCGCGCACCGCTACCCTTACGCCCTGAGCACCCGCCCGGGGATCTGCCAGGGCCAGGACGACCCCCTGGCCCTGCCGCGCATCGGTGTCAGCCAGCGCAACGCCAGCCGCCCATCGCTGCTGGCCTGGCGCATCAGCCGCGGAGCACGCGGATGATGCGCAACAGCTACCTGCGCCAGCTGGCCCTGAGCATGGCCACCAAGCTGGCGATGATCGCCCTGCGCCTGCTGCGCAACGTGCTCCTGGCGCGCATCCTCGGCCCCAGCGAACGCGGCCTGTTCGCCCTGCTCAGCACCCTGCCCGAGCTGATCAGCGCCGCCACCAGCGGCGGCCTGAACAGCGCGGTCGGCTACCAGGCGGCCAAGCAGCGCGACATGGGCCTGCTGCTGACCCAGGTGCTGGTCTACGGCAGCCTGCTGGCCGGGCTGCTGACCTTGCTCTGCGTGGTGCTGGTGCGCTCGTTCGGCGCCGACCTGGCAGTGACCGTGCAACTGGGCCTGCTGGCCTGGCTGTTGCTGCTGGCGGTGCCGATGACCGTGCTCAAGAGCGGCCTGCTGACCCTGCACAACGCCAGCGGCGGCGTCGGCGCCTTCAATGCCTTGCGCCTGAGCGAATCGCTGGCGCCGCTGCTGCTGTTCCTCGGGCTGTTCTGGATGTGGCGCGAGCAGGCCCTGGAAGCCGCGCTGATCAGTTGGCTGGCCGGCATCGCCCTGGTGCTGGTGCTGGGCCTGTGGTGGCTCGGCCGCCAGCATCGCCTGCGCCTGCGCTGGGACCGCGGCGGCCAGCGCGAACTGCTGGCCTACAGCGCCAAGAGCCACCCGGACCTGTTGTTCCAGCAACTGATCCTGCGCTCGGACTACCTGTTCATCGGCGCCCTGCTCGGCAGCACCGCCCTGGGCCACTACGCCATGGCCAGCGCCGCCGCCGAACTGTTGCTGATCGTCCCCGAGGCCGTCACCACGCCGCTGATGAAACGCCTGCTGCAACAGGATACCGGCATGGAACGCCTGACCCCGCTGGCCCTGCGCCTGACCGCCACGGTGATGCTCGGCGCCTGCCTGGGCATGGCGCTGATCGGCCAATGGCTGATCGTCACCCTGTTCGGCGCCGACTACGCGCCGGCCTACCCGGCCTTGTTGGCGCTGCTGCCCGGGCTGCTGGGGCTGTGCTATGCGAGCATCCTGCGCCTGGACCTGCTGGGCAAGAACCGCCCCGGCACGGTGTCGCTGCTGATGGGCGCGGGGGCCGCCTTGAACCTGCTGCTCAATGTGCTGCTGATCCCGACCTGGGGCATCGTCGGCGCCGCGGCGGCCTCCTCGATCGCCTACCTGGCGGTGACCGTGGCCATGCTGGCGCTGTACTGCCGCCTGAGCGGCGTGCCAGTGGCGCGCACGCTGATCATCCTGCCCAGCGACTTGGCGCCGCTGCGCCAGATGCTGCAACGGAGGCCGGCATGAGGGCCCTGCTGCTGCTCGCCATGCTGCTCCCGCCCGCGCTGCCTGCGGCGCCGCTGCAATGGGGCGAGATCCGCGATGGCAGCTTGTACCTGCTGCCGACCCGCGACGACCAAGTGCGCATCCAGTGGCGCCCAGCCTGGCAGGCCGACGCCAACGCCGAGCGGCTGTTCCTGCTCGACGGCCAGGGCCGCCTGGTCGGCGAACGGCCCATCAGCGCCGAGCAAGTCCGCGGCACGCAACGCTGGCCACTGGCGCCGGGCCAGGGCACCTACCGCCTGGAAATTCCCGGCTACAGCTTTCGCGACTACCGCATCCAGCACGCCGCCAGCACCCGCGCGCTGTTCGCCCCGACCAAGGTGCATTTCAGCGCCGAGGTCGGCCCCGGGGTGACCCTGTACTTGCGGGTCAAGGCTGGCGAACAGGCGATCCTCGCCGGCAAGTACCACGGCGGCGTGCATGGCCTGTTCGCCGAGCGGCTGGGCGATGGTCGGCGCGTGCAACTGGCGCTCAAGCCCTACCCTGCCTACTGGCGTTTCGACCAGCAGGCGCTGCCCACCAGCAACCGCGACGAGACCTGGCGCCTGTCCTTGCAAGGCAGCGGCAAGGCGGCGTTCTGGCTCGATGGCAGCGCCAACCTGTTCGCCCAGCGCGCCGAAGACCTCGGCGACCTGCCCCAGGCCCCCGGCCAGGTGCGCCTGAAGCTGGCCGACAAGGTCCTCGGCCCCACCCCGAAGCTGGGGGTAGCCTTGCCCTACGTGCTGCCGCCAGCCTCGAGTTTCGCCGCCCTCGATGCCCTGCGCCCCCAGGCCGCCGGCTACTACAGCTTCGTCGATGTGCTGCAGCGCCAGCCCGATTTCGAGAACCCCTGGCGCAAGCTCTATCAACAACGTTTCGGCATTCGCCAGGACATCACCCTGCTGGCCGGCAGCGCCCGGGTGGCCGACCTGCGCAGCGACCGTACCAGCCACGACGCCCTCGGCGCCTGGCTGGAGGCGACCAAGGCCCTTGGCGGCCAGGGCCTGCACTACCTGGCCTTCGCCGACGAACCCAACCTCAACTACCGCGACTATGCCAGCTACCGGGATTTCTTCCAGGCCATGGCCAAGCGCGTGCGCGACTACCCCGGCGCCCATCAGGCCGGGGTCCGCATCGCCATGCCGGCCTCGTCGCGCTTCACCGGCGGCCCCTTCGCCGAGGACGGCAAGCAACGCCGTGGCATCGACTGGGCGCGGCGCCTGCTCGCCGAACAGGACGCGCAGATCGACGCGTTGGCCTGGCACGAGTGGATGGTCCGCGACCTGCTCGCCACTCGCAGCTACCGCGACAGCGTGCGCCAGGCCGCCGCGCTGGTCGGCCTGGACGGCCAGGGCCGGCCGCGCAAGGCGCTGCTGCTGGACCAGACCAACCTGTCCAGCGGCTCGAGCCTGAGCCCTTACGAGCAGAACAGCCACTACGCCGGCCTGTGGTGGACCTCGGTGGTGATCAACGCCGCCAGCGACGGCCTGCTCGACATGCTCAACTGGTTCCACGTCGCCGACGAGCCCGAGTGGCCCAAGGGCATGCTGCGCGACGCCGGCGGCGAGCGCTACGAACTCAAGCCGGTGGGCCTGGCCCAGCAGTTCATCCAGCGCCACTGGCTGGACCAGGTGCTGGCGCTGGACAACGACGCCTTCGAAGTCGACGCCCTGGCCATGGCCCGCCAGCGGCAACGCAGCCTGCTGGGGGTGAACAAGGCCGAGCGCCTGCAACAGGTCGCGCTCACCCTGGGCAACTGCCCTGCCGGCCAGCTGGAACTGTTCGGCCCCGACAACCAGAGCCGCCGCGGCCACTACGACTGCCGCGACGGTCAGCTACGTTTTCAATTGCCAGGGCAAACCGTGTTCGCCCTGACCTGGAAGGCGTCATGAGACGCATCTCGACCTGCCACGTACAGGAGGCACCATGAGTGCTTTGACCAAGCTCCAGGAGCGCATCAAGCGCAAAGGACTGCGCAACACCCTCGGTAGCGCCTGGCGGCACTACGTCTTTTACCACTGGCAACTGTTGTGGATGGAGCGCGACCTGGTCAGCCCGGTGCCGCCGCACCGCCTCAAACCCTATGGCGCGTTGCGCGTCGAGACCATCAACGTGCACAACGCGCAGGCCTTCGCCCGGCATTTTGGCGACCGTGTCGATACCATGCGCGAACTGGCGGCCGAGGGCCACACCGGGCTGATGTTCGTCGACGACGACAACGACGCGGTGGCGTTCATCTGGGGCAGCAACCGCCACTACCACGACCGCCACTACTACGGTTGCTGGTTCCCGGTCGGGCCCGGCGAGTTCTTCGAGTTCGGCGGCGAACTGATCCGCAAGTACTGGGGCACCGAGCTGTCGGTGGACCTGCAACTGGCGCTGTGGCAAGCCATGGCCGCCCAGGGCTGCAACAAGGTGGTGGATGTCTGCGAGCAGCACAATATCCCGGCGCTCAAGCTGCACCTGCGCATGGGCTACCAGGAACAAGGACGGATCATGAACGTGTATTGCCTGTTCGGTCGCTGGAAGTTCTTCCGCGAAAGCCGCTACAGCGAGTCGCGCCTGGAACCGTTGCGCAAGCCGGAGCCGCAAGCCTCTGCGGCCACCGCGAGTTGAGCCGGTGAGCCTGGTGCTGAAGTGGTGCGCGTCGTTGCGCAGCCACGACTTCCCCGCCGGCGAGTACGAGGCGCTGCGCAAGCGCCTGCCTGCCAGCACGCCGTTCAACCACCTCGGCTGGCTGCGCGCCGCCGAGGCCGCGCTGGCGCCCGGCCAGCAGCTGCAAGTGCTGCTCGGCTACCAGGACCAACACCTGTGCCTGTGCCTGCCGCTGATTCGCTGCCGGGAACCCTTCGGCCCGCTGTTGGCCCCGGTGGTGCGCCACCTCGGCCACCCGCTGAGCGATCGCATCGCCTTGCTCATCGACCTGCCGGCGCTGTACGCCGAGCAGGTGCTGCAGGCCATTCGCAGGCAGTTGCCCCATGCCCTGCTGCAACTGAGCGAAGTGCCGGACCACCCCGAGACCGATGGTTGGCTACGCCAATGGGCTGCGGCCAGCTCCACCTGGCAGCAGCGCCTGAGCTGCCGTGTGCCGGTGCACCGCATCAACGAAGGCGATCGCCAGGAAGTCAGCGGCGACCCGCGCTACAAACTGCGCCGCGCGCGCAAGCGCATCGGCGCCTGCGGTGCCCAGGTCCGGCGGGTCATCGCCACCCCCGAGAACATCGGCGCACTGCTCGACGCCATCAGCGCCGTCGAGGCCGCCAGTTGGAAAGGCGACGACGAGGTCGGCATCTTCTCGGGCGAGCTGCAGCGCCAATGGATGTACCAGGCGTTCACCGCCCTGGCCGCCGAGGGCCTGGTCTGCCTGGTGCTGCTGGAACTGGACGGACGCTGCATCAGCTACCGCCTGGGCCTGCTCGAACGCGGCCGGGTGTACGACTACAACCTCGCCTTCGCGCCCGAACACCGCGACCTGGGCAGTGGCCGCGTGCTGCTCGAGGAGTGGATTCACTGGGGGCTGGACCAGGACTGGAAGTGGGTCGACGCCTCGCGGGTCAGCCTGAACAATTCCAGCCACCAGCTCCACGAACGCCAGACCGGCCACCTCGAACACTGGCGCCTGAGCAGCTACAGCTGGCGCCCCGACGGCCTGCTGCTGGGCCTGGCGCAACGTACCTGGCAATGGCTCAAGCCGCGCCTGCGCAAGACCGGCACACCTGGCACCCTTGCCCCGACCCCACCACAGGAGCACCCGGATGCCCTCCCAGGTCATAGTCAACGCTGACGATTTCGGCCTCAGCGCCCACACCAACGCGGTGATCCTGCATGCCTTCCAGGCCGGGCTGATCAGCTCGGCCACGGCCATGGCCAACATGCCGGCTTTCGCCGCCGCCTGCACGCTGGCCCAGCAACCGGCGCTCAAGGGCCGGGTGGGCCTGCATTTCAACCTGACCTACGGCCGCCCGCTGAGCCGGGCGATCCTTGCCGAGCCGCGTTTCTGCACGCCCCACGGCGAGTTCGACCTGCGCCTGAAACAGCGCACATTGCGCCTGTCGCGGCGCGAGCGGGCGGCGGTGGCGCAGGAGCTGGAGGCGCAGTGGAAGCACTGCCTGGACCATGGCCTGATGCCCAGCCACCTGGACTCGCACCAGCACGTGCACAATATCTGGCCGGTCGGCGAGGTGGTCGCCCGCTTCGCCCGCAGCCAGGGCGTGCCGATCCGCCTGGCGCGCAACATCGGCCACAACATCGGCCCGCTGAAACGGCTGTTCAAGACCTTGCTCAACCGGCGCCTGCACCAGCTGTGCGGGGTCACCGCCGACCATGTGTGCACCCCGGCCGATGTGCGCGCGGGCCTGGCGCCGGCCCATGGCGTGCTGGAGGTGGTGGCCCACCCCAGTGCCCTGGGCAGCCAGGACTTCGGCGACGCCTACCTGGCCCGCGGCGAATCGCTCAAGGCGCTGATCGAGCAGCGCCTGGGCGACCGACCCCGGGTCAGCTACACCAGCCTGGTGCAGCGTGCGCCGGTGGTGTAGGGAGAGGATCGCATCAAGGCCAGCAGGGGCCCGCCACGACCCTTGCAGCGCCTATCAGACCGAGCGCCGCGCGGGCGGCGCTCGGTCTGATAGGCGCTGCAACACGCTCGGCGAACACCCCTGCAAACACTCAGCGCAGCGGTTGCCGCTGACGCTCCTGGTGGTCGCGCAACCAGCGCCGCAAGGCCTGCGCCGGCATCGGCCGGCCAAGCAGGAAGCCCTGCCCCTGGTCACACCCGGCGTTGCGCAGGAAGTCGTACTGCTCCTGGGTCTCGATACCCTCACCGGTAATGCGAAAACCCAAGGCATGCCCCAGGTCGATGATCGCCCGGGCCACGGCGATGGCGTCGTCATCACCTGGCAGGTCCTTGATGAACGCGCGGTCGATCTTCAGGTGATCGATCGGCAGCGCCCGCAGGTAGGCCAACGACGAATAGCCGGTGCCGAAGTCGTCCACCGCGGTGGCCACGCCCATCGCCCGCAACTGCGCCAGCACCGCGCAGGCCTGCTGCTGGCTTTCCATCAGCAGGCTCTCGGTGATTTCCACCTCCAGCAGGCTGGCCGCCAGGCCATGGCGCTGCAGCGCCGAGGCCAGGCTGGTGACGTAGTCACTGCGCTCGATCTGCAAGGCAGCGACGTTGATCGCCAGCGGCCCCGGCACACCTTCGCCGTCGCGCCAGGCGGCCAGCTGGGCGCAGGCCAGCTCCAGCACCCGCTCGCCGAGGGGGATGATCAGCCCGGTGCGCTCGGCCAACGGGATGAACTCGCCTGGCGAAACCAGGCCATGCTCCGGGTCACGCCAGCGCAACAGCGCCTCGACGCCTTCCAGGCGGCCACTGAACAGGTCCACCTTGGGCTGGTACCACAGCTCGAACTCGTTGTGTTCCAGGGCCCGGTGCAGGTTGCGCTCCAGCTCCAGGCGCTGCTGCAGCCGCGCGGTCATGTCCGGATGATAGGGCCGCCAGGCGTCCCGGCCACTTTCCTTGGCCGCGTACATGGCCGTGTCGGCATGGCGCAGCAGGCTGTCGGGGTCTTCGCCATGCTGCGGACACCAGGCCAGGCCGATGCTGCCGGTGACCAGCGCGGCGTTGCCATTGAGGTCGAAAGGCCGCTGCAAACTGCGCAGCAAGGCGCGGACCTGGTGGTTCACCTGGCCCTGGGTGCCCTGCAGCATGAACACGAACTCATCGCCGCCCAGGCGGCAGACCTGATCCTGGCTATCGAGCTCCTGCAGGAAGCGCGCGGTGGCCTGCTGCAACAGCAGGTCGCCCATCGGGTGGCCAAGGCTGTCGTTGACCTGCTTGAAGCCGTCGATATCCAGCATCAGCACGGCCAGGCCATGGCCGTGCACGATCGCCTCGCCCAACTGGCGCTGGAACAGCACGCGGTTGGGTAGCCCGGTGATGGTGTCGTAATGGGCCAGGCGCTCGAGCTGCGCCTGGTACTGGCGCAACGCGCGGTTGCGCTGTTCGAGCTGACGCTGCTTGCGATTGAGCTGGGCCACGAACAGGCTGAACAAGCCCGTGCTGGTCAGGGCGAACAGGAACAGCGGCGAGCCGAACAGGTTCAGCTCCGCCCAGCCGCCACGCGGCGCGGCCACCAGTTGCCAGACGCCTCCCGGCACCTCGACATCGAGCGTCACCTGCGGGTCGTCGAACAACTGCGGGTCGCCCCAGATCAAACTACCCTCGGCGCCCTTGCCATCGCTGCCGCGCACCGCCAGCTCGAAGCCGGTCTCCGGGCGCAGGCCGGCGGCCAGCAGCAGGCGGTCGATATCGGCGACGATCGAGATATTGCCCCAGTACAGCTTGACCCCACGCTTGGCGCTGATGAACACCGGGCGCCGGTACACCAGCGCCCGCCCCCCCTGGTACAGCTGCAGCGGCCCGGCCAGCACCGGCTGGCCGCTGTCGCGGGCCACGGCCAGCAGCGGGAACTGGTCGGGCAGGCGACGGTAGTTCAGGCCGACGATCTGCTCGTTGCCCTGCAGCGGGTAGACATCGCGGATCACATCGGCGGGCGCCAGGGCGATGTGGTGCATGTACGGCACCGAGTCCAGGGCATCGCGGGCCATGCCATGGAAGTGGTCGATGCTGATGCTGCCGTCGGTGCTGATCAGTTGCGCAATGCCCTCGGCTTCGGCGAACGATGCGCGCAGTTGCGCCTCCAGCGCGCTGCGCAGCCCGGACAGCCTGGCCGCGAGGTTGGCGATCTGCTCGCTTTCCTCGCGCCGCGCATCCAGGTGGCCCAACACCAGCGACAGACCGATGCCGATCACGGCGAAACCTACCGGCAGCAGGCGATAGAGCGTGCGACGCAGCGCCCCCGGTGGGGCTGGCGGGTCGTCGAAGGAAAAACGTTCGTTGCGGATCATAGGTCTGAGGTCGGAAGCGATGCCTTGTGTATCGGCGCAGTCGCGGCGATGTTGAGCCAGACTGGTGTTTTTCCGACGCGGGGTGCATGCTCCATGGCTGAAGCGTTTCACCCCGCCATCTACAAGAGGTGCAGTACACCATGGACCGCCTGCTCGATTCGCTGTTTCCCACCCCCGAGGACATCCCGGCGCAGTGGCGCCTGGGCCAACCCCTGGAGCAACGCGACTACCTGGTGGCCGGCGAACTGCGGCGCTGGGATGGCCCGCTGGCCACGGTGCGCAGCCCGGTGTGGCTCAAGGACGGCGACAGCGAACGCCAGGTGATCCTCGGCAGCGCGCCGCTGCTCGACGCCGATACCGCCCTCAGCGCCCTGGACGCTGCCGTGCAGGCCTATGACAAGGGCCGCGGCGCCTGGCCGACGATGCGCGTGGCCGAGCGCATCCAGCATGTCGAGACCTTCCTGGCGCGCATGCGCGAGCAGCGCGAGGCGGTGGTCAAGCTGCTGATGTGGGAGATCGGCAAGAACCTCAAGGACTCGGAAAAAGAGTTCGACCGCACCTGCGACTACATCGTCGACACCATCAATGCCCTGAAAGACCTCGACCGCCGCTCCAGCCGCTTCGAGCTCGAGCAAGGCACCCTCGGCCAGATCCGCCGCGCACCGCTGGGCGTGGCGCTGTGCATGGGCCCCTACAACTACCCGCTCAACGAGACCTTCACCACCCTGATCCCGGCGCTGATCATGGGCAATACCGTGGTGTTCAAGCCAGCCAAGTTCGGCGTGCTGCTGATTCGCCCGCTGCTCGAGGCCTTCCGCGACAGCTTCCCGGCCGGGGTGATCAACGTCATCTACGGGCGCGGGCGCGAGACTGTCAGCGCGCTGATGGCCAGCGGCAAGGTCGACGTGTTCGCCTTCATCGGCACCCACAAGGCCGCCAGCGACCTGAAAAAGCTCCACCCACGCCCGCACCGCCTGCGCGCCGCCCTCGGCCTGGACGCCAAGAACCCAGGGATCGTGTTGCCCCAGGTCGACCTCGACAACGCCGTCGAGGAAGCCGTCACCGGCGCGCTGTCGTTCAATGGCCAGCGCTGCACCGCGCTGAAGATCCTGTTCGTGCATGAAGACGTGGTCGAGGCCTTCCTCGACAAGTTCCAGCGCAAGCTCGCCGCACTCAAGCCAGGCATGCCGTGGGAGCCAGGCGTGGCGCTGACGCCACTGCCGGAGCCGGGCAAACTCGACTACCTCGACGGCCTGGTGGCCGACGCCACAGGCAAAGGCGCGCGGGTGCTCAACGCAGGCGGCGGGCTCAGCCGCGGTTCGTTCTTCTACCCGGCCCTGCTGTACCCGGTGAGCGCCGACATGCGCCTGTACCACGAAGAGCAGTTCGGCCCGCTGGTGCCGGTGGTGCCTTACCGCGACCTGCAGACGGTGGTCGATTACGTGCTCGACTCCGACTATGGCCAGCAGCTGAGCCTGTTCGGCAACGACCCGGCGACCATCGGCGCGCTGGTCGACACCTTCGCCAACCAGGTCGGCCGGATCAACCTCAACGCCCAGTGCCAGCGCGGGCCGGACACCTACCCGTTCAACGGCCGCAAGAACAGTGCCGAGGGGACCTTGTCGGTGCATGACGCACTGCGGGTGTTCTCCATTCGCACCCTGGTGGCGACCAAGTTCCAGGCGGCGAATAAAGAACTGATCAGCGAGATCATCCGTAATCGCCAGTCGAGTTTCCTGACCACCGACTACATCTTCTGAAGCTGACGAGCAAATGGGGCCACATCGCGGCCCCTTCGCTTTTTTAGAGACAATCGATATAAGGCGACAGTCGATTTTCCGCCCGCGCAGACGACTCTAATCACCAAGGCGTTGCAACCCACCCCACGTGAAAGGAGATTACGCAAATGGCAGCCAAGCCCATCCCCGAAGGCCAGCACAGCCTCACCCCCTACCTCGGCATCAAGGAGGCCGCCAAGGCCATTGAGTTCTACAAGAGCGCCTTCGGCGCCGTGGAAATGTTCCGCCTCGAAGGCCCTGACGGCAGCATCGGCCATGCCGAGTTGAAAATCGGCGACTCCTCGCTGATGCTCGGCTCGCCCTGCGACATGGAGGGCGGCCTCAAACCCAGCGAGACCATCGAAACGCCAGCAGTTGGCCTGCACCTGTATGTCGAGGACTGCGACAAAGTCTATGCCCAGGCCTTGCGCGCCGGCGCGACACAGGTGCGCGAAGTCCAGGACCAGTTCTACGGCGACCGCAGCGGCACCCTGAAGGATCCGTTCAACAACCTGTGGTTCGTCTCCACCCACAAGGAAGACCTCAGCCCCGAGGAAATCCGCGCCCGCGCCGCCAAACTGTTCGGCGGCCAGTGAGCGGCAGGCTCCAGGCTGCAAGCTTCAAGTTGAAAGCCGCCGCGCTTTGCCTGAAGCTTGAGGCTCGTAGCTTGGAGCTGCTTCTCAATGCGTATCATCGAAAAATCCGGAGCACAAGTGCGCAGCCTGACCCTGGCCGAAGAGGAACTGCTGGCCGATTTTGCCGCTGGCACCCTGGCCGGCCCCCGCCTGCTGCAGGCCAACCAATGGCTGATGAAAGTGCGCAGCGCCAACCAGTGGTTGGCCTGCGATTGCCGCCAGGATGCCCTGCCGGTGCTCAATGTGTCGCTCAACGGCAACACCGGCACCCTGTTCCTGCGCAACAACCCCGACACCCCCGAACACACCCCGGGCTGCCCGTTCAGCAAGGATGAGCGCGAGGCCGGCGCCAGCGCCCAGGACCACCCCCCCCCCGCCGCCTGGCTGGCGCCGGATGCCCCCTTGCGCCTGCTGGGCGACTATCGCCGTGCAGGCGACGGCGACACCACCGGCGGGCCGCGCGAGCCCGGCGAACGCCGTGAGCAGCAACGCCTGCTGTCGTTGCTGCTGACCTGGATCGAGGCCAGTGGCCTGAACGTCTATGCCACGCACCTGAAGAAGGACCTCACCGCCCAGTTCGCCGAGCTGCGCGGGGTGGCCGGCCGTTACCCGCTGCTGGAGCGGGTGCCGGCCAGCAACTACCTGGAAACGCGCCTGGACATGAAGCACATGATGATGCTCAAGGCCCGGCTACGTGAAGCCACGGTGTTCGGCAACCACCGTCGGCATGGCCTGCTGCTGGACTGCGTCGACCAGATCAAGGGCCGCAAGCTGTTCAACAACCGCAGCGAGGACGGCTTCGACTTCCAGGGCCACCACCAGTACTGGGGTGGCAGCCGCGCCAGCGGGCCGCTGCTGGCCCTGGCACTGTATTCACCGGCCACCGCCGGCAGCCATTTCTACGAGCTGATCCATGTCGCCAGCGTGCCGGTGCTGTCGCGCGGGCAGCTGTTCCCGGTATACCGCGACGAAGAGCGCGAGCCCCTGAAGGCGCTGGTGTCGCTGATCGACTGGATGGCCAGCAAGGGGGTGAAGGTGCTGATGCGCCGCCCGGTGATCGGCGGCCAGGTGATGGACGAGCTGGTGTTGACCTCGGACCAGGACCGGGTGTTGTCGGTGTCGTTGCTCGAGCAACCGCTGGGGCCGGAGCCGGATGCCGAGAACTTCAAGCGCTATGCCGACTTCAAGAGCCTGGAGACCTTCCGCAAGTACGTGGCGGGGTTCTTCATGCGCGAGCGTTAGCCAGCGCGTTTGGAGTCTGTCCCGGCCCCGTAGGCGCCAGCCTTGCTGGCGAACCCGGCGACGCGGTGGATGGCACCGGTTGCGCCGGTGTTCGCCGGCAAGGCCGGCTCCTACGGCGGTTGCGGCCTGCAATGCCCGTGGGCGCCAGCCTTGCTGGCGAACCAGGCGACGCGGCGGCTGGCACCGGCTGCGCCGGTGTTCGCCGGCAAGGCCGGCTCCTACGGCGGTTGCGGCCTGCAATGCCCGTGGGCGCCAGCCTTGCTGGCGAACCAGGCGACGCGGTGGCTGGCACCGGCTGCGCCGGTGTTCGCCGGCAAGCCGGCTCCTACGGCGGTTGCGGCCTGCAATGCCCGTGGGCGCCAGCCTTGCTGGCGAACCAGGCGACGCGGTGGCTGGCACCGGCTACGCCGGTGTTCGCCGGCAAGGCCGGCTCCTACGCCGTCTGCGACCTGCAATGCCCGTAGGCGCCAGCCACTTACCACGCCGTTCTAGAACGCCGCCTTGAAGATCGCCTCGATCTCCACCTGGCTGGCCACCCGCGGATTGGTCAGGCCACAGGCATCCTTCAGCGCATTGGCCGCCAGTACCGGCACGTCCTCGACCTTGGCCCCCAGCTCCGCCAGCCCGGCCGGGATACCGATGGCCGCGGCCAGGTGCTCGATGGCCGAAATCGCCGCCCCGGCGCCCTGCTCGGCATCCAGCCCGCACACCTTGACGCCCATGGCCTTGGCCACATCGCGCAAGCGCACGGCACTGACCTTGGCATTGAAACGTTGTACATGGGGCAGCAACACCGCGTTGCACACGCCATGGGGCAAGTCGTAGTAGCCGCCCAGCTGGTGGGCCATGGCATGCACATACCCAAGCGATGCATTGTTGAACGCCATCCCCGCGAGGAACTGGGCATAGGCCATGTTCTCCCGCGCCTGCAGGTCGGCGCCGTCGGCAACCGCCTGGCGCAGGTTGTCGTTGATCAGGCCGATGGCCTTGAGCGCGCAGGCATCGGTGATCGGCGTGGCGGCGGTCGAGACATAGGCCTCGATGGCATGGGTCAGCGCATCCATGCCAGTGGCCGCGGTCAGGCCCTTGGGCATGCCGGCCATCAGCGCCGGGTCGTTGACCGACAGGAGCGGCGTGACGTTGCGGTCGACGATGGCCATTTTCACATGGCGCGCCTCGTCGGTGATGATGCAGAAGCGGGTCATCTCGCTGGCAGTGCCGGCGGTGGTGTTGATCGCGATCAGCGGCAGCTGCGGCTTGCTCGACCGGTCGACGCCCTCGTAGTCGCTGATATGCCCGCCGTTGGTCGCGCACAAGGCGATGCCCTTGGCGCAATCGTGGGGCGAGCCGCCGCCCAGCGACACCACGCAGTCACAGCCCTCGCGGCGCAGCATGGCCAGCCCTGCCTCGACGTTGGCGATGCTCGGGTTGGGCTTGGCGCCGTCGAACACCCGCGCGTCGATATCGCGCATGGCCAGCATGCCGGCGATCCGCTCGACCACGCCGGCCTTGACCAGGCCCGCGTCGGTGACGATCAACGCCTTGCGCAAGCCATAACCGGCGATGGCGGCCATCGCCTCCTCCAGGCAGTCGATGCCCATGATATTGACGGCGGGGATGAAGAACGTGCTGCTCATGGCCAGGCCCTCTCAAGCGAATGGTAGGGCTTGAGCATCTGCCTGAACGCGCTGTGCGGCGTTGATCCAGGGCAACCCTTGGGCAAACCGGCTACCCCATGAACAACCGATACGCCGGGTTATCCGTCTCGTCCCAATACGGATAACCCATCGCTTCCAGCGCCTGCGGCAACCCGGCCAGTTCCGCGTCCGGCACCTCCAGCCCGGCGAACACCCGCGCCTGCGCCGCGCCGTGGTTGCGGTAGTGGAACAGGCTGATGTTCCAGCGCTTGCCCAAGCGTTCGAGAAAGCCCAGCAAGGCCCCGGGCCGCTCGGCAAACTCGAAGCGCAGCACCCGCTCGCTGGCCCCTGGCGCCGCGTGCCCGCCCACGGTATGGCGCACGTGCAGCTTGGCCAGCTCGTTGTCGGTCAGGTCGAGCACCGGGTAGCCCTGCGCGCCCAGGCTGGCCAGCAGCGCTTCACGCGGGTCGTGCTGGGGGTGGGTCTGCACGCCAACGAACAGGCGCGCCGCCCTGCCCGGGTAGTAGCGGTAGTTGAACTCGGTGATCTGGCGCTTGCCCAGCGCCAGGCAGAAGGCGCGGAAACTGCCGGGGCATTCGGGGATGGTCACGGCGATCACCGCTTCGCGCTGCTCGCCCAGCTCGGCGCGCTCAGCCACATGGCGCAGGCGGTCGAAGTTGACGTTGGCGCCTGAGTCGATGGCCACCAGCGTCTGCCCCTGGGCGCCTGTGCGGGCCACGTACTTCTTGATCCCGGCCACGGCCAGGGCGCCGGAGGGTTCGGTGATCGAGCGGGTATCGTCGTAGATGTCCTTGATCGCCGCGCACAGCTCATCGCTGCTGACCGTCACCACCTCGTCGACGAAGTGCCGGCACAGCTCGAAACAGTGCGCGCCAACCTGCGCCACCGCCACGCCGTCGGCGAAGGTGCCGACCTGCGCCAGCACCACCCGCTCGCCAGCGGCCATGGCCGCCTGCAGGCAGTTGGAGTCCTGCGGCTCGACACCGATCACCTTGACCTCGGGGCGCAGGTACTTGACGTAGGCGGCGATGCCGGCGATCAACCCGCCGCCGCCCACCGGCACGAAGATCGCGTCCAGCCGGCCCGGGTGCTGGCGCAGGATCTCCATGGCCACCGTACCCTGGCCGGCGATCACATCAGGGTCGTCGAACGGCGGCACGAAGGTCGCCCCCTGGCTATCGGCCAACGCCAGGGCGTGGGCCAGGGCGTGGGGGAAGCTCTCGCCATGCAGCACGACCTGGCCACCCCGCGAGCGCACGCCCTCGACCTTGAGCGAGGGCGTGGTGGTGGGCATGACGATGGTGGCGTTCAGCCCTAGGTGCGCGGCGGCCAGGGCCACGCCCTGGGCGTGGTTGCCGGCCGAGGCGGTGATCACGCCGCGGGCGCGCTGGGCGGGGCTCAGGCGCGAGAGCCGGGTGTAGGCACCACGGATCTTGAAGGAGAAGGTCGGTTGCAGGTCCTCGCGCTTGAGCAGCACCTGGTTGCCCAGGCTGGCCGACAGCGCCGGGGCGCCTTGCAGCGGGGTTTCGATGGCCAGGTCGTACACCGGCGCCGAGAGAATCCGCCGCACCTGCTCGGACAGCAGTTGTTGCGGTGTTACGGGGGTACGCGAGGGAAGGCTGAGGCTGGTCATCGATGACTCCTGGTTGTTTTCAAGGGCCCAGGAGTCAGAGAGAAAAAACCCGCCTCCAGGGCGGGTTTCGTGCATGTGTGCGCTAGCCCGCCAATCCGATAATGGCGGTAATAATGCTTGGGGCGCGGCACTGCAGGCGTGTGTTCATGGGGTGGAAAAGTAGCCTGGGCCCGGCTGGCAAGTCAATACAGGCCAGTGATGAGCGGCTGTATGCACCCGCTAATCCCCATTGGCGCCCGTTGTGCCAGTCACCCGGTCCCCCCTTTCCCCAATCACCTCGGTATCGTGCGCGGCATCGAATCCTCCTTGAAACGGTGCTTCCATGAAATTGTTCGAACCCCTGCAACTTGGCCCGCTCACCCTGCCCAACCGGGTGTTCATGGCGCCGCTGACCCGCCTGCGCAGCCAGGAGCCAGGCGACATTCCCACACCGCTGATGGCCGAGTACTACCGTCAGCGCGCCAGTGCCGGGCTGATCATCAGCGAGGCCACGCAGATCTCGTTCCAGGCCAAGGGCTATTCCGGCTCGCCAGGCATCCACACCGCCGAACAGATTGCCGGCTGGCGCCGGGTCAACGACGGCATCCATGCCGAGGGCGGCCACAGCGCCGTGCAGGTGTGGCACACCGGCCGGGTCTCGCACACCTCGTTGCAGCCCGAGGGCCAGGCACCGGTGGCGCCGTCGGCGCTGGCGGCCAATGCCCGCACCAGCCTGCGAGACGAAAACCGCAATGTGATCCGGGTCGAAACCTCGACCCCACGCGCCTTGAGCGCGGCCGAGATCGCCGGCATCGTCGCCGACTTCGGCCAGGCCGCGGCCAATGCCCGCGAGGCGGGTTTCGACTTCATCGAGCTGCACGCCGCCCACGGCTACCTGCTGCACCAGTTCCTCACCCCCAGTGCCAACACCCGCGAGGACCGCTACGGGGGCAGTGTCGAGAACCGCGCGCGCATCGTGCTCGAAGCGGTGGATGCCGCCATTGCCCAGTGGAGCGCCGATCGCGTGGGTATCCGCATCTTCCCGCTGGGCGGCTTCAACGGCATCGACAATGGCGAGGACCAGGAGGCTGCGGGCCTGTACCTGATCGGCGAGCTGGCCAAGCGCAACCTGGCCTACCTGCACTTGTCCGAACCGGACTGGGCCGGTGGCAAGCCGCTGCGCGACGAATTCCGCGCGGCGATTCGCGCGGCCTATCCGGGGGTGATCGTCGCGGCGGGGGCCTATACCGCGGACAAGGCCGAGGGGTTGCTCGAACGCGGCTTGATCGATGCCGTGGCCTTCGGCCGCGCGTTCATCGCCAACCCTGACCTGGTCGAGCGGTTGCAGCAGCAGGCGCCGCTGAACCCGCATCGGGCACAGTTCGATTATGCCAATGGGGCCGAGGGGTATACCGATTACCCTGTTTTGCAAAAGGCCTGAGGCCTGGCGGATGCAGGGCCTGGGCCACCTGCAATAGAGGGCCTACCGGGGGCTCGGCGCAAGGCATGCTGCGCGCGAGCGCCCTGGCGCCTGGAAACTGCCCGCCCCCTCAGATTCGCCGCCGCCCGGCCAACCCTGGCACCGTCGAGCGCGGAATCTCCACCTGCCGCGCCTGGCGCTGGGTATGCGCCGCCAAGCCCGCCAGGGTCGGCTGGCTGAACAACAGGCGCGCATCGGCATGCAACCCCGCCTGACGCATGCGCGCCACCAGGTTGACCGCCAGCAACGAATGCCCGCCCAACTCGAAGAAGTTGTCGTCGCGCCCTACCTGCTCGACCTTGAGCACCTCGGTCCAGATCTGCGCCAGCGTGCGCTCCAGCGCATCCCGTGGCGCGGCATAGGCGCGGCTGATCAGGGCCTGTACCCCGGGCGCCGGCAAGGCATTGCGGTCGACCTTGCCATTGGCGCTCAGCGGCAACGCGCCAAGCACCACATAGGCCGACGGCACCATGTAGGCCGGCACGCGCGCCAGCAAGTGGCTGCGCAGTGCCTCCAGCGCTGGCGCCACCTGCCCCTCGCGGCAGGTTACATAGGCCACCAGGCGCTCGTCGCGCACCAGCACCACGGCCTGCTCCAGCGCCGGATGGGCCACCAGCAGCGCCTCGAGCTCGCCCGGTTCGATCCGCAGCCCGTTGAGCTTGACCTGGAAATCATTGCGTCCAAGGAACTCCAGCTCGCCATCGGCGCGGTAGCGCACCAGGTCTCCGCTGCGATACAGCCGGTCCCCCGCCACGAACGGGCTGGCGATAAAGCGCGCCGCCTGCAGCGCCGGCAAGCCCAGGTAGCCCCGGGCCACGCCGATACCGCCAATATGCAGCTCGCCGCTGCAACCCAGCGGCACCGGACGGTCCTGGGCGTCGAGCACGTACAGGCGGGTGTTGCCGATCGCCCGGCCAATCGGCGGCGCGCTGAGGGGCAGCGGCGCATCCGCCTCGAGGGTCCAGGCGGTGCTGTCGACGGTGGCCTCGGTGGGGCCGTAGACGTTATGCAGGCGCACCCGCGGCAAACGCTCGCGCACGCGCCGGGCCAGGGCCAGGGTCAGCTCGCCGCCACCGCAGAAGATGTCGGTCAGGCTGCTGCACTGCGCCACCCCTGGGGCATCGAGGAAGGCATGCAGCAGGGCTGGGACGAACTTGACGATGCTCACCCGCCGGGCCTGGATCAGCTGCACCAGGTACTCGGGGTCGCGGTGACCGTCAGGGCGCGCCAGCACCAGGCGCAGGCCGGCGCACAGGGGCCAGAACAGCTCCCATACCGAACCGTCGAAGCTAAATGGCGCCCGTTGCAGCAAGGCGCCGTCGGGCTGCGGCGGGCACAGGCTCGAGCCCCAGTGCATCAGGTTGCACAGCCCGCGGTGCGCGACCATCACCCCTTTGGGCGTGCCGGTGGAGCCCGAGGTGTACATCACATAGGCCAGGTGCTCGCCGGCCAGCGCCTCGAGCGCCGGGGCCTGCGCAGGGTGAGCCTGCCAATCGGCGAGGTCGAGGTCGACCCGTGGCGTGGCCACGTCTACCCACAAGCCTCGGGTGGCGCCATGCACCAGCAAGGCCACGGGCGCGCTGTCGGCCAGCATGTAGTGCAGGCGTTCATCGGGGTAGCCGGGGTCTAGCGGCACATAGGCGCCGCCGGCCTTGAGCACGCCCAGCAGGCCGATCAGCAGCTGCGCACCGCGCTCGAGGCACACCGCGACCCGCAGGTCCGGCCCGACGCCCAGGCCGATCAGGTGATGGGCCAGACGGTTGGCCTGGGCGTCCAGCTCGCGGTAGCTGAGCTGAGCGTCCTCGCCCTGCACTGCCACGGCATCCGGCGTGCGCCGCACCTGGGCGGCGAACAGGGCAGGCAGGTGCGGGCAGCCAGGGTCCAGCGCCACCTCGGTGTCATTCAGCGTGTCCAGCAAGTAGCGGCGTTCATCGTCGGGCAAGGTGCTCAGGCTGTCCAATGCCAGTGCCGGGTCGTCCGCCAGCGCCGCGGCCAAGGCCTGCAATGCGCACTCGACATGCCCCAGCACCCGCGCCGCGCCCAGTTCGCGGGGGGCGCGCACGGCCAGGCGCAGGGTGTCGCCGTCATCGTCCACGGTCAGTACCAGCGGGTGGCTGTGCACCTCGCTGGCCTCTTCCAGCGTCACGCCCGGCAACGCCAGGCACTCGACAGCCGGGCCATGGCGGTAATTGAGCAGGCTGTCGAACAATGCCACCCCAGCCGGCAAACCACTGCAACGCTGGGCCAGCACTCGGGGCGCATCCTCATGGGCCAGCAAGGCGGCCAGTTGCGCATGGGTCGCCGCCAGCGCCTGGCCAACACTGCATCCGCCCAGCCTCACCCGCAGCGGCAGGCTGTTGATGAACATGCCCAGTGCCCGGTCGGCACCCTCGCCAGCCATCACCCGGCCCAGCAGCACGCTGCCGAATACCACCTCGTCACGCCCGCCCAAGGCCCCCAGCACCTGGGCCCAGGCCAGGTGCAGCAGGCTGCCCAGGCCGACATCCTGGGCGCGGGCCAAGCGCCGCAGCCTGGCGGCGAGCGGCGCCGCGAGCGTGACCGCGCGGCTGTCCGGCGTCCCGCCCTCGCCCATCCCCGCTAGCCGCGCCGGGGCCTCGACACCGGCCAGGCTGGCGTTGAAGAACGCCTCGTGGCTGGCCTGGCGGGCCGGGTCGCGGCTACGGGCGACATAGTTGCGGTACGCCACAGGCGCAGGCAAGGCATCCGCCTGGCCGAGCATCAGCGCCCGCAGTTCATGGAGCAGCACCTGCACCGACACCGCGTCATTGACCAGGTGGTGGAAACGCAGCAAACCCAGCCAACGGCCCTGGGCCTCGACACAGGCCAGCGCCATCATCGGTGCCACGCGCAAGTCCAGTGCCCGGCCCTCGGCGCGCAACGCCGTCAAGGCATCCCCAGGCCCTGCCTCGAGCACGCTCAGAGGCAGGCTGGCCTGGCGCCACACCACCTGCTGCGGTTGCTCCAGGCCCTCCCAGGCCAGGCTCGTGCGCAGGATGTCGTGACGGGCGATCACCTGCTCCAGCGCCCGGCTGAAGGCATCCAGGTCCTCGCGGCGGGCGAAGCTGAACAAGGCGTCCTGCTGATAGGGGTCGCAGGCCTCGGTGAGGTGGTGGTAGAGCAAGCCCTCCTGCAGCGGGGCCAGCGGATAGATCTCCTGCACATTGGCCGCACCGCCGGGCACCGTGGCGACGATACCCTCGATGGCGGCCTGGTCCAAGCGCGCCAGGGCCAGCATTTCGGGGGTTATCCGCGCGCAGCCCGGTGGCACCCGGTTGGCCGGTATCACCTGGGCCTGTTCCGTGGCGACGGCGGCTGCCAGGCTGGCCAGGGTCGGCTGGCCAAACAGCACCTGGGCCTCGACCTGCAGGCCCTGCTGGCGCATGCGCTCGATCAACTGCACCGCCAGCAGCGAATGGCCGCCCAGCTCGAAGAAATGGTCCTGGCGGCCGACTCGCTCGACCTGCAACAGCTCGACCCACAGCGCCGCCAGGCGCTGTTCGAGCGGCCCTTGGGGCGGCTCGTGGGCGCGGCGCAACTGGGCGTCCAGGGTCGGCGCCGGCAAGGCGCGACGATCAAGCTTGCCATTGGCGGTGAGCGGCCAGCTGGCCACGGCCACATAGGCCGATGGCAACAGGGCCGCAGGCAGCCTGGCCCGCAAGTGCGCGTGCAAGGCCAGCGGGCTGGTGGGCCCGGCGTCGAGGAACCAGGCCACCAGTTGCCCGTCACGCAGCAGCACTACCGCCTCGCGCACCGCCTCGTGGCTGGCCAGGGCGGCTTCGATCTCGCCCAGTTCCACCCGCACGCCGCGGATCTTCACCTGGTCATCGTTGCGCCCCAGGTAATCCAAGGTGCCGTCGGCGCGCCAGCGCACCAGGTCGCCGGTGCGATAAAGGCGTGCCTCGGCCTGGCTGGCGAACGGGTCGTCGATGAAGCGCTCGGCGCTCAGCCCGGGCCGGTTCAGGTAGCCCCGGGCAACCCCCAGCCCGCCGATGTAGAGCTCGCCGACAGCACCGATCGGCAGCAGGCGCTGGCGCTCATCGAGCACATACAAGCGGGTGTTGGCGATGGCGCCGCCGATGTGCAGCGGCGCCCCGGCCTCGACCCGCCCCGAGCTGGCCACCACCGTCGCCTCGGTCGGCCCATAGTTGTTGACCACCTGATAGCCGCGTTCACGGCCCAGGCGCCGCAAGCGGTCACCGCCCACCAGCAAGGTGCGCAGGGTCGGGTGCGGCTGGCCCTGGGCGAAGGCGTGCTCGGCCACCGGGGTGGGCAGGAAACTCACCTGCAACGGCTGGGCGCGCCACCAGCGCAGCAGCCCGTCGATATCCTCGCTGCCCTCGCCCACCGGCGCCAGGTGCAGGGTCGCGCCAGCGCACAGCGCTGGCCAGATTTCCCAAGCCATGGCATCGAAACCGAAACCGGCCAGGCTCGAGACATGGCTGCCGGGCCGCACATCAAAGGCCTCGCAGTGCCAATCCACCAGGTTGGCGAGCATGCGCTGCTCGACCATCACGCCCTTGGGCTGGCCGGTGGAGCCTGAGGTGTAGATCACATAGACCAGGCTGGCACCAGACAGGCCCGCCACCTCGGGGTTGCTCAGCGCCGACGCGGTCTGCTCCAGGCGGTCCAGCTCGATCACCGGCAGCGCGCAAGCGCCCAGGCGTTGGCGCAGGTCGGACTGGGTCAGCAGTACCTGCGGCGCGCAGTCCTGCAACAGGTAGTCCAGGCGCTCGCGCGGATGCGCCGGGTCGATGGGCACGTAGGCGCCGCCGGCCTTGAGCACGGCCAGCAGGCCAACCAGGGTGTCGAGCCCGCGCCGGGCCATCACCGCCACCCGCAGCTCGGGCCCCACGCCCAGCTCGATCAGTTGCGCGGCAAGGGCGTTGGCCTGCTGGTTGAGGGCGCCGTAGGTCAGCTGGCGGCCCTGCTGCCGGGCGGCCACGGCATCCGCCTGGCGGGCGGCCTGGGCTTCGATGCGGCGGTGCACCAGGCACTGCGCCGGGGGCTGGGTGGCGGTAGCGTTCCATTGTTCGAGCAACTGCTGCTCGGCCGGCAACAGGATGTCGAAGGCCTCGACCCTGCGCTGCGGCTGCGCCACCCCTTGGGCCAGCACCCACAGCAGGCGTTCGCCCAGGGCCTGCACCTCGTCGCGGTCCAGCCAGGCCAGGTTGTGCACCAGGTGCAGCCAGGCCTTGCCGTTGTGGCGGTTGCTGCGCAGGTACAACGACAACGGCGTGGGTTCGTGGTCGTTGCTGACCTTCACCGTATGCGCCGGCAAGGCGCCATAGCGCAAGTCGCTGCCCTCCTCCTCGTAGGACACCGTCACTTCGAACAGTTGCGCGCGCTCCTCGCGCAGCAGGCCCAAGGCGCGGTTGAGTTCACTCACCGGCAGGCGCTGGTGGCGCAGGTCGCGGCGCAGTGTGTCGGCAATGGCACGAACCAAGGCGGCGAAGCTCAGTTCGCGGCCGAAATCCATGCGCAGCGCGCTGACCTGGGCGAACAGCCCGAGCGTCGCCTTGTGCCGGGCGCCGCCGCGGTTACGCAGCGGCAGCCCCACCACCCAGTCGTCGCGCTGGGCACTGCGGGTGAAGCAGACATGCAGCGCGGCCAACAGCACGTGCAACACCGAGGCCTGCTGCGCGCTGGCCAGCTGTTGCATGCGCGCCAGCAGTTGCCCATCGAACGGCTGCTCGCAGGCCTGGCTGGGCGAGGCCCCGGGCGCCGCGCGTTCGCGCGGGCGCAGCAAGGCGTCGGGCAGCTGGCGGTATTGCGCCAACCAGTAGTCACGGTCGCGCTGCTCGCGCAGCGAGCCCTGGTAGGCGTGGTCTTCGTCGATGTACGCGCGGTAGGAAGGCGCTGCAACCGGCAACGCCAGGCCCTGCTCGAGCAGCCCGTAGTACTGCCCCAGTTGCAGGAAGAACTGCTCGAAGCCCCAGCCATCGAGGATCAGGTGATGGGCCTGGGCAGCCAGCCGATAATGCTGGTCGCCCAGGCGGATCAGCGCCACCCGCAGCAATGGGCCCTGGTCGAGGGTGAACGCCTGGCGCATCTGCGCCTTGATCAGGCGTTGCGCGGCGGCAGGCGGGTCGTCTTCGCCGCGCACGTCGTGCTCGTCCAGGGGCACCACCAGAGCGTCGACGAAGCGCTGGCGCGGCAGGCCACTGCCGGCCGGGTCGTCGACCAGCACGCAGCGCAGCGCATCATGCACGTGCACCAGGTGGGCCAGGGCCTGGCGCAGCCGGGCCGGGTCGAGCGTCCCTGCCAGTTCGACGTAGCCGCCGATGTTGTACAGCGGAGAGTCGCCATGGCTCAACTGGTCCAGCCAGATGTCGCGCTGGGCGCAGGTCAGGGCAAAGCTGTCGGCGGCGAACATGGGGACTTCATCCTTGAAACGGGGTCGTCCGCGTATTCAAGCATCGCCCCGGGGCGCCTGTATGGCCCGACAAACCCGGACAGCGCGGCACTCGATGTCACCGGCGTCCCCTGCTCATCGCCTAAACCGTCGAACCAACGCACTGATTTTTTTGTAGGACATTGACCACCCTGCAACGTCCGCCGCGCCCTACCCGCAGCGCGTGTGGTGGCCATTGCCGGCGATCCAGTGGCTTTCTGGCGCCAATTGTCCGACAAACCGACAGGCAAGTGCCCGGTCAACGGCAAACCTGACGCCTTTTCCCAACGCGAAAAATGGCATTTGCTGTCCCCGGTTTCCATTACAGACGCAGGCTTGGAGCCTGCTATTCAATACCGCCAAACCCGCCCCGCAGAGAGGAAGCGCCCGCGAGCCCCACCCGCAGCGTTAGCGAATCAAGGAAGAAAGCACATGAAGCTGACCGACAGCCCCGCACACCGCCACGACCCGCTGCTGTACCTGCAGCTGGGCGCGCTGGTCGCCAGCACCGGCGACAGCACCTTCGCCGAGCAGATGTTCGAGCTGGTTGGCGACCTGGTACCGATGCATCGGCTCGACCTCAGCGAATGGACCCTCGACAGCCAACAGACCCGCATCCAGGCGGTCAAGGTGCTGGGTAGCGCCGGCCATCCCCAGGCCGTCAACACGCGGCCGCTGCGCCATCCGTTGCTGCAGAGCATCATGCGCATGGAAGATCCGCTGCTGATCCAGATCAACACCCCGGTAGGCGCCCAAGGCGATGCCCACCAGTGCAAGCTGGTCTCGCGCAGCGGCAACCGCCGCTGGGTGATCTGCTGCTTTCGCCAGCCGACCCAGCGCGGGTTCTCCCTGGCCGAGCTGTCATTGCTCAAGACCTTGTCGGACACCCTGCTGCCGCTGGTCGAACACCACGCGCAGCTGCTCCAGGCGGGCGGCCAGCGCCGGCCTGGGCAACTCCTGCCCGATGAAGCGGGCACCCTGCGCCAACTGTTTGCCGACCGCCTCGAACAGGAGGCCATTCGCCTGTCCAGCCGCGAGCAGGAGGTCTGCATCGGGCTGCTGACCGGCGACACCGTGCCGCAACTGGCGCTGCGCCTGCACGTCAAGAACAGCTCGATCGAAACCTACCTCAAGCGCGCCACGGCCAAGCTGGGTGTCAGTGGCCGTCACGGCCTGGCGCGCTGGCTGGCCGGGCGCTGACCGCCGAGACCCGTCATGCCGCGAATCACCTTGCCCCTGCTGGCCACCCTGTTGGCCGGCTGTACCCTGGCGCCGGACTACCAGCGCCCGGCTTCGCCCGCGCCCGGCCAGTACCCCGCCGGCGCCGCCTACCAGGACGCCGCCGCCTCGGCACTGCCGCGCGACTGGCAGGCGGTGTTCCACGACCCCGCCCTGCGCCAGTTGCTGGCCAGTGCCATGGCCAACAACCGCGACCTGCGGGTGGCCGTGCTCAACGTCGAGGCCTACCGCGCCCAGTACCGTATCCAGCGCGCCGAGTTGCTGCCGAAGGTCTCCGCCAACGCCCAGGGCACTCGCCAGTACCTGCCGCGCCGACGCACCGGGGCCGACGGCATGATCAGCAGCCAGCAATCGGCCACCCTTGGCATCAGCGCCTATGAGCTCGACCTGTTCGGCCGCCTGCGCAGCCTCAGCGACCAGGCGCTGCTCAACTACCTGGCCACCGACGAGGCCCGGCGCAGCGCCGAGCTGAGCCTGATCACCAGCGTTGCCGGTGCCTACCTCACCTGGCGTGCCGACCAGGAGCTGCTGGCACTGTCACAGCAGACCTTGCAAGCCGACGAGCAAAGCCTGCGCCTGACCCAGCGCCAGCGCCGCACCGGCACGCTGTCGGCGCTCGACCAGATCCAGGCCACCACCCGCGTCGACAGCACCCGCGCCGCGGTAGCCCGCTACACCCGCCTGGCCGCCCAGGACCTCAACCAGCTCGAGCGCCTGGTCGGCGTCGCGGTACGCGACGACCTGCCGGCCATGGCCCTGGCCGACGAACAGATCGCCCGCCTGCCCGCCGGGCTGCCCGCCGACCTGCTGCAGCGGCGCCCCGACATCCGCCAGGCGGAGTACCAGTTGCAGGCGGCCAACGCCAACATCGGCGCGGCGCGGGCGGCGTTCTTCCCAAGCATCAGCCTGACCGCCAATGCCGGCAGCAGCAGCCGCCAGCTCGCCGACTTGTTCGACGCCGGCTCCGGCAGCTGGCTGTTCCAGCCGCAGATCAACCTGCCGCTGTTCAACGCCGGCAGCCTGCGCGCCAGCCTCGACTACGCCAAGCTGCAGAAGGACATGCAGGTGGCGCGCTACGAGAAATCGATCCAGACCGCGTTCCAGGAAGTCGCCGACGGCCTCACCGCGCGCAGCACCTACCAGCATCAGTTGCAGGCCCAGCGCGACCTGGTGGCGGCCAGCCAGCGCTACCACGACCTGGCGCAAAACCGCTACCGCAACGGCATCGACAGCAGCCTGACCTTTCTCGACGCGCAGCGTTCGCTGTTCAGCGCCCAGCAAGGCTTGATCAGCGACCGCCTGGCCCAACTGCTGGCCGAGGTCAACCTGTATGCCGCGCTGGGTGGTGGCTGGCAGCAGGCGTCGGCGCTGGCTTACCAGCGCTCGGCGGCCCTGCCGAAATAGACCGAGGGCGACACCCCCAGGGTGCGGCGGAACATCGCGCTGAACGCGCTGGGGCTGTCGTAGCCCAGGTCCAGCGCCACTGCCAGCACCGATTGCCCGGCCGCCAGGGCATCGAGGCTGGCCAACAGGCGCATGCGCCGCAGCCATTGCACCAGGCTCAGGCCGGTCTCGCGCTGGAAGGCGCGGGTCAGGGTCCGCGGGTTCAGGCCACTGTAGGCCGCGGCGCGGGCCAGGCTCCAGGCGTCGGCCGGGGCTTGGCGCAAGGCGTCGCACAGGGCTTGCAGCTGCGCCGAACGCGGGCTGGGCACATGCAGGGCGAACACCGGCAGCACGCGGATCTCATCGAGGATCAGTTGCATGATTCGCGCCTCGGGCCCTTGCGCCGGGTGTTGCGGGCCAATGTCCATGGCCCGCACGATCAGCTCGCGCAGCAGCGCCGAGATCTCGATCACCTGGCATTGGCGTGGCAGGTCGGGGCGCGCGGCGGGGTCGACGAACAGCGTGCGCATGCGCACCACCCCGGCCATGCGCAACTCGTGCTCGGCCGCCGCCGGGACCCACACCCCGCGCCCTGGCGGCACCACCCAGCTGCCCTCGCGGGCGTTGACCGTGATCACCCCGCTGATGGCATGGATCAGCTGGGCCCGGTCGTGGCAGTGCGGGGCGATGTGCTCGCCGTGGCGATAGTTCTCGGCGAGCGGCAGGATGATCGGGCGGGACATGGGCGCGGGCCTGGTGGTGGTGAGGGGGAATTATTGGCGATCGCCGGGGCTGGCGGGAAGGGGGGTGGGCGCGGCATGGCGGGTGTTGGCGTTCGAAGCTGTCCGCCGTTAGCGAAGCAGCGCCTATGAAACCGCGCCCACATTCGTTGCAACGTGGCCATGCCTGAGAGGCCATGGTTGTCAGCCTGGTGCGCTCGACGCGGTTTTTGCCCAGGAGTTGCCGCCGCCCCACCTATCTTGCGCCCTGCGCCCGTTGCTAATCCCGCGCCAGCGCCTCGATAGGGTCCAGCCGCGCCGCGTTGCGCGCAGGCACAAAGCCGAACAAGATCCCGATCAATGTCGAACAGACAAAGGCCGTGACGATCGAGCCCAGCGAAAACACCATCTCCCACTGCTTGACGAACAACGCGAACAGGTAGCCAATCCCATACGACAACGCGATCCCCACCACCCCGCCCATCAGGCAGACCATCACCGCTTCCACCAGAAACTGCTGGCGAATATCCGACTGCCGCGCCCCCACCGCCATGCGAATGCCAATCTCGCGGGTCCGTTCGGTGACCGACACCAGCATGATGTTCATCACCCCGATCCCGCCCACCACCAGCGAAATCACCGCGATCAGCGACAACAGCAAGGTCAGCGAGCGGCTGGTCTTCTGCACCGTCTGCATGATGCTGTCGAGGTTGTTGGTGAAGAAGTCCTTGGTACCGTGGCGCTGCAGCATCAGCTTGTTGACCTCCTCCTCCACCCGCTTGCTCGGCATGCCGTCCTTGATCCGCACGCTGATGCTGTCCAGGTGGCGCTGGCCGAGCACCCGCCCGGCCGCGGTCTCGTAGGGCATCCACACGTTGAGCGTGTTGCCGGCGACGAACAGGTTCTTGTTCTCGGCGGTCACGCCGATCACCGTGCACGGCAGCTTGCCCACCAGGATCACCTGCCCCAGCGGGTTGACCCCGGCGCCGAACAGGCGCTTGCGGGTGTTGTGGTCGATCACCACCACCTGCGCCTGGCGCCGTGCGTCGTCGGCGCTGAAGACGATCCCTGCGGCCAGGGGGATATTGCGCACCTGGAAGTACTGCTCGCTGACACCGTTGAGCTGCACGTCGGCGTCGATGTTGCGGTAGCGCACCAGCGAGCTCTGGCCGATCACCGGGGTGGCGCTGTCGACGTAGTAGAGTTCGTTCAGCGCGCTGACATCGGCCGGTACCAGGGTCTCGATGGCCTTGGCCCGGCTGTCGCCGAAGCTGGTGCCCGAATAGATGTCGATGGTGTTGCTGCCGATCGCCTGGATGTCCTTGAGCACATAGCCCTTGGCGCCTTCGCCGATGGCCGAGATCGACACCACCGAGGTGATGCCGATGATGATCCCGAGCATGGTCAGCAAGGTGCGCATGCGGTGCGACACCAGGGCGATCCAGGCCATCTTGAAAGCCTCGCGGAACAGCCCGAGGCTGGCCACCAGGCGCCGCGGCGCGGCCTCGCGGGGCGCTTGCCCGGCGCCTGCCGGCGCCGGCACCTCGCGCACGCTGCGTCGGTCGCTGACGATCTGCCCGTCGCTGACCTCGATGATGCGCTCGGCATGGGCCGCCACCTTGGGGTCGTGGGTCACCAGGATCACCGTGTGCCCGGCGCCGTGCAGCTCCAGCAGGATGTTCATCACCTCCTTGCCACTGGCGGTGTCCAGGGCACCGGTGGGCTCGTCGGCGAGGATCACCTCGCCGCCGTTCATCAACGCCCGGCAGATACTCACCCGTTGCTGCTGCCCGCCCGACAGCTGGCTGGGCCGATGCGCCAGGTGGCCGTCCAGGCCCAGGCGCGTGAGCAGCTCGCGGGCCCGCTGGTGGCGCCCGCCCTGGGGCATGCCGGCATACACCGCCGGGATTTCCACGTTGCGCAGGGCATCCAGGTGCGGCAGCAGGTGGTAGCGCTGGAAGATGAAGCCGAAATGGTCGCGGCGCAGCGCCGCCAGGGCATCGTCGTCGAGCTCACGGGTTTCCTGGCCGCTGACCTGGTAGCTGCCGGCGCTGGCGTGGTCCAGGCAACCGAGGATGTTCATCAGGGTCGACTTGCCCGAGCCCGAGGCACCGATGATCGCCACCAGTTCGCCGGCCTGGATCTGCAGGTCGATGCCCTTGAGCGCCAGGAATTCGCGGTCACCGGCCCTGAAGCTGCGGCTGACCCCTTGCAGATGCAGCAGCGGTTGCGCGCTGCCCGCCGGCACCGCGCGCTGCGGCGCCAGCTCGACATTCAAGTTCATGCTCATGCCCCCGCCTCGCCCGACACCGGTTCGCCAATCACCACCCGGTCGCCCTCGGCCAGGCCGTCCTTGACCTGCACCTTGACGTTGTTGTTGATCCCCGCCTGGACCTTGCGCACCTGGGCGAAGCCCTTGCTGTCGAGCACCCGCACCGGGAAGCTGCCGTCGGCCTCGCGCGGGCCCAGCGCCGCCACCGGCACGGTGAGCACGCCCTGGGCGGTGTCGAGGACGATGCGCACCTGGGCGGTCATCGAGATACGCAGGCGATGCTCGGGGTTGGGCACCTCGAACAGCGCGTTGTAGAACACCGCGCTGGCCTGCTTGGCCGCGCCGCTGTTCTTGTCGCTGCTCTCCAGGTAGTTCTGCGGCGCCGGCTCCGTGCCGCGCAGCTTGGCGTAGTAACGCTGGTCGTCGCCGAGGATGGTGAAGTACACCTGCTGGCCGGGGCTGATGTGGATCACGTCGGCCTCGGACACCTGGGCCTTGATGGTCATGGTGTCGAGGTCGGCCAGCTTGAGGATCACCGGCGCCAGCTGGTTGGAGATCACCGTCTGGCCTTCCTGGGTGACGATGCCCACCACATGGCCATCGATCGGCGCGACGATGCGGGTGTAGCCGAGGTTGACCCGGGCCGTGTCGATCTGCACCTGGGCGCTCTTGATCTGCGCATCCAGCGAACGCAGGTTGGCTTGCTGCACCTCGAACTCCGACTCGGCGTTCTCGAAATCCTGGCGCGAGATCGACTCGTCGGCCTGGAGCAGGTCATAGCGCTGGTAGACCCGCTTGGCCTGCTTGAGCTTGGCCTGCGCCGAACGGCGCTCGGCCTGCAGCTTCTCGGCGTCGACCTCGGCCTGGCGCAGGGTGTTCTGCGGCACCAGCGGGTCGATCTCGGCCAGCCACTGGCCTTCGCTGACCTTGTCGCCGAGCTTGACCTTGAGCGACTTCAACTGCCCGGACACCTGGGCGCCGACGTCCACCTGGCGGATGCCCTCCAAGGTACCGGTGGCCAGCACCGCGTTCTCGATATCGCCACGCTCGACACGGGCGGTGATGTACTGCGGTGCCTTGGCCGGGGCCTGCACGGCGTACAGCACGATGCCGGCGACCAGGGCCGCCGCGGCGCCGAGGGTGATCTTGCGAAACTTGCTGTTTTCCATGAGTGCCTACTACTGATCGAAGAGGGGGGCCGCGTTGCGGCCCTTTCGCGACACAAGGCCGCTCCTACAGACATTCATCCTCGAGGGCACTGCCCTCGCCCGGCCTCAGTTCAATCCCGCCTTGGCGGCCAGGGCCTGGCCGTCATGCCACCACGCCGCCAGGCTGAACACATCCGGCACCTTGAGGATGCTGAAGTGGTTGCCCGGCCCCTGCCATACCTCCAATTGCGGCAGCAACTGCCGCCAGCCCTCCTGCATCGCCACCTGCTCGCGCTGGTTGCCGGCGGCGTCCAGGCTCGGGTCGGCCACCAGCACCAGGCGCGCCAGGCCATTGAAACCCGCCACTGGCCGATACACCGTGCGCAGCGCCGTGGCGAAGGTGCGGGTCACCCCGGCCAACGCCTGCGCCGTGGAGCGCGCCGGCATCAGGCCGATGCGCACCATCGCCGCATGCAACTGCGCCAGCTGCGCCTGGTCATCGGCCTCGGCAAAGGCTTGCGCATCGATGCCCAGCGACTTGCCGGTAGACAGCTGCAACGACGCCACCAGCCGCTGCAGGGCCGCGGTAAAGGTGTGCGGCTTGGCGCAACTGCCAGCGCCACCCGGCGCCTCGCTGTCGATCAGGGTCAGCGAGCGTACCTCGCGGCCCTTGGCCTGCAGGCGCAGGGCCAGGGCATGGGCGACCCAGCCGCCGAACGAATGCCCGACCAGGTTCAACGGCCCGTCGGGGTGGAACGCCTCGATGGCTTGCAGATGGCACTCGGCGGCGGCCTCCACCTCGCAGTGCGGCACCTCGCCGGCGGCCAGGCCCCGGGCCTGCAAGCCCAGCACCGGCCAGTCCGGGCCCAGCGCCTCGGCCAGGCCGATGAAACTGGTGACGCTGTCGCCGGCGCCCGGCACGCAGAACACCGGGACATGCCCCGGGCTGCCGCTCTGGATCGCCAGCAACGGCTGGTGCGCCGGCAAGGCCGGGGCCTGGGCGGCGGCCAGGGCCTGGCCGATGGCCTGGCCGAGCACCGCCACCTGCGGCTCCTGCACCATGCTCTGGTGATCGCCCGGCACGCCGTGGCAATGCAGCACCTGCCCCGGCAACGCCTCGGCCCAGCCCAGGGTCGGGCTGTCGCAGGCGATGGCGCCGGTGCGCAGTTCGGCCTGGAACAGGTGCAGCGGTATCGGCAATGGCGCCAGGTGGTAATGCGCCAGGGCATGGCCGTGGGCGACATGCCGGGCGAAGAAGTGCCGCAGTTGCGCATCGCTGGCCTGGGCCAGGCCCGGTACCAGCAACTGGCGCGCCCGGCAATGGCCGAGCAAGGCGTCGAAGGCCAGCGCCCCCGGCTCCAGCGCCTCGACGTCGGCCAACTGCGCGGCCCCCGCCGCGCCCTGGGCGCGCCAGTGCTCGCGGCAATGCAGCAGCAGTTGCGCCTCGGCCAGGTGCGGGCCGTGCCAGCGCGCCTTGCCCTGGTCGCTCAGGCGCGGCACGTAGGTGTCGATCAGGCCGACGAAGGCCACCGCCTGGTCGGCGCCCAGCAACTGGGCGGCCACTTCAAAGGCCAGCACCCCGCCGAACGACCAGCCGGCCAGGCGGTACGGGCCTTGCGGCTGTACCGCGCGCAGCCGTTGCACCAGGCGCGCCGCCAGGCATTCCAGGGTCTGCAGTTGCGCCTCGCCGACGGGCACGCCGGGCAGGCCGTAGATCGGGAAGTCGCCGGGGATATGCCGGCCCAGTACCGGGAAGTACAGGTCCAGGCCGCTGAACTCATGGATCAGGAACAACGCCGGGCCGCTGCCGCTGGCTCGCACGGTGACCAGGCTGGGGTCCTGCTGCGGTGCCGCGCGCTGGCCCAGGCGTTCGCCCAGGGCGGCCACGCTGGGGTACTGGAACAGCTCCGCCAGGGTGGTGCACAGCCCCGCGTGCTCCATGGCGCTGACCAGGCGGATCGCCAGCAGCGAATGCCCGCCCAGCTCGAAGAAGCTGTCATGGCGCCCGACCCGCTCGACCTCCAGCACCTGCGCCCACAGCGCGGCCAGGGCCTGCTCCCGCTCGCCCAGCGGCGCCTCGAAGGCGGCCACCGCCAGGTCCTGCGCACCGGGCAGCGGCAGGGCCTTGCGGTCGACCTTGCCGTTGTTGGTCAACGGCAGCGCCGGCAAGGCGACAAACGCCGCCGGCAGCATGTACTCGGGCAGGCGCTCGCGCAGGAAGGCGCGCAGCGCCGGGCCGTCCAGGGCCGGGTCGTGGCGGGTGAACCAGGCCACCAGGCGCAACGGTCCCTGTTCCAGGCGCAAGGCCATGACCACCACCTCGTCCAGCCCCGGACACTGGGCCAGTTGCTGCTCGATCTCGCCCAGCTCGATACGAAAGCCGCGGATCTTGACCTGGTCGTCGCTGCGGCCCAGGCACTCCAGCAGGCCATCGGCGCGCCAGCGGGCCAGGTCGCCGGTCCGGTACAGGCGCGCGCCGGCATGCTGGGCGAAGGGGTCGTCGACAAAGCGCTCGGCGCTCAGTTGCGGGCGGTTCAGGTAGCCCAGCGCCACGCCGTCGCCGCCGATGTACAGCTCGCCGGTCACGCCCTCGGGCACCACCCGGCCCTGCGGGTCGAGCACATACACCGTGGTGTTGCCGATGGGCCGGCCGATCGGTACATGCTCGGCGCCCGGCGCCAGCGTGGTGACCGCATGGGTGGTGGCGTAGGTGGTGGTCTCGGTAGGCCCGTAGCAATGCACCAGGCGCAAGCCCGGCGCCTGCGCCAGCAAGGCACGGAACGCCCCCGGCTCGCCACGCTCGCCGCCGCACAGCAGGATGCGCAGCCCGGCCAGGGCCTCGGGAATCAGCTGCACGTACTGGTTGAACAGCGCCGTGGTGACGAACAGCACGCTGGCGCCGCCATCACGCAGCGCCGCGCCGAACTGCGCGGGCTCCAGCAGGGTCTGCTGGTCGATCACCAGCACCTGCCCGCCGTTGAGCAACGCGCCCCAGACATCCATGGTGGCGGCGTCGAACGCCGGGTTGGCGACAAAGGCCAGGCGATCCTCGGCGTTGAAGTCGGCGTAGCCGTTGTTCAGCACCAGCCGGGCAATACCGCGGTGGGCCACGCGCACCCCTTTCGGTGTACCGGTGGAGCCGGAGGTGTACATCACATAGGCCACCGCGCCGGCGTCCACGGCCAGGCCCGGGTTGTGCCCCGGCTGGTCGTCCAACGCCAGGCAGTCCAGGTCGATGCGCCGCACCGCGCAATCGCCGGCCATGCTGGCGAGGGTCAGCAGCGCCACGGCCTGGCAGTCCTGGGCCATGAACGCCTGGCGCTCGGCCGGGGCGTTGCTGTCCAGCGGCACATAGATCGCGGCGCACTTGAGCACCGCCAGTTGCGCCACCAGCAGGGTCAGCGAGCGCGGCAGCAGGATCGCCACATGCTCGCCGGGCTTGAGCCCCTCGCCGATCAGCCAGTGGGCCAGGCGGTTGGCCTGCTCGTTGAGTTCGCCATAGCTCAGCTGGCGCTCATCGTGCACCGCGGCCAGGGCCAGCGGGTGACGGGCCACGCGCTGTTCGAACAGGCGCTGCACCGGCAGCTCGCGGGGGTAGTCGCGGGCGGTGGCGTTATAGTCGCCGACCAGGCGCTGACGCTCCGCGTCCGGCACGATGCTGATACCTTCCATGCCCTGCTCGGGGTCGTGCGCCAACGCCTCGAGCAGCCCAGCCAAGGCTTGCTCGAAGTAAGCGCACAGGCGCTGCGCATCGATCCCCGGCGCACACTGGGCGCTCAGGCTGAACGCCTCGCCCAGGTCATCGATGCTCAACGCCAGCGGGTAGTTGCTGCGTTCCTCGGCGTGCAGCAGCTCGATGCCGGCCCAGGCCTGCCCCGCCGCCGTATCGCCTGCCAGCGCGCTGGCGCTGTGGCGGTAGTTGAGCAAGGCGCTGAACAGCGGCGCCCCGGCTGGCAGCGCGCTGCAGCGCTGGGCCAGGGCCAACTGGGCGTGCTCGTGCACCAGCAGGCCGGTCAGCCGCCGGTGGGTGTCGAGCAGCGCCTCGCGCACCGGCAGCAGGCCAACGTCCAGGCGCAGCGGCAAGGTGTTGATGAACACCCCCAGCGCCCGTTCGATGCCTTCGCCGCCGTGCAGGCGCCCCAGCAGCACGGTGCCGAACACCACGCTGGTGCGCCCGGACAATTGCCCCAGCACCAGGCCCCAGGCCAGGTGCATCAGGCTGGCGGCGCCCACCCCCAGCTGGCGCGCCTGTTCGCGCACGCGCAGGGCCATGCCGGCCGGCAACCAGTGCTGCGCCTCGGCCAGGCCATCCGGGTGCGGCTGCGCCTGGGCGCCGTAGGGCAAGGTCGGCTCGTCGATGTCACCCAGCTGTTCGCGGAAGAACGCCTCGTGCTGCGCCTCGCCCGCGCCTTGCAGCACCTGGGCGATGTAGTTGCGGTACGGCACCGGCGCCGGCAGCTGGTGTTGCTGGCCCAGCAGGCAGGCTTGCAGTTCGGCGCGCAGCACATCCTGGGCAACGTGATCCATCACCAGGTGGTGGAACAGCAGGGTCGCGGTGATCGCCCCAGTTTGCCGGTGCTGGCTGTACTGAAGGCGCAGCAGCGGCGCGCAGGTCAGGTCCAGGCGCAAGGCCGGGCTCTGGTCATCGGCAACCTCCACCAGCGGCAATGGCGCCTGCCGCCAGACCACCTGCAGCGGCTGCGCCAGGCCCTCCCAGGCCAGTGCGCTGCGCAGGATGTCGTGGCGGGCGATCACCTGCTCCAGCGCCTGGTGCAGGGCCAGCAAGCGTCCACGGTCGGCCACGGCGAAGCGCGCCTGCAACAGGTACGGGTCGTCGCCCTCGCTGGCCAGGTGGTGGTAGAGGATGCCCGCTTGCAGCGGCCCCAGCGGGTAGATGTCCTGGACATTGGCGGCGCCACCGGGTACCTGGGCGACGATGCCGTCGATGGCGGCCTGCTCCAGTTGCACCAATGGCAGCAGTTGCGGGGTGATGTGCTGGCAGTCGGCGGCGATCCGGTTGGCCGGCACCTGCGGCCCGGCGCCATGGCCAAGGGTCGCAGCCAGGGCGGCCAGGGTCGGTTCGGCGAACAGCACGCGGATATCCGCCTGCAGCCCCTGGGCGCGCAGGCGGGCGATCAGGGTCACCGCCAGCAGCGAGTGGCCACCGAGTTCGAAGAAGTGGTCGTGGCGCCCTACCCGCGGCACGTTGAGCAGCTCGGCCCACAGCGCCGCCAGCTGGATTTCGGCCTCGCCCCGTGGCGCCTCGTAGGCACGGCTGAGCACCGCCTCGGCGCCCGGCTCCGGCAGGGCCTGGCGGTCGAGCTTGCCGTTGGCGCTCAGCGGCATGGCCGGCAACGTCACGTAGGCCGCCGGCACCATGTAGTCCGGCAACTGCGCCAGGGCGTGCTTGCGCAGCGCCTCGATACCCGGCGCGCTGGCCCCTTCACGCAGGGTCAGCCAGGCTACCAGGCGCTCGCCACGCAGCAGCACCGCCACCTCGCGCACCGCGCCGTGGCGGGCCAGGCAGGCCTCGATCTCGCCCAGCTCGATGCGCAGGCCGTGCAGCTTGACCTGGAAGTCGTTGCGGCCGAGGAACTCCAGTTCGCCATCGGCGCGGCGCCGCACCAGGTCGCCGCTGCGGTAAATGCGTTCGCCCAGCACGAACGGGCTGTCGGCGAAACGCTCGGCGTCCAGCTCAGGCAAGCCCAGGTAGCCACGGGCAACCCCCACGCCGGCGATGTACAGCTCGCCAACCACGCCACGGGGCACCGGCAGGCCCTGAGCGTCGAGCACATACAGGCGGGTGTTGGCGATCGGCCGGCCAATCGGCGGTGCGCCGGCCGGCAGCGGCTGGCTCGGTTCCAGGGTCCAGACACTGCAATCGACGGTGGTCTCGGTCGGCCCGTAGACGTTGTGCAAGCGCACCTTGGGCAGGCGCGCGCGCAACTGTTGCAGCAAGGCCGAGGTCAGCTCGCCGCCACCGCAGACGATATCGGTGAGGCTGTCGCAGGCCGCGCTGGCCTCCAGGGCCAGGAACTGCTGCAACAACGCCGGCACGAACTGCACCACGCCAACCCGGCGGCGCTGGATGACCTCGGCCAGGTAGGCCGGGTCGCGCTGCCCGTCGGGCCGCGCCAGCACCAGGCGCAGGCCGGCGCACAGCGGCCAGAACAGCTCCCACACCGAGGCATCGAAGCTCACCGGGGTCTTGTGCAGCAGCGCGCCTTCGGCGCTCGGCGCGATCAGCCGCGAACTCCAGTGCACCAGGTTGCACAGGCTGCGGTGCTCGACCATCACCCCCTTGGGCGTGCCGGTGGAGCCGGAGGTGTAGATCACATAGGCCAACTGGCGCGCGCCAAGGCCCTTGACCTGCGGGTTGTGCGGCGGCCGCATGGCCCAGCTCGGCTGGTCGAGGTCCAGTCGGGGCAGCAGGCTGGCGGCGAAGCGCCCACGGCTGCTGGCGTCCACCAGCAATGCCAGCGGGGCGCTGTCGGCGAGCATGTAGGCCAGGCGCTCGTCCGGGTAGCCCGGGTCCAGCGGCACATAGGCGCCACCGGCCTTGAGCACGGCGAGCAGACCGACCAGCAGCTGCGGCCCGCGGGCCAGGCAGACCGCCACCCGGCTGTCGGGCTGCACGCCGCGGGCGATCAGTTCATGGGCCAGGCGGTTGGCCGCCTCGTTGAGCTGCTGGTAGCTCAGCTGGCCGTCCTCGGCCTGCACCGCGATGGCCTGGGGCGCACGCACCACCTGGGCTTCGAACAGTGCCTGCAGCGGTTGTTGCAGGCCGCCCACCAGCTCGCTGGCGTTGCAGCTGACCAGCTCCTGGCGGCGTTCGCTGGCGCTGAGCAGCTCGACCCGCGCCGGCACGGCCTGGTCGCTGCCGGCGAAGGCCCAGAGCAGTTGCTCCAGGTAACCGACATGGCGCTCGATGGTGGCGCGGTCGAACAGCGCGGTGGCGTACTCCAGCGCGCCGGCAAAGCCATCAGCGGTCTCGCCCAGGCTCAGGGTCAGGTCGAACTTGGCGATGGCCTGGGGCGTGCCCAGCGGCGCCAGTTGCAGCTCGCCCAGGCGCAGCGCCTCGCCCGGCGCGCCATTCCAGGCCAGCGACACTTGGTACAGCGGGGTATGGGCCAGGCTACGCGGAGGTTGCAGCAGCTCGACCACCTGCTCGAAGGGGATGTCCTGGTGGTCCTGGGCCTGGCTCACGCAGGCCTTGACCCGGGCCAGCAGCGCCGCCACATCGGGGCTGCCGGCGGTGTCGATGCGCAGGGCCAGGGCGTTGACGAACAGGCCGATCAGGCCCTCGACCTCGGCATGCCTGCGGTTGGCCACCGGGGTGCCGATGACCACCTCGGCCTGGCCCGACAGCCGCGCCAGCAGCACCGCCCAGGCGGCGCCGAACAGCATGAACGGGGTAATCGCGTGGCGTTGGCACAGCGCCTTGAGCTCGGCGCTCAGGCGCCGGTCCAGGCGCACCTCGACCCGCTCGCCCTGATAGTCCTGGCGCGCCGGGCGCGGCCGGTCGCTGGGCAAGGTCAGCAGCAGCGGCGCAGCGGCCAGGGCCTGGCGCCAGTATTCGGCCTGGCGTTGCAGCTCGTCGCCGGCCAGCCAGCGGCGTTGCCAGATGGCGTAGTCGCCGTACTGGATCGCCAGCGCCGGCAGCGGGTCGGCCAAGCCGGAGCTGAAGGCCTGGTACAGCGCCGCCAGCTCCTGGGTGAACACGCCCATCGACCCGCCATCGGCGACGATATGGTGCAGGGTCAGCAGCAGCGCATGGCGCTCGCTGTCCAGGCACAGCAAGCGGCCGCGGATCGGCAACTGGTGCGCCAGGTCGAACGGCAGCAGCGCCTCTTCGCGCAGCAGCCCCGCCAAGGCCTGGCCCTGGCCGCGCAGGTCGTGCCAGCCGAGGCTGAAGCCGCCGTTGCCGGGGGCTACGCGCACCCGCGCTTCGGCGCCCTCCTGGGCAAAGTGGCTGCGCAGGCTCTCGTGGCGCTCGACGATGCGCGCCAGCGCGCGCTCCAGCGCCGGCCGGTCGAGCGGCCCGCGCAGTTCCAGGCCCAGGGGAATATGGTAGGCGGCGCTGGCATCGTCCATCTGCGCCAGGAACCACAGGCGCTGCTGGGCGAACGACAGCGGTTGCGACTGACCGCGCGGCGCCGCCTCGATGGCCGGCAAGGTGCTGGATGCCGCGCCTTGCAGCGCGGCGGCCAGCGCCAGCAGGCGGTCGTCGGCGAACAGCTGGCCAAGGCCCAGCTCCAGGCCCAGGCGCTGGCGCAACTGGCCGACCATGCGCATGGCCAGCAGTGAATGGCCGCCCAGTTCGAAGAAGCGGTCGTGGCGACCGACCTGCTCGACCTGCAACAGCTCGGCCCAGAGTTCAGCCAGGGCGCATTCCAACGCGCCTTCAGGCGCTTCGTGGGCCTGGCTGGCCAGGGCCTCGCGCTCCGGCATCGGCAGCGCGCGGCGGTCGACCTTGCCATTGGCGGTCAACGGCCAACTGTCCAGGCGCACCAGCGCCGCCGGCAGCATGTAGGCCGGCAGGTGCTCGGCCAGGCTGGCACGCAGCTCGGCGGCTGATGGCGCCTCGCCCTGGGCGATGAACCAGGCCAGCAGCCGTGGCTGGCCTGGCGCCTCCTCGCGGGCCAGCACCAGTGCCTCGTCGATGCCCGGCAAGCGCAGCAACTGCGCCTCGATCTCGCCCAGCTCGATGCGCAGGCCGCGAATCTTCACCTGGTCGTCGTTACGCCCCTGGTAATCCAGGGTGCCATCGGCGTTCCAGCGGGCCAGGTCGCCGGTACGGTACATGCGCGCCCCGGGCACCTCGCTGAACGGGTCGTCGAGAAAACGCTCGGCGGTCAGTTCGGCGCGGTGCAGGTAACCGCGCGCCACCCCGGCACCGCCGACGTACAGCTCGCCGGTGCTGCCCATCGGCACCAGCTGGCGCGCTTCGTCCAGCAGGTACAGGCGGGCATTGGCGATCGGCCGGCCGATGTCCAGGGTGCCGCCGGGCACCACCAGCCCGGAGCTGGCAACCACCGTGGCCTCGGTGGGGCCGTAGTTGTTGACCACCACGCAGCCGGGGTCGCTGTGGAACTGGCGCAGGCGATCACCACCGATCAGCAAGGTGCGCAGGGTCGGGTGGCGCAGCCCCTGGGCGAAGGCGTACTCGGCCACTGGGGTCGGCAGGAAGGCCACTTTCAGCGGCTGCTCCAGCCACCAGGCCAGCAGCGCGTCGAGCTGCTCGTTGCCCAGCGTGGCCGGCGGCAGGTGCAGCACGGCACCGGCGCACAGCGCCGGCCACACTTCCCAGGCCATGGCGTCGAAGCCGAAACCGGCGACGCTGGCGGTGTGGTCGCCGGCGCCCAGCTCGAAGGCCTTGCAGTGCCAATGCACCAGGTTGGCCAAGCTCTGGTGCTCGACCATCACCCCCTTGGGCTCGCCGGTGGAGCCTGAGGTGTAGATCACGTAGGCCAGCTGGTTCACCCCCAGCCCCGCGACGCGCGGGTTGTCGGCCCGCGCCGGCCAGTCCGGGCGGTCCAGGGCCAGCAGCGGCACGCTCAGGCCTTGCAGGCGCTCGCCCAGCGCCTGCTGGGCCAGCACCACCGTCGGGGCGCTGTCGGCAAGCAGGTAGCGCAGGCGCTCGTCCGGGTGCGCCGGGTCCACCGGCACATAGCCGGCGCCGGCCTTGAGCACGGCCAGCAGCGCCACCAGGGTGTCCAGGCCGCGGCGGGCGACCACCGCCACCCGCTGGTCGGGCCGCACGCCCTGGGCGATCAGGTGGTGGGCCAGGGCGTTGGCCCGGGCATTCAACTCGCCATAGCTCAGCGACTGCCCGTCGACCACCGCGGCAACGGCCTGCCCGGCGCGGGCCGCCTGGGTTTCGATCAGGCCATGCACGGTCTGCCCCTGGGGCAACAGCCGGCGGCTGTTGTTCAAGCCGTGCAGCAGGCGCTGGCGTTCGGCCTCGCCGACCAGCGCCACCTCGGCCAGCGCTTGCTGGTCGTTGGCCAGCATGGCTTGCAGCAGGGTCTGGAAGTAGCCGGCGATACGCTGCACGCGTGCTTCGTCGAACAACGCCGTGGCGTATTCCAGGCTGCCGACCAGCGCCTCGCCCTGCTCGCCCAGGCTCAGCGACAAGTCGAACTTGGCCACCTGGTTGGTCTGCGCCACCGCCTCCAGTTGCACGCCTTCCAGGCTCAGCGCGGCAGCGGCGCCGGCCTGCCAGTTCAGGGTGGTCTGGAACAGCGGGGTATGCGCCAGGCTGCGCGCCGGGCGCACGATCTCCACCACCTGCTCGAACGGCAGGTCCTGGTGCGCCTGGGCTTGCAGCAGGCGGGCCTTGACCTGGCCGAGCAAGGCCTCGGTGCTGGGCGCCGCAGTGGTGTCGACACGCACCGCCAGGGTGTTGACGAACAACCCCACCAGCGGCTCCAGCTCGGCACTGCCGCGCCCGGCCACCGGGCAACCGACCACCACCTCCGGCTGCCCGGCCAAGCGCGCCAGGGTCGTGGCCCAAGCGCCCAGCAGCACCATGTACAAGGTGGCTTGGTGACGCTGGGCCAGGGCGCGCAGGCCGGCGCCCAGACGCTCGTCCAGGCGCAGCGCCAGGCTGGCGCCGCTGAAGTCCTGGCGGGCCGGGCGCGGCCGGTCGCAGGGCAGGCTCAGCAGGGTCGGCGCGCCGTCCAGCGCCTCGCGCCAGTAATCAGCCTGGCGCTGCAACTGCTCGCCAGCCAGCCAGCGGCGCTGCCACACGGCGTAGTCGCCGTACTGGATCGCCAGCGCCGGCAGCGGGTCGGCGTGGCCGGCGCGCAAGGCCGGGTACAGCGCGCCGAGCTCGCCGGTGAGCACGCCCAGGGACCAGCCATCGGCGGCGATATGGTGCACGGTGAGTACCAGCACATGCTGCTGTTCGCCCAGTTGCAGCAGGTTGGCACGCACTGGCGGCCCGGCCACCAGGTCGAACGGCGCCAAGGCCTCGTCCTGCAACCAGGCGCCCAGGGCATCGGCAGCCAGGACCTGGCGCCGCAGCCAGCCCGCCTGTGGCGTGCCCAGCAGCTCGACCTCGGCGCTGTCGCCGCGCGCCACGAAGCGGCTGCGCAGGGTTTCATGGCGCGCGACGATGCACAGCAGCGCGCGCTCCAGCGCATCGACGTTGAGCTCGCCGCGCAGGCCCAGAGCCAGGGGCACGTTGTAGGCCTGGTTGCCCCCTTCGAGCTGGGCCAGGAACCACAGCCGCTGCTGGGCGAACGACAACGGCAGCGCCTGGTCGCGGGCCACCGGCACGATTACCGGCAGCGTGCTGCGCCCGGCCCCGGCCAGCACCTGGGCGACCGCCGCCAGCTCGGCATTGGCGAACAGCTCGGCCAAGGCCAGCTCCACGCCCAGGCGCAGGCGCACCTGGGAGACCATGCGCATGGCCAGCAGCGAGTGCCCGCCCAGGGCGAAGAAGTGATCATGCCGGCCGACCCGCTCCACCTGCAGCAGCTCGGCCCATAGCCCGGCCAGGGCGGTTTCCAGCTCGCCCTCGGGGGCCACGTAGGCCTGTTCGAACAGCGCCGAACGCTGCGGTGCCGGCAAGGCACGGCGGTCGAGCTTGCCGTTGGCGGTCAGCGGCAAGGCCGCCAGCAGCACGAAGGCCAGCGGCACCATGTATTCCGGCAGGTGGGCCAGCAGTTGCCCGCGCAGTTGCTCGGGCTGCGGCGCCTCGACGCCCGCCTGCGGGGTGAAGTAGGCGACCAGGCGTGGCTGGCCGGGCTGGTCCTCGCGGGCCAGCACCACCGCCTCGTTGATCCCCGGCAGGCTGGCGAGGCGGCTTTCGATCTCGCCCAGCTCGATGCGCACGCCGCGGATCTTCACCTGGTCGTCGTTGCGCCCCAGGTAGTCCAGGGTGCCGTCGGCCAGCCAGCGCACCAGGTCGCCGGTGCGGTACATGCGCGCGCCGAGGCCTGGGTCGAACGGGTCGTCAAGGAAGCGTTCGGCGGTCAGCGCGGGGCGGTTCAGGTAGCCCCGGGCCACCCCGGCGCCACCGATGTACAGCTCGCCCGGCACGCCCAGGGGCAGCGGCTGCAGGTTGGCATCGAGCACGTACAGCCGGGCGTTGTCCACCGGCCTGCCGATGTGCAGCGCGCCCTCGGCCGCGACCAGCCCGGAGCTGGCCACCACGGTGGTCTCGGTGGGGCCATAGTTGTTGACCACGGCGAAGGTCTGGGTGCGGTTGAACTGGCGCAGGCGGTCGCCGCCGATCAGCAGGGTGCGTAGGGTCGGGTGGCCCAGCTGGTGGCTGAAGGCATACTCCGCCACCGGGGTCGGCAGGAAGCTCACGTCCAGCGGCTGTGCGCGCCACCAGGCGAGCATGGCGTCGAGGTCCTCATGGCCTTCGCCAGGCGGCGCCAGGTGCAGCAGCGCGCCGCTGGCCAGCGCCGGCCAGAGCTCCCAGGCCATGGCATCGAAACCGAAACCGGCCAGGCTCGAGGTGTGCCGGCCCAGGCACAGGTCGAAGGCGCGGCAGTGCCAGTCCACCAGGTTGTTCAGGGTACGGTGCTCGACCATCACCCCTTTCGGCTGGCCGGTGGAGCCGGAGGTGTAGATCACATAGGCCAGGTGCCCGGCGTGCAGCCCGCTAACCTGGGGATCGTCCGCGCGGGCCGGCCAGTCGGCCTGGTCGAGGGCCAGCACCGGCACGTCCAACGGCCCCAGGCGCGAACGCAGGGCATGCTGGGTCAACACCACCACCGGGGCGCTGTCGGCCAGCAGGTAGTGCACGCGCTCGTCGGGATGGGCCGGGTCCACCGGCACATAGCCGGCGCCGGCCTTGAGCACGGCCAGCAGCCCGACCAGGGTGTCCAGGCCGCGCCGGGCCAGCACCGCGACCCGGTCATCGGCGCGCACGCCCAGGCCGATCAGGTGATGGGCCAGGGCGTTGGCGCGGCTGTTCAGCTCGGCGTAGCTCAGCGTCTGCCCCTGGCAGGTGGCGGCGCTGGCCTGGGGATGAGCCTGGGCCACGGCCTCGATGCGTGCGTGCAGCGTGCCCGGGGTGGTCGCCCCGCCCGGCGTCTGGTTGAAGCCTTCGAGCAGCTCGGCACGCTCGCTGGCCGGCAGCATCGGCAGCGCCCCTACCGCCGCGCTGCCGCCCTGGGCCAGGGCCGCCAGCAGGCTGCGCAGGGTGTGCTCGAGGTAGGCACAGACCCGCTGCGCCGGCACCTCGGGGCTGGCCAGCAGGGTCAGGCGGAACGCCTCGCCGAAATCGTCGACGCTCAGGGTCAGCGGGTAGTTGGTGGCCTCGGCGGCATGGACGATCTCGATGCCGGCCCAGCCGGCCCGGCGCACGTCCTCGGCGCCGGAGGCCGCGCTGTGGCGGTAGTTGAGCAAGGCGTTGAACAGCGGCGTCGGCGCGGCCACGCCGCTGCAACGCTGGGCCAGGGCCAACGGCGCGTGCTCGTGGCGCATCAGGGTGCTCAGGCGCTGGTGGGTGGCCTTGATCGCCGCCCCCAGGTCGGCACCGTCCAGGTCCACCCGCAGCGGCAAGGTGTTGATGAAGATGCCCAAGGCCCGGTCGGTGGCCTCGGCGCCCAGCAGCCGGCCCATCAGCACCGTGCCGAAGACCACCTGCTGCTGCCCGGTGAGGCCGCCCAGCACCCGTGCCCAGGCCAGGTGGAACAGGCTGGCGACACTGACCCCCTGGGCCCGGGCCTGGCCGCGCAGCGCCTGGCACAGCGCCAGGTCGAGGTCCAGGGCATGCTCGTTGAGCGCCGCGCCGTCGCCCTGCACGTCGGCCAGGCCATAGGCCAAGGTCGGCACCTCGATGGCGCCGAGCATATCGCGGAAGAACGCCTCGTGCTCGGCCTCGCCGACGCCCAGCAGGGCCTGGGCGACATGGTTGCGAAACGGCACCGGGCGGCCCAGTTGCGTGGTGTCGCCCAGCAGGTAGGCGAGCATTTCGTGGCGTACCACCTCCAGGGCGCTGTGGTCCATGGCCAGGTGGTGGAACTGCAAGATCGCGCCGATGCGCCCAGCGCTGTCCGGCGCCTGGCATTGCAGGCGAATCAGCGGCGCCTGGGCCAGGTCGAAGCCGCTCTCGGGCGCTTGTCCGGGCGCCAGCTGGATGACCCGCAGGCGAGCCTGGCGCCAGACCACCTGCAGCGGGGTCTCGACCTCCTTCCAGTGCACCGAGGTGCGCAGGATATCGTGGCGGTCGATCACCCCCTGCAAGGCCTCGGCAAAGGCCTGCACCCGCGATTCGTCGGCGAACACGAAGCGCGCCTGCATCACATAGGGGTCGTGCTCGCCGGCGCTGGCGTGGTGGAACAGCATGCCCTGCTGCAATGGCAGCAACGGGTAGATGTCCTGCACATTGGCCGCGCCGCCAGGCACGGCGGCCACCAGGCGGTCGAGGCTGGCCTGGTCGAGCTCGACCAGGCTGAGCAGCTCGGGGGTGATGCGCGTGCAGTCGGCCGGGATACGGTTGTCCGGCACCACCACCGCGCCGTGGCGGCTGGCCACGTACTCGCCGCTGGCCAGCAAGGCCAGCAGCGCCGGCTTGTGCTCGCGCAGCTGGGCCACCAGGTTGGCGTCGCTCAGCGCCTGGCGGTTGCCCTGGACTGCCAGCTGGCCGTCCTTGAGCGCCAGTTGGACATCGTGGGCGGCCAGGGTGGCCAGTAGTTGGTTGATGCTCACAGGACGATCTCCATTCTGTCTGTGATGGCGGCATAGCCGGCCAGCGTCGGTTGTTCGAACAGGCTGCGCACGTCGGCTTCCAGGCCGGCTTCGCGCAGGCGCGAGGTGAGGGTCACGGCCAGCAGCGAGTGGCCGCCCAGTTCGAAGAAGTTGTCTTGCCGCCCTACCCGCTCCACGCCCAGCAGTTCGGCCCAGACCCGCGCCAGCAGCGCTTCGGTGTCGCCGATCGGCGCCTGGTACTCGCGGCCTGGCAGGTGCGCCAGGTCCGGGGCCGGCAGGGCCTTGCGGTCGAGCTTGCCGTTGGGGGTCAGTGGCAGGGCGTCGAGGTGGATGAACAGCGCCGGCACCATGTATTCCGGCAGCTGCGCCAGCAGCGCCGTGCGCAGGGCCTCGACGGCCAGCGGCTCGCCTGTGTGGTAGGCGAGCAGCCGCGGCCCCGCGGGTGCGGCGTCGTGCACCAGCACCACGGCTTCGCGCACACCGGCCAGGCGCATGAGGCTGGCTTCGATCTCGCCGGGCTCGATGCGCAGGCCGCGCAGCTTGATCTGGTGGTCGCTACGGCCGAGGAACTCGAGGCTGCCGTCGCCGCGCTGGCGTACCAGGTCGCCACTACGGTACAGGCGTTCACCGGGGTTGAACGGGCTGGCGATGAACCGCTCGGCCTGCTGCTGTGGCAAACCGAGGTAGCCGCGCGCCACCCCGGCACCGCCGATATGCAACTGGCCGGCGACCCCCAGCGGCACGGGTTGATCATGGGCGTCGAGCACGTACAGCGTGGTGTTGTCGATGGGCCGGCCAATCGGCAGCGCGCCACGCGGCACCGGTTGTCGCGGGTGCAAGGTCCAGACACTGCAATCGACCGTGGTCTCGGTCGGGCCGTAGACGTTGTGCAGGCGCGCCTGTGGCAAGCGCTCGCGCACCTGGCGGGCCAGGGCTTCGGTCAGCTCGCCGCCACCGCAGACGATGTCGGTGAGGCTGGCGCAGCGGGCGCTGCCCTCGAGGTCGAGGAACTGCTGGAGCAAGGCCGGCACGAACTGCACCACGGCCACCTGCTGGCGCTCGATCAGCTCGACCAGGTAGTGCGGATCGCGCTGCCCGTCCGGGCGTGCCAGCACCAGGCGCAGGCCACTGCACAGCGGCCAGAACAGCTCCCACACCGAGGCGTCGAAGCTCACCGGGGTCTTGTGCAGCAGCGCGCCAGCGGCCGGGAACTGGCGCTGGCTCCAGTGCACCAGGTTGACCACGTTGCGGTGCTCGACCATCACGCCCTTGGGCACCCCGGTGGAGCCGGAGGTGTAGATCACATAGGCCAGGTGGCTGGCGTTCAGCGCCGGCACCTGGGGATTATCAGCCGGCAAGGCGGTCCAGCTCGGCTGGTCGAGGTCCACTTGCACCAGCGCCGACACATCCGCCAGGGTCCGGGTGGACGCCTGCACCAGTACCGCACGCGGCTGACTGTCGCTGAGCATGTGGCGGATACGCTCGGCCGGGTAGTCCGGGTCGACCGGTACATAGGCGCCGCCGGCCTTGAGAATGGCCAGCAAGCCGAGCACCAGTGCCGGGCCGCGCTCGACGCAGATCGCCACACGATCGTCAGGCTGCACGCCGAGGGCGATCAAGTGGCGGGCCAGGCGATTGGCCTGCTGATTGAGCTGGCCATAGCTCAAATCGCCCTGCTCGGCGCTGACCGCCACCGCGTCGGGGCTGCGCAGTGCCTGGGCCTCGAACAGGCCATGCAAGGTCTGGCTGATATCATGGGGCACTTCGCTGCGGTTGAAGTCGACCAGCACCTGGTGGCGCTCCTCGGCGTGCAGCACCGGCAAGTCGAGCAACAGCCGCTGCGGCTGCTGCTCCAACGCCTCGGCCATCCCCAGCAAGACCTGCTGCACCTGCCCGCACACCCGCGCCGCGCCGACGCTGGCCGGGGCCAGGGCAACCAGGCGGAAACGCTCGCCGATATCGTCCACGCTCAGGCTCAGCGGGTAGTTGCTGCGCTCCTCGCTCTGCAAGGTCTCGATGCCTTGCAAGGCCTGGCGCTGGGCCTCGTCGACCTGGCTGCCATGGCGATAGTTGAGCATGGCGCTGAACAACGGCGCCGGCGCGGCCACGCCGCTGCAGCGCTGGGCCAGGGCCAACGAGGCGTGCTCGTGGCCGAGCAAGGCGCTGAGACGCTGCTGGGTCGCCCGCAGCGCCTCGGCCAGGCTGACCCCCGCCAAGTCCAGGCGCAGCGGCAAGGTGTTGATGAACATGCCCAGGGCCTGTTCAGCGCCCTCGCCGGCCTCCAGCCGCCCCAGCAGCACGGTGCCGAACACCACGCTGTCGCGACCACTGGTGGCCGCCAGCAGGCGCGCGTAGGCCAGGTGGAACAGGCTGGCGACGCTGAAGCCCCGCTGCCGGGCCTGCCGGCGCAGGCGCAGCGCCAGGCTGTCGTCCAACCAGTGCTGGCCTTCCTCGGTGGCCTGGCCATCCAGTTGCACATCGCCCAGGCCGAACGGCAGGGTCGGCTCGTCGATATCACCCAGTTGCGCGCTGAAGAAAGCCTCGTGCTCGGCCTGGCTGACGCCCAGGCGCGCCTGGGCCACGTAGTTGCGGTACGGCGCGCCCGGCTCGGCGGGCACTGGCAGGCCTTGCAGGTAGCCCACCAACTCCTGGCCGAGCACATCCAGCGCGGTGTGGTCGAGGACGATATGGTGGAACTGCAGGGCCGCCAACTGTCCTGCGCCTTGTGGATCGGGCCAGTGGTACAGGCGCACCAGCGGCGCCTGATCCAGGGCGAGTGCGTGAGGTACCTGGGCCTCGCCGGCCACTTCGAATACCGCCAGCGGCGCGCTGCGCCAGACCACCTGCACCGGCTGCGGCAGGCCATCCCAGAGCACCGAGGTGCGCAGCACATCATGCCGGGCGATGACCTTGCCAAGAGCATCGACGAACGCCTGCAAGCGCTCATGGCTGGCAAAGGCCATGCGCGATTGCAGCACATAAGGGTCGTGCTCGGGCGAGCTGAGGTGGTGGTAGAGAATGCCCTCCTGCAACGGTGCCAACGGGTAGATGTCCTGCACGTTGGCCGCGCCGCCCGGCACCGTGGCGACGATGCGTTCGATGGCGGCTTGCTCCAGGCTGACCAGGGGCAGCAACTCCGGGGTGATCTGCGTGCAGCCCGCCGGGATCCGGTTGGCCGGTACCTCGACCCGGCGGCCATGGCCGAGGGTGGCGGCCAACGCCGCCACCGTCGGCTGGCCGAACAGCGTGCGCACATCGGCCTCCAGGCCGGCCTGGCGCAGGCGTGCAGTCAGGCTGACCGCCAGCAGCGAGTGGCCGCCCAGTTCGAAGAAGTTGTCATGGCGACCGACCTGCTCCAGGCCCAGCACCTCGGCCCAAATCGCTGCCATGGCAGCTTCGGTGGCGCCCAGTGGCGCTTGGTAGGGCTGTCCCGCCAGCGCAGAGGCATCCGGCTCTGGCAGCGCTTTGCGATCGAGCTTGCCGTGCGCGGTCAGTGGCAGCTCATCCAGCTGAACAAAGGCTTGCGGCAGCAGATGAGCCGGCAAGCGGGCTTGCAGGTCCTGGCGCAGCGCGTCGGTGTCCACCGGCATGGTTGCGGTGAACCAGGCCAGCAGGCGCTCGTCGCGCACCAGCACCACGGCGTCGGCGATGCCCGCCTGGGCTTTGAGCGCGGCCTCGATTTCGCCCAGTTCGACCCGTACACCGCGGATCTTCACCTGGTCATCGTTACGGCCCTGGTAGTCCAGGGTGCCGTCGGCGTTCCAGCGCACCAGGTCGCCGCTGCGGTACATCCGCCCGCCGTTGAACGGGTCGGCGAGGAAGCGCTCGGCGGTCAGCTCCGGGCGGTTGAGGTAACCGCGCGCCACCTGGGCGCCGCCGATATACAGCTCACCGGTGACACCGACGGGCACGGGCTGACGCTGCTCATCCAGCACATAGACCCGGGTGTTGGCGGTCGGTTTGCCGATATGCAGCGCCCCGCCCGGCTGAAGCACCCCGGAGGTCGCCACCACGGTGGTCTCGGTCGGGCCGTAGTTGTTGACCAGCTGGAAGCCTGGATCACGTTCGAAGTGGCGCAGGCGGTCACCGCCGACCAGCAAGGTACGCAAGGTCGGGTGCTGACGCTCGCGGCGCAGCGCCTGCTCGGCCACTGGCGTCGGCAGGAAGCTGACGTGCAGCGGTTGTTCCAGCCACCAGTCCAGCAGTTCGTCGACGTGCTCGCCGCCAATGTGCGCGGGCGGCAGGTGCAGCGTCGCGCCGGCACACAGCGCCGGCCAAGCTTCCCAGGCCATGGCATCGAAGCCGAAGCCCGCCACGCTGGAAGTCTGGCTGCCGGCGCCCAGCTCGAAGGCCTGGCAGTGCCAATGCACCAGGTTGGCCAGGGTGCGGTGCTCGACCATCACCCCCTTGGGCTGTCCGGTGGAACCGGAGGTATAGATCACATAGGCCAGTTGCTGTGCGTCCAGCCCGGCAACCACTGGGTTACTGTCCGGCTCGGCCAGCCAGGCATCGCCATCCACAGCAATGCTGGCCTTATTCCCCACCAATGAGGCGGTAGCCGCCTCGACCAGCACCCAGGTCGGTGCGCTGTCGCTGAGCAGGTAGGCGATACGCTCTGCCGGATAGGCCGGGTCGACCGGTACATAGGCCGCGCCGGCCTTGAGTACCGCCAGCATGGCGATCAAGCGCTGCGGGCCGCGCTCAAGGCACAGGGCCACCCGGTCACCGAGCAGCACACCATGGGCGATCAAGTGATGGGCCAGGCGGTTGGCGCGCTGGTTCAACTCGCCATAGCTCAGGCGCTGCTCGCCCTGCACCAGCGCCAGGGCTTGTGGCGCCTGGGCTTCGATCAACACCTGAATCACCTGTCCTTGCGCATAGGCCACGGCTGGCGGGTTCAAACCTTCAAGCAGTTGCAGTCGCTCTTGGGCATCGAGGATCGGCAGCGCATCAACGCGAACCGCACCCTCTTGCTCCAAGGCCTGGGTCAACTGGGTCACGACCGCCGCCATCCAGTTCGCCACACGCACGGCGCCAATCCCCTGCTGGGCCAGCACACTCAGGCTGAAGCCCTCGCCCAGGTCGTCCACGCTCAGGGTCAGCGGATAGTTGCTGCGCTCCTCGCCGCCCAACTGGTGCATGCCCTGGAAGCTGTCGGTGGTGTCGGTGGCGATTCCCGCCGGGCTGTGCCGGTAGTTGAGCAAAGCGCTGAACAACGGTGCCGAAGCCGGCACGCCGCTGCAACGCTGGGCCAAGGCCAGGGAGGCATGCTCATGGCCGAGCAACGCCGAGAGCCGTTGGTGCGTGACACGCAGCGCCTCCTTGGCGCTGACGCGGGTATCGATGCGCAGCGGCAAGGTATTGATGAACACGCCCAGCGCGCGGTCAGCGCCCTCGCCACCTTGCAGGCGCCCCATCAGCACGGTGCCGAACACCACGTCCTGGCGCCCAGCCAGCACGCCCACCACCCGTGCCCAGGCCAAGTGCATCAGGCTCGCGGCACTGACGCCGAGCTGGCGTGCCAGCAGGCGAACCCGCCGTGCCAGGGCCAGGTCGAGCGCTTGCCGGGTTTCCTCGATATCGCGGCCATCGCCCTGTACATCGGCCAGGCCCATGGGCAGGGTCGGTTCCTCGACATCGCCAAGCATTTCGCGGAAGAACGCCTCGTGCCCGGCCTGCGCGGCGCCCAGGCGCACCTGGGCGACATAGGTGCGGTACGGCACCGGCGCGGCCAGTTGCGCCCCGCGCCCGGCCAGCAAGGCCTGCATCTCGTGGACGATCACTTCCATGGCCGTGTGGTCCAGGGCCAGGTGATGGAAGTGCAGGATCGCCACCACCCGCTGCTGCGCCGGGTCCAGGGCGTAGGTCAGGCGCAGCAACGGCGCCTGGGTCAGGTCCAGGCGTTGCTGGCGGGCATCGAAATGCCCGTGCAGGCGCTCGATCACCGCGTCCTCGCCCAGCCCGGTGACCTCGGTCACCGCCAGGCGTGCCTGGCGCCAGACCACCTGCACCGGCTCGGCCAGCCCCTCCCACACCACCGAGGTGCGCAGGATATCGTGGCGGTCGATCACCTGTTGCAAGGCCCCGGCGCAGGCTTGCAGACGGTCCAGGCTGTCGAAGGCCAGGCGGGTCTGCAGCAGGTACGGGTCGCCCTGTTCGGCACTGAGATGGTGGTAGAGAATGCCCTCCTGCAACGGCGCTAGCGGGTAGATCTCCTGCACGTTGGCCGCGCCACCCGGCACCGTGGCGACGATACGCTCGATGCTGGCTTGGTCCAACTCGATCAGGCTGAGCATGGCCGGGGTGATCTGCGTGGCATCGACCGGCACGCGATTGGCCGGTACCTCGACCTCGCGACCACTGCCGACCGCCGCCGCCAGGGCCGCCAGGGTCGGCTGGGCGAACAGCACGCGCACATCGGCGTTAAGCCCGGCCTTGCGCATGCGCTCGATCAGGCTCACCGCCAGCAGCGAGTGGCCACCCAGTTCGAAGAAGTGATCGTGGCGCCCCACCTGCTCGACCTTGAGTACTTCAGCCCAGATCGCCGCCAAGGCCGACTCGATCTCGCCCTGCGGCGCCTCGAAGGCACGGCTGACCAGCGCCTCGCGGCCCGGGGCCGGCAGCGCCCGGCGGTCAAGCTTGCCGTTGGCGGTCAGGGGCAGCGCGTCCAGCTGCACGTAGGCCGCTGGCAACATGTAGTCCGGCAGCTGACCTTGCAACTGCTCGTGCAGCGCGGCAATCGCCGGAGCGTCACCGGTGAAGTAGGCCACCAGGCGCTTGTCGCCCGGCTCGTCCTCACGCACCACCACGGCCGTGTCACAAACGCCTGGGCATTCGCCCAGGCGCGCCTCGATCTCACCCAGTTCGATGCGGAAGCCGCGCAGCTTGATCTGCTGGTCGGCCCGGCCCAGGTAGCGCAAGGTGCCGTCTGCCTGCCAGCAGACCAGGTCGCCACTGCGGTACATGGTGCCGCCGTTGAACGGATCGGGCAGGAAACGTTCGGCGGTCAATTCAGGTTGGCCCAGGTAACCCAGGGCCACCCCGTCGCCAGCGATATACAACTCGCCTACGGCCCCCACTGGCAACAGCTGCTGCCGGGCGTCCAGCACATAGCAGCGGGCGTTGCCGATCGGCTTGCCAATCGGAATGCTGCCCTCGCCCACCTGGGTGATCTCATGGGTGGTGCTGAAGGTGGTGGCCTCGGTCGGGCCATAGCCGTTGAGCAGGTGCTGCGGCGCACCGTCGCGCAGCACGCGGGCGATCACCGCCGGGTCGAGCACGTCGCCGCCCACCATCAGGTAGCGCAGTTGGCTAAAGGCCGGCAGCAGGTCGTCGGCGAACTGGTGGAACAAGCCCGCCGTCAACCACAGCACCGTCACGCCCTGGCTCAGCAGCGCTTCGCGCAAGGCCTGGCGCGACAGCACCTGGTCCTGCTCGATCACCACCACCGCGCCGCCATTGAGCAGCGGCGCCCAGACTTCCAGGGTGCTGGCGTCGAATGCCGGGTTGGAGGCGAAGGCCACGCGGTCCTGGCTGTTGAAATCGGCAAAGCCGTTGTTGATCACCAGGCGCACGATGGCCCGGTGCGGCACCGGCACGCCCTTCGGCGTGCCGGTGGAGCCGGAGGTGTACATGATGTACGCCGCGCTGCCGGCCTCCACCGCCAGCCCCAGGTCTTCGCAGGCATAGCCGTCCAGCTCGAGGCGGTCCAGCTCTACGCGCCGCGCGCCCTCCACTTGCGCTTGGTCGCTGTGGGTCAGCAGCAGCCGCGCCTGGCTGTCCTTGACCATGAACGCCTGGCGCTCCAGCGGCGCATTGCCATCCAGCGGCACGAACACCGCGCCGCACTTGCTCACCGCCAACTGCGCCGCCAGCAGGTCGAACGAACGTGGCAACAGCAATGCCACTCGCTCGCCGGCCTGCACGCGCAGTTCCAGCAAGTGGCCTGCCAGACGGTTGGCCTGCTGGTTCAGCGCCTGGTAGCTCCAGCGCCGGCTGCCATGGACCACCGCCAGCGCTTCGGGGCTGACCTTGGCATGGGCTTCGAACAGCCCGTGCAGCACCACCTGGTGCGGGTACTCGCGGCGGCTGTCGTTGAATTGGCGCAGCACCCGCTCGCGCTCTGCGGCGGGCAGCGCGACGACAGCGTGCAACGGCGTCGCCGGTGCCGCTTGCAGTGCCTCGGCCAGGCCCGCCAGGGCGGCCTGCAACAGCTGGGCAACCTGCGCCCCATCCACCTCGGGCACCGCCTGCACAGTCAGCAGCAAGCCACTGCCCAGGTCGTCGACGTTGACCACCAGCGGATAGTTGCTGCGCTCGTGGGCGGCCAGCAGCTCGATGCCGTCCCAGGCCCGCGCCTGCTCGGCGCTGCCCGCCGCGCTATGGCGGTAGTTGAGCAGGCTGGTGAACAGCGCCTGCGCCGCCGGCACGCCACTGCAACGCTGGGCCAGGGCCAGCGAGGCCTGCTCATGGGCGAGCAGCCGCGCCAGGCGCTGGTGGGTCAGGCGCACGCCATCGGCGACACTGGCCGAGCCGACGCTGACCCGCAACGGCAAGGTATTGATGAACATGCCCAGCGCCCGCTCGGCGCCCTCGCCGCCTTGCAGGCGGCCCAGCAGCACGGTGCCGAACACCACCTCCTCACGCCCGGAGAGTTGCGCCAGCACCTGGCCCCAGGCCTGGTGGACCAGGCTGGCAAGGCTGATGCCCAAAGCCCGGGCCTGCTCACGCAGGCGCCCGGCCAGGTCCTCGTCCAGGCGCTGGCGGTAATCCAGCACCTGGCGGCCATCGCCCAGGGCGTCACGCAGGCCGAACACCTGGGTCGGCTCGTCGATATCGCCGAGCAGCTCGCGGAACAGCGCTTGCTGGGCCTGGCTATCGTCGCGCAGGCGGGCCTGGGCCACGTAGTTGCGGTACGGCACGCTGTCGCCCTGGGGTTCACGGCCCAGCAGCACCTCGCCGACTTCGGCCACCAGCAGTTCCAGGGCGGCGTGGTCAAGCAGGATATGGTGCAGCAGCAAGGTCGCTTGCACGCGGCCCTGCGCCACCTGGCGGCTCAAGTGCAGCAACGGCGCGCGGCCCATGTCCAGGCGCACCTCGTCCAGTGCCGGCTCGATGGCCAGGCGCGCCTCGCGCCAGACCACCTGCACGGCCTCGTCCAGCCCTTGCCAGTGCACGCTGGTACGCAGGATGTCGTGGCGCGCGATCACTTGGTTGAGCGCGGCGACAAAGGCGTCCAGCTCGGCCTGGCCGGCGAAGGCGAAGCCCATCTGCAGCACATAGGGGTCGACCTCGGCGCTGGCCAGGTGGTGATAGAGGATGCCCTGTTGCAACGGCGCCAGGGCGTAGAGGTCCTGCACATTGGCCGCGCCGCCGGGGATGCGTTGCACCAGGCGGTCGAGGGCAGCCTGGTCCAGGCTCGCCAACGGCAGCATGTCGCGGGTGATGCGCGTACAGCCCGCCGGGATGCGGTTGGCCGGCACCTGCGCCGTCGCCTCGCCGCCCACCGCCGCGGCCAGCGCCGCCAGGGTCGGCTGGCCGAACAGCACGCGCACGTCGGCGTGCAGGCCGGCCTTGCGCAGCCGCGCGGTCAGGGTCACGGCCAGCAGCGAGTGGCCGCCCAGTTCGAAGAAGTTGTCATGCCGACCCACCTGGGCCACGCCCAGCAGTTCGCTCCACAGCTGCGCCAACAGCGTCTCGACCTCGCCCTGCGGCGCCTCGTAGGCCTGTTGCGCCAGCTCGGGCGCCGGCAGGGCCTTGCGCTCGAGCTTGCCGTTGGGGCTCAGCGGCAGTGCCTGCAGGTGGGTGAACGAGGCAGGCACCATGAACGCCGGCAACTGCTCCAGCAGCGCGGCGCGCAGCGTGTCGGGCGCCTGCGCGGCACCGGTGTAGTAGGCCACCAGGCGCTGGTCGCGGGCCAGCACCACGGCTTCCTTGATACCCTCGACACGGGTCAGGCACGCCTGGATCTCGCCCAGTTCGATGCGCAGGCCGCGGATCTTGACCTGGTCGTCGTTGCGCCCGAGGTATTCGAGGTTGCCATCGGCCAGGTGCCGGGCCAGGTCGCCGGTGCGGTACAGGCGCGCACCGGCATGGTTGGCGAACGGGTCGTCGATGAAGCGCTCGGCGGTCAGTTCGGCGCGGTTGAGGTAGCCACGGGCCACCTGCACGCCGCCGATGTACAGCTCGCCCGGCACGCCGCGCGGCACCGGTTGGCCATGGGCATCGAGCACGTACAGGGTGGTGTTGGCGATCGGCTTGCCGATCGGCGTGTTGTCCGGCGCCGTCAGGCAGTGCCAGGCGCTGACGTCCACCGCCGCTTCGGTCGGGCCGTAGAGGTTGTGCAGCTCGACGCTCGGCAGCTGCGCCTGGAACCTGCGCACCAGGCTGCCGGGCAGCGCTTCGCCGCTGCACAGCACGCGCTTGAGGCGTTCAGGCTGCACCTGGCCATGGGCGAGGAACACATCCAGCATCGACGGCACGAAGTGCAAGGTGCTGACCTGCTCGGCGCGGATCACCTCGCGCAGGTACTCGGGGTCGCGGTGCCCACCGGGGCGGGCCATCACCAGCCGGGCGCCGGTTTGCAGCGGCCAGAGCAACTCCCACACCGACACGTCGAAGCTGAACGGGGTCTTCTGCAGGACCACGTCGGCGGCGCCCAACGGATAGGCGTCCTGCATCCACAACAGGCGGTTGACCACCCCGGCGTGCTCGTTCATCACGCCCTTGGGCAGGCCGGTGGAGCCGGAGGTGTAGATCACATAGGCCAGGTGGCGCGGGGTCAGCCCGGCTACCTGCGGCGCCGTGGCCGGCTGCGCCAGCCAGGTGGGCTGGTCGAGATCGACCTGGCGTGCGCCCGCGGCCACCGCGCGGGTGGCCGCCTGCACCAGCACCGCCACCGGCGCGCTGTCGCTGAGCATATGGCCAATGCGCTCGGCCGGGTACTCAGGATCGAGCGGTACATAAGCGCCGCCCGCCTTGAGGATGGCCAACAGGCCAATCACCATCGACAGGCCGCGTTCGACGCAAATCGCCACCCGATCATCGGGTTTCACCCCCAACTCGATCAGGTGATGGGCCAGGCGGTTGGCCTGTTCATCCAGCTGGCAATAAGTGAGCACGCCCTCCTCGGCCGTGACCGCCAGCGCGTCCGGCGTGCGCCGTACCTGGGCCTCGATCAAGCCATGCAGCGTTTGCTCCAGGTGGTAAGCCCGCGCCGTGTCGTTGAAGCCTTGCAGCAGCTGGCGGCGCTCGGCCGGCTCCAGCACCGACACCCCGGTCAAGGCGCCGTTGGGCTGGTGTTCCAGGGCCTGCAACAGGCCGTCGAGCACGTGCAGCAACTGCCCGCAGAGCCGCTGCGCGCCGACCTGTGGCGTCACCCGCACGCCCAGGCGCAGGCCGTCGCCGAAGTCGTCGACATCCAGGGCCAGCGGGTAGTTGCTGTGCCCTTCGCTGCCCAGGGTCTCGATGCCTTGCCAGGCCTGCGCCTGCACGCTCGCCCGCGTGCTTTGGCGGTAGTTGAGCATGGCGCTGAACAACGGCAACGGCGCGGCCACCTGGCTGCACCGCTGGGCCAGGGCCAGCGAGGCGTGCTCGTGCACCAGCAGCGCCGACAGGTCGCGCTGTAGCGCCTGCACGCCTTCGCGCACGCTGACCCCCGCCAGCTCGACGCGCAGCGGCAAGGTATTGATGAACATCCCCAGTGCCCGCTCGCTGCCCTCGCCGCCTTGCAGGCGGCCCAGCAGCACCGTGCCGAACACCACCCGGTCCTTGCCGCAGGCGGCCGCCAGCAGCCGCGCCCAGGCCAGGTGCAGCAGGCAGGCGTTGCTCACCCCCAATTGCCGCGCCTGTTCGCGCAGGCGCTGGTAGCGCTGGCCGGCGAACGCCACCTCGGCCAGCTCGCTGGCCGGGCCGTCGCCCTGCACCTCGCGCAGGCCGAACGGCAGGCTCGGTTCGTCGATATCGCCCAGCTGCGCGCGGAAGAACGCCTCGTGCTGCGCTTCGCTGACGCCCTGGCGCGCCTGCACCACGTAGTTGCGGTAGGGCACCGAAGGCGGCAACGCCAGGTCCTGCCCCAGCAGGTAGCTGCGCATCTCGGCCTGCACGGCCTGCATGGCGACGTGGTCGAGGACGATATGGTGGAACTGCAACACCGCCTCGACCCGCGTACTGCCCGCCTCGGGGCGATGCAACAGGCGGATCAGCGGCGCCTGGGCCAGGTCCAGGCGTGCCAGGTGGCGCGCCTCCAGTGGCAGCAGCTGCAGCGGCGCCTGGCGCCAGACCACTTGCACCGGCTGCGCCAGGCCTTCCCAGAGCACCGCGGTGCGCAGGATATCGTGCCGTGCGATGACCTGCTCCAGGGCCTGGGCGAACGCGTCCAGGCGCGCCGGGCTGTCGAAGCGCAGCTGCGCGCGCAAGGCATAGGGGTCGGCGGCGGCGCTGCTCAGGTGCAGGTAGAGGATGCCCTCCTGCAACGGTGCCAGCGGATAGATATCCTGCACGTTGGCCGCACCGCCCGGCACGCAGGCGACGATCTGCTCGATCGCCGCCTGGTCCAGCTCGATCAGCGGCAGCAACTCGGGGGTGATGCGGGTGCAGCCCGCCGGAATCAGGTTGGCCGCTACCGGCACCTCGTGACCTTGGCCGAGGGTCGCCGCCAGGGCCGCCACGCTCGGCTGGCCGAACAGGGTGCGGACATCCACCTGCAACCCGGCCTGGCGCAGGCGCGCGGTGAGGCTGACCGCCAGCAGCGAGTGGCCACCGAGGGCGAAGAAGTTGTCGTGGCGCCCGACCCGCTCGACGCCCAGCAACTGCGCCCAGATGTCGGCCAGCAAGGTTTCGGTCTCGCCCTCGGGCGCCTGGTACTGGCTCGGCTGCACGTCAGGCACTGGCAAGGCCTTGCGGTCGGGCTTGCCGTTGGGGGTCAGCGGCATGGCCGCCAGGTGGACGAACAGCGCCGGCACCATGTACTCCGGCAGCTGCTGCAGCAGCGCTGCGCGCAAGCTGTCGGCGGCCTGCGCTTGACCTGTGTGGTAGGCGACCAGCCGCGGGCCACTGTGCGGGTGCTCGTGCACCAGCACCAGCGCCTCGCCGACACCGGGCACCCGGTTCAGGCAGGCTTCGATCTCGCCAGGCTCGATGCGCAGGCCGCGCAGCTTGACCTGGTGGTCGATACGGCCAAGGAACTGCAAGGTGCCGTCGGCCAGCTGGCGTACCCGGTCGCCACTGCGGTACAGGCGCTCGTCGGGGTTGAACGGGCTGGCGATGAAACGCTCGGCCTGTTGCTGCGCCAGGCCAAGGTAGCCACGGGCGACACCGGCGCCGCCGATGTGCAGCTGGCCAGCCACGCCCCAGGGCACGGGCTGGTCGTGGGCGTCGAGCACATACAAGTGGGTGTTGTCGATCGGCCGGCCAATCGGCAGCGCGCCCTGGGGCACGGGGGCGTCGGGGTGCAGCGTGCAGACGCTGCAATCCACGGTGGTTTCGGTGGGGCCGTAGACGTTGTGCAGGCGCACCTGTGGCAGGCGCTCGCGCACCTGGCGCACCAGGGCTTCGGTCAGTTCGCCGCCGCCACAGACGATATCGCTGAGGTGGGTGCAACGGGCGCTGTCCGGCTGCTCGAGGAACTGCTGGAGCAAGGCCGGCACGAACTGCACCACGCCGACCTGCTGGCGCTCGATCAGCTCGACCAGGTACTGCGGATCGCGCTGGCCATCCGGGCGCGCCAGCACCAGGCGCAGGCCGCTGCACAGCGGCCAGAACAGCTCCCACACCGAGGCATCGAAGCTCACCGGCGTCTTGTGCAGTACCGCGCCCTCGACCGGGAACTGGCGCTGGCTCCAGCGCACCAGGTTGACCAGGTTGCGGTGCTCGACCATCACGCCCTTGGGCACCCCGGTGGAGCCGGAGGTGTAGATCACATAGGCCAGGTGGCTGGCGCTCAGGCCAGGGACCATGGGGTTATCCTCGGCCTGGGCAGCCCAGCCCGGCTGGTCGAGGTCGACCAGCGGCACTGCCAGTTCGCCTGGCAAGCCGCGGGTGGCGCCCTGCACCAGCACCGCGCGGGGCTGGCTGTCGTTGAGCATGTGCCGCACCCGCTCGGCCGGGTAGTCCGGGTCGAGCGGCACGTAGGCGCCGCCGGCCTTGAGAATGGCCAGCAAACCGACCACCAGCGGCACGCCACGCGCCACACAGATTGCCACCCGCGCATCGGGGCCCACCCCCAGCTCGATCAGGTGGTGGGCCAGCTGGTTGGCCTGGGCGTTCAACTGCGAGTAGCTCAGTGCCTGGCCCGCGGCCTGCACGGCAATCGCATCCGGGGTACGCGCGGCCTGCTGCTCGAACAGCCGCTGGATCGGTTGCCCAAGGTCATGGGGCTGCGCCGTGGCATTGCAGGTTCGCAGCAGGTACTCACGCTCGCTGGCGAGCAGCACCGGCAGCGCCAGCAGCGCCTGCCCAGGCTGGCTGTCCAGCCCGTCGGCCAGCGCCTGCAGCACCTGTTGCAGTTGTTCGCACACGCGCATCGCGCCCACCGTGGCCGGGGCCATGGCCACCAGGCGCAGGCGCTCGCCCATGTCATCGACGCTCAGGCTCAGCGGGTAGTTGCTGCGCTCCTGGCCGTCGAGGAACTCGATACCTTGCCAGTCCAGGCGCCGCGCCTCGTCGGCCACCTGGCCGTGACGGTAGTTGAGCATGGCGCTGAACAACGGCGCCGGGGCCGGCACGCCACTGCAGCGCTGGGCCAGGGCCAGCGAGGCGTGCTCGTGGGCCAGCAGCGCGCTGAGGCGCTGCTGGGTGGCCTGGAGCGCATCGCCCAGGCTGACGCCGGCCAGGTCCAGGCGCAGTGGCAGGGTGTTGATGAACATGCCCAACGCCCGTTCGGCGCCCTCGCCGCCTTCCAGCCGCCCCAGCAGCACGGTGCCGAACACCACGCTGTCACGGCCGCTGACGGCCGCCAGCAGGCGCCCGTAGGCCAGGTGGAACAGGCTGGCGACGCTGATGCCCAACTGCCGGGCCTGTTGGCGCAGGCGCAAGGCCAAGGCGTCGTCCAGCCACAGCTGGGCCTCCTCGATGGCCTGGCCGTCGCCTTGCACGTCGCTCAGGCCGTACGGCAGGGTCGGTTCGTCGATATCGCCCAGTTGCGCGCGGAAGAACGCCTCGTGCTCGGCCTGGCTGACGCCCAGCCGCGCCTGGGCCACATAGTTGCGGTACGGCACCGGCGCTTGCCCCGGGGCCGGCGCACCGCGCAGGTAGCCGAGCAACTCGGCGCCGACGATCTCCAGGGCGGTGTGGTCGAGGACGATATGGTGGAACTGCAACAAGGCTTCGACCCGCCCATCCACCTGCTGATGCAGCAGGCGGATCAGCGGCGCCTGGCCCAGGTCCATGCCTTGCAGATTTTGCCCGGCGAGCGGCGCCACCTGCAGCGCGGCCTGGCGCCAGACCACCTGCAGCGGCTGCGCCAGGCCTTCCCAGAGCACCGCGGTGCGCAGCACGTCATGCCGGTCGATGGCGCTTTGCAGCGCGGCGGCGAAGGCCTGCAAGCGCTCGTGGCTGGCAAAGGCCATGCGCGATTGCAGCACGTAAGGGTCGTGCTCGGGCGAGCTGAGGTGGTGGTAGAGAATGCCCTCCTGCAAGGGTGCCAGGGGGTAGATGTCCTGCACGTTGGCCGCGCCGCCCGGCACCGTGGCGACGATGCGCTCGATGGCGGCTTGCTCCAGGCTGACCAGGGGCAGCAAGTCTGGGGTGATCTGCGTGCAGCCCGCCGGGATGCGGTTGGCCGGCACCTCGACCCGGCGGCCCTGGCCGAGGGTGGCGGCCAGGGCCGCCACGGTCGGCTGGCCGAACAGCGTGCGTACATCGGCCTCCAGGCCGGCCTGGCGCAGGCGCGCGGTCAGGCTGACCGCCAGCAGCGAATGGCCGCCCAGCTCGAAGAAGTTGTCGTGGCGGCCGACCTGCTCCAGGCCCAGCACTTCGGCCCAAAGCGCGGCGATGGCGGTTTCCACCGGGCCTTCGGGCATGACGTACGCCTGGCTGCCGAGCACGGCAGGCTCCGGCAATGCCTTGCGGTCTAGCTTGCCGTGGGCGGTCAGTGGCAGCGCTTGCAGCTGAACCAAGGCTTGCGGCAGCAGATGAGCCGGCAAGCGGGCTTGCAGGCCCTGGCGCAGCGCCTCGCTGTCCAGCGCCTCGTCGGTTGCGGTGAACCAGGCCAGCAGGCGCTCGTTGCGCACCAGCACCACGGCATCGGCGATGCCCGGCTGGGCCTTGAGCGCGGCCTCGATTTCGCCCAGCTCGACCCGCACGCCACGGATCTTCACCTGGTCGTCGTTGCGGCCCTGGTAGTCCAGGGTGCCGTCGGCGTTCCAGCGCACCAGGTCGCCGCTGCGGTACATCCGGCCGCCGTTGAACGGATCGGCGAGGAAGCGCTCGGCGGTCAGTTCCGGGCGGTTGAGGTAACCGCGCGCCACCTGGGCGCCGCCGATATACAGCTCGCCGACCACGCCGACTGGCACCGGCTGACGCTGCTCATCCAGCACATAGACCCGGGTGTTGGCGGTCGGTTTGCCAATGTGCAGCGCCCCGCCTGGCAGAAGCAGGCCGGAGGTTGCTACCACCGTGGTTTCGGTCGGGCCGTAGTTGTTGACCAGCTGGAAGCCGGGGTCACGCTCGAAATGACGCAGACGGTCACCACCGACCAGCAGCGTGCGCAGGCTTGGGTGTTGCTGCTCGCGGCGCAGCGCCTGCTCGGCCACCGGTGTCGGCAGGAAGCTGACCTCCAGCGGTTGCGCCAGCCACCAGTCCAGCAGCTCGTCGACGTGCTCGCTGCCAATGTGCGCGGGCGGCAGGTGCAAGGTTGCGCCGGCGCACAGCGCCGGCCAGGCTTCCCAGGCCATGGCGTCGAAGCCGAAGCCCGCGACGCTGGAGGTCTGGCTGCCGGCCCCCACGTCGAAGGCCTGGCAGTGCCAATGCACCAGGTTGGCCAGGGTGCGGTGCTCGACCATCACGCCCTTGGGCTGGCCGGTGGAGCCAGAGGTGTAGATCACGTAGGCCAGTTGCTGCGCATCCAGCCCTTCGACGACCGGGTTGCTGTCCGGCTGATCCAGCCAGGCATCACTGTCGATTGCCACGCTGGCCACCTCCCCCACCAACCCGGCGGTGGCGGCTTCGACCAGCACCCAGGTCGGCGCGCTGTCGCTGAGCAGGTAGGCGATACGCTCTGCCGGATAGGCCGGGTCGACCGGTACATAGGCCGCGCCGGCCTTGAGCGCGGCCAGCATGGCGATCACGCGCTGCGGACCGCGCTCAAGGCACAGGGCAATCCGGTCAGCGAGTTTCACACCCCGGGCGATCAGGTGATGGGCCAGGCGATTGGCGCGCCGGTTCAGCTCGCCATAGCTCAGGCGCTGCTCGCCTTGCACCAGCGCCAGGGCGTGCGGTGCCTGGGCTTCGACCAGCGCCTGGATCACCTGCCCTTGCGCATAGGCCTGGGTGCTGGCGTTGAAGTCCACCAGCACCTGCTGCAACGCCGCCTCATCGAGCACCGAGGACTGTTGCAAGGTTTGCTCCGGCGCCTGCTGCAACGCCTGCAGCAACTGGCCCAGGGCATTGACCATCCAGCCCCCTACCTGTGCCGGCGAAATTCCGCCGGCGGCCAGCACGCTGAGGCTGAAGCCCTCGCCCAGGTCATCGACGCTCAAGGTCAGCGGGTAGTTGCTGCGTTCCTCGCCGCCCAGCAGGCGCACGCCCTGCCAGATACCCTCGCCATCGCCTGCAACAGGGTCGGCGCTGTGCCGGTAGTTGAGCAAGGCGCTGAACAGCGGCGCGCCAACCCCCACACCGCTGCAGCGCTGGGCCAGGGCCAGCGGCGCATGCTCGTGGCCGAGCAGTGCCGACAGGCGCTGGTGGGTCGTGTGCAGGGCCTGGGCCACCGGTTGCGCCACATCCACCCGCAACGGCAGGGTGTTGATGAACATCCCCAGGGCCCGGTCGGCGCCCTCGCCGCCTTGCAGGCGGCCCATCAGCACGGTGCCGAACACCACGTCCTGGCGACCGGCGAGCATCCCCACCACCCGCGCCCAGGCCAGGTGCATCAGGCTGGCGGCGCTGACGCCCTGTTGCCGGGCCAGTTCGCGCACGGCCTGGGCCTGGGCCGGGGCCAATTGCAACTGGGCCTGCGCCAACGCTGCGCCATCACCCTGCACATCGGCCAGGCCATACGGCAGGGTCGGCGCCTGGACATCGCCCAGTTGCGCGCGGAAGAACGCCTCGTGGCCGGCCAGGTCCTCGCCCAGGCACACCTGGGCGACATAGTTGCGGTACGGCACCGCCGCCGGCAGCGTGTCGCCACGGCCCTCCAGCAGCACCTGCAGCTCTTCGCCGATCACCGCCATGGCGGCGTGGTCGAGGGTCAGGTGGTGGAACTGCAGCAACGCCACCCATTCGCCGTGGCGCCGGTCCTCGGCGAACAACAGCCGCAGCAGCGGTGCCTGGGTCAGGTCCAGGCGCTGCTGGCGGGCATCGAAGCGCGCCTGGAGCGCCTCGAGCACTGCCGTTTCGCCCAGCCCGGTGACCTCGGTCACCGCCAGACGCGCCTGGCGCCAGACCACCTGCACCGGCTCGGCCAGCCCCTCCCACACCACCGAGGTGCGCAGGATATCGTGGCGGTCGATCACCTGCTGCAGCGCCGCGGCCCAGGCCTGCAAGCGCGCCAGGCTGTCGAACCCCAGGCGCGATTGCAGCAGGTATGGGTCGCCTTGTTCGGCGCTCAGGTGGTGATAGAGGATGCCTTGCTGCAACGGCGCCAGCGGGTAGATTTCCTGCACGTTGGCCGCGCCGCCCGGCACCGTGGCGACGATGCGCTCGATGCTGGCCTGGTCCAGCGCGATCAGGCTGAGCATGGCGGGGGTGATCTGCGTGGCATCGACCGGCACGCGGTTGGCCGGCACCTCGACCTCGCGGCCACTGCCGACCGCCGCCGCCAGGGCGGCCAGGGTCGGCTGGGCGAACAGCACGCGCACATCGGCGTCCAGGCCGGCCTTGCGCATGCGCTCGATCAGGCTCACCGCCAGCAGCGAGTGGCCACCCAGTTCGAAGAAGTGATCGTGGCGCCCCACCTGCTCGACCTTGAGCACCTCGGCCCAGATCGCCGCCAAGGCCGCCTCGATCTCGCCCTGGGGCGCCTCGAAGGCGCGGCTGACCACGGCCTCGCGGCCCGGGGCCGGCAGCGCCCGGCGGTCGAGCTTGCCGTTGGCGGTCAGGGGCAGTTCGTCCAGGTGCACGTAGGCCGCAGGCAGCATGTAGTCCGGCAGCTGGCCTTGCAGGCGCTCGTGCAGCGCGGCAAGCGCCGGCGCGTCACCGGTGAAGTAGGCCACCAGGCGCTTGTCGCCCGGTTCGTCCTCGCGCACCACCACCGCCGTGTCGCGCACCCCCGGGCATTCGCCCAGGCGTGCCTCGATCTCGCCCAGCTCGATACGGAAGCCGCGCAGCTTGACCTGCTGGTCGGCCCGGCCCAGGTAGCGCAAGGTGCCGTCGGCCTGCCAGCAGACCAGGTCGCCACTGCGGTACATAGTGCCGCCGTTGAACGGGTCCGCCAGGAAGCGCTCGGCAGTCAGCTCCGGCTGGCCCAGGTAACCCAGGGCCACGCCGTCGCCGGCGATGTACAGCTCGCCAACGGCACCCACCGGCAGCAACTGCTGGCGGGCGTCCAGCACATAGCAGCGGGCGTTGCCGATCGGCTTGCCGATCGGAATGCTGCCCTCGCCCACCTGAGTGATCTCATGGGTGGTGCTGAAGGTGGTGGCCTCGGTCGGGCCATAGCCGTTGAGCAAGTGTTGCGGGGCACCGTCGCGCAGCACCCGGGCGATCACCGCCGGGTCGAGCACGTCGCCGCCCACCATCAGGTAGCGCAGTTGGCTAAAGGCCGGCAGCAGGTCGTCGGCGAACTGGTGGAACAAGCCCGCCGTCAACCACAGCACCGTCACGCCCTGGCTCAGCAGCGCTTCGCGCAAGGCCTGGCGCGACAGCACCTGGTCCTGCTCGATCACCACCACCGCGCCGCCATTGAGCAGCGGCGCCCAGACTTCCAGGGTGCTGGCGTCGAATGCCGGGTTGGAGGCGAAGGCCACGCGGTCCTGGCTGTTGAAATCGGCAAAGCCGTTGTTGATCACCAGGCGCACGATGGCCCGGTGCGGCACCGGCACGCCCTTCGGCGTGCCGGTGGAGCCGGAGGTGTACATGATGTAGGCCGCGCTGCCGGCATCTGCCGTACGCTGCGGTGCTTGGTCCGGGTAGCCATCGAGCACGAGCTGGTCGAGTTCGACCCGTCGCGCCGCATCGATCAGCGCCTGGTCGCTGTGGGTCAGCAGCAGCCGCGCCTGGCTGTCACTGACCATGAACGCCTGGCGCTCCAGCGGCGCATTGCCATCCAGCGGCACGAACACCGCCGCGCACTTGCTCACCGCCAACTGCGCCGCCAGCAGGTCGAACGAGCGCGGCAGCAGCAACGCCACCCGCTCGCCGGCCTGCACGCCCAGTTCCACCAGGTGCTGCGCCAGGCGATTGGCCTGGGTCTCGAGCTCGGCATAGCTCCAGCGGCGTTCGCCCTGCAGCACCGCCAGCGCCGCTGGCGTGCGCACGGCGTGGGCCTCGAACAGCCGATGCACGGGCTGCTCGCGTGGATAATCGCGAGCAGTGCCGTTGAAGCCGCGCAGTACCCTGTCGTGCTCGGCTGCGGGCAGGCCATGCAGGCTGTGCAATGCGCGCTCGGGCGTCTGCTCCAGCGCCGTCACCAGGCGCACCAGGGCCATCTGCAACAGTTGGCAGACCTGCTCGCCATCGACCGGCGCCACGCTCTGCACGGTCAACCTGAAATCGCTGCCATAGTCGTCGACGCTGACCACCAGCGGGTAGCTGCTGTGCTCCTGCGCGCTCAGCAGTTCGATGCCTTGCCAGCTCGGTCCCTGGGACGACTGGCCGGCACTCTGGCGGAAATTCAGCAAGCTGGTGAACAACGCCCGCGCCGCCGGCACCCCGCTGCAGCGCTGGGCCAGGGCCAGCGAGGCCTGCTCGCGCTCAAGCAGGCGCGCCAGGCGCTGGTGGGTCAGGCGCACGCCTTGCACCGCACTGGCGCTGCCGACACTCACCCGCAGCGGCAAGGTGTTGATGAACATGCCCAGCGCCCGGTCAGCGCCTTCGCCGCCTTGCAGGCGGCCCAACAGCACGGTGCCGAACACCACCTCCTCACGCCCGGACAACTGCGCCAGCACCTGGCCCCAGGCCTGATGGAACAGGCTGGCGACGCTCAAGCCCAATGCCCGTGCCTGCTCGCGCAGCCGCAGGGCCAGGGCCGGCGCCAGCGCCAGGCGGGTATCGCGCACCGGCCGCTGGTCGACACTGGCCTCGCGCAGGCCGTACACCTCGGTCGGTTCGTCGATATCGCCCAGCAGTTCGCGGAACATCGCCTCGTCGGCCTGGCTATCGGCGCCCAGGCGCGCCTGGGCCACGTAGTTGCGATAGGGAATGCTCGGCGCCAGCTCGGCCTGGCCCTGCAGCAAGGCACCGACTTCGGCCACCAGCTGCTCCACCGCCGTGTGGTCGAGCAGGATATGGTGCAGCAGCAAGGTCCCCTGCAAGCGGCCGTCCACCACCTCGCGGCTCAAGCGCAGCAACGGCGCGTGGCCCAGGTCCAGGCGCGGCACCGCCAATGCCGGGCTCAGGCTCAGCGGCGCCTGGCGCCAGACCACCTGTACCGGCGCCTCCAGGCCCTGCCAGTGCAGGCTGGTACGCAGGATGTCGTGGCGCGCGATCACCTGGTTCAGCGCCGCGACAAAGGCGTCCAGTTGCCCTTGCCCGGCGAAGGCGAAGCGGGCCTGGACCACATAGGGGTCGGCGCCCGCGCTGGCCAGGTGATGGTAGAGGATGCCCTGCTGCAACGGCGCCAAGGCATAGAGGTCCTGGATATTGGCCACGCCGCCAGGAATCTGCGCCACCACCTGGTCGATGCCGGCCTGGTCGATGCTGGCCAGGGGCAGCAGTTGCGGGGTGATCCGCGTGCAACCGGCGACGATACGGTTGGCCGGCACCTCGATGCGCGCCTGGCCGGTGACGCTGGCAGCCAGCGCGGCCAGGGTCGGTTGGCCGAACAGCACGCGCACGTCGGCGTGCAGGTCCTGCCGGCGCATGCGCTCCACCAGGCGCACCGCCAGCAGCGAATGGCCGCCGAGTTCGAAGAAATTGTCGTCCCGGCCCACCCGCTCGACACCCAGCAGCTCGGCCCAGATCGCCGCCAGGCATTGCTCGACCTCGCCCTGCGGGGCCTGGTACTGGCGCAGCGGCGCCTCGGGTGCCGGCAGGGCCTTGCGGTCGACCTTGCCGTTGGCGGTCAGCGGCATCGCCGCCAGGTGGATGAACAGCGCCGGCACCATGTACTCCGGCAACTGGCCGAGCAAGGCCGCGCGCAGCTGCTCGGCGGCGTGCGCCGCGCCACTGTAGTAGGCCACCAGTTGCGGCCCGCCGTGGGCATGCTCATGCACCCGCACCAGCGCCTCGCGCACGCCGGCAACACGCGCCAGGGCCGCCTCGATCTCGCCCGGCTCGATGCGCAGGCCGCGCAGCTTGATCTGATGGTCGTTGCGCCCGAGGAACTCCAGCACGCCGTCGGCGCGCTGGCGCACCAGGTCGCCGCTGCGGTACAGGCGCTCGCCGGCCACGAACGGGCTGGCGATGAAACGCTCGGCCTGCTGCTCGGGCAGCCCCAGGTAGCCCCGGGCCACGCCGGCGCCGCCGATATGCAGGTGCCCGGCCACGCCCCACGGCAGCGGCTGGTCGGCACTGTCGAGGACATACAAGCGGGTGTGGGCGATGGGCCGGCCGATCGGCAAGGCGCCCTCAGGCAGCGGCGCCTGGGGTTCCAGGGTCCAGGACGTGCAGTCGACCGTGGTCTCGGTGGGGCCGTAGACGTTGTGCAGGCGCACCTGCGGCAGGCGCTCGCGCACCTGGCGCGCCAGGGCCTCGGTCAGTTCGCCGCCACCGCAGACGATATCGCCGAGGCTCTCGCAGCAGGCGCTGTCAGGTTCATCGAGGAACTGCTGCAGCAGCGCCGGCACGAACTGCACCACGCTGACCTGGCGCTGGCGGATCAGCTCGATCAGGTAGCCGGGCTCGCGCTGGCCGTCTGGCCGCGCCAACACCAGGCGCAAGCCGGTGCACAGTGGCCAGAACAGCTCCCACACCGAGGCGTCGAAGCTCACCGGGGTCTTGTGCAGCAGCGCCCCCTGGGGGTTGGCGGCGATCAACTGGTCGCTCCAGTGCACCAGGTTGACCACGTTGCGGTGCTCCACCATCACGCCCTTGGGCTGGCCGGTGGAGCCGGAGGTGTAGATCACGTAGGCCAGGTGCTGCGCAGTCAACCCCGGCACCTCAGGGTTGCTGGACGGCAGCGAGGCCCAGCTCGGCTGGTCGAGATCGACCAGCGGCGCAGCCCCCTGGCCCACCCGGTCACGGGTGGCGCCTTGCACCAGCACCGCCAACGGCGCGCTGTCGGCGAGCATGTGGCGGATCCGCTCGGCGGGGTAGCTGGGGTCGAGCGGCACATAGGCGCCACCGGCCTTGAGGATCGCCAGCAAGCCCACCAGCAGGGCCGGTCCGCGCTCGACGCAGATCGCCACGCGCAGGTCCGGGCCGACGCCCAGGCCGATCAGGTGATGGGCCAGGCGGTTGGCCTGCTCGTTGAGCGCGCCATAGCTCAGTTCGCCGTCCTCGGCCTGCACCGCGATGGCCGCGGGACGCGCGGCGGCCTGCTGTTCGAACAAACCATGCAGCGGCAGATCAGGCGCCGGCGCCGCGGCGCTGGCGTTGCAGTCGACCAGCAGCAACTGGCGTTCCTGGGCGGGCAGCACCGACAGCTGCAACAGCGGCCGCCCAGGCTCGCGCTCCAGGGCCTCGGCCAGCTCGCCGAACACCTGCAGCAATTGCCCGCACAGGCGCTCGGCACCCCAGGCGGCCAGGGCCTGGACGGTCAGGCGCAGGTCTTCGCCCAGATCATCGACCGCCACCGCCAGCGGGTAGTTGGTACGCTCCTGGGCACCGACCACATCGATGCCCGGCGCCACGGCGATCACCTCGGCGGCGTCGGCGGCACCGCTGTGGCGGTAGTTGAGCATGCTGTTGAACAGCGGCGCCGGTGCCGCCACCGCGCTGCAACGCTGGGCCAGGGCCAGCGGCGCCTGTTCGTGGTCGAGCAGCGCGGTGAGCTGGCGGTGGGTGGCCAGCAGGGCGTCGCGCACGCCCTGCCCGGCCAGGTCGACGCGCAATGGCAAGGTGTTGATGAACATGCCCAGCGCCTGTTCGCCGCCAAGGCCTGCGGCCATGCGCCCGAGCAGCACGCTGCCGAACACCACCGTGTCGCGCCCGGACAGCGCCCCGAGCAACCGCGCCAGGCCCAGGTGCATGACGCTCGCCGGGCTCGCCCCCAACTGCCTGGCCTGGGCGCGCAGGCGCCGGCTGAGGGCCGTGGGCAAGGTCAACCGCGCCTCTTGCACGGCGTGGCCGGCCAGCTCCGCCACGCCGAAGGCCAGGGTCGGCTCGTCGATATCCGCCAGCATGGCGCGGAAGAACGTCTCATGGGCCTGCTCGTCACGGGCCAGCACGGTCCTGGCCAGCAGGTCGCGGAACGGCACCGCGGCGGGCAGGCGCTCGCCCTCGCCGGCCAGGCGCGCGTGGATCTCGCGGCGGACGATGTCCAGGCCGGTGTGGTCCATGACCGTGTGGTGGAACAGCAACAGGGCCACCACCTCGCCGTTTGCGCCCCGGGCATCGACCAGGCGCAGCAGCGGCGCCTGGCGCAGGTCCATGCGGTAGTGGCCGCTGTCGAAGCGCGCACGCAACTGGCCCAGCGGCGCTTCGCCCACCGCCAGCTGGAGGCTTTCGCGGACCAGCGGGGCCTGGCGCCAGACCACCTGGCGCGGGGCATCGAGCCGTTCCCAGGCCATCGCCGTGCGCAGGATGTCGTGGCGCTGGATCACCCAGTCCAGGGCCTCGGCGAAGGCCTCCAGGTGCGCCGGGCTGGCGAAGCGCAACTGCGCCTGGAGCACGTAGGGGTCGCCGGCGCGGGCGCTCAGGTGATGGTAGAGCATGCCCTCCTGCAGCGGCGCCAGCGGGTAGATGTCCTGCAGGTTGGCCACCCCGCCGGGCACGCTGGCGACGATGCGGTCGATCGCCGCCTGGTCCAGTTCGGCCAGCGGCAGCATCTCGGGGGTCGCGCGCAGCGCCGGGCTGTGCCAGTCGTCGCCGTGGTTCGCGAGCATCTCCAGCAGGGCCGGCTTGTGGGCGGCCAAGGCGTCCCACAGGGCATCGTCGAGGGCATCATCGGCGCCGTCGACCAGCAGGTCGGCCTCCTCGCGCTGGAGTCGGATCGCACGGGTGGAAAGCGCTGCCATGAGTTCGCTGAAGAGCATCGGTAAGCATCCTGCTTTTGCCAATCGGAAATGCTCGGAACGCTAATGGATTGGGCGACAGACGGCTGACATGGGAAGGGGGGACAAAGCCTCTGGAGCTTGGCCGGGGCTGGCCGGACCGGGGCTGGCAGGTGTTTGCCACAGGTGTGCAAGCCCCCCGACAGCGCAGATGCCGGACAGCGTGCTATCAACAAATAGAATAAACATATCGTTTTTTATTCATTTTCAACCAACTCGAGCCCGTTTATAACCGCCCTACTGCGCAGCCGCCCACTCCCTCGCCAACTGTCCGCAGCGCAACACCCCAACCCTCGCCAAGACGATTGCACCCGCAAAGTCCCCGCCGCTTCTTTCTATTGCTGAGGACCGTTCATGCAGTTGCTGACCCTCCCGCCGTCACCGTCATTGGCTACCTCGATCAGGGCCAGCGCACAGGTCTTCGAAGACCCCAGGTCGCAGGCGCTGCTCGCCCACCTGCAACAGGTCGCCCCCAGCGAGGCCAGCGTCCTGATCATTGGCGAAACCGGCACCGGCAAGGAGCTGGTCGCGCGCCACATCCACAACCTCAGCGCCCGGCGCAACGGCCCGTTCATCGCGGTGAACTGCGGTGCATTCGCCGAGTCACTGGTCGAGGCCGAGCTGTTCGGCCATGACAAAGGCGCCTTCACCGGCGCCCTGACGGCCAAGGCCGGCTGGTTCGAAGAGGCCAACGGCGGCACGCTGTTCCTCGACGAGATCGGCGACCTGCCGCTGCCGATCCAGGTCAAGCTGCTGCGCGTGCTGCAGGAGCGCGAAGTGGTGCGCCTGGGCTCGCGCAAGAGCCTCCCGATCAATGTGCGGGTGCTGGCGGCGACCAACGTGCAGCTGGAGAAGGCGATCAATGCCGGGCATTTTCGCGAAGACCTGTTCTACCGCCTGAACGTGGTGAGCCTGCGCCTGCATCCGCTGCGCGAGCGCCCCGGCGACATCCTGCCGCTGGCCCGGCATTTCATCCGCAGCTACAGCGAACGCCTTGGCCATGGCCCGGTGGCGCTTGGCGCCGAGGCCCAGGCCAAGCTGGTCGACTACGCCTGGCCGGGGAATATTCGCGAGCTGGAAAACGTCATTCACCACAGCCTGCTGACCTGCGCCGACGGGGTGGTCCAGGCCCAGGACCTGCGCCTGTCCCACCTGCGCCTGGAGCGCCAGGCCGGCAGCAGCACCGGCAAAAGCGGGGAGGACCTGCTGCAACAGGCATTCAGCCGACTGTACGAGGAACAGCCAGGCGACCTGCACGAGAAGGTCGAGCATGCGCTGCTGCGCTCGGCCTATCACTTCTGCCATTACAACCAGGTGCATACCGCGCAGTTGCTGGGGCTGTCGCGCAACGTCACGCGCACGCGGCTGATCGCCATTGGCGAGCTGGTGGTGAACAAGCGCCGGGCAGCGGCACCCGCGCAGCTGGCCAACCGGGTGATGCGGCTATCGATTTGACCCCGGCTGGCGCCGCCTCGCCTGCAAGCGTGCCCCGTCACCGTCACAGCGCAAGCCGCCAGGCCCACGCCGGCCGCGCCGCTGGCAGGTGCGGCACGGCATCCAGCAATGCCCGGGTATAGGCGTGCCGCGGCTGGCCCAGCACCTGGCGCGCGGCGCCTTGCTCCACCACCCGGCCACCCTGCATCACCAGCACCTGGTCGCTGACCTGCTCGACCACCCCCAGGTCATGGGAAATGAACAGGCAAGCCAGGTTCAACTCGGCCTTGAGCTCGGCGAGCAGGGCCAGAATCCGCGCCTGCACCGACACATCCAGCGCCGACACCGGTTCATCCAGCACCAGCACCCGCGGTTTCATCGCCAGCGCCCGGGCAATCGCGATGCGCTGGCGTTGCCCACCCGACAATTCCAGCGGACGGCGGTCGAGCAGCCCCACCGGCAACTGCACCCGCTCCAGCAACGCAGCCGCCTCGGTACGCCGCAACCCACGCGGCACGCCGGCCTGGGCCAGCGCTTCGGCCAGCACCCGCAGCACGGTGTAGCGCGGGTCGAACGAGGCCAGCGGGTCCTGGAACACCACCTGAATGCCCTGCCGGGCCTGACGCTGCTGCGCGGCGGACAGCGCCAGCCAGTCCTGCCCGGCCAAGTGCACACTGCCCTGCTCCGCCCGCTCCAGCCCCAGCAGGATGCGGCCCAACGTGCTCTTGCCAGAGCCGGACTCACCGACCACGCCAAGGGTCTGCCCGGCACGCAACTGCAACGACACGTCGTTCAGCACCTGACGCGCCTGGCCGTCCGGCCCAACGAACGCCTTGTGCAGGCCACGCGCCTCCAGCACCACCGGTTGCTCGTCGACAACCGCCTCCACCAGCGCAAGCGCCGGGACCGACGGACGCTGAACATGCACCGCCCGCGCTGCGCTCAGCAGGCCTTGGGTGTAAGGCTCCTGCGGGTCCTGCAGGATCTGTTCGACCGTGCCCTGCTCCACCACCACGCCATGGCGCATCACCGCCACCCGGTCGGCCAGGCGCGCCACCACCGCCAGGTCGTGGCTGACCATCAGCAGGCTGTTGTCGCGGGCGCGCAGGTGCTCCAGCAGGTCGAGGATCTGCGCCTGCACCGTGGCGTCCAGCGCGGTGGTGGGCTCGTCGGCGATCAACAGGCGCGGCTGGCAGGCGATGGCCGAGGCGATCAGGGCGCGCTGGCGCAGGCCGCCGGACAACTGCCACGGGTATTGCCGGGCGCGAACTTCGGGCTCGGGCACGCCGACCTGGCGCAGCAGTTCGAGCACGCGCAAGCGACGCTGTTCAGCGGCCAGGTCGGTGTGCAACAGCAGCGGCTCTTCGATCTCGGCGCCAACCCTGCGCAGCGGGTCGAGCGAACCCAGCGCATCCTGCATGACGAAGCCGATGCGCCCACCGCGCAAGCGCTGCCAGTCCGTCTCGCCAAGCCGGCGCAGGTCCTGCCCGGCAAACGCCAGGCGCTGGGCCTGCACCTGGGCGCCGGCGCCGGTCAGGCCAACCAGGGTGCGTGCCGTCACGCTCTTGCCCGAGCCGGATTCGCCCACCAGTGCCAGGCACTGCCCGGCGTGCAGATGCAGGTCGACGCCGTGTACCACCGGCACGCCGTTGAAGCTTACGCGCAGGTCGCGGATGTCCACCAAGGGGGCTGGGTGCTGTTCGAAGATGCTCATGGGTTTCTGCCCTCGCTACGGCGCAGCCAGTCGCGGCCGATGACGGTGATGGAAATGACGGTCAGGGTGATCGCCAGCGCCGGCCAGGCCATCAGCCAGGGCGCGTTGGCCATGAAGTTGCGCGCCACGGCCATCATCGCGCCCCACTCGGGCGCGGGCGGTGGCGCGCCGAAGCCGAGGAAACTCAGCGCGGCGGCGGCGGTGATGGCGCCGCCCAGGCCGATGCAGGCCAGGATCAGCACCGGCTGCACGGCGTTGGGCAGCACGTGGGCCAGCAGCACCGCCGAGCGTCTGCGGCCCAGTGTGACGGCGGCCTCGACGAAGCCGGCGTGGCGGATGGTCAGGGCTTGGGCGCGGACCAGGCGAGCGTAGCGTGGTACAGAAGCGATGCCGACAGCGAGGATCAGGTTGCTGGTGCCTTGGCCGAACAGGGTGATGATGACCAGCGCCAGCAGCAGGTCGGGGAACGCCAGCAGCACATCGACGGCGCGCATCAGCAGGTTGTCCAGCCAGGCGGGGGCCAAGCCGGCGAGCAGGCCGAGCGAGGTGCCCAGGCCGAGGCCGACCAGGGTGGCGGCCAGGCCGATGTAGAGCGATGGGCGGGTGCCGTGGATCAGGCGGCTGAGGACGTCGCGGCCGTTTTCGTCGGTGCCGAGCCAGAAGGTGGCGTTGGGTGGGAGGTAGGCCAGGCGGGCGTCGGCGGCCAGGGGGTCGGTTGGCGAGAGCCCGTTGGGCAAGGCTACGGCCAGCAGGATCAGGGCCAGGATGAGCCAGGCCAGCGTGATGCCAGGGCGAAGCTGCCAGTTGCGGGTCAGGGTGGTGGGTGTCAGTGCAATCGCGTTCATGATTGTCCTTTTTTGGCGCCTTTGCCGGCCTCAGCGCGGATCAATCCGCTCCTACAGGGAATCGCGGTTTGCGCTACGCGCGGCGGCGAACTGGTTCACGGCCTTGGGCAAGCCCAGGTGCTCGCGCAGGGTGGTGCCGGTGTACGCGGTGCGGAAGAGTCCGCGCTTGTGCAGCAGCGGCACCACTTCCTCGACGAACACCCGCGCGCCCGACGGGAACATGTCGGGCATGATGTTGAAGCCATCCCCGGCCCCGGCCAGGAACCACTCGGCCAGGGTGTCGGCGACCTGCTCGGGTGTGCCGACCGCCAGGCGATGGCCGACCAGGATCCGCCGCGACAGTTGGCGAATGCTCAGGTTCTCGCTGCGTGCCAGGTTCAGCTGGGCTTGCAGAAACCCGTGCGAACCGCGCTCGAAATCCGCCACCGCGCCAATCCGATCCCAGGGCAACGGCGCGTCCGGGTCCAGCTCGCGAGCGTCGATGCCGATGCGCCCCGCCACCTGCTGCAACAGGCCATGCTCGCCCTGCCAGGCATTGAGCGCGTCGAAACGCGCATGGGCCTCGGCCTCGGTGCTGCCGATCACGGTCGACAGGCCGGGCATGATCTTCAGGTGCTGCGGGTCACGCCCCCAGGCCTTCGCACGTGCCTTCATCTCGCGGTAGAACGCCTGGCCGTCAGCCAGGGTGGTCTGGGTGGTGAAGATCGCGTCGGCATAGCGTGAGCCGAGGGCTTTGCCGCCTTCGGAGGAACCGGCCTGGACCAGCACCGGCCGGCCCTGGGGCGAGCGCGGCAGGTTCAGCGGGCCCTTGACCTGAAAGTGCTTGCCCTGGAAGTCCAGGGTGTGGACCTTGCGCGGGTCGGCGAAGCGGCCGCCGGCGCGGTCGCCGATGATCGCGTCGTCTTCCCAGCTGTCCCACAGCTTCAGGGTCACGTCGACGAACTCTTCGGCACGTCCGTAGCGGTCCAGGTGCAAGGGCGCGCCGGCCAGGCCGAAGTTCTGCGCCGCCGCGTCACCGGCATTGGTGACCAGGTTCCAGGCCGCCCGACCGCCGCTGATATGGTCCAGCGAAGCGATGCGCCGGGCCAGGTTGAACGGTTCGTTGTAGGTGCTGGAACAGGTGGCGATCACGCCGATGCGCTCGGTGGCGGCGGCCACGGCGGTGAGCAGCACGGTCGGTTCCAGGCGCCCGCCCGGTTGCGCGGACACATCCGGCGGCAGCGCCGGGCCGTCGGCGAGGAAGATCGCATCCAGGCAGCCGCGCTCGCAAATGCGCGCGATGTCGCGGTAGTAGTTGACGTCGATATAGGCATCGAGTGCCGCCTCGCCCTGGCGCCAGGCGCCGGCATGCGAGCCAAAGCCGAGGATGTTCATGCCCAGGCTCATCTGTTTGCTGCTCATGCAGGCTCTCCTGATCAGACTGCGCTGGCTTCGTCGCCACTGCCCTGCCCTTGGCTGGCCGCCGCGTGGCGGGCGCGCCAGGCCTGGGCCGGACTGATGCCGTTGAGGTAGTAGTCGCCCAGCGCCTGCTCGCGGTAGATCGCCGGGTTGTGCGAGGCCAGGGTGCGGGCGTTGCGCCAGTGGCGGTCGAGGCGCCGGGTGTTGCTGGTGGCCGAGGCGCCGCCGACCTCGAACAGCAAGGTGCTGGCTTGCAGCACTTGCGCCAGGACGATTTGCTGGGCCTGGAAGGCGTGGATTTCGGCGTCGGTGTACAGCTGCTCGGGCACCTCGCCTTGCTGCCCCGCTTCGAACACCACCTGCAGGCTCTGGCCCACGGCGGCCACCTGGGCCTCGGCGGCGAACGCCAGGCTCGACAGTCGACCGACCACCGCCTGCACCAAGGGGTCGGCAGCCGGTTGCGCTTGCCCCGGTACGCCGAAGGCGCGGGTGCGGCCCTGGACGAAGGCCACGGCATCGGCCAGCACCGCACGGCTGATGCCCGCCAGCGTCGCCAGGTGCACGGCCTGGTAGAACGCCGTGAGGTACGACTCGGCGCGCAACTCGCCTTTGGCGAAGCGGCGTAACAGGTGCTCCGGCTGAACCTTCACCTGGGTAAAGCGCGTGGTACCGCTGCCGGTCAGGCGCTGGCCGAAGCCATCCCAGTCATCGACCCGTTCCACCCCCGGCGCACGGGTCGGCACCGCCAGGCTGACCAAGTCCTCGCCGTGGTTGGCCACCGCCGCGACCCAGTCGGCGTAGAGGGTGCCGGTGCAGTAGTACTTCTCACCGTCCAGGCGAAAACCGCCCTCGCCTTCGGTGAGCTGCACGGTATTGCCGGTGCTGTCGGTGCGCTCGGCCATGGCCGCGCCCCACAGCTCACCGACCACCACGCGGGCGAACCAGTAGTCCTGGGAAGCGGCGTCGTTGGACGACAGGCGCCCTTCGACAAAGCCGAAGTGGGCGCGCAAGATCTGCGGCAGGTTGGCGTCGGCCTGGCCCAGGTGCACCAGCTGGCGCAGCAGCTGGGGCAAGGTTGCGCCTAGGCCGCCGTGGCTGCGTGGCACGCGCAGGGCGCCCAGGCCGGCTTCGCGCAGCCAGGCCACCGGTTCATGGGCCAAGGTGCGCTGCTGCTCGCGGGCCACCGCGCCTTCGGCTATGCGCGCGTAGAGCGGCGCAAAACGCGCGTCCAGTTCAGCGTCGGTAATCGGGGTTTGACTCATGACGACTCCTTCATGGTGAATTCAGGGGCGCGCGGTGCGCGGGTCGATGGCCTGGGTCGCCAGGTCCACCAGCAGGTTGACCAGCACGTAGAGGGCTGCGGCCAGCAGGGTCACGCCGAGCACCAGCGGCACGTCCTTGGTGGCGGTGGCGTCGAGCATCAGCCGGCCGATGCCCTGGCGGCCGAACAACAGTTCGAGCACCACGGCACCGCCGAGCAGGCTGGCGAACACGTAGCCGGCCAGGGTCACCAGCGGCACCAGGGCGTGGCGCAGGGCATGGCGCAGGCGCACGGCGGTGTCACCCATGCCGCGGGCGCGGGCCTGGGTGATGAAGGGTTGCTCCAGCACCTGCTCCAGCGACTGGCGCAGCACCTGGGCCAGCACTGCCGCGATCGGCAGCGCCAGGGCCAGGCTCGGTAATATCAGCGAGCGCCAGCCGCTTGAACCGGAGGGCGGCAGCACATGGAAGTAGAAGGCGAAGGCCAGCAGCAGCACGGTGCCGATCACGAAGTTGGGCGCCGACGACAACACCAGCTCGATGCCTGACACCAGCGCCCGCAAGCGCCGCCCACGGTTGGCGGTGAGCAGCGCCGAGGCCAGCGCCAGCAGCACCGCCAGCACGGCCGCGCTGCTGGCCAGGGCCAGGGTCGCGCCGGCCTGTTCGGCAATCGCCTGGCCAACCGGGATGCGCAGCCGGTACGACTCGCCCAACTCACCCCTGGCCAGGCGCAGCAGGTAATGGCCGTACTGTACCCACAGCGGTTGGTCGAGGCCGTATTCGGCGCGCACCTGGGCCAGCAGCGCTTCGCTGGGCATGGCATCCGGGCCGCCGAGAATCGCCAGGGCGGTGTCGCCACCGCTGTGCTGCATGCCGAGGAAGGTCAGGCTGGCCGCCGCCCACAGCACGATCACGCCGTCACGCAGGCGGCGCAGCAAGGTGGTGAACAACTTCATGGTTGTGCCTTCGCCAGCCACACGCTGGTGAACAGGGGGACGTTGTGCGAGCCGTCGAACAGCACGCCGCCGACTGCGTTGCGGTAGGCCAGGAGCATCTGGCTTTCCACCGAGGGCACGGCCGGCACGGTCTCGCCCAGGCGCTGCTGGGCTTGGCGATACAGCACCCGGCGTTGCGCCGGGTCGGTGCTGGCGCGGGCTTGGCCAAGCAGCTGGTCGAGGCTGGCATCACGGAAGTGGCCGACGTTCTGGCCGATCATCCTGGCGCTGGGGATCGACTGGCTGTGGTAGAGGATGTACAGGCCGTCGGCGGTGTTGGTGTGCCAGTAGCCGCCGCCGAGGGCATCGAAGTTGCCGCGGTAGCGCAGCTCCATGACCTTGCTGATCGGCAGCAGCTCGATGCGCAGGTCGAAGCCGACCTTGCGCAGGTCCGCCTGGGCCGCCACCGAGACATTGGCCGGGAACGCCGGGTTGTCGTAGGTCAGCAAGGTTGCCCCGAGGCGCTGGCCGTTGCGGGTGCGATAACCCTCGGCATCGCGCCCGGTCCAGCCGGCGGCATCGAGCAGGCGCGCCGACTCAGTCGGGTCGAAGGCCAATGCATCGCGCGCCACCGGGTCGTAGCCTGGGGTATTCACGGCGAGAAAATCGCCCTTGGCCAGGTATTCACCAAAGCCGGAAATCCAGGCCAGGCCGTCGCGGTCGATGGCCTTGGCCACGGCCTGGCGCACCCGCAGGTCATCGAACGGCACGCGCTCGACGTTGAAGGTGATGCTACGCGCCGGGTTGCCCTTGCGGATGCGGTTGCGCAGGGTCAGCCGCGGGTTGGCACGGATCGCCGCAGCATTCTGCGCCGGGGCGTCCAGGGCCATGTCGCTGTCGGCCGCTGCCAACGAGGTGTAGCGGATCATCGCCTCGGGCACGTAGCTCAGTTCGATGCCATCGAGGTAAGCCTCGCCCTGGTGGTTGATCGCCGGTGGCGCCCAGTGGTAGCCCGGGCGGCGGGCGAAACTGGCGCGCTGGTCGCGCACCCAGCCGGTCAGCACGAACGGCCCGGTGCCGATCGGCTGGCTGGCGATGGTCGCGGGCGCCTCGCGGATCTGCCGTGGCGAGATCATTCCCAGCCAGGCTTGCGACAGCACATCGAGAAACGGCGCATAGGGCGTGCGCAAGCTGGCCTGGAAGGTGTATTCATCGACCACCCGGCCCTGCAGGTAGGGCGCGATATAGGCAGCGGCGAGCGGCGACTTGGTCCTGGGGTCGCGCATGTGCTCGAGGTTGACCCGTACCGCTTCGGCGTCGAAGCGTTCGCCGTCGCTGAAGGTGACGTCGTCACGCAGGTGGAAGGTGTAGGTCAGGCCATCGGCGCTGATGTCCCAGCTTTTCGCCAGCCACGGCGTGAGGCTGCCGTCCTCGGCCTGGTACACCAGGCAGTCGAACAGGAGGCGGCCCATCCACTGCATGTTGCCGTTGGACAACGCGTGGATATCGAAGCTGCCGGCGTCGCTCGCCGCCGACACGCGCAAGGTGCCGCCACGCTGGCCGACCTGCTGCTCGACGAAGTCGCTGGCCGGGTAGCGCATCACGCCGTTCACCTCGCTGACCGCTTCGCCCTTGAGGGTAGTTTGGCTTGGCGGGGGCGTGGCGGGTGAACAGGCGGCAACTGACAGCGCGCTGGCCAACAGGCATGCATTGAATAATCGAAAGTTTGGCTGCACAGCAGGCCCTTTATATAGACGGCTACACAAAGGGGTGTTGCAGATGTCGTGCCAGCCTTTTCCTGCGCTTTTACTGGGCTTCAGCAATTTTCCGAACACGCCAACCCAACAAACTGTTCACCGCCTGTTGGAGTGCAGACAGTCAGGCAATGCAGGGCCCTGTAGGAGCGGGTTTACCGTTTGATTGGGATATTTGCATATAACCGGCACTGTTTCGGATTCAACACAACCACAACAAAACTTGCCGTTTCGTTCATCGCCGCACACTCAACAACTTGTCACAGCCGCAACTTCCGGCCTTGCGCCAACTGGCACAGAAACTGCTCTTACCGATTTCGACAGGCCTGACTATGCCCATAGAACGCCGAGGACCTACGATGACTTTCAAGGAATACAAGGATGCGTGCGATTCACCCCTACCCCCTGCGCCTGGCCATCCGCCACGCCGCCCTGGCCACCCTGCTGGCCCCGGTCACGGTACTGGCCGCTGACCCGACCCTTGGCACGGTGACCGTGCAGGCTGCCAAGCAGACTGAAGTGCAACAGGCCGCCAGCGCCCTCGCGGAGGTGCCCGGTGGCACCAGCGTGGTCGACAGCGAAGAGGTTGCCAAAGGCCGTACCGCCACGCTGCAGGACACCCTGGCCTACCAGCCCGGCGTGTTCGTGCAGTCCACCGGCGGCAACGATGCGGCGAAAATCTCGGTGCGCGGCTCGGGCGCCAATACCTCGCCCGGCTACTTTCGCGAAGGCCTCAAGTTCCTCTTCGACGGCCTGCCGCTGACGGGCCCCGGCGGCACCCCGTACGAATTCCTCAACGCCAGCGGGGTCAACTACACCGAGATCCTGCGTGGCGCCAACGCCTTCCAGTACGGTGCGCTGACCCTCGGCGGCGCGGTCAACTTCGTCAACCACAGCGGCTACAGCGCCCCTGGCCTACGCCTGCGCGCCGAGGCCGGCAGCTACCACTACCAGAAGCAGAGCATCAGCTACGGCGGCGTCGAAGGTGGCCTGGACTACTACCTGCAGGCCGACAACTACCGCAACGACGGCTACCGCGACTTCAGCCTGTCGAAGAGTGCCGGCATCGTCGCCAACGCCGGCTACCGCTTCAGCCCGAAGCTGGAAACCCGCCTGCTGCTGCGTTACCGCGACGAGGTGCACAACGACCCCAGCGCCACCACCCTGGAGGCCGCCCTGCACCACCCGCGCCGTGCCAGCGCCACCGCCGAAAGCAGCGGCAACGGCGCCCGTCGTCCCGGCAGTATCTGGCTGGGCAGCAAGACCACCTACACCTTCGACGACGACGGCCGCCTGACCGTCGGCCTGTCCTACCACGACTACCGCCACGCCAACAGCCCGCGCAGCCCGAGCAACCCCAGCTACTGGGACTGGCACGACCTCGGCCTGCTGCTGGGCTATGACCGCAGCGACTACCTGTTCGGCCATGAAAGCCGCAGCAATATCGCCTTCACCTCCACCCAGCACTTGCGCGGCGGGGTCAATTCGGCCACCGGCGACAAGCTGACGTTGAAGAAAGTCGACTACACCGACTCGTTCGACCGGGTCATCGCCCTGGGCAACGACCTCAACCTGGTCGACGGCCTATGGCTGACCAGCGGCGTGTCGTTCATCAATGTGCGGCGCAAAGTCGACATCGACTACGCGGTAAACGCCAATCGCACCGACTTCCCGCAGCACGTCGACTACGACAACTGGAGCGTCGCCCCGCGCATCGGCCTGCGCTACGAGTTCGCGCCGAACCTGCAGGTGTTCAGCAACTTCAGCCGCAGCATCGACCCGCCCGCCTCGTGGGAATACTCAGGCTCCGGCCCGACCCTGCCCTACGTGCGCCCGCTGGTGGAGCAGAAGGCCAACACCTTCGAGGTCGGCATCAAGGGCAGCCATGGCATCTTCGACGGCAGCCTGGCGCTGTACCGCTCGTGGATCCACGACGAACTGCTGAACGTGCAGATCATCCCCGCCACCGCCACCGCGGCCGCGGTCACCGGCGCGTTCAACGCCTCGCCGACCATCCACCAGGGCATCGAGGCCGGGCTCAATACCCGCCTGTGGGAGAACGACCAGGGCGACCTGGTGCGCTGGCGCCAGGTCTACACCTATAACGATTTCTACTACCGCCACGACAGCACCTTCGGCGACAACCAGTTGCCGGGCGTGCCCAAGCACATCTACCAGGGCGAGCTGCAGTACCAGGACCACAGCGGCTGGTACACCGGGGTGAATGTGCAGTCGGCGTCGCGCACGGCGGTGGACTATGCCAACAGCCTGTATGCGCCGTCGTACACGATCTGGGGGGCGAACCTGGGCTACCAGGCGCCGAAGGGCGACTGGAAGGTCTCGCTGGATGTGAAGAACCTGGCGAACAAGGCCTACGTGACGGCGGTGACGCCGGTGTACAACGCCCAAGGGCAGGACACCGCGTCGTTCTGGCCAGGGGATGGAATTGGCGCCTATGTCGGGCTCGAGTTGAGGTACTGACACCGCGGCGCCTGGTTCGCCAGCAACGCTGGCTCCTACGGGCGGGCAGGCCGCAGACGGCGTAGGAGCCGGCTTGCCGGCGAACACCGGCGCAGCCGGTGCCATCCACCGCGGCGCCTGGTTCGCCAGCAAGGCTGGCTCCTACGGGCGGGCAGGTCGCAGACGGCGCAGGAGCCGGCTTGCCGGCGAACACCGGCGCAGCCGGTGCCATCCGCCGCGGCGCCTGGTTCGCCAGCAAGGCTGGCTCCTACGGGCGGGCAGGTCGCAGACGGCGTAGGAGCCGGCCTTGCCGGCGAACACCGGCGCAGCCGGTGCCATCCACCGCGGCGCCGGGTTCGCCAGCCACGCTGGCGCCTACAGCGTGGCAATGACGCCAGCTCAGGAGCCGGCGCCCGCGCGCTCGATGAGCTCGGCCCAGGTGTCATTCTCGTCGTACACCACGGTGAACCAGGGATATAGCTGCGTGCGGTACTCGTAGTTGACCCAGGCCTGCCCAACCTGCTCGCCGTTGGCGCGGATGATCCTGATCTCGCGCCCCAGGGCGTCATACACATGGGTGTCGGCGTAGATCCCCTCACGGGCGCTGTCATCACGCACCCAACGCCAGTCATCCAGGTAGAACGCCAGCCACTGGCGCACCGCCTGGCCCTTGTTGTCGTACTCGGTCTTGCCGCTAACGGCCCAACGCACAGGCGCATCCACCAGCACCGCACGGCCCTGATCGTCCGTTTGCAGACCGCCTGCCTCGGTGCGCACATAGGCTTCGCCAGGTGGGTTGAGCCGGGCAGTCTGCAACACTTGCCCGCCGCCATTGAGCAGCACCGCCACCCGCACCTGCTGCTCGGGGTCAGTGTCGTAGCGATCGGTCTGTATATGGATCACATGGGGCGGTGCTTGCCCACTCATCCGGGGCGCGATGCCATCCTTGCCCAGGCGTTGCGCATCGCGCTGCCAGGCCAGGGCACCGCAGCGCCGCTCCAGGTCGGCACTGCCATCGGCGCGTAGCGCCCAGGGCATCCAGGTGTCGGCGACATAGGTAAATGCCTCGGCCACCGGGACCTGCTTGGTTGCGTTCAACGCCACCGCCGCGTCGACGCTCAGCGGCGCCAGGAACGCCTTGTCTTTGCTATACCCCACCTCGACCGGCTGCACCGGCTTGACCGGCCTCTCGCTACTGCCGGGGGTTTCGCTGCCGTAGAAGCGTGTCGACATGACCCGCCCCAGCGCATCGAGCTCGACCTCGTGGGTATTGTCGTTGGGGTCCTTGATCCGCACCGGGACGCCAAAGCGCCAGTCGTAGGCTTCAACATGGGTCGTCAGGCCTGCCGCGTCGGTCACCGCCTGCACGGCGATATCGTGGGTGCTGTAGCGCAACTCGCTGGGGCCGACCTGGGTGCTGGCCTGAGTGTGCGCAGGCAAGCAGAAGCGCGCAGCAGGCAGGTACTCGGTAATGCCGTGATGGCCGCAATAGGCCTCCTCGACCGCAGGCCCCCAGGGAATGCCCGGTGCGCCGCGATCGTCCGGGTCATGGGGATCTTCCAGCTCCTCATCCTCGGGCAAGCGGTTCATGGCGACATAGCCGCCGCGCTTGAGCAACGCCTCGAGCGATTCCTCCTGCACCCGGCCATCCAGTTCGGCGCCGACATCGTCCAGCCATTGCCTGGCCGCTGCTGGCATCGCCAGCTCGGCTGACTCGCTCAGCCACAGCACGATGCGCCAGTACAAGGCTTGCGCGCGAGCTGCGTACAGTGATTCGGCCAATGCCTTGTACAGGCTGTTCGCCTTGGCGCTACCGGCCCCTTCTGCGGCGACGTACCAGGCCATCACCGCGCAAAGATGCTCATCCGGCACGCGACTTTCTTTATCCACGAGTGCTTGCAACCCTGAGGGAAGCTCGTGTGCCTTGGCAGCCAATAACTCTCGCTGCAAGTCTGGTACGCGAATGACAGACGTCAGCGCGTCGCGCATCGCCCGGCACGCCGCCTCATCCTTCGCCGCAACGGGCGCATAAGCCGCCACCAGCGCATACAGCGCCTGGAGTGTTGGCGGACAAGGCACACGCAGGCGCATCCGCTCGAGCATGTCCATGGCCGTATCCGGCGTCTTCAGCCCGTCCCTGAGCAGTTGCCGCAAGGTCTGGGCAAAGGTGGGCCGCAGCACCTCGAGCGCGGCCTGGTCGAGCATCGCGGTACGGGTATAGGCCGTGAGCGCCTGGCGCGATGGCGTACTGCTCACACCGGTGCCATCGGCCTTGCGCCAGATGACCTTTTCGTAACCGGCGAAGGTGCTGCGGCCTGGCTCGTCCCATTTGAAGTCCGCCAAGCCTTCCACGGTGAAGCCTGGCTTGGGCACCTCGCCCGCCGCCAGCCGAACCACGTCCCGGCGCGTCGCGCCCGGCAGGCCGATGACGAAATCGTCGCCCGCCACCACATTGTGCAGCGTGCTCCGGGTCAGGTTGAGCCAACAGGTATATTGCTGCGGATCGACGCTGTCGACGATCAGCCCTTGCGGCAGGTCCTTGGGGTAAATCTTGCGGGCACTTTCCTCGGCGGCCAGGTCCTTCTCGCTCAGCCGCCGCGGGTAGTGAATGACGACACTGTCCAGCGGGTTGCCGTACTCATCCGCCTGCAGCGTGAGGGTCTGGACAATCTGCGGATCCTCGCTGATTCGCTCACACATGAACGACAACGCTTGCACGCTGCTGACCAGCGCCGCGGGGCGTTGCGCGTCGGGCATCGCGCAGGCACGGATCTGCAAGCGCTGGCGGGTGACACTGTAGGGTCGCTCGGCGTGTTGCGCGCCATCTTGCCCATACACCTCGGTACGCATCACCTGGCCGCGCACGGCCCGGTACAGCCAGGCCCGCAAGGGCGACCCCGGGGCGGGCACATCCTCCTGCTCGCCCTGGGCGGTCCAGCGCGTGAAGCGCGGGGTGTCGGCGGCGAAGTCTTGGTCGATTTCGCTGAAAGCCCCCTGCGCACTGCCATCGTGGGCCTCCAGGCCGGTGTAGAACCAAGTGCAGGTGCGCATCGGCGGCGACAGCTCGGCGGCGCTGGTGCTTGCCCGCTCGTGGCTGTCGACCTGCACCAGCCGGGTGAAGCCGGCGAACTCGCGCTCCTCGCCATCCCAGACGCCGCCCAGGTAGGTGGTCTGGCTGCCCAGGCACAGGCCGGTGATCTCGTTGACCCTGGTCACACGGCTGACGGTGTGGACAGGGAACGGCAGGTAGCTGACCGCAGCGGTGCCGGCCGCGGCCTTTTCGTCCAGCCAGGCCTGCGCCGAGCTGCGGTATTCGAGCAAGGTGCGCGAACCGGCATTGTCCACCACCTGCTCGAGCAGCCAGGGTCGCCGGTCGTTGAAGCGGAACAGCCAGCTGCGCGGGCGCAGGTTAGGTCCGCCATGGGGCACGGTCAGCAGCAGCTCGGCCGTGCCCTGCCCGCGAATATCGGCGACCTGCAGCTGGCAGGTCGCATCGAATTTCACCCCGAGCGGGGCCAGGATACTGTCGCCTTCGACATAGCGATTGCCACATTGGCTGACGAACACCCGGATACGGTCGGGCTCCAGATACAGGATATCCGTGGTGCCCGCACCGTCGGTGTCGGCCAGCCACACCCGCGAGGCATTGAAGTTGGCCACCGCGAACCCCGGAATCGCCACGGCGTCGGCGAATTTGCCGTAGCCCAGCGACGGCCACAGGGTCACCCCCTCGCCGGTGACCCGCAGCAGATGCTGCTGGCCGCTGCCGCACGGGTCGGCGAACGCCACCAGTTGCAGCTCGGATGCCGCCAGCGACGGCAAGGGTGCTTTACCCCGGTACTGCTGGGTGACCGCGCCGGACCAGCCGGCCTTGCCGTTGGCGGGGTAAACCCGCACCGTCCTGGGGCCTAACGGCAGCAGCACGACATCTTGCAGGCCGTTGCCGGTCAGGTCGGCCAGGCGCGCCTGGGGGTGGCCGAGTTCCGAGGGCACCGCCAGCGCCGTCAGCGCGCTCCACTGCCCATCCGGCTTGAGGGTGATGCTGCCACGCACGCTGCCGGTGACCAGCCACTCCAGTCGCCCGTCGCCATCCAGGTCGGTCAAGGTGCCGTTCATGCTCGGGCGCAGCGGCAACCGCTGTGGCGGGCCCCAGGTGATGGCATCCGTGAGCGCCACCCGGCCCGGCTTGAATGCCAGCCACCCCGCGCGGGCTCGCGCTTCCAGGCGCTTAAAGGCCACATGGCGCCACGGGCCGCCGTGCACGGGTGTCAATCCCCGCCAGATTGGCCTGGTCAAGCGTTGGGGCCGCCGATACATCCAGGCATCGCGGTCCTGGTACAGCAGCCCCGGTACACCTTCGCCAAACAAGTCCACCAGTTGCCAGGCGTGCTCCCAGAACCCCTCCAGGGCCGGCATGGCTTCCCAGCGAGGCGCCCCCCGGCCTGGAAGGGTCATCTGGAACTCCATCGGCGGCATCCGGGTATGGGCGTCGTAGGTGACCTGCTGCACGGACTGCAGCAGGCTGCTCACGCTGCTGCTGGCGTAGTTCAGGTGCAGCCGCTCAACCAGTACCGGGGTATCCCCTTCCTCGTACGGCGTGTTGCCCATGCGCCGCCACAACAGCACGTCGCGGCACAGCCGGCGGATCCGTACCTCGAAGCCATAGCGCCAGAACGAATGCAGGTCCGGGCGCAGCGGCCATTGCTGAGCGGTTTCCAGCAAGGGTGGCGCACTGGTATCGGCGCCGCGCTCGCCGTAATCGAACAGCGTGAATTCCTTGAACTGGCCTGGGTCGAAGGCGTCCTGTGGCAGCAAAAAGGCCAACGACGGTGATTGAGGCTTGGCATACACCGCCTCGGGATAGACATGGCGGACCTGTGGATGGGCGCCACGCTCGGCGGCGTCGCAGCCCGCTTCGTCCTCCAGGCGGTAGCGATACACCACGTGCTCGCCCACCGCCGAGACGGTCTCTTCCAGGTACCAGCCGGCCACGCGCCCTGCCGCCTGCGGGTCACGCAGGCGCGCGGTATCCGACCAGCCATACAGCGACAAGCTACCGTCCGCCGATCGTTGCAGCCAGAAGCCCGGATCCTCTGCCACGCCGCTCGCCACCCAGTGCTCCAGGCGCTGCGCCGGGCCGCCGGTACGCCCCTGCCAGGGGGTGACCGTGAAGTCCGGTGAATCCGCCCAGAACGGTAACTGCCCGGTCTTGCCGGCACCTGCGCGCAGGATCTCCTCGCCACTGGGCCCGACCATACGATCGTTGCCGTCGTACTGGGGGAAACCGAAGCGCGTCATGCGCAACACGGCGGGCAACGGGCAGTGCCAACCGGCACCGAAGGGGCCATTGCCCCCCCCCCGAGGAATACTGCAGGGTCAGCTCGGCGGACAAACGCCGCCCCTGGGGCGATGGCAGCGGCAATTGCCAGCCGGCGGCGCCGTCGGGGCCACCGGCAGACAGCATGCCGCCACCGATGGAGACGGTGCCACCGCCCTTGGGCAAGGCAAGTGCGGATGCGCCTGAAACGCCACGTTCATCTGCGCCAGGGGCTGCGGCGCTCACTGGTTCCAGCATGTTTGACTCCTGCACGGGCAAGGTAATGAACAGCGTTCAGCGCAGGCAAGCGCCAAGGGCATACAGCCGCGCCGCCTCAGAGCACATGTATAGGACCAGCCTTGACCGGTGCTTTGAACAGTTCACAACTAAAGCTCAACTCCCCCTGCGCACCACCTACTGTGCCAGTCACACTCCACCGGGTAGCGTCCTTTGCCGCATCCACTGGATTGTCCCCGCCAAGGCTTGGCACCGCCTGCCAACTTGTCGGGTACTTGTCGTCTTTGATGGTCAACACCAAGCTCAACTTAAGCGCTGCCAACGGCGAATTCTTCTTATGCTTGACGAGCATGTCGCGAGGCAGATGACTGATCAGAGGATCGTAATCAGCCTCCCAGGCAATTTCTTTCCCCAAGTCATTCGACATCAGCACCGCCACCCCCAACGGGAGCCGACCCGCAAACTTGTCCAGCTCGACTTCCAGGTTAAAAATGCCGCTGGTTTTTATCTGGGGTTGCATTTTCCAGGTCGCGCCATCCACATTAATATCATTTCCGCTTCCATAGCCCGGCGATGGCGTTATATCGCCCTGTCCCACCCCACCATTCGCGACGCTGACAAAATACAACTTCGCTTTGAGGCCCAGGCCATAAAGCGCACTGCCTTTGTGGGGGATATATTTAATTTCCCCCGGTGTTTCCAGCCAGAAACATCCGCCTGCCAATGCCTCGGAGCCGGTCACCACCAGTTGGCCTTCATCCCCCAGGTTTCTGGCCAACACCGCACACTTTTCCCACAACAGTGGCTTTTTGAACCCTGGAATCGTGACCTTCAACCCGAATGTTCCGCTCTTTTCTTTCGCGGATACTTTCCAGGGCACACCGTTTTCCTTCAGATCCGCGCCCTCGCTGTAACCAGGCACAGCACCCACGTCGGCCTTAACAAGAACACCGGTTTCGATGAACTCGATCTGCGCTTTCAACCCCGCCTTGGCCAATGGGCTGCCGGCACGGGCCTTCAATAGCAACTCTTTGGTTTCTTTGCGCCAGTAAATATCGGTGCCATTGATCGTGTCGCCAGCCGATGTCAGACCAGCCTCGTCCGCCAGATTTTCAGACATCAGGATCCCAGCGCCCATCACCCAGGCTTGTGCAAACGCGTCACTGAGCAGGGTCAAGCCAAAGGTACCGCTTGGCAGTTGTTCTCCAGTACCCCGTTGCCCCGTCAATTTCCAGAACGCGGCATTGCTCGACAATTTTTGCGGCGTTCCATACTCGGGGTCTGGTTTGACATGTTCTTTGCGCGTCGTACTGGCCTGTTCGTCGAATTGCAGTCGATAGTCGAAACCCAACCCTGTTACCGGGCTGTCGGGCCTGGCCTCGATGCGCAGGATCTGCGTACTGGCCGTGTCGCCGTACCAGAGGATGAACGGTTTGGTGCTGGACCATTCGCCCAGCGTAATCACGAATTCGTCCTCCAGGCGCGACGAGATCATCGCGCAACGCGGCAAGGTGACCGCGCCTAGTCCCCGGACCTCGATCCGCAACTTGAACCAACCGCTTTTCGTTTGGCCGGTAAGCGCCCACTCGGCAGTCCCTGCCTTGAACTCAGCCCAATCGTCAAATGCGGGATCAGGCTTGATATCCCCAGCCACCAACGCACCATCCTTTTCGAACACCAGGCATGCCTCGAGCGGCATCTGGGCCAAGGGGCTATCAGCCAAGGCGCGCAACGCCAGGGTATAGGCAGTACCTCTGCGGCAAATGGGTGCCTCGAACGCTTCGAGCTCCTCTGCCAGCGGACGCATCTGCACGCCTTTGAGCAGGTAACCTACGAGCATGCCTTCAACCCGCGCCTGCAGGCTAAAAATGCCGCGCGCATCCTTACCTGCCGTAATCGTCCAATCCAACCCGCCCTTTTCCATCTTCCGTGGTTCATTGAAGCCCAGGTCGACCCCCAGGTTTTCACCGTCCACCCACTCCAGCCACACGTCCTTCCCAACGAAGTCCTTTTCTTTATCGCTGGGGCGCAGCGTCAGCTTATATTGCTGGCCACAGATCAGCTGCAACGCCCCCCAATCGAACGTTTTGAGCCGCTCACCATCAAGCAGGAACTCCATTTGCGCAGGCCATGGACTGGTCTCGAACACATTGAATGCATGCGTTTCACTGCTTGGCAGCTTGAAGTCATCGGTACATTCGGCTTCGATCACCATCTGCCCGTTGCCATCGATATCCCCGGGGGTCGGCTTGTACTTGAATAGCGACTGTCCCTTATCGTCTGTGACTATCGTTGTGTGCTCCTTGCCGTTGATCTTCCAGCGCACCTCGATACCTGCCAGCCCGGCGGCGGAAAATGGCGACTTCACGCTGGCGATCACTTGCGCTTCGTCGCCCTCGTCGATGATCAACGCGGCGTTGCTGGCGTCCAGCTTGCTGATGGCGTACCTGAAGTGGCCCACCTTCACCGCAAACGCATGCTTGGGCGCTACCCAGTAACTGCCCAAGCCAAGGGTGGTCGCACCGGACTGCAGCCAAGACTCGTCAGTCAGTGCAAGCTGCCAATCGGTATCCACGCCTGCGGACAACAGCTGGTAAGACTCAGGCTGGTCGGCGTCGTCGACATTCAGTAACGGGCGCGCGGTCAAGCCATAGTTCCCAGGTGGCAAGCCGTTCTCATCCAGCCATTGCAAACTGCAGCGCTGTACTTCCCAGGCATCACCCTTGGCAACCTGTACGCTCAAGACTGGCTTGGCACCATGGCACAGCAGGTAAGGCGCCTTGGCCTGATCAGGCACGGCCGCGTCCGGCGGATCGGTGCGCAGCGTCAGTTTCTCCACACCGGGCTCGCCCAGGTGCGCATGCAACTGCACAGCGGTGAGGTACAGAAATGGCCTGCCGGTTTTAACAGGTGTGTCGAACTGCACCCGGACACGTTCCAGCTTGTCGGTTACCTTGCTCATGTCCAAGGCCAATGGCGCCAGCGTCTGCCACTCGCGCACCTGCTCGCCCTCGCCTTCCCCTGGCGTGCCCAGGCCGTGCAAGGGCTGGTAGAACAGTTGCTCGGCGGGCTTGCCTTCCCTGAGCGCCCAGACCGTCAGGGAGCAAGTATCGAAATACAGTACATCGTACTTGCACCCCAAGGAGTACGCAGGTGGCGTCAGCGCCCCGGGGTCATAGGCAATGGGTAGATCGATATCCTGTCGCAGCCAGGTATCTGCGTTGATTCTGATGTAGGGATCGCTTCCTGGCCCGGTCGTGAAGTTGTTACTTTTGCATAACCAAGGTTTGTCCTCGGTCGTTTGCCGTTGTGAGCGGAACAACCCCAGGAGCGAACGCCACACGCGCGTGAACCATGGGCTCGGCCAGCCAATGCTGTCCGATGGGAAGTTAGGCGCCTGTACGATATTGTGACCCGGCGTTTGCGTAGCCTCACCGACGTTGTTGGCGACTTGCAGCTCATTAATGTTGGACATGTCCATCCCCTTGTTCCCAGCCCGTCATCGCAGGTTTTCTGCGCGCCAACTGGGGCGCCGAACCCTGAATTGTTCAATACACCGCCGCATCACCCGCAGCCCTCGGTGGCACTGCTTCGAGCAGGTCTTCAACAGCCTGTTCAAACTGCGAATCGCCACGCAAAGCGTGATAGGCGACATGCACGATGATGTCGGTCAGGCTCGCGAGCAGCTCGCCCTGGCTGGCATGGCGCGGCAAGCGCAGATGCCAAGTCGACACGGCCCCGCTACCCTCGTACGGGAAGTAGCGTTCATCGCCCGGGTCGAAGTTGAACATGCCCGTGTCACGGTCTGCCGTGGAGTGGCACGTACGCTGCCCAGGGCGCAGGCTCAGCATCACGTTGCGATCGCTCACCGGGTCTGAGGTTGCTTTTGCCGAGAGGTACCTCACGCCCTCGATATCCGCCTTGGTCAGCAACTGGCTTTGGCTCTGGCGCAACTCGACGCGCATGTTCTGGTAAGGGAACACCAATGCCGGCATGCTCAAGGCCACACTGTGCAACCGGCGTTGGTAGTGACCGGGGTAGTCTTCGTTGTACAGGTCTTCGGACAGCGTGAAGTACAACTCGCCTTTGCCGGTCAGGATCGATTGCAGCGTGTCCTTTTCGGGGTCATAGGCCTCACCCTTCTCATTGCACACCAAGCCTGCGTGGAGCAACGCTTGCAGCGACACGTCCTTGCGGATTTCCAGCTGCCGCTCGTTGCGCATCAGCCACTCTTGCAGCAGGCGCTCCAGGTCCATCTTCAGGTCGCCGAAGGCATTCAGGCCGTAGCGGTCGGCGCGCCATACCACCGGGCGCAGGATCCGCGTGTCATAGCGACCGGTTTCAAATTGCCAGCAGGCCTCGGCGGCATTGCACAGGCTGACGGCCACATCGAAACAGGTCGCATACCAACCAGAGGCCTGCGCCCGGAGCCAACCGTACAGCGACGCGCTGGTCGACTTGTTCTGATAGAACTGGTGAAGCTGCTGGGCCTGTGCCAGTAGCTGGCGGCTGTGCAACAGCGCGCGGCTGGCGGCCAAGGTGGCATGTTTCTGCGCCTGCTGTTGCTTGTCGATGGCCTGCAGGTTCTTTTCCGCCAGGCCGAGCTGCAAGCGCCACTCCTGCTCACGACGCTGGTAGCCTGCCGTTTCGCGCAGTATGCCTGCGGCAACATCCTCGGCCCCTGCCCAGATCTGCCCGCCATACCCCAGGGCCATCAACGCGGCACCGAAGTTCATCCCGCCATTGGCCAGCCCGAATACATTGGGCGCCGCAGTCAGCGCTTGCCCGGCCGACTGCATCACGCCAGCGGTCGTAGACAGCAAGCGGGCGTGGGCAGTCAGGGTCATCGCCGCGATTTCCTGGGCACTCAAGCCTTTTTCGAGCAGGCCCCGGTAATGATCGCGTTGCACTGCAACAACACTGCGCTGGGCCTCCAGGGCCTCCAGGGTTTTCGCTTGCTGTTCGTGGAGTTGCTCCTGAATGCCGATGACATAACCGGCGATCTGCGCGGCATGCTCGAACTGCAAGGCCTCGAGCTGGGTACGCTCCTCCATCTCCATGAAGCCGCGCAGTTGCTCGCCGAACTGCATCAGCGCCGCCACGGTCTCCTGGGCCTTGGCCACCACCGTGCGGAAGCGATACGGCGGCACCAGCATGCGATGACCTTGCAGGTGCGAGGGGCCACCGGCACCGCCCATGCGCGCCAACAGCAGGTCGAAGGGGTTGGCCACCGGGTCGTACAACGGCAGTTGCATCGGGTTGCCGTCGATACTGAGGAAGTGCCGCAGGTTGTATTGACGATGGTCGAGCACTTGCCATACATCCAGCAATTGCTGGTTGATCGGGAGTCGAAATGCAGGGTGCGCCGCTGCGCCAACCCACAGGAAGGTGTCCAGGCGCTTGGGCAGGTCCGCAGGCTGCAGCCCTTGCTCGTGACGCAACAGCGCGGCCTCGTCGAGCCCGGTTTCCAGCACTTGCGCGAGTGTGGCCGGCTCCCAGGTGCTGACCGTTCGCGCATCCGGGGCCTCGCCCATCAAGCCCTTGGCCCGCAGGTAAAGGTCCTCGGCCCGCTTCACGCTGGCACGCGTCTGCTGGCGAAACTCCAGGTCCCCCTCATCGATCAGCAGTTGCACGTACTGGAGGAATACCGCTTTGCAGTAATGAATGGGTGCGTGCAAGGCAATGACATGGGGGTCGACCAACTCATGCTCCAGGCCAGGCGCCTCGGTATTGCCCAGTAGCAGCCAGGCACACCCCCAGTAGTCGACGCCCGCCATTTCGGTTGCCGGCTGCCGGCGTTGCGGATTGAAGATCAGCCCCAGCCAGTCACGGGCCTCGGCGAAGCGCTGTTCTTCCTGCAAACGCGAGGCGATGGCCTGGGGAACGTGGAAAAACAGCTCGCGCAGGTACAGGCCATAGGCATCGAAATAGCCCAGGGCAGGATCCTCGTCGCTGCGTTGCCAGCCCAGGTAGGTATCGCCTCGCAGCGTTGGCTGGTAGAGCGGCTCGCGCAGGTTTTGCGCCTCCCAGGCAAACACGGCCTGGGGCGAGACCTCAGCTCGATTGATCAGGTCGGTGACTTGTAGCGAATTAAGCCGCACGGCCAGTGAATTGGTCGAATTGCCCAGTTTGTCGAAGACCAGGAAATCAACGCCGCTACCCTGCGATTCCAGATAAGGCACCCAGGCGCCCGTGGGGTCTGTATGTTTGACCACGGTCACGCTGAAGTCGTCCTCCGGATTGTTGTCTGCGCTGGGCCGCCAGGTGACCTTGAGTGGCTCGGTCTGGTTGCTGTCCCATTCATGCTCTATCCAGGCCGAGGCCGCCGCACCGTTGAGCGTCACTTCACCTTCCCACGGCTTGGAGCCGCTCGTGCTCAGCTTCATTTTCACGGAGGCATCGCTTTGCGGGTGCACCGTGATGAAATTGTTGGCGTTGACCAGCTTTGTAAAGGTGCCGCCGGCGACCATGAACTCAAAACCCGCACCGTCTTGGATTTGCTCCAAGGTATAGGTGGCAAGTTGACTCGGGTTCGTCAGCTTGACCGGCTTGCTCGACTGCGCCCAGCCATAGGCGCTGGCACTGAATGTGTCCAGAACCACGTCGGCTGCCAGCCCGGCATGCTTGAGCACCACCGTCAACCCCGTCGGTGCCGTGGCAATAGCGCAACTGAACCACAGCTCATTGTTCGGCCCTGTGCTGACTTCAACGCGCAGCTGATTGCCGTTGCCAAGGGCGGTGACATGAGACAGGTACACCCATGCCGGTGCCTGGACTGTCCGCACTTCGCTGCTGCGGCCACGCAAGGACAGCCAGTGCTTGGTGCCGCGCTGCTCGAGGTAGGCCTCCAGGCTCAAGTAGGGGTTTCTAGGATCTATTTCAGCGAGCGGGGGGTCGCGCTTGACGGTCTTCAACTCATACTCGGCGTCCGCAAGGCGACGCTGCAGGTAGCGCTTGCCGGCGGCCGCCCCAGGGAAGAAGTATTCAAACAGCTTGCCCCTGGCGACAGCCGAGAACGCAGTGTCCGTGGGTATGACACGCTTGAGCACGTCACGCTGCAGGGTGAACACTTCCTTGGCGGCAGCCATCGCGACGTCGACACCGAACTTGAGGGCGACGAGCATCTGGTCATCGCTGCCGCGCACACGCTCCACCGCCGTGGCCAGGAGCTGCGCGACGAACGTGGGCGCCACTTCTTCGCCGTTCTGCTGTTTTACCGGCACAAGCTCATCATGCGCCCACAGCACCTCTGGCGCGGACCACTGTTCATCCAGGCCCCAATAGATCAGCTGCAACTTCAGCGGGTAGCGCCAGAACTTTGCCGGGTCTTGTAGCGGATCCTCAGGCGGTTCCTCCGACGCATCGACAGGCACCTCGACCCGCGCATCATGCTGCAGCCAGACCAACTGCAAGCGCCCAGCGAATCGCAGCAGCCGTGCTTCGAGCACCGTCCCCCCCGCGGGCAGCTTGATGTCCTGCCATTCGCTCCAGGCATCCGGCAGGATATGCGTGGAGCCCTGGTCCAGGCGGACCTTGGCCTTGCGCCAGGAGTAGCGCGGTGGGCTGGCGGTGTCGCTGCCCAGCAAGTAGTAGTCCGAGTTGGCAAAGGTATACCCGGTATAGTGATCGCCATCCTGGTAGCCACCCCGGTAATCGATGAAGCCGGACAGGACGCGAATACTGTTTTGTTGCTCATACCCTTTCAGGTAAGTGCGCACGGCGCTGTAAATGGTCTCGTCCTTGAGGCGCCCCTGGCCCAGGTCGACGAGCAACTGCTTGAACAATGCCGTGGCATCCAGACGCAGGTCGTAACGCAGGTAGTTTTCCGGATAGTCTTCCAGCAGCTGATACGCCGCCCACACCGAGAAATTCGCCATGGCCTGTGCCCAGAACACCTTCAGTTGCGCTGGGAAGTCGGTGTCGTAACCGGGCTCGATATTGTCGAAGATCGAGTGGATATGGCTGACGGTGCAGGCCTGGGCCTCGGCCACGAAACTGGTGGTGACCGCCGAGGTGGCCTGGGTGTCGGTCTTGAAATAGCGGTCCAGGTGATCGGGGGTGATCATGTTCAACCCCGATACGCCGAGGATGTCCGGCATGTAATGGTGCATGTACAGATCGCGCAAGGCATCCCGCTCTTGCTCGTTCAGTAGATTGCGCAGTGCTGTGTCCATGGTGGCCTCGCAAGATGCTGTAACGTTGGCTTAGCGGGGGCGTGCCGTGGCGGGCGCCTCGGCAGCAGGTACCACCGTGATCGCGCACTGGACAATCTCCTGGGCATGTTCGTACCGGATGGCGAAGCGCGTGGTGGTCTGGAATTTCAAAGCCTTGTATCTGCTGGTGATGGTCCAGCGCAGTTTGGGCTTGCCCTTCTCGAGGTCCAGCCATTCGCCAAAGCCCTTGTCGAATGTCAAACCCAACGCCCCTGCGGAGGGGCCGTCTCCGGATACCAGGTGCACGCGTTCCCCGAGCTCCAGCACTGGATGATCTATTGGCAGGATGTAGTCCAGGTAGTAGGTTTGGACGTCGTCCCCCTCCGGCTCATGGAGGGTGAACGACGCACCTTCGCCGACCCGCTGGGATTCGTGGAACCATTCAATACGTGCATACAGCGCATCCACGATTGGGATTGACGGGAAGCGATGGCGATCAGCGGGATCTTGTTGCCACTTGCGTAGATGTCCCTCCATTTCCATGGTGGATTGCGGTTCTGGCAATGCTACGAACTGTGCGCGGGCATAACCGTCGGGGCCAACGTAGACATCGTCAGACGGAACCCCTGGCGGCGTAAAGATCACGGGGAAATTGATGACTGGCTTGCCATCGGAGCTGAACACCTTGACGGCATACCTGACAACATCATCGCCCCCGCGTACCGGCCATGTTTTCGGATCGACCCATTCGATGTTCGCGGCGTCTTTCAAGACATCGATCTGCAGCCTGCCCGCCGAATCGGCATGGCCCTCTTCAGGGCTCACCGTGACCGTCAGCGTGCCTGCGGCGCTGGCAACCAGCGTTGCCCAGACCCAGCCACTGCCATCGCTTTCACTTTGCTCGTCTTTGATAACCGTGCCCGCCGGTACGCCCCAGGAGACCACTACCCCTGCGGCCGGCTTATCATCCAGGCCAGTCAACATGGCCCGGACCCTCATGTCTTCGCCGGCAACGGCATGGGTGGTCAGGATGAACGCGCTGACAGAGGGCTTGTCGTCAAAGCCGACAGTGACTTCCTGCATTGAGCCTTCGATATCCGGGCAATGGCAGTGAACGACCCCAGTACCTTTGGAAAAGCCCCTCAACCTGACGGTACTGAAGCCTTCATGGTCCGTAAGCGTGTGCCCGTCGCTGTCCCTGAACGTCCAGTCTTCCCTGTCCGTGGTCCAGATGACTTTCTGGTCAGCTGCCGAGTTGTCGTGCCTGTCCATCACCCGGACGCGCAGCAGATGCGTCCCGCGGTTGCCGGCCAGTGGCCAAGGCGCCTGGGGACGATTCTCGATATCATCCACATTCAGGCTGTCAGCATCGAAGCCAACGGTCACGGCCGTGCTCACCTGACGCCCCAACAGGTAGGTCGCGGTGATGGTGGCTACGCCCATCATGCTGCGCCCCTCAAACTCGATTGTCGCGACGCCATTGTGGTCGGTGGTGCTCTGGTCGCCCTTCAAGTACCCCAGGTTGGTAGCCCATTTCACTGGCAGGCCCGAGACCGCAACACCATCCCGGTCGAGCAAGGTGAAGGTGATGGTCGTCGCGTCGGTCGCCTCAGGGTTGGCGATCAGATAATCTTTCGCGGGCTTGCACTCTGGCAATTGGCTTTGCCGCAGTTCCGGGTCGCTAGCCACATCGCCGACCTTACGCTCCAGGCTCGCCAGCATTTCTTGCGCAGCCTCACGGTGAAGCTGGTCGTTGTCATGCACGCTGAGCCGGCTCAGCTTCATCACCGACGCGGCGCTCAGGCCGGTCTTCGCGCAAAACTGCTGGATACGCACCACCATCCACAACTGCGCCACGTTGCGCACGATGCCATCGGCGCTGGCTTGCCTGGCGACGTCGAACACTTCATTGATGCCCCAGCCCAGCAAGTCAGCCACCTCCTCGGCGGCAGCCTCGCGCACCAGGCGCAGTTCGTTGCCGCTCAGCGGGCCCAGCTCCTCGATCAACCGGAAATAGTCCAGCAGCGCGTCTTCGCCTTTGCGTGCCTGACGCACACAGCGGGTATAGCGTGACAGGAAGTACAGGGTGTGCAGGGTCAGGTCGAGGGAGAGAAGGCTGAAGCGCGTGCGTTGTGGGCGTGACAGCAGGCTGGAGAGCATTGCCGGACTCAAGTCGAACTGCACCACGACCTCTTTGAGCCGCTGCATCCGGCGCACCAGCGGCAACATGTCCTTCATGGTCTCGGAGCTTCGCCCAGCGGGGACGTATTCCACCGCATGGGCCAACAGGTCATGCACGGTGCCAGCGGCCCAGTACAGGATCGGCACCGCCAAGGTGGCGTCGACTTTGAGCAACTGGGAAACGCTCTGTTGCACCAACTCCCACTGCTGCGTGCGAACCCGCAACACCACCCCCAGGACCAGCTCGACGACGCGCTCGACATCCGCCTCAGGCAGCTCCCGCATGGCCACCAGCTGGATTTCCCGCCTGGCAAAGTCTTCGTACAGCACCGGGTCGAAATCCTGCGGCCCACGACCGCTTCTGATAACCAGGCCAAGGGCATCGACGACCCTGCCCAGCTCGGTTTGCCAACGCTTGCCTTGCAGTGCCGGAACACCGGCCTCCAGCAACAGCTTGTCGATATCCCTGAACGGCGACACCTGAGTGGCCAACTCGAGGAGTAAGCCTCTGACCTCAAGCGGCGTGACATCCAGTACTTCCAGCGGCTTGAGCTGTTCCACCAGCCAGCTGACCTTCACCCCTTCCTCGCGACACCACAGCACGCATTGGCTGACGGCATGAATGACACTCACCGTGTCGGTGTGCGAGGCAGACTGGTACGGGGTGTTATGCGGCTGGCCGGTAAGCTGCTTGATGAACCGACCATCGGGGCTGAGCACTTCCAGCAGGGCCAGCAGCTCGATCAGGCCGATACCGAGCAAGCGGGCCAGCAATGTCACCCGGTAGAGGGTGCTCACCGTTTGCACGGAACGTTGCAGCCACGGTTGCTGATGGAACTGCATGACCGCGCGCGCCAGGTAGCGGAACCCCTCCATGTTCAAGCCCAGGCCCCGGCACAATTGCTGCACGGTCCGCCTGCTGGCGTCGTCGCTGCCCGCCAGGCTGAATGGCTTGTCGTCCAGCACCAGCGGCAGGCTGTCGTCGAAATTGAACACCCGATCGAAATGGCTGGGTGTCTCGCCTGGGCCGTACACCGCGATGTCGCCAAGCAAGGTGGCGAAGTCCTCTGCCGTGCACGCGAACTGTTCCCGCAGGTACTGGAACAGCCCCAAGGCGCGAAGGGTCGCGGTGCCAATGCGCAACGGCGTGGCCTCGACACGGGCTCGGCGCCCGGCCGGTTCGCCACGTCGCTGCGCATCGATGGCCGCGCAGAGCACCTGGTCCGCCTGCGCGAATGGCAGCTGCATGGCATTGGCCACCCGGATCAAGCGGTTGAGCCGATCACAACGTGCCGGCGTCAAACCGAGGAAGTAGTTGTCGTTGTCCTCCTCTTTCTCCTCCCCTTCTCCTTCTTCCTCCTCCTCTTCCTCCTTGATCGGGCGCGCCACCGCGACGGGCTGCGCACCATCGCTGTTGATGAAGCGTGCGCCAAACTGCATCGCGGCCTTCACCGTGGGGGCCGGCTGCAGATTGCCGGAGACGATGGGCGTATGCTCGGCCAGGGCGAACAGGGCGTTCATCTGGCCTTCGTCCATGTTCAGCGCTTGGCAGAAGCTCTGCGTGGTCTGCAGGTCGGCATAGCTCTGGACGCCAAAGTTTTCCCTGAAGAACCTGGCATCGGCCTGCGCCTGCGCCCGATTGGCATGCAGCGCCACACCTTCGTCGAAGTACGGGTCGTCAAGCAGCATGCCGCGCAGGATCGGTCCCAGGCCCGAATACTGTACCAACGCCGTATCCGACCACCGCGCATGACCGCCGGGGTGAATGAAATAAGGGGCGTCGATGTCACCCACTGCCGCCAGGTCGCTGATGTAAAACTGGTTGTAGGTCAGTACGGTTTTGACCTGGGCGGTATAGAACTCGTATGGAAAGCGCTGGTAGGGGTAGCGCTTCTCGAGCAGTTGGTTTTGTACCGCGATGGGGTCGTAGGTCCCGCTCGCCGAGTCGCCGGCGATGGCATGCTTGAGCATGTTGATGACCACCTCGACCTGGGTGACCACACGGTTGACGGCTCGTTCATCGAGCTGCAGGGCGAGCACATCAGGCCGGCGCTGGGCGAATTTCACCGCGGTGCGCGGGTTGGCGCGCTGCTCGAGCTCACGCATGAACAACTGCAGATCGACCAGCCAGGCCACCGGCGATCCGGTACTTTCGATGGCGCCTGGCTGGACTTGTCCGTTCCACCCATAACCGAGCAACTGCTCCAGGACCGGCGCGCCTGGCTGCGCCAAAAGGCCTTTGCGCTGGCCCGCGGCCTGGCCGCTGCCGGCGCTCAGGCGCGCCTCGCGGAACCTGCGCATCAGGGCGAAGAACGCCACATTCAGGCGCTCGCTCAGTTGCTTGGCCTGCTTGGCGTCGAGCCCTGGCAGGCGAGCCATCAAGTAGCCCAGGTCTGCCCGCTGCCAATTGAACATCGAGTCCTGGACGAGGGCCTGGTTGTCACCCATCTCCGGCAGGCCAGGCAGCGTCTTCAGCACACGCCCCAGCAGTTCCTTGCGATTGTCGTCAGCTTTTGCCACCGCCGTGCCTCCATCAATGTGCGCCGGCCTGCACAAGGCAGGCATTGATTACGCTCTGGATGCACGCTAGCGCCTCGCGCGCGGCAAAAAAACTGGTAGAAATGCTAGGTGCGGGGGCCTGCGCAGCGCGCGGGAACTCCCGGGCAAGGCTGGCGCTCTTAACAACATGCAGTCATTCCCTTGGGCTTCACCCTGCTGGAGGACTCACCATGCGCCGTTTACTGCTTGTTTCCTCGCTGTTGCTGCTGCTCCCTGCCGGCGCCGCGCTGGCCCGCGTCGATGCCGGAGACGTCGCCACCTCGGCCGGGGTCTCCGCCTCGTTGTACTCGACCTTCAAGGACGACAAACGCATCATCCCCGCCCGCGACGAGCTGGCGGCCTTCGTCGCCAGCGGCGGCGCCATTCGTGGGGCCTACCTGGAATCGGCGCTGGATCAGGCGCGCCAGGCCCACCCAGGCATGCAGATCAGCGACGAAGACCTGGCCCGCGCCCTGCTCTCGCAGGACTGATGCGCCCCGCCGGGCTTGCGGGCCCGGCCTTTTTCGTCATTGCCCTGGACGCCCTCGTCGCAGGTGCCAGCCAGCGCGTCACCGGCAAACTGGCCCCCAACGGGCGTTCAGGGTCTACGCTGAACGGTTCATGACCACGCCCTTCATCATGGACCGAGGCCCTGCCCATGCGTTTGCTCGCCACCACCCTCAGCCTTGCCCTGGCCTGCGCCAGCGCCCAGGCCGCCGACATCACGCCACAAGACTTGCTCAAGCAGGCCCAAGCCGAACAACCCCACTACCTGGAAACCCTCAAGCACCTGGTCGCGGTCGACACCGGCACCGGTACCGAGGCCGGCCTCAAGCAGCTCGGCGGCGAACTGGCCAAACGCCTCCAGGCCCTGGGCGCCGAGGTGAAGACCACAGCGGCCACGCCCTCGGTGGGCGACAACATCGTCGGCACCTTCAAGGGCAGCGGCAGCAAGGACTTTCTGCTGATGGTCCACTACGACACGGTGTTCGGCCCCGGCACCGCGGCCAAGCGCCCATGGCGCCTGGACGGCGCGCGCGCCTATGGCCCTGGCGTGGCCGACGCCAAGGGTGGCGTGGCGATGATCCTGCATGCGCTGAACCTGTTGCAGGCCCAGCAGTTCAAGGGCTACCGCACCCTGACCGTGCTGTTCAACCCCGACGAGGAAATGGGCTCGGCGGGCTCGAAGGCATTGATCGGCGAACTGGCGCGCCAGCATGATTTCGTCTTCTCCTACGAGCCACCCGACAAGGACGCGGTGACCGTGGCCACCAACGGCATCAACCGCCTGAAACTCGAGGTCAAGGGGCGCGCCTCGCATGCCGGCTCGGCCCCCGAAGAGGGGCGCAATGCGCTGCTGGAACTGGCGCACCAGGTGCTGCAACTCGATGCCCTGGGCGACCCGGCCAAGGGCACCACGGTCAACTGGACCCTGGCCAAGGCCGGGGAAAAAGCCAACATCATCCCGGCCCTGGCCAGCGCCGAAGCGGACATGCGCTACACCGACCTGGCCGAGACCGCGCGGGTGCAAGCCGATGCGCAACGGATCATCGGGCAACGGCGCATTGCCGACACCCAGGTCACGCTTGTGCTGGAAAAAGGCCGGCCGCCGTTGGCGAAAAACCCAGCCTCGACACAACTGGCAGCCACGGCGCAACAGCTCTACCGCCAGATCGACCGCAGCCTCGAGCCCATCGCCATGCGCTTTGGCACCGATGCCGGCTACGCCTACGTCCCGGGCAGCGACAAGCCAGCGGTGCTGGAAACCCTGGGCGTGGTAGGGGCCGGGCTGCACGGCGACGACGAGTACATCGACGTCGACAGCGTGGCGCCGCGCTTGTACTTGAGCGTGGCCCTGATTCGGGCGCTGGGGCAGTGAGCCACGCCGACACCCTGGGCATCCTCCACGACGAGCGCATCGACGGCGCGCTGCCGGTGGTCGACAAGCCCGCGTTGCTGGCGGCCCTGCGCGCGGCCCTGCCCGACCTGCAAATCCTCCACCGCGCCGAGGAGCTCAAGCCCTATGAATGCGACGGCCTCTCGGCCTACCGCACGCTCCCCCTGCTGGTGGTGCTGCCCGAACGCCTGGAGCAGGTGCAAGCGCTGCTGCAACTGTGCCACCAGCGCGGCGTGCCGGTGGTCGCCCGCGGCGCCGGCACCGGCCTGTCCGGCGGCGCCCTGCCCCTGAGCCAGGGCATCCTGCTGGTGATGGCGCGCTTCAATCGCATCCTCGAAATCAACCCACAAGGGCGCTTCGCCCGGGTCCAGCCTGGGGTGCGCAACCTGGCGATCTCCCAGGCGGCGGCGCCCCATGGGCTGTACTACGCGCCGGACCCCTCGTCGCAGATCGCCTGCTCGATCGGCGGCAATGTCGCCGAGAACGCCGGTGGCGTGCATTGCCTGAAATACGGCCTGACCGTGCACAACCTGCTCAAGGTGCAGGTCCTCACCGTCGAGGGCGAATGCCTGGAGCTGGGCAGCGACGCCCTGGACAGCCCCGGCTTCGACCTGCTGGCGCTGTTCACCGGTTCCGAAGGCCTGCTTGGCATCGTCAGCGAAGTGACCGTCAAGCTGCTGCCCCGCCCACCGCTGGCGCGGGTGCTGCTGGCCAGTTTCGCCAGCGTCGAGGCTGCCGGCCGCGCGGTGGCCGAGATCATCGCCACCGGCATCATTCCCGCCGGGCTGGAGATGATGGACAACCTGGCGGTTCGCGCCGCCGAGGCGTTCATCCAGGCCGGCTACCCGCTGGACGCCGCGGCGATCCTGCTGTGCGAGCTGGACGGCGTCGAGGCCGATGTGCACGACGACTGCGCGCGGGTCGATGCCGTGCTGCGCCGGGCCGGCGCCGGCGAAGTACGCCTGGCCTGCGACGAAACCGAGCGCACGCGCTTCTGGGCCGGGCGCAAGAATGCCTTCCCGGCCGTCGGGCGAATCTCGCCGGACTACTACTGCATGGACGGCACCATCCCGCGCCGGGAACTGCCACGGGTACTGCGCGGCATCGCCGCGCTGGCCGAGCATTATGGGTTGCAGGTGGCCAACGTGTTCCACGCCGGCGACGGCAACCTGCACCCGCTGATCCTGTTCGACGCCAACCGGCCGGGCGAGCTGGCGCGCGCCGAGGCGATCGGCGGCAAGATTCTCGAGTTGTGCGTGGCAGTGGGCGGCAGCATCACCGGCGAGCACGGCGTGGGCCGCGAGAAGATCAACCAGATGTGCGCCCAGTTCAACCACGACGAGATCAGCCTGTTCCACGCGGTAAAAGCCGCCTTCGACCCCAGGGGGCTGCTCAACCCCGGCAAGCACATCCCCACCCTGCAGCGCTGCGCCGAATTCGGCGCCCTGCACGTGCACCAGGGGCAACTGCCCTTCCCCGACCTGGAGCGTTTCTGAAATGGATGCCGACCGCAGCCGACACCTGCTGGAGCAGGTCAACCAGGCGCTGAACCTGGGCACGCCACTGCGCATCCAGGGTGGCAACAGCAAGGCCATGCTGGGCCGGCCGGTGGCCGGCGAGATCGTCGACCTGCGCGAGCATCGCGGCATCCTCAGCTACCACCCGAGCGAACTGGTGCTGACCGCCCGCGCAGGCACGCCGCTGCGGGAAATCGAGGCGGCGCTGGAGCAGGCCGGGCAGATGCTGACCTGCGAGCCACCGCATCTTGGGCCCCACGCCACCCTCGGCGGCATGGTTGCCGCCGGGCTGTCGGGGCCGCGTCGGCCCTGGGCCGGCGCGGTTCGCGACCTGGTGCTGGGGACACGGCTGATCAGTGGCCACGGCAAGCAGCTGCGTCTGGGCGGCGAAGTGATGAAGAACGTCGCCGGCTATGATGTCTCGCGGCTGATGGCCGGCAGCTTCGGCTGCCTGGGGCTGCTGACCGAGATCTCGCTCAAGGTACTGCCCAAGCCACGCCAGTGCCTGAGCCTGCGCCTGCCGATGCCGGCGCAGCAAGCCTTGGCCGCGTTGGCGCAGTGGGGCCAGCAGGCGCTGCCGATCAGCGCCGCCTGCCATGCCGATGATGCGTTGCACCTGCGCCTCGAAGGCGGGCCGGGGTCGGTCCGCTCGGCCCATGAGCGGCTGGGCGGCGAAGTGATCGACAATCACTTCTGGCAGCAATTGCGCGAACAGCGCCTGGCGTTTTTCGACGACCCGGCACCGCTGTGGCGCCTGTCGCTGCCTGTAGCCACCGGGCTGCTGGAGCTGCCTGGACAACAACTGCTCGATTGGGCCGGCGCCCAGCGCTGGCTCAAGTCCACAGCGCCGGCCGCGCTGATCCGCGAGCGGGTAGCCAAGGTCGGTGGCCATGCCACCGCCTACAGCCCAGGCGACCACAGCAGCGCGCCACTGGCCCCGGTACTGCTGCGCTATCACCAGGCGCTCAAGGCGCAGCTGGACCCCCAGGGCCTGTTCAACCCGGGCCGCCTGTATGCCGACCTGTGAGAACCCGCCATGCAAACCCACCTGAGCGACGCCGCCCGCCAGTTGCCCCGCGCCGAGGAGGCCGAGCGCATCCTGCGCGCTTGCGTGCACTGCGGTTTCTGCACTGCCACCTGCCCCACCTACCAACTGCTCGGCGACGAGCTGGACGGGCCGCGCGGGCGCATCTACCTGATCAAGCAGGTGCTCGAAGGCGCAACGGTCACGGCCAGCAGCCAAGGTCACCTGGACCGCTGCCTGAGCTGTCGCAGCTGCGAGACCACCTGCCCCTCGGGGGTGGAGTACCACCACCTGCTGGACATTGGTCGCGCCGTGGTCGACCAGCAGGTGGCCCGGCCGCTGGCCCAGCGCCTGCTGCGCCACGGCCTGCGCGCCGTGCTGCCGCGGCCGGCGCTGTTCAAGGCCCTGGTGCGCGGCGGCTTGACCTTGAGACCACTGCTGCCGGGCAGCCTCAAGGCCAAGCTGGCGGCCAGCGCTGGCGGGCAACGCCCCGCGCCGCGCCACCCCCGGCGCATCCTGCTGCTTGAAGGCTGCGTGCAACAGGTGCTGGCGCCCAACACCAATGCCGCCGCCAGCCGCCTGCTCGATCGCCTGGGCATCAGTGTCGAGCCGATTGCCGAGGCGGGCTGCTGTGGCGCCGTGGACTACCACCTGGACGCCCAGGCCCAGGGGCTGGCGCGGGCGCGGCGCAACATCGACGCCTGGTGGCCGGCCATCGAGGCCGGCGCCGAGGCCATCGTGCAAACGGCCAGCGGCTGCGGCGCGTTCGTGCGCGACTATGCGCACCTGCTGGCGCACGACCCCGGCTATGCCGCCAAGGCCGCCCGTGTCAGTGCGCTGTCGCGCGACCTGGTACAGGTGCTCGAGGCCGAGCCGGTTGAGCAGCTAGGTCTGTGCGCCGTGCAACGCCTGGCCGTGCACTGCCCCTGCACCTTGCAGCACGCGCTCAAGCTCGGCGGCGCGGTCGAACGGCTGCTGGCACGCCTGGGCTTTCACCTCACCGATGTGCCCGACGGTCACCTGTGCTGCGGCTCGGCCGGCACCTACTCGCTGACCCAGCCGGGCCTGGCGCGGCAATTGCGCGATACCCGTCTTGCCGCGCTGGAAAGTGGCAGCCCGGACCTTATCGCCACCGCCAACATCGGCTGCCAGCTGCACCTCGGCGGCGCTGGGCGCACCCCGGTGCGGCACTGGATAGAGATTGTCGAAGCCGCCCTGTAGGCGCCGGCCTTGCACGCCAGCCTGGCGCAAAAATGCGCCGTACCTGGCGCGCGGCTGACGGGGATCAAGGCACCGTTCAGGGTGCTACCTATATTTTCGGAAACCTCCTACCACAAGTACGGACGCTTCGTGATTGTTGCCCCACCTTCGGCAAACCATCATCCGGCCTGGAGACATCACCACCGCCCACCGCGGCAGCCCTGCCAGACGAGGCCATGTCATGCCCAACGACAACCACCCTACCCGTGAACTGCGCCATACCTTGCGCCGGTTGCTGGCCCATGAGGTCAGCAACCCCGATGACAATCCGCACCTGTCGGGCGTGCGGTTCTTCTGTGCGACCGACGAACATACCCGGCAGTTGATCGAGCAGGTCGAGCTGCTCGCCAGCGAGGCGTTGTTCGATGCCAACGGGCGCGCCATTGCCGCGCGCATGCGCGATGCGGCCGTCGATGGCGTGTGCATCAAGCAGAAGCGCAAGGTGGCCGAGGATGAAACGGTGATACGGATCGCGCTGCCCGACAAGGGGTATATCACCATCAGCGCGGCGCGGCTTTGAGGGTGTTCGCCGATGGCCTTGCAGTGCCTATCAGACCGAGCGCCGCCCGCGCGGCGCTCGCTCTGACAGGCGCTGCCGCCCTTGCAATGAGCACCTGCAAGCCCTACCCAGCCCACCAATGAACCTGCCCCTCTTGCACCTTGCCCCGCAACCCCCGAAGCTTGACCATCCCCGCGCTTCGGACACACCCCGATGGAACTGCACATCCGCCTCGATGGCCGCAAAGGCCTCGCCGACCAGCTCTACCAGCAACTGCGCGCCGGTATCGACAGCGGTCACCTGGCCGCCGGCACCCAACTGCCTCCGACCCGCCTGCTCGCCGAGCAACTGGGCGTGTCGCGCAAGACCGTGGCCGAGGCTTACTCACGCCTGACCTACGACAACCTGCTCAGCGGCGTGGTCGGCCGCGGCACCTTCATTACCCCGCGCCTGCCAGTGCGCAGCGATAGCACCGATGCCGCGCCACTGGCCGCCGCCGCCACCCTGGAGCGCTGGCACCAACGGGCGACGATCCTCGGCCAACGGGCACTGGATGCCCCTTCGCGCTACGACTTCGTCGGCGGTGCCTCGAACAAGGCGCAATTCCCCTACGACCAGTGGCGCAGTTGCCTGAACCATGCCCTGCGCCGCAGCCAGCGCCACAACGAACGGCAATTTCCGGCCCAGGGCTTGCCCGAACTGCGCGAGGCCATCGCCCATCACATCGCCTTCGCCCGCGGCGTGCAATGCAGCGCGGCCGAGGTGCTGGTGTGCAACGGTGCCCAGCAGGCCCTGGACCTGATCGCCCGGGTATTGATCGAGCCAGGCTGCAAGGTGGCCATGGAAGACCCCGGCTACCCACCGGCTCGGCAATTGTTCCTGGCCCTGGGCGCCCGCTTGCAAGCGGTGCCGGTGGACGAGCAAGGGCTGTGCGTGGCGCAGATCGAGGATGGCACCCGGCTGATCTACGTCACCCCGTCACACCAGTTCCCGCTGGGCATGCCCATGGCCCAGGCACGGCGCCAGGCGCTGCTGGCGCGGGCCGCCGAGCTCGGCGCGCTGGTCATCGAGGACGACTACGACTGCGAGTTTCGCTACCAGGGCCCCGCCGCCGAGGCGCTGCAACGCCTGGACCGGCACGGGCTGGTGGCCTATGTCGGCACCTTCTCCAAGACCCTGCTGCCGGAGCTGCGCCTGGGGTACGCGGTGCTGCCGCCGGCGGTGTTGCAGGCAGCCTGCGTGGCCAAGCACCTGAGCGACTGGCACAGCCCGACCCTGCAGCAATGGGCGCTGGCACGGTTCATCGGCGAAGGCCACCTGAACAAGCACATCCGCCGCAGCCATGAGGTGTACAGCGCCCGTCGCGCGCGCATCCTGGCACGCCTGGACGACGACCTGGCGCCCTGGTTCGACGCAGTGCCGGCCAGCGCCGGGTTTCACCTGAGCGCACTGGCCAAACCGGGGGTGGATATCGAGCTGCTGATCACCCTGGCGCGCAAGGTCGAGGTGGGGTTGTACTCGCTGGCGCCGTTCTTCAGCGAGGCCCCGGTCAGGCCGGGGCTGCTGCTGGGCTTCGGCGCCATCGAGCTGCTGGATATCGACCCGGCCCTGGACCGGGTCCGCGATACCCTGCAGCGCCTCAGCTGAGCGCCGCTGCCGCGCCGGCCGGGCCTGGCCGGGCGATGGCCTTGGCATAGCCGCGCGGGGCGAAGCGCAGGGTCACCAGCAACATGGCCAGCACGGTGCAGGTCAGCAAGGTCCACGAAGCCTGGAAGTCGCCGCTGACATCACGCAGCCAGCCGGTGATGTACGGCACGGTTCCGGTGATGATGAAGCCCACCCCCTGCACGAACCCCGCCAGGCTGCCGGCCTCGGCCGGCGTGCGCAGGTGCTCCAGGGTCAAGGTCAGGCTGAGGCTGAAGCAGGCCCCCAGGCCCAGGCCGATCATCGCCACCCACAGGCCCATGGCCATGGCCGGCGCCAGCAGCAGGCCGAGGAAACCGCCCAACTGGATCGCCAGCGCCAGCCACAGCCCCGGGCGGCGATCGACCAGGCGGCGCAACAGCAAGGGCAGCCCCAAGGCACCGGTAACCTGGAACAGGGTCATCAGCCCGACCAGCTCGCCACCGCCCTGGGCCGTGCCGCCGTGCTCCAGGTGATAAGCCGGCAGCCAGGCGACCATGCTGGTATAGCCACCGTTGATCAGGCCGAAGTACAGCGCCAGCAGCCAGGCGCGGCGATTGCCGAACCAGTGGCCGCCGCTGGCGCCACCCAACGTGGGCAGGTCATGTCGCGGGCGCAGGGCGAGCCAGGCCAACAGGGCCAGCAGCGCGGGCAACGCCCACACCCCCAGCCCCACCTGCCAATGCCCGCTGTAGACGGTGATCGACGGCCCCAATACCGCGGCCAGGCCACCGCCGCTCATCAACGCCGCCGAATACAGGCCCATGGTCGCAGCCAGGCGGCTCGGGAACCAGCGGTTGACCAGCCCCGGCATCATGCCCTGCACCAGCGCCACGCCCAGGCCAGCGAGCAGCGCGCTGGCAATCAACGCCCAGGCGCTGTCCAGCTGCAAGCGCCACAGGCAGGCCGCGGCGATGGCCGCAAGGCCGGCGAGCATGCCGCCATGTTCGCTCAACCAGCGCCGCAGCCAGGGCTGCAGCAATGGCACCAGGCCCATGCACAGCACCGGCAGCGCGGTCAGCAACGCCGCCTGCTGGTAGCCCAGCCCGGTGCTCTGGCGCATGGGTTCGAGCAACGGACCGATGCTGGTGAGCATCGGCCGCAGGTTCAGTGCCAGCAGTATGACCAACAGCAGGTTCAGTGCGCTTCTCATGCCTGGCGGGCCTGCTGCCATTCGGCGTACAGGCCCGTCTCGCCGACGGGCTTGAGTGGGCGCAACGGCAGGCTCTGCTGTTGCGCCGGCCTGGCCATCTGCGCGTACACCGCGGCGGTGGACAAGCCATAGGGCTCGCCCTCGTCGTTGTCGTAGGCGAACCAGGCGCGCTCGATGCCGCACAGGTGCATGGCTGCCAGGCACATCGGGCACGGATGGCCGCTGGCGTAGATTTCGGCGCCGTCCAGGCGCGCGCGGCCCAGGGCCTGGGCGGCCTTGCGAATGGCCTGCATCTCGGCGTGGCTGGTCGGGTCCTGGGTACTGTGGATTTCGTTGACGGCCCGGGCGACGACCTGGCCCTGGTACACCAGCACCGCGCCGAATGGGCGGCCGCCAGCCTGGATATTGGCGCGGGCCAGGTCGATGGCCTCGCGCATGAAGTGTTCGATGGGCATGCAGCGTTACTCCAGTGAAGACCGGGTCATTATCCCGGCTCCACCGCCTGGGCAGAAATGAAGAGATTGGATGCCTGTCAGTGGCCACCTGAATGGCGGCATTGGCCTCCCGATAAAGCGCCGCATTGGCTATTCGGCGTCGCCCGCGCTGGCGTTAAGGTAACGCCACTTCCCCTCAACCACTGGAGCCTGGACATGCACGACCGAATCGAATGGGCCAAACACTCGCCGGAGGCCTACAAGGCCATGGTCGGCCTCGAGCAAGCACTGGTCAGCTCGGGCCTTGAGCACTCGCTGCTGGAGCTGGTGCGCCTGCGCGCCTCGCAGGTCAACGGCTGCGCCTACTGCGTGAACATGCATGCCAACGATGCGCGCAAGGCCGGCGAAACCGAGGCGCGCCTGCAGACCTTGAGCGTCTGGCGCGAAACCCGCTATTTCACCCCGCGTGAGCGGGCCGCCCTGGCCTGGGTCGAAAGCCTGACCCGCCTGCCTGAGCGCGGCGCGCCGCAGGAGGAGTACTCGGCATTGCTGGAGCACTTCGAGGCCCGTGAGATCGCCAACCTGACCCTGGCCATCGCCACCATCAATGCCTGGAACCGTTTCGGCGTGGGCTTTGCCATGGTGCCGGCCTGAATCGGCCAGCCGTCAAGGCGTCTGGCCGGTGGCTGAGACCCGTGCCCGGTAGCTGCCCGGGCTCTGCCCGGTCCATTTCTTGAATGCCCGGTGAAACGCGCTCGGCTCCTGGAAGCCGGTGTGCTCGGCGATCTCGGCAATGCTCAGGCGCCCTTCGCGCAGCAGCTCGAAGGCCATGGCCCGGCGTACCTCGTCCTTGATCTGCTGGTACGAGCGCCCTTCGCGCTCCAGTTGCCGGCGAAAGCTGCTGGCGCTGAGCCGCTGGCGCTCGGCCATGGCGTTGAGGGTCGGCCACTGCCCGTAGTGGCGGGCGCGCAGGTGCCGGTAGACCTCCGCCACCAGGCCGTTGTGGTTGCGAAAGCGGATCACCAGCCCCTGCGGCGCGCTGCGCAAGAAGCTCTTCAGCGCCGCCAGGTCCTGCACCACTGGCAGGCGCAGCCAGGCGCTGTCGAACTCCACCTCGGTACGCCCGCTGCCCAGGCGCAGGTCCGGCCCCCAGAGCAGGGCGTCGTCCTCCTGGGCCGGGCGCGCCAGCGCCAGTTCGGTGCGGTCGATGGCGATACGCCGCCCGGCCAGCCAGCACAGCAGGCCAACCACCAGCACCAGGTAGGTTTCCTCGGCATACACCCGGGTCAAGGGCTCGTCGATGCTCGAGGTCACGCTGATCACCGCCCGGGCGCCGCGCACGCTGACACTGCCACGCACATCGCGCAGGAACAGGCCGAAGCTACCCAGGCACTGGCGCAAGGCCTTGCCCAGGTCCGGCTCCTGGATCAGTCCGCGGCAAATCAGGGCGAAACTGCCCAGCGGCATACCGTGGCGATCGAGGTGGAAGAATTCATCGTGCAGTTCGTCGATCAGTGCCAGCCACAGCTGGGCGAAGGCCTTGGCCGGCACCCGCGCCTGGGGCTGGGCCAGCACCGCCGGGTCGATACCCACCGCGCGCAGGTGCGCGTCGCGCGCCGCCGGGCGTTCGCGCAGGGCATGCAGCATGGCATTGAGAAAGTACACCGCGACCGTATCGCTATCGCGCATCGCCAAGTAGCTCGCTGTCTGGACTGAGTGGCAAAAAATGCCAGGCTGGCTGAGCAGATCCGGCATAGGCCGCTGGCGGGCCATTGCCTAGACTCGACCCACCCACGGGGTTGCAAGAAGCTGGCGCGCATTGTCGCAGAGCCTCGCCCCACCTCGCCATGCCTTCGCACACGGAGCCCTTCATGAGCAGCACAGAAATCTACGTCGTCAGCGCGGTACGCTCGGCCATCGGCAGCTTCGGCGGCGCCCTCAAGGACCTGCCCCTGGCCGACCTCGCCAGCCAGGTGACCCACGCCGCCATCGCCCGCTCCGGGGTGGCCGCCGAGCAGATCGGCCATGTGGTGATGGGCAACGTGATCCCCACCGAGCCACGCGACGCCTACCTGGGCCGGGTGGCGGCGATGAACGCCGGCATCCCCAAGGAAACCCCGGCATTCAACGTCAACCGCCTGTGCGGCTCGGGCCTGCAGGCCATCGTCTCGGCGGCCCAGGGCCTGCTGCTGGGCGACAGCGACATCGCCCTGGCCGCCGGCGCCGAGTCCATGAGCCGCGGCCCCTACCTGCTGCCGCAGGCGCGCTGGGGCGCACGCATGGGCGACCTGCAAGGCATCGACTACATGGTCGGCATCCTCCACGACCCGTTCGAGCACTTCCACATGGGCATCACCGCCGAGAACGTCGCCGCGGCCCATGGCATCACCCGCCAAATGCAGGATGAAGTGGCCCTGACCAGCCAGCGCCGCGCCGCCCGCGCCATCGCCGAAGGCCGCTTCGACGGCCAGATCGTGCCGATCGAGCTGAAAACCCGCAAAGGCACCGTGCAGTTCGCCGTGGACGAGAACGTGCGCGCCGACGCCAGCGCCGAACAACTCGCCGGCATGAAGGCGGTGTTCAAGAAGGACGGCACCGTCACCGCCGGCAACGCCAGCAGCATCAACGACGGCGCCGCCGGCCTGGTCCTGGCCACGGGCGACGCGGTACGCCGCCTGGGCCTCAAGCCGCTGGCGCGCCTGGTGGCCTACGCCCATGCCGGCGTCGAACCGGCGCTGATGGGCCTGGGGCCGATTCCGGCGACCCAGAAGGTGCTGCAAAAGGCTGGCCTGAAGGTGGCCGACCTGGACGTGATCGAGTCCAACGAGGCCTTCGCCTCCCAGGCCTGCGCCGTGGCCCGCACGCTGGGCTTCGACCCGGAAAAAGTCAACCCCAACGGCTCGGGCATCTCCCTCGGCCACCCGGTTGGCGCCACGGGCGCAATCATCGCCACCAAGGCCATTCACGAACTGCACCGCACCCAGGGCCGCTATGCCCTGGCGACCATGTGCATCGGCGGCGGCCAGGGCATCGCCATCGTCTTCGAACGCGTTTAAGGAGCCAGCAGGATGAACATCGAACAGATCGCCGTGATCGGCGCCGGCACCATGGGCAACGGTATCGCCCAGGTCTGCGCCCTGGCCGGTTACCAGGTGCTGCTGGTGGACGTGGCCGATGCAGCGCTGGAGCGTGGCCTGGCCACCCTGGCCAAGAACCTTGAGCGCCAGGTCGGCAAAGGCACCATCGCGGCCGACCAGGCCGAACAGGCCAAGGCCCGCATCCGCACCAGCACCGACTACGGGCAACTGGCCAGTGCCCAGCTGGTGATCGAGGCCGCCAGCGAGAACCTGGCCCTCAAGCAGCGCATTCTCCAGCAGGTGGCGGCCAACGTGAGCGCCGACTGCCTGATCGCCACCAACACCTCGTCGCTGTCGGTGACCCAACTGGCCGCAAGCATCGCCAACCCACAGCGTTTCATCGGCGTGCATTTTTTCAACCCGGTGCCGATGATGGCCCTGGTCGAGATCATCCGCGGCCTGCAGACCAGCGACAGCACCTATGCCCAGGCGCTGCTGGTGACCGAAAAGCTCGGCAAGACGCCGATCACCGCCGGCAACCGCCCAGGCTTCGTGGTCAACCGCATCCTGGTGCCGATGATCAACGAGGCGATCTTCGTCCGCCAGGAAGGCCTGGCCAGCGCCGAGGACATCGACACCGGCATGCGCCTGGGCTGCAACCAGCCGATCGGCCCGCTGGCCCTGGCCGACCTGGTGGGCCTGGACACCCTGCTGGCGATCATGGAGGCCTTCCACGAGGGCTTCAACGACAGCAAGTACCGCCCCGCCCCGCTGCTCAAGGAGATGGTTGCCGCCGGCTACCTCGGGCGCAAGAGCGGCCGCGGCTTCTTCAGCTACTGAGGCGCGCAGGCCATGGCCCCGGTCAACGCGGCGCTGCGCTGCGCCAATTTCGAGGAACGCCGCGACCGGGCCATGGCCCTGTTCGCCGAGAAAGGCTTCGGCCAGGTCAGCATGCGTGAGCTGGCGGCGCATGTGGGCCTGACCGCGGGCTCGCTGTATCACCACTTCCCCAGCAAGCAGGACCTGCTCTACGACCTGATCGAGGAGCTCTACGAGGAACTGCAGGCCACCCTGGAGCAGGGCCGCCGGGCCCGGGCCCAGGGCAAGCCGGTGCTGCCCTGCCTGATCGGCGCGCACTGGCAGTTGCAGGCCGAACGGCCCATGCAGTTTCGCCTGGCCGAACGCGACTTCTGCTGCCTGAGCGCCGAGCAACAGGCACGCCTGGGCGCCTTGCGCGAACGCTACGAGGCTGGCCTGCTGCGCCTGATCGCACCGCAAACGCGGCGCGCCGGTGAAACGCTGGCGGCCACCGGGCATGTGCTGGCGACCTTGCTCAACCAGCTGCCGGGCATGCTGCGCGCGCGGGCCCTGAGCGAGGCCGAGGGCTTGAGCCTGATGGAAAACCTGGTCCAAGGCGGTATCGAACGCACCTTGGGCTGAGGTGTTTTCCTGCAGAAAAAGCGCGGCACGCCCATGGTTCGCCAAGCGGTAAACGAGTAAGGTTGATCCCCTTTTACCGCCGGTGAGACCTGGATTGCCACACGCCAAGCATGGCCTGCGCCTGGACCTGCGCACGCTCATCCTCGTTCTTTGCGCGCTGACTGCCGTGGTGATGCTGCTGAGCAGCTATTTCGCCAGCTACCGGGTGCAGCGCCAGTTGCTGATCGACCATGCGCTGGAGGCCAACCGCGTGTATGCCGCCAAGCTGGCCGCCATCACCGAAACGTCCTTGAGCAATGCCTTGCAGCAACTTGCGTTCAGCGCCCTGGTGCAAGGCCGCCAACTGCACGACGACGCGGCCTTGCAGGCCGAGACCGAACGTGTGCTGCGCCAGAGCAGTGCCTTCAACTCCACCTTCATGGTCAACGCCAAAGGCACCCTGCGGGCGATTTCACCCGCGTCGTTGCGCCACCTCACCGGCACGCCCTCCACCTCCCCCGGCGCCCTGCAAGCCCTGCGCGAACGGCGCACGCTGGTGTCCACGGCCTATCTGTCGGCGGCCAACAACCTGGTGGTGGTACTGTCGCAACCGATCTACGACGCCCAAGGGCGCTACCTGGGCTATGTCGGCGGCAGCCTGTACCTGCGCGAGCGCAATATCCTCAAGGGCCTGTTGGGCGAACACTTCTACCAGGACGGCTCGTACCTCTACGTGATCGACCGCAACCACCGCCTGCTGTACCACCCCGATAGCGACCGTGTCGGCACGCTGGTGGTCGGTAACAGCCTGGTGGATGAACTGGCCACCCTGGACAGCGGCACCCGGCGCGTGGTCAACAGCCAGGGCATGGAGATGCTGGCCGGCTTCGCCAGCGTACCGAGCAGCGGCTGGAGCGTGGTGGCGCAACAGCCGCTGACCGCGACCGTCGCACCGATGCATCACCTGATTCTCAACGTGATCGGTATTTCCGCGCCGCTGGCGCTGCTCGGCTGCCTGCTGTTGTGGTGGCTGGCGCTGATCATCGTCCGCCCGCTGTGGCAGTTGGCCGCGGCCGCACGAAGCCTGGACCGCGCCGGCACCGCCGCGCGCATCCACCAGGTACGCGCCTGGTACTTCGAAGCCGCCGAGCTCAAGCGCGCCCTGTTGTTCGGCCTGAACCTGCTGCACGAGCGCATCGGCCGCCTCAACCGCGACGCCCAGACCGATCCGCTGACCGGGCTGGTCAACCGCCGCGGGCTGGCCACCACCCTGAGCCACTGGCAGGCCGAGGCGCAACCGTTCGCCGCCATCGTGCTGGACGTGGACCATTTCAAGCGGGTCAATGACACCCACGGGCACGATGTCGGCGACGCCGTGCTGCGGCGCCTGGCCGAGCTGATGCGCGGCGCCTGCCGGGAAGGCGATGTGCTGTGCCGCACCGGTGGCGAGGAGTTCCTGATGCTGTTGCCCGGCGCCAGCCTGACAGCGGCGGGCAACGTGGCTGAACGCCTGCGCCTGTCGGTGGAGCAGACGTCTATCGCACCGGTCGGGCACCTGACGGTCTCCCTGGGCGTTGCCCAGGGGCTTGGCAACAGCGGCGAGGCGCCATCGACCGTACTCAAGCGCGCGGACGACGCCCTGTACATGGCCAAGCAGAACGGTCGCAACCAAGTGTTCAGCGCGCAGGCCAATGCCCCAGGCGGGTAACGCTCAGCCCGCCGACCACACCGCCAACTCATAACCATCCGGATCGATGAAGTGGAAGCGCCGCCCACCTGGGAAGGCAAACACCGCCCGGCTGATCCGCCCTTGCGCCGCTTCCACGCGGCGCTGCGCTTCGGCCAGGTCAGCGGCGTAGAGGATCACCAACGGCCCGCCGGGGCGTACCGGTTCCCCAGTGCTGAAGCCGCCGCTCAAGCGGCCATCGCTGAACTCGGTGTAGCTGGGCCCGAAGTCGGTGAAGGTCCAGCCGAACACTTGGCCATAGAACGCCTTGCTGCGGGCGATATCGGCCACGTTGAACTCGATGTTGTCGATCTGCCGGTCGCTGCCGCGCATACCCATGGTTGCCTCCTGGCACTGATGTGAAAAACCATCGTAAGACTTGGGGGCAATGTAACAAGCCCTGTCTTAAAACTGTCACGTTACGGTCATAGGATTGACCTCGCTCTGACATTTTCCATTCAAGGATGACTGCCATGCGTCGTGTCGTGTTCAACCAGAAAGGCGGGGTCGGCAAGTCCAGCATCGCCTGCAACCTGGCCGCAGCCAGTGCCGCGCAAGGCTACCGAACCCTGCTGGTAGACCTCGACCCGCAAGCCAACGCCACCTATTACCTCACCGGCCTCAGTGCCGACGCGATTCCGGCCGGCATCACCGACTTCTTCCGCCAGACCCTGGCACCCAACCCGGCCAGCGGCAAGCAGCACCGGGTGGCCATTACCGAAACCCGCTACGCCAACCTGCACCTGGTCACCGCCAGCCCCGACCTGGCCGACCTGCAAGGCAAGCTGCAAAGCAAGTTCAAGATCAACAAGCTGCGCAAGTTGCTGGTGGCGCTGTCGGGCGACTATGAACGCATCTACATCGACACCCCGCCTGCGCTCAATTTCTATACCTTCAGCGCCCTGATCGCGGCCGAGCGGTTGCTGATCCCCTACGATTGCGACAGCTTCTCGCGCCAGGCCCTGCACAAGGTGATGAGCGAGGTCGAGGCACTGCGCCAGGCGCACAATGCCGGGCTGGCGGTCGAGGGCGTGGTGGTCAACCAGTTCGCCGGGCGCACGGCGTTGCACCAGACCCTGGTCGAACAATTGCGCGGCGAAGGCCTGCCGGTACTGCCGGTGTACCTGAGCAGCTCGATCAAGATGCGCGAGTCCCATGAGGCGGCAGTGCCCCTGGTGCACCTGGCACCCCGGCATCGCCTGGCACGGGAGTTCGTCGAGTTGCTGGATGTGCTTGAACGGGCGGCCTAGGCCTGGTCGCGCCCCAGGCTACAGATTGCCCCTGCCATGCTGTAGGATTCGGCGCTTTTCTCATGGATGACGCTGCATGCGTTTGCTGTTCCTGCTGTTCCTGCTCACCCTCACGTCCTGCGCCCCGCGCCTGCCATCGCCACCAGCGCCAACACCCGCCTTCACACCGCTCACCCTGCTCGACCAGGGTCGCTTCCAGCTCTGGTACGACTGCCAGCGCGGCGAGCCGCACCGCTTCGCCTTTACCCTGGGCCGGGACGAAGGCCATCTGCCACGCATCGACAACTTCCGCGTCGACCGCAGCCTGCCCGCCGGCTGCAAGGGCCAACACTCGGCCAAGGCCTATTCGTCGCCCAAGGGTTATCACCGTGGTCACCTGGCGGCGAACAACCATTTCGACGACGATCGCGCGGCGATGGACGCCTCCAACCTGATGAGCAACATCGTCCCGCAGTTGGCCGCGCACAACAGCCGCACCTGGTACCAGACCGAGCTGCTGACCGAGTGCTACCGCGACCGGCACCCGGTGACGGTGATCGGCGGCGTGGTGTTCGGGCACTCGGGCCGGGCGCTGGATAACGATCACTTCGTCGCATCCCACGGCATCGCGACCCCGGAGGCGTTCTGGAAAGTGCTGCTGAGCGAGGATGATCAGGGCCAGCCCCAGGTCATCGGCTGGTGGATTCCCCATGAGGCCGGGCTGGGGACCGACCTGGACCCGTACCTGCGCAGCGTGCATGAGATAGAGGCACTGCTTGGGGCGGGCGAGGCGCCGATCGATGTGCCCGACCAGGTCAAGGACTTGCGGCCGGTGCATACCTGGCCGGTAACGGCGGGGTGTGATCGGGAGTGATGCATGGGCATGAGCTTGTGCCCTGCCCCTGCAGGCCCTAACAGACATCCCGGTGTCGCCCTCGACACAACGCCCTCTGCCGCTGGCCTGTCTACTGCCCTGACAACAACGACGGCGCGCCTTGAGCGCGGCGCATTCGCCCAGGCTGCCAGACCACCGGAGAGCACGTCCATGTCCATCCCCCATGAGGTTCCGCCCGCCACCCTGCGTCGGGTGATCGCCGCCTCGGCCATCGGCAACTTCGTCGAATGGTTCGACTTCGCCGTCTACGGTTTCCTCGCCACGCTGATCGCCAGCCAGTTCTTCACCGGTGAAAGCGCCAGCGTCGCCCTGCTCAAGACCTTCGCCGTGTTCGCCGTGGCCTTCGCCCTGCGCCCCTTGGGCGGCATCGTGTTCGGCGCCCTGGGCGACCGCCTTGGGCGCAAGCGTATCCTGTCGTTGACCATCCTGCTGATGGCCGGCTCCACCACCTTGATCGGCCTGCTGCCCACCTACGCCAGCATCGGTGTGCTGGCACCGCTGCTACTGACCCTGGCGCGCTGCCTGCAAGGGTTTTCCGCCGGCGGCGAATACGCCGGGGCCTGCGCCTACCTGATGGAACATGCGCCGCAACAGCGGCGCGCGTTCTATGGCAGCTTCGTGCCGGTCTCGACCTTCAGCGCCTTTGCTTGCGCGGCAGTGATCGCCTACGCCCTGGAGGCCAGCCTGACGCCCGAGGCGATGAACGCCTGGGGCTGGCGCATCCCGTTCCTGATCGCCGCACCCCTGGGCCTGGTCGGTTTGTACCTGCGCTGGCGCATGGAGGAAACCCCGGCGTTCCGCCAGGCCATGGCCGAAGGCAAGCGCCATGCGCACTCGCCGCTGGGCGACACCCTGCGCCACCACGGCCGCACGATCCGCAACCTGGGCGCGTTCATCTCGCTGACGGCGCTGTCGTTCTACATGTTCACCACCTACTTCGCCACCTACCTGCAAACCGTCGGCCAGCTCAGCCGGGCCCAGGCGCTGCTGGTGTCCACCGTGGCGCTGCTGTTCGCCGCTGCTGGCTGCCCGCTGGCCGGAGCGTTCTGCGACCGGATCGGGCGCCGTCGGACCATTGGCTTGACTTGCCTATGGGTGATGCTCGCGGTGTTGCCTGCCTACTGGCTGGCCAGTTCCGGCTCGCTGGCCGGGGCCTTGCTGGGGGTGATCCTGCTGGCCGTTGGCGCGCTGATGAGCGGCGTGGTCACGGCGGCGCTGCTGTCGGAGTGCTTCCCGACCCGCAGCCGTTATACCGCCTCGGCGATCACCTACAACCTGGCCTACACCCTGTTCGGCGGCACCGCACCGTTGCTGGCGACCTGGTTGATCGAGCAGAGCGGCAGCCGCCTGGCGCCGGCGTTCTACCTGGTGGCGATCGCCTTGCTGGCATTGCTAGGTGGGTTGGCATTGCCGGAGACATCGCGGATATCGCTGCATGACGAGCCCGGCGCTACAGCGCAAGACGAGATCACCAGCGAAGCGATTCGCTGAGCGCCTTGCTGGCCAAGCGACGCGGTGGATGGCACCGGCTGCGCCGGTGTTCGCCGGCAAGGCCGGCTCCTACGCCGATTACGGCCTGCAACACCCGTAGCAGCCAGCGTTGCTGGCGAACCAGGCGCCGCGGTGGATGGCACCGGCTACGCCGGTGTTCGCCGGCAAGCCGGCTCCTACGCCGATTAAGGCCTGCAACACCCGTAGGAGCCAGCCTTGCTGGCGAACCAGGCGCCGCGGTGGATGGCACCGGCTGCGCCGGTGTTCGCCGGCAAGGCTCCTACGCCGATTACGGCCTGCAATGCCCGTAGCAGCCAGCGTTGCTGGCGAACCAGGCGACGCGATGGATGGCACCGGCTACGCCGGTGTTCGCCGGCAAGGCCGGCTCCTACGCCGATTACGGCCTGCAACAGCCGTAGGCGCCAGCTTGCTGGCGAACCAGGCGCCGCGGTGGATGGCACCGGCTGCGCCGGTGTTCGCCGGCAAGGCCGGCTCCTACGCCGATTACGGCCTGCAACAGCCGTAGGCGCCAGCCTTGCTGGCGAACCAGGCGACGCGATGGATGGCACCGGCTACGCCGGTGTTCGCCGGCAAGCCGGCTCCTACGTCGATTACGGCCTGCAACACCTGTAGGAGCCAGCTTGCTGGCGAACCAGGCGCCGCGGTGGATGGCACCGGCTGTGCCGGTGTTCGCCGGCAAGCCGGCTCCTACGCCGATTAAGGCCTGCAACACCCGTAGGCGCCAGCCTTGCTGGCGAACCAGGCGCCGCGGTGGATGGCACCGGCTGCGCCGGTGTTCGCCGGCAAGGCCGGCTCCTACGCCGATTACGGCCTGCAACACCCGTAGCAGCCAGCTTGCTGGCGAACCAGGCGACGCGATGGATGGCACCGGCCATGCCGGTGTTCGCCGGCAAGCCGGCTCCTACGCCGATTACGGCCTGCAACACCCGTAGGCGCCAGCCTTGCTGGCGAAGCAGCCGACGCGGTACATGGCACCGGCTACAGATCGAACCTATCCAGCTCCATGACTTTCACCCAGGCGGCGACAAAGTCCTTGGCGAATTTCTGCCCGCCGTCACTGCTGCCGTAGACCTCGCTGATGGCCCGCAACTGGGCGTGGGAGCCGAACACCAGATCGACCCGGCTGGCGGTCCACTTCACCTGCCCGGTCTTGCGCTCGCGGCCCTCGAAGGTTTCGTTGTCCGCCGAGGTCGGCCGCCACTCCACGCCCATGTCCAGCAGGTTGCGGAAGAAGTCGTTGCTGAGCACCCCGACCTTGTCGGTGAACACGCCCTCCTTGCTGGCGCCATGGTTGGCGCCCAGCACCCGCAGACCACCGATCAGCACGGTCAGCTCAGGCGCGGTCAGGGTCAACAACTGGGCCTTGTCCAGCAGCAGTTTCTCGGCCTTGACGCTGTAGCGCGCCTTGCTGAAGTTGCGGAAACCGTCAGCCAGGGGTTCGAGCACAGCGAACGACTCGACGTCGGTCTGCTCCTGCGAAGCATCCACCCGCCCCGGACGGAACGGCACGTCAAGGTTGTGCCCGGCGTCCCTGGCGGCTTTTTCCACCGCCGCACTACCGGCCAGGACGATCAGGTCGGCCAGCGATATCTTGTTGCCAGCCTCGGCGCGGATTTTTTCCAACGCCGTGAGCACCTTGTCCACGCCCTGGTTCGCGGCCCAGCCCTTTTGCGGCGCCAGGCGCAGGCGCGCGCCATTGGCCCCGCCGCGCTTGTCGGAACCGCGGAAGGTCGAGGCCGAGGCCCAGGCGGTGGACACCAGTTCCGCCACGCTCAGCCCCGCGGCCAGCACCTTGGCCTTCAACGCAGCGATGTCGGCCTCGCTGGGCTGCGGGCCGGCCTTGGGCAGCGGGTCTTGCCAGAGCAGTTCCTCGTTGGGCAGTTCCGGGCCGAGGTAGCGCGCCAGCGGGCCCATGTCGCGGTGGATCAGCTTGTACCAGGCGCGGGCGAAAGCGTCGGCCAGTTGCTCGGGGTTGTCCTTGAAGCGGCGGGCGATGGGTTCGTAGATCGGGTCGAAGCGCAGCGCCAGGTCGGAGGTGAGCATGGCCGGGGCATGGCGCTTGCCGGCATCGAAGGCGTCGGGGATCTGCCCAGCCCCGGCCCCCGCCTTGGGCCGCCACTGATGGGCGCCGGCCGGGCTCTTGGTCAGCTCCCAATCGAAATTGAACAGGTTCTGCAGGTATTCATTGCTCCAGCGCGTCGGCGTGGAAGTCCAGATCACTTCCAGGCCGCTGGTGATGGCATCGGCGCCCACGCCGCTACGCAATGCGTTTTTCCAGCCCAGGCCCTGCTGCTCCAGGCCCGCGGCCTCCGGTTCGGCACCGACGTTGTCGGCAGGGCCTGCGCCGTGGGTCTTGCCGAAAGCGTGACCACCGGCGATCAGCGCCACGGTTTCCTCGTCGTTCATGGCCATGCGGCCGAAGGTGTCACGGATGTCCTTGGCTGAAGCGACCGGGTCTGGGGTGCCGTCCGGGCCTTCCGGATTCACGTAGATCAGGCCCATTTGCACCGCCGCCAGCGGATTCTCGAGGTTGCGCTCGCCGGCCAGGTCGCGGCTCTGCTCCTCGGGGCGCTTGGCAGGCTCGGCCACCAGGTCGCCCTGGCCGGCAGCCTCGGCCTTGCCATAGCGGGTGTCACCGCCCAGCCAGACCTTCTCCGAGCCCCAGTACACATCCTCATCCGGCTCCCACACGTCGGCACGCCCGCCGGAATAGCCGAACGTCTTGAAGCCCATGGACTCCAGGGCGACGTTGCCGGTGAGCACGATCAGGTCGGCCCAGGAGATCTTGTTGCCGTACTTCTGCTTGATCGGCCACAGCAGGCGCCGGGCCTTGTCCAGGCTGACGTTGTCGGGCCAGCTGTTGAGCGGGGCGAAGCGCTGCTGACCGGAGCCTGCGCCGCCGCGCCCATCGCCGATACGGTAGGTGCCGGCGCTGTGCCAGGCCATGCGGATGAACAACGGGCCGTAGTGGCCGAAGTCGGCGGGCCACCAGTCCTGGGAGTCGGTCATCAAGGCGTTCAGGTCTCGTTTCAGGGCCTGGAAGTCGAGGCTCTTGAACGCCTTGGCGTAGTCGAAGCCCGGGTCCATGGGGTCGGACCTGGACGAATGCTGGTGGAGGATCTTCAGGTTGAGCTGGTCAGGCCACCAGTCACGGTTGCTGGTGCCGCCACCGGCGGTTTGATGGAACGGGCATTTCGATTCGTTGGCCATCTGCGTCTACCTTTGGGTCGGGTCTGTCCAGATTTCCGGGCGTTATTGTCGTTGCGCTGCCAGGTCTTGGAGCGGCCACGGCCAAGGCGTGAACCTGCTCCTCATCAGGGTTGGCCGGCGGCGCCAGGCGCTTGAGCGCAGCGGCGTTTCGCGGGACCAGCACAAAGACTAGCCGAGCCTGCCCAGAGGTCTAATAGACGCGCTGTTGCAAGGCGATAGCCCGGCTCTTTCAGGCAGGCGGCAAACAGGCAATCATCAACCGGGTCGATAGCCATCATGCTTGCCTTCGAGTTCCGCTGCCGCTTGGCTACGCGCACCATGGCGGCATTGGATTTTCGACGAGGCACTCCCCATGAAAACCGGCATGATCGCCGCCCTGCTGGCCCTGCTCGCCGCCTTGAGTGGTTGCGCCGTGCCGGCCAGCCAGCAGGCTGCCCAACCATACGGGCACTTCTATTCGGCCACCGAGCTGTCCAGCGTCGCCTTGAACCACGGCCAGCATGTGGCGGTGCTGCTGGGGCGCAATGCCGCCGCGACCCTGGACTACCTGCAACGGCACCGCGACCAGGCCCGAGCAGGCTCTGCCACGGCTACGCCGGTGGCGACCCTGGGCCACAACCAGGCCTATGCCTGGTTGGCACAGTCGCTGGCGCAGCAGTTTGCCGAGGTGACCTTCTATGACGACCTCGACACCCTGCTGGCGGACCACCCCGACGTGATCGTGCTGCTCGACAGCCACAGCCGGCTAGCCAGCGCAGGCATCGAGGCCAGCGTGGTAGCGCGCTTCTTCGATGATCAGCTGACCTATATCGGCCGTGCCGAAGGGCTGGCGGTCAAGCAGGCGAGCGCTCAGGCGCTGGCCGGCCAGCTGGCTGAAGAGCAGGCCGTGCAGGCCGATGCCTTGAGGCAGTTCGACGCGTCGCTGCAGCTGTTGCTGCATAACGCCGCCTGACGACGCACCATGGCTGGCGAACAGCCGCTCAGGCCACCACAGCTTGCAGGCGCTGCCACAACCGTTGCACATGCTCGCGCTCGGTCGGCAGCGCCCCGACCGACACCCGCACCATCCAGGCGCCGTTCAAGGTCGCCGGGGTGACATAGGCCTCGCCCGAGGCGTTCAAGCGTTCGGCCCAGGCGCGGGTATGGCTATCCAACGCCTCACCGTCGACACCGGCTGGGCGATGGCGAATGCACAGGGTCTGCAGTTGCACCGGCGCCAGCAGCTCCCAATCGCCACTCGCCGCGACCTGCTCGGCCAGCCAGCGAGCATTGTCCAGGTCGCGACGCAGACGCTGCTGCAAGGCCTCGACGCCCTCGCTGCGCAGCATGAACCACAGTTTCAACGCCCGGAACCGACGCCCCAGCGGGATCCCCCAGTCACGCAGGTTCTTCACCTCGCCATCGACCGCCGATTGCAGGTAGCTGGGGTTGGTGCTCATCACCCGGATCAGGTGCTGTGGATCGCGCACGTAGTAGATCGAGCAGTCGAACGCCACGCCCAGCCATTTGTGGGCATTGACCACCACCGAGTCGGCCAGCTCGATGCCGTCCCACATCCAGCGGCATTCCGGGAGGATCATCGCGGAACCGGCCATGGCCGAATCCACATGCAGCCACAGCTGGTTGGCCTGGGCGATTTCACCGATCGCGCGCAGCGGGTCCAATGCCGTGGTGGTGGTGGTCCCGGTGGTGGCGACCACCGCGCAGGGCTGGTTGCCGGCGACCAGGTCCTGGGCGATGGCCGCCGCCAATGCCTCGGGACGCATGGCAAACTGCTCATCGGTGGCGATCAGGCGGATGTTGTCACGGCCAAAGCCCGCCAGCAGCGCCGCCTTGTCCACCGAGCTGTGAGCGTGGGCGCTGACGTAGACCACCAACGGCTTGCCCTGGCCCTGCAGGCCGCCACGCACCTGGGCATGGTCGGTGGCGCGCTCGCGGGCGCAGATCAGCGCCACCAGGGTGCTGGTCGAGGCGGTGTCCTGGATCACCCCGCTCCACTGGTCACTGAGCCCCAGCAACTGGCGCAGCCAATCGAGGGTGGTCTCCTCCAGCTCGCTCAGGGCCGGGCTGGACTGCCAGGACAGGCCGAGCACGCCCAGGCCGGTGCTGAGGAAGTCGCCCAGCACCGAGGACAGGGTGCCGTTGGAGGGGAAGTAGCCGTAGAAATCCGGGTGCTGCCAGTGCGACAGGCCGGGCATCACCAGCTTGTCGACGTCGGCGAGGATGGCCTCGAACGCTTCACCCTGCTGTGGCGCGCCTGGCGGCAAGGCGGCCTTGAGGTAGCCGGGCTGGACCTGGGCCATGACCGGGCGCTCGCCGACGGTCTGGCGGTAGTCGGCGATCAGGTCGATCAGTTGGTGGCCGTACTGGCGGAATTGTTCGGGGGTCATATGCGCTCCTGGGCGGTGTCCGGTGCCCGCAGTCTAGGTGCCAGCCGGCTGGCGAATAACCCCGCTTCGCGCATAGCTGCTATGGCAAAGGCGCATGCCCGCCCTGCACGCCGAACTGCGACTGGCGCCACACCTCGAATACCCGGTTGCGCAACCAGCGGTGCTCGGCCGACGCTTGCAGACGCTGGTGCCAGACCACCCAGTAGCGCTGGGTATGGCCGACGAAACCCAGTGGCCGCCAGGCCAGGCCGTGCAGGCGTGCCAACTGCACGGCGATGTGCTCGGGCACCGTGGCCAGTCCCTGGCCGTTGCCAATCACCTGCACCATGGCGCTGAAGAACGGCACCTGCAGGCTGATGCGCCGCTGCAGCCCCTGGGCACGCAGGTGGCGATCGATGAAGCTGTCCTTGTCGCCGCCCCCGGATACCCGCACATGCTTGAAGGCCAGGTAGTCGTCCTGGCTCAGCGCGGCGCGCGCGCTCAACGGATGGTCATGGCGCATCAGGCACACCGCCCGGTCCTCGCCCAGCAGCCGGCCATGCAGGTTGGGCGGCGACTCGTCGAACAGCGTGGTGGCCAGGTCGATCTCGCCGCTGGCAAGCAAGGCGTACTCCCCGGCCTGCCAGGTGCGGTACTCCAGCGATACCCCCGGCGCCTCCTGTTCCAAGGCTTTCACCAGCTGCGGCAGCATGTGTTCGGCCACATAGTCCGAGGCCGCCAGGCAGAAGCGGCGCTCGCAGCGCGCCGGGTCGAACGCCGCGGGCTGGCGCAGGGCGTTGAGCTCCTCCAGCACTTGGCGCAACGGCTCGACCAGCGCCTCGGCATGTTCGCTGAGCACATAGCCACGGCCCTGGCGGACCAGCAACGGATCGGCGAAGGCTTCGCGCAGGCTGGCCAGCTGACGGCTCAGGGCCGACTGGCTGCAACCCAGGCGCTCGGCAGCGTGGCTGAGGTTCTTCAGTTGCAGCAGGCAGTCGAGGGTGCGCAGGTGGGCGAGGCTGAGGGAGGCGAAGGTCGGGTGCATGGCCTAGGTCCGCAAATGATCGCGGGGCAAGCCCGCTCCCACAGACGCACTGGGAGCGGGCTTGCCCCGCGAGGATGACGCGCGAATCAGTCGCTCAGGCCGACATAGACGTTCTGCACGTCATCGTTGTCGTCGATCGCCTCGAGGAAGGCCTCGACCTCGGCCAGGGCTTCGGCGCTCAGGCTGGCAGCGCTCACCGGGTTCTTCGGGGTGTAGCCGATCTTCGCCGAGGTGACGGTGAAGCCATGCTCGGGCAGGGCCTTTTGCACCGCGTCCAGGTCGGTGGTGTCGGTGATGAACAGGGTCGAGCCCTCTTCCTCGCCGTCCTCGAAGTCCTGGGCACCGGCTTCGATGGCCGCCATTTCCGCGTCGGCGTCGCCTTCCGGGGTAGCCTCGATCAGGCCGACATGGTTGAAGTCCCAGGCCACCGAACCGCTGGCACCCAGCTGGCCCTTGCGGAACAGCACGCGGATCTGGGCCACGGTACGGTTGACGTTGTCGGTCAGGCACTCGACGATCAGCGGCACCTGGTGCGGGGCGAAACCTTCGTAGCTGACCGCATGGTATTGCACGGCCTCGCCATCCAGGCCGGCGCCTTTCTTGATGGCGCGTTCCAGGGTCTCACGGGTCATCGAGGCTTTCTTGGCCTGGACGATGGCCAGGCGCAAGCGCGGGTTCATGTCTGGATCGGCGCCAGACTTGGCGGCGATCTGGATCTCCTTGGCCAGCTTGCCCATGATCTTGCCTTTGGCGTTGGCCGCCGTTTCTCTATGCTTGGCTTTCCACTGTGCGCCCATATCGACTCTCTTTGTTTCAGCGGCCGGTTCAGGAAGCGACCGGCCAAAAAGTGGGGAGAGTTTATACGCCCTGCGCACCGGGTTCGACAAGAAATCGCACAACCCGCGCCCACCAGGGGTGGCTCAGCCCTTGTCCGCCTTCCCCGCCGCCGCAGCGAACTTCGCCAGGCGCACGTCCAGCCGGCGCGGCGGCACGCCACGGTCCTCGGCGCGCTCCTTGCGGCGAATGGCATTGCGCACCAGCAACGACCCCAGGTAGCGGATCGGCTCCGGCGGGAACTGCCCTAACGGTCCGTTGACCAGCGGCGAGCGGGTCCAGGGGTTGTCCAGCCCCAGCGCCAGCGACGCGAGGATCTGCCCGCCCATGTGGCACGGCCCTACCCCGCTGCCCGAATAGCCAAAACCATAAAACACGTTGCCCTGGCCATCGAGCCGGCCAAAGAACGGCAAGCCGGTCACCGAGCGGTCCGACGGCCCGTTCCAGCTCGCCGCCAGCGGCACCTCGGCCAGGGCGGGGAAGAACTCGGCCAGGCTTTCACGCAGCAGCGGCTGGTAGGGCGATGGCTGGTCGAACACCGGCAGCATGCGCCCACCGTAGGCGAAGGTGTTGCCGCCCTTGCCGAGCATCAGCCGGCCATCGGAGGTGTTGTGGTAGTAGTGCACGAAAATCCGCGAGTCGAGCACGCTGACGCCGCTGTCCAGGCCAATCCGGCGCAGCAGCTCGGGGCACGGTTCGGTGATCACCATGTCGCTGGAGACGATCGCCACGCTGCGCTCGAATTGCGGGAACGCCCGGGCCATCCAGGCGTTGAGGCCGAGCACCACGCGGTCGGCGCGAACGCTGCCGGCGCGGGTGCGCACCCGCACCGGCGCACCATGCTCCAGGCCGGTCATCGCGGTGCCCTCGTGGATGCGCACGCCGCGCTGCAAGGCCACCCGCCGCAGCCCACGTACCAGCCGCCCGGGCTGCAGCGTCGCCGCGGCCGGCGAATACCAGCCCTCGCGATGCCGTTCGGAGCCGGCCAGGCGCTGCACCTGCTCCAGCGCCAGGCGCTGGAACGAGTTGATGCCCTGTTGCTCCAGCGCGGCGATCACCGCGTCGGTGCCACCGAGCTGGGCCTGGTTGGTGGCGGTGTAGAGGGTGCCGTCCATGCGGTAGTCGCAGCCGATGCCGTGGGCCGCGCAGAACTCGCCGATCGCAGCGATGCTGCGCTCGGACTCGCGCACCAGGCGCACCGCCTCGGCCACCCCGAACAGCCGCTCGAGGGTAAAATACTTGGCCGACCAGGACAGCGCGCAGCCACCATTGCGCCCGCTGGCCCCGGCTCCGCAGATGTCCGCCTCGAGCAGCAGCACCTCCAGCTGCGGCGCCTGTTCCTTGATCATCAGCGCGGTCCACAGGCCGGTGTAGCCACCGCCGACGATGCACACATCGCAGCGCACCTCACCGACAAGCGGCGGGCATGGCGCCTGGTCTTCCTGGTCCAGGGCCTGTTGCAGCCAGAAGGGTCTCATCTACTCACTTTCCTTTAGGTACGCAGTGGCTTGATCGCCATGCTGGTATTGGGCGCCACGTCATTGGCCTGCGCGGTGGATGCAGGACGACTGTTCCAGTGCGGCAGCAGCACCAGGGCGGAGAACAGCGCGGTGCCGGCGAAGACGATGAACACCGTGACGCTGTCGAAGTAGCCCGGCAGCAGGCCGCCGAGCACCGCGCCCACCGAGCCGCAGCCGTTGACGAAGCCCGCGGCGGTGGCACCGGCCTTGGCCGTGCCGAAGTCGATGGCGGCGGCGCCGCTGATCATCGAGTCCGGGCCATACAGGGTCAGGCCCATGACGAACAACAGCGCCACCACCAGCACCACGCTACCGCTGTGCATCGCCGCCATGAAACCGGCCAGGGTCAGGGTCAGCAGCACCAGGCTGATCACGCAGGCCGGCATGCGCCGGGCACCGAACAGCTTGTCCGAAGCCAGGCCGATGAGGATCGGCCCGAGCAGCCCGGCCAGCTCGAACGCGGTGGGGATGATCGCCGCGCCAACCTTGCCCACCGTGGGCATCTGTTCGAAGACGATCACCGGGCCCCATAGCAGGATGGCGTAGCGCGCCGGCTTGAGCATGAAGTAGGCCAGCCCCAGGGTGAGTACCGTGCGGTTGCGCAGGATCTCGCGCAATGGCGCCCAGACGCTGCACAGGTTGCCCGCCGGTGCCATGCTCTGTGGCTCGGGTTCCACCGCCGGCAGGCCGACGTCCTCGGGCTTGTTGCGCTGGAAGATGAAGAACAGCACGGCCACCGCGGCCACCACCACGGCGCTGGAGAAAAACGCCGCATGCCAGCTGCCGACCAGGGTGTAGGCCCACCAGCCGGCGAATGGCGAGGCGACCAGGCCGCCGAAGGCGTAGCACGAACTCCACAGCCCCAGCACCCGCCCGCGTTGCACCGCCGGGAAGAAACTGCCGATGTTCTTGCACAACCCCGCCCAGCCGGTGGACTGGGCCAGGCCCTGGATCAGCATGCAGGTGGCGAAGATCGGGAAAGTCGCGTAGCTGCCCATCACCACGGCGGCGGCGGCCGAGATCAGCAACCCGCCCAGCACCACCACCCGTGGCCCGAAGCGATCGGCGAGCATGCCCCAGGTGAACTGGCCCACCGCGTAGGCGGCCAGATAAATGGCGTCGAGGTTGGCCATGGCGGCCTTGTCGAGCATGAAGCCAGGGTCTTCGGCGATGCCCAGCTTGGCCACCGAAAAAGCCTTGCGAGTGAAGTAGAAGGCGGCGTACGCCAGCCAGGTGATGGCGAAGATCTGCATGCGCCAGCGCTTGATGGCGCCCAGGGACTGATTCATGTGACTCTGACCTCTTGCGTGAGTGTGCCGGCAGAATGTGAAGAAACGCCTGTCTTGTTGTTGTGTTGCGCACTGCGTGACGGAGGGACGTCACTTGGTCAGATGGCGGGGGTGCCGCCATGGCCGACATGCCGCTGCTCGTGGCAGAGGCGTCGGGTTGAAATACATGGAAACAGCTGCTGACTGATAAATAAAATCGATTTATCGTATTTCACACATAAGCCGAACTTGTAACCGGAGTCCTCGATGTCGGTCTCGCACGCTCAACTCAAGGCCTTTCACGCCGTTGCCGAACAGGGCAGCTTCACCCGTGCGGCGCAAAAGCTGTTCCTCACCCAGCCGGCGGTGTCCGACCAGGTGCGCAAGCTCGAGGAACGCTTCGGGGTGTTGCTGTTCCACCGCAACAAGCGTTCGGTGCAACTGACCGACCTGGGCGAGCGCCTGCTGGGGGTGACCCAGCGCCTGTTCGCCTGCGAGACCGAGGCTGTGGAGTTGCTGCAGGACTCCCGGGCCTTGCACACCGGCAGCCTGACCTTGGCGGTGGATGCGCCGGTGCATGTGCTGCCGCAGGTGGCGCGGTTCTGCCAGCGTTACCCGGGCATCCAGGTGAAGATCGAGACGGGCAACACCGATGAATCGCTGGCGCGGTTGTTCAGCTACCAGGCCGACCTGGCGCTGCTCGGGCGTGATGTCGATGATGAACGGCTGCACTGCGTGCCCATCCGTCGTGACCCGATGGTGGCGTTTGTCTCGCACCAGCATCCCTGGGCCAGCCGCGGCTCGATCAACCTCGCGGACCTGGACGACACGCCGTTGGTGCTGCGCGAGCCGGGGTCGGTGACGCGCCAGACCCTGGAAGAGGAAATGCAGCGAGCAGGGTTGCGGATTCGACCGGCGATCCAGGTCGAAGGCCGTGAAGCCGCGCGCGAGGCGGTGGTGGTGGGGATCGGCGTGGGGGTGGTGTCGGCGGCGGAGTTCGGGGCCGATGCGCGGGTGTGCGCGTTGCCGATTGTCGATTGCCAGCGGCATTTGACCGAAACGCTGGTTTGCCTGAGGGAGCAGCGGATGCGGCGGGTGGTGGCGACGTTTCTGGAGATGGTTTGAGAGGGTGGGTGTTCGCCGTTAGTTATGCAGCGCCCTTGAGATCGAGCGCCGCCCGCGCGGCGCTCGATCTCAAGGGCGCTGCATCGCTAACGGCGAACAGCTCGCGGCCCCCGCCAAGACATGGCCCTTACAACCTCTGCCGACACGATCATTGCAGCGACGCAAAGACCCGACTGCGTCGTTAAATATTATTGACCTCAGCCCCTGCCAAACCCTTGCCGGCAAAGGCCGCGCCAGCCCCCAGCCCCCGAAAACCGCCGCCTTGGCGCCCCGCCACTCGTTTGACATATCGAACGGCTCTGGCAAGCTATGAGCCAGGCCCCGACCGATATCGCCCGCCAGGCGAGCCGGCAGTGCTCGGGGCTTCAGGCAGCACTCAAGGCCCCGGCCGTGCGCCTGCACAACAACGACAGGCATGACCTGTCCCAAGGTGACATATGTCCAACAGCAACATTGGCAACAAGCAACCCTCCCTGCGCAAACCCGTCGTCCTGATGACCATGGGCAGCCAAGAGCGCAAAGGCCATGACTATCAGGTCATGACCCACAAATACATCACCCCGCTGGTCGATTTCGCAGGTTGCGTCCCGGTCCTGGTGCCCACCTGCTGCGGCGTCGAGGACCTCCAGACCTACCTCGACATGGCCGACGGCGTGTACCTGACCGGCGCCGGCAGCAACATTGACCCGGCGCTGTACGGCCAGGAAAACCAGACCCCGGGCAAAGGCCAGGACCAGAACCGCGACCTGTTCGACATCCCCCTGGTCAAGGCCGCGATCAAGCGCGGCCTGCCGATCTTCGGCATCTGCCGCGGCATGCAGGAAATCAACGTGGCCCTGGGCGGCGACATCTACCAGAAGGTCTACGCCGAGCCTGGCTTCAACGACCACCGGGAAAACCCCGAAGATCCGGTCGAGGTGCAATACGCCCAGGTACATAGCGTGAAGATCAAGCCGGGCAGCTGGCTGCGCGAAACCCTGGGCAGTGACCAGATCCGCGTCAACTCGCTGCACGGCCAGGGCCTGCGCAACCTGGGTGCCGGCATCGAGCCGATCGCCCATGCCGAAGACGGCCTGGTCGAAGCCATCCACGCCCCGAGCCTTTCGCCCTTCCTGTTCGCGGTGCAGTGGCACCCAGAGTGGCAGGCAGCGAACAACCCAGACTCGATCAAGATGTTCCAGGCCTTTGGCGACGCCTGCCGCGCCCAGGTGCGCAAGTCCCAGGTCAAGCAGCACCAGGCTGCCTGAGCCACTGAAGCTTCGTTAGCTTTGATCGCGGGGCGGCGCAAGGCCGCCCCCGTTTGCCACGGTCACCCTCTGCTGGTCCCAGAACACATCCCGTGACAGACGGGCGGCGGGCTTGTGCCTGTCTCCGCGATCCTTTTTCCCGCATAAGACATACGACAACACCATTGGTTGGCCTCGCACCCTGTTCGCGCCGGACGTCTCGCCCCCTGTAGGAGCGGCCTTGTGTCGCGAAAGGGCCGCAGAGCGGCCCCGACGATCTTGGCGTCCAGGCGTGAATCCTGGGGCCGCTGCGCAGCCCTTTCGCGACACAAGGCCGCTCCTACAGGGACCGGGGAAACTTCCCCTGCGCAAATTTCCTGATGCAGAGGGCTAGCCAGGTCACTCGTTGTACGATAATTGGTCGGCCTCGCACCCTGTTCGCGCCGGACGTATCGCCCCCTGTAGGAGCGGCCTTGTGTCGCGAAAGGGCCGCAGGTCTTGGCGTCCAGGCGTGAATCCTGGGGCCGCTGCGCAGCCCATTCGCGACACAAGGCCGCTCCTACAAGGACCGGGGAAACTTCTCCTGCGCAAATTTCCTGTTGCAGAGGGCTAGCCAGGTCACTCGTTGTACGATAATTGGTTGGCCTCGCACCCTGTTCGCGCCGGACGTATCGCCCCCTGTAGGAGCGGCCTTGTGTCGCGAAAGGGCCGCAGAGCGGCCCCGGCGATCTTGGCGTCCAGGCATGAATCCTGGGGCCGCTGCGCAGCCCATTCGCGACACAAGGCCGCTCCTACAGGGACCGGGGAAACTTCCCCTGCGCAAATTTCCTGATGCAGAGGGCTAGTCATGCCGGTAGTTGTACGATAACTTACCTCTCACCTTGGTTCCCCTCCCTCCAAGCGCCACAGGATGCCTACAACAATGAATCCACAAGAACTGCAATCCATCCTCTCCCACGGCCTGCTGTCGTTCCCCGTCACCGACTTCGACGCGGCCGGCGACTTCAACCCCGCCGGCTACATCAAGCGCCTGGAATGGCTCGCCCCCTACGGCGCCAGCGCGCTGTTCGCCGCCGGTGGCACCGGCGAGTTCTTCTCCCTGGCCGCCAGCGAGTACAGCCAGGTGATCAAGACCGCGGTCGACACCTGCGCCAGCTCGGTGCCGATCCTCGCCGGGGTCGGCGGCGCGACCCGCCAGGCCATCGAGTACGCCAAAGAGGCCGAGCGCCTGGGCGCCAAGGGCCTGCTGCTACTGCCCCACTACCTCACCGAAGCCAGCCAGGACGGTGTCGCCGCCCATGTCGAGGCGGTGTGCAAGGCGGTCAAAATCGGCGTGGTGGTGTACAACCGCAACGTCTGCCGGCTCAACGCCGACCTGCTCGAACAGCTCGCCGAGCGTTGCCCCAACCTGATCGGCTACAAGGATGGCCTGGGTGATATCGAGCTGATGGTGTCGATTCGTCGGCGCCTGGGCGAGCGCTTCAGCTACCTGGGTGGCTTGCCCACCGCCGAGGTGTATGCTGCGGCGTACAAGGCCCTGGGCGTGCCGGTGTACTCCTCGGCGGTGTTCAACTTCGTCCCCAGGACCGCGATGGACTTCTACCACGCCATCGCCCGCGACGACCACGCCACCGTGGCTCGCTTGATCGACGACTTCTTCCTGCCGTACCTGGACATCCGCAACCGCAAGGCCGGCTACGCCGTGAGCATCGTCAAGGCCGGGGCCAGGCTCGCCGGCTACGACGCAGGCCCGGTGCGCACGCCACTGACCGACCTGAGCGCGCAGGAGTACCAAATGCTCGCCGCGCTGATGGACAAGATGGGCCCGCAAACCCTGTAACACGGCCCGGGGCGCTTGCCGTACAGCGCCCCGGCCACGCGCCCTGCCCAGGCGCACCACACCCCAACGCCCCGCACAAAAATAACTAGTGGGAGTAACCAGCATGCAAGCGACGAAAAAGACGCATGTACGCTACCTGATCCTGTTGATGCTGTTCCTGGTGACCACCATCAACTACGCCGACCGCGCCACCATCGCCATCGCCGGCTCCAGCCTGCAGAAGGACCTGGGCATCGACGCGGTCACCCTCGGCTACATCTTCTCCGCCTTCGGCTGGGCCTACGTGGCCGGGCAGATCCCCGGCGGCTGGCTGCTCGACCGCTTCGGCTCGAAGAACGTCTACGCCTTCAGCATCTTCACCTGGTCGCTGTTCACCCTGCTGCAGGGCTTCGTCGGCGGCATGCCGGTGGCCTGGGCAGTGGTCACGCTGTTCGCCCTGCGCTTTCTGGTCGGCTTCGCCGAGGCGCCGTCGTTCCCCGGCAACGCCCGGATCGTCGCCGCCTGGTTCCCCACCCAGGAACGCGGCACCGCCTCGGCGATCTTCAACTCGGCGCAGTACTTCGCCACCGCGCTGTTCGCCCCGATCATGGGCTGGATCGTCTTCAGCTTTGGCTGGGAACACGTGTTCATCGTCATGGGCGCGTTGGGCATCCTGTTCTCGATGGTATGGCTCAAGACCCTCTACAACCCGCGCCAGCACCCGCGCATCAGCCCCGCCGAACTCGACCACATCGAACGCAACGGCGGCCTGGTGGACATGGACCAGAAGCGCGGCAACGACGGCCCGAAATGGGGCTACATCAAGCAGTTGCTGACCAGCCGCATGCTGCTGGGCGTCTACCTGGGCCAGTACTGCATCAACGCCATCACCTACTTCTTCCTCACCTGGTTCCCGGTGTACCTGGTGCAGGAGCGCGGCATGACCATCCTCAAGGCCGGCTTCATCGCCTCGCTGCCGGCGGTGTGCGGCTTCATCGGCGGCGTGCTCGGCGGTGTGCTGTCGGACTGGCTGCTGCGCCGTGGCAATTCGCTGACCTTCTCGCGCAAGCTGCCGATCGTCTGCGGCCTGCTGCTGTCCACCACCATGGTGTTCTGCAACTACGTCGAGGCCGAGTGGATGGTGGTCGGCTTCATGACCCTGGCGTTCTTCGGCAAGGGCATCGGCGCCCTGGGCTGGGCGGTGGTCGCCGACACCTCGCCCAAGCAGATCGCCGGCCTGTCGGGCGGGCTGTTCAACACCTTCGGCAACATCGCCTCGATCACCACGCCGATCGTCATCGGCTACATCATCAGCGCCACCGGCTCGTTCAAGTGGGCCCTGGTGTACGTGGGTGCCAATGCCCTGGTGGCCGTGTTCAGCTACCTGGTGATCGTCGGGCCGATCAAGCGCATCGAGCTCAAGGAACCGCCCAAGGGTGAACCTGCGCCCCGCGCCGAACTGGCACGCCAGTAAGCCAAGCACAGCCGCGCCCCTTGCCGGGCGCGGCTCACAGAACCAAGCCTGAACGTAACGACAAGAAGGGCCTGACCATGCAGTTGATCGAACATTCCGCCTCGCCCCGCTACGTGCGCCTGCACGACGACGACAACGTCGTGGTGGTGGTCAATGACGGCGGCCTGGGCGAAGGCGCCCGCTTCGCCGACGGCCTGACCCTGGTCGAAGGCGTGCCGCAGAGCCACAAGGTGGCCACCCTCGATATCCAGCGTGGGCAACCGGTGCGCCGCTACGGCCAGGTCATCGGCTACGCCTTGCAGGACCTGCGCCAGGGCAGCTGGGTCAAGGAAGATCAACTACAGATGCCGGCCGCCCCCGCGCTCGACAGCCTGCCGCGCTGCAACGCCGTGCCTGCCGCCCTGCCGCCGCTGGAGGGGCTCAGCTTCGAGGGCTACCGCAACGCCGACGGTACCGTCGGCACCCGCAACATCCTGGGCATCACCACCACCGTGCAATGCGTGACCGGCGTGCTCGACCACGCGGTCAAGCGCATTCGCGAGGAACTGCTGCCCAAGTATCCCAACGTCGACGACGTGGTCGCCCTCACCCATAGCTACGGCTGCGGCGTGGCGATCAATGCCCGCGACGCCTACATCCCGATCCGCACCGTGCGCAACCTGGCGCGCAACCCCAACCTCGGCGGCGAGGCACTGGTGATCAGCCTGGGCTGCGAAAAGCTCCAGGCCGGCCAGGTGATGCACGCGGGCGACCCCTCGGTAGACCTGGCCGAGCCCTGGCTGTACCGCCTGCAGGACGCCTCGCTGGGCTTCGGCGAGATGATCGAGCAGATCATGGCCCTGGCCGAGACCCGCCTGAAAAAGCTCGACCAGCGCCGCCGCGAGACCGTGCCGGCCAGCGAACTGATCCTCGGCATGCAGTGCGGCGGCAGCGACGCCTTCTCCGGCATCACCGCCAACCCGGCGCTGGGCTATGCCGCCGACCTGCTGGTGCGCGCCGGCGCGACGGTGCTGTTCTCGGAAGTCACCGAGGTGCGCGATGCCATCTACATGCTCACCTCCCGCGCCGAAACGCCGGAGGTCGCCGAAGCATTGGTGCGCGAGATGGACTGGTACGACCGCTACCTGCAGCAGGGCGCCGCCGATCGCAGCGCCAACACCACGCCGGGCAACAAGAAAGGCGGCCTGTCCAACATCGTCGAAAAAGCCCTGGGCTCGATCGTCAAGTCCGGCAACGGCGCGATCCAGGGCGTGCTCGGGCCCGGCGAGCGGGTAACGCGCAAGGGCCTGATCTTCTGCGCCACTCCGGCCAGCGACTTCGTCTGCGGCACCTTGCAGCTGGCGGCTGGTATGAACCTGCATGTGTTCACCACTGGCCGCGGCACGCCCTACGGCCTGGCCATGGCGCCGGTGGTCAAGGTGTGCACGCGCAGCGAGCTGGCCCAGCGCTGGCCGGATCTCATCGACATCGACGCCGGGCGCATCGCCAGCGGCCGGGCGAGCATCGAGGAACTGGGCTGGGAGCTGCTGCGCTACTACCTCGACGTGGCCAGCGGCCGCCAACGGACCTGGGCCGAAAAACACCGGCTGCACAACGACATCACCTTGTTCAATCCAGCCCCCATTACCTGACGCCTTGCCCCTGCAGGAGCCGGCCTTGCCGGCGAACAGCGCCGCCAACCAAGCTGGCGCCTTCGCCGGCAAGGCCGGCTCCTACAGGCTTATTCCCTCGACAGGAGCATGTCTGATGCCTGAAATCCTCGGCCACAACTTCATCGCCGGCGCGCGCAGCGCCGCCGGCCCGCAACGCCTGCAAAGCCTCGATGCCAGCAGCGGCGAAGCCTTGCCCTACAGCTTCGCCCAGGCCACCGAAGGCGAAGTCGACCGCGCCGCGCGCGCCGCCGCCGACGCCTTCGGCGCCTATCGCCAATTGTCGCCGCTGCGCCGTGCCGAATTCCTCGAGGCCATCGCCGCCGAACTGGATGAGCTCGACGACCATTTCATCGCCATCGTCTGCCGCGAAACCGCCCTGCCCAGCGCCCGCATCCAGGGCGAACGCGGGCGCACCAGCGGGCAGATGCGCCTGTTCGCCCAGGTGCTGCGCCGCGGCGACTTCCTTGGCGCGCGCATCGACCTGGCGCTGCCCGAGCGCCAGCCACTGCCGCGGGTGGATATCCGCCAGATGCGCATCGGCGTGGGCCCGGTGGCGGTATTCGGCGCCAGCAACTTCCCCCTGGCGTTCTCCACCGCCGGAGGCGACACCGCCGCCGCCCTGGCCGCCGGTTGCCCGGTGGTGTTCAAGGCCCACAGCGGCCATATGGCCAGCGCCGACCTGGTCGCCTGCGCGATCCTGCGCGCCGCCGAGCGCACAGGCATGCCCAAGGGCGTGTTCAACATGGTCTTCGGCGGCGGGGTCGGCGAGTGGCTGGTCAAGCATCCGGCCATCCAGGCGGTCGGCTTCACCGGCTCGCTCAAGGGCGGCGATGCCTTGTGCCGCATGGCCGCCGAGCGAGCGCAGCCGATCCCGGTGTTCGCCGAAATGTCGAGCATCAACCCGGTGATCGTCCTGCCGGGGGCCCTGGCCAAGCGCGGCAGCGCCATCGCCCAGGAACTGGCAGGCTCGGTGTGCCTGGGTGGCGGTCAGTTCTGCACCAACCCGGGGATGGTCATCGGCCTGCGCTCGCAGGGCTTCAGCCAACTGCTGGACGCGCTCGGCCAACACCTGCAGCAACAGCCCGGGCAAACCCTGCTCAATGCCGGCGGCCTGCGCAGCTACAGCGCCGGCCTGGAACACCTGCAGGCGCATGCCGGCATCGCGCACCTGGCCGGCCAGCCACAAGCCGGCCAGCAGGCCCGCGCCCAGCTGTTCAAGGCTGATGCGCGGCTGCTGGTGGAATCCGATCCGCTGCTGCAGGAAGAAGTGTTCGGCCCTGCCACCGTGGCCGTCGAGGTCGCCGACCAGGATCAGTTGCGCGCCGCCCTGCTCGGCTTGCGCGGCCAGCTCACCGCCACGCTGATCGGCGAGCCGGACGACCTGCAGGCCTTCGCCTGGCTGGTGCCGTTGCTGGAGGAAAAGGTCGGACGCATCCTGGTCAACGGCTACCCGACCGGCGTCGAGGTGTGCGAGGCCATGGTCCATGGCGGGCCTTACCCGGCCACCTCCGATCCCCGCGGCACCTCGGTGGGCACCCTGGCGATCGACCGCTTCCTGCGGCCGGTGTGCTACCAGAACTACCCACAGGCGCTGTTGCCCGAGGCCCTGCGTGACGGCAACCCGCTGGGCCTGCGGCGCTTGGTCAATGGCCAGTGGCGCGAGGGGGCGATCTGAACGCCCACTCGAGCGCGCCAACCCGGGCCCCGTAGGCGCCAGCCTTGCTGGCGCACCCGGCAACCGGGTGGCTGGCCGGCAACAGGGCTGGGCGATCGGCTACCGGACCCGAGCCGGCACAACGTGCATCAACCCTCTTGCGCCTCGGCCTCGGCATGGGCCTGGCGCAGCCGCTCGCGGCTGTTGCTCAGGTGCATGCGCATGGCCATCTTCGCCCCTTCGCTGTCACCCCGGGCGATGGCTTCGTAGATCGCCTCGTGCTCGTGCATCAACCGACTCATGTAATGGGCCTGGTCGTCATGGGCCAGGCGCGCCGAGTTGAGCCGGGTCCGCGGGATGATGCTGGTGCCCAGGTGATGGAGGATGTCGGCGAAGTAGTGATTGCCGCTGGCCTGGGCGATGCACAGGTGGAACTGGAAGTCCGCCGACACCGCGTCCGAGGCATGGGCCGCGCCTTCGTTGAGCTCGTCCAAAGCCGCGCGCATGCCCGCCAGTTGCTCGTCGCTGCGGCGCTGAGCGGCCAGGCCCGCGGACTCGATCTCCAGGGCAATGCGCAACTCCAGCACCGCCAGCACCTCGCGCAGGGTGACGATGGTCGCCGGGTCGATGCGAAAGCCTGCACCGCTCGGCGTGTCCAGCACGAAAGTGCCGATGCCGTGGCGGGTCTCCACCTGGCCGGCGGCCTGCAGCCGCGAGATGGCTTCGCGCACCACGGTGCGGCTGACCCCTTCCTCGGCCATGATCTGCGATTCGGTCGGCAGCTTGTCACCGCGCTTGAGCTGGCCGCTGCGAATGCGCTCGGTCAGCACCGTGACCAGTTCCTGCGCCAGGCTGCGTGGTTTGCGCCGGGTCCGTGCCTGTTGCTGCTGCTCTGTCATGCCCTGTGCATCTGGTTGCGAAAGACAGGCGTGATGATAGCGCAAGCAGTTGTACGATCACATACATCGTCGAGGGTTTTCACAGGCCTTGACGCACGCTGGATGGCGACTGCCCCAGCACTTGCCGATAGCGGCTTGAGAACGCGCTGGGGCTGTCGTAGCCCAGGTCCAGGGCGATCGCGGTCACCGCATCGCCCGCCGCCAAGCGGGTCACCGCGGCCATCAGGCAGGCCTGCTGGCGCCACTGGCCGAACGCCAGCCCGGTCTGCTCGCGAAAGCGCCGGCTGAAGGTTCGCGGGCTCATGTTCAGCGCCCTCGCCCAAGCCTCGGGGCGCACGGTGATACTGGGCTTGGCCAGCAACGCCTGGCACAAGCGCGCCAGCGCCGGCTCCGCCGGCATCGGCGCGAACAGCGGCAGGCGCCGGGCGCTGCCCAGTTCGAGCAAGATCAAGTCGAGCAACAGCCCATCGCGCCCCTGGGTCTGGTAGAGCGCCGGGACCTCGGCACTGGCCAACAACAACTGGTGCAGCAAGGGCCCCACCTGCAACGCCTCGCAGGCGCTCCCCGCGCGCGGTCGCGCTGCTGGCTCGATGTACAGGCTGCGCGTGCTGGCCCCGCGCATGCGCACCTGGTGCGGCTTGCCAGGCGGGATCCACACCCCGCTGTAGGGCGGTATGACCCAGGCGCCGTCGTCGGTCTGCACCTCCATCAAACCGCTCATGGCATACAGGAACTGCGCGCGGCGATGGACATGCCGTGGCAACAGGGTGTCGGGCGGGTAGTCGGTGGCGATGGCCAGTACCGCACGCGGGGTGGCATCGACGTCGGACAACGGGATATTGCGCATCGCGATGGACTCTGGCCGAAAACCGATGATTATTGGCCAATTCACGAGAGCAGGCCAGCCTGGCCCCCTCGTACGCTGGCAGCCCGCCCTCTGTGAAAGGTCCCCGCCATGTTCTATCCCCTGCTCGGCGTGTTCGGCCTGTGCGCCGGCGTCACCACCCTGCTGTTCGGCTTCGGCGGCGGTTTTTTCGCCGTGCCGCTGCTTTATGCACTGCTGCTGGCCAGCCACGGCGCCGGCTCCAGCGTGGCCGAGCACGCCATGCAGATGGCCGTGGCCACCTCGGCCACGGTGATGATCTTCAGCAGCGCCCTGGCAACCTGGCGCCATCATCGCGCTGGCAGCCTGCGCTGGGACCTGGTGCGGCCACTCGCCCCGGCCATCGCCCTGGGTGCGCTGCTGGGGGCCTGGGCCGCGCTGTACGTGACCAGTGCCTGGTTGCGCTGGCTGTTCATCGCTTACCTGGCGCTGAGCCTGCTCGATGCCTGGTTGCGTCCCGGCTTCGTCCGCGCCGGGCGCCGCCCGCTGAATGAGTTGAGCGGCACCTGCGCGCGCCTGGTCGGCCTGCCCATCGGCGCCCTGGCCGCCTTGCTGGGGGTAGGCGGCAGCGTGCTGACCGTGCCGCTGATGCGCCGCCGCGGCGCCAGCATGCGCACCGCCACGGCCATGGCCAACCCGTTGTCGTTGCCCATGGCGCTGGCGGCGACGCTGGTGTATGCATTGGTGCCGGCGGCCAGCCTCGATCTTGGGGCGGGCGTGCTGGGCTTCGTCGACCTGCGCGCCGCGTTGGCGATGACTGTCGGTGCCTGGCTTGGCATGCACCTGGCAGCGCCGCTGCTTGGGCGGATTTCCGATACGGCGCACGCCCGGGCCTACCTGGGGTTGTTGGCGGGGGTGCTGCTGGTGATGCTGGGTATGGGGTGAGCGCCTGGAGGCCTCACGCTACCGCACAACGCCCCTGACAGCAAAGTGCTGGCCCCCTGCCGCACAATCCAAAGGCAAACTTCGTTTTCCTTCAGACGCTTAGGAAAGCAACATGCGGCTATTTCTAGCAACCGTGACCAGCTGCCTACTGGCCACCAGCGCTTTTGGCGCCCAGGCTCGGGCCCTGAGCCAGAACGAACGCCAAGTGTGCGGCTGGGGCGCGCAGATCGCCGCCGAGGCGCAACAGGCCAAGCTTTCCGGCGTCACCCTGTACGCCACCCGCAAGAAGCTGCAGGTGCGCAAGTTCGCCAAGCCGTGGATGCGCATGACCGCATTCGGCATTACCGAACAGACCTACAACAGCCGCTCGCGGCTCAAGCCCGCAGCGATCAAGCAGACGTACTACGAGCAGTGCGCGCAGCATGCTGTCGCCAAGCGATAAATGATTAAAAATCAGATAGTTATATGGTTTTTTTAAAGTTATTTAGAGGTTAAGGACCTGGAGCGGGCTTGCCCCGCGATTGCGCAAGGGCTGCAATCGCCGGCAAACCCGCCCCCACAGTCCGCCGATCAAGGCTCGGCGATACCCGTGGTATCACCAATCAGCGACTCGGCCTTGAGCGGCAACGGCGCGGCCTTGCGCAACCCCGCCACCTGCCCCGCACTCACCCATGGCGCCTGGTTGCCCCAGCTGCTGCGAATGAAGTTCACCACATCGGCCACCTGCTGATCCGCCAAGCGCCAGCCGAAGCCCGGCATGCTGAAGGTCGAGGGCGCCGTCGCCGTAGCCGGCAAGGTCGCGCCTTGCAGCACGATATGGATCAACGACGTGGCATCCTGCCCCTGCACCACCGGGTTGCCCGCGAGTGCCGGGAACACCCGCGCATAACCCTGGCCGTCGCTGCGGTGGCACGCCCCGCAGTTGTCCACGTACAACGCCGCGCCAGGCTTGCCGTCGTCACCCTGCCACAGCGCCTTGGCCACCGCAGGGTCGGCCTGGAACGGCTGATCGTCGGCGTTCACCGCCGGCAGCGTCTTCAGGTAGCGGGCAATGGCCGTGAGGTCGGCATCGCTCATGTACTGCATGCTGTGCTCGACCACGTCGCTCATGCCGCCGAACACCGCCGTGCGCTCGTTGCGCCCGGTCTTGAGGAAGGCGACGATCTGCGCTTCATTCCAACTGCCCAGGCCATCCTTGTGGTCACCGCGCAGGCTCTTGGCGATCCAACCTTCAAGCGGCGCGCTGCCCGCCAGGAATGCCTCACCCTCGCCAGCCTCCAGGGCCTTCTCCTGCATGCTGACCGCCCGGGGGGTATGGCAAGCGCCACAGTGCCCCAGGCCCTCCACCAGGTAGGCGCCGCGCGCCACCAGCGGGTCGCGCCCGCCAGCCTCGAACGGCTTCACCTCGGGGGCGAACAAGCCACGCCAGAACGCCAGCGGCCAGCGCATGCTCAACGGCCAGGGGATGTCGCTGTCCCGGTTCTGCTGCGCCACCGGCTGCACGCCGTGCATGAAGTAGGCATACAGCGCCTGCATGTCCTGGTCGCTGACCCGCGCATAGGACGGATACGGCATCGCCGGGTACAGCGTGCTGCCGTCCTTGCCGATGCCCTGGCGCACGGCGCGTTCGAAATCCTCGTAGCGGTAGTTGCCGATACCCGTGGCATCGGGGGTGATGTTGGTCGAGTACAGGGTGCCGATGGGTGTCTGCATGGGCAGCCCGCCGGCGAACGGCTTGCCGCCCTTGGCGGTGTGGCAGGCCACGCAGTCACCGGCACGGGCCAGGTATTCACCCTGCCTGACCAGCGCCGGGTCGACGCTTTCGGCGGCGTGCAACAGCGTGCTCGCACCCAGGCCGAGCATGGCGATGAACAGTGTCTTGAGCTTCATGACCGGCCTCCTCATGCCTGCACCAATGGGCCGGGGTTCTTCAGGTAGCGCTCGCGGATCGCCCGCGCCGACCAGTAGGTCAGCGCCGCCACCAGCCCGGTGGGGTTGTAGCCAAGGCCCTGGGGGAAGGCCGAGGCGCCGGGGACGAACACGTTATGCACGTCCCAGCATTGCAGGTAGCGGTTCAGCGCGCTGGTCTGAGGGTCGGTGCCCATGATCGCGCCGCCGTTGAGGTGGGTGGTCTGGTAGCTGGACGCATCGAAATGCTGGCCGAAGGCCTTTTTGCCGGCGCTGATCGCCTTGGGCCCCATGGCCTCGGCGATCTTGCCCATGCGCTCGACCATGAAGCGGTTCATCTTCACGTCGTTGTCCTTCCAGTCGAAGGTCATGCGCAACAGTGGCTGGCCGTAGGCGTCCTTGTACACCGGGTCCAGGTCCAGGTAGTTGTCGCGGTACGACTGGTGCGCACCGTGGGCGTCCATCGACAGCATGTGCCGGTAGCTGTCGGCCACCGCGGCCTTCCAGGCGCTGCCCCATTTCGGCGTGCCCGGCGGCGTCTTGGTGCCGGAGATCGGCTTGGCGCCGGCCTGGTTGACCCAGAATGGCGAGCCACCGACGAAGCCATGGGGGCCATGGTCGAAGTTGTCGGCGTTGAAGTCATCCACCGCCACGCCATTGCCGCCAGCACCGATGAACGGGTTGGTGTGGTGGCTGTCGCGGTCGAAGAACGCCGTCACCGTGGAAATGTTCTGGTAGGCGAAGTTGCGCCCCACCACCCCTTGGTTGCTGATCGGGTCGTAGGGCTTGCCGATGCCGGAGAGCAGCATCAGGCGCACGTTGTTGTACTGGAACGCGCCGAGGATCACCAGGTCGGCCGGCTGCTCGATCTCGCGCCCCTGGCTGTCGACGTAGGTGACGCCGGTGGCCAGGCGCTTGTCGGCGCTGAGATTGACCCGCAGCACATGGGCGTTGTTGCGCAGCTCGAAGTTCGGCACCTGGCGCAGCGCCGGGAGGATGTTCACGTTGGGCGAGGCCTTGGAATACATGTAGCAGGCGTAGCCGCTGCAATAGCCACAGAAGTTGCACGGCCCCATCTGCGCGCCGTAGGGGTTGGTATAAGGCCCGGAAGTATTGGCCGATGGCAGGTTGTAGGGGTGGTAGCCGACCTCCCGGGCCGCCTTTTCGAACAACTGCGCCGACACGGTGTTGTTCTGCGCCACCAGCGGGAAATCGCTGGAGCGGTCGGCGGCGAACGGGTTGCCGCCCTTGTCGCGGCCTACCACCTGGCCATTGATCGACCAGGCCGTGCCGGAAGTGCCGAAGACCTTCTCGGCGTAATCGAAGTACGGCTCCAGTTCTTCGTAGCTGACGCCGAAGTCCTGGATGGTCATGCCCTCGGGGATGAAGGCCTTGCCGTAGCGCTCCTCGTAGTGGCTGCGCAGGCGCAGCTCCACCGGGTCGACGCGAAAGTGCACGCCGGACCAGTGCAACCCGGCGCCGCCAGTACCGGTGCCAGGCAGGAAGGCGCCGAACTGGCGGTACGGCACGGCCACGTCGTTGACGCTGTGGCGCAGGGTCACGGTCTCGCGGGAGATGTCCATGAACAGCTTCTTGCGCGAGTTGTAGGTCAGCTCGTCCATGGTCTGCGGGTAGACGCCGTCCGGGTAGGTGTCACGGGCCGGGCCACGCTCCAGGGCGAGCACCTGCAGGCCGGCCTCGGTGAGTTCCTTGGCCATGATCGCCCCGGCCCAGCCGAACCCGACGATGACCACATCGACTTTTTTCATCTGGCTCATGCTCACCCCCGCTCGCCGCTGATCGAGACCGGCGGGAACGGATAGCGTTCGTCACGCTCCACCCAGTCCATGAAATCGGCGCGGGCGCCGGGGAAGCCGACCAGTTTCCAACCGGCCAGGCCCTGGTTGCCACCGTGCAGCGGGTCGCTGAAGAAGCCCTCGCGGGTGTTCAGCCAGAGCATGTTGAAGAAGGTCGCCGGCGGCACCGCGGTGAAGGCGGCCTGGCCGTTGTCCAGGGCCTCCAGGGTTTGCTGCTGGCGCGCCGCATCGAGCTGGGCGAAGCCCCTGCCCCATTGCGCCTGGCACCAGGCGTCGGTCTCGGCGATGCCCAGGCGGTAGATTTCCTGAGGGCTGAGCTTGAGCTGGTAGCCCAGCTCGCTGGGGGCATCGGGGTGGAACGGCCCCTGCATGTACCACAGCCCACCGCTGCCGTAACGGGTGTTGAGCTGGCGGTCGATGAACTCGGGCACGCCGGCCTCGGCGGCGCCCGGGCCCAGCGCGTCGCGGGGGATCAGCAGCGCCACGGCGGCGCTGACGAAGGCCCATTCCTGGGCGCTGAAGAATGTCGGCTGGTAAGCCCGGGCCGGCGTCGGGCTGGCGGGTTCACTGGCTTGGGGGGTGGCGCTGTCGGCGAGCACTGCGCTGCCCATGCCCGAACTGGCGAGGGTCGCCAGCGGGATCAGGGTCAGGGACTTGCGCAGGAACGCTCGTCGCGCCGGTTGCACGGAGGCGGGATGGTCCTTGGACATGAGGATGTCTCTCTGTTGATCAGGTCATACGGGAATCGTCGCCCTTTTCGCCGATGAAGATCTCGCCGGCCGCGCAAGACAGCGCTGTCTTGCGCAGCCGGCCTTGAATTGCCAAGGGGTCGCAGTGCGACCCCGGGATCTCGAACCAGACAAAGGCTGTTGTTTTGGTAGACATGAGGCAAGCGCGACGCTTACCAGGTTCAGTTGTTTCGCCGCTCCCAGGCCACAGGGTTGACCAGGTTCGCCGGCCGCTCGCCGGCCAGCGCGGCCAGCAGGTTGTCCACCGCGCAGCGGGCCATGGCTTCGCGGGTTTCCAAGGTGGCCGAGCCGATATGCGGGGTGACCACCAGGTTATCCAGTTGCAGCAGCGGCGAATCCAGCGGCAGCGGTTCCTGCACGAACACGTCCAGCCCGGCGCCACGAATGCGCCGCGCGGCCAGGGCCTGCAACAGGGCCGCCTCGTCGAGCACGCGGCCGCGGGAAATGTTCACCAGGATCGCCGAGGGTTTCATCAGGGCCAGCTCGCGCGCGCCTATCAGGTTTTGCGTAGCGCCGGTCAGCGGCAGGCACAGGCAGACGAAATCGGACTCGGCCAGCAACGCGTCAAGGCTGCGATAGCCGGCGCCGAACCGCGCCTCCACCTCGGGCCGCGGGCTGCGGGTGTGGTACAGCACGCGCATGCCGAAACCGGCATGCGCGCGTCGGGCCAGGGCCTCGCCGATACGGCCCATGCCGACGATGCCCAGGGTTTTGCCCTGCACGTCGCAGCCGAACTGCGCCGGCCCGATCCCGGCCCGCCAGTGGCCGGCGCGAATCCAGCCATCGAGCTCGACCACGCGCCGGGCACAGGCCAGGATCAGCGCGAAACCGGTGTCGGCGGTGGTTTCGGTGAGCACGTCGGGGGTGTTGGTCAGCAGCACCCCGCGCTGATCCAGCGCCTCGATATCGTAGTTGTCCACCCCCACCGACACACTGGAGATCACCTCCAGCTGCGGCGCCAGGTCGAGCAGCGCACGGTCCAGGCGCAGGCTGGCACCCAGCAGGCCATGGGCGCCCGGCAGTGCCGCGCGCAAACGCGCCAGGCCATCGGCAACCGGCGCTTGCACCAAGGTCACCTCGGCATGCGCGTGCAAGCGCGCCATCAGCTCATCGGACAGGCGTTTGTAGACGACGATGCGTTTTTTCATCGTAAGGCTCCTATCGGCTCGGCGCCAGGCTGTGCCGGCGCGCCTGTTGCAAAGGATTGAGGACGGCGGTCAGGGCCACCGCCAGCAGCAGCGCGGCGCACATGAACAGGTACGAAGCGCCCGGGCCGCCGGTGGCGCCATTGAGGTAGCCAACCAGGTACGAGCCCGAGAACGAACCCAGCGCGCCCATGCTGTTGATCAGCGCCATGGCGCCACCGGCGACGTTGGCCGGCAACAGTTCGGGGACGATGGCGAAGAACGGCCCGTAGGGCGCGTACATGCAGGCCCCGGCCAGCACCAGCAAGGCGTACGACCACCAGAAGTGCTCGGTGCCCAGGGCGTAGGAGCCATAGAACGCCAAGGCGGCGATCAACAGCGGCGGCCAGACGAAGCGCTTGCGCTTTTGCAGCCGGTCCGAAGCCCAGGACACCCCGAGCATGGCCAGCACCGCGCCCAGGTAGGGCACCGCCGACAGCCAGCCGGCGGTGACGATGTCCAGCGCCGCGGCCTGCTTGAGGATCGACGGCAGCCACAGGACGAAGCCGTACACGCCGATGCTCCAGCAGAAATACTGCAACGACAGGATGATCACCGTCGGCGAACGGAACGCCTCGGCGTAGTTCTTAACTGGCTTGATACCCTGCTGCTCGGCTTCCAGCGCCTGGCGCAGGGCGGCCTTTTCCTGGGCATCGAGCCATTTGGCCTGCTCGGGACGATCATCCACCAGGCGCCACCAGATGAACGCCCAGATGATCGCCGGGGCGCCCTCGATGATGAACATCCAGCGCCAGTCGAACTGCTGCACCAGGTAACCGGACACCACCGACATCCACAGGATGGTCACCGGGTTGCCGAGGATCAGGAAGGTGTTGGCCCGCGAGCGCTCGGCACGGGTGAACCAGTGGCACAGGTAGATGAGCATGGCCGGCATCACCGCCGCCTCGACCACGCCCAAAAGGAAACGAATGACGATCAGCCAGTAGACGTCATGGACGATCCCGGTCAACGTGGCCAGGCCGCCCCAGAGGATCAGGCTGGCGAAGATCAACTGCTTGACGCTGCGCTTCTGCGCATAGATCGCGCCAGGTACCTGGAAGAAGAAATAGCCGAGGAAGAACAGCGCGCCGAGCAGCGACGACAGCGCCGGGGTGATCTGCAGGTCGTCGGCCATGCCCGAGGCCGCGGCGAAACCATAGTTGGCGCGGTCGAGGTAGGCCAGGCTGTAGGTGATGAAGACGATGGGCATGATGTACCACCAGCGTCTGGGAGCGAGGCGATCGGTGTGCATGGGGTTCTCCTGGTCTTGTTGTTTTTGTCACATCAGGTTCGGCGGGTTCAGGCTCGGTTGCTCAAGGCGCTTTCATAACGTTCCAGCTCATGCCGCTGCGGTAGCCCTTCCATGTCGCCGCGGCTCTGCACCGCGCGGCTGCCGCACCAGTTGCCACGGTCCACCGCGCGGCGCAGGGGCAAGCCTGCGAGCAAGGCGCTGACCACGCCGACGGCGAAAGCGTCGCCGGCGCCCACGGTGTCCACCACCTGGGCCACCGGATGGCCGGGCACCACGCCATGAGCGCCCTGGGCATCGCGCCAGTAGGCACCCTCGGCGCCCAGCTTGATCGCCACGCACTGCACGCCGCGCTCCAGGTAGAAGTCGGCGATGGCCTGGGGCGACTGGCGCCCGGTGAGCAGGCGGCCCTCCTCCAACCCTGGCAACAGCCAATCGGCCTTCACCGCCAGGGCGTTGATCTCATCGATCATGGTCTGCCGGTCGGGCCACAGCGACGGGCGCAGGTTGGGGTCGAAGGAAATACTCCGGCCTTGGCTGCGCATGCCGTCGAGCAGCGCGTGGGACAAGGCACGGCAGCTGGCCGAGAGGGCCGGCGCGATGCCCGTGGCATGCAGGTGGCGAGCCTTGAGCAAATGCCCCTGCAGGTGCTGGGGCGACAACCGGCTCGCCGCCGAGCCGCGACGGAAATACTCGACCCTGGGGTCGCGCCCATCGTCGCGGCGCTCCTTGAGCTGAAAGCCGGTAGGGTGCTCGGCGTCGACTTCGACCTGGGCGCAATCCAGCCCCTCGCCGCGCAAGGTGGCGAGCACGAAGGCGCCCAGCGAATCGTCACCGACCCGGCTCAGCCAGTTGACCCGCAGGCCCAGGCGCGCCAGGCCAATGGCCACGTTGCTGTCGGCCCCGGCGATACGCTTGCCGAAGCCCTCGACCTGGGCCAGGTCGCCGCACTGGCCGGCGACGAACATGGCCATGGTTTCACCAAAACACAGCACGTCATGCTCAGCCATGGCACACCTGCCCTTCCAGCTCGGCCAGCTGGGCAACCTGCTGGGCGGTGTAGGCCAGCAGGTCGTCGGCCACCAGCGGGTATTCGATGGCGCGCGGCAGGCCCGGGGCAAAGTGCTTGATCAGCTCACGCCACTGGGCCAGGTCCAGGGCCTGGGGCGGCACCGCCACCAGGCGCCCGTCAGCGCGCCGCGCCACGGCCTTGCAGTGTACGTAGCGCACCCACGGGCCAAGCAACTGCGCGGCCAGCAACGGCGACTCGTCGTGCCAGTACCAGTTGCCGATATCGAAGGTCATGCCCGGCGCCACCGCCAGGCGCTGAGCCTCGCGGAAAAACGCCAGCAAGGTTTCCAGGCGCCCACCATGGGCGGTCTGGTCGTTTTCCACGAACAAGGCCACGCGGGCCTGCAGCAGTGGCTTGAGGGCCAGCAGGTCGCAGCCGTCGCGGTAGTGCCCCAGCGACACCTTCAATGCCACGGCCCCCAGTGCATCGGCGCGCTGCAGGCGCTCGCCGATGGCCGGCTCCAGGCTGCCGTCCTCACGCCACAACTCCAGTGGCGTGGAGTACAGGCTTTGCAGGCCATGCTCGGCGGCCTGGCTGCGCCATACGGCGAAATCGGGCGCCTGGTCGAACAGCTCTTCGCGCCATTCCACCCGACGCACGCCCGCTGCCGCCAGCAAGGGCAGGTAGGACGCCTGGCCGAGGTGCCGCACGCTGTCGGCACCGAAGCTCGACAGGCTGATGGAGACCGTGTTGCTGTGCATGCTCGTGATCCTTGTTCTTGTTGAATGAAACCGGTTTCATTTGCAGCCAGGCTACAACCCGTCGATCAGCCCGTCACGGGCGCGGTTGGGTTGAGCCTCGGGGAATCAGGCGGGCGCGCAAGTCCAGGCGCCGGGCCGGCGCGCGGCTGCCTTGCAGGCGCTCGAGCAGGCAGTGCACGGCGGCGGCGCCAATCTCGGCGGTCGGCTGGGCCAGGGCGGTGATGCCGCTGCCGACCAGGGGGTACCAGTCCAGCTCATCGAGGGCCAGCAACCCTGCCTCGTCGAACAGTTGCTTGCCCCGTGCATGCAGCAGGCGCACCACTTCGAGGGTCGCGACGCCGTTGCAGGTGAACAGCGCCTGTGGCCCATGCCCTGCCCCGGCGAGAAACCCCTGCAGTTGCCCGGCCAGTTGCGCGCCGACCTCCAGCACCTGCCCACGCAGCCCTCGGCGCCGGGCGATGCCGGCCAGGAACGCATCGATCCGCTCCTGCCGCGAACTGGTGCCGTCGAGTGGCTCGGTCACCGCCAGGATGTCGCGGTAGCCTTGCTGCTGCAGGTGCTCGAGCGCCTGCTCGACGGCATCGCCATTGTCCAGCCCGACCAGGTCGCCCGGCAGCCCGGCCAACTGCCGGTCCACCAGCACCATCGGCAGGTCGCGGGCCAGGCTGGCCAGTTCGCCGGCCCGATGGCCCAGGGTGTTCACGATCAGCCCATCGACGTTGTAGGCCTGCAACGCCTGCAGGTGGGTGCGCTCCTGGGCATCGTCACAATCGGTGTTGCACACCACCAGGCTGTAGCCCTGTTGGCGGCAGGCGGTTTCGACAGCGTGCATCACCGCCACCGAATAGGGGTTGCGGATATCGGCCAGGAGCATGCCGATCAGCCCGGTGCGGCCGCGCTTGAGCGCGCTGGCCATGCGATTGGGCCGGTAGCCGAGGCGCTCGACCACCGCGGCGATGCGCGCGGCCGTGGCGTCGGCGAGCAGTTGCCGATCCTCACCCATGTAGCGCGAGACGGTGGCCTTGGACACGCCCGCGGCCTTGGCGACTTCGCTGATGGTGACCCGCGTGCGCGCGGGCGCCTGATCCTTGTCCACCCGATACCCTTCTTCTTGTTACAGCGGTTGTTATTGGTGTGTATGCAGGGCTGATGAAAACGGTTTCAATGAAATCAGGGATGACCCCGATCGTCAAGTGACGCTCGTTCGGCCAAAGCACAGGCGAAGTGTGCCAAAGGACTGTACGGTCGGAACCAGCACGTTATGGTGGGCCAGGACGCCATATCGACTGCCCGGGAGCGCGCCATGACCACCGTGTTTCGCATCAGCCTGCTGTTGTTGCTTGCCGGCCTGCTCCTGGGCGATATCGTCGTGGCCAGCATCGGCCTGGCCGGGTTGTGCGGCGGCGCGGTCTACGCCAGCATCCTGCAGGATGCCGAAGCCCCCGCCCCGGCCGAAGCGCCGTTCATCGCCTAGCAGCCGCTCAACGCCACGGCCCGCCGCTCCCCGGCAAAGAACAGCGGCCGCAGGCGCACGCCCAGCAGGTTGCCGGTGTACGCCGCCACCAGCCACAGCCAGCCATGCACGCTACCCGAGGCGATGCCGCTGAAATACGCACCGATGTTGCAGCCATAGGCCAAGCGTGAGCCATAGCCGAGCAACAACCCGCCGATCACCGCCGCCAGCAGCGAGGCCAGGGGAATCTTCAGGCTGGGCGCAAAGCGCCCGGCCAGGCCGGCGGCGAGCAACGCCCCAAGCACGATGCCGATGTCCATGACCGTGGTGATGTCCTGCCACAGCGGCGCGGCCAGCGCCTTGGCATTGGCCGGCGCCTGCCAGAACACCCAACTGGCCACCTCGATGCCCAGCCCGTTCAAGGCCTTGGCGCCCCACAGGGCAAAGGCCGAAGTGATACCCCAGGGCCGTCCGGCCAGGGCCAGGGTGGCGTAGTTCAGCAGGACCAGGGCAATGGCGCCCCACAGCAGCGGCCAAGGCCCGCGCAGGAAGCGGCGCAGCCCCTGGTGCTCAGTGGCTGGCGCCGCCTCCAGCACGCCATGGCGACGCTTCTCCAGCACCACCGTGGCCCAGCCGATCGCCGCGAACAGCGCCAGGCTGGCCAGCAGCGCCGGGCCTACGCCCCAGGCCTGGACGATCGAGGTCGCCGGCAACGACGGCAGCGCGAACCACCAGTCGGCATGGTGAGTGGCGCTCACCGAGCCAATGATGAAGAACAGCAGGGTCACCAGCATCCGCGCATTGCCGCCGCCCACGGTGAACAGCGTGCCCGAGGCGCAGCCGCCGCCAAGCTGCATGCCGATGCCGAAGATGAACGCGCCGAACACCACCGACACCCCGGCCGGCGCGACCAGCCCGGTCACCGGCTGGCCGAACAGGTTGCCCGCCGCCAGCGCCGGGAAGAACAGCAGCACCGCCAGCGCCAGCATGACCATCTGCGCCCGCAGCCCAGCGCCTCGCCGCTCGTTGATGAATACCCGCCAGGCCGAGGTGAAGCCGAAGGCGGCGTGATACAGGGTCAGGCCCAGCGCGGCACCGACGATCAGCAGCAGCACCTGCTTGAAGCCGGCTTGCCGGTTGAGGAACCAGGCCCCTGCCAGCAGCAGGGCCAGGGCGATCGACGGCGCGCCAAGGCGGCGCGGCTCAGGTGTGGCAGACATGTAAAGACCCATAGCGATACTCGGATACCCGTGGAACAGCCGGCGAGTATAGCGTTACCGCGCAGCATCAGGCAGACGAAGGGTGCAACCGAGCCCGGCAGGAGCGGCTCGGAAACAGCCTACACAAGTGCAAGAAATTTCAGATTGGACGTTGTGTTTTGCTACTGACCTGGATTTCCCCGCCACAGGACAGTGCCATGCTCAAACCCGCACAACTGGAAAAACTCCGCGAAGTCATCTCGGAAAACCTGCGCGTCCAGCGCGACAACGACCCGGTGGCCTACATCAGCGTCGGCACCGCGTTGCAGGATGCGGTCTCCAAGCAGAACCACGCCATCTTCGCCCGTCGCGGTTGTGGCAAGACCCTGCTGCTGCACCATTCCTCGCGCAGCCTCAAGCCCGAGCTCAAGAGCATCTACCTCAACTGCGAGGACTTCAAACGCCACTCGTTCCCCAATGTGCTGGTGGAAATCCTGGCGTCGATCTTCCGCGAACTGGACAAGAACATCTCGGGCTGGTTCGGCAAGAAGAAAAAGCTCAAGCAGATCATCAAGGACATCCTCGACAAGCTCAAAACCCTGCACGTCAACGCCGATGCCCACGAGGAAGAGGTCAGGAGCCGCAGCGCCAGCGAGCAGCATGCCGGCTTCGACGCCGGCATCAAGATCGACGACATCACCTTCAACGCCAAGCACACGGCCAAGGAAACCCAGGAGGTCGAGCGCTCGTTCCGCATCCACCGGCAAAAGCTGCAGGAACTCGACCTCTGGCTACCGCGGCTCAAGGACAACCTGCGCGAGCTGTTCGCGGCATCGAGCACGGTCAAGGGCATCCTGCTGCAGATCGACGACCTGTATCACCTCAAGCGCACCGACCAGGCCTTCGTCGTCGACTACGTACATCGGCTGTGCAAGGACATCCCGATCTACTTCAAGATCGCCACCCTGCGCCACTCCTCCACCCTCTACGTCGACCGCGAGGGCCAGCCGATCGGCGCCCAGGAACGCCACGACTACCAACCCATCGACATCGACTACACCTTCAGCAACTTCCCCCGCACCCTCAAGCAGAACCACGCCATCCTCTTGCAGTTCGGCGCCCAGGCCGGCATCAGCGAGGCGCAGATCATGGGCCTGTTCAAGGGCGAAGGCTTCGACCGCCTGGTGATGGCCGGCGGTGGCGTGCCGCGCGACGTGCTCTCGCTGTTCCTGCACCTGCTCAACGAGACCGTGCAGAACGAAGGCGGCAAGATTGGCAAGGACGAGGTGCGGATCCTTTCGCGCAACAACTTCGAGCGCAAGATCGAGGAGCTCAAGCAGGACTCCAAGGACGACGAGCAGGACGACCTGATCAAGGGCATCTACATCATCAAGAGCTTCTGCCTGGACAAGAAAAACAACATCTTCGTCATCGAGGAAAAACTGCTGCAGCAAAACGATGCACTACGGGCGCTGATCTATCGCCTGCTCGACTACCGCATCATCCACAGCTGCGCCACCGCCCTGACCCACAAGTCGGCCGAGGGTACCTTCCAGGCCTTCGCCGTCGACATCGGCTGCTACGCCCATTACCGCAAGCTGGACGGGCGCTTCAACGAAATCGACGTGACCCATGCCGCGGCCAAGGAACGCATGCGCTCGGCGCCGATTCTCGACCAGACCAAGATCGACAACATCGTCGCCTCGCTGCCCGGCCACGGCCAGGTGGAACTGCTGGCAGAAAGCATGGAGGAGGAAGCCAGCGAGGCCTAGCGTGGTGTTTTGCAAAAACCACTCGCCAACGTTTGCCAACACCGCACTAGGGCTTGCGGGCCCAGCAGCCGAACATCACGTCACCGATGTAGATACCCTGCGCCTGCCGCCGCTCGGCCTCGAGCCGGGCGTGCAGGGTGTCGATGCCGACCTGGCGCGGCGTGGCCACGCCCAGGGCGATGATACGCGGCAGGCAGGCGCGGATGATCGCGGCCAGGCCCGTGTCGTTGTCGGGGGTCTGCACCAGGCATTCGGCGCGCAGCTCCTGAACCTTCAGGCCGGCCTGGCTCAGGGTCGCGTGCAGGTGGAAACCACACTGCAGGTCCGCCCCTTCGGCAGCGAGCATGCGCTGCAGCCAGCGGGTTGCCTTGCGGTGCAGCGGGAAGGGTTCGAGGCTGGCTGGGGCCAGGGTGGTGTCATGCTCCTGGAACACCATCACGCCACCGGGCAGCAGTTGTCGGGCCAGGGCCCGCACCGCCTTGGGCGCATCGGCCTGGTACATCAGCACCCGCCGCCCGACCACGGCGTCGAACAGCCCCAGCGAGGCCGGCGGGGCGTTCAGGTCGGCGGCCACGAACAGCAGCGATGCCGCGCCCGTGGGGGCCTCGCGCTGCTGGGCGCTGGCCAGTGCCGCGGTCGACTGGTCGATGCCTACCACCGCCCCGTCCTCGCCCACCAGCTCGGCCAGCCGCAGGCTCACCTCGCCGTTGCCACAACCGACATCGAGCACGCGCATGCCCGGGCCGATGCCGGCGTCCAGCAGCAGCCGCGTGGTGAAATCCGCTTTCGCACATGCCATGGCCTGCTCCTTCACAAGGCGCCCAGTGTGCCGAGCCTGGCGGTTCGGGCACAAGGGCTCCTAGGCTCTGTACGCAGTCGCCGGGCCTGGCGCCGTGCGGGTTCACCTGGCTCAGGCCTGCGGCACCCGCTGCGCGAGCGTGGCGGCCTGCACCGGCGGGGTCAGGCGCAGTACCCGGTCACGGCCGCCTTCGGCCAGCAGGTAGCCGCCCTTGCCATCGGGGACGATGGCTTGCGGCGCCTTCAGGTAACTGAGCACGACGTGTTGCACGCCTGCGCCATCGACCCGCAGCAACCGCGCGCGATGGGTGGAATCCTCGCTGATCCACAGCCCACGGGCATCACACAGCAGGAAGGTGGGATTACGCAGCCCCTCGACCACCACCGGATCGTTGCCTTCGGCACTCAACGCGCGGATCTTGCCGGTGCTCTTCTCGGTGTACAGCAGCCGCCCGTCATTGCAGCGGGTCAGGCCCTCGGTCTCGGTCAGCCCCGCGCGCAGCACCTCGAGCTGGCCGCTGCGCCAGTTGTAGCGCAGCAGCCGGCCATCGCCCTTGCGGTCCTCGATGGCATACAGGTGCTCGCCATCGTTGTACAGCCCCTGCACGTTGTTGCCCTGGAACAGCGTGCTGACCTGGCCACTGCGCGATACGCTGACCGGCGCTGCGCCCACCTCCTGGCTGAACGCCCAGCCGCCGTCGACGGCGACCATGCCATCAGGCTTGGACAGCCCCTCGAGCAACACCACCCGGTCACCCTCGGCGCTGATCCGCAGGATGCTGCCCTTGCCGCCATTGAGCTCGCGGCTCACCAGCAGGCTGCCGTCGGCCTGGGGCAGCAGCGAGGCGGCCCGGGCCACCGAGTTGTGCAGCACCTGCACTTCCCAGCCGTCGGCGGCCTGCACCGGGTAGAAGGTTTGCCAGGCGAAGAAGCCCAGGGTGCTGGCCACCAGGCCTGCGGTAGCGGCCAAGGCCAGGCGAACACCACGCTTGCGCAGCACATGCATCATCGAATCGGCTCCTTGAAAGTGCCGGCGATGCTAGCAAGGGGATGTGAAAAAAATGTCGTGGATCCAATTTCGCAGATCCCTCCTACATTGATATAGGAATTGGCTTGCATGCGCACCGGCAAGCCAGGCAGGACTGCATTCACAAACCAAATACTGGGTATTTCAACATTTCATTTGTGGATATCCCGAACTGCCCCCTATGCTGCCGTGGCATCCCCTGCACGCACCGGCCGGTGTGGTCCCAGGCACGGGGAGAGAACAACAAGTCGAGACCGTTCATGTCGAAACCTTCCTACTTCGCCCCCCACGGTGGGCACCCGGCTCAGACCGAGCTGCTGACTGACCGTGCCATGTTCACCGAAGCCTATGCCGTGATCCCCAAGGGCGTGATGCGTGACATCGTCACCAGCCACCTGCCGTTCTGGGACAAGATGCGCATGTGGGTCATCGCCCGCCCGCTGACCGGCTTCGCCGAGACCTTCTCGCAGTACATCGTCGAAGTCGCCCCCGAAGGCGGCAGCGAGCGTCCCGAGCTGGACCCGAACGCCGAAGCGGTACTGTTCGTGGTCGAAGGCGAGATCGACATCACCGTCGAAGGCAAGCACCACACCCTGGTCCCCGGCGGCTATGCCTTCCTGGCCCCGGGCGCCGACTGGAGCCTGCGCAACAATAGCAAGGCCAACGTCACCTTCCACTGGCTGCGCAAGCACTACCAGAAAGTCGAAGGCCTGCCGGCACCGGAGTCGTTCGTCACCCACCGCGACAACGCCACCGTCATCGAGATGCCAGGCACCGAAGGCCGCTGGGTCACCACCCGCTTCGTCGACATGGCCGACATGCGCCACGACATGCACGTGAACATCGTCACCTTCCAGCCCGGCGGCGTAATCCCGTTCGCCGAGACCCATGTGATGGAACACGGCCTGTACGTGCTGGAAGGCAAGGCGGTGTATCGCCTCAACCAGGACTGGGTCGAGGTCGAGGCCGGCGACTTCATGTGGCTGCGCGCCTTCTGCCCGCAAGCCTGCTACTCCGGCGGCCCAGGCCCGTTCAGCTACCTGCTGTACAAGGACGTCAACCGCCACGTGCACCTGACGCTCAACCCACAGCGTTGATCGCCCCTGCGTGACCTGTGGGAACGGGGCAAGCCCGTTCCCACATTGCTGGGCCATACTCAGCACATATCCCTCTTCCGGCTTCTTGCCATGAACCTCCCCCGCGCCCTGCTTGCCCTGCTCGTGCTACCGGCTGCCGCGTCGTGGGCCGACAACTGGCAACTCGCCCGCCAGCAAGACGGCATCGACGTCTACCTGAGCAGCGTCAAAGGCTCGTCCTACCAGCAATTTCGCGGCGTCACCCGGATCAAGGCCAGCGTGCGCACCCTCACCGACCTGCAGGAGAACCTGCGCGTGGCCTGCAAGTGGCTGTACGCCTGCGCCGACATGCGCCTGCTGGAGGTGGACGGCGACACCACCTGGGTCTACCTGAGCACCGCCCTGCCCTGGCCGGCCAAGCCGCGGGACATGGTGTTGAAGGTGCGTACCGAGCGCCTGGACGACGACACCCTGGTCCGCCACCTGAGCGCCGAACCTGGGCGGGTACCGGTGACGCCCGGCTTGATCCGCGTGCGCCGGCTCAGCGGCGAATGGATCATGCGCCCGCTGGGCGAGCGCGACACCGAGGTCACCTACCAGTTGCGCGCCGACCCGGCCGGCGACGTGCCGGGCTGGCTGGCCAACCGGTTCGTGGTGGATGCGCCGATGGTCACCCTCAAGACCCTGCGTGCCGTGGCCGAGCGCCAGCCCTGAGGGTCAACGGCTACGCAGCAGCAGCGACGCCGCGGCGCAGCCAAGCAGGGCCACGCACGACAGGTAGAAGGCATCTGAATAGGCCATCAGGTAGGCCTGCTCGCGCACGCTCTGGTCGATCAGCGCCAGGGTCTGCATGACCTCGGGCGACTGTGGTTCGAGCAGGCCTCCCGGCAAGCGCTGCTGCAGGGCGCCGTCGAACAGGGTCAGGCCCTCGCCCACCCGTACCGAGTGAAACCGCTCGCGCTGCGACACCAGTTGCGTCAGCAACGCCGTGCCCAGCGCCCCGCCCAGGTTGCGCAACATCGAAATCAACGCCGAGGCCGAGCCGGCCTGGGCCTTGTCCAGGCCCTTCACCGCCAGTACCGACAGCGCCACCATGATCAACGGCTGGCCGATGCCGCGCACCACGGTCGAAGGAATGATCACGTTGCTGCCGGCATCCACCGTCAACTGCGACCCCAGCCAGCAGCCCAGGGCCATGATGGCAAAGCCACTGGCCACCAGCAGCTTGGCGTTGAGCCAGCGCATCAGGCGCGGCAGCAACGGCGCCAGCAGCAACTGCACCAGGCCGTAGGCGATCAGGCTCTTGCCGATCTCGCTGGCGCTGTAGCCCTGCACCAGCGACAGGTAGTTGGGCACCAGGAACACCAGGCCAAAGGTCGCCGCGCCGAACACCGCCATGGCCAGGCTGGCCACGCCGAAGTTGTAACTGGCCAGCAGGCGCAGGTTGATGAAGGGCCGAGCCCCCCACAACTGACGCTGGATGAACAGCGCCAGGGCGATGAGCGCGACGATGCTGAAGCCTGTGATGAAGCGCGAGTCGAACCAGTCCTTGCGCCCGCCCTCCTCCAGCACCACCTGCAGCGCCCCCAGGCCCAGGGCCATGGCCACGATCCCCAGCCAGTCGGCCTGGCGCAGGGCGCTGCGATCGCCGGCCTGGCCCTTGATCGACCAGGCCACCGCCGCCAGCAAGGCCAGGCCCGGCGGCAGCTGCAGCAGGAAGATCCAGCGCCAGGAGTACAGGTCGGTGAGCCAGCCGCCGATCGACGGCCCGGCGGCCTGGGCCACGCTGTTGGACAGGCTGAACAGCGCCATGCCCAAGGCGATGCGGCTGGCCGGCAGCTCGGTGATGATCAGTTGCATCGACAGCGGGATCAGCACTGCCCCCGACGCGCCCTGGATCACCCGCAAGCTGATCATCGCCTCCAGGCTCGGCGCCAGGGCGCAACTCACCGAGCTGGCCAGGAACAGCGACGAGCCCACCAGCATCACCCGGCGCAGGGAAAACACCTGCACCAGCCAGGCAGTCAGCGGGATCATGCTGATCTCGGCCACCAGGTAGGCGGTGGAGATCCACGAGCCTTCCTCGAAGCTGGCGCCCAGCGCGCCTTCGATCTCCGGCAACGCGGCGCTGGTGACATGCACGTTCATGCCGGCCATGAAACAGCCGAACAGCCCGCCGATCACCGCCACCCAGGCGCGGGTGGAAACCTTCTGCTCAACGCTCATCGCCGGCCTGCCGAGTGTCCACGGTGGCGATCACCGACATGCCGGGCAGCAGCCGCCAGGCGTCGTCGCGTTCAGGATCGAGCTGGATACGCACCGGGAAGCGCTGGACGATCTTGGTGAAGTTGCCGGTGGCGTTGTCTGGCGGCAGCAGCGCGAACACCGCCCCCGAGCCTGGCGAGAGGCTGTCCACGGTGCCATGCCAGTGGCGGCCGAAGGTGTCCACCTCGAGGGTCACCGGTTGCCCGGGGCGCATGTGCGCCAACTGGGTTTCCTTGAAGTTGGCCACCACATACGCCTGGCGCACCGGCACCACCGCCAGCAAGGGCAGGCCCGGGGTGACGTACTGTTGCTGGCGCACCTTGCGCTGGCCAACCACGCCATCGAACGGCGCGCGGATCGCGGTATCGGCCAGGGCGCTGCGGGCCAGGTCGGCTTCGGCATGGGCCTGGTCGAGGTCGGCCTGGCGTTGCCGTAACTCGGCCTGCAACTGCTTGCCTTGCTCGGCCAATACCGCCTGGCGCGCCTGCTGGCGGGCCAGTTCGGCATCAGCGGCGCGCTGCAGGGCCTGGGCCTGGATCCGTGTGGCCCGTGCCTGCTCCATGCGCTGCACGCTTGCCGCCTGCCATTGCGCCAGGCGCTGGTAACGCTGCCAGTCGGCTTCGGCACGCTGCGCCTCGCCACGGCTGCCGCCACGTTCGGCGGCGGCGCGGGCGATGGCCTGGACCTGCTCGTGCTGCTCGGCGGCAAACGCGCGCAGGCGCATGGCCTGCACCTGCAAGGCGGCCTCGCTGACCGCCAGGCGTGCCTCGGCCTGGCGCAGGCGATCGCGAAAATCGCGCTCATCCAGGCGCACCAGCAAATCGCCCGCCTTGACCGTGGCGTTGTCGGCCACCGCTACCTCGGCGACGTAGCCGCTGACCCGCGCGCTGACAGGCGCCCAATCGGCCCGCACATAGGCGTCGTCGGTTTGTTCGAGGAATCGCCCATCGAGCCACCAGTGACCGCCATAGGCCGCCAGTAGCAACCCCAAGCCACTGGCCAGGCCCAAGCGCAGCAAGCGCTGGCGGCGTTGGGCACGGGATTGTTCGAGGGTGTGCTGGGGATCTGGGCTGACCGCCTGGTTCATGCTGGGCTCCGTCCGATGGGGGAGCCTCAGGGTACGGAATCTGCGCCTGTCGTTCGCACGCGATCAGGGCGCTGATCGTCGCGAAATGGACATCAGCGCCGTTCCGGCGCAGCGCATCAAGGGGCCAGCAGAAACGCCAGGACCTGCTCGGCCGCCGCGACCGGGTCCTCTTGCATGAAGCAATGCCCGCCGGCCACCTGCCGAGCGCTAACCTGGTGGTTGAGCGCGGCCAGACGCTGCGCCGAATGCGGCACGAACGGATAGGTGTGTTCGCCATAGAGAATCTGCGTTGGCGTCTGGATGCTCGTCAGTTGCCGCCACATCCGCTCGGGATACGAACTGAAGATCTCCACCTCGCGGCTGGGCCGGCACTTGAGTACCACCGCCTCGCCGCAATCGCCGATGGCATGGGCCACATAAGCCTGCAGCGCGGCATCGCTCCAGCCCTTGAAGATCCCCCGCCCTTGCAGCGAAGCGCGCGCCGCCTCACGATCGGGCCAGTGGCTGCGCCGGGTCGCGGCCTTGCGCGCCAAGGCATGACGGCGATGCAGGCCAACCAGCGCGGCCGCGCCCATCACCCCGAGCATGCGCCGGCTGAACAACACCGGGTCGAGCAGCACCGCGCGCTGGAACAGGCCCGGCTCAGCGGCCAGCATCAACCCGGTCAGCACCCCGCCAAAACTGTGCCCGAGCGCCAGGCACGGCACCTCGCCGTACTCGCCACGCCCGGCCTGGAACGCCTCCAGCGCCAAGGCCGCCGTGCGGTTCCAGCCGCGGAACGGGCCGCCATGGTCGCTGTCGCCATGGCCCTGGACATCGCTCAGCCACAGGTCGAAATGCGCCCCCAGGCGCAGCAGCAGCGGCTCGTAGACCAGGCTGCAGAAACCGTTGCCATGCACGAAGTGCAACAGTGGCCGGCCGCTGGCCGGGGTGCGCCAGCCACGCAGGGTGAAGCCTTCGGCGCAGTCATGGGACCAGGGAATCAACTCCATCTACAGCACTCACCGACATTCAGGAAAACGTCGATTCTACAAACAGCAGTGGATAGAGCGAAATCACCAGCAACACGGCCATCACGACATTGAACAGCACCACCGCGCGCGGATTGCGCAACAGGTTGCGCAAGGCGCTGCCAAACATCACCCAGACGCCGACACTGGGCAGGTTGACCAAGGCAAAGACCACCGCGATGACGACGACGTTGAACACATAGCCCTGGGCCGGGGTATAGGTGGTGATCGCCCCCACGGCCATCACCCAGGCCTTGGGGTTGACCCACTGGAACGCCGCCGCGCCCCAGAACCCCAGCGGCTTGCGAGTACCCTTGGCGTCGCCCGCCAGCGGCCCGGAGGTGGCGATCTTCCAGGCCAGGTACAGCAGGTAGGCCGCGCCCGCATAGCGCAGCACGGTGTACAGCGCCGGCCACAGCTTGAATACCTCGCCCAGCCCCAGCCCCACCGCCAGCACCATGACCATGAAGCCGACGCTGATCCCCAGCGCATGCGGGATCGAACGGCGCACGCCGAAATTCACCCCCGAGGCCAGCAGCATGGTGTTGTTGGGACCCGGGGTGATGGATGAAACGAAGGCGAACAGCACGAAGGCGCTGAGCAGGTCGAGCGAGGCAAGCATGGCGGCGTATTCCGGAGGGTTGTCGTGTTGCCACACTAACGGAGCCATGCGAATCACGACCGGTACAGTTTATAAAAATTGTGCAGATACACATTATTGATATGGTCACACTCGCCGTAGGAGCCGGCTTGCCGGCGAACAACGGCGCAGCCGGTGCCAGGCTGATTCGCAGCAAGGCTGGCGCCCCCGGCCTGAACAAGCACTGGCGCGGCACCGGCCAATTGCATGACACTGCCTGTCGCCCCAGAGCCTTGCACAAGGAAGCCCCGCCATGAGCCTGACCATCCGCCGCGCAGCACGCGACGACGCCGCGCAGATCCTTGCCTTCATCACCGAACTGGCCGAGTACGAGCGCGCCCGCCACGAAGTGCTGGCGACCCTCGCCGATATCGAGCACAGCCTGTTCGACGCCGGTAGCACCGTGCACAGCCTGATCTGCGAACGCGACGGCCAGGCGATCGGTTTCGCCGTGTACTTCTATAGCTACTCCACCTGGTTGGGGCGCAACGGCATCTACCTCGAAGACCTCTACGTCAGCCCCCAACAACGCGGCGACGGTGCCGGTCGCCAGTTGCTGCGGCATATCGCCAGGGAAGCGCTGGCCAATCACTGCGGGCGCCTGGAATGGAGTGTGCTGGACTGGAACGAGCCGGCCATCGGTTTCTATCAGTCCCTGGGCGCCGAGCCGCAGGACGAGTGGATCCGCTACCGCCTGGACGGCGAGCGCCTGCGTCAGTTCGCCGAAGGCCCAGGCGCCTCGCCCCAGAACGATGCCTGAGCCAGCACCGGCACCTCGACCCGGCTGCGCTGGCCAGCTTGCTCAACCACCAACCCGCTGCGCTCGATGGCGACCAGGCGCACGCCACGCGCCAGTTCCTCGCCACTGCGTACCGCGCGGGCCGGGCCACCGTCGAGGCTGACGATGGCCACCGCGCCCTGGCTGCCGGCCATCACCCCGCTGACGCTGATCTGCAGGTGCAGCGGGATATCGGCGAACCAGCGCGCCGCCGGGGTCTGGGTCAACATCGCCGCCATCACCGGCTCAGCCGAGGCGACCGACGGCGCTGACGGCAGCAGCAGCGCAGCCCAAGTCACCAGCCCGGCGGCGGTCACCAACACGCCCAGTCCTTGCATTAGCAGACCGGGGGACAGCTTGAGATGGGCAATCGGCATGGTCACGCGCTCCTTGTGGGCCTGTGCCCGAGCATAGCGGGCAATCCTCACGGTTTTGTTTCACATCGCGATCATCTTGCTCGGGCAAGCTGGCCGACATGGACAAGGAGCGCAGCCGTGCCAGGACAACGTGGTTTCACCCTGATCGAACTGATGGTGGTGCTGGTGATTGTCGGCATCGCCAGCGCCGCCATCAGCCTGAACATCCGCCCCGACCCGGGCAAGCAGCTGCGCGCCGATGCCGAACGCCTGGCCCGCCTATTGACGTTGGCGCAGAGCGAGGCCCAGGCCGATGGCCAGCCGCTGCGCTGGCACAGCGACCGTGACGGCTACCGCTTCCTGCGCGCCGACGGCCAAGCGCTTGCCGACGGCCCGCTCAAGCCGCAGCGCTGGCAAGCCGACACGGTCAGGGTGCAGGTCAAGCCCGCCGGGCCGCTGTGGCTGGACGGCGAATGGATCGGCACGCCGCTGACCCTGCACCTGCGCAGCGGCGCCGTGCGCATGGACCTGGCACGCAGCGCCGCGGGCGCGATCAGGGTCAGCCAGCCATGAGCCGCCAACAAGGCTTCACCCTGCTCGAAGTGATGATCGCCATCCTGCTGATGGCGGTGGTCAGCCTGATCGCCTGGCGCGGCCTGGACAGCGTCAGCCGTGCCGATCGTCATGTGCGCCAGGCCAGCGAGGACAGCCAGGCGCTGCAGCGGGTCTTCCAGCAACTGGAGCGCGACCTGGCCCTGCGCGCCTCGGTCGAGCTGGTGGAGCCACCGCTGCCCGGCCGCGAGGCGCCCGGCAAACCGCTGCTGCCTGCCGTACGCGTGCGCGCCGAACGCCTGGAGCTGGTGCGCGGTGGCGCCGTGTCCGGCAGCGGCCTGCAACGGGTGCGCTGGTTCGTGCGCGGCACCACCCTGTACCGGGCCGCCGCGCCACTGCGCGCGCGTTACCCACTGCCAGCACCGACGGCGGCGGTGGCGGTGCTGGACAACGTGACAGCCTTCAGCCTGCGGGCCTGGCAAGCCAAGGGCGGGTGGCAGGCGCCCGGCGGCGAGGCGCGGGATGATCCGCCAGGGCTTGAAGTGCGCCTGAGCTGGCGCGGCCCACAGGGCGAGGAGCGCTACCGCCAGGTGCTGGGGCCGTTCAACTGACCAGGACCACGCCGCCGGGCAACTCCAGGCAACGTGCGCCATAAGCGGCGCGGATCAACTCGGCGGCCTGGGGCAACTGGTCGAAACTGAAGCGGGCCTGGACTCGGCGTCGGCCCAGGCTCGGGTTGAGCAACACCAGGCGCCCGGGGCGGTAGCGGTTGATCTCGTCGATGACCTGGGCCAGCGGGGCGTCGCGCAACACCAGCATGCGCTCGCGCCAGGCCATGACCTGGCTGGCATCGAAGGCCCCGGCGGCGCCTAGGCCCTGGGCGTCGTAGCGCAGTTGGCGCCCCGCCGGCAGCACCTCGGCCTGGCCCTGGGCGACGATACGCAACTCGCCACTCAGGCAGGTGACGCAGACGCCACCCTCATCCTCGCGCACATTGAAGCGGGCCTGCTCGGCATCGATCAGCCCCTCCCCGGCCCGCACCTGCACGGCCCGCCGGGCCTGCACTTCGATCTCGCCACTCAACAGGGCAATCCCGTGCGCCTCGCGACCGACCTGGGTGCGCACGTTCAGCTCCAGCTCGACGCCGGGGGCCCACTCGACGCGGCGCTGCTCACCCGCCTCGGTGGCAAAGGCCGCCGGCGCCGCGGCAAAGCCTTGCAGCCAGCCGCCACGCCACATCACCAGCGCCGCCGAGGCCGCCACCGCGCCGCCGAGCAGCGCCCGCCGGCTCAGCGTCGGCAGCGGCACCACCTGGCGAGCCTGGCGCGCCGCCGGGCCCAGCAGTTGCCACAGCTGCCTGGCCTGGACGAACGCCTCGGCATGCGCCGGGCTGCGCGCGCACCAGTGCCTCAAGGCCTGGGCATCGGCCTCGGTGGCCTGGCCGGAAGTCAGCCGTACCAGCCAGTCCAGGGCCTGGCGCTGCAAGTCGGGATCGGGCGCAATCTTGGGCATGGTGCTCACATGAATGGGTCGACTATTGATCAAGACGGTTTTCCCGCGCCTGGACCGAAGCGCTGAAACACTTTTCTGTCCAGGCGCGCCGCGCAGTGCCCCAGCGCCGCCTTGAGTTCCTTTTCCACCGTGCGCGTGGAAATGCCGAAGCGCTGGGCGATTTCCAGGTGCGAGGCCTCTTCCAGGCGTGCGGCAATGAAAATCCGCCGGCGCCGTGCCGGCAACTCGTACAAGGCGCCCATCAGGCTCTGGATCTCGCGCTGGCCGCCGACGATACGTGCCGGGTCCTGGTCCTCGCCAACCTGCAGCAAGGCCTCCACTTCGGCGCCGGTGAGCAGGCGCGCGTCGGCCTCGCGGCGATCGGCGGCAACGTTGAGGGCCATGCGGTACAAGTAGGCGCCGGGCTTGTGCACATTGTCCACCGCCTCCAGGCGGTCGACCCGCAGGTAGGTCTCCTGCAGCACATCGTTGGCCAGGTCGTCCGAACCCAGTCGGCGTTTCAGGCGCACCCTGAACGCGTCGTAGGAGGACAGAAACAGTTTGACCAGCGCACTGTCCCGGGGTTTGTTCATGCCGCCGCAGCTCCTTGCGAAAATGGGCAATCCATGGGTACCGGGCGCAGCAGCAGGGTTACCGGCTGCGCCAGGGATGTCGGCGGCGCCGCCTCGAGGCGTAGCGCGCGCAAGCGTTCGATCAGCGCGGCGTCGCGCAAGGGGTCGCCGGTCGAGGCCAGCAAACGGCTCTGCAGCAGCTGCCCGCGACCGTCGATCCAGACTTGCAGGGCTGCCCGGTAAGCACCTGGCCGGGTCAGCGTCGAGCCGCACAGGGCCCGTTCGACTGCCTGCTGCAGCGCCAGGGCGTAACTGCCAGCCACGCCGCCGCCCTCCCGCTTGCGTGGTGAAAACGCGTTCAAACGCAGCGGTTGCACGGTAAAGCCACCACTGCCGCTGTAGCGCGCCTGTAGCCCGGAGCCCTGCAACAGGCGCTGCAACCCTTCGCGCGCGGCATAGCGGCCCCGTACGGGGCTCGAGCGTTGCCCGGCCACCAGGCCCTGGTCCACCAGCACGGCCAGGCCGCTTTGCCGGGCGAAGCTGTCCAGCGCCTGGTCCAAGGCTTGTGCCGGAATGTCCAGGGTCAGCAACGACTGGCCGCGCAGCGGCGGCGCAACGAGCGACCAGGCCAGCATCAGCGCACCGGCCACGAGCAATGCACGCACGGATGAACAGGCCTCCTTGCTGGCCGCCGTCGCCGGGAAGACGTCATCCTGGGGCCTGTGTATGACGCTGTGGTGACAGCCCACGGCAACCAAAGCTTCACCCCGCCCAGGGCCCGCGAGGGCTAGACTGCCGCCAGGATTCGATCGAGGAGCTGCACCATGGGCCGGTTATCGCTTGCCACCCTCGCTTTGCTGCTGGCCGCTGCCGGGCCGCTGTTCGCCGAGCAGCGCAAACCTGCGCAAGGCTGTATCGATGTGCAAGTCGGCCAGGCACGCGCGCTGGCCTACGACTGCCTCACCGAGCAACTCAAGGGTGGCGCGCCGCAGGCGGCCAAAGGCCTGCGCGAACAGCTCGACCCGGCGCGCCAGTTGCAGCGCAAGGCGCCCAACCAGATGGGGCTGGCCACCCCGGCGGCAACCTCCACGCGCATGGGCAACAGTTTTGGCACTTCGGTAGTGCCGCAGCGCCCGTAAGCCGCCCAACGGCATTGAAATAATTTGAACACCTTCCTGCGCCAGGCTTCCAATGATTGATGTATCGCCTCTTTCATCGGGAGCCCGCCATGAAGATGTCCTGCCGTGCGCCCTGTGCCTGCCTGGAGCTGGACTTCGTCCGTGACACCTTGTTCGGCCCAGTGGCGCAGCGCGCCGCCTGCCAGGTGCAGGTGGCAGCCCTCAACCTGCAGGGGCGCCCGGCCCTGCGCCTGCATATCGAACCGCCGCTGCCGGGCAAGGTGGAGCGCGCCCACAGCGTCGCGTTCGTCTGGGAGGGCCGCAGCTACCACGGCGTGGTCCGCGACCATGTGCGCTGCGGCGATGGCGGCCTCAACCTGCTGCTGGAACTGCAATAGCCGATCAACGGCGGCAAGCCCGGCTGAACCCTGCCGCAAACCCGCGTCTCCATAACAGAAAGGCAGTGCCTGCCTTGCGAGGAGAACGCCATGAACAGCCCATTGCTCAAGCTCTTCACCCACCCGGCCGACGCCTGGATCGAGATCCGCCGGGCCGAGGAGGACCATCCGCAGCAATACTTGCCACGGCTGCTGGTGCTGGCGCTGATCCCGGCCCTGTGCCTGTTCGTCGGCACCAGCACCTTCGGCTGGAGCCTGGCCACCGAGGCACGGGTACGCCTGGGCCTGACCAGCGCGGCACAGTTGGCCGGGCTGCTGTATGCCACGACCGTGGTCGGGGTGATGTTGATGGGGGTGATGATCCGCTGGATGTCGCGCGGCTTCGATGTGCAACCGAGCCTCAACCAATGCATCGGCTTTGCCGCCTATTGCGCCACGCCCTGGTTCTTCGCCGGGGTGGTGGGCCTGGTCCCGGTGCGTTGGCTGGCGGTGGTCGCGTTGCTGGCGGCGTCGGCGTATGCCAGCGTGCTGCTGTATGGCGGCCTGCAAACCTTCCTGCGGCTGCGCAAGGAACAGGCCATGCTGTTCGCCACCTGCGTCTGGGGGGTGGGGCTGTTGCTGCTGGTCACCCTGCTGGTATCGATGATCCTGTTCTGGTTCAACGGCCTGATGCCTGAATATGTGCGCCCGGCCAGCCTTGGCTGACCGGGCTGTCGCCGCTCAGGCTATGGCCTTGAGCGGCTGCGGCTGGCCGTGGCGCTGCTCCTTGAGCTGGGTCACCAGGCCAACCAGGTCGCGGCAACTGTTGAGGCTGGCCACCGGCACCCCGGTGACCGTCAGGCAATCGTCCAGGCTCTGGCCCTGGCCGAGGCGGATAGTGAGGTTTTCGCCATCCGGGCAGCTCACCTCGCAGCGATCGGGCAGGCAGGCCTGTTCGATCATCTGCCGCATTTCAAGCATCGAAACGCCAATCAATGACATGGTACGTCCCTCTCTGTCTGGCCTGTTGTGTAGGATTACGCCGCGGCGACCGTCCCTTCGCCCAGGCGATGAAGAGCAGCGCAATCCTCTTGCACCTTAGTGGAAGAACCTGGTCGCAGGCAGGTCGTTCGACCGACAGTGTGGCTGGCCCGACAGGTGGTCCGGATTCGACCGCTTACCTGTCCTGGCGGCCGCTTGCCGGGTTGCAGTCGGCCAACGAGGCCCACAAGTGCTGCGCCGCATAGGCGCGCCAGGGCCGCCAGGCCTGGGCGCGCTCGGCCAGTTGGGCCTGGGGGCCCTCATGCAGGCGCAGGGCCTTGACCAGCGCCACGTCCCCCAGGGGCAGTGCATCGCTATCGCCCAGTTGGCGCAAGGCCAGGTAATGCGCGCTCCACGGGCCGATACCCTTGAGCAGGCACAAGCGCTTGATAGCCTGCTCAAGCGCCTGGCCGGGCCGCAGCAGGTCGGGCTGGGCGAGCAAGGCCCTGGCCAGGGTCGACAGGGTCGTCGCCCGCGCCTGGGGCATGCCCAGCCCGCTCAACTCGGCCACCGCCAGTGCTTCGACGCTGGGAAACACATGGCTCAGGCACGGCTCGGCGGCGCGCAGCGGCTGCCCGTGGCGCGCCACCAGCCGCCCGGCCAGGGTCATGGCGCCGGCGACACTGATCTGCTGCCCGAGCACCGTGCGCATCGCCTGCTCGCAGGGCTCCCACCCCTTGGGCACGCGCAGGCCCGGCCGGGCGCCCAGCAACCGAGCCATCAACGGGTCGTTCGACAGCGCCGCGGCAATCCGCGCCGGCTGCGCATCCAGGTCGAACACCCGACGCAAGCGCGCAATCAGCCCTGGCACCTGCGCCGCGCCCACCCCACTCAAACGCACCTGCAGGCAAGCCCCCGGCTTGGCCTGCAACAGCCCCTGGCACCCGGCAAAGACCAAGCTGCGCCGGTACACCCCCTCGCTGCAGGTCTCGATGCCGGGGATGCACCGCGCGGCGAGGAAGGCCAGCGTCGAGGGCCAGTGATAAGGCCGCTGGTAACGCAGCCAGAGCAGATGCTGGCCGTCCGGGCGCAGGCTGCGCCTGACAGCGTGTAAACGGCTAAGTCGGGTCATCGACGCATCATGCGGGCTCGGCCGGCCCCCGGCAAGCCGGCGCTACAGATTGGCCAGTTGCTCCCGGCAGAACTCGACGAACAACTGCGCGGGCTTGGTCAGTTGCATGCGTTTCAAGTGCGCCGCAGCCAGCCCGGACAAGGCCACCGGCTCGGTGATGTCGAGGGTCACCAGGCGCTGTCCGTCATAGCTGAATTCAGAGTGCGGCCGGGTTACCAGCAGCGAGAAACCGAAGCCCTGCCCCACCATGCCACGCACCATCTCTATCGAGGGTGAGCTGAAGACGATATTCGGCGTCAGTCCCAGGTCGTGGAACAGGCTGACGAAGTAGGTGCGGCTGGGCGCCACGTCGAGCAGGATCATCGGCTCCGGGCACAGGTCGCGCAACGATACCTGGGCCTGGCCGGCGAAGCGGTGTTTCTCCGGCAACAGCACGTAGGGTTTCTGTGGTGCCATCAAGGGTTCGGTTTCGATGGTGCCGTCGAGGTCGTGGTCATAGAGCAGCGCCAGGTCGAAGGTGCCGGCGGTCAGGCCTTGGATCAGGTCCTGCTGCTCACCGTCGCGCAGGCGGATGTCGACCCCTGGGTAACGATCACGAAAACCGGCGATCAGCCGTGGCAGGTACAGCGGCGCCACGGTCTCGAAGCAACCGATGTCGATCTGCCCGGCCACAGTGTCGTTGTCGGCCAGGGCGTTCTGCTCGAACTCATGGGCCATCTGCAGCAAGGCCCGGGTCTTGGCGTAGAAGCGCTTGCCGCCCGGCGTCAGCGAGACGCCCTGGGCATGGTGGCGAATGAACAACTGCACACCGAAGCTTTCTTCCAGGCTCTTGATCGCCGTGGAGATCGACGGTTGGGCGATATACAGCTGGCGAGAGGCCTCGGCGACACTGCCAGCCTCGACGGTGGTGACGAAGTACTTGAGTTGACGCAAGGTGTAGGAAGCCATGAGCACCTCTCTGGCACGCTCGGCGCCGGGGATTTGCCTGCCACTGTACCGCGGCGCGGGTGCCCATGGTGACCTGGACGACCCAGCATTTACCTATGCCTTGAGCATATTTTTGCAGGCGAGCCTGCCGCCGCCCAGTGGCCGCCAGGCGCTTGCGCAGACGCCACCGTTACAGGCCCAGTGTCGTCTTGCAGGTTCAGCGCCTTTGGCGCGGCTTGGGCGATCAGTCGAAGTCCCAATCCGGCTGACAGTGCCCTACCGGGCTCGGGAACCGGTCGTTCGGGCACTGCATCGGCGCAACGCCGCCATAGTGGCCAAGCCCAGCCAGTTGCCCCGGGCCGACACGGTGCCCGAGGCTGACGTCTGCCTCGAAGGGGGCAGCCACACGTGGGACTCGATCAGGGTCGGTGGCAGTCAGTAGCACGATCAATGCGATGGTATTCATATTGGCTTCCTTGAGTGAATGAGCCGGCCCGTGTACCGCAAGCGCAGCTGCAACGACTCTAACCCCCTGGCACGCGGCTGATGCGGCCCAGGCATCCTCATGGCCCAGGCGCCCATTCCCCTGTTCTCGTGGGTAAAACCTGGCATGCCGGGCCTAGCGGTCCTGCCGCCCGCTACGCCCTGCTCCCAGCATCCCGCGCTCGACGATAAAATCGATCACAGCCTGCAGGCCTTCGCCCTTTTTCAGGTTACTGAACGTCCATGGCCGCTGTGGGCGCATGCGCTGGGTATCACGCGCCATCACCTCCAGCGAGGCCCCGACGTAAGGCGCCAGGTCGGTCTTGTTGATCACCAGGAAATCCGACTTGGTGATGCCCGGCCCACCCTTGCGCGGGATCTTCTCGCCTTCGGCGACATCGATCACATAAACCGTCAGGTCGGCCAGCTCCGGGCTGAAGGTGGCACTGAGGTTGTCGCCGCCACTCTCGACGAAGATCACTTCGAGGTTGCCGAACTTGCGCGCCAGGGCCTCGACCGCGGCCAGGTTCATCGAGGCATCCTCGCGGATCGCGGTGTGCGGGCAGCCGCCGGTTTCGACACCGACGATGCGCTCGGGCTCGAGGGCCCCGGCTTCGGTGAGGATGCGCTGGTCTTCCTTGGTGTAGATGTCATTGGTCACCACGGCGATCTGGTACTCATCGCGCATGGCCTTGCACAGGGCTTCGAGCAGCGCGGTCTTGCCGGAGCCGACCGGGCCGCCGACGCCGACACGCAGGGGTTGCTGGTAGTTTTGCATGGGGCAGTCCTCAGGAACGGAACAAACGGGTGTATTGGGTTTCGTGGCGTGACGAGGCAATCGCCAGCAGTGGCAGGCCGCCGCCGAGCTGGTCGTCCTGCAGCAGCAAGGCTTGATCGAGCACGGCGGGCAGCTCCGCGCTCAGGTCGCGCAACAACGTCTGGGCGGCTTGCTGGCCGAACGGCACCAGCTTGACCCCAGCCATCACCGCCCCTTCCAGCCAGGCGTAGCCATGGCCCAGGGCAAGCTGGCGCAGCGGAATCGACCAATGCGCGCCCAGCCAGGCCATGCCACCGAGCTGGCTGAGTTCCAGGCTGGACCGCCAGGCCGGCTCCTGGGCCAACTGCCAGCCGTCGAGCAGCCGTGCCAGGGCGCTGCCGCGCTGGCACTCCTCCAGGCGCAGCTCGGCGGTCTCGCGGTTGGCCAGCACAAAGCGCGTCCAGTGGCCGAACGCTTGCGCATCCTGCGCCTGGCAGGCTTGGTACAGGCGGGCCAGCAGCGGCCAATCGAGGCAGCCCAGGGTGTCGCGCACTTGCTCGCGTTGCCAGGCGGCAAAACCTGCGGCGCCCTTCACCCAACCGGCCTCGACGGCCCATTCCAGGCCTTGCGAGTAGGTGAAGCCACCCACCGGCAGCCCTGGGCTGGCCAGTTGCAGCAGGCGCAGCAGCGCCAGGTCGCTGGGCATCAACCGGCCAGCACCAGCGCGGCACCGGCCAGCAGGCCGCCAGCGAAGGCTTTCTGCAACCCCGTGTGACGGCGCAACAGGCAACCGCCAGCGAAACCTGCCGCCAGCAACAGGCCACTGACGGTGACGAAGCCGGCGCTGAACAGCCAGAACGCGCTCGGGGTGGCTTCCACGCCGTGGGCCCAACCGTGGAACAAGGCGAACACCGGCATGATCAGCGCCAACAGCCACTGGCGGCTGGGCAACAACAGGGCGGCGGCGGCCACCAACAGCGAACCGACGATCATCGGTTCCATGCCGAGCACATCGCCGAACAGGTGGCCGCACACGGCGCCGGCGAACATCGCCGCCAGGGTCGCCAGCGGCAAGCTCAGGCGGCGTCCGGTCAGGGCCGCCAGCACCCCGGTACCGAGCAGCATCAGCAGGTGGTCAAGGCCGGTCAGCGGGTGCAACAAGCCATCCTGCAACGGGTTGGCATCGTGCCCGGGGTGGGCGAAGGCCGGCAGGGCCACCATCAACAGCACAAAGGCCAAGGTCTTCTTCATTGCAAGCTCCACAGGTCAGGAAGGGGCATTCAGGCGCACGAACGGGTGGCCATGGTTGTGCGCGGTGCTCTGGTAGGCGCCAGCCTCGGGCTCGAACGGCGCCTGTTCGGCAACGACGCTCAGGCCCAGGCCACGCAGCATGTCGTCGAGTACATGGTCGTGCTGGTAGCGCAGCAAGCCCGGCTCGATCTGCAGCGGCACATGCCGATTGCCCAGGTGGTAGGCGGCGCGGGCCAGCAAGTGCGGGTCGGCGCAGCGCACGGTCGACACCGCTTCGGGCGCCGCCAGCACGCGAATCACCTGGCCGCCATCGGCATCGGCGAGTAACTCGCCGCCGCGCAGCAGGTGGCCGCGCTCGAGCATCAGCCCGGCCTCGCGGCCATCATCGAGGGTCACGCGCAGGCGGCTCTTGATGCGGCTGTCGACACTGAGGGTGACGCTGCCGGTCACCCTGGCGGCGCCGTTGAGCCTTTGGGTCAGTACGATCATGTTCACTCCTTCAAAACAAACCAGAACGTGCGGCGTTGATTGGCATCGCGCCCTCAGAACAGGAAGTACCGCTGGGCCAGCGGCAGTTCACGGGCCGGTTCGCACACCAGCAGTTCGCCGTCGGCGCGCACCTGGTAGGTTTGCGCGTCGACCTCGATCCGCGGTTGCAGGCTGTTGTGGACCATGTCGGCCTTGCGTACCCGCCGACAGCCATGGGCCACGCCGATCAGGCTGCGCAGGTTCAGTTGCGCGGCCAGGCCACGGTCCATGGCAGCCTGGGATAGAAACGTCATGCGCGTGGCATGGCGCGCCGCGCCCAGGGCGCCGAACATCGGCCGGTAGTGCACCGGCTGCGGGGTGGGGATCGAGCCGTTGATATCGCCCATCGGCGCGCAGGCGATCATCCCGCCCTTGAGCACCAGCGCCGGCTTGACTGCGAAGAACGCCGGCGCCCACAGCACCAGGTCGGCCAGCTTGCCCACCTGCACCGAGCCCACTTCATGGGCGATGCCGTGGGTCAGCGCCGGGTTGATCGTGTACTTGGCGATGTAGCGCTTGACCCGGAAGTTGTCGCAATAGCCGTTGTCCGGCGCCAGCGGGCCGCGGCGCAGCTTCATCTGGTGCGCCACCTGCCAGGTGCGTAGCACCACCTCGCCGACCCGGCCCATGGCCTGGGAGTCGGACGACGTCATGGCGAAGGCGCCGATGTCGTGGAGGATGTCCTCGGCGGCGATGGTCTCGCGGCGGATGCGCGACTCGGCAAAGGCCACGTCCTCGGCGATGCTCGGGTCCAGGTGGTGGCAGACCATGAGCATGTCCAGGTGCTCGTCGACGGTGTTGAGCGTGTACGGCAGGGTCGGGTTGGTCGAGGACGGCAGCACGTTGGCCTGGCCGGCCGCGCGGATGATGTCCGGGGCGTGGCCGCCGCCAGCGCCCTCGGTATGGAAGGTGTGGATGGTGCGTTCGCCGATGGCGGCCAGGGTATCCTCGATGCAGCCCGACTCGTTGAGGGTGTCGGTATGGATCGCCACCTGGATGTCCAGGTCCTCGGCCACGCCCAGGCAGCAGTCGATGGCCGCCGGGGTCGAGCCCCAGTCCTCGTGCAGCTTCAGGCCCACGGCACCGGCGGCGATCTGCTCGCGCAGGGCCTCGGGCCGCGAGGCATTGCCCTTGCCCAGCAGGCCGATGTTGATTGGCAGGCTGTCGGCGGCCTGGAGCATGCGCGCCAGGTACCAGGGGCCAGGGGTGCAGGTGGTGGCGTTGGTGCCGGTGGCCGGCCCGGTGCCACCGCCGATGAAGGTGGTGACGCCGCTGCTCAGCGCTTCCTCGACCTGCTGCGGGCAGATGAAATGGATGTGCGAGTCGATGCCACCGGCGGTGACGATCTTGCCTTCGGCGGCGATGACCTCGGTGCCCGGCCCCACCGGGATCGTCACGCCTGGCTGGACATCGGGGTTACCGGCCTTGCCGATGGCGGCGATGCGCCCGTGCTTGATGCCGATGTCGGCCTTGACGATGCCCCAGTGGTCGATGATCAGAGCGTTGGTCAGCACCAGGTCCATGGCCTCGGCGGCCAGCATCTGGCCCTGGCCCATGCCGTCGCGAATCACCTTGCCGCCGCCGAACTTGACCTCCTCGCCATAGACCGTGAAGTCCTGCTCCACCGCCACCCACAGCGCGGTGTCGGCCAGGCGCACGCGGTCGCCGACGGTGGGGCCGAACATGTCCGCGTAGGCCTGCCGGGAAATACGGCTCATGCCCTGCCCTCCAGCGCGCCCATCACCTTGCCCTGGAAGCCATGTACCTCGCGCTTGCCGGCATAGGCCACCAACTGGACGGTACGGGCCTGGCCCGGCTCGAAACGCACCGCGGTGCCGGCCGGGATGTCCAGGCGAAAGCCGCGGGTCGGCGCACGCTCGAACACCAGGGTGTCGTTGACCTCGAAGAAGTGGTAATGCGAACCGACCTGCACCGGGCGGTCGCCGTGGTTGGCCACGCTGACGCTGAGCGTCTGGCGGCCGACGTTGAGTTCGATGTCGCCGGCGGCGACCTGGATCTCTCCGGGAATCATGGGCAGCACCTCAGACGATGGGGTCATGCACGGTCACCAGCTTGGTGCCGTCGGGGAACGTCGCTTCGACCTGGACGTCGGGGAGCATCTCGGGCACACCGTCCATCACCTGTCCACGCTCCAGTACTTCGCGGCCCAGGCTCATCAGCTCGGCCACCGTGCGCCCATCGCGGGCGCCTTCGAGCACCGCGGCGCTGATCAACGCCACCGCTTCCGGGTAGTTGAGCTTCAGGCCGCGGGCCAACCGGCGCTCGGCCAGCAGCGCGGCGGTGAACAGCAGCAGTTTGTCTTTCTCTCTCGGGGTCAGCTCCATGGCGGCTCTCTCAGGTGGCCCAGATGCGCGGCGGGCACGGCGCCAGGCCGAGCACGGCCGGGCGCAGCAGGTGCCAGAGGCGCTGCAGGTTGTGTTGCAGGTGTTGGTTGTCGTGGTCGAGCAGGCGGATCACCAGCAGCGGGCCAAGCAAGGTGGCCCCGGCCGGCGTGGGCAAGCCGTCGAGCAACTGGCGCACCCGCTCCAGCACGGCTGGGTCGGCGGGCGTGGCACAGAAGGTGGCGAGCAAGGGGTGGCCAGCGAGCTTCTCCAGGTGGCCCCCCTCGATGCGCAGGCGCTCGTGCAGGCCAGGTTCGTCGGGCAGCTCGATGCACAAGCGGTTGTCCAGCGCGCCCTGGGCGAAACCTTCGTTGATCACCGGGCGGCCCAGGCACAGGGTTTCCCAGGCCAGCAGGCGGGCGCCGAGCTCGAGGGTGAAATGGCTGTCGAGGCTGGCACGGGCGCCATTGAAGAAAATGCTGTCCTGGGGCAGCCACTCCAGGGTGCTGCCGGCCTGCAGGTGAAAACGTTGGGCAAGGCGCGCGGTCGGGCCGACGCTACGGTAGAACTTGCTGGCTCCCGGCATGGTCAACAACGCATGGCTGCCCGTCTCGAGATGGATATCCAGGTCCAGCCGGTCCCCGCCAACGATGCCGCCTGGTGGGTGCAGCACATACACATGGCACGGCGCGCCTTCCGGATGGAACGGGCGCTGCACCAAAAGTGGTCCGACATGGCGCCGCGCACCAAGGCGGGTCACCCCCTCGCGCAGGTTGAAGCGCAACTGCAGCTGGGCACTCCAGCCTGGGTCTGCCTGCGGTGCCTCTATCCGTTGCCCCAGTGTCATCCTGCTACCCCTGAGATCCGTGGCCTGGCGGCCGCCTGGAGGGTCATGCGCCGGTCGCGCGCAAGCGCACCGGGTTGACCACTCGATCAAATTCGCTGGCTGGATATAGCAGGGAGCGGGCCAACTGCGCAGGTGAACGCAGATGAAACTTGCGAACCGCCGGTCAGTGCGCCTTGCCCCGCCGTAGAGCCCGCGCGACACTGCTGCTCCGTTCCGGTGCCCGACAGGTCAGCCCATGCCCGCTACCGCCCTGCCCCAACCCGCCGGCCTGGGTATCGCGCTGCGCCGCTGGCGCCTGCTGCACCGGGTCAAGCAAGCGCACGCCGCCCAGCTGTTCGGTGTGGCGCAATCGACCATTTCCCGCTGGGAGAACGGCCAGCAGCTGATGAGCCCGCAGGAGCAGGCACGTCTCGGGCAACTGCTCGGCGCCCGCCTGAGTGCCGCCGCCGATCAGGCGTTGGCCCGCCTGGTGGAGGGCAACCAGCGACCGGTGCACCTGGTCTGCGACCTCAGCCACCGCCTGCTGGCCTGCTCGCCCTCTCGCGCCGCCGAGTTCGCCCTGCCGCTATCGGACCTGCTGGGGCGCTCGCTCTGGCGCTTCAGCAGCGAGGCGATCATGCAGCGCGAGGCCAGCCTGCAGGCGCTGGGCTGGCGTGAACAGCTGGCGCCACCAGCGCTGGAGTTCGACACCGGCCACAATCGCTCGCGGGTGGTGCCGATCACGGCCGGGCGCTGCCGCTGGACCCGCCTACTGCTGGCCGACGGCAGCGCGGCGCGCCTGGTCGAAACCCTGGCGTGAGCCTGCGCGCATAAATTATCCGTGGCCCACGGGCGGCCCCGCGCCTAGGCTAGTGGGCTGTATCCACCCTGGGAGCTGCAATGAATCACCAACTGCTGGCCAACCGCCTGGCCTTTCTGCGCGAGGCCGAACGTCTCAAGGACGTGCTACGCAGCGCCCACACCGCCACCGGCCGCACCGAGAGCACCGCCGAGCACAGCTGGCGGCTGTGCCTGATGGCCCTGGTGTTCGCCGACCAGATGCCTGGCCTGGACCTGTTGAAGGTCGTGCAGCTGTGTGTCATCCACGACCTGGGCGAGGCCTTGCACGGCGACATTCCCGCCGTCGCCCAGCACCCCGGCCAGGACAAGGACCAGCAGGAGTTCGCCGACCTGCGGCAACTGTGCGCGGTGCTCGACGAGCCGCTGCGCACTGGCATCCTCGACCTGTGGCAGGAGTACACCGCCGCACGCAGTGCCGAGGCCCTTGCGGTGAAGGCGCTGGACAAGCTGGAAACCCTGTTGCAGCACACCCAAGGCGCCAACCCGCCGGACTTCGACTACGCCTTCAACCTCGACTACGGCCGCCGCTATACTGACGCCGCGCCGCTGTTCCAAGCCCTGCGCGAGCAGATCGACGAGCAGACGCGCAAGCGCATGACGGCGCCCCAGCCACCCGCCAATCAGTGAGCCTGACTATGCAATTCGCCCCCGCCATTCCGATTCTGCGCATCTTCTCGGTGGACAAGGCCCGGGAGTTCTACCTCGACTTCCTCGGCTTCACCCTCGACTGGGAACACCGCTTCGCCGCCGACCTGCCGCTGTACATGCAGGTTCACCGCGACGGGCTGATCCTGCACCTGTCCGAACACCATGGCGATGCCACCCCCGGCTCGGCGGTGTTCGCCCGGGTCGCCGACCTCAAGGCCCTGGAGCACGAGCTGCTGGCCAAGCGGTATGGCTACGCCCGCCCCACGGCCGAGGCGGTGGACTGGGGCCTGGAGATGCAGGTGGCCGACCCGTTCGGCAACCGTCTGCGCTTCTGCCAGCAGATCGACGACTGATGGCGGGCAATCGCCGAGCGCTGGCGCGCCTGGAGCGCGAGATGGTCGCCTGCCTGACCGACGCCTGCAGCGTCGCCCAGGCCGAGATCGTCGGCTTTGCCTGGCTCACCCATCGGGTCGACCTCGATGACTTCCCCGCCAGCCTGCGCATCACCTGGGTGTTCACCGACGACACCGACATGGCCCGCGCACTGGCCGGCGCGGACAAGGCGCGGATGATCGCGCTGACTGGCCAGGCGCTGAGCGATGCTGGCATCGCGCTGGACCATGTGGCCTGGCATCTGCGTTTCGACAGCGAGGAGGCCTGCTGGCGCGATCATGGCGGCGACTGGAACCGGCGCTTGCGCTGAGCCTTTCAAGCCCTGCGCGGTTCTGTAGGAGCGGCCTTGCGTCGCGATAGGGCTGCGCAGCAGCCCCAGCAATTTATGCGCAAACCCTGAAATCCCGGGGCTGCTGCGCAGCCCTATCGCGACACGAGGCCGCTCCTACAGGGGGGTGCGCATGTGCTGACGACGCGCATAGGCGAAAACGTTGCCTTCCAACGCATTGCTGGACTAGTCTTGCACGCACGCCACACCACGAGGTATTCGTCCAATGCGCCATTGATGCCGCCGTCAGCCTGACGGCCAGTCTTCAGGCTCCGGTTCGCACCGGGGATGTCGCGGCATGAGTGGAGTTGTGCATGACGAACTCGTCGATCCTGACGCTGGACAGCGTCACCCTGGTCCTGCCCGATGGCAGCCCGCTTTTCACCGACCTCAACGAATCCTTCGACCTGCGCCACACCGGCCTGGTCGGACGCAACGGCGTTGGCAAGAGCCTGCTCGGGCAACTGTTGGCCGGCCTGCGCGAGCCCAGCCAAGGTCGCTGCCTGCGCCATGGTCGAGTGCATCATCTCGAGCAGCAGCTGCTCGCCAACAGCGCCACGCTCGCTGACCTGGCCCAGGTCGGTGGCACCCTGCGCGCCCTCGAACGGATCGAACGCGGCAGCATCGATCCGGCGGACTTCGACGCAGTCGGCGATCGCTGGGACATCCGCGCGCGATTGCAGGCCCAGTTGCAAGGCCATGGCCTGGGTCACCTCGACCCGCACTGCCCGGCCAATCGCCTGAGCGGCGGCCAGGCCATGCGCGTCGCCCTGCTCGGCGCCTGGCTGAGCGAGGCCGACTACCTGATCCTCGACGAGCCAAGCAACCACCTGGACAGCAGCGCCAGGGCCATGCTGCTGGAGATGCTCCAGGGCTGGGAAAAAGGCCTGTTGGTGATCAGCCACGACCGGGCACTGCTCGGGCACATGGCACGCATCGTCGAACTGTCGCCCCTTGGCCTGCGCGCCTATGGCGGCGATTTCGATTTCTACCGGCAGCAGAGTACCGCGCAGGCCGAACTGGCCGCGCAGCAATTGCTGCGCCTCAAGCAGCAGCGTCAACGCCAGGCCCTGGCCATGCAACGTCGGCGCGAGAACCTCGAACGTCACCAGGCCCGCGCCGGGCGCCAGGCCAGGCAGGCGAACCAGGCGCAGATTCTGCTCGACCGCCAGCAACAGCGCAGCCAGGCCACTGCCGGGCGCCAATGCCGCGAGCAGCAAGACGCCAAGGTAGCGCTGGACGAACAGGTGCGCCAGGCAGCGCGCCAAGTCGAGCGCGAGGTGCCGATCATGCTGCACGTCCCCACGCCGCAACGGCACGCGGGGCGCGAGGTGCTGGCCCTGGAGGGTTTGTGCCTGCCACGGGGCACGACCAATGCGCTGGACCTGCGCCTGTGCCTGGGCCAGCGGCTGGGGGTGGTGGGCGACAACGGCAGCGGCAAGTCCACCCTGCTGCGGGTGGTGGCCGGTGAACTGGCGCCGCGCGCGGGCAGCCTGCGGCTGACCGGCGAAGTGGCCTTGCTCGACCAGCACGGCAGCTGCTTGGAACCGCGACAGAGCGCCGTGGAACACCTGCGCGCCGCCAACCCTCGCCTGCAGCGCGACGAACTGCATCGTCGCCTGGCGCAGCTGGGCATCGATGCGGCACGCATCGCACTGCCCGGAGCCCTGCTCAGTGGCGGCGAACGGCTTAAGGTCGCGCTGGCTGGCGTGCTGTACCGGGAACAGCCATTGGACCTGCTGCTGCTCGACGAGCCGAACAACCACCTCGACCTGCCGTCGCTCGAGGCGCTGGAGCAGTTGTTGCGACAGTTCAAGGGGGCGCTGCTGGTGGTCTCGCATGACCACGTTTTTCTGCACAACCTGATTCTGCAGGACTATCTGCGTTTAGGCTGAACTCAGGCTCGCCCGGCGGATTGCGTGACTGGCCGTTCCCGATCCGCGCCGGATGTATTATGGTGGCGGGGTGCGCATATAAAAGCAGCCCGCCGTGTTCGGGCGTAGAGCAATGAGGGTGTCATGAGTAACGAAAGCATTAACTGGGACAAGCTGGGTTTCGACTACATCAAGACCGACAAACGTTACCTGTCCGTATGGCGTAACGGCGAGTGGGACAAGGGCACCCTGACCGAAGACAACGTGCTGCACATCAGTGAAGGCTCCACTGCCCTGCACTATGGCCAGCAGTGCTTCGAGGGCCTGAAGGCCTACCGTTGCAAGGACGGCTCGATCAACCTGTTCCGCCCTGACCAGAACGCCGCGCGCATGCAGCGCAGCTGCGCTCGCCTGCTGATGCCACAGGTCCCCACCGAGGTGTTCATCGAAGCCTGCAAGCAGGTGGTCAAGGCCAACGAGAAGTTCGTGCCGCCCCACGGCAAAGGCGCCCTGTACCTGCGCCCATTCGTGATCGGCACCGGTGACAACATCGGCGTGCGCACCGCGCCCGAGTTCATTTTCTCGATCTTCGCCATTCCGGTGGGTTCGTACTTCAAAGGCGGCATGAAGCCGCACAACTTCCAGATTTCCAGCTTCGACCGCGCCGCGCCACAAGGCACCGGCGCGGCCAAGGTCGGTGGCAACTACGCCGCCAGCCTGCAGCCAGGCGCCGAGGCGAAAAAGGCCAACTTCGCCGACGCCATCTACCTGGACCCGCTGACCCACACCAAGATCGAGGAAGTCGGCTCGGCCAACTTCTTCGGTATCACCAAGGACAACGAATTCGTCACCCCGAAATCGGCCTCGGTGCTGCCGGGCATCACCCGTCTGTCGCTGATGGAACTGGCTGCCTCGCGCCTGGGCCTGAAAGTGGTCGAAGGCGATGTCGAGATCAACAAGCTCGACCGCTTCATCGAGGCCGGCGCCTGCGGCACCGCCGCGGTGATCACCCCGATCGGCGGTATCGAGTACAACGGCAAGCTGCACGTGTTCCACGACCTGGAGAAGGTCGGCCCGGTCACCCAGAAGCTCTACGCCGAGCTGACCGGCATCCAGAGCGGCGACGTCGAAGCGCCAGCGGGCTGGATCGTCAAGGTCGCCTGAGGCCTGCGCCTGCAGTGAACAAAGGGGGCATGCCAGCGATGGCATGCCCCCTTCGCGTATGGCACCTACCGCTCCATTGACCCAGATGAATTTTTCTTAAATCGCCGCTTGTCTATTCTTTGGCACAATCAGGTCTCCACTCGCCGCCCAGGAACCAGCATGCCTCGCGTACTGACCATCGAAGACGACGCCGTCACTGCCCAGGAAATCGTCGCCGAACTGTCCAGCCACGGGCTGGAAGTCGACTGGGCCGACAACGGCCGCGAAGGCCTGGCCAAGGCCATCGCCGGCGGCTACGAGCTGATCACCCTCGACCGCATGCTGCCCGAGGTCGATGGCCTGACCATCGTCACCACCCTGCGCAACCTGAAGATCGCCACGCCAATCCTGATGATCAGCGCCCTGTCGGACGTCGACGAACGCGTCCGTGGCCTGCGCGCCGGTGGCGACGACTACCTGACCAAGCCATTCGCCTCCGACGAAATGGCCGCCCGGGTCGAAGTGCTGCTGCGGCGCAACAGCGTGCCGATGACCCAGACTCGCCTGCAGGTGGCCGACCTGGAGTTGGACCTCATCAGCCACGAGGCGCGTCGGGGCGAGCAGTCGCTGAACCTGCTGCCCACCGAATACAAGCTGCTGGAGTACCTGATGCGCCACTCCGGCCAGGTGATCACCCGGATGATGATCTTCGAGGAGGTCTGGGGCTATCACTTCGACCCCGGCACCAACCTGATCGATGTGCATATCGGCCGCCTGCGCAAGAAGATCGACTCGCCCGGCCAAAGCCCGCTGATCCGTACCGTGCGGGGCTCCGGCTATGCCATTGCCGAACCCGTCTAAAGGCTGGAGCTCCTCCACCAGCCGCCTGCTGGCGTTGTACAGTTTCCTGTTCGTGGCCTGGAGCAGCATCCTCATGGGGGTGCTGTACTTCGAGGTCACCAGCTACCTGAACAAGCTCACCCGCCACTCCATGCTGCAACGCCAGCACCTGTTCGCCCACATGAGCGGCAAGCAGCTGGACGATGCGCTGATCGCCAGCCAGGCCTTCGAAGAACGCAGCTTCGATGCCTACGGCCTGTTCGATCGCCAGCTCAACCCCATTGGCGGGCGCATCCGCAACATCCCCGCGGAGCTAGGGCTCGATGGCAAGGTCCATGAACTCAAGCGTTGCCTGGACGCCGACGACCCGCATCTGCCCCGCGACAGCTGCGACGCGGTGGCGATCAAGGTCCAGGACGGCCGCTGGCTGGTGCTGGTACGCGACAACGGCTCGTTGTTCGTGGTGACCCGGATCATCCTGCATGCGCTGCTCTGGGGTATCTCGCTGACCCTGATCCCCGGTTTTGCCGGTTGGTACCTGTTGCGCCGCCGACCACTCAAGCGCATCCGTGCCATCCAGGACCAAGCCGACCTGATCGTCGCCGGCGACCTCACCCACCGCCTGCCGCTGTCGGCCCGCCGCGACGAGCTGGACATGCTGGCGGCCATCGTCAACACCATGCTCGACCGCATCGAGCGGCTGATGCACGAGGTCAAGGGGGTGTGCGACAACATCGCCCACGACCTGCGCACGCCCTTGACCCGGCTGCGCGCCCAGCTGTACCGCATTCGCCAGCAGAGCCCGGCCGGCTCCGCCGAAGGCGAGGCGCTGGATCAGGCGATTGGCGAGACCGACACGCTGATGGCGCGTTTTCGCGGGTTATTGCGCATCAGCGAGCTTGAAGACCGGCAGCGACGCGCCGGCTTCGTCCGGCTCGACCCGCAGGGGCTGCTGCTGGAGTTGCACGACTTCTACCTGCCGCTGGCCGAGGACGGAGGCATCCGTTTGCAACTGAATCAGCCCGCGCAGTTGCCGGCGCTGCATGGTGACCGTGAGTTGCTGTTCGAGGCATTGGCCAACCTGGTGGGTAACGCGATCAAGTTCACCCCCGAAGGCGGGCAGGTGCGCATCGAGGCGCTGGAAAACCCCCAGGGCGTGCAGATTTCGGTCGAGGACAGCGGCCCGGGGATTCCGGCGGATGAGCGCGAGGCGGTGCTCAAGCGCTTCTACCGCAGCGAGGAAGGCCACCGTCATGCCGGGTTCGGGCTGGGGTTGTCGATCGTTGCGGCGATCGTCGACCTGCATGGCTATGGATTGGAGGTGGGGGCCAGCGAATTGGGTGGGGCAAGGCTGGTGCTGCACTGCACCAAGGCGGTCTGAACCGCAGATCCCGTAGGAGCCAGCTGCTGGCGAACCAGGCGACGCGGTGGCTGGCACCTGCTGCGCCGGTGTTCGCCGGCAAGCCGGCTCCTACACCGGTTATGCCCTGCAATACCCGTAGGCGCCAGCTTGCTGGCGAAACAGGCGACGCGGTGGCTGGCACCGGCTGCGCCGGTGTTCGCCGGCAAGGCCGGCTCCTACACCGGTTATGCCCTGCAATACCCGTAGGCGCCAGCTTGCTGGCGAAACAGGCGGCGCGGTGGCTGGCACCGGCTGCGCCGGTGTTCGCCGGCAAGGCCGGCTCCTACGCCGATTACGGCCTGCAACATCCGTAGGAGCCAGCTTGCTGGCGAACCAGGCGCCACGGTGGATGGCACCGGCTTTGCCGGTGTTCGCCGGCAAAGCCGGCTCCTACGCCGCCCGCGACCTGCCCGCCCGTAGGAGCCAGCCTTGCTGGCGAACCAGGCGCCGCGGTGGATGGCACCGGCCATGCCGGTGTTCGCCGGCAAGGCTCCTACGCCGATTACGGCCTGCAATACCCGTAGGCGCCAGCTTGCTGGCGAACCAGGCGACGCAGTTGAGCGCACCGCCAACTGGCTGGCAAACCGGGCGCCGATCAGTCAGCCAGGCGCCAGGTGGTGGCACCCTTGCTGTCTTCCAGCACCACGCCCATGGCGGTCAGCTGGTCACGAATGCGGTCGGACTCGGCCCAGTTCTTGTCGCTGCGCGCCTGCAGACGCGCCTGGATCAACGCCTCCACTTCGGCGGCATCGACCTTGCCCTCGGCACCGGCGCGCAGGAAGTCATCGGCCTCCAGCTGCAGCACACCCAGCACATCACCCAGCTCGCGCAGGCGGCCCGCCAGGCCCGCGGCGACTTCGGGATCACTGTCGCGCAAGCGGTTGATCTCGCGCACCAGGTCGAACAGCACAGCGCAGGCTTCCGGGGTTCCGAAGTCGTCGTTCATCGCCACGGTAAAGCGCTCGACGAACGCCTCGCCGCCCTTCGCCGCTACCCGCGGCAGGCCACGCAGGGCGTGATAGAAGCGCTCCAGCGCGCCCTTGGCGTCACGCAGGCTGTCCTCGGAATAGTTGATCGCGCTGCGGTAGTGGCTGGCCACCAGCAGGTAGCGCACCACCTCCGGGTGGTACTTGTCGAGCACGTCGCGGATGGTGAAGAAGTTGTTCAACGACTTGGACATCTTCTCGCCATTGATGCGAATCATGCCGCAGTGCATCCAGGCGTTGGCGTATGGCTTGCCGGTAGCGGCCTCGCTCTGGGCGATCTCGTTCTCGTGGTGCGGGAACTCCAGGTCGCTGCCGCCACCATGGATGTCGAAGCTCTCGCCCAGGCAGCAGGTGGACATCACCGAGCACTCGATATGCCAGCCCGGACGGCCCGGCCCCCACGGCGAATCCCAGTATGGCTCGCCCGGCTTGACGCCCTTCCACAGCACGAAGTCCAGCGGATCCTGCTTGGCCTCGTCGACCTCGATGCGGGCACCGATGCGCAAGTCTTCGATCTTCTTGCGCGACAGCTTGCCGTAGCCGGCGAACTTGCCGACCCGGTAGTACACGTCGCCATTGCCCGGGGCGTAGGCGTAGCCCTTGTCGATCAGGGTCTGGATCATCGCATGCATGCCGGCGATGTGGTCGGTGGCACGCGGCTCCTGGTCCGGCGGCAGGATGTTCAGGCGCCGCTCGTCCTCGTGCATCGCATCGATCATGCGGGCGGTCAGCGCGTCGAACGACTCGCCGTTCTCATTGGCCCGGTTGATGATCTTATCGTCGATGTCGGTGATGTTGCGCACGTAGGTGAGCGCATAGCCGCTCTTGCGCAGCCAGCGGGTGACCAGGTCGAAGGCCACCATGCTGCGGCCGTGGCCAAGGTGGCAGTAGTCGTACACGGTCATGCCGCACACATACATGCGCACCTTGTTGCCATCGAGCGGCTTGAAGGCTTCCTTGGTCTTGCTCAGCGTGTTGTAGATCGAAAGCACGGCGTTTCCTCAGCTGCCCCAGGAGTCACGCAGGGTGACGGTGCGGTTGAACACCGGGCGACCCGGCTGGCTGTCTTTCAGGTCGACGCAGAAATAGCCTTCGCGCTCGAACTGGAAGCGGTCCTCGGCCTGGGCCTGGGCCAGCGAAGGCTCGGCGCGGCAACCGCTGAGCACCTGCAGCGAATCCGGGTTGATGTTGTCGAGGAAGCTGCCGCCGTCCTCGGTCTTCTCCGGGTTGGCAGAGCGGAACAGGCGGTCGTACAGGCGCACCTCGCACTCGACGCTGCCAGCGGCCGGCACCCAGTGGATCACGCCCTTGACCTTGCGGCCCTCGGGGTTCTTGCCCAGGGTGTCCGGGTCGTACGAGCAGCGCAGCTCGACGATGTTGCCGTCGGCATCCTTGATCGCCTCGTCGGCGCGGATCACGTAGCTGCCGCGCAGGCGCACTTCACCGGCCGGTTCCAGGCGTTTATAGCCTTTTGGCGGCTCTTCCATGAAGTCGTCACGGTCGATGTACAGCTCGCGGGCGAATGGCAGCACGCGCACGCCCATGTCCTCTTTCGGGTGGCGCGGCAGTTCGAGCTGCTCGACCTGGCCCTCTGGATAGTTGGTGATGACCACCTTCAGCGGGCGCAGCACGCACATCGCGCGTGGCGCGGTACGGTCGAGGTCGTCGCGGATGCTGAACTCGAGCATCGACATGTCGACCACGCCGTCGGAACGGTTGGTGCCGATCATCTCGCAGAAGTTGCGGATCGAGGCCGGGGTGTAGCCGCGACGGCGGTAGCCCGACAGGGTCGACATGCGCGGGTCGTCCCAGGCCTCGACGTGGCCTTCGTCCACCAGCTGCTTGAGCTTGCGCTTGGAGGTGATGGTGTAGTTCAGGTTCAGGCGGCTGAACTCGTACTGGCGCGGGTGCGCCGGCACCGGCAGCTTGTCGAGGAACCAGTCGTACAGCGGGCGGTGGCTTTCGAACTCCAGGGTGCAGATCGAATGGGTGATGCCTTCGATGGCGTCCGACTGGCCGTGGGTGAAGTCGTAGTTGGGGTAGATGCACCACTTGTCACCGGTCTGGTGGTGGTGGGCATGGCGGATCCGGTACAGGATCGGGTCGCGCAGGTTCATGTTCGGCGACGCCATGTCGATCTTGGCCCGCAGCACCCGCTCGCCATCCTTGAACTCGCCGGCCTTCATGCGCGCGAACAGGTCGAGGTTGTCCTCGACGCTGCGCTCGCGGAACGGGCTGTTCTTGCCCGGCTCGGTCAGGCTGCCGCGGTATTCCTTGGCCTGCTCGGGGGTCAGGTCGCAGACATAGGCATTGCCCGACTTGATCAGTTCCACCGCCCAGTCGTGCAACTGCTCGAAGTAGTCCGAGGCATAGCGCACCGGGCCCGCCCACTCGAAGCCCAGCCACTTGACGTCACGCTGGATGGAGTCGATGTACTCCTGGTCTTCCTTGGCCGGGTTGGTGTCGTCGAAACGCAGGTGGCAGGCACCGCCGAATTCCTTGGCCAGGCCGAAGTTGACGCAGATCGACTTGGCATGACCAATGTGCAGGTAGCCGTTGGGCTCCGGCGGGAAACGGGTGACGATGCTCTGGTGCTTGCCCGCGTCCAGGTCGGCCTGGACGATCGGCCGCAGGAAGTTCACAGGGACGGCGGGGGCGCCTTTGGCAGCGGCGTTTGGCGCGTTGTCGGCAGTGGGCTTGCTCATAGTGTCCTTGAATGCAGGTAGCCGGCCGGGTAGGCCGATTGAATCAAAGCGCCTATCATAGCCGAAGCAGTCAAGCTGCTGACAGCCGGAGCACTGACAAAGTGGCGCGTTTTGTCGCCGCAACGGTCTACAATCCGGCAGAATCACCACCCAGTGGCGTGTGTCGCGGTCACCTGATGCTGCGTCAGGTTAACCGAGCGCAGCGCGCACCCTATTTCCCGTATGCCTTGAAAGAGCGAATTTCAGCATGTCCAAAGTCAAACTGAGCACCAACCACGGCGATATCGTCCTGCAACTGGATGCCGAAAAAGCCCCGCTGACTACCGAGAACTTCGTTCAGTACGTCAAGGAAGGCCACTACGATGGCACCGTGTTCCACCGCGTGATCAAGGGCTTCATGATCCAGGGCGGCGGTTTCGACGCAAACATGAGCCAGAAGAAGACCCGCGCCAGCATCCAGAACGAAGCCGACAACGGCCTGAAGAACGACAAGTACACCATCGCCATGGCCCGTACCATGGAGCCGCACTCGGCCTCGGCGCAGTTCTTCATCAACGCCTCCGACAACGGTTTCCTCAACCACAGCGGCAAGAACGTGCAGGGTTGGGGCTACGCGGTATTCGGTGAAGTGATCGAAGGCAAGGACGTGGTCGACGCCATCGAGAAAGTCGCCACCGGCTCCAAGGCTGGTCACCAGGACGTACCGAAAGACGACGTGGTCATCGAGAAAGCCGAGATCATTGAGTGATCCTGCTGATCTCCGATCTGCACCTGCAAGAAGAACGCCCGGATATTACCCGGGCGTTTGTTGATCTGCTCGAAGGCCGTGCGCGGCATGCCAAGGCGCTGTACATCCTCGGCGACTTCTTCGAGGCCTGGATCGGCGACGATGCCATGACCCCGTTCCAGCAGTCGATCTGCCAGGCCCTGCGCCGGCTGGCCGACAGCGGCACGGCGGTCTACCTGATGCATGGCAACCGCGACTTTCTCATCGGCCAGGCGTTCTGCGAAGCGGCCGGCTGCACCCTGCTGGACGACCCTTGCGTGGTCGAGCTGGGCGGCGAGCCGGTGCTGCTGATGCATGGCGACACCCTGTGCACCCGCGATGTCGGCTACATGAAGCTGCGTCGCTACCTGCGCAACCCGCTGAGCCTGTGGATCCTGCGGCACCTGCCGCTGTCCACGCGGCAAAAGCTGGCGCGCAAGCTGCGCAGCGAGAGCCAATCACAGACGCGGATGAAGAACACCGAAATCGTCGATGTCACCCCGGAGGAAGTGCCGAAGGTGATGGCGGCGCACGGTGTGCGCACCCTGGTGCATGGCCATACCCACCGCCCGGCGCTGCACAAGCTGGTGGTCGATGGCCAGCCGGCGCGGCGTATCGTGCTGGGTGACTGGGATCGCCGCGGCTGGGCGCTGCAGGTGGATGAACAGGGCTTCCAGCTGGCCCCGTTCGAGTTCGCCTGAACGCCAGCCCCCTGTAGGAGCGGCCTCGTGTCGCGAAAGGGCCGCGCAGCGGCCCCGGCGATTACTGCATAAACGCTGAAACCTGGGGCCGCTGCGCGCCCCTTTCGCGACACAAGGCCGCTCCTACAACGCGCCGCCCCTTACTGGGTGGTGACCACCTGCCCCTTGTCCCGCTCGCTGATCACATACTGCCGATACTGCGGATCAGCCTTGATCTGCGCCTCGGTGAACGGAATCGGCGCCAGTTGCTTGGCCGCGAAGGCCCGCGTCTGGTCGGCGGCATGTGCCGAAGCCTGTTCGCTCGACAGCGAGAATGCCAGCAAACCCTGGGCCTGCGGCCCCTGCTCGGTGAAGCTGACCACCTGCAGATAGCTCGAACCACTGACCACCAGGCGCTTGCCCGGCCCCACCGGCACGCTGACCATCGCGTTGTACACGCCCAGCGCCTGCGGACCGCCCGGCACCGGCGTACCATCGGCGGCCTGCTGGATCTGCCCCCAGCGCTGGTCGGCGGCGATACCGGCCTTGGCGAGCTGCGCCTGGGACGCCAGGGCGGCCTCGCGCAGCAGCTTGCCGACCGCCGCCTGCTCCACCGCCAAGCCGCGCGGGGTATGCAGCGGATCGGCCGGATCGAACGGCACCCGCCAGGTCTCGGGATGCTCCGACAATGCCGCGAAAATGTTCATGAAGTGGAGCAGGCCCACGCCGCTGTCCAGGTCGGCCTTGCCATCCCAGGCCTGCAGGCTGTCGCACACCGCCTCAAGATCGGCCTCGACGCCCTGGCACCACTGCAGCAGGTCGGGTTTGAGCAGGCTGGCCTGGTAGACCTCGTCATCGAACACCATGCGCCGCAACTCTTCGACACCCAGCTTGCCCTTGCCTTGCAGACGCTGCAGGGCGAAACGGCTGCGCATGCCCAGGGGCTGGTCGGCGCGACTGACCAGCGGCGAGAAACCGGTGAGTGGCTGCGCCGGGTTGGCCATCCACGCCGAGTCGTTGGCATGCTGCACGAAGTCGCGACGCGCCAGGCTCGGCTGCAGGTGCGCGGGGAAGATCCCCGGCTGGGCCGCCTGCGCATCGACCTTCCACTGGCAGGCACTGCGTGAGCCGTCGAGCACCACCAGCGGGCCCGCGGCCTTGGGATTGCTGCATTGTTCGAGCAGCGCCTGGTCGACATAGGGCACCACCGACTGGTTCAGGTACAGCGCCTGACCCGCCTCGTCCACCGCCAGGGTGTTGACCCATGGGATGCCTTGCAGTTGCGCCACCGAGTCGGTCAATGCCGCCAGGCTGTCGGCACGGTTGATCCGGTACCACTGCTGCAACACCCGGGTATTGTCCAGGTTGGCGTCGCGCAGGCTGTAGGCCGCGTGGGTGTCCCAGTCCAGGCGGCCCGGCCACTGCACCACGGGGCCGAACTTCGAGACATAGACCGGACGCTCCACCTGGCTCAGGCTGCCATCCTTGGCCTTGACCGTGACACTCAGGGTCTGGCGCTCCAGCGGCAGCGACTGGCCGTCCAACAGGTAGCGGGTGGCGTCCTTCGGGTCCAGCTCTAGGCGATACAGGGTGAAGTGCTTGGAGGTATCGACGGTGTGAGTCCAGGCCAGGTGACGGTTGAAGCCGATATTCACCACCGGCAGGCCCGGCAGGGCCGCACCCATCACGTCCAGCTGGCCAGGGATGGTCAGTTGCATCTGGTAGAAACGCAGGCCGCCGACCCAGGGGAAATGTGGATTGGCCAGCAGCAGGCCGCGGCCGTTGGCCGAACGTTCCGCGCCCACGGCAACCGCATTGCTGCCGCGCTCCGCGGCAAAGCTTGCCTGGCGCGCCAGCGCCACGCTGTAGTCGACCGGCGGGCGCTGCGCGGCCAGTTTCGGTGGGGTCGCGGCCACCAGCGCTTCGGCGAACTGCCCTACCCCACCCTCGGCCAGCAGCCGGCGGGTCAACTTGACCAGGTCGCGACTGGTGATCGGACGCAGCCAATCGCCCGCCCCGCATTCAGCCGGCAGCCCTTGGCTGCGACGCTCAGCCAGGGCACGGTTGTAGCCGCTGGCGTAACCTTCCAGCAGGTCACGCACCGCCACCGGTTGCGCCTGCAAAAAACCATCGATGGCCGCGGGGGCGTTGAGCCAGGTAAAGAACACATCGCTGGCCAGGTTTGCCCGCTGCTCGACGGTCTTGCCTTCGGCACCGAAGTAGCGCGAGCGCTCGCCATTGACCGTCAGCACCTCGCCCGCCAGCAGGCACAGGTTGTCCTGGGCATAGGCATAACCGATGCCGTAGCCCAGGCCGCGCTCATCCTTGGCCAGGATATGTGGCACGCCAAAGCTGGTCCGGCGGATTTGCGCGGAGGCATCGCCCACCGCTTCGCGGGCCTGGGCGACCAGGCAGGCCCCCGTCAGCGCGACGGCAAGGCCAAGGTGGAACAGGGGACGGGCAGTCACGGGCATTCCTCATGCAACTCGGGTTATCCCGAACAGACGAGCAGCCACATGAAAATTTTACGGTTAACGGCGTGCCGCAACGTTTTCTACAGAGGTTGTCGGATTTTTTTACCGAGGAGTTGCAGTTTTGTCGATCTCGTTCGTCTTTATAAGTGAGGCACACACGATTTCGGGACAGTCCACGAAAAGGAGCATTCACATGTACAACCCGCAACGCGCGCTGGCGGTCGCCCCCAGCCCGGGCCAGCCGCCGGTCGCGCCGGAAGAACGCCTGGCCAACGAGCAGATTCGCGAACTGCTGCGCAGCTATGGCCTGCGCACCAGCCTGATTCGCCTCAAGGTCATCGACGCCTTGCACGCCGCCGACCGCAACGGCCGCAGCATTGGCGTGCGCGGCGTCCACGCGCAACTCGAGCAACTGGACATTCCGCTGTCGTTCCTGAGCGTGCGCGAAGTGCTCAAGCGCCTATGCAGCGAAGGCGTGATCAGCCTTGGCCACGACAAATGCTACAGCCTCAACCCCGAGGCCCGCGCCGTGCTCGAACAGCACAGCGCACGCTGAGCGCATGGCCGGCAGGCAAAGGCCGGCCCGCCCCGTCAAGGCTTGACCTTGCGCCGCAGGATCCCGTTGATCACCACCACGACCACCGCGATGGCGATGGCGATGTACTGGAATGTCTGCTCGCTGATGGTCCCCTGCTTTTGCAGATAACTTAGGCCGAGCATGATGCCCAGCACCACCAGGATGATCAGGATCGAATATTTCAGGCGCTGCACGTGTGTCATCGGAGGTTCCTTGCGACATCAGGGACATGGGGCTCCCAGGGAGCCGGCGCCATGATACCTCGCTGCTTTTTCCTATGCTGAATTTCCTGCCTTTCTCTCGAGCTTTCACACCCAACGCCCTTGGGAGGCTTTCCCCTGCATCCGCGTTGGGTAAAGCACCCCAAATGCCATCATGGAAGCCGTTCTCCCCGAGGTTTGGGGCCTACAGCGTAAGGGTGAAGGCATTTCCTACGCCGAGCTGGATTGCTGCCTTCAAATGATGAGCCTCAAAGGCTACAAGTCCTGGTCCGCTTCGCGCCTAGCGACGCTTTCCTGAGCTGATCAAGAATCGATTCACGGCGCGACCTCTAGCGGCAAGCGCCCTGAAAAATCCATCCAGCAAAAGGAAGCTTCACGTGGAAACGCCAGATCTGAGCAACATAGAAACCAACCAGCTCCCACAGTCGCTGCAAGCACTGATCGAATGCATCGGTTTGCAAAACGCCTATCGCCTGACCAGCGCCTTCGGCGGACGCCCCAAGTACATCCCCAAGCATCGCGATCGCACCAAGCTGGCAGACGTCCTGCCACCCCAGGCGCTCGACGCGCTGATCGAGCGCTTTGCCGGCCTGGCCCTGGAAATTCCCAAGGCCGACCATTTCCAGCGGCAATTGCGCAACCAGCAGATCCAGAAAGAAAGCGCCGACGGCCTGTCCCGCAGCCTGCTGGCCGACAAATACGGTTTGAGTCTGCGCCAGATCGGCAACATCCGTCGCCAGGACTGTCACGCCCGTTGAACAATCCCGCACACCACGTACCCGGCGTCCGACACCACGCCAGGTCAGAACCGTCAGTATTCAATGGGGTCAACAGCAGCCGCAGCCGACCAGGGATGGCCGGCGCGGGTCAGGGACAGCGCTTAGAAATCGCGCTTGTAGAAGATATCCAGCGAACTGGCCAAGCCGCTGGCGGCCTCGAGATAGACCTTTTTACTCAGTTTGTAGCGCAGCGCGATGGTATTGGCCGGCTCGAACACACCAACACCATAGCGCAGGCTCAGGCGCTCGGTCAGGTTACCGCTGGCCACCACGCTGGTACTGTTGCCCGAGCCTTGGGTATCGAGCTGGAAGTCCTCGATACCCAGGTTCGACGCCAGGCCGCCGGTCAGGCCGGCACTGCCCATCAAGCCCAGGCCCAGGGCGGCCTCGGCCAGCATGTTGTTGTCCTCGCCAGAACCACCCAGTGGCCTGCCCAGCACCAGGTAGGACAAGGCCTGTTCCTGGCTCATCGCCGGCTCCGAGAACACCTTGGTGGTGGGCTGCTCGGCGCTGCCGCTGAGGCGGATACCGGCAATCACATCATCGACCTGGCGAATCGCCTCGATGTCCAGGTACGGCTGGTCGATGGGCCCGGCGAACAACAGGCGTGCACGGCGAATGGTCAGGCGCTGGCCGTAGGCGCGGTAGCGGCCGTCGGCCAGGCTGAGCTCGCCACGGGTGTCGAGGTTGTCGCCGATGTGCACGTGGCCGAGCAGGTTGGCGCTCAGGCCAAAGCCACTGAACGACAGTTTTTCACGGCCGACATCGACGTCGATATCCATGGCCACGGCCATTGGCGGCTTACCCGCGTCAGTCTGCTGGCCGACGATCACCGTGTCATCGGAAACCTTCACCGTTGAAGGTGGCAACTCGCGCACGGTGATTTTGCCCTTGGGCACGTGAACCTTGCCGGTGACCGCCAGCCGATCCTCGACCAGACGGATAACCAGGTCGGGAGCCACCTCCAGGGCCGCGTAGGGTTCCACGTTGACCGGCAGTTGCTGGCCCTGCAGTCGCAGGTCCATGGCCAATGCCTGGCCCCAGGTCATCTGTCCGGCCAATTGCCCTCGCCCAGCCTCACCACTGCGCCAGTCGCCCTTGAGCTGCACCTGTTCGCCGGCGATCAGCGCTTGTAACGACAACGCCTCGAGGCTGACCGGCAGCTCGGCGCCACTGACCTCGCCACCGCTCAAGGCCAGGCTGCCATCGACTTGCGGCGCCAGCAGGCTGCCGGACAGACGCCCACTGCCATTGAGCTGACCGGCCAGGCGCTCGACCATCGGCAGAAACGGCCTGGCAATCGACAGGTCGAGCCCGGCCAGGTGGAAATCACCAGACAGCGGCTTGTTGCGGCCCAGCGGGTCGAGCCGTGTGTTCAGGCTTAGCTGACCAAGCCGCTGCCCCTGGAAATCCAGGCGCGTGTCGACCCGCCGGGGCGCCAGGCTGCTGTCCAGGCGCAACACCTGATACGGGAAATCGACCCAGCGCCCTTTGTCACGTACCCGCAAGGTCCCCTGGCTGGCATCGATACGCACCGTGCCCTTGGGGCCGCTGGCCGGGATATCGAGGTTGATATCGGCGTTGAGCAGGCCCTGCCAGGCAAAGTCCTTGGGCAGCCATTGCGCCAGGCTGTCCAGCGGAAACTGCTTGAGGTGATAACGCAGGCGCGGCTCGGGGGCCAGGCGCTGGTCCTCGCCACACAAGCTGGCCTGGCCGGAGCGCCAGCAGTGGGCGGCAAAATCCAGCTGCCCGTTGGCCAGGCGCTGCAGCTTCGTCGGCGCCTGCAATTGCCAGTCCTGGCCCCCGGCCTGGATACGTCCACTGGCCAGGCGGCCACGCCAGTCACCTTTGCTCAATGCGCCATCCACGGCCAGGTCGAGCTTGAGCTGGGGCCCCACGAGGGCGAGGGTGGCGGCCTGCTGGCGGATATCGCCCTTGCCTTGTACCTCAAGGTTGCCCAAGGCGGTCTCGCCCAGGCGAATACCACCGACCTTGAGCGCTAGCTGAGCGCGCTGGGCGTTGTCCAGGCGTGCATCCAGATCCAGGCGTTGCAGACGGTTGTCGGCCTGCCCGAGTTGCTGGCCTTGCAAGGTGAACGTGCCCTGCGGGGCTGCCAGGGTGCCTGCTACATCCAGACGGCCCTTGGCCTGCCCTTGCAACTGTGGCCACAGCTGGCCGAGGCGCGGCAGCTCCAGGTCGATGCGCCCGGCCAGGCGCTGCTGCAGGCTGCCACTGCCAGTGATGCGGTTGTCACCCAGCTGTACTGCCAGGCTGCCCAAGGTCCAGTGATCGCCCTCGCCTTCGGCGTCGACCTTGAGCAACGCCGGCTGGCCGCGCAAACGGCCCTTGAGGTCGAGTTGCGCCTTGAGCCTGAGCTGTTCGTTGTGCCATTCCCCCTGGCTGCGCAAGGGGCCGGCCAGGCTGCCCGGCAGCTCGGCCAGCCAGTAGGCCGGGTCCAGGGCCGACAGTTGCAGATCGACATCCCACGCCAGGCTATCGGCAAAACGCAGGGCAATGCTGCCTGCCGCCTTGCCCTGCCCCGCGCTCAGCGCCAGCTGCGGCAAGCGCACCTGAGCGAGGTCGCCTTCGAACGGGCTGGCCAGGCTGAAGGCACCGGCCGGCCCATCGAGGTCACCCTTGAAGGCCCCCTTGTAGTTGCCGTCGCGGTATTGCACCTGGGCGTCAAGGCGCTTGAGGCTGACCTGGGGCGCGGGCTCCAGCGGATACAGACGCAGCCATGGGAAGTCCAGCCAATCCAGGCTCGCCTCGGCACTCAGGCCCTGCTGCCAGTCGGCACTGGCCTGCAACTTCAGGTGCTGGCTGTCGCGGGCCTTGAGGTCCAGGGCATCCAGGCGCGCCCCCTTGGCATCGACCTTGCCGGCCAGCACCAGCCCCACGGGGCCCTGCTCGGCCGGCAACGTGGCGCTGCCGGACAGCCGGTAGCCCTTGAGCAAATCCCCTTGGGCATCGAGCTTCAACTGGTTCAGTTGCAAGGTGTCGGGCAGGCTGCCAGCAGGCTTGAACCCATCGCTGCGAATGCTCAAGCGTGCCGGCAGGTGCTCGGCCAGGGCTTGCAGCTCACCGCTCAGGCGCGCGTCCAGGTAACCGCTGCTATCGGCCTGCAGGGTCAGCGTCTGCTGCAACGCCCCCTTGGCGTTCAGCGCCAGCTGCCAGGCCTTGCCATCAACCGCAGGCAGCTGCAGCGTGCCTTGCAGTTGCAGTGGCCAGTCGCCCTGCGGTTGCACATCAGCGCAAATATCAAGGAGCAGGTCATCACGACGCACGCGCAGGGTGTCGACCCGCAAACCGCTGGCGGTCCAGTGCGCCGCCAGTTGCAGGTCGCCGAGCAGATCGCTGCCGTCCAGGCGCATCTGGCCCACCTTGACCTCGCCCAGTTCGATCGCCAGCGGCAGGCGCAGCGTCGGTAACTGCAATGGGCCGCTATCGGCCTGTTGCTCACCCGGGGCAAAGGCCATGTCGATACGCTCGGCTTGCAGGCGCTCGATACACAGGGTGGCACGCAGCAGGCAGGCCGGTGACCAGCTCATTTGCGCGGCTTGCAGCTCGACCCGGTTGTCACCCTCGACCCAGCGCAGCTGGCTGGCCTGCCATTGGCCGCCCAGGCGACCACTGAAATCACTGACCTCAAGCCCCGGCACCCGCCCCAGCAGCCAACGGCTGCCGGCATCGGTGCCAAGCAGCAGGCCCAGGGCAAGTCCGATCAGGCTCAACAGGCCCAGCAGCACGATCAGGCAGGTTCTGAATACACGCATCACAGCTCAGGCCCCATGGAAAAGTGCAGGCGCAGACCGCCATCGTCATCCAGCGCGCGCGCCAGGTCCAGGCGCAACGGCCCAACCGGCGACACCCAGCGCACGCCGAAACCGACACCGGTCTTCAGGCTAGGCAGCTCCAGCGAGTTGAAGGAGTTGCCCTGGTCGATGAAGGTTGCCAGGCGCCATTTTTCCGCAATCGAATACTGGTACTCGGCGCTGCCCGCGACCAGGTAGCGACCACCGATGCGGTCGCCCTTGTTGTTCTTCGGCGACAGCGACTGGTAGTCGTAGCCGCGCACGCTCTGGTCACCACCGGCAAAGAAGCGCAGCGAGGGTGGGATGTTCTGCTGATAGCCATTGGTCGCGCTGCCGCCGAACTGCACCCGGCCGAGCAAACGATGGTTCTGGCCAAGGGTGGTCAGGCCCTTGAGCAGCACGTTGCCATGCACCAGGTTGGTGTCCGAGCCCAGCCCTTCCTTGGCCGCCTGCAGGTCGAACTGCAGGCGATAGCCGTTGTGCGGGTCGATGCGGTTGTCGCTGCGCAAGTAGGAAAAACTCACGCCCGGCATGAGCAGGTTGCTCAGGCCCGAGTCGTCGCCCAGGCGGTACTCTTCACGCTGGTATTTCAGCGAGATGACCCGCTGCCAGCCGCTGGGCAGCTTGCTGTGCCATTCCGGGCCGACCGTCAGCAGCTTGCTGAGGGTGTCGGTGCCGGAGATGTCTTCGTTCTGGTAGCCACCGGCGAAGCGCAGCTTGTCGGTGAGCGGCGGGTCCAGCGGAATGTCGTACCACAGGCCGACGTTTTGCCGCGGTGCCGAGAGCTCGGTCTCCCAGCCGTAACTATGGCCTTGCGGATTGACCCAGTGCCGAGTCCAGTTGGCCTTGCCGCGCGGGCCGACGTCGGTCGAGAAGCCCAGGCCCAGGCCCATGGTCCGCGGCTTGCGGGTATCGAGGCGCACGTCCACGGGGATCTCCTCGCCCACCGCGGCGGTGGGCGCTGCATCTACCCGCACGCCCTCGAAGTAGCCGCTCGATTGCAGATCGTTGTTGAGTTCGGCGATCAGTTCGGAATCGTAGGGGGTACCGGGCTTGAACGACACCATGCGTTGCAACAGGTCGTTGTCCAGCGGCGTATCGCCGCCGAAGTTCACCGCGCCCAGGCGATAGCGCGGGCCGCTCTGGTAGATGAGTTCGATGTCGGCCACCCCGGCCTGGGGATCGACCGCCAGGCGCTGGCGCTGGAAACGGCCATCGAAGAAACCGTAGCGCGAGGCCTGGTTCTGGATCAGGCGCTTGGCATCCTCGTAGCTGCCATGGTTAAGTTGCTCGCCTGGGCGCAGGGCCTTGCTGTCGGGGATGCGAAAGGCCTTGAGTTCGCTGGCCGGCCCCTCGATGCGCACGGTGACGTTGCGCAGGTGCACAGGCTCCCCCGGCTCGATTCGCAGGATCAATTGCGCGGGTTTGTCCTTGTCGCCAGGCGCCTTGACCTCGCTGTCGACTTGCGCCTGATAGTAGCCCAGGGCCTGGGCCGCCTTGCGCGCCTGCTCCTCGGCGCCCCGGCTGAAACGCAGCAGCGCTTCTTCGTCGCGGTCACCCAGGCTGCCGATATAACCTTCGATATTGGACTTGAGCGTCTTGTTGGCGGGTTTGACCCGCACCAGCAATTCGCTCTGCGCCCATGCCATGGAGCTGGCGGCCAACAAAAGCAGGCCCCAGCCAAGTCTTCCTGAATACGTCATGGGGCGCATGCTACCAGAGCGCAACGGTCAAAGGGCCCGCCGGTAAATACCTGTCACAGGTTTGCAGACTTGGATGATACGGGATTAGGGTGAAAGAACACTCGCTCGCGGATTGGTCCTACTGCAACTTCACCGATTTCCTGGTAGCCCTGGCGCTGATAGAACGCCAGGTAATGGGCATTGCCAGTATCGAGCACTACGCCGTCGGTGCTCGGATCCTCGGCGCACCAGTCATGCACGGCCTGCAGCAACTGCTCGCCGTGCTGCTGCCCCTGGAATTGCGGATGCACCCCTAACAATGGCAGCACATGCACCTGCTCGCTGGGCAAGCAGCCAGCCAGGGCCGCCTGGTAGTCCAGGTAGCGCCGGGTGCAGCGCAGGCCGGTGCCGAGGATCATGCGCAGGCGCCAGGCCCAGCTGTCCGCCACGCCCAGGCGCCGCTGCGGCGGCACGATCAACGCCACGCCGATCAGGCGATCGTCGCGCAGCAGGCCAATAGCCGGCAGTTGCAGGTAGAAATGCTGGCGCACCCATTCGCGCACCATCACCCGCAGGCGCCGTTCGTAGCCTGGGCGCTGGGCTTCGAACAGCCAGGCAAAGGTCGGCTCGTGACGATAGGCATGGTAGAGCAGCGAACGCACCTCGCGGGCATAGCCCTGGTCGAGCAGACAGGTGCGCGCCGTGGTGGCGATGGTCTCAGGCATTGCGGGCAGTCCTCCTGGAATGGGCATACAGTGCCTTGGAGCCGTTTCACGGCATGTGGTTCAGCGCGTCTTCCAGCACGTTAGCAGCGCCGCCGACACCGCGCCACGCTGGCCGTGAGCGCCGATGTCGGCTAGCATCCGAGGCTTTTACCAGGATCGTCTTGCCATGAAGATCGTCTCGTTCAACATCAATGGCCTGCGCGCCCGTCCGCACCAACTGGCGGCGCTGGTCGACAAGCACCAGCCGGACGTGATCGGCCTGCAGGAAACCAAGGTCAGCGACGAGCAGTTCCCGCTGGCCGACATCGAGGCGCTCGGCTACCACGTCCACTACCACGGCCAGAAAGGCCATTACGGCGTGGCCCTGCTGTCCAAACAAGCCCCGCTGACGCTGTTCAAGGGGTTCGCCAGTGACGAGGAGGACGCCCAGCGCCGCTTCATCTGGGGCACCTTCGCCGACGCCGACGGCACGCCGATCACCATCATGAACGGCTACTTCCCCCAGGGCGAAAGCCGCGACCACCCCACTAAGTTCCCGGCCAAGCAGCGCTTCTACAGCGACCTGCAAGCGCTGCTCGAAGGGCAGTTCAAGAACGACCAACCTGTAGTGGTGATGGGCGATGTGAACATCTCGCCCCAGGACTGCGACATCGGCATCGGCCCGGACAATGCCAAGCGCTGGCTCAAGACCGGCAAGTGCAGCTTCCTGCCCGAGGAGCGTGAATGGATGGAGCGGCTCAAGGGCTGGGGGCTGGTCGACAGCTTCCGCCACCTGCACCCTGAGGTGGCCGATCGGTTCAGCTGGTTCGACTACCGCAGCCGTGGGTTCGAGGACGAGCCCAAGCGCGGGCTGCGCATCGACCTGATCATGGCCTCGCAGGGGCTGCTGCCGCGGCTGAAGGCGGCCGGGGTCGACTATGACCTGCGCGGCATGGAGAAACCCTCGGATCATGCGCCGATCTGGCTTGAACTGGCCTGAGCCCTGACATGTCACCCACCCCCATCTGAATCACCAGGCCCCAATAGGCGGGGCCTGCGCCTGTCATCGAGATCGCTGTGAGCAAGAAAGGAATCAAAGGAAGGTCGTTGCGTGACTTCGAGCCGCTCAACACTGCGGAAGAACTGGTGTTACGCGGTTGCAACACTGGTGAGCCGATCAGTATCGGCCGGGACAGGCCTCATGTGCCCTACCCTGTACGCACTGTCCGAGGGTCGTTTCTCAGGTTTCTGATCCTCGGCGGTGATGACACCACGGCCATCCATGAGCGCGGCATTCTATTGCGCGGGGCTTATATTTCAGGGCGTCTCGATCTGCGCAAGACGACCACCACAGCGCCCTTCGAGTTGCAAGACTGCACCTTCGAACAACAACTTATGCTCAGCGAAGCCCACGTCGCAGGCGCGTTCCGCCTGCGTGGTTGCCGGTTACCCGCGATCGTTGCCAATCGCTGCACCTTGCAGAGCGATCTTCACCTCGTCGACACTTCGCTAGCCAAAGGTCTGAAAGCCTGGAATGCCAACATCCAAGGCAACCTCCTGCTTCAGAAGGTGCGAAGCGGCGAGGCTCTGGCACTTCCCGGTACACAGATCAACGGCGTACTTTATTGCCTGGAGTGTTCACTGCACGCCAGGGCTGAACCTGCGCTGATTCTCAACAACATCACCACCGGTTCCAACGTCGTCATTGACGATTCAACGCTCGACAGCATCCGTTGCCAGCATGCCAGGATCGGTGGCGCTTTACGATTTTCCAACTCCACATTCATGAGCCATGAGGGGTTGGCGCTTGACTTGTTTGGGAGCCGGGTAACGCACAGCCTGCAAATGCATGAAGCGCAGGTGCAAGGCCAACTCAAGCTCGATAGAGCACAGATCGGTGCCACCCTCGACCTCCACGGCACATTCGATGGGGGAAGCCGAGCGGCAATTAACGCCAATGGCTGCACTCTCCAAGGTGGGCTGTACCTGCGCAAAGGTTTCAACGCCAAAGGCCTGGTCAGATTCAGCAAAGCGCAAATCAAAGACAACGTCATGTTAGAAGGTCGCTTCGAAGCGAGCGGACAAGCCATCACGTTCGATGGGGCAACGATTGACGGCAGCCTCAAGCTGGCTCAAATCGAGGTGTTTGGCGAGGTGCGGCTGATAACAACCCGAATCAGTGGACAATTGGTCTGCTCAGCGGCTCGGCTGCATGGAGACAATGGCACTGCCCTGAGCGCCGATGCCGCGACCATCGGCAGAGATGCGCATTTCATTGCCGATTTCTACGCCAAAGGCACCGTAAGGCTGCTGTGCACGACGTTCGAAGGCGACTTGATCTTCAACCATGCACGGTTCGAGGGCGATGCTGGCAGTCGATCGCTCAATGCCAACCAATCGAAAATCCTAGGCAAGGTCGTACTTAATATTCAGGCCAATGGCAGTGTTGCATTCAACGATGCCTGCATCGAAGGTGAGTTGCGCTGCGATCGCAGTACATTCGCCACCGACGCGACTGAAACCCTCAGCCTGAAAAAGACCCGGATCCAGGGCACGCTCTCGCTTCTCAAGTTCGCCAGGCCATTGAGCAGGGCCTCGTTCGAACATGCCCAGGTAGGACGCCTGGATGACGATGAAGGCACCTGGGGAGAACGGATTGTCCTCAATGGTTTCAAGTACGACGCACTGGCCGCCAATCCGCCGTTGAGCCTGGCCAGACGACTCAAGTGGCTGCAATCGCAGGTCGCGCAACTGGCTGCGCCAACTCCAACCCAACCATCAGGCAGGTACCAACGGATCAAGTGCTGGCTGAACAAGCGCTGGCCGGGGGTATGCCGCTTCAATGCGCGGCGCGCCGAGGATTTTCGTCCTCAACCCTGGTGGCAACTCAAGCAAGTGCTTGAGGACTCTGCGCATTTTGCCGAGGCGCGGCGGGTTGGCATCGAGCTGGAAAAGGAAAGACGCAAACTCGGCCTTATCGACCAGCCGCTCGATCCCGAGCACCAACATCGAGGCCTGGTCAGCCGCCTGGTGAGCCGTTGCCTGCATTGGGCGTACGGGCAATTCACCGACTACGGTTACCGGCCTATCAAGCTGCTGCACTACTTCGTGGGCACTTGGCTGGCGTGCGCAGCGATCTACTGGGCCGCCGCGCTGGTGGGGATCTTCGCCCCAACCGACCCACGCATCTATCAGAACCCTGCCTATCAGGCCTGCCGTCCCAACAGTAGCGAGGCCTGGCCAGCGATCAAACCAAGGCTCAAGGAAAACTGGTACCTGTGCGCCGAGCTACCCGCCGAGTACACAGGGTTCAGCCCCCTGGCCTATTCGCTGGATGTGCTGATGCCTTTTGTCGACCTCAAGCAGGAAACCGACTGGGCGCCGCTGGTTCCCACGCCCAAGGCCGACCCCAGCCAGGAGTTCCAGGCGCTCACGGCACAACATGCCGTGCGCCTGGTGATCTGGCTGCAGACCTTGATCGGCTGGGGCATCGGCCTGTTGGCCGCGGCGATCATTTCGGGCCTGGCGCGCAAGACCGAATGAACGCTGCCCGACCTACAGGCTGACGCCCAACGCCTTGCGCAGCGGTTCGACGCGCGCATCATCGGCGGCGCTGACCAAGGCAAAGTTGTAGTCGCCATGCGACCAGTATCGCGCCGCCAGCTGGCCCTCGGTACGCTGGCCGGTGGGCATGCGTTCGAAATGCTCGCCGGGCGAGCGCAGGAACAGGCTGATGCGTTTACCCTGGCCGTCCTCGAACACCAGCAAGGCCGCAGGCCCCGCTTCGTTGCTCAGCAAGCGCGCGCCCACCGGCTGGAAACCGAAGCCGGTCAGGTCCGGCAACTGGCCGACCCGGTTGAAGTGGCGGCCCAGCCACGCTTGCAAACGCGCCGGATCACTGGCCTGGATATCCAGTGCGCTGGCCTGGGCGAATATCCGGTGGGCTTGCACGGCATCGGCCATCGGCAACATCCCGGCGAACAGCGTCGCCTCCCGCGCCTGCCAGCCCCCTAGCCCGCCCAGGCCCACGGCCAGCAGCAGCACGGCCGCCGCAGCCAGGCGCCGTTGCCGGCGTTGGCGCAAGCGCTTGCGCAATGGCGCCAGTGCCAGTCCTGGGTCGAGCGGCCGCTCGCCAAACCCCGCCAGGGCCGCGCGCAAGCGCCGGGCATCCGCTTGCCAGGCCTCGATCCGCGCCGCCTCCTGCGGGTTGGCCGCCAGCCAGGCCTCGACCGCGGCCCGGCGCGCAGGCGCCAGGCAGTCGTCGACGTAGGCGTGCAGTTCGTCTTCAGTGGGGATCAAGCGTGTCATTTGAGTCTCCGCAAGGCCGAGGGCGCAGGGTTGCCCTCGGTCAGTTGACGCAGGGCGGCGCGGGCCCGGGACAGCCGCGACATCACGGTGCCGATGGGAATGCCAAGGGTTTCGGCGGCTTGCTTGTAGCTCAAGCCCTCGACGCTGACCAGCAACAGCAAGGCCCGCTGCTCGGTGGGCAGGCGCGCGAATGCTTGCAGGTCGGCCTGGGCCAGGACGATGCGCTCGGTCTGATCGCCCGCCGTGTCCTCGGCAAGGCCCTGGCCAAACCAGGACAGCCAACGTGCATGCAGGCGCTCGCGGCGCTTACCGTCCAGGAACAAGCGGTACAGGATGGTGAACAGCCAAGGCCGCAGGCCTTCGCGTTCGCGCTGCTGGCCACGACGGCTCAGGGCACGTTCGACCGTGGCCTGGACCAGGTCGTCGGCACTGCCGGGTTCGCGGGTCAGCCACAGGGCGAAGCGCCGCAGGCGTTGCAGCAGTTCGCGCCATTGTTGCTCATCCAGATCGTGCATGGTCGGGTTCCAGGCCCCTGCGGGCTGTCAGTGTAAGGGGCTGACGCACCCGCACGAAATTTATTCCCTGTCATCGAGCAATCCAAAGCGTGGGCGCCAGCCTTGCTGGCGAACCAGGCGCCGCCGTTGTTCGTCGACAAGCCGACGCCTGGTACAACCGAGGAATAAACCATTGCCTCGCGCGTCGTACTGGCTCATTCCAACAACAGGGACCGCCCCATGAATACCCCTTTGCCCGGCCCCGCCAAAGCCTTGCGCCTGGCCGCCATCGGCGCCACCCTCGCGGCGCTGGGCGCAGGCTTCGCCTATGCCGCCGGCTGGATCGGCAGCGCCAAACTGACACCGCAACGCATCATCGACACCTTCGAGGCCCAGGCCGGCCATCACCCAGGCTATCGCAAGAACCACGCCAAGGGGCTATGCGTGAGCGGCTACTTCCAGAGCAGCGGCCAGGCCGCGACGCTGTCCAGCGCGCGGGTCTTCAGCCAACAGCGGGTGCCGGTGATCGGCCGCTTCGCCATCGGCGGCGCCAACCCGTTCGCAGCCGATACCGCGATACCGGTGCGCAGCCTGGCGCTGCAACTGACCAGCGACGATGGCCAGGTCTGGCGCACCGGCATGAACAACCCACCGGTACTGGCGGTCAGCACCCCCGAAGGGTTCTACGCCCAGGTCCTGGCCGGCGCCCCCGATCCGGCCACCGGCAAGCCCGACCCGGCAAGGCTGCAAGCCTTCTTCGCCAGCCATCCCGAGAGCGCGGCATTTCGCCAGTGGGCGGCCAGCTACACGCCCAGCGACAGCTTCGCCAGCACCGCCTACCACAGCATCAACGCCTTTCGCCTGATTGCCGCCGACGGCAAGGCGCAACCGGTGCGCTGGGCCCTGGAGCCCCAGGCCCCCTTCGCCGCCCTGCCCGCGCAAATCGACGACAAGCAATTCCTCCAGCACGACCTGCACCAACGCCTGGCCCAAGGCCCGTTGCGCTGGACCCTGCGCCTGACCCTGGCCGAGCCGGGCGACCCGGTGGACGACCCGGCACGCCCCTGGCCTGCCGAGCGCCGCAGCCTGGATGCCGGCACCCTGGTCCTGGAACAGGTCGATGGACCCGAGCAAGGCGCCTGCCGCGACCTCAACTTCGATCCGCTGATCCTGCCCCAGGGTATCGAGCCCTCCGCCGACCCGATCCTGGCGGCCCGCTCGGCCGCCTACTCGGTGTCGTTCAACCGCCGCAGCCACGAATCGCTGAGCGAAGGAGCCCAGCCATGACCGTTACCGCCTTCCACCCCCTGGCGCGCCTGCTGCACTGGCTGATGGCGCTGCTGATCCTGGCCATGTTGTTCATCGGCGTCTCCATGGTTGCCGACCTGTCGCCTCGCCACCCGCTGCTGGTCGAGCTGCACAAGGCCACGGGCCTGGCCCTGCTGGTGCTGGTGGTCCTGCGCATCGGCCTGCGCCTGACCCTGGCGCACCCGCCACTGCCACGCCAACTGCCGACCGCGCAACGCCTGGCCGCCGGGGCATCGCACCTGTTGCTCTATGCCCTGATGCTGGGCATGCCGCTGCTGGGCTGGGCCATGCTCTCGGCCGGCGGCTATCCACGCCCGCTGCAATTGCCGGCCATCGCGCCACACGATCTACAGTTGTATGCCCTGCTGCGCCAGGCCCACGGCTGGGCCGGCTACCTGCTGTTCGCCACTGTGCTGCTGCACCTGGGCGCGGCACTGCTGCACGCCCTGGTGCACCGCGACGGCGTCTTGCGTAGCATGTGGCCAGGCCCGTTGCGTGGTGGTGAATGAGCACTGCCGGGGTCGACAACTGTAAATAATTATTACTAACATCGGCACTCAATTCGCCGAACTGCCCCGGACTGCCCCATGAACGTCGCAAAGGATCCTGCCGCATTCACCCCAGCCAGCACCCTGGACTTGCGTCCGCTGATGCTGGTCAACATGGCCTGCACCATGTCGATGATGGCCTTCGTCGCCCTGATCGGCCCAATCGCCCGCCTGCTGGGCATGGCCACCTGGCAGGCCGGCGCCGCGGTGACCGTGGCCGGCGTGGTCTGGGTGATCCTGGCGCGGCCCTGGGGGCGCCTGGCCGACCGTTATGGCCGGCGTCGGGTGCTGCTGCTGGGCAGCGGTGGTTTCACCCTGGCCTACTGGGTGCTGTGCCTGTTCATCGACGGCGCCTTGCGCTGGCTGCCGGGCGCGACCCTGGCGTTCTTTGGCTTGATGCTGGCCCGTGGCCTGATCGGTGCCTTCTATGCCGCGCTGCCGGTAGGCGGCAATGCGCTGATCGCCGACCATGTCGAGCCGCAACGCCGGGCCCGGGCCATGGCATCGCTGGGTGCGGCCAACGCCGTCGGCCTGGTGGTGGGCCCGGCGCTGGCCGCGCTGCTGTCGCGCTACAGCCTGAGCCTGCCGTTCTATGCCATGTCGCTGTTGCCGGCCAGCGCGTTCGTGGTGCTGCTGTTCAAGCTCAAGCCGCAGCCACTGGCACAAACCCATGCGCCCAATCCGGTGCGGCTGTCCGACCCGCGCCTGCGCCGCCCCTTGCTGGTGGCCTTCAGCGCGATGCTCAGCATCACCGTGTCGCAGATCGCGGTCGGCTTTTTTGCCCTTGACCGCTTGCAGCTCGAGGCCGGGGCCGCCGCCCAGGCTGCCGGTGTCGCCCTGACCTGCGTGGGCGTGGCGCTGATGCTGGCCCAGGTGTTCCTGCGCAAGCTGGAGTGGCCACCGGCAAAAATGATCCGCATCGGCGCCAGCGTTTCCGGGCTGGGTTTCGCTGCTGCGGCGCTGGCCACCCAGGCATCCTGGCTGTGGGGCGCGTTCTTCGTCGCCGCGTTCGGCATGGGCTTCGTCTTCCCGGCCTTCTCTGCCCTGGCCGCCAATGCCATGCAGGCCGGCGAACAGGGCGCCACCGCCGGTTCGATCGGCGCGGCGCAGGGCATGGGCGCGGTGGTCGGGCCACTGGCCGGCACCCTGGTCTATGCCCTCGATCCGCGCTTGCCGTTCCTGGCCGTGGGCCTGCTGTTGCTGGTGGTCGGGCTATGGCCGACAGCGGCCGACCAACGCCACTGATGCGCACAGCGCGCAAGCGTGCAGAGTATGTTTTAATGCGTCGCCCATTATTTTTGACACCTCTGCAAACAAGGCGGCTATGGACACGGGGACACGACTCAAACTGGTGCGTGAACGCAACAACCTCTCCCAGCGGGAGCTGGCCCGCCGCAGCGGCCTGACCAACTCGACGATCTCGCAGATCGAGCAGAACCGGGTCAGCCCTTCGGTCAGTTCCCTGAAGAAGCTGCTCGAAGGGATCCCCATGTCCCTGGCGGAATTTTTCAGCTTCGACGAGCCGGTGCGCGAAGAGCGCTATGTGTTCCGTGGCGGCGAGCAGCCGGACCTGGGCCGCAACGGCCTGCGCATGCTGTTGGTCGGCGCCAGCGTCGAAGGCCGGCAGATGCGCATGCTGCGCGAGTTGTACGCCCCCGGCGCCGACTCTGGCGAGCCGATCGTGCATGCCGAAGGCGAGGAATGCGGCCTGGTCACCCGGGGTACCCTGGAGCTGTGGGTCGACGGCCAGGTCAGCGTGCTCAACGCCGGCGATGGCTACTACATCCCCACCACCCTGCCCCACAGTTTCAAGAACATCGGCCCGGACGAGGCCGAGATCATCAGCGCCAATACCCCGGCGAACTTCTGATTCGCCAAAAGGGTCTCGGCGCCTGTGAGATCGAGCGCCGCGCGGGCGGCGCTCGATCTCACAGGCGCAACTTCATGCCTGCCTGACCAACGCCTCTTCGACGAAATCCAGCCGGTCCTGGCCGAAGAACATCTGCCCGTCGACAAAGAACGTCGGCGCGCCAAACAAGCCACGTTCCACCGCCTCCTCGGTGGCTTTGCGCAAGGCGTCCTTGACCTCAGGCCGGGCGGCCAGCTGGTGGAACACCTCGGCCTCGAAGCCACCGTCAGTCAGGGTCTGCTCCAGAACCGCAGGATCTGCCAGATTGCGCCCGTGCTCGAACAGCCCTGTGAACAGCACCTTCAGCAGCGCCTCGAAACGCTCGTTGGCAAACAACTGGACACCGGTCAGCCCGCGCATCAGGGTCAGGGTGTTGACCGGGAAGCCGGGTGGCAGGGTCAGCGGCACACCGTAGCGACAGGCGTAGCGCGCGAGGTCGATGAACACGTAGCGCCCCTTGGCCGGCACCGTGATCGGCGAAACATTGCCGGTGGCCTGGAACACGCCGCCCAGCAGAATCGGCTTGTACACCAGTTGCGCTGCGTGGCGCGCGCACAGGCCAGGTAGTTGGGTCCAGGCCAGGTAGGTGGCCGGGCTGCCCAGGTCCAGGTAGAACTCGACGGTCTTGCTCATGATTCGATCCTTGTATGAGGGGGGCTTACCAGCGCTCAAGCCACGGGCGCAGGTCAAGTTCGAAGGTCCAGGCATCCCGCGGCTGGGCGTGCAGGAACCAGTAGCTGTCGGCGATATGCGCAGGATCGAGGATGCCGTCCTGGTCCTTGAGCGCGAAGCGTTCGGGGAAGCTGTCGCGGATGAACGCGGTGTCGATGGCGCCATCGACCACCACATGGGCGACATGGATGTTACGTGGCCCCAGTTCCCGCGCCATGCTCTGGGCCAAGGCGCGCAGGCCGTGCTTGGCCCCGGCGAAAGCGGCGAACCCCGCCGCGCCACGGGTACCGGCGGTGGCGCCGGTGAACAGGATGCTGCCGCGCTCGCGGGTGACCATGCGCCGGGCCACCGCCTGGGCGGTGAGAAATCCGGCAAAGCAGGCCATCTCCCAGATCTTGAAGTACTTGCGCGGGGTTTCCTCGAGGATGCTGCAGGGCACATTGGCGCCAATGTTGAAGACAAAGGCTTCGATCGGGCCGATGTCGCGCTCGATGGTTTCCACCAGTTCGGCCACCTCCTCTTCCTTGCGCGCATCAGAGCCAAAGCCATGGGCCTGCCCGCCTTCGGCACGGATCTGGTCGAGCAGAGGCTGCAGCTTCTCGGCCTGGCGCCGGGTCACACACGCGATGTAGCCCTCGCGGGCAAAACGCTTGGCGATCTCGCCACCGGTAGCGTCGCCCGCACCAATCACCAGCACGACCTTTTGTTGTTCTGCCATGGATTGCCCCATTGGTAAATGATCGTTTAGTAAACGAACGCTATGCTACGATCACCTCATCGTCAAGCCCGCGCCACGAGGTTTCGCGCATGCGCTACGCCACCGACCATAAACAACAGACCCGCGAAAAACTGCTGATCAGCAGCGGCGCGCTGGCCAAGCGCGGCGGTTTCGCCGCCACCGGCGTGGCCGAACTGATGAAGGCCATCGGCCTGACCGGCGGGGCCTTCTACAACCACTTCCCCTCCAAGGACGACCTGTTCGGCGAAATCGTGCGCCGCGAACTGAGCAACAGCCCCCTGGGCCGGCAGGCCGAGCATGGCATCGACCGCGCGCGGCTCAAGCGCCTGCTGGAGCAGTACCTGAGCCTGGCCCACCTGCACAATGCCGAAGGTGGCTGCCCGCTGCCGCCACTGGGGGTGGAAATCGCCCGCGCCGAGCAACCGCTGCGCGAGCAGGCCGAGCACTGGTTGGTGGCGCTGCATCAGGCGTGGAGCGAGACCCTCGACGACCCCGAACTGGCCTGGGCGCTGCTCAGCCAGTGCGTCGGCGCACTGGTGGTGGGCCGCATGCTGGCCAGCGAGCCCGTGCAGGCGCAGGTGCTGGCCGCCAGCCGCAAGCTGGTCGGGCGCGTCTTCGATGAGGTTCGCTAGCACCCTGCTCGGCCTGCTGCTGGCCCTGCCCGCCTGCGCCCAGGACAGCTGCCCGGCCGGGCAGTATCAGGTGTGCCTGGTGGTGTGCTTCTGCGCGCCCCTGGACCCTGGACCAGGCGGCCAGGTACTGCAGGATGTCGAGCGCATGGCCACTGGCAGCCTGGTGTTCGCCCTGCGCCAGGCCCATGAGGAAGCCACGGCCAGTGGCACCCAACCCATTCCCTTGCACATCCGCGCCCAGCTCGAACCCTGGTATGACTTCGCCGTGCTCGACGCGGCACGCTACCGGGTGGGTGACGAACAACAGATCAGCGCCGCCAATGCCTTGCTGCAAAACCCGGACGTCAATGCGCTGACCCTGATCGACACCATCATCTTCCGCCGCACCGCCGATGCCCAGGACAACGTGGCGCTCTGGGCCCATGAACTCAAGCACGTGCAGCAATACAAGGAACTGGGGGTCGAGGAATTCGCCCGGCGCTATAGCCGCGACTACCAGGCGCTGGAAGGGCCGGCCTACGAGGTCGAGGCGCAGGTGGCCAAGGCGTTGCGCGAAAAGGCATCCGGCGGGCCACGCTGACTACACCGTCCCCCTGTAGGCGCGGCCTTGCCGAGGCGTCGGACCGGTCGGCAAGGGCTGCGTCGCGGCCCCGGCGATCTATGTGTTAACGCTGAAACCCTGGGGCCGCTGCGCAGCCCTTTCGCGACACGAGGCCGCTCCTACACAGTACGATGCCGCTCTGCAATCATGCGCAACGATCGATGATGGCAGGTGACCCATCATTGCGCGTGATAATAACCTTCGCTCCGTTTGATTCGTGCGTCACGCGCAAGACACTCACACTCCGCCCCACTACTAATACATTGGCGGAGTTCTCCATGGATCACTCACTCAAACCCTTGCGCTTCCCCCTCGCTGCCCTGGCGGTGGTGGTGCTCAGCGCTTGTGGCCGCACACCCGACGCCGTGCAGGCTCCCGCCGCGCCCAAAGTCAGCGTCGCCAAGGTCATCGAACAGCCAATCAATGAATGGGACGAGTTCACCGGCCGCCTCGAAGCTCCGGAAACCGTCGAGATACGCCCCCGCGTGTCCGGCCAGATCGACCTGGTAGCCTTCACCGAAGGTGCTCAGGTGAAGAAAGGCGACCTACTGTTCCAGATCGACCCTCGCCCGTTCCAGGCCGAAGTGCGCCGCCTCGAAGCCCAGCTGCAACAGGCCAAGGCCACCGCCATTCGCAGTGCCAACGAGGCGCGCCGCGGCGAGCGCCTGCGCGACAGCAACGCGATCTCCGCGGAACTGGCCGAGTCGCGCAGCAGCGCCGCCGCCGAAGCCCGTGCCGGGGTCGATGCGATCCAGGCACAACTGGACCTGGCCCGGCTGAACCTGAGCTTCACCCGGGTCAGCGCGCCAATCAGCGGCCGCGTCAGCCGCGCCCAGTTCACCGCCGGCAACATCGTCACGGCCGACGTCACCCCATTGACCAGCGTGGTCTCCACCGACAAGGTCTACGCCTACTTCGACGCCGACGAGCGCGTGTACCTCAAGTACACCCAGCTGGCCCGCGAAGGCCAGCGCGGCCAGAGCACCCCGGTGTACCTGGGCCTGACCAGCGAAACCGGCAACCCGCACCTGGGCCAGATGAACTTCGTCGACAACCAGGTCAACCCGCGCACCGGCACCATCCGTGGCCGCGCCGTGTTCGACAACCGCGACGGCCAGTTCACCCCCGGCCTGTATGCGCGCCTGAAGCTGGTCGGCAGCGCCCAGTACGACGCCGTGCTGATCAACGACGAAGCGGTCGGCACCGACCTTGGCAAGAAGTTCGTGCTGGTCATGGACAAGGACAACAAGGCCGCCTACCGCGCCGTGGAACTGGGGCCCAAGCTCGAAGGCCTGCGCATCGTGCGCAGCGGCCTGGGCAAGGACGACCGCATCGTGGTCAAGGGCCTGCAGCGAGTCCGTCCAGGCTCGCCGGTGACGCCTGAGGAAACGCCGATGGCCAGCGAGCAGACCCTCGCCGCCCTCGCCCAGCAGCGCCAGGCCCTGGAGGCCAGCAACCCGACGCCGAAAGTGGCCGGGGCCAATGTAAAAGTCGCCAGCGCCCAAGCGCCGCGCGGTTAAGGGACGACACCGATGAACTTTTCGAAATTCTTCATTACCCGGCCGATCTTCGCCGCGGTGCTGTCGCTGGTGCTGCTGATCGCGGGTTCCATCTCGCTGTTCCAGCTGCCGATCAGCGAATACCCCGAAGTGGTGCCGCCCACCGTGGTGGTGCGCGCCAACTTCCCCGGCGCCAACCCCAAGGTCATCGGCGAAACCGTCGCCGCGCCGCTTGAGCAAGCCATCACCGGTGTCGAGAACATGCTGTACATGTCCTCGCAGTCCACCGCCGACGGCAAGCTGACCCTGACCATCACCTTCGCCCTGGGCACCGACCTGGACAACGCCCAGGTGCAGGTGCAGAACCGCGTGACCCGCACCCAGCCCAAGCTGCCCGAAGAAGTGACGCGCATCGGTATCACCGTCGACAAGGCCTCGCCCGACCTGACCATGGTCGTGCACCTGACCTCGCCGGACAACCGCTACGACATGCTCTACCTGTCCAACTACGCCATCCTCAACATCAAGGACGAGCTGGCGCGCCTGGGCGGCGTGGGCGATGTGCAGCTGTTCGGCATGGGCGACTACTCGCTGCGGGTGTGGCTCGACCCGAACAAGACCGCCTCGCGCAACCTCACCGCCAGCGACGTGGTGGCAGCGATCCGCGAGCAGAATCGCCAGGTCGCCGCCGGCCAGCTGGGTGCCCCGCCCGCCCCGGGCTCGACCAGCTTCCAGCTGTCGATCAACACCCAGGGCCGCCTGGTCAACGAGGAAGAGTTCGAGAACATCATCATCCGCGCCGGCGCCGACGGCGAGATCACCCGCCTGAAAGACATCGCCCGGGTCGAGCTCGGTTCCAGCCAGTACGCCCTGCGTTCGCTGCTGAACAACCAGCCGGCGGTGGCCCTGCCGATCTTCCAGCGCCCAGGCTCGAACGCCATCGAGATCTCCGACCAAGTCCGGGCGAAGATGGCCGAGCTGAAGAAGGACTTCCCCGAGGGCATGGACTACAGCATCGTCTATGACCCAACCGTGTTCGTCCGCGGCTCCATCGAGGCGGTGGTGCACACACTGTTCGAAGCGCTGATCCTGGTGGTCCTGGTAGTCATCCTGTTCCTGCAGACCTGGCGCGCCTCGATCATCCCGCTGATGGCCGTGCCGGTGTCGCTGATCGGCACCTTCGCGGTCATGCACCTGTTCGGCTTCTCGCTCAACGCGCTGTCGTTGTTCGGCCTGGTGCTGGCCATCGGTATCGTGGTGGACGACGCCATCGTCGTGGTGGAGAACGTCGAACGCAACATCGGGCTTGGCCTGAAACCGCTGGAAGCGACGCAGAAGGCCATGAGCGAAGTGACCGGCCCGATCATCGCCACCGCCCTGGTGCTGTGCGCGGTATTCGTGCCGGCGGCGTTCATCTCGGGGCTTACCGGGCAGTTCTACAAGCAGTTCGCCCTGACCATCGCCATTTCGACCGTGATCTCGGCGTTCAACTCGCTGACCCTGTCGCCGGCCCTGGCCGCGGTGCTGCTCAAGGACCATCACGCACCCAAGGACCGTTTCTCGCGGATCCTGGAGAAGCTGCTGGGCAGCTGGCTGTTCGCGCCGTTCAACCGCTTCTTCGACCGTGCCAGCCATCGCTACGTCGGCGGCGTGCGCCGGGTCATCCGCTCCAGCGGCATCGCCCTGTTCGTCTATGCCGGCCTGATGGGCCTGACCTACCTGGGCTTCTCGTCCACCCCGACCGGCTTCGTTCCGGCCCAGGACAAGCAGTACCTGGTGGCCTTCGCCCAACTGCCTGACGCCGCCAGCCTCGACCGCACCGAGGCGGTGATCAAGCGCATGAGCGAAATTGCCCTGAAACAACCGGGCGTGGCCGACTCGGTGGCCTTCCCGGGCCTATCGATCAACGGTTTCACCAACAGCCCGAACAGCGGCATCGTGTTCACCCCGCTCAAGCCGTTCGACGAGCGCAAGGACCCGAGCCAGTCGGCCGGCGCCATCGCCGCCGCGCTGAACGCACAGTTCGCCGACATCCAGGACGCCTACATCGCGATCTTCCCGCCACCGCCGGTACAAGGGCTGGGCACCATCGGCGGCTTCCGCCTGCAGATCGAGGACCGCGGCAACCTGGGCTACGAAGCGCTGTACAAGGAAACCCAGAACATCATCGCCAAGAGCCACAACGTGCCGGAGCTGGCGGGCCTGTTCACCAGCTACCAGGTCAACGTGCCCCAGGTCGATGCTGCCATCGACCGGGAAAAGGCCAAGACCCACGGCGTGGCGATCAACGATATCTTCGACACCCTGCAGGTCTACCTGGGCTCGCTGTACACCAACGACTTCAACCGCTTTGGCCGCACCTACCAGGTCAACGTCCAGGCCGAGCAGCAGTTCCGCCTCGATGCCGAGCAGATCGGCCAGCTGAAGGTGCGCAACAACCTGGGCGAGATGATCCCGCTGGCGACCTTCCTCAAGGTCAGCGACACCTCCGGGCCAGACCGTGTCATGCACTACAACGGCTTCATCACCGCTGAAATCAACGGCGCCGCTGCCCCCGGCTACAGCTCCGGCCAGGCCGAGGCGGCCATCGAAAAACTGCTGAAAGAGGAACTGCCCAACGGCATGACCTTCGAGTGGACCGACCTGACCTACCAGCAGATCCTCTCGGGCAACACCGCGCTGTTCGTGTTCCCGCTGTGCGTGCTGCTGGCCTTCCTGGTGCTGGCCGCCCAGTACGAAAGCTGGAGCCTGCCGCTGGCGGTGATCCTGATCGTGCCGATGACCCTGCTGTCGGCCATCACCGGGGTGATCGTCTCCGGCGGCGACAACAACATCTTCACCCAGATCGGCCTGATCGTACTGGTGGGCCTGGCGTGCAAGAACGCGATCCTGATCGTCGAGTTCGCCAAGGATGAACAGGCCAAGGGCCTCGACCCGCTGGCCGCTGTGCTGGAAGCTTGCCGCCTGCGCCTGCGGCCGATCCTGATGACCTCGATCGCCTTCATCATGGGCGTGGTGCCGCTGGTGTTTTCCTCCGGCGCCGGCGCCGAGATGCGTCACGCCATGGGTGTGGCGGTGTTCTCGGGGATGATCGGGGTGACCGTGTTCGGCCTGTTCCTGACCCCGGTGTTCTTCTTCCTGATCCGCCGTTTCGTCGAACGACGCCAGGCCCGCAAGGCCACGCCTGCTCTGCCGCTGGAGAATCACGCATGAAGCTGCTCAAGCCCCTGACCCCGAGCCTGCTGGCGCTGGCCCTGGCGGCCTGCGCGGTGGGCCCGGACTACCAGGCCCCGCTGACCGAGCCGGCCAAGCTGGACGCCGGCCTTGAAGCCAAAGCCTATGACCGCAGCCGCTTCGAGAGCCTGTGGTGGAAACAGTTCGACGACCCGGTGCTGAACCAGTTGGTGCAGGCATCGCTGGACGGCAACCGCGACCTGCGCGTGGCCTTCGCCCGCCTGAAAGCGGCGCGGTCGATTCGCGAGGACGTGTCCAACGACCAGATCCCCGTGGTCACCAGCCGCGCCAGCAGCGACCTGGGCAAGGGCCAGGTCCCTGGCCAGACCGAACGCCGGGTCAACAGCGAGCGCTATGACCTGGGCCTGGACATGGCCTGGGAGCTCGACCTGTTCGGCCGCATCCAGCGCCAGATCGAGGCCAGCGAAGCCCAGGAAGCGGCGGCCGAAGCCGACCTGCAGCAGTTGCAGGTCAGCCTGATCGCCGAGCTGGTCGACGCCTACGGCCAACTGCGCGGCGCCCAGCTGCGCGAGCAGATCGCCGTGGCCAACCTCAAGACCCAGCAGCAGTCGCGGGACATCACCGTGACCCTGCGCGACACCGGGGTCGGCAACGAACTCGACGTGGTTCGCGCCGACGCCCGCCTGGCGGGTGTCGAAGCCAGCGTGCCGCAGTTGCAGGCCGCGCAGGTGCGGGCGAAGAACCGCATCGCCACCCTGCTCGGCCAGCGCCCGGACGCCCTGGCCGTCGATCTGTCGCCCAAGGCCCTGCCGGCGATCGCCAAGGCCCTGCCGGTGGGCGACCCCGGCGAGCTGCTGCGCCGCCGCCCGGACATCCGCAGCGCCGAGCGCCAGCTGGCCGCCGCCACCGCCAATGTCGGCGTGGCCACCGCCGACCTGTTCCCCCGGGTCAGCCTCAGCGGCTTCCTTGGCTTCACCGCCGCACGCGGTTCGCAGATCGGCTCTTCGGCGGCCAACGCCTGGGCGCTGGGCCCGAGCATTACCTGGGCGGCGTTCGACCTGGGCAGCGTGCGCGCCCGCCTGCGCGGCGCCAAGGCAGATGCCGAAGGGGCGCTGGCCAACTACGAACAACAGGTGCTGCTGGCCCTGGAAGAGTCCTCCAACGCCTTCAGCGACTATGGCAAGCGCCAGCAGCGCCTGCTGGCGTTGATGCGCCAGAGCGATGCCAGCCGCAAGGCGGCCGAGCTGGCCTCGATACGCTACCGCGAAGGCACGGTGGATTACCTGGTGCTGCTCGACGCCGAACGCGAGCGCCTGAGCGCCGAGGATGCCCAGGCCCAGGGCGAGGTCGAGCTGTACAGCGGCATCGTGGCAATCTACAAGGCGCTCGGCGGCGGCTGGCAGCCGGAGGTGGTCGCCACCGCGCAGTAATTGCCTTGTGATGTAAAGACTCCTTTGGTTGGTTCCTCCCCCAACCGTTTGCCCCGCAGGCCTTGGCCCGCGGGGCTTTTTTTCGAGGATGAACCGGCAAAAGCCGGCCTGAACGATGCCCCCCGTAAAGCCGCTGCCATGCACCGCGGCGCCTTCTGCGCCAGCAAGGCTGGCGCCTGCAACCATCGCGGCGGCACGTGGCCAAGAGCTTGCCGCTTGCAGCCCAGGCCATTGTGCCCCAAGCTCTGCCTTCCCTCGCCACGGACCCTCGCGCACGATGCCCACACGCCACCGCTACCTGCTCGCCCTGCTGCTCGCGGTACTGGTGCCCGTCGTGATCGGCTACCTGTGGCGCGACCCGCAACCCAGCGTGCCCAACCTGCCCCCGCACAGTTATGCCAAGGCCCTGCGCCAGGCCCATGAGGGCCAGCCAGGTGCCGCGCGGGTGTTGTACCAACAACTACAGCGCGACGACCTGGCGCCGATTCGCCGCGCGGCCCTGTATGCCGAGCTGCCCAATTATCCCTCGCCACAAGCCTTGAAACTGGCCAAGCAGGACCTCGAGCACGATGAGCCAATGGTGCGCCGGGCCGCGATCGCCGCCGTGCGTCGCCTGTTGCCGGCCGCCCAGCGCAGCCTGGTGCTCGGTCCCCTGCTCGAAGACGACGAGCAAAGCGTGCGCTTCGCCGTGGTCGACGCCCTGCTCGGCCTCGATCCCGATGCCATCGGCCTGTACTTCGGCCCCTTGCAGGGCACCCTGGAGCAATACGAGCAAACCTTGGAACAACAACCCGACGACGCCGCGGCGCAGGTGCACCTGGCCAGGCTGTACATGCACGAGCAAGCGTTCGATGCCGCTGCCCGGGCCCTGCAGCGCAGCCTGGCGGTGGCGCCCGACAACCTCGATGCCCTGGCCACCCAGGTCCGCCTGCTGGAGCGCCAGGGGCAGCACGACGCTTCGCGCGCGGTACTGGCCAAGGCCTTGGCCCTGCGTCCGGATTCGGCGTTCCTGCAATATGAACTGGGGTTGTGGCTGAGCCGCCACGAGCAGCAGGAATACGCCCTGCTGGCCCTCGCCCGCGCCGTGGAGCTGGAACCGGAGAACAACGATTACCGCTACACCCTCGCCACTACTTTGCACCAGCTCGAACAGGTGGATGCCGCGCAAAAGCAACTGGAGGCCGTGCTCAGCCGCGAACCTGCCAATCGCCGGGCGCGGGTGCTGCTGATCCAGTACTGGAAAGAAACCGGACAATTGCAGAATGTCCAGGTGCTGCTGGCCGAACTGGAGCGCCAGAACCCCGACGACCCTTACCTGCAACAGGGGCTCTGAGAGGACGGCCGCGCACTGGCCAGGCGCTCACACCTGCAACAGGCGTCGAATCCGCTCAACCAGGGTCTCCAGCGAGAAGGGCTTGAGCAGTAGATCGATACCTGGCTCGGCGAGCAGCGACGGCTCTACCGGATCGTCGTTGAAACCGGTGATGAACAGGATCTTCTGATCCGCATCGATCAAGCGCAAGGCCTTGGCGACTTGTCGGCCACTGAAACCGCCGGGTAATCCGATGTCGGTCACCACCAGGTCGAACGGGCCATGGTGTCGATACTCAGCCAAGGCGCTGTTGGCGTCAGCCACGTCGCAGACCTCGAAGCCTCGGTCGCTGAGCATTTCCGTCATCACCCGCCGCAGGCCGGCTTCGTCATCCACCACCAGCAGCCGCGCCCCCGTGACCTGGGCATCGGTGGGCAGTTCCGGTTCTGCCACGCTGTCCAGGCAGCGCGGGAGCATCAGTACGACCCGGGTGCCTTGCTCAAGCCTCGAGTCGATCCAGGCCTGCCCCCCCGACTGACGCACAAAGCCATGGACCATCGGCAAACCCAGGCCGGCGCCTTGACCGAGGGGTTTGCTGGTAAAGAACGGGTCGAACGCGCGCTGCATGTCTTGCGCCGACATGCCCTGCCCATCGTCGTCGATCTGCAGCATGACGTAGTCGCCTGCCAGCAACTCGGCGTGGCCGGTATTGCCCTGCTCGACCCGCTCATTGGCGATGCGGATCGTCACGTTACCCTGGCCGAGGCAGGCGTCATGGGCATTGCTGCACAGGTGCAGCAACGCGTTGCGAAACAGGTCTGGATCAAGTTTCAGTGTCCAGGGGGCCACGTCCATCTCCCAGCGCAGCTGTATGCCGCTACCGAGCGTCTGTTGCAACAATGGCGCCATCGATTCGAGCACAGGCTTGATGTCCAGCGCCTTGGGGCAAAGCGGCTGGCTGCGGGCAAATGCCAACAGGTTGCGGGTCAGGCCTATGGCCCGTTCGGCAGCCTCGCGGGCCATGGCCACGTAGGCGGCCAGGTTCTCCAGGCGGCCCTGGGCCAGACGCCGGTCCAGCAGCTCCAGGCTGCTGCTGACCCCGGAAAGCACGTTGTTCATTTCATGGCCCATGCCACCGGCCACCTTGACCAGCGGCTCCATGCGCTGGCTATCGAGCACCGTGGCCTGTGCCAGGCGCTGCACGGTTTGCCGCTCCTCGGTGAGGTTGCGCCCGACCAGGGCCGGCAAACCCTGGTCGCAGGCACCCCGCCAGCGAAACCACAGGTAATGGCCGTCGCGATGACGCACCCGGCCATCGAAGTGGTCCATTTCGGCGCCCTGGCGCAGCGCGCTCAGCCCAAGCATGGCCTCGGTGCGATCGGCGGGGTGGAACAGTTCCGGCAACGCGAACACCCGCGATTCGTCCTCGGACCAACCCAACAAACGCTGCCAGGCTGGGTTGGCCATACGGATCCGGAAGTCGGCATCGAGCAACAGCATCAAGTCGCCAGACCAAGGCCAAGTGGGCGTGGGGTTGGCCAGGTGATGCGCCAACCGGGCCTCGAAGGACTGCGCCAGCTCCCGCCACTGCCGAGTCGTTTCGACACTGGCGGTGGTCTCGATCAAGGTATGCAGGAACCCGGCTATCTCCTGGCGGTCATCATGCAAGGGTGAAAAACTACCCGTGACCCAGACCGTTGCCACCCCGCCTTGACGCTCGATCGGCAACGGCGCGTCCGCCAGCAGGCTGCCGCGCCCTTCGAGGGCCATGAACACCGATGGCCCCAGGCTGTCCCAGGCATGCGCCCACAGCTGATCGAAGCGCTGGCCCTGAATGTCCGCGGCTTCGCCCAGCAGTAGCTTGTAACCCTGGTTGTGGACCAAGGTCAGCTCCGGCCCCCAGATCAACGCGCAGGGAAACGGCGACAACAACAGCATGTCCACGGCAATACGCAAGGCCGCGGGCCACAGCACCAGAGGCCCGAGGGGGGTCGTGCTCCAGTCGAAACCGGTGACCACTTCGTTCGGCCCGCTCACCCTCGCCGCCGAGCGCTGCAATTGGATGACTTGCTCGGCAAAAGGGTCCTGCTCAGCGGCCAATGTCTTCGTCCCACAGTTCAGGCTTGCGGGCGATGAACTCGCGCATCAGCGTCTTGCAGGTCTGGTCATGGCGCACCTCGAGCTTCACGCCACGGCCGCTGAGCAACTGCTCTTCACCCATGAAGGTGTCGTGCTCGCCTATGACCACCTGCTTGATGCCGTACAAGAGGATGGCCCCGCTGCACATGGCGCAGGGCGACAGGGTGGTATAGAGGGTGGCCTCCTGGTAAACGCGTGCGGGCTGGCGCCCGGCATTTTCCAGGGCATCCATTTCGCCATGCAGGATGGCGCTGCCTTGCTGTACCCGTCGATTGTGTCCGCGACCGATGATCTTGCCGTCGTGCACCAGCACCGACCCGATCGGTATACCGCCCTCTTCCAACCCTTTGCGGGCCTCGTCGATAGCGGCCTGCATAAAGGCGCAAGTTGCCTGATCCATGGTCTTTCCCTGGGGGTGCAATTGTTTTGCAGCAGACTAGCACAACACTCGCCATAGCACGGCTATGCTCTATAGGCTTTCGCTGGCCTGGCCATCCGTTTCCCATGGGTTCGACGGGTATGCACACATGAACAAGAAGATCCTGGTCGTGCTGACCAACACCGCCAAATATCCAGACTTGAAGCGCGCCACCGGGCTGTGGCTGGGTGAAGCCGTGCACTTCGTCGACAAGGTGCAGCAGGCCGGCTACAGCGTCGACTATGTCAGCCCGGCCGGTGGCTACGTGCCCATCGACCCGCACAGCTTGCAGATGGCGCCGGAGCTGGACTGGCAGTGGTACAACGACCGGGCCTTCATGAACCGCCTGGGTACCACCCTGAGCCCCGGCCAGGCCAAGGCCGAGCACTACAGTGCGATCTACTACACCGGCGGGCATGGGGTGATGTGGGATTTCCCCGACAACCAACCCTTGCAGGAGCTGGCGCGGCGTATCCATGAGCGCGGCGGTGCGGTGGCGGCGGTGTGCCATGGCGTGGTCGGGCTGCTCAACATCAAGCTCAGCGACAACAGCCTACTGCTCAAGGGACGCAAGGTAACCGGCTTCTCCAACACTGAAGAGAAACTGGCCGAACTGGATAAAGTGGTGCCGTTCCTGACCGAAAACGAGCTCATTGCCCGTGGCGGCGAATACCACCAGGCCGATGATCCCTGGGCAGCCTTTGTGGTCGAGGATGGCAGCCTGATCACCGGGCAGAACCCCGCCTCCACCCGCCAGGTTGGCGAAGCCGTCATTCGCTTCCTGGACAACCGATAACCTGCACAAACGCATCGCGGGGCAAACCCGCTCCCACCTGACTGAGGGAGCGGGTTTGCCCCGCGATAGCGTGCAGCCTGAAGCGGGTTACTCGACGCTCAGCACGCCACGGCGCACCTGGTCGCGCTCGATCGACTCGAACAGCGCCTTGAAGTTGCCTTCGCCGAAGCCATCGTCACCCTTGCGCTGGATGAACTCGAAGAAGACTGGGCCCAGCAGGGTTTCCGAGAAAATCTGCAGCAGCAGGCGCTTGTCGCCGGCCTCGGACGCGCCATCGAGCAGGATGCCGCGCGCTTGCAGCTGGTCAACCGGCTCACCGTGACCCGGCAGACGCTCTTCGAGCATTTCGTAGTAGGTCTGCGGTGGCGCGGTCATGAAGCGCATGCCGCACGCCTTGAGCGCATCCCAGGTCTTGAGCAGGTCGTCGGTGAGGAAGGCCACGTGCTGGATGCCTTCGCCGTTGAACTGCATCAGGAACTCTTCGATCTGCCCGGCGCCCTTGGACGATTCCTCGTTCAGCGGGATGCGGATCATGCCGTCCGGGGCGGTCATGGCCTTGGAGGTCAGGCCGGTGTACTCGCCCTTGATGTCGAAGTAACGGATTTCGCGGAAGTTGAACAGTTTCTCGTAGAAACCGGCCCAATAAGCCATGCGCCCGCGATAGACGTTATGGGTCAGGTGGTCGATGATCTTCAGGCCTGCACCGACCGGGTTGCGGTCGACGCCTTCGATGAACTTGAAGTCGATGTCGTAGATCGAGCTGCCGTCTTCGTAGCGATCGATCAGGTACAGCGGCGCGCCACCGATACCCTTGATCGCCGGCAGGCGCAGTTCCATCGGGCCGGTTTCGATCTCTACCGGCTGAGCACCCAGCTCCAGGGCGCGGGCGTAGGCCTCATGGGCGTTGCGCACGCGGAACGCCATGCCGCACACCGACGGGCCGTGCTCGGCGGCGAAGTACGAGGCGATGCTGTTGGGTTCGTTGTTGAGAATCAGGTTGATGCCACCCTGGCGATACAGGTGCACATCCTTGGAGCGGTGGCTGGCCACCTTGGTGAAACCGAGTATCTGGAATACCGGCTCCAGCACGCCTGGGGTCGGCGAGGCGAGCTCGATGAATTCGAAGCCTTCCAGGCCCATCGGGTTTTCGAAGATATCTGCCATGTTCGTGTCCTCATCTGCAGCGAATAACGGTTGATTAGTTGCTTTGGATGTCGAACAGGGGTGGAGGTGAGCAGGGAATGCCGCGCACGCTACGGGCAAGGAAGTCACCAATGATCAGCTTGAACCCATGGTATGTCATATGGACCCATTCTCGGCGGGCTTGATTCCCCGGGAAGCGGAGAACCTTATTGTTTTATTCGTAAACCGATTCTACAGGGCGTAAATGGCTTTGTCGCGCTTTAGTTGGCCGCCTGCGTCGACAAACGGCTATCCTTCGCTTCATCACGCCTGCGAGCCACAAGGTTTACCTGCCCATGCCACTGACCGCCAAACGCCCTGCCCGCTGGAGCTGGCGCTCGTTGCTGCCCTGGGTGGTAGGCGTGCTGCCGCTGCTCTGCGGGCTACTGGTGATGCGCTGGCAGACCGAACATGACCTGCGCGTCAGTAGCCAGACCACCGCCAAAGAGGTGGTCGGGCATATCGAGCAGATCCTCGACAGCCTCTCCACCGCCGCCAACCACCTGCTGCCCATGGCCGGCCTGCCCTGCGAACAGGTGCAATTGGCGCTGCGCGGGGAGGTCACCCGCAACGCCTTCGTGCGCTCGACCAACCTGTTCGACCACGACACCCTTTATTGCTCGTCCTTGTTCGGTGATTTCGACGAGCCGGTGGATGCCCGTGACTATACCGACGGGCAACTGTGGCTGATGGACGGCAACTCGGTCACCCCAGGCCACCCGCTGCTGGTCTACCGGGTGAGCACGGGGGATCGCGGGGCGATCAGCACCGTGGACGGCGGCCACCTGCTCACCGCCCTGCGCCTGATCGGCGAGGACGACGAACTGCAGGTGCAGGTGGGCAACCACTGGATGGGCGCAAATGGCAAGGTTCACCCCGGCACCCCGCCGATAGCCGCCAGCGCCGCGGTGACCTTCTCCTCCACCCGCTATCCGTTCAGCGTGCACGGCGGCTATGCCGCCAGCAAGCCCGGCGAGGTGATGCGCGCGCGCTACCCGGCGCTGCTGAGCCTGCTGCTGGTACTGGGCGTGCTCGCCGGCGCTGCCTGCCGCTGGCAACTGCGCAGGGCCAGCTCCCCACGCGCCGAACTGGAGCGGGCGCTGGAGGCCAACGAGTTCGTGCCCTACTTCCAGCCCGTGGTGCGCAACGGCGACTACCACTGGGCCGGCATCGAGGTGCTGATGCGCTGGCAGCACCCACGCGAAGGCCTGGTGCGCCCCGACCTGTTCATTCCCTATGCCGAGCACAGCGGCCAGATCGTCGCCATGACCCGCAGCCTGATGCTGGCCACGGCCCAGGCCCTGGCCCCTCACGTCGCACTGCTGGAGGACGGCTTTCATGTCGGCGTCAACATCACCGCCGACCATTGCCGCGACCTGAGCCTGCTCGACGACTGCCAGACCTTCCTCCAGCACTTCCCGCCCGCACGGGTGGTGCTGACCCTGGAGCTGACCGAGCGCAAGTTGCTCGAACCCACGCCGGTGACCCTCGAGTTGTTCGAAAAACTGCACGCGCTGGGGGTGATGATCGCCCTCGACGACTTCGGCACCGGTGTGTCCAGCCTCAACTACCTGCGCCAGTTCAAGGTCGATTACCTGAAGATCGACCAGAGCTTCGTCGCCATGATCGGCGGCGACGCGCTGTCCCAGCATATCCTCGACACCATCATCGAACTGTCGACCAAGCTGGGCCTGGGCATCGTCGCCGAAGGCGTGGAAACCGAGGTGCAGCGCGACTACCTGGCGCGCCACGGGGTGGACTTCCAGCAGGGCTACCTGTTCGCCCGGCCGATGCCCGCCCACGAGCTGCTCCTGGCCCTGGCCGCGCGTCCCGGCAGCCCACGGTTGCCGCAAGGCAACACCCCTGAGATCATGCGCGGCTGATCCACCCGCCCACTTCCCGTTTCCGAGGCATTCGTGTCAAAAGGCATTCTTTCGTCGGTCATGGCGTCCTGTCTGTTCGCCGTGATGTATTTCTATACCTCCTTCCTCAAGCCCCTCGACGGCGAGGAGATCTTCGGCTGGCGAACCCTGCTGACCCTGCCCTGCCTGACCCTGTTCATGCTGGTGTCCAAGGACTGGAAACGGGTCGGCGAACTGCTTGGCCGGGTGCGCCGCAGCCCGATCCTGCTGCTGGGCATGCTCGGCACCTCGTGGCTGATGGGCGTGCAGCTGTGGTTGTTCCTCTGGGCCCCCTTGCATGGGCGCAGCCTGGAAGTGTCGATGGGCTATTTCCTGCTGCCGCTGGCCATGGTCCTGACCGGACGCCTGGTCTACGGCGAGCGACTGTCGCGCCTGCAGAAGGTGGCGGTCGGCTGCGCGGCCCTGGGGGTCGGCCACGAGCTGTACCAACATGGCAGCTTCGCCTGGGAGACGCTGCTGGTGATGATCGGCTACCCGATCTATTTCGTGCTGCGCCGACGCTGCCGCACCGACCACCTGGGGGGGTTGTGGTGCGACATGTGCCTGCTGCTGCCGTGGGCCCTGTACTTCGTCATCCAGGGCCCGTTGTCAGCCGCGGACCTGGCCGAGCACCCGGGCCTGTACGGGCTGATCCCGCTGCTCGGGGCGATCAGCGCCAGCGCCCTGATCGCCTACGTGCTGGCCAGCCGGCTATTGCCGTTCAGCCTGTTCGGCCTGCTCAGCTACGTCGAGCCGGTGCTGCTGGTGGCAGTGGCCCTGCTGCTGGGCGAAACCATCGGCCCGGACCAGTGGCTGACCTACCTGCCGATCTGGGCCGCGGTGCTGGTGCTGGTGCTCGAAGGCTTCAAGCACCTGCTGCGTCAACGTCGGCGCCCGGTGTAAGACGCACCTGGCGCACCCGGCGCTCCTCCACCGCGACCACGGTCATGACCCAGCCATTCCAGGCCAGCCGATCACCGACCACCGGCAGGCGGTCCAGCAAGCTCATCACCAGGCCCGCAAGGGTCTGGTAGTCCTCGGTGGCGCGCGCCACGAAGCCAGTACGGGCCTGCACCTGGGCCAGGTTCAGGGCGCCGCTGACGACAAAACCACCCTCCTCCTCGACCACGCCCGGGCCCTCCACCTCGCTGGCGTCCGGCAGTTCGCCGGCAATCGACTCGAGGATGTCGGTCATGGTCAATACGCCGGTAAAATCACCGAACTCGTTGACCACGAAGGCGATGTGCGTCGACTGCCCGCGCATCTGCTCCAGGGCGTTGAGAATGCTGAAACTCTCCAGCAGGTTCAGCGGGGCACGGGCCAGGGTTTCCAGCTCGGGCTGGTTGCCGGCCAGCAACTCCTTGAGCAGCTCCTTCTTGTGCACGAAGCCCAGCGGTTCCTCGATACGGCCATCGCGAATCAACGGCAGGCGTGAGTACGGCGAGTTGACCAGGGCCTGGGTAATCACTTCGGCCGGCTGCGACAGGTCGATGGCATCGACCTTGGCGCGCACCGTCATCACCGTGCGGATCGGCCGTTCGGCCAGGTTCAGCACGCCACTGATCATCACCCGCTCACGGCGGTCGAACACCACTTGCTCGTCGCCACCTGCCACCAGGTCGGCGATTTCCTCACCCACTTCATCAGCCTCTACCCGGCGCCCGCCCATCAGGCGCAACACGGCATGGGCGGTGCGCTCGCGCAGCGGCCGATGCTGCTGCACGCTGCGCTTGCGGCGGGCGCGGGCCAGCTGGTTGAACAGCTCGATCAGCAGCGAGAAGCCGATGGCCGCGTACAGGTAGCCTTTGGGGATATGGAAGCCCAGGCCCTCGGCGGTGAGGCTGAAGCCGATCATCATCAAGAAGCCCAGGCACAGCATGATCACTGTCGGGTGTTCGTTGACGAAACGGGTCAGCGGCTTGCTGGCGACGATCATGATGCCGATGGAGAAGATCACCGCGATCATCATCACCGACAAATGCTCGACCATGCCCACGGCAGTGATCACCGCGTCCAGGGAGAACACCGCATCCAGCACCACGATCTGCGCGACGATGGGCCAGAAGGCGGCATGACGCACCGCGCCGCCGGCCTGGGCCACATGGCCCTCGAGGCGCTCGTGCAGCTCCATGGTGGCCTTGAACAGCAGGAACACACCACCAAACAGCATGATCAGGTCACGGCCAGAGAAGCTCTTGCCGAAGACCTCGAACAGCGGCGCGGTCAGCGTCACCATCCACGAGATGCTGGCCAGCAGGCCCAGGCGCATGATCAGCGCCAGCGACAAGCCGATCACCCGGGCGCGGTCACGCTGGTGGGGTGGCAGTTTGTCGGCCAGGATGGCGATGAACACCAGGTTGTCGATACCCAGCACCAGCTCGAGGACGATAAGCGTCAACAGGCCCAGCCAGGCCGTGGGGTCGGCTAGCCATTCCATTAGCGGGTACTCACTGGGGAAGCGTCACGGGGACGCGGGGAGGAAGGCCGGGATGGCCAGGGACTGGGGGGCTCCGCGAAGGTGCTCATATAGACCTTGATAGAAAATAGGGATGACGATCCTACAATCGAAGCAGAATTCTCTGATAGCGCAAAACTATTACAAAAGCTGTAGCAGTTGCACCACCTGGCCTGCGCCCTGCCTTGCAGCCTTTCGCTGGCAAGCCGACGGCTACAGGGCCCCTGCCATGTCTCGGGTTTGCGCTGTAACCTCGATGGGCCAGAGGGCATTTTCGTTCAATACCCACGCTCAGGCCTCGGCCAGGCTAGCCACGCCACCCACCCAATCAAGGAATCCGTCAATGAGCCTGACATTGTCCATGGCCGCCTTCGCCCTGGCTGCCTCCATCTCACCTGGCCCGGTCAATATCGTCGCCCTGGGCAGCGGTGCCCGCCATGGCCTGCGTGCCAGCCTCGGGCATGCGGCAGGTGCCACCCTGGGGTTTTGCCTGCTGCTGGTGCTGGTGGGGCTGGGCGTGCACGAGTTGCTGCTGCGCTGGCCACTGCTGGGACGCCTGCTGCACTGGGGTGGGGTGCTGTTTCTGCTGTACATGGCCTGGAAGCTGGCCAGTGACGATGGTCGGCTTGGCAGCGACGATAGCCGACAGGCACCCAACGCATGGCATGGCGCAGCCATGCAGTGGCTGAGCCCCAAGGCCTGGTTGGCAGCCGTGGCCGGCATTGGCGCCTACACGGCGGGCGAGCAGCCGTTGCTGTGGCTGTTCACCTGGATCTACGCGCCGATCTGCTTTGTCTCCGTGGCCAGCTGGGCCTGGGCCGGCAGCATGATCCGCCAGTACCTGGGCGAGCCGTGGCGAATGCGCTTGCTCAATCGGCTGCTGGCGGGGTTGCTGGTGGCGAGCGCGTTGTACCTGATGGTGTGAGGTGGGCGGTCAGGGCCCAATCGCGGGGCTCAGCCGTTGCGATAGTGCCCCGGCGTGGCCGCCAGGTGTCGCTTGAATGCTCGCTGCAGATGGGCCTGGTCGGCGAAACCCGCCTCCAGCGCCACCTCGGCGATCGGCCTGCCGGCGCGCAGTTGCGCCCGGGCATGCTGCACCCGTTGGTCGAGCAGGTAGGCATGGGGCGTCAGGCCGAAGCGCTTGGAGAACGCGCGGATCAGGTAGGCCCGCGACAGCCCCGCGGCGGCGCAGATGTCCTCCAGTGTCAGCGGGTCGAGGCGATGGGCACGAATGAACGCGGCGGCCAGCTCAAGGCGCGGATGACCTGCCGGCAGGCGGCTCGCATCGGCCTCCAGCAGCTGCGGCAAGGCCCTGAAGAACCCCTCCAGCTGCGCTTCCCGGCCCTCGCCCCCGGGCTCGAACAGCGCGGCGAACAGCCCCAGCAACTGCCCGTACAACGCCGTCGACGTGCTCAAGGCCGCCGAGGGCAACTGGAAACCTCGCGCCCACAACCAAGGCATGTCGACGAACAGCATCAGGTACGACCACGGCTGGCCGTCGATCGGGTTGCAGCTGTGCACCACCCCCGGGTTCATCAACACCGTGGTGCCCGCCGCCACCTCGTGCCGGGCGTTGCCGGTCAGGTAGCGGCTGCGCCCGCCAGTGATCAGGCCGATCGAAAAGCTCTCGTGGGAATGCGCCGCATAGCACACCTGGCGGCCGTCGCCGACACGCCGGGCCTCGACAAAGGGCAATGCCGGATCACGCCAGAACCGCGAGGCCTCGATCATCGCCCGGCCCTCAGCCTTCGCCGCCCTGCACCACCACCAGCAACTGCGCCTGGTGCTCGCCCACCGAACGCAGGCGGTGGGGGGTCTGGGCATTGAAATGCAGGGCGTCGCCGGCCTCCAGCAACACCCGCTCGCTCATGAAGTCGACCTCCACCTGCCCAGCGTGAACGAACAGGAACTCCTCTCCCTCGTGCTCCTTGAAGGTCGGGTCGCTGAACGCGCTCGGCGGCTGGATCAGGAACGGCAGCAGGCTGCGCTGGCCCACCTGCGAGGTCAACACCGCATAGCCCGGCCCCTCGCCACCGCCCACCAGCGCCTGGCGCTCGCCACGGCGCACCAGGCTGTAGCGCGCCTGGCCGTCGTGTTCACCGTCGAACAGCTCCTCGACATTGACGTTCAGCGCCCGCGCCAGCTTCAGCGCAGCAGCGATCGACGGCGTGTTGAGGCCACGCTCGACCTTGGACAGGTAGCTCTTGGTCATGCCGGATTTCTCAGCCAGCTGCTCAAGGGTGATGCCCAGTTTCTTTCTCAGCAGTTTCAGTCGGATAGACATGTGACGCGGGTTTCCCGAACAAACGCACTTGCGCATGACACTTTGTGTCATATAGGATAATTTGTGTCATCTGATGGTTCGCCCCCTCACCGTCCAAAGCTCGGGGGCGAGCCAGCCCTGGCACCCAACATCACGCCACAGAGGAAGAACCCCATGGCCAACACCCTTACCCTCAGCAAAGACCAGCTGGTGCAAAAGGCACTGACGCAGATGCAAGGCTCGCTCGCCGATAATACGTGGACTGTGCGCGAAAAGCTGGCCCTGACCTGCCGAATTCTCTTCGACCATGGCCACGACTCGGGCCTGGCCGGGCAGATCAGCGCCCGCGGCCCGCAACCTGGCACCTTCTACACCCAGCAACTGGGCCTGGGCTTCGACGAAATCAGCGCCAGCAACCTGCTGCTGGTCAACGAAGACCTCGAGGTGCTCGAAGGCCAGGGCATGCCCAACCCGGCCAACCGCTTCCACAGCTGGGTGTACCGCGCTCGCCCGGATGTCGACTGCATCATCCACACCCACCCCACTCACGTGGCCGCCCTGTCGATGCTCGAAGTGCCGTTGCAGGTCTCGCACATGGACCTGTGCCCACTCTACGAGGACTGCGCGTTCCTTGAAGCCTGGCCAGGCGTGCCGGTGGGCAACGAGGAAGGCGAGATCATCAGCACCGCGCTGGGCGACAAGCGCGCCATCCTGCTCTCGCACCATGGCCAGCTGTCCACCGGCGCCAGCATCGAGCAGGCCTGCGTCTACGCCCAGCTGATCGAGCGCGCCGCGCGCCTGCAACTGCTGGCGATGGCCGCCGGCACCATCAAGCCGATCGCCCCGGCGCTGGGCCGCGACGCCCACGACTGGATCGACCGGCCCAAGCGCCACGGCGCCGCCTTCAACTATTACGCCCGGCAGGCGCTGCGCAGCCACGCCGATTGCCTGAACTGATCCCTTTACGCCTTGCTTGCGGAGCCTTGCACAATGACTAATCGATTCCACGGCATCATCGGCTACACCATCACCCCGTTCAGCGCCGACGGCGAACAGCTCGACCTGCCCGCGCTGGGGCAGTCCATCGACCGCCTGGTCGCAGGCGGCGTCCACGCCATCGCCCCGCTGGGCAGCACCGGCGAAGGCGCCTACCTGAGCGACAGTGAATGGCAGCAGGTGGCGCAATACAGCCTGGAGCGCATCGGCAAGCGCGTGCCGAGCATCGTCAGCGTTTCCGACCTGACCACTGCCGGCGCGGTGCGCCGCGCACGCTTTGCCCAGCAACATGGCGCCGATGCGCTGATGGTGCTGCCGGCGGCCTACTGGAAGCTCAGCGAAGCGGAGATCCTCCAGCACTACCGCGCCATCGGCGCGGCTGTCGATGTCCCGATCATGCTCTACAACAACCCGGCCACCAGCGGCACCGACATGCCGGTGGAGCTGATCCTGCGCATCGTGCGCGAAGTGGACAACGTGACCATGGTCAAGGAGAGCACCGGCGACATCCAGCGCATGCACAAGCTGCAGTTGCTCGGTGAAGGCCAGGTGCCGTTCTACAACGGCTGCAACCCGCTGGCGCTGGAGGCCTTCGTCGCCGGTGCCGCGGGCTGGTGCACCGCGGCGGCCAACCTGATTCCCGAACTGAACCAGCAGTTGTACAAGGCCGTGCTGGCCGGCGAGCTGGAACAGGCCAAGGCCCTGTTCTACCGCCAGTTGCCCTTGCTCGAGTTCATCCTCAAGGGCGGCTTGCCAGCGACCATCAAGGCCGGTTTGGCGATGACCGGATTGGCGGTGGGCGAGCCACGTCGGCCAGTGTTCGGTTTGGATGATTCGGGCAAGGCGACATTGCAGGCCTTGCTCAAGCAGCTGGGCAACGCGGGCTGAGGCCTTGAGCGCGAAGGGGCGACAGATGATGTCGCCCCTTTTGGCCGCAGGCGGCACCGGTATGGCAAGGCCATGTGGGGGGCATTCCCCACCCAGGAGTGGGTGCCTGTCCCCAGCTTTGCGGCAAACCGCGAAGCGTCTCTCTTTCGCATTATTGCAACATCTTGAAACATGTGGCTTTTCGCCATTTTCCTCTTGGCACAGCCGTTGCTCAAGCCCCTACAAGGCACATCGCCACCCCGTGCGGTGGCCCAGATGCCGGTCTGCACAACACGGGGCATACGGCAATGAAAAAACCAGCAGCAACCTCCTTCCCAGTGTTCAGGTTGTCCTCCCTCACGGCACTGCTGCTCAGCCTCGGGCTGGCCAGCGCGGTCGCGGGGTCGCTCGACGACGTGAGCCCGCCACCACCCACCGACCCGTCCGCCTACAGCGATCCGCCAGCCAACCCGGTGGATGCGGCGGCGGCGCTGGACGCACTGAAGACCATGCCCGAGGCCAACCAGGGCTCGCTGGAACTCAGCAACGGCGCCTATGGCGACCGGGCCACGGTGACCAGCAACAACGTGCTGCCCCCCACGTTGCAGACCTCGCGCAAATACCCCACCAACGGCAAGCCCAGCCCACTGTTCGGCGCCGAGCCGTTCACCCAGCAACTGCTGCTGTTCGAGGAGTTCGGCCCGGAGAAGCTCGACCCGGCCACCCCGCCCTACGCGCTGACGTTCCCGCCCCCCGTGATCGGTGCCGCGCCCGCGCAAGACCCCGACTACGCCGCGCGCAGCAGCCCCAACGGCAATGCCCTGGAGGCCTTCCTCACCCAGCCGGGGCTGACGCCGTTCCCGTCGCAGTACGCCAACGTGCTCGACCGCAACCCATGGAAAGCGCAGATCGAGATGTTCCTCAACCGCAGCGGCGTCGGTTCGCCCGCCGAAGGGCGGCCGCCAGGAAAAGGCTGGTCGCACCAGCGCTGGAACGAGTTCTACCCGCAGGCCGCGTTCAAGACCGCCCAGGCCGGCGCGCGCATCAACCAGGGCCTGCGCGACCGCAAGCAACTGCACAACTACGCCAAGGGCGAATTCGCCCCCGGCGGCCTGTACTACCAGACCTCCGACATCCCCACCACCCTGGGGACCACCAAGGGCATCGACACGCGCTTCCACCCCAGGATGCCGCTACAGAACCACAAGGCGCTGTGGACCTTCGACGGCACCTTCCCGGTCAAGCTGCTGATGGTGCGCTACGGCCAGCCGCTGCTGATGCGCCACTACAACGCCCTGCCCATCGACCCCTCGGCCAACAATGGCTTCGGCCTGCACACCATCTCTACCCACGAACACAACGGTCACTCGCCGGCCGAGAGCGACGGCTTCGCCAACGCCTACTTCTTCCCAGGCCAGTACTACGACTACCGCTGGCCGATCCAGCTGGCCGGCTACGACACCATCAACACCCGCGCCCAGGACCCGCGCGCGGCGTTCCCCTGCGCGCCGGGCGAAACCCTGTACGTCAACGACACCTCGCCCGGCCTGAAAACCTGCGAGAACGGCAGCATCAAGATTCGCGGCGACTGGCGCGAGACCATGAGCAGCCACTGGTTCCACGACCACATGCTCGATTTCACCGCGCAGAACGTCTACAAGGGCAACGCGGTGATGATGAACTACTACTCGGCGCTGGACCGCGGCAACGAAGCCTTGCAGGACGGCGTCAACCTGCGTTTCCCCAGCGGTAGCGCCATGCCCTGGGGCAACCGCGACTACGACGTCAACCTGGTGGTGGCCGACAAGGCCTGGGACGCCGCCGGCCAACTGTGGTTCAACCCGTTCAACACCGACGGCTTCCTCGGTGACCAGATCCTGGTCAACTGGCAGTACCAGCCCAAGTTGAAGGTGCGCGCGCGCAGCTATCGCTTTCGTATCCTCAACGGCTCGGTGTCGCGCTACTTCAAGTTCGCCGTGGTCCGTGAAGTGGCCGGCAACAGCGGCGAGTTCAAGGGCCCGGCCGGCTCCAACCTGTCCTATAACCGCGTGCCGTTCCACATGATCGGCAACGACGGCAACATCATGGAACACGCCGTGCCGTTCGACGGCAGCATGGACCTCAACGGCAACGGCGACCTGCAGGACAACAACGCCATCCTGCCGCTGCAAGGCATTGCCGAGCGCTACGACATCATCATCAACTTCGCCCGCAATGGCATTGCCGTCGGCGACAAACTGTATTTCGTCAACCTGATGGAGCACGAAAGCGGCAAAGGCCCGAACCGGGCCATCCCCCTGGCCGACGTGCTGTCCGGGCAGTACAAGGCGGTGATCAAGCAGACCAGCAAGGGCCCGGAATGGGACGGCGGCGACCCGGTGGTCGGCAAGTTCCTGCAACTGATCGTGCAACCCTACAGCGGCCAGGATGTCAGCATGAACCCGGCCCTGTATGAACCAGCCAAACCAGGCAAGGCCGCCGGCCTGACCATGATCCCGCTGCCGATCGACCGCAACAGCGCCAGCGACCAGGCCAAGATCAAGGCCGCGCGCCATCGCGAGTTCCTGTTCGGCCGCTCCGACGGCACCGACAGCGCCCCCTGGACCATCAAGACCGACGGTGGCTTCGGCTACAGCATGGACCCGCGGCGTATCAGCGCCGCCCCGCAACTGGCCAACGAAGCCACCGACGGCGGCTTCAGCGGCGACGGCACGCTGGAAGTGTGGAAGATCAAGAACGGCGGCAACGGTTGGAGCCACCCGGTGCATGTGCACTTCGAGGAAGGCGTGATCCTCAGCCGCGACGGCAAGGCGCCGCCGGAATGGGAAAAGTGGGCGCGCAAGGACGTCTACCGCATCGGCCCGGACACCGACTCCTCGGAAGAAGTGGAAATGGCCATTCGGTTCCGTGAGTTCGCCGGCACCTACATGGAGCACTGCCATAATACCCAGCACGAGGATACGTCCATGCTCCTGCGCTGGGACCTGGAGCACCCTGGCCAGTTCCAGCTGATGCCGACCCCGCTGCCGGGCTGGGATGGCGTGCAATACGTCAACTCCGCGGCCCTGCCGAGCTTCCGCACCTCAAGCAGCGGCCCGGGCAACGACGCCAACAAGCCACCGGTGGCCGTCAACGACAGCGCCGCCACTACCGCGGGCAAGCCGCTGGTGCTCAACGTGCTGGCCAACGACACCGACCCCGACGGCAACCTGCCGCTGAGCGTCAGCAGCCTGGCCCAACCCGATTCCGGCCAGGGCGTAACCAGCAGCAACGGCACCCAAGTGACCTACACCCCGCCAGCCACGGTCGCCAGCCCGTTCACCGCCAGCTTCACCTACGCCGCCCGCGATGCCAAAGGCCTCGAGTCGGCGGCCCCGGCCACGGTGAGCATCGCGGTGTCGCCAGCGCTGCCGATGGATGAGATCCAGGTCAGCAGCGCCAGCGTGCAATTGCGCAGCAACAGCCGCTGGACCTGGGAGATCGCCGGCACCACCACGGTGTACAGCGGCAACAGCATCCGTGTGGCCACCAACACCACCAGCGGCCCGCTGGAGCTGGGCGTCGCCACCCTGAGTGCCAGCGGCAGCGGCGGCCGTTGGCGGTTGTCGGTGACCACCACCGGCAGCGGCCCGGCCTCGCCACCCTCGGTGACGGTGAAATCGGCACTGGGGCAGAGCGTGACCGTGCCGGTGAGCGTGCGCTGATGTTGTGACGGGCGTGGAGCGGGCTTGCCGGCGTGCGCGGCAAGCCCGCTCCACGCCATCCTGCTCCCAGGTCATCCCGCTTGCACCTGGTCCTTGTCGATCGAGAGGGTCGAATCATGCCCCGCCTGTGCCGCCTGCTGTGCCTGCTGCTGGTGATGCTCTGCCTGCCCTGCTCGCTGCCTCCCACGCCCGCGCAAGCCACGCCCTGGGGCGCCGACTACTTCCCCAACATCACCCTGCTCACCCAGGACGGCGACAAGGTGCGTTTCTTCGACGACCTGATCAAGGACAAGGTGGTGGCCATCAATTTCATCTTCACCGGCTGCGGCGACTCCTGCCCGGTGGAGACCGCGCGCCTGCGCCAGGTGCAGAAGCTGCTGGGCGAGCGCGTCGGCCAGGACATCTTCTTCTACTCCATCAGCATCGACCCCTACAACGACACCCCCGCCACCCTCAAGCGCTACGCCCAGAAGTTCGCCATCGGCCCCGGCTGGACCCTGCTCACCGGTGAGGCCGCCGACATCGAGCAACTGCGCCGCAGCCTGGGCCTGTACATCGAGGGCCTGCAGAACGGCCGCAGCAAGGACCACAACCTCAGCCTGATCATCGGCAACCAGGCCACCGGCCGCTGGATGAAAGCCTCGCCGTTCGAAAGCCCGTACATCCTCGCCGATCGCCTGGCCAACAGCCTGCACAACTGGAAGACCGCCAGCGCCCAGCACCACGACTACAGCCAGGCCCAGGCCCCGCAGATCCGCCCACCCAGTGCCGGCGAGCAACTGTTCAGGACCCGCTGTTCATCGTGTCACACCCTCGGCGATGCCGAGCCCGGGGCCACCCGCGCAATTGGCCCGGACCTGCTCGGGGTCACCCGCCAGCGCGACGAGGCCTGGTTGAAACGCTGGCTGATGGAACCGGACCGGATGCTGGCAGAGAAAGACCCGTTGGCCATGTTGCTATACGCGCAGTACAACCAGCTGGCGATGCCGAACATGCGCCTGGGGGAAATCGAAGTATCTGCGCTGCTCAGCTATCTCGACGAGGAAACCCAGCGTCGACAAACCCCTTCGGCGCAGCGTTGAGCGCCCACGAGCGTCAATACGCTGCGTCAGCCAATATCATTTAGCCAGCACCTCGCGCTAAGCTAGCGCGTCACCTACTGAGGAGCAACCTGGTATCCACGCGTACCAGACAAGCACGATGCACGTAATCCCGACTGGCTGCCCCCTATCACTTTCAAGTGTGCTCAAGCAGTACCTGCTTACCCCATTGCTCAGTGACGCTGGGCCTGCATTCCATCTGCAAGTTATCCTGGTCTGGGCATTGTTCGCGATTGTCGCGGCCGCAATCCCGTACAAGCTCAGAACTTCCTGGAGTTATCTCGCGGGCTTCATGATCGCCACGATAGGTGCCCTGTTCATCTTCTTCTCGGTAACAGCCGACAGCCTCCAAGCCAAACGGGCCTTGACGGTGATTGCGGAGGAAGTCACAGCGATCAATGAAAAACTCAAGCGCGAAGACATCAGCGATGAAGTTCGCAGCGCCCTGCTCGGAACGAAAAAGAGCAAGTTGGATCAAGCCGACGACCATACCATCCGCATCGACCTGGCCGGGGTGCTGACCAACTTCGCCGCCATGACCCTAGGTGGCTATGGTGCCGGCCTGTTGGCGGCCTTTGTCACCACCAACAAGTCGCGTCGAAGGGAAGCCCAGGAAGAAACATTGGCGTACGCGTGGCTAAGGCGAAACCTGCCTGCGCTGTTTTGCTTCGTGATGATGTCGTCATTGGCTGGCGTGGTTGGCCTGACGATCGCGGCCAGCCGCGATTTCATTGCCATACCGTGCCAGGCGCAGTATGTGGGCGCCCTGCTCGGTTTCGTCGTTGCGTTCCTGCTGGCGCTAGGCGGCTACCTATTGAACGACAACCCAGCGGTCACCCCCGTCAGGCGCGGGGCCCTGGTGCTGATCGCCCTGCTGTCGATTGCCATCCATCTGCGCGCGACCTCGCTGTCGGCAAGCTATCTGGGCGCGGTATTGCTGGTGAATATCCTGCCACTGTTGCTTCATCACGGCATCAGGCAGCGCCTCTTGCGGGGTTTGTCGCGCCTGACCAAAGCCAGTGCTGATGCCCCAACTGAATAAGCGCTTGGCCAGGTTAGCGGGGTGTCGCGGCCATGCCTCGGCAGCCCATTACCTGCAAGCGCAACCGCGATGGACGCGGGCAAGACCGCGTCGATCCTCTTGTGCGGCATCCAGGGCGGCCAGGCGGCCGGCGCGCGCTGCATCGATGCATTGCAACTGGTGATGCGACTGGTCAATATCGGCGACGCCAAGCCTCTGGCCTGCCACCCCGCCTCCACCCCGCACCGCCAGCTCAACGACCCAGCGCTGGCCAAGGCCGGTGTGCCGCGGGACATGGCGCGCCTGTCGATGGGCATCGAACACAGCGACGACATCATCGCCGACCTGGCCCAGGCATTGGGGGCCAGCCGCGGCCGAGCCATCCGCGCCCGCCCAATGCCAACGGCGGGCGCACGTTCTGCAAGCCTGGATACCCCGCAATGACCCTGCTTTACCTGAAACTGCTGGTCACCCCGCTGCTGATGTGGGCCATCTCCCTCGCCGCGCGCCGCTGGGGCAGCCTGCTGGGCGGCCTGCTGTCCGGCCTGCCGATCACTTCGGGGTTGGTGATGACCTTCCTGAGCCTGGAACAGGGCAGCGCATTCGCCCTGAACGCGGTACCCGGCGCGCTGGGCGGCCTGGCGGCGGTGCAGGCCACCTATGCCTTCTACCTGTACGCCACGCGCAAGGTCGAGCTGGCCCCGGCGGTGCTGCTGGCAGTGCTGTTCTACGGGCTGGCGGCCTATGCCTTTACCCATTGGGGCAACCTGTATGTGTCGGTGGCCGTGGCACTGCTGCTGATCGGTGTGCTGATCCGCGCCAGCGGCCGCGAACCCAAGCCCGACACCCTGGCCCGAGCGCGCCACCGCTATTGGGAAATCCCCTTGCGCATGGTGTCCGCCACCACCTTGCTGATGGTCACCACCAGCCTGGCCAGTTGGCTGGGGCCAGCCACCAGCGGCATGCTCGCGCCCATCCCGGTGATTGCCTGGCCGTTGATGGTGTTCGCCCATCTGCAGGCCGGCCGGGCAGGCATGGCGGCGATGGTGCGGGGCAATGCGATTGGCGCGGTGGGGGTGATTGCGTTCTACCTGGCCGTGGCAGCACTGCTCGAGCCGCTGGGGGTTGCCGTGACCATTACCCTGGCGATGCTGCTGGCGGTGCTGTTGACCGTTGCCCTGGCCGCAGCCTTGCGCCGGGCCTGAGCCACCGATTGGCACATGGCAAGATTTGCCCCGCCATGGCGGCCGACACTGCAATCGCGGGGCAAGCCCGCTCCCAGGCAAGCCACAGTGAACTGACTCAACAGAAAAGCCGCTTTCGTTTGCTCGAAAGCGGCTATCGAAAGGTGCTCACTCCCCTTCGCCCTTTTCGCCCCGCACCACCGACAGCTGGCCATCGATCATCGCCTTGGCCAGCCCGCTGAGGTAGTAGGTGGCGCGCATCAGCGTCTGTGCCTCGCGTGGCTTGACCAGTGCCTGCTGCGTGAGGCCCGTGATCACGCCGAGGATGACCGAGGTTTCCTGCAGCACCTCCCGCGTTGGCAAGCCCGGTATCGCCTGTACCCAGTTGCGAATCGAATGTCGCCCGGCACGTGCCGCCAGGCTGACGATCTTCAATTGCCCCTGGCCTTGCGGCCAATCGTCCTTGTTCACTCGCTGCCCCCTGTAATACCCGCTAGGAAATTCAAGAGCCCGCCACGCCCAGCGCCTGGAGCCGACCAGGCCAGACCACGCGATCCGTGCGTGATGCTCTGCCCAGTAGCCGGGTCGACCCCTGCCGCTGGAGCGCGACGGGCAAGGCGAGACTAAAGCCCGGACTCACCCCGCCACAATGGCCAAACGGGTGGAAATGGGCCTTTAGGAAATGACCTACAGCAACACCGGAATGCACTATGTAGGAACGCTACAGCCGTTGCCCGGCGTTGGTATTTCGTACGATGTCAGCAGTAATCGTCAGCTCGCCGGGGCTCGATAATCTCGGGAGCCTGCTCTGGTGAGATAGACAGGCAGCATTTCGGTGAAGACTGCTTTGAAAGCGGTCCCCAAGCCCGGCCAAGCGCCGGGCTTTTCGTGACCAGGCACTAAACGCCGCCCTGATTGCAGGGGCGGCCTTGCGTCGCGCAAGGATCGCGAACGGTCCCGGTATTTTCAGCCCTGCCCCGCGATTTCATCCATGAAATCCGCAACAAACACTTCAAGCCGCGCATGCCGCTCAGCCGCAAGGCGAGCCCCTTCACGGGTTGTAAAACCTGATGCCAGCCTGAGCAATTTGGTATGGAAGTGCTCGAGCGTATACCTTGCATCTTGGTAATCCCTACCTTGCGCGCTGGGATTCTGGAAATCATACAGCGCCGCCCCCATTCGCCCGGAAACGTAGAAACACCGGGCAATCCCCACAGCACCAATCGCGTCCAGCCGATCACTGTCTTGCAGAATCCTGGCCTCGAGGGTCAAGGGCTGGAAACCTGCCGAGTAACTGTGAGTCTTGATGGCATGCGCCACCTGCTCGATTCGCGGCAAGGGCCAGCCTCTCTCAGCCAGAATCGACGATGCCTTTTGCGCGGACAGCGTTGATGCCTGCCCCCGCAACGGCGAGTTCTTTTCTACCGCGACACAATCATGCAGCACCGTCGCTGCGAGCAACACTTCCAGATCACCACCTTCCACGCGCTGGATCCGCTGCGCATTGACCCAGACACGATGGATATGGGACAGGTCGTGGGAGCCATCCTCCTGGTCCGTCGATAAATGCTTGAACAGGTCAGCAGCCAAGTGCTGGAAGGGGGCAAAAGCTTCGGTAGTCATCTTTGCTGCATTCCATTGATCATCCCTGATTACATTGCCTGACACGGACGGCAGAGGTCCGTGCGGGCTGATGGAAGGCAAGGATACAGGCCTGCCAGATTGGCGCTAGCGCCGTCGGCAGTACAGGGAATCATCGTGGGAGAGGACTTGCCCCGCGCTGCAGGCGGCACGCGGTCTGGCCCCTTGGCAACGCTAATTACGGTTACAGGCCCCCTTGGACCGTCACACGGATAAGTCCAAAGGATGATGTCATTAGGACATCAAGCCACGCTACGCTAGGAAGACGGCCAGCGAACAACACGGAGTGACGCCATGCAGCACATTACCCAGGTCGATAACACTCTCTGGGCACTGATCAGCCGCTTGCAAGGCACGGAGCTGCAAACGCCCTGCAACGCCAGCAATACCCGTTTCAGAATCGCGGCGGTCAACGACAACCACGTACGCGTGGTAACCGGCGCAAACAACAGCTCGATCACCCTGACCCGCGCGGCCTTCCAGCAAACGCTGGATTACCTGGCCAGCAACCGACACTTCGGTGAAGCACACGCTGTGGAGATTCGCTCCAATAAAGCACCAGATAACGCCGGCCCACTTTGCCACGCCGCTCGACGCCAACCCAATGGCCGCCCAGGCACCGTCGTCATCACCTACATCCTGCCGATACTGGAGCACTACCAGGCTGTCGCCATTCAGCGAGAGGCCAGGCCGACCAGCACCTGGCTGGTGCCTTGAACACCCCCCAACCCGCACGGGGCGCCCGCTCCCTCTTCCCGATACACCGTTCAGAAGGTAAGGACACACGATGGCAACCTCAGGAATCGATTGCGACGACGACTTGTTCACCAGCCTCATCAGCGCCACGCCCGAAGAAGTGGACATCCTGGTGGACATCATCACCGACTTCTCCCGGGGCCGCGCCGGCCTGGATGCAGACATCAAGAAGCAACTGGTACAGGCCAAGCACAGCTCGCGACCTGCGGGCTATACCGAGCAGCAACTCGATCTGCTGGGCCATGAGCTGCAGCAGTTCGGCGGGCATTCGGCAATGAACCTGGCCCGCCGCCTGTTAAAGAAATCGGCGGTGCCCTACGCCGAAATCGTCAACGACGTGTACCAGAAGCTCAATGGCAGCGGCGCAACCAGCGTGGCGGACAAGGAACGCCAGATCGCCCTGGCGCTGTTCGGTGCAGGCTGGCGGGAGCTACCGGCCAGCGAGCGTTTCGAACGGGCCACCAGCACCAAGGTGCTGACCGGGCTGTTCAAACTTGAAGAAGCGCTGCCCAAAGGGGCCGCCAGCGTGATCGGCCTTTCCGCCTCGCGCAGCGCGGCACTGTTCACCATGGCCGCGACCACCGGGTTGCGCCTGAACCCCTTTGGCGCCGCCTTCACAGCGGGCGTGGGCCTGCACAGCAGCGTGGCTGAAGCCTACCGCGTGACCGTGCCCTTCGTTGCCCAGATGGGCTGGATCCGCCTGCGCCGGGAAACGCCCGCCGCGCCCCCGGCCACAGGCCCCGACACCCAGCCAGCGGCCACCGCTTCCCAGACCACGGCCGACCTGGAGATCCAGGACGGCCAGGGTGGCACATTGCTCACGCTCAACCTGCTGCAACGCCCGCCCGCAGGTACCCACCGCCCACTACCAACCGACCAGATCAGTGCGCTAAACCCGCTGCTGGCAAATGTGCCCGGCCTGGCCGCCATGGGCGAGCTGGCCAGCGGCAATTACGTGATGTGCAGCCTGCCATTCGAGACACTGACCAAGAACGCCAACGGCGACGGCAGCGTCCGGGCCTTCGTGCGTACCGGCGGCAAGATCAGTGAACAGGCCAGCCTGTCGCTGCCTGAAGACCTGCAGAACGTGCTGCTCAGTGGCGCGGTGTGGAACGCGGTGTCCTCGGCGGTGGGCCAGAAACACCTGCACGACATCAACGAAAAGCTGAACGCCATCAAGCGTCAACTGGATGCCGTGCAGCACGATCTGGACGAAAAGCAGTGGGAAAAGCTGACCGGGATGTTCGAGTACACCCAAGGCGTGCTCGATCATTATCCGCAAGAAGGCATCGACAGCACTGCCCGCCAGACATTGGAAAATCACCATAGCCAGATCACCTCCCTGGCCCAGTATTTCGCTCGCAAGATGAACGAAGAACTGAAGCGCGCCCAGGCTGTGCAGGCTGACAAGCTGTTCGGTGTGGACAGCACCCGCCAGGCATTGCAGGACAGCCTGACGAAGATGGAAGGCTGGGTCAGCGGTTACCTGCAAACCGCACAATTGCAAGTGGTCAGTAGTGCCTTGCGCTACCTGGCCGAGCCACTGCAACGCTATCGCGCCCAGGCGGCCAAGGCGCTCGCAAGCCTCGACCAGCTGGAGGAAATCAGCAACCAGGGCCGGAGCATCTACAACTCGCAGATGGAACTGACCAGCTCACGCATGTTCAGCCTGGACGCCTCGCTGAAACAGCGCTTCACGGCGCAACTGGACAGCCTGACCAGCGCGTTGACCCAAGGCCCGCGAGACACCCAGCAACTGCAGCAGTCGCTGTTCGATCAAGGGGAGCGTCAGGTACTGCTGCGTTATGAGAACGGGCAGATCGCTGAAGCCCAACTGTTGGAACGGGCGGTCTGAGGGCGAGCAACGTAGCTTTGGAGTAAGCGAAACGGAGGATGGCACAGGCGGTTTTTCTCAACACTGAGCGAGAAGTGGATCAAGCGGCAGGCACATGTCAGCGTTAAGGACCTGGAGGCGTCGATCGAGTACTACCTGGAAACCGACAACCAGAACCCGAAGCCATTTCGGTGGCACAAAAAGGCCGAGGACATCCTTGCCTCAGTCGCTCGCGCGGCGCGAGCGCTGGGCAAATGATTTTCAGGGGTATTTCTGAAACACCACACTAGGTACGGCTCAATTGAGGCGAACCGTAAGGACGCAACTAAAGCTGCGTCCTACTGCCGGTTAGACCTAGGGAGCTACGCGAACGGATTTTTTGTGAGTGAAGGTGAGGTAGCTAAAGCGGCCGTGGTACTCGCCCATGCCGGATGCGCCGATACCACCAAAAGGAAGGTGCGGAGAGAACGCGTGCACTATCACGCCGTTCACCTGCGCATCCCCAGACTGGATCTGGTCGATAATGCCCTTGGCAAGCTCAATGTCCTTGCCGAACACATACACTGCCAACGGCTTCGGGTGATGCTGGTTAATCAGATTTACAGCGGTGGGAACGTCATCGTACTCAAGCACTGGCAAAATTGGCCCGAATAGCTCTTCAGCCATCAGCGGGTCATTCCATTGAACCTTGTCCACTACCGTGGCACTGAACGCGCGCTTGTCTAGGTCGGCCTGAGCGCCGACTAGAACCTTACCACGTGTCTCCTTAACCAAAGAATCCAAGCGTGCAACCTGGTGTGCGGTCACGATCTTGCCGGTCGAGTTGACCTCTGGTAGTTCGACCTTGACCCTGTCCACTAGGCGCTGCAGCAGGGCGTCTTTGACGCTGCTGTGGACATAGAGGTAATCGGGAGCGATGCAGGTTTGGCCGCTATTGATGAATTTACCGAACATCAACTGATCGACCGTGTGGTCGAGGTCAGCATCAGGCAGCACCATAAGCGGACACTTGCCCCCGAGCTCTAGCACAACGGGTGTCAAGTGCTCCGCTGCCGCCTTCATGACCACCTTCCCCACGTTTGGGCTACCCGTGAAGAAGATGAAGTCGAAAGGTAGGCTCAACAGATGGGTATTCTCGTCCCGCCCACCTTGAACGACAGTGACATATTCTGGGGCGAATGCCTCAGCAATGATTTTCTCGATGACACAAGAGGTCTCGGGGGTGGTCTCCGACGGCTTGATGATGCAGGTATTACCGCCAACGATGGCACCAATGAGCGGCGTCAGTGTGAGGTTTACCGGATAGTTGAACGGGCCAATGATGTAGGCCACTCCGTAAGGCTCCTGGACGATGTAGCACTCCGATGGAGCGATGATCTCCGGAGTCGGGACAGGTTCCGGAACGACCCATTCATCCAGGTTCGCCAGAGCGAAATCTATTTCATGCAGAACCTCACCGATCTCGGCCAGGTCAACCACTTCCCTGGTTTTACCCAAGTCTTCAGCTAAAGCCAAATAGAGGGCTTCCTGGTTCTTGACTACTGCGGCTCGGAGCTGCTTCAACGCATTTTTTCTAAAGCCGACATCCGCTGTTGCGCGAGTGGCGAAGAAGGCCTTTTGGGCTGAAAACAGCGCGTCGATCGCCGTCGTGGGCAGATAATTCATGGGTGTACCTTTTTTGTGTTGCTGGTTCGATTGGTAGCGGCCGGGGCGAAGGGTGTCGACCGGTCGCCACATGACGCCGCGGCCTGCTGTGCCGCTGCTGCTCAGGCGATGGGCCGCTGCCCAAAACTCCTTCGAGGGCGCGAGTGATACCTAGCGTGTTGCTACGGGTACTCAGGGTCCTGGTCTGCTCCTGTGAATGAGCATTGTCCATCGTGCCCTCAACCTCATTTGGAGGGAGGCGAAGCTCAAGAGCAAGAGGTATGCCACATTCATTAAAATCCATATAATTCGTTTAGTATCAATGAGTTATGTCTTTTATTGGAAATCTGTCTTGCGAGCTGGCTGGATCAGCCGTTGCAAGTTTGAAATTTATTTTTCAATATAGAAAAAATCATGGATGCGGGATATGCACATCGAAGAGTACCTGCCAAGAGTGGTTGCGCTGATCACTCATCTTCGCCTGCCTGACGGGCCTAGTCGGATGGCCCAGATAGTCGAACAGGTGATCCCGGACTATCACGGCCGAGCCCGGGTAGAGGTCGTCGAGACAACGGTAGACCTGCTGCTCGATACCGGGCACGCCTTGGAGGCCAGAAATGACGTCGATGTAATCATCTGCTCGGGGGCAACGTCCGAGTTCCTCAGGCGGCAGCTCTCGATAGCCATCCTGGCAATTCGCATGGGGGAGTACGATCTTATTCGTGCGCTCGACCTTGCTCGGGCGCAGGCCACCAAAGTAGGCATCGTCAGCTTCCAGCACGAGCACCCCGAACTTCAGGCCATGTCGTCGTTATTCACCGTCGACATCCGCCAAGCTACCTACAGCAGTTACGAGGGTGTTCGCCAACAGATTCATCACTTGGTCGATGACGGTTATCGCGTAGTGGTGGGCTCCTCCACCGCGGTGGAAACTGCCGAGGCGGCGGGTGCACGGGGTGTCTTGGCACTTAACGCCGATACCGTGCGGCGCGCCCTGGAGGATGCTCTTGCGATTTGTCGAAGCCGCCAACAAAGCCTCATTCAGCAACAACGCCTCAATACAGTGTTGCGCAATCTATCCGATGGCGTGATAGCCGTGGACGCCGAGGGCATCGTTCAATCACTGAACCCACGCATGGCGTCCCTGTTAGGCATTGCTGGCGATTGGGCGCGCGGACGGCCGATAAACGAGATCGTTCCCGGCCTCGATATCGGCAATGTTCATTTCAGCGCTGAAGGGGAAGAAAGCCATATCTTCAAGATAGCTGACTGTACACTGGCAGCTAACGTCTCCCCCATCATCGAAAACGGCAAACCTGACGGGCTCGTGATTACCTGCCAGGAGGCGAACGCGATTCAGCGAACGGAGCGACGCATTCGCAGCCAGGTCAAGCCAAGGCAATTCACCGCCCGCTATCGCTTCGAACAGATGCTTGGTCAGGCCTCAGGTTTTCGCGTCATGTTGGACCTCGCTCAACGCTATGCATCTGCCGACGCCACTGTGCTAGTCCATGGTGAAAGTGGGACCGGCAAGGAACTCTTGGCGCAAAGCATCCATAACGCCAGCCCTCGCCAGTCCGGGCCTTTCGTCGCCATCAACTGCGCCGCCTTTCCTGAGTCATTGCTAGAAAGCGAATTGTTTGGTTACGAAGAAGGCGCCTTCACCGGATCACGCAAGGGCGGAAAGGCGGGCCTGATAGAAAACGCCCACACGGGGACCCTATTCCTCGATGAGATAGGCGACATGCCAGTGACGCTGCAAACGCGCCTTCTGCGGGTGCTGCAGGAGCGTGAAGTACTTCGCTTAGGCGCCGCTGAACCCACCCCTATAGATATTCGTGTGATTGCCGCCACGCATCGTGATCTGCGCGCACGTGTCCGCGATGGTGAGTTCCGAGAGGACCTTTATTACCGGGTTAACATTTTACGCTTGGTCATCCCCCCCCTGCGTGAACGTCCTGAAGACATACCAATGCTTGCCCAATTCTTGCTGACGAAGCTATCGGCGCGGACGCCGACTAGCACTGCTCCCCATGTCCTGCTTGAGCGCCTCATGCCTTACCTTCAACAGTACAGTTGGCCCGGCAACATTCGCGAGCTGGAGAACATCGTCGAACGAGCCGTGCTTTCGGCCAATGTGCTCCAGGACGCGAGTACCGCTCTGGAACTGCAAACGCTGTTCGATGAACTGTTCGAACCGCCATCAATCCCATCGCCCCAAGCGGTTGCGCCGCACTTGGCCCAGGACTTGCGAAGCCTCAGTCGCGCACAAGAAAGCGCCCGCGTCAGTGAAATGGTTGAACGTTGTGAAGGCGATATGGACGAAGCCGCCAAGCGCCTGGGCATCAGCCGTACCACGCTCTGGAGACGGCTGCGCGAAGCAAAGCCCCGCTAGGTTCTGTATGAAATCTTTGAAACCTCACCGAGGCCTCTGGAAGCCTGATTGCCCGTAGAGTTCTCGCTTTTTAGGCGAAGGATTCTGCCATACCCAAGCGATACGAACTTTCCGATGCAGAATGGGACCACACTAGCAGACCTAAATTCAACTCTGAAATTAATTTCAAAAATGAAATAAAAACAACCCACCGAATGCCCCTTCAAGGATGAATCTTTACTTCAACATCAATACAAACCTCTGATTTAAAAGTGTTTTCTTAAAATAATAAACCACCCCAAAGTTTTGGCATGCTGCTTGCTTTCTCCTGTTTCGGCTTGGCACCCAGTGGGTGCGCAACCCTATTCAAATACAAAAACAAAACAGGAGGTGCCTGTGCTAGGCATGATGATGAACTTCAACCTGAATATCACTGCCATCATGCGGCAGGCTCTCATGGTTGCTGCCGACACCGAAATTGTCTCGCTGCTTTCCGATAGCCAAGTACATAGATACACCTATGCCGAAGCATTCGCTCGCGTAGGCCGCCTAGCCAATGTGCTGGATACGCTGGATTGCCCTATGGATGCACGGGTCGGCACCCTAGCCTGGAACGATCATCGGCATTTCGAGCTGCATTATGCAATTCCATGCTCAGGGCGTATTTGTCACACCATCAACCCCAAGCTGTTCCCCGAGCAGATCAGCTACATCATTCGCCATGCCGAGGACGATCTGCTATTCGTCGACCCGCAGTTCGTGCCACTGCTGGAAAGTATTCAGCATGAAATCAGCAGCGTGCGCCGCTACATCGTACTTTGCCCAGCGGAAGCATTACCCGCCAGCACACTGCCCAATCTTGTCAGCTACGAGGCATTGCTGCTGTCGCACGATGAAACCTATGACTGGCCCGATCTCGATGAACATCGAAGCAGCGGGCTATGCTACACCTCCGGCACCACGGGCAACCCCAAAGGCGTACTGGCGAGCCATCGCAGCACGGTTCTGCATGGCATGGCCCAGAACATGGCTGACAATGTAGGACTACGGGCGCTTGATGTCGTAATGCCAATGGTGCCGATGTTCCATGTCAATGCTTGGGGGATGCCCTACAACGCAGCAATGGTCGGAGCCAAACTGGTCCTCCCTGGGCCTCGGGTGGGCGATGCCGGCACCATGGTCAAATTGATCAATGATGAAAAGGTCAGCTTCTCTCTGGGAGTTCCGACGCTTTGGGCCAACATTTCACAGCATCTCGATGCCCAGGGCGGCACAATCCCCTCTTTGCAACGCGCTGTCAGTGGTGGCGCCGCATGCCCGCTTTCACTGATCAACGCCATGCAACACTACGGCGTGGCGCTGGAAAACGGCTGGGGGATGACCGAGCTGAGCCCAATGGGCAGTTATAACCGACACCAACCCTGGTATGGCGCGCTATCGGATAAGGACTGTGCAAAGCAGTTGCTCAAGTCAGGACGGGCATTGTTTGGCGTTGAGATGCGCATCGTCGACGAAGCCTTGCGCCCTCTACCTCACGACGGCCAAGCCTCTGGTTCGCTGCAAGTCCGCGGCCCCTGGGTACGCAATGGATACTTCGGAGAAGAACCCTGCGAAGGTTGGTTCGACACCGGCGATGTAGCGACCATCGATCACCGCGGCTACATGTTGATCACCGACCGGATCAAGGACGTGATCAAGTCGGGAGGTGAATGGATATGCTCGGTGGAAATCGAGAATGCAGTCATGGCACATCCGCAGGTTGCGGAGGCGGCCGTCATTGCTATCCCACATGCTCGCTGGAGCGAGCGCCCACTCTTGATCATTGTCCCGAGACATGCGGCAACCCCTCCCTCTCATGAGGAACTTGTGGCGTTTTTGGACGGCAAGATTCCGAAATGGTGGATGCCGGATGGCTGTGAATATCTGGAAAAACTTCCTCATACCGCAACCGGCAAAGTCAGCAAGAAGGCACTGCGAGAGCGCTTTGCCACCTGCGTTCAGCACTGACCGAAGCGCCTGCGCGCCATTGCCCCAATGACTAGCTCCTGAGCGAGTCACGGGGCGATCTTACGACCAAATCAAGCAGAACCAGCATGAGCAGTACCACCTCCAATACCCGTCAGCCCCAACGCTATGACTACCTTGCGCTGCGGTCTATGTCATTGGCATCCCTGGCCATCGCAGCGGTCTCTGATCTCGACCGTGGCGTAAGAGCGGTGAAAGACCGAGACGACTTCGACGATCAACTGACCCACATACAGAACGGCCAGAGGATCGCGGTCAGCCATCACCACTGACTTATCGGCGTCGGCCGTCTACGCCCGCCCTACCTTCCGCTACATATTTCTCCAAGAGGTTCAGACCATGCACGATTACAAGGCGCCATTACGTGACATGCGCTTCCTGCTCAACGAAGTGTTCGATGCTCCAGCCCTCTGGCAGACGCTACCAGCACTGACTGAACGCATTGATAGCACAATGGCTGATGCCATCCTCGAGGAGGCTGCAAAACTCGCCGCAGGCCTGATCGCCCCTCTTAATCGCAGCGGCGACGAACAAGGTGCACAGTGGGAAAACGGCCTAGTGACGACCCCAGCAGGTTTTCGTGAAGCATACGGTACGTATGCCGAAGGCGGCTGGGTGGGGCTGGCCGGCAATCCTGAGTACGGTGGAATGGGCATGCCTAAAATGCTCTCGGTACAGTGCGAGGAGATGGCCTACGCGGCCAATGCCAGTTTCGCACTGTATTCCACGCTGTCCGCGGGTGCCTGCCTGGCCCTTGACGCTCACGCCAGTGCCGCACTCAAGTCCAAGTACTTGCCGGCAATGTACGAAGGTCGCTGGGCGGGCTCCATGTGCCTGACCGAACCACATGCTGGCAGCGACCTAGGACTGATCCGCACGAAGGCAACGGTCAATGCCGACGGCAGCTATGCCATTACCGGCACCAAGATCTTCATCACCGGCGGAGAGCAGGACCTTACTGAAAATATTATCCATCTGGTGCTGGCCAAGCTACCTGACGCACCGGCCGGCTCACGCGGTATTTCACTTTTCCTCGTGCCCAAAGTATTGGTCGACGACCACGGCAAGCTCGGCTTGCGCAATACGGTGGCCTGCGGCTCCATTGAACACAAGATGGGTATTAAGGCGTCAGCCACTTGTGTGATGAACTTCGACGGTGCCACTGGCTGGTTGGTGGGTGAACCGAACAAGGGGTTGGCCGCCATGTTCACCATGATGAACTATGAGCGCCTGTCCATTGGTATCCAAGGCATCGGCTGTGCAGCAAGGTCCTACCAGGCTGCAGTGGACTATGCTTGTGAGCGCAAGCAAAGCCGAGCCCCACAGGGGGCACAACTGAAGAATGCTGCCGCCGACCCGATCATTGTCCACCCCGATGTACGCCGCATGTTGCTGACAATGAAAGCCATGACCGAAGGTGGCCGGGCGTTCGCTACCTATCTCGGGCAGCAGCTTGACATAGCCAAGTACTCCCCCCAAGTCGAGCAGCGTGCTCGCGCCGAGGCATTGGTAGCGCTGCTTACGCCGGTGGCCAAGGCATTCTTTACCGATGCCGGGCTAGAGTGCTGCGTGCACGGCCAGCAGGTATTTGGAGGCCATGGCTACATTCGCGAGTGGGGCCAGGAGCAGTTGGTTCGCGATGTTCGCATTGCTCAAATCTATGAAGGCACCAATGGCATCCAGGCGCTGGATTTGATAACACGCAAGGTCTTGGCTAACGGCGGAGAGTTTTTCTCTATTTTCGCAAGCGAGATCCGCAGTTTCGTCGAAACATCGCCGCACGAAGCATTCAGTCGTCGTCTAGCAGAAGCGCTGGGGCAGTTGGAGGCCCTCACCTCTCATCTTCTCGAAACAGCCAGTTCAAACCCTTACGAAGCCGGCGCCGCCGCCGTCGACTACCTGCATGTATTTGGTTACATCGCCTACGCGTACATGTGGGCACGCATGGCACGAGCCGCTTCTGGCAAGGCAGACAGTTTCTACCAAGCTAAGTTAGCCACCGCTCACTTCTATTTCGACCGCCTCCTACCGCGTATCGAGTCACTAAGCAGTGCCGCTCGCGCAGGTAGCGCCTGCCTCTACGTACTAGACGCCGATCAGTTCTAAGCTTTGCTCTTGGCGCGGTGCATGCCCCTTGGCGCCGCGTCCTTTTTTTTGCTCAGACGAGAACTCACCCCCCTAGCCTCCAAGCGCGCGGTCTTAACCAGCGTTTCACCTTACCTGCTGCACCACCTACGGCAGTCTTTGCCTGGGGGGTAGATGCGGAAAAGTTGGGGCCCGAACCGGGGCTTATCTCGCTACACCCCATGCCTGCAACCCATATACGACATAGAGCCCTCGATCAAACTCGAGCCTAGCGGAGCCCTGGAAGGCTCAACCAAGCCAAGCCAGAGGAAGGCGGCCCCTCAGAGTCGGAAGGTGCCCTCTGGCAGATAGGAATCCAAAGCCTGATGATCCCAACAGCCTGAACATACAACTGGAGTACGGTGGGGTAAAAGTGGGGTAAAAATTTGCAAATTGATAAATCGTACAACCATAAAAAAATCCAGCCACCGTTAAGTGACTGGATTCTTTGGAGTATTTTGGTCGGGACGGAGTGATTCGAACACTCGACCCCTTGCACCCCATGCAAGTGCGCTACCGGGCTGCGCTACGCCCCGACATCATTCTCGATACCGCTGAGAACGTTGAAGAATTTAACCTAACCTTTTGAATAATGGAAGCTTTTTTTCAAAAATTTCCACTCGTCGCCAACAGGTCACTTCTTCAGCACAACCAACACATCCTCCAACTCGGTAATCATCTGCCGAATCAGCTGCTTGTACTGGCTGGACTCATCCTTGACCTCATCACTGGAGAGCCGCAACCGCGCCCCGCCAATGGTAAAGCCCTGGTCATACAGCAAAGCGCGGATCTGGCGGATCATCAGCACGTCTTGGCGCTGATAGTACCGCCGGTTGCCACGGCGCTTCACCGGGTTGAGCTGCGGGAATTCCTGCTCCCAGTAGCGCAGCACGTGCGGTTTTACCGCACAGAGCTCGCTGACTTCACCGATGGTGAAGTAGCGTTTGCCCGGGATGGGGGGCAGCTCGTCGTTATGGCTTGGTTCCAGCATAGGCCTCTACCCGGGCTTTCAGCTTCTGCCCTGGACGAAAGGTGACGACGCGGCGCGCGGTGATCGGGATCTCTTCCCCTGTCTTGGGGTTGCGGCCCGGCCGCTGGCGTTTGTCGCGAAGGTCGAAGTTGCCGAAACCGGACAACTTGACCTGCTCGTTGTCTTCAAGCGCGTGCCGAATTTCTTCGAAAAACAGCTCGACCAGCTCCTTGGCCTCGCGCTTGTTGAGCCCCAGCTCCTCGTACAGCCTTTCGGCCATCTCAGCTTTCGTCAGAGCACCCATGCCGTTATTTCCTTAACGTGGTGTTCAACCTTTGTTCAAGCGAGGTGAGGATAGTTTGCAGGGTTTCATTCACCTCATCGTCGTTAAGAGTGCGCGATGGATGTTGCCAGGTCAAGCCGACGGCCAGGCTTTTTCTATCAGGATCAATGCCTTTACCCTGGTAGACGTCAAACAGCCTGAGGTCTGTGAGCCATTCGCCTGCATTGTCACGAATTACTTCAAGCACCGAGCTAGAAGCCACATCACGACCTGCGATCAAGGCCAGGTCACGACGGGTTTCCGGGAACTTGGACAGCTCGCTGAACTTCGGCAGGCGGCCTTCCACGACATCGCTGAGCACCAGCTCGAAGACGAATACCGGGCGCTCGAGGCCGAGGGTCTTGGCCAGCTCCGGGTGGATGGCACCGAGGTAGCCGACTTCCTTGCCGTCGCGCTCGATGCGGGCGGTCTGGCCGGGGTGCAGGGCTGGGTGCTTGCCGGCGACGAAGCTGAAGTCGCCCAGGGCGCCCGAGTAACCCAGCAGGGCCTCGACATCGGCTTTGACATCGAAGAAGTCGATGCCGTCGCGACCGTTGGCCCAGCCTTCTGGCTGGCGGCTGCCGGTGACGACGCCGGCGATCATCGGCTGCTGCTTGAGGTCACCGAGCTGGCCGACGAAGCGCAGGCCGCTTTCGAACAGGCGCACGCGGTCTTGCTGGCGGTTGAGGTTGTGCTGCATTGCCTTGACCAGGCCCGGCCACAACGAGGCGCGCATGGCGGCCATGTCGTTGGAGATGGGGTTGGCCAGCAGCAGCGGCTCGACGCCTGGGGTGAACAGCTCGAACAGTTTCGGGTCGATGAAGCTGTAGGTGATGGCTTCCTGGTAGCCGCGGGCGACCAGCAGGCGGCGCAGGTTCGGCAGCTCGCCGCGGGTTTCCGGGCGGGCTTGCGGGGCCAGGCGGGCTTGCGGGTAGCGGACCGGCAGGTTGTTGTAGCCGTACAGGCGGGCCAGCTCTTCGATCAGGTCGACTTCCAGGCTGACGTCGAAGCGGTGGCTTGGGACGGTGACAGTCCACTGCCCTGCCCCACTTGCGCTGGTTTTCAGTTCCAAAGCGTTGAGCAGTTGCTCGACCTGGGCGGCTTCCATCTGCATGCCGAGCATCTGGGTGATGCGGTCGTCGCGCAGGGTAATCGGCGCGATGTTCGGCAGGTGCTGCTCGCTCACGGCCTCGACTACGGGGCCTGCTTCGCCGCCGACGATCTCCAGCACCAGCGCGGTGGCGCGCTCCATGGCTTCACGGGCCAGTTGCGAATCGACGCCGCGCTCGTAGCGGTGCGAGGCATCGGTGTGCAGGCCGTAGGAACGGGCCTTGCCAGCAACGGAAATCGGCTCGAAGAAGGCGCTCTCGAGGAACAGGTCGCGGGTCTTCTCGGTGTTGACGCCGCTGTGCTCGCCACCCATCACGCCGGCAATGGCCAGGGCGCGGGTGTGGTCGGCGATCACCAGGGTGTCGGCGCGCAGGGCAACTTCCTGGCCGTCCAGCAGGACGAGCTTTTCGCCCTCCTCGGCCATGCGCACGCGGATGCCGCCGTTGATTTCGGCGAGGTCGAAGGCGTGCATCGGCTGGCCGAGTTCGAGCATCACGTAGTTGGTGATGTCGACAGCGGCGTCGATGCTGCGCACGTCGCTGCGGCGCAGGCGCTCGACCATCCACAGCGGGGTCGGCTTGCTCAGGTCGACGTTGCGGATCACGCGGCCCAGGTAGCGTGGGCAGGCGGCCGGGGCGCTGACTTCGACCGGGCGCACTTCGTCGTGGGCAGCCGGCACGGCTGGCACCGTCGGGCGGATGACCGGTACGTCGTACAAGGCGCTGACGTCACGGGCCAGGCCGGCGATGGACAGGCAGTCACCGCGGTTCGGGGTCAGGCCGATCTCGATGCTGGCGTCGTCCAGGTTCAGGTACTGACGGATGTCCTGGCCAACCGGGGCGTCGGCCGCCAGTTCCAGCAGGCCGTCGTTCTCTTCGCTGATCTGCAGTTCAGCCGCCGAGCAAAGCATGCCGAACGATTCGACACCGCGCAGCTTGGCCTTCTTGATCTTGAAGTCGCCCGGCAGCTCGGCGCCGATCATGGCGAACGGAATCTTGATGCCTGGGCGGGCATTCGGGGCACCGCAGACGACCTGGAAGGTTTCCGCGCCGTTGCTCACCTGGCACACGCGCAGCTTGTCGGCGTCCGGGTGTTGTTCGGTGGTGAGGATCTCGCCCACCACGATGCCGCTGAACTGGCCGGCAGCGGGGGTCACGCTGTCGACTTCGAGGCCGGCCATGGACAGGCGGGCGACCAGTTCGTCACGGGAGACTTGCGGGTTTACCCAACCGCGCAGCCACTGTTCACTGAATTTCATGCTGTTCTCCTGAAAGTTGCGTCGATTGGGCCTAGCGGAATTGAGCCAAGAACCGCAGGTCGTTGTCGAAGAACAGACGCAAATCGTTGACGCCATAGCGCAGCATGGCCAGGCGCTCGGCGCCCATGCCGAAGGCGAAGCCCTGGAACTCTTCCGGGTCGATGCCGGACATGCGCAGCACGTTCGGGTGGACCATGCCGCAGCCCATCACTTCCAGCCAGCCGGTCTGCTTGCACACGCGGCAGCCCTTGCCGGAACACATCACGCACTGGATGTCGACTTCGGCGGAAGGCTCGGTGAAGGGGAAGAACGACGGGCGGAAGCGCACGGCCAGTTCTTTCTCGAAGAACACCCGCAGGAACTCCTCGATGGTGCCCTTGAGGTCGGCGAAGTTGATGCCGCGGTCGATCAGCAGGCCTTCGACCTGGTGGAACATCGGCGAGTGGGTGATATCCGAGTCGCAGCGGTATACACGGCCCGGGCAGACGATGCGGATCGGCGGCTGGGTGCTTTCCATGGTGCGCACCTGCACCGGCGAGGTGTGGGTGCGCAGCAGCATGTTGGCATTGAAATAGAAGGTGTCGTGCATCGCCCGGGCCGGGTGGTGGCCGGGGATGTTGAGCGCTTCGAAGTTGTGGTAGTCGTCTTCGACCTCGGGGCCTTCGGCGATGCCGTAGCCGATGTGGGTGAAGAACTGCTCGATGCGCTCGAGGGTACGGGTGATCGGGTGCAGCCCGCCGGTGGTCTGGCCACGGCCTGGCAGGGTCACATCGATGCATTCGGCGGCCAGGCGAGCGTTGAGCTCGGCTTCTTCGAAGGCGGCCTTGCGTGCGTTGAGCACGTCGGTGACGCGTTCCTTGGCGTCGTTGATCAGCGCGCCGACCTTGGGGCGCTCCTCGGCTGGCAGGTTGCCCAGGGTCTTCATCACCTGGGTCAGCTCGCCTTTCTTGCCGAGATATTGGACCCGGATCTGTTCCAGGGTAGTGATGTCTTCAGCGCGTTCCACGGCCTCAAGGGCTTGGGCGACCAGCGCGTCCAGGTTTTCCATGTACAGACTCCAGATACGAAAATAGGGGAAGAGCTTTTGAAGGCTCTTCCCCTATCCGATGACGTTTTACACCCGACGGCGCAGGCGCCGCCGGATGATTGTCGTGGGTACTTAAGCCAGTACGGCTTTAGCCTTCTCGACAATCGCAGCAAACGCCGCTTTTTCGTTCACTGCCAGATCAGCCAGAACCTTGCGGTCGATTTCGATCGACGCTTTTTTCAGGCCAGCAATCAGACGGCTGTAGGACAGACCGTTGGTGCGGGCACCGGCGTTGATACGAGCGATCCACAGTGCGCGGAACTGACGCTTCTTCTGGCGACGGTCGCGGTAGGCGTATTGGCCTGCCTTGATGACCGCTTGCTTGGCTACACGGAATACGCGCGAACGTGCACCGTAGTAACCTTTAGCCAGTTTCAGAATTTTTTTGTGACGCTTACGAGCGATAACGCCGCGCTTAACACGAGCCATGAGTAACTTCCTCTATCTTAACCAGAATTAACGAACGCGCAGCATGCGCTCGACTTTCGCCACGTCGGACGGGTGCAGCAAGCTGGCACCGCGCAGTTGACGCTTACGCTTGGTCGACATTTTGGTCAGGATGTGGCTCTTGAAAGCGTGCTTGTGCTTGAAGCCGGAAGCCGTCTTCAGGAAGCGCTTCGCAGCACCGCTCTTGGTTTTCATCTTTGGCATGTTGGAACTCCGCATTCGAATAAAAATTACACAATAATCATCAGGCCTGCCGTGCCCGGGAGATTACTTCTTCTTTTTGGGGGCGATGACCATCATAAGCTGGCGTCCTTCCATCTTCGGATGCTGCTCAACGGTGCCGTATTCCACGAGGTCAGCTTCAACCCGCTTCAACAGCTCCATGCCCAGCTCCTGGTGGGCCATCTCACGGCCGCGGAATCTCAGAGAGATCTTGGCCTTGTCCCCATCGCTAAGGAAACGTACCAGGTTGCGTAGTTTTACCTGGTAATCCCCTTCTTCCGTCCCTGGACGAAACTTGATTTCTTTGATCTGGATCTGCTTCTGGTTTTTCTTGGCTTCGTTGGCCTGCTTCTTCTTCTCGAAGAGGTGCTTGCCGTAGTCCATCACCTTGCAGACGGGCGGTTGCGCGTCTGCAGAGATTTCCACCAGATCCAGCTTCGCTTCATCAGCGATACGCAGCGCTTCATCAATCGAGACGATGCCAATCTGCTCGCCGTCAGCACCAATTAACCGAACCTCGCGTGCCGAGATATTCTCGTTGATCGGGGCTTTCGGTGCAGTTCGTTTATCGTTTCTCATTTCACGCTTAATAATCTTTACTCCGATTCTTGGCGACCACGCCGGGAAACCGCTTGCGACAGCAGCTCAGTGAATTGCGCGACGGGCATCGAGCCCAGGTCTGCGCCTTCACGGGTGCGCACAGCGACGGTTTGCGTTTCGACTTCGCGATCCCCTATAACCAAAAGGTAAGGGACCCGCAGCAACGTATGCTCGCGGATTTTAAAGCCGATCTTCTCATTTCTCAAGTCCGACTTGGCACGGAATCCGCTACCGTTCAGGGCTTTTTCCACCTCGAGGGCGAAATCGGCCTGCTTGTCGGTGATGTTCATGATCACCGCCTGGGTCGGCGCGAGCCAGGCCGGGAACACGCCAGCGTAGTGCTCGATGAGCATGCCGATGAAGCGCTCGAACGAACCGAGGATGGCGCGGTGCAGCATTACCGGGCGAACTCGGCTGTTATCTTCGGCGATATAGCTGGCATCCAGACGCTCTGGAAGGTTCGGATCGTACTGCAAGGTACCGCACTGCCAGTTACGGCCGAGGCAGTCGCGCAGGGTGAACTCGATCTTCGGACCGTAGAACGCGCCCTCGCCCGGCTGGTATTCCCACTCCAGGCCCGAGTCGTTCAGGGCGTCGGCCAGGGCGCCTTCGGCACGATCCCACAGTTCTTCGGAACCCACGCGCTTGGCCGGACGGGTCGACAGCTTCATGGCAACATCGGTGAAACCGAAGTCCTTGTAGACGTCCAGGGTCAGCTTGATGAAGTCGGCGGCTTCCTTCTTGACCTGGTCTTCGGTGCAGAAGATGTGCGCATCGTCCTGCACGAAGCCACGCACGCGCATGATGCCATGCAGGGCGCCGGACGGCTCGTTGCGGTGGCAGGCACCGAATTCGGCCAGGCGCAGCGGCAGGTCGCGGTAGGACTTGAGGCCCTGGTTGAACACCTGCACGTGGCAAGGGCAGTTCATCGGCTTCACCGCGTAGTCGCGGCTTTCCGAGGCAGTGGTGAACATGTTCTCGGCGTAGTTGGTCCAGTGGCCGGAACGCTCCCAGAGAATACGATCGACCACCTGCGGGGTCTTGATCTCCTGGTAGCCGTTCTCGCGCTGCACTTTACGCATGTACTGCTCGAGCACCTGGTACACGGTCCAGCCATTGGCGTGCCAGAACACCATGCCCGGCGCCTCTTCCTGCAGGTGGAACAGGTCGAGCTGCTTGCCGATCTTGCGGTGGTCGCGTTTTTCGGCTTCTTCGATGCGCTGGATGTACGCCGCCAGCTGCTTCTTGTCGGCCCAGGCGGTGCCGTACACGCGCTGCAGCTGCTCGTTCTTGGCATCGCCGCGCCAGTAGGCGCCGCTGAGCTTGGTCAGCTTGAACGCCTTGAGGAAGCGGGTGTTCGGCACGTGCGGGCCACGGCACATGTCGACGTATTCTTCATGGTAGTACAGGCCCATGGCCTGCTCGTCGGGCATGTCCTCGACCAGGCGCAGCTTGTAGTCTTCGCCACGCTGGGTGAACACGTCGATGACATCGGCGCGCGGGGTCATCTTCTTGACGACGTCGTAGTCCTTCTCGATCAGCTGCTGCATGCGCTTTTCGATGGCGGCGAGGTCCTCGGGGGTGAAAGGACGCTCGTAGGCGATGTCGTAGTAGAAACCCTCGTCGATCACCGGGCCGATCACCATCTTGGCGGTCGGGTACAGCTGTTTCACGGCGTGGCCGATCAGGTGGGCGCACGAGTGACGGATGATCTCCAGTCCCTCTTCATCTTTAGGGGTGATGATCTGCAGGGTGGCGTCGTGGTCGATCTTGTCGCAGGCATCGACGAGCTTGCCGTCGACCTTGCCGGCCAGGGTGGCCTTGGCCAGGCCCGCGCCGATCGAGGCGGCGACTTCGGCTACGGATACCGGCTGGTCGAACGTACGTTGACTGCCATCGGGAAGAGTAATAACGGGCATGGCGCCTCCTCTCCTAGTGGTGACCCCTACCAAAGGTCACGTGGGTTGGGATGAGCCAGTACAAGATCCGCCCTGCCTTTCCCGCGGGAAAGCCTGCCTCACAGTGGCAGAGACCTTTCGGCCTGCCAGGGACGAACCAGAGTGACTGGAAGGTAAAAGCTGCAAGCCGCAAGTGGCGAGCTGCAAGCCGGGCATGCTAGCACGCAGGTTGTGCGGCTCGCAGAAATATTTGGAAATTGCGCTTTGCCGGTGAACTCTTACGGAAAATTTCCTATCAGACCTTCTGAAGCAACCTACTCTTGATGAGACCTTTAACCAAGGAGTGTCCGGTTATGCGATTTCAGTCTCTTCTGGCCGCCTGTGCCGTGAGCGCCCTGCTGCTGCCTCTGGCGGCCAACGCAGGCAATTTCCCCGCAGGCAAAGAAGCCGCCTACATGGCGCAATGCCAACAAGTGGCGAGCGGCCAGGGCGTAGACGCGGCAATGGCGAAAAAGCACTGCGAGTGCGGCGCCCAGGCCATCAAAAAGAATTTCACCGACAAGGAGATCGAGGACCTCGACAGCAAGGATGGCGTCGACGCCAACCTGATGCAGAAGGCCCAGACCGCTGTTCAGGCCGCCTGCAAGCCGAAGTAACAGGGGCGCGCAGGCCCTGGATAGGCATCTTTTGCCCTGGATCAACATCCTGCGAAGGTAAAAGGCGCTAGATTCGTAGAAATGCACTATGATGTTGCCGGTGCTCCTGTAGCCTCGGCAACGTTGCACCCCGATAAAAAATCATGTTTCTGGAGATTCACCTCATGTCCAATCGCCAAACCGGCACCGTCAAATGGTTCAATGATGAAAAAGGCTACGGCTTCATCACTCCTCAAGGCGGCGGCGACGACCTGTTCGTACACTTCAAGGCCATCGAATCCGACGGCTTCAAGAGCCTGAAAGAAGGCCAGACCGTTTCCTTCGTTGCCGAGAAAGGCCAGAAGGGCATGCAGGCTGCACAGGTTCGTCCGGAGTAATTTCGGATAGCTGTAAAAAACCCGCCACTTGTGGCGGGTTTTTTTATGGGCCGACAGAACAACGCAGCGCCTGCGCAGGAGCGGCCTTGCGTCGCGAAAGGGCCGCAAAGCGGCCCCGGCGATCTGTGTTGTGGCAACGAACCTGGGGCCGTTGCGCGCCCCTATCGCGACACAAGGCCGCGCCTACAAGGGGCCAATTCCGGGCTTGGATCAGCCGCAGTTGACGCGGGTGACCACACCCTTGTCGTCGACGTTCAGGTTGAGGCGCTCGGAGCGGTATTCCAGGGTGATCACATCGTGCGGCGTGAGGATGCGCGCCATCTGCGAGCCACTGGCCTTGCGCGCCTGCTCCAGCAGCGCAGGGCTGGCCGGCTTGCCGATGGTGAAGTCGGCGCCACTGGCTTCGCAGCGGCCGTGGTTGTCGGCCGGGGCGGCGGGGGCGCTGCTGCTGCCACCCGAAGAGCCGCCAGTGCTGCAACCTGCCAGGACGGAAGCCACCAGCAGGGTCGCCAGGGAAGCGCGGGTACGGAACATGAATCCTCCTAAATCGATCTGGGAACTGCACTATCGGACAGTTCCGCCAACTGTTTGTTGCAAAACCGCACAATTCTGCCTGACCGCGGTGCTAGACGCGAAACGCAATCGTGACTGGATTTTGCACCGAACCGGCGGTTCGGCCCGGGCCTGCGCTTATGCTTAAGTCGCAGGGCCCCTGCGGCAAAGGCATGATTTACTGCAAGAAGCGGAGCGCGAAACGCCTCCCCTTCGAACGCCAGGACGCGGTATTCGACCTATTCCCCAGGCCCCAGCGAGAACCGCCCCATGAGCAGCCACAGCATCGACGCCGATATCAAGGTCAAGTGGGACGAGGGCCAGAGCGCCTACAGCCCCAGCACCCCCGAAGAGCTGATGCTGATCGCCGTCGACCTGCTGGTGCGCGACCGCGGCGGTGAGGCGGCGCGCAGCTTCATCGAGCAGGTGCTCGAGCGCCACGCGCCACTCGAGGCTATTGCAATCGGGCCAGGCGCGCGCTGAGCAGGTCGAAGAAGCCCTGGGCATCGCCCTCCTTGATCCACGTCACGTTGGCCGGCTGCTTGAGCACGCCGTACCAGTCGGTCACGGTCTGGCCGAAGGTTGGGCCTTCGCGGCTGTCGACGACCATATGCACCGGCTTGCCCTTGAACAGCTCGGGCTTGAGCAGGTAGGCGATCACACTGGCATCGTGCACCGGGCCGCCAGGCATGCCGTAGTTGTCCATGTCGAACTTGATGTAGGCGTTGAGGATGTCCACCACCAGCTTGCTGGCCTTGTTGTTCACCGCCGCCAACTGCTCAAGGCGAGCGTCGCTGGTGAGCACCTTGTGGGTCACGTCCAGCGGCAGGTAGGTCAGCTTGACGCCACTGCTCAGCACCACCTCGGCGGCATGGGGGTCGGCGTAGAGGTTGAACTCCGCCGCCGGGGTGATGTTGCCGCCATTGAAGTGGGCGCCGCCCATCACCACCACTTCCTTGATGCCGTTGGCGATCTCGGGCTTCTGGATCAGCGCCAGGGCCAGGTTGGTCTGCGGGCCGAGCATGGCAATGGTGATGCTGTGGGGCTCGGCGGCGCCCAGGGTGTCGATCAGGTACTGCACCGCGTTGCCTTTGGCCAAGGGCTTCTTCGGCTCGTGCACCTGCACGCCGGTGAGGCCTTCCTCGCCATGCACGTTGGCCGCGTAGATCGGCGTGCGCACCAGCGGGCGCCCTGCCCCGGCATAGACCGGGATCTCTTCGCGACCACCCCACTCACGGGCCAGGCGGGCGTTGCGCGAGGTTTTCTCCAGGCGCACGTTGCCGGCGACGGTGGTGATGGCGCGGATCTTCAGCTCGTCAGGGGAAGCCATGGCCAGCAGCAGCGCTACCACGTCGTCGGCACCGGGGTCAGTGTCGATGATCAGGTCGCGCGGGGCGGCCATGACGGCGGTAGCGGCCAGCGCGGACATGAGCACGGCTCCTTGGAGCAAGGTTTTGAGGGACATTCAGCACTCCTTGTTGCTAGGGTTTCAGGCAAACGGGGCTCCTGCGGCGACCGTACCTGGTTAGAAAGTGACGCCAGCCACCAGCGCGATATTGCTGTAGGGCCGGCACTCACCGGTACGAACCACGGCCCGCGCCTGCCGGCACAGCGCCTTGAAGTCGGCATGGTTCATCACTTCACGCTGGCCGATCTCGCCACGGGCATGCATCTGTTCGACGTCGACCAGGCCCAGCGGCGCGGCCTGGAACATTTCCTCGGCCAGCACATGCCGCTCCACCTGCATCTCGCTCAGCACCACGCGCAGCACGCGGGTGAAATCCGGGATGCCAGGGGTCAGCGCCAGGTCGATGAGTTCCACGCCAGGCGGCACCGGCAAGCCGGCATCGCCGATCACCAGGATGTCGCCATGCCCCAGGCCGGCGATGGTCCGCGACAGGGCGATATTCAGCAGCGGCGTCTTTTTCATGGTGCCAACTCCTTCAGGTAGGGTATCGACGGCTGCGCACCGGCACGGGTCACCGACAATGCGGCGGCGCGCTGGCCAAAGCCAATGGCTTGCTCTTCCGACAGGCCGCACGCCAGGCCAGCGGCAAAGCCGCCGACAAAGGTATCCCCGGCCGCCGTGGTATCCAGCGGCTGGACCTTGTCCGTCGGAAAATGCCGCGCCCCGGCTTCATCGACCCGCAACGCCCCCTCGGCGCCGAGGGTGACGATCACCTTGCCCGCGCCCATCTTGCGCAAACGTTCGGCGGCACGCCGGGCACTGTCCTGATCGTGGACCTGCAACCCAGACAGGGCCTCGGCCTCGCTCTCGTTGGGGATCAGGTAATCGATATGGGCGAACCATTGCGCCGGCAATGGGCCGCTGGCCGGCGCCGGATTGAGGATCACCGTCTTGCCCAGCTCACGACCACGGGCCAGGGTCCAGGCCACGGTGGCGGCAGGCACTTCCAGCTGGCAGATGATCACCTCGGCCTGCTGCAGCAGGCCGTCGAAGCGGCGCACCGACTCAGGCCCAAGCAGGCCATTGCCGCCGGGGATGATCACGATGGCGTTCTGGCTGGCGGCATCCACCACGATCAGCGCCACGCCGCTGGAAACCCCGCGGCACACGCCGACACCCTGGCAGTCGATGCCCTCTACCTCCAGGGCGCGGCGCAATTGCTGGCCATAGGCATCGTCACCGACATTGCCGACCATCGCCACGCTGGCGCCCAACCGGGCGGCCGCCACCGCCTGGTTGGCGCCCTTGCCGCCCGGCACGGTGAAGAAGCTTTCGCCGGCCAGGGTCTCGCCGCCGCGGGGCAAGCGCTGGGCGCGGGCCACCAGGTCCATGTTGAGGCTGCCGACCACAACCACCTTGGCATTCATGGTTATTCCTTACCGGTAATCGTTGAACAGGTCCGGGCGCGGCCCGGTGGATTCACGCAGCACGATGCGCGGGGCGACGATGCGTTGCTCGGCCTCGCCGCGGCTGGGCGTGCCGATGCGCGACAGCAACAGCCCGGCGGCGCTTTCGCCCAGCTCGCGGATCGACTGGCCGACCGTGGTCAGCGCCGGGTACACGTAGCGGCTCAGCTCGATATCGTCGAAGCCGATCACCGACAGCTCGCCAGGCACATCGATGTTGCGCTCGGCGGCGGCGCGCAGCACGCCGAAGCCGATCATGTCGTTGCCGGCGAAGATCGCCGTGGGCCGCTCGCCATCGAGCAGGCGCGCCGCCGCGGCATGGCCGCCGGGGCTGGTGAAGTCGCTGTGCAGCACATGGCCGGCGGCGATGGGCGCACCCGCCTCGGCCATGGCCCGGCGAAACCCGGCAAGGCGCAGCTGGCTGACGCCGGTATCGACCGGGCCGGCGATGGTGGCGATCTGGCGATGGCCAAGTTCCAGCAGGTGGCGGGTGGCGAGGTAGGCACCCTGCTCGTGGTCGATGCGCACCAGGTCGGCGGCCACGCCATCCAGGGCGCGGTCGACGATGACCATTGGCGTGCGCACGCTGCCGAGGCTGGCGAGCAGGTCCTGGTCCTCACCCACCGAGGCGACGATCAAGCCGTCGATGCGCTTTTCCAGCAGCACCCTCAGGTAGCTGCGCTGCTTCTGCGGGTTGTCGTCGGAGTTGCACAGGATCACGCAATAACCATTGCGCTCGCAGGCGTCCTCGATTCCCCGGGCCAGCTCGGCGAAGTACGGGTTGACGCTATTGGGCACCAGCAAGCCGATGGTGGCAGTGCTGCGCGCCTTCAGCGAGCGGGCCACGGCGCTGGGCACGTAGTCGAGCTCGGCGATCGCCGCCTCGACCTTGAGCCGCACCGGCTCGCTGACCGGACGGGTCTTGTTCAATACATGGGACACGGTGGTGTAGGAAATACCCGCCAGTGCCGCGACGTCTTTGATGGTAGCCATGGGTTCAGTTCCGCCGACTCGCGCGCCGGCTGCGGTAAGTGTCGAGCACCACGGCGACGACGATGACCGCCCCGGTGATGATGCGTTTGGTGGGTTCCGAAGCGCCGATCTGCGCAAGGCCTGCGGCCAGTACCGAAATGATCAGCACACCGAAGAAGGTGCTGATGACCGAGCCGCGCCCGCCCATCAGGCTGGTGCCGCCGATCACCACGGCGGCGATCACCTGCAGCTCGAGGCCGGCGCCGGCGTTGGGGTCGGCGGCTTCCAGCCGGGAGATCTGGAACAGCGCGGCGAGGCCTGCGAGCACGCCCATCAGGGCGAACACCAGGATCTTGTAAGGGCGTGGGTCGATGCCGGCCAGGCGCACGGCCTCTTCGTTGGTGCCGATGCCGATCAGGTAGCGGCCGAACACGCTGCGGGTCAGCACCAGTTGGGCCAGCACGATCACCAGCAAGGCGATGATGAAGGCCGGCGAGATGCCGAAGGCGACGGGGTTGGAGAACCAGGCGAACGCATCGCCGATATAGGCGGTGCGCGAGTCGGTGAATTGATAGGCCAGGCCCCGGGCCATCTCCAGCACGCCCAGCGAGACGATGAACGAGGGGATGCGCCAGGCGACGGTGATGCTGCCGGTGACAGTGCCGGCCAGGGCCGCCACGGCCATGCCCAGCAGCGCGGCGGGCAGCACGCTCCAGCCCCAGCCGAGGATCGCCACGCTGACCGTCGAGGCGGCCAGGGCCAGCACCGAGCCTACCGACAGGTCGATGCCGCCGATGATCAGCACGAAGGTCATGCCCACCGCCAGCACCATCAGGTCGGGGATCTGGTTGGCCAGGGTGCTGAAGGTGGCATAGGACAGGAAGTGGCTGCTCAGCAGCGAGAACAGCACGATCATCGCCAGCAAGGCGCCGGCCAGGCCCAGGTAGGTGCCCAGGCCGAAATAGGTGGCGCCGCGGCGCACGGGCGCGGCGACCGAGGTGTTTGTTGTGGTTTTCATGCATCCATCCTGGGAGCTGCGTCGTGCAGCAGGGCATCACGTTTCTGGTAGCCGGCGAAGGCTGCGGCAAGCAGCTGGTCCTGGGTCCAGTGATCGCGGTCGAAGGTGTCGATCAGGCGGCCGGCGCTGAGCACGGCGATGCGGTCGCAGATCAGCATCAGCTCGCGCAGGTCGCTGGACACCACCACCAGGGCCTTGCCCTGGCGTGCCAGCTCGGCGAGCAGGCCATAGATGTCGAACTTGGCGCCGACATCGATACCGCGGGTGGGTTCGTCGAACAGCAGCACCTGGCAGTCGCGCTCCAGCCAACGGCCAATCACCACCTTCTGCTGGTTGCCACCGGACAACTCGCCGACCGCCTGGGCAGGGCTGGCGCTGCGGATGCGCATGGCGCTGATCTGGCGTTCGGCCAGGGCACGCTCGGCGTCCCGGTCGAGCACCCCGACGCGGGACACCGCGCCAAGGTTGCCCAGGGCGATATTGGCGCTGATCGACTGGCTCAGCAACAGGCCTTCGCCCTTGCGATCCTCGGTGATCAGGGCAATACCGGCCTTGACCGCGGCCTTGGGCGAATCGATGGTCACCGGCACCGGTGGCTGGCCGAGGGCGACCTGGCCACTGTCGGCGCGGTCGGCGCCGTAGATCAGGCGCAGCAGTTCGGTTCGCCCGGCACCGATCAGGCCGGAGATGCCGAAGATCTCCCCTGCCCTGACCTCGAACGACACTTCGCGCACCTTGTCGCCACGGCTGAGCTTGTCGACCTTGAGCAGCGGCGCACCGATGCTGCGCTGGCCGAGGTCGATGTGCTCGCCCAGCTCGCGGCCGACCATGAGGTTGACCAGTTGCTCGCTGTTGTAGCGCAGGATCGGCTCGGCACACACCAGCTTGCCGTCGCGCAGCACGGCGATGCGCTGGGCCACGCGCTGCAGCTCTTCGAGGCGATGGGAGATATACACGATGGCCACGCCGCGCTGGCGCAGGCGCTCGATCTGGGTGAACAGCAGCTCCACTTCGCGGGCGGTGAGCATCGCGGTGGGCTCGTCGAAGATCAGCACATGGCAGTCGCCGATCAGGTTGCGGGCAATCTCGACCATCTGCTGGTGGCCGATGCCCAGTTCACCCACGGGTGTGTCCGGGTCGATGGCGTCCAGGCCGACCTGGGCCATGGCCGCGCTGGCCAGCTGGCGCAGGCGCTTCTGGTTGACCCAGCCGAGACGGCTGGGCAGGTTGTCGAGAAACAGGTTCTCGGCCACGGTCAGGGTGGGCAGCAGGTTGAGCTCCTGCATCACCATGCGCACGCCCAGGCGCTCGGCTTGGGCACGACTGCCCGGGCTGTAGGGTTGGCCACGGTAGTGCATGTGCCCGGCGCTGGGCGTTTCCAGGCCACTGATCAGCTTGGACAGGGTCGACTTGCCGGCGCCGTTCTCGCCGGTCAGGGCCAGCACCTCGCCGCCGCGCAGCTCAAGGGTGACGTCGCCGAGCACCGGTTGGGCGTAGGTCTTGCCCAGGCCGCTGACGGCTAGCACGGTTTCATTGGCCGTTACTGACATGGCCATTCTCTCCTAGGACGAAGCATGACGCGTTCATGAGGCGGGCATTCGTGAGCGCGGGCTTGCCCCGCGATAGCGTCGGGGCAGACACACTTGCCGCGCCTTGCGACGCCCCGCGATATCACTTCACTGGGTGATCAGCTCGACCGGCGTCTGGATGACATTGTCGGCATCCACGCCCGGCTGCTCGCCCTTGACCATCTTCAGCGCCGCCTGGATGCCGTACACCGCTTGCTGGCTGGCCGCCTGGTCGAGGGTGGCAAGCACCCGACCGTCCTTGAGCATCGGCTTGATGGCATTGATGTTGTCGTAGCCGACCACCTGCACCTGGCCCGTCTTGCCGGCGGCGCGCACGGCCGAGACCGCGCCCAGGGCCATGCTGTCGTTACCGGCCAGCAGCGCCTTGAGCTCGGGGTATTCATTGAGCATCGAGGCGGCCACGGCGTTGCCCTTGTCGATTTCCCAGTTGCCCGACTGCACCGAGACGATCTTCATCTGCGCCGCTTGCATGGCGTCCTTGAAGCCGGCGGTGCGCTGCTGGGCATTGGTGGTGGTCGGCACGCCCTCGATGATGCCGACCTGGTCGCCGGCCTTGAGCTTGTGCTGGGCCAGGTAGTCGCCCACCAGGCGCGCGCCCTTGCGGTTGTCGGGGCCGACGAAGGGCACGCTGATGCCTTTGCTCTTGAGCACGTCGGGGTCGAGGCGGTTGTCGATGTTGACCACGGTAATGCCCGCGTCCATGGCTTTCTTCACCACCGGCACCAGGGCCTTGGAGTCGGCCGGGGCAATCACCAGGGCCTTGGCGCCCGTGGCGATCATCTGCTCGACGATACGGATCTGGTTGCCGGTATCGGTCTCGTCCTTGATGCCGTTGGCGACCAGGTCGAACTCGGTGGCGTGGTCTTTCTGGTAGGCCTTGGCGCCGTCCTCCATGGTGCGGAAGAACTCGTTGGCCAGGGATTTCATCACCAGCGCAACCTTGGGCTTGTCTTCGGCATGGGCGGCCGGGAGGGTGAACAGCAACGAAGAAACGACGGCGAGGGCCAGGGGACGGCCGGAAAACGGCAGCTTCATGGAAATGACTCCGAATCTTGTGGTTTTTATCGGATCGCAAACGTTTGCGGTAGCTCACTATGGAAACAGGCCCCGCTTTTGTCAAATCCATTCGCGCGCCCTGGCCAAGGATACGCCTGTCGGATTATCCGCAATTTATCCGAAAAACCGAACACCTTTCCTACGCTTGTTCGGCCTGCCGAACGACAGGCCATGGCGCCTGTACCGGGCCGAGCGCAAAACCCCACGGTTTCGGGGGGCTCAAGATGAAATGCGACGAACGGTAGTTGCTGGTACGAAACCTGCCTTTGTATCTGCGCGACATCGAGAACATCTCACCCAGGAAGAGAGAAGCAGAAATGATGAAATTCGCCCTGAACACCTTCGCACCGAGCGCCCTGGCGCTGCTGCTGGTGCTGCCGACCGCCGTTTCCGCCAAGGAAGCCGCGCAACAACAGAAGCTGGCCAACGTGGTGATCCTGGCCACCGGCGGCACCATCGCCGGCGCTGGCGCCAGCGCCGCCAACAGCGCCACCTACCAGGCTGCCAAGGTAGGCATCGACAAGCTGATCGCCGGCGTGCCAGAGCTGAAGGACCTGGCCAACGTGCGCGGCGAGCAGGTGATGCAGGTCGCCTCCGAGAGCATCGGCAACGACGACCTGCTGAAACTGGGCAAGCGCGTCGCCGAACTGGCCGACAGCAAGGACGTCGACGGCATCGTCATCACCCACGGCACCGACACCCTGGAAGAGACCGCCTACTTCCTCAACCTGGTGGAAAAGACCGACAAGCCGATCATCGTGGTCGGCTCGATGCGTCCGGGCACCGCCATGTCCGCCGACGGCATGCTCAACCTGTACAACGCCGTGGCCGTGGCCAGCAGCAAGGACGCTCGCGGCAAGGGCGTGCTGGTGACCATGAACGACGAGATCCAGTCGGGTCGCGACGTCAGCAAGTCGGTCAACATCAAGACCGAAGCCTTCAAGAGCCAGTGGGGCCCGCTGGGCATGGTGGTGGAAGGCAAGTCGTACTTCTTCCGCCTGCCGGCCAAGCGCCACACCGTCAACTCCGAGTTCGACATCAAGCAGATCAGCCAGCTGCCGGCCGTGGACATCGCCTACGGCTACGGCAACGTGACCGACACCGCCTACAAGGCCCTGGCCCAGGCTGGCGCCAAGGCAATCATCCATGCCGGTACCGGCAACGGTTCGGTGTCCTCGCGAGTGGTCCCTGCCCTGCAGGAGCTGCGCAAGAACGGCGTGCAGATCATTCGCTCGTCCCACGTCAACCAGGGTGGCTTCGTGCTGCGCAACGCCGAACAGCCTGACGACAAGAACGACTGGGTCGTGGCCCACGACCTGAACCCGCAGAAAGCGCGAATCCTGGCCATGGTCGCAATGACCAAGACCCAGGACAGCAAGGAGCTGCAGCGGATCTTCTGGGAATATTGATCGGCGCTTGAGTGCAACCGGAACCATGGGGTTCCGGTTGATTCGCGGCCGGCTCCTGCAGGTATGGCGCAATCCACTGTAGGAGCCGGCTTGCCGGCGAACATTGCCTTCAGGGAACCAATCCCGCCACCACGGTCTTATACGGCTTTCATCCTACCTGCTGTTGCGAAACGGCTTACAGTGAAATACTGTATGCGCATACAGCAAAACAAGGAATAGCCCCGTGGCCAAACCCGCCTCCGCGTCGCCGAGCAGTTATGAACAACTGGGTCAGCGCATCCAGAAGATCATCAACAGCCCCACCGCCCAGCGCAGCCGCGCCGCCTTGATCTTCCGCCTCGACCACGAGTCGCCCGACGACTGGGCAACCCTGCTCGAGGAAATCGCCGAGAACGACAACGTCACCCTCGCCCACCGCGACGACGGTGGCGTGCAGATTTTCTGGACCGTGCCCAAGGAAGACTGACCCCGCATGAGAGTTTCGCTTTTCGCTGTCGCCTGCCTGCTGTTGACCACCCCGCTCGCCCACGCCGATGCCCCGCGCACCTTCCAGGAGGCCAAGAAGGTCGCCTGGAAGCTGTACGCGCCGCAGTCCACCGAGTTCTATTGCGGTTGCAAGTACAAGGGCAACAAAGTCGACCTCGCCTCATGTGGCTACGCGCCGCGCAAAAACCTCAACCGCGCCTCGCGCATCGAGTGGGAACACATAGTCCCGGCCTGGCAGATCGGCCACCAGCGCCAGTGCTGGCAAAGCGGCGGGCGCAAGAACTGCTCGCGCAACGACAAGGTCTACCAGCGCGCCGAGGCTGATCTGCACAACCTGGTGCCCAGCATTGGCGAGGTCAACGGCGACCGCAGCAACTACAGCTTCGGTTGGCTGCCCGAGCAGCACGGCCAGTACGGCAGCTGCCTGACCCAGGTCGACTTCAAGGCCAAGAAGGTCATGCCGCGACCCTCGATTCGCGGCATGATCGCACGCACCTACTTCTACATGAGCAAACAGTACGACCTGCGCCTGTCCAAGCAGGACCGGCAACTGTTCGAGGCCTGGAACAAGACCTACCCGCCGCAGGCCTGGGAGCTGCAACGCAACCAGCAGGTGGCATGCGTGATGGGGCATGGCAACGCGTTCGTCGGGCCGGTCAACCTCAAGGCCTGTGGCTGATGCCGGTCAGGCCAGCGCCTGCAGGTAGGCGCTGGCTTGCTGGTAGCGGCTCAAGCGGGCCAAGTCCGCGGGGCCGGGATGGGCAATGCGCGACAGGTCGCTGTTGTCGGCAAGGTCGGCCAACTTGACCTGGCGTGCCAAGGGATCGACGCCCAGGCGGATCACGAAGGCCTCGTAGCTCTCCCCTTCACGACGGCTCAGGGCCAGCAGCGCGGCGAGGATCTTCAGCGGGAAGCCTTCTCGGGCCAGGTCGGAGAGGGTGAACGGGGTGTCTTCCAGCACATCGTGCAACACCGCGACGATGCGTTGCTCGGGGGTGACCACCCGTTCCATCACCCGCAACGGGTGGAGGATGTAGGCCGCCCCGCCTTTGTCGTACTGCCCTTCATGTGCCTTGATGGCCACCGCGATGGCCCGTTCCAGCGTTGCCATGAGGTGTTCCCCCGCTCGCCCCTGCCCTTGTCAGCATAGCTGTGACAGCGGGGCCGGGCCACGTGTTCCAGCGCATGACCTGGTTGGCCGGCAAGGCTGGCGCCTGCAGGGCCGAGGCGGGTTCCCCAGGTCGCGCGGGCTCAGCGCTTGGCGCCGTGCTGGATGACGATCGAATCGGTGCCCAGCTTGCCCATTACCTCGGCCTTGCGCGCCTCGGCCTCGGCCTTGCTCGGGAACGGCCCCATCAACACCACCGGCTTGCCCTCGCGATACTCCACCGACGACGGGATGCCCTTCTCGATCAGCCGTGCGGTCATGTCGCTCAGCGCGCCCATGTTCGGGCCCTGAATCACTTCCACATCCCAGCCTTGCGGTGCCGGCTGCTCGGCCAGCTCATCGGCACGGCGCTGCAGCTCGGCACCGCCGCAGACTTCACGAATGCGCAGGTTGTTGCCGGTCTGGTCGATGAGAATCTCGTACCGGCCGTCGTGCTTGATCGCCACGTAGCTGCGATAAGGCTCGTACTGGCCGCTGTCGTCCTTGCCACGCACCTGGCCGCAGATGGAACCCTGGGTGTCGAAGCGCACGTTGGCGAACTTGGCCGTCTTGGGGTTGTGCAGATGTTCGGCCACCTGCTTGTGCACGCCTTCGACCTCGTTGTCACAGCCCGCCAGGGCCAGCACCGCCATTACCACCGCCAGATTGCGCACGCGTCTACCTCCAGATTCGAAGGGGCGGATTCTAGCATGAGCGCGGGGGCTGGCCGCAGGGGTACGGCGATAGTGGAAGGTTGCAGGGTATGTCGTGGGAATCGGTCAAAACAGTAATACGAAAACGCCGCCAGCCCAAGGGCATGGCGGCGCTTTCACCTACGGCGTTCGGCTCACGCTGGCGCCGAGCTGCGGATCAGGTGGTCGAAGGCAGCCAGCGAGGCCTTGGCGCCTTCGCCCACGGCGATCACGATCTGCTTGTACGGCACCGTGGTCACGTCACCGGCAGCGAACACCCCTGGGATGCTGGTCTGGCCCTTGGCGTCGACGATGATCTCGCCGCGCGGCGACAGCTCGACGGTGCCCTTGAGCCAATCGGTGTTGGGCAACAGGCCGATCTGCACGAAGATGCCTTCCAGCGCCAGGTCGTGGACCTGCTCGGTGCTGCGGTCCTTGTAGCGCAGGCCGGTGACCTTCTCGCCATTGCCCAGCACTTCGGTGGTCAGCGCGCTGGTGATCACCTTGACGTTCGCCAGGCTGTGCAGCTTGCGTTGCAGCACGGCATCGGCACGCAGCTGGCCGTCGAACTCGATCAGGGTCACCTGGGCGACGATGCCCGCCAGGTCGATGGCCGCTTCCACGCCAGAGTTGCCGCCGCCGATCACCGCCACGCGCTTGCCCTTGAACAGCGGGCCGTCGCAGTGCGGGCAGTAGGCAACGCCACGGGCGCGGTATTCCTGCTCGCCCGGCACGTTCATTTCGCGCCAGCGGGCACCGGTGGCGAGGATCACGGTCTTGGCCTTGAGCGAGGCGCCGCCGGCCAGGCGTACTTCGTGCAGGCCGCCAGCGGTGGCCGGGATCAGCGCCTCGCCGCGCTGCAGGTTCATGATGTCGACGTCGTACTGCTTGACGTGCTCTTCCAATGCGCTGGCCAGTTTCGGCCCTTCGGTCTCCTGCACCGAGATGAAGTTCTCGATGGCCAGGGTGTCGAGTACCTGGCCGCCGAAACGCTCGGCGGCAACACCGGTGCGGATGCCTTTACGCGCGGCATAGATGGCCGCCGCCGCGCCGGCGGGGCCACCGCCGACCACCAGCACGTCGAAAGCGTCCTTGGCGTTGATCTTCTCGGCCTGGCGGGCACCGGCATTGGTGTCGAGCTTGCCGAGGATCTCTTCCAGGCCCATGCGGCCCTGGCCGAACAACTCGCCGTTCAGGTAGATGCTTGGCACCGCCATGATCTTGCGGGCGTCGACTTCGTCCTGGAACAGCGCGCCGTCGATGGCCACATGGCGCACGTTGGGGTTGAGCACCGCCATCAGGTTCAGCGCCTGGACCACGTCCGGGCAGTTCTGGCACGACAGCGAGAAGTAGGTCTCGAAGGTGAACTCACCTTCCAGGGCCTGGATCTGCTCGATCACCTCGGCACTGGCCTTGGACGGGTGGCCGCCGACTTGCAGCAGCGCCAGCACCAGGGAAGTGAATTCATGGCCCATGGGGATGCCGGCGAAGCGCAGGCTGATATCGCCCCCCGGGCGGTTCAGCGAGAATGACGGGCGACGGGCATCGCTGCCGTCCGCGCTGAAGGTAATGAGGTTCGACAGGCCGGCGATTTCCACCAGCAGGTCGTGCAATTCGCGGGACTTCGCGCCGTCGTCGAGGGAGGCAACGATCTCGATCGGCTGGGTGACCCGCTCCAGGTAGGTTTTCAGTTGCGATTTAAGCGTGGCGTCCAACATACGGGCGATTCCTTTTACAAAACTCGGATACAAAAACGCCCAGGCGAGGTCGCCCGGGCGTTTTTACGGGGCGGTAACTGCTTCAGCTTTGGCGGCTGTCTACCGCCCGCGGGCTGTGCATCGGCTTAGATCTTGCCGACCAGGTCCAGCGACGGTGCCAGGGTGGCTTCGCCTTCTTTCCACTTGGCCGGGCAGACTTCGCCCGGGTGGGCGGCAACGTACTGGGCGGCCTTGACCTTGCGCAGAAGCTCGGTGGCGTCACGGCCTACACCGCCGTCGTTCAGTTCGACGATCTTGATCTGACCTTCCGGGTTGATCACGAAGGTACCGCGATCGGCCAGGCCGGCTTCCTCGATCAGCACGTCGAAGTTGCGCGAGATGATGTGGGTCGGGTCACCGATCAGTGGGTACTGGATCTTGCCGATGGTGTCCGAGGTGTCGTGCCAGGCTTTGTGGGTGAAGTGGGTGTCGGTGGACACGCCGTAGATCTCGACGCCCAGCTTCTGGAACTCGGCGTAGTTGTCGGCCAGGTCGCCCAGTTCGGTCGGGCAGACGAAGGTGAAGTCGGCCGGGTAGAAGAACACGACGGACCACTTGCCTTTCAGGTCGGCTTCGCTGACCTGGACGAATTCGCCCTTGTGGTAGGCGGTGGCGTTGAACGGTTTGACCTGGCTGTTGATGATTGGCATGAGAGACGCTCCTTCATGGGGTTGGAATCAGTTGATGGAGTGAATCCTACCGATTGCTCCGGCCAAAGGCTCATTGGCAAAGCTCATGCTGCTGATTGGTTTTGGCTATAAGGCGGGATTATTAATAGAAGGGATTGGGCTGAGCAAAGGATTGCGCCGGCGGACCCCACGCTTGTAGGAGCGGCCTTGTGTCGCGAAAGGGCTGCAGAGCAGCCCCAGCAACATCAGCTTGCTCGCCGATATCCTGGGGCCGCTTTGCGGCCCTTTCGCGACGCAAGGCCGCTCCTGCAAAGGCCAGCGACAGAGGCGCTCAGCGGGTGACGGTGCGCATGGTCACGAACTCTTCCGCGGCGGTCGGGTGCACGCCGATGGTCTCGTCGAATTGCTGCTTGGTCGCCCCGGCCTTCAGCGCGATGCCCAGGCCCTGGATGATCTCGCCGGCATCCGGCCCGACCATGTGGCAGCCCAGTACCTTGTCGGTGTCGGCATCCACCACCAGCTTCATCAGGGTCTTCTCCTGGATATCGGTGAGGGTCAGCTTCATCGCCCGGAAACGGCTCTCGAAGATCTGCACCTTGTGCCCCGCCGCCAGCGCCTGCTCCTCGGTCAGGCCCACGGTGCCGATCGGCGGCTGGCTGAACACCGCGGTGGGGATGTTCTGGTAGTCGACCGCGCGGTACTGCTCGGGCTTGAACAAGCGCCGCGCCACGGCCATGCCTTCGGCCAGGGCCACCGGGGTGAGCTGCACACGGCCGATGACGTCGCCAATGGCCAGGATCGACGGCTCGGTGGTCTGGTACTGCGCGTCGACGCGGATGAAACCACGCGGATCCAGTTCGACGCCGGTGTTCTCCAGGCCCAGGTTGTCCAGCATCGGCCGGCGCCCGGTGGCGTAGAAGATGCAATCGGCAAGCAGCACGCGGCCATCCTTGAGGGTGGCCTTGAGGCTGCCGTCGTCGAGCTTGTCGATGCGCTGGATGTCGGCGTTGAACTCAAGGTTCATGCCGCGCTTTTCCAGTTCTTCCTTCAGGTGGGTGCGCACCGAACCGTCGAAGCCACGCAGGAACAGGTCACCGCGATAGAGCAAGCAGGTGTCGGCGCCCAGGCCCTGGAAGATGCCGGCGAACTCCACGGCGATGTAGCCACCGCCCACCACCAGCACGCGGCGCGGCAGGTCCTTGAGGTAGAACGCCTCGTTGGAGGTGATCGCCAGCTCCTTGCCCGGGATGTCCGGCACCTGCGGCCAGCCGCCGGTGGCGATAAGGATGTTGGCCGCGCTGTAGCGCTGGCCTTCGACTTCCACCTCATGGGCGCCGGTGATACGCGCATGGCCGGTGAGCAAGGTCACGCCGCTGTTGACCAGCAGGTTGCGGTAGATGCCATTGAGGCGCTCGATCTCGCGGTTCTTGTTGGCGATCAGCGTGCCCCAGTCGAAGTGGCCCTCTTCGAGGGTCCAGCCGAAACCGGCGGCTTGTTCCAGTTCATCGGCGACGTGGGCGCCGTACACCAGCAGTTTCTTTGGCACGCAACCGACGTTGACGCAGGTGCCACCCAGGTAGCGGCTCTCGGCCACTGCCACTTTTGCGCCAAAGCCCGCGGCGAAGCGCGCCGCGCGCACACCGCCAGAACCGGCGCCAATCACGAACAGATCAAAATCGTAGGCCATGTATTCACTCTCCTAGGCAGGCGCCCAGCATACCGCCGTTGCCCGCCGCAAACAAAAAAGCCACCCCGAAGGGTGGCTCCTTGGACCCGCATGGGCGTATCAGTACGCCTTGCCGGCCTTGTAGAAGTGCTCGAAGCAGAAGTTGGTCGCCTCGATGTAGCCTTCGGCGCCACCGCAGTCGAAACGCTTGCCCTTGAACTTGTAGGCGATCACGTTGCCTTCGGCAGCCTGTTTCATCAGCGCGTCGGTGATCTGGATCTCGCCACCCTTGCCCGGCTCGGTCTGCTCGATCTTCTCGAAGATGTCCGGGGTGAGGATGTAGCGACCGATGATCGCCAGGTTGGACGGGGCGTCTTCGGGCTTCGGTTTCTCGACCATGGCGTCGACACGGAAGATGCCGTCCTTGATCTCTTCACCGGCGATGACGCCGTACTTGTTGGTTTCCTGCGGGTCGACTTCCTGGATGGCGACGATCGAGCAGCGGTACTTCTTGTACAGCGCAACCATCTGCGCAAGCACGCCGTCACCTTCAAGGTTGACGCACAGGTCGTCCGCCAGCACCACGGCGAACGGCTCGTCGCCGATCAGCGGACGGCCGGTGAGGATCGCATGGCCCAGGCCTTTCATTTCGGTCTGGCGGGTGTAGGAGAACGAGCACTCGTCGAGCAGGCGGCGGATGCCGACCAGGTATTTTTCCTTGTCGGTGCCCTTGATCTGGGTTTCCAGCTCGTAGCTGATGTCGAAGTGGTCTTCCAGGGCGCGCTTGCCGCGACCGGTGACGATGGAGATCTCGTTCAGGCCGGCGTCCAGTGCCTCTTCAACGCCATACTGGATCAGTGGCTTGTTGACCACCGGCAGCATTTCCTTGGGCATGGCTTTGGTAGCGGGCAGGAAGCGGGTGCCGTAACCGGCTGCCGGGAACAAGCATTTCTTGATCATATACGTCCTTAACAAGGGCTTTGCGTACGAAATTCGGCGCAGTCTAATCAGGCGGCGGTCACCTTACAATGCCCCACCCGTGGTCGGCCGATGCCATGATAGAGATATCCCAGTGTAGATAGTTCCGAGGGATCGTAAATATTGCGTCCGTCGAACAGCACCGGCCTGCGCATCAGCCCCCTGACACGGATGAAATCGGGCTGGCGGAACTGCTTCCATTCGGTCACCAGCACCAGCGCATCGGCCCCTTCGACGCAACTGTAGGGGTCCTCGCTCAGGCGCAGCTGGCCACTGGCCAAGGCCTGCGGATAACGCCCTGCCACCCCGGCCAGCGCTGCCGGGTCGCAGGCCTGGACCTGCGCGCCGGCGGCCAGCAAGGCGTCCAGCAGCACCAGGCTTGGCGCCTCGCGCAGGTCGTCGGTGCCGGGTTTGAAGGCCAACCCCCACACCGCCACGTGACGACCACGCAGCACGCCGCCGAAATGTTCGCGCAGGGCCTGGAACAGCAGGGTCTTCTGCTCGCTGTTGCGCGCCTGCACGGCCTGGAGGATCGCCGGCTGGTAACCCTGCTGCTCGGCGCAATGCACCAGGGCCCGCACGTCCTTGGGGAAGCAGGAGCCTCCGTAGCCACAACCGGCATAGATGAAGTGGCTGCCAATGCGGCTATCGCTGCCGATGCCGCGGCGCACCTGCTCGATATCCACGCCCAGGTGGCTGCACAGCCCGGCCAGTTCGTTGACGAAGGAGATCTTGGTGGCCAGGAAGGCGTTGGCGGCGTACTTGCTGAATTCTGCGGCCCGCGGCGACATCAGCAGGATTCGCTCGCGATTGCGCACAAAAGGCGCGTACAGCCGCTGCAGGCACTGCATGGCCTGCGCGCTGTCACTGCCGATGATGATCCGGTCCGGGCGCAGGAAATCATCGACGGCGCTACCCTCCTTGAGAAACTCAGGGTTGCTCGCCACCTCGACGACAAAGCGGGCACCACGGCTGCGCAAGCCAGCGGCAATCTGCTTGGCCACGCGCTCGGCGGTCCCGACCGGCACCGTCGACTTGTTCACCACCAGGCAGGCGCGTTGCAGGTGACGACCCAGGCTGTCGGCCACCGCCAGCACCTGCTGCAGGTCGGCCGAACCGTCCTCATGGCTGGGCGTGCCGACGGCGATGAACACCACCTCGGCCCGCGCCAGGGCCAGGCTGCAGTCATCGCTGAAACTCAGCTGGGCGCTGCGCAGGCCGGCTTGCAGCAGCGCCTGCAGGCCGGGCTCATAGATCGGGCACTGACCCTCGCGCAGTTGTGCCAGGCGTGCCTTGTCGTGTTCCAGGCAGACCACGCGGTTGCCCATCTCGGCGAAACAGGCGGCAGTCACCAGCCCCACGTAACCCGCCCCGATCACACACAGTTCCATGGCCACGCTCCTTTGTAGGTTGCGGCCATGGAACATCAGCGGGGATTGCAGGGCGGTGACAAGGCTGGGGCAAGGTGATGACAGGCCTGCACCTCAGCCGCCGATGCCCTGCCCGATCAACACGCCATCGACCTTCTGCCCATACAGGTTGACCCCATCGTTGGCATGGAACTTCAGCCGGGTCTTCTCGATCGAGCCCTCCACCAGGCGAGGATCCTGCGGCCGCTCATGGCGGTTGATCCAGGCGGCCACGTCCCAGGCCTGCTGGTCGCTCAGGCTGCCAGGCTTGCCCAGCGGCATGTTGTACTTGATGAACGACGCGGCGGTGTTGATCCGGTGCATGCCGGCACCCCAGTTGTAGGAGTCCTTGCCCCACAACGGCGGCATCACGTACTCCCCGGCCACCTTCTGCCCTTCGCCGTTGTCGCCATGGCAGATTGCGCACTGCTGCTGGTACACCTGCTGGCCCCGCTTGAAGTCGTAGCCAGCTGCCGGCCTGGGCACCTCGGGGTAGCCACGCCCGGCAATCTCCACGCCCGTCGGCGCCTGGGTCGACAGCCAATAGGCGTATACGCTCAAGGCCGTCATCTGCGGGCTGTCGGCCGCCGGTGGCTTGCCGTTCATGCTGAAGGTGAAGCAACCCTGGATACGCTCGGCGAAGGTATTGACCTTGTCGTTCTTCTTGCGATACGCCGGGTACATCGGGTAGGCGCCCCACAGCGGCGCCGAATGCGCCATGCGCCCCTGGTCCAGGTGGCAGTTGCTGCAGTTCAGGCCATTTTTCGCAGCTTCGGGCATCAACCGCCGGGTATCGACGAACAGCGCATGGCCCTCGCGGACCATCTTGCCAAAGGCGTTGTCCGGAATCGCGGTTTCCGCCGGCGGGGTAAATTGCGGCGCGGCCTGCACACCGGGGACCTTGAGCTGGGACTGGTCTTCCATGGCGATAGGCGCGCCCTGGACGCTGCCGATGGCCAGCAGCAACAGGGTTGGGATCATCGGCTTCATGGCTTGACCTCCGGGCTGGACAGCTTGGCGAAGTAATCGGCGACTTCCTTGACCTCGGTGTCGGTCATGGCCTTGGCCACGTTGACCATCAACTGGTTGGGGTCGTTGCGGCGGCTGCCGTCGCGCCAGGCATTGAGCTGGGCCACCAGGTAGCCAGCCGGTTGCCCGGCCAGGGGCGGAAAGTGCTCGCCGATGCCGCTGCCGCCCGGCCCGTGGCATTGCACGCAACCGGGGATCTGCCTGCTCCAGTCGCCATACAGCGCCAGGCGGGTCACCGGGTCGTTGGCGATCTGCTGGCGGCGCACGTCGGGCGCGGCATCGGCGGGCAAGCTGCTCAGATAAGCGCTGACCGCCTCGATTTCCGCAGGCGCCATGGCCTTGGCCAAGGGCTCCATCACCGCCTGCTGGCGGCTGCCGTTGCGAAAATCGTCCAGTTGCTTGGCGAGATAACCGGCTGACAAGCCGGCCAGGCGGGGAAAACCGGCGGCGGCGATGCCTTTGCCATCCGGCCCATGGCAGCCCATGCAGGCCATGGCGGCGGGGTTCTGCCCGCCCTGGTTGAAGATTGTCTGGCCGTCGGCGGCGTGCGCCGAGGGCCAGGCCAGGATCAGCAAGCTGCCAATCACGACGGGGCTCAGGAGTTTCATGACGGAGGCTCCATTTTCCTTGTTATAAGCTTAGGCTTAAACGATATAAGCCCAGAAATACTAGGCTTATTCCCCGGCCTGCGACAACGTGCCGCCGGGAAGGAAAGTGGCAATGAGCCAGTTAATCGCTTTTTAACTGAGCCAGATCAAGAACCGGAGATGCACTGGGTGGCGGCAGTACGCACGTCGCCCAGGCGCAGCGGGAAGTTGTTCAGCCGCTCGTAGACCTTGATGGCGCTACCGCTGCCACGCTTGTCGATGTCCAGCAACGCCGCCGGGCCGGCACCGGACGAGAGTTTTTGCGGCACGATCAGGCGCAAGCCGTCATCGCGCACTTCTTCCTGCAAGGGATCGCGGCTATCGGCCAGCTTGCGTTTCACGCACTCGGCATATTCGCGCGGCGATTTGCCGGACATCACGTCCAGCGTCGCGTGGGACTGCTCCAACTCAGAAACGCTGACACAACCACCCAACGCCAGCGACACTGCTGCTACCACCCATTTCATTGCTGCTCTCTCCACCTTCAAAGTCATCCTGTGACCACATCCATGCCGATTTGCTCCCTGGTATGGCAGAAATCTCCCTGGCGAGGCCAGCCGGGCGCAAGTGTAACCGCACATCGTGATATCGTGCGCGTTTGCAGAACCAATCCTTGCGGAGCACCCCATGAAATTCGTACACCAGCGCGAGCATCTGAACGAGGACGACATCGTCGTCATCGAGTGCTCCCAGCGCTGCAACATCCGCCTGATGAACGACGCCAATTTCCGCAGCTTCAAGAACGGCGGTCGACACACCTATCACGGTGGCCATTTCGATAAGTTCCCGGCCAAGATCACCGTGCCCAGCACAGGCTTCTGGAACATCACCATCGACACCGTGACCACACGCCCTATTTCGGTCACGCGCAAACCGACCCTGACCCACAAGATCAAGATCATTCGTCGCTCGTCGTCGAAACTCGGATAACCACAGCATGACCCAGACCACCAAATACGTGATCAAGTACAAGCTCGACGGCCAGCGCCGCTGGGATTTCGCGCAGATGCCCGACGCCTCCCTGGAACAGGCCCAGCAAGCGCTGCGCAAGATCCATGGCGAGGACGCCGAGAAGATCAGCGACATCCAGGTCAGCAAGGCCCTGTAATCACGCCCGAGACGTCGCACTCAAGGAGTCGCCCATGAGCACCTGGCAAGACCGCCGCATCCTCGACCTGCTGGGCATCGAGGTGCCCATTCTCCAGGCGCCCATGGCCGGTGCCACGGGCTCGGCGATGGCCATCGCCGTCGGCAACGCCGGCGGCCTGGGCGCCCTGCCCTGCGCCATGCTCACTGCAGAGCAGGTCAGGCGCGAGATCGAAGCGTTCCGCGCCGCCTGCCAGGGCCCGCTCAACCTCAATTTTTTCTGCCACCAGCCGCCCGCCCCCGACCCCGAACGCGATGCCCGCTGGAAGCAGGCGCTCAAGCCTTACTACGACGAAGTCGGTGCCGATTTCGAGGCCGCGACGCCGGTGTCCAACCGCGCGCCATTCGATGAGCAGAGTTGCCGGTTGGTCGAGCAACTGCGCCCGCAGGTGGTCAGCTTCCACTTTGGCCTGCCCGCGCCGGCACTGCTGCAACGGGTGAAGGCCAGTGGCGCCACAGTGCTGTCCAGCGCCACCACCGTGGCGGAGGCTGTCTGGCTGGAGCAGCACGGCTGCGACGCGATCATCGCCATGGGCTACGAGGCCGGTGGCCACCGGGGCATGTTCTTGAGCAGCGACATCACCAGCCAGATCGGCACCTTCGCCCTGGTGCCGCAGGTGGTCGATGCGGTGACAGTGCCGGTGATTGCCGCTGGCGGCATCGCCGACCACCGTGGCCTGCGCGCCGCCCTGGCGCTGGGTGCCGCGGCGGTGCAGATCGGCACCGCCTACCTGTTCTGCCCCGAGGCCAAGGTCGGCGCCGCCCACCGTCGCGCCCTGGACAGCGCGGCGGCCAGCGATACCGCGCTGACCAACCTGTTCACCGGCCGCCCGGCGCGGGGCATCAACAACCGCATCATGCGCGAACTGGGGCCGATGAGCGCGCTGGCCCCCCAGTTCCCGTTGGCCGGCGGCGCGCTGATGCCACTGCGGGCTATCACCGACCCACAGGGCAACAGCGATTTCAGCAACCTGTGGTCGGGCCAGGCCTTGCGCCTTGGCCGGCACATGGGCGCTGGCGAACTGACCCGGGAGATCGCCAGCAAGGCCGGCGCCTACAATTGAGCGACCGACACCAGCCCTGCTGGCGAACCAGGCGCCGCGGTGGATGGCACCGGCTGCGCCGGTGTTCGCCGGCAAGGCCGGCTCCTACGCCGTCTGCGACCTGCCCACCCGTAGGAGCCAGCCTTGCTGGCGAACCAGGCAACGCGGAAGATGGCACCGGCTGCGCCGGTGTTCGCCGGCAAGGCCGGCTCCTACGCCGATTACGGCCTGCAACACCCGTAGGCGCCAGCCTTGCTGGCGAACCAGGCAACGCGGTGGATGGCACCGGCTGCGCCGGTGTTCGCCGGCAAGGCCGGCTCCTACGCCGTCTGCGACCTGCCCACCCGTAGGCGCCAGCCTTGCTGGCGAACCAGGCAACGCGGTGGATGGCACCGGCTGCGCCGGTGTTCGCCGGCAAGGCCGGCTCCTACGCCGTCTGCGACCTGCCCACCCGTAGGAGCCAGCTTGCTGGCGAACCAGGCAACGCGGAAGATGGCACCGGCTGCGCCGGTGTTCGCCGGCAAGGCCGGCTCCTACGCCGATTACGGCCTGCAACACCCGTAGGCGCCAGCCTTGCTGGCGAACCACGCAACGCGGTGGATGGCACCGGCTACGCCGGTGTTCGTCGGCAAGGCCGGTTCCTGCGAGGTGATCTCTGCCACCCTTGCGCCTGCTAGGCGTCACTCTTGCTGGCGTTGCAGGGGCGAGGCCTTCCCGACAGGCGGTTATCGCTATATATTTCGAACCATAACGATAACCCCGCCCTCAGGAGCCGTTCGCATGCGCATTCGCCTGTCCCACCTGGCCGCCAGCACCCTCGCCAGCCTTATCTGCCTCAACAGTGCCTGGGCCGACGAAGTCCAGGTCGCCGTGGCGGCCAACTTTACAGCGCCGATCCAGGCCATCGCCAAGGACTTCGAGAAAGACACCGGCCACAAGCTGGTCGCCGCCTATGGCGCCACCGGCCAGTTCTACGCGCAAATCAAGAACGGCGCGCCATTCGAAGTCTTCCTCGCCGCCGACGACAGCACCCCGGCCAAGCTCGAGCAGGAAAAAGCAATCGTCGCCGGCTCGCGCTTCACCTACGCCATCGGCACCCTGGCGCTGTGGTCGGCCAAGCCGGGTTACGTCGACGCCAAGGGCGAAGTGCTCAAGCACAACGACTTCCAGCACCTGTCCATCGCCAACCCTAAGGCCGCCCCGTATGGCCTGGCCGCCACCCAGGTACTGGCCAAGCTGAACCTGACCGAAGCCACCAAGGCCAAGATCGTCGAGGGCCAGAACATCACCCAGGCGTTCCAGTTCGTCTCCACTGGCAATGCCGAACTGGGCTTCGTCGCCCTGTCGCAGATCTACAAGGATGGCAAGGTCAGCGAAGGTTCGGCATGGATCGTCCCCGCCGCGCTGCACGACCCCATCCGCCAGGACGCGGTCATCCTCGACAAGGGCAAGGACAACCCCGCCGCCAAGGCCCTGGTGGACTACCTCAAGGGCCCGAAGGCCGCTGCCGTGATCAAGTCCTACGGCTATGAAATCTGATGCCGCTGGACGCCAGTGACCTGGGCGCGATCTGGCTGACCATCAAGCTGGCCAGCCTGACCACCGCCATTCTGCTGGTGCTGGGCACGCCCATCGCCTGGTGGCTGGCGCGCACCCGCTCCTGGCTGCGCGGGCCGATCGGCGCGGTGGTGGCCCTGCCCCTGGTGCTGCCGCCGACGGTGATCGGCTTCTACCTGCTGCTGGCCCTCGGGCCCCATGGCTGGATTGGCCAGGCAACCCAGGCCCTGGGCCTGGGCAGCGTGGTGTTCAGTTTCACCGGCCTGGTGATCGGCTCGGTGGTGTACTCCATGCCATTCGTGGTGCAACCGCTGCAGAACGCCTTCGGCGCCATCGGCCAGCGCCCGCTGGAAGTGGCCGCCACCCTGCGCGCCAGCCCCTGGGACAGCTTCATTCACGTGGTGCTGCCGCTGGCCCGCCCCGGCTTCATCACCGCCAGCATCCTCGGCTTCGCCCATACCGTGGGCGAGTTCGGCGTGGTGCTGATGATCGGTGGCAATATCCCCGACAAGACCCGTGTGGTCTCGGTGCAGATCTTCGATCACGTCGAGGCCATGGAATACGCCCAGGCCCATTGGCTGGCCGGGGCCATGCTGGTGTTCTCCTTCCTGGTGCTGCTGATGCTCTACGCTGGCCGCCGCGGCAAGGCTGGCTGGAGCTGAGATGAGTGCATCGATACAGGCGCGCCTGAAACTGGCGCGCGACGACTTCACCCTGGGTGTCGACCTGCAACTGCCGGGGCGCGGCATCAGCGCGCTGTTCGGCCATTCCGGCTCGGGCAAGACTTCCTGCCTGCGCTGCCTGGCCGGGCTGGAGCGCGCCGCCAGCGCCTACATCGAGGTCAACGGCGAGGTCTGGGAAGACAGCGCCCGTGGTTTTTTCCTGGCCCCGCACAAGCGCCCGGTGGGCTATGTGTTCCAGGAGGCCAGCCTGTTCCCGCACCTGTCGGTGCGCGGCAACCTGGAATTCGGCTGGCGCCGGATCGCGCCCGAGGCGCGCAAGATCAGCCAGGAACACGCCTGCCAACTACTGGGGATCGGCCACCTGCTGGCGCGCAAGCCGGCCACGTTGTCCGGCGGCGAAGCGCAACGGGTCGGCATCGCCCGGGCCCTGCTCAGCAGCCCGCGCCTGCTGTTGATGGACGAACCCCTGGCGGCCCTGGACAGCGCCCGCAAACGCGAAATCCTGCCGTACCTTGAGCGCCTGCACGACGAGCTGGACATTCCGCTGATCTATGTCAGCCATGCCCAGGACGAAGTGGCTCGCCTGGCCGACCACCTGGTGCTGCTGGAGCAAGGCCAGGCCCTGGCCAGCGGGCCGATCGGCCAGACCCTGGCCCGCCTCGACCTGTCGCTGGCCCAGGGCGAGGACGCCGGCGTGGTGCTCGAAGGCGTGGTGGTCGGCCATGACCGGCACTACGGACTGTTCGACCTGCGCCTGCCCGGCAGCGATGGCCCACTGCTGCGCATCGCCCACCCCGAGCTGCATGTCGGCAGCACCCTGCGGCTCAAGGTCCAGGCCCGTGACGTCAGCCTGGCGCTGACCGCGGACACCGCCTCGAGCATCCTCAACCGCCTGCCGGTTCGGGTGCGCGAGTGCCGCGCCGCGGACAACCCAGCCCATGTGCTGGTGAGCCTGGAAGCCAACGGCAATGCCCTGCTGGCGCGCATCACCCGCTACTCGGCTGAGCAGCTTGGCGTGCAGCCCGGCCAGCGGCTGTGGGCGCAGATCAAATCGGTGGCGCTGCTCGGCTGAGCAACAACGAGGCGGCTGTTGTCCATTGCAGCACCACCCCTGCCTGGATCGCGCCCATGCCCGACTGCCCGCTGCCCGCCGCGCTGCACTATGTCGATGACACCCAGCCTGGGCTCAGCCGGCGGCGCTGGCGTGAGCGCTTCCATTACTACGATGCCCAGGGCCAACGGGTGCGCGACGCGCAGACCCTGGCCCGCATCGCCGCCCTGGTGATTCCCCCGGCCTATACCGATGTGTGGATCTGCGCCGACCCGCAAGGTCACCTGCAGGCTACCGGGCGAGACGCCCGCGGGCGCAAGCAGTACCGCTACCATGAGCAATGGCGCACGCTGCGCGACCAGCACAAGTACGGGCGCATGCTAGCGTTCGCCGAGGCCCTGCCGACACTGCGCAGGCAACTGGACGCCCACCTCGCCCGCCCCGGCCTGGACCGGGAGAAAGTCATGGCGCTGGTGATCAGCCTGCTCGACAGCACCCTGATTCGCATCGGCAACCGCCAGTACCTGCGCGACAACCGCTCGTACGGGCTGACCACCCTCAATACCCGCCATGTGCAGGTCAAGGGCAGCACCTTGCGCTTCCAGTTCCGTGGCAAGCGCGGGGTGGAGCACAACGTCACCCTGCGCGATCGGCGCCTGGCCGGGCTGGTCAAGCGCTGCATGGAGCTGCCCGGCCAGGCGCTGTTCCAGTACCTCGACGAACAGGGGCAGCGTCACAGCGTCGGCTCCACCGAGGTCAACCAGTTCCTGCAGCAACTCACCGGCGCCGACTTCACCGCCAAGGACTACCGCACCTGGGCCGGCAGTAGCCTGGCGTTGGCGCTGCTGACGCCGCTGGCCTGGCAACCGGACAGCGAAGCCAGGCGCCAGGTCGCCGCGACCGTGCGGCAAGTGGCCGCGCGCCTGGGCAACACCCCGGCAGTGTGCCGGCGCAGCTATATCCACCCGGCCGTGCTCGAGCACTTTCACCTGGGGCGCCTGGCCGCGCTGCCCCGCGCCCGCCAGCGCCAGCGCCTGGAACGCGAGGAGGTGGCGCTGCTGCGCTTCCTGCAAGCGCTGGAGCCCTAGACGATCATTGACGCCGCCTATTTACCCTATCGAGCAGAGAAATTTCCCATATGAGGCCAAGCCCCCTATCCTTGCCACCGAGCACCTTCGCCGACGGCCATCGCCGCATGTCGTTCGGCCCCTGCGACTAAAGACCGGCTACAGAATTTGTCTGCCGGGGAATTACTATCCGCCGAAAGCGTCTTTAATGAGAAGGAAGAGGGACAGGCTCCCACCGCTGGGCACAGTGGCCCCGCGGTTTTCTACACCACCAAGGAGAACTACATGCTGATACTCACCCGCAAGGTTGGCGAAAGCATCGTCATCGACGATGACATCAAAGTCACCATTCTGGGCGTCAAGGGGATGCAAGTGAGGATCGGTATCGATGCACCCAAGGATGTCCAGGTGCACCGTGAAGAGATCTACAAGCGAATCCAGGCCGGCAGCCCCGCGCCAGAGAAAGGCAACGACGAGCAACACTGAAGCCTGCCACATCATGCCGCACGGATGCGCCTGATCCCTTGCCCGCCCACGCGGGGTGCCACTTCGAGCCTCAGCGCTCCAGCAGTTCCCGCACCGTGGCGATCATCCGATCGATGTCGAACGGCTTGTCGAACACGGCCGCGAACGCGTCTGGGCTGACCCGCCCCTGGCTGGCCTGGGCGCCGCTCATGAGAATGACCGGCAGGTCTTTGAACAGCGCGTTAGCGCGGATCGCATGCAGCAGTTCTTCGCCGTTCTTCCTGGGCATCATGTAGTCGGTGATCACCAGGTCCACACGCTTTTGCGCCAACGCCTCAAGGGCCTTCTCCCCATCACCGGCCTTTTCCACCAGGTAGCCTGCATCCTCCAGGGCGAAGCCGAGGATATCGACAATCAGGTACTCGTCGTCGACGATCAGGATGGTGTTCATCCCATCAGCGATCTCCTGGAGTGGTCGCCGAACCGCTGAGCACCCCGCTGGCACCGTCGAACGCCCTGGCCAGGCTGATGCCCGTTGCACCCAGGTTCAATGCCTGCAAGGCCGGGTCGTGGTCGCTGTCACGCACCTTGACGATCGACAGCGCCCGGTGCAGTTGCGCGTCGAGCTCGGCGAACCGCATCAGCACCAGGTTGTCGACGATACTGGACAGATCCGGGGCCGGCGCGGTGATTTCCGCCCCAAAGATATCGCGCATTTCCCAAGTCAGCAGCACAGTGACGCCGCGGCCACGCAACTCGCTGGTCAGTGCGCGGAAGAACGCGTTCAGCCGTGCCGGCTCCATGGCCAGGCGGCCGAATGCGCCCAGGCTGTCGATCACCACGCGCCTGGCGCCCATCGCGCTCACCTGGTCCAGCAGCCGGGCACCGACCTGGTCCAGCAGCCCCTCGGTGGTCGGCTGCCAGCTCAGCTGAGCCATGCCACGGCTTTCCAGCGCAGCCAGGTCGTAGCCCAGGGCCGAGGCCTTCAGGCGCAAGCGCGCAGGTGTTTCGTAAAAACCGAAATGCAAGCCAGGCGCCGCCTTGCTGGAGGCCGCAAGAAAAGCGATGCCCAGCGCCGTCTTGCCGACCCCGGACGGCCCCATCAACAGGGTCACCGAGGCCTCGGCCAGGCCACCACCGAGCATCGCATCCAGGTCGGGTACACCGCTGGCGACCCGGTTCAGGGTCTGCACGCCCATTCGACTTGGCCGGCTGTAGAGCGCTTCCAGGCGCGGATACACCTGCAGCCCATTGTCGTCGATCTGGCATTCGTGACGCCCCGACAGCGCCGCGCTGCCCCGCGTCTTGCGCAACTGCAGCTGGCGCAGCGCAGTGCTGCCGAGCAACTGCTCACTCAACTCGATCACCCCGTCGACCATGGTGTGCTCCGGGCTGCCCTCCTCCAGGCATGCGCTGGTCAGCAACAGCAGGGTACAGCCGGCAAAGGCGGCGTGGCCTTGCAGTTCGGAGACGAACTTCTTGGTGTCGAGGCTGGTTTCGGCGCGCGAACGGGCATTGAGCAGGCCGTCGACCACCAGCAACGTCGCCTGCTGCCGGGCGATCTCCTGGCGCAACAAGCGCACCACGGCATCCAGGCCCTCCTGCTCCAGCGTGTCGAAGGCACTGACGAACTGGATGCTGTCGCCGACCAGCGTCGGGTCGAAGAAGCTCAGCGTCGACAGGTACTGGAACAGGCGCTCATGGGACTCGCTGAGCAGCGTGGCCACCAGCACCCGCCCGCCATCGCGCACATGGTTGCAGGCCAACTGGTTGGCCAGGATGGTCTTGCCCGCGCCTGGATGGCCCTGGACGATATACGAGGCGCCCGCGACCAGGCCGCCCTTGAGCAGCGCATCGAGCCCTTCGATTCCGGTGGGCAGGCGTTTGAGAGGCTCTACCATGGCAGTCTATTCCTCAGTCGCCAGCGGGTCGGCACACGCCGGCAGGTACAGGCTCATGCAGGTGCCGACTCCGGGTTGGCTGGTCACGCCAATGGCACCCAGGCTTTGCCGGGCGAAACCATAGGCCTGGCTCAGGCCCAGGCCGGTGCCCTTGCCGAAGGCCTTGGTGGTGAAGAACGGCTCGAATATTCGCGGCAGCACCTGTGGGTCGATGCCCTGGCCATCGTCATGCACCTCGAAACGCACGAAACGCCCCTGCAGGCCTTCGACCTCCCCGGCCAACTGCACGCACTCGACCACCAGGCGGATGCACCCGGCGCCCTCGATTGCATCACGGGCGTTGAACATCAGGTTGAGCAGGACCATCTGCAACTGCCCGGCGTCCACCTCGATCATCGGCAGGTTATCCGCGACCTGCTGCTGCAGTTCGATATCCCGGGGCAAGGCATGTTCGAGCAAGCCGCGGGTCGCGGCGATGACCTCGGCCGGTGCCAGTCGGGTAACGCTCAACTGGCGATGGCGAGCGAAGCTGAGCAATTGCCGGGTCAGTTGCGTGCCGCGCTGGCCGGCATCGAGGACATGTTCGAGCAAGCGCTGGATGCGCGCCGGGTCCTGGCTGTTGAGCGCCAGCCGGGCGGAACTGAGGATGATGGTCAACAGGTTGTTGAAGTCGTGGGCCAGGCCGCCGGTCAACTGCCCCAGGGCCTCGAGCTTCTGCGCCTGAAACAGCTGGGCGCGCATGGCATCGAGTTGCAATGCCGACTCACGGCGGTCGGTGATGTCACGGGTGACCTTGGCCAGGCCAATGACCTGGCCCTGGGCATCGCGAATGACATCGAGCGCCGCCAGGGCCCAGAACTGCGTGCCGTCCTTGCGCACCCGCCAGCCCTCATCCTGGGCGCCGCCCTGCTCGAGGGCCTGCTGCAACAAGCGTTGCGGGCGCCCATCGACGCAGTCCTGGGCGGTGAAGAACAGCGAGAAATGCCGCCCGATCACCTCATCGGCGCGATAGCCCTTGATACGTTCGGCGCCCGCGTTCCACGACACCACATGGCCACAGGGGTCGAGCATGTAGATGGCGTAGTCGACCACCGCCTGAACCAGCTGTTCATAGCGTGCCTCGGACATGACCGATGGGGAGGTGCGGCCTGTTGCAACCATGCGAGCTCCGCAAGCACCGCGAAAGGACATATTGAGCGTAGTCAAAAAGTCCCGCCAAGGCCGGGTGTCAGGCGACGACCGTCAGTGGTCGCGCTCTACCAGCGATGGCATCAGGCGGCGCGGCATCGCCACTTTCAGCAGCCACAGGCCGACCAGCAGGATCAACCCGCCGCCGCCCAGGGCCATGAAACGCTGTGGCTCGGGGTGCTGCGGGTCGAAGCCCAGCATCAGCAGGTAAGCGCCCAGGCTGATGAAACCGGCATACAGGAACGCTCCCACCAGGCACACCTGGATGAACAGCAGTCGCCAGAACCACTTGGGACGCACGGCACGCCCGACGGAGTTGGGGGGAGTCCCTGACATGGTGGCATGCTCAATTGGATCCAATGGCCAACAGTGGCGCAATGGCGGCAATGTGTCAATTGGCCTATAGTGCCCTCGCCTCCAACAGCCCGGAACCCGAGATCATGTCGAACCTTCGCATGCAAGGCTTGCAGGACGACCTGCTGCGCACCGCCGGCGAGCTGGACACGCTGTGCCAAGCCTTGGACGGACATGCCCAGTACCTGCGCCACTCGGTGCACCAGGCCGATGCCACGGCCATGCACAGCCATGCCGAGGACCTGCGCCACAGCGCCGACGACATGCGCCAGATCGCCGACGCCATCGAACCCTGAAGTCGGCGCCCGGTTGACGCTTCTATAACAATGGGTTATAAAGCCGCCTTGATTTGCAGGCCCTTCTGCCCATGAAGCGCAGCGGTCAAACGTGCGAGTGTGGTGGAATTGGTATACACAGCAGACTTAAAATCTGTCGGCGTGAGCCTTGCGGGTTCGAGTCCCGCCACTCGCACCATCTTCTGTCGACGAAGGCGCCTTGTCAGGCGCCTTTTTCGTGGGTGGGTCTTTTGCCTGAGCCGGCCTGCCAGCAATGCGCCATCCAGCTGCTAGAGTGGACAATGTCCCTGTCCATTGGAGCGCCGCCATGCGCTATACCCTGCTCGAAGGTCAACGCGATCTCGTTCTCCTGCTTGCCCGCATCCTGCTGATGATCCTGTTCGTGCTGTCCGGTTGGGGCAAGCTGACCGGCTTCGAAGGCACGGTCGGCTACATGGCCTCGCTTGGCGCCCCGGCGCCAACGCTGGCGGCAGGCGTGGCGGTGATCATGGAGTTCGCGGTCGGCATCCTGCTGATTCTCGGCTTCTATACCCGCCCGCTGGCCCTGCTGTTCGCCCTGTTCGTGCTCGGCACTGCGCTGCTTGGCCACCCGTTCTGGAACATGGTCGACCCCGAGCGCAGCGCCAACATGACCCAGTTCCTGAAGAACCTGAGCATCGTCGGCGGGCTGCTGGCCCTGGCGGTTTCCGGCGCTGGGCGCTTCTCCCTCGACCGCCGTTGAGCGGCTGCCCATGGTCGATGGCCGCGACCTCAGTCGTCGAGGTCGTCGTGCCAGGCCGGGTGCTCATCATCATCGAAGTCGTCGAGCAGTTCCTCGTCCTCTTCCACATCATCCATCGCGCCGTGGGCATCCGCCTCAGGGTCGAAAGGGTCGTGGAATTCGTGATCGAGCAAGTGGTCGTGCTCAGGTTCGGGCAGATCGTCTTCGTCGCGCATCGCAGGCTCCAGTAACAACAGGCCGCCTGTATAGGCCGTTCAGCATGGCCGGTCAATCTTTCCCACCGTTAACCCTGACTTAACCGACAAGGCGCAGGTTAGAGGCTCTCCCTTCAAAAACGTTCTTGCCCGCCACCCCGGCGGGCTTTTTTTTGCGCCCGCAAGCGCCCCTGTCGGCTCGTCGCCGCTTTCCTTGAACTTGCTCGCCCGCTCAGGGGTTCGCACAAGAGTAGGACCTGTCTTTGCAAAAAGGAGAAACCGCAATGGCCGTGAACATCGACAACCTGACCATCACCACCCCGGTCGCCAAGTCGGCCACCAACCCCGTCGCCCTCGAACTGACAGGCGCCCAGGCCTTGGCGACCTTGCCACAGGTGGTCAGCCGCCTGGCCGATGGCGCTGTACGCCTGGTGGCGCCGACCCGTGGCGCCGCAAGCAAGAGCACCCACCGCACCCGCTGCGAATGGAAAGAGCCCGGCTACTGGGCCCTGGGCAGTGCCGCGCACCACCGCAACCACCAACGCATGCTGCTGCAGCAAGTCAACGCCGCGCAGAAGGTGGTGATCGCCCAGATGCACGTGAAAGACGACGACAGCCCGGCGATCAAGGTGTTCTGGAACAAGGGCAAGATCACCCTCGGCTTTCGCCAGGACTACAACCAGGTGACACCCGTCAACAGCACCCTGCTGGCCGAGGTGCCGCTCGGCGCCCCGTTCGATATCACCATCGAAGTGACCGCGGCAGGCGCGGCGACGGTGACAGCCGCCTGCAATGGCCGCAGCGCCAGCACCGGGACCTTGTCGTTGGCGCCGAGCTGGAGCGGTCGTACCTTCAATTTTCACGGTGGGGTGTACAACCAGCTGGACTTCAGCGAGAGCACGCCGGCCGAGGACGCTTCGGCGTGCGTGATCAGCCAGCTGGACTTGAGCCACCAGTGAGCGCACTCGCCCATCCTGTAACGCGGGCAACTTCCATTCATTTGCGTGATAAAGAGCAAGGCAATATGCCATCACTTGTTGTAGGATGCGCGCCCCTCGCTTCGGAATGCGAGGCAAGCCACTGAAAAATCAAGGAAACCGCAATGCCCGTCGCTCGCCACCTGCTCGCCGCCGCTTTCATCCTCCTGACCACGGGGTGCGCCAGCGGCCTGAATTCCGTGCAAGAGCAAGAACTGGGCTATTACCGCGCACAGAACCTCGATGTGCGCGAAAAGAGCCCAGGCGGCGCTGCAGCATTGGGCCTGCTGCCTGGGGGCGGTTCCTTCTATGGCCGGGCATACGGCTATGGCATCGCCAACCTGCTGCTGTGGCCGGTGTCGATCCTGTGGGACCCGATCAGCGGCTACAACGCTGCCGAGTCGATCAACTACCAGGCCACCCGGGCCCACGTCTCGCGCCTGAAGAAAAGCCAGATGGACGCGCTCGACAACCGACTGATCTCGGAAGAGATCGACCCACGGCAATACGCCATGGAGAAGCGCAAGATCGATGAAAAATTCAGTAACGGTTATTGAGGCCTGAAAGCCATGGCCTTCACGAAATTCTGACATTCGTGAAGGCAGACTGGCCTGGCTTCGATACGTTCTGTTCAACCCGCCACCTTGGCGGGTTTTCTTTTTTTTGCAGTTTTCTTTGTGAAAGGGCTGAGCGTTGACAACTTTTTCACCTGGGCCGTGGCATGCTGAAGGCTCATCCGTGAAACACTTGGCCCGCCCTCCCCAGCGGGCCTTTTCTTGCCCGTCGCACAGCCTCTAATCGAATGCCCCCTCGAGCACTTCGTAAACAAGGCCCGTCGCGACCGCGACCAGGATCAGGTCGACCCCCGCCTGCATCCACTCATACCCTTGATAACGCGGCAACTGGCCTAGCAGCCGGCCATCCAGCTTTTTGGCGATGCCGGGTGGCAACGGCTTGCCGCGCGCGAGGTTTTTCTGGATGCCGGGCGGCAGTGCCGGGTTCGAGCGCCAATAGCCACGGTGGCCATCGAGGATACCGAGCACATAGCCCCGATCGACCGAAGGCCCGCCGTGCCGGGTGCCAGGATCGTGCTTGCCACCTGAGTTGCCATGCTGTTGCTGGCCATGGCCCTTGCCGTTACCGGGATCGGCAAACGACACGCAGGGGGTCAGCGCCAGCAGTATGGTGGTCGCGCATGCAACAATTGTTTGATTCGGGCTCATGTGCTGATCCTTGGCCGCAGGGAGACAGCTTGCACTGTAGCCCACGGCGAGTGCTGCTACGCTCATCCGGGCATGTCGCTCACCAGGGAGAAGGTCATGAGCTTCGATTGGCACGCAGGCCCGATCACCCGTACAACGCCGCTGGACCCACACTACCGCAACACGCAAAAGGTCAGGCAGTTTCTCGTCGGCGAATGCGGCGAGGCCTTCAAGTTCGACCGTGCGTTCATGGCGTGGATCAAGAGCGGGGCCGCGACCACCATGGGTGAGGTTGCTGATCACTGGCTAAGTACGCGCAAGTGACACATGCCTGACCGCGAATGCTTGGCATGCCTTGCAGTGCCCCGCGCGCCGGTGCCATCGCCAAGCCCCAAGTGATCCAGTTCTGGGACTGTGTGTAATTTGTTTTGCGACTTCGAAAGTTTCCGGCGCACAAAGAAAAACCCCGCAGACCTAGATCTGCGGGGTTTCGAATGGTGGAGGCCGAGGTCGGAATCGAACCGGCGTAGACGGATTTGCAATCCGGTCAGCACCTCAATTAAATCGCGGGCTACAGCCTGAACCCCGCGTAATCACTAGCCCAGGCCTTAAGTCCTGGTGCTGGTAGTTCAGGCCCATTTGGGACAACCAGTGTCCCCAGATTGTCCCCCGGTCAGGCCAGCCGTCCGATCACCAGCACCTCCACCACATCGCCAGACGTAGCTGCCTCGTTCGGCCCATCGCTCAGCAGCAGCGTTCCCTTGTTCCGCTTCCCAGTCAGAGCCACGGTGGTGGCGGTTACCACGCCCGGTACAGCGAAGTAGCCACGGTCACCAACGAATCGGCCAGTACCGACAACCGTGGGCGGCGATGAATAGGCCGCCGGGAATGTCAGCGTCACCGCACCACCGGCGCCCAGCGTGGCTGTCAACCTGATGGCCGTCACGCCAGCCGTGGCCACAGCAGCGTTCATCTGCGCGGTGGTCGGGCTCTGCTGAGCCCTGGCCATAGCCTGCCGCGCCAGGCGGTTCGGGTATGTAATCATGCCGGCACCGCCTGGACGTTGATCTGGATGACGTTCATCGCGCCGCGAACCCATACGCCGGGCGACCCCGGCCAGACCTCAACGACATCACAGTAGCGCAGAAGACGCCCGGAGAAGTCATCGACCGAAGGCGCGCTCGCGCTCTCCTGGATAGTCAGCAGGTTGGAATTCTTGTTCTGGACCTCCAGGCCGGTACCGACAGTGATGCCGCTGGACGCATAGACGCTCACCCAGCCGGAAGTGTTTGCATTGACATCCATGGTTTTCTCCTAATCAGCCAAACACGTCGAAGTCGATTTCCGCCATATCAACCGCGGCGCCATCGAATCGAACAACTTTGATATCGAAGTAACTTGCGGTTTTAGAAACTTGTGCCCAGGCGGCAACTTCGGAAGTGAGCTGCGTGTAAACCCGGTAGTTGATATCGGTCCTTGGGTTAGTGAACGTGACTCGATACAGGCCGGTTGAGCTCCGCGTGATCAGGCCGACGTTGTACCGGCAAAAGTGGCGCTGGCGGTAATCGCATTGCGCGGATTGGCGATAGCCATGCGCTGGCTGTTCGATACGTTCGACAGCGCCGGCCCGATGATCAGCACTCGCTGCCCGTTGAAGTCGTACGACGGCGAGTTGCCAGGGTCGGTGTAGCAGTTGATGAGCGTCGTGTCGTTACCGGACTCGATGAAGATGTCGCGCTTGCCTGCCGTCATCGTGTCGCCATTTCGCATAACAGTCTCAAGCGTGTTGCCGATGCTTGGGAGGCCGGAGTTGGCACCCATGTGGACCAGGTGGTTCTTGTATGCCCCGCCTTGATCCCAGAACTTACACGTCCTGATGATCCAGCCCTTCATGTTCGTGGCGAAGATCCCGCCACCGGAGCAGATCTCGAAGTTCACACCGTCAATGGTGTTGCCTTCCAGGTATGTCGCCGTGTCGACGTTCGTGAACCGCGCGAACTGCAGCGTGTTGCCGTTGTTCCAGCGCATGCGGCGGAAGTTGTTCTCGTTGAACGTCGTCCCGTTGGTAACGAAGTCGATTCCGAACACGGTGTGGGCGCTGGTGATGTAAAGGTCGCCACCTTCCCAGGTGGTATCGAACACGCCCTGCGGCTGCCCGAGTGCGATCCCAGACCAGATGCCGAGGTAGCAGGACTTCGTCGGGTTCAGCACCGTGATGTTGACGTCTTCGAAGCGATTCAGCGTTGCGCCGAGCTTGATGTTGACGCCATGCCCTGCATTGACTTCGCAGTAGATGCCGAGATTCTTCAACGAGCTGTTACGCAGGTACCCGGAGGAAGGAAGTACGACGTTGATTGAGTTCCCGGCGGTGCAGCCATGACCCGCCTCGCCCTCTGCCTCCTGCTGCTGGCCACCGGCGCCAGCGCCACTGAAAACGTCATCGACGTTCAGCACGACAGCCAGCGCGGCGTCACCTGCTACCTGCTGAATGGGGTCGGCATCAGCTGCATCCCCGACAGCCAGCTGCAGGCCGGCAACCAGCGCGAGCTCTCCCCGCACGAAACCCAACCCGAACCTACACCTGCTGCCGCGCCGGCGGCATGGAATGATGAGAGGTATCAGCTGTGAGCGCAGTGACTGATCATGATGTCGAGTTTGCACAGGCTGTAGTCGCCCTGGCGCGCCAGCACGGCATGACAGGAATATCGATGGAGTTCCGACAGAACTTCGACCTCGCCCAAGTGACAGGCTGCTATTGCGGCAAGCGGATCACCTGGTCGGAAGGTCGGCACGGGGATTCGGCCGGCATTAAGTTCCGCACCGAAGCCGAAGCTTCGTTCCCTGAGCGACCCGAGGTGGCGCCATGACCGACCTGATCGAAAAGACCTGCACCTGCCCATCCGGCGACGGCTCACTGAACTGGCCGTGCCCTGTTCATCCGCCAGTGGAGGAGCGCAAATGATCGCCCTCGCCTACATGGCCTACCTGATCTACAGGGGGCCGCGATGAGCGATGCTCCAATCGAGCCGCAAGAATGGTCGTTCGGCGTCAAGGTCGTGCAGATCGAAGACATCCGGGTTGCTCGCGGCCTTACCCGAAGGCCTAGAACCTCATGCCGGCACCGGAAGATGGTTTACGACGAGAAGGAGCGGCGCGTCTGGTGCAGCGATTGCGAGACAGAGGTAGAAGCCTTCGATGCGTTCATCTACCTGGTCGAGCACTACGGAGCCGCGGTAAGCAAGCTCAACCGTCGAGCCGAGGAACTGGCCCAGGCTGAGAAGTTCCAGCTCCGCAGTCGCGCAGCAAAGGCGATGGACGACGCATGGCGCAGCACGACCATGGCTCCTCTATGCCCTCACTGCAACAACGCCATCATGCCCGAGGACGTGGTAGGCGGACTTGCCAGCACGTCCAAAGAGTTCGTCCGGGCGGAGCGAAAACGCAAAGCCGACCTCAAGAACAAATAACCCCTCCCCCTACTACTCAAGCCCGCCGGCGAAATCCAGCAGCTAGTAGTACAAGGCCTGGCACCAACAAGCCAACCGCGGTGTAACCGAAGGCAGCCTGCCCAGATGCACCGATAGCGGCGAATGCAGCGCCGATCGCAATCAGTGGCGCAGCAACGAAGTAGAACGGTTTGGCTGTCTTGCCCATATCGATCCTCCTGTTTGATCAACCCTTTTAACACATGAGCCCGCCGACATGCGCGGGCGAGGATGACTCCATGCCAATCATCACCGTGACCACGACGATCATCACTCGCTTCGATGTTCCCGAAGGCGTAACCATCGACCTGATTCGCCACCAGGCGCTACCCGTTCTTGGCGAAGACGACGAAGGCACTGACGCGGTCGGCGTCCTGCAAAGCACCGCTTTGAACATGGTGTTCATGGGGGCCGCCGATGCGCGCTCCATGAGCGTCGAGCATTCGATCACCGAAGGCGCTGACTGACATTTACCTGCCGCCACCGGCGGCGTGGAGACCATCCATGGAACATGCAAGCGAGTTCCTCGACGAGGAAGAGGTGGCGCGCGTCACCGGCTTCCAGCTACCAAGCAAGCAGATCGCCTGGCTGGCCAACAATGGCTGGCAGTACACGCTCACCGGCGCCAGGCGTCCAGTTGTAGGGCGGGTGTATGCCCGCCTGAAAATGGCCGGAGTTAAGCCAACGGCAACGAATGCCGCGGCGGAAACCTGGACTTTGGATCTATCGCGTGTGGGGTAACAGATGCGCAACAGGAAGGCATCGAACAAGGACCTGCCGCCAAGGATGCTGCGGCGGGTTCGAAAGATGAAGAGCGGTAAATTGTGGGTTGGGTACTACTACGACGGGAGGGATGCAGACGGGAAACGGCGGGAGGTGCCGCTGGGGACTGACCTCGCTGAGGCCAAGCTGGAATGGGCGCGCCTGGAGCACAAGGCGATGCCAAAAGTGATGGCCACGATGTGCGAGCTGTTTGACCGGTACGAGCGGGACATCATCCCGGGCAAGTCGCCACGCACGCAAAAGGACAACAAGTACGAACTTGAACGCCTGCGTAAGGCGTTCGCTGACGCGCCGATTGAGGCCATCAGCCCGCCGGTCATTGCTCAGTACCGCGATGCCCGCAGCGCCAAAACTCGGGCAAACCGGGAGATCGCCCTGCTCTCGCACGTTTTCACCATGGCCATGGAGTGGGGATTCGCCGAGCGCAACCCATGCCTGGCAGTTCGCCGCAACAAGGAGAAGGGACGCGACTTCTACGCGGCCGACGAAATCTGGGATGCGGTTTATGCCGAAGGTGATCAGGGCCTTAAGGATGCTATGGACCTGGCCTACCTGGCCGGCCAGCGCCCTGCGGATACCCTGAAATTCAGCACCGTCGACCTGGACGAGGACTACCTGTGGGTTGACCAGAACAAGACCGACAAGAAACTGCGCATCCGGCGGCACGTCAACGGCGAGCTCACTGGCCTGGGCCTATTCATCGAAGCGCTTCTGGAGCGGCGAAAGCTGCAGGGTGTGCGCAACTCACGCCTCATCACCAACGACTCCGGCCTGCGCATGAGTTGGGAAATGTTAAGGAACCGCTTCAGCGAAGCGAGAGACAGGGCTGCGCGCAAGCTGACTGCCGATGGCAACGCGGACTTGGCCACCAAAGTTCGACAGTTCCAGTTTCGCGATATCCGACCGAAGGCGGCGTCGGAGATTGAGGACATTAGCCACGCCAGCCGGCTGCTTGGGCACTCCAAGGAAGAAATCACCAAGCGCGTTTACCGCCGCGTCGGCGAGGTGGTCAGCCCGACCAAGTAAAGGGCTGATGCGGAAACGATGCCTAAAGATGCGGAAACGATCCGGGTTTTCTGCGCACAAAGAAAAACCCCGCAGACCTAGATCTGCGGGGTTTCGAATGGTGGAGGCCGAGGTCGGAATCGAACCGGCGTAGACGGATTTGCAATCCGGAGCATAACCACTTTGCTACTCGGCCTCAAAGTCGGAGTCAGCTTTCGCTATCTCCTTGAAACCGCTGGGCTTTTTCAAGTCAGCTGCGTTTCGATGGAGGCCATTATGTCGGCATTCGAATCACCTTGCAACCCCCCTAAAGAAAAAAATCTTCAAGGGGTTCAAGGTGTTAGCGCAAGCGGCCAAGTTTGCTCCACAACCCCACCACGGTATTCTCCACCGCGCCGCTGGCCGCCATGCCGATGCGCTCCTGCAAGCTCTTGCGTTCGGCAAAGCGCAGGTGGAACACATTGGCCTCGCGGGCACTGCGGCTCAGGTACTCGTCGCTGGTGCCCAGCTCGTCCACCAACTGGCGGTTGAGCGCGGCGATACCCAGCCACACTTCACCGGTGGCCACTTCGTCGATGTGCAACTGCGGGCGGTAGCGGGCGACGAAGTCCTTGAACAGCTTGTGGGTGATGTCGAGGTCTTCCTGGAACTTCTCCCGGCCCTTGTCGGTGTTCTCGCCGAACACGGTCAGGGTGCGCTTGTACTCGCCGGCGGTGAGCACCTCGAAATCGATGTCGTGCTTTTTCAGCAGGCGGTTGACGTTGGGCATCTGCGCCACCACGCCGATGGAACCGAGCACGGCGAACGGCGCGCTGACGATCTTCTCGCCGATGCAGGCCATCATGTAGCCGCCACTGGCGGCGACCTTGTCGATGCAGATGGTCAGCGGGATGCCTGCTTCGCGGATGCGCGCCAATTGCGAGGCCGCCAGGCCATAGCTGTGCACCAGGCCACCCCCGCTCTCCAGGCGCAGCACCACTTCGTCGCGCGGGGTGGCCAGGGTCAGCAGCGCGGTGATTTCGTTGCGCAGGCTCTCGGTGGCCGAGGCCTTGATGTCGCCATCGAAATCCAGCACGAATACCCGGCGCTTGTCCTCGGGTTTTTTCTTCTCTTGCTTGTCCGCCTTCGCCTGCTGCTTGCGCAAGGCCTTGAGCTGGGCCTTGTCGAGCAGGCCCGACTCGAGGCGCTCGCGCAGCGCCTTGTAGAAGTCGTTCAGACGGGTGACCTGCAACTGCCCGCCCGGCTTGCGCCGCCCCTTGCCGCGCAGGCCGGCGATGGCCGACAGCACGATGAGGAGGGCGATCACCAGCGTGGCGGTTTTGGCGAGAAAGCTTGCGTATTCGGCAAGAAACTCCACATTGACTCCTTGATAGACCAGCGCCCGAACGGCGCGAAATGCCTGCAAGCATACCGGTGCGCCAGGGCCTCTGCCAGCGGGTGACAACGCTGGCAACACAGTTCAAACGACCTTTTCAAACGCTTGTATGTTTTTTCGTTGACAGCCTATCCCGGGCATCCTAACCTCGCAGCAACCTTCAACCGGGCCGGACTTCCACGTGGGCAACCTCTACCTGATCCGACATGGCCAAGCCTCCTTCGGTGCCGACGACTACGACGTGCTCTCGGCCGTGGGCGAGCGCCAGAGCCAGGCCCTGGGCGAGCACCTGGCCCAGCTGGGGCTGCGCCTGGATCGCTGCGTGGCCGGCACCTTGCGCCGCCAGCAAGACACCGCCCGCCTGGCCCTGGATGCGTTGCAGGCCCATGGACAAGCCGTCCCGGCCATAGAGACCGACGCGGCGTTCAACGAGTTCGATGCCGACGGCGTGATCCGCGCCCTGCTCCCTGCCCTGCTGCCCGAGGAGCCCGAGGCCCTGCACGTGCTGCGCAACGGCGCTCAGCACCGCAGCGAGTTCCAGCGCCTGTTCGCGCTGATGGTGCAGCGTTGGCACGACGGCCAGCACGTCCACGACGAGCACCTGGAAACCTGGCAGGCCTTCACTGGCCGCGTCGGCGATGGCTTGCGACGCCTGCTCGACAGCGCCGCCAGCGGTGCCAATATTGCCCTGTTCACCTCCGGCGGCACCATCGCCGCCCTGCTCCACCTGGTTACCGGAATCACGCCGGCGCAGGCTTTCGCCCTGAACTGGCAGATCATCAACACGTCGCTCAGCCACCTGAAGTTCCGTGGCAGCGCCGTGACATTGGCTTCCTTCAACAGCCAAGCCCATGTGCAGCTGTTGCGGTTGCCGGAGCTCATCACCTACCGATGAGCCCGGTCTGTTGTGTCCTTGCGGACGCGAATATCACTTAACAAGGAATACACCATGAGCGATGTAGCTAAAGCCGTCGAGGCGATGAAGGCAAAATTCAACCCGGCAGCCGCCGCCGGCCTGGACCTGGTGTTCGGCTTCAACATCACCGACGAAGACAAGCACTACGCGCTGCTCGTCAAGGACGGCACCTGCGAGATCCAGGAAGGCGAGAACGCCGACGCCAACTGCACCCTGGTGCTGGACAGCGAGACCCTCAAGGGCATCGTCAGCGGTGATACCGACGGCATGCAGGCCTTCATGGGCGGCAAGCTGCGCGTCGAAGGCGACATGATGCTGTCGATGAAGCTCAGCGAGCTGTTCCCGGCCTGATCGGCGCACGCATCGCTGAACCCAAAAAACCGAAGCCTGAAGCGCTTCGGTTTTTTTTTGCCGCGCCTTCACCCGGGCCATCAAGGCCATTGATCGGGCGGCAACACCCAGGCCAATAAGCACCTGGCACGCTTGTACCAGCCGCGACAGGAAATTAGATTAACCAATAGTCCTTGCTACCGATCATAAGGAAATCGCATGACGCTCACCGACCAGTCCACCCAGGTCCGCCCCGGCGAAGAACTCGATGCCGCCGTCATCGATCCTTACCTGAAGGCGCACATCCCCGGCCTGCAAGGCACCCCGAGCGTCAGCCAGTTCCCCGGCGGCGCCTCCAACCTGACCTACCTGGTGGCCTACCCTGAGCAAGCGTTCGTGCTGCGCCGCCCGCCGTTCGGCCACAAGGCCAAGTCGGCCCACGACATGGGCCGTGAATTTCGCATCCTCAACCAGCTCAACGGTGGTTTTCCCTACTGCCCCAAAGCCTACGTGCACTGCACCGACGAGTCGCTGATCGGTGGCGAGTTCTATGTGATGGAGCGGGTCGAGGGCATCATCCTGCGCTCGGACATCCCCGCCGAGCTCGACCTCGACGCCCGCCGCAGCGAAACGCTGTGCAAGAGCTTCATCGAGCGCCTGGTCGAGCTGCACCAGGTGGACTACCAGGCCTGCGGCCTGGCAGACCTGGGCAAACCCGAAGGTTACGTGCAGCGGCAGATCGAAGGCTGGGCCAGCCGTTATGAAAAAGCCCTGACCCCGGACGCCCCCCGCTGGGAACAGGTGATCACCTGGCTGCGCGAGAAGATGCCCGCCGACCACCCGCGCCCGGGCATCATTCACAACGACTACCGTTTCGACAATGTCATCCTCGACAGCGCCAACCCGATGCGCATCATCGGTGTGCTGGACTGGGAAATGGCCACCATCGGCGACCCGCTGATGGACCTGGGCAACAGCCTGGCCTACTGGATCGAGGCCAGCGACCCGGCGCCGGTGCAACTGATGCGCCGCCAGCCGAGCAACGCCCCCGGCATGCTCACCCGCCAGCAATTCGTCGACTACTACGCCGAGCGCGCGGGCATCGGCATCGACAACTTCGACTTCTATTACTGCTACGGCCTGTTCCGCCTGGCCGGCATCGTCCAGCAGATCTACTACCGCTTCTTCCACGGCCAGACCCAGGACAAGCGCTTCGCCCAGTTCATCCACATGAACAAGCTGCTGGAGCACATGAGCCTGCAACTGATCGGCAAATCCAGCCTGTAACCCCGGCAGCGACAGACAACAAGGAAAACCAGCATGTCCAAGACCCACCTGTTCGACCTTGACGGCAAGATCGCCTTCGTTTCCGGCGCCAGCCGCGGCATCGGCGAGGCCATTGCCCACCTGCTGGCCCAGCAGGGTGCCCATGTGATCGTCTCGAGCCGCAAGCTCGACGGCTGCCAGCAGGTCGCCGAGGCAATCATCGCCGCTGGCGGCAAGGCCACTGCGGTGGCTTGCCATATCGGCGAAATGGAGCAGATCCAGCAGGTTTTCGCCGGCATCCGCGAGCAGTTCGGGCGCCTGGACATCCTGGTCAACAACGCCGCCACCAACCCACAGTTCTGCAACGTGCTGGACACCGACCTGGGCGCATTCCAGAAGACCGTGGACGTGAACATCCGCGGCTACTTCTTCATGTCGGTGGAAGCTGGCAAGCTGATGCGCGAGCACGGGGGCGGCAGCATCATCAACGTGGCGTCGATCAATGGCGTGTCGCCGGGGCTGTTCCAGGGCATCTATTCGGTGACCAAGGCGGCGGTGATCAACATGACCAAGGTCTTCGCCAAGGAGTGCGCGCAGTTCGGTATCCGCTGCAACGCCCTGCTGCCGGGCCTGACCGACACCAAGTTCGCCTCGGCGTTGGTGAAGAACGACAGCATCCGCAACGCCGCCCTGCAGCAGATTCCGCTCAAGCGCGTCGCCGACCCGAGCGAGATGGCCGGCGCGGTGCTGTACCTGGCCAGCGCGGCGTCCAGCTATACCACGGGGACCGCGCTGAATGTCGACGGTGGCTTCCTGTCCTGACGTGAGCCAACCGGCGCCTGCAGGACAGTGTGCGCCTTGGGGAGCGCGCTCTACGCCTTGACCGCCTGCAGCGTGTAGCTCAGCGGCAAGCGCCAGGGCGCCTCGATCAGGCGCCACTCGCCGTCATCGCCCAGCTTCATCTGCCCTGGCAATGCCTGCCACGGGATGCTCTGGTGTTCTTCCAGGCCCGTGATCCGCAAACCGTGCTTGAGCAGCGCCGTGACCACCTCGCCCAGGCCGTGGTTCCACTCGTGGGTCTCGGTATGGGTCAGGGCCTGGTCGGTGTCGACATAGGTCTGGTCGCTGACCCACACGGTGGGCGCTTCGCGTTCGAAGTACGGATATTCCAGCTGCAAACGGTCTTCGTGGTCCTCATTGACCGCCATCAGCATCGGATGGCCATCACGCAGGAACAAGCGCCCACCCGGCTTGAGCAAGGCCGCCACGGTCGCCGCCCAGCGCTCGATAGCAGGCAACCAGCACAGGGCGCCGATACCGGTGTAGACCAGGTCGAAATCCCCCGCCGGCAGTGCCTGCGCCGCCAGGTAGACATCCGACTCGACATACGTGATGTCGGTGGCGCAACGCTGCGCAAGGCTCCGTGCCTGGGCCAGCGACGCCGAAGAGAAGTCCAGGCCGCAGACATTCGCGCCCAGGCGCGCCAGCGACAGGGTATCGGTACCGATATGGCACTGCAGGTGCACCGCGCGCTGGCCGCGGATATCACCCAGGCGCGGCAGGTCGAAGCGCACCACCTCGGAAAGATGCCCGGGGTCGGCCACGAAACGTTCGACTTCATAGTCCTTCGACGCCGCGTGCAACGGCGCGCGCTCATCCCAACTGGCGCGATTGAGCGCCTGTGATCGGCTCATGCGATGCCTTCCTCGTCCTTGTTGAGCCTGGCGCCACGTTAGGCGCCCTCGACGTACACCACAACCTCGCGGTGCCCCGGCCCTTACAGGCAGGTAGCCGCCGCTGCCCGGCGCTGCAACGCCACGCCGTCATTCTTCTGCGCGTAGTAGTCCACCCGCGTGCCGCCCGCCTGGGCGTAGACATCGACGAACGACTCCGCCTCCCGGGTGTACACGGTGAAGCCGCCCTGCTTGCGCGCCTGCAGATAACCGCTGGCGTCCACGCCAAAGGTTTTCTCCTCCTGCCAGCTGAACTGGATGCACTGGGCGACCACATCCGGCGTCTTGTGCGAATCCAGCTGTGCGCTTGGCGCCCCATTGCGCGCCGCTTCCATGGTCGACGAGGCACAGCCCAGCAACAACAGCGCCGCAGTCATCGGCAAAATCGCTCGCATGTTCGATCCTCGGAAAAAAGAAAGCGACTCTAGCACTGCCGCCCAGGCTGCGCGCGGCATTTTGCAGCCGCGACCACTCATCAGCAGCGCGGCAATTTTTGCCGTGCCAGAGAACCAAATCGATCGAATCCGGTCCTATCAGTTACCCCGTAAACCTTTGCGGGTCAAGGACCTATAACCTGATGAAGCGCCTTGCAAGCCTTTCGCTGATCGCTGCCGTGCTGCTGCTCGGCGGCTGCTACAGCCACCACTACCACGATGACGACGATGGCTGGCGCGACCGTGATCGCGGCCACCGTCATCACCATCGCCACGACCGCGGCGACGATGACGACAACCGTCAATACCGTGACCGCTACTGGCGCTGAAGCGTCTTTACACCCCTGACTGGCCGCCTACCTGCGCCACCCTACCCTGATGATTCCCCTGAGGTTCCTGAACATGCGTCTGACTCTGCCTTCCCTCGCCCTCGGCCTGCTGCTGTGCCAGGGCGCCTTTGCCGGTGACGGCACCGCTGCCATCGGTGGCGGCCTGGGCGGCGCCCTGGGCAACGTCGTCGGCAAACAGATCGGCGGCAGCACCGGCGCGGCCATCGGCGCCGGCCTGGGTGGCGCGGCCGGTAGCGCGGTCGGCGCCCGCAAGGGCAATCGTACCGAGGCCGCCATTGGTGGCGGCCTGGGTTCTGCGGGCGGCTCGCTGATCGGCGGCAAGCTCGGCGGCACCAACGGCTCGACCATCGGTGCCGGCCTGGGTGGCGCGGCCGGCGGCGCGATCGGCAACCACATGGGCGACAACAACCGCAAGCACAAGCGTCACCGTCACTGACCCCCAGCGTAACGGCCGTGCCGGCGAACACCGGCGCAGCCGTAGCGCGCAGCCAGCTTCGCCAGCCCCCACCTGCAACCAGCGGACAAAACACTGCAGCACGTCAACGACGCATTCGCGTCAAGCTGCCACACTTGGGCCATAACCTTACGTGCCCCGTGTGAAGGAACATCCCCTCCCCATGAACCATGAGCTGCTCTGGGTCCTCGGCCTGCTGGCCGTTGTCGTCTGCCTGTTCATCATCAACCGCCCGCGCATGGATGTGGTCGCCTTGCTGGTGATCCTCGCCCTGCCGCTGTCGGGCATCCTCACCGTGGAACAGGCCCTGGCCGGTTTCAGCGACCCCAACGTGGTGCTGATCGCCGCGCTGTTCGTGATCGGCGAAGGATTGGTGCGCACCGGTATCGCCTACCGCATCGGCGAGTGGATGAGCGAGCGCGCCGGCAACAGCGAGGCACGCCTGCTGGTGCTGCTGATGGTCGCGGTGGCCGGCCTTGGTTCGGTGATGAGTTCCACCGGCGTAGTGGCGATCTTCATCCCGGTGGTGCTGAGCATCGCCGCGCGCCTGCAACTGTCGCCCAGCCGGCTGATGATGCCGCTGAGCTTCGCCGGTCTGATCAGCGGCATGCTCAGCCTGGTGGCCACGCCCCCGAACGTGGTGGTGCACAGCGAACTGGTGCGCCACGGCGAGGCCGGCTTCGGCTTCTTCAGCTTCACTCCCTTCGGCCTGGTGGTGCTGGTGCTTGGCATCGGCTACATGCTGCTCACCCGCCACTGGCTCAACGGCGAGGTGCGCAAGGACGGCCGGGTGGAAAGCCGGCGCACCCTGCTCGACCTGGTCCTGGACTACAAGCTCAATGGCCGCGAACGGCGCCTGCGCATCCGCCCGCATTCACCCTTGATCGGCCATACCCTGGGCGAACTGGAACTGCGCACCCGCCATGGCGCCAACGTGATCGGCATCGAGCGCCAGCACAAGTTCACCACCCGGGTGATCGCCGCCGATTCCGGCACCCTGCTGCAACAAGGTGACGTGCTGTTGCTCGACCTGTTCGCCAACCGCGACGACCTGCGCAGCCTGTGCCAGGCCATGCTGCTCGAGCCCCTGCACTTCAAGGCGGCTTATTTCATCGACCAGTCCCAGGAGCTGGGCATGGCCGAGATTTCCCTGCCGCCAGGCTCGCAGTTGATCGGCAGAAGCATCCTGGAGCTGACCTTCCGCACCCGCTACGACCTCAACGTGGTCGGCCTGCGCCGCGACCAGGAGGCCATCGAAGGCCCCTTGGTGGAAGAGAAACTGCGCCTGGGCGACACCTTGCTGGTGGTCGGCCCGTGGAAGGCGGTGCGGCAACTGCAAGGCAAGCCGCGCGACTTCCTGGTGTTGAGCCTGCCGGCGGAGATCGACCAGGTGGCCCCGGCACGCAGCCGCGCGCCGTTCGCGCTGCTGAGCCTGGCGGTGATGGTCGGCTTGATGGTCAGCGGCCTGGTGCCCAACGTCATCGCCGCGCTGATCGGTTGCCTGCTGATGGGCGCCGGGCGCTGCATCGACATGAACAGCGCCTACCGCGCCATCCACTGGCAAAGCCTGGTGCTGATCGTCGGCATGCTGCCCTTCGCCCTGGCCCTGCAAAAAACCGGCGGCATCGACCTGGCGGTCGGTGCGCTGGTCGGCCTGCTCGGCGGCGCCGGCCCCGGGGTGATCCTCGCCTGCCTGTTTACCGTCACTGCGGTGATCGGCCTGTTCATCTCCAACACCGCCACCGCCGTGCTGATGGCACCGGTGGCGGTGAGCACCGCGCAACAGTTGGGCATGTCGCCCTACCCGTTTGCCATGACCGTGGCCCTGGCGGCTTCGGCGGCGTTCATGACGCCGGTGTCCTCGCCGGTGAACACTCTGGTGCTGGGCCCGGGGCAGTACCGCTTCGCCGACTTCGTCAAGATCGGCGTGCCCTTCACCCTGCTGGTGATGGTAGTCACGGTGCTGATGGTGCCCTGGGTGTTCGGGCTGTAATCCGGCGCCAAATCTTCGCCGTTCGCGGCGAATTGACATCAATTGCCGACTTGAAACACACTGACGCAACATATCCCAGGTGCCTACAAACGAATTCCTGGATTCTGTCTTCGCTTGCCGGTCGAGCCTATGGTGTCTCCAGTCCCGTCGCGCCTGTTGCCTCCGCTGATTCTGTTTGGCTTGACCCTGGGCCTGACCCTGGCCGGCATTCTCGCCCGGCCAATCGAATCGCTTTCGCTGTTCTGGCCGGTCAACGCAGTACTGGCCGGCGTGCTGCTGCGCAACCCGCGCCAGGCCAGCCCCGTCGGTTTCGCCCTGGTATACCTGGCCATGGTCCTGGCCGACCTGGCCTGTGGCAGCGCCTGGCAGCCAGCCTTGTGGTTCAACCTGTGCAACCTCGGCGCCATTGCCACCATCTGGTACCTGATGGCGCGCCTGCCACGCCTGCACCGCCGCCTGCGCACGCCCCACGGCACCCTGTGCCTGTTCGGCGCCTGCGCCGCCGGCGCCATGGTCGCCGCTACCCTGGCCTGCGTCATGGCCACGCCCTGGTTCGAAGAATCCTTGCGCGCCACCTGGCTTGCCTGGTTCAGCGAGCAATTCTCCACCAGCGTGCTGGTGCTGCCGGTGCTGCTCACCGCGCCCTCGCCCCGTGCCCTGACCCGCAGCGGCAGCGACAGCCAGCCGATTCGCCTGGCACCGCTGCTGGTGCTGCTCGGTTCATTGTCGCTGAGCATCGTCTTTGGTGGGCCCGGCGCCATCGCCTTCCCGATTGCCGCATTGCTCTGGTGCGCGCTGAGCTACTCGGCGTTTCTGGTCTCGCTGCTGACACTCACCGCCGGCAGCACCTTGATCGTCGCCGTGGCGCAGAACCTCATGCATTTCAGCGTACCGCAGAGCGAGCCCGGGGTTACCACGCTGATGTCGGCGCGCCTGGGCATCGCCATGCTGGTACTCGGGCCGCTGGTGCTGGCCTGCGTGAGCAGCGCCAACCGCAGCCTGATGGCGCGCCTGGCGCACCAGGCGACCATCGACCACCTGACCGGCGCCCTCAGCCGCAGTGCCTTCACCCGCCGCGCCAATGCGCTGCTCGACGACCGCCAGCAGCACACCCCAGGCTTGCCGTTGACCCTGATGATGCTCGATATCGATCACTTCAAGGCCATCAACGACCGCCATGGCCATGCCGTGGGCGACCAGGTGCTGCGCCAGTTCGCCAACACCTTGCAGGACCACCTGCATGAAGGCGAGTTGTTCGCCCGCCTGGGGGGCGAGGAGTTCGTCATCGTCGTCCCGGGCCTGGCGCCGGAGCAGGCCAAGTTCACCGCCGAGCGCCTGCGCCGGGCGATTCAGGACTTGCACGCGACCCATGCCGAACAGCACCTGCCGATCACCGTCAGCATCGGCCTGGCCGGCTGCGCCGCCAACGCCCCGGCGCCCAGCCTCGACCTGCTGCTGGCCAGCGCCGACCAGGCGCTGTACCGGGCCAAGGCCCAGGGCCGCAACCGCATCGAGCAGGCCGAGGCGCAGCGCCAGGTGATCTGACTCAGCCGGCCAGCAAGTCCCAGCTGAGCTTGGCGATCAGCACGCACAGCAGGATCAGGAACAACCCCCGCACGAACCCTGCGCCCTTGCGCACCGCCAGCCAGGTGCCGGTCAAGGCGCCGAGGATATTGAACAACGCCATTGGCAGGGCAATGGCCCAGAGCACGTTGCCAGTCGGAATGAAGAACACCAGGGCGGCCAGGTTGGTGGCAATGTTGACCAGCTTCGCCGACGCCGAGGCGTGCAGGAAGTCCAGGGCGAAGAAGCGGATGAACAGGAAGATCAGGAAGCTGCCGGTGCCCGGCCCGAACAAGCCGTCGTAGAAGCCGATGGCGCCACCGATCAGCACGGCCAGGCATTGCTCCTTGCGGCCGATCGCGGTCGGCGTGTGCAAGGTGCCGAAGTCCTTCTTGCAGAAGGTATAGATAGCCATCAGCACGATCAGCACCAGCACCATCGGCCGCATCACGCTGGCCGGCACCAGCGAGACCGTGGCCGCGCCGAAGAACGACATGACGAAGGCGCTGAGCGCCGCCGGCACGATCAGCCCCCAGTCCAGCTTGACCTTGCGGATGAACGAACGCGCGGCGAATGCCGTGCCGCATACCGAGGCCAGCTTGTTGCTGCCCAGCAGGGAGGCCGGCTGCGCCGTGGGCAGCACATTGAACAACGCCGGGATCTGGATCAGCCCGCCGCCACCCACGGCAGCGTCGATCAGGCCAGCGGCGAAGGCGAACAGCGAAAGCAGGGCGATATCCATCATCTCGAACGTCCAGGCGGCAGCAAACAGGCCGCCAGACTAATCAAAGCCGCGCGCTTGTGTTGAAATACCATGTTGCGAAAACTGCAATAAGGATTGGCTACCATGGCCCTGGACATGCTGCGTGAAATACAAGCCTTCGTCAGCGTTGCGCACAAGCGCAGCTTCGTCAGCGCAGCCCGCGCCCTGGGCCGCTCGCCCAGCGCGGTGACGCGCGCGGTGCAGGCCCTGGAGGATAACAGCGGGGCCAAGCTGTTCAACCGCAATGCCAGCGCCGTGACCCTGACCGAAGCCGGGGAGCGCCTGCTGCCCCATGCCGAGCGCTTGCTGGATGTGCAACGGGACGCCGCCGACGAGCTGGCCGCGCTGACCGGCAGCGCGCAAGGCTGGATCCGCCTGGCGGCCCCCGAGGTGCTGGCCCAGCAGGTACTGCCTGCGGTGCTCGCGGAATTTTCCCGACGCCACCCGCAGGTGACCCTCGACGCGCAGTTCAGCGACCAGACCCTGGACCCTTTGCAGGGCAAGTTCGACTTCGTCATTCGTGGGGCATTTCCGCAGTCCAGCGAACTGATTGGCTATCCGCTGTGGCGCTATCGCCGGCACTTGTATGCCAGCCCGCAGTACCTCGACCACGCCGGCACGCCCCAGGGCCTGGACGAACTGGAGCAGCATGCGCTGATCCTGCACACCGCCCCGCGCATCCTCAAGGCCTGGCATTTCTGCCGCGCGCAACGCATCGTCAGCCTGCGTCCGCAACCGCGCCTGCGCCTGGGCTCGGGCGTGGCCGTGCTGCAAGCCACCCTGGCCGGCGCCGGCATCGCCCGCCTGGCGGACTGGCTAGGGGAGCCCGAAGTAAGCGCCGGACGCCTGGTGCGGGTATGCCCCGACTACCACCTGACCTCAAGCACCGGCCAGGACCCGCAGATGCATGCCGTGTACCCGGCAGGCGATGTGCCGGCACGGGTGCGCGAGCTGCTGCTGGCCCTGCGCGAGGCCCGTCCGCGGTCGGGCTGAAGGCCGGTACAGGCCTGCTCACTTTCTGCTCAATCTGACAGAGGCCTTGATAAATATGGCCTCCAGCGCTTTATCCACAGACCTACCCACGTTTTTTGTGGACAGTTTCTGCAAGCCTTGCAGGACTTTTTACAAGCGCAGCAACGCCGCATTGGCCAGCTTCACCAGCTCGATCCATTCGCTTGCGCTGATCACCCCGGAACGCTCCAACGCTTCGGCACGGCGCAATGCCTGGTCATAGTCCTCTTCGTGGAGAATACCCTCGCCGAGAAAACGACCGCGCCACTCCAGCATCGCTGCAGTGCCTTTCTTGCATTCCATAGTGTGTATCAACTCCAAGGCAGGTGATCGGCCCGTGTCTGCGGGCCCTAAACGGGGGCGGCAGATTACACGAGCGCCTTGCACTTGAGAACGACTTGCAGATACCGCTTGTCTAGACGAGCGCGGCAGAGGCGCGCCGAGGGCGCAGGGAGAGGGTCGAGCCCGCCTTGAGGCCAGACGGGCTGAAGCAGGAAAAAAGGCGGTTCAGCTTGGCGGAATGGTCCCCAGCAGGCCGATCATGATTGTCAGCAGCAGAAAACCACCCAGAAACAGCGCGAGCTTGCCCATCGGAACCTCTACAGTGTGATGACGGAACGGCTGCGGGCATAGGCGGCGCAACCGGCCCAGCGCACACCGGTGTGGAAGGCTGGGCCTGGCGCTATTGTCTGCGCCTGGCTGATACGGTTACAGATTCAGATTCCTATAAAAAAAGCGTATCAGATGCGCGACAACCGCTGTCTCACGGCCCGCTGCGGGCGCAGGTTTGCCACCCCCGCAAGGCGCTCACCGCTCAACTCACCCGCTGGTAACCGCCCACCACCCCGCGCCGCGACAATACCCACTGCCACAACTGGATATCCCGGGCGCGAAACGCCCCCGCGCAGGACAACAGGTAATAACGCCACATGCGCCGAAAACGCTCCCCCAACTCGGCGGCGAAATACTGCCAATGGCGCTCGAAGTTGTCATGCCAGGCCATCAGCGTGCGGTCATAGTCGGCGCCGAAATTGTGCAGGTCCTCGACCACCAGCAGGCCATCGGCGGCATCGCCGATCTGGCCAATGGAAGGCAAGTCACCGTTGGGAAAAATGTACTTGTCGATCCAGCGATCAGGCACGTCGCGCCGACGGTTCTTGCCAATGGTGTGCAGCAGCATCAGCCCCTCATCGTCCAGGCAGCGCGCCGCCACCTCCATGAAGGTGCGGTGGTTCTTGCGCCCGACATGCTCGAACATGCCGACACTGACGATACGCTCGAAGCGTTCGTCGAGTTCGCGGTAATCCTGCAGGCGAAACGTCAGCGGCAAGCCCTTGTAGCGCTGCTCTGCCCACTGGCACTGCTCGCGGGAGATGGTCACGCCGACGCATTCGACGCCGTAGCGCTCGGCGGCAAAGCCCATGAAGCTGCCCCAGCCACAGCCGATGTCGAGCACGCGCATGCCGGGGCGCAGGTCGAGCTTGCGGCAGATCAGGTCGAGCTTGTCCTCCTGGGCCTGGGCCAGGGTGTCGGCGTCTTTCCAGTAGCCACAGGTGTAGGCCAGGCGCGGATCGAGCATGGCGGCGTAGAAGTCGTTGCCCAGGTCGTAGTGCTGCTCACCCACGGCCCAGGCGCGCCGGGCGGTCTGGCGGTTGAGCAGGCGCGCCTGCAGGGCATGGCGCAGCAGCGCCAGCGGGCTGACCTGGTCGGCCACCCCAGCGCGCAGCAGGCGGGCGAAGAACGCATCCAGTTGCTCGCACTCCCAGTCACCGTCCATGTACGCCTCGCCCAACCCCAGGTTGCCCTGGGCCAAGGCGCGCCGGGGTACATCATCGCTGTGCAGTTGCATGTCCCAGGGGTGCTCGCCGTTGAAATCCAGGCCGGCCTGGGCCAGCAGGGAATGGGCGAAACGGGAACTACGATCAGCCGGCGCGGCCAGCGGCAGCTCGGAAGAAAGCTCGGAAGGCATGAGGGATCCTTGATTCTTATAGGGTCGGGCGGGTCAGGCGTCAGGGCTGGCCTGGTGCAGCTGCAGCACCACGGTCAATTCATCGCGCAGCCAGGCAGGCTCCAGCGCGGGCAAACGCTCCTGGACCTGGCGGGCGACCCAGCGCTGGCCGCGGGCGATGAACTGCATGCGTGCCTCCAGGTCGGGGATGGCCATGGCCTTGGCATGGAATTCACCCATGCCCTGCCCCGGTTCGACGCCAAGGCGCTCGAGACAGTGGCGCAGGCGCCGACAACTTTCCGCCTCGCCATGGTGCAGCTGGGCCAAACGTCGAAGCAGCCCGGCGTCGTCGGTCTGGCCGGCGCTGTCGAGCATCAGCCGAGCACCGGCGCGCTCGGCGCGCAGTAGCATGCGCAACCAGTCGATCAGGTCATGGGAAGGGATGAAGGTGGACGAGGTGACAGGCGTATCAGGCAACATCGAAAGGCTCCTGAAGCCGCTCTACGGCGCGGCGACAGCAGGAGCTTAGAGCGATGCCGCAATGAAAATAATTGAAATTAAATGGGCATTGAATGCAACAAAACGAATAGATACCCCGGTGTATGGCAGCCCGACTGCCCACCCACATCCTGGCACGGCGCAGTGACCAGGCCCTACAGCCACGCCTGCCGTACCTTTTTTGAATGCAATTTTTTTGAAGTATCCGGCACTGTGCTAGGGTCCGGTACAAGCCCCTGGGAGAACCGCCGGACATGACCGCTTTTGCCAGCAACGCCGCCCTGCTGATCATCGACATGCAAAACGGCATCAACCACCCGCGCCTGGGGCCGCGCAACAACCCCGAGGCGGAACTGCGCATGGGCGAATTGCTCGCGGCCTGGCGCCACAGCGAGCGCCCGGTGATCCATGTGCGGCACATGTCCCGCGACCCCCAGTCGGTGTTCTGGCCCGGCCAATCCGGTTGCCAGTTCCAGCACGCCTTCACACCGCTGGCCAGCGAAGCGCTGTTCGAAAAGCATGTGCCCGATGCCTTGTGCGACAGCGGCCTTGCGCACTGGCTGCATCAGCGGGCGATCCGCCAACTGGTGATCGTCGGGGTGATCACCAACAACTCGGTGGAGTCGACCGCGCGCTCGGCGGGCAACCTGGGGTTCGACACGGTGGTGGTGGCGGACGCCTGCTACACCTTCGACCAACGCGACCTGCAAGGGCGCTTATGGCCGGCGCAGGATGTCCATGCGCTGGCCCTGAGCAACCTGGCCATGGACTACGCGCGCATCCTCGATAGCGCCGAGGTGCTGGCGGGGCTTGGCCCCAACAACCTGCGCGGTTAAAGCGTCATGACCATCTCATGCCAGGCCATGCCGCCATGCTCGGAGGCCGACGGGCGCACATAGGCATAGCCCATCTTTTCGTACAAGCCGACATGCCTGTCCTTGCACATCAGGTGGATGCTCGCCTTGCCCGCCGCGCGCATCTGTTCGACGAAGCGCGCCATCAGCCGGCTGGCATGGCCCTGGCCCTGATAGGCCGGGTCCAGCACCACCGACATGATCACCACGTTCGGCGCCAGCGGGTCATGCCCGACCAGTTCCTTGAAGGCTTCGTCCGACATCACCACGTCATGGGCACAGCCACTGTTGATGAAGCCAATCACCTGGCCCTCGGCCTGCAGGATCAGGAAGCCTTGCGGGTATTGGCCGATACGCGTGGCGATCTTCTCCCGGGTGGCGGCCTCGTCACCTTCGTAGGCGCAGGTTTCGATGGCAAAGCAACGGTCCACGTCGTCAGGCGTGGCCTGGCGGAACATCAGGGAACTCATGGGGGTACATCCGCATCAGGTGAACAAGGGGCGACATGCTAACGGAAGTCGCCCCTCGCTGTATGCGTGTCGAGCCACTCAGGCAAGCGTCGTAGGAGCCGGCTTGCCGGCGAACAGCGGCTTGGCCGGCGCCTAGGCGGCAGGGCATACCCTGGCGAGTCAGACCGAGCGGGTGATCCCGCCATCGACCCGCAGGTTCTGGCCGGTGATGTAGCCGGCGCCCTCGGAGGCCAGGAAGCTGACCGTGGCCGCGATTTCTGCGGCCTTGCCGTAGCGTTCCATGGGAATTCGGCTACGCAACTCGTCTTTCTCCGGCAGGCTGTCGATAAAGCCCGGCAGCACGTTGTTCATACGGATGTTCTCGGCGGCGTAGCGATCGGCGAACAGCTTGGTGAACGCCGCCAACCCGGCACGGAACACCCCCGAGGTCGGGAAGGCCGGATCCGGCTCGAAGGCGGCGAAGGTCGATATATTGATGATCACGCCGCTTTTCTGCTGTTGCATGATCGGCGTCACCAGCCGCGTTGGACGCACCACATTGAGGAAGTAAACCTCCATGCCGCGATGCCAGTCGTCGTCGCTGAGGTCGAGGATCGGCGCGCGCGGGCCATGCCCTGCGCTATTGACCAGCACATCCACCCGCCCCCAGCGCTGCATCACGGTGTCCACAAGACGCTGCAAGTCTTCTACCGACTGGTTGGAGCCGGTGACACCGAACCCGCCCAGCTCGGCAGCCAGCGCCTCGCCCTTGCCCGACGACGACAAAATCGCCACCTTGAAGCCATCCGCCGCCAACCGCCGGGCAGCTTCGGCGCCCATGCCACTGCCACCTGCGGTGATGATTGCCACTTTTTGCGAAGTCATGCGCTGCTCCTTCCAAACGTTGAACAAGTGCCCCCATGAAGCCAGAATCCATCACCCCGCACCAATCACAAATACTGCCATGAGCCTGCAGGAAAACTACCGGATGAGCGCCCCCAAGCGACGCACCGCCCCCGCTATCGTCAACCACCTGGTGGCCTTCGAGGCCGCCGCCCGGCTGGGCAGCTTTCGCGCGGCCGCCGAGGAACTGCATGTCACCCCCGGCGCCGTGGCCCAGCAGGTCCGCACCCTCGAAGACAAGCTTGGGCGCCCCCTTTTCGAGCGCCTGCCACGGGGCCTGCGGCCCAACCCTGACGGCGCCGACTACCTCGCGCGCGTGCGCCTGGCACTGGATATCATCGAGGATGCGACCCGCGAACTGCTGGAGCGCGACACTGCGCACGACCCGCAGCAGATTCTGCTCAGCACCACACCGGCCTTCGCCAGCCGTTGGTTGATTCCCCGCCTCGAACAATTGGCCCAGGCCCATCCACAGATCGCCCTGATGATCGATGCCTCTGACAGCACCCGCCCGCTGAGCGGCAAGCACGCCGTCGACCTTGCCGTGCGCTGGGGCAGCGCGCCGTTCGAGGCAGGCTACGCCCTGCCCCTGCTGCCGGGCATGGTGGTGCCGGTATGCACGGCTGCCCTGCGCGCCGGGCAGCCTTGGCGACAGCCGGCGCAACTGGCCGGCCAGCCGTTGATTTCCGACAGCCATAACAACTGGCAGCGCTGGTTCGACCACCACGGCCTGCCCGGCACCCGTGTCAGCGGCCCGGTGTTCAGCCAGACCATCCTGGCCATCGAAGCCGCCGAGCGCGGCATGGGCATCGCCCTGGTACCCCGCCCGTTGGTGGAACATGCGCTGCAGGCCGGCACCCTGGTGTTGGCACTCGATGGCCATGAATTGCCCGGCAAGGCGAGCTTTCATCTGCTGGCAGAACGCGCACCTGCACCAGGGTCGCCTGTCGAACAGGTGGTGCTTTGGTTGCGGCAACAGGCGATGGGGTGAGGCGCGCAGAACAGGCGCTGCAAGTCATTTGCTACTTAACGTTTCAAGCACTGCCCCAGGTTGAGCGTAGATGCACGGGTGGGCCTGAGTCACTCATTGGTGCTCCAGGCCTTGACCCTCAAGGCCTTGCGCTGGCTGGGTCGAAGCAGGTCGTAACATTCAAGCCGGGATCTTTGTAGGAACCGTCCGATATTGCTGTGGGTCGCTTACCGCACTTTGGGGATAGATGTATGAATAATCAGTATTTGGCAGCGGATTGACCTGATACCGTCGCGTCATTCCTACCACGGCACGGACGCCAATAGAGGCGAGAACGACATGGAAAACTATGATAGCGCTGCGCTGGGCTTGCAAAAGTGCCTGCTGAACCTGCGACGTAGCCACGCGCAGATGACCGCTGCCGGGGAGACGGAAGAGGCGGCGAAACTGGCAGATGCGATCCAGCTGATGGAACAGGGCTTGAAAGAGATCTCGAAGGTGGTCAAGCCACAGACCTTGCAGTGAGGTGGCGCGAGGTTCGGCGGTGGGTAGGGTCAGGGTTAGGCTACCTGGCGCTTGCCGACAGGCTTGCAGCGCCTATTAGACCGAGCGCCGCCCGCGCGGCGCATCGCGGATGAATCCGCTCCTACATTTGTTGCAACGTGGCCATGCCTGAGAGGCCATGGTTGTTAGCCTTGTGTGCTCGACGCGGTTTTTGCGTGGGCGTTACCGCCGCCCCACTTGTCTCAAACCCTGCGCCGAGGCGGACAACTGTGGCCTGACAGGTTCGGTACGTTGCAACAAATGTGGGAGCGGACTCATCCGCGATGCGCCGCGCAGGCGGCGCTCGATCTGATAGACGCTGCAAACCTATCGCCCAACGCCTTGCTGCTCCACCGTCGACATCCCGCGACCGCCGAGCAGACCCCGCGGGCCATTTCCCCATCCCCAAAACGCAAAAACCCCTGAATGATCAGGGGTTTGGATATGGCGGAAGCGTAGAGATTCGAACTCTAGGATAGTTGCCCATCGACGGTTTTCAAGACCGTACCATAAGCGCCCATTTTTCAAGGCGTCAACGTAAAAATCGATTCCAAAACGAACACAAGATGACTCGGCTACAAGCCGCATAGCATAAGGGTCACACTTTCGATTTTGGAATCGATTTTCCCCTCCACAGCGCTCTGCTGACCACGATCCGTTCTGGCTCGTTCACCTTCCACCGCCACCTTGTCCAACCAATGTGAAAGGCCTATTCCCACTCAAGTAACGCCCACACCCTGGCCGCTTCGGCTAGCTCAAGCATGTCAGAAAGTACACCGGAGTCGATCTCGTAGCGCCGGCTGGCTGCATAGGCCATTTCGGCCAGCACTGCGGCGCGCCCGTCCGGGTCGGTGACCAGGGCAGGGCCGTCGTACAGCTCGTCGAGCCACGGGCGCGGGATGCCCGCCAGGCTACTCAACACGGCACCACCACGACTGCGAGTACAGCACGCCGTCGATCTCTTCAAAGCCGGTTATGTTCATGCCCAGCTGGGCCATGCCGTTGACGCAGGCGTCCTGCAAGCGCGGAATGATGTCGCCGCTGGGTGTCGGATTGAAGACCCAGGCCTCAATGCACGGGCGGCCGAGCACCTTGCTATGCACGTACTCGATGTGCACATCTGCGCGTAGCGGCTTGATCTTGGCGAGCTTGGCGTTGGGAATGGCGACGCCGCGCTCACGGCGGCGAACAAGGAGGAAGTACATACGGCACCAATACTGTATATCGATACAGTATTTGACCATTCAAACGGATTGCCAGGCCAGTACCGCCCGGCGGGCTATGCTTTTGGCTCAAGCAGGAGGGCGGGACATGTGCGGAAGGTTGAGCCAGTACCGCGGGATCCATGACTTCGTTGAGACGCTGAGCATGCCAGAAGCCTGGCGGAACAACGTCGGTGACCAGGACCTGGGGCGGTACAACGTCGCGCCGACCACGCAGGTCGCCGTGCTTCGGGTAGATGACGCAGGCCCGCGCGCGGACCTGGTGAAATGGGGGTGGCGACCGCACTGGGCGCAAGACCGTGCAGCGCCGATCAACGCTCGCGTCGAGAAGGTGGCCCACGGCCCCTTCTTCCGGGCGATCTGGCCGCATCGGGCAATCACACCAGTGGATGGCTGGTATGAATGGGTGGATGAAGGCGGCCCGAAGAAGCAGCCCTACTACATCCGCCGGCGAGATGGGCGGCCTGCATTCTGCGCCTCGATCGGCCAGTTTGCCGGCACTGAGCACGACGGGTTCGTGATCATCACCGCCGACGCTCAGGGCGGTCTGGTCGACGTGCACGACCGCCGGCCAGTAGTGCTGCCGCCTGATCTAGCAGTCGAGTGGATCGGGGCCGGCATGCCCAGCGAGCATGCCGAACAGATTGTGCTGAACCAGGGGGAGTCGGCGGAGGCTTTCGAGTGGTATCGCGTGGGTGTCGCCGTGGGCAACGTGCGGAACCAGGGGCCAACATTGATCGAGCCCGCTCAGTGACGGACCAGAGGCTGATGCCCAATCGAGTAAAGCTCGTAGTCGGTAACAGCCTGGAACGCTGATTCAGCGATGAGCCGGAGGCGGGCGACCTCTTCAGCCGGAGCACCGTCAGCTTCGGCGTTGCGGTAGGTGCGCAAAGCCGCGATAGCCTCGCGAATCAGCGGTTCTCCCGCACTAATCATTCCTTCGATTGTTTTCTTCACGATACCGCCCTGGTTGCTTGACCAGAGCAGTATAGACTCAAGAGCGTCGCACCGAGCACCGCTTTAGGTCAGCATGCGATGCCATGCCAAAGTGGCTAGCGCAATACCGCAGACCCAGAGCGCAACCATAGCCCACGCCTGGGCCTCCCTCTTCAGCTCATTCCTTCGCATAACCTCTCCCTTATCGGCATATCGCCGGAGACATCACGATCTTGTTCTGACCCGACGCCAAAAAGCGGGGTTCATTGTATTTGCGCTCCTGCCACCCTATTCCACCAAGCGGTCGTAAGACGATTCGCACGCCTGGCCCGCTACTCGGGCGCGGTCATACGCTGCCGCCAGCTCTCCCGCTCGAGCATCAGCCCGTGCGAGCAGGTCGGAGAGCACCATCGCGGCGCGGCGGGCTGCCTCGCCTCGAGCGGCAGCGCCGGTATCCGCGCTGGGGCAACCGACGGTGGCAGCGAACTTGTCGGCTTCGTCGCGCAGCCGCTGGCCAACAGCATCAGCCCCAGCAGCAGCGCCTTTAGCGATGGTTCTTTGTACCTGAGCATTTGCCCTCACCTCCTCATGGGCCGCTGTGCGGCGTTGTTCTTCCTGGCGTGCACTGCGCTCGCCCAGCATCTCGGCTAGGCGATCGCCGCTGTCCCGCTGCGCTGAGACTGCGGTGGCCTCGGCCCGCTCCACAGATCGACCGTGCTGGTAGACGAGCCAATACGACCCGACCACTGCTAGTAGTACGGCCACCCGCACGCCCCAGCTCTTCACGCTAACGCCCTCCGAAGGCCTTCCGCGAATACGGCCACTGGGTACTCGTAGTTCGCGTTCTCGTGCTTGATGATCGCGAGCACCAAGCCGCCTAGGACCTGCTGGTTCTTGATGTCCTTGATCGGCTCGCTCGAGGCAAGACCACAACGCCGCGCTACGGTGCTGATGTAGACATCGGTGTCGTTCTCTACCTCCGGTGCCCAGCGTTTGATGATCGCCGCCACAGTGCGTAGGCCGTGCTTGTTGTAGTAGGTCTGCAACAGTTTGCCGAGTGCACGAATGCCATTCTCCGGCGTGTCGAAGATGCAGAATCGGCCGCCGGGCTCCTTACCGATCTGGCCAATCCAGTTGTTGGCGGGATTGAAATCGATGTTTCCCGGGTTGCGATTGCGCACGCCACGGGGAAGCAATTGAGTCATGGTGTTCTCCAGACAAGAAAAAGCCCCGACTGTGCGGGGCTTCATTGAGTTTGTTCGGCGATCCAGGGCGGCGCGACGGGCCGGTGCTCGATCTCGGGGAACTGCTCAGACTGCGGCCAGTCGCGCAGCGCCTGCAGATAGCCCAGCAACTCCGCGAACTGTTCAGCCGTGAGCGTCGGACGGCGGCCAATATCCTGCTCATCCCGGTGACGATCACGCAGCCACTGCTGGCGTGCCATTTCCGCGTCGCGCCACAGACGCTCTTTTGCTGCCCGCTCGGCGCTGGTCGGTGGCGGCGGGTCGATGAGGATCGGCAGCCCCTTTTTGTCATGACTGCGGACCTTTCCCGGGGCCGGGTTTGCGATCACTTCGTCGAATCGCTCATCGCTGATTTCAACAGCGTCAGCCGGCATACCCTTATGAACACCATCCAGATAACAACAGCCTGTTGCCTGGCTATAAAAACGCTTCATACCGTCTCCTTAATATCCGATGGCAAACCACGAAACCGAACCGCCACCGCTGTTGGAAACAACCGCGGCCGTCTGGGTGATTGAGAAAATCTCGGCGACTTCATGCACCTGGGTAGCCAAGTTCCCGATTGCAGAGCAGTTCGCAGAAATACAGGCGTTCGGAAATGCGAGGGCCAGACTCACCCCCGTACCACTTGGTGCAGCGTTTGCGACCCGCCCCCACTGAAAGATGAGTCCCGATAACCAGCTCGGAAAGACCAGATAACCATTGACGCCGAGACTCAGGGAAAAGCCGCCGAAGAGCTTGGCGTTGAGCACGCTCCAGAGTTTCGCGGGGCTCAGCCAAGTGCGGTCGTCAGTACCGGCCAGTGCCATCGGCACAGTCGCTTGATCAGCGTCGGTCAGAACACGTCGTGTCGGCCCCCACACGCCGGGCGCCTTGCATGCCCTCACGCGCACTTCTACGTCGGCCTGCCCCTGCAGGACTGCAAGTTGGGCGGCGTAGCCTTCGCTGACATAGGGCATGTGCAGCACTGAGCAGTAGTTTGCCAGGCCGTTCGCGCCGGCCCCCATGACGTGAAATCCGCTGTTCAGGTAGATCCAGTCGATATCACTCGCCGCCGGCAAGATCGGCACGCCGAGGCCGGAATCTCCACGCTTGAGTGCGTCTGTGATGCCGTACCCGGCCAGCGTTGTCGCTTTGCTGGCTTTGCCGGCCAGAAGGCTGTCGGTCTGGGTTTTGGTATAGGCATCAGCAATGCCATAGCCCCCGAGAGTGTCTGCCTTTCTAGCGAATGCTTGCCCGACCTCGTCTTTCGTGTAGGCGTCAGTGATGCCGTGCCCGGCAAGCGTGGTCGGGTTGCTACCCGCCGTCACACGTCCCATCACGTCCACCGACACCTGCCGGTAGCTGCCGATGGCAATACCGGTACGGCCGAACACAAGGCCGAAGTTAAGCGATGTAGTGCCCACCTGGGGCGGGGAGCTGTTCGTCAGCTGCCACAGCGAACCGCCGAGATTTGCACCGGCTTGCACGATGATCACGTGCCCAGGCGTGCATTGCGCGTCGGCGCTGGCATCCAGGGCACGCGCCCAGGCTCCACCGCTCGCCGTGTAGATCCAGTTCTGCGCAGCGTTGGCTTGGTCTTTTACAAGTACCCGGTCACCGGCCTGCAGCATAACGCCGTCGATGGTCTGCAAGCCCGACAAAGCAATCGGGCCGGTTGTGGTCACCCGCACTGCGCGCTTGATATCGCTGGCCGCGATGCCTTGAATCGCTTTCAGCACCTGCGCGTTGTCGTCTTCGGTGGGCACGATGCCGGCCGCCTTGATCACAGCCAGCAGCTCATCAGTAACAGCATTGCCCCAGGTTGCCGGGATCAGCGATCCCGGTTGGCCAGTACTGGCGTTCTCATCCACGAATTTTCCGTCGACCAGGCCGACATTGGGAATGCGTTTCGGGTAGTCCATATGCGTTATCCGTAGGTAATGGTTTCAAGGGTGTGCGCCGGGGCGGCGCGGCTAACCAGGCACTCCAAGGCGCCATTGGCGGCGCCGCCGAAAGTCTGGCCCCAATGGCTGAATCCGAAGCGGCTGCCCTGGGCCATGCGCGGCCCCGTCTCCAGGGTCCACATGAATTGCGCGGACCAGGTGCCGAAGCGAGCCGAGCCGAAGCGTGACCGGCCGAAGCGCGGCGCCCTGTGCTCGATCACGCGGGCATTGCGGTAGCCCAGCGAGAAAGCCAGCTCCACGAAGTAGGCCGGCGTCTGCCCGCCCACCTCCAGCAGCCGGCGGCGCACGGCCAATTGCCGGTCGGCAAATGCCGGCGACTCGCCCATGCAGGGGTCGGGTAGCTGCATGACTCGCTCCCAGTCGGGGACCAGCTCGCGCACGGTGGCCGGCTCGCTCTCGGCCAGCAGGTCGGCGGCGCGGCGATCCTCGGTGGCCAGCTCCTGGGCCGCCGCCTGCAGCACCAGGTCAACACCTGGATTGAACTCGCGATCCCAGGCCGGCCCCGGCGGCAGCAGCGCGCACAAGTGGGCGTAGTAGTCCTGCTCCGTCCTCACGACCACAGCACACCCCCATAGGTCAGCAGCTCATTAGGGGCCGCCTGCACGTTGCCGGCGGGACTGATGACCTTGTGGTCGCGCTCGCCCGTAGCGCCGCTGATAGCCTCGGCAATGTGGGTGGCCAGCAGCGTGGCGCCCAGCTCCGATTCACGGTTGTGCAGGTCTACCAGGGCGGCTTCCACGGCGCGGCGGACTGCGCTGCTGTCGGGGGTGACCGATAGCTGGTACTGCACCGGCTTTTCTGCCGGAGGCAGCACGTACACCTCGGCCGTGACCGGCCGCTCCTGCTTGATGTACGCCGCCACGGCCGCCAGGGCCTCGGCGCTGGGAATGATGTCGATATCGCCATCGCGAACGAAGAACACCCCCACCGTGCCCGGCCCGACCCAGCGCCGCACAACCCAGGCCCGGGTCACTCCGGCGACCTCCAACGCCCAGGTCTCGTAATCGCCCTTGCTGCCGCCATGGGCAACAACGCGGTACGAGCGGATCACCCGAGCGCGCAGCGCATCGATACTCTCCTGCTCGGTGCCGCCGGTCAGGCCCGGCGCTGCCACGGTGAACGTGTCATTGACGCCCAGCACCGGCGACACCAGGCGCAGCTGCGTGCCGGCAGGTGTATTGCCCAGCTCGCCTGGCTCCAGGGCTTCAACCTGGGCGACGCCTTCGGTGCTGGTCAGCTTGACCGAAGCCCGCACCCTGAACAGCACCTGGTCATCGCGCTGCAGCAGCGTGCCGGCATCGAGCAGCGCCGAGGCGGCGCCGGTGAAGGTGGCCGCCCCGCTCGCCTTCACGGCCTCCAGGCGCCCCCGCTTAAGTCGCGCCTGGGCCATGCGCAGCAGGGTTTCGTCGTCGGCCGTGTCGGGCAGGATCTGGTCAGCAATGTAGCGCTGATGGCCGTAGCGGCCGGACGACGCCGCGCCCAGCACGCGGGCCAGCACCTCGGCGTCGGAGCGGACCAGGGCGCTACCGCCGGCCAGATCAGCCTGTGCCCTGGCCACCAGGGCGGGCAGTGTTGGGATTTCAAACGGCATTGATCACCTGCCACAGGTTGTCTAGTTGAACATCGATCACCGGGCCATCGCGCAGACCGACCCGCACCTGCATGTCGAGACGGTCGACCTTGCGCGACGCCGTTACCGTAACGGCGCTCACCCGGTCGTCATCCACTGCCCACTGCAGCGCCTCGCGGGCGAACGCCTCGGCCGTGCGCACCGTGTCGTCGGTCAGCGTGCGCCGGCGTAGCTGCCACAGGCGTGACCCGATGCGGTCATTGGCCAGGGTCGGAAACGTGTCGCCCCACCAGCCGTAACGCTGGCCATCGTCCAGCAGGTCGCCGGCCTCGGCGCGGCGCCAGGTCAACAGGCTGATCACCACGGCGCGCTGCCAGGCGCGTTCGGATTCGGCATCGAGCAGCGTCATGCCGTCACCACCGGCCTACCGCTCTGCTGGTTACCCTTCGCCACTCCCTCATGCGGGTGGTTGACCTGGCTGACGCCGGCGGCGATCTGGTCACCCTGCGACACGATCTGGCCCGTGGTGCGGATCACCGGTGTATCGAACTCCACGGCCGTCTCGGCCTTGACCTTGAGCGTCAGCGTCTGGATCTCGATTACGCGGTCGCGCTTGAAGTGCAGGCAGTCGCCCTCATCGGTGTACAAGGCCACCTCCCCGCTCTTGAGCGCCTGCAGGCGAAAGCGCCGGTCGGCGACACAGACGACCACCCCATGGGAGCGGTCGCCGCCCAGGAACGCGGCCAGGGCCTCGGCGCCGGGCAACGGGTTGGACGTAAAGCCGTAGGGCTCGAAGTGCTCCATGCCGTCTTTCACTTCGTCGGCGGTCAGGCGCATCTGCAGGCCCTGCAGCTTGCGGCCAGCATCGACCAGGGCGACGACGCCCCGGGCGAGAAAATTTCTCGTGGGTTTCATTGGCCAGGCTTCCAGTCGGCGGGGATCAGGTATTCGAAGTTGTCGGCCTTGCCGCCCTTCTTGAGCTTGCGCGACTTGTGCGGGTCTTTCGGCTCGGGGTCGAAGCCATCCGGCGGCCCTACCACAATGTTGGCCACGGTGCCGGCGTCATCGAGCACGTACTCGATTTCGCTGATGAGCATGTCGCGGTCGATGCCGATCAGCGGGTCGACCACGCGCACGATCATGTTCGGCACCCACAGGGCGCCGGTGGACTGCCGCCACCCTTGAATTTTGTAACGCAGGGTCAGCGCCTTGCCCATGCGGCTACCGCGCTCCCAGTTGGCCCGCGCCTGGGCCAGCTCCGGGGTCATCTGGCCACTTTCGTGGATCAGCAGCACCCGGCGCCGGGCGACCCGCGGATCGGTGACACCGGCCTTCACCTCGCTGGCCTTCTCGCCGTAGTCGGTGTCGGTGCCCGAACGCTGGCCGGTGACGCGGTACTCGGAAAACACCCCCGAGAAATCCAGCTCGGCGCTACCGGTCAGCAGGTTCTGCCCCAGTTCCAGGCGGTCGACGGCGCGGCCGGCGCTGCCCGGTTTGATGATCACAACCCGCCCCCGGGCGTCATCGGTCGACAGCAGCCGCGATAGCGTCAGCAGGCGGTCGATGGACTCGAAGGCAGTTTCGCCCGGTTCTATCTGGTGGTCGGCCAGCTTGGTGGTTTCCGCCACCTCGCTCAGCACCCGCACACCGTAGGGCTCGACCAGGGCCTGCACGATTTTCTGCACGCTCTGCCCGCGCCACTGGCCGGGCTTGTTCACCGCCGAGCAGTCCACCAGGTCGGCAGTCAGCGAGCGGCCGGCGACCGACCGTTCGACGCTGCGAGCGTCGTAGCTGATCGGCGTACCGAACACCCAGCCCGTCAGCACCAGGTCGGCGCCGATGCGAACTTCGCAGCGGTCGCCCTGGCGCACTGGGATTTCCTGCACCTGGCCCGGCCAACTCCAGGTCACGCCCAGGCGGAAATCCCGGGCCTGGCGTTCGATGCCGGCACTGATGCTGACTTTCTTCCAGCCGCGATAGTCCAGGCCGTTCACGCTCAGCGTGACAGCATTTTGGTTGTCCATGGGTTCACTCTCGGGCGATGGTCAGCGCGCCTACAGGCAAAAAGCCCGGGTGCTGCACCTTGTTACGCATAACGATTTCCTCGGCGCGGGTGGCATCGCCGTAGCGCTGATACGCCAGCACCACCGCCGGCAGGCTTTCCCGCGTAGTGACCTCGGCCAGCCGCACGCCGGCGCGGGCCACTTCGGTCAGGTGCGCCCGCACCTGGTTGCGCACCACCTCCAGCCGCTCGACGTGCTCGACCGGCGACGCCAGGGCGGCCAGCCACAGGGCGTCGCTGAGGGTGTCACGCAGCGCGACCACGTCGGCAGTGACCGGCACCTCGGGGCGCTGGATTGGGGCGACCACTTGTTGTTCCAGGGTGGCGAATCCGGTCAACGGTTCGGGCGCCTGCACCACCGGCATGGCCACCGCCTCGCGCACGGCCAACACGATCAGCGCGTCGCGCACCAGCTCGCGGGCAGCGGTGACCACGGCGGCGGTGTCGGCTCCTCCGGCCGGTGTCGGCGCGTTGGCCAACTGGCGGGCCTGCTCCACCTGGCCGGTGATGGCCCGGCCGGACTCGGCGAAACTGGCAAACTCCGGCGCCGCCTCGGGCAACGCTGCGACGGTTCGGGCAAACTCCGGGTCGGCCTCCAGACTGACCGACTCGCCGCCGCTCGACGGCCCCCAGCGATAGCCCGACGACCGCGAACTGCCGCCGACACTGGCGAACTGCCCTCGGATCATCGCTGCGAAGTTGCCCGGGGCGTTGATCAGCATGTCGGCCAGCGCCTCGACCGAACTGACCAGGCCGGTCAGCTGGCGAAGCTCTGAGGCAATGGCCATCTGCACGCCGGCCACACCGTTCTGCAGCGCGACCACGGCCAGGCGCGCCCGGTTGACAACCGCCATGGCGGCCTTGTACCGGGCAATCGCCGATTCAAGCAGGCTTTCCGATGAATCCTCCAGCTGCCGCGCCGTGTTCGGCACGCCGGCAGGAAAGCCCTTCTCGCCGTCCTCCACGAACACCAGGTCAAAGCGGACCATGCCGCCCTCGCGGCGCTCATGACTGACGCTGCAGTCAGTGGCCGTGACCGTCAGGCGGCCATACCAGGGATGGACCAGCTCGCCCGCCCCCGGCTTGTCCAGGGCGTTGAGCAGGTTGTCACGCTGGAAATAGCAGTCCTCCCCGATCACGAAGGCGGCCAGCTTGATTTCCCGCGTGACGCGGCCCAGGTCTTCCACCAGCGGCTTGTCCCGCTGCGGATACTCATGCGTCTGTGTGCGCCGTCCCGCCGGCATGCTGTCGCTGTCGACGTGGAACGGCACGCCCCGGAATGAGGCCCGGTGCAGCTGATCCCGCCACGTACTCATGACGCCCTCCCCAAGGATCGGTAACCCACTTGTGGGCTGACCTGCAGCCCGGGTTGATTGGTGTCGGCCTGCTCGACCCGCATGCCCGGCGGTGCGTTGTCGAAGCGCACCACCATTTGCCCCTCCAACTGGGCCTTGCTGGCCTGGGCGGCCTGCTGCACCAGGGAGCCGCGCGAAGCGGCCAACGAACGAGACGCCACACCTTGCGTCAGTCTTTCACCCGCCCCCGGCTGGGCGTGCTGGGCAACCTGCGAAGCCGACAAGGGCATAGCCACCCCAGCCATTGCCTGTCCAGGCGCCCGCATAAGGCTGGCCACGCTGGTGGCCTCCGGCATCAGCTGCACCGGCTGCGCCATCGGCTTGACCAGGGCGCCCGGTATCGGCTCGCCGGCGGCGTTGCGCGCCTTCTGCTGCTCGGCCCAGTTGTTGACCTTGGCCGTGGCCGCGCTGAGCACGCCGTCGCCGCTCGACTCGCTGTCGAAGCCCAGGAATTTCATCATCGGTTCAACGATAGGCCGAAGCTTCTCCCACAGCCCTTTGAAATAGCCGGTGATAGGCTCCCAGTGCTTGACGATCAGGCCCAGCGGTGACCAGTCGAAGACCCCTTTCATGAAGTCGAAGAACGGCACCGACAGGGCTTTGACCAGCTCCCACAGCGCGCCGAAGAACTGCGTCAGCGGCGCCCAGTTCGCCACGATCATGCCAAGCGGGGTCCAGGCGAAAGCGGTTTTCATCCAGCCCCATACGGCCATGGCCGGGGCCTTGATCTTGTCCCATACCATCTGGAAGTACGGCGCCACGGTCGACCAGTTGGCAATCAGCACACCAGCGGCGATGGCGATGCCACGCACCACGATGCCGATAGGACTCATGCTCGCTACGCCGTTCATCAGCGCCAAGGCTGCCGTGGCGCTCGCGGTGGCCAAGCGCAACACGGTAAAGCCCACGGCCGCGCCCAACAGTCCCTTGATCAGCCAAGGGTGCTCACCGGCTAGCGTGGCCACGCTGCTGATCACCGGACCCACCGTCGCCATGAAATCATTGAACGGCGGCAACAGCATGCTGCCGACCGTGATCCCTAGGCGCGTGACCCGGTTCTGCAGCAGTTGCATTGCGTTCTGTGTGGTCGCGGCCCGCGCCGCATACTCACTGTTCATCGAACCGGCATACTGACTCTCGTCACCCACCGATTTGAAGTTGCGCTGCAGCGTGCTCAGGCTGGTCAGCAGTGGCGCGATGGCCCCTACCGATTCCTTGCCAAACAGATTGGTCAGCACCGCCGCTTGCTTGCTTTTCTCGACTTTGGCCAGCGTCTGCAGGACGCGGTTAATCGTCCCTTCGCTGTCCGTCTGCATGCCCTTTGCCAGTTCGTTGGCATCCAGGCGCAAGGCCTTGTAAGCCTCCTTCTGCGACTTGGTGGCCGCCGTGCCGGCGGTCAGGGTCAGCATGAAGTTTTTGATGCCCGTGGCGGCCACGTCCTGGGCAATGCCCACGCCGGCCAGGGTCGAGCCCATGGCCGCCAGCTGCGCCGCGCTGACGCCCGCGACCTCGCCCAGGGGGCCAATGGCGGTCAGGATGCTGGAGATTTGCCCAGTGCTGGCCGCGCCGGTGTTGCCCAGGTAGTTGATCTTGTCAGCGAGCGTGACCACCTGATCTTGGTTCATCTTGAAGGCCGTGCGCCACTTGGCCATCATCGAGCCCGATTCTTCGGCCGTCTGGTCGAACGCGACACCCATTTTCACCGCGTCTTCCGCGAAGCGGTTCAGCTCTTCCCGGGTAATGCCGGACTGGCCGCCGGCTGCGACAATCTGCGCGATGCCCTCGGCTGCCATGGGTAGGCGCTCGGACAAGCCCAACACGTCATCACTCATCGCCTTGAACTGCGCCGGCGACTCGAAGTTAACCACTTTCTTGACGTCGGCCATGGCGCTTTCAAAGCCCATGGCCGCCTTCACGCCCATGACGAACGGGGCGGCTATCGCCCCGCCCTGCAGGGCCTCACCGAAGGTGATCTTGCCCAGGCCCGAGCTGTTCAGCTGCTTGCGCAGCACCGCGGCGTTCTTGCGTACCCCGCTCAGCACCGGGGACAGCTTGTCGACGCCGGTGATCAGCGCCTTGAGTTGGAATTTATCCGCCACCGCCTCCCCCATTCAGCGCGTTGATGCGCCACGCGTTTTCCTCGCTCTCGAACAGCGTGTCGAGGGTCCAGCCCAGCACCTCGCCCGGGGTGGCTTTCCACCACCAGGCAAGTTCATAGGCCAGCTCGGTCAGTCCGCCGACTGCTTCGAATCTTGGGGCATGAAAAAACCGACGATGATCCAGGCCAGGGTGTTCAGGTCCGACAGTTCCAGCTGGTTGACCGAGCTGGCCGGGATCGCGGCGCACACGGCGATGTATTTTGCCGCCGCCTCGAGGTCGACCACTGGGTAACCGTCGCCGCCGAGGTTGTACGGCAGCACCTTGATGGCCCGACACTCCTGCACGGTCGGACGGCGCAGGTTCAGTTCTTGGACTTCCTCTCCGTGGGCCTGGATCGGGGTTGCGAGTTCGTGGGTTGCGGTAGTCATTACTGCCAGTCTCCTTGGATGCCTTCGAATTTGAGCGAGACCTTGGCGTCATCGCCGGTCACTTTGGTTTCGTCCACCAGGTACGCGCCGCTCAGCACGTACACCGAGCCGTCGGCCAGCTCGGCGGTGATGGTCATGCTGATCCCGTTGGCCAGCTTGGCCCGGGGGAAGTTGGGGGTTTTCACCGCGTCGACCACCACATAGGGGATCAGGTCTTCTTCCTTGAAGTAGCCCCGCGTGATGGTTTCGCGCTTTGTGTCCGACAGCGGGCATTCCACGCCACCGGTGATCACCAGCTGATCGCCGTCGACCTTGAAAAAACAGGTGCCCGCGACTTTCTGACCCATAAAGGGCACTCCCATAAAAAAGCCCGCACGGGGCGGGCTGGGGTTGAACGATGAGGGTTACGCCGCGTCCGGGTACTGCAGGCGGAACTGGTACAGCAGCGCGAACACACGCAGCTGATTCACCAGGTCCGGCGGGAACAGCACACTCAGACGGTTCGGGTTCTTCGGATCGCGCTCCACGATCAGGTACTGATTGAACGCCTCGGCGTTCTCGACAATGCCCTCACGCTCAAGCGCGCCATAGGCCGCGATCAGCTCGCCACGAATCACCTTCGGCGTGACGATAGCCTGGCCGGGGCCAAAGCGCGTGCCGTCGTTGGCCAGCTTATGGCGGCCGTACTTGCTGGTGATGATGCTGCGCAGATAGCGGATCACGTAGGCCGACTGGTGCAGCGTCTCGCTGTCCAGGTAGGAGTCATCCGGCTGGCCATAGGCGTTACGCTGGTAGGTCGTAACGGCCCGCTCAATGCGGTAGCTGCCGCCGTTGTAGACGGCGGTGGCCACCCCGCTGGTCAGCAGCGATTGCCGCTCGGTCAGAGTGAAACGGTCACTGGCCTGCGCCGGGTCAATGCCCGTCAGCGCGCCGGTCTGCGTCGGTCGCGCCGGGTCGGCACTGATGAACACAGCAGTGCGCGCCGCCCAGGCCGCCGCCACTTCCCACACGGGCTGCGGCACACCGCGCTCGAAGCCATGCACGGAGACGTGCGGGTCGTTGCGCAGGCGCCCAGCGGCGACCAGCTGGCCCAGCGTGCCGCGCTGCGCGCTGTACACATGGCCGTAGAGCTGCTTCGCCCAGGACCAGCGGCCGGCGCTGTCGTCCATGGCGGTTTTCCAGGCGCCCAGCGTGTCGGTATCGCTCCAGGGCTGGGCGATGAACTCGAATTCTTCGTCGCCCAGGGCGGCCAAGGCCGCCGACACGGCCGGGGTGCCGGCGCCGTTGGTCATGGCAGTGGCCACCACCGTCAGGCCGGCCGGCGTGGTTTCGCCATTGGCGCGCCCCAGGCGGTTCAGCTGGACTTGGATATCGTTGCCCAGCTCACCCTTGAACTTGGCCTGCAGGGTGACCACGCCGGCGGCGGCCGTGGCCGTCACCGGCAGGTCAATGGCGGCATTGATGGCCGCCGCCAAGCTGGCCGCCACAGCCTCGGCCGAGGCGCCGACCACGGCATCGGCACGCACGCGCTGGCCAGCCACGTACAGATTGACCAGGCCGGCGGTGGCCACGCTGCCCGTTACGGTAACGGTGGCGGTCGCGGCCGCGCCGGTGGCCACCTTGAGCGGCAGGCACCAGACCTCGCCGGCCACGTCGATGGCCCGCCAGCGCGCATGCATGGCGGCCAGCATCGAGCCGGTGCCGCCAATGTCCTTGGCGTCACTGGTCTTCGACACCAGCACCAAGCGGCCGATTTCGTCGCTGTCAGCGTCGTCGTTGACCTGGCCGACAATCAGCCGGCGCAGGCTGGAACCACCGCTGTTGGCCATGGAGTTGTCGACTTCGGCATAGAACAGCGGCACACGAATGTCGCTGGGGATGTTGCTGAAACTGACGCTCATCGCGCTTTGCTCCCCCGGGTTGTGGTTTTCTGCTCCAGGGCGTCGCCGTCGATGATGCGGCGTTCCCAGTAGGCGTCACGGGGCACCGCGGCGCCCTCGGCGGGCAGGTACTGGCCCGGCCGGTCTGGCAGCGGGCAATCGCGCCCCGGTGCCGGCTTGAGGTGAATGGTGGTCATGGGTTCAAGTCCTCGCGGGTAGTGAACTCGACCCGCCCGTCTGGCCCCGAGGCCGTGACGTTGGGGTCTTTCAGGGGGTTGAGGAAGTCAAAACGGGTGTCGATGCCTTCCAGGGCCGGCAGGCCGGCCAGTTGCCATTCCTGCCAGGTCTGCGGCTTGCCTTCGCCGGTCTGCTCCCAGCGGCCGAGCTGGAAGTCGGCATAGAAGCGATAGCGGTAGACCATGCGGTCGCGGTCGAGCAGCAGCAGCTGACCACCGTCGTATAGCAGCGGCCCCGATTCGTCGTCCGGCTCGAATCCCACCAGGGCGCGCCACAGCTGGGCGCGCACGTCGTGCAGCACGTCGGCTACAGACTGCCCGCGCTCATCGTCGGTCGGCAGCACGACACACACGTCGATGACGTCGCGCACGGTCTGGGTGTAAACGTTCTGCGCTTGCGGCTCGTCGGCCGAGTCGCCAACAGCGATCACATAGGCCGCCGGCGGCTCCATCTTGGCGCTGTCGGCGGTCGGATCCCAATCCAGGCCGCCGGCCACGCGCCCTTCGAAGCCAGACGCATAGGCGCGCAGCTGCTCGATCACAGGCGTGATTTTCATGTCAGGTACTCAGTTGAGCAGCGCGGCGGCAAAGGCCTTCTGCAGGATGCGCCGCACCTCGTCGCGGCTGTCGACCAGGGCGTCGGTCATGTAGTTGTCGCGGGGCCTGATCCGCCACCCTCCACCCGACTTGCGGCGCACGCCGTAGTGCAGGTAAGCCGGGTAATACTCCCTCATGCTCGCAGTCTTGTTAGGCGCAACACGCACCAAGAAGCCCGACCTGGACAGCTTGAAGTTGATCGAATCGGTGGTGGCCCCGGTCCGGTTGACGGGGTAGCCTTCCTGGCCACCGCCAAGCGCCAGATTCATCTGCGCCCGACCTGTGATCAGCTGGCCGACCTTGCGCATGCCGGCGCGGATCTTCCGCTTGTTGAAGGCCTCTTGGTCGAACTTGTCGAAGCCCTCGACATGCAGGTAGCCGTCAATTGAAACGGAGTTGGCCACGGCCACCTCCCACCGGCGCATTCGCCGCCTGCAGTTCCTCGACCTCGATCACCGACCACACCTGCCGCCCGCGCATGCCGGTGGCCCGCTTGACGCGGAACACCCGACCGCCGGCGACCAGTTCATGCCGCGTATCCAGGTCACGCACAAACCGGCAATAGATGCGATGCGTGATGGTCGTACCGGTCTGCACCGAACCGGTGTAGGTGGCCGTGCCTAACGGCTCGATCTTGCACCAGCGCCTGGCCACCGGCTCAAAAATCGACTCGAGCCCTGCAGCGCCTTTTGGCGTGTCACTGCGGATGCGCACAACCGCCCGGGTGCGCAGTTCGCCCGCTTCCGGCTCCCTCACAGCGTGAACCAGCGGTAAGGCTGCATCAGAGCGTCATAGGCCAGCGGCATCGCCTTAACGCCGTTGCTGGTCGACTCGGTGACTGGCTCGCGGTTGCGGTGCCAGTGAGCAACCAACAGCAGCATGGCCAGCTCCACATCATCCGTTACGGGTAACGCGTTCTCCGGCGCATCGAGCGGCAGCAGCCCACGCAGGTAGGCTTCATCGCCGGTCGCGTCTGCCGGCGCGTCGGCCGGCAGCGTGACCCAGTACAGCCGCCGGCCGCTTTCCTTCTCCACCTGGCGACGCGCCGCGCGGGCGTAGGCCTGCAGCAGCGTGTCTTCCTCGGTTTCGTCCAGCTCCAGCTTGCAATGGCTCTTGATCTGTTCAAGCGTCAGCATGGGCAGCCCTCCCGTTAGGCAGCGGTCTTGCCCACCAGGTGCTTGATGGCGGCCGTGTCCTGCAGCACCAGGCCGAAGCGCACGAACGCCAGGAAGCCGACCTGGCCGTACTCAGCGTAACGCTCCACCAGGCGCTTGAGGGTCAGGCTACGCACCGCACGCAGCACCAGTTCGTTGAAGTCGCCGGCATACATGAATTTCTTGCCGGCGCCGATATCGGCGATGGCCTGATCGATCACGTACTGATGCTTGAGGATGGTGGCCGGACGGTCGCTGTCGATGCCGGGCAGCCACAGCGGGCGATTGTTGGCGTCCACCATCTCTTCCATCGCCTGCAGCGTCTTGTCGTTGAACGCCAAGCGGAACTTGGCGGCCGCACGATACGCCGGGTCAATGGAGTGGATCAGGCTGTTGACCTCCTGCCAGGTGAAGCTGGTCGCCTTGGCCGTCATGGCGCCTTGAGGGGTCGAGTATTCAAGGCCCTTCGGCTGCGCCGGCGCATCGGCGGTTTCACCGGCGCCGGTACCTTGGACGATCAGGCGGTTGCGGGTACGTGACACACGCTTACCGATGCGACCGGCCAGAAAGGCTTCCATGTCGATGCCCGAGTCCTGCAGCAACTGTTCAGAGACGCGGATGATTTTCGAACTGATGGTGTGCGACCCGAGGGTGCCAATGCCGAACTCGACATCTTTCTCACCGGCGGCCTTGTTCTCGCCGATCAGCTCGCCTTCTTCCTCGCCGCCGTTGCTGGTGGCCCAGGCGATAGGCGCGCCGTTGTCGGTCTGCAGCAGCTGGCACACCGAAGCAATACCGCCGTAGGTCACCAGCGATTCAATCACACGTGCCTGCAGGGTGGTCGGCACGGTGAAGCCGCCCGCCTCGCTCGGGTTGGTGCCCTGGGCGCGCATCTGCAGGACCATGGAACGCTGTTCAGCGCTCAAGCCCTCCATGCCACCACGTACCCAGTTATCCCAGGCGCTGCGCTGCTCGTTTTCGGCTTCGTTCTGCGGCGCGTTGTTCGGGCGGTCGCGGTCGAGGTTTTCGACGAAGCTTTGATCCTGGGCGCGCAGTTCTTCTTCGCGCTCGATCTTGTCCTTGAGCGCCTTGAGGTCGGTTTTCATGCCCTCCCACTTGGCGCGCACTTCACCGGTCCAGCCGTCGTCTGGGGTAGTGTCGTGCAGCGAGCGCATTTCGGCCGACAGCTTGTTATAGGCTTCTTTCATTTGTTGCAGGGTCATAGCTCCCCCTTGGGATCACAGTTCAGTTAGGTCAAGCAGGCGCTCGCGGGCCTCGCGCTCGAAACGTGCGCGGGCTTCGTCGCCTTCGGTTTGCGCCTGCTTCCAGGCAGTCAGGGAGCGCTGGGCAGCGCTGGAGTCGGGGTAAGCCGGGAATGCCACCGGCCCTACGTCGCGAAGCTCGGCGATCTTGAAAATGGTGCGGACGATCAGGCCGTCTTTCTCTTCGTGCCAGGTGTCGCCACCCTTGGCCACGCGCATGGCAAAGCTGCTGCCGCTCATGTCGCCACGGCGCAGCGGCTCGACCACCAGGTCGCGGATGGTCTGGGTGTTGGGCGTGTCGATTTCATAGGCCAGGCCGCGTTCATCCACGGTCAGGCGCAACGTGCCGCTGGCCGTGCGGCCCAGCAGGTAGGTCGGGTCATGGTTGAACAGCGCCCGGGTGTCCTGATTGAGCACGTCGTCGAACGCGCCCGGGGCGATGATTTCCACGAAGGTGCCGCCCAGCAGGTCGCTACGCTGGTTGAAGACAGCGGCATAGCCGGCAATCTTCGGTGCGCTGCCCTGGTCATCCGGCTGGACAGCACGAAGCTCGCAATGCTGCGCCTGCAGCATGCGTTGTTCGAATTCACTCATGGGTTATTCCTGCGTCGTTACGGGTAACGGCTTGCCATCGGCGCCGAGCAGCTGCGTGTTGACGTTGAGCAACATCGAGTCGAGGCCTTCCAGCTGGTTGAGGTCTTCCAGCACGCGCACTTCGTTGCGGCTCATCCAACCGTCTTGAATGGCGATGCGGTAGAACTCGGCGCGCTCTTTTGGGGTGCCGCGCAACAGGCCGGCCAGGTTGAACTTGACGTAGTAGCCGGCCATGCGCTCGGCGCGGGTGAAGACGCGGCGGTTGACTTCTTCCTCCCAGTTTTTCACCCACGGCATGACCGTGTGGCGCACGAACTGGATAGCCTGCTCGCTGATGTTGGAAAACGTGGCCTTTTCCAGGTCGTTGATCATGTGCGCCGGCACGTTGAAGATGCTGGCAATCTCGCTGCGGGTCAGCTTGCGAGTCTCGAGAAACTGCGCATCCTCGGGGGCAATGGTCAGCGCCCTGTAATCGAGGTCAGCCGGCAACAGCAGCGTCTTGTTGTCAGAACGTTTGAGCCGTTCCACGGCGGAACGCCACACCGTTTTCAGGCGCTCCCAACTTTTGTCGTCAAGCTTTCCTTCCTTGACGGTGACCAGGCCTGTCGGCCGGCCGCCACCTTCGAAAAACTCCTTGCCGTAGCGCACCGTGGCCATGCCCAGGCCGATGGTGTCGGCGTTCTGCCGGATGGGACTGGTGCCCATGCGCCGGTGCGAGCCGATGGCGCGCAGGTGAATCATGTCCTCGGGCGACACAGCCAGCGGTGCGCCGTCTTCGTCTTGGGTCGAATACACCCAGCGATTGCCGTTCTTCACCAGCTCGGTGTGTTGCGGCTCGTGCATTTCCAGCGACAGCAATTCACCGCGGCGACTGCGCACCGCTCGGGTGTAGCCGTTGCCCCAGCCGAGCACATGGGCCTGCTTGGTTTCCCGCCAACGGTAGGAGGTCTGCCAGGTGTTCGGCTCGTCGTGCAGCAGGTAATGGGCCGGGTGGTCGGTGGCCACCTCGATCCGCCCGTTGACCTTGCGCAACACGCTCAGCGGCAGCTGGGCCATGGAGCTGGACAGCACGTAGATGCAGGCATACACCGCCGTCAGGCGCATAGCCGAAGCCGGGCTGACGCTGATGCCCTGGCTTTCGAACAGGTATTCGGTCAGTTCCTTGCTGTTCATCGGCGTGCTGGGCACTTCCAGGCTGCTGCGCTGCTCGAACATCGCGCCCAGGATCATCGCCACACCGCCTTGGCGGCGGCGGCCACCATCAGGCCGCCGCCGGCCATCAGGGCCACCCCCGCCCCGAACTGGACGTAGAGGCCCGCGACGAACAGGCAAAAGCCTGCCGTCCCGATAGATTCAGGAAGCCATTTCATCGTAGGGGCTCACATAGCTAATAGGTCATCTTCGGTCAGGCTGGCCAACAGCCCTTCCGGCTCAAATTCGCTGACCATGGCGCGGTTCATCGCCATCAGCGCGGCGACAATGCCGTCGATTTTGCGCATGTCGGTCTTGCCTTCGTCGGCCTTCATCGGCGTGATGCAGCCCTTGAACGGACGCACCACGACGTTACCGGCCTGCCAGGCCAGTACCGGGTCGCTGCAGTGGCGCACACGGCCAGACAGCAGCGCCGCTTCCAGCTCGCGCATGGGCAGGTTCATGCTGGCTACCCCACCGCCCATTTCGACTACCTCGGCGCCGTCCTTCTGCAGCTGGTGGGCCAGCTGGGTGGCGCGCCATTTGTCGTAGGCCACTTCCTGCACGTCGAACATCCCGGCGAATTCGCCCACCATGTCACGCACCAGGTCGAAGTCCATTTCTTCGCCGTCGCAGACTTCCAGCAGCCCGGCGTTGGCCCAGGCCTCGTAAGCAGCCTTGTTCGGCCCACCCCGCTCTATCGCGCCTTCGGGTAAGAACGACTTGCAGAAGATGGTCCAGCGGTTGACCCACTTGCCGCTGCCGGGGACCAGCTCCACCTTGTCGAGGAACACCAGCGACACCGCGCAAATATCCGATTTACTGGCCAGGTCAATGCCGATCCAGCAGCGCTGGCCCAGGAACTGGTCCAGGGTCAGCGTGGGGTCGCCGCACGCCTCCCAGTCGGCCATGTTCAGCCAGGCTTCCTTGGCGCTGACCCAGATGTTGAGGTGCTTGGTCTTGAACGCGTTTTGCCGTGACGGGTAACGCGTTGCATCGGCCTGGCGTTTCAGCAGGTACTCAGCCCCGACCGATACGCCATAGTTGGGGTTGGCCTTGCGCAGGACCGCCGGGTCTTTCCAGTCGTCGTCCTCGTCAATCGTGTAGATGATCCCGAACAACTCGTCGTTCGGCACCGTCCCTTCCAGCTTGTCGATCACCTGGGCGCGCTGCAGGTAGCACGGCCCGGCGATGTTGTAGCCCGCCGTGGTGATGGCGAACATCATCGGCTGATCGCGGGCGCCCATGCCGGTCAGCATGGTTTCGTAGAGCGCGGCCGAGGTGTGTTCGTGGAACTCGTCCACGATGGCGCAGCTCGGCGACTGGCCGTCGCCGGGGTCGCCGATCAGCGGCTCGAATTTGCTTTCGTCGCCGATCACCGACAGATTTTTGGCCGCGACCTGGATGCCAAAGGCCTCGACCAGCTCGGGCGTGCGCCGCACCATCTGCCGCGCCGGCTTGAACACCTCCCAGGCCTGCCGCTCGGTGGTCGCCCCGCAATATACCTCGGCGCCGAATTCACCATCCATGACCAGCATGTATAGGCCGACGCCGGCGGCCAGCACGCTCTTGCCGTTCTTGCGCGGCACCTCGATGTACACCTCGCGGTACCGCCGGCGGCGGGTTTTCTTGTCGACCCAACCGAAGATGCTGCAGAAGATGAACAGCTGCCACGGCTCAAGCTTGATCAGCTCACGCAGCGCCGCCCATTTGCCCTTGGCGTGCGGCAGCAGCTGGATGAACACCGCCACCTGCTCGGCCGTGTCGCGGTCGAAGGTCCAGCGGAAATTACGCTTCTTCGACTTGACCAGGTCATCCAGGTGGAGCTGGCAGGCCCGGCGCACGTACTTACATGCAGCGATCTTGCCGGCCACCACGTCGCGGGCGTACTTGTTCGCCGCGTTTACGTTCGGGTAGCTGGCCATGTCCTAACTCACTTCGAGGCCCGCCCTCCTTTGAGCACGATGAACGGGTTTTCTGGTTTCTCCGGCCCGCCACTGCCCATCAGGCGCGCACGGCTGGCCGGGTCCAGCCCGAGGGCTGCCCCGAAGCTGGCCAGCTGACGCAGCGCCTCGTTGATCACGGTGCAGGCGGGGTTTTTCTTGAGCACGCCCTTGGCGTCCACGACGGTGATGCCCTTGCTGGCCACTTCTGCCTCAGCCAGCCGCCACCGCTCATAGGCGGCGCAGAAAACCGCCAGGTTGTGCGTGTCGGTGCGGGTCATGATCCCGGTCTGGGTCAACCAGGGCGCAATGGCGCACCACATTTCCACGGCCCATTCCCCAAGCCACTCCGGGGCGTCTGGTGTTTCCGCCAGCGGCGCCGGCGCGGGGCCGTCCTTCTTGAGTTTTCGCTTGCCAGGATTGCCCTGCAGCAGCTTGAGGGCGGTAGGTTTCGCGGGTCGCCCCATCGTTCAGGCCTCCCGATTTTCTGAAATGCGATTTTTTTTAATTTCGCGGGTGTGTAAGACCGGTTGGGCGATCGGTGGAGAGAGACAAAAGCTGTAGAGATTTTGCCTCGCCCCTCACTTGGACGATTTTTGACCACTTTTCGCTAATTTTGCCCGCAGACTCTCGCCATCGATTAGGGCAGCCAGATGTGTAAACGGACGCTCTGGCACTCCGTCAGCGGCATGCATGTATGCGTCAATTGCTGCCACCAACTCATGCAGAACACGCGAAATCAGCTCTGAAATTCCGAGCTTATGAATGTTTTTCCAGCAGTACAGCGCTCGATCCAGATGCCAGTCACCATGGCGAATCAGCTCGGCACTTCGATTGCGCCTGATCGGTTTTTTGCGCAAACGCATTGCCTCACGCGCCAGGCGGACAGCCTGACCGCGCCCGTGCCGACTCTGCCGCCGTTTTGAACTTGTGGCAGTTTTCATTGATGGCAAACAGGTTGGTTGGGTCATTCGTTCCCCCTTCAAACTTCGGTACACGGTGATCAACCTCTGTAGCTGGTAGGCGCCGACCATTGCAGTCTGGACACTGGCACAGATAGCGGTCACGTTTGAGCACCGCCTTGGCTAGCTTGCGCCACGCCCAGTCGTACCCGCGCTGCTCAGCAGTGCCGCGGCACGGGTTGTTCCAACCAATTGCGAGCGAGGCATGCGCGCTGCAGTAACCATGGCTGTCACTTGTCTTGCCGGGACACATAGGTATTCGACAAGGGCGCTTAGCCTTGGGCGGCATAGATCAGCCCTCCACCTTCTTTCCCATGAAACGGTCGGAATACTCACGAAGCTTGTCCACTCCCATGAAGCCAACCATGCAGCCTGCGAAGACCGAAAGGTTCGCAGGTAGGGCGAAGTACTCCAGCACTGGCAGTAGACTCACAGCGATCAAGCCGCAGATCGCGCCTTCAAGTAGGACCTTGCGACCTCGGCCGCCTCCATAAATGACTCGAAACATCGCCACGGCAGCGGCTATGCCACCCGTGGAGAGTTGTGGCTGGTGTGCTGCCAACCAAGCGAGTACCGCGGCCCAGAGGCCAGGGTCTTTCTCAGGCATATGGGCCATCTCGATTCCTCCCGACTGGGAGTGCAAATGAAAAAGGCCCGCCTATTTGGCGAGCCTTTGGGGTAGGTAGGGACTAGTTCAGGTATCCCTATTGCATGGGGCGCGAATCTTTTGATGCCCCAGTTTTGCTAGTTATCAGCGAGCCGCACGGCTGTGATACCAGTACAGATAGGCCAGACCGATGGGTGCGATGAATAGAGAGAATGTCCAGCACATCGCGATTGTAAAGCACTTTACCGCCATCATCGGCAATGCGGGTCCAGCGAAGACGTTACGGCCAACTATGTAGTCGATCACGCCTTCGTAAACAAATCTTGCGTAGGGGTACAGCAATGTATTGATGACAACAAACGGGATGAAGCCTGGCTTACCCAAAATTCCGTGTGGAGTGTTAGCTACCAGTACCGCAAGGAATATGGCAACAAGGGCACCAAAGAAAGCATGGCGGATGTAGCAGCTACGGGTTAATCCGCCGAACGTCTTTTCAAACAGCGACCGCATAAGATCCCTCTCAAACGTAAAATAGGTCGCCACTCTATTCAGTCAGCTCATGCCATGCAAGCCAATAGCCATCACGAAAAAGCCCCGGCAATTGCCAGGGCTTCGTAAGCAGTGAATATTTAAGAATGTTGCGGGTTAGGCCCGCTGAATCCGGATGAAATAACCACTTTCAGCGACCGTCACAGTGATACGTTCAGGACGGTAGTAATCGCGCAGACCAACACGGATCCCTTCACCAATTAGGCGAACTCGGTCCGGATGACTATCCCCGCTGGACACATGAGTTTCGTACGGCTCTGGAGACCTGACATTAGCAAACTCCTTGGTCGCCTCGTCGTGAACGTACTCAACAATATTGCTGATTTCCCGCTGCGTGTCCCTGTCCATCACTGGCTCTCCTCTCTGAAAGAGAGCAATGATTTCACAACCAGCAGAAAGCAAAAAGCCCGCTCTCATAACGGGCTTTGCACGCGGAAAAACCGCAAAGTAACGTAAAAGCTACAGATAGACCCCGGGGATGTCAAGCGGCCTCACGCCGAACATCCAAAGCACCATCAACCCATGCCACACCTGCCTTCCACAGCTGGCGGGTCTTCTCCTCGCCAAACCCAAGTTTCTTGCCCACATCACGCAACGAAGTATCCCGCGAGGTGTAGTACTTCATGATCACGGCGCCGCACTCGGCATAGCGCTGCAACAACCGACCGACCAGGCGGTCAACGAAGAGAGCTTCGTCGTCGGTGATAATTGGATCCAGGATCGTGTTCTCCCGCGATGCACAGCACGACACGCCCGACCCCAGCACAACCCACCGCCCCCAATGCTCCAGCAGCTCCTCGGCACTTCTTTCCAAATGGCTCATGTTCTTCCCCTCAATCCCCGGTGTAGTTCGTGCCGCCGGCGCCAAGCCGGTTTCCATCCAGATATGCCGCTGCCGGGCCTGTGGCCCCCACCTTCCTCAATTGCTCGATCTGCCGTGTCGCGGCCTGCAGCCTCATGCTGAGCTGGGTCACCAGTTCATCCAGGGCCAGGACCTCGCCAGTTGCAGCCGCTACCCAGCCAGAGGCGTTGCAGTGGTCGCATGGCAGTTCGTGAAACACGCCCTGAATGACCGCTCTCCCGCGGCACAAAGGGCACTTGTCCAGCTCGATCACGGCCTTCTTGAAGTCCGGGCCACGCTTCTTCATCAATCGACCACCTTCAGCCCTTGGGCGCGTAGCGACTTTTCAACCACGTCGTGCGCCCACTGCCCATCAGGGTCACCCATGATCAATTCGAAAGGGTTCCTGATGCGCAGCGATTCGCGAGAGGCCTGCCAGATCAGGAAATAGATCGGGTAAGGGTGAATTAGCTGGCTCTCGCACCAGGCAACGAAGCCCGGATAGCCAGGATGGTCGGTGATCGACTGCTTGAGCACCGAAGGAAGGTCGGAGCGCATCTTGTTGCCGCTGCTCATTTCGAATCCTCGCTAGTAACAAATTCGGTAAGGTCGCTCGAAGCCCCGCCATTAGCGGGCTGCGCGCCGTTATGAAAAATCTCGGATAAGGCCTCTGTAAGGCCGTGAATGGCACCGAAACCAATGCCGTCTAACCAGGTGTGCCACTTCTCCAGGGCTGCCCGGCGCTGCTGCATGGCCTGGGTGTGGATGTAGGTGCTGGCGATCTTGCCCAGCGAGTGATTCAGCAGCATCTCGCCGATGTGGCCGTCGATGCCGAGGTCGGTCCAGGTGCTGCGGGACACCTTGCGTAGGTCGTGACTGGTCCAGGCGCCCTGCCCCAACCGGGTGAAGACGGCACTGGCCTGCGTCTCGCTGAGCGGCAGCCCGCGTCGACTCGGGAACAGGTAGGCGCCCTGGTAACCCTGAGCCTGCTGAATCGCCCGGTACCGGGTCAGCATTGCTTGCAGCTGGGCGGTCAGAGGCAAGCGGTGCTCGGTGCGAGTCTTGGTGTTCGCCGCTGGGATGAACCACTCGGCCGCCGCCAACGAGACATCAGCCCATCGCGCCATACGGGTCTCGCCAATTCGGGTGCCGTGGGCCAGCATCATCAGGGCCAGCATCGCGTCACTGGGGGTCGCGTCGAAGGCGTGAGCCAGTTGCTGCATCAGCTCGGGCAGTTGCACGTCACGCAGGCGCGCCGCCTTCGGCAGGATCTTGGCCTTGGTAAAGTCGTTGAAGCGCATCCCGGCCATGGGGTTCCCGTCGATCAGGCCCAGCTTCAAGGCCTGGCGGAAGGCGGTCAGCAACAGGGCGAACATCTGTCGCAGATAGGAGAGCGACACATCGGCCTGAGCCGGCCACATCAGTTGCTTGTCGAGAGAGTCGGCACTCACGTCCGTCACGGCCAGATCCGCCAGTCGCGGCTTCAAGTGCTGAGCGATGGCAGACCGTGCGCCTGCTTTGCGCTTCGCCGACAATGAGCGATCACGGGCCATCCGGTCGCCGTACCAGTCCAGCAGCTGGCCCACGGTACCTATGCCGGACGCCACGGGCGCGGTGGCCGGATCTCGCAACAGACGCCGACGCAGCGCGGGCAGTTCGGCAATCACCGCTGCAACGCCCAAGTCGGGCCAACGTGCGACCGGCACCCACTTCCTGCCGCGCACCAGGTGCCACGTGCCGCGCTCGCGGGTGATCCAGAACCGCAGGTACAGGCCAGGGTGACGAGGGTCGCGCAGGTCGCGTACGGCCTTGTCGGCAGCCTGCCGGCGAACTTCGGCCTCGCTGAACTTCACTTCCCGGGTCGCACTCATGCGATCAACACCCCCTCATTGATCAAAGAGGCCTGGGTACGCATCACGCCCTCGGCGTGGTACTGCCGCGCTGTGTCGCGGTCGACATCGCGACTACGGCCATCACAGGCGTCATGGCAGGCGCTGCAGGCCCAAGCGCCCTGCATGTCGTGTGGTTTCAAACCCACACCGCAGGTGCCCGCCATACGGTAATGCGCAAGCACGGTAGTTTCTGGATTGCCGTTGCACACCCCGGGAATGCGCACTTGGCACTCCCGGCCGCGTGCGGCCTTGGTCAGCTTCGATTGCCGCATGGGCTGTCTTCTCCATGAAGGTCAATGACGGTGTAAGCGCTCGGCCACATGAGTTGTCCATGCGCGACGGCCGAAGCTTCGTCGCGATAGAGCGCAATGGGTGGATGCGAGGTACTGGAGAGCCCGAACAGATCGGAGCGGCAGTACAGCGCGTATCGGTATTCGGTGAGGTCAGGTGCGGGAAGCTCGATCATCGGCCGAGCATCCTGGATCGGATCGCCGCCAGGGCTTCATTCCCCACTTTTGGCGTGCGCTGGCCTGGCACCTCCGCAGGGAGAGCCAGCGGCATCCTCTGCAACGGCTCACCTGCGACCAGGCGCCGAACGGCAATCGTGTAGTTGCGCTCGAACAGCTTGGCGCTCACGTCAGTAGCCAGCTTGCTCAAGTTCTCGAAACCACTTTCCTTGGCCGCGTGCCAGACCGCGTCATGGGTCCACTTGCCCTTCCCTGCCATGGCGGGATGCGCATTACGGCAAGCCTCACGGAAGGCAGCAGCCAGCGGGGGAAGGCCCAGCATTTCCGGTGAAGGCTGGCACCACTCGATAAACTTCCCGGGCGCCGGGATGAACTCACGGCCGGATTGCCGGCAGCGCATCAAACCGAACTGCAGTTGCTCCGGCGTGTTGATGCCAGCCTCAAGAAACGCGGTTAGCCACTGCTGCTTGGCCGCCTTGTACGTCGCTTCATCCGGCCATGCCTGCTTCCAGGCGCTGCAGATCGTGCGCAGATCGCGGAACAGGTCGTTGATCACCCCAGCAGTTTTGCGATTGAGCTCGGCCTTCACGTCGGCAGGCAGCGAGTAATCCGAGGCGACGTATTGGCCAGCCTGGACCTTTGCCCACAAGCCATGGGCCACGGTTGCAACCTGATTCATTGGTCGCCCTCTTCTCCGATCCACGACGTGTCATCGTCATCGAAGCTGGTGCGCTGCGATCCGCCGGTGCGAGCAACGGGCGAGCGTGCAGCACGGGCGAGATCGGACTTCACCCAACTGACCAGGGCGGCCAGCCACTGCTTTTCGGTTTGGGCCACGCCCTTGGCATCGTGGTGGAGCACAAAGCCGGATATGGCAACCGCGTTGAACTGATCCAGGGTCAGACCCGCCCGACGGGCGTAGGCTTTCAGCAGTTCCGGATTCGGTTCCCATTCGAGGGACATTGGGAACGGCTCGCGCAGAGAGAGAGTAGATTGGTTCAATGACGGATTGGGTGCAGCTGCTGCACCCCGTTCTGCGTTTTGCTGCACCCCGTTCTGCTGTGAGCTGCACCCCGTGCTGTTTCCTGCACCCCGTTCAGGACGAGGTGCAGCAGTTGCACCCCGCTTAATTAGTAGGTCGTAAACGACGGGGCGACGGTCGCGGCGATCGATATGGGCAGCAGCAATTGCCTGGTTACCCTCAGCGATCCAACCAGCCTGGGCGAGCTCATCTAGCTTCAGCCGTACTGTTCGCTCAGAAAGGCCGGTGTCGTCAGAGAGAGTCCCGGCAGAAGGGAATGCCCCTCTTCCATCGCTGCCTGCGTAGTTGGCCAAGCAGAGCAGGACATGACGGGCTGCAGGATTCTCAAGTGCAGCTTTGGGAATGGCGAGTGCCCAGGTCATGGCTTGTACGCTCACGCTTGCCACCATTGCGATAGGCATAGAGCGACAGGCGCAGCATTGCGCGCATCATTGGAGAAATGCATAATTGATCCCGATTCAGAAGTTGAGAAAGCCGGGCTGCCACCCGGTTTTTTTATGCCCGCGATTTGGGTACTGGATGAATTAGCAGGTGTTTTGGCCATCTACTCGCACAAGGCTGGCTAGATCAGAATCTGCACCACTTGGCGTCAGACCTCCGGCTGAAACAGGGAAAACATCATCCAGGGCGCAACTCGCTCCAAGTTGATTTAGGGCCGAGACGATCTGTCTTGCCTCTTCCAGCCCTGGGGCCCTCCGCCCCGCCTCATAATTGGCGAGCCGTGATTGGTTCCAATCGAGCTTTCGCCGGAGACTGGCCTGACTGATTCCCGCCCCCTTTCGGATCTGTCGAACGTGGTTCATAGGGGTTCCTCTTGACTGGACCCCAGGATAAACACGTAACGTGTTATTTTCAATCACGAAGAGTGAAAGCGAGGTATTTCGTAACGTGATTACAATCACGGCTATGAAAGAGACCCTCGGACAACGCATCAAACGCCACCGCAAGGCCGCCGGGCTCTCCCAGGCCGCGCTGGCGACTGCCTGCGGCTGGAAATCCCAATCACGGGTGGGCAACTACGAAACTGATACGCGGGAGCCATCTCTCGCGGATCTGCGCCTAATTGCACATGCGATTGGTGTGGATGAGTCGGAAATCATCTTGGATTACAAACCGAGCGCCCCGGAAGCGGGCGCTGAGGCGGTCGAATCAAACGCGACGATGATTGGCCCATTTGATGTGTGGGATGACGAAACGCCATTGGATGGAGATGAGGTGTACGTGCCCTACCTGAAAGAGGTCGAGCTTTCAGCAGGCCGAGGCCGCACGGTTGTTGAGCAATCACATACGCGCAAATTGCGGTTCGGCAAAATCACCCTTCGCCGACAGAACGTGCAACCAAGCGAAGCAGTTTGTGTGACCGTTGGCGGCAATAGCATGGAGCCCGTGCTACCCGATGGAAGTACAGTCGGCGTTGATCAGGGCGCCACTACCGTAATCGATGGCAAGATGTACGCAATCAACCATGGCGGGCAGCTGCGGGTGAAAACCCTATACCGCTTGCCTGGTGGTGGAATCAGGATGCGCAGCTTCAACCGTGATGAGCATCCTGACGAGGAATACAGCGCAGAAGAGATGGTCGCTAAAGAGATCGTCATACTAGGGAAAGTCTTCTGGTCCTCGGTCCTCTGGTAGCACTCCTTTCGCCAACCAAGCCCGGCTAAATGCCGGGTTTTTTGTTGCTCACCTGAAAAATAATCACGTTTCGTGTTGACATCAAATAACACAATACGTGATATTTGCCTTCGCCGGATCGACACCGGCCAGCAACGAAGGCAGCGATGGACAGGCCTCAACTGTTCAGAGGGGTGGCAACTGCCCTGGGCGTGCAGCGTAAAGCGCCAATGCAGTTTTCCAGCGGGTGAGCGCCGCGGCTGGAGGAACAACAACCAAAATGCTCCGGCCTCTCGCTTGCGAAGAAGCCGGGGATTTTACTGATTGGCCTTCACCGCAGGGCCAAACGGAAAATCGTGAGACGCATAGAGGCACACATGGTTAGCGAAAATAAAATATGCATTACCAGAGTAGGAGCGGTGATCGTTGAGAAGGGACGGATTTTGATTCAAGGGTTCGAGGCGAATGATGCCTCGTGCAGAGAGCTCGTTGTATTAGCAGCAGCCTGGGCAATCGGGGAGTTACAGAGAGAGATGCTTAAAACTATCGAGCGGCCAGGCGGCGGAAATCTGTGCATGTACGAGCCTGAGCAAAAAGAAATGCCGAATTGATCAGCTGCTCTTTATTGCCTTCTTCACAGCTTCAAGCGCATACCGCAAGGTTGATCGAGAGTTCTTGTCAAGGTCGGGTTCAAACAGTCCCAAAGAGTCGATATTTTCACAAACAAAAAACTGCTCACCGGCCTTGATCACACTCTCGACCTCTGAAACTTTATTATCAAGTCCTTGCCCCCATCGCGCAAACCTACGTTGAGAGGAGGCTGATAATCCCGAAAGCTCTTCTTCATTGAGCGATTCCAGCTCAGACACTACATCCAGAACGTCTCGCCGGAGCATCTGATGCAAATCGAACCTCCAGAAAAGAAGCCCTTCCAAAGATGCCAATTGTACAATTTTCTTCGGTCGGCGCCGTATAAACCATGACTCAAATGCCTCTACTTTGCCATCCGCATCTTCCTTGGCCTCGTGAAAATGCAAGCTCTTGGCTTCGGCGCGCGTCATTGGCACTGGCCCGGTAAGTACTGGCCGGTCAAGTTTAGCCCGTTCGACAATTAGTCTAACCAGTTGGGGATGAGCCTTATTGCATACCATCTTCAGCTTCACCACAGAGCTCGCCCTGAGGTATAACTCCCTAAGGAGTGGTTTGAGCAAACGGATCTTGTCTTTTAACTCAGATATTAAAAACATATTCCGCTCTTCATTCTGCCTTTGAATGAAGATCGCTTTTTTTACTTTGAAATTTTCCCCAAGGTATTTCTTTCCGCACACATTGCCGATATTTGTTTCCAAACCATCAGTGGTCACAACTAAAAAACCACGCATATGCATAGTGCGGCAACCCTGGATGCCGCAAGAAATCATTTTGGTATCAGGAAAAGAATAGTCGGTGACAATATCAAGTAACTCGCGGCCACTACCTTCACTGAAGTCAAGGAACTCTCTGTATTGCTCGCGACCTTTTAAGTCTTCGATACAGGTGATGGTAGTCGTCATTCTGCACTCGTCCCTGGCTGCCAGTTCAGCGGTCAGGGTAAATCATTTCGCCCTAAATTGGCAGTGTGCCACTACGACTGCATCGGAGAGCCCTTCCCGACCCTACATCAACATGTTCAGGGAGACAGGCGGGATCGGCTCTCCAATGCAGCCCACCAAGGACCACTCATGGAAACGATCACCTGCGGCACATGGACAGGCCACCTTGGCAAAGGGCTGGCTCCTCGCGAGCTGGAGGCGCTGCTCGGCGTCGCCCAGGGCATGACCGCCAAACAGATTGCTCAGCAGATGCAGATCACCCCGGGCACAGTCGCCAACCGTATTGAAAACGCGATGTTCAAGCTCGGCGTGGCCCGTCGTGCCGCTGCGGTGGCCGAAGCAATGCGCCGGCAGATCATCAGTCCGCTATGCATCGCTCTCGCCGGCCTGATCGCTATGCATGCGGTCATCGATGACGGCGATCCACTGCGCCGCGATCGCAGAGCGCCCGAGCGGCGCACCGCCCAGATTCGAATCGTTCGCAAGGCCGAGGCCTTCGAGCACCACGCCTGAATCCCAACAGAGGATCATACTATGCACCACTCCATGCAGCAGCGCGTGGACGGCCTGGCCGCCCTGCGTGCACGCTCCCTCATGGCTACCGCCGAGTTCTACGAGTTGATTGGCCGCCCTGCCCCGGCTCCCGAACCTCTGTTCCAGGCAGTCGCCAAGGGCAAGGCTTGGCACATCATTGAAATTGCTACCGGCAAAACCAAGAGATTCTGCTTTAGCCACCGTGCGGCCATGCGTCTTATTGAGGCAATGGAAGCAGGCAAGCGAACCAGCATTTCCCGCACCGCAGATTAAACGGAGGTGACGTATGGCGATGGACCAAGCAGAGCGCGACCAGCGACGCCGCCATAAGGCCGAGCGACTGCAGGAAGAGGACCTGCGCTTGAAAGTTCGACCAGGGACTAAACAGGCGCTGCTGGAACTGATGGGGTGGGCCGGGATAAAGGAACAAGGCGAGGCGATGACGCTGATGATTCATCACCTACATGCGCTGGGCCTGGACGGAGCACTGCCGCTACTGACACCTCCGCGCCACGAAATCATGGTGTCACCATCTGTGGCGCGGAAGCTCGAGAACTTCCGGTCGCGGGAGGCTTTGAGGCTTTGTCTGGACCAGTGATCAAAACATCTGATGCTGGGGGTCACGCTTGGACTCATTGAGCGTCCATAGGTCCGGATTGGTTCCTGTGGACAGGTGGATCCGGGTATCGACGCTGCAAAGCTGACGAACCCTTTCTTCAGTCAAATTCGCATTGCTTGCGATAGCTCGAGTTGATCGGTAGTCCGGAGCCCCTGGGATCTTAGATTCGCTCTCCAGCCATTGATAGATGGCCTGTGAATCTCTTCGATCTGCCCAGAAACTGACTCCCTTCTGAACTGCAAGAACCACCAATGCTCCTACTGCACCGGAAAAAATCTCACTCCAAACCGACATAAACGACTCCTGAACCGCACCATGCGGTTGCTATGGATTACCTCACTTCGCCTGACGATTAAAAGTCGCTTTGCGAGAGCAACACGTTTCCGGCGCTGCCCGCCAGCACTTCTTCCTCTTCAACGATAGCGCCTCCCCGGCGAGGGCGGCGCCATCATCCAGAGCCGCTTTGCTATAGAACCTGCATCCATGAAGGATTATTTTGGAGTGCCTCGTTGCACTCATCCCAGAATTGAATTAACGCCGCTTTCGCATCTTCTACGGTATCGAAAAGGCCAGATGGTATGGCTACTCCCCTCACCACATGGTCAACTTCTATTCCGTATTGCTCCGCATCATGAAGGCGAACCACTCGCGCACGGGTTCCCCGCCCCACATTGATGAATCCGTCAGCTTTGAATTCCGCGATGACTTCAACTACTTGGACCATCTCTAACCCCTTCGTTGGTAAGTTATAGCACTCTAGCATGTGCCAGAGAATTTCCCATGATCACAGCAATCTACCTATTCGCTGGCCTCGACGGATGGAGCGCCGGCGCATTTAAGGTCTTGCCTTTTTGGCTGACGCGACCTTGGAAAACGCGTAGTAACCGCCAGCTATTTCAGCGAAGGCCATTACCCCGTACACCGCTCCGAACATGAACGATGAAATGACAAAGCCGAGCCCCAACAGGAAGATCAGTGCTTCCGTAATAGTGCGCCACTTCGTCGACAACGAGGGGCCGAGAGCTTCAACAATGCCTGCCACGAAACCTATCAGAAGCCCAACAACAATCCGAGCAAACATCGCATCTCCTTGAACGGCTCCATGCCATAGCCGCCACAGATACCTCACTTCAACCAATCACGCCACCCCGGCGAGGGCGGCGCCTGCAATGGAGATTGCCCATGCCCCCCTACCAGATCACTGGGCCGGCGCAGATCGGCTTCAGTGGCGGACGCAGTTCCGGTTACATGCTGTACCACATCCTCGAAGCGCATGGCGGCCAGCTCCCCGAAGGGGTGCACGTCACCTTCCAAAACACTGGCAAGGAGCGCGATGAAACGCTCGACTTCATTCGCGAGTGCCAACGCCATTGGAATGTACCCATCACCTGGTTGGAATTCGACGGGGTGTATGACCAAGGCCTGCGCTGGAAAATCGTCAGCTACGAGACGGCAAGCCGGAACGGAGAGCCGTTCGACCTGATGCTTCAGTACTACGCCGACTATCGCCGCGAGGAAAAGGGCGAGCCACCCATCCTGCCGAACCCGGTCAACCGAATGTGCACGGATAGGATGAAGATCAAGGCCAGCACTTGGTACATGCGTGATGTGGTGGGCCTGGATTCCTGGGACGCGGTTATCGGCATCCGGGCAGACGAGCCGCGGCGGTACCACCGCATGATGGCGGCGAACGAGAAAGGGGGAAACCGCTGGGAAAACGTGACGCCCATGTACCACGCCGGCGTGCTGAAGGCTGATGTAAACAGCTTCTGGGCGCGCCAGCTATTCGACCTGGGCATCGACTCCGACCTGGGTAACTGCGATCTCTGCTTCCTGAAGTCACCCGAGAAGATCATTAGGGCCATCATCGAGAACCCCGACGCGGCCCGCTGGTGGATCGAGGCGGAAGAGCGTACCGGCCAGGTGTTCCGCCGGGATCGCCCAAACTACAAGGCGATGGCGTGGATGGCTGACCAGGTGGGCCGCCAGATGCCGCTGGATTTGTACTTCGATGAAGCCGATGACCTTATAGACTGCATATGTAGCGACTAAGCTGTTTTCAATATGGTACTCATCAGTCGGAAGCAATCTTGGAGCCTTTGAGCCAGATCCTGACAAGCAACGCGGCGCCAGAAGCTATCACCAACAAAAGCACCGTAATTATCCCATTAGTAATCCATTTTTGCTGCTCATAAATCTTATCAATTTCAGCCCGAAAAATAGCTCGCTGATTTTCAGCATCCTTAACTAAGTAGTCGAAATCCTTGCGTAAAACCGGTATAGCTAGAGACTTTTCGGGACTTGAATTGATTGCAGTATCTAGGCCATTAACTTTTTGTTCAATCGACCGCATTCGCTCTTTAAATTCGGCCATCTCGAGCACGCCGATCTCACCCGGATTTTCCGTTGGAATCTCGCTGAAAATTGCTTTGATTTTCTCAACCTCAGCCTGAGTCTTTGCGACATCCTCTAGCGCTTTCTGATATTTAATTACGTCATTCAGCGAATCCACTCGAGACCCGATACTAGTTGACGCTTCTGTTGTGTATTGATAGGCCAGTTGAAAAACTGCAATTAGCGCCGCAATTATGGCAAGCGCAGGAAAGAATACGACCACCCTTTCAAAACCATTGACAAATTTATCTTTCATTTATCCCCCATCTGGAGCGTACGGTGCTGACTTTAAGTGCAAAGCATAAGGCTCGGCAGGATACAGTTTTATGCTAACCACTTCTCAAGTTCGGCACTATAGCCGCAAGGTATCCCCATGCCCACAGAAAACCGATCCAACACCGAGAAGAAACTCTGCATCCGTGACGCGAATGCGGCAGCACCGCCCTGACTTGGCAGACCCACAACAAGAACGCCGGTCACGCTCAACATGGCCGGCTCACCACACAAGATGTTCAGTGCCTGCTGGTGCTGGGCTGCGATGAGTGCTCCGAGACCCTCGCCGTTCTGAGCGCTGACCAGGTCGCAGCTTGGCTAACTGACGGAATGCAAACCAGCGCAGAGCCGGAGGCCACATACGGCCCACCCCCTGGATGTAAGCATTGCGAGGAAGCTGAACACTACCGGCTCACGGACTGCCCCGAATGCGATGCACAGTTGTGCGAGGACTTGAACGGCGATGGTGTGTGCCCAGACGCCTGATCATGACGCGAAGAGCACACCTGTACTCCTTCCAATTCAAACCCTATTCCCTCAACTCGCCGCTGCGATACAGCAGCCAAGGAATCGTCATGCCTGAATTACTCGAACTACAGCGCGGCCGTACCTATCGCGGCAAGAAGCCCGCGTGCGTGCGCAGCTGCGGTCTGGTTAATGATCGAACCGTAATCTATGTCGGCGTGGATGAGGTCCAGTACGACGGACCATCGGTGGCACCTGGGCGGCACTATCCGCGCATGCCGATCGGCAAGTTTCTTGAGTGGGCCGGTCATGACGTGACCGACGAGCTGCCACCGGGAGAATACGCATCTTGGCCACCCGGCAAGCGCATGACTTAGGTAGAGCCGCCCAGCCAGGTTTACGTCGGTCTTGGACCCAAGACGACTAACTGAGCGACCAAACGAATCATGACGAACTCGCTGGGCAGGGTCTGTAGGAAAAGGCTGATCCCCACTAAGCCCGCTGGCGACTCGACCTATAGCCCGCCCCGAGCAACAACAAGCCAGGCACCAGTAGCCCAACTGCGGTGTAGCCGAAGGCTTCCTGCCCCGACGCCCCTACAGCGGCAAAGGCGGCACCAATCGCAACGAGCGGTGCGCCTGCGAAGTAGAACGGTTTATTGGCTGTCTTGCCCATATCGATCCTCCTGATTGAGGACCCATTTAATCACACCTGCCGCGACCAGCGGCGTGGAGACCATCACATGCAAACCGAGATTCTTTCGGACGAAGAGCTAGCCGAGCTGACTGGCTATAAGGCCAGGGGATATCAGCGCCGCTGGCTTGAGGAACGTGGTTGGGTATTCGTTGAAACCCGCAGCGGGCGCCCACTGGTTGGCCGCCATTACGTCCGCATGAAGCTGGGCGTGAGCCTTGGAATAGTACCAACGGCGTCGCCACCACCTGTAGTCCCTGCGTGGACACCTGACATTTCGAAGGTGAGGTGAAATGCGCCCACGGAAGACTGAGAACCGTGACCTGCCGCCCGGCATGTACCGGCGCAAGCGCACTAGTAAAAGCAAGAAAAACCCTGGCAAGGAGTGGATCAGCTACTTCTACTTGGATAAGTCTGGGAAGCCGGTACCGCTGGGCACTGACCTGAATCTGGCAAGGCTGAAGTGGGCCGAACTGGAAGCGAAGGAGAAACCCAAGGACCTGGTCACCCTGGGTGCGATCTTTGACCGATACGAGCGCGACATCATCCCGAAGAAGGCGCCACGCACACAGAAGGACAACCTGGCCGAGATACGCCAGTTGCGAAACTACTTCGAGAAGGCCCCAATCGACGGCATCACCCCTGCGCATGTGGCGAAGTATCGCGATGCCAGGACCGCCCCAGTGAGGGCGAATCGCGAGATCGCCACCCTATCGCACATCTTCAACATCGCCCGTGAATGGGGTCTGACCAACCGGGAGAACCCCTGCCAGGGTGTACGCAAGAATAAGGAGGTGCCGCGGGACTTCTACGCGAACGACGCAATCTGGAGTGCGGTTTACGCGAAAGCGGTTGGTGAATTGAAGGACGCCATGGACTTAGCGTATTTGACGGGCCAGCGGCCGGCGGACGTGCTGGTGATGAGGAGGGACGACATCGAGGGCAATGCCCTCGGCGTGAAACAGAAGAAGACCAACAAGAAGCTGCGGATCATGCTCGAGGTGGACGGAGTGGAAAGTGGCCTGGGCAGTCTGATCAGAAAAATTCTGGAGCGGAACGCACCCCACGGATCGCCCTACCTGTTGTTGACCGATTCAGGCAAACGGGTCTCGGCGGCCATGCTTCGCCATCGATGGGACGATGCCAGAGAGAAAGCTGTGAAGGAAGCAGTCGCAGCCGGCGACCAGGTCCTGGCCGGCCGGATCAGCCAGTTCCAGTTCCGAGACATCCGCCCAAAAGCTGCGTCTGAAATCACTGACGTCGACCACGCCAGCCTGCTGCTGGGGCACACCAAGGGCGACATCACCGAACGGGTTTACCGCCGCGTTGGAGCTCTGGCGAAACCCACCAAATAGAGAAAGTTTTGCCAGCGCTGACAAATAAAACCATTCCCAAGGGTGTTCCCATGGGTGGTTTTACTATGCCACAAAAACGCAAAAAGCCCTGAAAAATCAGGGCTTTGAATATGGCGGAAGCGTAGAGATTCGAACTCTAGGATAGTTGCCCATCGACGGTTTTCAAGACCGTTGCCTTAAACCACTCGGCCACGCTTCCAGCTGGTTTTGCGGCGGCAATCATACCGTAATGAAACACGCTGTCAAACTCTCTGTGTCGCGGGTTGCGGCAGCTCTGGTATGCTTTGCGCCATATGTTCCAATACCGCAGGTCCCGGACCGCGGTCTCACCCCAAAGGAGTGCGCCATGCGCGAACAGGATTACGCCGTCCAACACGGCCAGCAGGTCGAGCAGCAGGAGGTCAGCAAGGTCCTGCGCAACACTTACAGCCTGCTGGCCCTTACCCTCGCCTTCAGCGGCATCATGGCCTTCGTCGCCCAGCAGATGCGCGTCGGCTACCCGAACATCTTCGTGGTGCTGATCGGCTTCTACGGGCTGTTCTTCCTCACCAACAAGCTGCGTGACTCGGCCTGGGGCCTGGTGTCCACCTTCGCCCTCACCGGCTTCATGGGCTTCATCCTCGGCCCTATCCTCAACCGCTACCTGGGCATGGCCGGCGGCGCCGAAGTGGTCAGCTCGGCCTTCGCCATGACCGCCCTGGTGTTCGGTGGCCTGTCGGCCTACGTGCTGATCACCCGCAAGGACATGAGCTTCCTCAGCGGTTTCATCACCGCCGGCTTCTTCGTCCTGCTGGGTGCCGTGGTGGCCAGCTTCTTCTTCCAGATCAGCGGCCTGCAACTGGCGATCAGCGCCGGCTTCGTGTTGTTCTCGTCGGTCTGCATCCTGTTCCAGACCAGCGCCATCATCCATGGCGGCGAACGCAACTACATCATGGCCACCATCAGCCTGTACGTGTCGATCTACAACCTGTTCGTCAGCCTGCTGCAACTGTTTGGCATCATGGGGCGCGACGACTGATCGCATCGGTAACCATTGCCCCACAAAAAGCCCGCTTCGGCGGGCTTTTTCGTGCCTGTTCGAAACGCTAGGGCTGGCGATCGATAGCCTGGCAAGCATTGACCTAAAAGTCAGCTTATTCAGTGTTTCATCCGCGATTATGTCGCCATCGTGCTTGCCTCTACCCCAATGCCGATTCAGCCCGTAGAATGCGCTCCTTTTTTCTTCCGGGGCAGCATTTCCCATGAGTTCACACGAACACGGCCCAGGCGCGGCGGCGCCTGCCAATGAACTGGTTCTTGGCCTGGAGGACAAGCCGCGGTTGTTGATCGGCCTGCTGGCGGCCCTGCAGCACCTGCTGGCGATCATCGTGCCGATCGTCACCCCAGGCCTGCTGATCTGCCAGGCCCTGGGCGTGTCGGCGCGGGACACCAACCTGATCGTGTCCATGTCGCTGGTGATCTCGGGTATCGCCACCTTCGTGCAGTGCAAGCGCTTCGGCCCGTTCGGCGCCGGGCTGCTGATCGTCCAGGGCACCAGCTTCAACTTCGTCGGCCCGCTGATTGCCGGTGGCGCCTTGATGGTCAAGCAAGGCACGCCGGTGGAAAGCGTGATGGCGGCGATCTTCGGCGTTGTGATCGCCGGCTCGTTCGTGGAAATGGGTGTTTCGCGCATCCTGCCCTTCGTCAAACGCCTGATCACCCCGCTGGTGACCGGCATCGTCGTGCTGATGATCGGCCTGACCCTGATCAAGGTCGGCCTGATCAGCATGGGCGGCGGCTTCGGCGCCATGGCCAACGGCACCTTTGCCGATGGCGAGAACCTGCTGCTGTCGGGCGTGGTGCTGGCGATCATCGTCATCCTCAACCGCATCCCGGTGGTGTGGATGCGCAGCTGCGCCATCGTCATCGCCCTGGCCGTGGGCTATGCCCTGGCCGGCTACCTGGGCCGCCTGGACTTCACCGGCATGCACCAGGCCGCGCTGTTCCAGGTGCCGACGCCGCTGCACTTCGGCCTGGGTTTCTCCTGGTCACTGTTCATCCCGATGCTGGTGATCTACCTGGTCACCTCGCTGGAAGCCATCGGTGATGTCACCGCCACCAGCAAGGTCTCGCGCCAGCCGGTGGAAGGCCCGGTATGGATGCAGCGGATCAAGGGCGGCGTGCTGGTCAACGGTGCCAACTCGTTGTTGGCGGGCGTGTTCAACACCTTCCCCAGCTCGGTATTCGCCCAGAACAACGGGGTGATCCAACTGACCGGCATTGCCAGCCGCCATATCGGCGTGTGGATTGCCGTGATGCTGATTCTGCTGGGGCTGTTCCCCTGCGTCGCCGGGGTGATCCAGGCAGTGCCGGAGCCGGTGCTGGGTGGCGCGGCCATGGTGATGTTCGGTGCGGTAGCCGCTTCGGGCATCAATATCCTGGCCAGCACCCGCCTCGATCGCCGCGCCTTGCTGATCATCGCCGTGTCGCTGTCCCTGGGGCTGGGCGTGGCGCAGGTACCGGAGTTCCTCGCGCACATGCCAGCGGCGCTGCGCAACGTGCTGGAGTCGGGGGTCGCCACCGGCGGCATCTGCGCCCTGCTGCTCAACTGGTTCCTGCCCGAGGGCAAGGAGCAGGCCTGAGCCGCGCCCGCCAGAGCAAAAAGCCCGCGCCCACCAGCGCGGGCTTTTTGCTTTATCATGGCCGCATTCATTTGCACGAGCCTTCCATGAAATTCGCCATCGCGGTCTTTTCCCCGGCCCATGCGCCCTCCTCGCGCCGCGCCTTGCGCTTTGCCGAGGCGGTACTGGCCGGCGGGCATGAAATAGCCCGGTTGTTCTTCTACCAGGACGGGGTGCACAGCGCCTCGGCCAACATCGTCACGCCCCAGGACGAGCTGGATGTGGCCGCGCAGTGGCGCACCTTCGTCAGCGACCATCGCCTGGACGCCGTGGTATGCATCGCCGCGGCCCTGCGCCGCGGTGTGCTGGACGACACCGAGGCCAACCGCTACCAGCGCCCGGCGGTGAACCTGCCGATGCCGTGGGAGCTGTCCGGCCTGGGCCAGTTGCACGAAGCTGCGCAACTGGCCGACCGCCTGGTCTGCTTCGGAGGCGACTGAAATGGCCAAATCCCTGTTGATCATCAGCCGTCAGGCGCCGTGGAGCGGCCCGTCCGCCCGCGAAGCTTTGGACATCGCCCTGGCCGGTGGCGCCTTCGACCTGCCGCTGGGCATGCTGTTCCTCGATGACGGCGTGTTCCAGCTAAGCACCGCCCAGCACCCCGATGCCGTGCAACAGAAGAACCTGACCGCCAACCTGCAGGCGCTGCCGATGTTCGGCGTCGAGGACCTGTTCGCCTGCGCCCACAGCCTGGCCTGCCGCGGCCTGGACAGCACAACGCTGGAACTCCCGGTCGCGGTGCTCGACGACGCCGCGCTGAGCGCGCTGATTGCCCGTTACGACCAGGTGGTGACGCTCTGATGAACACCCTGCATGTAATCGCCCACTCACCCTTCGGCGACGAGCGCCTGGCCAGTTGCCTGCGCCTGCTGGGCCCCCACGACGCGCTGCTGCTGTGCGGCGACGCCACCTACGCGCTCAAGGCTGGCAGCGCGCCGTCTGCCGCCCTGCAGGCCGCCAACCTCGGCGAGCGCCTGTTCGCCCTCGCGGAAGACCTGCACGCCCGCGGCCTCGACAGCCCCCTGGCCAAGGCCGTGGACTACCCGGCCTTCGTCGAACTTTCCCTGCACTACGACAAGGTCAACAGCTGGCTATGAGTACCCTGACTGTCGGCGAACGCGCCATAGCCCTGGACAAGGACGGCTTCCTGGTCGATTTGCAGGACTGGTCCCACGAAGCCGCCGAAGCCCTGGCGGCGCGCGAGGCCATCACCCTCACGGCGGACCACTGGGAAATCCTCGAACTGCTGCGCCAGTTCTACCAGGAGTACCAGCTGTCGCCGGCGACCCGCCCACTGATCAAGTACACCGCGCTCAAGCTGGGTGCAGACAAAGGCAACAGCCCACACCTGAACCGCCTGTTCAACGGCACCCCCGCCAAACTGGCCGCCAAGCTGGCGGGCCTGCCCAAGCCGACCAATTGCATATGACCGAGCCTCTGTCGAACATCGTCCGCCCCCTGACCCTGGAAACCCCGGCCGAGCACCCGTTCGCCGAATTCGTGCGCATCCTTGGCAAGGGCAAGCGCGGCGCCCGTGGCCTGAGCCGCGAGGAGGCCCGCGCGGCCATGACCTTGCTGCTCGAAGGCAAGGTCGAGGACACCCAACTCGGCGCCTTCCTGATGCTGCTGCGCCACAAGGAAGAAAGCGCCGAGGAGCTGGCTGGCTTCACCGAGGCCCTGCGGGCCCACCTCCAGGCGCCGGCCATTGCCGTCGACCTCGACTGGCCGAGCTATGCCGGCAAGAAGCGCCACCTGCCCTGGTACCTGCTGGCGGTCAAGTGCCTGGCCGCCAGTGGCGTGCGCATCCTGATGCACGGCGGCGGCGCCCACACCGCCGGCCGGCTGTACACCGAGCAGCTGCTTGAGCTGCTGGCGATCCCGTTGTGCCGCGATTGGGCCACCGTGGGCCAGGCACTGGATACCCAGCAGCTGGCGTTCTTCCCGCTGCAGGACTGGGCCCCACAGCTGCAACGCATGATCGACCTGCGCAACACCCTCGGCCTGCGCTCGCCAATCCATTCGCTGGCCCGGGTGCTCAACCCGCTGGCCGCCCGCTGTGGCCTGCAGAGCATCTTCCACCCCGGCTACCAGGCGGTGCACCGCGAGGCCAGCCGCCTGCTCGGCGACCATGCCCTGGTGATCAAGGGGGACGGCGGCGAGATCGAGGTCAACCCGGATGTCACCAGCCACCTCTACGGCGCCGCGGCCGGCGAAGCCTGGGACGAAGAATGGCCCGCCCTCAGCGCCCAGCGCCATGTCAAGCCAACCAGCCTGCAACCCCAGCACCTGCTGGCGGTTTGGCGCGGCGAGGCCGAGGACAGCTACGGCGAACTGGCCGTGGTCGCGACCATGGCCCTGGCGCTGCGCGGCCTTGGCCAGGGCCGCGAGCAGGCCTTCGCCCAGGCACGGGCTTACTGGCGCGCGCGCAACCCATCGATTTGATCGATTGGATAGCGGCATTCTTTGCGCTATTTATTCGAACGCTTTGCTCTAGACTGGGCTCCAACGACAAACACTGTGTTCCGAGGAGCTCGACATGGGCCTTTTGATCGAGGGTCGCTGGCATGACCAGTGGTACCAGACCAGCAAGGACGGCGCTTTCCAGCGCGAGAACGCGCAGCGCCGCAACCCGTTGCCCGCCGCCGAGGCCGGCCGCTATCACCTGTATGTGTCGCTGGCCTGCCCCTGGGCCCACCGCACCCTGATCCTGCGCGCCATCAAGGGCCTGGAGCCGTTGATCGAGGTGTCGGTGGTCAGCTGGTTGATGGGTGAGCACGGCTGGACCTTCGACCAGCAGCAAGGCTCCAGCGGCGATCACCTCGAGGCCCTGCAGTACCTGCACCAGCGCTACACCCAGGACGACCCGCACTACACCGGGCGCGTGACCGTGCCAGTGCTGTGGGACAAGCAGCAAAAGCGCATCGTCAACAACGAGTCGGCCGAGATCATCCGCATCTTCAACACGGCGTTCAACGACCTCACCGGCAACACCCTGGACCTGTACCCCGAGCCACTTCGCGCCACTATCGACGCACTCAACGCGCGTATCTACCCGGCAGTGAACAACGGCGTGTACCGCGCCGGCTTCGCCACCTCGCAAGACGCCTATGAAAAGGCCTTCGATGAGGTGTTCAACGAGCTGGACCAGCTGGAAGCGCTACTGGGCCGCCAGCGTTACCTGGCCGGGGAATACCTGACCGAGGCCGATGTGCGGCTGTTTACCACCCTGGTGCGCTTCGATGCGGTGTACCACGGGCACTTCAAGTGCAACCTGCGGCGCCTGGCGGACTATCCGAACCTGTCGAACTGGCTGCGCGAGCTGTACCAGTGGCCGGGCGTGGCGGGCACGGTGAACATGGAGCATATCCAGAAGCACTATTACATGAGCCACAAGACCATCAATCCGAACGGGATCGTGCCCAAGGGGCCGCTGCAGGACTTTGGCCTGCCCCATGACCGGGAGCGGCTGGCGGGCAAAGGGATCTGGCAGGCTTGAGAGGCCTGGGGCTGCATTGCAGCCCTTGCGCGCCACAAGGCCGCGCCTACAGGGGTACGCGATCCCTGCAGGCGCGGCCTTGTGGCGCGCAAGGGCCGCGAAGCGGCCCCAGCGATTTCAGTTGTCTTGCGAACCTTCAAACCATGCCAGCTTCTCGCGCAACTGCACCACCTCCCCTACGATCACCAGGGTCGGCGCATGCACTTCATGGCGCGCCACCAACTCGGGCAGGTCGGCCAGGGTCCCGGTGAACACCCGCTGGTTGCGCGTGGTGCCTTGCTGCACCAACGCCGCCGGGGTACTCGCCGCGCGGCCGTGGCGGATCAACTCGGCGCAGATGGTCGGCAACCCCACCAGCCCCATGTAGAACACCAGGGTCTGGGCCGGCGCCACCAGGTCATGCCAAGGCAGGTTGCTGGTGCCATCCTTCAAGTGCCCGGTGACGAAGCGCACCGACTGCGCATAGTCGCGGTGGGTCAGCGGAATGCCGCCGTAGGCGGAGCAACCACTGGCCGCGGTGATGCCTGGCACGACCTGGAACGGTATGCCTTCATCGGCCAGTTCCTCTATCTCCTCGCCACCGCGCCCGAAGATGAACGGATCGCCCCCCTTGAGCCGCAGCACGCGCTTGCCCTGGCGAGCCAGGTCCACCAGCAGGCGGTTGATCTGGTCCTGGGGCACGGCATGGTCGGCGCGGCGCTTGCCAACATAGATGCGCTCGGCGTCACGCCGGCACATCTCGATGATGGCCGGGGCCACCAAGCGGTCGTACAGCACCACGTCGGCCTGCTGCATCAGGCGCAAGGCGCGGAAGGTCAGCAGGTCCGGGTCGCCCGGGCCGGCACCCACCAGGTACACCTCGCCGCCCTGCTGCACCGGCGCGCCATCGACCATCGCCTGCAGCAGGCGCTCGGCCTCGCCGCCCTGCCCGGCCAGCTGACGCTCGGCGATCGGGCCCTGGAACACCTGCTCCCAGAAGCCGCGACGCTGGTTGACGTCCGGGTACAACGCCTTGACCTTGTCGCGAAAACGCGCGGCCAGCCCGGCCAGCTCGCCGTAGGCCGAAGGAATCCAGGCCTCCAGCTTGGCGCGGATCAGGCGCGCCAGCACCGGCGCATCGCCGCCGCTGGACACCGCCACCACCAGGGGCGAACGGTCGACGATGGCCGGGAAGATCACCGTGCACAAGGCCGGTGCGTCCACCACGTTGACCGGCAGGCTGCGCGCCTGGGCGTGGGCCGAGACCTGGGCATTGAGCCCGGCGTCGTCGGTGGCCGCGATCACCAGGCGGCATCCCTCGAGGTCAGCGGGCTGATAGCCTCGCACCAGGACCTCGCCGCCGCCCTCACGGGCCAGCGCGGCCAGTTGGCCGTCGACGTCCGGCGCCACCACCCGCAGCGCGGCACCGGCATCGGCCAGCAGGCGCGCCTTGCGCAAGGCGATCTCGCCACCGCCGACGACCAGTACCCGGCCACCCTGCAGCTTGTGGAACAGCGGCAGGTAGTCCATTTAGCGGATGACCTCGACACCCGCCATGTAGGGTTTGAGCACCTCCGGCACGCGGATCGAGCCGTCGGCCTGCTGGTAGTTCTCCAACACCGCCACCAGGGTACGGCCCACCGCCAGGCCGGAACCGTTGAGGGTGTGCACCAGCTCCGGCTTGCCGGTTTCCGGGTTGCGCCAGCGCGCCTGCATGCGCCGCGCCTGGAAGTCACCGCAGTTGGAGCAGGAGCTGATCTCGCGGTATTTGTCCTGGCTCGGCACCCAGACTTCCAGGTCGAAGGTCTTCACCGCGCCAAAGCCCATGTCACCGGTGCACAAGGCCAGCACGCGGTAGGGCAGTTCCAGCAGTTGCAGCACGCGCTCGGCGTTGGCCGTCATGCCGTCCAGCGCTGCCATGGACTTGCTCGGCTCCACCACCTGGACCATCTCGACCTTGTCGAACTGGTGCTGGCGGATCATGCCGCGGGTATCGCGCCCCGACGCACCGGCTTCGCTGCGGAAACACGGGGAATGGGCGACGAACTTCACCGGCAGTTGCTTGGCATCGAGGATCGCGCCGGACACCAGGTTGGTCAGCGACACTTCGGAGGTAGGGATCAGGTAGAAATCGGCTTCGCCTTCGCGGCTGATCTTGAACAGGTCTTCCTCGAATTTCGGCAACTGGCCGGTGCCCATCAGGGCCGGCGCTTGCACCAGGTAAGGCGTGTAGGCCTCTTCGTAGCCATGCTCGCCGGTATGCAGGTTGATCATGAACTGCGCCAGGGCGCGGTGCAGACGGGCAATCGGCCCGCGCAGCACGGCAAAGCGCGCACCCGACATCTTGGCGGCGGCCTCGAAGTCCAGGCCGCCGCTGATCTCGCCCAGGGCGACGTGGTCCTTGATCTCGAAGTCGAAGCTGCGCGGGGTGCCCCAACGGCGCACCTCGACGTTGTCGTCCTCGTTGGCACCGACCGGCACGCTGGCGTCCGGCAGGTTGGGGATGGTCAGCAGGATGGCGTCCAGCTCGGCCTGGATACCGTCCAGCTCGCTCTTGCCTGCAGCCAGTTCATTGGCCATGCGCTCGACATCGGCCATCAGCGGAGCGATGTCCTCGCCCTTGGCCTTGGCCTGGCCGATGGACTTGGAACGGGCGTTACGCTCGGCCTGCAGCTGCTCGGTGCGGGTCTGCACCGCCTTGCGGCGCTCTTCCAGTGATTCGATGCGCGCGACATCCAGGCTGAAGCCACGGGAGGCCAGGCGATCCGCCACTTCCTGAAGTTGGCCGCGTAACAGTTTGGAATCGAGCATATCGTTCTCTCGTTATAGGTAGGTGTTGGTTCAGAATCGGGTCAGGGCAAGGCCGGCCCAGGTCGCGAGCAGGCCGCCCACCACGCTGATAATGGTATAGCCCAAGGCCAGCGGCAGCTGCCCGCTTTCCATCAGGCGCACGGTATCGAGCGAGAAGGAGGAAAAAGTGGTCAGGCCGCCCAGAAAGCCCACCATCAGCCCGGCGCGCAGCTCGACCGGTGCCAGGGGCTTGTGCAGGAACAGTCCGTACAACAGGCCGATCAACAGGCAGCCCACCAGGTTGACCGCCAGCGTACCGGCATAGAAGTGCCGTGGCCAGTGGGCGGCGACCCAGTTGGCGGTGGCGAAGCGCATCAAGGTGCCGGCGATGCCACCGGCACTGACCGCGGCGATGAGTGCGATCACGGCTTTCTCCGCTGGCGGGGGCTGTTGCGGTCGAGCTCGGCCAGGTGGCGCAGTTTCTCGCCGATCTTCAGCTCCAGGCCACGCGGCACCGGCTGGTAGTACTGGCGCGGCTCAAGCTGGTCAGGGAAATAGTCTTCGCCGGCGGCATAGGCATCAGGTTCATCGTGGGCATAGCGATACTCGTCGCCATAACCCAGCTGCTTCATCAGCTTGGTCGGCGCATTGCGCAGGTGCAGCGGCACTTCCAGCGAGCCGTGCTCGGCGGCCTCGCGCAGGGCAGTCTTGAAGCCCATGTACACCGCGTTGCTCTTCGGCGCGCAGGCCAGGTAGGTGATGGCCTGGGCCACCGCCAGTTCCCCCTCGGGGCTGCCCAGGCGCTCTTGCACGTCCCACGCCGCCAGGCACAGGCTGAGCGCGCGCGGGTCGGCGTTGCCGATGTCTTCGCTGGCCATGCGCACCACGCGCCGGGCGATGTACAGCGGGTCGCAGCCGCCGTCGAGCATGCGCGCAAACCAGTACAGGGCGCCATCGGGGTTGGAGCCGCGCACCGACTTGTGCAGTGCGGAGATCTGGTCGTAGAACGCCTCGCCGCCCTTGTCGAAACGGCGGCGGCTGTCGCCGAGCAGGCTTTGCAGCATCTGCACGTCGATCTCGCTGCCGTCTTCGGCCAGGTCGGAGGCGTTTTCGAGGAAGTTGAGCATGCGCCGGCCGTCGCCGTCGGCGGCGGCCATGAGCATCTTGAAGGCTTCGTCGCCCACCCGCAGGTTGCGCTTGCCCAGGCCCCGCTCCTCGCTGAGCGCGCGGTTGACCAGCTTGCGCAGCGCCGCCTCGTCCAGGCTCTTGAGCACGTAGACACGCGCCCGTGACAGCAGCGCGTTGTTCAGCTCGAACGAGGGGTTCTCGGTGGTGGCGCCGATGAACAGCAGCGTGCCGTCTTCCACATAGGGCAGGAAGGCATCCTGTTGCGACTTGTTGAAGCGATGCACCTCGTCGACGAACAGGATGGTGCGCCGGCCGTACTGGCCGGCCTGCTGCTTGGCCACCTCGACCGCCTGGCGAATCTCCTTGACCCCGGCCAGCACCGCCGACACCGTCTCGAAGTGGGCATCGCAGAACTGCGCCAGCAGCCGCGCCAGGGTGGTCTTGCCCACCCCGGGCGGGCCCCAGAAGATCATCGAGTGCAGCGCGCCCTGCTCCAGCGCCTCGCGCAGCGGCTTGCCGCGCGCCAGCAGGTGTTCCTGGCCGACGTACTCGTCCAGGTTGGACGGGCGCAGGCGGGCGGCCAGGGGCTGGGCGACAGGTTCGCTACGAAACAGGTCCATCACAGGCTCCGTTTACTCCTTGATGACGTCCGCGCCTTTGGGGATGTCGAAGGTGAATCGACTGGCCGGCACTGGCTGGTTGGCCTTGACGCCATTGAACAGGATGTTGGTGCGTTGGCCGACGCTGTCGACCAGCTGCATGTCATTGATCAGGCCCTTGCGGAACGACACGCGCAGCGAGTCGAACAAGGTGTCCTTGGTCTTGGGCTTGAGGGTGAAGTCCATCACCTCGCCCTGCTCCTTGGAGCTGATGTCGAAGCTCTGGCTGATCTTCGACACATCGCCCGACAGCAGCAGCGCCGGGGTCTGGTTCAGGCGCACATCGAGCTTCTTGACGGTGGCCTGCTCCAGGTCCGGATCCCACAGGGTGACGTTCTTGCCGTCGGACACCACCACCTGCTCCTGAGGCGCGTCGGTGTGCCAGTAGAACAGGCCTGGGCGCTTGACGGTCATCTTGCCGGACGTTTCCTGCAGGCTGGTGCCGCTGGCGTCGATGGTCAGCTGGGAGAAATTGGCCTCGATGGTCTGCGACTTTTCCAGCAACTGGGTCAGGCGTTGCACGTCCTGTTCGCCGGCCTGGGCCGACAGGCTGGCCGCGGCCAGGGCAGAAACCAACAACATGCGAATCGCGCGCATGGGAATCCTCATTGAGCATTGAATAGGCCGGGCGCCACCCTTGGCGCCCGGCGAGGTGATCATCAATCGCGCGGGCCGCCCGGGGCAATCACTTCCCGCGAGCCGTTGCTGTTCATCGGCGTGACCACGCCGGCCATCTCCATCGCCTCGATCATCCGCGCGGCGCGGTTGTAGCCGATCTTGAGCTTGCGCTGCACCGCCGAGATCGACGCCCGGCGGCTTTCCAGCACGAACTGCACCGCTTCGTCGTACAGGGCATCGCTTTCCGAATCTTCGCCATCGCCGCCACCGCCGCCGCCATCGAAGCCGCTGCCGGCCTCCTCGACGCCGTTGAGGATGTCGTCGTTGTAGTCCGGCGCACCACGCAGCTTCCACGCCTCCACGGTACGGTGCACCTCGTCGTCGGAAACGAATGCGCCGTGCACGCGAATCGGCAGGCTGGTGCCCGGCGGCATGTACAGCATGTCACCGTGGCCCAGCAGCTGTTCGGCGCCACCCTGGTCGATGATGGTCCGCGAGTCGATCTTGCTCGACACCTGGAACGCCATGCGGGTCGGGATGTTGGCCTTGATCAGGCCGGTGATCACGTCCACCGACGGGCGCTGGGTGGCGAGGATCAGGTGGATACCGGCGGCACGGGCCTTCTGCGCGATACGGGCGATCAGCTCTTCGACCTTCTTGCCGACGATCATCATCATGTCGGCGAATTCGTCGACCACCACCACGATGGTCGGCAGGGTCTTGAGCGCCGGTGGCTCGTCGTCCATGCTCTCGCGGCGATACAGCGGGTCGTGGATGACCTCGCCGGCTTCCTGGGCATCCTTGATCTTGCGGTTGAAGCCCGCCAGGTTGCGCACGCCCATGGCCGCCATCAGCTTGTAGCGGCGCTCCATCTCGGCGACGCTCCAGCGCAGGGCGTTGGCGGCGTCCTTCATGTCGGTGACCACCGGGCACAGCAGGTGCGGGATGCCTTCGTAGATCGACAGCTCGAGCATTTTCGGGTCGATCATGATCAGCCGCGCGTCTTCCGGGCCCGACTTGAACAGGATCGACAGGATCATCGCGTTCACGCCCACCGACTTACCGGAACCGGTGGTACCGGCCACCAGCAGGTGCGGCATCTTCGCCAGGTCGGTGATCACCGGCTTGCCACCGATGTCGTGACCCAGGGCCAGGGTCACCGGCGACTTGTTCTCGTCGAACTGCGGCGACGACAGCACTTCGGAGAAGCGCACCATCTGGCGGTTTTCGTTGGGGATTTCGATACCCACGGTGGTCTTGCCGGGGATTACCTCGACCACCCGCACGCTGGTCACGGCCAGCGAGCGCGCCAGGTCCTTGGCCAGGTTGGCGATGCGGCTGACCTTGACCCCGGCCGCCGGCTGGATTTCGTAGCGGGTGATGACCGGGCCCGGGTGGATCGAGTCCACCGAGACTTCGACGCCGAATTCCTTGAGCTTGATTTCCAGCAGATGGCCAACCGCGGCCAGGGATTCTGGCGAGTACTCGACCTTTTTCTGCTCGGCCGGGTCGAGGATGGAGATAGACGGCAGGGTGCCTTCGACGGCGCTGTCGACGAACAGCGGCGCTTGCTTCTCCTTCATGACCCGCTTGCTTGGCTCGGGGGCCTTGACCGGCGGCGCCGGGATGTTGATCACCGGGGCCGGCTGCTGTTCGCGCTGGGCAATGTGCTTGGTCAGCGCCTCGTCGCGCTCGATGATGCGCTCGCGGGCCTTGACCTGCTCGCGCTTGTCCGCGACCACCGGGGCGACCACCTCGTCGACCTGCTCGTCCACTTCGCGCAGTTGCGCCACCAGGCGCTTGCGTTCGTTGCGCGCCTCCCACCAGCGATTGGCGGCGCTCTGCACCAGCTCGAACAGATCAAGGGTGATCTTGCCGGTGACATCCATCACTTTGAACCAGGACAGGTCGGTGAACACGGTCAGGCCGAACAGGAACAGGGCGATGAACATCAGCGTGCTGCCCTGCACGTTCAGCAGGTTGCGCGCCAGGTCGCCCAGGCTCTCGCCCAGGGCGCCCCCGGCGGAGAACGGCAGGCTCGCCGACGGATGGAAGTGGATATGCGCCAGCGCCGCGCCCGACAGCACCAGGAACACCAGGCCGATCAGGCGCCAGGAGAACAGCCAGCCGCTCCACTGCCAGGGCTGGTGGCGCTCGCGGAAGATCTGCCAGGTCTTGATCGCCAGCAGCAGCGGGAAGATATAGGCGAAGTAGCCAAGGACCATGAACAGGATGTCGGCAAAATAGGCGCCGGCGCGGCCAGCGGCGTTTTGCACCTGGTCGGCGTTGCTGGTGTGGCTGAAGCCCGGGTCGGACGTGTCGTAGGTCAGCAGGGCCATCCACAGGTACAGGCACAGGGCACCGACGGCGATCAGCGCACCTTCCTTGAGTCGGTAGTGCAGCTGCTGCCGCCACAGGGGCACGGGCAAGGGAGCTGGAGTTGCGGTGGATTTCTTCAAAACGCGTCTATTCCTGCGCGTGCTGCGCGTCCAATAGTGATCGGCCGGTCGCTGGCCAATGAACCACTACTTTTAACATTACTGCCCGCCAGCCGCCATGACGGTACGTCATGCGGGGCTCAAGTGGGGGCTGATTTCACATGCCTGCAATTTGAGCATGCATTTTCTTTTGTGACAAAGGCTTATGCTGTGTTTTTGCACAGGTATGACAGCAATTGTGCCAGATGGTGCCGGCGCAAGGATGAAAGCGCTGGGAAATTGACAGCGCGGCCAGGCGCCCTGGCCTTGCTGGTGCCTATAGCGTGTGCGGTTAAACAGGGCGCAGAACCAGCCCTTGCAAGGTCTTGGCGATGGTTTGGAAGATGGCCTGGGCTGCCATGCCGCCCTTTCCGACCGGCCCCATGCCTCGGCAAGGCCGCCCCTACAGGTCGGCGCGGTCTCTGTGGGCGCGGCCTTGTGTCGCAAAAGGGTCGCAAAGCGACCCCGGCAGGCCCAAGGGTTCGAAACGGCTGGGGCTCAGAACGCGTAGCGGGTGGTCAGCATGAAGTTGCGCGGGTCACCGTAATACCCGCCGTTATAGAAGCCCAGGTTGTTGAAATACCGCTTGTCGGTGAGGTTGTTGCCATTGAGCGACACCGACAGCTGCTCGCTCACCTGGTAGCGAACCATGGCATCCAGGGTCAGGTAGCTCGCCTGGGTATAGCGATCGGTCTGGCCCGGCAACGGGCTGCTGATGTCCTTCCAGATCTTGCTCTGCCAGTTGGCCGCCCCGCCCACGGTGAGCTTGCTCCAGGCACCCGGCAGGCGATAGCTGCTGGACAGGCGCAACAGGTTCTCCGGCTCGATGGTGGAGATCTTGTCGCCCTCGCCATCGCGGGTGATGCGGTGGGTAAAGCCGCCCTGCACATGCCAGTCGGCCGTCAGCTCGCCGGCCAGCTCCAGCTCGAAGCCGCGGCTCTTGGCGCCCTTGATCGAACGGTAGACGCCGCGGTTGCTGGCCGGGTCGGTGTGCACGAACTCCGCCAGGTTGTCCTGGCGCACCTCGAACACCGCCAGGCTGGCATTCAGCCGCCCATCGAAGAACTCACCCTTGAGGCCCAATTCATAGGCATCGCCCTCCTCCGGCTCGATCATCTTGCCGCTGGCATCCTGCTGGCTTTCATGGGGCTTGAAGATGCTGGTATAGCTGGCGTACACCGACCAGGTGGGGTCCAGGTCGTAGACCACGCCGGCATAGGGCACCACCACGCCGTTCTCTTCCAGGCTCTGGGTCTTGCGCCGCTGGCCGCTGGCAGTGTCGAACCGGGAACCATCCAACTGCCAGTTGGACAGCCGGCCACCGATGATCAGCGCCAAATCGTCGGTCGGCTTGAAGCGCCCGGTAAGGTACGCCGCGTCCTCCTGCACGCGGGTATTGACCTTGGCGCTGAGTGGTCCCCAGTCCGGCTCGGGGTAATCGCCCCGCCATTGATAGATGTTGGCGCTGCCGAAACGCATCGGCCAGTGGTCCTCGTGGGTGCGCAGGTCACGGTGCGAGATACCCGCCACCAGTTCGTGCTCGCGCCCCAGCATCTGGAAGGGCCCGCTGGCGTACAGGTCGTAGGCGCTCTGGTTGGTCTGGTAGTGGTAGCGCCCCAGCCATACGGTGATACCGTCGCCGGTCAGCGGATCAGGGTAACCATTGGTGGCCGAGCCCAGGCGCATGGGCGAGTCGTTTTCACTGCGTGTGACCGAGGCCTTGAGCGTCCAGTCGTGGGCCAGGCGCTGCTCGAGGGTGACGAACAGGTTGTCAGCGGTGTTGTCCCACTGGCTCCACTTGGCCCCCGGGTTGTACGAGCGCGACATGCGAAAGCGATTGCCGTTGCTGTCCAGCAGCGGCGTCGAGGGCCCCCACGAGGTGGCCTCGGGGCGGTTGCTCTGGCGGCTCAGGCCGACGCTGAGCAAGGTGTCCTCGCTCAGGTCGAACTCGACGATGCCGTACAGCACCTGCTTGTTGTCCGCCAGGTTGTCCATGAACGAGTGGCCATCCTCATGGGCCGCGACCAAACGCCCGCGCACATTGCCGGCGCCGGTCAACGGCCCGCCGATGTCGAACTCGCCACGGTAGGTGTCCCAACTGCCAGCGCCCAGCGATACATAGCCGGACAACCCATGGGTCGGTCGCTTGCGCACCAGGTTGACCGTGGCAGCCGGGCTGCCGAAGCCACTGAGCAGCCCGGTGGCGCCCCTGAGCACTTCGACCCGGTCGAAGATGACCATGTCGGTACGGTCGACGCCATTGGAAAAGCGAAAAGCGCTAGGGATGCCGTCGACCTGGAAGTTATCGATCTCGAAGCCACGCACCTGGAAACTGGTGCGGTTGCTGTCGAGCTTGCTCACCGTGACGCCCGGTGTCTTGCCCAGCACCTTGGCAATGTCGGTCAGGTTCTGGTCGTCCATCTGCTGACGGGTGATCACGCTTACCGACTGCGGCGTCTGCCGCGGCGACAGGCTCATGCGCGTGGCCGTGCGGCTAGCCCCGCTGGTGTAGGAGCCACTGCCCTCGGTGATCTCGCCCAGCGCGGTGGCGGTGACGGCAGTGGCGCCCAACTCGAATGGCTTGGCCTCCTCGGCCCAGGCCAGGCCGGTGCTGGCGGCCAGGCTGCTCGCCAGCATCGCCAGGGCCAACGGGTGGCGCTGGCGGACGGTGATGGCATTCCCTGCCGCGTTGGTCGTGCTCGAAAGTGGCGGTTGCTGCACGTTGTACGTTCCCTGCTGATTCAAGAGTGAAGCTAATCACCGACGGTTGCGTAACTGTTGAGGTCGCGTGCCAGGTGGCACGCCCGTTCTGCGGACGGTTGCAGCGCATGCTAGGGTTGTTACGAACACTTTACAATCGCTAATGATTCGTAATTTCGAATTTTACGCAAAAAACTGTAACACCTCGCCATTCGGCAACCCCGGCATTCACGGCTAGGCTCAAGCCCATGTGATACCGGGCCCCTCTGACGGCGTTCGCTGCCATGTCGGAATCACTGTTGCCATGCAACGTCGACACGCCAGGAGGGGCTCATGACAGCTCTGCAGACATTCCTCTTCACGCCTTTTCTCGGTACCAGCACCTGGTTGTGGCTGGTGTTCATCGTCATCGTCGTGGGCTTGCTGGTCCTGGACCTGGGCGTGCTGCACCGCCAGGACCGCGAGATCGAAATGCGCGAGAGCCTGCTGCTGTATGCCGGCTACTTCAGTGTCGGCGTGCTGTTCGGGGTCTGGGTATGGTTCGAGCTGGGCGCGCAGCCGGCGCTGGAGTTCTACACCGGCTTGCTGGTCGAACAGTCGCTGTCGATGGACAACGTGTTCGTCATGGCGATGATCTTCAGCTTCTTCGCCATCCCCCGCCGCTACCAGCACCGCGTACTGTTCTGGGGCATTCTCGGGGTGGTGGTGCTGCGGGCGATCATGATCGGCGTCGGCGCCGCACTGGTGCAGCACTTTGCCTGGGTGCTGTATCTGTTCGGCGCCTTCCTGCTGTTCACCGGGGTGAAGATGGCGCTGAGCAAGGACGACGGCCATCCGGACCTGGCCAACAACCCGGTGCTGCGTTTCGTGCGCCGGCACATGCGCGTCACCGACCAGTTGCATGGCCGCCACTTCTTCGTGCGCCTGGCCCAACCCGGCACGGACCAGGCTGTCCGTTACGCCACGCCGCTGTTCCTGGCGCTGGTGCTGATCGAGCTGGCCGACCTGGTGTTCGCCGTCGACAGCGTGCCGGCGATTTTCGCCATCACCCAGGACCCGTTCATCGTCTACACCTCGAACATCTTCGCCATCCTTGGCCTGCGCTCGCTGTATTTCGCCCTGGCGGCGCTGATGCACCGGTTCGTCTACCTCAAGTACGCGCTGGCCATGGTGTTGATCTTCATCGGCTGCAAGATCTTCTGGCACGGGCTGGTGGGCAAGGTGCCGGCGGGGGTGTCACTGGGGGTGACGTTCGGCCTGTTGCTGGGTGGGGTGTTGCTGTCGTTGTTGCGCACCCGCGACAAGAAGGCGAATCACACCGATGCCGATCAAGCCTAGCCGGCTGTTGCGGCCCGCTGGATGAATGGCACCGGCGTTGCCGATGTTCGTCGGCAAGCCGGCGCCTAGGCGCGAGCCCGCTGCATCCAGGCCGCCCCCAGCCCGCTCAGGCAGATGATCGCGATGCCGGCCAGGCTTACCCCGTCCGGTACCTGGCCGAACACCAGCAGGCCCAGCAACCCGGCAAACACGATCTGGCAGTAGCTGAACGGTGCCAAAAGCGCCGGTGCGGCATGCCGGAACGCCTGGGTCAACAGCAGGTGCGCGGTCATCCCGCAGCCCCCCAGCGCCAGCATGAACGGCACATGGGACCATTGCGGGGCCTGCCAGAAGAACGGCACCAGCGCCGTCATGATCAAGGTGTTGCACAACCCCGCATAGAAATTACTGGTGGTCGGCGTGTCATGGGCCGCCAGCTTGCGCGTGAGCAACTGGTAGAAGCAGAACCCCAGCGCCGAGCCGAAGGGGAACAGGATCGCCGGGGTGAACATCGCACCGCCCGGATGCACCACCACCAGCACGCCGATGAACCCCATCACCACCGCCAGCCACTGCCCCATCGTCACCCGCTCCTTGAGCAGCGGCACCGACAGCGCGGTGACCAGCACCGGCGCCAGGAAGTTGACCGCGGTCGCCTCGGCCAGCGGCAGGTACTGCAGGCCGGCGGTGAACAGCAGGCTGGTGCTGAGCAGGCTCAAGGCGCGCAAGGTCTGCAGCAACGGCCGCCGGGTCCGCAGCACGGCAAGGCCCGCCTTGGGCAGGAAGATCCCGGCCATCAACAGGGTATGCACCAGGTAGCGCGCCCAGACCACCATGATGATCGGATAGATGCCGCCCAGGAACTTGGACAGCCCGTCATGGCTGGCAAACAGGAACGTCGCCATCACCACCAGGGCGATGCCGCGCAGCGGTTGGTTGATGCCGGACAGCGGCGTGCTGGAACTCATGGGCCCCTCGGGCAAGCACCCAGGCCAGACGCCTGGGCATGCGCGGATTCTAGAAGAGATACACCGCGCTGAACATTGCCGGCCCGGCTTTTTTGTTCCAACCGGTACATTTTATGCCCCTTGCTGGCGAGCCTGGCGCCACAGCGGCACGCCCCCTACAAAACCGTGGCGATCTGCTTGAGCCGCTCGCTCGCCGGTGCCGGACGCCCGTACAGGTAGCCCTGGAAGTGCGAGCAACCCTCGGCCAGCAAGCGCTCCATCTGCTCTGCCGACTCCACCCCCTCGGCCGTGGTCTTGATCATCAGGCTGTTGGACAGCTCGGTGATCGCGCGGACGATCGACATCGCCTCGCGGCTTTCGCACATGTCATGAATGAACGACTTGTCGATCTTGATCCGATCGAAGGGGAACGAGCGCAGGTAGCCGAGCGAGGAATAACCGGTGCCGAAATCGTCGAGCGAAATCGACACGCCCAGATCCTTCAGCGCGCGCAGCGTGGCCACGTTCTCCTCGCTGTTGCCCAGCAGTACCGACTCGGTGATCTCCAGCTCCAGGCGGCTGGCTGGCAGGCCTGAATCGGCCAGGGCCAAGGCCACGCTGTGGACCAGGTTGGCGTTCTTGAACTGCACCGGCGACAGGTTGACCGACACGGTCTGCGTCGTGCCCCAGCTGGCCGCCTCCTGGCAGGCCAGGTTCAGCGCGCGGGCACCGATTTCGTGGATCAGCCCGGTTTCCTCGGCGATAGGGATGAAGTCCAGCGGCATGATCATCCCCCGCGTCGGGTGCTCCCAGCGCAACAACGCCTCGTAGCCGGTCACGCTGTGATTCTGCTGGTCCACCACCGGCTGGTAGTGCAGCTGCAACTGCCCCAGGTGCAGGGCCGTGCGCAGGTCGGTCTCGACCAGGCGACGCTGGCGGGCGGCGACATCGAGCTCGACATGGAAGCACTCGTAACGGTTGCGACCATTGCGCTTGGCCTCGTACAGCGCCATGTCGGCGTAGCCGAGCAATTGCTCGGCCTGGTCATGGTCATGGGGGGCGATGGCAACCCCGATGCTCACCCCGACGCTGAACTGGTGCCCTTCGATATGAAACGGCGGGCAGATCGCCTCGATCAGGCGCTGTGCGGTGTTGCGCGCGGCATCACCACTCTCCAGCCCCGCCAGCACCACGGCGAACTCATCGCCACCCAGCCGCGCCAGGGTGTCGTGCTCGCGCAGCTCGCGGCGCAGGCGCTTGCCCAGGGTGCGCAGCAGCTTGTCGCCGAAGGCGTGGCCAAGGGTGTCGTTGATGTTCTTGAAGTTGTCCAGGTCCAGGCACAGGGTGGCGGTCAGGGTGCCGCTGTGCTCGCCGCGCAGCAGCGCCTGCTTGAGGCGCTCGTTGAACAGGGTACGGTTGGGCAGGCCGGTCAGGGCATCGTGGTGGGCCATGTGGTGGATCTGCGCATGGGCCGCCAGCTCCTCGGTGGCATCCTCGGCAACGAACAGCACGTAGTCGCCCTGCCCCTCGCGGTTCTGGCAGCGCATGGCGCGGCTGCGCAGGGTGCGCGGGCCGCAAGCGCTATCGACCCGGGTTTCGGCCTGGTAGCCCTTGGTGCTGCGCGCGCCCCGCGCCAGTTGCTGTTCCAGGTAGTGGGCCGCCGCCGGGGCCAGGCACTGCGCCGGTAGCTGGCCGACCATGCTCGCGCCCTGGCCGCCGAACAGGCGCTCGGCCTGCTGGTTGGCCAGCAGGATCTGCTGGCTTTGCAGGTCCTGGACGATGACGCTGGCGGGAATGTTGGCGATCACCGAATCGAGGAACTGCGACAAGGTGGTCATTTCCTGGCTGTACTGTTCGGCGAGTTCCTTGGCCTTGAGCAACTCCAGTTCATGCTGGCGACGCTCGGAAATATCCCGGGTGATCTTGGCGAAGCCGATCACCTGGCCGCTGGCCTCGTCCCTGATCGGCTCGATCACCACGCTGGTCCAGAAGTGCGAACCGTCCTTGCGCTGGCGCAAGCCCTCGGCCTGGAAGCGCCCCTCGATCCGCGCCGTGGCCAGGCTCAGCGCAGGCAGCCCGGCGTCACGGTCCTGGGCGGTGTAGAACACCGAGAAGTGCTGGCCGACGATCTCCTCGGCGCTGTAGCCCTTGGCCCGCTGCGCGCCGGGGTTCCAGTTGGCGACGATGCCATCCGGGGTGAGCAGGTAGATGGCATAGTCCGCCACGCTCTGGATCAACAGCCGGTACATCATGTCGGAATTGGGGGCGAGCGCCATGGGCTTTACCTGACCTGCGGGTGCACAAGATGCTGGCATTATGCCGCGCCATAGGCAAATTTTGTGAAGTGCATCACATTATTTGCCGCCAAACGCGTCAGTGCAGGCGCTGGGTCACCCAATAGTTGCGCAACTGCGGCTCATCATCCAGGGCGATTTCCCGCACCGGACGCGGCAGGTCCGCCACCACTGCCTGGCAAAACGCCACGGCCGGCGCATCCTCGCCATGGCAACGCAACAGCCAGTCGTGCGGGCCTTCGCTGAGGAACTGCCGTGCCACCGCCTGTCCCACACCCAGGCGCCGGTACTTCTTCAGCACGAACAAATCGGCCAGTTCCAGGGCATCGATCCCCGGCAGCTCGCTGCGCTCGACCAGCACGAAGCCGGCAATGAAACCGTCGACCAGGATCAGGCTGGCGCTCCAGTCGGGTGACTGCCAGTAGCGCTGGAAATGGGGCTCGTGAACATAGAAGCGGCCGTCCGCCTCGATGTCCTCCTGCTCCCAGTCGGAGGACTCGTAGGCGTAGAACTGGTAGAGGTTGCGCACCAGGTCGGCGTGTTCGGGGCCGGTCTGGAGCAGTTCGATGGGCACGGCCATGGATGACGCTCGGCGAAGGAAGGAACCGCGATTCTACCGGGTATCGGCAAGCCGGCGGCTACGGGAGCAACGCCGCCACCGCGTCTATTTCCACCAGCATGCCGTCGAGGGCCAGGCGTGGCACCGGGATCAAGGTGCAGGTCGGGGCCATCCGCCCGCCCCAGGCACGCTCGGCCTCGGTCACCCACTGGCGCAGGCGCGCCTCGGAGTGATCGACCACCAGCAAGGTCAACTTGCAGACGTGCTGCAACGTCGCGCCCCGCGACGCCAGGGCGATCTTCAGGTTGGCCAATGCCTGGCGCGCTTGCTCGTCGAAACGGCTCGACAGCCGTCCTTGCAGGTCTTCGCCGCCCTGGCCGGCGACATACAGCAAGCGGCTGCCGGCCTGGACCTCGGCAACATGGGAATAGGCGTTGGCGCCAGGGTCGTACAACCCCTCGGGGTTGGACAGCACAAAGGCACTGGGCAGGGTCATGGCATCGCTCCATTAAAGATAGGCGCGAGCGAGTATCAGACCTTGGCTTAACTCGAGGTCAAGCCCGATCATTTCTCCTCCAGCACGGCCCGGCCCTTGACCGCGCGCGGCCCGCGCCAGGCCCAGAACAGCAGGCCGGGGAACGGCGCGTAGACGACGAACACCACCCACAGCATCTTGCGCTCGGCGCGCCGGTCGCTGCCAATGATGTGCCAGATGGCCCAGATCTCCAGGAGGATGACCAGCAGCGCGACGACGAACCAGATCGTTCCGATTTCCATGAGTATCTCCCGTTGGCATGTACCACCTTGGGTTGCCTGCGTGGCTCAGGGTTCAGTCGGATCTTGTGCCGCCCCGGGCGCCTTGGCAAAGTGGGCGACCGCTCTGCCCCGCCTGCCGGAGACCCTGCATGCCTTTTGACCCGACCCTGCTGGCCCAGGCCCGCCATGTGCTGGTGTTCACCGGCGCCGGCGTGTCCGCGGAAAGTGGCATCGCCACCTTTCGCGACAAACTCAGCGGCTTGTGGGAACGCTTCGACCCGGTGCAACTGGCCAGCGCCGACGGTTTTCGCGCCGACCCGGCGCTGGTCTGGGGCTGGTATGAAATGCGTCGCGCCGGCATTGCCGAGGCCCGGCCCAACCCAGCGCACCTGGCCATTGCCGAACTGGCGACACGGGTGGCGCAGCTGACCCTGGTTACCCAGAACGTCGATGACCTGCATGAGCGCGCCGGCAGCCGCGATGTGCTGCACCTGCACGGGCGCCTGGAGGCCTTTCGCTGCTTCGATTGCGCCAAACCGGTGCGCAACATGCCGGCGCCGGCTAAGCACGCAGGCGAAGGCCGGCGCATCGCGCCCCCACGCTGCGCCTACTGCGCCGGCCCAGTGCGCCCCGGCGTGGTGTGGTTCGGCGAATCGCTGCCGGGGCACACGCTGGAACGCGCCTTCGCCGCCGCCGAGCATTGCGACCTGGTGCTGTCGGTGGGCACCTCTGGCCTGGTGCAACCGGCGGCGTCGATTCCACGGCTGGCGCTGGCGGCCGGCGCGACCCTGGTGCATGTCAATCCGCAGCCGGTGCTGACCGGTCACCCCAGGGAATTCGCCCTCGCCGCAACAGCGGGCGAGGTGTTGCCGGCATTGCTCCAGGCTGCATGGGCCCGGTAGACGCCAGCTTGCTGGCCAAGCAAGCACCGCCGGGCCTGGCGCCGGCAAGGCCGGCTCCTAGCGAAAACGCTCCAGCGCTGCGCCCAGCGCCTGCGCGTCACTGAACGACTGCTGCGCCACCAGCTTGCCGTGGTCCAGGGTCAGCCACAGCACCTTGCCCGCGTCCGCTGCGTAGCGGCTGGCCACCCGGCCCTGGCGATCGAGCATCACCCGGTAGGAGTAATCACGCATCGCTGGCACCGCGAACAGCTTGCTGATCAACGCCGGCATACGCTGGATATCGGCGACGAACACCGCCTGGCGGGCTTCCAGGTAGCCCTTCGGGCGCTCGGCCAGGGCGGCCTTGACCAAGCGCGCCGCCTCCATGTCGCGGGCCACCAGCAGCACGCGGGTGTCAGGGCCCAGGCTGTAGGGCTGATCATGCTGGTCGAGCAAGGTCCAGGGCGCCAGGGCATCGCCCGGCTCAAGGGCGTGGGCCAGCAGCGGCACCAGGCTGAACAACAGGGCGACGGCGTATTTCATGAGGGGCAGGATCCCGGTAAAGGCACAGGACCGCCAGCATAGCCCAAAGCGCCGTGCGCCCTGTTGTCTTTCCCTCCCAGCCGACGCACACTCAGCCGCGCCAGCCCGCCAGCGGAGTCCGCAGTGCCCACGCCACGCCAGTTCAGCAAGAAGACCAGCACCAGCAACATGCTGCGGCTCAAGCCCGCCGAGGCCGGCGCGCAGCGTCCCTACCGGGTCGACTTCGTCCTGCTCGAACACTTCTCCATGGCCAGTTTCACGGTGGCCATGGACGTGCTGGTCACCGCCAACCTGCTGCGCGCCGACAGCTTCGCCTACACCCCGCTGTCACTGGACGGCGACCGGGTGCTCAGCGACCTGGGCCTGGAGCTGATCGCCACGCCACTGGCCCCCGGCTCGCTGACCGAACTCGACCTGCTGGTGATCTGCGGCGGCCTGCGCACCCCCTTGAAGTACCCCGGTCTTGACCGTTTGCTGGCCGACTGCGCCGCCCAGGGCATGACCCTCGGCGGGCTGTGGAACGGCGCCTGGTTCCTCGGCCGCGCCGGTGCCCTGGACGACTACGGCTGCAGCGTGCACCCCGAACAACGCGCCAGCCTTGGCGAGATCAGCCCGCAGGCGCGTATCACCCCGGCCAGCTTCACCCTCGACCGCGACCGCCTAACCGCCGCCAGCCCCAACGGCGCCATGGAGCTGATGCTCGGCCTGGTGCGCCGCCTGCATGGCGACGCCCTGGCCGAGGGCGTGGAGGAAATCCTCTCGTTCTCCGGCGCACGCTACCGCCAGGTCGGCCCCGGGGCGAAGAAGTCCATGAGCCTGCACCTGCGCACCATCGTCGAGCTGATGGAGAACAACCTCGAGGAAACCCTCAGCCTCGACCAACTGGCCGCCTACTCGGGGCGCTCCCGGCGGCAGATCGACCGGCTGTTCCAGGCCCAGCTCGGCACCTCGCCGCGGCGCTACTACATGGAGCTGCGCATCACCAAGAGCCGGCGCCTGCTGCAGTATTCGGACCTGTCGGTAATGGAGGTGGCGGTGGCCTGCGGCTTCGTCTCGGTGTCGCACTTCAGCAAGTGCTACGCGGCGTATTTCGGCTACCCGCCGTCACGCGAGCAGCGCCTGGGCGAGTGAACCCTGCGCCTGCGTCATTGCGCCACATTGCGCCTACGTCTTTGGTCTTATAAATGCGCTGATACCACTTCGCCTTGCTGATTAGCCCAAAGGGTTTGATATACTGCGCCGCGACCGTAGGGTCATCGGGGCGAACCCTTGGAAAATGCGGCTCGCCCTTGGCCAAGCATGGCCACGAAGCCTGGATTGTTACCGCAGCCCAGCACTTGACGCTCGACTGATGCATCCACCATCACCGCTCGCAGCCTCTCGACTTTCCGCTCATGGCGTCGCCAGGGCGAAGCGCCTACCCTGCGCACCTCGAGACTCGAGTACGCTCAGCACATAGAGAGTTAACCCGCATGCCCACCCGTTCCAAGATCATCTACACCTTCACCGACGAAGCCCCCGCCCTCGCCACCTACTCGCTGCTGCCGATCGTCGAAGCCTTCACCGCTTGCGCCGACATCGCCGTCGAAACCCGCGATATCTCCCTGGCCGGTCGTATCCTCGCGGCCTTCCCGGAGCAACTGGGCAGCGAGAAGCAGGTAGCCGATCACCTGGCGGAACTGGGCCAGCTGGCCACCACCCCTGAAGCCAACATCATCAAGCTGCCGAACATTTCCGCGTCGGTCCCGCAGCTGAAGGCGGCGATCAAGGAACTGCAGGCCAAGGGCTTCAACATCCCCGACTACGCCGACGAGCCAGCCAGCGCCGAAGAGAAAGAATCCCGCGCCCGCTACGACCGCATCAAGGGCTCGGCGGTAAACCCCGTGCTGCGCGAAGGCAACTCCGACCGCCGCGCGCCGCTGTCGGTCAAGAACTACGCCCGCAAGCACCCGCACAAGATGGGCGCCTGGGCCGCCGACTCCAAGTCGCACGTTGCCCACATGACCCAGGGCGACTTCTACGGCAGCGAAAAAGCCGCGCTGATCGAGGCTGACGACAGCCTGCGCATCGAGCTGGTCGGCAACGACGGCAGCACCACCGTGCTGAAAGAAAAGACCGCGGTGAAAGCCGCCGAAGTCATCGACTGCGCCACCATGAGCCGCAAGGCCCTAAAAGCCTTCATCGCCGAGCAGATCGCCGATGCCAAGGCCAGCGGCGTGCTGCTGTCGGTGCACCTGAAAGCCACCATGATGAAGGTCTCCGACCCGATCATGTTCGGCGTCATCGTCGAGGAGTTCTACAACGACGTGCTGGCCAAGCACAGCGCCGCCCTGGCCGAAGTGGGCTTCAACGCCAACAACGGCATCGGCGACCTGTACGCCCGCATCAAGGACCTGCCGGCTGAAAAGCAAGCCGAGATCGAAGCCGACATCCAGGCGCTGTACGCCGTGCGTCCGGCCCTGGCCATGGTCAACTCCGACAAGGGCATCACCAACCTGCACGTGCCAAGCGACGTTATCGTCGACGCCTCGATGCCGGCCATGATCCGTGACTCGGGCAAGATGTGGAACAGCGCCGGCGAGCTGCAAGACGCCAAGGCCGTGATCCCGGACCGTTGCTACGCCGGCATCTACCAGGCCACCATCGAGGACTGCAAGGCCAACGGTGCCTTCGACCCGACCACCATGGGCAGCGTGCCGAACGTTGGCCTGATGGCGCAGAAAGCCGAAGAGTACGGCTCCCACGACAAGACCTTCCAGGTCAAGGCCGATGGTGTCGTGCGCGTGGTCGATGGCAAGGGCAAGGTGGTGCTGGAGCAGGCCGTCGAGGCCGGTGACATCTTCCGCATGTGCCAGACCAAGGACGCGCCGATCCAGGATTGGGTCAAGCTGGCCGTCAACCGCGCCCGCCTGAGCAACACCCCGGCGGTGTTCTGGCTGGACCCGGCCCGTGCCCACGACGGCGTGATGATCGAGAAGGTGCAGACCTACCTGAAGGATCACGACACCGCCGGCCTGGACATCCGTATCCTGGCCCCGGTCGATGCCATCAAGTTCTCCCTGGCCCGCATCCGCGAAGGCAAGGACACCATCTCGGTGACCGGCAACGTGCTGCGCGACTACCTGACCGACCTGTTCCCGATCATGGAGCTGGGCACCAGCGCCAAGATGCTGTCGATCGTGCCGCTGATGAGCGGCGGTGGCCTGTTCGAGACCGGCGCTGGCGGCTCGGCACCCAAGCACGTGCAGCAGCTGGTGGAAGAGAACTTCCTGCGTTGGGACTCGCTGGGTGAGTTCCTGGCCCTGGCCGCTTCCCTGGAGCACCTGGGCAACACCTACGACAACCCGCGCGCCAAGGTCCTGGCCAACACCCTGGACCAGGCCACCGGCAAGTTCCTCGACACCAACAAGTCGCCTTCGCGCAAGGTCGGCGGTATCGACAACCGTGGCAGCCACTTCTACCTGACCCTGTACTGGGCCCAGGCCCTGGCCGCGCAGACCGACGACGCCGCCCTGCAGGCGCGCTTCGCGCCGCTGGCCAAGGCCCTGAGCGACAACGAAGCGACCATCGTCGCCGAGCTGGCCGCTGTCCAGGGCAAGCCGGCCGACATCGGTGGCTACTACGCCCCGGATGCCGCGCTGACCGCCAAGGTGATGCGCCCAAGCCAGACCCTGAACAGCGCCATTGCCGCGCTGTAAGGTTCGCTTGAAGTAACAGCACAAACCCCGGCCACGCACCGGGGTTTGTGCTTTCTGCAGAACTGATACGAGCCTTTGTAGGAGCGGCCTTGTGTCGCGAAAGGGCCGCAACGCGGCCCCGGCAATTTCTGCTGCGAAGCTGAAAACCTGGGGCCGCTTCGCAGCCCTTTCGCGACACAAGGCCGCTCCTACAAGGCACGCGCCAACCGTAGGAATCGCCCATGACCTGGCAACCCCACATCACTGTCGCCACCATCGTCGAAGCCGAAGGCAAGTTTCTCTTCGTCGAGGAGTTCAAGGCCGGCCAGCACGTCTTCAACCAACCCGCCGGCCACCTGCAGCCCAACGAAACCATCACCCAGGCCGCCCTGCGCGAAACCCTCGAGGAAACCGCCTGGGAGGTCGAGCTCACCGGCGTGGTCGGCATCTACCTGTATACCGCCCCCAGCAACGGCGTCACCTACCAGCGCATCTGCTTCGCCGCCCGCCCGCTGCGCCACCACGCCGACCTGGCCCTGGACAGCGACATCGTCCGCGCCGTGTGGCTGAGCCGCGACGAACTGCTGGCCGAGCCGTCGCGCTGGCGCAGCGAACTGGTACCGCGCTGCCTGGAGGACTACCGCAAAGGCCCGCTGCACAGCCTCGAACTGCTGCGCGACTGACACCGGTTTGATAGAATCGGCGTTTTTCCCCTCTGATACACACCGGTAGCCATGACCAGCCCAGCACTCAAAGACCCCGCCAAGACCCGCGTCATCGTCGGCATGTCCGGCGGCGTGGACTCTTCCGTCTCCGCCCTCCTGCTCATGGAGCAGGGTTACCAGGTGGAAGGTCTGTTCATGAAGAACTGGGAAGAGGACGACGGCACCGAATACTGCACCGCCCGCGAAGACCTGGCCGACGCCCAGGCCGTGTGCGACCGCATCGGCATCAAGCTGCACACCGCCAACTTCGCCGCCGAATACTGGGACAACGTGTTCGAGCACTTCCTCGAGGAGTACAAGGCCGGCCGCACGCCCAACCCGGACATCCTCTGCAACCGCGAGATCAAGTTCAAGGCGTTCCTCGACTACGCCCTGTCCCTGGGCGCCGACCTGATCGCCACCGGCCACTACGTGCGCCGCCGCGACACCGGCGCGCTCACCGAGCTGCTCAAGGGCCTGGATCCGAACAAGGACCAGAGCTACTTCCTGCACGCCGTGGGCGGCGCGGAAATTGCCCGCACCCTGTTCCCGGTCGGCGAGCTGGAAAAGCCCGAGGTCCGCGCCATCGCCGAGAAACACGGCCTGGCCACCGCGAAGAAAAAGGACTCCACCGGCATCTGCTTCATCGGTGAGCGCCGTTTCAGCGACTTCCTCAAGCAGTACCTGCCGGCCCAGCCGGGCGAGATCCAGACCACCGCAGGTGAAGTGATCGGCCAGCACCACGGCCTGATGTACCACACCATCGGCCAGCGCCAGGGCCTGGGCATAGGCGGCCTGAAGGACGCCGGCGACGAGCCGTGGTACGTGCTGGAAAAAGACCTCTCGCGCAATGTGCTGGTAGTCGGCCAGGGTAACGAGCACCCGTGGCTGTTCTCCCGCGCCCTGCTGGCCTCGGAGATCTTCTGGGTCAACCCCCTCGACCTGTCCAGCCCGCGCCGCCTCACGGCCAAGGTGCGCTACCGCCAGGGCGACCAGCAGTGCACCCTGGAGCGCACCGAGCACGGCTACCGCGCGCTGTTCGACGAACCACAGCGCGCCGTCACCCCGGGCCAGTCGGTGGTGTTCTACGACGGCGACGTGTGCCTGGGCGGCGGCGTGATCGAAGTGGCCGAGCCGTGGAGCCCACGCGCATGAGCAACCTGCAGGAGCAGTTGATCGCCCTCGGCGGCGTGTTCCAGGCCGCGGTGCTGGTCGATCGCATCGCCCGCACCGGCCAGGCCAGCGAGGCCAATATCGGCTGCATGCTCGGCAGCCTGCTGGTGGTCGACCCCAAGAACACCCTCGAGGTGTTCGGCGGCGACGACCTCAACCTGCGCGACGGCTACCGCGCCCTGGTCGGCGCCCTGGAGCGCGACCCCAGCAGCCTGCAGCGCGAACCACTGCGCTACGCCCTGTCGATGCTCGGCCTGGAGCGCCAGCTGAACAAGCGCGGCGACATGCTCGACACCATCGGCAACCGCCTGCCACAGATCCAGTCCCAGGCCGAGCATTTCGGCCTGGTTCATGAAAACGTCATCGCTTCCAGCGGAGCCTTGTACCAGGACACCCTGAGCACCCTGCGCCAACGCATCCAGGTGCATGGCGACATGCGCTTCCTGCAGCAGCCGAGCAACGCCTCGAAGATCCGCGCCCTGCTGCTGGCCGGCATCCGCGCCGCGCGCCTGTGGCGCCAGCTGGGCGGGCACCGCTGGCAGCTGGTGTTCAGCCGGCGCAAGCTGCTCAATGAGCTGTACGGGATGACGCGCACCAACGATTGACGCACAACCTGCAGGAGCGGCCTTGTGTCGCGAAAGGGCCGCAGCGCGGCCCCAGGATCTCGAGCCTGGCTCAAGATTGCCGGGGCTGCTGCGCAGCCCTTGCGCGACACAAGGCCGCTCCTACAGGGGATCGCAACATGATTGATAGGCCCGACCTTTGGTCAGCCACCCGACCCGGGCGCATTTTTCATGTATGATATGCGCCCTTCCAAAAGCCTGACTGTCCGAGAACACCCCATGCAGCTCTCCTCGCTCACTGCGGTTTCCCCTGTAGACGGCCGTTATGCCGGCAAAACCCAGGCCTTGCGCCCCATCTTCAGCGAATTCGGCCTGATCCGTTTCCGCGCCCTGGTCGAAGTACGCTGGCTGCAGCGCCTGGCCGCCCACCCGCAGATCGGCGAAGTGCCGGCGTTTTGCGCCGAAGCCAACGCCCTGCTGGACAGCCTGGCCACCGATTTCAAGCTCGAGCACGCCGAACGCGTCAAAGAGATCGAACGCACCACCAACCACGACGTCAAGGCCATCGAGTACCTGCTCAAGGAGCAGGCCGCCAAGCTGCCGGAACTGGCCAAGGTCAGCGAGTTCATCCACTTCGCCTGCACCAGCGAGGACATCAACAACCTGTCCCACGCCCTGATGCTGCGCGCCGGCCGTGACGAAGTGCTGCTGCCACTGATGCGCCAGATCGCCGATTCGATCCGCACCCTGGCCCACACCCACGCCGCCGTGCCGATGCTGTCGCGCACCCACGGCCAGCCGGCCTCGCCGACCACCCTGGGCAAAGAGCTGGCCAACGTCGTCTACCGCCTGGAGCGCCAGATCGCCCAGGTGGCCGCCGTGCCGCTGCTGGGCAAGATCAACGGCGCCGTGGGCAACTACAACGCCCACCTGTCGGCCTACTCGCAGATCGACTGGGAAGCCAACGCCCGCGCCTTCATCGAGGACGAGCTGGGCCTGGTGTTCAACCCCTACACCACGCAGATCGAGCCGCACGACTACATCGCCGAGCTGTTCGACGCCATCGCCCGCTTCAACACCATCCTCATCGACTTCGACCGCGACGTCTGGGGCTACATCTCGCTGGGCTACTTCAAGCAGAAGACCGTGGCCGGCGAAATCGGCTCCTCGACCATGCCGCACAAGGTCAACCCGATCGACTTCGAGAACTCCGAAGGTAATCTGGGTATCGCCAACGCGCTGTTCCAGCACCTTGCCAGCAAGCTGCCGATCTCGCGCTGGCAGCGCGACCTGACCGACTCCACCGTGCTGCGCAACCTGGGCGTGGGCTTCGCCCACAGCGTCATCGCCTATGAAGCCAGCCTCAAGGGCATCGGCAAGCTGGAAGTCAACGAGGCGCGCATCGCCGCCGACCTGGACGCCTGCTGGGAAGTGCTCGCCGAGCCGATCCAGACCGTGATGCGCCGCTTCAACATCGAGAACCCCTACGAGAAGCTCAAGGAGCTGACCCGTGGCAAGGGCATCACCCCTGAAGCGCTGCTGACCTTCATTGACGGCCTGGACATGCCGGCCGAGGCCAAGGCCGAGCTCAAGCAACTGACTCCGGCGACCTACATCGGCAACGCGGTGGCCCAGGCCAAACGCATCTAAGCTGACCGTCGCGTACAACGCCCGGCCTGGCCGGGCGTTTTTATTCCCGTACGAAAACTACGTTTTTTCAATAGGTTGAACATGAATTCTGATACTCCACTGCAACTGCTGGGCGGCCTCACGGCCCGTGAATTCCTGCGCGACTACTGGCAGAAGAAGCCGCTGCTGGTGCGTCAGGCCTTCCCCGACTTCGTCAGCCCCATCGATGCCGACGAACTGGCCGGCCTGGCCCTTGAAGAAGAAGTCGAGTCGCGCCTGGTGCTCGAGCACGGCGAGCGTCCGTGGGAACTGCGCCGCGGCCCGTTCGCCGAGGACGCCTTCGCCGACCTGCCCGAGCGTGACTGGACCCTGCTGGTACAAGCCGTCGACCAGTTCGTACCGGAAGTGGCCGAACTGCTCGAAGCGTTCCGCTTCCTGCCCAGCTGGCGCATCGACGATGTGATGATCAGCTATGCAGCCCCCGGCGGCAGCGTCGGCCCGCACTTCGACAACTACGACGTGTTCCTGCTGCAAGGCGATGGCAAGCGCAACTGGAAAGTCGGCCAGATGTGCAACAGCGACAGCCCGCTGATCGACCATGCCGACCTGCGCATCCTCGCCGGCTTCGAGCAGAGCGAGGAATGGACCCTGGAGCCGGGCGACATGCTCTACCTGCCGCCGCGCCTGGCCCACTACGGCGTGGCCGAGGACGCCTGCCTGACCTACTCGGTCGGTTTCCGCGCACCGAGCGCCGCCGAGGTGCTGACCCACTTCACCGACTTCCTCGGCCAGTTCCTGCCGGATGAAGAACGCTACAGCGACGCCGACGCCGTGCCTGCGACCGATCCGCACCAGATCCAGCACGACGCCCTGGATCGTCTCAAGGCGCTGATCGACAAGCACATGAACGATAAGGACCTGCTGCTGACCTGGTTCGGCCAGTTCATGACCGAGCCACGCTACCCTGAGCAGGTTGTCGGTGAAGAGCTGAGCGAACAGGACCTGATCAACTACCTCGAACAGGGCGCCGTGCTGATCCGCAACCCAAGCGCACGCATGGCCTGGTCCGAGCTCAACGACGATCTGATGCTGTTCGCCAGCGGGCGCAGCTGCCCACTGCCGGCCAAACTGCGCGAACTGCTCAAGCTGGTGTGCGCCGCCGATGCCCTGCACATCGACAACCTTGGCCAGTGGCTGCAGGACGAAGACGGCCTGATGCTGGTCCAGCAGTTGGTCATGCAAGGCAGCCTGGGGTTCGCCGATGAATAAAATCAGCGTACGCCTGGCCGACTGGCACAAAGACAACGCCGACATCCACCGTATCCGCAGCGCCGTGTTCGTCGCCGAACAGCACGTGCCGCCGGAGCTGGAATTCGATGCCGAAGACCCCAGCGCCGTGCATTTCCTGGCGCTCGAAGGCGACTACCCGATCGGTACCGCGCGCCTGCTGCCCGACGGCACCATCGGCCGGGTCTCGGTGCTCAAGGACTGGCGCGGCCTGAACGTGGGCGATGCGCTGATGCGCGCGGTGATCGTCGAGGCGCAGAACCGCGACCTCAAGCAGCAGATGCTCAGCGCCCAGGTGCACGCCACGCCGTTCTACGAGCGCCTGGGTTTCCGCGTGGTCAGCGAGGAGTTCCTCGAAGCCGGCATCCCGCACGTGGACATGATCCGCGACTCGCGCGAGATCGCCTGAGTCATCAGGTGGTCACCTGCTCTTTGTGGGAACGGCCTTGTGTCGCGAAAGGGCCGCATGGCGGCCCCGGCGATCTTTGCGTCAACGCTGAAATCCTGGGGCTGCTACGCAGCCCTTTCGCGACACAAGGCCGCTCCCACCGGGGGACAGCGCAGCCCAAAGGGCTGGACGATCTCCTACAGGCTCGCGAAGTGCCTTCAGGCAATCACGATCTGCCCGTCCCCCAGCCCCTGAGCCGAGATCCCCACCAACGTCACGCTGTCCCCGCCGAACTTCAGCACCAGGTCATCGCCCACCTGGCTGGCATGCGCCCGCCAGTCCGGCGCCGCCGTGCCACCCTCGACGCCGATGAACACCAGCCGGTCCTGCCCGGTGAAGTCCAGCACCCGGTCCTGGCCGAACGCGCCGTCGAACAGGAACGTGTCGCGGCCACCGCCGCCACTGAGCACATCGTTGCCCGCCCCGCCGACCAATACATCGTTGCCCGCCCCACCCACCAGGCGATCGTCGCCGCCCAGGCCGAACAGCCACTGCCCCTGATTACCGGCCAGCAACTGGTCGCTGCCCTGGCCACCACTGTGCGACACGGCATAGGGATTGATCTTGCCGCTGTCGAGCAAGCCACCCGGCGTCACCGCATGGCTGACCTCCTTGCTGAAGATCAACAGGCTCGACTCCTTGCTGACCAGGGTCTCGACGTTGCGCACCAGGCTGATGCCGCCCTCGGCGTCGCGCACATACAAGGTGCCTTGGCCATCCCGGGCGATGCTCAGGTTGGCCAGCGCATCCTGCAGCTTCAGGGTGTCATGGCCAGCACCGCCATCGATCAGGTTGAAGCCACCGTCGTCGCGGAAGGTGTCGTTGCCGGCCCGGCCCTCGAGGTAGTCGTTGCCACGCCCGCCATGGATCAGGTCGTCCTGCTCGGTGCCAATGATGAAGGTGCTGCCCTTGTGCGGCTCGGCATTGCGGTTGAGGTCCTCGACCCAGGTCGAGCCACGGGTCACGTCGGACAGGTTGCTGACCACGATGGTCGAGTCGCGGCTGGTCCACTGGTAGAAGGCCGAGTTCAACACCCGGCCCAGGCCATCGGTGTAGGCCGAGGGCAGGTGCGACAGCCAGGTGGCGATATTGCCAATGGAGAACGGCAACAGGTTCCAGGCGTCGGAGGCGTAGTGGTCGTTGAAGTTGACGATGTTGTTGGTTGCCCAGGCTTTGTCGCCATCATGCACGCCCAGCGTGCCCCAGGTGGCCGAGGTACCGTCGAGCACGCGGAATACCGGATCGTTCTCGTAGCCGATGTTGAGCACCTTGCCGGCTTCGGCGGCCTGGGTCGGCGAGGCGAAGGCCACGTAGCGCGCGTCCTGGTAGAAGCCCCCCCAGCGCGAGCCGCTCAGGTCGGCCAGGCTGTTGACCGCCAGGCCGCCAAGGCTGTGGCCGCTGACGGTGATGTCGGCGCCGCTCAGGCCGTTGGCCTTGGCGAAGGCCGCCACATTGTCGAGCAGGCGACCGAAGGCGTTGCCGGCGTAGTCGCGGGCGTAGCCGGCCGGACCGATCGCCGCCAGCAGGTCGTTGATGGCATCGCCCAGGGTGTCGCCGAGCAGGTTCTCGCGCGGGCCGCTGGTGCCGCGAAAACCGATGCCGATGCCGGTGAGCTGGCCGGCGCTGTCGTAGCGGCCGAGGATCTCGACCTGGGCGCTGGTATAGCCCGGCGCCTCGCCATGGAAGGTGCCGCGGGCATCGGTCTTGCCCTGGTAACCCAGTTGCGCGGCGCTGAGCGGTGACCAGCCGGCGGCCTTGACCTGGGCCAGGGCCCTGGCCTCGGCATCCGGGTTCCAGGGGATACCGGGGATCACCCCCTGGCTGTCGGTGCCGCCGATCAGGGCCTTGACCAGGGTGGCCGGCAGGCCGAGGCCGAAACCGTGCTTCTGGTAGCCGGCGCTGAAACCGTCGTCGATGCCATGGTAGGCGTAGGTCGCCAAGGCCATGGCGTCCTTGTAGAGCGCCGAAGAGGCAGTGCTGTCGAGCTGTCGATAATCGAATACGGGCATTGGTCTACATCCCTGTTGTTCTTGTAGGAAAGGCACCCCAGCGACTTCGTCCGGTGACACGACTGACGGGCGAAAGGCAAAGCTGGCACGCACTCGCCGGTACGTCCAACCCGAAGGGGCGGCTACCCTGCCAAAGTTGCGCACAAAAAAGCTGTACATACATACAGATAAAACTTGCCTGCAGGCCCCACCTTGCGCATCCTAGTGCGCAACTTTCACGATGAAGCGTTTGCGGCCATGCGCCTGTTCCTCTGCGAAAAACCCTCCCAGGCAAAAGACATCGCCAAGGTACTCGGCGCCCAGCGCCGCGGCGACGGCTGCTGGGTCGGCAGCGATGTCTGCGTGACCTGGTGCATCGGCCACCTGCTGGAGACCGCGCCGCCGGACAGCTACGACGAACGCTACAAGCGCTGGAGCCTCGACGACCTGCCGATCATCCCAGAGAAGTGGAAGATGACCGTCAAGCCCAAGACCGCCAGCCAGTTCAAGGCGGTCAAGCGCTTGCTGGGCGAGGCCCGCGAACTGGTCATCGCCACCGACGCCGACCGCGAGGGCGAGATGATCGCCCGCGAACTGGTCGAACACTGCCGCTACCGCGGGCCGATCCAGCGCCTGTGGCTGTCGGCGCTGGACGATGCCTCGATTCGCAAGGCCCTGGGCCGGCTGCTGCCGGGCCAGGAAACCTTCAGCCTGTACCACTCGGCGCTGGGCCGCTCGCGCGCCGACTGGCTGATCGGCATGAACATGAGCCGGCTGTTCACCCTGCTCGGCCGCCAATCCGGCTACCAGGGCGTGCTGCCGGTGGGCCGGGTGCAAACCCCGACCCTGCGCCTGGTGGTGGACCGCGACCGTAGCATCGCCGACTTCGTGCCCGTGCCGTTCTGGGCCATCGACGTGCAGCTGCAAAGCGCGGGCGCGATCTTCAACGCCCAGTGGCGCGCCGCCGAAGACGCCTGCGACGACCAGGGCCGCTGCCTGAACCAGGCCCTGGCGCAACAGGCGGCCGCCGCGATGCAGGCGGCGGCTGCCGCGCGGGTACTGAAGGTCGCCACCGAGCGCGTGCGCGAGGCCGCGCCGCTGCCCTTCGACCTTGGCACCCTGCAAGAGGTGTGCTCGAAAAAGCTCGGCCTCGGCGCCCAGGAAACCCTGGACATCGCCCAGGCCCTGTATGAAACCCACAAGCTCATCACCTACCCGCGCAGCGACAGCGGCTACCTGCCGCTGAGCCAGCATGGCGAGGCGCCCGGCATCCTCGGCGCACTGCAGCGCGCCGACAGCAGCCTCGTTGCGCTGCAGCCGCACCTCGACGCCCAACGTCGCTCACGGGCCTGGAACGACCAGAAGGTCAGCGCCCACCACGGCATCATCCCCACCGCCGCCGCCAGCGATCCGGCACGCCTGTCGCCCAAGTACAAGGCGGTGTACACCTTGATCCGCGCCCGCTACCTGGCGCAGTTCCTGCCCAACCACGAGTACGACCGCACGCAGGCCGAGTTCGATTGCGCCGGCCATCGGTTGCGCGCGGTGGGCAAGCAGATCGTCGAACCCGGCTGGCGCCGCGCGCTGCCCGAGGCGCTGACCCCCGCCAGGGGCCGTGAAGCGCCACCGGCCCAGGTGCTGCCGGCCCTGCGCGAGGGCCAGGACTGCGCTGTGCACGGGCTGCAGCTCAAGGACCTGTGGACCCAACCACCCAAGCCCTTCACCGAAGGCGACCTGATCAAGGCGATGAAGAACGTCGCCAAGTTGGTGGACGACCCGCGGTTGAAGCAGAAGCTCAAGGACACCACCGGCATCGGCACCGAGGCGACCCGCGCCAGCATCATCCAGGGCCTGCTTGACCGCGGCTACCTGATCAAGCACGGCAAGGCGCTATCTGCCACCCCGGCGGCGTTCAGCCTGATCGACGCGGTGCCCCGGGCCATTGCCGACCCCGGTACCACGGCAATCTGGGAGCAGGCGCTGGACATGGTGCAGAGCGGCGAGATGAGCCTGGAAGACTTCGTCGCCCGCCAGTCGGCGTGGATGGGCAAGCTGGTCGAGCGTTGCAGCGGCATGCGCCTGAGCATCAGCGGGCCGGCGGCGGGCAAGGCGGCGGCGCCGTGGAAGAAAAAGCGCAAGACTGCTGCCAAGGGCAAGGCCGCGGCCGGCAAACCCAGGCAGCCTCGCCGCAAGGTATCTACATAAGTCAGGCGAGCACTCTCACAGGAAAACGTGTAAACACTGACCTTCCCGCCAAGCAGTGGCGCCCATAAAGACTGGCGCAATGAAAATCCTCTGCTATTTTTTCATGAAAATAATCATAAAAAATTTCACGAGGCCCCGGCATGTTCAAGCAATCCGCCCAGCACGTCGCCAGCTACTACGCCCTCACCCACCCCACGCCCCTCCCCCTGCGCCCGACCCTGCAAACCCGCCACGACACCGAGGTGCTGATCGTCGGCGCCGGCTTCAGCGGCCTGCACACTGCCCTGCGCCTGGCCCTGGCCGGCAAACGCGTGACCTTGCTGGAAGCCAGCCGGGTGGCCTGGGCCGCCTCCGGACGCAACGGTGGCCAGGCGCTGCTGGGCTGGTCATGTGACCTGCCACCACTGGAAAAGGCCCTGGGCCTGGAACGCAGTCGGCAGCTGTGGGACAGCATGTGCTGGGCCGCCGAGGAAATGCGCGAGCTCCCCCGGCGCCACGGTTTCGACATCGACTACCGCCTCGGCAGCCTGTGGGCCGCGGTGCTGCCGCGCCGGGTGAAGCTGCTGGAGCAGGCCCGCCAGGAAGCCGCCGACAAGCTCGGCTACGACAGCTTGCGGCTGATCGCGCGCGACGAGCTGCCCGAATGGATCGACAGCCCCCGCTACCAGGCCGCCCTGCTCGATCCCAACGGCGCCCATCTCAACCCGCTGAAGCTGGCCCAGGGCCTGGCCAACGCCATCGAGGCGGCCGGCGGGCAGATCTTCGAACAAAGCCAGGTGCTCGACTACCACGCGCACCGCGACGGCTTTCTCGCCCGCACCGCCAAGGGCGAGGTACGCAGCAGCGTGGTGGTACTGGCCTGCAATGCCTATATCGACCGCCTGGACCGCGACCTGTCACGGCGCCTGCTGCCGGTGGGCGCCTACCAGGTGGCCACCGCGCCGCTGGCGCCAGACTTCGCCGCCTCGCTGCTACCGCGCAACAGTTGCGTGATCGACAACCAGTTCGTTCCTGACTACTTTCGCCTCACCCCCGACCACCGCCTGCTGTTCGGCGGCGGTTGCACCTACCTGGGCGGGATCCCCAAGGATGTCGCCGGCGCCACCCGGCCGTACCTGGAGCGGGTCTTCCCGCAGTTGCGCGGGGTGGCCATCGAGCATGCCTGGGGCGGGCACATCGACTGCAGCATCCAGCGCACGCCCGACATCGGCCGCCAGGGCCAGCGCTACTGGCTGCAAGGTTTTTCCGGCCATGGCGTGCTGCCGACCCTGGCCGGGGCGCGGGCGGTCAGCGACGCGATCCTCGGCGACGATGCGCTGCTGACGCTGTACCAAGGCATCGATAACGGCCGCTTCCCCGGCGGCGAGCTGCTGGCCGCGCCCCTGGAGGCCGCGGCCAAGGCCTGGTACAGGATGCGCGACCATGTCTGACGATATCCAGGCCCTCGCCCGCCAGGTGCGCGACCTGCGCAAGCACCGTGGCCTGACCCTCGATGAACTGGCCAGCCGGGTCAAGCGCTCGCTGGGTTTCCTCTCCCAGGTCGAGCGGGGCCTGTCGCGCCCGACCGTGGCCGACCTCACCGCCATCAGCGAAGCGCTGCAAGTGCCCACCACCTACTTCTACCAGGCCGTGCCGCCACGCGAGCTCGACTGGGTCACCCGCCCCGGTGAGCGGCGCACCCTGTACTACGCCGCCGGGGTTACCGATGTGCTGGTCTCGCCTACCCTCAATGGCCGCTTCGCCATGCTCGAAAGTCACCTGGCGCCAGGTGCCAGCAGTGGCGACGGGCACCTGGACGACAGCTCGGAGCAAGGGGGGTTCGTCCTCGAGGGCGAACTGACCTTGTGGCGCGAAGGCCACGAAGGCGCCGTCACCCTGGGGCCAAACGACAGTTTTCAACTGCCGCCGCACAGCCAGTTCCGCTACGCCAACCTGACCGAACAGCCGACCCGGGTTCTCTGGGTCTTCCGTTGAGAGCACGACCATGACCAGCACCACCGGCTTTGCCGACTTGCCCAGCGAAATCCGCGCGTTCCGCCAGCAACACCCCGAAGTGCGCTATGTCGACCTGATCAGCCTGGACATCCCCGGGCACTTCTACGGCAAGCGCTACCCTATCGAGATGCTGGCCAAGGTCGCCGCCGGCAGCCCGCTGAAGTTGCCGCAGAACTGCGTGCTGCTCGGCGCCCAGGGCGGTCTGTTCCCGATTGGCGACTACTGCTTCAACGACGGCGACCCCGATGCCTTCAGGCGCCTGGTGCCCGGCACGCTCAAACTGGTGACTTGGGAGCGCGAACCGCTGGGGCAGATGCTGATCACCTCGGACGGCACCGCCGCCCCCATCGCGTTCGAGCCACGGGAAGTGCTCGCCCGCGTGCTGCGGCGCCTCGAGCGACGCGGCATGCGCCCGGTGGTGGCGTTCGAGCTGGAGTTCTATCTATTTGACCGCGCGCTCAAGGACGGCCTGCCGCAGTTCCCCCACGACCCGTTCAGCAATGACGCCGACGACCAGCCGAACATGCACATCGAACGCCTGTCGCGGTTCTCCGACGTGCTGCGCGAAATGGTCGAGAGCGCCAACCGGCAGGGGATCGACGCCAATGTCATCAGCGCCGAACTGGGCCCGGGCCAGTTCGAGATCAACTTCGGCCATTGCGACGATGGCCTGCGCGCCGCCGACTGGGCCGCGCTGTTCTGCCGCAGCACCCGCGGCGTGGCGCTCAAGCATGGCTTGCGCGCCTCGTTCATGAGCAAGCCGTACCTGCAGGCGCCGGGTAGCGGCATGCACGTGCATGTCAGCCTTTATGACGCGGCCGGCAACAATCTGCTGGCCGCCGACGGCCAGCGCCCGCTGCGCCATGCCGTGACTGGCTGCCTGGCGCTGCTGCCGCACTGCATGCCGGTATTTGCCGCCAACCACAACGCGTTTCGCCGCTATGGCGCCATGGTCAATGCCGCCAGCCGGGCCAGTTGGGGCTTCGAGGACCGCGACGCGTGCATTCGCATCCCCGAGTCGGACCCGCGCAACCTGCGGATCGAGCACCGCCTGGCCGGCGCCGACGCCAACCCGTACCTGGTGCTGGCGGCGATTCTCTGTGGCATGGAGCATGGCCTGGAGGCCGGCCAGGAGCCGATCGCGCCATTGAACGAAAACCGTGGCAGCGGCATCGACTTCCCCAAGGACATGCTCGGCGCGGTGGCGGCCATGCGCGGGCACCCGGCAGTGAACGAAGGCTTGGGAGAGGAGTTCGTGATGGTGTACTGCGAGAACAAGCGCCAGGACCACCTGGCGTTCCTGCAGGAGGTCAGTGCGCGGGAGTACCGCTGGTTCCTCTGACCGCCCGCACGCGGGGTGGGCTGCCAGGCGCCAGAGCTGGCAACCCATACCACTGAGGATTACCATGGCGCTCCCTGCGTGCGACCTTTTGTCGCCCTCTGCCGCCAAGCCCTCTATCCCATGCCCTTCGAACTCACTGTAGAACCGCTCACCCTGCTGATCCTCGCCCTGGTCGCCTTCGTCGCCGGTTTCATCGATGCCATTGCCGGCGGCGGCGGCTTGCTGACCACGCCGGCGCTGCTCACCGCCGGCATGCCGCCGCACCTGGTGCTGGGCACCAACAAGCTCAGTTCCACCTTCGGCTCGGCCACTGCCGGTTTCACTTATTACCGGCGCAAGCTGTTCCACCCGGCCCAGTGGCGCCCGGCGCTATTGGCCACCCTGGTGGGCGCGCTGCTCGGCGCGGTGATCGCCCACTACATGCCTGCCGAGTGGTTGAACAAGATGCTGCCGGTGATCGTCTTCGCCTGCGGGGTTTACCTGCTGTTCGGTGGTACGCCCAAGGCGCCGCTGGACGCCGACGCGCCGATCAGCAAGAAATGGCAGTTCCCCCAGGGTTTCACCTTGGGCTTCTACGACGGCGTCGCCGGGCCTGGCACGGGTGCGTTCTGGACCGTCAGCACCCTGCTGCTGTATCCCATCGACCTGGTCCGGGCCAGTGGCGTGGCGCGCAGCATGAACTTCGTCAGCAATATCGCGGCGCTGACGGTGTTTGTCATTTCCGGGCAGGTGGATTACATCGTCGGGCTGTGCATGGGGCTTTCGGTCATGGTCGGGGCGTTTTTCGGGGCGCGGACGGCGATTAGCGGGGGGAGCAAGTTTATTCGACCGGTGTTTATTGCGGTGGTGCTGGCGTTGACGGTGCGGTTGGTTTGGCAGCATTGGGTTGGGTAGCGGGTCTGGATCTGGATCTGGATCTGGATCTGGATCTGGATCTGCAGTGATTGTTTTGATTCTTGTATGCGCATTCATTGGCTATGTCGACGCACAGTCACCTTTTCGCCCTTACGGCGACCTACTTTTGCACGCGGGCAAAAGTAGGCAAAAACCGCTCGCTCCATTCATCCGGCCCCTACGCTTCGCTCCGGGGTTCCCTCGCTCCGTTCTTGCTCCCGTGGGGACCGCGCTGTACGCCCCATCCTGGGGCGCAGCGCTCGACGGCCATCCATGGCCGTCGCCCCACTACGCAAGAACTCCACTCGGCCTCCTGAAGTCGCAATTGGCGGCGCCTGAACTATCGCGCGCTTAGAAGCAAAATCAAGAGCAGATCAAGAGCAGATCAAGAGCAGATCAAGAGCAGATCAAGAGCAGAGATTTTTGGTTTGTTAGTTGGAAATGTGTTGTTTGTTGCGATGCTCCGCAATGCGATCCGGAGTTCCCACTGATTCAACTAGCGACTAGCTGCGCCAGTGCAGGCGCCGCCCGTAACTTCGCGACTTCAGGAGGCCGAACGCAGGCCTTGCGAAGGGAGGTGACGGGCATGGATGCCCGTCAAGCGCTGGGGCCCAGGATGGGCCCTACAGCGCGGTCCTCCCGGGAGCAAGGCCGGAGTGAGGGAACCCCGGAGCGAAGCGTAGGGGCCGGATGAATGGAGCGCCACGGCTTTGGTTACTTTGGCCACGACCAAAGTAACCCGCCGTAAGGGCGGAAAGGTGATTGTGCGTCGACATAGCCAATGTATGCACTTACAACTGAAAAAACCCACGCCAACCGTCTTTGACTTTGACTTTGACTTTGACTTTGACTTTGACTTTGACTTTGACTTTGACTTTGACTTTGACTTCCAGAGCGTGGATTTTGAAAGTTATATACGCATTCATTGACTACGCGTCTACATCGCAAATGAATGCGCGCTCCCATCAAAACCACCAACCATCAAAGCAAACCAGCATCAGGCAGGCAAAACAGGCTCCACCAACCCCAACCGCCGCGCCACATACAGATCGATCAGATACCGCGCAATCGACCGCCCCGCCGGCAACGGCGGCAAGTCGTGAACACTGAACCACTGCGCATCCTCGATCTCATCCGCCTGCATGACAATCTCCCCCCCCGCATACTCAGCATGAAACCCAAGCATCATCGAATGCGGAAACGGCCAGCACTGACTGCCAACGTACTGAATGTTCTTCACCTCCACCGCCACCTCTTCACGCACCTCGCGCACCAGGCACTCCTCCGCCGACTCACCCGGCTCGGCAAAGCCGGCCAGGGTGCTGTAGACCCCGCTGACAAAGCGCGGCGAACGCGCCAGCAGCACCTCGTCGCCGCGGGTGATGAGCACGATCATGCTCGGCGAAATACGCGGGTAGCTGCGCAAGTCGCAGGCCTGGCAGTACATCGCCCGCTCCCAGCGAATCTGGGTCATCGCCTGGCCGCAGCTGCCGCAAAAGCGATGCTCACGCGCCCAAGTGCCAATCTGCGCGGCATAACCCAGCACCCTGTAGGTGTCGAAGTCACCTTCGAGCATGAACCGACGCAGCCCCTGCCAGGCACAACCCGGCACTTCGCTGGCGCCGCGCAGTTCGAGCAGGAACACCGGTTGGCCGTCGAAGCGACCGATGCCATGCTCGCACAGCACATCGAGATCCTGGCGCTTGAGCCAGTCGCGGGGGAACAGCGCGCCGTTGCCGTCCATCAGGAACCCTTCCGGGCTACGGGCGACGGCCAGCCCCCCGGTGATCTGCGGGTCGAGTACTGCGGTTGTCCAGCGTGCTGACATGGTTCGGGTTCCTAGGCTCTGTATGAACAGTCTTCAGACGAAGGTCAGGCAAGGCGAAAACAGCCGAGCAAGCGCAGTGTACTGGAGTACATGAGCATTGCTAGGCGGTTTTCAACGCAGCATGAACGAGTATCAAGGCTTTTCGTACAGAGCCTAAAAGGCGCCCGCCAACCCGGTCAGTCGGCGAACGTCGGTTGCTGTTTGCTCATGTGGGCGGCCACGGCCACCCGCAGGTCTTCGGACTGCAGCATGGCGGCGTTCCAGGTGGCGATGTACTCCAGGCCATCGTCGATGCGATGGTCGCGCATGTAGCTGAGCATCTCCTTGGTGCCGGCCACGGCGATCGGCGATTTTGCGGCAATCTCGCGGGCGATGGCAAAGACCCCGTCCAACAGCGCCGCCTGGTCATCATAGACGCGGTTGACCAGGCCAATGCGCAACGCCTCCTGGGCATCGACCATGCGCCCGGTGAACGCCAGCTCGCGCAGGATGCCGTCGCCGATGATACGCGGCAAACGTTGCAAGGTACCGACATCGGCAGCCATGCCCATGTCGATTTCCTTGATCGAGAACTGCGCATCGCCGGCACAATAACGCATGTCACACGCCGAAATCAGGTCGATCGCGCCGCCGATGCAGTAGCCCTGGATCGCCGCCAGCACCGGCTTGCGGCAGTTGTCCACGGCGTTGAACGAACGTTGCAGACGCAAGATGGTACGCCGCAGCACCCGGGCGTTACGGCCGGTGTCCTTGCCCAGTTGCTGGGCCAGGGAGGCCAGCATCATCAGGTCGATGCCCGAGGAGAAATGCTTGCCAGCGCCGCTGATCACCACCGCGCGCACCGCATCGGTGTCGTCGATCCACTGGAAGATCTCGACAATTTCCTCCCAGAACGCAGCGTTCATGGCGTTGATCTTTTCCGGGCGGTTGATCTGTACGTGGGCGATGTTGTCGGTCAGTTCAACCTTGAACGCGGTGTATTCGGTCACGGACGGCACTCCATTGGGGAAAGGATTCACGAGACAGGATCTTAGCGCACCCGCAAGGCCGCGCATGTGCCAAAAGCGGGACTGGATCCCTTGCACCCCGCGCCCTGATGGGGCACCTTGCGCCACTGCTGAATCAAAAGGATACAAATTCATGTCCCGTTCCCTGACCGGCGCCCTCGCCCATAGCTTCCTGGGCCAGTCGCCGCGTTGGTACAAGGCCGTCATCTGCCTGTTCCTGCTCCTCAACCCGTTGCTGCTGGCGACCCTCGGCCCGGTCGTCACCGGCTGGGTGCTGGTGATCGAATTCATTTTCACCCTCGGCATGGCGCTCAAGTGCTACCCGTTGATGCCCGGTGGCCTGCTGCTGGTGGAGGCGCTGGCGCTGCGCATGACCACGCCCGAGGCCCTGTACCAAGAGCTGCAGCACAACTTCCCGGTGATCCTGCTGCTGATGTTCATGGTCGCCGGCATCCACTTCATGAAGGAGCTGCTGCTGTACCTGTTCTCGCGGATCCTCCTCGGCGTGCGCAGCAAGGCCATGCTGGCCCTGCTGTTCTGCGTGCTGTCGGCGTTTCTGTCGGCGTTCCTCGACGCCCTGACCGTGACCGCGGTGATCATCAGCGCGGCGGTGGGCTTCTACGCCGTGTACCACCGCGTCGCCTCCGGCAGCAACCCACGCGAAGACAGCGCGCTGGACAGCGACCAGCACATCCCCCAGTTGCACCGTGAAGACCTCGAGCAGTTCCGTGCCTTCCTGCGCAGCCTGCTGATGCACGGCGCGGTGGGCACGGCGCTGGGTGGCGTGTGCACCCTGGTGGGCGAACCACAGAACCTGCTGATCGGCCACGAGATGGGTTGGCACTTCGCCGAGTTCTTCCACCAGGTCGCCCCGGTGTCGATGCCGGTCCTGGCCGCGGGCCTGGTCACCTGCGTACTGCTGGAAAAGCTGCGCCTGTTCGGCTACGGCACGCTGATGCCCGAGCCGGTGCGCCAGGTGCTGGCCGCCTACGCCGCCGAGGACGATGCCGCGCGCACCCAGGCCCAGCGCGTGGCCCTGGTGGTGCAGGGCTTGGCCGCGCTGATCCTGATCGTCTGCCTGGGCCTGCACATCGCCGAGGTCGGGCTGATCGGCCTGTTGGTGATCGTGCTGATCACCGCCTTCACCGGCATCACCGACGAGCACCGCCTGGGCCGTGCGTTCCAGGACGCCATGCCGTTCACCGCGCTGCTGGTGGTGTTTTTCGCGGTGGTCGCGGTGATCCACCAGCAGCAGCTGTTCAGCCCGCTGATCGCCTGGGTGCTGGCGCTGCCCAGCGAGCAGCAGCCGGGCATGCTGTACCTGGCCAACGGCCTGCTGTCGGCGATCAGCGACAACGTGTTCGTCGCCACCATCTACATCACCGAGGTCAAGCAGGCGTTCGTCAACGGCGCCATGAGCCGCGAGCACTTCGAGACCCTGGCGGTGGCCATCAACACCGGCACCAACCTGCCGAGCGTGGCTACGCCCAATGGCCAGGCCGCGTTCCTGTTCCTGCTGACCTCGGCGATCGCGCCGCTGATTCGCCTGTCGTACGGGCGGATGGTGTGGATGGCCTTGCCCTATACCGTGGTCATGGGTGGCCTGGGTTGGTGGGCGGTGACTTACTGGCTGTAACGCCCGCCCTGGGCCTGCCGACACCGGCATGGCCGGTGCCATCCACCGAGTCGCCTGGTTCGCCAGCGAGCTGGCGCCTACCGGGCCGGCCGGTCGCGCTCGAACCGCGTCATGCCGGCAAACGCCGGCAACCAGGCCTCCCGCCGTATCACCCACAGCTCGTAGGTCGGCCTGAAGCGGTTCGGCTCATCCAGCGCGCCAAGGTGCACCTCCACTTCATCGCCGCTGCGGGCGAACACCGACGACCCGCACCGCGGGCAAAAGTGCCTGCCCGCATAGGCCGTCGCCTCGCCGGTGACCTGCACAGCATCCTCGGCGAACATCGCCGAAGCGCCGAACAACGCGCCATGGTGCTTGCGACAGTCCAGGCAATGGCACAGCCCGACCCGCCGTGGCTCGCCGCGCGCCTCGATGCGTAGCTGCCCACACAGGCAGCGCCCTGTCACCTTGTCCATCGTCCACCTCCTGCGTCTGTCCCGTGCAACGGTTGAGCCCAGGCTATCGTTCAAGGTTCCTGTCGATTCCAGCGCGCGCCGTTCGACTACCCAGCACATCCACCCGCGGAGCACTCCCCATGCGCAAGCTCATCGTTGCCGCCTTCATCACCCTGGACGGCGTCATGCAGGCCCCCGGCGGCCCGCAGGAAGACACCAGCGGCGGCTTCAGCCACGGCGGCTGGCTGCCGCCCTACGCCGACGAGGTCTTCGGCCAGGCGATGCAAGCCCTGTTCAGCCAACCCTTCGAACTGTTGCTGGGACGGCGCACCTACGACATCTTCGCCGGCTACTGGCCACAGGTCAGGGCCGACTCGGAAAACCGGCCCATGGCCGACCTGCTCAATGGCGTGGCCAAGCACGTCGCCACCCACCACCCCGGCTCGGTCGGCTGGCACAACAGCCATGCCCTTGGCACCGATGTAGCCAAGGCGGTGCAAGCGCTCAAGCAGCAAGACGGCCCACCACTGCTGACCCAGGGCAGCGGCGAACTGGTGCGCCAGCTATTGGCCGCCGGGCTGGTGGACGAACTGTACCTGCTGGTCCACCCGCTGCTGCTCGGCCGCGGCAAGCGCCTGTTCGGCGATGACGCCGAGGCCGCGGCGTTCACCCTGGTGGAGTCCGCCGCCTCGCCCAGCGGCGTGCTGATTACCCGCTACCAGCGCAGTGGCGCGGTGCGTACCGGCACGTTCGAGGAGGTTTGACCAGCCGTGAAGGTCGCCGCGAGCTACCGCGCGCCGTTCGGGCTCGAACTGCCCTGGGTGGTCATGCGCAAGGTCATGCGCCGGGCCTGACTGCGGGTATACCATCGAGGTCCCGATCACGGAGACCCTGCCCATGTTGCCCACCGCCCCTTCCCTGCACAGCGCCCGCCGGGCCAGGCTGCAAATCTTGCGCGGGCGGGTCGGCCTGGGGCTGGTGGCGGGCTTGTCGGTGCTGGCGGGAATGACCGATGCCATCGGCCTGCTGGCGCTGGGCGACTTCGTTTCGTTCATGAGCGGCAACACCACGCGCCTGGCGGTGGCGATCAGCCAGGCGGACCTGGCGCTGATGGCGCGCCTGGCCCTGGCGATCCTGAGTTTCGTGCTGGGCAACGCCCTGGGCGTGCTGCTGGCCCGGCGCTTCGGTCGGCGTGCCTCGCCGCTGTTGCTGGTGGTCGCCGCCCTGCTGGCCGGCGCCGCGGCCTGGCCCTTGCCCCTGTCGCTGCCGGCGCTGGTGGCGGCGATCCTGGCCATGGGCATGCTCAATGCCGTGGTCGAGCAGGTGAACGGCCTGCCCATCGGGCTGACCTACGTCACCGGGGCGCTGTCGCGCTTTGGCCGGGGCCTGGGGCGCTGGCTGCTGGGCGAGCGGCGCCATGGCTGGCGGGTCCAGCTGGTGCCGTGGAGCGGCATGTTGCTGGGGGCGGCGCTGGGCGCCTGGCTGGAGCTGCGCCTGGGCTTGCTGGCGCTGGCGGCCAGCAGCGCGCTGGCGTGTGTGCTGGCGTTGGTGACGCTGTTCGTGCCGCGGGCATGGCAGTTGGGCTACATGCCACGTTGAGCGGGGTTTTGTGGGGCGGGTAGGCGTCCCCGCAGCAATGCCCAACCCGGCTGTCACGCCACCGTCATGCAACTGTCGTAATCTGCAGCGCACCTCCGTGGCAAAGGTCACCGGCATGCCTCGCCTGCTCTGCTTCCTGCTGTGCCTGCTGCCAGCCCTGGCCTGGGCCGAGCCTGCGCAACTGCGCCTGCAGGGCTCCAACACCATTGGCGCCGCCCTCGCCCCGGCGCTGGTCCGTGGCCTGCTCCAGGCCCAAGGGGCCAGCGCCATCGAAACCCTGCCCGGCACCCTGGCCAACGAAACCCAGATCCGTGCCCACGATCGCAACGGCCAGCCACTGCGCATCGACATCGCCGCCCATGGTTCAAGCACCGGCTTCATTGCCCTGGCCAAGGGCGATGCCGACCTGGCCGCCGCCTCGCGCCCCATCAGTGACCGCGAAGCGCTGCAGCTTGAGGCCCTGGGCAACCTGCGCAGCGCCAACGCCGAGCAAGTGATCGGCCTGGACGGCGTGGCGGTGATCGTGCACCCGGACAACCCGCTGGCGCAGTTGACCACTGCGCAACTGGCCCTGGTGTTTGCCGGCCAACTCCAGCGCTGGGAGCAACTGGGCGTGGCCGGCGGCGCCATCCACCTGTACGCCCGCGACGACCGCTCCGGCACTTTCGAAACCTTCAAGGCGCTGGTGCTCGACCCCGCGCAGCGCAGCCTGTCCGAACAGGCCCGCCGCTTCGAATCAGCCGATGCGCTGGCCGCGCAGGTCAAGGCCGACCGCCAGGCCATCGGTTTCAGCAGCCTGGCCACGGTGCACGGGGCCAAGGTGCTGGCGGTGGCCGCAGGCGACGCCCCGGCCCTGGCGCCCAGCCGCGCGCTGGTGGCCAGCGAGGACTACCCGCTGTCGCGCCGGCTGTACTTCTACCTGCCGGCCAATGCCAAGCCCCAGGCTCGCGCCCTGGCCGAGTTCGCCCAGAGCCCGGCGGGCCAGGCCATCGTCGCCGAGCAAGGCTTCGTCGCGCAGCAGATCAAGGCCCTGCCGGTGCCCAGCCAGGCCGACATGCCACCGCGCTACCGCGCCCTGGCCAGCGAGGCCCAGCGCCTGAGCGTGAACTTCCGCTTCCAGGAGGGTAGCGCCGGCCTCGACAACAAGGCCCTGCGCGATGTGCAGCGGGTCGGCGACTACCTGCGCCAGGCCGGCAAGTTGCACAACAAGGTAGTGCTGGTGGGCTTCGGCGACCCCAAGAACACCCCGGGCCGCGCCGCCCTGCTGTCACGCCTGCGGGCCATGGCCGTGCGCCGCGAACTGGCCCGCGAAGGGGTGCAGGTCAAGACCGTGGCCGGCATGGGCGACGAACTGCCGGTGGCCGGCAACGACCTGGAACAAGGGCGCCAGCGCAACCGCCGGGTCGAGGTCTGGGTGTACTGAGCGCTCAACGCCCCTCGGGCAATTCGACCCGCGCCAGCAACCCGCCCTCGGCCCGGTTGCGCAAGGTCAGCTCGCCGCCCTGCTCGCGAACGCTTGCCCGCGCCGCCGACAGGCCCAGCCCTACCCCACCGGTGTCGCGGTTGCGCGAGCCTTCGAGGCGGAAGAAGGGATCGAACACCCGTTGCAGCGCCTCCTCGGGAATGCCCGGCCCCTCGTCGTTGACCTCGATGACCAGGCGATGCTCGTCACGGTACAACGCGATCCGTGGGGCCCGGGCATATTTCACGGCGTTTTCCAGCAAGTTGACGATCACCCGCTTGGTCGCCAGCGGGCGGCCATCGTGGACCAGGTGCGGCGGGCCGCTGAAGCCCACGGCAACCCCCTGGTCGCGGTAATCGTCGACGATGGTCTGCAGCAGCTCCGACAGGTCGTACGCCGTGCGCTGCTCCAGTTGCGTGCCCTCGCGAAAGAACGCCAGGGCGGCGTTGATCATGCTCTGCATTTCCTCGACATCGCGCACCAGCTTGGCCTGCAGTTCCTGGTCCTCCATGAACTCGCTGCGCAGGCGCAGGCGGGTCAGCGGCGCGCGCAAGTCGTGGGAGATGGCCGCGAGCATGTGGGTGCGCTCGCGAATGAAGTGCTGGATCTGCGCCTGCATGATGTTGAAGGCGATGATCGCCTGGCGGATTTCCTCCGGGCCTTCGATGGCGATGGGCGGTGCCTGCAGGTCGCCACCGAAACGCCGCACGGCGCTGGCGAAGCGTTGCAAGGGATTGGCCAGCTGGCGCGTGGCGAGCCAGGCCACCAGCAAGGTGGCCAGCAGCCCGAGGCCAAGGATCACCGCGAGCCGCGCCTGCAGGCTCAGGCCCCAGCTGCGCTCGGGCGGCACGAACGCCAGCCAGCTGCCGTCGCCCAGCTGCAGCAACGCCATGTAGTGCGCAGCGGGGCTGCCGGGTGGCCAGTTGTCGGGGTTGAACACTTCCATGTGCCGGGTCGTGCCGGACAACGCCCGCAATACCGGCTCCTTGCCCGGGTCGAGCTGGGCCCCGGCGCCGGGCAGCGCGAACCCGGCCCGCTGTGCCTGCCAGGTCACCTGCAACGCCGGCGAGCTGGCCGCCTCGGCCAGTCGTTCGCGCAAGGGCGCCGGCGCCGCCTCGATCAGCCGGGTGGTCACGGCCATCTGCTCGAGCAGCCCGGTGCGCTCGATGGGCGGCCGCGCCCAGTTGCCGGCGAGCTGGACGAACAGCGCGTTGAGCGCCAGCGAGGCGAGCAAGGCGGCGAAGATCGTCAGGGCGATGCGCCACCTCAGGGTGTCGCGCCACAACAAGCGGCGGATCACGGGCGAATGACCTTGGCGGTGAACAGGTAACCGCCATTGCGCACGGTGCGGATCAGCTCCGGGCGCTTGCTGTCCGGCTCGATCTTGCGCCGCAGGCGGCTGACCTGCACGTCGATGCTGCGATCGTACGCATCATGCCCATGGCCACGGGTCAGGTCGATCAGTTGCTCGCGGGTGAGGATGCGCTGGGGATGCTCGAGAAACACCACCAGCAGGTCGAACTCGGCACCGGACAAGGGGATCATCACCCGCTCGGGCGAGCGCAGTTCGCGGCAGGTGATGTCCAGCTGCCAGCCGGCGAAGCCGATCAGCGGCCGGGCCGCTTCCAGCGGGGCGCTGGGCTCACTGGCCCGCCGTTGCAGGGCGCGTACCCGCGCCAGCAATTCACGGGGGTCGAACGGCTTGGTCAGGTAGTCGTCGGCGCCCAGCTCCAGGCCGACGATGCGGTCGCTGAGCTCGGCCATGGCGGTGAGCATGATGATCGGAATGCCGGTTTGCGCGCGCACCTTCTGGCACAGGCTCAGGCCGCCCTCGCCCGGTAGCATCAGGTCGAGGATCAGGGTATCGGGGCGTTGCTCGGCAATCGCCGCCCACATCGCCTGCCCTTCGGCGGCCAGGTCCACGTCATAGCCATGCTGGACGAAGAACTTCTTCAGCAAGGCGAGGATTTCCACATCGTCGTCGACGATCAGCAGTCGGCTCACGGTCACTCGGGTCCACGGTGAAAAAGGCCAATCTAGCGCCATTGCCTGGCCCAGGTCATTTATTTCAACCGCGCAACATTGCGTCGGCGCCGACATCAAGCAGACATCACCCGGCAACGCGGCGTCGCCACCCTGTGGGCCTTTCACTCCCAGGAGGGTTCCCCTTGCACAGCACGCCCCTGATCCTCAGCCAACGCGCCACGGCACGCGCCGACGATGCCCCCTTGGTCATCCAGCAAGTGAGCCTGGAGCTTACCGAAGACCAGCAGCAGGTCACCCTGCGTCGCTACTTCGAGCACTATGGCCCGGACAGCGGCGAATGGGTCGAGTACCTGCATACGGTGAGCACCCGCGAGCTGGTGCACTGGCTGATGGCCCAAGGCAGCTTGCGCATCGAATGCCCGCAAGGCACCGCTGGCGCCCGTGAGGGCGTGCAAGGGTGAGGCGCCTGGGTACCCTGGCGCTGGCCCTGAGCGCCGGCCTGGCCCTGGTGGCCTGCAGCAACCGCACGCCGCAGGCGGGTTTTCTGCCCGACTACAGCCGCCTGACCGCACACCAGGCCCCTTCCGGGCGCGAAGTGCTCAGCTGGGTCGACCCGCGCTGGCCGCGCGGGCGCTACATCGAGGTGTACCTGGCGCCCAGCCGGTTCTACCCTGCGCCCACGCCAACCTCGCGCATTCCCCAGGCCACCCTCGAACACATCAGCCGCTACTACGACCAGGCGCTGAGCGCCGAGCTGGGCAAGGTCATGACCCTGGTCGAGCGGCCCGGCCCGAACACGCTGGTGATACGGCCGGCCATCACCCGGGTCAGCGCCGACACCCAGGGCCTGCGGTTCTACGAGTGGCTGCCGGTGACCCTGGTCGCGGCCGGGGTCAGCAGCGCGGCAGGCATTCGCGACCGCGACAGCCAGATCGCCACCGAACTGCTCTTCGAATCCGGCACCAGCGGCCGGGTCATCGCCGAGGCGATGTTCACCGGCACCGGCGTGCCACTGGACAACGACCGCCAGGTGATGACCGTCGAGCACCTCAAGGCGGTGCTCGATGGCTGGGCCAGCGACGTGCGCCTGGCCTACGCCGCCGATTACCGCTAGGGCCGGCGAACAGTTGACCCTGCCCGGCCGGCGCGCCATGCTGGGCGCCCCCTGCTGCCTGCTGCCCAAGACCATCATGCTCACCTGGCTGACCCGCGACTCGCTGACCTTCCCGCCCCTGGAAAAGGCCCTGCACGACCCCAATGGCCTGCTCGCCGCGGGCGGCGACCTGACCCCCGAGCGCCTGGTCGCGGCCTATCGGCATGGCTGCTTCCCCTGGTACCAGGATGGCCAGCCGATCCTCTGGTGGTCGCCAGACCCGCGCACCGTGCTGTTTCCAGACGAGCTGCACGTGTCCCGCTCGCTGGCCAAGCTGATCCGCCAGGGCCGCTACCAGGTGAGTTTCGACCGCGACTTCGCAGCGGTGATCGCCGCCTGCGCCGCGCCCCGCGACTATGCCGACGGCACCTGGATCACCGACAACATGCGCGCCGCCTACTGCGAGCTGCACCAGCGCGGCATCGCCCATTCGGTGGAGGTACGCCAGGACGGCGAGTTGGTCGGCGGCCTGTATGGCCTGGCCATGGGCCGGCTGTTCTTCGGCGAATCGATGTTCAGCCGCGCCGACAACGCCTCCAAGGTCGGCTTCGTGACCCTGGTGCAACACCTGCACCAGGCCGGCTTCGTGCTCATCGACTGCCAGATGCCGACCAACCACCTGCACAGCCTGGGCGCCCGCGCCATCAGCCGGGCCAGTTTCGCCGAGCACCTGGCCTGTTACCTGGACCAACCCAACGGCGCCAGCTGGGTCGCCTAGGCGAGTTCCCGGAGCTGGCTTACACTTAGAGACAACGTCTCACCGAAGGGGTTGATCATGACAGAGCTGGCGCGGTTGAAGTTCTATGCCACTCAACCCCACTCCTGCAGCTACCTGCCGGACGAGCAGGCGACCACGCTGTTTCTCGACCCGAGCCAGCCGATGGACGTGCACGTGTATGCCGACCTGTCGGAAATGGGCTTTCGCCGCAGCGGCGACCACCTGTACCGCCCGCATTGCCAGAACTGCAACGCCTGCGTGCCAGCGCGCATCCCCGCCGCGCGCTTCATCCCCAACCGCCAGCAGCGCCGCATCCTCAAGCGCAACGCCGACCTGAGCGTCAACGCCGTGCGCCCGGTGTTCAAGGAAGAGTACTTCGACCTGTACCGGCGCTACATCGAGCAACGCCACGCCGATGGCGACATGTACCCGCCCAGTCGCGACCAGTTCTCCACGTTCCTGGTGCGCGACCTGCCGTTCTGCTGGTTCTACGAGTTCCGCCTGGCAGGCCGGCTGCTGGCAGTGGCGGTGTGCGACTTGCTGCCCAACGGCCTGTCGGCGGTGTACACCTTCTATGAGCCCGAGGAGGAGCGCCGCAGCCTGGGGCGCTACGCCATTCTCTGGCAGATCACCGAGGCGCTGCGCCAGAACCTCGAGGCGGTGTACCTGGGCTACTGGATCAAGAACTGCAAGAAGATGAACTACAAGACCCAGTATCGCCCGATCGAGCTGCTGATCAACCAGCGCTGGGTCACCCTCAATTGAAAGCATTGGCTTGAAACACAATTTTCGGGCATAATCCACGCCACTTTTTTTGCCCGGTGCAGTCGTGCGTCGGGCCATCACTGGACACCGAGGGCTTTACTGCATGTCGAAAGAAGACAGCTTCGAAATGGAAGGCACTGTCGTCGACACCCTGCCCAACACCATGTTCCGCGTGGAGTTGGAAAACGGGCACGTCGTTACCGCGCACATCTCCGGCAAGATGCGCAAGAACTACATCCGTATTCTCACTGGCGACAAGGTCCGCGTCGAACTGACGCCCTACGACCTGAGCAAGGGCCGCATCACCTACCGTGCGCGCTAAGCTCAAGCCATGAAAAAGCCCGGCCATGTGCCGGGCTTTTTTGTGCGCGCGGGATAGGTTCGTCGCGTAGGAGCCGGCCTTGCCGGCGAACACGGCACAGGTGTCAAGCACCGCGTTGCCTGGTTCGCCAGCAAGGCTGGCTCCTACGGCCCTGGGCAGGCCATGGGAGCCCTGGTTTACGCAACCTCTGCCGTGGTCTCGTAGTCGAACACCAGTTCACCATCGCGCAAGTCGATGTGCACCACGCCGCCATGCTCGGCCAGCTCGCCGAACAGGATCTCCTCGGCCAGTGGCCGCTTGATCTTGTCCTGGATCAGCCGCGCCATTGGCCGCGCGCCCATCTGCACATCGTAACCCGAGGCCGCCAGCCAGCCGCGGGCGGCGTCGCTGACTTCCAGCAACACGCGCTTGTCTTCCAGCTGCGCCTGCAGTTCGATGAGGAACTTGTCGACGATGCTCTTGATCGTCTCGTGGGACAGGCGGCCGAACTGGATGATGGTATCCAGGCGGTTGCGGAACTCCGGCGTGAAGCTCTTGCGGATGACTTCCATGGCGTCGGACGAGTGGTCCTGGTGGGTGAAGCCGATCGAGGCCCGCGCGGCGGTTTCGGCGCCGGCGTTAGTGGTCATGATCAGGATCACGTTGCGGAAGTCCGCCTTGCGCCCGTTGTTGTCGGTCAGGGTCCCGTGGTCCATCACCTGCAGCAGCAGGTTGAAGACTTCCGGGTGGGCCTTCTCGATTTCATCGAGCAGCAGCACGCAATGCGGTTGCTTGGTGATCGCTTCGGTCAGCAGGCCACCCTGGTCAAAGCCGACATAGCCCGGCGGCGCACCGATCAGGCGCGACACGGTGTGCCGCTCCATGTACTCGGACATGTCGAAGCGCACCAGTTCCACCCCCAGCGCCTTGGCCAGCTGGCGCGCGGCTTCGGTCTTGCCGACACCGGTAGGGCCGGCGAACAGGAACGAGCCGACCGGCTTGTCCGGCGCTTTGAGCCCGGCACGGGACAGCTTGATCGCGGTGGCCAGCGAGTCGATGGCCGGGTCCTGGCCGAACACGGTCAGTTTCAGGTCACGCTCGAGGTTGCGCAGCAGTTCCTTGTCGGAGCTGGTGACATGCTTGGGCGGAATCCGCGCGATCTTGGCGACGATGTCCTCGACCTGCGGCACGTCGATGCGCTTGACCCGGTTGGCTTCCGGTTGCAGGCGCTGGTAGGCGCCGGCTTCGTCGATCACATCGATGGCCTTGTCCGGCATGTGCCGGTCATTGATGTAGCGCGAGGCCAGTTCGGCGGCGGCGCGCAGGGCTTCGTCGCTGTACTCGATGTTGTGGTGGCTCTCGAAACGGCCCTTGAGCCCACGCAGGATACCCACGGTGTCTTCCACCGAAGGCTCGGTGACGTCAACCTTCTGGAAGCGCCGCGCCAGGGCGCGATCCTTCTCGAAGATGCCGCGAAACTCCTGGAAGGTGGTCGAGCCGATGCAACGGATGTCGCCGGACGACAACAGCGGCTTGAGCAGGTTGGAGGCGTCCATCACGCCACCGGAGGCGGCACCGGCACCGATGATGGTGTGGATCTCGTCGATGAACAGGATCGCCTGCGGGCGCTTGCGCAGCTCGCCGAGCAGCGCCTTGAAGCGCTTCTCGAAGTCGCCGCGGTACTTGGTACCGGCCAGCAGCGCGCCGAGGTCCAGCGAGTAGACCACGCTCTGGGCCAGCAGGTCGGGCACCTGGCCGTCGACGATGCGCTTGGCCAGGCCTTCGGCGATGGCGGTCTTGCCGACCCCGGCCTCGCCCACCAGCAGCGGGTTGTTCTTGCGGCGGCGGGCGAGGATCTGGGCAACGCGCTCGACCTCCTGCTCGCGGCCCACCAGCGGGTCGATACGCCCGGCGCGGGCCAGTTCGTTGAGGTTGCTGGCGTAGGCGTCCAGCGGATTGCTCGAGGACGACGCCTCGCCGCCCTCCTCGTCCTGCATGTCCTGGTCGCTGTCGGTGTTCGGCCCATGGCCCGGCACCTTGCTGATGCCGTGGGCGATGTAGTTGACCACGTCGATGCGCGCCACGCTCTGCTGCTTGAGCAGGAACACGGCCTGGCTTTCCTGTTCGCTGAAGATCGCCACCAGCACGTTGGCGCCGGTCACTTCGCGCTTGCCGGAGCTTTGCACGTGGAACACGGCACGCTGCAGCACACGCTGGAAGCCCAGGGTCGGTTGGGTCTCACGGTCCTCGTCATGCACGGGGATCAGCGGCGTGGTCGAATCGATGAACTCTTGCAGGTCGTGCTTGAGCTTGTCGAGATTGGCGCCACAGGCGCGCAGAACGGTCGCGGCAGCCTCGTTGTCAAGGAGTGCCAGCAACAGGTGTTCGACGGTCATGAACTCATGACGCTTCGAACGGGCCTCCTTGAAGGCCAGATTGAGGGTGACTTCGAGCTCGCGGTTTAACATAGCTTCACCTCATACCCAAGTGGTCGGCGATTAACCGTCCTTCTCGATTTCACAGAGTAGCGGATGCTGGCTTTCCCTGGCGTATTGGTTGACCTGCATGGCCTTTGTTTCGGCGATGTCACGGGTAAACAATCCGCACACTGCCCGCCCTTCGGTATGGACGGTCAGCATGATCTTGGTCGCCAGCTCGCGGTTCAGATTGAAGAACGTCTCGAGCACTTCGACGACGAAATCCATTGGCGTGTAGTCATCGTTGAACAAAACCACCTTGTACATCGGTGGCGCCTGCAGGATCGGCTTGGCCTCCTGAACCGCGAGACCCGCGCCGTCGTCCTCATGCCCGTCTTCATGCGACTGGGGGCGATCCTGATTGAATGTTAGTCGAATCTTACTGAGTACATGCATGGAAAGAATTTCATCATGATCGACAGGTTAAGGTTGTGGGTTGACCGCGCAGGCCATGCTGGGCGCGGGCGCCGCCTGACCTTGACTATCGGCAAAACGGTGTTACAACCAATAAGAACCCACCGTGGTCGATAAAGATCCGCGCAGTCAACCAGATTTTCTCGCATGGTGCGTATGCGGATGAAGTGGATGATACTCCAGTGATGGAGTCCTTTGCAGAGGGACATAGGGATGGCAAGCGGTAAAGTCAAGTGGTTCAACAATGCCAAGGGCTACGGATTCATCAACGAAGACGGCAAGACCGATGACCTGTTCGCCCATTATTCGGCGATCCAGATGGACGGTTACAAGACGCTGAAGGCCGGGCAAGCCGTACACTTCGAGATCATCCAGGGACCCAAGGGGCTGCATGCGACCGAGATAACAAGCGCGACTGTCAGCGCCCCGGCCGGCGCGACGAGCCCAGGCAATACCGTCCAAGCCTGATCCCTGCTGCATCTGCCGTTAAACGTAAAAACCGGTCGCTTCTTTAATTAAGGAGGCGACCGTTTTTTTAGGCGCGTCGCGTCATACCTGCCAAGGGCCAGGCGGCAGCCTTGCGGCGCCCCCTGATGCCCCCAGCCCAGAAACCTACATATGCTTGATCAATGCCTCGCCAAAGCCCGAGCTGCCCACCAAGGTCGCGCCGTCCATCAGGCGTTCGAAGTCATAGGTCACGGTCTTGGCCGCAATCGCGCCATTGGTCCCCTTGATGATCAGGTCGGCCGCCTCGGTCCAGCCCATGTGCCGCAGCATCATCTCGGCTGAAAGAATCACAGAGCCCGGATTGACCTGGTCCTTGCCCGCGTACTTGGGCGCGGTACCGTGGGTGGCCTCGAACATCGCCACCGTGTCGGACAGGTTGGCGCCCGGGGCGATGCCGATGCCGCCCACCTCCGCCGCCAGGGCGTCGGACAGGTAGTCACCGTTGAGGTTGAGGGTGGCGATCACGTCGTATTCGGCCGGGCGCAGCAAGATCTGCTGGAGCATGGCGTCGGCGATGGCATCCTTGACGATCACCTCGCGGCCGGTTTTGGGGTTCTTGAACTTCATCCACGGGCCGCCCTCGAGCAGTTCGCCGCCGAATTCGTCGCGGGCCACTTCATAGCCCCAATCCTTGAACGCGCCTTCGGTGAACTTCATGATGTTGCCCTTGTGCACCAGGGTCAGCGACTTGCGGTCGTTGTCCACCACGTACTGCAGGGCTTTGCGCACCAGGCGCTTGGTGCCCTCCTTCGACACCGGCTTGACGCCGATGCCGCAGTCCTGGTCGAAGCGGATCTTGGTGACGCCCATTTCCTCCTTGAGGAACCTGATCACCTTGTTCGCCTCGGGCGAGCCGGCCTTCCACTCGATACCGGCATAGATGTCCTCGGAGTTCTCGCGGAAGATCACCATGTCGACATCGCCCGGCTTCTTGACCGGGCTGGGCACGCCCTGGAACCACACCACCGGGCGCAGGCACACGTACAGGTCGAGCTGCTGGCGCAGGGCCACGTTGAGCGAACGGATGCCACCGCCGACCGGGGTGGTCAGCGGCCCCTTGATCGACACCACGTAGTCTTTCACCGCATCCAGGGTTTCCTGGGGCAGCCAGGTGTCCTGGTCATACACCTGGGTGGCCTTCTCGCCGGCGTACACCTCCATCCAGGCGATCTTGCGCTGGCCGCCATAGGCCTTGGCCACGGCGGCGTCGACCACCTTGATCATCACCGGCGAGACATCCACGCCGATGCCGTCGCCCTCGATATAGGGAATGATGGGGTTGTCGGGCACATTGAGCGAATGGTCTGCATTGACGGTGATCTTGCTGCCGTCGGCCGGAACCTTGATTTTCTGGTATCCCATGCTGCACTACTCCGCTGTTTCGCTGGTGTGATTGGAAAACGTGCGATGCAATGAGCCTAAACCACATCCGCCGACCTGCAAGGCGATCGCCTCAGCCACGCTCGTCCAGCAGTGCGCGGATCACCTGTTCCTGGCCGGCATAGTCGCCCTCGCCGAAATGCACATGGCGCACCTGGCCCTGGCGGTCGACGAAGTAATGCGCCGGCCAGAACTGGTTGCCCCAGGCGTTCCAGATCCGGTAGTCGTTGTCCACCGCCACCGGATAGTCGATGCCCAGCTGGCGAACCTGGGCGCGCAGGCTGTCGATATCCTGCTCGTAGGCGTACTCCGGGGTATGCACGCCGATCACCACCAGGCCCTGGTCGCCGTAGCGCCGGGCCCAGTCGTTGACGTGCACCAGGCTGCGCCGGCAGTTGACGCAGTCGTAGGTCCAGAAGTCCACCAGCAGCACCTTGCCCTTGAGTGCCTGAGCCTGCAACGGCGGCGAGTTGAGCCACTGCCGGGCACCGGCCAGCGACGGCATGGGGCCGTAGCTGTCGCGGGCCAGCAGGTGGCCGGCCAGCCCCAACCCGACCAGGGCCAGGACCACGCCGCCGGCCTTGAGCAGACGGCGCTGGCCGCGCGCCTCAGTTGTCATGGCAGCCACTGGTGGCATAGGTGCGGTACTCGACGCTCTGCGCCTTGCCCTGGGAATCGAGGTAGTCCATGCGGGTGTTGACCACGCCGCAGGTATTGCGCTGCTCGTCCTTGACCGAGAGTACTTTCTTCACGTCCAGCTGGTCGCCGTAGCGGTACTGCATCACGCTGGCCTGGTTGAGCGAAGCGCTGCTGGCCTGGGCAGTGAGGGCGCCGAGGCCAAGGGCGGCGAACAGGGCGGCGCTGGCGAGGGTCTTGAGGGTCATGGCATGTCTCCTGGTACGGGGCTGGGTGTGGGGAGGCAGTGCTCCCCGGTCGAGAGCCATTTCACCCTCGCCAGGTATCGCGCTTGTGTCCGCTCGGGCCCTGCCGTGCGTCTTGCTGTATCTGTGCCAGCGGCAGATACACTGCAATACAAACCGAGGCAGGCAAGCCCCGGCTCGCTCGGTACACTGCGCCCAACCTTCACCTACAAGGACACCCCGATGGAGCATGTCGATCACATCCTGGTCGTCGACGACGACCGCGAAATCCGCGAACTGGTCGGCAACTACCTGAAGAAGAACGGCCTGCGCACCAGCATCGTCGCCGACGGCCGGCAGATGCGCGCCTTCCTGGAGAACAACGCGGTCGACCTGATCGTGCTCGACATCATGATGCCCGGCGACGACGGCCTGCTGCTGTGTCGCGAACTGCGCGCCGGCAAGCACCGCAACACACCGGTGCTGATGCTCACCGCGCGCAACGACGAGACCGACCGCATCATCGGCCTGGAGATGGGCGCCGACGACTACCTGACCAAACCGTTCTCGGCCCGCGAGCTGCTGGCACGGATCAACGCCGTGCTGCGCCGCACGCGCATGCTGCCGCCCAACCTGACCATCAGCGAGAGCAGCCGGTTGATCGCCTTCGGCCCCTGGCGCCTGGACACCACCTCGCGCCACCTGCTCGACAGCGAAGGCACCCTGGTGGCGCTGTCGGGCGCCGAGTACCGCCTGCTGCGGGTGTTCCTCGACCATCCGCAGCGGGTGCTCAGCCGCGAGCAACTGCTCAACCTCACCCAGGGCCGCGAGGCGGACATCTTCGACCGCTCCATCGACCTGCTGGTCAGCCGCCTGCGCCAGCGCCTGGGCGACGACGCCCGCGAGCCCACCTGCATCAAGACCGTGCGCAGCGAAGGCTATGTGTTCTCGCTGCCGGTGCAGCTGCTGGAGGCGCCGGCATGAAATGGCCTCGTACCCTGGCCTCGCGCCTGGCGCTGATCTTCTTCACCGGGCTGGTACTGGCCTATGGCCTGTCGTTTAGCCTGCAGGCCTACGAGCGCTACGTCAGCAGCCGCTCGATGATGCTCAGCAACCTGGAGCTGGACGTGTCGACCTCGGTGGCCATCCTCGACCGCCTGCCCGCCGCCGAGCGCCCGGCCTGGTTGCCGCGCCTTGAACGGCGCACCTACCGCTACCGCCTGGACGACGGTCTGTCCGGCGAGGCGATGCCCAGCGACAACCCGCCCATGGCCGCCGACTCCATCGTCAAGGCCATCGGCGAGCGCTACCGCCTGACCTTCCAGGAAATCCCCGGGCCCGCGGCGCACTTCCAGGCCCACCTGCGCCTGGCCGACGGCGCGCCGCTGACCATCGACGTCACCCCGGCCTCAGTGCCGGTAGCCAGCTGGCTGCCGGTGGTGCTGCTGATCCAGCTGGCGGTATTGCTGGCCTGCACCTGGCTCGCCGTGCGCCTGGCCATTGGCCCGTTGACCCGCCTGGCCCAGGCAGTGGACAACCTCGACCCGAACCACCCCGGCCCGCAGCTCGACGAACGCGGCCCGCGCGAGGTGCGCTACGCCGCCGTGGCGTTCAATGCCCTGCAGGCACGCATCGCCGCCTACCTCAAGGAGCGCATGCAACTGCTGGCGGCGATCTCGCACGACCTGCAAACACCGATCACGCGCATGAAGCTGCGCGTCGAGCAGATGGACGACGGGCTGGAAAAGGAAAAGCTCTGGCACGACCTCGGTGCCATGGAGCACCTGGTGCGCGAGGGCGTGGCCTATGCCCGCAGCATGGACAGCAGCACCGAGGCGCCGTGCAAGGTCAACCTCGACGCCTTCCTCGACAGCCTGGTGTTCGACTACCAGGACAGCGGCGCCCAGGTGCAGCGCCAGGGCAGCGCCCAGGTCACCCTGCACACCCGCCCCCACGCCCTGCGCCGGGTGCTGGTGAACCTGGTGGACAATGCGTTGAAGTTCGCCGGCGCCGCGCAGTTGGAGGTGGGCCGCGAGGAGGGCGTGACGCTGATCCGCGTGCTCGACGACGGCCCCGGCATCCCCGAGGCCGAACTGGACGACGTGCTCAAGCCGTTCTACCGGGTCGAGGGCTCGCGTAACCGCAGCACCGGCGGTACCGGGCTGGGCCTGGCCATCGCCCAGCAACTGACCCAGGCCATGGGTGGCAACCTGACCCTGCGCAACCGCGCCGAAGGCGGGTTGTGCGCGCAGATCGAACTGCGCTGAATCCACAGCTGCGACCTCTGATCAGACGCTCTCCTGTAGGAGCGGCCTTGTGTCGCGAAAGGGCTGCGCAGCAGCCCCCGGGTTTGAGCATTGAAGCAAGAATCGCTGGGGCCGCTACGCGCCCCATCGCGACGCAAGGCCGCTCCTACAAGGGTTGCGCAAGGCCTGAGGCGAGGGGCCAACAAAGCAAGATCGTTCAAGCCAGCCTCTGGCCGGTCTGGCATGCTGGCCTGCCCTGTCGATTCGTTGCCGCCTTCATGTCCAGCCCGCCCCTCGCCCGCCAAGCCTTTCTCCATGGCGCCATCGCCATCCTGCCCTTGTCCCTGGCCGTCGCGCCCTGGGGCTTGCTGGCCGGTTCCATGGCCATCGAAGCCAACCTCAGCGCCTGGCAAGGCCAGGGGCTGTCGGCCATCGTCTTCGCCGGCGCCGCGCAACTGGTGGCGATCGGCATGCTCAAGGGCGGCGCCAACCTGTTCTCGATCCTTCTCACTACCTTGCTGCTGACCTCGCAGCACCTGCTCTACGGGCTGTCGATGCGCCCCGTGCTGTCGGGCTTGCCCACCCGCTGGCGGCTGGGCCTGGGCTTTTTGCTCACCGACGAATTCTTCGCCTTGACCAGCCACCATGACCAGCAGCAGTTCAACCGCTGGTACGCCCTGGGTGTCGGCTTGACCTTCTACGTGGCGTGGAACCTGTTCACCCTGGCCGGCATCGTCCTGGGCCAGAACATCCCGCACCTGGACCAGCTGGGCCTGGACTTCTCCATCGTCGCCACCTTCGTCGCGCTGATCGCGCCGCTGGTGCGCAACCTGCCGACCCTGGTGTGCGTGGCGGTGTCATTGTTCTGCTCGGTGCTGTTCAGCTACTGCCACTGGGAAACCGCCTTGGTCGCCGCCGGCCTGCTGGGCATGGCCGCCGGCTTCATCTGCCAGAAATTCTCCGGAGGCCGTGCATGATCTGGTTGCTGATCTTCGCCATGGGCGCGGTGGTGTTCCTCAACCGCTACGCCTTTCTCGAACCGCGCTTGCCGCTGCGCCTGAGCTCCAATGCCCGGCAATTCCTCGGCTTCGCCGTGCCGGGCATGCTCACCGCGATCTGCGGGCCGATCATCTTCCTGCCCGAGCATCAGCTCGACCTGAGCCCGTTCAACCCCTACCTGCTCGGTTCGCTGGTGGCCATCACCCTGGTGCTGTTGACCCGCAGCGTGTTGCTGAGCATGCTGGCGAGCATGTTGATCTTCTTCCTCCTGCGCAGCTGGCTGGCATGAGCACGCCCCTGCGCGAACAAACCCACCTGTGGCAGGCGCCGGCCCTGGGCGATGTCGAGATGCTGCACGCCCGTTACCTCCAGCAGCGCTTCGCCCCGCATGTGCACGAAGGCTATGTGTTCACGGTGATCGAGTCCGGTGCCCAGCGCTTCTGGCACCGCGGCAGCGAGCACCTGGCGCCGGTGGGTAGCATGGTGCTGATCAACCCCGACGAACTGCACACTGGCGCCACCGCCCATGAGGCGGGATGGCGCTACCGTGGTTTCTACCCCGAGCACGCGCGGGTCACCGGGGTACTCGACGAACTGGAGCTGGGCCGCCATGGCCTGCCCCGCTTCAAGGACAGCGTGATCCAGGACCCGGCCCTGGCCGCCGCCTTCAGCCACCTGCACCGACTGTCCGAGACCGACGCCAGTGCCCTGGAGCAACAGACTGCCTGGCGCCAGGCGGTACTGGCGCTGGTGCAGCGCCATGGCCACTGCGCCGAACCCGTCGCGCCCGGCAACGAGCCACTGGCCGTGGCCCGCGCCCGCGAGTTGCTGGAAAGCCAGCTGGCCGACCCACCGTCGCTGGAAACCCTGGCCGCGGCCGTGAACCTGTCGCCTTTCCACTTCGCCCGGGTGTTCCGCCAGGCCACCGGCTTGCCGCCCCATGCCTGGCTCAAGCAACGGCGCCTGGCGCGGGCACGGGAGCTGCTGAAAAGCGGCCAGCCGGCCCTGGAGGTCGCCTTCCTGCTCGGCTTCGCCGACCAGAGCCACCTGAGCCGGCAGTTCAAGCAGGCCTATGGGGTCACCCCCGGCGCCTACCGCCAGGCCTGCCTCAACCTGGGCTAGTTGCGCGGTTCCAGGCGCCTGGGGTCAGCCCGGTCAGGCCACGGAAGAAGGCGATGAAGGCGCTGTCGGTGGCAAAACCCAGCTCATCGGCAATCGCCCCGAGCGGGCGCTGCAGCGCCAACTGCTCCACCGCGCGCAACAGGCGCCACTGTTGCCGCCACTGCTGATAGGACAGGCCGGTGTCGCGCCTGAACAGGCGGCTGATGGTTTTTTCGCTGGCGCCCACCTGGCCCGCCAACTCGCTCAAGGCTGGCGGCAAGCGGTCCAGCTGCTCCAGCAGCCGCGCCAAACGCCGATCCCCCGGCAATGGCAGGAACATCGGCTGGCGCGGCGCCTGCTGCAGCTCGCTCAGGCACAGCGCCAGCAGGTGCGCGGCGGCGCCCTGGTCCCAAGCCGTGGCGAACGGCGCCAGGGCGATGCGCTCGACCAGCTCGCGCAGCAACGGGTTGACACTGAGGACCGTGACCTGGGTCGGCAGGCCCTCGCACAGCGCCGCGGTGAAATACAGCGAACGATAATCCACGGTCTCGCGCATCCGCGCGCGGTGTTCGAGCCCCGCCGGGATCCACGCCGCCTGGGTCGGTGGCAACAGGCACAGGCGCCCGGGTGTGTCGATACGCACGCAGCCCTGGCGGGTGAACAGCAACTGGCCACGGTCATGCCGATGACGCCCGGAGTCGTGCTCGCCCAGGGCCGAGCAGATGCCCAGCACCGGGGCGCCGAAGGCATTGGGATCGAACGATGAGTCGGGGTCCAGCCAGGCCATGCAGGGTTGTCCGATTTCGACGGTAAATTGTTCAACTTGCGATAATAGCCCAGCCGCCCACGCATCTACCATGGCCGCCCCTTCCCGCCCAAGGCGTCGACAGCATGCTTTCCCGTTCCTGGCTGGCCCTGGCCAGTGCCCTGCTGATGTTCCCGCAGGTCGCCGAAACCCTGTACAGCCCGGCCCTGGTCTCGCTGGCCGAGCACTTTGGCGTGACCGCCGCCCAGGCCTCGCTGACCCTGTCGCTCTACTTCATCGCGTTCGCCGCCGGGGTGCTGGCCTGGGGGCGCCTGTGCGACCGCTGGGGGCGGCGCCCGAGCATGCTCGCCGGGCTACTGCTGTATAGCGTCGCGGCCCTGGCCGCGCTGCTGGCGCGCGACTTCAGCCAGTTGCTGGGCGCCCGGGTGGTGGCGGCTTTCGCGGCGGCGGTGGGCTCGGTGGTGACCCAGACCGTATTGCGCGATCGCCATCAGGGCGAGGAGTTGGCCCGGGTCTTCACCCTGATCGGTGCCTGCCTGGCCCTCAGCCCTGCCCTGGGCCTGCTCAGCGGCGCCTGGCTGGAGCGCGCCCTTGGCTACCAGGGGGTGCTGGCCGGTCAGTTGCTGATGGCCGCGAGCTTGCTGGCCTGGGCCTGGCGCTGCCTGCCAGAGACCCACAGCGGTCCGCGCCAGGCGCCCGCCATCGGCCAACTGCTCTGGCGCCTGCTCAGCGACCGCCGCATCCAGCGGGCCAGCGTCCTGGTGGCGGTGTTCAACGTCAGCGTGTTCAGTTGGTACAGCCTGGCGCCCTTCATGTTCGAGCGGCTCGGCGCCAGCGCCTGGATGGGTTATTCCGGCGCGGCCCTGGCCGGCGGCGCATTGCTGGGCGCGCGACTCAATGGCTGGCTGTTGCGGCGCGGGCTCGGGGTTGCCCGCCTGCTGCGCCTGGCCTGCCTGCTCGACCTGCTGGCGGCGATGATGATGCTGGGGTTGGCCGACAGCCTGTGGGCAGTGGCGGCCATGCTGCTGGTGATGGTCGCCTTCGCCATGGCCATCCCACTGCTGCTCAGCTCGGCACTGGTCGACTACGGCGATTGCCGCGGCAGTGCCGGGGCGCTGTTCGGGCTGTTCTACTACCTGCAGATCGGCGCAGGGCTGATGCTGGTGGGGGCCACCCAGGCACTGGCGGCGACGCTGCTGGCTTGCGCGTTGCTGGCCTGCGCCCTGGCCGCCGGCTACCGCGCCTGAGTGCCCAGGCAACCGCGCGCGCCACTGCTACACTCAAGGGGCTGAACGGAGGAACCCGCCATGTCCGAACGAGAGATCACCACCCTGATCACCCTGATGAACCAACGCCAGGCCTGCCTGAGCAGCGCCTGCAAGGAAATCGCCGACTGGATCGACCGCCAGGGCGACATACCCGCTGCGGGCAAGATCCGCGCCAGCCTCAAGGCCCTGGAGGCCGAGGACGCCCAGGTGCGCAAGACCCTGACCTCGCTGAACATCGAACGGCCGCTGCCCAGGTTCCGTAGCTGAAAGGGCTGATTTGCAGCCCTCGTGCCGCGAACGGGGCGCAGCGCGCCCCCGATCCACGCTCAGTGATTCATGTGCCCATGGGCATGCCCGCCGCCAGCCTCGGCGTTGAGCGCGCGAACCGGTGCCTGTACCTGCAGGGTTTCTTTCACGCCCTTGGCATCTTCGATGGTCAAGGTCAGCGGCACCTGCTCGCCTTCCTTCACCTGCTGTTTCAGGCCCATCAGCATCACGTGGTAGCCGTTCGGGTCCAGGGTCACCGGCTTGCCCGCCGGCAGCTCGACCGCCTTCACCTCACGCATGCCCATCACGTCGCCGTGCATGGTCATCTCGTGCACCTGCACGGTCTTGGCCACGGGCGAAGCCACGCCCACCAGCTTGCTGTCGCTGCTGGCGGTCAGGGTCATGAAGGCGCCGGTGGCCTGCTGCTGCGCCACGCTGGCGCGCACCCAGGCGTCGCTCACGGTGGTCTGGGCCAGGGCTGGCAAGGCCAGGCCCAGCAGGGCCAGGGCGGCCAGGCCGCGTTTGATCGGTTGCATCGACATTCAGCAGATCTCCATCAAGGTGACCAGGTCCTCGGCGCATTCCTTGGCGTTCAGGGAATGGCCCAGGCTCAGGCGCAGGGTGCTACGCGTATCGTAGACGTAGCTGGTGGACGAGTGAGAGATAGTGTAGGTGTCGCCGGCCGGGACCTTTTCGTAGAACACCTTGAACTCCTGGGCTACCGCGTCGATTTCCTCGGGCGTGCCGGTCAGGGCGACGATCGACGGGTCGAAGGCCTTGACGTAGGCGTCGAGCACCTCGGGGGTGTCGCGCTCCGGGTCCAGGGTGATGAACACCGGCTGGAACAGGTCGCGGTCGCGGCCACGGAGGATCTTGCGGATCTGCGCCACGCGCGCCATGGCGGTCGGGCAGACGGCCGGGCACTGGGTGAAGCCGAAGAAGATCATCGGCATCGAGCCGTAGAAGCTCGACAGGGTCCGCTCGTTGCCTTGCGTATCCTTGAGCTTGAACTTGCGCCCGAGGATCTCGTTGCTCATGTTCTTGCCGTACTTGAAGTCCAGGCCACGGGCCGGGCTGCAGCCCGCCAGCAGGCCGAGCCCCAGTACGCCCATCCCGGCGACAACCGCGCGCCGGGTCAACAGATCATTCATGGAACCATCCTTTACAGGGAAGGTGCCGACCCCTGGGATGGGCCGGCCAGAAAACCGGGGCATTCTGTCACGCCACCCCCACCCCATCTACCCGACACAAGGCTGATCGGCCTGCAGCCCTTTGAATACGGGGCGCGACCTGTTGTCGCAGGGGTTGAATTGGTAACAGTTTATTGCTAAGTGCCGATTCAGTTCTGCAACCTGTGCATGCGCCTGGCGATCGCCGGGCAGCCGTTGATGTCGACGGCCTTCTGCCACAACTCACCACGCAGCGGGCTGCGGCGATTCGCGGCAAAGCCGAGCAGGCGGTAGAGCTCGGCCTGGTAGGACGGCGCATCGCCCCATTGCAACTGGATGTCTTTCGGATCCTGCTTGACGCACTCCAGGGTCACCGCCGGCTGCGGATAGTAGCCAGAGAACTGGGAAAAATCCTCAAGCGCCTTGCTCAGCGCCGGCCCGTAGGCAGGCCCATCGACATAGCCGATGCATTGGTTGGCGATACGCAAAGCGGCTGGGGCGAAGCCTTGCTCAAGGCTCTTGACCAACAGCGTGCATTGGCCAGGGTCGTCGAGCACCGGCGCATCCGGCTGATAGGCGAAGCGGTAGAGCGCCATTCGATACTGGGCCACGGCATGGCCTGCAGCGACCGCGCGCTGCAACTGTTGCAGCGCCGGGTTCCATTCACCGCGCAATTGGCTCAGGCGGGGCTCCAGGTCCTGGGCGGCGGTGCCTTCGGCCAACTGCTGGATCATCCGCATCAGCTGTGGCTCGAGCGCGTCGAGACTGGCCACGGCCTGGCGGTAGTCGGCCTCGCTGTTGCCTGGGGGCTGGTAGGCCCCCAGGACGTGGGTCGAGAGCATCAGGGTAAACAGCGCGACACAGGAGCGGTTCATACCGAGCGTCCTTGTTCAGTCCAATGAAAGTAGCTCAACGCATCGCGGGGCAAGCCCGCTCCCATGCCTGGACAGCAGCTGCATCCAGGCGTGGGAGCGGGCTTGCCCCGCGATGTGAAGCGCACAGCCTAGTAGTAGGCGTTTTCCTTGTTGCTGTGGTCGGTCACGTCACGCACGCCCTTGAGCTCGGGAATGCGCTCGAGCAGGGTGCGCTCGATGCCTTCCTTGAGCGTGACATCGGCCTGGCCGCACCCTTGGCAACCACCGCCGAACTGCAGCACGGCAATGCCGTCGTCGACCACGTCCACCAGGCTCACGGCGCCGCCGTGGCTGGCCAGGCCCGGGTTGATCTCGGTCTGCAGGTAGTAGTTGATCCGCTCGTTGATCGGGCTGTCCTCGTTGACCATCGGCACCTTGGCGTTCGGCGCCTTGATGGTCAGCTGGCCGCCCATGCGGTCGGTGGCGTAGTCCACCAGCGCGTCCTCGAGGAACGGCACGCTGACGGCGTCCAGGTAGGCGGTGAAGCTTTTCAGGCCCACCGGCTCATCGTCGGGTTTCTCTTCGCCCGGCTTGCAGTAGGCGATGCAGGTCTCGGCGTACTGGGTGCCCGGCTGGGTGATGAAAATACGGATGCCGATGCCAGGCGTGTTCTGCTTGGAGAGCAGATCGGCCAGGTAATCATGGGCGGCGTCGGTAATGGTTATAGCGCTCATGGAAGTTCCTCACAGACTTGCCGGCAGTGTACGCCAACCCAGCCCTTGAACAAAGTCCTAGTATTTGACTCGGGATAGCGCCAGCGCCGGCTCCCGGCCCGATCGTGCCGCGAACGCGGCCTGCAGCCGCTGGTACAGGCCGCGTTCCAGCCAGTGGTAGCTGAACCACGACATTAGTCCGATTGACGGCACGCACAGGGCGAACACCAGGTACGGGTTCAGGCGCAGCCGTTCGCTGGCGAACAGCCCGGCGTAGAGCACCAGCACATGCACCAGGTACACCGAATACGAGCAATCGCCCAGCGCCTTGAGCAGGCGCTTGCCCTTGAAGTACGGCTCCAGGGCGATGAACGCCAGTACCACCAGGGCGCTGGGCACGCCCCAGTGCAGCAGGCGCAGCGAGGCGTCCAGGTGGTACAGCGCCACCGCGGCCAGCACCAGCAGCCCCAGCGGCAGCCACAACCCCTCGCGCACCAGGCCGCGGCGGTACAGCACGCCCAGGCCGATGCCGAGCAGGAACTCGTAGACGATGTCGTTGTGGTAGAAGCGGCTGAGCACACCCAGGCGCCCCAGCACTTCGCTGACCAAAAGCAACGCCGCGGTGACCAGCAGCAGGTGGTGGCGCTGGCGCACCAGGAAGGCCAGGCCGAACAGCAGGTAGAAGAACATCTCGAAGTTCAGCGTCCAGCCGACGTTGAGGGTCGGGTACAGCCCGTAGCCGCCCGGATTCTCGGCCGGAATGAACAGCAGCGACAGCAGCAGGTGCTGCCATTCGAACACCTGGTGCGGCATCCAGCGGCTGGCGATCAGCATCAGCACGGCCATCAGCAGGGTGTAGAACCAGTAGGCGGGCACGATGCGCAGGGCGCGGTTGAGCAGGAACTGCCCAGGGGCGATGGCTTTGTCGCGGGTCGACAGGTAGATCACCAGCCCACTGATGACAAAGAAGATGTCCACCCCCACCGCCCCGCGGTCGGCGAGCAGTTGGCCGACGGGGCCGCTGGCGTGGAAGTCGAAGAAGATCTGCATGAAGTGGTGGCAGACCACCACCCAGGCGGCGAATGCCCGGAGAGCCTGAAGCGAATACAGCATGAAATACCCTGCGATTGCCGGTGCGTTGAAGCATCGGCGATCAGGCCACGCTCATCGCGGGGCAAGCCCGCGATGAGCGCAAGGCCGTCTCGACCGAAACCGCTCACCGGTTCCGACCGCAGGATGCCGGGAAAGGTCGGGCGCCCTTCCCGGCGGGCCGATCAGAGGTTCTCGTAGCGGTTCATGTCGAGCACGCCGGCTTCCACCGGGTCGGTTTCCTGGATGTAGCGGGTCAGGTCATGGAAGTACTGCCAGAACTGCGGATGGCTGCGACGCACGCCCCAGCGCATGACGATGCGCTCGAACTTGGCGCTGTCGTCGCGCGCCGCCTCCATGTCCTCGACGAACTCCGGCACATCGGCCGCCGGAATGTTGAAGATGAAGTTCGGGTAGCTGCTGAGCACGCCCGGGTACAGGGTCAGGCTGTCCAGCCCCGGTTGGTAGCGCGAGGCCTCGCCCAGCAGGAACGCCACGTTGCTGTGGGCGCGGTTGCGCAGCAGGCTGTAGACCTGGCGCTGGCCGCCCTGCCCTTCGATGCGCAGCATGGTCGCCTCGGGCAACTGGCCGATCACCTTGAGCCCCGCTGCCGGGCGCGACACCAGGCGGCTGAGGGTCTGCTCGGCGTCACGGAACTCGACCGGCATCTGCGCCCGCGAGCAATGGGCGCCCTTGCAGCGGTTGATCGGGTCGGGCGCGGCGTTGAGGCTGCCGGTGCGTTCCAGCAGTTTAAGGCCGAAGTCGCGCTTGGGGTCGCGCGGGTCCAGCTTCAGCGCGCTCGCGGTGCTGGTGTCGATGTCCTCGTAGTCCATCCACATCTTTACCTTGCCGCTGTTCTGGTACCAGTCGCTGAGGATATGGCCACGGGCGTCGGCCGGCATCAGGCGCAGGAAGTTGATCTCGGCGCCGTTGCGGATCAGGTCGAAGTACAGGCGCGTCTGCAACTGGTGCGAGACGTTGCCGAACACATCGAAATTGACCGCCAACTGGTAGTAGGTGCGCTCGAACAGCGGGTAGTCGAACAGCCACATGGTCAGCGGCACGTCACCGATCAGGCCCTTGGTCACCGAGGCGCTGTCGAAGTGGCGGAAGATGCTCAGCAGCGCATTGTCGTTGCCGGCCCACAGGCTCGACCAGCTCGGCGCCGGTTGCTCGGCGTAGGCTTCACGGCGCAGCGCCTCGTATTCGTTGCGTTTGTCGCGGTAGGCATGCCACAGGCTCAGCACGCTGCCGACATCGTCGATCTGCCCCGGCATGGCCAACAGCGGCGTGGCCTGGCCACGGTACTGGGCATCGGTGATGTACAGGTCGTGGGCCGGTTCCTGGAACAGCGCCCAGAAGTTGTCGCGGATCACGTCGGTGGCGATCTGCCCACGGCACACCGGGCCGCGGATGAAGGTGCGCACGAAGTATTCGGCGTTATCCAGCATGAACTGGTAGCGGGCCACCGCCGGGATCGCCTCGAAGGTCTCGAACGGGTTGGCGCGGTGGCGCGGGCCGTAGCCCGGCAGCGCGCTGGCATGCCAGTCGCCGCTGTAGAACAGCTGCTTGACCCGCTTGAGCTTCTGCGGGCCCATCGGGTAGGTGATGTGGGTCTTGTGCACGATCACGCCCTGCACCGGGATCAGCCGATAGTAGAAATCGGTGCCCGGTGGGTCGTTGGGCCGGCGCGTGGCGATCAGGTCGACCGGCTGGCCGCTTGGCGTGCGCGAGCGCACCCACTGGAAGTAGTGGCCCGGCTCGCCGCCGACGAAGTGAATGTGCGCCAGGAACAGGTGCTCGTACAGCCAGCGGCCGACCAGCGCCTCGGTCGAACCGGGGCGGTTGAGCAGCTCTTCCCAGTCGGCGATCTGCTTGGCTTCCACCGCGCTGGGCTGGATCGGGTTGCGCTCCACCGGCGCACCTGCCGCCAGCCAGCGCTGCAGGGTCTGGTACTCCTGGTCGCTGAGGCCGGTGACCGCCAGCGGCATGCCCTCCTTGGGATGGGCGCCGGCGTAGGCGTCGAACTCGTGGGGCAGCGGGCACATGTTGTTGCGGGTCAGCCCCAGGACGATCTCCTCGGGCAGCTTGGCGTTGGGCGTGAGCGGCGTCTTGTGGCCGAGCTCGAGCATGCGCGCCATCAGCGCGGCCTGGCTGCCCTGCTTGTCGAGCACCGAGTAGAAGCCCTGCTTGCGCCAGCCGGCTTCGTCGCGGGCGTCGTAGAACAGCCGCGTGGTGGGCACCGCCTGGCTGCGCTCGCCCTGGTAGACCGGCACCTTCGACGCGCCGCGCTCGGCGCCCTCGGCGCTGCCCAGGTTGAGCTGGCAGGCCGCGTCGTTGCAGGCGTGGCAGGCCACGCACTTGTCGGTGAAGATCGGTTGGATGTCCCGGGTATATGAAATCGTCGGGCTCGATTGGGGGGCCTGCGCGAACGCCACGCCGCTGATGAGCAAGGCGAAGGCGCTGGCCAGTATGCGATACAGCATGTGCCGATAGTCCTGGTAATTTAAAGCCATCACGATGAGCCTGGCGGGTCCTGAGGTGTTGGGGGCGCGGCGCCAACATGAGGGAAATTCATGCAAATGGGCGATGCGCCTAAAATCCGTGCAGCTTTGTTATTATCGGCACCTTCTGATATTTGCCCGACCAGGTAGTCCTATGTCCGACCGCAGCGCTCGTTTACAAGCACTCCAGCACGCACTCAAAGAGCGCATTCTGATCCTCGACGGCGGCATGGGTACTATGATCCAGAGTTACCGCCTCGAGGAACACGACTATCGTGGCACGCGCTTCGCCGATTGGCCAAGCGATGTCAAAGGCAATAATGATTTGCTGCTGCTCAGCCGCCCCGATGTCATCGCCGCCATCGAGAAGGCCTACCTGGACGCCGGCGCCGATATCCTCGAGACCAACACCTTCAACGCCACGCAGATTTCCCAGGCCGACTACGGCATGGAAGCGCTGGTGTACGAGCTCAACGTGCAAGGCGCGCGCATCGCCCGCCAGGTCGCCGACGCCAAGACCCTGGAGACCCCCGACAAGCCACGCTTCGTCGCCGGCGTGCTCGGCCCGACCAGCCGCACCTGCTCGATTTCCCCCGACGTCAACGACCCAGGCTATCGCAACGTCACCTTCGACGAGCTGGTGAGCAACTACACCGAAGCCACCCGCGGCCTGATCGAGGGCGGCGCCGACCTGATCCTGATCGAGACCATCTTCGACACCCTCAACGCCAAGGCGGCGATCTTCGCCGTGCAGCAGGTGTTCGAGGAGGACGATGTCGAGTTGCCGATCATGATCTCCGGCACCATCACCGACGCCTCCGGCCGCACCCTGTCGGGCCAGACCACCGAGGCGTTCTGGAACTCGGTGCGCCACGCCAAGCCGATCTCGGTGGGCCTGAACTGCGCCCTCGGCGCCAAGGACCTGCGCCCCTACCTCGAAGAGCTGGCGACCAAGGCCGATACCCACGTTAGCGCCCACCCCAACGCCGGCCTGCCCAACGCCTTCGGCGAGTACGACGAGACCCCGGCCGAGATGGCCGCGGTGGTCGAGGAATTCGCCGCCAGCGGCTTTCTCAACATCATCGGCGGCTGCTGCGGCACCACCCCACCGCACATCCAGGCCATCGCCGAGGCCGTGGCCAAGCACAAGCCACGGGCCATCCCGGACATCCCCAAGGCTTGCCGCCTGTCGGGCCTGGAGCCGTTCACCATCGACCGCCAGTCGTTGTTCGTCAACGTCGGCGAGCGTACCAACATCACTGGCTCCGCCAAGTTCGCCCGGCTGATCCGCGAGGAGAACTACACCGAGGCGCTCGAGGTGGCCCTGCAGCAGGTCGAGGCCGGCGCCCAGGTGATCGACATCAACATGGACGAAGGGATGCTCGATTCCCAGGCCGCCATGGTCCGCTTCCTCAACCTGATCGCCGGCGAGCCGGACATCTCGCGGGTGCCGATCATGATCGACTCCTCCAAGTGGGAGGTGATCGAGGCGGGGCTCAAATGCATCCAGGGCAAGGGCATCGTCAACTCCATTTCCATGAAGGAAGGCGTCGAGCAGTTCAAGCACCACGCCCGCCTGTGCAAGCGCTACGGCGCCGCGGTGGTGGTGATGGCCTTCGACGAGGTCGGCCAGGCCGACACCGCCGCGCGCAAGCGCGAGATCTGCCAGCGCAGCTATGACATCCTGGTCAACGAGGTGGGCTTCCCGCCGGAAGACATCATCTTCGACCCGAACATCTTCGCCGTCGCCACCGGCATCGAGGAGCACAACAACTACGCCGTCGACTTCATCGAGGCCTGCGCCTACATCCGCGATCATCTGCCGTATGCCTTGAGCTCGGGCGGCGTATCGAACGTGTCGTTCTCGTTCCGCGGCAACAATCCGGTGCGCGAGGCGATCCATTCGGTGTTCCTCTACCACGCGATCCAGAACGGCCTGACCATGGGCATCGTCAACGCCGGCCAGCTGGAGATCTATGACGAGATCCCGCCGGCCCTGCGCGAAAAGGTCGAGGACGTGGTGCTCAACCGTACCCCGCACGGCACCGACGCCCTGCTGGCGATCGCCGACGACTACAAAGGCGGCGGCGCCACCAAGGAAGTCGAGAACGAGGAATGGCGCTCGATGCCGGTGGACAAGCGCCTCGAGCATGCGCTGGTCAAGGGCATCACCGCCTATATCGTCGAAGACACCGAAGAGTGCCGCCAGCAGGCCGCGCGCCCCATCGAGGTCATCGAAGGTCCGCTGATGAGCGGCATGAACGTGGTCGGCGACCTGTTCGGCGCCGGCAAGATGTTCCTGCCCCAGGTGGTCAAGTCGGCCCGCGTCATGAAGCAGGCCGTGGCTCACCTGATCCCCTTCATCGAGGCCGAAAAAGGCGACAAGCCCGAGGCCAAGGGCAAGATCCTCATGGCCACGGTCAAGGGCGATGTGCATGACATCGGCAAGAACATCGTTGGCGTGGTGCTGGGCTGTAACGGCTATGACATCGTCGACATGGGCGTGATGGTCCCGGCCGAGAAGATCCTGCAGACCGCCCGTGAGCAGAAGTGCGACATCATCGGCCTGTCCGGGCTGATCACCCCGTCGCTGGACGAGATGGTCCACGTTGCCCGCGAGATGCAGCGCCAGGGCTTCAACCTGCCGCTGATGATCGGTGGCGCCACCACCTCCAAGGCGCACACGGCGGTGAAGATCGAGCCCAAGTACTCCAACGATGCGGTGATCTACGTCACCGACGCCTCGCGCGCGGTGGGCGTGGCCACCCAGTTGTTGTCCAAGGAGCTCAAGCCCGGTTTCGTCGACAAGACCCGCCAGGAATACGTCGAGGTGCGCGAGCGCACCGCCAACCGCAGCGCCCGCACCGAGCGACTGAGCTATGCCCAGGCCATCGCCGCCAAGCCACAGTACGACTGGGCCGGCTACCAGGCCGCGGTGCCCACCTTCACCGGCGTCAAGGTGCTCGAGGACATCGACCTGCGCACCTTGGCCGAATACATCGACTGGACGCCGTTCTTCATCTCCTGGGACCTGGCCGGCAAGTTCCCGCGCATCCTCACCGACGAGGTGGTCGGCGAAGCGGCCACGGCGCTGTACCAGGACGCCCGCGAGATGCTCGACAAGCTGATCGACGAGAAGCTGATCAGCGCCCGCGCGGTGTTCGGCTTCTGGCCGGCCAACCAGGTCGCCGACGACGACATCGAGGTCTATGGCGACGACGGCCAGCCGCTGGCCACCCTGCACCACCTGCGCCAGCAGACCATCAAGCCCGACGGCAAGCCGAACTGGTCGCTGGCCGACTTCGTCGCGCCGAAAACCAGCGGCGTCAGCGACTACGTCGGCGGTTTCATCACCACCGCCGGCATCGGCGCCGAGGAAGTGGCCAAGGCCTACCAGGACAAGGGCGACGACTACAGCTCGATCATGGTCAAGGCCCTGGCCGACCGCCTGGCCGAGGCCTGCGCCGAATGGCTGCACGAACAGGTGCGCAAGGAACACTGGGGCTACGCCAAGGACGAACACCTGGACAACGAGGCGCTGATCAAGGAGCAGTACAGCGGCATCCGCCCGGCCCCGGGCTACCCGGCCTGCCCCGACCACACCGAGAAGGAAACCCTGTTCCGCCTGCTCGACGGCAGCGCCATCGGCGAGACCGGCCCCAGCGGCGTGTTCCTCACCGAGCACTTCGCCATGTTCCCGGCGGCGGCGGTCAGCGGCTGGTACTTCGCCCACCCGCAGGCGCAGTACTTCGCCGTGGGCAAGGTGGACAAGGACCAGGTCGAACAGTACAGCGCACGCAAGGGCCAGGACATCAGCGTCAGCGAGCGCTGGCTGGCGCCGAACCTGGGCTACGAGAGCTGAGATTGCCCCGGTAGGCACCCGCCTTGCTGGCGAATGGCGCAAGCGCCTTCGCCAGCAAGGCAGGCTCAGACTCGCCTACACTGTCCCTGATTGCCTCTGACCAAGGAGCCACTCATGGACGACCGCACCCCGGGCACACCGCCCACCTTCTGGCAAATGCTGCAAAGCATCCTGGCTGCCGCCTTCGGCGTGCAGAGCGGCAAGAACCGCGCCCGCGACTTCACCTACGGCAAGGCCAGCCATTTCATCATCATGGGGACGCTGTTCACCCTGATCTTCATCTTGGTGCTGATCGGCCTGGTGCAACTGGCGATGCACCTGACCGCGCGCTAGCGGCGCGGACCTGGCTCACGCCCCCTGTAGGCGCGGCCTTGTGTCGCGAAAGGGCCGCAAAGCGGCCCCTGTAGATCGCCAATGGCGTGAAGATCGCCGGGGCCGCTGCGCAGCCCTTTCGCGACACAAGGCCGCGCCTACAGAAGACAGCTGCGCGCAAACGCAAGCCGCCCGCGGATATCCCTTCCGCGGGCGGTTCAGGCAGGCTTGACGGTCTGAAAGGTTTGGCCGCTACTGATGGCTGACCCAATACACCGCGGTGACCACCACCAGCACGATCAGACACAGGATCGCCCAGGCGTCGACACTGCTGTCAGTTTTGCGCAGCTTGGTTGAGTTTCCCATTGCATTGCCTCTTGTAGTGGTTCTGGGAATGCACTTCAAGCAGCAGTTAAGTCCAGCAATGCCCATCGCTCAAGCAGGGTCTTTCAATAGTCGACGGGTGACGTCAGGAACGGATAGCGAAAATCCGCCGGGCGCCCCTCGGCGCTGTAGCGCTGGAAGTCGATGCCGTGGTTGTCCTGCTCCAGCAGCCGGAGCCAGCGCCGGGCCTTGGCCGGGTCGATCAACTGCAGCGCCGGCACGCTGTGCTCGCGCTGCCCGTCGCGGTCCAGGGCCAGGCCCAGGGCATCGTCGTGGAGCATGACCATGGCCCAGCCACCCAGGGTGAAGTGCCCGCCCATCAGCACCGCCAAACGCCCGTCGATACGCGCGCGCAACGCCTCGGGCGAGCTGTTGACCGCGCTGAAGATCGCATCCTGGCCCGGCCGGCGGCCCGCCGCCTCGAATGCCTGCATGGCGCCAAAGGCCATCTGGTCGTTGGCCGACCACACCAGCCGGGTCTCGGGGTAGCGCTGCAACAATAGCTGCGCCTGCTCGAACGCCCGCTGCCGGCTCCAGCCGCCATACACCACCTGGCGCAGGCGCACCTGGGGGTAGTCCGCCAGTGCCCGGCGCATGCCTTGCTCGCGCAACTGCGAAGCCGGCGTGGTCTTGACCCCGGCGAACGCCAGCAGGTCGACCGTGCCGGCATCCGCCGGGAGCTGCGCCACCATCGCCTTGAGCATCTGGTAGCCGGCCGCTTCATCGTTGCTCACCAGGGTGCCAAGCACCTCGGGGTATTTGTCCGGCTGCGCCTGCACGCTGTGCGCCTGGCTGTCGGTCAGGCCGTTGTTGACCAGGAACAACTTGACCCCGGTGCCCCGCGACAGGCGAATGATCTCCGGCGCCACGTACTGCTCGTTGACCAGCACCAGGTAGTCCGGGCGCTGCGTGCCGTGCAGCAGCGCCCGGGCCTGGGTCAGCGCCAGGTCGGCGCGGCGCTCGCTGTACTGCACGCGCAGCTGCATGCCCAGGCCCGTCGCGGCGGCCTGCATGAAACGCGAATAATCGACCCAGAAGGTTTCGTTGGAATAGCCCGGGTTGAGAAACACCACCGAAGCGGCCTGTGCGCCTGCCACCAGCGGCAGGCTCAGGCACAGGCCCTGGCACAAGGCCTTGAGCATGCGTTACATCCCTGCAGAGCAAACCGCGGATTATACCGCCAGCCAGGCCCGGCGCGGATAAATGCCAGTCAGTCTCACTTAGTCCAATTGGTTCTTTTCATATGCAAAAACATCACTTTAGCGCATAAACCCACTCTGCTATCGTTCCTCGGCTCCGAACCGGAGTGCGCGGCCGTGCGCGCGATTAGCTGCATGCAGCCTGAGACAGGACTTTTATGTACGTATACGACGAGTACGATCAGCGGATCATCGAGGACCGCGTCAAGCAGTTCCGTGATCAGACCCGCCGCTACCTGGCCGGAGAGCTGAGCGAAGAAGAATTCCGCCCTCTGCGTCTGCAGAACGGCCTCTATATCCAACGTTTCGCCCCGATGCTGCGGGTCGCCGTGCCGTACGGCCAGCTGAACGCCCGCCAGGTGCGCATGCTGGCCAAGATCGCCCGTGACTACGACAAGGGCTACGCGCACATCAGTACCCGCCAGAACGTGCAGTACAACTGGCCGGCACTGGAGGACATCCCGGAGATTCTCGCCGAGCTTGCCACCGTGCAGATGCACGCGATCCAGACCAGCGGCAACTGCCTGCGCAACGTCACCACCGACCAGTTCGCCGGTGTCGCCGCCGACGAGCTGGTAGACCCGCGTCCCTGGTGCGAGATCGTCCGCCAGTGGACCACCTTCCACCCGGAATTCGCCTACCTGCCGCGCAAGTTCAAGATCGCCGTGAACGGTTCGAGCGACGACCGCGCCGCCATCGAGGTGCACGACATCGGCCTGGAGCCGGTGCGCAATGCCGCCGGCGAGTTGGGCTTCCGCGTGCTGGTCGGTGGCGGCCTGGGCCGTACCCCGGTGATTGGCGCCTTCATCAACGAGTTCCTGCCCTGGCAGGACCTGCTCAGCTACCTGGACGCCATCCTGCGCGTGTACAACCGTTACGGCCGCCGTGACAACAAGTACAAGGCGCGGATCAAGATCCTGGTCAAGGCCCTCACCCCGGAAGTGTTCGCCGAGAAGGTCGAGGCCGAAATGGCCCACCTGCGCGGCGGCAGCACCACCCTGACCGAGGCCGAAGTGCAGCGCGTTGCCCGCCACTTCGTCGACCCCGAGTACCTGGCCCTGGACAACCTCGACTACAGCGCCCTGGACGCCGAGCACCCAGGCTTCGCCCGCTGGCGTTCGCGCAACACCCGTGCGCACAAGAAGCCGGGCTACGTCGCCGTGACCCTGTCGCTCAAGCCCACCGGCGTTGCCCCGGGCGATTTGACCGACAAGCAGCTCGATGCCGTCGCCGAACTGGCCGAGCGCTACAGCTTCGGCTACCTGCGCACCTCCCACGAGCAGAACATCATCCTTGCCGACGTCGAGCAGCGCCAATTGCACGCGCTGTGGCTGGCGCTGCGCGAGCAAGGCTTCGCCACCCCGAACATCGGCCTGCTGACCGACATCATCTGCTGCCCGGGTGGCGACTTCTGCTCGCTGGCCAACGCCAAGTCGATCCCGATCGCCGAGTCCATCCAGCGCCGTTTCGACGACCTGGACTACCTGTTCGACATCGGCGAGCTCGACCTGAACATCTCGGGTTGCATGAACGCCTGCGGCCACCACCACGTCGGCCACATCGGCATCCTCGGCGTGGACAAGAAGGGCGAGGAGTTCTACCAGGTATCGCTGGGCGGCAATGCCGCGCGTGACGCCAGCCTGGGCAAGATCCTCGGCCCTTCGTTCGCCCAGGACGACATGGCCGATGTGATCGAGAAGCTGATCAGCGTATACGTCGAGCGACGCACCGAAGACGAGCGTTTCATCGACACTTACCAGCGTATCGGCATCGACCCCTTCAAGGAGCGCGTCTATGCAGCGAATCATTAAGAACAACCAGATCGTCGACGAAACCTGGCACCTGCTGCCCAAGGACGTGTCGATCGACGAGCTGACCAACTGCGACGACTACCTCGTGCCGCTGCAGTTGTGGCGCGACCACCCCAGCCTGCTCAAGGCCCGCGACGGCGGCCTGGGCATCTGGCTGGACAGCGACGAGGAAGCCGAGGAAATCGGTGCCGATGTCCAGCACTTCCAGGTCATCGCCCTGAATTTCCCGGCCTTCACCGATGGGCGCAACTACTCCAATGCGCGCCTGCTGCGTGACCGCTACCAGTTCAAGGGCGAGTTGCGCGCCATTGGCGACGTGCTGCGCGACCAGCTGTTCTACATGGCCCGCTGCGGCTTCGACGCCTTCGCCATCCGTGCCGACAAGGACCCGGAAGATGCGTTGCAGAGCCTGAAGGACTTCTCGGTGACCTACCAGGGCGCCACCGACCAGCCGCTGCCACTGTTCCGCCGCCGCTGATCGCACCTGCTGCAACGAAGCGGCCCGCCCCATGGCGGGCCGCTTCACCGCGCAACCTGTTGCTGGCGAAGCAGGCGACGCGGTGCGGATGGCACCGGCTACGCCGGTGTTCGCCGGCAAGGCCGGCTCCTACAACGCCCGTGACCTGCCTCAACCCCGTAGGAGCCAGCCTTGCTGGCGAAGCAGGCGCCGCGGTGGATGGCACCGGCTACGCCGGTGTTCGCCGGCAAGGCCGGCTCATACAACGCCCGTGACCTGCCTCAACCCCGTAGGAGCCAGCCTTGCTGGCGAAGCAGGCGCCGCGGTGGATGGCACCGGCTACGCCGGTGTTCGCCGGCAAGCCGGCTCCTACGCCGTCTGCGACCTGCCCGCCCGTAGCCAGCCTTGCTGGCGAAGCAGACGCCGCGACACCTGACACCGGCTGTGCCGGTACTCACGCCCCACAGCAATCGCACCAGATTGGCAGGCCTCAGCAAGCCAACGGTACCCAGCGAGCCCGCCTGCGCTCAGCGCAAAGGCACATAGATGTCCGTCTGCCACTGCTCCAACGGCGTCTGCGGATAGATGCTCAGGTAGTGAAAGAACAGCGGCTGGTCGCGCAGTTCCTCGCCGCTATCGGGCAACCAGTCACGGTAGATCGGGTAGATCGTCTCGCCGATGTGATCCGGCGACCCCACATGCCGCACCACCGCGCAACGCCCGGCCGGCAAGCTCAGCTCATGCACGCCCTGGGCATTGGCCGCCACGGCCTGGTCGATCTCGCCACAAACGGCAAAGCGAAAATCCTCGGGGGCGGTGGTATCGGGGTTATTGAATGGAATCCCGAACGTGCGGCTACTGGCCACGGGTGACTGGCCGCTGCGGGTGCGCCAGTCAATGAAGCGGCGCACGGTCTCGCTGACTTGGTTGGGCGGCCCGCGGTGCTCCAGCGCGGCGAGACGGACGGCGGCGAACTCGACGATTCGTACCTGCATGGTGATGCTCCTGGAAAAGTAGGGAATGGCGAACACCGTATTCCACACCTGCCAGTCGGGCTGACGGCGAAAGGCGCCCGGCGCCTGGCCGAAGGCCCGGCGAAACGCCCGGCTGAATGCCTCGGGGCTTTCGAAGCCCGCGGCCAGGGCGGCCTCCAGCACCGAGTGTCGAGGCTCGCCGAGCAGTCGATGGGCCGCCCGGCGCAAACGCATCAGTTGCACGTAGCGCGCCACCGGCACGCCGACATAGGCACTGAACTGCCGGTGGAAATGAAACGCCGAGAAATGCGCCACGGCGCTCAAGGTATCCACCGACAAGTCGCCCTCAAGGTTGCCCTCGATATAGGCGAGCACAGCGTCGAAGCGCTGTTGATAGCGGGCGTTGACTGGCAAAGCAGATGCTCCTGGAAATACGGTCGGCCACAGCTTCGTCGATTCCCTCCTATACCCGCCTAGCCGCGTTTGCTCAACGGTTACATGGCAACAGGCCTGCGCTACCTATTACCCCACGCTGATCACAACCCACCAATACATTCATGACTCCTGGTCAAATGACCTTGGCCCGCCGAGGTCTTAATCAAACCCCGCGAACCCCGCAAACTTCGCTCACTGGCTCGAACCCGTATCACACTGTTTCAGGTTCGTTCACCTCATCCCCCACCAGGAGTAGATCCATGAGCATTCCATCCTTCGGCCTCGGCACCTTCCGCCTCACCGGCCAGGCCGTCATCGATTCGGTCAAGTCGGCCCTGGAGCTGGGCTACCGTGTCATCGACACCGCGCAGATCTACCAGAACGAAGCCGACGTCGGCCAGGCCATCGCCGAGAGCGGCGTGCCGCGCAGCGAGCTGTTCATCACCACCAAGATCTGGGTTGAGAACTACGCCGCCGACAAGCTGATCCCCAGCCTGAAAGACAGCCTGCAGAAACTGCGCACCGACCATGTCGACCTGCTGCTGATCCACTGGCCAGCCCCGGGCAACGGCGTTGAACTGGCCGAATACATGGAGGCCCTGGCCGAAGCCAAGAAGCTGGGCCTGACCCGTCAGATCGGCGTCTCCAACTTCAACATCGAACTGACCCGCCAGGCCATCGCGGTGGTCGGCAAAGGCGAGATCGCCACCAACCAGATCGAGCTCAGCCCGTACCTGCAAAACAGCAAGCTGACCGCGTTCCTCAAGGAACAAGGCGTCACCACCACCTCCTACATGACCCTGGCCTACGGCAAGGTGCTGAAGGACCCGGTACTGGCCGAAATCGCCGCCAAGCACAAGGCCACCGTCGCCCAGGTTGCCCTGGCCTGGGCCATGCAACTGGGCTATGCGGTGATCCCTTCGTCGACCAAGCGCGAAAACCTGGCCAGCAACCTGCTTGCCCGCGACCTGCGCCTGGACGCCGACGACATGGCACGCATCGCCACCCTGGAACGCAACGGTCGCGAAGTCAGCCCTGACGGCCTGGCGCCAATCTGGGATTGATGCCATGACCACGCCCCTCGAACGCCTGACCGCCGGTGGTTTCAGCATCGGCCTGGAAGCACCGCTGGACCACGACTGGACCCCGGCCGGCGACCAGGCCCGGCGCCGCGACGGCCGCCAGTTCGGCGAGCCGGACCTGCGCCAGCACGCCGACCTGGCCAAACTCGCCGACCGCCTGGGCTTTCGCGCCCTGTGGATCCGTGACGTGCCACTGTACGACCCGTCGTTCGGCGACGCCGCCCAGGTATTCGAGGTGTTCAGCTACCTCGGCTACCTGGCCGGGGTGACCGAGCAGATCCTGCTCGGCACCGCCGCGGTGGTGCTGCCGATTCGCGAACCGCTGCTGACCCTCAAGTCGGCCGCCAGCGTCCAGCGCCTGTCGGGCAACCGCCTGCTGCTGGGCGTGGCCAGCGGTGACCGACCCGTGGAGTACCCGCTGTTCGGCCGGGATTTCGAGGGGCGCGGCCAATCCTTCCGCGAGCAGGTCGCCCTGCTGCGCGACGGCGCCAACGGGCACCTGCCCGAAGGCCTGGCCGTGCTGCCGTCGACCACCACGCCGCTGCCGTTGCTGGTGGCCGGCCTGGCGCAGCAGAGCCCGGCATGGATCGGCGACAACATGGACGGCTGCCTGGCCTACCCCGGCACCCCCGACGATCACCAGCGCCGCGTCGCGGCCTGGCGCGCGGTGGCCGGCGGCAAGCCATACAGCAGCTTCATCCACCTGGACCTGGCCGAGCGCGCCGATGAACCCCTGCGCCGCTGGCGCTTCGGGTTTCGCGGTGGGCGCAACGCCTTGATCGCCGAACTCCAGGCCCTGCGCGCCGTCGGTGTCGACCATGTCGGCCTGCATTTGCGCCGCAACGTGCGCCCGCTCGACGAAACCCTGCGCGAAATCGGCGAGTTCGTGCTACCTCAATTCCATACCCATGCGCTGCCGGAGGCCTGCAAATGAGCACCACCCCTACCCCACTGCCGACCTTCGCGGGCCGCAGCTTTCAGGTCGAGTACGACGGCCTGGCCGCGCACAACATCTATTCCGACGACGGCCGGCACATCCGCTATGCCATCGTCTCCGGCCCTTATGCCGGTGCCAGTGGCGAAGCCGAATGCCAATGGCGGCAGATCGCCGACGGCGTCTACGTGATCTCCTGGCAAGAAGCCGACGGCGCCACCGTGGTGCATGTCGATGACTTCGGCAAAGGCCATTCGCAAGCCTTCTTCACCGCCAGCGACCTGACCTTCCACCGCATGCAAGGCCCCCTGACCGCGCTGGACAACCCGGAGCGCGCACCATGAAGCCCGGACGCGTCCTGTTTGCCCTGGCCATCGGCGCCTTCGGCATCGGCACCACTGAATTCACCCCCATGGGGCTGTTGCCGGTGATCGCCGAAGGCGTCAATGCCAGCATCCCCAGCGCGGGCATGCTGATCACCGCCTACGCCATCGGCGTGATGGTCGGCGCACCGATCATGACCCTGCTGTTCAGCCGCTTCGGCAAACGCGCGGCGCTGATGATGCTGATGGGCATCTTCACTGTCGGCAACCTGCTTTCGGCATTGGCACCGGACTACTACACCCTGCTGGCCTCGCGGCTGATCACCAGCCTCAACCATGGCGCGTTCTTCGGCCTGGGCGCGGTGGTGGCCGCCAGCGTGGTACCCAAGGAGAAACAGGCCAGCGCCGTGGCCACCATGTTCATGGGCCTGACCATCGCCAACATCGGCGGCGTGCCGGCGGCCACCTGGCTCGGCCAGCAGGTCGGTTGGCGCATGGCGTTTGCCGGCACCTCGGTGCTTGGCCTGCTGGCCATCGCCGCGCTGTGGTATGCCCTGCCCAAGGGTGAACGCGGCCAGGTGCCGCATGTGCGCCGGGAACTGGCGGTCATCGCCCGCCCCAGCGTGCTGCTGGCCATGGCTACCACGGTGCTCGGCGCCGGCGCCATGTTCACCTTGTACACCTATGTCGCCCCTGTGCTCGGCGAACTGACCGGCGCTTCGGATGCCTTCGTCACCCTTGGCCTGGTGCTGATCGGGGTTGGCTTCACCCTCGGCAACAGCCTGGGTGGCAAGCTGGCTGACTGGTCGCTGGATGGCGCGGCGCGGATCTTCCTGGCGGCGCTAGCGGTGATCATGCTGTTGATGCCGCTGGTGCTCGGCAGCCATGTCGGCGCGGCGATCGCCCTGCTGGTATGGGGCGTGTTCACCTTCGCCGTGGTACCACCGCTGCAGATGCGGGTGATGATCGCCGCCATCGAAGCGCCTGGCCTGGCCTCATCGATCAACGTCGGCGCGTTCAACCTGGGCAACGCCGTGGGCGCGGCGCTGGGTGGCGCGGTGATCAGCTTGAACCTGGGCTACGCCGCCGTGCCGATGGCCGGCGGCCTGCTGGCGGCGGCAGGGTTGCTGCTGGTCTGGCTGGGAGGGCGCGGCAAGGCCAGCGACAAGGCCTTGGGCAAGGTAGCTGGATGACCGCCAGCGCCTGATACTCGCCAGGGGCTGCCTTGCAGCCCCTGGCCCGAAAGCCGGCGCCCACGGCTACGGCGCTGGACAAGGCGTGATACCCTGCCTCGCTTACTCTACAAGGCCGTGATATGGACATACCGCCGCGCGTCATCATTCATGAGTCATCGCACTGGGTCTTGAACCACCGTATCGACAGTGCGTTGCCGGGCTACCTGATCCTCAGCGCCAAGCAGATGACCCACTCGCTGGCCACGCTGGCTGCGCCAGCGCTCGCAGAGCTAGGGCAATGGCAGGCGAGCATCCAACAGGCCATCGAAACGCATCTGCAGCCACGGCGCCTGTACATCAGCCGGTTTGGTCACGATGCGGGGCACTCCATCCATTTCCACTTCATCCCGATCTACCCCTGGGTCGAAACCCTGTTCTGGCAAGACGAGCGATACCGGTCGCTCCAGGCGTTTGGCTCACTACAGACGTGCGAGCCGCAAACCGATGGCGCAGAGCTGACCCTGTTTGTATGGCGAGAGTTTTGCGAGCGCCCTGAGCCACCGGCGATACCGGGGCCCTCCATTGACCAGGCCATCGCCATATTGCGCACGGCGCTGACCAGCTCGCTGCCTGGCCGAGCATCTGCACCCTAGCCCCGCCGCACCCAGGGTGCTTGCGCACTGAAAACGACGCAAAACAAAAAGGGCGATCCTTGCGGATCGCCCTTCTCGATGTTTGGTAGGCACAATTGGACTCGAACCAACGACCCCCACCATGTCAAGGTGGTGCTCTAACCAACTGAGCTATGTGCCTGTCGTGTGGGGCGCATATTAGACATCGAATGCACACCTGTAAAGCGTTTTTTTCAAAAAAATCAAAAACTTTGCGCAAAAGCTTCACACCAGCTCTGCTCAGGTGGCCCGTGGAATCTCGCAGCCTTGTAGGAGCGGCCTTGCGTCGCGAAAGGGTCGCGCAGCGGCCCCGTCGATTTGTGCTTTGACGCCGAGGCCCCGGGGCTGCGTTGCAGCCCTTTCGCGACGCAAGGCCGCTCCTACAGGGAACTGCGCAGGGCCAGAATGCAAAAAGGGCGACCCTTGCGGATCGCCCTTCTCGATGTTTGGTAGGCACAATTGGACTCGAACCAACGACCCCCACCATGTCAAGGTGGTGCTCTAACCAACTGAGCTATGTGCCTGTCGTGTGGGGCGCATTCTACCCGATCACAACCCAGTGTCAACTGTTTTTTTCACGCTAACCCACTGAATATTAAAAATATTTGCAGAAGCTCCACGCCACCCTGGCAGTAAAGGATTTTCACCGGACGACTAGCGGGTGTTTATTATTATTGATAGCATCGGTACATTCGTTAAAAATATAAAACACGAGGTTCCTCGAGCATGGCCAACACCCCCTACCCCCAGTCCTACTACGCCGCCTCGGCCAACCCGGTGCCGCCACGTCCGGCGCTGCAGGGTGAGGTGGAAACCGATGTGTGCATCATCGGCGCCGGCTACACCGGCCTGTCCAGCGCCCTGTTCCTGCTGGAGAACGGCTTCAAGGTGAGCATCGTCGAAGCGGCCAAGGTCGGCTTCGGCGCCTCGGGCCGCAACGGCGGCCAGATCGTCAACAGCTACAGCCGCGACATCGACGTCATCGAACGCACCGTCGGCCCCAAGCAGGCGCAACTGCTGGGCCAGATGGCCTTCGAGGGCGGCCGCATCATCCGTGAGCGCGTGGCCAAGTACAACATCCAGTGCGACCTGAAGGACGGCGGCGTGTTCGCCGCGCTGACCAGCAAGCAGATGGGCCACCTGGAATCGCAGAAACGCCTGTGGGAACGCTTCGGCCACAACCAGCTGGAGCTGATGGACCAGAAGCGCATCCGCGAAGTGGTGGCCTGCGACAGCTACATCGGCGGCATGCTCGACATGAGCGGCGGCCATATCCACCCACTGAACCTGGCCCTCGGCGAAGCCGCCGCGGTCGAGTCGCTGGGCGGCATCATCTATGAACAAACCCCGGCCGTGCGCATCGAGCGTGGCGCCAACCCGGTGGTGCACACCCCGCAAGGCAAGGTGCGGGCCAAGTTCATCATCGTCGCCGGCAACGCCTACCTGGGCAACCTGGTGCCGGAGCTGGCCGCCAAGTCCATGCCGTGCGGCACCCAGGTGATCACCACCGAGCCCCTGGGCGAAGAGCTGGCGCGCACCCTGCTGCCCCAGGACTACTGCGTCGAGGACTGCAACTACCTGCTCGACTACTACCGCCTGACCCGCGACAAGCGCCTGATCTTCGGCGGTGGCGTGGTGTACGGCGCACGCGATCCGGCGAACATCGAGGCGATCATCCGGCCGAAGATGCTCAAGGCCTTCCCGCAACTGAAGAACGTCAAGATCGACTACGCCTGGACCGGCAACTTCCTGCTGACCCTGTCGCGCCTGCCGCAGGTCGGCCGTATCGGCGACAACATCTACTATTCCCAGGGCTGCTCCGGCCATGGCGTGACCTACACCCACCTGGCGGGCAAGGTGCTGGCCGAGGCCCTGCGTGGCCAGGCCGAACGCTTCGACGCCTTCGCCGGCCTGCCGCACTATCCGTTCCCGGGTGGGCAGATGCTGCGCGTGCCGTTCAGCGCCATCGGCGCCTGGTACTACAGCCTGCGCGATCGCCTGGGCTTCTAAGGAGGTCAGGGCCGCTTGGCGGCCCATCGCGGCGCCTGTTTCGCCAGCAAGGCTGGCGCCTACAGGATACTGTGGCTTGCCGGCGAACACCGGCACAGCCGGTGCCAGCCATCGCGCTGCCTGCTTCGCCAGCAAGCTGGCTCCTACAGGGCGCGGTGGCGCCTACGGCCTTGTGCCATCCTTTGCGCTCAATGCCCCAGGCTGTTGACTGCCTGCTTGGCAGCGATTTCCTGCCCGGCACGGGCCAGCTCGTCCGCCGCCTGCAACCAGCGCTGGCGATCCACCTGCGCCGGCAATTGCCGCGGCGACTGTACCAGTATCGCCCAGTTACCCTCCTTGGCCCAGGCCGACTCGAAATCAGCAAACCCCAGCAACTGGCGCCGATGCATGCCCGAGCGCAGCAGCACCCGCTGCTTGTAACGGTCGTAGCCGATCAGCACGGCATAGCGCGGCTCGCTCCACCAGGCCGAACCCTCCTGGTAACGCAGCAGCACCGGGTAACCCGCCGCCACCTGGGTCAGCAAGGCATCGAGCCGCGCGTCCAGCGGGTAGACCAACATGCCGTACTCGCGCGCCACCTTGGGGATAGAGGCTTGCAGCGTCTCGGCCGCTTGCGGCAGGCCCAACGACTTGTCCAGCAGGCCTGGGGTGATCGGCGCGCCCTGACGCGACAGCACCGCCGCCAAGGCCATCGAACCACTGTGGTTGGCGTTGCCGCGGTAGAACGGCACGCTGCTGATTTCGACCCGCTGCGCCAGGCCTTTGAGTGCGCTCGAAGGTGGGCTGGCACAACCAGCCAGTGCCGCGAGCGCCAGGCAGGCGATCAGCAGGCGGCGTGGCGTCCGGGGCATGGGGGGCTTTGGCAACATGGGCACTCGCTTGATCCGACACCGGGCGCCAGTGCCCGGCCATGACCGCCGATCATAGGCTGCGCGAGCGTCCGGGTATAGCCCGGCGGCGGCTTGGAACGAAACGACCCAAGCACTAGACCTTCGGTCAATGGAACGTCACAGCCGCCAGGCTAGACTAAAGCTGTGTCTGGATGGCGAGCCCGGCTCGCCAGAGAGAAGGAGGCACACATGAGCCTGACAATGGCAATTCTGTTACTGCTCGGCATGTGGCTCAGCGTCGCGGCGGCCATGCTCTGGGGCGTGCTGCGCATCGTACGGCGGCATACCCACCCTCACCACCTGCCACCACAAGCCCTGGCCAAAGCACAGCCGCTGCGCCGTGCACGGCGGCATGCCGGTGCCCATTGATCTGAACTGATTGTAAAACGCCGCGCGTGCCCCGCGAGGCTTTCAGCCTGGCTCAGCCCTGGGCCGCCTCCCGCTTCAAGCGTGCCCGACGAGCCATGATGTTGAGGATCTCGATGGCGGTCGAGAACGCCATGGCGGCATACACGTAGCCTTTCGGTACATGGGCGCCGAAGCCTTCGGCGATCAGGGTCATGCCGATCATGATCAGGAAGCCCAGGGCCAGCATCACCACGGTCGGGTTGTCGTTGATGAACTTGGCCAGCGGGTCGGCGGCCACCATCATCACGATCACCGCGCTGATCACGGCAATGATCATGATCGGCAGGTGCTCGGTCATGCCCACGGCGGTGATGATGCTGTCGATCGAGAAGACGATGTCCAGCAGCAGGATCTGGAAGATCGCGGCGGTGAAGCCGATGGTCACGGTGCTGCCGACCTTGGACTCTTCCTTGGCGCCATGGGGGTCGACGCTTTCGTGGATCTCCTTGGTCGCCTTCCACAGCAGGAACAAGCCACCGGCGATGAGGATCATGTCCTTCCACGAGAACGTGTGGCCGAAGACATCGAGCACCGGTTCGGTCAACTGGACGATCCAGGCCACTGTGCTGAGCAGCGCCAGGCGCATGACCAGGGCCATGCTGATACCAATGCGCCGCGCCTTGGAGCGATACGCCTCGGGCAGCTTGTTGGTGAGAATCGAGATGAAGATCAGGTTGTCGATACCCAGCACCACCTCCATGGCCACCAGGGTGGCCAGGGCTACCCAGGCGGTGGGGCTAGCGGCGAGTTCCAGTAAATATTCCATGGGTCAATCCTGCTCGGTCAGATGTCCTGGGTGTCGGTCTTGGCGTCATCGGCCTTGGTCTTGTCGCCATCGCTGCCGATGGCCTCGCTCAACGCCTGCTGCGCGCTTTCGTTGGTCTTGTCGATGGCCTGCTTGGCCGTTTGCGCGGCCTGGTCGAGCATCTGCTGGGCAGATTTCTCGGCCTGCTCGCAGCCACTCATGGCGAACAGCGCCAGGGCCAGCACCAGGGGGGTACCGATGGATTTGAAGTGCAGCATGAGGTCCTCGCTTGTCGATGTCCTTGCGACGCCCGCTGGCGCCTGATGGCTGGGCATTCTAGAGAGACTGAAACATCCAGAAAATTCGTATTTTCAGCGGTTATACTTCGGTTTTTACGAATCGGGACGCGCCATGCTCAACTACCGCCAGCTTCATTACTTCTGGGCTGTAGCAAAGACCGGAAGTATCGCCCGCGCCAGCGAACAGCTGAACCTGACCCCACAGACCATCAGCGGCCAGATCAGCCTGTTCGAGCAGACCTGGAACCTGGAGCTGTTCCAGCGCGTCGGCCGCCAGCTGGAGCTGACCGAGTGCGGCCGGCAGACCCTGGCCTACGCCGAGCAGATGTTCCAGATTGGCGGCGAGCTCGAAGCCATGCTGCGCGCAGGCCCCCAGGAGCAGATTCTGTTTCGCGTCGGTGTCGCCGATGTGGTGCCCAAGTCCATCGTCTATCGCCTGCTGGCGCCGACCATGGAGCTGGACAACGTGCTGCGCATCAACTGCCGCGAAGACAAGCTCGAGCGCCTGCTCGCCGACCTGGCGATCCAGCGCCTTGACCTGGTGATCTCCGACAGCCCCATGCCCAGCCACCTGGACATCAAGGGCTATAGCCAGAAGCTCGGCGAATGCGGCCTGAGCTTTTTCGCCACCCCCGCCCTGGCCGCGCAACTGGCCAGGCCCTTCCCGGCCTGCCTGGACGACGCCCCGCTGCTGATCCCCGGCCAGGAGACCGTGCTGCGCAGCCGCCTGTTGCGCTGGCTGGGCGAGCAGCAGGTGCAGCCGCGCATCGTTGGCGAGTTCGACGACAGCGCGCTGATGCAGGCCTTTGGGCAGTCCGGCAGCGGCATTTTCGTCGCCCCCAGCGTGATCGCCGAGGAAGTCTGCCGCCAGTACGGGGTTCGCTTGATCGGCCAGACCGAGGCGGTGAACGAGTCGTTCTACGCCATCTCGGTGGAGCGCAAGGTCAAGCACCCCGGGATCGTGGCGATCACCGAGGGCGCCCGGCGGGAGCTGTTTCACTGGTAACCCCCTGATAAACGCGCTTGTGGCGGGGCGACTGGCCAGATGTGCAAGCTGGATGAGTACAAAGCGGACCTGTGGGACCGGGCTTGCCCTGCCCCATTGTCGCCCCCCCAGGCCCATATAGCCTGGCCTGTGGTAAAGTCGCTGGCTTTCACGCAACCGGATCTTGCTGCACATGACCCCCATCCTCCGCCTCATCAACCGCACTGGCCTGGTGACGCAGATCTGCATCGGCCTGGTGGCCGGCATCCTCCTCGCCCTGTTCGCCCCCGCCGTGGCCCGCGACCTGGCCTTCCTCGGCAAGGTCTTCGTCAGCGCGCTCAAGGCCGTGGCGCCGATACTGGTGTTCATCCTGGTGATGGCCTCGATCGCCAACCACCGCCATGGCCAGGAAACCCATATCCGCCCGATCCTCTGGCTGTACCTGCTGGGCACCTTCGCCGCGGCGGTGGTGGCCGTGGTCGCCAGCATGCTGTTCCCCTCGCACCTGGCCCTGGCCACCGGCGAAGCGACCCTCAGCGCCCCCGGCGGTATCGCCGAGGTGATGCAGAACCTGCTGCTGAGCGCCGTCGACAACCCGGTCAACGCCCTGCTCAACGCCAACTTCATCGGCGTGCTGACCTGGGCCATCGGCCTGGGCGTGGCCCTGCGCCATGCCGGCGAGACCACCCGCTCCGTGGTCGAGGACCTGTCCAACGGCGTGACCCTGATCGTGCGCGTGGTGATCCGCTTCGCCCCGCTGGGCATCTTCGGCCTGGTCAGCGCTACCCTGGCCCAGTCTGGCCTGGACGCACTGCTCGGCTACCTGCACCTGCTCGGTGTACTGATGGGCTGCATGCTGTTCGTGGCGCTGGTGATGAACCCGCTGATCGTGTTCTGGAAGATCCGCCGCAACCCTTACCCGCTGACGCTGCTGTGCCTGCGCGAAAGCGGCATCACCGCGTTCTTCACCCGCAGCTCGGCGGCCAACATCCCGGTCAACCTGGCGCTGTCGGAGAAGCTCGGCCTGCACGAGGACACCTATTCGGTGTCGATCCCGCTGGGCGCGACCATCAACATGGCCGGCGCGGCGATCACCATCACCGTGCTCACCCTGGCCGCCGTGCACACCCTGGGCATCCCGGTAGACTTGCCGACCGCGGTGCTGCTCAGCGTGGTGGCGGCGGTGTGCGCCTGTGGCGCCTCGGGCGTGGCTGGCGGTTCGCTGCTGCTGATCCCGCTGGCCTGCAGCCTGTTCGGCATCCCCAGCGAAATCGCCATGCAGGTGGTGGCGGTCGGCTTCATCATCGGTGTGCTGCAGGACTCGGCGGAAACCGCGCTCAACTCCTCCACCGACGTGCTGTTCACCGCTGCCGCCTGCCAAGCCATGGAACGGCGTAGCGCCTGAGCCCAAGGCCGGCGCCTGCCCGCAGGCGCCGGCCAAAGCCACGCCCTCCGGCGATTGCTTAAGCCAGACGCTTTACCTACGCTAATGGCCTTTTCCTCGCAATGAGACTGGGCCATGTCAGACCACCAAACCACCGGCGAAGGCCGCTTCACCAGCACCGAGATCCGCGTGCTGGGCGCGCTGATCGAAAAGCAGGCCACCAGCCCGGAAACCTACCCCCTGACCCTCAATGCCCTGGTCCTGGCCTGCAACCAGAAGACCAGCCGCGAACCGGTCATGAACCTCTCCCCCGGCCAGGTCGGCCAGGCCCTGCGCGCCCTCGAAGGCCAGGACATGGCCCGCCTGCAGATGGGCAGCCGCGCCGACCGCTGGGAGCATCGGGTGGACAAGGCCCTGGAGCTGGTGCCGGCGCAACTGGTGCTGATGGGCCTGATGTTCCTGCGCGGCCCGCAGACCCTCAACGAGCTGCTGACCCGCAGCAACCGCCTGCATGAGTTCGAGGATGTCGACCAGGTCCAGCACCAGCTCGAGCGCCTGATCTCCCGTGGCCTGGCCCTGCACCTGCCGCGCCAGGCCGGCCAGCGTGAAGACCGCTACACCCATGCCCTGGGCGACCCGGCAGAGATCGAGGCGATCCTCGCCGCCCGCCAGCAGGAAGGCGGCGCCCGGGCCAACGCGGCGCAGGCGGCGGATGAGCGCATCGAGGCGCTGGAGGCCCGGGTGGCGGCCCTGGAAGCGCGCCTGGCCGCACTCGAAGGCTGAGTCAGGGCGCTTCGGCCTTGGGGAAGTTGCGGCAACTCTTGCGTTCGGCCAGCTCCCGCTCGCTGGGGCGCTGGTCGACGAACACGGTGCGGCCGTCGCGATAGATTTCCAGGTAGCCCCAGTGCAGGTCCTGCTCGGTCTGCCCGGGCTTGGGCGGCACGAGCCACCAGGGTTCGCGGCTGATCAGGGTCATGGCGCAGCTCCTGCGGGTGTCTGCGCTAACTATAGACACCCAAGCGTGCCGCCAGGCCGTCCAGGCCAGCGGTGCAAGGTGACGGCCTGGCGGGGCATTGTTCCCGCATGCGCAATTGTGAAGTGCCAAAGGCAGTTATTCCCAGTGCCAGGGGCGCCGGTCTACGCTCCCTCCTGTCGCTCATCCCGCAAGAGGAATTGCCCACATGTCCCGTCCGCCATTGCCCCCGTTCACCCGTGAAACCGCCATCGAGAAGGTGCGCCTGGCCGAAGATGGCTGGAACAGCCGCGATGCCGCCAAGGTCGCCCAGGCCTACACCACCGACACCCATTGGCGTAACCGGGCCGAGTTCTGCAATAACCGCGAGCAGGCGCAGGCCTTTCTCACCCGCAAATGGAACCGCGAGCTCGAATACCGCCTGATCAAGGAGCTGTGGGCCTTCACCGGCAACCGTATTGCCGTGCGCTATGCCTACGAGTATCGCGACGACAGCGGCCAATGGTTCCGCGCCTATGGCAACGAGAATTGGGAGTTCGCCGAAGACGGCCTGATGCGCAACCGCCATGCCAGCATCAACGAACACCCCATCAGCGAGGCAGAGCGCAAGTTCCGCTGGCCGCTGGGGCGGCGCCCGGACGATCACCCGGGGCTGAGTGACTTTGGCTTCTGAGCGAGGTTATTGCATGGACTCAGGCTGGGGCGACGCTGTTCGCCCCGGACCTTGAGGTGCCTGCCACAGGCAGCGGTTGCACCCGCCGTCCACTCAGCCCTGCCACGTCTGCACCACCAGCCGGGTCGCCGCGGCGATCGGCTCGTGGCGCCACGGCGAGGACTGCTGCGGGCCACGGCTGAATACCACGAGGATCCACGGTGCCCGCCCCTGGGGCCAGACGATGCCGACATCGTTGGCCACGCCATAGTCGCCCGAACCGGTCTTGTCCCCCACGACCCAGCCCTCTGGCACCCCGGCGCGAATCCGCGCATCACCGGTGGTGTTGCCCTTGAGCCAGGCCTGCAATTGCTCGCGCCCGGCCGCCGCCAGGGCATCGCCGAGCAGCAGGCGCTGCAGGGTGACGCCCATCGCCAGCGGCGTGGTGGTGTCGCGTGGGTCGCCGGGCAACGCGGTGTTCAACGTTGGCTCGTTGCGGTCCAGGCGGAACGTCGGGTCGCCGAGCTGGCGGGCGAAGGCGGTGAGGCCCGCCGGGCCGCCGACCTGCTCCAGCAGCAGGTTGCCGGCGGTGTTGTCGCTGTATTGCAGCGTGGCGGCGCACAGCTCGGCGACGGTCATGCCCGCGCCCACGTGCTTTTCGGTAATCGGCGAATAAACCACCAACTGCTTGGCGTCATAGGCGATACGGCGCTTCAGCAGGCCGTTGTCGGTCTGGCTGCGGTGCAGGATGGCGCCGGCCAGCACGGCCTTGAAGGTGCTGCAGAAAGCGAAGCGTTGTTCGGCGCGGTAGGCCAGTTGCTTGCCGCTGCCGGTGTCGAGGGCCCACAGGCCGAGAGTGATGCCGGCGGACTGTTCGAGCTGTTGCATCTGGCGTTGCAGCGGATTGGAGGCCCAGGCCGGCAGCGCCAGGGCGGCGGAACAGCCCAGGGCGCCCTGGAGCAGGTGGCGGCGGCGAATGGTCGATGGCATGGTCGGGGCCCTGTGGCAATGAACGAGGGGCGCAGGCTAGAGGGTTTTGCCCGGTAAGCCAAGGCGTTCGCGCAGTTGTCGCCGGCGGGTCGCAGCCCAGCCGCCTGTGAAGGGTTACCTGCACCTGCTCGACCTCGGCATCACCGAAACACTGGCTACGCTGTGTAGACCCTCAGCAAGGAGCGCGCCCCAATGGCCACCCGGATAGCATCCTTCAACCTTGAGAACCTCTTCACCCGCCCCAGCGCAATGATGATGGAGAACGAGGAAGGCCAGCGTGCCCTGGACGACCATGCCTTGGCCAACCTGATCGTGGCCAAGCCGACCTACAGCGATGCCGACAAACAGCAGCTGTTGGCACTGGATGGCCGCTACCACTTTTCCGCGCTCAATCCCCCGGCAAACGCGTTGCTGCGCTTGAACAAGGTGCGCGGACAGTTGTATCGCACAGCCGCAGGCAGCGTCTCGGTCGCGGCCAATGGTCGGGGCGACTGGACCGGCTGGTTCGAGCTGCGCCGCGATGATGTCTCCTGGCAGGCCGTGCTCAATACCGGGCGGGTCATCCAGGAGGTCAAGCCCGATATCCTGATCTGCGTGGAAGTCGAGGACCGCCCCACCTTGCAGCGCTTCAACGACCAGGTGCTCGGGGCGGTGCTCGAAGAGCGCTTTGCGCATGTCATGGTCATCGATGGCAACGATGCGCGGGGTATCGACGTCGGCCTGCTGAGTCGCTACCCGATCGTGACCATCCGCTCGCATGTCGATGACCGCCAAGACGGCAAACTGGTATTTTCGCGAGATTGCCCCGAATACGTGGTGGCCTTGCCATCGGGCGAGCAACTGGTGATCTGCCCGAACCACTTCAAGTCCAAGCGCGGGGGCAACGATCAGGCTGCCCAGGCGCGTCGGCTGGCGCAATGCAGGCGAGCGGCGCAAATCGCCAGGGCCGCGGAAAAGACCACTCCCTGGGTGCTGGTCGGCGGCGACTTGAACGACACCCCGGACAGCCCCGCCGTCGCCCCGCTGCTGCTCGACGGTTGGTCGGACATACAAACCCACCCAGGCTACCCGGCCGATCGCCCGGGCACCTTCGCCACGGGTACCGCGAGCAACAAGATCGACTACCTGATCATGTCCAAGGCCCTGCGCGAGCAGTTGGTCGGCGTGGGTATCGAACGCCGTGGCAGCTACCACCCGAAGCTCTGGCCCGCCTTCGCCGGGGTCACTGCGAGCACCGAGGCGTCCGATCACCATTGCATCTGGGCGGACTTCGACATCGCCTAGGTGTTTGGTAAAGGGCCTTAGGGCCAGGCCTTGGGTGCGAGGGCTATTTGATTGCGTCAGGGCCACCAGGTGTCCGCCGTAATCTGTGCGGCGCCTATGAGACCGAGCGCCGCCCGCGCGGCGCATCGCGGATGAATCCGCTCCCACATTCGTTGCAACGTGGCCATGCCTGATGGGCCATGGTTGTTAGCCTTGTGCGCTCGACGGGATTATTGCCTGGGCGTTGCCGCCGCCCCACCTTTCTGGCGCCCTGCGCCAAGGCTGGCAACCATGGCCTGACAGGTTCGGGACGTTGCAACAAATGTAGGAGCGGATTCATCCGCGATGCGCCGCGCGGGCGGTGCTCGATCTGCCAGGCGTTGAATGGTTTACGGCAGGCACCTGGCGGCCCTGACGCGGTCAATGACCCTCAGGCCCAAGCCCCTGAAAGGGCTGAGCCTGAGGCCCCCTTGTCGGCGGGCCGACGCGGCTACTAAGCTGCTGGGCTTTCGGGTATCCAATAGTGGATTTCTCGGCCTGCGCGCAGGGCCCTGGTCAGGGTGACCACGCCTGTGCCTGATCAAGGACGACAACTACAATGAAAACCGCTTTGAGCACCCTGCTGTTCACCTGCCTGGCCGCCAGCGCATTCGCTGAGCAAAACCCTGTCGGTTTCCACGCCGCCACCCTGCCGGACCCGCACCATGAGCGCGCGCTGGAGATGGTCGTCTGGTACCCCGGCGCAGCGCCTGCCAAGGCGCAATTGATCGCCGATAACGCAGTATTTGTCGGTGCGCCTGCCGCTCGTGATACGCCGCCGGCCGCCGGCGAACATCCCATGGTGGTGCTCTCCCACGGTTTTGCCGGCAACTGGGGCAACCAGGCCTGGCTGGCCAGTGCCCTGGCCCAGCAAGGCTACATCGTCGCCGCGGTCAACCACCCCGGCAGCACCAGCCGTGACCGTAGCGCTGCGGCCGCCGCGCAGTTATGGCAGCGCCCCGTCGACCTGAGCCGGGCCATCGATGCGGTCACGGCCCAACCGGAAAAATTTGGCGTGGTCGCCAAGCAGCGAATCGCCGTGGTGGGCCATTCGCTGGGCGGCTGGACCGCCATGGAAATCGCCGGCGCCCGTTTCGACCCTGAACGCTTCGCGCGCGACTGCCAAGCCCACCCGCAGCTGGCCAGTTGCAGCGTCTACCAACAGATGAACCCGGCCAGCACCCCGGCCTTGAAGCACAGCTTGGCCGCCGACTGGCGTGACACGCGAGTCAGCGCCGTGGTGTCCCTGGACCTGGGGCTGTCACGCGGGCTGACCGACGCAAGCCTGGCCGCGCTATCGGTGCCCGTGCTGGTGATCGCTGCTGGCGTCCCGTCCAAAGCGCTGCCCGCGCGGCTGGAGTCTGCCGACCTGGCCAAACGCCTGCCCTCGGCCTCAAGCCGCTACGTAGAAATCAGCGATGCCAGCCACTTCACCTTCATGGCCGTGTGCAAGCCAGGCGCGGTGGCCGTGCTCGAGGACGCAGTACCCGGCGATGGCATCATCTGCAGCGATGCCGAGAACGGTCGCCCACGGGAAGTGATCCAGCAGCAGCTGGCCGGGCTGATCAGCGCGTTTCTGGCACAGCCCGCCGAGGGCAACGACGGCCGCCTGTAAGCCGTCGATCATGGGCCTTGACTCGCCGTTGACGGCATCGTCCATTGCCGTACAATCGCGCCCCCAAAATTCACCAGCGTGGCAATACGCAGCTGCAATGCAACGAGTGATGATAGTCGGCCAGCCCGGGGCCGGGAAAAGCACCCTGGCCCGACAGCTTGGCGAGCGCACGGGCTTGCCGGTGGTGCATATCGACACCATTCACTGGCAGCCAGGCTGGGTCGAACGCAGCCGCGACGAAAAGACCCGGCTTTGTCACGCGGTCGAGGCCAGTGAGCGCTGGATTTTCGAAGGCGGCCATAGCGTGACGTGGCACAACCGGGTTGCCCGCGCCGACCTGTTGATCTGGATCGACCGCCCGACACCGCTTAGATTCTGGCGTGTATTGCTCAGGGCGCTGCGACACCGCGGGCAGACCCGGCCGGACCTGCCGGACGGCTGCCCAGAGCTGCTGGGCAACCTACCGGCGTTTTTCCGCTTCATGTGGCGAACGAAACACTCAGCACGGGCGAAGCTGAAGCAACTGGTGGCGACGGCACCCTCGGGCTGCCGTGTGGTCTGCCTGCGCTCCAACCGGGAGGCCGAGGTATTTATTGCGAGCCTCGCAAGCACGCCTGCTCAGGCCGCCCGGGGGGCTTGAACGCTGCATCTGGCCAGGCCGGCAACAGCGCAACAAACGCTTATTCCAACCCAAGGACGGCCCATGCCACTGACCAGCAAGATCACCCCCTACAACCCACAATGGCCGGTGCAGTACGAGGTGGACAAAAGGCGGCTTGCATCGGCATTCGGTGCTGAGCTGCACGCCATGCACCATGTGGGCAGCACGGCAGTGCCTGGGCTCGCGGCCAAGCCCGAAATCGATGTGCTGGTCGAGGTTTGCGCGCATCGCCATGTGCCAGCCCGCGACGAAGCGTTGCGGTTGCTGGGCTATGTACGCGGCAGCGACCTGTCGCCCGGGCACCATTTCTACCGGCGTAATGTTGGCGAGGTGCGCACCCACAAAATCCACGTGTGCCGCGGTGGCCACCCCTCGATCATGCAGATGCTGAGGTTCCGGGACCTGCTCAGGCAGGACCACGCGCTCAGGCAACACTATCAAGACCTCAAGATCGAGCTGCAAGCCACTGTCACAGGTGGCATGGCTGAGTATCTGGCGAGGAAGGCGCCGTTCATCATCGCGGCGCTGCGAGGGGCTGGCCAGGCCTGAGTGAGGCTTTGCCGTCGACTGATCTTTGTGGGGCGCCCTGCTGGCGCCTTGCAACCGCGCACATGGCCCCTTTACCTGTCTATGACTTCATAGTTTATCGTCGTAGTCGACAAAGTGAGGGACTGGCTATGTATCGCATTTCCGAGCTGGCGACGAAGGTGGGCTTGAGCCGCTCCACGCTGCTCTATTACGAAAAGATCGGGCTGATCTCATCAAAACGCCAAGCCAACGGCTATCGCGCGTACTCGGATCAGGATCTCCAGCAACTGAAGTTGCTGCAGCAGCTTCAGGCAGGCGGCCTGACGTTGAAGGAGTGCCAGGCATGCCTGGAAACACGCATCGATCGCGGCTTGCTGCTGGAGCGCCTGCACACCCTGGAGCAAGAAATCGCCGAAAAACAGCGATCCCGGGATCTGCTTGCCTGCATGCTGGGGATGGCCTCCATGCGCGGCTGGCACCAGGCCCTGGAAAACCAGGCGCCAGGCGCGCACCTGGCGTGGTTGCTCAAGCAAGGCTTCAGTGAAAAACAAGCGCTGCGCCTGAAGTGGCTGTCGAAAGACATGAATGCCCATGAGCAGTACATGGCCGATTTCGAGCAGATTTTTACCGGTTTGGATCGCCTGGGGCCCGGCTCTGCCGAGGATAGCTTGCAAGCACTCCGTGCGTTGCCTGTGCAGCCCCGCACCTTGCTGGATATCGGTTGCGGCCGGGGCGTCAGCAGCGTGCTGTTGGCTAAGCACACACAGGGCCTGATTACCGCCCTGGACAATGATGAGTACAACTTGGCCTGCCTGCAGGAAACCCTCAGGGCAAGCGCATTGCAGCACAGGGTGCAGCCGCTGTGCGCGAGCATGACCGAACTGCCGTTTGCAACAGCGCAGTTCGATGCGATCTGGGCCGAAGGCAGTGCCTACATCATGGGTTTTGCCAAGGCCTTGGAAAGCTGGAAGTCGTTTATCAAGCCGCAAGGCTTTCTGGTGGTCAGTGACCTGGTGTGGCTCACCGCTGAACCTCATCGGCAAGCCTTGGCATTCTGGCAGCAACGCTACCCAGGCATGACCACAGTGGACGAGCGCTTGGCCAGCATTGCCAAGTTGGGCTATCAGGTGCTGAGCAGCTTCCCTCTGAGCCAGCAGGCGTGGGCAAACTACCTGACGCCACTGCGCGACAAGGTCACCGGCCTTGCGCCACATGACTTTCCCTCAAACGCACTGGCAGACATCGATCAAGAGCTGGGCATTCACCAGCAATACCTTGGCGAATATGGCTATCAACTATTTGTCTTGCGCAAGCAAGGTGCATAGCTGCCCAGTGCTGGGCGCCATGAAGACTGGCAATCACCCTGGCGCTTTCAGGCAAGCCAATCACTCGGGACTGAACGCGCGATACGCGCACGACATCGCTCTAGAAAGAGGAACACCTGTGAACATGGAAATCCGCAACGAACACCTCGACGACATCGACACTATTACACGGCTGACCACGGCAGCGTTCGAGCACGAAGAGCACTCCAGCCACACCGAGCAATTTATCGTCAATGCACTACGCCGCAGCCAGCAACTCACCCTGTCCCTGGTGGCGGTGGAGAATGACCAGATCGTCGGTCATGTGGCCATTTCTCCGGTTCGGGTTTCATCTGGCGCAAGGGGCTGGTTCGGGCTCGGGCCAATCTCCGTATGGCCAGATCGCCAAGGCCGAGGCATCGGCTCGGCCTTGATCAAAGCCGCACTGGCGCAGTTGCAACAGCTCGGTGGTGCTGGCTGCGTGGTACTGGGGGATCCTGGCTATTATGGGCGCTTCGGTTTCAAGGCCCTCCCAGGCTTGCAACTGCCGGGGGTTGCCCAGGAATACTTCCAGGCCCAGGCATTTGCCGGCGAATCGCCAGTTGGCACGGTGCAGTATCACGAGGCGTTTGAAGCGGTCGAGTAAGCGGCTTGTCAGCACCTGCCTAATGCGCGTTGCTGCACGGCTTGCCTTCGACTGTCTCGATTTCTGCTGCGTCGCTACAGGTTGTCATGGGTCGAGTGTGGCCACCCGCACCGGTGGCTATAGACCCGTCATCAATCGCCGTGACTGTCTGAAGCAGCCAAGGTGGCGTGGGCCAAGCGGCCAGTCGCGCACTAGCGACCTGAATATAGCCACCCCTCGCCCTTTGCCCTGCGAAGCACCACACAGGCACCGATAAAGGCGCAAGCTCATTTGCCCAATGCGGCGGCGAACGCTTCGGGGGTCGGGCTCTCCTGCCACTGCGCGACAGCCCCGGGCAGTACCAGCCATGGCTGTTTGCGCCGCGTCCAGATATGCGCAATCGGCTCGAAACGTTCAGCGCCTTCCAGGATACCGGCCCGTACCACACGCATGCCGGGCGCTGCCGTGGTCTCGTTGAACAGCCGGGTATGACATAGACCGCAAGCATGTTGGGTGGACACATGGCCTTGGTGTTCATGCTCAAAGATCGCTGTTTCGCCCGCCACCTGAACAGTTGCAGCCGCGCTGAGCATGTGCAGGCCAAATGCGCTGCCGCTCCAGCGCTGGCAGTTCAAACAGTGGCAGGCATACAGTGGCGGCACTTGCGGCGCTACGATCGCGAGGGTGACTTGCCCACATCGGCACTGACCGGTGATTCTCATGCGTTGGCTCCTTACAATGACACCCGGAAAAATGTGGGCGAATGATCCCTTTTCGCCGGCGCGGGCAGAAGAGCAAATTAGGAGCAACCGTTGGCTAAGAATGTATGAGCGGCATTGAATGGGAAAGCCAGCGTGTGTTTCTCGCCGTGCTGCGCTCTGGCAGCCTGAGCGGCGCGGCGAAGTTGCTGGGTATCGCCCAGGCCACCGCGCGTCGGCGCCTCGACCATCTTGAACACGCTTTGGGTGTGAGCCTGTTCACCCGCACGCCACTTGGCCTGACGCCTACTGGCGGAGCGCAGCGCCTGATCGAGCATGTAGAGGCCATGGACCTGGCCGCGCAAACCTTCAACCGCATGGCCAGCGCTGAAGCGTCGGTGGATCACGGCACCCTTCGGCTGACCTGTGGCGAGTTGCTTGGCGTCGAGGTACTGCCCGATCTGCTGCGCGCGTTCCATTACCAACACCCGCGTCTCAAACTTGAGTTGAGCATAAGCGATGCCCTTGAAGACATCGCCAGGCTGCAATCGGATATTGCGGTACGGCTGGTGCGGCCCAATGAAGCGGATATCACGGTGCGACGTGTCGGCAACTTGCAGGTTGGCATCCATGCCAGTGCCGAATGCCTGGAGCGTTACGGTACTCCAGCCTCCCTGCGGGCGCTGCGCCAGCGTCCACTGATCGGGCCGGACAGGCGCTCAGCGGATTTGCGGCGGCTGGTCGACGCCGGGCTGTGCGATGCCGACCAGCATTTCGCCATCGCCTCGGACCATCACCTAGCTCAGCTGGCCGCGCTGAAAGCGGGCATGGGCTTCGGGCTCTGCCCGAGGCAAATAGCAACATCCCACGGCCTGCTACCTGTGCTGCCAGAGGAATTTGCCTTCGAGGTAGAGGTGTGGATTGCAATGCACAACGACCTGCGCAGAGTTAACCGGATCGTGCAGGTGTTCGACGTGCTTGGCGAGCAGCTGTATCGGTTTCTAGGCCAGGCCGATAGGTGAGAAGCGTAGACGGTGGCAGCCACTGTCTGGCCTCAACGCCAGCCAGGGTCGATCGTGGCCCGTCACCACTGAACGGTTTCGGCCAACGTTTCGGATCGAAAGTGGTCAGTGGTGACAGGCCGCTATCGACCCATTGCTGCCGCTCGCGAGAAACTCGAAAACCTGCATTCGCTTGGTGAGGTGGCGCATGGAGACCATAGAAATATCAGAACTTACCGACTGGAAACTGTTCGAGAACGTGGCTCAGAAGCTTGAGCACGGATTGGGCGGTTACTGGAATGAAAAATTGGACGGACTTGACCAGCGCTATTGGGATCTAATAGTGGGCGAACAGACGCTTACCCTCCACCTTGAGCACTACCTGGGCATTTCAGTATTTGTACCTGATAATGCCGATGAGATGGCTCAACGAGTACGTGCATTGTTGAGTAGCTGTGACGCGTAGCGGGCAGTGGCTGAAAGCACGCAGAAGTCGGTCAATACGGTCACTACCATTCCAAGCACATTAGTGAGTATTCGGGGAAGTAGATGAGCGAGAATTTCACCTATGTAGGGTTACTGCCGCTGCTGGAAAAACCGTTAAAAGAAGGCGCGCAAGAGTTGCCCCGTGCGATAGAAGCCCTTGGAGAAAAATGCACACTTCCTGCCGACATAGCTTTGCAGCCACTGGTCGTTACAGCGCTGACGTCACATTCCGACTATTGGTCGGGGTTAGCGCTCAAATGGTTGGAAGATGGGTTCCCTATGGATCCCGAACTGACCACGCTATTGATTCAGAGCGCCGAGGATCGGACGCTGTCTCAGTCTCGACGCCACAGGGCACGTAAGCTTGCCTGTCGACAAAGGTCACGAGTTTGAAGCTATGTCCAATTGCCGTGCTATCTGCATGGCTGCTGTGGGTCGATAGCGGTCACTCACACCTGGCTGCTTTCGACCCATAGCTGCCTCTCGCGAAGGGCAGCAATCGACCAATGCCGGACATCCCTTACGTTGAGTGGCCTGACGCTTCTCTGGAGCAAGGTGTGCGTGCGAAGTGCTTGTGATCAGGTAATTCATGGCTATGTTCGGCACGCACAATCAAACAACCAGTCTAGCAGGACGCTTACTAAGGGGGCCGAGTTCTGCGCTTTGATGAGTTAACCCGCGAAGGCAGGAGTGAGCTGGGTTGAAGCCCACTACATCGGCTAAGGTATTTGCAATTACACGAATGCAGGGCGAATCAAGGTAAGCATCCGGCCAATACACCTTCCTTACATGAGGTCGGAACACTTACCTACATCCTGCCCTTTTTGCCACACAACCATAGCCCGAGAGCATATTTTAATACCTCCGAAAAGGCTAGGTAGCCACCTACGTTCATGAGCATCCCAAGATCATGATGCGGGATTAGGCTGAAGTGGCTTCATCAGATCGGCCGTCATGACCTCATAAATGCAGAATTCTTTCGGATCCCGAGTGGTGTCCGCTTTGATCTCCGCCAGCTTTTTTACAATGTTCGCCGCCTGCACCTCACCGACCTCCAGCCCCTCAATGAGGAAGTATTCAAGCGCCGTCTCCCCGTCAGATTTATGGGCAGACTGGACAGCAATTTCAAAACTTCTCAAATTTGCTGGTAGCGTGATTTCCTCACAGACCGCCTCCAACGGCCAGTCATCTAGTGTTTTTATGAGGTGGCTGTAAATATCTGCCAACTCACCCAGCAGAGCGATCGATTGAGGATAGCTAGCGCTATACCAGGGCATGTCGGTCTCTAGGAAATAGGTGATTCCGTTGCAGGTTATCTGAAGCGGACTTTTTCGATGAATTCCTGAGTTGTGTACCGTGTTCCGGCACGCCCCCAAAAAATTGATGAGATCTTTGTCGTGGTTGATATCCCTCTCGTACTTCTGCTTATCGGCAAGATTGTAAAGCGCATTTATTTTGTCGGGAAAGGATCGGTAGGGGCCACGCACATCCAGGATTTTTTCCACGCACTTGGACCTCTCCTCATCCGACTTCGATTTGTCATGCTGATCGAGCAGCTTGATGACCTTGTTCCTCCGGCTATTTTTATAAGCAGCCTCCAACTTTTCGGCATAGCCGTCATACAGCTTAGTGATCCAGTGTTCGAAGCAGGAGAACGCCGAGACCGTGAAGTCCAGCATTAAGCTACCAACCATTTCATTGATACGATCCGAGAGAAGCGCACTGACGTCGGACAATGACGCTTCGAAATCCTCACGCACGAGAGCGGCCGGTTTGCCATCGATCTGTATGGCCTGGGTCAAGTGCCGTTCCTCAAGCATTTCGACCAGTAACTCGGGGCATAGGTGTCTCGCCGCAGTGTTGGATAACTCTTCGTTCATCATGAAGACGACCGGCAGATCGCACACAGCCCTCAGATGTGCAAAGTAGTTATGCACCTTGATGAAAGGAAGGCGATTCTTGTTGATCTGGTAATTACCGCGTAGCGTGTGCTTTTCCAAGTAAGCGGCCTTATTCTTCAAGGCCATGAAAGCAGCAATTATCTTTTTATGGTTGCCATCGAAGGTGCTCACCCGAACTCCCTGTACTGAGTTGTTCATCGTTGATGTGCTGCACTGACCAGCCGCCCGCGAGCAGGCAAGGCATTGTGGCATCACTGCGAGCATACACCCAACTCACATTGCGTGAATCAGACCGGCCCCCACTCATGCGGCAGCAACTGTGCGATCTCACTGGTCCGCTGCGTCGGCAATTGCGCCAACACACCCTTGAGATAGGCATACGGATCATGCGCATTCATGCGCGCCGACTTGATCAGGCTCATGCATGCAGCGGACCGTCTACCGCTGCGCAACCACCCGGCAAAGAACCAGTTCGAGCGTCCAAGTGCCCATGGCCGTACCTGCCTTTCGACTTGGTTGTTTCCGATAGGCGCAGCCCCATCGTCCAAGTAGCGCCTGAGCGCCACCCAGCGTTTCAGGCTGTCTAGTTAGCTCAGAGCGATGCTTTCGGATGCGCAAATAATCCATCGCCAACCGGGTCGCTCGACCAACAATGGAACACATCTAGATGCTCATACAGCGGATGGCTAGCAACTGCTTCCGGGTCGTTGAGCGGAGCGTACAGCTCGCCTTCTGTGCGGCTCTTGAAATGATAATTTAGGCTGTTAGCCAAGACATCAGCAGCCAATATTAATCCATCGACTTCACCGATGGCCGTCAGGCTCATGTTGCTGATCACTGGAGGGACTTGCATATCCTCAGGGTACTGCACGCTGATGGTCAACTGGCCATTGACTACCTTTCTATCCACGGTGTCAAAACCAGTAGCCTTAATCACCTTAGGTTCGGTATCAAGCAGGCTCAAAGCTTCCTTTTCGAACTCATTGGCAAGCGACTCATCAACGTAGTCCGTTCGGATCAGCAGATCTACGCCAGTCCTCTCTTGCTCAAGAAGAAAGGCTACAACGTGGGCGTGGAGGCCCCCGAAAAGCTTCACATGCAGGGAGGGTAGTTCCTCACGAATACTGCCCATTTTCACGCGGGCAGGACTCCTACGCTGCGCCTCGACCTGGGTCCGATGATTCCGTAACAATTCTGCCTGCTTGATGTAGTAAGCGTTAAAGCCTGCCACGTGGATCGCATACCAGAAGCAAGGAATATGTGCGCGTCTGATCTCATCAAATAGCGCCTGTCTTAATGCCCCCTTTTGCTTTTCAGGGAGGTCCGCTATATGCAGCTTTCCTTGTTCCGGCGTGAAGCGCTTTGCGATCACATTGAGCTTACTCGACAGTTCGGCATGCAGTTGTTCAGGCACCAAAAAACCGGCGAATACGCCTACCTCGCCTTGGTATTTTTCCTGTTGGTCCGCGTAGCCTTTCGCACCGGATTCATCGCAATAAAAGTAAATTTGCTCTGGCATCCCATTTCTCCAATGTCATGACATCCATCCTGATGCTCAGGTGCGCCTTCTTAAACCATTCGACAAACACAAATACCGATTGCGAAATGTCATCGAGCGGCTGTTTGGCCGACCTTTACGTGCAGCACTCACGCTACGGTCGACTCATAGCACGATGACCTCCCGCGGCATTTTAGTCATAGTCGATCGAATTTTTCTCCCAACCTTATCGCTGCGAGAGGCAGCTATTGGCCGTGAGCTGCCTCCGCCAACGGCAGCTATGGGTCGAAAGCTGCCATTCAGTGCAGGCGGAAAGCCTAAAAATCAAGCCTGACGCTTTCTCACCGCCTACTTCGTAAAGGTCACGCAATGCAACCTGCACGGCGAGTTTGTGCAGGTTGAAATGTTTGTAAAACGCTTGGCCCAGTCGCTGATGCTCGAAGTGCCCTTGTCTCCAAAGCCGGACGAACTCCTCATAAGCTGCGCGTTCGATCTGCAATGAGGAATCGGTTTCCATGTCAGGTTTCCATCAGTAGAGGTCGCAAACGTACCAAGGGCCTGTCGCCCCAGCAAGATGGGTCTTTCCAATCAGATGGGCAGTTCTGGGTCGAATCGCGACGGTCATACCTCGATCGTCGCTCGACGCTGCCAGACCCCCGGCTGTTCTGCCATCTCCAATGCATCATCGACTTCAATGCCTAGGTACCGCACCGTGCTTTCAAGCTTCGTATGGCCGAGCAGGAGCTGATGCCGGATTGGCGGAGCGAACTGAGCTGGCCGAATTTGCGGTCTTGAAGCTCCACAATGGGTCGACAGCCGCCCTCCCCTCACGAGCGACAGATAACGACCCTAAGTGGACATCGAGCGGAAACGGGCTGGGTACTAACGCAAATCTGAATTAGGCTGGTGCGCTAGCGGCAAGCGTTCATGGCGCGAAAAGCAAACCTGTCACTCCCCCTGAATGGGTCATGCGCAACACTACACCTCGCCGTGGTGACGGCAGCAACGTTGGCATCGGCCAGACTTCTCGCTGGCCCGCACAGGAACTCACGCCATGCAGCACCTTTACCCATGCAAGTGATTGCCGCGCCCTCGAACCTTGGGCTCAGCCCACCACGCCCCGACCATGAACCAGGAACCTGGCGTGCTCCAGCAGCACTGATTGCTGCCGGCCTGCTCCAGGCCGTTCCTATGCGGGTGTTCCACGAGCTGCCCCGTCCTGTCTATTCGCCCTCGGCACAAGCTGGAACACGCTTGCGCAATGGCTATGCCATGCGTGTGTTCAATCTTGCCCTGGCAGATCGGGTGCGCGAAGCCTCCTTGCATGGTGACTTCGCATTAGTGATTGGGGGCGACTGCTCGATCTTGCTGGGGGCACTGGCAGGTGCCCGCGCGCGTGGGCCGCTGTCATTGATTCATATCGATGGGCACAGCGACTTTCGGCACCCCGGCAACTATGACCCGAATACAACCTTGGGCGCAGTCGCAGGTATGGACCTGGCCCTGGCGACAGGCCGCGGCGAGGCATTGGCGACGATATGGCCAGGCTGTACCGCGCCGCTGGTTACCGATGCCCAGGTGGTGCAACTGGGGGAACGGGAAAACCGCGACGAAGATTTTGCCTGGCCCGATATCAACCACACCTCGATCACTCGGATCGATGTCTTCGAGGCCCTGGCCATAGGCCCACAGGCAGTTATTGAGCGAATCAGCAAGGTGATTGACCAGGTCCCCGACCAAGGTTTTTGGTTACATCTGGACGTCGATGTGCTGGACCAGGCCATCATGCCCGCCGTCGATTGCCCCGGCTCCCCAGGGCTGGCGCCTGATGACCTGGTGAAGATCATGACGCCCTTCGTGGCGGATAGGCGTTGCCGGGGCATGACCGTAACGGTCTTCGATCCTGAGCTCGATCCCGATGGACAATACGCCGCGGTGATCGTCGCAATCCTGGAACAGCTTCCATTCCCCTCCAGGCCGTGGGCCGGCATGCCCACCTGAGGTGCTGAAAGTGCGGGCTATTCGCTAGGGTCACTCCCATTTTCCTTGAGCAGGCCCCGAATAGGATCTGAGAAGCATCCTATTGGCGGCTCTGCCCACCGGTTTTAGCTAGGCTCTGTACCAAAAGCCTTGATACTCGTTCATGCTGCCTTGAAAACCGCCTCGCAATGTCCGTGTACGCCAGTACACTGCGCTGGCTCGGCTGTTTTCGCCTTGCCTGACCTTCATCTCAAGACTTTTCATACAGAGCCTAAGTTCTCCCGAGGCTCCTTGCTGCGTGGGCTTCCCTGACGGCCTGCACCGGCATGAGACCTTGATCGGTTCGTGCGGTGAGCCACCTAAGGCACTCGTCCCAAAAGTGTTCCGCGCCAGCTCGGAAATACCCCATGTGCCCGATGCTTCCACTAACCGGTGGTTCAAGGTCGCCGACTTCCAGCAGGGCATTGCGATACCCCTTCACGAAGGCGTCTCTTGATCGAGGTGGCGCCCATGGATCGTCCTCTGACGTGACGAAGCGGCAGCGGGTCGTTACGCTGGCGTACAGATCCACCACATGCTGCATCTCTGGGTCATCGAAGTAGTAGTGGGGGAAACGGCACCACCGCCTCCAGTCCTGATAGACCCCACGCGGTAGGTCATCGCCCATCCCAAGCATGCTCCAAGCCATGTAACCCTTCCATTTCACGATCAGCGGCAGGATGAAGTTCCATAGCAGGCGCACCTTGCGCGCTTCGTGCTTAGGCATCCAGCCACTCCAGCCGGCCCCGCTGCCGAAACTGTAGCAAGCACTAAGACGATGGTGATTGGGGAGCAGGCCAATGGCATGGCCTCCGAACGAATGACCTACCCAATAGATAGGGAGGCTCTCTCTGCCAAGCATCGCCACGGCGGCGGCCAGATCCTGGTATGCCCAATCCAGATAAGACATCTCAAAGCCTTTCAGCGTCGCTGGCCTGGACTCTCCTACGCCACGGTAATCCAGGGTCAGGACATTGAAGCCGCGTGACACGGCGTACTCGGCAAACCGTCGATAGAATCGCTGTTGAACGCCCGTGGCACCGGCAACTATCAGATTGCCCTTGGCAACGGTGCTCGCGTAGTAACGGTAGGCCGTGAGGGGATAGCCGTCCAGAGCACTCAACAGGATCTTGTCTACAAGGATATCGGAGGGAGGGTGTGCCATGGTTCGACCACTTGAAGGGGCGGCCAGTGGTTCTGGCCGCGTGCTGAATGACGGCGGATTAAGCGCTGCTTTAACGGCCTTTGAAAACCGGTTCTCGCTTTTGCATCATGGCCATGACCCCCTCGCGGGCATCTTCAGTCCGGATCAACTCCAGCAGGCGGCTATTGAGCGCAGCGAGCGCTGCTTCATCGCCATCGTTTCGCGCCTTGAACGCAGAGTCGAGCGTGGCGGCGACTCCCAACGGTGCGGCTTTGGCGATGCCCTCAGCGAAGTGGATGGCGCGAGTGAGCACCTCTGCTGGCTCAACGACCTCGGTGACCAAGCGCATGCTCAGCGCCGTTGCAGCATCGAATGTTTCACCGGTGAGCATGTAGCGCATGGCATTGGCCCACCCCGCCGCGTGAGTGAAGCGCACGGTCGAGCCTCCCGAAGGCGCAATGCCCCGAAGAACCTCAAGGTGAGCAAAGCGTGCGTTGCTGGCTGCCACTACGATGTCGGCGTTGAGCATCAACTCGATGCCGGCAGTCCAGCAGGTCCCTTGGATGGCCACGACCACTGGCTTTTGCCTGCGTGGTTTTTCTACACCCCAGGGATCAATTCCGCTCTCGGGGTAGCTGAACCCACCGCTTGCCAATTTCGGCGCCAGTTCCATCAAGTCCAGGCCGGCAGTGAAATGCTCTCCGTGAGCAAAGATCACGGCACAGCGCAGCGCCGGGGTGCGCTCATACTCACCTAGCGCCAGGGATAGGTCTGTCATCATGGCGCTGTCGAATGCATTGCGTTTGTCGGCTCGGTCGAGGCCGATCAGAAACACCTTGTCCCGCTGCTCGCGAGTTACGCGACCTGCACCGCTGTTGGCTTCGCTCATAAATCCTCTCGAATGCTCGATGGCTGGGGGCCGAAGGATGGCTTTCGGCAGTTACTGACCGTTTGTTCGGTTTGATTGAAACTAAACAAACGTTCGGTAACCGTCAAATTGAGATGCCATGGGTGATGACCTATGATCAGCGCTCGTTATTGAGATTGGGGTTTGGCTGTGCGTCCATCGAAGATCAGTCGTGAAGAGCTGTTGCAGCGCTGTGCGCTTGTTTTCAAGCGACATGGCTACCACGGCACAACCATGGACATGCTGTCTGTTGCGTGCGGCCTAACGAAGGCGTCGTTCTATCACCACTTCCCAAGCAAGGACGGATTGCTGCGTGAGGTACTGAAATGGACGCACGAGGGCATGTCCTCGAGGCTTTTCGCTATTGCGTACCAGGACGACCTGACCCCCGCCGAGCGTCTGGAGAAGATGGGCCGTAAAACAGCTCGGCTGTTTCAAAGCGACACGGTAGGCTGCCTGATGGCAGTGGTGGGTCTCGATGCCAGCTACGGCAAACCAGAATTGCTTGAGCCTGTACGGTCTTTTTTTGATGAGTGGGCCAAAGCGTTTGCTCATCTCTTCGCGTACCAGAGCGAGGCAAACGAGGCCTTGGTCCTAGGCCAACAGCTGGTGGCAGACATGGAAGGTGCGATTCTCCTAACACGCATCCATGGCGACCCTCAGTATATCGACCGTGTAATCAAACGCGGCGCTGAGCTACTTCAAGGGTAGGTGAGTTACGGCCAACCCACTCCAGCTGGAGATGCGCCTTTTAACAGGCCGCTTCAGGCGCACTGATTGCCGTATCAGAGGGGGCGTTCAACGTCTTGAAATACTACGGTAGCGCCTATCTAGCCTGGCTCGGGCTGAATATGCTTTTACCTGCGCGTAAATCATTGTCGCCTGTCCAAGCGGCAGCCAAGCCATGACGGGTTCCTGAAGGGCGTGATGGGAAATATTCTTTTTGCTGCTCGTCTCGCCTTCAGTAAACGCTAGCCCCTTCAGCAAGGCGCCGGTATCTTGCTCGGACGTTTACGCATAAACGGCCTTGCGCGAAGGACAGCAGGGAGGTTGATATGGCAACAGCTCAAGGCAAACGGATCGTTGTCATGGGTGCCGGCATCATCGGCGCATCAATGGCCTATCACCTGGCGCGCACAGGCGCGAAGGTCACCGTGGTCGACGCCGACGGTTCGCGTCAGGCGCGACGGGCCGCTCGTTCGCCTGGATCAATACCGCCGCCGCCAAAGCCGACCCCATCGCCCCCCTGCGCGGCGCGGCCATCGAGGCGTACCGGCAACTCGAAGCCGAGTTGCCGGGCTTGGCGGTGCGATGGACAGTGTCGTGATTGCAGCCGGCACGGACATCACCCAGCTGACCGACAGCCTGGGCATAGCACTGCCAATCGCGGCGTCACCTGCCATTCTGATCCGCTCCAAGGCTCAACCCGACCTGGTGCGCAGTCTCATCTCCAGCCCTGTCATGGAAGTGAGGCACACCGCGGATGGGGCGTTGCTGGCGGCAGAAGACTATCTGGACGACACCGTGGACAACCAGCCGGCAGCGATTGCGCTGCGAACGGCCAAGGCGATTCGACACGAACTCCATGGGGTGGTTTCGATAGAGCCATTTACCAGCAAGCCTATCGGTTACTCGCCGAACAAGGCCCTGAACATGCCCAGGGGCTTGAGGCCGCGCAGAAGGCCTGGCTGCAGTACCGCGATGCCTGGTGCGACAGCCAGGGCCTGTCCATCGGCACACCGATGTACAGCACCTGCCGCCTGCAGCTGAACGCAGCCCGGGTCGCCGAGCTCAATGACTTCTATCGGCAGATCCAGCCCAACTGAAGCACGCGCCACCCTGCCTACCAGGCCTGGGCATGAGGTGCTGGCCCGGGCAGCGCAGGAAACAGCGGCAGCACCTCCTCGGCCATCTCCTGGATGATTTCCAGCGCCGGGCGCTGCGCCATCTGCATGCCCAGTGCCGCATGATTGACCCCGGCATCACGCCACTCATGCAGCAGATCGATCAGGCCGTTGCGACCGGTGCGTAACACATAGCCACCCTGTTGCGCGGTACGCGGGAAGTTCGGGTCTGCGTGCAGATCGATCCACTCATTGGTGACATGCGGGCGAAAGCCCCCACCAGGAATGAGCGCGCGCCAGGCACTTATTTTCTCGGCCAGGCGACGAGGACCAAGGATGTTGTGGGTGGCTTGCGGGTAGGTGATCCAGCCATCGGCTTGCTCGCCAAGCCACGGCAAGGACTGGCGCGACGAACCGGTTACCAGCAACGGTATGCGCCCCGTGACGGGCTTGGGCAGTAGCCGCGCGCCATCGATCCGCCCCAGCGCCGAATGGATAGGTGCAGGATGGCCGTCCAGCAGCCGGCGGAAGTACTCCACGCTCTGCGCGAAGCGCTCCCCGCGACTGTCATGGGCCAGGCCATAGGCCGGGAACTCCACCGGGCGGTCGCCCGAGGCGATGCCCAGCACCAGGCGTCCGCCCGACAGGCAATCCAGGCTGGCAGCGGACTTGGCCAGGTCGATGGGGTGGCGCAGGGTGAAGATCGCGCTGCCGGTCGCGAGGCTGATATGGCGAGTATGGGCCGCCAGATAGCCCAGGTAGGTGAACGGATCGAACACCTGGCCGGCATCGCCGAATGCCGGGTCATACAACGGCACGTCCCGTACCCAGGCGGCGGCGAAGCCCAGGCGGTCGATCTCGCCAACCAACTGCGCCTGCCCGCGGAGCACACCCATGTCGCCGGCATAGAAACGCAGCGGCAGGAAGATGCCAAGGGTCAGTTGACCAGGGGCGAACATGCGACGGTAACCGGGGTGCAGGGCGAACGCATCGGCGCTGGCGCCTTTGCTGCTGATGAGGTTCATGGGCATTCCTTGCTCAGGTTCAGGGGCCGGTGGCTGGGGCGGGAAGGCGGATGCCGCGTTGCACGGCAGGGCGCATCTGGACTTGTCGATACCAGCGAGTCAGGTGGCGGTAAGCAGTGAAATCGAAGCCCACGATCTGGGCGATGTGCAACCAGGCGAAGTGGGCGATGTCGGCAATCGAATAGGCTTCGCCTGCCAGCCACAAATGGCTGGCGAGGTGCTGATCGAGCACGCCGAAGGCGTCTTCGCTGAGGCTGCGGTAGCGCTTTTGCGCCGCCGGATTAGCGATGGCCTCGAAGCACTCGAAGTGCACGCGCTGACCGAGCACCGGCCCCACGCTGGCGCTGTGGTACATGAGCCAGGTGATCGTCGCCCAGCGTGGTTGAGCCGCCTGCTCCAGCAGTTGGCCGCTGCGCTGCGCCAGGTACAAGAGGATCGCGGCGGACTCGAACAGCACCACCCCGGCGCTGTGGTCCACCAACACCGGGATGCGGCCTGCGGGGTTGAGGGCCAGGAAATCGGCCTGGCGATGTTCGCCCCGGTCGATATCGACGTGGACCAGCCGATACGGCAGGCCGAGTACTTCGAGGGCAATGGTGATCTTGAAACCATTGGGGGAACTGTCGCTGTACAGCACGAGCGCAGGTTCTTGCATGCTATTCACCTCAGTAAAACTGATTTGATTTTTTGCCTGATCGCTATGCTATGCACCATTCTCTGGGCTTACTAACGATCAATTCTCGTATTCAAATCAGTTTTTCTAAGGTTGGAATTTCATGGGTGCAGTCTTGCCGTTACTCGCGTTGCGTGCCTTCTGCGAAACCACTCGCCTGGGCAGCCTGAAGGCCGCCGCCGAACGCATGGGGGTCAGCCCAGGTGCCATCAGTCAACAGATCCGCCTGCTGGAAGAGCGCCTGGAGGTCGTTCTGCTGACCCGAAGCCGTTATGGCGTGCAGCTCACCGAGGCTGGCGCCAGCCTCTATCCGGGGCTGTCACGCGGGTTCGGCCAGATCGAAAGCGCCCTGCTCGACCTGCAACTGCTGACCCGATCCTCTACCTTGACCATCAGCACCCAGCCATCGTTCGCCTCCAGCTGGCTGGTGCCACGCCTGGCTGATTTCACTGCGCGGCATCCGCAGATCGACGTCCACGTGCAGTCCACGGCCGCGCTGGCCGACCTGCACCGCGACCCTGTCGATATCGCGCTGCGCCACGGCCTGGGCGATTACCCGGGGCTGGCGTCGATCCCCCTGCTGGCACCCGTGCTGCTACCGGTCGCCAGCCCTGACCTGCTTGCCGGCGGGCCGGCACTGGACGAACCGCAGGACTGCCTGGGTTATCCACTGCTGCAGGAGGCCGAGCGTGCCGACTGGACACTGTGGCTGCAGGCCCATGGTGTCGAGCCGGACAGCCGTAGCCGTCGAGGACCGAGTTTTGACGAAGACCTGCTGTTGCTGCGCGCGGCCGCCAGTGGCCAGGGCATCGCCCTGGTGCAGGCACAGCTGGCGGCCGAGGACCTGCGCAGTGGCCGGCTGGTCGTCGCGCTGGAGCGCCCCTGGCCATCGCGCTTCGCTTATTACCTGGTGACCCGCGAGGAGCACCTCAAGCGTGCGCCGGTGCGTGCGTTCATCGAGTGGATTCAAGCGCAGCTTGCGCTCGAGCCGTCCTCATGTGTGGGTGTTGGGGAAACGCCTGTTTGACCAGGTGTTCGCCACAACGGATGCGGCGCCCATGGGCTCGAGCGCCGGCATTGATTGGCCGGGGCCGCTCCTGCTGAAGCGTCTATTCCACGGCCTCCTCCACACCCCGGTCCTCACCCAGAAACCCACCGCTCTGGTGCTGCCACAACCGCGCATAGGTGCCATTTCTGGCCAGCAACTGCGCATGGGTGCCCTGCTCGATGATGCGCCCCTCGTCCATGACGATCAGGCGGTCCATGGCGGCGATGGTAGACAGCCGGTGGGCAATGGCGATCACCGTCTTGCCCGTCATCATTTCATCGAGGCTTTCCTGGATCGCCACCTCGACTTCCGAATCCAGCGCGCTGGTGGCTTCGTCGAGCAGCAAAATCGGCGCGTTCTTGAGCATCACCCGGGCAATGGCGATGCGCTGGCGCTGGCCGCCAGATAACTTGATGCCGCGCTCGCCCACCAGGGTGTCGTAGCCGCTGTGTCCCTGGCGGTCGCTCAGCTGGCTGATGAAACCATCGGCCTGGGCGCTGGCGGCGGCGCGGTGGATCTGCGCCTCGCTCGCATCGGGCCGGCCGTAGGCGATGTTGTCGCGGATCGAGCGATGCAGCAGCGAGGTGTCCTGGGTGACCATGCCAATGGCGCCACGCAGGCTGTCCTGGGTGACGTGGGCGATGTCCTGGCCGTCGATGCGGATCTGGCCGCTGTCGACATCATAGAAGCGCAGCAGCAGGTTGATCAGCGTCGACTTGCCGGCACCGGAGCGGCCCACCAGGCCGATCTTCTCGCCCGGACGGATCGTCAGGCTCAGGCCATCGAGCACCTGGCGCTCACCGTTGTAGTTGAAGCACACGTTGTCGAAGCTCACCGCCCCGCCACGGGGTTCCAGCACCTTGGCATCGGCAGCATCCAGCACCTTGGGCGTGCGGGTCAGGGTCGCCATGCCGTCCTGCACGGTGCCGATGCTTTCGAACAACGACGTCATCTGCCACATGATCCAGTGCGACATGCCATTGATGCGCAGGGCCATGGCGGTGATCGCCGCCACCGCGCCGGCGCCGACCTCGCCCTGGTGCCACAGCCACAGCGCATAACCACCGGCACCGAGGATCAGGCCGACCACCAGCGCCTGGTTGACGATCTCGAACTGGCTGACCAGGCGCATCTGGCGAAAACCGGTGTGCTTGAAGTCTTCCATGGCTGCCCGGGCGAAGTGCGCCTCGCGCTTGCCGTGGCTGAACAGCTTGACCGTGGTGATGTTGGTGTAGGCGTCCGAGACCCGCCCGGTCATCGACGAGCGCGCGTGGGCCTGCTCCTGGCCGACCTGGCCCAGGCGCGGCACGAAATACAGCATGGCCAGGCCGAACAGGCCGATCCAGGCCAGGAACGGCAGCATCAGCTTGAGGGCGAAGCCGCCGGCCAGGGCGATGATCGCCACGAAATACACACCGATGCCCGGCAGGATCTCGATCAGGGTGAACAGCACCTCGCGCACCGCCAGCGCGGTCTGCATCACCTTGGTGGTGACCCGCCCGGAAAACTCGTCGGAGAAGAACGACAGGCTCTGGCGCAGCATCAGCCGGTGGAAGTCCCAGCGCAGGCGCAACGGTAGGTTGATCGCCAGCACCTGGTGCTGCACCGCGGTGCGCGCCGCCACCAGCCCGACGCTGGCCACCAGCACCACCCCGGCGCCCCACAACACGCGGGTTTCCTCGGCGCTCACGGCGCTGCCGGCCTGCCAGTGGGCAAGCAGGTCCACGACCTGGCCGAGGAAGGCGAACAGCCAGGCCTCGTAAAGCGACACCGCGGCGCTGAGCACGGCGAAAGCGAGGATATAACCGCGCGCGCCGCGGGTGCAGGCCCACATGAACCGGGCCAGGCCCATGGGCGGTGGCGGTGCCTCGTCGGGCGGGAAAGGGTCGAGCCAGCGTTCGAATACACGCAGCATGGGGGTCTCCGGATAAGTCAGACCAGGCGATTGTGACAGCTAACGCGCGCCGATGGTTGCACGCAGCAGTTACACCAAAGCCGGTAGCCGGCTTGCCGGTGTCTTGCACCGCGTCGCCTGCTTCGCCAGCAAGGCTGGCTCCTACGGGCCCGGCTGGTCGCAAACAGTGTAGGAGCCGGCCTTGCCGGCGAACACCGGCACAGCCGGTGCCTCCATCGCGTTGCCTGCTTCCCCAGCAAGGCCGGCTCCTACCGGCCAGGCTGCTCGCAAACAGTGTAGGAGCCGGCCTTGCCGGCGAACACCGGCGCAGCCGGTGCCTCCCTCACCCGCTCTACAGTCGATCCACGCCGACCGCCATCGGGTCGGCCGCCACCGCCTTGCAGGAGACGAAATGCCCATCGAACATCACCTGAACCATATCGCCGGCCAACCCAGCGGCCAGGGCGAGGTGCGGCTCAGCAGCGTCGACGCCCAGACCGGCTAGCCCCTGCCCTACGCCTTCCACCCGGCCACCACCGACGAGGTCGCGGCCGGTCCAGCAATCGCGGGGCCAGCCCGCCCCCACGAAACCAGCGACGCGTGCCGCGGTGCGCCGGGCCATTGTGTGCCGAACGCGCCTCGGCCGCCGTCTGAGCCACAAGCGCTCCGCAACCCACGCATTTTCAGGTGCCTATGCACGCCCTACTGCAAGAGATCCTCGACCACGTCCGCCCCCTGCTCAACCAGGGCCAGGTGGCGCAATACATTCCCGCCCTGGCCCAGGTCGACCCCAACCAACTGGGCATTGCCGTGCAAAGCCTGGACGGCCAGATGCACTGCGCGGGCGACGCGCGCACGCCGTTCTCGATCCAGAGCATCTCCAAGGTGTTCAGCCTGGTGCAGGCGATCAACCACAGCGGCGAGGCCATCTGGTCGCGCCTGGGCTACGAGCCTTCCGGCCAGGCGTTCAACTCGCTGGTGCAGCTGGAGGTGGAAAAGGGTCGCCCACGCAACCCGTTCATCAACGCCGGCGCCCTGGTGATCTGCGATATCAACCAGTCGCGCTATGCCACCCCGTCGCTGTCGATGCGCGACTTCGTCCGCCGCCTGGCGGCCAACCCGCGCATCGTCAGCGATGCGCTGGTGGCCGAGTCGGAGTACCAGCACCGCGCGCGCAACGCGGCCATGGCCTACCTGATGCAGGCGTTCGGCAATTTCGACAACGATGTCGACACGGTACTGCGCAGCTACTTCCACCACTGCGCGCTGTCGATGAGCTGCGTGGACGTGGCCCGCGGCTTTGCCTTCCTGGCCAACAGCGGCTATTGCCCGCACAGCGGCGAGCAGGTATTGAGCCCGCGCCAGGCGCAACAGGTGAACGCGATCATGGCCACCAGCGGGCTGTACGACGAAGCGGGGAACTTTGCCTACCGGGTAGGCTTGCCGGGCAAGAGCGGCGTGGGCGGCGGGATCGTCGCGGTAGTGCCGGGGCGCTACAGCATCTGCGTGTGGTCGCCGGCGTTGAATGCCTCGGGCAATTCGCTGGCGGGGTTGCGGGCGCTGGAGCTGTTGAGCGAGCGGCTGACCGGGTCGGTGTTTTCGGCGGTGCCTTGATTTCAACCACTGCAGCAAGACGGCAGGGATACCCTGCGCACCTTGCGCGGCACAAGGTGCGCGCCTACAGGGAACGCGCATCCCTGTAGGCGCGGCACAGGCATCAGCTATCGATATGGCCTTCGACGGTCAATGGCCCGACCTTCACCTTGCCCTCCTCCAGCGACACACTCGGCAGCGTCAGCTCCGACACCTTCGGCTGGTCGAGGGTGGCCTTGACCTCGTAGTTGACCGGCTTGACGCTGGCCCCGGTCACCAGGGCGCCCTGCCCGTCAACCAGCCCCGAGGCCTCCTTCACGCTGGCCTTGCGCAGGAACTCGCCCTGGGCGTCGAAGGCCGGCTTGTAGTCGAGCCCGGTGGGTTGCTCGCCGTCCTTGGCCTCACCCGGCTTGCCGGTCAGGCCCAGGCCCAGGTCGAGACGGGCCGAGGTGCTGGTGTCCTGGCGCTCCTCGACGCTGACGCCGCCCTGGCGCTGGCCGCTGAGCTGGCCTTCGACCCGCGCGCCGCTGAGCTGCGTGGTTGCGGCACTGTTCAACGCCACCTGCCCGGCACTGACCCGGCTGTTCTGCTGGGTGCTGGCTTGCAGGTAATCGACCTGCCCCTTGGCCCCCAGCTCGAAGCCGTAGACCGGCTTGCCCGGCTGCTCGGCGCCGGCAGGCGTCTCGCGGCTGAGGTTGCCACCGGCATTGAGCTCGACACCCCAGTTGCCACGGCCCTGGGTAGATTGCGCCGACTCCAGCAGCACGCCGCCCGCGCCCGCGGTCAGCTTGACCTGCGGCCCGGCGATCTGGGTGCCCTGGGCATGCAGCGAAGCGCCCTCGAGGCTGACCGAATCGCGTGAGGCCAGCTGGCCGCCGCTGAGGGTGTTGGCCGACTCGCGCGTCTGGCCGGCCTTGATGTGGCCGCCCAGGTTGCCGCTCAGGGTGCTGCCCTGCTCGCCGCTGACCGACTTGCCGCCCAGGTTCAAGCCAAGATCGACCTGGTGACCGGTCACGCTGCGGCTGTCGCTGGCGGCCTGCAGGTCGAGCTTGCCGCCGGCCTTGAGTTCGACCGGGCCACTCACTTCGACGCGGGCGCCTTGCACGGTCTGGTTGCCGGCACTGTTCAGGCGCACCGGGCCATTGCCGTTGATGCTCGCCACCTGGGCCGTGCGCTCGTCGCTGTGCTGGGCGCCATGCTCGAACTGGACGCTGCCGCCCAGGTCGGTAGTGCCGGTCGGCAGGCTGCTGACCGCCAGCGAGGCGCCACCGCCCACGCGGGTGCTGTCGCTGCGCACCTGGTTGCTGGCCTGGTTCAACGCCAGGTCAGCGCCGCTGCCCAGGGTCACGCCAGCTTGGCCACCGTCGAGGCGACTGCCTTCGAAGCTGGCGTTGCCCGCGGCCTGGATGTTCACGCCCTGGCTGGCGCCATAGCTCGCCACCACCGCGGTGGAACTGTCGCGGCTGGCGTGCTCGTTGCTGCCGGAACCGGCGGCGGTCACGTTCACATCCGAGCCGGTCTTGGTGTAGACCCGGCCGCTGACATTGGCCGTGACCTGCTGGCTGCTGCTGGCGTGGGTATCGCGGGCGGCCTCGGCCTGCACGCTGTCGGCCTTGATCGTCAGCGCGCCGGTGCTGGCCTGGTACTGGGTGCCCTGGTCGCGCAGCGTGCCGGCGACGTTCAGCTCGATGTTCTGCCCTGCGAGTGTGCCGACCACCGCCTTGCTCGACTGCTCGCTGCTGGCCTGGCTGGCGTGGCCCACCGCCACGTCGACACCGACATTCGCCGAGCCGATCTGCGACAGCGCCGCGGTCACCGAGGTCTTGCCTTGCAGCACGTCGCGCACTTCCTTGACCGGCAGCTTGCCGTCGAGCGCGTCCTTGACCGAGACCTTGCCGTTCACCACATCGCTGACCACGCCGGCGATGGGCCGGGCGATCTCCTTGTACTCGGCGTTGACGCCGACATCCGCCGTCCAGCTGCTGTGCTGGTGGCTGCTGGCCTTGCTGTCGCTGGCCGCACGGTTGTCGACGCTGTCGGCGGTCACGCTCAGGCCCTTGCCACTGCTGACCTGCGCGCCTTCGCTCAGCAGGTTGCCGGCGTTGACGGTGAGCGTGCCGCTGCTGTGCACGCTGCTGGTATTGGCCGTGCTGGCACTGCTGCTGTCCTGGCTGCTGGCGTGGGAGAAATCGACACCGCCACCGGCGCGATCAAGGCCGGCGGTGAGGTAGACGCCGCCCGCGATACGGCTGCTGTCGGCGTTTTCGCTGCGCTGATCCTGCCCGGCCAGCAGCGACACCTGCTTGCCGCTCAGGGTGGTGTCGCCGGCGCTGGACTGGACCGTCGAGCCCTTGACCGCCAGCTCGTTGCCGGCACTGACCTGCACCGCGCTGCCGCTGAGGTGGGCGCCGTGCTGGTTGACCTCGGTGCCACTGCTGCTGTGTTTCTCGCTGACATAGGCGATGCCGGCACGGTACTGCCCGGCACCCGGCGCGGTTTCCTTGGCCGAGGCGACGAAGCCGCGGCTGTTGCCGCTGGCGCTGTGCTCGCGGGTATCCTCGGCGGCGCTGAGTTTCACGTCGCCGCCGGCCTCGGCATTCAACGCACCGCCGGCCTTGACCGTGGCACCGACCACATCGATATTCTCGCCGCTGCTCAGGCCCAGGGTGCCGCCGGCCACCAGCTCGCTACGCACCGCGGTGCTCTCGCGCTTGCCCTGGCTGGCTTCGTTGTGGCTGACGCCGAAGAACTTGCTCTGCTGGTCGTGGCTGTTGCTCGCATTGGTGCGCGAAGCGGTGCCGATCTGCACCTGCTTGGCGGCGATGCGGATGTCCTGGCCGCTGCTCAGCTGGGCACCTTCGGTGGCCACGGTGCCCTTGGCCTTGAGGGCGATATCGCCGCCCTTGAGCTGGCTGGTGACGCTGCGCTGCTCTTCGTTGCGCTTGTCCCAGTCGGCCTTCCAGAAGCCCTTGGTGTGCTTGCCCTGGTCGGTCTCGACATGCTGCTCGGTGGCCGCGGCCAGGCGCAGGTCGGCGCCGCTGTCGATGCCAAGGTGGCCTGCGGCCTCGACCCGGGCGGCGGTGAGCTGGGCGTCCTGCCCCGCGCTCAACCGTGCATCGCGCTGGGCCACCACCTGGGTGCCGTGCTCACGGGTGTCGCTGTCGGTGTAGGCGCGCTGGTAGGTTTCCCAGTCGATGCCCAGCGCGCCACTGCGCCAGTTCTCGCGTTTTTCCTGGAGCTTGCGGCTCTGGACCGTGTTCAGGGTGAGGTTGCGCCCGGCGTCGAGCTTGACGTCGCGGCCGTTCACGTCGGCTGCGGCCAGGCTCAGGTCGTGGGCGCTGCGCAGCCCGACATCGCCCTGGCTGCTGTGGATACCGGCGCGGTTGGCTTGCAGGCTATCGGCCACGGCCTCGCCGCGCACATCGAGGTCACCGGCGGACTGGATGCTCACCCCGTCACGCCCACTGAGCTGTGCCGGGCCTACCCGCACGCCCGCACCTTCGGCAGTGCTGACGATATTGATGCGCCCGGCCTGCATGGCGCCGAACAGGCTGGCGTCGATGCGCCGCTCGCTGCTGGCCGCGGTCGGGTCCACCGCGGTGACCTGGCCACTGGCATAGTCGACCTGCTGGCGGCCGACGGTCAGGTTGAGCTGGTCACGGGCATCGAGACGGCCCTGGCTGTCGATGCGCGGGGCGATCAGGTTGACCGAGCCGCCGTCGTTGCGCAGGCCGGCGCCCTGCACCTGCAACTGCCCGTTGGCATCCGTGGTGCCCAGGGCCTGTAACTTGCCGTCGTTCAGCTCGGGGCGGCCCACCACCAGGCTGGCGTTGGGTGTGTTGATGAAGCTGGCGCCGTTGACCGAGATGCCGTTGGGGTTGGCCAGCACATAGTCGGCGGCGCGGCCGAAGATTTCCTGGGCGCCGTTGATGGCCGACGGGTTGCGGCTGACCACCTCGTTGAGAATCACGCTGGCCGCCTGGCCATTGAACTGCGGGTTGGCCGCCAGTTGCCCGGCCAGCTGCGAATTGCCGGCCTGCAAGGCGTTGTTCAGCACCAGGCCCTGGCGGTCGACGTTGTAGTCGAGGAACTGGTTGTGCGACAGCCCCGCGCCGTTGGGCGCGACGATGTTGACGATCGGCACGCCGCCCTGGGTTTGCAGTTGCGCGGTGCCACCGGGGCCAGGCGCCACCACCACGCCGGCGGCCAGGGCCTGTGGCAGGCTGGCCGTGAGGAACAGGCTGGCAATCGCCCAACGCAGCCGGCCCTGGGGGGACAGCTTGAAGGCAAAGGGTTTCATCGTCATAGGTCACTCTCCATAGTTGTTGCCCATGTAGCCAGTGCACATAGGTTTGCCCCGCTCAAATCTGCAGGCCGGCCCTGAACAGCCAGACTTCCGGTTCGCGGTGATTGCCACTGGGGGTGGTCAGGCTGCGCTGGTAGTCGAAATCCAGCTGCAGGCCTTTCCAGCCCAGGTTGACGCCGAGGCTGGCAGCGCTGAGGTGCTGCACCGGGGCGCCGTGGTCGGCCTTGATCCAACCGTGGTCCAGCCCCAGCCGCGGGGTGATGCTCAAGGGGCCGGCGGGGCGTTGCGGCAAGCGCAGGGTGTTGCGCCAGACCGCTCCGCTGGCCCCGGAAATACTGCTTACCCGGTAGCCGCGCACAGCGGAGTCGTCGGTCCCGAGCAACTGCTCGATGGCCGGCAAAGGATCGGGGCTGTACTGCGCGTTGAGCTGGCTCTGCCACTGCCAGGCCTGGTCGCCGAATTGGCCGTTGCGCCACTGGCTTAGGCCCGCGCGGTACTTGTGGAACTGCGCCTTGGGCAAGTTGGCGACCACCCGCTGGGCGTCGTCGTCAGCGCCGAACCCACGCAGGCCCTGGGCATAGTTGAGGTCGAAGTTCCATACCGCGCGGTCGAGCCAGAACAGGTTGAGCCCGGCCTCGGCCACGGTGAGGGTCGGGCTTTGCACGTCCAGGCGCACCTTGGCGAACTCGCTGTCGACATCCTTGTGCGCCAGTTGCAGGTTGGCGCTCAGCTGATGACGCTGGTCGCGCCAGAGCACACGCTCGCCGCGCAGGCTGAGCTGGTCGGTGATGCCGCGGCTGTGCAAGGTCAGGCTGCTGAGCTTGACCGGCGCGCTGTATTCGGCGTGGCTGGCGAACAGGCTGAAGGTCCAGTAACCGTAGGGGATCGCGTAGTACAGGCTGGCGTTGCGGCTGTAGCGCTCGCCCTGGTTGAGGGTGTCGCTGGCGCTGAGGCTGAGCAGGTCGTTGAGCGCCAACGGGTTGTCCAGGCTCAGGCTCAGCACCCGCCGATCACGCCCGGTACTGGCGCTGCCGAGGTTGTCCAGGCCCAGGCCCAGGGCCACCCGCGGCTGCCCGGCGCTGCGCGGGCGCAGGATGATCCGCGAGGCGCCCGGCTGGCTGCCGGGGGCGATATCGGCGCCGAGGTCGACCGAGCGCAGGCGGTTGAGCTGGTCCAGGCCCTGCTCCAGGTCACGCAGGTTCAACGGCTCGCCGAGCATGCCGGGGAAGGCGCCGGCCAACGACACCGGCAGTTGCTGATCGGCCAGCTCGATGGCCTCGACGTAGCCTTCGTCGACCAGGATATCCAGCGACTGGCCGGCGGCCGGGGCGCGGTTCAGGTACGGCCGGCTGGCGACATACCCCTGTTCCAGGTACACCGCGGTGATGGTCGCCAGCAGGTGGTTGATCTGGCCGACGCCCATGCAGGGCGCCAGCAGCGGCTGGATACGGGCCTCGAGACGGGCGCGGTCGATCAGCGTGACGCCACCGAGGCGAACCCCGGCCAACGGCCAGCAATGGCTGTCCGGGGCGATGCTTGGCGCCGGCGCCGAGGGCGTGCCTGGCGTGGAGAAGGCGCCCCGCTCCAGCTGCCGGCGGCGCTGTTCGAGTTGCAGTTGTTGCAGGTCCTGTTGCTGCTGTTGCTGTTGACGCAGCACTTCCTGGCCTGGGGTATCCGCCTGGGTGACGCCGACGCACAAGCACGACAGTGCGACGGACAGTGAGAAGCGACGAGCAGGAGCAGACCGGTACCACATACAACACCTATAGCCAAATAAAGGCACGGCGAAAGTTGAACTTTGCAGTGCAGTTACTGGTGATTATCGGCTTGCGCCTAGTGAAACTTTAGTGCCTTCGCAGTGCGGCTCCCGGTGAACTTTAATTTGTGAAAAGGCCAACCACTTCAATCGGTTGGAATCGACGCTCAACTAGACAATATTCCGATTGTCGAACAATCCAAGCCGACTTTAGTCGCAATGCCGGGGGCCTGCTGTTAAACACGAAGTGGCCAGGCGCATATTTAGGAATGATTCGCTAATCCAACTTTCCAACGCAGCACGGGGCCAGCCCGCTGCCACAGGAATTGCCTGTGGCAGCGGGCTGGCCCCGTGCGAGGAAGTGCCGGCTAGATCAAGCTTCGAGCTGTTGCTTGAGTGCCGCCAGGCCATCTTCGTAGATACCGGCGAACAGCGCGGTCGCTTCGGCGTCGCTGATGCCTTGCGGCACGAACGAACCGGACCATTGCACGCGGGCACCGCTGCCCTGGGCGACCACGCACAGGGTCGACTGGTAGTCGCGTACCGGGGCCGGGCCAGTGAGGATGGTGTAGCTGTAGCTGCGACGGGCTTCGTTGAAGTCCAGCAAGCGCTCGATGATGGTGTCGCCGTCAACGCTTTTGAGGGTGCGTACGCGGCCGCCTTGGCTCAGGGCGCTTTCAGGAATGAACGGCAGCCAGTCGGGCAAGGCGTCGAAGCCGCCAATCAGTTGCCAGACGCGGTCGGCGTCGACGGGGGTGTCGATAAAGGCTTGTGCGGTAGCCATGGTGATGCTCCTCGGGGCGCGGCCCCATTGATTCGTCGAGGGCAGGGCCGCGCGGGCCCTGCCGAGTCGGTTCAGACAGTCGGCACAGGTGCCAGGGCGTTGATCAGCCCTTGCTGGCGCAGGTCGTTCCAGAACGCCATCGGGATCACCTTGCTCAGGGCCGCCAGGTCTTCATTGGCGTGTTCTGGGCGGGTCGAGCCCGGGATCACCGAAACCACGGCCGGGTGGGCCAGGGCGAACTGCAGAGCAGCGGCCTTGACGTCGACATCATGGGCACGGGCCACGGCGCGAATGCGCTCGAGCTTGGCCAGCACGGCCGGGCTGGCCTTCTGGTACTCGAAGTGCTCGCCACCGGCGGTGACGCCAGAGCTGTACGGGCCACCGACGACGATGCCGGCACCCTGTTCAACCGCCTGCGGCATCACGCGCTGCAGGGCACGGTCGTGGTCGAGCAGCGAGTAGCGGCCGGCCAGCAGGAAGCCATCGGGCTTTGGCTCGTCCAAATCGAGGGTCAGTTCGATCGGTTCGACACGGTTCACACCCAGGCCCCAAGCCTTGATCACGCCTTCTTCACGCAGGCGGGAGAGCACACGGAAAGCGCCGGTGCGGGCGATCTCGAACTGGGTCAGCCATTCGTCGCCGTAGAAGTCCTGGGCGATGTCGTGGATCCAGACGATGTCCAGGCGGTCGGTCTTCAGGCGGCGCAGGCTGTCTTCGATCGAGCGCAGGGTGGCGTCGGCGCTGTAGTCGTTGACGATGCGGTTGCGGTTGCCGTGTTCGAACAGGCCGCTTTTCTCGCCCAGTTCACGGGCGGCTGGGTCTTCCAGTTCGTCGAGGATGATCCGCCCGACCTTGGTGCTGAGCACGTATTGGTCACGTGGGCGGCCGACCAGGGCGTTGCCCAGGCGGGTTTCGGAAAGACCGGCGCCGTAGAACGGGGCGGTGTCGTAGTAGCGCACACCGTTGGCCCAGGCGGCGTCGATGGTGGCCTGGACTTCGGCCTCGGGAACGTTGCGGAACATATTGCCCAACGGTGCGGCACCGTGGCCCAGCGGGTTGGCGATCAGGGACTTGAGGTTCATGGTGATTTCCTGGTTGGGGAGTCGTCTGTCGGCTCCAATGACGGCCATGCTAGGCCGCGCAACCAAGACCGTCCAAGTCATAATTCGACAGACTTGAGACCTTTAATGCAATATCGTTGAGTGAGGGCTCTGGGGAGGCGTTGTGAGCGGTGCAGCGCCTGGGAAGGGTTCGCCGCAACAGAGGTAGCGCCTGGGCGATCGAGCGCCGCCCGCGCGGCGCTCGATCTGATAGACGCTACATCTGTCGTGACGAACACCCGCCCCCCTAACCCCAACTAAGCCCCTTGCCGACGCATCGCCAGGATCGCCGCACCAAAGCCAATGAACGTGGTCCCCACCACCCGACTCACCCAACGCGACAACGACGGCCGGGTCAGCACGCCCTTGGCCCGCGCGGCCAGGGCGGCATACAGGCTCAGCGAGGTCAGCGACAGCAGGATGAAGATCCCGGTAAGCAACAGAAACTGCGGCAGCAGCGCCGCGCCCTGGTCGATGAACTGCGGGAACAGCGCGGTGAAGAACAGGGTCGCCTTGGGGTTGGTGACCGCGGTAACGAAGGCCGACCTGTAGAGTTTCAATGGTGTCGGCCGACGCGCCCCATCGCCGCCCTCGGCCCCGTCCGCCAGCATCGGGCTCTTCTTCAGCAGTTGCCGTACGCCCAGGTAGAACAGGTAGCCGGCACCAACCACCTTGACCGCGTTGAACAGCATTTCCGAACTGGCCAACAAGGCGCCCAACCCCAGCATGGCGGCGGCCGACAGGCAGAACAGCCCACTGGCATTGCCCAGCGACGACCATACCGCGCTGCGCTGGCCATGGGCCAGGCTGTTGTTGATGGCCATCAGGGTGGCGGGCCCTGGGCTGGCTATGGCGATCGCGGCGACCAGGGTGAAAGCGAGAAGCGAGTGAGTGTCCATGTTCAGGCTCGGCAAGTGATGGAAACTGGATAGTACCCGGACCAAAGCGGTTGCGGACCTGCTTTTTCGAGCGCCTGCCGGACCTGCCCTGCTCTTTCGTGAACCGGCGCTGGTGCGCCATGATACGCCCGCACATTTTCCCATAAGGACCTGCGCATGCCGCGCCTTGAGTGGCTGGACCAGCACATGGATCACTGCGACACCCTCGCGCGGTGGCTGCATCAACAATTCCATTACGAGTTTGCCGACCTGCCCCTGGCCGACTGGCAACGCACCTTTGCCGCAGACCAGCGCAATGGCCAATGCAAATGCCTGATCGCCCTTGAGGGTGAGCAGTTGCTGGGCAGCGCCGCCCTGGCGCTTGACGACCTGCCACAGCGGCCGGAGCTAGGCCCGTGGCTGGCCTGTGTGTTCGTCACCCCGCAGGCCAGGGGCCAAGGGTTGGCCGAACGGTTGGTCGAAGGCATCTGCGCGCATGCCCGCGATGCCGGCATCGCCAGGTTGTTCCTGCATACCCACGACCAGAACGCCTTTTACGCCAAACGTGGCTGGGTCGCCCTGGAGCAGTTCCAGGCCTGGGGCGAGCAGCATTGGCTGATGTCACGCAACCTGTAACCTCGCTGGATGGCACCGGCTGCGCCAGTGTTCGCCGGCAAGCCGGCGCCTACGCCGATTACGGCCTGCAACACCCGTAGGAGCCAGCCTTGCTGGCGAACCAGGCGCCACGGTGGATGGCACCGGCTTTGCCGGTGTTCGCCGGCAAGCTGGCTCCTACGCCGCCCGCGACCTGCCCGCCCGTAGGAGCCAGCCTTGCTGGCGAACCAGGCGCCACGGTGGATGGCACCGGCTTTGCCGGTGTTCGCCGGCAAGCCGGCTCCTACGCCGCCCGCGACCTGCCCGCCCGGAGGAGCCAGCTTGCTGGCGAACCAGGCGCCACGGTGGATGGCACCGGCTCTGCCGGTGTTCGCCGGCAAGCCGGCTCCTACGCCGCCCGCGACCTGCCCGCCCGTAGGAGCCAGCCTTGCTGGCGAACCAGGCGCCACGGTGGATGGCACCGGCTTTGCCGGTGTTCGCCGGCAAGCCGGCTCCTACACCGCCCGCGACCTGCCCGCCCGTAGGAGCCAGCCTTGCTGGCGAACCAGGCGCCACGGTGGATGGCACCGGCTTTGCCGGTGTTCGCCGGCAAGCCGGCTCCTACACCGCCCGCGACCTGCCCGCCCGTAGGAGCCAGCTTGCTGGCGAACCAGGCGCCACGGTGGATGGCACCGGCTCTGCCGGTGTTCGCCGGCAAGCCGGCTCCTACGCCGCCCGCGACCTGCCCGCCCGTAGGAGCCAGCCTTGCTGGCGAACCAGGCGCCACGGTGGATGGCACCGGCTTTGCCGGTGTTCACCGGCAAGCCGGCTCCTACGCCGCCCGCGACCTGCCCGCCCGTAAGCCAGCCTTGCTGGCGAACCAGGCAACGCGGTGGATGAGAGCGGCTGCGCCACGCAAAATCACCTGGTACGGAATTATTTAGCGCACCCTTGCATCTGATCCCTTAGAAGCGCTGGCCAAACCATGGCCAGGCCGCCCGCCACCTAAGGACAATGGCCCATGAAATCACGCAAGAAACCCGTCAAGCCCATCGGCCTGAAGGACATCACCATCGTCGACGACGCCAAGATGCGCAAGGCCATCACCGCCGCCGCCCTGGGCAATGCCATGGAGTGGTTCGACTTCGGCGTCTACGGCTTCGTCGCCTATGCCCTGGGCAAGGTGTTCTTCCCCAACGCCAGCCCCGGGGTACAGATGATCGCCGCCCTGGCCACCTTCTCCGTGCCCTTCCTGATCCGCCCGCTGGGCGGGCTGTTCTTCGGTGCCCTGGGCGATCGCTACGGGCGCCAGAAGGTGCTGGCCGCGACCATCGTGATCATGTCCCTGAGCACCTTCGCCATCGGCCTGATCCCCTCCTACGCCAGCATCGGCATCTGGGCGCCGATCCTGCTGTTGCTGGCCAAGATGGCCCAGGGCTTCTCGGTGGGCGGCGAATATACCGGCGCCTCGATCTTCGTCGCCGAGTACGCCCCGGACCGCAAGCGCGGCTTTCTCGGCAGCTGGCTGGACTTCGGCTCGATTGCCGGCTTCGTCCTCGGCGCCGGGGTGGTGGTGCTGATCTCGACGATCCTGGGCGAGGCGCAGTTCCTCGAATGGGGCTGGCGCCTGCCGTTCTTCCTCGCCCTGCCCCTGGGCCTGATCGGCTTGTACCTGCGCCATGCGCTGGAGGAAACCCCGGCCTTCCAGCAGCACGTCGACAAGCTCGAGCAAGGCGACCGCGAAGGCCTGGCCAGCGGCCCGAAAGTCTCGTTCAAGGAGGTGGCGACCAAGCACTGGCGCAGCCTGCTGACCTGCATCGGCGTGGTGATCGCCACCAACGTCACCTACTACATGCTGCTCACCTACATGCCCAGCTACCTCTCGCACAACCTGCACTACAGCGAGGACCACGGCGTGCTGATCATCATCGCGATCATGGTCGGCATGCTCTTCGTGCAGCCAATGATCGGCCTGCTCAGCGACAAGTGGGGGCGCAAGCCCTTCATCATCATCGGCAGCGTTGGCCTGTTCCTGCTGGCCATCCCGGCGTTCATGCTGATCACCAGCGGCAAGCTGGCGGTGATCTTCGCCGGCCTGCTGATGCTCGCCGTGCTGCTGAACTTCTTCATCGGCGTGATGGCCTCGACGCTGCCGGCGATGTTCCCCACCCATATCCGCTACAGCGCCCTGGCCAGCGCCTTCAACATCTCGGTGCTGATCGCCGGCCTCACCCCGACCATCGCCGCCTGGCTGGTGGAGACCACCGACAACCTGTACATGCCGGCCTACTACCTGATGGTCATCGCGGTGATCGGCCTGCTCACCGGCCTGACCATGAAGGAAACCGCCAACCAGCCGCTGCGCGGCGCCGCCCCGGCCGCCTCGGACATCGACGAGGCCCGCGAGCTGCTGCAGGAGCACCACGACAACATCGAGCAGAAGATCGAGGACATCGACGCGCAGATCGCCGAGCTCGAAGCCAAGCGCAAGACCCTGGCCCAACAGCACCCGCGCATCGACTGATGCGCGGCGTTGCGCATTCCGCCGGATTGCTTGCCTGATCCTCTGAACCTGCGGGGTGTACCGGTTCCGCACGGGTTGGCCTGTGCTAGCGTTTGTGGATTGGGGAACAGTGTATTCCCCACCCCACAACCGTGACTGCAGCAGGTGAGCCCGATGGAACTACGCATCAACCAGAAGACTTACCAGGTCGAGGCCGACGCCGACACACCCTTGCTCTGGGTGATCCGCGACGACCTTGGCCTGACCGGTACCAAGTACGGCTGTGGCCTGGCCCAGTGCGGCGCCTGTTCGGTGCTGGTGGACGGCAACCTGGTGCGTGCCTGCGTCACCCCGGTGGCCGGGGTGGTCGGCCGCGAGGTGACCACCATCGAGGCCATCGAGGATGACGCGGTGGGCAAGCGCGTGGTCGCCGCCTGGGTCGAGCACCAGGTAGCGCAGTGCGGCTATTGCCAGTCCGGCCAGGTGATGGCCGCCACCGCGCTGCTCAAGCACAGCGCCAAGCCCAGTGCCGAGCAGATCGACGCGGCGATGGTCAACCTGTGCCGCTGCGGCACCTACAACGCCATCCATGCCGCCCTGCACGACCTCGCCGAAGGGGGTAACGCCTGATGGCAACGCGCATCGACACCCCCGAAGACCTGCTGAAGCTGCCAGCAGGCGAAACCGTCAACCTGTCGCGTCGACGCTTCCTGGTCGGCACCAGCATCGGCGCGCTGGTGCTCGGCTTCGGCCTGCCCGTGGGCGTACCGCGGGTGCAGGCCGCCGCCACCACCGAGCGTGGCACCCAGGTGCCGGCCTTCCTGGAGATCCGCCCGGACGGCAGCGTGCGCCTGCTCAGCCCGTTCATGGAGGGCGGGCAAGGGGTCAACACTGCCATGGCGCAGATCGTCGGCGAGGAGCTGGACCTCGAACCGGCACGCTTTTTGGTCGAAAGCGCCCCCGCGGGCGAAGCCTACGTGGTGATGGAAAACGGCCTGCGCATCACCGGCGGCAGCATGTCGGTGCGCATGAGCTACCCGACCATGCGCCGCCTCGGTGCCCTGGCCCGGGCCATGCTGCTGCAGGCCGGCGCCCAGCACCTGGGCGTGGCGGTGGGCGAGCTGAGCACCGAGCCGGGCAAGGTGGTGCATGCCGCCTCGGGCCGCTCGATCGGCTATGGCGAGTTGGCCGGCACGGCCATGGACCTGCCAGTGCCGGACCCGGCCAGCGTCACCTTGCGCGACCCCGGCCAGTTCCGCTGGATCGGCAAGCCAGTGCCACGCCTGGACGCCTATGACAAATCCACCGGCAAGGCCGTGTACAGCATCGACGTCAAGGTCGACGGCATGCTCCACGCCGCCGTGCAGCATGCGCCGCGCCTGGGCATGACGGTCGGCCAGCTGCGCAACGAGGAGCAGGTCAAGGCCATGAAGGGCGTGCATTCGGTACACCCGCTACCCGGCGCGGTGGCGGTGGTCGCCGAGCGCTGGTTCAACGCCAAGCGCGCGGTGGAGGCCTTGCAGGTGGACTGGAAAGAACCCGCGGCCGACAGCAAGGTGCGGCCAATGCCGGCGGACTTTTCCAGCGATGGCTGGCGCGAGCACCTGGCCAGCCAGACCGGCCCGGCCCGCGACGATGAAAACCAGGGCGATGTCGCCGCCGCGCTGGCCAGCGCCAAGACCACCGTCGAGGCCACCTACCACAACCAGTTCCTCAACCATGCCCAGCTGGAGCCGCCGTCGGCCATCGCGCGCTTCAACCCCGACGGCAGCCTCGAGGTGTGGCTGCCCAACCAGGCCCAGGACATGTTCCGCGACGACATCGCCAAACGCACCGGCCTTGCCGCCGAACGCATCACCCTGCACTCGCCACTGCTGGGCGGTTTCTTTGGCCGGCACTTCCTGTACGACGCGGCCAGCCCCTACCCGCAGGCCATCGCCCTGGCCAAGGCCGTGGGCCGTCCGGTGAAGCTGATCTGGAGCCGCGAGGAAGAGTTCCTGCGCGATGCCATGCGGCCCATGGCCGTGGCCAAGTTCCGCGCCGGGCTGGATGACAAGGGCCTGCCGGTGGCCATCGAGGCCATCAGCGCCACCGAAGGCCCGACCGAGTCCATCGCCGGCCAACAGGGCGAGAAGCTCGACCCCACCGCCCTCGAAGGGCTGTCGGGCAAGGCCTACGCCATCGCCAACAAGCGCATCGCGCAGATCTACGTGAAGACCCCGGCCATGCAGGGCTACTGGCGTTCGGTGGGCAACTCGCTGAACGATTTCTTCTACGAGTCGTTCCTTGACGAACTGGCCGACAAGGGCGGCCATGACCCCTTCGAGCTGCGCCTGCACCTGTTGCAGGGCAACCCGCGCCTGACCACCCTGCTGCAGGCGGTGGCCGAGTTGTCCGGTGGCTGGAAGCGTGGCCCGTTCACCGCCGAGGACGGTAGCCAGCGCGCCCGAGGCGTGGCCATGGCCTCGCCGTTCGGCTCGGAAGCGGCGGTGATCGCCGAGGTGTCGCTGGAGGGCGGCCAGGTGAAAGTGCACGACATCTGGCAGGCCATCGACCCGGGCAGCATCGTCAACCCGGCGATCATCGAGGCGCAGGTCAACGGCGCGGTGTCCCTGGGCCTGTCCCAGGTGCTGCTGGAAGAGGCGGTGTGGCTGAACGGCCAGCCCAGGGCGCGCAACTACGACCTGTATCCGATCCTGCCGCCCGCGCGCATGGCCCGGGTGCATGTGCGCATCGTCCAGAGCGGGGCGAAGATGGGCGGTATCGGCGAGCCGCCGCTGCCGGCGGTGGCGCCTGCGGTGGCCAATGCCGTGGCGCGCTTGACCGGCCAGCGCGTGCGCAGCATGCCCTTGAGCCGCCATACCTTCAGCTGACCCGACAAGGACTGCCCATGAACAACAGCCGATTCGCACGAACCGCTGGCTGGTTGGCCGTGCCGTGCCTGGTGGCGGCTGGCCTGCTTGCCTGGTACGTCACCCGCGAGCCCGCCTCGCCCTTTACCGCCCAGGACAGCGCCGAAGCGAGCCTGGTCAGCCGCGGCGAATACGTCGCCCGGCTCAGCGACTGCGTGGCCTGCCACAGCCTACCCGGCAAGACGCCCTTCGCCGGCGGCCTGGAGATGGCCACGCCGCTGGGGGCGATCCATGCCACCAACATCACCCCGGACCGCGACCACGGCATCGGTGCCTACAGCCTGGCCGACTTCGACCGCGCCGTGCGCCAGGGCGTGGCCCCCGGCGGGCGCCGGTTGTACCCGGCCATGCCCTACCCGTCCTACGCCAAGCTCAGCGACGACGACGTGCGGGCGCTTTATGCGTTCTTCATGAAGGGCGTGCAACCGGCGGCCGAGGCCAATATCCCCAGCGACATTCCCTGGCCGCTGAACCTGCGCTGGCCCATCGCCCTGTGGAACGGCCTGTTCGCGCCGACCGCGCCCTACGCGCAGCAGCCTGGGCAGGATGCGCTGTGGAATCGCGGCGCCTACATCGTCCAGGGCCCGGGCCACTGCGGCAGTTGCCACACCCCGCGCGGCCTGGCCTTCAACGAGAAGGCCCTGGACGATGGTGGCGCGCCGTTCCTCGCCGGTGCGTTGCTCGACGGTTGGTACGCGCCGAGCCTGCGCCAGGACCACAACACCGGCCTGGGGCGCTGGAGCGAACCGGAGATCGTGCAGTTCCTCAAGACCGGGCGCAACCGACATGCGGTGGTGTATGGCTCGATGACCGAGGCGTTCAACAACTCCACGCAGTTCATGAGCGACGACGACCTGGCGGCCATCGCCCGTTACCTGAAGGCGTTGCCCGGCGACCCGCAGCGCGATGGCCCACCGTGGCACTACCAGGCGCAGGCCGCAACCAGCCAGGCACCGGGGGCGCATACCTACGCAACCCGCTGCGCCAGTTGCCATGGCCTGGACGGCAAGGGCCAGGCCGAGTGGATGCCGCCCCTGGCCGGGGCCACTTCGATGCTGGCCAGGGAGGACGCCTCGGCGATCAACATCACCCTCAATGGCTCGCAGCGCGTGGTTGCCGCCGGGGTGCCGGATGCCTATCGCATGCCGGCGTTCCGTGAGCAGTTGTCGGACCGGGAGATCGCCGAGGTGCTGAGTTTTGCCCGCGCGAGCTGGGGCAACCAGGGCGCGGGGGTGCAGGCCAAAGCGGTGGGCAAGTTGCGCGAGCATACCGACCCGGCCAGTAGCAGCCCGATCATCTTGCATATGCGCTGAAGACGCCATCGCCGGGCAAGCCCGCTGCCACGGTGGGGGCGTGCCCGGCAATGGCCACGCACACTGAAATACCGAGGCCACCATGGAAAGCATCGACCTGCTGGTGCTGCGCACCGCCCACGCCTGGCGCCAGGCCGGCCACCCCGTGCTGCTGGCCACCGTCGCCCGCACCTGGGGCTCCTCGCCACGCCCGGTAGGCTCGATGATGGCCCTGCGCAACGATGGCCGGGTAGTCGGCAGCGTTTCCGGCGGTTGCATCGAGGACGACCTGGTGCAGCGCTATACCACCGCCTACGGCGGCCCCGGCCTGCCGCAGCGAGCCCCCGAGGTGATCCGCTACGGGGTCAGCGCCGACGAGGCCCACCGCTTCGGCCTGCCCTGCGGCGGCACGCTGGAGCTGATCCTCGAATTCAACCCCGCCGTCGAGCCGCTGCATCAGTTGCTCACCCAGCTTGACGCCGGCCAGCTGGTACACCGCCAGCTGGCCCTGGCCAGCGGCGCGGTCAGCCTGGCGATCACCGCCACCCCGGGGCAGTTCGCCTTCGATGACCAATACATGGTCAATACCCTTGGCCCCGGCTACCGCATGCTGCTGATCGGCGCTGGCGCGCTGGCCGAGTACCTGGCGACCATGGCCCTGTTCAATGGCTTCAAGGTAGCGGTTTGCGACCCGCGCCCGGAACACATGGCCAGCTGGTCGGTGGCCGGCGTCGAGCACCTCAGGGGCATGCCCGATGACGTGGTCCGCGCCTGCAACGCCGACCTGCGCACCTGCATCATCGCCGTCAGCCACGACCCCAAGCTCGACGACCTGGCCCTGCTCGAAGCCTTGCACGGCCCGGCGTTCTACATCGGCGCCATCGGCTCGCGGCGCAACAGCCAGCTGCGCCGCGAACGGCTGATCGAGCATTTCGGCGAAACCGAACAGTCCCTGCAACGCCTGCATGGCCCCATTGGTATCTACATCGGCAGCAAGACCCCGGCGGAAATCGCGGTGAGCGTGATGGCCGAGGTGCTGGCGGCGAAGAACGCCGTGGCCTTGCCGGGAGCGGTGAGTGTGTCCAAGGCCAAGCGCGAGCGTGATCATCCCGTTTTGTAATGCCCGAACCGGCCTCGTCGCGGGGCAAGCATTGGCCACACACCTGCCAACCAGTGTCTATGCTTCTTCTCGCATACACCCTCGACCACAAGGAAGACAGGCCAATGAAACCCACCCGTTCCCTCGCACGTGCTGTCGCTTTTGCCTCGTTAGTGTCCACCGCCAGCTTCACCGCCCATGCCGCCCAGTTGCCCATCGCCAGCGAGGCGCTGCAAAGCCATGTCACCACCGAGGTGACCGCCATCGACCTGGCCAACCGCCAGGTTACGGTCAAGGGCCCCAACGACAAGGACGTGACTTTCCAGCTCAGCGAGCAGGCCAAGGCCCTGCCCAACCTCAAGGTTGGCGACCAGGTCGACATCAAGGTGACCCGCGCGGTGGCCTACGTGCTCAACACCCATGAGGGCGGCGCGCCCACGGCGTCGGTGGAGTCCGGCACCATCCGTGCCACCGCGGCCAACCCCAACCCCGGCGGCGAAGCCTTCCGCCAGGTCAAGGTCACCTCGCAGATCAAGAAGATCGACCTCAAGGCCCATGAGGTCAGCTTGTTGCCGCCCGAAGGCAAGCTGCAGGTGGTCAAGGTCGAGGACCCCGAGCTGCAGGCCCGCATGAAGAACCTCAAGGTCGACCAGACCGTCGATGCCATCTACACCGAAGTACTGAGCGTGGAGACCTCGCGCCCAGCCCAATAGGACGCGGCCCAGCCGGCGCATTGCCAAGGCAATGCGCCTGGCCGTAAGGTGAGCCCCCGGCTTATCAAGGAATGCGCGCCATGGTCACCTGCCACCTCAAATACATCATCGACCCGTACCAGGTCCCGGCCTTCGAAGCCTACGCCAAGCTGTGGATCGGCCTGGTCAATCGCATGGGTGGCAGCCACCATGGCTACTTCCTGCCCAGCGAAGGGGCCAACAATGTCGCCTACGCCTTGTTCAGCTTCCCAAGCCTGGCGGCCTACGAGCAATACCGCAGCGCGTCCGAGACCGACCCCGAGTGCATCGCCGCCTTTGCCCTGGCGACCGAGCAGCGCTTCATCCTCAGCTATGAGCGCAGCTTCCTGCGCCCGCTGCTCGCCTGACCTTGGCCGGGGCGCGGATTGAGTCAATTGCACTGAACTAAAGCGCCTTGTTCAGGATCCTCCCCTATGCGCCCTGCGCGCCCCTGGATCGCCGAACGACAAGGAGCCTCCGTGACCACGACCACCCTGCCCCGTACCACACCCGGCCCGCTGCATGCGACCCTGCTCGCCGGCAGCGTGCCATTGTTCCTCGGCGCACTGCTGAGCGACCTCGCCTACTACCAGAGCTACCAGATCCAGTGGAGCAACTTCGCCGCCTGGCTGATCGCCGGCGCCCTGCTGTTCAGCGGCCTGGCGCTGCTGTTCGCCCTGGCCAACCTGATCCGCGCGCCGCGCAAGGCCGGCCGCCCCACCTGGTATTTCCTGGTGCTGCTGGCGACCTGGCTGCTGGGCCTGGTCAACGCCTTCGAGCACGCCAAGGACGCCTGGGCGGTGATGCCCGCCGCTCTGCTGCTGTCGGTGATCGTCAGCGTGCTGGCCCTCATCGCCACCGCCATCGGCATGAGCAACCTGCGCAACGGAGGTGAAGCATGAAGCTGGCACTGAGCGCCCTGAGCATGGCCCTGCTGCTCAGCGCCTGCGGCGCTGACGGCGAGCCGACCCAGGCCCACGGCCCGGACCCGAAATTGCCGGCGCCGCAGCGCGGCCTGCTGCCGAGCATGAAGATCGCCCAACCGGCCGCCTGGGGCGAACAGAAACCCACGGTGCCGGCCGGCTACAGCATCAGCGCCATCGCCACCGACCTGAAGATCCCGCGCCAGGCCCTGGTGCTGCCCAACGGCGACATTCTCGTGGCCGAAGGCCGCGGCGGCAGCGCCGCCAAGCTCAAGCCCAAGGATGTGATCGCCAGCCAGATCAAGGCCAAGGGCAACACCCAGGTCACGGGCGGCAACCGCCTGACTTTACTGCGCGATGCTGACGGCGATGGCCGTTACGAACTGCAGACCGTGTTCGCCGACAGCCTCAACGCCCCCTATGGCCTGGCCTACGCCGACGGCAAGCTGTACGTGGCCAACCAGGACGCGCTGGTACGCTTCGACTACCGGGATGGCCAGACGAAGGCCGACGCCCCGCCGACCAAGGTCAGCGACCTGCCCGCCGCGATCAACCACCACTGGACCAAGTCGCTGGCCATCAGCCCCGATGGCCGCTACCTGTACGTCGGCATCGGTTCCAACAGCAACATCACCGAACGCGGCATGGAGGTGGAAGTCGACCGTGCCATGGTCTGGCAGATCGATGCCGTGACCGGCGCCCACCGCCCCTATGCCACCGGCCTGCGCAACCCCACCGCGCTGGCCATCCAGCCCGACAGCGGGCAGTTGTGGGCAGTGGTCAACGAGCGTGACGAGCTGGGGCCGGACCTGGTGCCGGACTACCTGACGTCCGTCAAGCAAGGCGCGTTCTACGGCTGGCCGTACAGCTACTGGGGGCAGAACGTCGACGAGCGCGTGCGGCCGCAGGACCCGCAGAAGGTGCAAGCCGCGATCAAGCCCGACTACAGCCTGGGCTCGCACGTGGCGGCGCTGGGGTTGGACTTCTCCAGCGCCGCCATGGGCGAGCCGTTCGCCGAAGGTGCCTTCGTCGGTGAGCACGGCAGCTGGAACCGCCCCGACCCAGTGGGCTACAAGGTGGTCTTCGTGCCGTTTCGCGCAGGCAAGCCGGCGGGCGAGCCGGTGGACTTCGCCAGCGGTTTTCGCGGCGAGGACGGCAAGACCCGCGGCCGGCCGGTGGGGGTGACGGTCGATCCCAAGGGTGCGCTGATCATTGCCGATGACCTGGCCAATACCCTGTGGCGGGTGACCCGTACGCCGTGATTGCGTGCGGCCACACCGTGCAACCGTAGGGGCCAGCGTGCTGGCGAACCAGGCGCGGCGGTCTGCCTGGCACCGGCTGCGCCGGTGTTCGCCAGCAAGGCTGGCTCCTACGGGTTGTCAGCATCCGCCTGCAAGGCCGATGACCTGGCCAAAAGCTTGCCCCTCGATAAGCGCACCTCGCCGGTTTTCACAAAAGAACAACCGCTCTTCGCAAAACCGATATTTTTTCTGTTACGAAAATGTAAAATTCGCTTTCGCATACCTATAACAAGCTGGAGCTTCACATGTTCGCCTTCTTCCGCCCTGCCGCGCACCAGGCGCCGCTGCCCGACGAGCGCGTCGACAGCACTTATCGGCGCCTGCGCTGGCAAATCTTCGCCGGGATCTTTTTCGGCTACGCCGGCTACTACCTGCTGCGTAAAAACTTCTCCCTGGCCATGCCTTACCTGATCGAGGAAGAGGGTTACACCCGTGGCCAGCTGGGCCTGGCGATCTCGGCCATCGCCATTGCCTACGGCCTGTCCAAGTTCCTCATGGGCCTGGTTTCGGACCGCTCCAACCCGCGCTATTTCCTGCCCTTCGGCCTGCTGATCTCGGCTGGGGTGATGTTCATTTTCGGTTTCGCGCATTGGGCCACGTCCAGCGTGGCGATCATGTTCGTGCTGCTGTTCATCAATGGCTGGGCCCAGGGCATGGGCTGGCCACCGAGTGGGCGAACCATGGTGCACTGGTGGTCGCAGAAAGAACGCGGCGGCGTGGTGTCGGTATGGAACGTCGCCCACAACGTCGGCGGCGGCCTGATCGGCCCTCTGTTCTTGCTCGGCCTGGGCTGGACCAACGACTGGCACGCGGCCTTCTACGTACCCGCCGCGGTGGCGGTGCTGGTGGCGGTGTTCGCCTTCGCGATGATGCGCGACACCCCGCAGTCGGTCGGCCTGCCGCCGGTCGAGCAGTACAAGAACGACTACCCAGAGGGCTACGACGAGAGCCATGAGCAGGAGTTCAGCGCCAAGCAGATCTTCGTCGAGTACGTGCTGCGCAACAAACTGCTTTGGTACATCGCCCTGGCCAACGTGTTCGTCTACCTGCTGCGCTACGGCGTGCTGGACTGGGCGCCGACCTACCTGAAAGAGGCCAAGCACTTCAGCGTCGACACCACGTCGTGGGCGTACTTCTTCTATGAATGGGCCGGTATTCCCGGCACCCTGCTGTGCGGCTGGATGTCCGACAAGATCTTCCGTGGCAACCGCGGCCTGACCGGCATCGTGTTCATGGCCCTGGTGACCGTGGCCACCCTGGTGTACTGGCTCAACCCGCCGGGCAACCCGACCATCGACATGATCGCCTTGTTCTCCATCGGTTTCCTGATCTACGGGCCGGTGATGCTGGTCGGCCTGCAGGCCCTGGAACTGGCACCGAAGAAGGCCGCCGGCACCGCCGCCGGCTTCACCGGGCTGTTCGGCTACCTCGGTGGCTCGGTCGCGGCCAGCGCAGCGATGGGCTATACCGTCGACCACTTCGGCTGGGACGGTGGCTTCGTGATGCTGGTGAGCGCGTGTGTGCTGGCGATCGCCTTCCTGATCCCGACGCTGCGCCATACCAAGGCGGCAAGCGCCGGGCGTGAAGCGACGGCTTGAGGCGTCAGACGGCGTGAAAAAGCCCGGGGCATGTGCTCCGGGCTTTTTTTGCCTGCCAGGCCTGTAACCGCGCGCCTAGCCCACCGTCACCCTGGCCGGCGGCGAGCGTGCCCACGACGGATCGCTTCAGGCCGCCTGGAACAACCGGGTAATAACCGGCTGCTGGCGTTGACGGGCCTGCCAGATGTCGTAATCCACCTGGATCGTCAACCAGAGCCGCGCCGTACTGATACCTGCCATTTCCAGCCGCACCGCCAAGTCCGGCGAGACCGCCGCGCGCGCGTGCAGTACACGGGATAGTGCCTCGCGCGAAAAACCCAGGTGCGCAGCAAACGCCTTGACCGTCAGCCCAAGGGCGGGCAGAACATCTTCACGCAGCGTTTCGCCGGGATGAGGCGGATTGTGCATAGGCATGATAGGGACTCCTGATCCGTGATAGTCGAGGTAATCGACCAGTTCGACGTCGCAACCTGTGAAGCGGAACACCAGCCGCCAATTGCCGGACACGCTGACCGACCAGGAGCCCGCGCGCTCACCCTTGAGTGGATGCAGTTGCCAGCCGGGAATGCACAGGTCGGCGGCGACCACGGCACGATCGAGAAACTGCAGTTGCCGTGGTAAACGCTGCGCATGCGCAGGCTGGATACCTCGGATGTTGCCTGTCTCGTGGAAAAGCCGCAGTCCTTTATGGCGAAAGCTGATGATCATCGGAGCACACCGTATCCGTGTTGTGCGAGACGATGAGTGTGACCCCAGGCATCACAGTGGGCAAAATAATATATGTGACGCAATGCGTCACACTGTCCGGCGAACATGCGCCATCCCAACACAAGGCTGCCAGGTGGCGCTGACAACGCTTGGCTGCGACAGGGTCACAGGTTGCATGTTCTCGCCCGATCCCGCACCGGACACTGCGCCCGGTGCAGGTTCAGCGCCGTGTTGATGATCCCGATATGACTAAACGCCTGCGGGAAGTTGCCCAGCATGCGTTTGCCCGCCGGATCGTACTGCTCGGCCAGCAGCCCTAGGTCATTGCACAACCCGGTCAGCCTTTCATACAAGGCCTGCGCCTCTGCCTGCCGGCCCAGCAGCACATACACATCCGCCAGCCAGAACGAACACACCAGGAAGGTGCCCTCCCCCGGCGTCAGCCCATCGCTGCAGCTGTCGCTGTCATAACGCAGCAGCAAGCCGTTGCGCAGCAGGCGTCGCTCGATCTGTTCGAGGGTGCGCAGGAAGCGTGGATCCTGCACCGGCAGGAAGCCGGTCAGGGCAATCTGCAACAGGCTGGCATCCAGTTCGCTGGAGCCATAGGCCTGCACGAAGTACTGCCGACTGGCATCCAGCCCACGTTCACAGACCTCGTTGCGGATCTGGTCGGCCACCTGGCGGTAATACGCGCCCCGTTCACGGTCTTCCTCGGTGGTTTCTGCCAGGCTCGCGGCGCGGTCGAAGGCCACCCAGGCCATGACCTTGGAATGCACGAAGTGCTGGCGGCCGCCACGCACCTCCCAGATGCCTTCGTCCGGTTCGCGCCAGATGCTTTGCAGGTACGGCAGGATCGACCGGGCGATGGCCGAACTGCGCGGATGCCGCGGCAGGCCGCCCTTGATGGCCTGGCTCATGGCGTCGGCCAGCTCGCCGTAGATATCCAGCTGCCGTTGTTCAGAGGCCGCATTGCCGACCCGCACCGGTTGCGAACGCTCATAGCCGGGCAACCAGGGCAAGGTGAATTCCGCCAGGTCGCGCTCACCGGCCAGCCCGTACATGATCTGCATCTGCTCGGGGTTGCCCGCCACCGAGCGCAGCAGCCATTCGCGCCAGGCCTGGGCCTCGTCGAAGTAGCCGAGGTTCATCAGCGCCAGCAGGGTCATGGTGGCGTCGCGCAGCCAGCAGTAGCGGTAATCCCAGTTGCGTTCGCCGCCGACGCGCTCGGGCAGCGAGGTGGTCACGGCGGCGACCATGCCGCCGGTGGGCGCGTAGGTCATGGCCTTGAGGGTGAGCAGCGAACGGCGTACCAGCCCGGTGTAGGGGCCGACTTCGGGGCAGCGGGCGGCGAAGGCCTGCCATTGGTCGATGGTCTGCTGCAGGTCGTGGTCGACATCGCAGCCGGGCTGCACGGGCAGATGCGAGGCCTGGTGGCACAGGCTGAACACCTGGCGCTCGCCTGGGCCTACGCGAAAGCGGGCGACGCTGTGGTGGTCGCGGCCGTGGGTTTGGGTGCTGCTGCGCAGGATCAGGCGGTCGGGGCCGGCGACGGCGCTGAGGGTCAGGGGGTCGAGTTTTTCCACCCAGGGCACGCTGCGGCCGTAGTCGAAGCGCAGCACCAGGTCCATCTCGAACGCGGTCTCGCCGGCCAGGCCTTCGACGATGCGCAGCACGGCGTTGTGTTCGCCCAGGGGCATGCAGTCGAGCACCCGGGCGCGGCCGCTGGCGGTGGTCCAGGTGGTTTCCAGCACCAGGGTGTCGTCGAGGTAGCGGCGTGTGCTGTGCTCGACGGGGTCGCTGGGGGCGATGCGCCAGCGGCCGTTCTCTTCGTTGCCCAGCAGGGCGGCGAACACGGCCGGGGCGTCGAAGCGCGGCAGGCACAACCAGTCGAGGGCGCCATCGCGGTTGACCAGGGCGGCGCTACGGCAGTTGCCGATGAGGGCATAGTCTTCGATCTGGGCGGGCATCGTGGGTCCTCGGTGGGGGGCTTGAGGTTGGATGCCAAGGCACGATGGCCGGTTCCATCGAAGCACCCGATGCTGATTGTGCCGTTGCTGTTGCTGTTGCTGTTGCTGTTGCTGTTGCTGTTGCTGTTGCTGTTGCTGTTGCTGTTGCTGTTGCTGTTGCTGTTGCTGTTGCCGAACGAGAGGCTAGCGCCCTATCCCACGAGCGACAGCTGCGCCAGTGCAGGCGCCGCGCGTAACTTCGCGACTTCAGGAGGCCGAACGCAGGCCTTGCGTAGGGAGGTGACGGGCATGGATGCCCGTCAAGCGCTGGGGCCCAGGATGGGCCCTACAGCGCGGTCCTCCCGGGAGCAAGGCCGGAGTGAGGGAACCCGGAGCGTAGCGTAGGGCCGGATGAATGGAGCGCAGCGTTTTTTGGTTACTTTTTGTCGCGTTTGACAAAAAGTGACTCGCCGTAAGGGCGAAAAGGTGACTAAGCGTCGATATAGCCAATGAATGCGCTTACCTCTGTGAATACCCACGCCGACCGACTTTGACTTTGACTTTGACTTTGACTTTGACTTTGACTTTGACTTTGACTTTGACTTTGACTTTGACTTTCAGAGCGTGAGTTTTGAAAGCTATACGCGCATTCATTGGCGATGGCGACGCATAGTCACCTTTCCGCCCTTACGGCGGGTCCCTTTTTGAAGGATCAAAAAGGAACCAAAAAATCCTCGCTCCATTCATCCGGCCCCTACGCTTCGCTCCGGGGTCCCCTCGCTCCGTTCTTGCTCCCGTGGGTACCGCGCTGTACGCCCCATCCTGGGGCGCAGCGCTCGACGGCCATCCATGGCCGTCGCCCCACTACGCAAGAACTCCACTCGGCCTCCTGAAGTCGCAATTGGCGGCGTGGGATAGGGCGCTAGCCTCTCGTTCGGCAACAGCAACAGCAACAGCAACAGCAACAGCAACAGCAACAGCAACAGCAACAGCAACAGCAACAGCAACAGCAACAGCAACAGCAACAGCAAGAGCAAGAGCAAGAGCAAGAGGCAAAAGCTAGAAGCTAGAAACACTTCGAGCACTCACCACATCTGATACGTAAACCAACATAACCCTATCCAAATGACAACTTAACGAAACAGCCACGGGCACCTAAACCTGGGCAAGCGAATCCACGCTTCTTGATCCAGATCAACAGACAGCCTCACGTCCTTGATTCGTCACTTGGCTCTGCTAGAAGTATTGGGCCAGTGGCCACTTGCAAGGATGAGCCAGCCACTGCCCGCACGTAAAAACCGTAGTTAATCAATAGCCAAAGACAAGGATGTCACATGAAGATCATCGGACTCTCCGGAAGACTGCCATCGCGCCGCGTCAGCAACCAGGACGTGATCGACCTGGTCGAGGAACACTCCAAACACACCTTCCAGGATGACCTGCCGAAAACCTTGAAAACCATCGGCAAGTTACTGGAAAAAAGTGGCAGCGACACACGCCATTGGCTGGCCGCCGACGAGACACCCATGCAGTTGATGGAAACCGCATTCGACGCCGCCCTGGCACAGGCCAATATCAGCAAGGCCGACCTCGACCTGCTGGTCTACCCCAACGTCACCCGCGGTTTCATCGAGCCCGCCAACAGCACCTTCATCGCCAAGGCCCTGGGCCTGAACTGCCGAAACTTCGATGTGGTCGACGCCTGCAACGGCTGGGTCACGGCCATGGACGTCATCAACAGCAAGATGCAAGCCGGTGAAATCCGCTACGCCGCCATCGTTAACATGGAATTCGGCATGTCGGCGGGTGGACCGGTCATGCCCAAGAACTTCTCGCTGCAGTCACCCGCCGAACTCGCCTACAAGTTCCCCAGCTTCACCATTGGCGAAGCGGTCACGGTCACTATCCTCAGTCACCAGGCACCCGGCAACTTCAAGTTCTCCTACATCAACCGGCCTGACCTCAGTGACTTGTCGACCATCTCCCTGCCGGACTGGAAACTGTTCTGCAACGAGACAGACATCGAACGCATTGCCCCCACCGGCGGCCAGTACCAATTCAACTCCTATGCCGCGGCCCTGCACGAAGATGGTCGCAATGAAGCGATAAAAGTATTCAACATGCAAAAACTCTCGGCGGACGATGTGCATAAAGTGTTCATCCATACCGGCTCGCCGAAAATGTGGGAGCACATTGGCCAGATGATCGGCATCGATCACAAGTTGCATCACGTCGGGCCCCAGACCGGCAACATCATTACCGCGTCCATCCCCTATGGCATCTTCGATGCCATGAGCCGCGGCGAGGCCGAGCCAGGGCAGTTCTGCATGGGCTGGGCAGGCAGCGGCGGCATGGTGTTCTCGGCCCTGTCATTCACCCTCTAAGGCACTGCGAAAACCTGCCGCCGTGCTGCAACGGCGGTAGGCTACCACCCCGTTGGCCTGCACCGCTCGACATCAACCCAGCGTATGCCACTCCCGCTTGTCCCGCGCCAGCAGCTCGTCACCGGCCTCGGGGCCATCGGCGCCTGCCGGGTACTCATGCACCTCGCCTTCGCCAGAGGCCCAGGCATCGAGGAATGGCTGCACCGCACGCCAACCGTTCTCGATGTTGTCGGCGCGCTGGAACAACGTCTGGTCGCCGGTGAGGCAGTCGTAGATCAGCGTCTCGTACCCCGTCGCCGGGGTCATCTTGAAGAAGTCCTTGTAGGCAAAGCCCAGCTCGACATTCTCCATCACCAGCTCAGGCCCCGGACGCTTGGCCTGCAGGTCGAACCACATGCCCTCGTTGGGCTGGATCTGGATCTTCAGGTAGTTGGGCTTGGGCCGTTCCAGCTCGCTTTCGCGAAACTGCGCATAGGGCGCCGGCTTGAAGCAGATGGCGATCTCGGTGTCGCGCACGCTCATGCGCTTGCCGGTACGCAGGTAGAACGGCACCCCGGCCCAACGCCAGTTGTCGATCATCACCTTGAGCGCCACATAGGTTTCGGTGCGGCTGTCGGCCGCGACATTGGGCTCGTCGCGGTAACCGGCCAACGGCTTGCGGCCCTGCTTGCCAGCGCCGTACTGGCCACGCACGGAATGCTTCAGGGCCATCTTTTGCGACCAGGGCCGGATGGCGCCGATCACCTTGGCCTTTTCACCACGCACGGCATCGGCGCCAAAGGCCGCCGGCGGCTCCATGGCGACCATGGCCAGCAGCTGGAACAGATGATTGGGCACCATGTCGCGCAGCGCCCCGGTGTTGTCGTAGAACGCCCCGCGCGTCTCGACGCCGACGGTCTCGGCGGCGGTGATCTGCACGTGGTCGATGTAATGGTTGTTCCAGAACGATTCGAACAGGCCGTTGGAAAAACGGCTGACCAGGATGTTCTGTACGGTTTCCTTGCCCAGGTAATGGTCGATGCGGTAGATCTGCCGCTCGCTCATCACCTTGAGCAGGCAGGCGTTGAGCGCCTCGGCACTGGCAAGGTCGGTGCCGAAGGGCTTTTCCACCACCACCCGGCGAAAGCCACCGGCCGACTCGTCGAGCAGGCCGGCTGCGCCCAGGCGTTGCGCCACCTCGGGGAAGAAACGCGGCGAGGTGGCCAGGTAGAAGATGGCATTGCCATGGCTGGTTTTATCGATGCGCCGGGCCAGGGCCTTGTAGGTCTCGGGGTCGAGAAAATCGCCGGTCTGGTAGTCCAGGCGCTTGGCCAGGCGTGCCCAGAGCTTGTCGTCCAGGCACTTGGCGCCAGCCTCCGCGCCCTTGCCGCGCGCCTGCATGAACGCCTGCAGGCGCGCGGCAAAGTCCTCGGCCGTGGCCGGGTTGTGATCGACCCCGACGATACGCAGGTTGCGGTCGAGCAGCCCGTCGCGGCTGAGGTTGTACAGCGCCGGCATCAGCAGGCGCTTGACCAGGTCGCCGTTGGCGCCGAACAGGAACAAGGTGCATGGCGGCGCCGCGGCGATGGTCGATTTGCTCATTTAGTCCTTCTTCTTCTCGACGTGACCGCCAAAGCCCAGGCGCATGGCGGAGAGGATCTTGTCACCGTAGGTGCCCTGCTGCTGGCGCGAGCGGAAGCGGGCGAACAGCGCGCTGGACAGCACCGGCACCGGCACCGCCTGCTCGACGGCGGCATCGATGGTCCAGCGACCTTCACCACTGTCGGACACCGAGCCACTGAACTCGCGAAGCTGCGGGTCGGCGACCAGGGCGTCGGCGGTCAGGTCCAGCAGCCAGGAGGTGACCACGCTGCCACGGCGCCACACTTCGGCGATCTCGGCGACATTCAGGTCGAAGCGCTGATCTTCCGGCAACTCGTCGCCGCCCTTGCTGCGCAACAGGTCGAAGCCTTCGGCGTAAGCCTGCATCAGGCCGTACTCGATGCCGTTGTGGATCATCTTCACGTAGTGGCCAGCGCCGGGTGGGCCGGCATGGATGTAGCCGTGCTCGGCACGGTCGTGCTCGCCGCTGCGGCCCTGGGTGCGCGGAATGTCGCCAACGCCCGGGGCCAGGGCCTTGAACAGCGGCTCGAGGCGCTCGAACACGGCCTTCTCGCCACCGATCATCATGCAGTAGCCACGGTCCAGGCCCCACACGCCGCCGGAGGTGCCGACGTCGAGGTAATGCAGGCCACGCTTGCCCAGCTCGGCGGCGCGGCGCATGTCGTCCTTGTAGAAGGTGTTGCCACCGTCGATGATGGCATCGCCCGGCTCGAGCAGGTCGGCCAGTTGCGCGATGGTCTGCTCGGTGATTTCGCCGGCGGGCAGCATGACCCATACCGCGCGCGGCGCCTTGAGTTTCTGCACCAGCGCACCGAGGTCGTGCGCGCCGACGGCGCCCTCGCCTTCCAGGGTGGTGATAGCTTCGCGGTTGCGATCGTGGACCACAGTGCTGTGACCTGCGCGCATCAGGCGCCTTGCGATATTGCCGCCCATGCGGCCAAGCCCGATGATTCCCAGTTGCATGTGACGACGCTCCCGTAGGTTTTGCTTTACAACAGTTGAAGATTTCAGATTAGTCCAGCGTTCTTGCGTAGGGTTCAGCGACGAACGGGGCGACAACGATAAACAAAAAAGTTCCCAAGGGCGTGCAAAGAATTCAAACTGCGCGCCGCGTGAAGCGACTACGCTTCAAATTGTCACCAGCCAACCCTGCGAGGTGTGCTCATGGGTACCCTGATGCCTGCCACTCCCCCCCAGACCCTCTATGTCACCGTGCGCCGCGACGAGTTGCGCCAGTTGCAGGACGAACGCGAGCAACTGCGCCAGCAACTCGCCCAACTGCACTTGCAGCTGGAGCAGGCCCGCCTGCAAGGCAACAACGCCGCCAGCCACTGATTCGCCGCCCCTGCCCGTGGGAGCTGCTCAGCTCCCACCTGCCCTGCAATGCCCTTCCTGCGCTGCCCCGGCGCACCGGTAACGACGTAGATCCGCCGCCGCCCGCTGCAAACCCGCCTATTTTGCAACATCTCGCCAACGTTTGCGCAGGCAAACCACCAGCACCAAAATGACCAACGGGTCACTTTTGTGCCGTTTCGTCTCCTACACTGCAGTTTCGGCCCGCGTTTTGCTCGGAAAACGTGACGTAAAAAAGTCGAACTTTCCGAAATGCGGGCAGGTCAGGAACTAAGTAGGCCAACGCAAAAGGACTTCCTCACGCCAGGCCCACCCACCCCAATCAGTCCACACGCCTGTCGGCCAGGAGTGCCGAGCGTGCCGTGCCTGCGCGCACAGAAATGGGGCAAGGAACGCACTACCAGGATGCAACAACGCATATAGAGAGCCAACCGCACGCGCCAACACCACACACGCCAGAACAAGGGACGGAGAGAAGTATGATCAGTGCCGCTGTCGAACCTCACGCAGACTCATTCCATCCGGATAACCGCGAGCCGCTGCCGCCGAGCCTCGCCCCGACAGTCCCGGCACCCGGCGCCCGGCGCCAGCACAACCCGAACAGGCGCAAGGTCCTGTTCGTCACTGCAGAGATCGCCGACCTGGTCAAGACCGGCGGCCTGGGCGACGTGTCGTCGGCCCTGCCCCGCGCCCTGGCCCACCTGCACGATGTGCGGGTACTGATCCCCGGCTACCGCCAGGTGGTCGAGAGCGACAACCCCATTCATATCGTCGGTGAACTGGGCGGCCACGCCGCGCTGCCGCCGTGCAAGATCGGCCGCATGGACCTGGCCGACGGCCTGGTGATCTACGTGCTGCTGTGCCCCGAACTCTACCTGCGTGACGGTACGCCCTACGGCGCCAACAACGGTCGCGACTGGCCGGACAACCATATCCGCTTCGCCCGCCTGGGCCTGGCCGCCGCGGAAATCGCCGCTGGCGAAGGCATGGCCCACTGGCGTCCGGACCTGGTCCACGCCCACGACTGGCCAGCCGGCCTGGCCCCGGCCTACATGCACTGGCGCGGCCTGCACACGCCGACCCTGTTCACCATTCACAACCTGGCCTACCAGGGCGTCTACAGCCGCGGTTGCAGCCCGGAGCTGGCGATCCCCGACCACGCCATGCAGCAAGAGGGCATGGAGTTCTACGGCAAGCTGTCGTTCCTCAAGGCCGGCCTGGCCTACGCCAGCCATATCACCACGGTCAGCGCCACCTATGCGCGGGAGATCACCACCCCTGAATTCGGCTGCGGCCTGCACGGTTTCCTTGCCAGCAAGGCCGAGCAAGGCCTGCTCGGCGGCATACCCAACGGCATCGACGCGAGCTGGGACTCAGCCACCGACAGGCACCTGCACCACAACTTCAGTCTCAACGACTGGGAGGGCAAGGCGCGCAACACCGAACAGGTGCGTGAGCTGTTCGGCCTGGAGCGCACGGCCGGGCCGCTGTTCGCCGTGGTTTCGCGCCTGGTTTACCAGAAAGGGCTGGACCTGACCCTGGGCGTGGCCGACTTCATCGTCGAGCAAGGCGGCCAGATCGCCATCATTGGCCGCGGCGAGCCCGAGGAAGAACAGGCCATGCGCGAACTGGCCTTGCGTTACCCCGGCCGCATCGGTGTGCGCATCGGTTTCAACGAGACCGACGCCCGGCGCATGTTCGCAGGCTCCGACTTCTTGTTGATGCCTTCGCGTTACGAACCCTGCGGCCTCAGCCAGATGTACGCGCAACGCTTCGGCTCGTTGCCGGTGGCCCGCAACACGGGCGGTTTGGCCGATACCATCGAGGATGGCGTGACCGGTTTCCTGTTCGACGACTCTACCGTCGACAGCTACCTGGAAGCCCTGCGCCGAGCATTCTACGTGTATGGCAAGCAAGACCTGCTCAACGCCATGCGTTGCCTGTCCATGACCCAGCCGTTCAACTGGTGCCAGGCGGTGGAACCCTACGCCCGGCTGTACGAAAACCTGGTCCAGCAGGCACAGACTGCCCACTACTGAGCGGAGCGCTGACGATGCACAGGCATGGCGCACAATTGCTGGACGCCACGTCGGCGCGCTTCGCCCTCTGGGCACCGGATGCGCGCAACGTGAGCGTGGAAATCGAGCAGCGGCCCGCGGTCGAACTGCTGGCCGACGAGGATGGCTGGTACAGCGCTGTCGCCCCCTGCCAGGCGGGCGATCGCTATCACTTTCGCATAGATGATCACTTGGCGGTGCCCGACCCTGCGTCGCGCTACCAGCCCGAGGGCGTCCAGGGCCGCAGCGCGGTGGTGGATGTCGGCGGTTTCGCCTGGCAACACCCCTGGCACGGCCGGCCCTGGCACGAGGCGGTGATCCAGGAGCTGCACGTCGGCCTGCTCGGCGGCTACGAGGGCGTGGCCAAGCAGCTGCCGCGCCTGGCCGAGCTGGGTATCAGCGCCATCGAGCTGATGCCCCTGGGGCAGTTCCCCGGCGAGCGCAACTGGGGCTACGACGGCGTGCTGCCATTTGCCCCGCAGCACAGCTACGGCACCCCGCAAGGGCTGTGCGCGCTGGTCGACCAGGCCCACGGCCTGGGCCTGATGGTGCTGGTGGACGTGGTCTACAACCACTTCGGCCCCGATGGCAACTACCTGGCGCAGTACGCCGGGCCGTTCTTTCGCCAGGACCGGCAGACCCCCTGGGGCGCCGCCATCGATTTTCGCCAGCCCCAGGTGCGCGAGTACTTCATCCAGAACGCGCTGATGTGGCTGTGCGACTACCGCTGCGACGGCCTGCGCCTGGACGCGGTGCATGCCATCGACCAGCCGGACTTCCTCGTCGAGCTGGCAAGCCGGGTGCGTGCCGCGGTCGAGCCGGGCCGGCACATCTGGCTGGTCCTGGAAAACGAGCACAACCAGGCCGCGCTGCTCGAGCAAGGTTTCGACGCGCAATGGAACGACGACGGCCACAACGCCTTGCACGTGCTGCTGACCGGCGAAACCGAGGGCTATTACGAAGACTACAAGGAGCGGCCGATCGACCAGCTAGCGCGCTGCCTGGCCGAAGGCTTCGTGTTCCAGGGCCAGGCCAACCGCCACGGCACGCCCCGTGGTGAGCCCAGCGGCCACCTGCCCCCCACCTCGTTCGTGCTGTTTCTGCAGAACCACGACCAGGTCGGCAACCGCGCCCTGGGCGAGCGTCTTACCTGCCTGTGCCCGCCACCGGCGCTCAAGGCGGCCACCGCGCTGCTGTTGCTGGCACCGATGATCCCGCTGCTGTTCATGGGCGAGGACGACGGCAGCCGCAAGCCGTTCCTGTTCTTCACCGATTTCCACGACGAACTGGCCGATGCCGTGCGCCAGGGGCGGCGCGGCGAGTTCGCCCATTTCGACGCCTTCGCCGACCCACGCAAGCGCGAGCAGATCCCCGACCCCAACGCCCAGGCCACCTTCGAGACCTCCAAGCCCCGCCAGCAGGACGTGCTGGCCGGCTGGCACGGCTTGTACCAGCAGTTGCTCGAGCTGCGCAGGCGCCATGTGATCCCGTACCTGCCAGGTACCCGCGCCTTGGCCACCGAGGTGCTCGCGGCCAAGGCCCTGACCGCGCGCTGGCGCCTGGGCAATGGCCAAGAGCTGCGCATTGACCTCAACCTCGACGCCACGCCCCAGCCGGTGGCCCTGCCGGCCCAGGCGCAGCGGCTGTACGACAGCAGCGACAATGCCCACCCCGACTCGACCCTCGCCGCCCACAGTTGCGTGGTCAGCCTGCTGCCCCCTGCCCAGGAGACGCCATGAACGAGCTCCCCCTGCACCGCCTGGCCGCCCGGGTCGGCCTGGCCCGCGACTGGGTCGACGCCAACGACCGCCCACAGCAGGTCAGCGACGCGGTGCTGCGCCAAGTGCTCGCCGGCCTCGGTCACCCGGCCGCCGACGACGCGGCCATCGACGCCAGCCTGCGCGCCGTCGAGCAGGCCGATGACCCTGCGCACCTGCCACCGCTGCTGACCGTCGATCACGGCCAGCCCCTGGCCCTTGGGCATTACTTCAACGCCGCCAGCCCGGTGCGCTGCAACCTGGACGACGGCAGCCAGCGCGAGCTGGCCCTGGATGCCCAGGCCTGCCTGCCCGGCGAGCTGCCGATCGGCTACCACCAACTGGCCATCGAGGGCCGGACCTTCACCCTGGCGGTGGCTCCGTTGCGCTGCCATGCCCTGCAGGACGCCATCGAACAACGGCCGCCGCGCTGCTGGGGCCTGTCGGTGCAGCTGTACAGCCTGCGCCGCCCCGGCGACGGCGGCTACGGCGACTGCCTGGCCCTGGAGCAACTGGCACGCAGCGCTGCCGAGCGTGGCGCCGACGCCCTGGCCATCAGCCCGATGCATGCCTTGTCGGCCTACGACCAGCAGCATTTCAGCCCCTATTCGCCGTCCAGCCGGCTGCTGCTCAACGCGCTCTATGCCAGCCCCGCGGCCTTGCTCGGTGAGCGCGAGGTGCGCATGGCGATCCAGGCCTGCGGCCTGGAGGCGATACTCGAGGCGCTGGAGCAACAGGCCCTGGTCGACTGGCCGCGCGCAGCCGAGGCCCGCCATCGCCTGCTCGAGGCGCTGTACCAGGATTTCAGCCAGCGTGAACACCCGCTGCGCGAGGACTTCGAAAGCTTCCGCGATGCCGCCGGCGAAAAGCTCGATCACCATTGTCGCTTCGCCGTGCTGCAAGACGAGGCGGTCGGCCAGGGGCTGGGCGCCGATTGGCGCAACTGGCCGGCGGCCTGGCAAGACCCCTGTCACCCGGAGGTTGCAGCCCTGGCCAACAGCTACCCCGCGCGCATCGAGTTCCACGCCTTCTGCCAATGGCTCAGCGAACGCAGCCTGCAACGGGCCCAGGACGCGGCCCGCGGCAACGGCATGGCGGTGGGCCTGATCGCCGACCTGGCGGTGGGCGCCGATGGTGCCGGCAGCCAGGCCTGGAGCCGCCAGGACGAGCTGCTGGCAGGTCTCAACGTCGGCGCGCCGCCTGATATCCTCAACCGCGCCGGGCAGGACTGGGGCATCTGCGCCTTTTCCCCCGAAGGGCTCAAGCGCAATGGCTACCGCGCCTTCATCGAGATGCTGCGGGCCAACCTGGCCCATGCCGGCGGCTTGCGCATCGACCATGTGATGGGCCTGCGCCGACTGTGGCTGATCCCGCGCGGCGCGGCGCCCAGCGAAGGGGCCTACCTGGACTACCCAGTGGATGACCTGCTGCGCCTGCTGGCCCTGGAGTCGGCGCGGCACGCTGCGATCATCCTCGGCGAAGACCTCGGCACCGTGCCTGCCGGCCTGCGTGAACGCCTGGCCGATAAAGCGGTGCTGGGCATGCGCGTGCTGCCGTTCGAGCAGCAGCCACTGGGGCAATTCAGGCCGATCCTCGACTGGCCGGACAACGCCCTGGCCACCACCGGTACCCACGACCTCGCCCCGCTGGCCGGCTGGCTGGCCAACCGCGACATCGACTGGAGCCATCGCCTGAAGCTGATCGAGCCCGCCAGCGAATTGCACTGGCGCCATGACCGGCAGAAGGAGCACGACGGCCTGCGCCGCACCCTGGAAGCCAACTACGGCCCGCAAAAGGACAACGATGCCGTGATCGACGCCGCCATCCGCTATGTCGGCCACACCCGCGCCCCGCTGGTGCTGGTGCCGCTGGAAGACCTGCTCGGCTGCGACGAGCAAGCCAACCTGCCCGGCACCACCGCAGGCCACCCCAACTGGCGGCGGCGTTTCCAGGCGCCGGCCGACGTGCTGCTCGACGACCAGGACGCCGCCCGCCGCCTGGAACTGCTGGCCCAGGCCCGCGAACAGGCCTGGGAGCGTGACCGATGAAGCCGTTGACCGCCACCGTGCGCCTGCAACTGCACAGCGACTTCAGCCTCGACGACGCCGCGGCGCTGGTGCCCTATTTCGCCGCGCTGGGCATCAGCCATGTGTATGCCTCGCCGATCCTCACCGCCCGTGCCGGCTCGCGCCATGGCTATGATGTGGTCGACCCGACCCGGATCAACCCGGAGCTTGGCGGCGAGCCTGCGCTGCAGCGCCTGGTCGGCGCCCTGCGCCAGCACGGCATGGGGCTGATCCTCGACACCGTGTCCAACCACATGGCCGTGGGCGGCGCCGACAACCCCTGGTGGCAGAACCTGCTGGCCTGGGGCAGGCGCAGCCCCTACGCCGAGTTCTTCGATATCCAGTGGCATTCCAGCGACCCGTTGCTGGCCGGGCAACTGCTGTTGCCGTTTTTGGCCAGCGATTACGGCCAGGCCTTGCAGGCCGGTGAAATCCCGCTGACCTTCGACGCCCGCCAGGGCGTGTTCGAAGTGGCCCACCACGAGCACCGCTTCCCCATCTGCCCGCTGGATTACGGCCGCATCCTCGGCCAGGCCGAGGATGCCCGGCTGCAGGCCCTGGCCGAGCCTTTCGGCGCCCTGCACGAGGCGGCCGAGCCACTGGTCGCGGCATTGGCGCTACAGCGCGAGCTGGCGCGCCTGGTGGCCGACGGAGCGTCACTGGACGCGGCCCTGGCCGCCTTCGACAGCCGCGAGCAAGCCGGTTTCAAGCGCCTGCACCTGCTGCTCGAGCGCCAGACCTACCGCCTGGCCAGCTGGCGCACCGCCGCCGACGACATCAACTGGCGGCGCTTCTTCGACATCAACGAACTGGGCGGCTTGCGGGTGGAGCGCTCGGCAGTGTTCGAGGCCACCCACGCCAAGCTGTTTTCGCTGATCGAGCGCGGCCTGGTGGACGGCCTGCGCATCGACCATATCGACGGCCTGGCCGACCCGCGCCGCTACTGCCGCAACCTGCGTCGCCGGGTCGATGGGTTGCTGGCCAGGCGCCCGTTGAGCGCGGCCCTGGAGCACTTTCCGATCTACGTCGAGAAGATCCTCGGCAGCGGCGAACAGCTGCACCGCGACTGGCTCACCGACGGCACCACCGGCTACGAGTTCATGAACCAGGTGTCGCTGCTGCAGCACGACCCGGCCGGCGAAGCGCCGCTGAGCGCGCTGTGGCACAGCATCAGCCAGCGCCCCGACTTCGCCGAAGAGCAGCGCAGCGCCCGCCACCTGGTGCTTAACGCCAGCCTGGCCGGCGACTGCGAGTCGGTGGCCCAGGCGCTGTTGCAGGTCGCCCGCGACGACCTGATGACCCGCGACCTGACCCTCGGCGCGATCCGCCGGGCGTTGCAGGCGCTGGTCGCGCACTACCCGGTGTACCGCACCTATATCAATGCCTGCGGCCGCCCCGCCGAAGACGAGGCGTTCTTCCAGCAAGCCCTGGCCGGCGCCCGGCAAACCCTGGCCGAGGCCGACTGGCCGCTGCTCGAGGCGTTGCAGCGCTGGCTGGGCGGCCAGCCCTGGCGCCAACTGCCACCGGGCCGCCCACGCAAGCACCTGCGCCATGCTTGCGTGCGCTTCCAGCAGCTCACCGCGCCCAGCGCCGCCAAGGCCGTGGAAGATACCGCGTTCTACCGCTCGGCCCGGCTGCTGTCGCGCAACGATGTAGGCTTCGAGGCCGAGCGCTTCAGTGCCGACCCCGCGTGGTTCCACAACGAGGCGCAACGCCGCCTGCGTGATTTCCCCGACAACCTGCTGGCCACCGCCACCCACGATCACAAGCGCGGCGAGGATTGCCGGGCCAGGCTGGCGCTGCTCAGCGAACGCGGCCCCTGGCTGGCCAGCCGTGTCGAGCACTGGCGCGAACTGGCCGCGCCGCTGCGCGAGGCGCTGGACGACGGCGAGGCGCCCAGCCCTGGCGACGAGTTGCAGTTGTTGCAGACGCTGCTCGGCAGTTGGCCGCTGGACCTCGGCCTGCACGCTCGCCAGGCCCTGGCCGCCTATGCCGCGCGCATCCGCCAATGGCAGCAGAAGGCCCTGCGCGAAGCCAAGCTGCGCAGCAGCTGGGCCGCGCCGAACGCGCGTTACGAGCAAGCCTGCGCGCGCTATGTCGACGGCCTGCTGCTGGACGACGAGCACCAGCAGCTGCGCCAGGCCCTGCAGCAAGCCGCCGCTCAGCTGGCCTGCCCCGGCGCGCTCAACGCCTTGGCGCAATGCCTGCTGCGCATGACCACGCCCGGCGTGCCCGACCTGTACCAGGGCAACGAATACTGGGACTTTTCGCTGGTCGACCCGGACAACCGCCGCCCGGTGGACTATGCCGCCCGCCGCGCGAGCCTAAGTGACAGTGCGTCGCTGGCCGAACTGCTCGCCCATTGGCGCGACGGGCGCATCAAGCAGGCGCTGGTGGCGCGGATGCTCGACTGCCGCCAGGCCCGCGCCGAGCTGTTCCGCCGTGGCGACTACCTGCCCCTGGGCGTGCAGGGCAAGCATGCCGACAAGGTGCTGGCCTTCGCCCGCCTGGGCGACGGCGAGCGCGCCATTGTCGTCGTGCCACGCCTGGCCAGCAGCTTGCTGGGCAGCGCTGCAACGCCGTTGATCCCGGCGCAGAACTGGGACGATACGCGGCTGGTACTGCCGTTTGCCTTGTCGCCTGCCAACTGTTCGGGACTTTTCGGCGGCACTGCGGTCAGCCCTTCAAGGGAGCTGATGTTGAGCGCCGTGCTGGCGGAGTTTCCGGTCAATGTGTTGATCGATCATGCCTAACCGCATCAGGAGCATCGTGATGAGTGTCGATGAAAAACGAGTTCGCGAATTTGCCTACCAGATCTGGGAGTCGGAGGGTAAGCCCGAGGGGCGCGAGGAGGAGCATTGGGACAAGGCCCGCAAGCTGGCCGAAGCCGAGGCGCTGGCGCCCAAGGCGCCGCCGCGCAAGAAGGCGGCGGCCAAGCCCAAGCCCGCCACGGCCGTGGAAAAGCCGCTGGCCGCGAAGCAGCCCAGGGCCGTGAAGAAGCCGGCAAGCTGATTGCCTTGTAGCGCCTGTACCGGCCTTATCGCGGGGCAAGCCCGCTGCCACGCTATGCGATGCAATCAACCTTGTGGGAACGGGCTTGCCCCGCGATCCCTCTCCCCCGGACCATGAGGACCGCCATGAGCCCGCGCACCCCGAAGAAAACCCGTTCCGTCGCCCCGTCGCGCATCCGCGAAGGCCTGCCCTTCCCCCTCGGCGCCACCTGGGACGGCCTAGGGGTCAACTTCGCGCTGTTCTCGGCCAACGCCACCAAGGTCGAGCTGTGCCTGTTCGACGCCACGGGCGAGCAGGAACTCGAGCGCATCGAACTGCCGGAATACACCGATGAGATCTACCACGGCTACCTGCCCGACGCGCACCCAGGCCTGGTCTATGGGTATCGCGTCCACGGCCCCTACGCGCCGGAGCAGGGTCACCGTTTCAACCCCAATAAACTGCTGATCGACCCCTACGCCAAACAACTGGTCGGCGCGCTGCAATGGTCCGAGGCCCTGTTCGGCTACACCATCGGCCACCCCGACGGCGACCTGTCGTTCGACGAACGTGACAGCGCGCCGTTCGTGCCCAAGTGCAAGGTCATCGACCCGGCCTTCACCTGGGGCCGCGACCAGCGCGTGCTGATTCCGTGGGAGCGCACGATCATCTACGAAGCCCACGCCCGCGGCATCAGCATGCGTCACCCGGCCGTGCCCGAGCACCTGCGCGGGACCTTCGCCGGGCTGGCCAACGACGAGCTGCTGGGGCATATCAAGGCGCTCGGGGTATCGAGCATCGAGCTGCTGCCGATCCACGCCTTCGTCAATGACCAGCACCTGCTGGACAAGGGCCTGAACAACTACTGGGGCTACAACAGCATCGCCTTCTTCGCCCCGCACCCGCGCTACCTGGCCAGCGGCAAGATCGCCGAGTTCAAGGAAATGGTCGCGCACCTGCACGATGCCGGCCTGGAGGTGATCCTCGACGTGGTCTACAACCACACCGCCGAGGGCAACGAGCGCGGCCCCACGCTGTCGATGCGCGGTATCGACAACGCCTCGTACTACCGGCTGATGCCCGAGGACAAGCGCTACTACATCAACGACTCGGGCACCGGCAACACCCTGGACCTCAGCCACCCCTGCGTGCTGCAACTGGTCACCGACTCGTTGCGCTACTGGGCCGGCGAGATGCACGTGGATGGCTTTCGCTTCGACCTGGCAACCGTCCTCGGCCGCTACCACGACGGCTACAGCGAGCGCCACGGCTTCCTCGTCGCCTGCCGCCAGGACCCGATGCTCAGCCAGGTCAAGCTGATCGCCGAGCCTTGGGACTGCGGTCCCGGCGGCTACCAGGTGGGCAACTTCGCCCCTGGCTGGGCGGAGTGGAACGACCGCTTCCGCGACACCGTGCGCAGCTTCTGGAAAGGCGACGAAGGCATGCTCGCCGACTTCGCCGCGCGCATCACCGCCTCGGGCGACCTGTTCAACAACCGTGGCCGACGCCCCTACGCCTCGGTCAACTTCGTCACCGCCCACGACGGCTTCACCCTGCGCGACCTGGTGTCGTACAACGACAAGCACAACCAGGACAACGACGAGAACAACCAGGACGGCACCGACAACAACCTGTCGTGGAACTGCGGGGTCGAAGGCCCCACCGACGATCCGGCCATCAATGCCCTGCGCATGCGCCAGATGCGTAACTACTTCGCCACCCTGCTGCTGGCCCAGGGCACCCCGATGATCGTCGCCGGCGACGAGTTCAGCCGTACCCAGCACGGCAACAACAACGCCTACTGCCAGGACAGCGAAATCGGCTGGGTGAACTGGGAGCTGGACGAGGACGGCACGGCACTGCTGGCCTTCGTCAAGCGCCTGACCCGGCTGCGCCTGGCCTACCCGATCCTGCGGCGCTCACGGTTTCTGGTGGGCGACTACAACGAGGCGATCGGCGTGAAGGACGTCACCTGGCTGGCCCCGGACGGCAGCGAGATGAGCGTCGAGCAATGGGAAGACCCCCACGGCCGCTGCCTGGGCATGCTCATGGACGGTCGCGCCCAGGTCAGCGGCATTGCCCGGCCCGGCGCCGAGGCGACCCTGCTGCTGATCGTCAACGCCTACCACGACGTGGTGCCATTCAAACTGCCGCCCGTGCCGGAGGGCGACTACTGGAGCTGCCTGGTGGACACCGACCGGCCAGAGCTGCGCAAGCCGCAACACCTGGCGTTCGAGACGCGGTTCGAGGTCAAGGGGCGGTCATTGCTGTTGCTGGCGTTGCAGCGTGAGGAGGAGTGAACCTGCACTGGCCATTTCGGTCCTACACTGCGTGGGAGCCGACCTTGCCGGCGAACACCGGCAAAGCCGGTGCCATCCACCGCGGCGCCTGCTTCGCCAGCAAGGCTGGCTCCTACGGACGGGGTACGCCGCAAACCTGTAGGAGCCGGCTTGCCGGCGAACACCGGCAAAGCCGGTGCCATCCACCGTGGCGCCTGCTTCGCCAGCAAGGCTCCTACGGGTGTTGCAGGCCGTAATTGGCGTAGGAGCCGGCCTTGCCGGCGAACACCGGCAAAGCCGGTGCCATCCACCGCGTCGCCTGCTTCGCCAGCAAGCTGGCTCCTACGGGTGTTGCAGGCCGTAATTGGCGTAGGAGCCGGCCTTGCCGGCGAACACCGGCAAAGCCGGTGCCATCCACCGCGTCGCCTGCTTCGCCAGCAAGCTGGCTCCTACGGGTGTTGCAGGCCGTAATTGGCGTAGGAGCCGGCCTTGCCGGCGAACACCGGCAAAGCCGGTGCCATCCACCGCGTCGCCTGCTTCGCCAGCAAGGCTGGCTCCTACGGGTGTTGCAGGCCGTAATTGGCGTAGGAGCCGGCCTTGCCGGCGAACACCGGCAAAGCCGGTGCCATCCACCGCGTCGCCTGCTTCGCCAGCAAGCTGGCTCCTGCAGAGATTGCCCATGACCGACCTACAGGAGCCAACGTGAGCAGCCCAGGTTTCGCCAGTGTCGACCAAGCCCCTGCCGTGCACCGGGTCAAGGTGCTGACGGTCAACACCCACAAGGGCTTCACCGCGTTCAACCGGCGCTTCATCCTGCCGGAACTGCGCGAGGCGGTGCGCAGCACCCAGGCCGACATCGTGTTCCTCCAGGAAGTGCTCGGCAGCCACGACCGCCACGCCGCCCGCTACCCCGGCTGGCCGCAGACCTCGCAGTACGAGTTTCTCGCCGACAGCATGTGGAGCGACTTCGCCTACGGGCGCAACGCGGTCTACCCCGACGGCCACCATGGCAACGCCCTGCTGTCGAAGTACCCGATCCTCGAACACCGCAACCTCGACGTCTCGATCACCGGCCCCGAGCGCCGCGGCCTGCTGCACTGCGTGCTGGATGTGCCGGGGCAACGCCAGGTGCATGCCATCTGCGTGCACCTGTCGCTGCTCGAAAGCCACCGCCAGCAACAACTGCAACTGCTGCGCCGACTGCTCGACGCCCTGCCCGCCGACGCCCCGGTGATCATCGCCGGCGACTTCAACGACTGGCAGCTGCGCGGCAACCGCACCCTGGGCCTGCAGCGCGACCTGCACGAGGCCTTCGAGCGCCATCACGGCCTGCTCGCCCGTACCTACCCGGCGCGCCTGCCGCTGCTGCGCCTGGACCGCATCTACCTGCGCAACGCCGACAGCCACGCGCCGAGGATCCTCGGCCACAAGCCCTGGACGCACCTGTCCGATCACCTGCCGCTGGCGGTGGAAGTGCGGCTCTAGCAACGATTTTTCATAGCTGCGCGACGGGCAATCGCCATTGCTGCTATGTAACATCAAAAATACATAAAAATCATATAGTTGAAGATCTCAACACGACTTTATCGAACCTTTCACGCTTTCTTGACGCAAGCGCCTACCTCTCCTTAGCTGAACAGTAATCACCAGTCGTAAATACTCGTGCCGGGCCTCTAGCGCGCGCCTTAGTGCGTGCTCCCAGGGGCTGGCGCGATGGTTTGGGTCGCCCCCTGTTCTTGTCGTACAGCTCGTGACATCAGGCCAGCACCTCGGCTGTTCAACGTGCTGTACAACCCACAACAACAGGAGATCCGCCATGAAATGCCCCTCGAACCCCCTGCGCTTCGAAGCCATTTTCTGTGCGGTTTCCACGTCGCTGCTCCTGGCAACCCCGGTGGAAACCTTGGCTTTCGACCTGCAGGAGGACGCGCCTTTCGCCGCTATCCTGCAACCCCCCGAGGTGCCGCGCCTGTCCCTCGAGCCGCTGAGTGTCGGCGGCCTCAACCAGGGCATGCTCAGCGCGTTTTCCCAGCACATGGGCGAACGCCACGGGCCTTTGGCCGCCGACCTGATCAGCAGCCAATGGGCGCAGTTCTTCCCCGGCGCGCCGCGCCCAGGCGCCCAGGCGCCAGCCCAGCTGGAGGCGCCCAGCCAGCAGTTGATGATCGGTCCGGACTTGTTCGTGCGCGAAACCAGCGCAGGCAATGTGCACCGGGCGGGGATCTTCTTTGGCCACAACAACCTGCAAAGCAGCTTCAACGGCATGCGCCCGCTGCTCGGCGACAAGCAGCGCAACGCAGTCAACCTCAGTGGCGAGAGCCTGGGCGTGTACTGGAGCATGACCCATGAGCAGGGCTGGCACCTCGACGCCGTGGCCATGGGCACGCGTATCGACGTCAACGGCCGCTCCCAGGCCGGCCAGCGGGTCGACGACAGTGGCCATGCGATGACCTTCTCGGTGGAGGGCGGCTTCCCCATCGGCCTGGGCGGCGGCTGGGTGATCGAGCCCCAGGCGCAGTTGATCAACCAGCAGTTCTTCCCCGGCAGCCAGATGCAGGAGGCGACCTTGCAGGCATTCGACAGCCAGCCGAGCTGGAGCGGCCGGGTCGGCGCCAAGCTGTCGGCGCGCTACGAGGTCAAGGGCATGCCCATCGAGCCCTATGTGCGCACCAACGTCTGGTACGACTTCAGCAACGCCGACAGCGTGAAGCTCGACCAGGTGGACAAGATCTCCAGCTCGCGCCGCTCGACCTCGGTGGACCTCGGCCTGGGCCTGGTGGCGCGGGTCACGCCGAATGTGGCGCTGTTCGTCAGCGCCGATTACAGCTCCGATGTGGATGACAATGACCTGAATGGGCTGATTGGCAGCCTGGGCGTGCGGATGCGCTGGTAGCGCTGACGACCAGCTCCCCGATAGGCGCGACATGAGGCCGCGCCTACAACAGAAGGACCGATCACACCGGCTTCATGACCAGAACGCCCAACGGCGGCAAATTCAGCGTCAGGCAGACCCTCCTTAACAGCATCCGCTATCTAGAACTCATGTTTCATAGCAAACGTATTTGAGCTCGTTCACGGCGGTCTGGACCTAGTAAATATGCCAGTTGTGAGGCTTTCCATGACATGCCACCTTACAGAAGGCCCTCTCTAGGGACCTACTAAAACTGCAAAGGAACGCATCATGACCACCGACGCACAAGCACCTGAAGTCACCCTCTTCGAAGAGATCAAAAACATCTTATTCTCGAGATACGCTGATGAGGGGGAACGGCAACACCACTATAAAAAAATCAGGTCAATCACCCCCTATCCTCACCCAGGCCATGTTCTGAAAGCCGAGCTGGAAAAAGACGGATCCTTTTTAACCAGCAGCCCAATCTCGGAAATAATCTCACACTTCCTAAGCTACTATCGGGCAGCAGTCTTCCCTTATTTATCGCTTGAGAACCATGGCACCACCGAATCAACTTATAATCTCGAAGAAATTTACTACCCCGAACCAATTTATTCGCACGAACATTTTTATGGGCGCGAACAATTTGACAGCGACGATTCAAAGGACACCAACACGCCACTTAAGTACCCCCCATCCTTCGTTAAATTTTCGGCATCTGCTGATGACAGCCTCATGCTGCTGTTAGCATACCCCTCACACACACAAACTTCGGCGTTGAAGAATTTTTTTGACCAATGCTCAAAAGCCGAAGCACAAGAGAGTAAGGTTGACTTTGCCTCTTTACTCCCTCTCCCAACGCCACTAAAACAATTCCTTAAGAATTATGTTTATGCTAAATTCGGCGGTCTCGACCGGCACACAGACTGGAATGCCCAGGCATCATCAGCAACCAAAGTAACGCCTCAATCATTAGTTGAGTCACTCGAACAACATTTAGCATACCAAGAACTTAAAGACTACTCGCCCGCTGGCGATTATCGTAGCGAAGCGCCCTACAATCTCGCCAATGAGATCTACAACTCCTTACTTAAAGAACTAGCTGACTCCGAACTGGAAAACAAAGCTGAAGACGTCGAGCTGAAGCAGACAAGGACCACCCACACCGAAAATTACAAAGTTACCGTCACCCTCAAGAAAATCAAGTTCGAACCCGGACTAAAACAGCAATCTTTCGCCGAGGTGCGAAATGGCATTACTCAAAACGCAAACTTCTACAACAAAGATGTTGTCTGCAATGGCACAATTGCATTGGAGGTCAGCGTACGTCGGCAGCGAGCTTGATGCGCCGTCCTCATAGCACCTCATGCGCTACACGATAAAGACCAACGCCTACGCGTATCACGTAGGCGTCGGTTTGCCGGCGAAGTGCCTCATGCCGGCTTCATCACCAACACCCCCAACGGCGGCAGGTTCAGCGCCACTGACAATGGCTGGCCATGGCTGGCGATCTCATCGGCGACCACCGCCCCGAGGTTGCCGACGTTCGACCCGGCATACAGCTCGGCGTCGCTGTTGAGCAGCTCCTGCCACTGCGCGCCGAACGGCACGCCGATGCGATACCCTTCGCGCGGCACCGGGGTGAAGTTGGCCACCACCAGCAACGGCTCGCCCTGGCTGCTCCAGCGCAACCAGGCATACACGCTGTTGGCGGCATCGTCGCCGATCAGCCACTGGAAGCCCTGGGGCTGGCAGTCCTGCTCGTGCAACGCCGGCAGTTCGCGGTACAGGCGGTTGAGATCGGCCACCAGCTTCTGCACCCCCTGGTGCTCGGAATACTGCAGCAGGTACCAGTCCAGTTGCTGGTCGTGGTTCCATTCGCGCCACTGGCCGAACTCGCAGCCCATGAACAGCAGCTTCTTGCCCGGGTGCATCCACATGAACGTCAGGTAGGCGCGCAGGTTGGCGAATTTCTGCCAGCGGTCGCCGGGCATCTTGTCGATCAGCGAATGCTTGCCGTGCACCACCTCGTCGTGGGAGATCGGCAGGATGAAATGCTCGGAGTAGGCATAGATCAGGCCGAAGCTCATCTCGTTGTGGTGGTAGGTGCGGTGGACCGGATCGTTCTGGATGTAGTGCAGGGTGTCGTGCATCCAGCCCATGTTCCACTTGTAGGCAAAGCCCAGCCCGCCCTGCTGCACCGGCTGGCTGACCCCGGGCCAGGCGGTGGACTCCTCGGCGATGATCAGCGCGCCCGGCGCCTCATGGGCGGCGACGCTGTTGAGGTGGCGGATGAAATCGATGGCCTCGAGGTTCTCGCGCCCGCCATGGCGGTTGGGCACCCATTCGCCGGCCTTGCGCGAGTAGTCACGGTAGAGCATCGAGGCCACCGCATCGACGCGCAGGCCATCGATGTGGAAATGCTTGAGCCAGTGCAGCGCCGAGGCCAGCATGAAACCGCGCACTTCGTTGCGGCCTAGGTTGTAGATCAGGGTGTTCCAGTCCTGGTGGAAGCCTTCCAGCGGGTTGTCGTACTCGTACAGCGCGGTGCCGTCGAACCGCGCCAGGCCGTGCTCGTCGGAGGGAAAATGCGCTGGCACCCAGTCGAGGATCACGCCGATGCCGCCCTGGTGGCAGGCGTCGATGAAATAGGCGAAGTCCTCGGCGCTGCCGTAGCGTGAAGTGGGTGCGAACAGCGACAGTGGCTGGTAGCCCCAGGAGCCGCCGAACGGATGCTCCATGATCGGCAGCAGCTCGATATGGGTGAAGCCCAGCGCCTGCACGTAGGGCACCAGGCGTTCGGCCAGCTCGCGCCAGTTGTAGTAGCGCGCCACCTCGCCGGCATCGTCCAGCTCGCAGCGCCAGGAGCCGGCGTGCAGTTCGTAGATCGACAGCGGCGCACTGTAGGCATGGCGCTGGGCCCGCTGCTCCATCCACGGCTGGTCGCGCCAGGCGTGGGCCAGCGGCCCGGCCACCTTCGACGCGGTGCTTGGCGGCAGCTCGGTGGCGCGGGCCAGCGGGTCGGCCTTGAGCGGCAGTACGCCGTCGTGGCCGAGCACCTCGAACTTGTAGGGCTCGCCCACGCCCAGGCGCGGCACGAACAGCTCCCAGACCCCGGCACTGTGGCGCAGGCGCATCGGGTGACGGCGGCCGTCCCAGTTGTTGAAGTCACCAACCACCGACACGCGCCGGGCGTTGGGCGCCCAGACCGAGAAGCACACGCCGGCGACGCCATCGACCTCGCTGGGCTGCGCGCCGAAACGCCCAGACAGGTCGCGATGGTTGCCCTCGGCGAACAGGTACATGTCCATGTCGCCCAGTTGCGGGCCGAAGCTGTAGGGGTCCTCGGTGACCTGCTGGCCGCCGGCCCAGTCGATCTGCAGCTGGTACGGCTGGGCCTGGGCCAACTGCGCGGTGAACAGCCCGGGCAGGCTGGCCTGCTGCATCTCGGCGAGGATGCGTGCGTCGTCCCGCGCCAGCACCCGCACGTTCAGGGCGTTGGGCAGGAAGGCGCGGATAGTCTGGCCGCCCGCACCATCGGGGTGCGGGCCGAGCACTGCGAACGGATCGGCGTGCTCGGCGCGGGCCAGGGCATCGAGGTCCCGTTGCCGAAGGCCGCCGGTGTCACGCGTGGTTGCATTCATCTCACTGCCCCTTTCCAGGTTTTCATCGATAGCCCTGGGGCTGCGTTGCAGCCCCAGGGTCTTTCAGGCTCACGCTTCACCCCAGGCACTGATCAGCCCATGCAAGCCATGCAAAGGCACGGCCAGCCAGCTGGGCCGGTTCTCGGCTTCGTAGGTGATCTCGTAGGCGGCCTTCTCCAGGCAGAACAGCTCCAGCGCCGCGCGCTCGCCCTCGGCCTGCTGCCAGGCATGGGGCATGGCGGCGGTGGCCAGCCCGTAGGCTTCGACGAAGGCGTGGCGCGACTGGTGCAGGTACTGCCGGGCAACCCGCTGGCGGGCCTGGCGCGCCGCCTCGGACAGGTCCACCGCCGAGGCGCTGCGCAGGATCATCGCAGCAGCATAGTCGAACGAACGCAGCACGCCGCTGACGTCCTTGTACGGGCTGTGCTTGGCCCGGCGCTCGTCCAGCGGCCGCGCCGGCTCGCCCTCGAAGTCGATCAGGTAGGCGTCGCCCTGCACCACCAGCACCTGGCCCAGGTGCAGGTCGCCATGCACGCGCATCAGCAAGCCGCCCTGGGCCTGGCGGGCGAGTTCGTCGAGGTGCTGTTGCAGGCCCTTGCGCTGTTGCTGCAGGTCATCGACCAAGGCCTGGCTGTCGCTGTCCAGCGTGTCGCGGTGCTGGGCCAGCAGGTCGAGGGCATGGGCCAGCTCGGCGCCGATCTGCGCGCTCCAGCGTTCACTGTCGGCGGCGTCGCTCGGTCGTGGCGCGAAGGCTTGGTTGGCGCTGGGCGCGGCCAGCAGCAGGTGCATCTCGCCCAGGCGCTGGCCGAGCAAGGCGGCGAAACCGCTGAGCTCGGCCAGGGCGTCGGTGTGTGCTTCGGGCTCGACGCTGCCCGGCTCCATCTCATCACGGATCGCCCGCTCCAGGGTGTTCTGCGTCCAGTCCCAGGCATCGCCCTGGTTGCTCAGGTAACCCTGGGCAATCATCAGCAGGTGCGCCTGGTCAGCGGGGTCGACGCGGCTGACCCAGGCCAGCAGCGGCGAAATGTTGGCGAAGCCGGCGGCGCTCAGGTAGGCGCTCATCTCCAGCTCCGGGTGCACCCCTGGGTTGACCCGGCGGATCAGCTTGAGCACCAGGCTGCCGGCGACCACCACCGAGCTGTTGGACTGCTCGGCGCTGAGGTAGCGCACTTCGCTGTCGTCATCCAGCGCCAGCGCCGCGAGCTGGTCGGTGCATTCGAAGCGCAGCTCGCCCATAGCCTCGCCACAGGGCAGGCGCAGGCCGTCCTGGCAGCCGCGCAGCACCGCGCGAACGAAAGGCTCCAGGACGAAGGCATCGGTGATCAGGCCGACCTGGCGGCCGCGGCGCACCCGCGACAGCGCCAGTTGCTGGGGCAGCGCGGCGTTGATCTGCTCTTCGGGCAGCAGGCCGAACGGCAGTTGGTAAAGGCTGCTGACGCCGTCGCTGTGCACCTCGATCTCGCTGAGCAACGCCGGCAAGGCCGCGGTGCCGAAACGCACGCCATAGCGCAGGCGCACCTGGTCGATCGGCCCTTCCTTGCCGGCGAACCAGCGCCGCTTGGGCAGGTACTGCGGCAGGATTGCGCCTTGCAAGGTGTCGCGTGACGGCGCCTCGAGCAGCTCCTCCATGCGCTTGCGCAGCACCAGGGTGGTCAACTCGGGCAAGCCCTCGGCTGGCTGCAGGTGCCAGCTGGGCATGCGGTCGTGGGAGGCCAGCAGGAACCAGTAGAAGCCATACGGCGGCAAGGTCAGCAAGAACGGCAACTGGCCGATCGGCGGGAAGGCGCTGCCGCCGAGCATTTCCACCGGCACCCGCTCCGCGTACTGCGAGAGGTCAAGCTCGGCGGCCTGGGCGGCGCGCGAGACGTTGGCCACGCACAGCACCACTTCGCTGTTGCCGTGCGGGTCGGTGTACTCGCGAAGGTAGGCCAGGATGCGTCGGTTGCTGGGGGTGAGCATCTTCAAGCTGCCACGGCCAAAGGCCTTCTGCTGCTTGCGCACCGCCAGCAGGCGGCGGTTCCAGTTGAGCAGCGAGTGCGGGTCGTGGGCCTGGGCCTCGACGTTGACGGTCTGGTAACCGTACAGCGGGTCCATGATCGGCGGCAGCACCAGGCGCTGGGGGTCGGCACGGGAGAAACCACCGTTGCGGTCCGGCGACCACTGCATCGGCGTGCGCACGCCGTCGCGGTCACCCAGGTAGATGTTGTCGCCCATGCCCAGCTCGTCGCCGTAGTACAGGGTCGGCGTGCCAGGCATCGACAGCAGCAGGCTGGTGAGCAGCTCGATGCGCCGCCGGTCGCGCTGCAGCAGCGGCGCCAGGCGCCGGCGAATCCCTAGGTTGATGCGCGCACGGCGGTCCTCGGCGTAGTAGTTCCACAGGTAGTCGCGCTCACGGTCGGTGACCATTTCCAGGGTCAGCTCATCGTGGTTGCGCAGGAAGATCGCCCATTGGCAGTTGGCCGGGATCTCCGGGGTCTGGCGCAGGATATCGGTGATCGGGAACCGATCCTCCATGGCCAGGGCCATGTACATGCGCGGCATCAGCGGGAAATGGAAGGCCATGTGGCATTCGTCGCCGTCGCCCTCGCCAAAGTACGGCCGGGTGTCTTCCGGCCACTGGTTGGCCTCGGCCAGCAGCATGCGGTCGGGGTAGTTGGCATCGATCTCGGCGCGGATCGCCTTGAGCACCTCGTGGGTCTCGGGCAGGTTCTCGTTGTTGGTGCCGTCGCGCTCGATCAGGTAGGGGATGGCGTCCAGGCGCAGGCCATCGACACCCAGGTCGAGCCAGAAACGCATCACCCCGATCACCGCCTTGAGCACCTGCGGGTTGTCGAAATTCAGGTCCGGCTGGTGCGAGTAGAAGCGGTGCCAGAAGTACTGGCCGGCCACCGGGTCCCAGGTCCAGTTGGATTTCTCGGTGTCGAGGAAGATGATCCGCGTGCCGTCGTATTTCTGCTCGTCGTCCGACCACACGTAGAACTCCCGCGCCTTGCTGCCGCGCTTGGCGTGGCGAGCGCGCTGGAACCAGGGGTGCTGGTCGGAGGTGTGGTTGATGACCAGCTCGGTAATCACCCGCAGGCCGCGCTTGTGGGCCTCGGCAATGAAGCGCCGGGCATCGGCCATGCTGCCGTAGTCCGGGTGCACGGCCTTGTATTCGCCGATGTCGTAGCCGTCGTCACGCCGCGGCGAGGGGTAGAACGGCAACAGCCAGAGGGTGTTGACGCCCAGTTCGGCGATGTAGTCGAGCTTGCCGATCAGGCCTGCGAAATCGCCGATACCGTCGTTGTTGGCATCGAAGAACGATTTCACGTGCAGTTGGTAGATCACTGCGTCCTTGTACCACAGCGGGTCGTCGATGAAGGCTGCCGGGCGGGAACGCTTGGCCATGTGCGACTCCTTTCATTTTCCGGTTCGGCACGCCCCTGTAGGAGCGGCCTTGTGTCGCGATAGGGCTGCGAAGCGGCCCCAGGGTCTTGGAGATACCGCGGATTGCTGGGGCTGCTGCGCAGCCCTTTCGCGACACAAGGCCGCTCCTACAGGGGTCAGCGCAGCTTTTCGATGCGCCAGATGCCGAACGGCTGGTGCCAGGGCTCGATGCGCATCCATTGGGTCTTGCCGTGCCAGGTCCAGCGGTGGCCGTTCATCAAATCCTCGCCCTGGGTATCGGCGTTGTCGTCCAGCCCCAGCTCCCACAGCGGCAACTCGAAGCTGGCCTCCTGGGCGTTGTACGGATCGAGGCTGATGGCCACCAGGATGACGTTGTCGCGCCCGGGCGTGCGCTTGGCGAAGTACAGGATCTGGTCGTTCCAGCAGTTGAGGAACACCACCCCCAGGTGGCTGTGCAAGGCGCGGTTCTGGCGGCGGATGCGATTGAGCTGGGCGATCTCGGCGACGATATTGCCGGGTGCGGTGAAGTCGCGCGGGCGGATCTGGTATTTCTCCGAATCCAGGTACTCCTCCTTGCCCGGCAGCGGCGTGCCCTCGCACAGCTCGAAGCCCGAATACATGCCCCACAGCCCCGAACCCATGGTCGCCAACGCCGCGCGAATGAGAAAGCCCGGGCGGCCGGAGGTCTGCAGGAAATACGGGTTGATGTCCGGCGTGTTGACGAAGAAGTTCGGCCGGTAGCACTGGCTCCAGGGTGGCAGGTTTAGCTCCTCGAAGTAGTCGCGCAGCTCCTGCTTGCTGTTGCGCCAGGTGAAGTAGGTGTAGCTCTGCGCATAACCGACCTTGCCCAGGCGCGCCATCATCGCCGGGCGGGTGAAGGCCTCGGCGAGGAAGATCACCTCGGGGTGGCGGCTGCGCACATTGGCGATCAGCCATTGCCAGAACGGCAGCGGCTTGGTGTGCGGGTTGTCGACGCGGAAGGTCTTGACCCCTTGCTCGACCCAGCCGAGCACCACGTCGCGCAGCGCCAGCCACAGGCTCGGCACCGCCTCGGGGGCGTAGAAGTCGACATTGACGATGTCCTGGTACTTCTTCGGCGGGTTCTCGGCGTAGCGGATACTGCCGTCGGGGCGCCAGCTGAACCAACCGGGATGCTCCTTGAGCCAGGGGTGGTCCTGGGAGCACTGGATGGCAAAGTCCAGGGCGATTTCCAGGCCATGCTCGGCGGCGGCGGCGACCAGCCGGCGGAAGTCCTCGCGCGTGCCCAACTGCGGGTGGATGGCCTCATGGCCGCCTTCGGCGCTGCCGATGGCATAGGGGCTGCCCGGGTCGCCCGGTTCAGCCTTGAGGGCGTTGTTGCGGCCCTTGCGGTGCTGCATGCCGATGGGGTGAATGGGCGGAAAGTACAGCACGTCGAAGCCCATGTCGCGGATCATCGGCAGGCGCTGGTGCACGTCGTCAAAGGTGCCGTGGCGCTCGGGGTCGTCGGTGACCGAGCGCGGGAACAGCTCGTACCAGCTGGCGAACTGCGCCGCCTCGCGGTCAACGTCCAGCGGCAGTTCGGCGCTGCGGGTCAGGTAGCTGCGGTGCTCGGCCTCGACCATCAACTGCGCGGCGTCGCGGTGCAGCAGCAGCGCCACCTGATCGTCCGCCGACAGCCCCGGCAGGCGCTGCTGCAATTGTTCAAGCTGCTCGCGCAACAGGCCATCGCTGCGTTCGATGCCCTTGCCCAGCAGCAAGCGCCCCTCCTCCAGCTCCAGCTTCACCTCCACGCCGGCGGCGTATTTCTTCTCCAGGTCATGGCAGTAGGTGGCCCAAGGGTCGATCCAGGCCTCGATGCTGAACAGGTGCAGGCCCAGCTCGGTGGGGGTGAACGCAGCCAGCCACAGGTCGTTGCCCGGCGAGTGCATGGCCACGCAGTGCCAGCGCCGGCTGTGGGCCTGGCGCCAGTGCAGGGTCACGGCCAGGCGGTCATGGCCATCGCTGTACACCTTGGCGCCCACTTCGAGCGCATGGCCGCGCACGGCCTTGGCGGCGAAGGTGCCGCCGTCGAGCACCGGGCTGATCGCCTCGATCACGATGCGTGGCGCCAGCAGCGCCTGGGACAGGCTGATGGCCTGGTCCGGATGGTCGCCGGCCATGGGCACGCTTTCGAACGGCTCGTTACCTGACATCGCACTCGCTCCGTGGGGATTGTGGCGGTAAGGGTTCAGAGCCGGGCACAGGCATGGGGTTCAAAAAAATTGAGCGAACGGCAGCGGCCAGCGGTCAGAGCCTGCAGCACCTGCTCAATTCACCCATGCGAGGTCAGGCGATGAACATTCCCATTCCACCGGAAACACCCGATCCCAATATCGACGACCCGAGCCTGCCGCCGCCCGTGCCGGAGGAAGACCCGGACGAACTGCCGATCAAGCCGAGCGTGCCGCCGACCGTGGGCGACCCGCCGAGCGAGACGCCGCCGGTGAAAGCTTGAGAATAGACAAGGCTTGCAATTCAAGCCCTGGCGCGGCTCGCCAGCGCCACCGCGCACCTTTGTAGGCGCCAGCCTTGCTGGCGAACCAGGCGACGCGATACTCGGCACCGGCGAGATCACCGCCCACCAAGCACAAAGCCAGGCCAACCGCACCTGGCAGTTCTACCAGTAGCCGCTAGCAGCCAACCGGCGTACAGAGAAACTCCACCCGCCAACGGCCACCCCGGCATGCGCTCGCGCCTCGATGTTACCCTCCGCCTACTGCGAATCCTGGCCCGCTTCCTGGAGCAGAGCCCGCACCGGATCCGGCCCGATATCGCCCTCGACGAACTGGGCGCGGACAGTTTCGACGTGGTCGAGCTGCAAGCCATCATCGAGCATGCCTTCGGCATCCTCATTCCTTATCAGATCCCCACCTACTTCACCTTCGCCGAACTGGTGGACGCGGTCTTCAGGGCGCTACCGGCTCAGCCAGCTCCGCGATGCTGATCTCGCGCATGCGAAACTTCTGCACCTTGCCCGTCACGGTCATCGGAAACTCATCGACAAAGCGGAAATGCCGCGGCGTCTTGAAGTGCGCCAGCCGTGCCTTGCACCACTGCTGCAGCTCCTCGGTACTGGCGCTGTGCCCTGGATGCAGGCGAATCCAGGCCACCACCTGCTCGCCATACTTGCTGCACGGAACCCCCACCACCTGCGCCTCGGCCACCGCCGGGTGGGTGTGCAGGAACTCTTCCAGCTCGCGCGGATAGATGTTCTCGCCACCGCGAATGATCATGTCCTTGTTGCGCCCGACGATGCGCACGTAGCCGTCGTCGTCCATCACCGCCAGGTCGCCGCTGTGCATCCAGCCGGCCGGGTCGATGGCGTCATGGGTGGCCTGCAGGTTGTCCCAGTAGCCGAGCATCACGCTGTAGCCACGGGTGCACAGCTCGCCAATCTCGCCTCGGGCGACGATGCAGCCATCGGCATCCACCAGCTTGGTTTCCAGTTGCGGCTGGGTGCGGCCGACCGTGGTCACGCGCAGCTCCAGCTCGTCGTCCGGGCCGGTCTGCAGCGACACCGGGCTGGTTTCGGTCATGCCGTAGGCAATCTGCACCTGGGCCATGTGCAACTGGTCGATGACCTTGCGCATGACCTCGATCGGGCAGGTGGCGCCGGCCATGATGCCGCTGCGCAGGCTCGACAGGTCGAGCTGGGCACGCAGCGGATGGTCGAGCATGGCGATGAACATGGTCGGCACGCCATACAGGATGCTGGCCCGCTCCTCGGCCACCGCGCGCAGGGTCAGCTCGGCGTCGAAGGCATCGTTGGGGTAGATCATGGTGGCGCCGTGGGTGATGCAGCCGAGGTTGGCCATGACCATGCCGAAGCAGTGGTACAGCGGCACCGGGATCACCATGCGCTCGCGCTCGCTCAGGCCCAGGCTCTGGCCGACCATGAAGCCGTTGTTGAGGATGTTGTAGTGGCTGAGGGTGGCGCCCTTGGGCGCACCGGTGGTACCGGAGGTGTACTGGATGTTCACCGGTTGGTCGAACTGCAGCTGGGCCTGGCGCGCCGCGTAGTCGGTCGCGCTCACCGCCCCTGCCCGCCCGGCCAGCGCGGCCCAGGGCAGGAAGCCTGGCGGCGGCTCGGTGGCCAGGCTGACCACCCCGCGCAGTTCGGGCAGGCGCTCGCTGGCCAGTGCGCCAGGCGCCGCGGTCGCCAGCTCCGGCACCAGCTCCTGCACCATCGCATGGTAATCGCAGGCCTTGAAGGCATCGGCGCACACCAGCCAGCGGCAGCCGGACTGGCGCAGCACGTAGTCCAGCTCGCCGACGCGGTAGGCCGGGTTGATGTTGACCAGGATCGCGCCAACCTTGGCCGTGGCCACCTGCAGGATGCACCACTGGGCGCAGTTGGGCGCCCAGATGCCGACCCGCTCGCCAACGGCGACCCCTAGCGCCAGCAAGGCCCGGGCGTGGGTATCGACCTCGACGGCCAGTTCACGCCAGCTGTAGCGCAGGCCCTGGTGGCGCACCACCAGGGCCTCGCGCTGGGCATGGCGGGCGACGCTGGCATCGAAGGCCTGACCGATGGTCTGGGTCAGCAGCGGTTGGTCCTGGCGGCCGCGGGTATAGCTTGGTTGAGGCATGGGTGTCCCTTCTTGTGGTTGTTCTGGGCACGGCTGAAGCGGGCTGGGAATACTCTGGTTCATATTTACGTTTACGTAAAGGTGACGTTGCGATTGACACTCCAGGACGCCAGGTTTACGTTAACGTCAACCACAGGCATGGCGGCGTTGTGGCAGCGGGCTTGCCCCGCGATGAGGCCGGACCAGGCAATTGCGCTGGCCGCTCTGACGGACATCGCGGGGCAAGCCCGCTGCCACAACGCCGCGCCCACCGCGTACATTTCAAGAACAACAAGGTGCCCCCAATGCATTACCCCAGCCTGAACTTCGCCCTGGGCGAAACCATCGACATGCTCCGCGACCAGGTGCGCACCTTCGTCGCCGCCGAACTGGCGCCGCGCGCCGCGCAGATCGACCAGGACAACCTGTTCCCCGCCGACATGTGGCGCAAGTTCGGCGACATGGGCCTACTGGGCATCACCGTGCCGGAAGAATACGGCGGCGCCGGCCTGGGCTACCTGGCCCACGTGGTGTCGATGGAAGAGATCAGCCGCGGCTCGGCGTCAGTAGCCCTGTCCTACGGCGCCCACTCCAACCTGTGCGTCAACCAGATCAACCGCAACGGCAGCCATGAGCAAAAGCTCAAGTACCTGCCCAAGCTGATCAGCGGCGAGCACATCGGCGCCCTGGCCATGAGCGAACCCAACGCCGGCTCCGACGTGGTATCGATGAAGCTGCGCGCCGAGAAGCGCGGCGACCACTACGTGCTCAACGGCAGCAAGACCTGGATCACCAACGGCCCCGACGCCAACACCTACGTGATCTACGCCAAGACCGACCTGGACAAGGGCGCCCACGGCATTACCGCGTTCATCGTCGAGCGTGACTGGAAAGGCTTCAGCCGCAGCAACAAGTTCGACAAGCTGGGCATGCGCGGCTCCAACACCTGCGAGCTGTTCTTCGACGACGTCGAAGTGCCGCAAGAAAACATCCTCGGCCAGCTCAACGGCGGCGTGCGCGTGCTGATGAGCGGCCTGGACTACGAGCGCGTGGTGCTCTCGGGCGGGCCGACCGGCATCATGCAGAGCTGCATGGACCTGGTGGTGCCGTACATCCACGACCGCAAGCAATTCGGCCAGAGCATCGGCGAGTTCCAGCTGATCCAGGGCAAGATCGCCGACATGTACACCCAGCTCAACGCCAGCCGCGCCTACCTGTACGCCGTGGCCCAGGCCTGCGACCGTGGCGAGACCACCCGCAAGGACGCCGCCGGGGTGATCCTCTACACCGCCGAGCGCGCCACGCAGATGGCCCTGGAGGCGATCCAGATCCTCGGTGGCAACGGCTACATCAACGAGTTCCCGGCCGGGCGCCTGCTGCGCGACGCCAAGCTGTACGAGATCGGCGCCGGCACCAGCGAGATCCGCCGGATGCTGATCGGTCGCGAACTGTTCAACGAAACCCGCTGAGCACAAGGAACTGGCGTCCATGGCTACCCTGCACACCCAGATCAACCCGCGCTCGGCGGAATTCGCCGGCAACAGCGCGGCCATGCTCGAACAGGTCACCCACCTGCGCGGGCTGCTCGCCCACGTCGCCCAGGGCGGCGGGCCCAAGGCCCAGCAGCGCCACACCTCGCGCGGCAAGCTGCTGCCGCGCGAACGCATCGACCGCCTGCTCGATGCCGGCTCGGCGTTCCTCGAGATCGGCCAGCTGGCGGCCCATGAGGTCTATGGCGAGGACGTGCCGGCAGCCGGCGTGATCGCCGGCATCGGCCGCGTCGAAGGCGTGGAATGCATGATCGTGGCCAACGACGCCACGGTCAAAGGCGGCTCCTACTATCCGCTGACGGTAAAAAAACACCTGCGCGCGCAGACCATCGCCCTGCAGAACCGCCTGCCGTGCATCTACCTGGTGGACTCCGGCGGCGCCAACCTGCCGCGCCAGGACGAAGTGTTCCCCGACCGCGAGCACTTCGGGCGGATCTTCTTCAACCAGGCCAACATGAGTGCCCTGGGCATCCCGCAGATCGCCGTGGTGATGGGCTCGTGCACCGCCGGTGGCGCCTATGTGCCGGCCATGGCCGACGAGGCGATCATGGTCCGCCAGCAGGCGACCATCTTCCTCGCCGGCCCCCCGCTGGTGAAGGCCGCCACCGGTGAAGTGGTCAGCGCCGAGGAGCTCGGCGGCGCCGACGTGCACTGCCGCACCAGCGGCGTGGCCGACCACTACGCCGACAACGACGAGCACGCCCTGGCCATTGCCCGGCGCAGCGTCGCCAACCTCAACTGGCACAAGCAGGGCAAGCTGCAGTGCCAGGCGCCGATTGCGCCGCTGTACAACGCCGAGGAGCTGTACGGCGTGGTGCCGGCCGATGCCAAGCAGCCGTTCGATGTGCGCGAGGTGATCGCGCGGCTGGTCGACGGCTCGCGGTTCGATGAGTTCAAGGCGCTGTTCGGCACCACCCTGGTGTGCGGCTTCGCCCACCTGCACGGCTACCCGGTGGCGATCCTGGCCAACAACGGCATCCTTTTCGCCGAGGCCGCGCAAAAAGGCGCGCACTTCATCGAGCTGGCCTGCCAGCGCGGCATCCCGTTGCTGTTCTTGCAGAACATCACCGGCTTCATGGTCGGCAAGAAGTACGAAGAAGGCGGCATCGCCAAGCATGGCGCCAAGCTGGTCACCGCCGTGGCCTGCGCCCAGGTGCCGAAGTTCACGGTGATCATCGGTGGCAGCTTCGGCGCCGGCAACTATGGTATGTGCGGCCGCGCCTACGACCCGCGCTTCCTGTGGATGTGGCCCAACGCGCGGATCGGCGTGATGGGCGCCGAGCAAGCCGCCGGCGTGCTGGCCCAGGTCAAGCGCGAACAGAGCGAGCGCAGTGGCGAGGTATTCAGCGCAGCAGACGAACAGCAACTCAAGCAGCCGATCCTCGACCAGTACGAGCGCCAGGGCCACCCCTACTACTCCAGCGCCCGGCTGTGGGACGACGGGGTCATCGACCCGGCGCAGACCCGCGATGTGCTCGGCCTGGCCTTGTCCGCCGCGTTGAACGCCCCGATCGAACAGAGCCGCTTCGGCATTTTCCGGATGTGACCCATGAGCGACTTCGCGACTATCGAACTGGAACACGACCCGCGCGGCTTCGCCACCCTGTGGCTCAGCCGCGAAGACAAGAACAACGCCTTCAACGCGCAGATGATCCGCGAGCTGATCGTCGCCCTCGACCGCCTGGCCGAGGACACGCGCCTGCGCTTCGTGCTGCTGCGCGGCCGTGGCCGGCACTTCAGCGCCGGGGCGGACCTGGCCTGGATGCAGCAGTCGGCGCAACTGGACTTCAACACCAACCTCGACGACGCCCATGAACTCGGCGAGCTGATGTACGCCCTGCACCGGCTCAAGGCACCGACCCTGGCCGTGGTGCAAGGCGCAGCCTTCGGTGGCGCCCTGGGGCTGATCAGTTGCTGCGACATGGCCATCGGCACCGAGGACGCCCAGCTGTGCCTGTCCGAGGTCCGCATCGGCCTGGCGCCCGCGGTGATCAGCCCGTTCGTGGTCAAGGCCATCGGCGAGCGCGCCGCGCGTCGCTACGCCCTCAGTGCCGAGCGTTTCAGCGGCGTGCGTGCCCGCGAGCTGGGCCTGCTGGCCGAGGTGTACCCGGCCGCCGAGCTCGACGCCCAGGTCGAGGCCTGGGTGAGCAACCTGCTGCACAACAGCCCCCAGGCCCTGCGCGCCACCAAGGAGCTGCTGCGCGAAGTGGACGACGGCGAACTGAGCCCGGCGCTGCGTCGCTACTGCGAGAACACCATCGCCCGCATCCGTGTCAGCGCCGAAGGCCAGGAGGGCCTGCGCGCCTTCCTGGAAAAACGCCCCCCGGCCTGGCAAGACAACAAGGAACCGCGCCCATGAGCCGCCCTACCCTGACCACCCTGCTGGTCGCCAACCGCGGCGAAATCGCCTGCCGGGTGATGCGTACCGCCAAGGCCATGGGCCTGACCACCGTGGCCGTGCACAGCACCACCGACCGCGACGCCCGCCACAGCCGCGAAGCCGATATCCGCGTCGACCTCGGCGGCACCAAGGCGGCCGACAGCTACCTGGTGATCGACAAGCTGATCGCCGCCGCCAAGGCCAGCGGCGCCCAGGCCATCCACCCAGGCTATGGTTTCCTGTCCGAGAACGCAGGCTTCGCCCGCGCCATCGAACAGGCCGGGCTGATCTTCCTCGGCCCACCGGCCAGCGCCATCGACGCCATGGGCAGCAAGTCAGCGGCCAAGGCCCTGATGGAGGCCGCCGGCGTGCCACTGGTGCCGGGCTACCACGGCCAGGCCCAGGACCTGGAGACCTTCCGCGCCGCCGCCGAGCGCATCGGCTACCCGGTGCTGCTCAAGGCCAGCGCCGGCGGTGGCGGCAAGGGCATGAAGGTGGTCGAGGAGGAAAGCCAGCTGGCCGATGCCCTGGCCTCGGCCCAGCGTGAGGCGCAGTCGTCGTTCGGCGATGCGCGCATGCTGGTGGAAAAATACGTGCTCAAGCCGCGCCATGTGGAGATCCAGGTGTTCGCCGACCAGCACGGCCACTGCCTGTACCTCAACGAGCGTGACTGCTCGATCCAGCGCCGCCACCAGAAGGTGGTCGAGGAGGCGCCGGCCCCGGGGTTGTCGCCTGAGCTGCGCCAGGCCATGGGCGAGGCGGCGGTGCGTGCCGCCCAGGCCATCGGCTATGTCGGCGCCGGCACGGTGGAATTCCTGCTCGATGCCCGTGGCGAGTTCTTCTTCATGGAGATGAACACCCGCCTGCAGGTGGAGCACCCGGTCACCGAAGCGATCACCGGGCTGGACCTGGTGGCCTGGCAGATCCGCGTGGCCTGCGGCGAGACGCTGCCGATCACCCAGGCGCAGGTGCCGCTGCTCGGCCATGCCATCGAGGTGCGGCTGTACGCCGAGGACCCGGCCAATGAATTCCTGCCGGCCACCGGCACCCTGGCGCTGTACCGCGAGTCGGCACCCGGCGAAGGGCGGCGGGTGGACAGCGGTGTCGCCGAGGGCGATGTGATCTCGCCGTTCTACGACCCGATGCTGGGCAAGCTGATCGCCTGGGGCGAGGACCGCGAACAGGCCCGCCTGCGCCTGCTGGCGATGCTCGACGAGTTCGCCATCGGCGGCTTGAAGACCAATATCGCCTTCCTGCGCCGCATCCTCGCGCACCCGGCGTTTGCCGCCACCGAGCTGGACACCGGGTTCATCCCGCGCCATCAGGATGTCTTGCTGCCTGCGCCGCAACCCTTGCCGGCACCGTTCTGGGAAGCCGCCGCCGAGGCCTGGTTGCAAAGCAAGCCCGCGCGACAACGCCAGGATGACCGGGTGTCGCCCTGGGCCGCCCGTGATGGCCTGCGCCTGGGCCTGCCGGCGCGCAGCAGCTTGCATCTGCACTGCGACGGCCATGAACAGGCCGTGGCCTTGGAGCGCAGTGCGCCGTCGACGTATCGGCTGGAAGGCGAGCAACTGTGCCATGACCTCGATGGCCTGCGCCGACGGCACCTGGCGGTACAGCGTGGCGGCACGCTGTACCTGCGCTGGCAGGGCGAGCTGCACGCCATCAGCGTGCATGATCCGATTGCCGCCGCCGAGGCCAGCCACGCCCACCAGGGCGGCCTGGGCGCGCCGATGAACGGCAGTATCGTGCGGGTGCTGGTCGAGCCGGGACAGGTCGTCGAGGCCGGAACCGCGCTGGTGGTGCTGGAGGCGATGAAGATGGAGCACAGCATTCGGGCGCCCCATGCGGGGACAGTGAAGGCGCTGTTCTGTCAGGAGGGGGATATGGTCAGCGAGGGGACGGTGCTGGTCGAGTTGGAGGAGGCGTAACGGCGGCGATGCGTTCGCCGGAAGGGTTGTTTCGCCTATGCGATCGAGCGCCGCCCGCGCGGCGCTCGATCTCAAGAGCGCTGCAAGACTCCCGCCTGGCACCTCGCAGCCCCAACACGGCCTGCGCGCGAACCTAGAGCACCCCGTGCATCCGCACCACCACCCCGAGGAACTCGCACCCGTCCTCGCATAGGACCGTCGGATACAAGGTATTGAGCGGCCTGAGCATCTGCTGCCCGCCTTCCTCGATCAACTCGCGCAGCACCGCCGGCTTGCCCGGTTGGCGGGCCACCACCAGGCGCCCCGGCGCGGCCTCGATCCCCGCATCCACCAGCACCAGCACGCCCTGCGGCACGCTGCGGCCACTGGCGGCATTCATCGCGTCATTCTCCACCGGCAGCCAGAAGGCATTGCCCGCCGGCATATACCCGGTCAATTCCTGGGTTTCCCCGGCCTCGGGCAACACCCCTTGCAGGTCGGCCCATTTCAACACCGGGAAGCGAAAACTGGCGTGGCGCAGGGCATTGACCGGCTGCGGCGGGTCGACCGCATAGACGCCCCTGCTCTCGCGGGTCATGCCTCGCTCGACCACCATCACCCGCGCCTCGAGGTACACCAGGCCGAGCTTTTCCAGTTTTTCGTTGACGGTCGCCAGGGTCGGCCTGCGCGTGCCGCGCAGCCAATGGCCGACACCGCCTTGGGTCATGCCCAGGCGTTCGGCCAGTTGGTGTTGCTTGAGGTGGTGCTCGCGCTGGTAGCGCGACAGAAATTCGATCCAGTTTTCCATGGCTGAGAACGATACGGACTGGATGAACGGCATCAATACACATCCAGAATTATCTTAGCACGCATTAACAATACAGTTTGACCTACTATCACTGTCCATTGTCCTGGAACGGATTTCGTAGGTGCAGTCATGAGTGATTCGAAAAAAGAAGACACAGATCTCGACGAAGAGGCCGCCCGCCGCGCCCTCGACTATTACCTCAACCCCACCCCCAGCAAGCCTGACCTGGAGCGTTCGCTCTGGACCTTGCGCGAAGGCGTCAGCAACGCCCAGGCCAGCGAGCATGCCATGGCCCTGCTGCGCTGCGCGGCCGCCACGGCGCAGGAAACCGGCAGCCACCTGCAGGGCACCACGCGGGAGGTGGTATTTGCGTTGATGCACATGATGAACATGGCCCGGGCCCTGCTGGAGCAGTGCCACGCCACGGAGAAGGCGGGTAATCGCTAGGGAGAACGTGATAGCCGACGAACGGCGATAGCCCCAGTTGCCGGGGACGAGGAAGGCGTCAGGAGGATTTTTTTACCGGTGCACGGAAAAAACATTTGACTGGCAAATGATAACGATTATTATTGCACTCAGCAGGTCGCGAGACCCGCTGGATAACCTGCAACGTCCTCAGGTCGGACGCTCAGATTATCTCCTCATCAGGCTAATCACGGTTTTTGACCCGGCTTTTTGCCGGGTCATTTTTTTTGGCTCTTCAGGCTAATGAAGATCGTTTGATGGCGCCGATGATAGCAAAAGTGTGTCAGCACGTGAACGCTCATTACAAATCTTTGCGGAATCAGCACTTGAGAATCAATCTCGTTAAGACTAAGCTGATGCTGCATCACGGAAGATGCCCCCACCCCTTCCCCAATGAGCAAGGAGCTGTCCATGACCCGTCTGCTGCTGCCCCTCGAGCATGATCCGCACACGGCCGAACAGCACGGCGAAGACGCCTTGTTGCATGCGCTCAAGCGCCTGCCACGGCGGGTCCAGCAAGTGCTCCTGCTCAACCGCCTCGATCAGCTGGGTTTCGCCGAGATCGCCACGCGCCTCGACCTGCCACTGGTCAGCATCGAACGCCACATGAACCAGGCCTTGCAGACCACCCGCCAGCCAGGCGACGCCCTGGCCGCTAGCGCCGGGCACTGGTACGTGCGCCTGCAGAGCCCGCAGGTGACGGCCAGCGAGCGTATCGATTTTCGCCGCTGGCTGGATGCCAAGCCCGAGCACCTGCACGCCTTCCACGACACCGAACTGCGCTGGCGCAGCCTGTTGGCCCCGGCACGGCAGCTGGGGCACGACGGCTGGTACCGCCAAGGCCGGGCGGCGCTGTCGCTGGGCGGCTGTTCGATTGCCATCGGCCTTGGCCTGGCAGCCCTGGCCGCGCTGGGCCTGCTGGCCTGACGCGTCCGGCCAAGAGTCGCCTCGCCTCGCCTGCCCAAGCCCTGACGATTCGGCAAGATCCCACGCCTTGCGAACCATCGCGCTGGCTCGCCATGGACAGCACCTCAGGACCGAGCGCCTGAGCCCCACTGCAGCTGGATGACCAGCCCGACAGGCGCTGGCGAGCGGAGCAGGATGAATAACGGCCGTGGGGCGGGCGTGCCCGCGCCCAGGCGGCAGGCTTCGAACTTTTCCCACGGGCGCGGTCTATTTATCCGTCCATCGACCCACTGTCCCGCAGAGGCTGCCCCTGTTCATGACCATCCTTTCCCCGCGCACGCTGCTCTTCGGCCTGTTCGCCCTCGTGGCAGCGGGTTCGGCAGCGGCAGCACCGCCCATACCCCTGCAGCAACCCGCAGCCGTCACCCGCGCCGCCAGCCCCTGGCCGGACCTTGCCGAGATGACTGCCCAGCCCGCGACCACCTTGCTCGCCCACGACGACCGCTACCGCCACGACGAGCGCTGGCACGACCGCCGTGACGACTGGCGTCGCGAACAGTGGCGACGCGAGCAATGGCGCCGCGAACAGCACCGGCGCGAGCTAGAGCGCCAGCGCTACTGGGAACGCCACCACGAGCGAGCCATGCACCATCGCTACCGGCAAGACTACCGCTACTATCGCCGTTGAGCCCATGTACAATCCCCGCCCGCACATGACCGTGGGCAGAGGACGCACATGAACCGCCGCAAGAAGATCAACCAACTGCTGAAAGCCCATGCCAAGAAGGCGAGCGCCAAGCTCGCCCCGAAAAAGCCCAAGTACATCTGCAAGGCCGAGCGCGAGCGCCTGGCCGCCGAAGCCGGCCTGCCCGCCGAAAGCTGAATTCACGCCATCCGCGAGGCTCTGTACGAAAAGCCTTGATACTCGTTCATGCTGCGTTGAAAACCGCCTCGCAATGCTCATGTACGCCAGTACACTGCGCTTGCTCGGCTGTTTTCGCCTTGCCTGGCCTTCGTCTCAAGACTTTTCATACAGAGCCTAGTGCCACGGGTCCGCCTCTGTGTATGCTGGCCACGCGCCGCATCTTGCTACCTGCGGCCCTGTACCCAGCCGGCAAGGACGCCCGCCGCCGTTCGCGATCACGCCCTCTGCGCCGGACTTCCTGCCCTATGCCCCTAGACCTGCAAACGCTTTACCCCAAGTTGATCCAGCTGATGCTGGACACTGTGTTCGTGGTCGACCGGGACAACACCATCGTGTTCGTCAGCAATGCCTGCGAGGCCTTGCTTGGCTACCGCGCCGACGAGTTGATCGGCACGCCGATCACCCACTACATGCACCCCGACGACCTCGAGGCGACCCGCGCCTCGATCATCCGGGTGATGAACGGCCATGCCCACTTCGATTTTCGCAACCGCTACCTGCGCAAGGATGGCGGCGTCGTGCATATCCTCTGGGCGGCCTTCTGGTCGGACGAGGTCGGCGCGCGGATCGGTGTGGCGCGCAACATCACGGCGCTCACCCAGGCCGAGGAGGAACTGCGTTTTCTCGCCCACCACGACCCGTTGACCAAGCTGTGCAACCGCGCGCTGTTCAATGCCCGGCTGGCCTCGGCGCTGGCTGAGGCGCAGCGCCAGCAGCGGCCGCTGGCGCTGCTGTTTCTCGACGTCAACGACTTCAAGGCCATCAACGACATGCATGGCCATGCCGCGGGCGACCGGGTGCTGTGCACCCTCGCCGGGCGCCTGCAAGCCTGCGTGGGGCCACGCGATACCGTGGCGCGCATGGGCGGCGACGAATTCACCGTGCTGCTGCCCGACACCAGCGCTGCGGGTGCGCTGGCAGAGACGCTGGCGCAGATCCTGGCGGCCATGGCCGAGCCGCTGGGCGCCGGTTACGACGGTATCGCCGTGCCCACCTGCAGCATTGGCGTGGCCTGTTATCCCGAGGACGGTGGCGATGCCGACGCGCTGCTCAGCCATGCCGATGACCAGATGTACCGGCAAAAAAAGCGCCGCTATGGCACAAGCTGATCGTTGTGCAAGCCAGCCTTGCCGGCGAACATCGGCATGGCCGGTGCCAGGCTGATCATCAAGGCGCGGTCAGGATCACCACGTAATTGCCCTGGGCCAGCGGTTGCCCCTTGATATCGACCAGGCGATACAACTCACCCCGCGCATCAGCCCGCATGGCCTGCACCTGCTCGACCTGGCGATCCGCGCGCTGGACATCGACCTGGCTACGCTGCGCCGTCGAAGGGCAATCCGCCACCCGTACCCCCATGGCCCCTGCCTCTGCCCGGCAGGAAGACTCGACGATGCTGCCGGTGAACTGCAGCACGCCCGAGCCGATCGCCGTGGCTGCCTGCGCTTGCGCGACCCACCCCAGGCAGGCCACTACACACACTGCAAATGCCTTGATGCCCATCGTGTTTCTCCCTGGTAGAACCCCTGTGTCCCCAGCCTATCCGATAAACGGTACTAGACACGGGAGCAGGTGTGACGCCCATCACAAAGCGAACAACGAAAGCCCTCCACCTGGGCCGCTTGGACACAAATGGCTTTAAGGATCGTCTGATATCGTCCTGCCATCCCCGCGCCTAAAGTCGCCCGATGCGACTGAAATCCTACCTACAACAGATCAACCCACTGCTCTCCAACCCCGAAGCGGCGCGCCACCTGCTTCGCTTGTTGGCATTGGTGCTATCAGCGGGGATCCTCGGCGGCGCCTACAGTTTCCTGCTGCTCAGCTTCAATACCGACATTTCCAAGCGCCGCGGCTACATGAGCAGTGCGATCGCCGAGGCGCACACCTTCTTCACCAACCGTGAAGCGCTGCTGGAAAGCCTGAGCCTCACAGCCATTGCCCGCACCACGCCGGGCAAGCTGCCAATGGCCAATATTCCCAGCGAGGAAGTGCACCTGCTGTTGGGCGACAAGCCAGGCAAGCAATGGAGCCTGTGGCTGACCCCACGCATGTGTGACTACCTGCGCGCCAAACAGGTCAACCTGCTGTACGTCGGCGCCGGCCCCCAGGGCCAGGCGCGCTGGCTGTACAGCGCCATCGCCCATGCCCACACCCCCTCTGCCACCCTGCTACGGCGCTTGCAGGGCGAACAGGCGCGCCAGCCCGCGGCGGTCGATGAACTGTGGCTCGCCGACCAGGACGAGCAGCACACGCACCTGTACATCTTCCAGCGTCTCGACCAGCGCGACCCGGACTCCGGCTGGCTGGGGCTGGAGATCGACAGCCGCGAAGTCTCGCCGACCCTAAACGATGCGACGTCGGGCAAGTTCATGATGTACAACGCCGATGGCATGCTGGTGTTCAGCAACAGCTCCGACCAGGCGCTGAGCCAGTTGCTGCTCGCCCACCAGGGCAGTGACTTCTTCGGTTTCGTCGGCCAAGGGCTGCTGCCGGAGTACCTGGTCATCAACAAGCCGTTGATGTCGTCGGACTGGCAACTGGTGTATGCCATCGACCTGCTCGCCATCCTCTCCGGGCTCTGGTTGCAGATTGTCGGCGCCCTGCTGTTCTGCCTGCTCAGCATCGGCCTGATGCTGTTGTTGATACGCCGCTTCGAACAGCGCTTCATCAGCCCGACGGTGCAACGCATCCGCGCCCTGGTCGAAAGCGAGCTGTTCAACCGCGACGTGATCGAGACCGCGCCGGTGGCACTGTGCGTCCTGCGCCGCAGCGACGGCCAGGTAGTGCTGGAAAATCGCCTGGCCCAGCAGTGGCTGGGCGAAGCCCGGGTCTCGCGCAGCGCGGCCTGGATCGAACAGGCCTTCGCCGAACCCTGTGTCGCCTGCGGCGATGACTTCGAAACCAGCGACGGCCGCCATCTTTACCTGAGCTGCGCGCCGACCCGCTACAAGGGCGAGGACGTGGTGCTTTGCGTGTTCAGCGATATCAGCGCGCGCAAGCAGATCGAGGCGGCGCTGGAGGATGCCCGGCGCGCCGCCGACAGCGCCAACGAAGCCAAGACCCAGTTCCTGGCCACCATGAGCCACGAGATCCGCACGCCGCTGTACGGGGTGCTCGGCACCCTGGAGCTGCTGTCGCGCACGACCCTCGATGGGCAGCAACGCGACTACCTGCAAGCCATCGAAGGCTCTTCGGCGACACTGTTGCAACTGATTTGCGATGTGCTCGACGTGTCGAAGATCGAGGCCGGCCAACTGGCCCTCGAGCGCAGCGAGTTCTGCGTCGCGGAACTGGCCATGGAAGTGATTCAAAGCTACAGCGCCGCAGCCAGAAACAAGGGCCTGCAGCTTTATGGCTGCCTGGATCCGCACCTGCCCGAGCGGCTTATCGGCGACGTCAACCGGATCCGCCAGATCCTCAACAACCTGCTGAGCAATGCCGTGAAGTTCACCGATTGTGGCCGCGTGGTGCTGCGCGCCAAGCTGCTCAACCGCGAGGGCGAGCGCTGCTCGGTGCTGTGGCAGGTGGCAGACTCCGGCAAGGGCATTGCCGAGCAGGACCACGCAAACATCTTCGACCCCTTCTACCAAAGCGAAGGCCATACCCAGCTGGTGCCCGGCACCGGCCTGGGCCTTGCCATCTGCCAACGCCTGACACAGTTGATGAACGGCCAGTTGCGCCTGGTCAGCGAGCTGGGCCTGGGCAGCAGCTTCAGCCTGACCCTGCCCCTGGAAGTCACCTCGGCCGCCAGCGCCCCTGCCCTCGCGCCCTTCAACCTGCTGGCCGAGCGCATCCATGTGGTCTCGCCCATCCACGAGTTGGCCGAGACGTTTGCCGGCTGGCTGTGCCGCTGGGGCGCACGGGCCCAGGTGGGCATGCCACCCACTACCGGCCCGGCAACCTGCGAACTGTTGCTCGAACTGCACCCCGGCAGCCTCGAGCAGCCACTGCTGGCCCAATGGCTTGGCCCACGCATCCTGGCCAGTGCCTTCGGCAGTTGGGAGGCCCGCGAAGACGTGCGCCAATGGCAGGTGAACCTCACCGACCTCGGCGCCCTGCATCACGCCGTCAGCCAAGCCCAGGGCCTGCACCGTGCGCGCGGCGAAACCCTGGCGCACGCCGATGCGCCGGAGCCGCTCGGGCTGCACGTGCTGGTCGCCGAGGACAACGTCATCAACCAGTTGATCCTGCGCGACCAGCTCAAGGAGCTCGGCTGCAGCGTGACCCTGGCCGGCGACGGCGAGCAGGCCCTGCATGCCTGGCAGCACGAGCGCTTCGACCTGGTGCTGAGCGACGTCAACATGCCCGGCATGAACGGCTACGCCCTGGCCCGGGCCCTGCGCCAGCAAGGCTGCACCCTGCCCATCATCGGCGCCACCGCCAACGCCCTGCGCGGCGAGGAAGAACTGTGCCTGGCCGCCGGCATGGACCGCTGCCTGATCAAACCTTTCAACCTGCAAGCCCTGTTCAACTGCCTGGCCCCGTATCGAGGTAGCCGTCTTGAAGCCCTTTAACATCCTCATCGTCGAAGACCACCCGTTCCAGCACATGTACCTGCAGCACCTGTTCAGCGAACTGGGCAACTTCCACCTGGAGGCCGCGCGGGATGGCCAGGAAGCCCTGGAACGCTTGCGCCTGCGTGACTTCGACCTGGTCCTGACCGACCTGCTGATGCCGGGCATGGATGGCGTGCAGTTCATCCAGCATCTCACCGGCCTGCGCCACAAGCCGGGCCTGGCGATCATGAGCGCCGCCTCGCGGCGCATGCTCATGGCCGCCAGCCTGGTGGCCAAGAACCTGGGCGTGGATGTGCTCGGGCTGATTTCCAAGCCGGTCGAACCCGCCGCCCTGCGCAGCCTGATCGACCAGTTGCAACTGCGCCGCCAGGCCACCACGCAAAGCGCCCCGGCCGCCCTCGAATTCGACCGCCAGACCCTGGTCGACGCCCTCAACAACCGCGCCTTCCAGGCCTGGTTCCAACCCAAGAAGTCCCTGCACAACGGCCGCATCGTCGCCGCCGAGGCCTTGGTGCGCTGGATGCATCCGGAACAAGGCGTGTTGTTGCCAGGCACCTTCCTGCCGACCCTCAACGCCTTCGGCCTGGAAGAGCGCCTGCTGTGGGCGATGCTCAAGCAGGCCATGGACGCCCAGGTGCGCTGGCGCGAACAGGGCTATGACATCCCGGTGTCGATCAACCTGCCGACCCACCTGCTCAACAGCCACGACCTGGCCGACCGCTTGCTGGCCTTCGTCCTGCACCACCAGGGGGTGCCCGCCAAGCTGTGCTTCGAGCTGATGGAGTGCTCGATCCCCGAGGACCTGAGCAACTTCTACGCCGGCGCCTGCCGCTTGCGCATGAAGGGCTTCGGCCTGTCCCAGGACGACTTCGGCAAAGGCTACAGTTCCTACATGAGCCTGGTCTCGACACCCTTTACCGAGCTCAAGATCGACCGCGCGCTGGTGCAACGCTGCGATGAGAGCGAAAGCCTGGCCTCGGCCCTGGCCAGCATCGTCGCCCTGGGCCGCAAGCTTGGCCTCACCGTGGTCGCCGAAGGGGTCGAGACGCCCCAGGAGCTGGAAATGCTGCGCAAGGTCGACTGCAACCAGGTCCAGGGGTTCCTGATCTCCCACGCCGTGTCGGCCGAGCAGTTCCAGCACCTGCTGCACAGCGATGGCCCGCCCGCGGCCTTTTAATCTGCATTACCCCTGTGAAGGCCGAACTTCGGAGGTAATATCCATTTGATATCGACGCTTCCCAGGCCTTCCGGACTCCGCTGCCCCCCATGAAACAGTACAACGCCCTGCTGGAAAACCTTGCCCGCAGCTCTCTGCGCCTGAACAAAGGCATGACCGCACTGCTCGGCCTGGCCCTGCTGCTGGTGGCGTTCAGCGTCTGGTCGATCCAGCGTCTGGTCGACGAACACCAAGACACGGTGAACATTCACTTCGCCCGCCTCATGGAAAACATCCGCGAGCAGGAGTCCTTCCTGAAGGCCCTGGTGCGGCAAAGCGTCGAGGGCGAGCTGCTCGAGCGGCACCGTCCCCTGCAGGCCGCACTGACGCCCCTGGCCGCGGAAGGCCCGGAAATCTACGAAGGCCAGGCGTTCCCGTTCACCCTGCCATTCAGCGTCAAGCTCGATCGCGAGCGCGTCGATAGCAGCCAGATGCCGCGTATCTTCAGCCAGGGCGCGAACCTCGCCGCCTTCTACAGCAGCTTCTGGTCGGCTGCCCACTACCGCTCGCCCCAGGTGATCCTGTTCTCGCCGGGGATGCACTACGACATCGCCGTGCCCGCCGCCGGCCGTGGCCGCGGCCAGACGGTCAGTGGCAACGAGCCCTTCATGGCGGTGATCGGCCAGGTGGCCGCACGCCTGCCCGATGAAGCTGCCTGGGCGCAGGAAGACGCGGTCCTCTGGCGCAGCTACGTCGCCCAGCCCGACCAGGCCTCGCCGCCACGGGTACTGGCGTTTGCCAGCATTGCCCAGGACCCGGCGCGGGCCAGCGCCGGACGTTTCCAGGTGGCATCGTTGGTCGACCTGGCCCAGATCAACGATTTCGAACGCATCATGGCCTGGACCGTGTATGACCGTTTCACCCTGATCGCCCCCTCCGGCACCGTCCTGATCGGCGACCCCCTGCCGCTGGCCGACGTGCAAGAGGGCCTGAACTTCAAGGCCAACGGCCTGGTGTTCCGGTTGCACGAACAGGCAAACGGCGGCTGGAGCGCGGTCTACACCGTGACCTACCAGCACTTCTTCCGCTACGCGTTCTGGTCGCTGGCCAGCCTCGCCGTCACCTTCCTGGTGCTCTTCGGCGTGGGCCGGGCGGCCATCCGCTGGTACCAGCAACGGGTCATCCTGCCCGCCCGGGCGGCCCACGAAACCATCGCCGAGAGCGAGGCCTTCAGCCGGGTGGTCATCGATACCGCCCCGACCGGGCTGTGCGTGGTGCGCAACGCCGACCATGCCGTGCTCCTGGAAAACCAATGCGCCCAGCAATGGCACGGTACCGGCGAGCTGATCAAGAGGCTGGCACCGCAACTGGACGACAGCCGCAGCGGCGAGCATCACGTGCAGATCGACGGCCGCCACCTCAAGGTCGGTTTCGTCTCGACCCGTTATCACGGCGAGGACGTCAAGCTGCTCGCCTTGAGCGATGTCACCCGCCATGTCGAGGACGCCCAGGCACTGGAAGACGCACGCCGCGCCGCCGATGCCGCCAACCAGGCCAAGACCCTGTTCCTGGCGACCATGAGCCATGAAATCCGCACCCCGCTGTACGGCGTGCTGGGCACCCTCGAACTGCTCGGCCTGACCTCGCTGGATAGCCGCCAGCAGGGCTACCTGCACACCATCCAGCGCTCCTCGGCGACCTTGTTCCAGCTGATCAGCGACGTGCTCGACGTGTCCAAGATCGAGTCTGGGCAAATGGCCCTGGAGCCCGTGGCGTTCTGCCCGCTGGACATGCTCGAGGACACCCTGCGCACCTATCGCGCCTTTGCCCAGCGCAAGGGCTTGCTGCTATATGCCTGCACCGATGCACAGCTGCCGGCGCAGGTGGTCGGCGACCCGATACGCATCCGCCAGATCCTCAACAACCTGCTGAGCAACGCCATCAAGTTCACCGACACCGGCCGGGTGGTGCTGCGCACCCGCGTGCTGGCGATCGACGCCACCCAGGTCAGCCTGGAATGGCAGGTGACCGACAGCGGCATCGGCATTTCCGAGCTGCAACAGGCCCGGCTCTTCGAGCTGTTCTACCAGGTCATGGATGCCACCAGCGAGGGCGGCGCGGGCCTGGGCCTGCCGATTTGCAACTGGTTGGCGCAGATGATGGGCGGGCAGATCAAGGTGGTCAGCGAGCCAGGGTTGGGCAGCAGCTTTTCGCTCAAGGTCAGCCTGCCGCTGGCCGAGGGCGCACTGGGCGACTGTCCGCAACTGGCGCCCGAGCCGAGCCCGGTGTACGTCCGCGCGCCGATACCGGAGCTGGCCCAGCACTGCGTCGACTGGCTGCAGCGCCTGGGCATCGCCGCGACCCTGACGATCCCAGCGCAGGAGCAGGACAACGCCCAGGCCCTGCGGGTGGACCTGCTCGACTGCCCGGACGCCGAACCCTGGCAAGGCACGCGCATCTGCGCCAGCAGCGACGGCCCCGTACCCGCAACCTGGGTCGATGGTCGCTGGCAAGTGGACATGCACGATGTGCGCGCCATCGCCCGGCTCATTGCCCAGGTCCGCCAGGGCGGCGTGGCAGATGAGCAGCAGGCGGCGCAACAACAGCGCGCCGCCCTGCGCCTGCATATCCTGGTGGCCGAGGACAACCCGATCAACCAGGCGATCCTCCAGGAACAGCTCGAAGCGCTGGGCTGCACCACGGTGCTCGCGGCCAATGGCGAGCAAGCCCTGCAACGCTGGCAGCCCGGCCTGTTCGACGCGGTGCTGACCGATGTGAACATGCCGCTGATCAACGGCTATGAACTGGCCAGGACGCTACGCCAGCACGATAGCCAGCTGCCGATCATCGGCGTCACCGCCAACGCCTTGCGCGAGGAAGGCCAACGCTGCCTCGAGGTGGGCATGCATGCCTGGATGGTCAAGCCATTGAGCCTGCAAACCTTGCGCAGCCACCTGGTGCGCTTGTGCCGGCCAAACCTGGCCGACGGCCCCAGCCGCCCGGCACCTGACACCTTGGTCGCACCGAAGGCGCCCGTGCCAGCCGACACCGTGCAACTGTCGCCGGCCATGCGCGCGCTGTTCGTCAGCACCTTGCAGCAAGACATGGATCATCTGCGCCAGGCCCTGGCACAACACGACAGCCAGCGCCTGGGCGAGCGCCTGCACAGCATCGCCGGCGCCCTGGGCGCCGTGCAGGCCCGAGCCCTGGCCGAGCAATGCTGCGCACTGGAAAATGCCCTGCTTGGCGCGCCACTCGATGCGCCCCTGGCCGGGCGCGTGGAAGAGGTGCTGGCCAGGCTGGCGGCAATCCTGGCCACACTCCAATAGAATCCCCCAAGCGCTCAACACCAATGGAAACACCCCTCCCATCCGCACCGGCTAACGGGTCGTCTTTTATGGAAAAACTCAAGGTCATCATCGCCGACGATCACCCGATCGTGCTGCTCGGCGTGCGCGAACTGGTCGAGCGCGACTCGCGCTTTTGCGTGGTCGGCGAAGCGGTCTGCTCGCAAGGGCTGATCGATCTGCTCGAAACCCAAGCGGTAGACGTGGTCATCTCCGACTACAACATGCCGGCCGACTCGCCCTATGGCGACGGCCTGAAACTGATCGAATACCTCAAGCGCCACTACCCAGCGATACGAGTCCTGGTCCTGACCATGATTTCCAACCCGCTGATCCTCACGCGGCTGCACGAACTGGGGGTGGACGGCGTCATCCAGAAGAGCCAGTTGCACGGCGAAATCGAAAAAGCCCTCAATGCCGTCGCCCGCAACAATCCCTACCGCTCGCAAGCCCCTGCGCGCAACTCGGTCATCGCCTGCACCACCGCGCTCGATCAACGGGTGGAGAGCCTGTCGCCCAAGGAGTTTGAAATATTGCGCCTGTTCGTGGCCGGACAAAGTGTCAGTGAAATTGCCCGCAGCCAAAACCGCAGCACCAAAACCATCAGCGCGCAGAAAGTTTCGGCCATGCGCAAACTTGAGGTTAATAGTGACCAGGAGTTGTTGGCCTATTGCCTGGCGGGCAATGTGTTCAATTGAAACAATGGCACCCGGCTAGCATTCAGATTCGTCTGATGTGGTAATAAGCCCACGCGACTTATCGTAAGCGTGCATTTCACATGCAGCACTTACCAATAATCGCGTGGACATCAAAATGAAAAAGTTCTCCCTGGCCGCATTGACCCTGTCGCTGATCGCCGCTTCCGCCGGCGCCTTCGCCGCCGAACCTACCGGCCCGATCAAAGGCGGCAGCGGCAAGATCGCCTTCACCGGCGTGATCAACAATGACGCCTGCTCGGTCGACGGCGCCAATGCCGACCGCGTCATCGCCGTGGACATGGGCACTGTCTCGATCAAGGACATGGGCACCGCCGAGAACCCGGCATCGGGCCGCGTCACCGGCAAGGACTTCAACCTCAACGTCAACTGCAACGTCGGCACCAAGGTGTCCATGGTCTTTGACGCCAACAGCGGCGGTTCGGGCCTGGTAACCGGCAAGAAAGTCCTGGCCCTGACCAAAGGCACCGGCACTGCCGCCAACGTCGGTATCGCCCTGCTCGACCCAGCCGGCAACCTGATCGACCTGAGCTCGGCGGCCACCGCCAAGATCCAGAGCGACGTGCACGGCACCGGTGCCGAGGGCGGCGACGCCACCCTGAGCTTCTCCGCCGCCTACGTGACCACCGGCGCTGCCGGCACCGCCACCGCCGGTCGTGGTGACGCCACCCTGCCGTTCATCCTGCAGTACGAGTAATCGCCCCGCAGGTGCCCCATGCGCGAGGCTGCAAAGCCTCGCCACTTGTTCATCCCGCAAGGTGCCCGACCATGTTGCGTCGTTCCGTGTATCCCGTGCTCGGCTTGCTGGGCATGCTCGTCGCCGCCCAGGCAACCGCCAGCATTTCCCTCAGCGCCACCCGCGTCGTGTTCGACGGCGCGCACAAGGAAGCCAACGTCACCGTGCGCAATGGCAACCAGGAAGTCCTGGTGCAATCCTGGGTGGATGGTGGCGACAGCGAACTGGCGCAAGTGCCGTTCGCCATTACCCCGCCGCTGGCCAGGGTATTGCCCAAGCAGGAACAACTGCTGCGCATTCTGTATGAAGGCCAAGGCCTGCCGACCGATCGCGAATCGGTGGTGTGGCTGAATGTCCAGGAAATTCCACAAGCCACTGGCCAAGCCAATACCTTGCAGTTGGCAGTGCGCCAACGCATCAAGATTTTCTTCCGCCCGGCCAACTTGCCCGGTAATGCCTTGTTGGCACCGGAACAACTGGTCTGGCAACTCACCGCGCACGCGGGCAAAGCGCAATTGACCGTGAAAAACCCCAGTTTGTATCACGTGTCCATGGCCGATATCGAACTGAAGCTGGGTAAACAAACCGTCTTCAGCGCCGACTCGACCATGATTGCGCCCGGTGCGCAAAAAACCCTGGGTAGCGCACTTTCGCCGACACAAAGTTCGCTGACCCTGACCTTCAAGAACATCAACGACTATGGCGCCCAACATAAATACTCGGTGCGTCTAGACAACGCCCAGCCAGCGAACGCCAAGCCCGCAGAACCCACCATCGCCTTCTGAAAACCGCCGCGCCCTACCTCGCGCGCCGGTTTGCGTGCAGCCTCCCCGTGCCCAGCCCGTGCCGGGACATGAAATAGGTTCCCCGTATGTCTCTGTCCATCGCAGCCCGCCCCGTCCGCGGGGCCGACGCAGGCGCGCGCGCGTCCAAGCGCAGCACGCCCCGCCCGACCTGGCAACGCAACGCCCTGTCGCTGGTGATCGGCGCCGCCCTGCCCGGCCTGGCCGCCGCCGACGCCGACGCCGACGCCGACACGCAACTGCAGGGTTTCAACACCACCTTTCTGCAGGGCGCGCAATCGACGGTCGACCTGCAACTGCTGCTGTCGGCCAACAGCGTGCTGCCGGGCAACTACCGGGTCGACCTGTACAGCAACGAGGTGCTGGTAGGCCGGCGTGACATCGACTTCAAGCGCAACGACCAGACCGGGCGGGTGGAACCCTGCCTGACCCTGGAGCTGCTCGAGCAGTTGGGCATCGACATGGACAAGCTCAGGGCACAGGGGCGCCTGGACAGCGCGCAGGCCTGCCACGACCTGCCCACGCTGATCGACCAGGCCAGCCTGAGCTTCGACTCGAGCCGCCTGCGCCTGGCCGCGAGCATTCCGCAACTGGCCATGAAGCGCGGCCTGCGCGGCTACGTCGACCCACAGCTGTGGGATGAGGGTGTTTCCGCGGCGTTCATCAACTATCAGTTCAACACCAGCCGCAGCAGCAGCGACGACCAGACCCGCACCGCCAACAACCTGAGCCTGCGCAATGGCCTGAACCTGGGCGGCTGGCGGCTGCGCAACGAGTCCAACTTCAGCAGCGGCACCGGCCGCCCGGATACCTTCAAGAGCAACCGCAGCTACCTGCAGCACGATGTCACCGCGATCAAGGGCCAGTTCAGCGCCGGCGAGATCTTCAGCGACGCCGACCTGTTCGACAGCGTGCGCTACCGCGGCCTGAAACTGGCTTCGGACGAAGGCATGCGCGCCGACAGCGAACGCGGCTATGCCCCCGTGGTGCGTGGCGTGGCCCAGACCAGCGCGACCGTGGAAATCCGTCAGAACAACTACGTGCTGTACACCACCAGCGTGCCGCCCGGGCCGTTCGAGATCAGCGACATCTACCCCAGCGGCTCCAACGGCGACCTCGAGATCACCATCATCGAGGCCGATGGTCGCCGCCGGGTCAGCGTGCAGGCGTTCTCCAGCCTGCCGCTGATGGTGCGCAACGGCCAGGTCAAGTACAGCCTGTCCGCCGGGCGCTACGACAGCAACAGCGAGGGCCTGGCCACGCCGCAGATGCTCAGCGGCACCCTGGCCTACGGCCTGTCCAACACCCTGACCGGCGTGCTCGGCCTGCAAGCCACCGACGACTACAAGGCGCTGGCCGTGGGCAGCGGCCTGAATACCCTGCTGGGTGCGTTTTCCCTCGACGTCACCCATTCCTCGAGCAAGGCCCAGGGCCAGACCACCCAGGGCAACAGCCTGCGGGCGCTGTACGCCAAGACCTTCACCGGCACCGACACCAACTTCACCCTGGCCGCCTACCGCTACTCCACCGAGGGCTTTCGCAGCCTCACCAACCACATCGAGGACCTCAGCACCGACGTGCGCCGGCGCAGCGGCAACTCCAAGACCCGCACCGACCTGACCATCAGCCAGAGCCTGGGGCGCAACCGCGAGTTCGGCAGCCTGTACCTGACCGCCATCGACCAGCGCTACTGGAACCGCGGCGGCTCGCAGAGCCTGTCGGCCGGCTACAGCAACAACTGGGGCGAGGTCACCTACAACCTCGATGTCAGCCACACCAAGGACCTGGACAACGCCGGCCCCACCAGCGACGACACCCAGTTCAACCTCTCGGTGTCGTTCCCGCTGGGCAGCCGCGTGCGCGCGCCGCGCGCGTTCGTCACCACCAGCACGCAGAAAGGCAACGCCACCACCCAGGCCGGCGTCAACGGCTACCTGTCGGAAACCAGCGACACCTTCTACTCGATCCAGGGCGGCCACAGCCGCACCAGCGGCAGCTCGGCCTCGGCCAACCTCAACACCCGCACCTCGATGGCCGACATCAGCCTGGGCTACAGCCAGGGCCGTGGCTACGACTCGCAGAACCTCAACCTGGCCGGCGCGGTGGTGGCCCACCGTGGCGGCATCAACCTCGGCCAGACCGTCAGCGAGACCTTCGCCCTGGCCCAGGTGCCTGGGGTGAAGGGCGCGAAGATCAGCAGCTACAGCGGCGTGGAAACCGGGCGCAACGGCTATGCGGTGATCCCCAACGCCCAGCCGTACCGGGTCAACTGGATCAGCCTGGACACCCGCGACCTGGGCGGCGACATCGAGATCGACAACGCCACCCAGCAGCTGGTGCCGCGCCGCGGCGCCGTGGTGCTGGCCCGCTACACCGGCAAGAGCGGGCGCCGCGTGCAGTTCGAGCTGTTCGATGGCAGCGGTCAGCCGCTGCCGTTTGGCGCCTCGGTGGAGGATGCCGAAGGCCGCCAGCTGGCGATTGCCGACCCAAGCGGCAAGGCCTTGGTGCTGCTGGAGCAGGACCAGGGCGAGCTGAGCCTGAAGTGGGGCGAGCAGCACTGCACGGCGCCTTACCAGTTGCCGGAGCGGGACAAGGCGGTGAACTACGAGCGCCAGCGCTTGATGTGCCGGCCGTGATTACCGAGGTTGGCGCTATGCTCGCGCGCAGCGCCAACCTCAACCCAGCCAGCGCACCAAGGCGAACCCGGCGAAGGTCATCAACAGCGAACCCAGCACATGAGCCAGCACCGTGGCCATCGCCCAGCCGGCGCGGCCATGCATGAGCATCGACAGCACCTCGGCGGAAAAGGTCGAGAACGTGGTCAGCCCACCGCAGAAGCCGGTGGTGATCAGCAGGCGCCAGGCCGGGTCAAGGTTGGGAAACCGCAGGAACAATGCCATCGCCGCACCGATGATCAAGCCACCGACCAGGTTGACCAGCAAGGTGCCCATGGGCATGCCGGCAAACAGCGAATTCAGGCGCAGGCCCAACCACCAGCGCAGCACGCAACCGGCACTGCCACCGACGACAACGGAAAATAAGGACAGGTACATCGACAAGCTCCAGCAAAGGTCGTTAAGACCCCCATGGAGAGACAGGCAAGCGCCTGCGCACCCCTCCATCGGGGGTTGGCGCAGGCATCATCAGCACTAGGCTCTGTAGGCAAAGCCCAAGGCGGTTCAAGGAGGAATGCCATCTCCTGGCCGTCGATGCTACGCAGGCGCCAATGGGCTGACAAGCGCGCCTGGCAACATTTGGACGCAAATAACCGAGGCAAACACCCATCCGCATCGCTAGAATGTGCGCCTGGCGTGTGCTGCGTGCGCCCGGGAGCCCTTCCCGAATACGGAGAACATTCATTTGTTTTCCGTGAGACTCGACCATGTTGCACGCATGCCTGCTATCCCCATGGCGCTTTCCGTCCCGTGTGTTCACGGTATGGCTTGCCGCGCCGCTTTACCCATCCTTCTTCTCGCTCATCGCCGCAGTGGCCCGTCGCAATCGGCGCCATCGTCTCGCCGTGCCTGTTGCCCGCCGCGCCGCTGCCTTCGCGAGGGCGACGTCATGAACGAGGACCGCACCATGCATGCCCCCCTTCCCCACAAGCGCTCGATGCTGCGCGAGCTGCTGGCCACCGAAGCGGCCGGCGGCGTCTTGCTGATGTTCACCGCCGCCCTGGCCATCGTCATCGCCAACAGCCCCTGGGCCGAGGCCTACCTGCACCTGCTGCACCTGCCCGTGGGCCCGACCCTGACCGACAAGCTCGGCCCGATGACCGTGCACATGTGGATCAACGATGGCCTGATGGCGATCTTCTTCCTGCTGGTGGGCCTGGAGATCAAGCGCGAGCTGGTCGACGGCCGCCTGGCCAGCTGGGAGCAACGCCGCCTGCCGGCCCTGCCGGCGCTGATGGGCATGGCGGTTCCCGCGCTGATCTACCTGGCCGTGTCCCGCGGCGAGCCCGGCCTGGCCGGCGGCTGGGCGATCCCCGCCGCCACCGATATTGCCTTCGCCGTCGGCGCCCTGGCGCTGCTCGGGCGCCACGCGCCGCTGTCGCTGAAAGTGATGCTGGTCTCGGTGGCGATCATCGACGACATGGGCGCGGTGGCGATCATCGCGGTGTTCTACACCTCGTCGATCGACCTGCTGGCGCTGGCTGGCGCCGCCGCTATCATCGCCATGCTGCTGGCCTTCAATCGCCTGCGCGTGGTCGCGCTGTGGCCCTACCTGCTGGGCATCGCCGCGCTGTGGTACGTGACCCTGCTGTCGGGCGTGCACGCCACCATCGCCGGCGTGGTCGGCGCGCTGCTGATCCCCTACAGCACCGGCACTGAAAAGGCCCGCGAGGCCAGCCCGCTGCTCAAGCTGGAACACGGCCTGGCGCCCTGGGTGGGTTTGCTGATCGTACCGGCCTTCGGCTTTGCCAACGCCGGAGTTTCGTTCGGCGACCTGGGTTGGGCCGACATCTTCGCCCCGTTGCCCCTGGCCATTGCCCTGGGCCTGCTGCTGGGCAAACAGCTTGGCGTGTTCGCCGGCGTCCTGCTGGCGGTGAAAAGCGGCTTGGCCAGCAAGCCGCGTGGCGCCAGCTGGCTGCAGATCTACGGCGTGGCGATGCTGTGCGGCATCGGCTTCACCATGAGCCTGTTCATTGGCGAGCTGGCCTTCCCCGGCCAGCCCGACAAGGTCGACGCCGCCAAGATCGGCATCCTGCTCGGCTCGTTGCTGTCGGCGGTGATCGCCTGCGGCATCCTGCGTTTCGCTCCCAAGCAGGCAGACTGACCCCCACCCCGAGGGCCGCATGGCGGCCCTTCTTGTACCAGCGACCTCGATACGGGTTGAGGCGGCGTTGCCAGCAGCCTCGCCATGCTCAGGTACGCCTGCTTGCTCGGTCAGCGCACAATCGATATCCCGCCATCCACCCGCAACGCCGCGCCCGTCATGAAGCTCGACGCTGGCGAGGCCAGGAACAACGCCGCCTCGGCGATTTCCTGCGGCTGCGCGAGGCGCTTGAGCGCGTGCAGCCCCGCCACCTGCGCCAGTGCCTCGGGGCTGTTCGCCACGCTGCGGCCCATGGGCGTGTCGGTGCCACCCGGCAACAACGCATTGGCGCGGATGCCCTGGGCGCCATATTCCGCGGCGATGACCTGGGTCAGCCCGATCAGCCCCGCCTTGCTGGCAGCGTAGGCGGCCATGCCAGGCATGCCCAGGGTGTGGCCGACGAAGCTGGAGGTGAACACCAGCGCACCGCCACCTCGGGCCTGCAGTGCCGGCAGCTGGGCCTGGGCGCAGAGAAAGGCGCTGGTGAGGTTGGTGTCGAGGGTGTGCCGCCAGGCGCTGAGCGACAACGCCGGCAACGGTGCCAGCTCGCCCAGGGTCCCGGCATTGTTGAAAGCGATGTCCAGGCCGCCGAAATGGCCCTGGGCGGTATTCACCAGCTCCTGGGCCAGGGCGGGGTCGTTGATGTCACCCGCGACCGCCACCGCCGGTGGACACCCTTCACGGCCCAGCGTCTCGAGCAATTGCTCGAGCGCCGCCTGCCGTCGCGCACTGAGCACCAGCCGTGCGCCCTGGCGGGCGAACAAGAGCGCGGCGGCGTGACCGATACCCGAGCTGGCACCGGTGATAATGGCTACCTTGCCTGTCAATTGCATGATCGGACCTCATCCTGAAAAGGTTGTTGGGTTGGCAACAGCACTTTCAAGGAGGGCGATGGGCAGCACACTCTGTTTCTTGCTCGCTGCACCGCGCTGCATGAAACCTGGCCAGCGGGTGTGGAAAACAAATGTAATGATGCGCGGGATGCGGGGCATGGCTACATGCCTCTACACTGCAAATTCCGCCACGTGTTTGTCTGGGCATCGCGCCCACGCAAGGACACAGAGCAATCGCCCAGGGATGGAGACACAAGCAAGGTGATGTATGGCATTCAAGAATAACTACCTGATCCAGCTCTTACGCAAACTGCCCCAGGGCCGCGCCACCCCCTCCTGCCACCCGCTCAGTGAAGAAGAGTCGAACCTGCTCGAGCACTTCCGCGCCCTGCCGGAGCGCGACCGCATCGCCCTGCGCCTGCTGTGTTCGGCGATCCATCTGACCTCGGCGCCTGAAGCGAGCACCGGCGCGCCGCTGTAGCGTTCAAGTGTGGGAAGACAGAGGCCTTTGGGCCTCTTCTTCTATGCTGGGAAGCGATTTCGAGCAGCGCTTGCCGGATGATCATCGCCACGGGGACCAACCAGCTGCCCAGGCGTACTGAGCACAAGCCGCAGCCTTTGTCGGTCTACCAGGCTTGTGCAAGCATGGGTGGCTATTGCAACAAACCGCGCGGTAGCTTGAAGCCTTTGAACGGCTCTTGCGTGATGGGGTTAAAGGCCTTTTCGGCGTTCAGCCGATAGCGCATCACACCCTCCCCGGTGCGGAAACTCAGGTCCACGCTGGTAGCCGTGCGTCCATTGAGCGAGCCACGGCTGAGCAAGCGGAACATCGACCACGGCCCTCGGTACTCCAGGCTGCTGCTATTGCCGTTCTGCCTGAGCAAGGTCAGGTTGCTGCGCACCTGCTGTCCCAAGGTATTGGGCCAGACGATACCGGTGATCTGGCGCGGACCATGGGTATAGGAAATCAACTGGCCATCCAGGTCCAACACGCTTGTGCGCTGGTTAGCGCTAAGCCCCAACGGCTCGATGCTGAACTGCACGCTGAGGTTGCCGCGCTGATCGAAGAACGTTTCGCGGATGAGGTCTGCCCGCTCCAGCTGTTCGAGTACATCGCTGCGAATCAACGAGTGCCCTTGCTGGCCGGCCTGCAGGGCTTCACGGTTGTCCTTCAGGAAGACCTTCAGGTACTGATCGTTGAACTGCTGCAGCCGCCCCTTCGGCCCGAAGAACGCCTCAAAGTCATCCAGCGAGGCATCGGGGGCTTTCACCACGAAGGGATAGCGCCCAGCCAGGCGCTGCTGGAAGAAGCTGTACACCTCGGCATCCCAACGCCGTTCAAGCTCGCGCAGGGCCTCCACATTGAGCACTTGCGCCGTTTGCTCGGCCACTTTCCTGACCTGGTGGTTGATTGGCTCTGGCAAGCCGGTGGCGACGCGTTGCAGGGTGCCGATCGGGTCATGCCCGGTCATCGAGAACCGCTGATGCACGGCCTGAAGTGCTGCTTTGCCTCTGTCCGGGCTGTCCTGCACCGCCTTGGCGTAGTCATGAACTGCGCCAATGGCGCCAAGAGTTTCATCGTAGTAGCTGGGCTTCTCACCCGTTGCCCGTAGCATCGCGCTCAGCCCTGCAAAAGCACGCTGAATCGCCCACGCCTGTTGCTGCTCTGGCCTGCCGATTGTCGGTCGCAGCGCCTCAGCCTCCTCTTGTGCATCGACGCCCACAGCGGATGAAAGCGCAGTGTTGTCCCTCACGGTATCCAGCAACCGATGCAAGGGGGCCGCAGGCCCGGTGAACTGCTGCAGAATCGAAACCCCGTGATCCAGGTCGCGAAAATCAGCCACCGAGAAGGCATTCAATGCCCGTCGCCAACTGTCGATAAAGTCGGCGCTGTACAGGTTACGAAGCCGTTCTGCCAGCGCCTCGCGGTCGGCATTCGAGTAATCCAGATGGCCGCGCTCGCCCAACGCCCACTCATCGACCATCGCCAGTTCGGCGAACCGCTGACTACGGGGTAGGAAGTATTCTTTGAAGCCCTTGGCGGTGAGCATCGGCGCTAACAAGACATCATCACGTTGCCTGGCGCCGGCAGACGATTGATACACCACATCAAAGGCCGGCCCGACTTGAAGACGCAAGTCCAAGCCGCTGTGCAACTGTTCCCCGGCCTGCTGTTCAAGGCTTGCATAGACCCGCTCTGCGAGCGGGACCCTGCGCAAGGTCTGCTGCACCTCGGCAATACGCTGGCGGTACTGGGGCAGATCAGTATCGGCATAGGCCAGGGCATACTTCAGGTGCCCCATGAGGTCGCCCTGCAGTTGCCCCTGGCCCGGGAATTTTTGCTGCCACTGGCGGGCCATCCAGTCCTCGACCCATTCGGGCCGGCGGTTCTGGCGATCCTCCAGCATTCGGTAAACCCTGAGGGCAGCCATTTGCTGCTCGCTGCCTGGCGGGGCCGCATCCATGGCATCGACTACCCCACTGGCCAAGGCGGGCAGGAAGCGCTTGGAAAGCAAACTAAGGTAGGCCTCATCAACGCGAGGACCGATGGCGCGCCCCTGATACAGGCCTAAATCAGCGACGCCCGGCCACGCGGCCCGATAGTCGCCAAACACCGACACTGCGTCGCGGATCTGGTCCAATGGCGCCAACAGGTTGCGCCCGGTCGGGTCCAGGCGCTGGTCGACTTCGTGATGACTGTATTCCCGGCTCTTGGCGAGCACGTTGGCGGCCTTGGCGCCATTGATATCGAAGTAGCGTTGCCAGCTGGCGAAAGCGACAGAAAAAGCCAGTACGCCCACGCCCGTGCCAACCCAGAGCAACTGGCGCTTGCTGCGCGCCACTCTGATGTTGTCCCCGGCAAGTCCGGATTCCGGATAGATAACGCGCCCGAATGCGTGCTGGACGAAGTAGGCCAGCGCCTTGCCCTGCGCCTTGCCTTCAAGCAATGGCAGCTTGGTCTTGTAGGGCTGCGCCGCCTCACGAACAAAGGCGTTGAGCATGTCGCCCTGCTGTACCACTGAAGACCAATACAGGCCACGCACCAAGGCAGGCGTGGTGAAGCGGTCGCTTGCCAGTGTCTCTTTCAGGAAGCCCAGCAGAATCGGGCGCAGCCCGACCAACTGGGCATGCAACGAGAAGAGACGCGCTCGCAGTGGCGCACCGCCCAACGTATCGAGTCGGTCCAGCACCTGCTCAAACAACTGACTGATCAATCGATCGTAATGATCGCCATACTCGTCCAGCCAGGCGTCGAACGCCCCCATCGCCTCCAGCTTGAAGGTGAAACCCAGCAGTTTTTCCCGCGAGGCAACGGGAAGCCCGGCGTAGAGCTGGTCAAAACCCTCCAGCAGATCGAACTTGGTCAACACCACATACAGCGGCAGCCGCGAGCCCAGTTGACTGCTCACCTCGTGCAGCCGTGTACGCAACACATGCGCCAGGGCAACGCGCTGCTCCGGCGTGCCATGCAACAGCGCGGGCAGGTCGACAACCAGCAACACGCCGTTGAGGGCTCTCTGGCTGCGGTTGCGCAGCAGCCAACCCAGCAGGTGTTGCCACAACCTGGCCGGCGCGCCCGGCACTTGCGATGCGCCGACTTCATCGGCTGGCGAACCTGGCCGCGGCTGTTGACTGATGAAAGCACCCGGCGGGTCGATGATCACCGCGTCGTTGCTGACCCACCAACCAATCGGGTAGGCCAGCGCTTGTGCTTGTCGGCCGCGCGTCTGTGCCTTGTCGATACGGGTCAGGGAAAAATTTTGTTCGGTACGGTCGATGAAACTGGTCTTGCCTGCGTGCTGCTCGCCCAGCACCAGGTACCAGGGCAATCGGTACAAGGCGCGTCGCCCGCCAGCATTATGCAGGAGACGCGAAAGCCCTTGGTCCAACGCCTTCTCTTGCGCCTGAACGAACGGCAGTACTCGGTCCAGTTCTGTGGCCACTGCCTGATCGCGCTCTGTGCGCAGACGGCGATAACGTCTGCGCAGCACAACGAGCCAACACAGCAGTGGTACCAGTACCAGCACCAGACTGGCCAGCCCTCGATGGGCCATGCTGGCCAACGGCTGCTGTTCACGCCACGTCCATTGCGGGCCGAGCCACCAGATAGCAACGAGCACCAGTGCAGCACCCAATCCGAGCAGCAGCGGCATGGCCAGACCGATACGGGTCACCAGGGGCAAGCCCCATCGCTTGAGGTGCTTCCACAGTTGATTCATCGTGACTCCCGTTCCTTGTTCGTATCAGTCTGCATGTACGGTGCCGCATACTGCTGGAGGCGCTGAAACACCGCTGGCTCCCAAGTGCTGGCGGTGGTTTCCTGCATCGTTCTGGCTACACCCGCGCACAAATCGCGGGCCAGCCAGGACACGCCCCGAGCGGCCAGCAGGTCAGCTGCGATAACGGTGGTATGGCAGCGTTCACGGGGGGCTTGGAGCTGCGCGTGCATCCCTTGCAACCGCAGCAGAACGGGCTCGACACCACCCGTTTCCAGCTGGCTGAGCAGTTCCTCGCGCAGGCTGACAAACTCATGGACGGCCGCGCCCTGCTCGGATGCGCCTTGTGCCCCCTTGAGCCACCCCAGGCATTGGTCATCGACAAATACCCGGCCGTCGCTGAAACACAGTTGCTGCAGGGCTGGCATACGCTGCACAAAGCGCGCGGTCGCAGCACGAATAGCTTCAGCCACCTCGCCCATGGCCAGCCGCGTGGCGGCGGTTGCCGCCAGGAAACTGCCGCGTATCCAGTAGGGGCAAGCCGTCACGCTCTTTTCGATCCGCATGAGCAAGGCCGCGTCAATCGCGGTGCCCGCAATGGCATCTTCATAATCACCGGCAATATCCTGTGGTACTGCCATCAGCTCTGTGCGGTTACCTTGCTTGGCTTGCGGCGCCGCCTGGATATGGGCCCATACGCCGAACCGGCGTAGCTGATAGCCGGTCGGGTCGTACGGGTCTTGCTGATTGATCTGCTCGGCCATGGCCAGCATGGCCCTTCGAGACTCACGCGCGTTGCCAGGCGATGCGCGACGCATCGGGGTCGCGATGACATCGGCCAGCGGTGCAGGCTTGATAGTTGCAGCCGAGGCCGAGTCGCCCACGCCGCTGGCAAGCTCGCTGTGCTTGCCAAGCAGCCGTTGTAGTTCGCCCAGGACCGTTTCATCCAACTGCGCGACAGCTTGTTGCTGTTGCAAGCGTTGCAACGCGTCCTGGGCTGCCGCCGCATGAGCGGGGCTATACGTGAAGCGATCCAGCCGTGGCAGCGCCTCGATCAAACGCTTGAGCATCAGGGCCACCAGCTTGCGCTTGCCCAGCAAGCCTTTAGGGCCGGGTTTCGGGTATGCGCTTTGCCAATACTGTTCAACCAGGCCGGCGAGCATTGCCAAGGTAAAACCCCAGCGTTCCCAGCACCGGCTGCGCAGCCAGGCGACACTCAGGTGCGCGGCGATGCGCAAATGCTTGCTCTGCTCACCCAAGTACTGGCGGGACGCTTCTTCGATGTAGGGCCAGTCGATGGAAGACTCTTGCAGCCCGCCCAGCTTGACCATTTCCTGGTCAATGGCCTGATAGGTTTCGTCCTCGACATCGAACAGGCCGGCAGGCGCATCCGCGTCGATGGGAGCGAGCAGCCGGGCAATTTCCTGCGCGTCGACCGGCGCTACCAGCGACATGTTTTGCGCGCCTCGCCGATGAGCGGATCCAGGCCTTGAGCATCGAAGACCAGCCCATCAACGGCTGGATTGTCGCTTTCAACCAGGATGCGCTGGGCTCCGATCAGCTTTTTGATCTGCTCGATGCCTGGCAAGCCTCTACCAGCGTCAAGTACCTGACCGTTCTCAGTGACCTGCCAGGGTGTAGGGGCCGTCGCGTCACGCTCACCCCGCAGTCGGATCTTCACCCATCCAGCATTGATCGGCTGCGCAGCGACCAACTGCAACCTGGAGATGTTCTGCACACAGCTGATCACCAAGTAGGGATGCGGCGCGACCGAAGCGATCGCAGGTGCGCCGATCATGAGCCCATGCTCTGTAGCGCTCAGACGAAACATCAGGTTATCTGCCGCCCGCCCCGCCTCATGGATCATCACCCGGTGCAACGTGGGCGAGCCTTGCTCGGGCAAAGACCACTGCACCGATCCAAGATGAGCAGGGGTTCCGGCTGATTTGTCGAAACAAGCCAGGCGCTCAAGGTTAGACACTATCCGGGGGCAATCCTGATTGGAATACGCGGACATCGGCATGCAACCGAGTATCAACAAGAGACTTACGCCATACGTTTTCTTACCAAACATTGCGAATGCGCTCCTCTCAATAGTACATATGCCCTACTCAGCCAACGGATTACAAAACCCACTACCGGCCACCCCCGAAACATAATCCGGCGAGAGCCTATCCCATAAAAATCACCAAACACAAACAAATACTTTCTTACATTTTTGCACTCGACCACATAACAACATAGAAGGCATTGTTTTTTAGAGAACCGCAACACGTACTGCGAACCTGTTTATTTCCAAAATCAAAATCATGGAAATTTCCTACACAACAAAATCCAAACTAACCAAGCACTAACCAGAACTACCTCACCAACAAATTAGAGATTCTGCCATGTCAAAATCCACAGGATCCGTTGCACCCAAAGAGCGCATCAATATCAAGTATGTACCCGCCACTGGCGATGAACAGGCCGAAGTAGAGCTGCCGCACAAGATGTTGCTGCTGGGCGATTTTGGCCTGGATGACACTCGCGCCCTGGAAGACCGTGCGGTCATGCGTATCGATAAACACAGCTTCAACAACGTGTTGAACGACGCCGAAGTCAGCTTGGCCATGAGCGTCCCTTCCCTGCTCTGTACTGCCCCCGATGCAGAGCTGGCGGTCAGCCTGCAGTTCAAGTCGATCAACGATTTCGGGCCCGACCGCATCGCCCGCCAGGTGCCGGAGCTGAACAAGCTGCTGGAGTTGCGCGAAGCCCTGGTCGCCCTCAAGGGCCCGTTGGGCAACGTGCCCGCGTTTCGCAAGCAGTTGCAGCATTTGCTGAACAACGAGCAAGCACGCAAACAACTCGCAGCAGAACTGGACCTGGTGCTTGAGGCACCAAAAGAAGACTGAGACAACGGAGCGTCCCATGCCAAGGCCAACCAGCACTACAGTCGCCGTTGAAACGACGGGCGAGACACTGACTAACGCCACCCTGCTCGACCAGATCATGGCCGAGACCAAACTGGCCCCCGCACAAGAGGGCTACCAGGTTGCTCGTCAGGGTGTATCCGCCTTCATTGCGGAAATACTCAAAAGCAATGATCCAGAGCAACTAATCAACAAACATCGCGTTGATCAGATGATTGCAGAGCTGGACCGGGTACTGAGCAAACAGATGGATGCCATCCTGCACCAGCCCGAATTCCAGCAACTTGAATCCGCCTGGCGCAGCCTCAAACTACTGGTCGACCGCACGGACTTCCGAGAGAACATCAAGCTTGAAATCCTGCACATCAGCAAGGACGACTTGCTCGACGACTTCGAGAATGCGGCCGACATCACCTGCAGCGGCATCTACAAGCACGTTTACACGGCGGGTTACGGCCAGTTTGGTGGCGAACCGGTTGCGGCCATGGTCGGCAACTACAACTTCGGGCCTGCTTCCCCCGATATCAAACTGCTGAGTTACATGGCGGCCGTTGGTGCCATGTCGCACGCGCCCTTCCTCGCAGCCCCATCCCCCGAGTTCTTCAACTTGAGCAGCTTCGAAGAGCTGCCCAACCTGAAAGAGATCAAGGACATCTTCGCCGGCCCACGGCATGCCAAGTGGCGTGCGTTCCGTGAAAGTGAGGATTCGCGCCACGCTGCACTGTGCGGCCCGCGGTTCATGCTCCGCTCTGCCTATCATCCGCAGGAAAATCCCGCCCAGAGCTTTCACTACGCCGAGGACATCGCCGGACGACACGAAAACTACCTGTGGGGCAACGCCGCCTTCCTGCTGGCCAGCTGCATCAACGACAGCTTTGCCCGCTACCGCTGGTGCCCGAACATCATAGGCCCGCAGTCGGGTGGTGCCGTCGAAGACCTGCCGGTGCACCTGTACGAGTCCCTGGGGCAACTGCAGGCCAAGATCCCGACCGAGGTACTGATCTCCGACCGCAAGGAATTCGAGCTGGCCGAAGAGGGCTTCATCGCCCTGACCATGCGCAAGGACAGCGACAACGCCGCGTTCTTCTCGGCCAATTCGGTACAAAAACCAAAGAATTTCCCCAAGACCCCGGAAGGGCTGCAGGCGCAGACCAATTACAAGCTCGGTACCCAGCTGCCCTACCTGTTCATCGTCAACCGGCTGGCCCACTACATCAAAGTGCTGCAGCGCGAGCAGATAGGTAGCTGGAAAGAGCGCAAGGACCTTGAGTCCGAGCTGAACAAATGGATCAAGCAGTACGTCGCCGACCAGGAGAACCCTTCCGCTGATGTGCGCAGCCGACGCCCCTTGCGTGCGGCAAGGATCGAGGTGTCGGACGTTGCCGGCGACCCGGGCTGGTACCAGGTTTCGCTCGCCGTGCGCCCGCACTTCAAATACATGGGCGCGAATTTCGAGATTTCCCTGGTCGGTCGGCTTGATACCCAATGAGTGGTTTTTTTGATCGCCTGGTGACGGATCAGCCTGAACGTCGCACGCCCTCTCGGCAAGAGAACGCTGCCGAGAAGTTTGCCGCCATCAAGCGTCACCTGGAAACGCTGCTCAACGCGCGCCAGGGTTGCTCACAAAGCAGCCCTGAGCTGGGGCTGCGTGACTTCAATGGGCACGACGCAAGCAGTGGCGACTTGCTCAAGCAGGTCAGCGCCGACATTCGCCGCACCCTCCGGCACTTCGAACCGCGCGTGCACGTGCGTTCGCTCAAGGCCATGCCCGATTGTCACGCCCCGCTGGAGTTGCACTTCAGGCTGGACTGCCAGGTGCAGGTCAACAACCACAAGGAGCAGCTGCAACTGGAGCTGCTGGTCAACGGCCATAGCCGCCATACCCGAGTGAGGTGACCGATGTCACTCAAGGATCGATTCAGCGAAGAGCTGCGTTACCTGCATGAGCTGGGGAACGACTTCGCCAAAGACAACCCACAGCTTGCCCGACTGCTCGGCAAGGGTGGCAGCGACCCGGATGTCGAACGCCTGATGGAAGCCTTTGCTTTCCTCACGGCCAAGCTGCGCCTGAAGTTGGAGGATGACTTGCCAGAGCTGACGCACCCTATGCTGCAGCTGCTGTGGCCCAATTACCTGCGGCCGCTGCCGAGCGCCACGATCATCCAGTTCACGCCACGCAAGCAAGCGCTCAGCCAGTCGCAACGCATTGCCAAAGGCTCATCGCTGTTCTCCAAACCCGTGGATGGCGTGCCATGCGAGTTTCGCACCTGCATGGCAGTGGACATCCATCCGTTCGAGATCGAATCGGTGAGCGCCACCCAGACACTCGACAGTTCGGTGGTACGCATCGACCTCAGCACCTTGGTCGAGCGCCCCATGAACACCCTCGGCTGCGACAGCCTGGATTTTCACCTAGGTGGTGATACCCAGACTGCACGCACCCTGTATCTATGGATCGCTCAATACCTCAAGCATGTCGCCGTGACGATCAATGGCGAGGTCCACCGGCTGCCAGCCAGCAGCATCCACTTCCCAGGCTTCAGCTCAAACGAAGGGCTGCTGCCTTACCCACAGAACGTCTTCGACGGCTATCGGACCTTGCAGGAGTACTTTGTATTCCCAAAGCGCTTCCACTTCTTCAGCGTAACCGGGCTGGAGAAAGTCTGGCCCGCTCAAGCCACTGCGCAGGTGGGCATCGAGTTTCAATTCTGCCGCCAGCTACCTGCCTCGCTACGCATCAGCAAGGCTGACTTCAGCCTGTTCTGCACCCCAGCTGTAAACCTGTTCAGCCACAGCGCCGAACCGATCGACCTCTCCAACCGGCTCGCCCCTTCCGACCTGATACCCAGGGGCAAAGAGCGGCACGCCTATGAAATATTCAGTGTCGATCGGGTGATCAGTACCCGTACGACAACCGACGGAAGCACCGGCGAACACCTGCGCACCTTCCGCCCCTTCGAATCGTTCGCCCATGAGATCGAGCATGTTCAAGGCCGCACGGCCTTGTATTACCGCTACAGCCTCGAAGACTCACTGCGTGGCAGTGGCGTCACCCACCGCATAGCCTTCGTACGAGCGGATGCCAACGCTTACATCGGCGAGCTGGAAACTGCATCCATCGACCTGACGTGCACCAACCGCGACCTGCCACTGGCGTTGGGCATCAATGACATCAATGCCCTCACTGAAGCCACCCCACCCTTGGTGACGTACACCAATATCTGTGCGCCAACCCGCCCCTATCGACCGGTACTGGACGGCCAGTTGCAATGGGCCCTGATCTCCAACATGTCGCTCAACTACCTGTCGCTGCTCTCATCCGAACCGCTGAAAGCGGTCATTCGCGCCTATGACTTCGTGGCCTTGCACGACCTGCAGCAGACGCGCACCACCCAAAAACGCCTCGAAGGTATTCGGGATATTCAGACCCAGCCTCTGGATTGGCTGATCAAGGGCCAACCCATTCGCGGGCTACGAACACGGCTGAAGCTGGATCAGGCCGCTTTCCTCTGCGAGGGCGACCTGTACCTGTTCGGTTGCGTGCTCGCGCACTTCTTCGCCCTGTACGCCAGCATCAATTCCTTCCATCAACTGGAAGTGATCAACATCACCAACAACGAGCACTACACATGGCCCATCCAGACCGGCAAGCAACCGCTGATCTAGCCGACAAGCTGCTCGCCGAGGCGCACCAGTACAACTTCTTCCAGTTGCTGGAGCGCCTGCACGGTTTGCACGGGGATGACCTGGAGCCGCGTTGGCCAGATCCGGCCACCCGACAGCGCGTGCGCCTGGCCTGTGACCCACGACTGACCTTTCCGGTTTCCGACGTATACAAGGCCGAACGCATCCCTGGGGAGGCAGACCGCTATCGCGTGTACACCACGTTCATGGGCCTGCATGGCACCGACTCGCCGTTGCCCTCCTATTACCTTGATCAGGTCGCGTATGAACACGCACAGGGCATCGGTGTACGGCCGGCGTTCTTCGACTTCTTCAATCACTACCTGCTCAGCCTGCTGCACCGCACCTGGCGCAAGTACCGCTACTACATTCGCTTCCAGCCCGGTGCCGGTGATGGGTTCTCCCAGTACATCTTTGCCCTGCTCGGCTTGAACGACAAACAGCTGCGCGGTGATACGGCACTGCCCTGGAGCCGGCTGCTCAGTTTCGCCGGTGTCATCGCCAGTCGCAGCCGTGCGCCGGGCACCGTGGCCGGCATCATCGCCCACTGCTTCGACTTGAAGCAGGTGCACATCCGCGAATTCGAAACCCGCTCGGTCACCACCACGGCCAGGCAACTGGTCAGCCTGGGGCGCAGCAACGGCGAGCTGGGCAGTTCTTTCATGGTCGGCAGCCGCACGCGCACGCGCAGCAGCAAGTTCACCATCGTGATCAGCGAACTCGACCAGGAACAATTGCATGCCCTGTTGCCCAGCGGCATCAACTTCAATCGCTTGCGTGCACTGATCGACTTCCTGTTGCGCGATGGCCTGGCCTATGACCTGGAACTGCGCCTCAAGCAGAACGCCCTATCGCCCTTTTGCCTGCACCCAAGCCAGGGCGCCTACCTGGGCTGGACCAGCTTCGTCGATGATCGTCACTGCCAGATCGCCCCTGTCGTGCGGTTCCGGGGGCGCTCATGAGCCTATTGACCTTGAGCATCACCAACCTTGGGCAGTTGAAGCACAACGTCACGGCCCGACACCAGTTCGATTACAGCGGCGGCACCATCGGCAGTGCGGGCGCCACCTGGCTGATCGATGACCGTGAACAGACAGTTGCACCAATCCACTGCGAGATTCGCTGGATCGAGGGTGATTTCTGCGTCATCGACTGCTGCCAGCGCACCTACCTGAACGACAACTTCGACAGCGTGGGGCCACTCAACACAAGGCGATTGCTCGAAGGTGACCAACTGCGCATTGGCGCTTTGCGGCTGCTCGCTCAACGCTCACAGGCGGATGTGCGCTCACTGGAGGATCTGTTCAACCCTGATCAGCGATCCCTCGATCACTGGCTACTCGATGCCCCCGCCGAAGCCTGGCAAACCGCCTCAACCGCCCGTGAGGTCGCCGTTGAAATCTGCTCGGTCTTCGACCCAGGCATTGGCAATGACCCTTTGGCTGCGCTGGATGCAGTGGCGGTCACCGGCACTGGGCAAGTCGATCTTTTGCAGTCCCTGGAAGCGGGAGCACACCCATGACGCGTTACTCATTCGTGGCCGGTCTACTGACTGTGCTGATAGGGCTTTCGGGTTGCACGTCTCTGAGCAAGATCGGCCAGGTGATCAAGGATCCCTCGGTGCCCGTCGGGCCACCCAAGGAACACCCCACCCAAGTTGCATTCAGCATCAACGCCAGCCCGACGCTCAACGGTAACCCTCACAGCGTCGAGGTGCCGGGCGAGGAGCAGCCAGGCGCGCTGGCCCCCACCCCTTACGCGGTCAGCTTGAGCGCCGGCGATCCTTACGCCTTGACCGAAAAAGTCGGGACCCTGTTCGAATACCTTCAGGAACAGTTCCCGGCAATGTCGCCCATCGCGATGCCAGTGATTGAGGACGCTGATCTGCCGCGCTCACCCATGCAAGAGAGCACGCCCGGCCACTACGAAGATCCGAACGTGGTGCTGAGCCTCCCCCACGACACCACCTGGGCCGCCGAGTCCATCGCCACGCCCATGGCCATCAAGATCCTGCAGTTGCGCGACGACTCACTGCTGCGCAACAGCGTTTACGAACTGCTGGACAAGGACCCGGCCAAGGCCTTGCGCAGCACCTACATCCGCGATGACGACTACCTGGTACGACCTGGCCAGTTCAAGTTCATCCCCTTTGCGCCCATCGAACCCGAGACCCGCTTCGTCGCGGTGATCGCCGACTACCGCAGCCAGGAAAACGCCACCTGGAGCCAGGTGCTGCGCATCCCCCCTCGCGGCCACCAGCTCATCCTGTCGGTGTTGCTCAACGACACGCAGGTCCTGCTCAAGGAAGAAGACTGATGGCCACACTTACTCACGCTGACACGGAGCGCTCATGAGTTCACGTAACCCTGTCCTGTGGCCCGAAGGCCTGTTCGTCAAACCGCAGCATTTCCAACAGGCGGCCCGGGCCAGCGAAGCAGCCCTGCACCAACGCCTCGGCAGCCTCAATGCTGCGTTCTACGGCTTCAGCGAATTGCAGTTGAATGACGAGTACCTGAGCCTCGGCAAGATCGCGATAACCCGTGCACGCGGTGTCATGCCGGACGGTACGGTGTTCGATATCCCGGCCGACCTGCCACCACCGCTACCCCTGATGATCGAGGACGACGGCGCCAAGGACAGCGAGATCTACCTGTGCCTGCCGCTGCGTACCGAAGGCGGCCGCGAGGTGAGCTGGCCCGACAATGCCGCCAACTTCCGTTACAGCGCCCAGGCCCAGGAAATCAAGGACACCCACAGCCCTGACGGTGACCTGGTCCAGGTCGACCTGGCGGTACCCAACCTGCAGCTCAAACGCAAGGCCGACGACAGCAGCGCCTACACCCGCCTGGCCGTCACACGTATTCTGGAGCGGCGCCCCGATGGCAGCCTGCAACTGGATGAAGGGTTCTACCCGACCAGCGTCTCGGTACGGGCGGTGCCGGCACTCCAGCGTTACCTCGAGGAGATCACCAATACCCTGCGCGAACGCTCGCGCAACCTGGCTAGCCGGATAGGCGCATCGGGCCAGTCCGGTATTGCCGACATCCGCGACTTCAACCTGCTGCAGGCCATGAACCGCTGGTGGCCGTGCTTCCAGCACTTGGCCAGGCAGGGGCAGACACACCCCGAGCAGTTGTACCTGCATATGAGCCAGGCCTGTGGCGAGTTCGTGACCTTCACCGACGAAAGCCGGCTGCCTCCAGAACTCCCCGCCTATCAGCACACCGCTTTGCGCACGTCATTCAAGCCACTGCAGGACATTTTACGCCGCGCCCTGGGAACGGTCCTGCAACCGCGAGCCATCTCGCTGCCGCTAGACGCGCTGGATTACGGCGTGATGACAACAACGCTCGAAGACCGCCGCCTGATCGATGACGCGGACTTCATTCTCGCCGTGCGCGCGGACCTGCCACCACCAACATTGCGCCGGCTGTTCCTGCAGAAAGCCAAGGTCACATCCCTGGAGACCTTGAATGACCTGGTGCATAAGCAGTTGCCCGGCATTGCGCTAAATCCGCTGCCTGTGGCCCCTCGCGATCTGCCCTTCCATGCGGGCTTCAGCTACTTCGAGCTCGACCGCCGCGACCCGGCCTGGGTCTGCATGAAGACGGCCAACGGTTTCGGGATTCATATCGCGGGGGAGTTCCCTGGGCTCGAGTTGCAGTTCTGGGCGATCAGGAGTGAATGAGATGCAAGAGAGCAACCTCGCACACAATGAAACCCCATCAGCTCAAGCTGAGCAGTTGCCATCGATGCTTGGAAAGTCTTTACCCACTGGGGCCGTGGCCTGCGAGGCAACCACACCAAAGCCCGCTCCTGATTACAAGGGCTACCCCGCCGATCCCGACTTTCAACTACGGGGCGGCTACGACAACCTGATGCTGGACGCAGCCACACCGTTGCTTGGACTGGTCATGCGCCTACGCACGCTCGATACCTTGCCCAACATCAAGGAAGTGCACCAACAGGTACGCAACCAGATTGAAAACATCCAGCAAGAGATGCGCCAGCACGGCTACGAGACCACGCAACTTCTGGCGTACTCATACGGCCTGTGCCTGTTCATCGATGAGGCCGTGATGGAACGGCCATGGGGCCAGGCAAGCCTCTGGAGCCAGGAGCCCCTGCTCAGCATTTTCCACAGCGAAACCTTTGGCGGCGAAAAGATCTTCACCGTTATCTCGCGCCTGATGCAAGAACCACAGCGCTACAAGGACGTGCTGGAGTTCATGTACTTCACCCTGTGCCTGGGGCTCAAAGGCAAGTACGCCCTCGCGCCCAAAGGCGCAGAGACGCTGAACACCCTTATTCACCAACTCCACGGAATCATCCGTGAACTACGAGGGCCCACGCCGACAACGGTCTGCGACCCCTACACCAACGTTGCCCCGCGCAACTTCCGCATGAATCGGCAATGGCCCTGGTGGAGCCCGCTGGTGATTTCCGCCATTGCCATGGCCACGGCCTACGGCCTCTACAGCTACCGCCTGCACCTGATAACCACAGAAGTGCTGGAGTCGCTCAACGGCATCTTGCAGCAGTGAACCGCCGGCAGTCGGCACAACCGTATTCAACGATTTGACGCGGCGTTTGCCGCGCAGAAAAAGCCCATCGATTCCGATGGCCACGCTGCCGCTTATGCGCGTGCTTATCCACATGGACGCAGGAGAAACTGTCATGCCAACACCCGCTTACATCAAGATCGAAGGCCAGACCCAAGGCAACATCACCGCGGGCGCCTTCACCTCCGATTCGGTCGGCAACGTGTTTGTCGAGGGCCACGAAGACGAGATTCTGGTGCAGGAGATCAAGCACCAGGTGACCGTACCTACCGACCCGCAAAGTGGCCAACCTGCAGGCCAACGGGTCCACAAACCCTTCATCTTCACCAGCGCCCTGAACAAGGCGACACCGCTGATGTATCAGGCCCTGTCCAGCGGCGAAATGCTGCCGACTGTTGAAGTCAACTGGTATCGCACTTCGGTTGAGGGCAAGCAGGAGCACTTCTTCACCACCAAGTTGGAGGACGCCACCATCGTCGACATCAACACCACCTTGCCTCATGCACAAAACAAGGAGAACGCCGACTTCACCCAGTTGATCGAGGTATCGATGTCATACCGCAAGATCTCCTGGACACACGTCACCGCAGGCACCGAAGGCTCCGACGACTGGCGTAAACCCGTCGTCTAACCCGGCTGAACATCCCTGGCGGGCAGGCCCTGCCAGGGGCGTTTGAACTCTCAGACGGCGTAAGGACTTTTCATGCCCAGCCAATCTGATTTGCGGTACACCTTCGAGCCACTCGTTGGCAATGCCGAGTTTGAAGTGGTGTCGTTTGAACTCAAGGAAGAAATCAGCGCGCCTTTCACTCTCGAGCTGGAATTGATCAGCTTCGAGCCCGACATCGATTTCGGCCAACTGCTGGATAAACCCATCGTATTCACGATCTGGGATGGCAAAGGTCCACTGCGCCACGTGCATGGGCTGGTCAGCCGATTCAGCCAGGGTGAAAGCGGCTTTTTCCGTACCTACTACCACGCCTTGGTCGAGCCCATACTGGCCCGCGCCGGACTGCGCTCGAACTGGCGCATCTTCCAGCAAAAGACCGTCCCGCAGATTCTTGAGCTGATGCTCCAGCGTCAGGGCATCGATCAATACGAGCTTCGCGCGAGCCTGGACCACCAGGTGCGCGAGTTCTGTGTGCAAGCGGGCGAGACCGACCTCGACTTCATCGCCCGCCTAGCGGCTGAAGAGAGCTTCGTCTATCGCTTCGAGCACAGTGAAAAACTACATAAGTTGATCATCACGGATCAGTTGCAATCCCTTGGGCTGATCAGCCATGGTGCGCTCAAGACCGATAACGATGACGAAGGCTTCCTCGATAGCGAGGACGTTTTCGACCCCAACACCGTCCTGTATCAATCCAACAGTGGCGGTGATCAGGCCACACCTTGCCTTCGGCGCTTGCGCTACAGCGAGCAGGTACGAACCTCGCGACAGGTCCAGCGCGACTACACCTTCACTCACCCGGCGTATCGCCAGGAACACCGTGCTTGCGGCCCTTTCCTGGAACACCAGTCCACCGAGTACGAACGCTTCGACTATCCCGGCCGCTACAAACGCGATGCCGTGGGCAAACCGTTCACCGAAAACCGGATCACTGCCCTGCGCCATGATGTGCGCATTGCGCAAGTGCAGGGCGATGACGTAAGGCTGCAGCCTGGGCTCAGCTTCACGCTCACAGGCCACCCACGTGATGATCTGAATGCGCATTGGCGGGTGAACCGCGTGGTTCACAAGGGCAGCCAGTTCACCAGCCTGCAGGAAGAAGCCGCCGGCCTCGATCAGAGCACACGTTACGAGCAAACCGCGCAGCTTGTGCCCGGCAGAACCGAGTGGCGCCCTGCTCCGCTCAAAAAGCCCCGCGTCGACGGTCCTCACATGGCCACCGTGGTCGGGCCGTCCGGTGAGGAGATCTATTGCGACGAATGGGGTCGGGTCAAGGTCAGCTTTCCCTGGGACCGGGAGAGCAACAACAACGAGTTCAGCTCCTGCTGGGTGCGGGTATCCCAGGGATGGGCAGGTGGCAGTTGGGGGTCGATGGCCATCCCGCGTATCGGCCAGGACGTGATCATCCAGTACGTCAACGGTGACCCCGACCAGCCGATGATCACCGGGCGCACCTATTGCGGTAACCAGTTGCCGCCCTACGACCTGCCCGACCACAAGACCCGCATGACCATCAAGAGCCAGACCCACAAGGGCGATGGCTTCAACGAGCTGCGGTTCGAGGATGAGCTGGGCCGCCAGGAGGTGTTTATCCATGCGCAAAAGGACCAGAACAACGTCGTCAAACACAACGAAACCACTTTCGTCGGCAATGACCGCAGTGAACAGGTCGATCATGACGAGACACTCAGTATCGGGCATGACCGCAGCCAAACGGTGGGCAATGATGAGCGGGTCCGGATTGGCCAGGATACGTTTGTCGATATAGGCCGAAATCAGAAAATAAACATCGCCAAAGACCGTATAGAGGCCGTCGGCAATCATCGCCACGACCGGATCACCGCCAATCACCACATCAGCGTCGGCGGCAATCTTGAGCAGCAGGTCGAGGGCCATGCAGAGCTGGAGGCGGGACTGGAAATCCGCAGGCGCACCCGACGCTACGACCTCCGAACAGCGGAAGCTGTGATCATCCAAGGGCCTGGAGGCTCCATCCGGATTGATGACAAGGGCATCACCCTTGACAGCCCGACCATACACATCAACGGCGTCCTGCTCCAATCTCCAAGCGGTAGCACCAACCCCTTTTCCATCAGCAGCGCACCCATCACTGGCAAACCTCTGGAGCGGCTATGCGGGCGGCGCCCCGATGGCACCTGCCCGTTGCCCGACTGCCGCTGTATCAAAGGGCCAGTCCAATGAATACAACACCCTCGCAGCTGTCCGGCGAACCTCTCGGACATCCCTTTCGCTTCATGCTGCTCATGACCCGCGAGCTCGAGTACTGGGCCTACCGGCCCATACCGCAAGAAGGCGAATTGGTGCCGGCCTATGCCCCATCAATACTCGACCTTATCCATAACGTCAGCCGAAATACTCAACATGCATGGCTATGGAAGCGCAGCGCGCTGGACGACCGCCACGAATTTGGCCCTTTGCTGGTCGACGTTTCAGAAGCGCCCGAACTGCTTGCCCATGCAATCACCACCTGGATGCCCGTTGGAGGGGCCATAGCACTGGATAGCGAAGCTTGCCTCGCAGTGCTAGCGGACCATTTCACCAGCCTTACTCAGGTCACGCTCCCGGATCAGGGAGCAGCCAATTTTTACTTCAAGCCGGATCATCTTGCAGCCTGGCTCGATGCATTGGACGACGATCATCGCGCCACCTGGCTTGGGCCTGTGTCGTCACTAGCCTGGCGAGTCAACTGGGGGCCGGTCCACGAATGGAAAACCCTCGAACGCCCCCCGACTACTGCCCGCCTGATATCGCAAGCACCGCTGCGCCTTCGCGTACATGAACTGGACCGGCTGCACGCAGGTATACGCGAGCACTTCATCCTCACGCTGGCGCACGAAGTCTTGGCCATGCCACCCCATGCCGCCCAAACGTTAGCCGCCATCAGGGAATGGATTGAAGCCCTATTGCCGCAGCTGAAGCCCCTCAACTTTCGCGACGAGGAAAGTGCAGGTCAGTTCATTCGGCTGATGGCCGGGCACATGTGGCTGATGAGCAGTGACCAGGCTACGAAGATCTACACCAACCTCAACGAGTCGCCCCAGGCCCGTCTTCGCGAGCTGCACGCACTGGTCCAACTCAAGGAATCCAACCATGACTGATACTGCCGCCGGCAGCGCCACCTCCGGCCCTGCCTGCAGCCCACGCGTACCCATCCTGCCGGTGCGCTATGCCATCGTGCCGCGCACGGGCGATACCCCGGCCTGTCGCTACGCAAGCGCAGGCTTGAACCTGGAACAAGGCTTCGCCCCGCTGCAGCACTCGTCCTACACCCTGCGCGCGCTGCGCCCAGGCTACATCTACGTGTTCATGAAAGGCCCCCAGGGCGAAAAACTGGTCATTCATGAGTACGACGGCGAAGGACATTACCGGGAGCTGCACTACCAGGGCCTGAAAGACTACCACCTGCGCGAGCGCTACCTGTCCAGCCAGAGCATGGGCTGGGTATGGGCCGACACCAGCCCGGACACCGCCAAGGAAGTGTGGATCGGCTACAGCCCGCACCTGTGGACCAACGCCACGACTGCCCGCATCACCGCTTCAGCAGCCCTGCGCAAACGGCATATGCGCCAGCTGGACATGGCCGAGCTGATTGCCGGCAACCCGGCCCCCTCTACCCAGCCCCATGTACTGCCGCTCAGTGCGCTGCAAAACTGGGTCGAAGACTACAAACCGGCAAGCCGGCGTATGTCCCTGACCTGGAGCAGCCACGCGTCCACAACCACCTTGTCCGTCGGCAGGCTCAACGCCATTGCCCGTGACTATCCCAGCACCCAGCCGAAAATACCGGTGGTGATGGCGCTGGCTGATGCTGAAGGCATGGCCCTGGACCTGAGCCTGTCGGTCTCGGCCTACCAGCACCAACTGCGCGACCTGCTGCCCGCCGAGCAGCTCGAACACACCAAGCCCGCGCAAGGCGCCGAGCAGGCAGGCGTCCCGGCGTGCTACCAGCTCGATGCCGAACGGCTCAGCCAGCAGAGCCGCGATTTTCACCATCGCAACCTGGTCGCCCTGTTGCTGAACAAAACACTGGAGACGATGTACCCGGCGGATATGCCCTCTACAGAAGTGGTCGAGACAAGGCTGCAGTCCACCCGCACCGGACGCCCTCTCCCCCCGGCCGAGGCACGTTATCGGGCGCTCACTCACGAGGACTATTCCCCGAACGGTGCACGTTTGGCGCTGCGCATCGATACCGACAAATACCTGCAGTTCCTTGCCGAACGCGATGAGCTGGAGCAGCGCATTGCAGGCCTGCGCAACCTTGCCCTGCAAGCCAGTCATGATCACGACGCGTGGCTGGCCACGGCCGAAGCCGCGCATATCGATGACCCCTACAGCCTGGCCGCCGCACTGGCGTGCTATGACCGCGACGAACGCATCTCGGCCCGTGGCCTGGAAATCTCCCTGGCCCTGCTGATTTACCCGATGGGCCAGCCGACACCCGGTACCGAGGACCGCGACCGGCGCTTCAAACGCCTGGAACAGTGGCTGGACCAGCACGACAGCCCGCTCTACACCGCCCTGGCGCCGTTCAACCCCTTCAAGGACAAAGCCGACGCGGTCGGCAGTGTGCTGGGTGGCGGCGACAATGTCATCGAAGGGCTGGCCGGGCGTTTTCCGGCCATTGCCGACATCACCGATCTCACTGCCCAGTCCGTCAACGCCGTGGTGCTCAAACGCCTGCGTGGTCACACCCGCTGGGATGCCAGCCATACCCTGCGTCAGCAAGTATTGCTGGCGGCACGTGAGGCCAATGCCGAGAAAGCGCTGGGGCTGTTGGCGGCGCGTTACCAGATCACCGACCAGGCCATCCGGGGAAACCCGTTCAGCCAGGAGGTGGAGCGGTATTTGAAGAGCGGCATGGCGCAGGTTGAGGAAATGAAGCAGCTGCGTATTTCGGGCAATCGGACGGTGGCGGTTGAGTTGACCACCACTGCGCGGGTTAAACCCAACTTTCTCGGGTTGCTTACATCGGGCGGGGGCGGTGGTCTGAACGCCGGGATGCTGTGGTTCAACGTGATCTCGCTGAAGACGGCTTATAACAGCCTGCAAAAAAGCAATGCGCTGGAATACACCTTTGGGTTTGCGGCATCGATTTTCGGTGTGATCGGTGCGGCTGCGGCGACATTGGTCAGCGTACGGGCAACGCAGAAGGCCGTGATGCTGAGATTGAGCTCGACGGCGCCGGGGATGGCGTTTGGTAACGGCGTGATCAAGTTCTTGAGCAGTAATCTCTTTGCGCGTTTAGCGGGATACCCTGCAATAGCATTTGGCTTGCTCTCTGATGGACTCAAGACGAAACGCCAACTCGATAATGGTGATTCAACTGCAGCCAGCTATACGTCAGCCGGTGGAGTAAGCATGGCTATTGGCTCTGTCATCGTCCTTGAGGCCGGGCTTGCAATAGCAGGGCCCACGGTGTTTGTGCCCTTCGCCGGATGGGCCGCAGTTGCATTGGTGCTCGCGGGAGCAGCAATCATTGCTGGAGGCCTGTATCTTCACGCCAAAGCACATGAACGCGTTCACAGGCCGATTGAGCTTTGGGCAGCACGCAGCATCTTTGGCAATCGCATCAACGATGGAGAGGCCCGTTCTGAAATTATCCTGGACCTTGAAAAGAAACTTCCGAGATTCTCCTCACTGCACGCAGAAATCAAAGCTTGGCACAACGAGCACTACGGACCAAAGCTCATATCAGCCGAGCAGGCCCTATCATTTGGTGTAACCAATGTGGACACCAAGTGGCATCATAACAACCATTGGGCACCGCCAAACTGGACCGCTATCACGCATAACGAAGTAGTCACGCCTCAACCAAGCGCTGAATTCACAGTTCTTTTACCGGGCTTCGCAATAGGAACAAGCGAGTGGTCAGGAATTTCGAGCAGCCTTCGTAACGATGGAGGAATGGACGTATTTCCGATCACTCCCGCCGCCTACGTTGTGGGCGCCGGCTTGATTCTGCATTTCAAGCACACGCTGACCCACCAAAACCACGTCTCACTGCATCTCGCCTACAGCGCCAATCAAGGGCTGGACGAAGGCACTGAGATTCATTCGAACTTCCGTCTCGAGCGCTGATCATGGCAACTATATGGCTATTTAACTCAACCTCATGCTCAGGGTACGAACCCGCCATTGGTGGACAGCTATTAAACATATCCAAAAACTCTTTATGCCTACGCAACCCATGGGTAACAGACTCTGTATTCATGGGAAAACTTTACTGCGCAATGATTATTGGATTAATGATCGGTTTCTACCCATTTCTATTTTCTAGCGTCAGCTGGAAGGATTTTTTACTTGACCCCATACTAATGACCGGAATAGTGCTTATGCCTTTCACCTTCCTTCCATTTCTATTTTACCGAATATGGTTCATCAAAGGCTTATCAAGCGTTTGCTTCAACCGCTCAACAAAAAAAATCTACTACCAACGTTTTAAGAAGGTATTCGTCTTCGAGTGGAGCAATACTGGAGGTGGTCTTTTCAGGCGCACAGAGTCTGGTGGATCATCTTTCACCACCTCCTATGCACTCGCATTCGCACCCCGTCGAAAAGACGGAAGTCTCCATCAAAAAGATTGCCTCTGGACCGACAGCAACGAACCCACCGAACCCGGCATCAAGCACGTCGCCGAAGTCTGGGAATACCTGCGCCATTTCATGAACCACGGCCCGGCCAAACTCCCACCTCCCGGCGAACCCAACTGGTGGCACCGGCCACTTCACGCCATCTGCTTAACCCCGGCAGAAGCCTGGCGCCACTACGCCCCCTGGCGAACCGGCGAGCCCGGAGAAATGCAGGGCAAGAAAAACTGGCAACTGCCGTTCTGGGCCGTGTTGTTCCCTTACAACTTCGGCCTCGCCCTCTGCTGGTATGGCGTGTGTCGCCTGTTCAATGTCCGGGCAGCACCGCCTCCACCAGAGGCCTTCGAGCAAGCCCCAGTACGCTTAACCAAAAGGCAGCGTAAATGACCGACGTTTCTGCCAACAGCACCACCTCCGGCCCTGCCTGCAGCCCACGCGTGCCCATCCTGCCAGTGCGCTATGCCATCGTGCCGCGCGCGGGCGATGCCCCGGCCTGCCGCTACGCAAGCGCAGGCTTTCGTCTCGAGCGCTAACCATGGCAGTCATATGGATATTCAAAAAAACTCAAACTCTGGATACAAACCAGCAATTACTGGACAGCTAGAAAATTTGTCCACAGACACATTAACCTTGCGAAACCCGTGGGTATCCGACTCTGTATTCATGGCAAAACTATACACCGCCATGACACTAGCCCTGGCTCTTTTCTTCTACCCCGACATTGCAGACCCCGAATACAGACCCATCCTACTAGAGCGCACCCAGTCCGTGATGCAATATATTTTTGCACCACTAATATTCACACCTTTTCTCACCTATAGAATCTATTTTATAAAAAACCTTTCAAACTTCCACTTCAGCCGATTAACCAAAAAAATTTACTACCAGCGTGGCAGAAAACTTATCACTTTTGACTGGAACAAAACCCATGGGGGCGTATTCAAACGCACCGAATTCGGCGGCTCATCCTTCAGCACCAGTTATGCACTCGCCTTCGCCCCACCTCGGGAGGATGGCAGCCTGCACCAAAAAGATTGCTTATGGGTCGACAGCAACGAACCCACTGAATCCGACATCAAACACGTCGCCGAAGTCTGGGAATACCTGCGCCATTTCATGAACCACGGCCCAGCCAAACTCCCTCCTCCCGGCGAACCCAACTGGTGGCACCGGCCGCTTCATGCCATCTGCCTGACCCCGGCAGAAGCCTGGCGCCATTACGCCCCCTGGCGAACCGGCGAGCCCGGAGAAATGCAGGGCAAGAAGAACTGGCAACTGCCGTTCTGGGCCGTGTTGTTCCCCTACAACCTCGGCCTCGCCCTCTGCTGGTATGGCGTGTGCCGCCTGTTCAATGTCCGGGCAGCACCGCCTCCGCCTGAGGCCTTCGACCAAGCCCCTGTTCAACTAAAAAAAGGAAAGCGTAAATGAAACCCATCGTACTCGTAGGCCATCGTCATAGTTGCCCTATCCATGGCGAAGGCACCGTAGAAACAGGCGCAAGCGCAGCATTCCTCGATGGCAGGGCAATAGCGCGCGTCGGCGACCGAATCAGTTGTGGCGCTATCATCGAAACCGGTGCTGGCAGCACGATCATCGAGGGCCAACCGGCGGCAAGGGAGGGAGACACCACCAGCCATGGCGGAACCTTGGTCGAGGGTGATCCGGGCTGGCTGATTGATTGACAGCAAAGCCGGCAGAAGAGCGCCCGATGCACCGGCTCGGGCGTTTTTTTTCAGGGATTGGTGCCTTAGGCGATCAGCCGCCGCGCTTTAGAGCGCAGTGGGCGCGCCTGACACAAGCCGAATTCGGGATAGGTGCCGAGGCATGCGATTTTGCTTGCTGACCCATGAGTAGCGGAAATGCCACGATTTTCCGCCAGCCCCGCTCACGCCGAGTGACAGGCCGCCACTATCGCTGAGGGTGTAGTCCTTGCTGGTGGTCTTGGCCTGGCGAACGTCTGAGACGTGCCACGTACGAACTCCTGAACATGAAATTCAGGGCTAGGGCTCGTGACGCTCAACGCTCCTCTCCAGCAACAAACCGCCACGGTAGCAGCCCGGATTTCATGGACTAATTTCTGGACTAAAAAAGCCCGAATGCCCATAGATCGGAGTGGCTTTGACTGAAACGAAAAAAGACGCCGAAGCGTCTTTTTTCGAGAGCTCAAAGAATTCCATGGAATTCTTTGAGCCAATATTTGGAGCGGGAAACGAGACTCGAACTCGCGACCCCGACCTTGGCAAGGTCGTGCTCTACCAACTGAGCTATTCCCGCGTCGTGATGGGTGCCATTCTAGCGATTTACAGAATGGCGTCAACCCCTTGATTCAAAAAAACTTTTACTTCTGCTCCGAACCTTCGCGCAGGTGCGGCCAGGCGGCCAGCAGGTAATGCACCATCGACACCAGGGTCAGCCCCGCCGCCACCAGCAGCAGGCCGTAGCCCAGCACCACCCAGAAGGTCAGCAGCGGCGGGTTGGCCAGCAGGATCACCAGCGCCAGCATCTGCGCCGCGGTCTTCCACTTGCCCAGGTTCGACACCGCCACATGGGCGCGAGCGCCCAGCTCGGCCATCCACTCACGCAGCGCCGAGACGACGATCTCGCGGCCGATGATCACCGCCGCCGGCAGCGTCAGCCAGAAGTTGGCGTGTACCTGCACCAACAACACCAGGGCCACGGCCACCATCAACTTGTCGGCCACCGGGTCGAGGAAGGCGCCAAACGGCGTGCTCTGCTGCAGCCGACGCGCCAGGTAGCCGTCGAGCCAGTCGGTGGCGGCGGCGATGGCGAACACCGTGCTGGCGGCCATGTAGCTCCAGTGATAGGGCACATAGAACAGCAGGATGAAGATCGGGATGAGCAGGACGCGTAGAACGGTGAGCAGGTTTGGAATATTCATCGGTACGACTGGCTGCGGGTTGAACCCGGCATTCTACTCGCTATGCAGGCTGGCATAAATCGACTCAGCAAGCTTTTTACTGATGCCAGGGGCCTTGGCGATCTCGTCGACACTGGCGCGGTTGAGCTCCTGCAGGCCGCCGAAATGTTTCAGCAGGTCGCGGCGGCGCTTGGGCCCTACCCCGGCCACGTCTTCCAGGCTCGAGGTGCGCCGGGCCTTGCCGCGCCGCGCGCGGTGGCCGGTGATGGCGAAACGGTGGGCTTCGTCACGAATCTGCTGGATCAGGTGCAACGCCGGGGAATCGCCCTTGAGGGTGAACTCGTGGGCCACGTCGTTGAGGTACAGGGTTTCGAAACCGGCCTTGCGGGTCACGCCCTTGGCCACGCCGAGCAGGGTGAGATCGCTCAGGCCGAGCGCCTGCATCACGTCCCGGGCCATGTTCAACTGGCCCTTGCCGCCGTCCACCAGCAGTACGTCGGGCAACTTGCCCTCGCCCTCCTTGATGCGCCCGTAACGGCGCATCAGCGCCTGATGCATGGCGGCGTAGTCATCGCCGGCGGTGACGCCTTCGATATTGAAGCGGCGGTAGTCGGACTTGAGCGGGCCCTCGGGGCCGAACACCACGCAGCTGGCCACCGTGGCCTCGCCGCTGGAATGGCTGATGTCGTAGCACTCCAGGCGCTGCGGCACCTCATCCAGGCCCAGCACCTGGGCCAGGGCCTCGAAGCGCGCGGCCATGTGCTGGCGGTTGGCCAGGCGGGCGTTGAGCGCCTGCTCGGCGTTGGTCACCGCCAGTTGCTGCCAGCGCGCGCGGGTGCCGCGCACCCGGTGGCTGATGCTCAGCTCGCGGCCGCGCAGGGTCTGCACGGCTTCGGTGAGGGTCGCGAAGTCTTCGTGCAGCACGTTGACGATCAGCTCGCCGGGCAGCTCGCGCTCGGCATTGCCCAGGTAGTACTGGGCGAGGAACGCGGCCATGACCTCGGACACGTCCTCCTCGATGCCCACCTGGGGGAAGAAGTTCTTGCTGCCCAGCACCCGCCCGCCGCGCACGCTGATCAGGTGCACGCAGGCGCCGCCTGGGTTGACGAAGGCGGCTACCACATCGACATCGCCCGAACCGCCTTCCATGTACTGCTGGTCCTGGACCCGGCGCAGCAAGGCGATCTGGTCGCGCAGCTCGGCGGCCTTCTCGAAGTTCAGGGCCATGGCCGCCGTTTCCATCTCGGCGTTGAGCTCATTGCCCAACTGCTGGCTGCGGCCTTCGAGGAACATCACCGAATGGCGCACGTCCTCGGCGTACTCGGCCGGTTCCACCAGGCCCACGCAGGGGCCCTTGCAGCGCTTGATCTGGTACTGCAGGCACGGGCGGGTGCGGTTGGCGTAGTAGCTGTCCTCGCACTGGCGCACCGAGAAAGCCTTCTGTAACAGGCTCAGGCTCTCGCGAATGGCGCCGGCGCTGGGGTACGGGCCAAAATAGCGGCCCTTGGCCTTTTTCGCGCCACGGTGGATGCCCAGGCGCGGGAACTGGCCGTCGGAGAGGAACACGTAGGGGTAGGACTTATCGTCGCGCAGCAGGATGTTGTAAGGCGGCCGCCATTCCTTGATCAGCGTCTGCTCAAGCAGCAGCGCCTCGGTTTCGTTGGCGGTGATGGTGGTTTCGACCTGGGCGATGCGCGCCACCAGGGCAGCCGTCTTCGGCGCCAGGCCGGCCTTGCGAAAGTAGCTGGCCAGGCGTTTCTTGAGGTTCTTGGCCTTGCCCACGTACAACAGGCGGGCTTCGCCGTCGAACATCCGGTACACGCCCGGGCGACCGCTGCAGGTCGCCAGGAACGCGCTTGCGTCAAAGGTTTGAGACATGAGGTGTGCTTTTACAGACTGGCGTCGACCATACCGTGACGGACAGCCAGCAAGGTCAGTTCGACGTCGCTGGTGACCGAGAGTTTCTCGAAGATTCGATAACGGTAAGTATTGACGGTCTTGGGCGACAGACACAACTTGTCAGAGATGATCTGCACCTTCTGGCAGCCGACGATCATCAGCGCAATCTGGATTTCCCGCTCGGACAGCGCATCGAACGGCGACCCCTGCGGCTGGAACGACTTGAGCGCCAGCTGCTGGGCAATCTGCGGGCTGATGTAGCGCTGGCCGGCGAACGCCAGGCGGATGGCCTGGACCATTTCGTCCAGGCCCGCGCCCTTGGTCAGGTAGCCGGCGGCACCGGCTTGCAGCAGCCGGGTGGGGAACGGATCCTCCTCGCAGACGGTCACCGCGACCACCTTGGTGTCCGGGTGGCTACGCAGCAGTTTGCGCGTGGCCTCCAGGCCGCCGATGCCGGGCATCTTCACGTCCATCAGGACCACGTCGGGCTTGAGCTCACGGGCAAGCTTGAGGGCGGCCTCGCCTGAGTCCGCCTCCCCCACCACCTGCAGGCCATCGATGTCGGCCAGCATGCGGGTGATGCCTGTACGCACCAGATCGTGATCGTCGACCACCAGGACCCTAATCAAGCAGACACCTCGTCAGTGGGGCGATTGGATCCCGCCACCTTAACAAAATTTTTCACAACCAACCTAGCGCAAAGCGTCATGGAAATATGCCTGACGGTCGGGGCGGCGGATCCGCAGGGCATCCTGGCCAGCGGTTTCGCCGGCCAGGCGGTTGAGCAGGTGCCAGACGGCGGCTTGGTCGGCCTCGGGCAAACGGCGAAAAGCGCCGAGCAGGCGGTCTTCGTCGGCGGTGAGGCTGTCCAGGGGCGCGGGGGTGTGCACGCCGCTGAGCACATAGAGGGCATCGACACCGCGGTTGGCCACGGCCGCGAGGTAGTCCATGCGCGGCGTGCGCTCGCCGCTTTCGTACTTGCCCTGGGCGTTGGGCTCGACGCCGCCGATGTCGCCGAAAATGCGCTGGGTCAGGCCCAGGCGTTCGCGTTCTTCTCTGAGTCGCGGACCGAATCCGTTCATCTGCATTGCCTCCTTTGCATGAGTGGAACACGGGCGCATCCGGCACCCGTGTGAATGCTTGCTTGGTCGCTGGGCACTATGCCTTTTGGATCCAATCGATGCAAGTCATGGTTTTGGGTTGGGGTTGGGGTTGGGATTGGATTGGATTGGATTGGGAGGTGGGATCGAGGGAGGTTCGCCGAAAGTAGTGCAGCGCCTATGAGATCGAGCGCCGCCCGCGCGGCGCATCGCGGATGAATCCGCTCCCACATTTGTTGCAACGTGGCCATGCCTGGTAGGCCATGGTTGTCAGCCTTGTGCGCTCGAGCCGTTTTTTGCGTGGGCGCTGCCGCCGCCCCACCCGTCTCAAGCCCTGCGCCCAGGCTAGCAACCATGGCCTGTCAGGTTCGGTACGTTGCAACAAATGTAGGAGCGGATTCATCCGCGATGCGCCGCGCGGGCGGCGCTCGGTCTCACAGGCGCTGCAAGACTTTCGTCAACCCCCTCGCCGCCCTCACGCGATCGAATCCCCCTCAACAACATCACAACTTACGCAATCAGCGCCCACATAGAACCCCTAAAAACATCGCTAAAAAAGAATAATCGCAAAAAGCCAGCAACCCCTTGAACAAGCCACCCAACCCGACTTTGACGCCAATATACCGACACGAACAGGGTAATCATTTTTTTGACGTCGAACTTTTCACAAACTTTAACTAATTGATTTATAACGATTTTTAAACTAAACAACCAAGAAAAAACAAATAACTAAAACAATAACCAAACAACACTTGCCCAACTAAGAAAAACCTCATTAGGATGTAAAAAGACCACCAAGAACCAGCCTGCTTCGCCATATCCAAGCGCGGCTTGATCCTGCGCGTCTGTCTTAACCAACTTCCATGAACGGCATATCTCGGCCGGCCTTGTGCTGCGCCTGGGGAGAGGGACCTATGAACATCAGTATCTTCGGACTTGGCTATGTGGGCGCAGTCTGCGCCGGGTGTCTGTCGGCACGGGGGCACCAGGTGCTGGGCGTGGACATCGACCAGGCGAAGATCGACATGATCAACCAGGGACGCTCCCCCATCGTCGAACCAGGCCTGGAGCAACTGCTGCTCGACGGCGTGCGCCAGGGCCGCCTGCGCGGCACCACCGACGTGCAGGCGGCGATCCTGGCCAGCGAACTGTCGCTGCTGTGCGTCGGCACGCCGAGCAAGCCCAACGGTGACCTGGACCTGACGTACATGCAGGCCGCGTGCCGCGAGATCGGCGCCGCCCTGCGCGACAAGGCCAGCCGCCACACGGTGGTGGTGCGCAGCACGGTGCTGCCGGGCACGCTGAACAACCTGGTGATCCCGACCCTGGAACGCGCCTCGGGCAAGAAGGCCGGCATCGACTTCGGCGTGGCGGTCAACCCCGAGTTCCTGCGCGAAAGCACCGCGATCCAGGACTACGACTTCCCGGCCATGACCGTGATCGGCGAACTCGACAGCGCCTCGGGCGACCTGCTCGAGGCGCTGTACCAGGGCCTGGACGCGCCGGTGATCCGCAAGTCGGTCGAGGTCGCCGAACTGATCAAGTACACCTGCAACGTCTGGCACGCCACCAAGGTCAGCTTCGCCAACGAAATCGGCAACATCGCCAAGGCCTCGGGCGTCGATGGCCGCGAGGTGATGGACGTGGTCTGCCAGGACCACAAGCTCAACCTGTCACGCTACTACCTGCGCCCAGGCTTCGCCTTCGGCGGCTCGTGCCTGCCCAAGGACGTGCGCGCCCTCACCTACCGCGCCGGCCAGCTGGATGTCGCCCACCCGCTGCTGGCCTCGCTGATGGACAGCAACCGCCACCAGGTACGCCAGGCCTTCGAGCTGGTGACCCGCCCCGGCAAGCGGCGCATCGCCCTGCTCGGCCTGGCCTTCAAGGCCGGCAGCGACGACCTGCGCGAAAGCCCGCTGCTGACCCTGGCCGAGCAACTGATCGGCAAGGGCTACGAGCTGCGCATCTACGACGCCAACGTCGAGCACGCCCGCCGCCATGGCGCCAACCGCCAGTACATCGAACAGCAGATTCCCCACGTCAGCGCGCTGCTGCGCAGCGACCTGCAACAGGTGATCGACGACGCCGAGGTGATCGTGCTGGGCAACAACGACGAGCGCTTCGCCCGCGCCCTGGATGCCGGCAGCGGCAAGCAGGTGGTCGACCTGGTCGGGTTCATGAACGGCACCAGCGACACCCGTCACCAGGGCATCTGCTGGTAAACCACGCCGCCCCCCGCCACGGCCGTGGCGGGTACCCGACAACAGGAGCTACAGCGCCATGGATCGACAGCAACAGCGGCCCTTCGCGGCCCCGGCCCACCTGCGCGCGGCCGCCCGCTTCTGCGCCTGGGCGCTGCTCGCCGGGCTGATCGCGCTGGCCTCGCAGATGGTCGCGCCACAGTACCTGGACCCCAACCACCACCTGTTCATCTTCATCATCGGCACCCTGGGCCTGTGGCGCTATGGCAATGCCATCGTCCACTACCTGCGCGGCATGTACTTCCTGCACTGGCGTTTCCCGCGCCTGCGCCGCCAGGTCGAACGCCTGGGCGACGCGGCGCTGCCGGCGCACCTGTTCATGGTGGTGACCAGCTTCCGCATCCCCACCCACACCACCTTCAAGGTCTACCAGTCGGTGTTCCAGGAGGTGCAGCGGCTGAAGGTGCCGTGCACGGTGATCGCCTCGATCGTCGAGAAAGGCGACGAGCAGTTCATCAAGGACATCCTGCGCAACGAAGTGCGCGAGCGCGACGACATCGACCTGGTGATCGTCCGCGCCCGCGGCACCGGCAAGCGCGATGGCCTGGCCCACGCCTTCCGCGCGCTGTCGCGGCAGATGCCGCTGGACGACGCGGTGGTCGGCGTGGTCGACGGCGACACCATGATGCTGCCCGGCTGCGTCGAGCGCGCGGTCAAGCTGTTCGCCGTGCTGCCCAGGGTCGGCGGCCTGACCACCAACGAGTTCTGTGAAGTCGAGGGCAGCCGCTGGATGCGTCAGTGGCACTCGATGCGCTTCGTCCAGCGGCACATCAACATGTGCTCGATGGCCCTGTCGCACCGGGTGCTGACCCTCACCGGGCGGTTGTCGTTCTTCCGTGCCGGGGTGATGACCGACCCGGCCTTCATCCGCGATGTCGAGGCGGACTTTCTCGAGCACTGGCGCCTGGGCCGCTTCCAGTTCCTCACCGGCGACGACAAGTCGAGCTGGCTGAGCCTGATGCGCGCTGGCTGGGACACCTTCTACGTGCCCGACAGCCACACCCTGACCGTGGAGCATCCCCCCAGCGACAGCTTCTGGGTGGCCACCCGCCAGCTGATGTTCCGCTGGTACGGCAACTCGCTGCGGCAGAACTTTCGCGCCACCGCCCTGCTCGGCCGCGCCCGCCTGGGCTTGTTCACCCTGTACGTGCTGCTCGACCAGCGGGTGTCGATGTGGACCTGCCTGATGGGCCTGACCGCCTCGCTGGTGGCCGGCCTGGTGTTCGGCATCCAGTACCTGCTGGTGTACCTGTTCTGGGTGCTGGTCTCGCGCAGCCTGGTGACGGTGCTGTTCGTCTTCGCCGGGCACCCGGTCAGCCCGATGTACCCGTTCGTTCTCTATTACAACCAGATCGTCGGCTCGCTGATGAAGGTCTACGCGCTGTTCCACATGGACCAGCAACGCTGGACGCGCCAGCAGACCACCCTGGCCAACGGCAGCGTCGACTTCGACGCGCGCCTGAACCGCTGGTCCTCGAAGGCGATGCTGTGCGCGTCGATCGCGATCTTCTTCGGGGTCATCACCGTCCTGCTGGAACTCACGCAACGTTAAGGAAAGGCGCCTGCCATGAGTACTTCGAACACCCCATCGGCCCCGGGCAAGACGGCGGCCAACATCGTCCACGAAGCCATCGACGAGCGGCAGTACGTGCGCACCCGGATGAACGCCCGGGTAAGTCTGTCCGGCAACGGCCGCGAGCCGTTCGCGGCCGACCTGCAGGATATCTCGCTGGGCGGCATCGGCCTGCTGCACGGCGCGCCGCTGACCATCGGCGCGCTGTACGACGCCTCGATCCAGCTGCGCCTGAACCAGGTCGACCTGTCGATCGACGCCAAGGTGCGCATCGTCTCCCAGCGCGGCCAGGAGGTCGGTGCCCAGTTCGTCGACCTCGACGCGCAGAAGCGCGACATCCTGCGCTACCTGATCAGCGCCTACCTGTCTGGCGAGATCGCCGATATCAACGGCCTGTTCAACGTGATGCAGCGCGAGAACTACATCAAGGAGCGCAAGCACAAGCAGGCCCACGCGCGCACCCCGGGCGAGCGCTTCAAGGCCCTGGCCGGTACCGCGCTCTACACCGCCGCGGGCCTCGCCGCGCTAGGCTTCGTCGGCTACAAGGGCTACCTGCTGTTCTTCCGCATCCCGGCGCTGCAGGCCACCGTGGCGACCAACGCCCAGGTGATCAGCATGCCGGACAACGGCTACGTGAAATACCTGCTGCCCGCCGGCGCCACCGAGGTACAGGCCGGCCAGCCGCTGGCGAGCGTCTCCACCCAGCTGGCCACCCAGCTCACCACCCCGGCGGACATCAAGGCCCTGGCCGACCTGGCCCCCAGCGATGTGCAGGCGCTGCTCGGGCGCGCCACGGTCGAGACGGTGATCAACAGCCCATGCGATTGCCAGGTCTACTACCCAGCGCCAGCCCTCGATGGTTTCGGCTACAAGGGCGCGCCGCTGATGCACCTGCTGCCCAAGGACCAGGGCCTGTTCGTGCGTGCCAACGTGCCGTTCGACAAGCTCGCCGATATCGACCGCGTGCGCTCGGTGGACCTGCAGGTGTTCGGCCTGGACCAGCACTTCAGCGGCAAGGTGGTGGACGCCCGCTCCGATGAGCTGAACCGCAACCTGGCCCTGACCATTGCCCCGGACCAGCCCCTGCCGGCGGCGGCCTACCAGAAGGCGGTGGCCGTCGACCTGTACCTGGGCCTGCCGTTCGGCAGCGGCAACTGAGGGCCGGCCATGAACGCCAAGAACGCCCCGCGTCTGCTGCTGGCCGGCCTGGGCCTGGCCTGGGCCGGCAACGCCTGCGCCGGGCTGAGCCTGGAGCAGGTGCGCTACGCCCTGTACAAGGACCCCAGCGCCAACGTCAGCGCCGACCTGCGCGTGCTCGCCGACCGTGGCGACCTGGCCGCCAAGCAGTTGCTCGGCGATGTGCTGGCCGCCAGTGACAGCGCCAGCCGGCCAGCGATCATCCGCCTGTACCAGCAAGCCTTCGCCGACGGCCATGGGCAGGTCCCGGCCCTGGCTGCGCTGGCACGCCTGCTCGATCGCACGCCGAACCTGCAACGCCGCCACCAGGCCTGGGTGCGCCAGGCGCTGGGCCGTTACCCCAACGACCTCGACCCGCGCAGCACCAGCACCAGCCTGGAGGTGTTCCTGGTCTACCCGCATCTGTTCTCTGGCGAGCGCGCCGCCGAACTGCTGGCGCTGTATGAGCGCAGCTGCCTGCTCAACTGCCGCCCCGCGCTGTACCACGCCGTGCTCGCCGAGCGCCAGGGCGAGCGCGGCGCGGCCGAACGCTGGTACCAGCAGGCCGCGCGCATCGACCCACGGGCGGTCGACCGCTACTACCGCTTCCTCGGCGCGCAGCAGGACAGCGCGTTCCTCGCCTTCGCCCGGCGCCTGGAACCGGAAATGGCCAGCCTGTCGGTGGAGATCGTGCAACGCATCGGCGCGCTGGTGGACAACATCCACAGCGTCACCCGCGCCGAACTGGACGCCGAGCGCGAGCAGCGCCTGGCCCAGGCCATGGGCCCCAAGGTCGCGCCGACGCCTGAGCAACAGGCCCGCGACCAGGCCAACGACAAGCTGCGCGCCGACGGCATCGCCGAGGCCCAGCGTTGGCTGGACCATGCCGTGGCCCGGGGCTACCTGCCGGCACTGGTGTCCAAGGCCAACTTCATGATCTCCAACCCCACCGAGCACAACGCCGAGCAGACCCAGGCGCTGATCGCCCAGGTACGGGCCAAGGAACCGATCCGGGCCAAGGCGCTGGAGGCGTCGTTCTACATGGTCAACAACTGGCTGACCCTGGACCCGGAGAAGGCCCAGGGGCTGATCGACGAACTGATCGCGGCCCACTACCCCGACGCCCAGTTGCTGCTGGGCGACCTGTACAGCAAGGGCGGCCTCGACCAGCCCGACCAGGCGCGCGCCCTGGGTATCTGGCAGCAGCAGGCCGAGCAAGGCTCGACCGCGGCCTGGTACCGCATGGCCACCGTGCACCTGCGCGGCCGGGCGATCTGCCACGACCCGGTCAAGGCCTACACCTATGCCCGCATCGCCCTGGACCTGGGCGAAACCCGCGCCCGCGGCCTGCTCAAACGGCTGGACAAGACCCTGCCCAAGGATGACATCGAGCGCGCCCTGGCCGCGCGCGGCGATCTGTTGAAGGAGGCCTCCCTGTGAAAGCGCACCATCCCCTGCTCGGCGCCCTGCTCGCCCTGGCGCCACTGCCGGCGGCACTGGCACTGGAGGAAGTCACCGGCCCCGAGGCCGACAGCCAGGCCCCGATGCGCCTGCCCGGCGACGGTGGCGAGCCAGTGATCACCTCGGAGCTGTTCAACAAGCTCACCGTGCAGGGCGGCTACGGCCCTGCGGACTCGCAGGTCGGTCGCAACCGCGAAAGCTTCTACAGCCTGCGTTATGAGCCGTCGTTCGCCTGGTACGCGCCGGAAAAACGCTGGGCCAAGTGGATGGTCTATGGCCGCCTGTGGCTGAACTACGACTCCAGCCAGTCGAGCAACCTGAGCAACGAAGCGACCAACCAGAATGCCCGCGAACAAGCCGAAGGCTGGTATGCCGAGCTGCGCGAGCTGTACGTCAAGCGCAACCTGATCGGCGACGACCCACGCTTCTCGCTGTCGTTCGGCCGCCAGCGCTTCAACGACGACTACGGCATCTGGTGGGACGACAGCCTGGAATCGCTGCGTTTCAACTACCAGGACAGCTTCAGCGACGCGTTCATTGCCGTCGGCCAGAAATTCCACAACTACAACACCGACGTCAATTCGCTGCCGGCCAGCGAAGCGCGCACCCTCTACCTGATGGGCCAGTACGCCTACCGCTGGAGCAGCAACAACCAGGTCGGCGTGCGCCTGATGCACGAGAACGACCGCAGCGACCACGACAGCGACGATCGCTACGACTTCAAGGGCTGGCGCTACGGCCTGTTCTTCAAGGGCGAGCACCTGCCGCTGGACAGCGACTATCACCTGGAACTGGCGGCGCTCGACGGCACGATGGACAACACTGCCGGCAACGGCGTCACCAGCACCGGCCATTCCAGCCGTGGCTGGGCGGCCCTCGGCGAGGTCGGCAAGCGCTTCGACACCCTGCCGTGGACGCCGCGCCTCGCCCTGCGCGGCGGCCTGACCGACAAGCCCGGCGACGACAACGATGGCTTCCGGCTCAACCCGATCCAGTCCGACCGCATCACCCGCCAGGGCTCGTACAGCACGCGCCTGACCAGTTCGTTCGTGGCCCTCGACCTGCGCAACCTGAGCTACTACGGCCTGGCCCTGCAGACCCAGCCAACCCCGCGCAGCGCGCTGGACCTGCGGGTCACCCAGCTCAACCTGCGCGACGCCCAGGGTACCCTGCCGATCCGCATGGGCGCCGACTACCGCGCGCGCCGCCAGGACGCGCTGGCCGCCGGCCAGGGCAAGGGCGACAACGTCGGCCAGATGATCGACCTCAACTACTACTGGAAGATGTTCCCGGTAGCCCTCGACGGCAAGCGCCTGGACGTCAACACCCTGGTCAGCGCCAGCTACCTCAACGCCGGCAGCGCGCTGAACAGCGGTGACGACTACCAGGTGAGCGTCGGCATCGTGATCAGTTATTGAGGGCCGCCCAGCATGATCTTCGCCTCCAACGTGTTCCTGTTCCTCTACCTGCCGCTGTTCCTGGCCCTCTACTACCTGGCCCGGCCACGCTGGCGCTCGCTGGTGATCGTCGCTGCCAGCTATATCTTCTATGCCTGGTGGCGGCCGGACTTCCTGCTGCTGTTCGTCGCCATCACCGCCTGGAACTACGGCTTCGGCCTGGCCATCAAGGCGCGCCTGGACGCTGGCGACAAGCGCGGGGCCCTACGCCTGCTGTGGCTTGGCGTGGCCGGCAACCTGGCCACCCTCGGCTACTTCAAGTACGCCAACTTCGGCGCCGAGATGCTGGCCGTGCTGCTGGCGCCGCTGGGCATCAACACCTGGACCCTGGAGACCATCTTCCTGCCGCTGGGTATCTCGTTCTACGTGTTCCATGCGCTGAGCTACATCGTCGACATCTACCGCAAGGACGCCACGCCCACCCGCAGCTTCATCGACTTCGCCGCCTTCGTCGCGCTGTTCCCGCACCTGGTGGCCGGGCCGATCCTGCGCTACAGCCAGCTGGCGCCGCAGCTGCGCCAGCGCAGCCACTCGCTGGAGCTGTTCTCCCTGGGCGCCTGTCGCTTCATGCTCGGGTTCATCATGAAGGTGCTGATCGCCGACCGCCTGGCGCCGATCAACCTGCTGTTCATCGGCGAGGGCAGCTTGCAGTTCAGCGATGCCTGGTTCGGCCTGCTGGTCTCGACCCTGCAGCTGTACTTCGACTTCGCCGGCTACAGCCACATGGCGCTGGGCCTGGCACTGATGATGGGCTTTCGCTTCCCGGAAAACTTCAACCAGCCCTATGTGTCGCAGAGCATCACCGAGTTCTGGTCGCGCTGGCACATGACCCTGGCGCACTTCCTGCGCGACTACGTGTACATGCCGCTGGTGCGCAAGCGCGTGGCCGGCGCCCTGCCGGCGCTGGTCTGGACCATGCTGCTGTCGGGCCTGTGGCACGGCGCAAGCTTCGCCTTCATCTGCTGGGGGCTGTTCTTCGGCCTGGGCATGGTGCTGGAGCGCAAGTTCGGCCTGGCCACCAAGGTCAACACCCCCTACCACCTGGGGCGCAACCTGCGCACCGCGCTGCTGGTCATCCTCAGCATGCCGCTGTTCTTCACCATGGACCTGCGCCACAGCCTGGCCATCTACCAGGCGCTGTTCGGCTTCAACGGCCTCGGCTCGCTGGAGCTGTACGTGCTCGGCGCCTCGAAGATGGCCATGGCCTTCGCCCTGGTGGCAGTCGCCTGGCTGCTGCTGGCCGGGCTCAACAACGTGCGCTTCTACGCCGGCAACCAGCAGGGCTACTTCATGCGTCACGTGGGCGTGCTGCACAGCCTGCTGCTGTGGGGTGGCTTCCTGCTGGCCCTGAGCAGCCTGGCGGCCAGTTCGTTCTCGCCGTTCCTGTATTTCCAGTTCTAGGAGAACACCGTGTATCCGGTGATGAATTCGGCCAGCAAGGCCAATGGTGTGATCTTCGCCCTGGTGCTAGCAGCGATGTTCGTCTACTCGCTGCCGCCGGTGTTCAGCTTCGCCCGCACCCAGAGCGACGCCTGGCACCTGTTCGTCGACGGCAAGCTGCTGCGCAGGTTCGAGCAGGCCTACGACAAGCGGTTCTTCCTGCGCGAACCCTCGGTCACGCTGTGGGCCGATGCGCAGTTCCAGCTGTTCGGCGAGGGCACCCAGGGCGTGGTGCTGGGCAACGAGGGTTGGCTCTACAGCAACCAGGAATACCGCGTGCCCAACGACCTGGACGCCAACCTCGACAGCCAGCTGGCGCAGATCGCCGACATCGAACGGCAACTGGCCGCGCGCGGCAAGCATCTGCTGCTGCTGCCGTTGCCGATGAAGCTGGATGTCTACGCCGCCCACGCCGCACGCGCCTTCGACCCACGGGTGCAGAGCCTCTATGACCGCTTCGTCGCCGACCTGCGGGCCCGCCAGCTGGATGTGGTGCCGCTGCGCGAGGCGTACCTGCGCAACCTGGCCGGCCCGCGCCTGTTCCTCAAGTCCGATACCCACTGGAGCCCGGACGGCGCGCGCCTGTCGGCCTACGAGCTGGCGCGCCAGCGCCCGCAGTTGCTGGGTGATCAGGTGTACGTGTCGCGCCCGGCCGGCACCAAGCAGGTCAAGGGCGACCTGATGAACTACCTGCAATTCGACCATGCCCGCCTCGCCCCGCAATTCGGCGCCAGCACCATCGAGCTGTACGAAACCCTCAAGGCCGCGCAAAGCAGCGACGACCTGTTCGCCGAGCAGCGTCAGAGCCTGCTGCTGGTGGGCACCAGCTACAGCAAGATCGACGACTGGAACTTCGTCGGCTTCCTCAAGGAAGCGCTCAACCGCGACCTGCTGAGCATCGCCGTCGAAGCCCGTGGGCCGTTCGAGGCGATGCAGCAGTTCCTCGCCAGCGAGCAGTCGCGCAACCCGCAGATAGACACCGTGATCTGGGAGTTCCCGCTACGCACCCTGCTTGCCCACCGTCCCGGCACCCTCGCAGGCCCTACCCAGCCCGCGCATTTCTGACGTTTCAAGGAGAAACCCGATGAAAATCTCGCCCCTGTTCGCCGCCCTCGCCCTGGCCGTCGCCAGCCATACCGCCGCGGCCGCCGACGGCAACGCCGACCTGTACGACGCCGTGGCCCCGGCCGACTCGGCATTCGTGCGCGTGCTCAACCTGTCCGCGGCCAGCGTCGACGTCAGCCTCAGCGGCAAGCTCAACCCGCAGAAGGTCGCCCCAGGCCAGCTCAGCGGCTACCGCTTCGTCCCCGCCGGCACGCACCGTATCGGCATCGGCGCCAAGGCCATCGAACCGAACCTGGCAGCCAACGCCGCCAGCACCGTGGTCTACGACGGCCAGCAGTTGCGGCTGATCGCCGACCAGTACGTCAATGAGCCGAAAAAGGCCCAGGTCGCCTTCTACAACCTCACCCCCGCCCAGGCCACGCTGCGCACCGCCGATGGCAAGCACGAGGTGGTCAAGGCCCTGGCCAACGGCCAGACCGGCGCGCGCATGGTCAACGAGATCAAGATCGACTTCGCCGCTTACGTCGGCAACCAGGAGGTGGCCAGCTTCGACGAGTTGTTCCTCAAGAAGGGCCGTTCCTACAGCTACGTGCTGCTGCCGGGCAACCGCAGCCTGAGCCTGCCCAACAGCATCGACCCGACCGAGTGAGCCGCCCATGAGTCCCCTCCTTCGATTCGGCCTGGCGAGCGCCCTGGCGCTGTCGAGCCTGCCGGCCCAGGCGGCCGAGGCCGCCGCAAGCGGCGCCTGCGCGAACCTGCAATGCATGGTCTGCCCGGCGCTGGCCGAGCCGCAGCGCTACGCCGAAGGGCGCATGAAGCTGATGCGCCAGATCGTCCCGGGCAAGGAGCGCTGGCTGTTCCGCTCGATGGTCGACCTGACCAACGACTTCGGTATCCCCGCGCCCATGCGCCCCGAGTTCGCCCGCCTGATGGCCGCCTTCCACCGCCAGGGCATCCAGGTGGCCATGGCCATCCAGCCGACCCGCGGGCTGATGCATCGCGACAAGCTCTACCCCGACCAGCTGCATGGCTTCGACCATGCCAGTGCCAGCCGCAACTTCGACGCCTACCTGGGCCAGCTGCGCCAGGGTGGCGCGCTGGTCGCGCCAATGATGCAACTGGTGCGCACGCCGCCCAAGGGCGAGTATTTCTTCCGCCGCGACCACCACTGGACCCCCACCGGCGCCGAGGCCACGGCGCAGTTGCTGGCCGAGGAAGTCCGCCGCCAGCCGTTCTACGCCGGGCTGAGCAAGAAGCAGTACCGCACCGAGCCGGGGGTGATGGTGCCCAAGGACGGCACCCTGAACCTGGCGCTGAGCTATATCTGCGGCAACAACTACGGTTTCCAGTATGTACGCGGCTACCAGACCATTCCGGTGGCCGACAGCAGCGAGGCGCTGTTCGACGAGGCACCCGACCCCGAGGTGATCCTGGTCGGCGACAGTAACGCCGCGGCCCGGGAGGACGAGAGCAAGCAGTTCAATTTCGACGGTTACCTCAAGCAGTACCTGGGCGTGGACATCCTCAACTATGCCCTGCCCGGGGTCGGCGAGGACGGCTCGCTGCTGGAGTACCTGCTGTCGGCCGACTACAAGCCCGAGGCGCCGCCCAAGCTGCTGATCTGGGAGCTGCCGGCCAACTACCGGCTGGACTCGCCGTTGATGTACCGGCAACTGGTGCCGGCGATCCAGGGCGGCTGCAAGGCGTCGCGCGAGGTGTTGGGGTCCAGGCTGCAACACCCGGCACTGAAGGTGGGCGAGCGCATCGAACTGCTGAGCAATGCCGGCAGCGCCCGGCAGTCGCTGCACGCGGGCTTTCTCGATATCCGCCTGAGCGACAAGAACGTGCGCGACTTCTACATCATCGTCTATTACGACAACGGAGCCCGTGACAAGGTGTGGTTTCGCCGCGAAGCGGCGGTAAGCGGCGGCCAGTATTACCTGGAGCTGAGCACGGCGCCCGAGTTCGCCGGGGCCAACCTGCTGTCGGTGTTCCTCGAGCCGACCAAGGCCGGCACCGCGGCCACCGAAGTGCAGACGCGGCTATGCCTGTGAAGCCCCTGAGCGTAGCCGCTGCTATCCCTGCAGGAGCGGGCTTGGCGGCGATGGGCCGCAGGGCGGCCCCCTGGCTGCTGACCCTCGCCCTGGCGCCGCTCACGCCCCAGGCCCACGCCGCCCAGTCGATCTGGCCGCCCCGCGCCACCGCGCAATCGGCAATGATCGACGACTACCGCAGCCTTGCCTGCAACAAAGCAGCACCCGCGCCCTACACCGGCAGCCTGCGCCTGCAAAGCAAGTACGACCAGCGCGACGCCAGCAAGTCGACCCTGCGCGCCAGCCGCGACGCCGACAGCGAACGCATCGCCAAGCAGGTCAAGCAATACATCGGCGGCCTGATCTACGCCGGCAAGCGTTTCCAGCGGGCGAAAAAACCCCAGGAGGCCAACCTGGCCCTGGCCTGCCAGGACCAGTGGCTGGAACGCTGGGCGCAAGCCGATGCCCTGCTCGACCCCGACGCCTCGGCCAGCGGCATGGCCGCGCGCAAATGGGCGCTGGCGGCCATGGCCGGCGCGGTGCTGCTGACCCAGGCGGCGGCCGATGGCAAGCGCCCGCTCAGCCCGGCGCAGCAGCGCTGGTTCACCCGCCTGGGCGAACAGGTCATTGCCGAGTACGCGCCACGCCGCCACGCCAGCACGGTGTATTTCAACAACCACGACTACTGGGCCGCCTGGGCCGTGGCCGCCGCCGGCATGCTGGTGGGCCGCGACGACTTCATCCAGTGGGCCGATGGCAACCTGCGCCGCGGCCTGGCCCAGGCCGTGCGCCACGACGACTATGCCTACCTGCCCTTGGAAGTGGCGCGCGGCAAGCTGGCCGCCAACTACAGCCAGTACGCCCTGGTGCCGCTGGTGCTGCTCAGCGAATCGGCCCGGGCCAACGGCCTGGCCTGGACCGAGGCCGACCAGCGCACCCTCGAGCAACTGGCCAGCTTCGCCGCCCGCAGTGTGCTCGAACCGGACACCCTGGCCGAGCTCAAGGGCCGGAGCCAGGCCACTGTCGCCCCCTACAAGCTGGCCTGGCTGATCCCGTTTCTTGCCCGCCAGCCCCAGCACCGCCTGGCCCGCCAGCTGTACGACAGCGAACAGGGCGAGGTCGACAACTACAGCCAGGTTGGCGGCCCATTGAAGCCGGCCTACCCCCACCTGCCTTGAACAAGGATGCCCCCATGGCACCGCTCAGCCGCTTCGCCCTCACCTGCCTGGCCGCCCTGCTGCTGGCCGGCACCGCGCAAGCCAGCCCCAGCGTCGAGCCCATCGACCCGGCCCAGCACCAGCAATACATCGCCCAGCTGCGCCAGCAGGCCCGCGCCGCAGTGGCCCTGGCGCCGGTCACGCGCGCGCAACCCACCGGCCGCGCCAGCATCAGCCTGCAGCCGATGTTCTCGGCCCAGGCCGGCAGTTGGCCGTTCGAGCCCTTCGTCAACAACGGCCTGTTCCGAGCCATCGCCGGTTACCAGGCGCACCACCCGCAGGCCGTGGTGCTGCGTGGCGGCAGCATCACCCTGGCGCAGTTGCATGACGCCCTGCACGACCCGCGCATCCTCAAGCGCTACAAGGACGGCTACCTGCTCAGCTATCCGTTGCTGATCGGTGCCGACGCCGGGTTGCTGATCGAGGACACCCACCTCTACCTCTACAGCTTCTCCGGCACCGCGCTGATCAATCAGGGCTGGCTGGGCGTGCAGCGCGCAACCTTGACCAGCAAGCGCGGCGACCTGCCCGGCGCCACCCAGCGGGCCTGGCGACCGTTCGTGGTGGCCTGGGCTGGCAGCCACACCCAACTGATCGACGCACGCCTGCTGCGCCTGGGCTACAACGCCAACCTGTCCCGCGGCCTGACGACCGCGCTCAGCACCCAGCAACCCGCCAGCACCCGCCCGGCCACGTTGCGGGTGGACGCCAGCCAGTTCAGCGAACTGTCCAGCGCGGTGGAGTTGCAGCACAGCCAGGCGCTCATCAGCGCCAGCCGCTTCGAGCAGTCCCAGCAGTACGCCATCGACGCCCGTGACAGCCAGCTGAGCCTGCGCGACAACCAGTTGCGCGGCATCGACAACAACAGCGGGGTGCGCCTGCGCGGCCAGACCCGCGCCTTGCTCGAGGGCAACCTGATCCTCGGCGCGGCCAAGGCCGCCATCGAGATCAGCGACCAGCGCGGCGCGGTGCTGCTGGCCGGCAACCGGATCGGCGACAGCCGTGGCAACGGCATCCAGTTGCGCAACCTGGCCCCCAGCGCGGCAGCCCCCTTGCTGATCGACGCCAATCTACTGGCCAGCAGCCAGGGCAGCGCGATAGATGCCGCCGAGGTGACCGGCATGGCCCTGGTGGATAACCGCATCGGCAATACCCCCGAATATGCCCTGAGCCTGCGCAACAGCACGCGCCAACCTGGGCCGCTGCTGGTCAGCGGCAATCGCCTGGGCCAGGTGGGCAAGGCCCTGGTGCGGGTCGAAGGGGTGGACGAGGTGTGGCTGGGCGGCAACACCTTCGCTGGCAAGGCGCTGCTGCAGAACCTGCTGATCGGTGATCTGTTGCCGGTGCAGGGGCAGGTGCTGGAGGCGACGGTGGCGCAGGGGCGGATGGCGCGGGTGCGCCAGCAATAGCCTGAAACGTGTGGGTGCGGGCTTGGCCTTTCACGGTAGGCCTACCCTGCAACCGCGCGCTGCATGCGGACAAAACACGCATCCGCGCCCATTTCCACGAAACCATGGCGCAGGTAAAGCTGCCGCGCCGGGTTGCTGCTGAACACCATCAGCCGCAGCAGCGGCAAGCGACGCTGCACTGCCCAGCCGGCGAGCGTCTCCAGCACCCAGCTGCCCACCCCCCGTCCGCGATGCTCGGGCAACAGGTGCAGCTCGCGGATGAACAGCGCCTGGCGGTCCTGGCTGAGGCTGCAAAAACCCAGGACCTCGCCGTCCTCCTCCACCAGCCACTGCTCGCGCCAGCCCCAGGCCTGGTCGAAAGCCTCCTCGATCCACAGCAAGTCGAATTCACGGTAGTACGCCAGCATCGCGCGGCGGGTCAGGTCGCGGGCGAATGTGCGGTGGCTGTCATTGGCCGGGGTCAGTTGCAGGGGCATGATGCTCCAAGGCTGGGCACGCCGCTCATTGGCCATAACAGACCGGGGAACTCCCCGGCCCTCGGCGGTCCAGCTCGGCCTCCAGCCACTCGGCCAGCACCTGGGCATTGTTGTGGACAGTGTCCTTGCCAGCGTAGAGCAAGGTCAGGTCGCCTTTGCCGGCCAAATCCAGCAAGGGGTACCAATGTTCGGGATGGGCGGCCAGCTCCTGCTGGTAACGCCGAGTGAAACCGGCAAAGTCCAGCGCGCCGGCATGCAAGGCCTTGCGCAGCTCATCGGACGGCGCCACCTCGCGCAGCCATTGGCCGTGCAGGTCGGTCTTGCGCTTGTTGCGCGGCCACAAGCGGTCGACCAGCACGCGCTGGCCGTCCTGATCCTCGATGGCCTCGTAGACACGTTTGCAGCGAATCATCGGGGGGGCTCCTGCGACATCGTTACCCTGCAAGCCTAAGACCTTCATTGACGGAGGTCACGCCCTGGTCACGAATTGTTTCTATGCTTCTGCCTTCGGCATCAACGCCCGCCTCACCGGAGCCCCCATGGCTACCCCCTCCCTGGCCCACCCACCAGGCCTGGTCCAGCGCCACCCGCGCCCGCAACTCAAGCACACGCCTGGCCGTGCCACCCTGGTGCTGTTCTTCGGCCTGCTGCTGGCCGGCCTGGCCTACACCTTCTGGAGCCTCAAGCAGGACGTCAGCGCCAGCGGCACCACGGTCACCACCCTTACGCCCTTCCTGCTGCTTGGCCTGGCGCTGCTGATTGCCCTGGGCTTCGAGTTCGTCAACGGCTTCCACGACACCGCCAACGCCGTGGCCACGGTGATCTACACCCACTCGCTGCCGGCGCCGGTGGCGGTGGTCTGGTCGGGCCTGTGCAATTTCCTTGGCGTGCTGCTTTCCAGCGGCGCGGTGGCCTTCGGCATCATCGCCCTGCTGCCGGTGGAACTGATCCTGCAGGTCGGCTCCTCGGCCGGTTTCGCCATGGTCTTCGCCCTGCTGCTGGCGGCGATCATCTGGAACCTCGGCACCTGGTGGCTGGGGCTGCCAGCGTCGTCCTCACATACCCTGATCGGCTCGATCATCGGCGTGGGCGTGGCCAACGCGCTGATGCACGGGCGTGACGGCAGCAGCGGCGTGGACTGGAGCCAGGCCAGCAAGGTCGGCTATGCCCTGCTGTTCTCGCCGCTGATCGGTTTCGCCTGCGCCGCCCTGCTGTTGCTGGCCCTGCGCGCGCTGGTCAAGCGCCGCGAGCTGTACCAGGCGCCGCAGGGGCAGACCCCGCCGCCGTGGTGGATCCGCGGCGTGCTGATCCTCACCTGTACCGGCGTGTCGTTCGCCCATGGCTCCAACGATGGGCAAAAGGGCATGGGGCTGATCATGCTGATCCTGGTCGGCACCTTGCCGATGGCCTACGCCCTGAACAAGACCATGCCCAGCGAGCAGGCCCTGCAGTTCTCGGCCGTGGCCGAAGTCACCCGCCAGGCGCTGGTGCGCGCGGCGCCGGAGCCGGCCCCGGCCGATCCGCGCCAGGTCCTCACCGCGTTCATCGGCCAGGGCCGGGCCAGCGCCGAACTGGTCCCGGCCCTGGCCGCGCTGACCGGCATGATCGGCGAGGAGGTCAAGGGCTATGGCTCGTTGAATCGCGTCCCGGCCGAGGCCATGGCCAACGTGCGCAACGACATGTACCTGACCAGCGAAGCGATCCGCCTGCTCGACAAGCAGCAGTTGCTGGCCTTCGACGCCGACACCCAGCGCCATGTGCAGCTGTTCAAGCGCCAGCTGGACGACGCCACCCGCTATATCCCGCTGTGGGTCAAGGTGGCGGTGGCCATCGCCCTGGGCCTGGGCACCATGGTCGGCTGGCGGCGCATCGTGGTGACGGTGGGCGAGAAGATCGGCAAGACCCACCTGAGCTATGCCCAGGGGGCTTCGGCGGAGGTGGTGGCGATGTGCACCATCGGCGCGGCGGACCTGTTCGGCCTGCCAGTGTCGACTACCCATGTGCTGAGTTCGGGCGTGGCCGGGAGCATGGTCGCCAATGGTTCGGGGATCCAGCGGCGCACGCTGGTAAACCTGCTGATGGCCTGGGTACTGACGCTGCCGGCGGCGATGTTGCTGGCAGGAGGCTTGTACTGGCTGTTGAACCAAATCCTTTGAGGGCTTGCCGCTCCTACAGGCAGCCTGGGCCTCTTGCAGGAGCGGCCGTGCCGAGGCGTCGGACCGGTCGGAAAGGGCCGCGAAGCGGCCCCGACAGGCCCAACCCAACCCCTTAGGCCGGAATCTTCAGGCCGCGCTGCACGGCTGGACGCTCGAGGAAGGCTGCCAGCACGCGCTGCACGTCCTTGAAGCGCTCGAACTCCACCAGGTCCCGGGCGTTGTAGCGCTCCACCAGGTTACGCACCCAGGGGAAGATGGCGATGTCGGCGATGCTGTAGTCATCGACCATCCACTGGCGGCCTTGCAGATGACGGTCGAGCACGCCCAGCAAGCGCTTGGACTCGTTGACGTAGCGATCGCGCGGGCGCTTGTCCTCGTAGGCCTTGCCAGCGAAGAAATGGAAGAACCCCACCTGGCCGAACATCGGCCCGATGCCGCCCATCTGGAACATCAGCCACTGCAGGGTCAGGTAGCGCTGGGCCGGGTCGTGGCTGAGCAACTGGCCGCTCTTTTCCGCCAGATATTGCAGGATCGCGCCCGACTCGAACAGCGCCAGCGGCTGCCCGCCCGGCCCCGCAGGGTCGAGGATCGCCGGAATCTTGTTGTTGGCGCTGAGCGAGATGAACTCGGGGCTCAGCTGTTCCTCGCTGTCGAAGCTGATCTTGTGCACCTCGTAGGGCAGGCCGATCTCCTCGAGCATGATCGACACCTTGACGCCGTTGGGCGTGGCCAGCGAATACAGTTGCAGGCGCTGCGGGTGGCGGGCCGGCCATTTGCCGGTGATGGGGAATGCGTTGAGCTCAGACATGGTCGCGCCTTGGCAATGGGAAGGGTTCAATCTAATCGGCCGCAGGCGTCCTGACCATCACCCAGTCACGGTGGCGCTCATCGCCGCAGGGAAAGATCGCCTCCCCCACCTTGCGAAAACCGTTGCGCTGGTAGAAGCGGATCGCCCGGGCATTGCCTTCGTTGACGGTCAGGCGCACCGCGCCGGGCGCCTGGGCCAGGGTCGCCTCGAGCAGCTGCTGCGCCGCGCCCAGCCCGTGGGCACAGGGCACGACATAGCAGCGGGAGATCTCGACCAGTGGGTCGGCGTCGGCGATACCCAGCGTACCGGGCGCCAGGTCGAGCATGCTGTAGCCCAGCACCTGGCCCAGTTGCTCGACCACCAGCAGGCGCTTGTGCGGGTCGCGCAGGTGAGCCTGAAAATGCTCGGGCTGCAGGTTGTGCGCGATGTAGTGTCGCTGCGCCGCGGGCGCGCTGTCGGGGGGGCTGGCCAAGGCGAAGGTGGCCTGGCCGACCTGGCTCAGGGCCACACAGTCGGCACTGCGGGCCGGACGAATCTGGTAGGGCATGGCAACATCCTGTCGAGCAGCCGGATTGCCTGCGACAATGCCAGCCCAGCCCGGGCGCTGCAAATGAAAAGGCGACCCGGCACGCGCCGGGTCGCCTCGGCGGACCTCAACGGGCCCGCACTGCCTGCGCCCCTTGCGAGATGATCACTTCCACCCGCCGGTTGAGCTGGCGCGAATGGGCATCGCTGTTGCTTGCCACCGGGTGCGCCTTGCCATAGCCGGCGGTGGCGATACGCCCAGGCGCCACCCCCTGGCGCTGCAACGCGCGGGCCACGGCGACTGCACGGTTCTCCGACAAGCGCAGGTTCAGCGCGTCGCCGCCGGTGGAATCGGTGAAGCCTTCGATCCGCACCTGGCGCTCGGGGTTGTCGCGCAGGAACTGCGCCAAGCGCTGGATATCGTCATGGCTGCGGCCACGCAGCTCGGCACGCCCGGTGTCGAACAGCACATCGCCGAAGGTCACCACCGTGCCGCGTTCGCTCTGCTGGCCCTTGAGGGCCTTGAGCGCATTGAGCTGGGCGGTACGCACCTGCAGGCGTGCCTCGGCGCGACGGGCCTCGATCCCGCGCATGCCGGCCTCGGCCTGGCGCAGGCGGATGGTGGCTTCGGCCGTCTCGACCTGGCGTTTGGCCAGGTAGGCCAACTGCTCGACCTCGGGCGCCTTGCGATCGCTCAGCGACAGCGCCTCGGCCTTGCCCAGCGCGGCTTGCGCCTGCTGGGTCTCGAGGGCGGCCATGCGGTGCGCCTGCGGCTTGCCCTGCAACGCCGTGAAGGCCTCACGGGCCTGCACCAGGCCTGGATGTTCCGGGGTGGCGGCGCAACCGCCGATCGCCAGGGCGAGCACGGTCATGGCCGGCAACAGATAACGTTTCGACATGTTCGGCTCCTTATTGGCCAGGCTGGGTCGGCACGGCATTCGGCTCGCTCAGCAGTTCATGCTTGAGCACATCGATGCCTTTTTCCGCCGTGTTCAACTGCTCTTCGGTACGCGACGCCCGGGCCTTGGTTTCCGCCAGGCGGGCATCGGCCTCGGCCTGCTGGGCCAGGGTACGTACCTGTTCGTACTGTTTTTCGCCCAGGGCACGGTCCATGGCACCGAGCTTGTCCTGGGCAGCGCGCATCTCGAGCGGCGCGTACTGGGTAGCATCGGCGGCGACGGCGCGGTGGACGGCGCTGCGGGTGAGCTCGACCTGTTCGGTGGGCACCACCACGCTGGCACAGCCGCCCATGATCATGAGCATGCCGACCAGCGGCAACGTCTTGCGATTGAAACGGACACGCATGGAAAAGCTCCTTGGCTGCGCTCGCGCTGGGGTGATCGGCGAACATCGCTGATCACGGCAAAGCGCGGGAAATGTCTGAGCGGCTCATCAAGAAAGCGACCGCACTCGTATGTCGAATGGGTTCGCAGTAAGGAAATCGAGAGCGCCAATGACAGACTGTTGCAAAAGCTGGGTAAGACTATTCCCAGCGAACAGGCAGCCGAATAGGACTTTTCAACAGTAGGCTGTAGGGGTTTTCAACAAGGGGGCGGCCCTGGAGATGACCTGATGCTCAGTGCTGGCCCTGTCGATGGGCCTGAAGCTTGAGTTGTTCGGTGTCGACCCGCACGAATACCGAGTCGGCGCGCACGGTCAGCACATCGCCAGCCCAGACCTCGCAGATCACCCGGCTCTTGCGCCCGAGTTCGCCCTCGACGCGCGCCTTGAGCAGCAGCTCGACGCCCATCGGCGTGGGCTTGAGGTAGGTCAGCCCGAGTTGACCGGTGACGCAGTCGATGCGCGGCAGGCTGCCCGGCTCGCGGCCTTCGGCGCGGTAGTGGTAGGCCATGGCGGCCCAGTTGGAGTGGCAGTCGACCAGCATCGCCAGCAGGCCGCCGTAGACCAACCCGGGCCAGCCGGTGAAGGTCGCGTCCGGAGTATGCCGGCACAATAGGTGGATACCGTCGGCGTCCCAGTGGCTCTGCACATGCAGGCCGCTGGGGTGGGCACAGCCGCAGCCGTAGCAGATACCGTCGGGGGCGGCGCGGTGTTGCAGGGAGTCGTTCATGGGCGTCCTTGTATTGGTTGGCGTTGGGCAGGCAGCGCAGACCGATGGTAGCGCCCCGCCCCCCTTACGCCAATGAGCAAGGTAGGAGCCAGCCTTGCTGGCGAACCCGCCAACGCGGTGCCTGCCAGCGTTCGCCGGCAAGCCGGCTCCTACACGTTATCCCGCCCCTGCCCTGTAGGCGCCAGCTTGCTGGCGAACCCTGCAACCCGGTGCATGGCGGGCGCTCAGGTGTTGAGCAGCACGCCGACCCGGTTGCGCCGTTGGGTCAGCGACACCAGCAAGATGAACAGGGTAACCCCGGCCGTCATCAAGGTTTCGTAGCGATAGGCATCGCTGAACAGCATGTAGCCCAGCACCATCAGGATGGTGCCGATCACCAACCAGGTCAGCCACGGGAACAACCACATCTGCAACTCCAGCGTGCGCCCTTCACGTTCGGCGCGGGCACGCATGCGCAACTGCGATACGGCGATCACCAGGTATACCAGCAAGGCGATGGCACCGGTGGTGGACAGCAAGAAGCCGAACACCTTGCCGGGGAACACATAGTTGACCAGGCACCCGGCAAAACCGGCGAGGGTCGAGAGGATCACCGCCACGGTCGGTACGCCGGCGCCGGAAATGCGCTTGGTCATTTGCAGCGCCTGGCCCCGCGCGCCCAGCGAATAGAGCATCCGCGAGGCCGTGTACAAGCCGGAGTTCATGCAACTGGTGACCGCCACCAGCACCACCAGGTCGACCAGCAGCTTGGCGCCGGGCACGTTGAGCACTTCCAGCACCCGCTGGAACGACCCCACCGCCTTGAGCCCAGGATCGTTCCACGCCACCAGCGACACCACCAGGAAGATCGACGCCAGGTAGAAGATGGCGATGCGGTACACCACCAGGTTGGTGGCGCGACGGATCTTGTCCTTGGGGTTGGCGGTCTCGTCGGCAGCGATGGTGACGATCTCGGCGCCGAAGAACGAGAAGATGGTGATCAGCACACCGCCCAGCACAGTGCCGAAGCCGTTGGGCATGAAGCCGCCGTTGTCCCACAGGCGGCTGACCCCGGACACCTCGGCCAACGGCCAGGCACCGAACACCGCCAGGCTGCAGACCACGATGAAGGCGATGATCGCCACCACCTTGACCAGGGCGAACCAGTATTCGAAGGCGCCGAAGTTCTTCACGCTGACCAGGTTGGTCGCCGACAGCAGCAGCATGATCAGAAAGGCAAACAACCAGGACGGCACGCCAGGGAAGTAGGCATGCAGGATATCCGCGCCGGCAATCGCCTCGACCGGGATGATCAGCACCCAGAACCACCAGTACAGCCAGCCGATGGTAAAGCCCGCCCAGGGCCCGATGGCCTGCGAGGCGTAGGTGGAGAACGAGCCGCTGTTGGGGTTGGCGATGGCCATTTCACCCAGCATGCGCATCACCAGCAGCACCAAGAGGCCGGTCATGGCGTAGGAAATGAGGATGGCAGGGCCTGCGGTGGCAATGGCGTTGGAGGAACCGATGAACAGCCCCGCGCCGATGATGCCGGCAATCGAGATCATCGACACCTGGCGCGAGGTCAGGCCGTGTTGCAGGGCGCGCTGTTTCTTGTTGTCTGGCGATGCCATGGGGAACCCTCGAGTGGGTCGGCCGCCGCGGGGGCGACTGAAGTTGGAGCAACATTCAAGACGGTTTGAGTTGCAGGTTGTTGTTCTTGTCAAACGCCGGCAATGGGCCAAGGCGCCTTTGCAAATAACCAGTTGTCAGCGTTGATGCAGGTCAGTATTAATCTATAGGCACGCGCCAACAAACGACCTTTTCGAAGCACATCATTCCCTTAAAGAATGAATTTCTTCCATTTTTGCAGGGTAACGCCTTGTCATGTCCAAACGCCTGATGCCTTCGACCACCGCCCTGCAATGCTTCGAGGCGGCCGCCCGCCACCTGAGTTTCACCCGTGCGGCGCAGGAGTTGCACCTGACCCAGAGCGCCGTCAGCAAGCAGGTGGCGCAGCTCGAGGACATGCTCGCCCACCCGTTGTTCCAGCGCATTCGCCGACGCCTGCAACTGACCCCGGCAGGCGCGCTGTACCTCACCGAGGTGCACAAGATCCTCACCCAGATCGACATCTCCAGCCGCTACATCCTCAGCTACGGCGACGAGACCGAGGTGCTGCGCATCGCCACCCAGCCGACCTTCGGTGCGCGCTGGCTGGTACCCAGGCTCAAGGGTTTCGGCGACCGCCACCCGCGCATCCACCTGGACATCCGCAACGAACTGGAACCTTTCGACCTGGTGCAGGCCAAGGCCGATGTCGCATTCTTCTTCGGCCAGGGCACCTGGCCGGGAGCGACCTGCATCGAGCTGTTCAGCGAGGCGGTGGTGCCGGTGTGCGCTCCGACGCTGCTGGCGCAGCAGCGCTTTGCCAGCGCAGGCGAGCTGGCCGAACACCGCCTGCTGCAATGCGCATCGCGCCCGGAGGCCTGGCACGAATGGTTCCTCGGCCTGGGGCTGCATAGCCAGAACAGCTACCACGGACCGCGCTTCGACACCTTCTACCTGTGCATTCGCGCCGCCATCGCCGGTTGCGGCATCGCCCTGATCCCGCGCTACCTGGTGGCCGAGGAACTGGCCGAGGGCAAGCTGGTGGTGGCCTGGGACCACCCGCTGGCGAGCAACGGCCGGCATTTCATGGCCCATGCCGAGCATGCCGCCGAGGTGCCCAAGGTGCGGGCGTTCGTCGAGTGGATTCGCGAGCGAGTGGCGCAGGCCGATTGAACGCCGTTGCGGGGTAGGTCACGAATTCACGGAATGATCGCAATCCAATAATTCGTTTGCGCAATATATCCGCGGCACGCTTGGATATTAATCAATTCGAACAACAGGCCACCCGCGCATGAACCAGGAAAGTATCAGCCAATCCATTGCCATCGTTCATCCGATCACACTTTCCCATGGCCGAAATGCCGAAGTCTGGGATACCAACGGCAAACGTTATATCGACTTCGTCGGCGGCATCGGCGTACTCAACCTGGGCCATTGCAACCCGGCGGTGGTCGCGGCCATCCAGCAACAAGCCACGCGCCTGACCCACTACGCCTTCAACGCCGCCCCCCATGGTCCCTACCTGGAACTGATGGCGCGCCTGAGCACGTTCGTGCCGCTCAGCTACCCGCTGGCCGGCATGCTCACCAACAGCGGCGCGGAGGCGGCCGAGAACGCCTTGAAAGTTGCCCGCGGCGCCACCGGCAAGCGGGCCATCGTCGCCTTCGACGGCGCTTTCCATGGCCGCACCTTGGCCACCCTCAACCTCAACGGCAAGGTCGCCCCGTACAAGCAGCGGGTTGGCGAACTGCCCGGCCCGGTGTACCACCTGCCCTACCCCAGCGCCGACACCGGGGTGACCTGCGAACAGGCACTCAAGGCCATGGAGCGGCTGTTCAGCGTCGAGCTGGCAGTGGAGGACGTGGCCGCGTTCATCTTCGAGCCGGTGCAGGGCGAAGGCGGCTTCCTCGCCCTCGACCCCGCCTTCGCCCAAGCCCTGCGCCGCTTCTGTGACGAGCATGGGATCCTGGTCATCGTCGACGAGATCCAGTCCGGCTTCGGCCGCACCGGCCAGCGCTTCGCCTTCACCCGCCTGGGCATCGAGCCGGACCTGCTGCTGCTGGCCAAGAGCATTGCCGGCGGCATGCCATTGGGCGCGCTGGTCGGCCGCCGGGACATCATGGCCTCGCTGCCCAAGGGCGGCCTGGGCGGCACCTATTCGGGCAACCCGATCGCCTGCGCGGCCGCACTGGCCAGCCTGGCGCAGATGAGCGACGAGAACCTCGCCACCTGGGGCGAACGCCAGGAACAGGCGATCGTCGCGCGCCATGCACGCTGGAAGGCTTCGGGGTTGTGCGCCGCACTCGGACGCCTGACCGGGCTCGGCGCCATGCGCGGGCTGGAACTGGTCAATGCCGATGGCAGCCCGGCGCCGGCGCAACTGGCCAAGGTGCTGGAAGCGGCGCGTGGCAAGGGGCTGCTGCTGATGCCCAGCGGCAAGGCCCGGCACATCATTCGCCTGCTGGCACCGCTAACCATCGAGGGCGAGGTGCTCGAAGAGGGGCTGGATATCCTCGAGCAGTGCCTGGCCGAGCTGAAGTAAGGGTTACAGGCCCAGTTCTTCAGGGGTGGGCATGTCGCATTCGAAGGCAATCCAGCCGCCTTCGAGTTCGGCGTGACCGTTGACGATCAGGCCGTAGTAGGTCAGGCCGTTCTCCAGCGTGACACAGATGTGCGTGGCGCCTTTTTCCGGTGCTGCGAGCGTACCGACGAAATGCACCTTCTTCAGGACTTCGGTCACCGCCTCGAGGCCGACACGCATGTTGGTGTTTTCCGAAGCCTCGGTATCGCCCCCACGGTCTTCGGCGCTGACGGTCACGGTGGCGATGTACGGGTACTTGGTGCTCAAGCGGGGTTACCTCGGGTGGAGTGGATGGCAGAACGGCGCCTAGGGTACGGCAGCAACACCTCGTTGTCTGCATCGACCTGTTCGCCGGCAAACCGGCGCCTACCGAAAGGCGCATTGCCCATAGACGCCGGCTTGCCGGCGAACGGCAGGCGCCGCCGATGCACATGGCCTCCCCCGCCCCGATCTGTTAGGGTGCCCGCCGATGCACGCCCCACCACGCGAGGATACCGAGTGAGCGCCGAACAACCCCTGATCGCCGACCTGTTCGAGGTCGACAAACGCCTGACCCTCAAGCCCGTCGTGGACTTCAACAACTACCTGCGCAACGCCTTCGGCGAAGGCCCCTGCCGCTGCCACCGCTGTGTCGAGGGTGACGGCGACGAAAGCGCCTATACACACCGCCACAGCTTCGAACTGGAAGGCCGCACCCTGCACCGCCGCTTCGCCAGCACCGCTGGCAGCGACGTGCTGATGGCCCTGAAAAAGGCCTGGCTGTCCTACACCAAGGCCGAGCTGATCACCGTCGGCGTGCTGGACATGACCACCCTGAAGGCCTTCACCGAAGCCGCCCTGCACCCACGCCTGCTCGCCCTGCTGCCCGCCAGCGGCCTGGCGCGCGAAGTCGATGGCCAATTGCAATTGCAGGTGCTCGCCGACTGACGGTCGCCCCGGCAGGATTCTCCCGCTCTGCTACCTTGGGAGAATCCTTGCCCACAGGTGATCCCGCCATGGCCCGCACAACGCCCATCGAGCTGTACCGCAACATTGGTATCGTCGCCCACGTGGACGCCGGCAAGACCACTACCACCGAACGCATCCTGTTCTACACCGGGGTCAACCACAAGATGGGCGAGGTGCACGACGGCGCCGCGACCATGGACTGGATGGCCCAGGAGCAGGAGCGCGGCATCACCATCACCTCGGCGGCCACCACCGCGTTCTGGCAGGGCTCGACCCAACAGTTCGCGCACAAGTACCGTTTCAACATCATCGACACCCCCGGTCACGTCGACTTCACCATCGAGGTGGAGCGCTCGCTGCGCGTGCTCGATGGCGCGGTGGTGGTGTTCAGCGGCGCCGATGGCGTCGAGCCGCAGTCCGAGACGGTGTGGCGCCAGGCCAACAAGTACCACGTGCCGCGCCTGGCCTACATCAACAAGATGGACCGCCAGGGCGCCGACTTCCTGCGCGTGGTCAAGCAGATCGACAAGCGTCTGGGGCACCACCCCGTGCCCATCCAGCTGGCCATCGGCAGCGAGGAAAACTTCATCGGCCAGATCGACCTGGTGAAGATGAAGGCCATCTACTGGAACGACGCCGACAACGGCACCAGCTACCGCGAAGAACCCATCCCCGCTGAGCTGCAGGCCCTGGCGGACGAGTGGCGCGCGCATATGCTGGAAGCTGCGGCCGAAGCCAACGACGAGCTGACCATGAAATTCCTCGACGGCGAGGAACTGACCATCGACGAAATCAAGGCGGCGCTGCGCCAGCGCACCATCGCCAACGAAATCGTGCCGACCATCCTCGGCTCGTCGTTCAAGAACAAGGGCGTGCCACTGATGCTCGACGCGGTGATCGACTACCTCCCCGCCCCCTCCGAAATCCCGGCGATCAAGGGCACCGACCCGGACCACGAAGACAAGCACCTGGAACGCCACGCCGACGACAAGGAACCGTTCTCGGCCCTGGCCTTCAAGATCGCCACCGACCCGTTCGTCGGCACCCTGACCTTCGCTCGCGTCTATTCCGGCGTGCTCAGCTCCGGCAACGCGGTGCTCAATTCGGTCAAGGGCAAGAAGGAACGCATCGGCCGCATGGTGCAGATGCACGCCAACCAGCGCGCCGAGATCAAGGACGTGTGCGCCGGCGACATCGCCGCGCTGATCGGCATGAAGGACGTCACCACCGGCGACACCCTGTGCGACATCGACAAGCCAATCATCCTCGAGCGCATGGACTTCCCCGACCCGGTGATCTCGGTGGCCGTGGAGCCCAAGACCAAGGGCGACCAGGAGAAGATGGGCATCGCCCTGGGCAAGCTGGCGCAGGAAGATCCGTCGTTCCGGGTCAAGACCGACGAGGAGACCGGCCAGACCATCATCTCCGGCATGGGCGAGCTGCACCTGGACATCATCGTCGACCGCATGCGCCGCGAATTCAACGTCGAGGCCAACATCGGCAAGCCGCAGGTGGCCTACCGCGAGAAAATCCGCAACACCTGCGAGATCGAGGGCCGCTTCGTCCGCCAGTCCGGCGGGCGCGGCCAGTACGGCCATTGCTGGATCCGCTTCGCCCCGGGCGACGAGGGCAAGGAAGGGCTGGAGTTCGTCAACGAGATCGTCGGCGGCGTGGTCCCCCGCGAGTACATCCCGGCCATCCAGAAAGGCATCGAGGAGCAGATGAAGAACGGCGTGCTCGCCGGCTATCCGCTGATCAACCTGAAGGCGGCGGTGTACGACGGTTCGTACCACGACGTCGATTCCAACGAGATGGCCTACAAGATCGCCGCCTCCATGGCCACCAAGCAGCTGTCACAGAAAGGCGGCGCGGTGTTGCTGGAGCCGGTGATGAAGGTCGAGGTGGTGACCCCCGAGGAGTACCAGGGCGACATCATGGGCGACCTGAGCCGGCGCCGCGGGATGATCCAGGACGGCGACGAAACACCGGCCGGCAAGGTGATCCGCGCCGAGGTGCCATTGGCCGAAATGTTCGGCTACGCCACCTCGATGCGCTCGATGACCCAGGGCCGGGCCAGCTACACCATGGAGTTCACCCGCTATGCCGAGGCACCGGCGAGTATTGCCGATGCCATCGTCAAGAAGAACCGCGGGGAGTCATAAGACACAAGGCCGCTCCTACAATCATGCTCGCCAGCGCAAACTCAGTGCTGCTCGCCCGCCCGCTTGAGCAGCTTCTTGCAGCGCTCCGACAGGTGCACCACGCGCAATTGCTTGCCGGCCTTGGCATAGCGCTCGCGCAGGGTCTTCAACGCCGCGATCGCCGAGTAATCGACAAAGCTCAGGTGCTGGCAGTCCAGGGTGACCTTGGCCGGGTCGCCCGCCGGGTCGAACTGGTTGAGAAACGGCGTGGTCGAGGCGAAGAACAACGTGCCATGCACCTGGTAATGCTTGCTCCCTTCAGCGTCCTCATGGCTGTTGGCATACAATTCGCGGGCATGCTGCCAGGCAAAGTTGACCGCGGCGATAACGATGCCGAACATCACCGCCATGGCCAGGTCGGTGAACACCGTGACCACGGTCACCGCGACGATCGCCAGCACATCGCTGGCCGGCACCTTGTGCAGCACCCGCAAGGAGGCCCAGGCGAAGGTCTGCTGGGCGACCACGAACATCACCCCCACCAGCGCCGCCAGCGGAATGCGTTCGATCAGCGGTGACAGGAACAGCACGAACAGCAGGATCATCACCCCCGCCACCACACCCGACAGCCGGCCCCGGCCATTGGAGCTGAGGTTGATCACCGTCTGGCCGATCATCGCGCAGCCGCCCATGCCGCCGCACAGCCCCGACACCATGTTGGCCGCGCCCAGGGCCACGCACTCGCGATCCGGAAAACCACGGCTCTCGGTGATTTCGTCGGTGAGGTTGAGGGTCAGCAGGGTTTCCAGCAGGCCGACCATGGCCATCAACACCGCGTAGGGGGCGATGATCTTCAGGGTCTGGAGGTTCCACGGGATATCCGGCAGGGCCAGCGACGGCAGGCCGCCGGCAATGTGCGCCATGTCGCCGAGGGTGCGCGTGGGCAGCCCCAGCAGGTACACCAGCAGGCCAACGCCGAGGATCGCCACCAACGCCGGCGGCACCGCGCGGGTCAGCTTGGGCAGTACGTAGACCACCGCCATGGTCAGCGCCACCAGGCCAATCATCAGGTACAGCGGCGCGCCGCCGAGCCAGTGTTCACCGTCCTTGAAGTGCTCCAGCTGAGCCAGGGCGATGACGATGGCCAGGCCATTGACGAAACCAAGCATCACCGGGTACGGCACCAGGCGCACCAGCTTGCCCAGGCGCAGCGCGCCGAACAGGATCATCACCACCCCGCCGAGCAGCACCGTGGCCAGCAGGTACTGGGCGCCGTGCTGCACCACCAGGGCGACGATCACCACCGCCATGGACCCGGCAGCGCCGGAAATCATGCCCGGACGGCCGCCGAACAGCGCAGTGAGCGTGCAGATGATAAAGGCGCCGTACAGGCCCATCAGCGGGTTGAGGTGAGCCACCAGGGCGAAGGCGATGCACTCCGGCACCAAGGCGAACGAAGTGGTGAGGCCGGCGAGCAAGTCGGCGCGTAGACGTGCGGGTTTCATGAAGATCCTGTAAACGACCCTGGCATGACCCTGCGTGGGCGCAGGGAAATGCCGGGGGAATGAGCGTGAAATCGAGGATCGGGATGTTACGGAATTTGTCTGACAGCAGCCACCGCGCATTAATTCATCCCGCTGTGATCCATACCCGGCAAGATGCCGACAAATTTGCCATCATGTTCACTCCACCCGCGGAGATCATGGACATGCCGCTACGCCCCCTCATCGCCTCCTTGCTGCTGGCCGCCAGCCTGACCGCCCAGGCCGCCACCGAGGTCATCCCGCTGCAGCACCGCAGCAGCGCCGAACTGCTGCCTGCCGCCCAGTCGTTTCTTGGCAAGGACGGTACGGTCAGCACCTTCGAGGACAAGCTGATCGTCAACGCAGCGCAGCAGCGCATCGACGACCTGCGCGCCCTGCTGCAACAACTGGACACCGCGCCCAAGCGCCTGCTGATCAGCGTCGACAACAACGACAGCAACTTCCAGGACAACCGCGGCAACGCGCGGGTCATCCGCTATGGCACCGCCAACCGCGAAGGCGGCCTGCAACAGGTACAGGCCAGCGAAGGCCAGCCCGCGCTTATTCAGGTGGGCCAGAGCATCCCGGTCACCAGCACCGCCACCGATGGCTACGGGCGCCTGCAGAGCAACACCGAATACCGCAATGTCACCCAGGGTTTCTACGTCACCCCGCGCCTGAGCGGCGACACGGTTCGGTTGCAAATAAGCACCAATAACGACCGAATGAGCCAGGAACGTCCCGATGTAGTGAAGGTGCAAAGCACCGACACGACCGTCACCGGCAAGCTCGGCGAGTGGATCACCCTGGCCGGGTACAACCAGCAGAGCCAAGCCGAACGCAGTGCGTCAAGCCTCAGCTACAGCACCCAGCGCGGGGAAAACATGACTTTGCGGGTAAAAGTCGACCTGGTCGACTGAGCCCAGGCAAATCAAGCCCTCGACCAAGGGCCTTGAAACTGACCGCCAAGTCGCATTAGACCAAAGATGTAGTAACTCAAAAAAAGCACTACAAAACATTTGACAGGCTCTTTTTGGCAAGGGCATGATGGCCTCGCTCCCGCTAATCAGAGGCCCTGGCAAGGGTCTTCGAGGCGCGCTCCTCCCACCGTGGAGGCGCCTCGTGTCCATACGGCCCACAAGGCGGTTCGACGGGATTGCGACTGCAACGAAGAAGTTGTCCCGAGGGACGGAAGCGCATCACCGCAGTTCTGGCAATCGCGTCGCACCGCAGCACGGCAACCACGAGCCAACCTGCAGGGCACACCTTCGCCTGGCCTGCCTCCCCTTCCCCCTCGCACTTCTGCGTTCGCCGCCGCAGCCCCTCCGGACAGGACAGCCGCCAGGCCCTCTGACCCGCGTATCCGAGCATCAGCACAATTACACTCAAGATCGATGCGACGAGGTTTATTTCCATGGCACTGACACGCGAACAGCAAATTGCAGCCCTCGAGAAAGACTGGGCCGAAAACCCGCGCTGGAAAGGCGTGACCCGTACCTACACCGCCGCCGATGTCGTTCGCCTGCGTGGCTCGCTGCAACCGGAGCATACCCTGGCTCGCCAGGGCGCAGAGAAACTGTGGAAGCTGGTCACCCAAGGTGCCCACCCGTCCTTCCGCCCAGAAAAAGATTTCGTCAACTGCATGGGCGCCCTGACCGGCGGCCAGGCAGTGCAACAGGTCAAGGCCGGCATCCAGGCCATCTACCTGTCCGGCTGGCAGGTTGCCGCCGACAACAACTCGGCCGAATCGATGTACCCCGACCAGTCGCTGTACCCGGTCGACTCGGTGCCGACCGTGGTCAAGCGCATCAACAACTCGTTCCGTCGCGCCGACCAGATCCAGTGGAAAGCCGGCAAGAACCCAGGCGACGAAGGCTACATCGACTACTTCGCGCCGATCGTGGCTGACGCCGAAGCCGGTTTCGGCGGCGTGCTCAACGCCTACGAGCTGATGAAGAACATGATCGAAGCAGGCGCCGCCGGCGTGCACTTCGAAGACCAGCTGGCCTCGGTGAAAAAATGCGGCCACATGGGTGGCAAGGTACTGGTACCGACCCAGGAAGCCGTACAGAAGCTGGTGGCCGCACGCCTGGCCGCCGACGTTGCCGGCGTACCGACCATCATCCTGGCCCGTACCGATGCCAACGCCGCCGACCTGCTGACCAGCGACTGCGACCCGTACGACCAGCCGTTCGTGATTGGCGAGCGTACCCGTGAAGGCTTCTACAAGGTACGCGCCGGCCTCGACCAGGCCATCTCCCGCGGCCTGGCCTACGCCCCGTACGCCGACCTGATCTGGTGCGAAACCGCCAAGCCGGACCTGGACGAAGCCCGTCGCTTCGCCGAGGCGATCAAGAAGGAGTACCCGGACCAGATCCTCTCGTACAACTGCTCGCCGTCCTTCAACTGGAAGAAGAACCTGGACGACGCCACCATCGCCAAGTTCCAGCGCGAGCTGTCGGCCATGGGCTACAAGCACCAGTTCATCACCCTGGCCGGTATCCACAACATGTGGCACGGCATGTTCAACCTGGCGCACGACTACGCCCGCAACGACATGACCGCCTACGTCAAGCTGCAGGAGCAGGAGTTCGCCGACGCCAGCAAAGGCTACACCTTCGTGGCGCACCAGCAGGAAGTGGGCACTGGCTACTTCGACGACATGACCACCGTGATCCAGGGTGGCGCCTCGTCGGTGACTGCTCTGACCGGTTCGACCGAGGAAGAGCAGTTCCACTGAGTGTGGTGAGCTGTTGAACAAGGCCCGGGATCCGCGAGGATCCCGGGCCTTGTTCATTTCCAGGCCAAACGCTGCCTCCTGTAGGAGCGGCCTCGTGTCGCGAAAGGGCCGCAAAGCGGCCCCGGCGATCTTGGCATTCAGGCTGAGATCCTGGGCCTGCTGCGCAGCCCTTTCGCGACACAAGGCCGCTCCTACAGGGATCGTATTACCGGCAAAAACCAGGATCAGGTCTAAGCTTGTGGCTACCCCATAGCAAGGACTGCCCATGCCCCGCCCTGGCCACCTGCTCACCCTCGCCGTCGCAGCCGCGGCCTTCTATCTATATGCTCTGGCCAGCGACAACGCCCTGCTCGGCCTGCTGCTCAAACCCATTCCGGTGCTCGCCCTGATTGCCTGGCTGAGCACCTCCCGCAATACGCCCTACCGCCGCTGGATCATGCTCGGCCTGGCTTTCTCGGTACTCGGCGACATCCTGCTGGCCATCCCCAAGGACCTGTTCGTCTTCGGTCTCGCGGCCTTTCTCTGCGCCCACCTGGCCTACCTGCGTGGCTACTGCCGCCTCACCCGGCGCCCGGCCTACCCCGCCCTGGCCTTCGCCGTATTGGTCGGCGGCGCGCTGTTCGGCCTGCTCGCCAGCCATGGCCTGGGCCCATTGCTGATACCGGTGGCCCTCTATGCCCTGGCCATCGGCGCCATGCTCTGGCGCGCCCTGGCCTGTGGCGGGCTCGCGGCGCTGGGCGCGTGCGCCTTCGTATTCTCCGACAGCCTGATCGGCATCGACCGCTTCGTCAGCCCGTTCGCCGCCGCCGAGTACCTGATCATCCTCGCCTACTGGCTTGGCCAGTGGCTGATTGCCGCGTCCGTGACCCGTAGCTCAAACGATAAAGTATTGATCCAGAGCGGTGCGCCGGGCAGCGCAAACTGCTAGAACGAGGGTTTTTCCCATTGGCAAGGGGGCGCGATTGGCCGACGAACTTTGCAAGGCTCAGAAAGGCTAAAACAATGCAGCTCAAGTTAAATGATATTAATTATCATTACACAATTAGCCAGTCGTTACGCCATGCAAGAAACATAATTAACAAAACCGCACGCAATGCCCGAAACTCAAGGCTTTCAGCCAGTTACGAAAGATTTTTGTTCTTAAACCTACGAATAAATTTGCAACGGAAATTTTACTTGCTCAGGGTTTACCCATAAAATCAGCGCGATTGATTCAGCTGCGACATTTGGTCACTGCGTCTGCGACACCACGTCGCCGCTCTACTTTTTACAGACTGCAGAGCTGGGTCTCTGTATAAGGATTTCAAGCATGTCCGATTCGGTAGGTCTCATCGCCCACAACTGGGGCTTTGCCATCTTCCTCCTGGGTGTCGTCGGCCTGTGTGCCTTCATGCTCGGCCTGTCCAGCCTGCTCGGTAGCAAGGCCTGGGGTCGCGCCAAGAACGAACCCTTCGAATCCGGCATGCTGCCCGTAGGCAGCGCTCGCCTGCGCCTCTCCGCCAAATTCTATCTGGTCGCGATGCTGTTCGTGATCTTCGATATCGAAGCCCTCTTCCTGTATGCATGGTCTGTGTCCGTCCGCGAAAGCGGCTGGACCGGATTCGTCGAAGCACTCATTTTCATTGCAATTCTGTTGGCTGGTCTTGTCTACCTATGGCGCGTCGGGGCGCTCGATTGGGCTCCCGAAGGTCGCCGCAAGCGGCAAGCGAAGCTGAAACAATGAGGCTTTGGCATGCAATACAATCTCACCAGAATCGATCCGGATGCACCCAACGAGCAGTACCCGGTCGGTGAACGGGAAACCGTCACCGATCAACTGCTAGAGGACCAGGTCCACAAGAACATCTACATGGGGAAACTCGAGGATGTGCTGCGTGGCGCGGTCAACTGGGGTCGCAAGAACTCCCTCTGGCCGTACAACTTCGGCCTGTCCTGCTGCTACGTGGAAATGACCACGGCCTTCACGGCACCCCACGACATCGCCCGCTTCGGCGCCGAAGTCATCCGGGCCTCGCCGCGCCAGGCCGACTTCATGGTCATCGCCGGTACCTGCTTCGTGAAGATGGCGCCGATCATCCAGCGCCTGTACGAGCAGATGCTCGAACCGAAGTGGGTTATCTCCATGGGTTCGTGCGCCAACTCCGGCGGCATGTACGACATCTACTCGGTCGTTCAGGGGGTCGACAAGTTCCTCCCCGTGGACGTGTACGTGCCTGGCTGCCCGCCGCGCCCAGAAGCCTTCCTGCAAGGCCTGATGCTGCTGCAGGAATCGATCGGCCAGGAGCGACGCCCGCTCTCATGGGTTGTCGGTGATCAAGGCATCTACCGTGCCGAGATGCCCGCCCAGAAAGACCTGCGTCGCGAACAGCGTATCGCGGTAACCAACCTGCGCAGCCCCGACGAAGTCTGATCCAGCGACCTGCCGCCCGCTCCCGAAGGAGCCGGCGGCCTGGCTTCATTCTTAACGTTGACCCAAAGCGACCGAGACCATGACAGCGGACAACGCTATTTATATTCCGCCTTACAAGGCTGACGACCAGGATGTGGTCGTCGAACTGCACAACCGATTCGGCGCCGACGCTTTCGTCGCCCAGGAAACCCGCACCGGCATGCCCGTGCTGTGGGTCAAGCGCGCCCAGCTCAAAGAAGTGCTCAGTTTCCTGCGCGGTGTCGCCAAGCCCTACAGCATGCTGTACGACCTGCACGGCGTCGACGAACGCCTGCGCACCCAGCGCCGCGGCCTGCCCGCCGCCGACTTCAGCGTGTTCTACCACTTGCTGTCGATCGAACGTAACAGCGACGTGATGATCAAGGTGTCGCTCAGCGAAGGCGACCTGAACCTGCCCACCGTCACCGGCATCTGGCCCAACGCCAACTGGTACGAGCGCGAAGTCTGGGACATGTTCGGCATCGACTTTGCCGGCCACCCGCACCTGAGCCGCATCATGATGCCGCCGACCTGGGAAGGTCACCCGCTGCGCAAGGACTACCCTGCCCGCGCCACCGAGTTCGATCCCTACAGCCTGACCCTGGCCAAGCAGCAGCTTGAAGAGGAGTCGGCGCGCTTCAACCCGGAAGCCTGGGGCATGAAGCGCCAGGGCGCCAACGAGGACTACATGTTCCTCAACCTTGGCCCCAACCACCCTTCGGCCCACGGTGCCTTCCGTATCGTCCTGCAGCTGGACGGCGAAGAGATCGTCGACTGCGTCCCGGACATCGGCTACCACCATCGTGGCGCCGAGAAGATGGCCGAGCGCCAGTCCTGGCACAGCTTCATCCCCTACACCGACCGTATCGACTACCTCGGCGGGGTGATGAACAACCTGCCCTACGTGCTCGCGGTGGAGAAGCTGGCCGGCATCCAGGTGCCGCAGAAGGTCGACGTGATTCGCATCATGCTGGCCGAATTCTTCCGCATCACCAGCCACCTGCTGTTCCTGGGTACCTACATCCAGGACGTCGGCGCCATGACCCCGGTGTTCTTCACCTTCACCGACCGCCAGCGCGCCTACACCGTGATCGAGGCGATCACCGGTTTCCGCCTGCACCCGGCCTGGTACCGCATCGGTGGCGTCGCCCACGACCTGCCGCGCGGCTGGGACAAGCTGGTCAAGGACTTCGTCGAATGGCTGCCCAAGCGCCTCGACGAATACACCAAGGCGGCCCTGCAGAACAGCATCCTCAAGGGCCGTACCATCGGCGTCGCCGCGTACAACACCAAGGAAGCCCTGGAATGGGGCACCACCGGTGCCGGCCTGCGCGCCACCGGTTGCGACTTCGACCTGCGTAAAGCGCGCCCGTACTCCGGCTACGAGAACTTCGAGTTCGAAGTACCGCTGGCCCACAACGGCGATGCCTACGATCGCTGCATGGTCCGCGTCGAGGAGATGCGCCAGAGTATCCGCATCATCGACCAGTGCCTGCGCAACATGCCGGAAGGCCCGTACAAGGCGGATCACCCGCTGACCACGCCGCCGCCGAAAGAGCGCACCCTGCAGCACATCGAGACCCTGATCACCCACTTCCTGCAAGTCTCGTGGGGCCCGGTCATGCCGGCCAACGAGTCGTTCCAGATGATCGAGGCGACCAAGGGCATCAACAGTTACTACCTGACGAGCGATGGCGGCACCATGAGCTACCGCACCCGGATCCGTACCCCGAGCTACCCGCACCTGCAGCAGATCCCTTCGGTGATCAAAGGCAGCATGGTCGCCGACCTCATTGCGTACCTGGGCAGTATCGACTTCGTTATGGCTGACGTGGACCGCTAAGCATGAACAGCACGCTTATCCAAACCGACCGTTTCGCCCTGAGCGAAACCGAGCGCTCGGCCATCGAGCACGAGATGCACCACTACGAGGACCCGCGCGCGGCGTCCATCGAAGCCCTGAAGATCGTCCAGAAGGAACGCGGCTGGGTGCCGGACGGCGCCATCTACGCCATCGGCGAAGTGCTGGGCATCCCCGCCAGCGACGTCGAGGGCGTGGCCACCTTCTACAGCCAGATCTTCCGCCAGCCGGTTGGCCGCCACATCATCCGCGTGTGCGACAGCATGGTCTGCTACATCGGCGGCCATGAGTCGGTGGTCAGCCAGATCCAGAGCGAGCTGGGCATCGGCCTGGGCCAGACCACCGCGGACGGGCGCTTCACCCTGCTGCCGGTGTGCTGCCTGGGTAACTGCGACAAGGCCCCGGCGCTGATGATCGACGACGACACCTTTGGCGACGTGCAGCCCGCTGGCGTCTCCAAGCTGCTGGAGGGTTACGTATGACCATCACTTCCTTCGGCCCGGCCAACCGCATTGCGCGCTCGGCCGAAACCCACCCGCTGACCTGGCGCCTGCGTGACGACGGCGAGCCGGTCTGGCTGGCCGAGTACCAGTCGAAAAACGGCTACGCCGCCGCGCGCAAGGCACTGGCCGACATGTCCGCCGACGACATCGTGCAAAGCGTCAAGGACTCCGGCCTCAAGGGCCGTGGCGGCGCAGGTTTCCCCACTGGCGTGAAGTGGGGCCTGATGCCCAAAGACGAATCCATGAACATCCGCTACCTGCTGTGCAACGCGGACGAAATGGAACCGAACACCTGGAAGGACCGCATGCTGATGGAGCAACAGCCCCATCTGCTGGTCGAGGGCATGCTGATCAGCGCCCGCGCCCTGAAGGCCTACCGTGGCTACATCTTCCTGCGTGGCGAATACACCACCGCGGCGAAGAACCTCAACCGCGCCATCGACGAAGCCAAGGCCGCAGGCCTCTTGGGCAAGAACATCCTCGGTTCGGGCTTTGACTTCGAGCTGTTCGTGCACACCGGTGCCGGGCGCTACATCTGCGGTGAAGAAACCGCGCTGATCAACTCGCTCGAAGGCCGCCGCGCCAACCCGCGTTCCAAGCCGCCCTTCCCTGCCGCCGTCGGCGTGTGGGGCAAGCCGACCTGCGTGAACAACGTCGAGACCCTGTGCAACGTGCCGGCCATCGTCGCCAACGGCAACGACTGGTACAAGTCGCTGGCCCGCGAAGGCAGCGAAGACCACGGCACCAAGCTGATGGGCTTCTCCGGCAAGGTGAAGAACCCCGGCCTGTGGGAACTGCCGTTCGGCGTCACTGCCCGCGAGCTGTTCGAAGACTACGCCGGTGGCATGCGCGACGGCTTCAAGCTCAAGTGCTGGCAGCCAGGCGGTGCCGGTACCGGCTTCCTGCTGCCCGAGCACCTCGACGCGCAGATGTACGCCGGTGGCATCGCCAAGGTCGGCACCCGCATGGGTACCGGCCTGGCGATGGCGGTGGACGACAGCGTCAACATGGTGTCCTTGCTGCGCAACATGGAAGAGTTCTTCGCCCGCGAGTCGTGCGGCTGGTGCACTCCGTGCCGCGACGGCCTGCCATGGAGCGTGAAGATGCTGCGCGCCCTGGAGAATGGCCAGGGCCGTGCCGAAGACATCGAGACCCTGCTGGGCTTGGTCAACTTCCTCGGCCCAGGCCGCACCTTCTGTGCTCACGCACCCGGTGCCGTCGAGCCATTGGGCAGTGCCATCAAGTACTTCCGCTCGGAGTTCGAGGCCGGTGTCGCGCCGCAAAGCGCCGACGCCCTGCGCCCGAACCTGGCGAAACCGATTGTGGTAGGCGCATAACAAGATAGATCGCGGGTGGTCCGTGCCACCCGCCAGCCTGCCGGCCGGCCCGCATGAGGCGTGGCGTGCCGCAGGCTCACCGATTTCCATTAGCCACGCCCGCTCACGCGGGCCAACGAAGAACTTTGAACAATGGCCACTATCCACGTAGACGGCAAAGCGCTCGAAGTCAACGGTGCGGACAACCTGTTACAGGCCTGTCTGTCGCTCGGCCTCGACATCCCTTATTTCTGCTGGCACCCGGCGCTCGGTAGCGTCGGCGCCTGCCGGCAGTGCGCGGTCAAGCAGTACACCGACGAGAACGACACCCGTGGTCGTATCGTCATGTCCTGCATGACCCCTGCCTCCGACGGCACCTGGATCTCCATCGACGATGACGAGTCCAAGGCGTTTCGCGCCAGCGTCGTCGAATGGCTGATGACCAACCACCCGCACGACTGCCCGGTGTGCGAGGAAGGCGGTCACTGCCACCTGCAGGACATGACGGTAATGACCGGCCACAACGAGCGCCGCTACCGTTTCACCAAGCGTACCCACCAGAACCAGGACCTCGGCCCGTTCATCGCCCACGAGATGAACCGCTGCATCGCCTGCTACCGTTGCGTGCGCTACTACAAGGACTACGCCGGCGGCACCGACCTGGGCGTGTATGGCGCCCACGACAACGTGTACTTCGGTCGCGTTGAAGACGGCGTGCTGGAAAGCGAATTCTCCGGCAACCTCACCGAGGTCTGCCCGACCGGTGTGTTCACCGACAAGACCCACTCCGAGCGCTACAACCGCAAGTGGGACATGCAGTTCGCCCCGAGCATCTGCCATGGTTGCTCCAGCGGCTGCAACATCAGCCCCGGCGAGCGCTACGGCGAACTGCGCCGCATCGAGAACCGCTTCAACGGCTCGGTCAACCAGTACTTCCTGTGCGACCGTGGCCGCTTCGGCTATGGCTACGTCAACCGCAGCGACCGCCCACGCCAGCCGCTGCTGGCCGACGGCACCAAGCTGGGCCTGGACGCCGCCCTGGACAAGGCCGCCGACCTGCTGCGCGGCCGCACCATCGTCGGCATCGGCTCGCCGCGCGCCAGCCTCGAGAGCAACTACGGCCTGCGCGAGCTGGTCGGCGCCGAGTACTTCTACTCGGGCATGGAAGCCGGTGAGCTGGCCCGCGTGCGCCTGGTGCTGGAGGTGCTGAACAACAGCCCGCTGCCGGTACCGACCCTGCGCGACATCGAAGACCACGACGCGGTGTTCGTGCTCGGCGAAGACCTGACCCAGACCGCCGCCCGCGTCGCCCTGGCAGTGCGCCAGGCGACCAAGGGCAAGGCCGAGGCCATGGCCGACGCCATGCGCGTACAGCCTTGGCTGGACGCCGCGGTGAAGAACATCGGCCAGCACGCGCTGTACCCGCTGTTCATCGCCTCGCTGGCCGAGACCAAGCTGGACGACGTCGCCGAGGAATGCGTGCACGCCGCCCCCGCGGACCTGGCCCGCATCGGTTTCGCCGTGGCCCACGCCATCGACCCGAGCGCCCCGGCCGTCGAAGGCCTGGACAGCGAGGCCAAGGCCCTGGCCCAGCGCATCGCCGATGCCCTGGTCGCCGCCAACCGCCCACTGGTGGTCGCCGGTGCTTCGCTGGCCGAGCCGGCCCTGATCGAAGCCGCCGCCAACATCGCCAAGGCCCTGAAGCTGCGCGAGAAGAACGGCTCGTTGAGCCTGGTGGTGCCTGAGGCCAACAGCCTCGGCATGGCCATGATGGGTGGCGATTCGGTCGATGCCGCACTGGACGCCGTCATCAGCGGCAAGGCCGACGCCATCGTCGTGCTGGAAAACGACCTGTACGCCCGCGTGCCGGCCGCCAAGGTCGACGCTGCCCTGGCCGCGGCCAAGGTGGTGATCGTCGCCGACCACTCCAAGACCGCGACCAGCGACCGCGCCCACCTGGTGCTGCCGGCCGCCTCGTTCGCCGAAGGCGACGGCACCCTGGTCAGCCAGGAAGGCCGCGCCCAGCGCTTCTTCCAGGTGTTCGACCCGCAGTACCTGGACAGCAGCATCCAGATCCACGAAGGCTGGCGCTGGATGCACGCCCTGCGTGCCACCCTGCTCAACAAGCCGGTGGACTGGACCCAGCTGGACCACGTCACCAGCGCCTGCGCCGAAGCCGCCCCGCAACTGGCCGGCATCGTCAACGCAGCACCAAGCGCCGCGTTCCGCATCAAGGGCATGAAGCTGGCCCGTGAGCCGCTGCGCTACTCCGGCCGTACCGCCATGCGCGCCAACATCAGTGTGCACGAGCCACGTACCCCGCAGGACAAGGACACCGCGTTCGCCTTCTCCATGGAAGGCTACTCGGGCTCGGCCGAACCGCGCCAGCAGGTGCCGTTCGCCTGGTCGCCGGGCTGGAACTCGCCGCAGGCCTGGAACAAGTTCCAGGACGAAGTCGGTGGCCACCTGCGCGCCGGCGACCCGGGCGTGCGCCTGATCGAGTCGCAAGGCGACCGCCTGAGCTGGTTCAGCGCCATTCCGGGCGCGTTCAACCCGGCCCGTGGCACCTGGACCGCGGTACCGTTCTTCCACCTGTTCGGCAGCGAAGAGAACTCCTCGCGCGCCGCCCCGGTGCAGGAGCGCATCCCGGCCGCCTACGTGGCCCTGGCCAAGTCCGAGGCCGACCGCCTGGGCGTCAACGACGGCGCGCTGCTGAGCCTGAAGGTCGCTGGCGTGGCCCTGCGTCTGCCGCTGCGTATCAATGAAGAACTGGGCGCTGGCCTGGTTGCGTTGCCCAAAGGCCTGGCCGGCATTCCGCCCGCCATCTTCGGTGCAGCCGTCGAAGGCCTGCAGGAGGCAGCACAATGAGCTGGTTCACCCCCGAAGTGATCGACGTGATCATTCAGGTCGTCAAGGCCATCGTGGTGCTGCTGGCCGTGGTGGTCTGCGGCGCCCTGCTCAGCTTCGTCGAACGGCGCCTGCTGGGCTGGTGGCAGGACCGCTACGGTCCGAACCGCGTTGGCCCGTACGGCATGTTCCAGATCGCCGCCGACATGCTGAAGATGTTCTTCAAGGAAGACTGGAACCCGCCCTTCGTCGACAAGATGATCTTCACCCTGGCGCCAGTGGTGGCCATGAGCGCGCTGCTGATCGCCTTCTCGATCATCCCGATCAGCCCGAGCTGGGGCGTCGCCGACCTGAACATCGGCCTGCTGTTCTTCTTCGCCATGGCCGGTCTGTCGGTGTACGCCGTGCTGTTCGCCGGCTGGTCGTCGAACAACAAGTACGCCCTGCTGGGCAGCTTGCGTGCTTCGGCGCAGACCGTGTCGTACGAGGTGTTCCTGGGCCTGGCGCTGATGGGCGTGGTGGTGCAGGTGGGCTCGTTCAACATGCGCGACATCGTTGAATACCAGGCCAACAACCTGTGGTTCATCATTCCGCAGTTCTTCGGCTTCTGCACCTTCTTCATCGCTGGCGTCGCCGTGACCCACCGTCACCCGTTCGACCAGCCGGAAGCGGAACAGGAACTGGCCGACGGCTACCACATCGAATATGCCGGCATGAAATGGGGCATGTTCTTCGTTGGCGAGTACATCGGCATCGTCCTGATCTCGGCGCTGCTGGTCACCTTGTTCTTCGGCGGCTGGCACGGCCCGTTCGGCATCCTGCCGCAGGTGCCGTTCCTGTGGTTCGCCCTGAAGACCGCGTTCTTCATCATGCTGTTCATCCTGCTGCGCGCCTCGATCCCGCGCCCACGCTATGACCAGGTGATGGACTTCAGCTGGAAGTTCTGCCTGCCGCTGACCCTGATCAATTTGCTGGTGACCGCTGCGATCGTGCTCTACAACACGCCAGCCGTCGCGGCCCAGTGAGGATTTGACCCATGTTCAAGTATATCGGCGACATCGTTAAGGGCACCGGCACACAGCTGCGCAGCCTGGCCATGGTGTTCTCCCACGGGTTCCGCAAGCGCGACACCCTGCAGTACCCCGAAGAACCCGTGTACCTGCCGCCGCGCTATCGCGGCCGCATCGTCCTCACCCGCGACCCCGACGGCGAGGAGCGCTGCGTGGCGTGCAACCTCTGCGCGGTGGCCTGCCCGGTCGGCTGCATCTCGTTGCAGAAGGCCGAGACCGAGGACGGTCGTTGGTACCCTGAGTTCTTCCGCATCAACTTCTCGCGCTGCATCTTCTGCGGCCTGTGCGAAGAGGCGTGCCCGACCACCGCGATCCAGCTGACTCCGGATTTCGAAATGGCCGAGTTCAAGCGTCAGGACCTGGTGTACGAGAAAGAAGATCTGCTGATCTCCGGCCCCGGCAAGAACCCTGACTACAACTTCTACCGTGTTGCGGGCATGGCGATCGCTGGCAAGCCGAAAGGCGCTGCGCAGAACGAAGCCGAGCCGATCAACGTGAAGAGCTTGCTCCCATAAGGACAGAAAGATGGAATTCGCTTTCTACTTCGCATCCGGTGTCGCCGTTGTCTCCACGCTGCGCGTGGTGACCGGCACCAACCCCGTGCACGCCCTGCTCTACCTGATCATTTCGCTGATCTCCGTGGCGATGATCTTCTTCTCCCTCGGTGCGCCGTTCGCCGGCGCCCTGGAAGTGATCGCCTATGCCGGCGCCATCATGGTGCTGTTCGTCTTCGTGGTGATGATGCTCAACCTCGGGCCGGCCTCGGTCGCCCAGGAGCGCGGCTGGCTCAAGCCAGGCATCTGGGCCGGGCCGGTCGTGCTCGCCGCCCTGCTGCTGCTCGAGCTGTTGTACGTACTGTTCGTCACCCCGACGGGCGCTGCCATCAGCGGTACCACCGTCAGCGCCAAAGAGGTCGGCATCAGCCTGTTCGGCCCTTACCTGCTGGTGGTCGAACTGGCCTCGATGCTGCTGCTCGCGGCAGCCGTCACCGCCTTCCACCTGGGCCGCAACGAGGCGAAGGAGTAAATCATGGGTGCTATCCCTCTCGAGCATGGTCTGGCGGTCGCCGGCATCCTGTTCTGCTTAGGTCTGGTCGGGCTGATGGTCCGCCGCAACATCCTCTTCGTGCTCATGAGCCTGGAAGTCATGATGAACGCCGCAGCCCTGGCGTTCATCGTCGCCGGTGCCCGTTGGGTCCAGCCCGACGGCCAGGTGATGTTCATTCTGGTGATCAGCCTGGCAGCCGCCGAGGCCAGCATTGGCCTGGCGATCCTGCTGCAGTTGTATCGCCGCTTCCACACTCTCGACATCGATGCTGCCAGTGAGATGCGCGGATGAACCTTCTCTTCCTGACTTTCGTCTTTCCCCTGATCGGCTTCCTGCTGCTGTCGTTCTCCCGCGGGCGGTTCTCGGAGAACCTGTCCGCGCTGATCGGCGTCGGCTCGGTGGGCCTCTCGGCGGCCACCGCCGCCTACGTGATCTGGCAGTTCAACGTCGCCCCGCCTGAAGGCGGCGCGTACAGCCAGCTGCTGTGGCAGTGGATGTCGGTGGACGGCTTCGCGCCGAACTTCACCCTGTACCTGGACGGCCTGTCGGTCACCATGCTCGGCGTGGTCACCGGCGTGGGCTTCCTGATCCACCTGTTCGCCTCCTGGTACATGCGTGGCGAAGCCGGTTACTCGCGCTTCTTCTCGTACACCAACCTGTTCATCGCCAGCATGCTGTTCCTGATCCTCGGCGATAACCTGCTGTTCATCTACTTCGGCTGGGAAGGCGTGGGCCTGTGCTCGTACCTGTTGATCGGTTTCTACTACAGCAACCGCAACAACGGTAACGCGGCGCTCAAGGCGTTCATCGTCACCCGTATCGGCGACGTGTTCATGGCCATCGGCCTGTTCATCCTGTTCGCCCAGCTGGGCACGCTGAATGTCCAGGAACTGCTGGTGCTGGCACCGCAGAAGTTCCAAGCCGGTGATACCTGGATGGTCCTGGCGACCCTGATGCTGCTGGGTGGCGCGGTCGGTAAATCGGCCCAGCTGCCGCTGCAGACCTGGCTGGCCGACGCGATGGCCGGCCCGACCCCGGTTTCGGCGCTGATCCACGCGGCGACCATGGTCACCGCGGGCGTGTACCTGATCGCCCGTACCAACGGCCTGTTCCTGCTGGCCCCGGACATCCTCCACCTGGTGGGTGTGGTCGGTGGCGTGACCTTGGTCCTGGCCGGCTTCGCCGCGCTGGTGCAGACCGACATCAAGCGTATCCTCGCCTACTCGACCATGAGCCAGATCGGCTACATGTTCCTGGCCCTGGGCGTCGGCGCCTGGGACGCGGCGATCTTCCACCTGATGACCCACGCCTTCTTCAAGGCCCTGCTGTTCCTTGCCTCCGGTGCGGTGATCGTTGCCTGCCACCACGAGCAGAACATCTTCAAGATGGGCGGCCTGTGGAAGAAACTGCCGCTGGCCTACGCCAGCTTCGTGGTCGGTGGCGCGGCCCTGGCGGCATTGCCGATCCTGACCGTGGGCTTCTACTCCAAGGACGAGATCCTCTGGGAAGCCTTCGCCAGCGGCAACAGCGGCCTGCTGTACGCCGGCCTGGTCGGTGCGTTCATGACCTCGCTGTACACCTTCCGCCTGATCTTCATCGCCTTCCACGGCGAAGCCAAGACCGAAGCCCACGCCGGCCACGGCATCAGCCACTGGCTGCCACTGGGTGTGCTGATCGTGCTGTCGACCTTCGTCGGCGCCTGGATCCACCCGCCACTGGCCGGCGTGCTGCCTGAAAGCGCCGGCCACGCCGGTGGCGAAGCCAAGCACTCGCTGGAAATCGCCTCGGGCGCCATCGCCATCGCCGGTATCCTGCTGTCGGCCCTGCTGTTCCTGGGCAAGCGTCGCCTGGTCAGCGCGATCGCCAACAGCGGTATCGGTCGCGTCCTGTCGGCCTGGTGGTTCGCCGCCTGGGGCTTCGACTGGATCTACGACAAGCTCTTCGTCAAACCTTACCTGCTGATCAGCCACATCCTGCGCAAGGATCCGGTTGACCGCAGCATCGGCCTCATTCCTCGCCTGGCTCGCGGCGGTCACGTCGCCATGAGCAAGACCGAGACCGGCCAGCTGCGCTGGTACACCGCCTCTATCGCCGTCGGTGCCGTACTGGTACTCGGTGCCGTGGTAGTGGCCGCGGTATGACTATGAATCTTGCGACTTTGCCAAAGGAAACCAACCCGTCATGATTTTGCCTTGGCTGATCCTGATCCCCTTCATCGGCGGCTTCCTGTGCTGGCTGGGTGAGCGCTTCGGCGCCACCCTGCCGCGCTGGATCGCGCTGCTGACCATGTCCCTGCTGCTTGGCATCGGCCTGTGGCTGTGGGCGACCGGTAACTACACCCTGGCCCCGACCCCGGGCGCCGAACCTGCCTGGGCCCTCGAATACAAGGTCGAGTGGATCAAGCGCTTCGGCATCAGCATCCACCTGGCCCTGGACGGCCTGTCGCTGCTGATGATCCTGCTCACCGGCCTGCTCGGCGTGCTGTCGGTGCTGTGCTCGTGGAAAGAGATCCAGCGCCACGTCGGCTTCTTCCACCTCAACCTGATGTGGATCCTCGGCGGCGTGGTCGGTGTGTTCCTGGCCCTGGACCTGTTCCTGTTCTTCTTCTTCTGGGAAATGATGCTGGTGCCGATGTACTTCCTCATCGCGCTCTGGGGTCACAGCTCGGCCGATGGCAAGAAGACGCGGATCTACGCGGCCACCAAGTTCTTCATCTTCACCCAGGCCAGCGGCCTGATCATGCTGGTGGCGATCCTTGGCCTGGTGCTGGTCAACTACAACAGCACCGGGGTGATCACCTTCAACTACAGCGACCTGCTCAAGGCCGAACTGCCGGCCGGCGTCGAGTACATCCTGATGCTGGGCTTCTTCATCGCCTTCGCGGTGAAGCTGCCGGTGGTGCCGTTCCACTCCTGGCTGCCTGACGCCCACGCCCAGGCACCGACCGCAGGTTCCGTGGACCTGGCCGGTATCCTGCTGAAGACCGCGGCCTACGGCCTGCTGCGCTTCGCCCTGCCGCTGTTCCCGAACGCCTCGGCCGAGTTCGCGCCGATCGCCATGACCCTGGGCCTGATCGGTATCTTCTACGGTGCCTTCCTGGCCTTCGCGCAAACCGACATCAAGCGCCTGATCGCCTTCTCCAGCGTTTCGCACATGGGCTTCGTGCTGATCGGTATCTACTCCGGCAGCCAGCAGGCCCTGCAAGGCGCGGTGATCCAGATGCTGGCCCACGGCCTGTCGGCCGCCGCGCTGTTCATCCTGTCCGGCCAGCTGTACGAGCGCCTGCACACCCGTGACATGCGCCAGATGGGCGGCCTGTGGCACCGCATCGCGTATCTTCCGGCCATCAGCCTGTTCTTCGCCGCCGCTTCGCTCGGCTTGCCGGGCACCGGCAACTTCGTCGGCGAGTTCCTGATCCTGATCGGCAGCTTCGTCCATGTACCATGGATCACCGTGATCGCCACCACCGGCCTGGTGTTCGGTTCGGTGTACTCGCTGATCATGATCCACCGCGCCTACTTCGGTCCGGCCAAGGCCGACATCGTGCTGGCCGGCATGGACAGCCGCGAGCTGATCATGGTGCTGGGCCTGGCCGGCCTGCTGATCCTGCTGGGCGTGTATCCGCAGCCGTTCCTCGACACTTCTGCCGCCACCATGAGCGGTGTGCAGCAGTGGCTCGGTTCCGCATTCACTCAACTCGCTTCGGCCCGGTAAGAGCGCTATGGAATTCACCACTCAACACTTCATCGCATTGGCGCCGATGCTGATCACCACCCTCACCACGGTGGTGGTGATGCTGGCGATCGCCTGGAAGCGCAACCACTCGCAGACCTTCCTGCTGTCGACCGTGGGCCTGAACCTGGCCCTGCTGTCGATCCTCCCGGCGCTGAAGGTCGCGCCGCTGGCGGTGACCTCGCTGGTCACCATCGACAAGTTCGCCTGCCTGTACATGGCGATCATCCTGGTGGCGACGCTGGCCTGCGTCACCCTCGCCCACGCCTACCTGGGCGAGGGCTCCAAGGGCTACCCGGGCAACCGTGAAGAGCTCTACCTGCTGCTGCTGATGTCCGCACTGGGTGGCCTGGTGCTGGTCAGCGCCAACCACCTGGCCGGCCTGTTCATCGGCCTGGAGCTGCTGTCGGTGCCGGTCTACGGCCTGGTGGCGTATGCGTTCTTCAACAAGCGCTCGCTGGAAGCCGGCATCAAGTACATGGTGCTGTCGGCCGCCGGTTCCGCCTTCCTGCTGTTCGGCATGGCCCTGCTGTACGCCGATGCCGGCAGCCTGACCTTCGACCAGATCGGCAAGGCCCTGGCCGCCACCAACATGCCAAGCCTGCTGGCCCAGCTGGGCCTGGGCATGATGCTGGTGGGCCTGGCCTTCAAGCTGTCGCTGGTGCCGTTCCACCTGTGGACCCCGGACGTGTACGAAGGCGCCCCGGCGCCGGTCGCGGCGTTCCTGGCCACCGCCAGCAAGGTCGCGGTGTTCGCCGTGGTGGTACGCCTGTTCATGCTCTCCCCTGCCGCCAGCAGCGGCGTGCTGAGCACCGTGCTGGCAGTGATCGCGGTCGCCTCGATCATCATCGGCAACCTGCTGGCGCTGACCCAGAGCAACCTCAAGCGTCTGCTCGGTTACTCGTCCATCGCCCACTTCGGCTACCTGGTCATCGCCCTGGTTGCCAGCAAGGGCCTGGCCCTGGAAGCCATGGGCGTGTACCTGGTCACCTACGTGATCACCAGCCTCGGCGCCTTCGGCGTGATCACCCTGATGTCCTCACCGTACGCCGGCCGTGACGCCGACGCCCTGTACGAGTACCGCGGCCTGTTCTGGCGCCGTCCCTACCTGACCGCGGTGCTGACCGTGATGATGCTGTCGCTGGCGGGCATTCCGCTGACCGCCGGCTTCATCGGCAAGTTCTACATCATCGCCACCGGGGTCGAGTCGCACCTGTGGTGGCTGGTCGGCGCCCTGGTGATCGGCAGCGCCATCGGCGTGTACTACTACCTGCGCGTCATGGTCACCCTGTACCTGGTCGAGCCGAACCTGCGTCGCCACGACGCCCCGCTGAAGTGGGAACAGCGCACCGGTGGCGTGATGCTGCTGGCCATCGCGATTCTCGCCTTCGTACTGGGTGTGTACCCGCAGCCGCTGCTGGAAATGGTGCAGCAGGCCGGCCTGCAACTGATCGGTTGATCGGTTCGACGGTGTGAAAGACACCCCGCCTCGGCGGGGTGTTCTTTTTTGCGCGGTTCGCCGGCAAGCCGGCGCCTGCTGGGTTTCGTCCGCCCCTCGTAGGAGCCGGCTTGCCGGCGAACCTATTACAGATCGACCACTGTGCTTCGTCTGCCCTTTGCAGCGTCAGACTCCCGCACCCGATCTGGAACCCCGTCCCCATGCGTCCCACCCTCCCCTACTCCCTGCTGGCGCTGTTCGTCGCTGGCACCACCCAGGCCGCCAACCGCGTCGAGCTCGACCAGGTACTGATCCAGGGCCAGGCCCAGTCCGAGCTCGAGAGCGCCGCCGAACGCCTGCGCGAGGTACCCGGCGCCAGCAACCTGGTGGACATGGGCCGGGTGAGCCAGGGCCGGGTGGCCAGCAACCAGGACGTGCTGGCCTATCAGCCAGGGGTATTCGCCCAGTCAGCCGGCAATGACGGCATCAAGCTGTCGATCCGCGGTTCGGGCATCAACCGCGCACCGGGCGCCCACGGCTCGGGGGTGTACACGATGTTCGACGGCCTGCCGCTGACCGGCCCCGGCGGCACGCCCTACGAGCTGTTCGAGCCGTTGTGGCTGAACCGCGCCGAAGTGCTGCGCGGCGCCAACGGCTTCGACCAGGGCTCGCTGGCCCTGGGCGGTGCGATCAACTACCTGACCCACACCGGCTACGATGCCGCGCCCCTGCAAGTGCGCTATGAAGCCGGCAGCCGCGGCTACCAGCGCCGGCACATCAGCTCCGGCCAGGTGCTGGGCAACCTTGACTACTACGTGGCGCTGACCGATGCCGAGTACGATGGCTACCAGCAACACAGCAGCGGCAGCGCCAAGGGCATCGCCGCCAACGTCGGCTACCGTTTCAACCCGAACCTGGAAACGCGCTTCTACCTGCGCTACCGGGAGACCGAGAATGACCTGGCCGGGCGCTTGACCAAGGACCAGATCAAGCATCATCCACGGGCTGCCAACCCAGCCTACCTGGCCCGCAACGATCGCCGTCCGCAACCTGGCAGCACCTGGGTCGGCAACAAGACCACCTTCTTCCTCGACGACGATTCGCGGCTGGAGGCGGGCCTGGTCTATCACGACTACCCCATGGACCTGCGCGAAGGCCCGATGCGCCTGAAGGTCGCCTACAGCGATGTCAGCGGCACGCTCAACTACCTGCGCCGCGACACTCTGTTTGGGCACGAGAGCAAGACTACCCTCGGCTGGCGCACCACCAAGCACCTGCCCAACAGTGGCGCCTCGCAGTTTTCCCGGGTCAATGACCTGACCGGCGCACGCACCCGCGATTTCAGCTACCAGGGCTCGGACACCGTGCTGCACCTGGGTAACGACCTGGAGCTGGTCCCGAACCTGTGGCTGACCACGGGCCTGGCGATGATCTACACCCGCCGCGAGAGCGACGTCACCTACCCGGCCAGTGGCGGCAAGGTCAGCCAGCATGACTGGGACTATGCGCCGCGGCTGGGCCTGCGCTACGACATCCGCCCGGACCTGCAGCTGTACGGCAACCTCAGCCGCTCGGTGGAGCCGCCGCATCCGTGGTCGCTGGTGTGGAGTGCGCCAGTCGCCAACCAGCCCATGAAGATGCACAACCAGACCGCCACCACCCTGGAGCTGGGCGCCCGTGGCGATTCGGCGGTGGGGCGTTGGGACCTGGCCTGGTACTACGCACAGGTGCGTCATGAACTGCTGAACGTGGAAGTCGTGCAAGGCCTGCCGTTCAAGGAGTTCAACGCCAGCCCCAGCGTGCACCAGGGCATCGAGGCCGGCCTCGACAGCCTGCTCTGGGAACGCCCCGGTACCGGCAAGCTGAGCCTGCGCCAAGCCTATACCTTCAGCGACTTCCATTACCGCGACGACGACAGGTTCGGCGACAACCGCCTGCCCGGCATTCCCATGCACTACTACCAGGCCGAGCTACGCTACGACTGGCCGAGCGGCTTCTACGCCGGGGTCAATACGCAGATGGCCTCCAAGGTGCAGGTGGACTACGCCAACAGCAACCACGCCGACGCCTATGCGCTGCTGGGCGCGCGCCTGGGCTGGAACTCACCCAAGCGCGACTGGCAAACCTGGCTGGACCTGCGCAACCTGACCAACCAGCGCTATGCCGCCACGGTGACGCCGGGGTATGACGACGGCGGGCGCGATGAAGCGCGCTCGACGCCGGGGGAAGGGTTTGCGGTGTATGCGGGGGTTTCCTACAGCTTGCGCTGAGGCAAGGGCATGGCGACTGCCAGGCGGCGCTGGTGCGTCAGGGTTTTTCCTGGTCGAGATGCTGTTCGCCGGCAAAGCCGGCTCCTACAAAGGCCTGCAGGAGCCGGCCTTGGCGGCGAACAGGGCGCCAGCGGCCAGCCTCCAACGCTGCAGGTGTTGATCAAGGCGTCATAAGCGGCTTGCTCACTGGCGCAGGAACTTAACGTTTACTGAGGGCCAGACGTGCCGCAAAAAGCACGAAGATCATGCCTGTTGCACGGTCCATCCACGCCACTACCTTCTCACCCCGCAATATCCCGGCCAGCGACTGGGTCGCGGCGATCAGCAGCGTCGACCATAGCAAGCCAATTGCCACATGGATGCTTACCAAGGCAAACGTCCAAGCAACCAGCGGCTGGCCCTGGGGAATGAATTGAGGCAGAAAAGAGACGTAGAAAATACCAACCTTGGGATTCAGGAGATTCCCCATCATGCCCTTCAGGAACCAGTTCTGGTTGTGCTTTGTTGCCGTGTCGATGGGCGCTAACGACTTGCGCGGACGCAAAAGCATGTTTAGCCCTAACCAGGCTAAATAGGCGGCACCACAGTACTTCAAGGCGTTGTACGCCAACTCTGAGACGGCAAGCAACGCCCCAAGACCAAAGGCGACAGCGGCGCCCCATAGCAAACAACCCGTATTGATGCCCAATGCGGCGCGAAGCGCCTGCGCCTTTCCCTCGAGGGTGGCGGTTCTCAATATCAATGCCGTGTCCAGGCCGGGTGTTAGGGTTAGCAGCGTTGCGGCGAAGGTAAACGCAATCAGGTTGTCAGCAATGGACATCGGCAGGTGACCTCGGCGAGATGTGCGGGGGTAATCAAGTTCGCAACGCTACCCCTGGGCTCTGTACGCAAACGCCTGGGACCGAAAGTCAGGCCAGGCTGTTTTCAACGCAGCATGAACGAATATCTGCCGCCAAGCTCGTCCTTTCTACCGCACCCGCCACAGCGGGTCGATCCGTGTGGTGCAAGAGCGGCTCTTCATGCCGCGCCGCATCCCCCAGCCAGGCGTCGGGGACGCTGGCCGTACGCATCGTCCCTCGGCCGTACGTGCCATTGATTTCGTCCACCATCGACATCAGCAGAACCCCGGCCTTGCTGTACAGCGGCAGCCCTGCGCCGCCGCACCCTTGGCCGAGCCGACAGGCAGGGTGCGTCATCGACACCAGCCAATGGATTTTTCAAGCCCAAGCTAATAGCATCGCGGTTTGGTTGGAAAACGATGAAAAATGCTGAATTCAATTCAAATCCTGCGGGCCCTCGCGGCATGGATAGTGGTGTTGCATCACTATATGCAAATCACCTACAACTTCACCTTGACCGATCCCCTTTCCGTAGGGCTGCACCGATACGGCGCGATTGGTGTCGACCTGTTTTTCGTCATCAGCGGGTTCGTCATCTACCTGTCCGCCACCCGACAGTCTGTCACCCCGTTGGAGTTCGCCACTCACCGCATCGCACGCATCGTCCCGGCATACTGGCTGTTCAGCGCCTTTACCGCGGCATTGCTGATCTACTGGCCTGGCATGGTTGCGCTGACTTCGTTTGAGCCAGGTTTCCTGCTCAAGAGTCTTTTCTTCATTCCAGCGTTGAACCCCTCGGGCATCGGCTACTTCCCACTCATGACCGTCGGTTGGACGCTCAACTATGAAATGGCCTTCTACGCGGTATTCTTCGGCTCGCTATGGCTGCCCAGGCCTTGGCGTATCGCGGGCTTGTTCCTGGGCATTCTGGCGCTGCGCAAGTTTCTGCCAGAACTGGGAGGCGCCTTCGAGTTCTACAAGCACAAGATCGTGTACGAGTTTCTCTTCGGCGTGCTCATCGGCATGCTCTACCAACGCGGCCTGATCAACGCGATCAAGCCATGGCTAGCCGCCGGCCTGTTGGCCACGGCGCTGTTGATCATCGCCAAGGTCGGGCAGGTTACCCACAACCCGTTCAAGTCCGGTATTCCCTGTGCGTTGATCGTGATCGCAGCCCTTTCGCAAGAAAGGCGGATGCAAAACATGACCCGGCTCAATGCACTGGGTAACTGGTCGTACTCGACCTACCTGTGCCATATCCCGATCCTCTGCCTCATGCTGGCCGTGCAGACGCACACTGGCCTGCCGCCCATGGTGACCCTGATCAGCTCGGTCGTTCTGATTGCCTTGGTCAGTGCAGCCAGTTTCAACCTGGTGGAGCGGCCGATTGCCAAATACATGAAAAAAAGGGCCTCGACACGGGTAGATCCGGTAGCACTCAATCAGTGAGCTACCCCCAAAGGGCCTAGAGGGGCATGGAATGGCGCTCGGTTTTCCCCATTTTTGCCCCATGACCTGGACTGCCCTTCTACCGGACTCGCCATAGCTGATCGATCCGCGTGGTGTAAGACCGACTCATCATCTCGCGCCGCATCCCCCAGTCAGGGGTGTCGGGGACGCTGGCCGTACGCAACGTCCCTCGGCCGTACTTGCCGTTGATTGCGTCCAGCATCGACATCAGCCGATCACAAGCAGCCGGCTGCGTCACGGCGAACAGGTCATCGCTGAACTCCCCTGGCTGCCGCAGATCCATCAGCAGCACCTCGGCCTTGCTATAGCGAAAGCCCGAGCGGTAGACCTGCACCGCCGCTTCGGTGGCCGCCCTGGTAAGCAGCAGCGTGTCGTTGGTGGGGTATGGCAGCTCGACCAAGGCGCCCTTGGAATACTTGGCTTCGTCGGGATTGAACATCCCGGTACGGATGCTGACCCGCATGCGCTTGCATACCGATCCCTGGGCGCGCAGCTTCTGCGCCGCTCGCGCCGTGTAGGTGGCCAGCGCCTGCTTGATCGGGGCCAACTCCGTCAGCCGCTTGCCAAACATCCGGCTGCAGCAGATCTCCTGCTTTGGCGGGTCCGCCTCATCCAGCTCGAGGCAAGGGGTGCCGGCGAGCTCGCGCGCGGTCTTCTCCACCACCACGCTGAACTTGTCGCGCAGCATCCGTGGGTCTGCCTTTGCCAGGTCCATGGCCGTGCGAATGCCCATCGCCTCGAGGTGCGCCGTCATCCGCCGGCCGATGCCCCATACCTCTTTCACCTGGGTGTTGCGCAGCACCCAATCGCGCTTGAAATCATCGGTGATATCGACCACCCCGCCGGTATGCGCCTGCAGGCGCTTGGCCGTGTGGTTGGCAAGCTTTGCCAGGGTCTTGGTGCGGGCGATCCCCACGCCGACGGGGATACCGGTGCAACGCAGCACCTTGGCACGCATCTCCCGGCCGAACTGGGTCAGGCTCCCCTGCACGCCCGTGAGATCTGCGAAGCATTCGTCGATCGAGTAGACCTCGGCGGCGGGCACCATCGACTCGATCAGCGACATGACCCGCTCGCTCATGTCGCCATACAGCGCATAGTTGGACGAGAACGCCACGATGCCATGCCGGCGCAGCTTCTCCCTGGCCTGGAAATAGGGCTCGCCCATCTTCACGTAGGGCTTGGCGTCATATGACCTGGCAATCACACAGCCGTCGTTGTTGCTCAGCACCACGATGGGGGTCTTGGCCAGATCTGGCCGGAACACGCGCTCGCAGCTCGCGTAGAACGCGTTGCAGTCGATCAGCGCGAACACCTGGTCACTGGGCATGGTCGCGCACGCTGTAGCGAACCACACCCCAGATGACCAGGTCGTCGCCTTCCATGACGTGCCGCGCTGGGTAGGCGGGGTTCTCCGACTGCAGGATCAGCACGCCGTCGCGCCGGTACAGGCGCTTGCACACCGGCTCGGCGTTGATCGCGGCAATCACGATATCGCCGTGCTCGGCCTCCTTGCTGCGGTCTACGATAAGAAGGTCGCCCGAGAAAATGCCAGCGCCGTGCATGCTGTCACCCTCCACCTGCACCAGGTACACGTGCGGGGCGCGCAGGTCGAACAGCTCGTCCAGGGAGATATGCCGCTCCAGGTGATCCGCCGCCGGCGAAGGGAAACCCGCCGGCACACGGAACGCATACACCGGCAGCAAGGCAGGGCCGCCGGTTGGTGTTCCCAAGAAGGTGAGAGTCATGCGGATCAATCCAAATGAATAGCTGTATATCCATACAGTTAACTGTCAGGGCGCGCCTGCGTCAACGCGCGCGTGCAGGCAACCGACGAGCGAGCGAGGTGAGCGATGTGCGGGCGGTATGCGATCTACGAAAGCATGGATGACTACCTCAAGCAGCTAGCGCTGGACCTGGTGGTGATCGACGGTTATGACCACCTGCGCATCAACCGCTACAACGTGGCGCCCTCCTCCCGGGTCGAAGTGATCCGGGCCGTGCCGGGCGGCTTGAGCGTTGACCGAGTGAAATGGGGCTGGTCGCCCCCTTGGGCGCAGGGCAAACGGCCCGATCCGATCAATGCGCGGGGCGAGACGCTGGCAACGGGCAAGTTCTTCAAGGCGCTGTGGCCGGGAGGGCGGGCGTTGGCACCGGCCAATGGCTGGTTCGAGTGGCTGCCGGACCCTGCCGATGCCAAGCGCAAGCAGCCCTATTACATTCAGGCGGCCAATGGTGCGCCACTGTTCTTTGCCGCGCTGGCGCAGGTGCATCGAAGCATCGGCCCCGATCCGCGTGACGGCTTTGTCATCGTCACGGCAGCGGCGGATCAGGGCCTGGTGGATATTCATGAGCGCAAGCCGTTGGTACTCAGCCCGGCACTGGCGCGCGAGTGGATTGACCCGGCGACCCCTGACGAGCGTGCCGCAGCACTGCTGCAAACGGGGTGTGCGCCTGCCAGGTGTTTCAAGTGGTACCCGGTGGGCAAGGCGGTAGGCAATGTGCGCAACGATGGGCCCGAGTTGATCGAAGCGCTGCAACTGCCACTGCTGGATTAGCGGCAAAAAATCAGATTTAGGCGCGTTCAAGGTGCGGCGGTTCACCTGTAGCCAGCCTTGCTGGCGAACCCGGCGACGCGCTGGCTGGCACCGGCTGCGCCGGTGTTCGCCGGCAAGGCCGGCTCCTACGCCGGTTGCGGCCTGCAATACCTGTAGGAGCCAGCCTTGCTGGCGAACCCGCCGACGCGGTGGCTGGCACCGGCTACGCCGGTGTTCGCCGGCAAGCCGGCTCCTACGCCGGTTGCGGCCTGCAATACCTGTAGGAGCCAGCCTTGCTGGCGAACCAGGCGACGCGGTGGCTGGCACCGGCTACGCCGGTGTTCGCCGGCAAGCCGGCTCCTACGCCGGTTGCGGCCTGCAATACCTGTAGGAGCCGGCTTTGCCGGCGAAGAGGCCCGAGCAGGTGTCGCGATTTTCAGGGCAAGACCCGCTTCTACCCGGGCGCAGGCCAGACCGACCCGCTGTTCTGCATCGAGCCCGGCATCCCCTGCCAGCCTGCACGGGACCAAGCCTGTTGATGAGCGCGTCGGCCAAGGCGCTGATGGATGATGCAGAGCCGGGGATGATCGGTTCGGACGAATCACGCCACGCTTGGTAAACTGGCAGCCATTCACTCTTCCCATTGCCTGCCAGCGCCCCCGCCGCCTGGCTTCGCTGAGTTCGTCCCGCACACTTATGCATTCTCAAGCCGTTACACCCACAACCCCGTGCCCCGAGCCATCCCGCCGCTTCAGCGTTGCGCCGATGATGGACTGGACCGACCGCCACTGCCGCTTCTTCCTGCGCCTGCTCTCCCAGCACGCCCTGCTCTACACCGAAATGGTCACCACCGGCGCCTTGCTGCACAACGACGCCCAGCGGTTCCTGCGCCATGACCAATCCGAGCACCCGCTGGCCCTGCAACTGGGCGGCAGCGTGCCGGCCGACCTGGCCGCCTGCGCGCGCCTGGCCGAAGCGGCTGGCTACGACGAGGTCAACCTCAACGTCGGCTGCCCCAGCGATCGGGTGCAGAACAACATGATCGGCGCCTGCCTGATGGGCCACCCGGCGCTGGTGGCCGACTGCGTCAAGGCCATGCAGGACGCCGTGAGCATTCCGGTCACGGTCAAGCACCGCATCGGCATCAACGGCCGCGACAGCTATGCCCAGCTGTGCGACTTCGTCGGCCAGGTGCGCGACGCGGGCTGCCGCAGCTTCACCGTGCATGCGCGCATCGCCATCCTCGAAGGCCTGTCGCCCAAGGAAAACCGCGAGATCCCGCCGCTGCGCTATGACGTCGCGGCGCAGCTGAAGGCCGACTTCCCCGAGCTGGAGCTGGTGCTCAACGGCGGTATCAAGACCCTCGACGAATGCCGCAACCACCTGCAGACCTTCGATGGCGTGATGCTCGGCCGCGAGGCCTACCACAACCCGTACCTGCTGGCCGAGGTGGACCAGCAGCTGTTCGCCAGCACGGCGCCGGTAGTCAGCCGCGCCGAGGCCATGGAGAAACTGCGCCCATATATCGTCGCGCACCTGCAAAGCGGCGGCGCGATGCATCACGTTACCCGGCATATCCTCGGCCTGGGCCAGGGCTTCCCGGGGGCGCGGCGCTTCCGCCAGTTGCTGTCGGCGGATATCCACAAGGCCAGCGAGCCGCTGCAGGTGCTGGACCAGGCCGCCGAGCTGCTGCAAGGGCGCTGAGGGAACCTGGGGCAGGGTTGGCACTCGAAGGGAGAGCCTTTCGGCAGGCCCGGCGTTAGCCGGGGCTGCTTTGCAGCCCATCGCGGGGCGCGTTGCCTGCGGGGGCTTTCCCGATCCGCCTGCGACGGGCCTTGAGTGGCCGTCGGGGCTCGGGTAATGTCGAGTCATTGCACAGGACAGAGCACGCCCATGACCTCCAAGCTGGAACAACTCAAGCAGTTCACCACCGTGGTTGCCGACACCGGCGACCTCGACGCCATCACCCGCCTCAAGCCGGTCGACGCCACCACCAACCCTTCGCTGCTGCTCAAGGCAGCGGCCATCCCGGGTTACGCCGACCTGCTCAAGCAGGTCAAGGCCGACGCCAAGGGCAATGTCGACCTGGCCTGCGACAAGTTCGCCGTGGCGGTGGGTTCGGGCATTCTCAAGGTCATCCCGGGGCGCATCTCCACCGAGGTGGACGCACGGTTGTCGTTCGACGAACCGGCGCTGCTGAAAAAAGCCCGCCAGCTGATCGAGCTGTACGACGCCGCAGGCATCAAGCGCGACCGCGTGCTGATCAAGCTGGCGTCCACCTGGGAAGGTATCCGCGCCGCCGAGCAGCTGGAAAAGGAAGGCATCCAGACCAACCTGACCCTGCTGTTCTCCTTCGCCCAGGCCCAGGCCTGTGCCGACGCCGGGGTGTTCCTGATCTCGCCGTTCGTGGGGCGCATCTACGACTGGTACAAGAAGAGCACCGGCAAGGACTACGTCGGCGCCGAGGATCCGGGCGTGCAGTCGGTCACCCGCATCTACGACTACTACAAGACCAACGGCTACGACACCGTGGTCATGGGCGCAAGCTTCCGCAACATCGGCCAGATCGAACAACTGGCCGGCTGTGACCGCCTGACCATCAGCCCCGAGCTGTTGCAGCAACTGGCCGACGACCAGGGCGCGCTGCCGCGTATCCTCACCCCGGGCAATGCCGGCGAGGCCAAGCAGGTGCTAGGCGAAAGCCAGTTCCGCTGGGCGATGAACGAGGACGCCATGGCCACCGAGAAACTGGCCGAGGGCATCCGCCAGTTCGCTCGGGACCAAGAGAAGCTGGAAGCGTTGATGGCTGGCTGACAAAGCCTGATACATCTTCGGCTTGATCGACGGGCGGTAAATGCACAGCATTTTCCGCCCGTTTTTCGTTGGGGGGCCCGCAACGCCATCGCCGGGCAAGCCCGCTTCCACAATGAATACGCCACAATCCCCATAACCTGTGGGAGCGGGCTTGCCCCGCGATAGCGTCATACCAGACAACGCCGAGCCTTAGATGATCCCCAGCGCCACCCTCCCCCTTGTCCTTGCCGGCCCCCTACTGCGCCGCCTGGAGCCGCAGCGCCTGGCGATCTGGCTGGTCGGCTCGCAACCGCTGCAAGCCGAATTTCTCCTGGATCAGGCCGGCATCGGCGCCACGACGCGCTGCCAGGTGATCGCTGTGGGTACGCAGGCCTTTATCCACCTGCTGGACATCCACTTCGATCAGCCGCTACCCAGCGACGTGGCCCTCGAATACGACCTGCGCCTGGCCAACGGCCAGGGCATCGCCGACTGGGCCCCGCACCTGCTCTACCCTGGGGCCAGCCGCCCGAGCTTCGTGTTGCGCGAACGCCTCGACCAGGTGCTCCACGGCTCCTGCCGCAAGCCTCATCACCCGGCCGCCGACGGCCTGCTGTGCGCCGACCGCCTGCTCGCGGCCAGCCCAGCCCCCGCAGAGCGCCCCGCCGTGCTGTTGATGAGCGGCGACCAGGTCTATGCCGACGATGTCGCCGGCCCCATGCTGCGCGCCATCCACCGGCTGATCGAGCGCCTGGGGCTGTTCGACGAGGCCCTGGACGGGGCCTTGGTCGACAGTGGCGCGGCGCTGTATCGCCACCCGGCCTGCTACTACCACCGCGCCGACCTGCTGCCGGCCCAGGAAGGCAACGAGACCCTGCGCGAGCGCTTCTTCGGCGGCAAGCGCAAGCCGATCTTCTCCTCCAGCAACGCCGACAACCACCTGGTGACCTTCGCCGAGGTGATGGCCATGTACCTGCTGGTGTGGTCGCCGCAACCCTGGGCATTGGTGAGCATGGACATGCCCCCCGGCCTGACCGCCCAGCGCCAGGCCCGCTACCGCGCCGAGCAGCCGCTCGTCGCGGGCTTCGCCGAGGGCCTGGGCCAGGTAGCGCGGGTCATGGCCCACCTGCCCTGCCTGATGATCTTCGACGACCACGACATCACCGACGACTGGAACCTGTCGGCGCAGTGGGAACAGACCGCCTATGGCCATCCGTTCTCACGGCGTATCATCGGCAACGCCCTGCTCGGCTACCTGCTGTGCCAGGGCTGGGGCAACGACCCGGACGGCTGCGCGCCGCTGGTCGAGCAATGCCTCAAGTTGAGCGATGAGCGGGACGCGCTGATCGGCGAACTCCTGCGTTTCCAGGGCTGGCAATACGCACTGCCGAGCAACCCGCCACTGCTGGTGCTGGATACCCGCACCCGCCGCTGGCGCAGCGAGAGCAACCTGGCCAAGCCCTCGGGCCTGCTCGACTGGGAAGCGCTGAGCGAACTGCAGCAGGCGCTGCTGGACCACCCTTCGGCGGTCATCGTGTCACCGGCGCCGATCTTCGGGGTCAAGCTGATCGAGACCGTCCAGCGGCTGTTCAGCGCCCTGGGCTATCCGCTGCTGGTGGATGCGGAGAACTGGATGGCCCATCGCGGCGCGGCGCAGGTGATCCTCAACATTTTCCGCCATTCGCGCACGCCGGGGCACTACGTGGTGCTGTCCGGCGACGTGCACTACTCGTTCGTCTACCAGGTGCTGATCCGCCATCGCCAGCGCAGCCCGCACTTGTGGCAGGTGACCAGCAGCGGCATCAAGAACGAGTTTCCGCGGCGCCTGCTGGATGTGCTCGACCGGCTCAACCGCTGGCTGTATTCGCCGCGCTCGCCGCTGAACTGGTTTACCAAGCGTCGGGAGATGGAGGTGGTGCCGCGCATACCGAGCCGCAGCAAGGCCGGGGAGCGCCTGTGGAACAGCGCGGGGCTGGGGCAGGTGTTCTTCGATGAGCAGGGGCGACCGGCGCGGGTGTATCAGCTCAATGCCGATGGTTCGCCGGCGACGGCGTTTATCCAGGATTGACGCTATCGCGGGGCAAGCCCGCACCGACGATGAATGCAATCGTTCCTGCAGGCTTGCCCGGCGATGGCGTCGGCAGGGTCAGGAGCGTTCCAGCGCATGCACCAGGTCATGGAAGGCTTCGCGGTTGGAGTCGTTCAAGCCCATGAGGATCTTGTGCGCCTCCAGCACCTTGGAGCGCACCACGCTTTCGTCCTGGTCCTGCGAGGGCAGGTCGGTCAGGCACTCCGGGCACGGCACCGGGCGGTCGACGATGTTGAACACCTGGTCGAAGCCCATGGACTGCAGCAGGCGGGAGATGTCGGGGTTGGTGGTCACCACGGTCGGCAGCAGGCCGACCTTCTGCCGGGACAGGATCGACAGCTTGGCCAGCAGGCCCAGGGTGGTGCTGTCGATGCTCTCGGTTTCGGTCAGGTCGATGACGATGGCCGAGAAGTTCAGCGCGGTGAAGATCTTCTCGATCGTCGCATCCAGCGCCGAACACAGGGTCAGGCGCACTTCACCGACAAACTTCAGAACGAAGGTCCCGCTTTGTTCGGCGAACTGGATTCTACCGGTACTCATTCAAGGTTCCTGCTCAACACCAATAGGGCGATATCATCCGGCATCTCCCCAAGCGTAGCCAATTCGAATCGTTGGCGCAGCCCCTCCAGGCTACCCCCCGCTGCCTTGACGATTTCCGGCAAGGTCGCTTCCTTATCTTTGAGTGTGTGCCCCGGCAAAAGGTCCAGAATGCCATCGGACATCAAGGTCAGGCTGAACTGCGGCGGCAGCTCCAGCACCTGGTCCTGGTAGCTGGCCTCGTCGAACAGCCCGACCGGCAAGCCGCGGCCTTCGAGGTAGCGGGCCTGGCCCGGGGTGTACAGCACCGGCAGCGGCAAGTGGCCGCCGACGCTGTAGGTGAGCAGGCCGGTGTCCTCGTCGATGACGCCACCGACCATGGTCACATGCTTGCCCAGCTTGCAGTTGATCAGCCCGCGGTTGATGTGGCTGAGCACCTGCGATGGCTTGAACTCGCGCATCTTGCCGCTGCGCTTGAATTCGAACAGCAGCCGCGTGGTCATGAACTTGAGCAGCACCGTGACGAACGCCGACGAAGCGCCGTGGCCGGACACGTCCGCCAGGTAGAAGGCGATGCGCCGCTCGTCCACGCGGAAATAATCGGCAAAGTCGCCCGACAGGTACAGCGACGGGATGATCTGGTGCTCGAAGGCGAACTCACCGGCCAGCCAAGGGTTTTCCGGCAGCATGTTCATCTGCACCTGGCGTCCGGCGGTCTGGTCCTCCTGCAGCAGGTGCAGGCTGGCTTCCAGTTCGCGGTTGGCGGCCTCGAGCTTGTCGCGGTAGCGCTGGTTTTCCAGGACCAGGCGCGCGCGGTCGAGCGCGCGGCGCACCGAATGCTCGAGCACGGCGAGGTCTTCCAGGGGCTTGATCAGGTAATCCGCCGCGCCCAGGCGCAAGGCCTCGACCGCATCGCTCATGACCCCGGCACCGGACACCACGATCACCGGCAACTGCGGGGCCAGCTCGCTGATCCGGCGGATCAGCTCGAGGCCGCCCATCTGCGGCATGCGCAGGTCGCAGATCACGAGGTCGGGCTGGTGTGCTTCGAAGACCTGGAGCCCCTGCTGGCCGTTGCCGGCCTGGAGGACGCTGAAACCGCTGTCTTCCAGATAGGCGGCGAGGCTGGCACGGACCACGTCGTCGTCATCGATGATCAGCAGCGTTGCACTGGGTTTCTGCATGTGGGCGAACGGCGCCAGATTTGGGTTGGCGTAGCGGCTGCGGAACGACCGACAGACGGCTACTGGAATGCTCTCTAGCCACTCTCTATCTGAGTTGTAGGACAAGAAGACTGGTCCGGCAAATAGTGAGGTGCCCTGTAAGGCGCTGACGGTACTCCCATCCGCCTGGCGTTTCAAGCATGGGCAGGTAGACTTCCCTGCACTTTACAGGGCAAATCACCCGGCGTTATAAGAAAGCCGACCCGCGCAACCTGATGAAAGGATGCAAGCATGTCCCAGCACCCCGTGGATTACAGCGAAAAACGCGATTTCATTCGCATGCGTATCGATGCCGAGGTCCAGTTGCTGCAAGCCGACCAGGTGATCAGCGCCGTGTGCATCGACCTCTCCAGCAGCGGCATGCAGGTGCAGGCGCCGCGGCGTTTCCAGGTGGGGGAGCGCCTCGAGGTGCGCATCGACTCCGAGCACACGGCCCTTGCGGGGCTACATGCCAGCACTGAGGTGGTGTGGATCGCCGACCAGCCGGGCGGCGCCCAGCGCTTCGGCTTGCGCATCCTGGCCATGCATTAAGCCGTTACACATTCACCCAGAACAAATGGGGCCGCCCTGCGGCCCATCACCGACTTGCCGGCGATGGGCTGCAAGGCAGCCCCATGACCTGACCGCCGTGGTCAGAAGTCGTCTTCGACCTGCCCGTCCTTGACCTTGAACTCACGGTTCTGCAGGTAGGCGTTACGCAGGAAGATGTACTTGTCGCCCTGGATCAGCTTCTCCGCCGACAGCAGGCTGGCGCGGGTGTCGACCACCTCCAGGGCGAAGATCGAGTTGCGCGTCGGCACATGGTCGATGTAGCGGTAGGGATCGGTGTAGGTGTCCGGGTACTTGGCCAGGCCGTCACGCACGGTGCTTGGGCCAAGGAACGGGATGACCACGTACGGCCCGCTGGGCACGCCCCAGTAGCCCAGGGTCTGGCCAAAGTCCTCGTCGTTGCGCTGCAGGCCCATCTTGGTGCCGACATCGAAGAACCCGCCCAGGCCGAAGGTGGTGTTGACGATCAGCCGTGCGGTATCCACCCCTGCCGCGTGCGGCTTGAGCTGCAGCACGTCGTTGGCCAGGTTGGTGACATCGCCCAGGTTGCGGAAGATGTTGTGGATGCCGTCTTCGAGGAACTGCGGGGTGACCGCCTGGTAACCCTTGGCCAACGGCTTGAGGGCATAGGTGTCTAGGGTATCGTTGAACTTGAAGATCGGTCGGTTGACCGACTCCCAGGGATCTTCCTCGGTGGCCGCCTGGGTAGCCGCCACGGGCGCCAGCAGCAAGCTGGCGCAGACACAGGCCTGGGTGACTCGCTCGAGCACTCCGGCACCGATCCTACGCATAGATGTTTCTCCATCGGATTTCACGGCGGCAACGGCCGTTGGCGCGTTGCTGAATTGGACGCAAGTATAATGGCTTACTGGCTGGGGCGTAGTTTTACACATCTCTGTCAAGATTATGTGAACAACTGTTGCGGTCATCTGCCGGTAACATGGGCGCGCTAGCGTGGGGGCTATTTCAGGGACGTTGCCATGCAAGATGCACCCGCCTTCACCGCCGTGCTGTTCGGCCTGCGCGGCTGCCTGGTCCAGGCCGCGAACGGCACGCCCCTGCCCGCCCCCGGTGCCCTCGACTCGCTGGCCAGCCTGCGCTCGCGCCAGGTGCCGTGCATCTGGCTCGACGAACTCAGCAACGCCCAAGGCAAGCGCTGGGCTGGCGTGCTGCCCGAGTGGTTGCCGGGGCACCCGGTCAACGGCAACCCGTGGCCGGCGCCAAACGCCTGCTGGCAAGCCTTGATGAGCCTGCACAGCCAACGCCTGGACGGCTGCGTGCTGGTCAGCGGCGAGCCACGGCTGCTGCAATCGGGCTTGAACGCCGGCCTGTGGACCGTGGGCCTGGCGGCCTGTGGGCAGGCTTCGGCGCAATGGCAGGCGCTGAGCCGACAAGAACAGGAGCGGGCCCGCGGCAAGGCCACCCTGGCGCTGTACGGCCTGGGCGTGCACTCGGTGATCGACCACCTCGAAGCCCTCGACGCCTGCCTGGCGGACATCGCCCAGCGCCGGCACAAGGGCGAGAAACCCTGATACATCCCCGTTGATACGGGTCATGCAAAGCGCCGGCAGGTGGATTACGCTAGAGGACAGGCCCGAACCTTTGCCGCTTCGCTGAGGTCCATGGTCTGCCAAGCCATTGATGGAGTACGAACAATGCCTGCCCGCGAACTGCAAGAGCAACTCGATAGCCTGCGCGAGCAACTGGACCGCAATCCACCACTTTCGCTGGAAGAGCGCGACCACCTGCACGAACTGATGCAGCAGATCGAAGCCCAGATCAAACTCGAGGAGGCGACCCAGGACAACAACGTGGTCGACGGCGTGAACCTCGCCATCGAACGTTTCGAAGCCGATCACCCCGACCTGACGGCGACCCTGCGCAGCATCGTCAACTCGCTGCACAGCATGGGTATCTGAAAAAACCAGGGCCGCGATGCGGCCCCATTACATTACTGGCGCACCAACCGCAGGTTCTGCGGGCTGATCGCCGCGGTGCTGCGGTACGGGTTGATATCCAGGCCGCCACGGCGCACATAGCGCGCATACACCGTCAGGTGTTCGGGCTGCAGCAGGTTCTTCAGGTCCAGGTAGATCCGCTCCACGCATTGCTCGTGGAAGTCGGCATGCTGGCGGAAGCTGATCAGGTAGGTCAGCAGGCTGGCAGGGTCCAGCGCTGGCCCCTTGTAGCTCACCACCACGCTCCCCCAGTCCGGCTGGCCGGTGACCGGGCAGTTGGATTTGAGCAGGTGGCTGTGCAGCGTCTCTTCTACCACGCGCTCCGAGGAGCAACGCAGCAGTTCCGGTTGCGGCTGCTCGTAGTTGCTGATGCTCACATCCAGCGCGTCGATGCACAGGCCCGGCAAGGCGGTCACGCCCTGGGCCTCGACCTCTGCCAGGGTGCTGACCTTGACCGCCACCGGCTTGCCTGCTGCGGCGGACAGGTCCTTCACCAGGCACGCCTGCAGCTCGGCCAGCGACGCGAACACGGTCTGGTTCAACGAGTTGAGGTACAGCTTGAACGACTTGGACTCGATGATATTCGGCGAGTCGCAAGGGATGGCGAACTCGGCGATAGCCACCACCGGCTTGCCCGAGGGCAACAGCCAGGACAGCTCGAAGCAGTTCCAGAAGTCCACGCCCTGCCACGGCAATGCCTCGCCGCTGACGCCCAGCTCGGCCCACTTGGCCAGGCGCGGGATGGGGAACAGCAGCGCGGGGGTGTAGGTGGCGATGTATTCGCTGGACTTGCCCAGCGGGGAATGTTCGGCGGCGGGATGCATGGAAACTGACCTGAAGGTTCGAAATTGCCCCTAGTCTACCGGTTTTGCACCCCGCCTTGGAGCGGATCTCACTCGATGGTCAGCGGCCCGACCATGCCGGCCTGGTAATGACCCGGCACATTGCAGGCGAACTCGATGGGCGCCGACTTGTGGAAGGTCCAGGTCAGCTCGGCACGCTGGCCAGGTTGCACCAGCACGGTGTTGCCAGCATCGTGGCCGTGGCCGCCGCCCATCATCTGGCTGTGGTCCATCTGGCCATGGTCCATGCCCTCGTGGTTCATGCCGGCGGTGAAGAGCTTGCCTTGCATGGCGACCATTTCCTTCTGGTGCTCGACGTGCATGGCCTTGTCGCCCAGGTTGAACTCGTGGGGCAACTGGCCCTGGTTGATCAGCACGAAGCGCACGGTCTCGCCGGCCTTGACCTTGAGGCTCTTGGGCTCGAAGGCGATGTCCTTGAGCAGCACTTCGACGGTGCGGGTGGCCTTGGCCGCCGGGGCCGGCTCGCCGAAGGCCAAGGGCTTGGCCTCGCCAGCGAAGGTGGGCAGGCTGGCAAAGGTGAGCGCGGCGGTGAGCAACAGGTGTTTCATGGATGACTCCGGATCATTGCAGCGAAAGTGGCGCCATTGTCGAAAAGGCTGGCTGGCAGTTGGCTGACCGCAAGATTACAACTTTGTCAGCTTGGGCAGGCCGGCGGATCGTCACGTATCATTTCCGTCACCACGTCCCACCCTGGAACAAGGACCGCCATGAAACTGCTGATCGTCGAAGACCAGGCCAAGACCGGCCAGTACCTGAGCCAGGGCCTGAGCGAGGCCGGCTTCGCCACCGAGCTGGCCAACGACGGTGACAGCGGCCAGCACCTGGCGCTGACCGGCGACCACGACCTGCTGATCCTCGACGTGATGCTGCCCGGGCGCAACGGCTGGCAGATCCTCCAGGCCGTGCGCCAGGCCGGGCTGGACACGCCGGTGCTGTTCCTCACCGCCCGCGACGCCGTCGAGGACCGCGTGCACGGCCTTGAGCTGGGCGCCGACGACTACCTGGTCAAGCCCTTCGCCTTCTCTGAACTGCTGGCCCGGGTGCGCAGCCTGCTGCGCCGGGGTGCCAGCGCCAGCCAGGACACCTGCCTGAGCCTGGCCGACCTGCGCCTGGACCTGATCCGCCGCCGCGCCGAACGCGCCGGGGCACGCATCGACCTGACCGCCAAGGAGTTCGCCCTGCTCGAACTGCTGCTGCGCCGCCAGGGCGAGGTGCTGCCCAAGTCGCTGATCGCCTCGCAGGTGTGGGACATGAACTTCGACAGCGACACCAACGTCATCGAGGTGGCGATCCGCCGCCTGCGCCTGAAGATCGACGACAGCCACCCGGCCAAGCTGATCCATACCGTGCGCGGCATGGGCTACGTGCTCGAGGAGCGCCAGGACTGATGCGCCGCCTGTCCCTCGGCAGCCGCCTGGCCCTGCTGTTCGCCGCCTGCACCGCGGCCGTGTCGCTGGGCGCCGGCCTGCTGTTCAGCCGGGCCAGCGCCCAGCACTTCGTCGAGCTCGACCAGCAACTGCTCAGCGGCCGGCTGTCGCTGATGCGCAGCTTGCTCGACGGCGCCGACAGCCAGGCGCAGCTGGCCGCGCGCCTGCCAGCGCTGCTCAACGAACTGAGCCACCAGTCCGACCTGGCCTTGCGCGTGCGTGGCGCCGACGGCACGTCCTGGTTCGCCAGCCGCGGCGCGCTGCCGCCGGCACCCGAGCATAGCGGCCTGGCCACGTTGCACAGCCAGGGCATCGACTACCGCAGCCTGAGCACGCCGTTGCACGATGGCCAACCCGGTTCGGCGCAACTGACCCTGTTCCTCGATATCACCCACCACCAGCATTTCCTGCAAGGCATGCAGCGGCTGATCTGGCTCACTGTCGGGCTGTCGGCGCTGGTCACCGCGCTGCTCGGCGCCTGGGCCGCGCGCCGCGGCCTGCAGCCGTTGCGGCAAATGGGCAAGGTCGCCGCCAGCGTCAACGCCCGCTCGCTGACCACCCGCCTGCCGGCCGCCGAAATGCCCGAGGAACTGGCCGAGCTGGCCGGCACGGTCAACGCCATGCTGCAACGCCTGGACGATGCCTTCCAGCGCCTGTCGGCATTCTCCGCCGATATCGCCCACGAGCTGCGCACACCGCTGTCCAACCTGCTCACCCACACCCAGGTCACCCTTACCCGCCCGCGCAGCCTGGAGCAATACCGCGAAGCGCTGCATGGCAACCTCGAAGAGCTGCAATGGATGGCCCAGCTGGTCAACGACATGCTCTACCTGGCCAAGGCCGACCACGGCCTGCTGATGCCCAGCCGCCAGCCGCTGGACCTGGCCGCGGAGGCCGATGCGCTGCTGGAGTACTACGCGCCGCTGGCCGAGGACGCCGAGGTGCGCTTACTGCGTGAGGGCCAAGCCCACACCGAAGGCGACCGGCACATGTTGCGCCGGGCGCTATCCAACTTGCTGGACAACGCCCTGCGCTTTACCCCTGCCGGTGGGGAGATCCGGGTAAGCCTGGAGCCAGGGCTGCACATCGTGGTGGCCAACACTGGGCCTGCGATTGCGCCGCAAATGCTGGAGCGATTGTTCGACCGCTTCTATCGGGCGGATCCGGCGCGCCAGGAAGGCAGCAGCGAGCATGCAGGGTTGGGGCTGGCGATCACCCGCTCGATCCTGCAGGCGCACGGTGGGAAGATTCGAGCGGAGTGTGAAGATGGATGGACGCGGTTCGTGATCGAGTTGCCTGCGTAGGGGCGCAAAGCGCCCCCGGTGTTGCCATGTCTTACTCGTAACGCAGCGCCATCGCCGGTTCGATCTGCGAAGCGCGGTACGCCGGGTAGATCGTCGCCAGGAAGCTCATCACCAGCCCGGCCACGCAGATGATCGCCACGTCGCCCCATTGCAGCTCCGACGGCAGGCTGCTGATGAAGTAGATGTCGGAGGTGAAGATGTGCTGCCCGCTGACCCGCTCGAGCCAGCCGACCACCGCGCTGACGTTCAGCGCCAGGATCACCCCCAGCACCCCGCCAAGCAGGGTGCCGACGATGCCGATCAGGCTGCCCTGGACCATGAACGTGCCCATGATCTGCGCCGGCGTCGCGCCGATGGTGCGCAGGATGGCGATGTCGGCGCCCTTGTCGTTCACCACCATCACCAAGGTGGCGATGATGTTGAACGCCGCCACCGCGATGATCATCATCAGCAGCAGGCCGATCATGGTCTTTTCCATCTTCATGGCGCTGAACAGGCTGCCCTGGGTGTGCGACCAGTCATCGGCGCGGTAGCCCTGGCCAAGGCCCGCGGCAATCGCCTTGGACACCTGCGGCGCGGCATACAGGTCGTGCAGCTTCAGGCGCACGCCCTGCACCTGGCCTGGCGCCCAGCGCTGCATCTGGCCGGCATCGGCGACATGGATATAGGCCTGCGAGCCATCCAGCTCGGCGCCGACCTTGAAGATACCGACCACTGTCAGGCGCTGCATGCGCGGGGTGATGCCGCCCGGCTCCTTGCTGATCTCCGGCACGATCAGGGTCAGCTTGTCGCCGGTATTCAGGCGAAAACGCCGGGCCGTGAGCTCGCCGATGACCACGCCGAACTCGCCCGGCACCAGCGCCTGCAGGCTGCCCTGGACGATGTGCTGGGTGACGATGGAGACCTTGCCCTCTTCGGCCGGATCGATGCCGGCGACCTGGATCGGCTGCATCGCCCCCTTGTACGAGAGCATGCCTTCCATCTCGGTGAGCGGCGCGGCGGCGATCACCGCCGGGTTGCCCTCGGCGGCGCTGGCGACCTGGCGCCAGTCGTCCAGCGGCTGCTCGCCGAGGATCGCGGCATGCGGCACCAGGCCGAGCACGCGCGAGCTCATCTCGCGCTGGAAGCCGTTCATCACCGACAACACCGTGATCATCGCCAGCACGCCCAGCGACAGGCCGATCATCGAGGTCATGGAGATGAACGAGATGAAGTGATTGCGGCGCTTGGCACGGGTGTAGCGAGCACCGATGAACAAGGGCAAGGGTCTGAACATGTACAGGTACACCCAACAGAGAAGTGAACCGGGGCGCCCTCACGGCGCCCCGCGCAGGCGATTCAGATCGCCACCAGATGCCCGTCTTCCAGGCGCAGCACACGGTCCATCTGCCGCGCCAGGTTGAGGTCGTGGGTTACCACCAGGAACGCCGTCTGCGAGTGGCTGGACAGCTCCTGCATCAGCTCCTGGATACCCTGGGCGGTGTGGTGGTCGAGGTTGCCGGTGGGCTCGTCGAGCATCACCAGGCCCGGGCGGTTGACCAGGGCGCGGGCGATCGCCACACGCTGGCGCTCGCCGCCGGACAGCTCGGCCGGCTTGTGATTGAGCCGATGGCCCAGGCCGACCCGCTTGAGCAGCGCCTCGGCGCGCTCGCGGGCTTCGCTGATCGGCGTCTTGCCGATCAGCAGCGGCATGCAGGCATTTTCAAGGGCGGTGAACTCCGCCAGCAGGTGGTGGAACTGGTAGACGAAGCCCAGCGCGCGGTTGCGCAGCAGGCCACGGGCCCGCTCGCCCAGCGCCGACAACTCTTCGCCGGCCAGCCAGACGCTACCCTCGGTGGGCGTGTCCAGGCCGCCGAGCAGGTTGAGCAAGGTACTCTTGCCCGAGCCGGAGCTGCCGACGATGGCCACCCGCTCGCCTGGCTGCAGCTCGAGGTTCAACCCCGCCAGCACCTGCACCGACTCCGGACCTTCCTCGTAGCTCTTGCCCAGGTTGCGGCAACTCAACACGGCTTTATCACTCATGCGCGACTCACTCATAACGTAGCGCCTCTGCCGGCTGGGTGCGCGAAGCGCGCCAGGCCGGGTACAGGGTGGCGAAGAAACTCAGGACCAGCGCCGCGCCACAGACCATGTAGACGTCCTGGGCCTGAAGCTGCGACGGCAGGTAATCGATGAAGTACACGTCGGCATTGAGGAACTTGTGCCCGATCAGGGTCTCGATGCCGGCGATCGCCGCGCTCACGTTGAGCGCGCCGAAAATGCCCAGCACGGCGCCGATCAGGGTGCCGACCACGCCGATCACCGTGCCCTGGACCATGAAGATGGCCATGATCTGCGCCGGCGTGGCGCCCAGGGTGCGGAGGATGGCAATGTCGCCGCGCTTGTCGTTGACCACCATCACCAGGGTGGAAATGATGTTGAACGCCGCCACCGCCACGATCAGCAGCAGCAACAGGCCAATCATGGATTTTTCCATGCGGATGGCCTGGTACAGGTTGCCGTGGGTACGGGTCCAGTCACGCGGGTAGAATTCCTGCTCGCCCAGCTGCTGGGCGATGTCCCAGGCAGCGCGCGGGGCCTGGAACAGGTCGCCGAACTTGAGGCGGATGCCTTGCACCTGGTCGGCCTTCCAGCGATGCAGGCGCGACAGGTCGGCGATGTTGGTGATGCCCAGGTAGCCGTCGATCTCGCCGGCACCAACGTGGAAGGTGCCGACCACGGTGAAGCGCTTCATGCGCGGGAACATACCCGCCGGGGTGACACTCACCTCGGGGGCGACGAAGGTCAGCTTGTCGCCGATGCCGACGCCAAGCTTGGCCGCCGCCTTGTCGCCGATCATGATGCCCCACTCGCCCGGCGCCAGCTTGTCGAGGCTGCCGTGCTGGACGAAGTTGTCGATGATCGACACCTCGCGCTCGCGCGCCGGGTCGACGCCGTTGAGCAGCACCTTCTGCACCTTGCCATCGTGGGTCAGCAAGCCCTGCATCTGGGTGAACGGCGCAACCGCCAGCACCTGCGGATTCTGCTTTACTTTAGAGGCAAGGGCCTGCCAGTCGTCGATCGGCTGGCCGGTCTCGAGCGTGGCGTGGGGGATCATCCCCAGCACGCGGGTACGCATCTCGTGGTCGAAACCGTTCATCACCGAGAGCACCACGATCATCACCACCACGCCCAGGGCGAGGCCGATCATCGAGGTGAGCGAAATGAACGAGACGAAGTGATTGCGACGCTTGGCACGGGTGTAGCGCGTACCAATGAATACGAATAGAGGTCTGAACATGTCGGGGCTTGTTCGGATGAAAGGGAACGTCCTTGTGGCGAGGCGCCTACGGCGGCTTTACACTCGGACCACCGCCGTAACCTTGGGTTCGCCATGACGACATTAGACGAAGAAGATCGCCGCGAATACTACCGCATCGAAGATCGGATCGCACTCCAAATCAGCCCCCTCAGCGCGGCCGAAGCCCTTGAAACAGAACTGTTGCAGGATGATTCCGAGCTGTTCAGCCTGCTCAGCGAACTGCACCTGTCCGACTTCGAGTCACAGCACCTGTTGCGCCAGCTGAGCGAGAAGGACCGCACCCTTGCCGCCTTTTTGCGCGCGCAGAACAAGCGCCTCGACCTGCTCAGCGCGGTGGTCGCGCACACATTGATCGGCGAGATCGGCCAGCCGCAACCGGTCATCATCTCCGAAGGCGGCATCGAGTTCGCCCAGCACCAGCAGATCGCCCCGGGCACCCGGGTGAAAGTGAAGATGGTGCTGATGCCCCGCGCCCACGGCCTGCTGCTGCGCGGCCGGGTCACCCATTGCGATCCGCGCCCCGACGGCGGCTTCGAGGTGGGCACCGAGTTCACCGACATGACCGACGCCCAGCGCCAGCTGCTGGCGCGCTATATCCTGCAGCGCCAGCAACAGCAGCGGCGCCAGGCACTGGAACAGAACGACCCCGCGTCCTGAGCCCTTTTCACCTGAATTTGAAGGAACGAACGTGACCCTTATCTACGGCCACCGCGGCGCCAAGGGCGAAGCACCCGAGAATACCCTGCAGAGCTTCCGCCAGTGCCTGGCGCACGGCGTCAACCGCTGCGAACTCGACCTGCACCTGTCGGCCGACAACGAGCTGATGGTGATCCACGACCCGACCCTCAAGCGCACCACCGGCCGGCGCGGCAAGGTGGTCGAGCACAGCGCCGCCGACCTGGTCACCTACGATGCGCGCAAGGGCGGCCCAGGCCATGTGCAGCCCTGCCCCATCCCGCGGCTGGAGGAACTGTTCGAGAAGTGCCCGTTCGAGCATTGGCAACTGGAGGTCAAGAGCGCCTCGCGCACCCGCGCCGCCAGCACCGTGCTGGCGATTCGCGAACTGGCCCAGCAGCATGGCCTGCTGGACAAGGTGACCATCACCTCGAGTTCACGGGAAGTGCTGGGTGCCGCCCAGGAGCTGGTGCCGGACGTCAAGCGCGGCCTGGTGGCCGAATACGCCTGGCTCGACCCGCTGAAGGTCGCGCAGAACTACGGCTGCGAGATGCTCGCCTTGAACTGGACGCTGTGCACCCCCGAGCGCCTGATCAAGGCGCAGCGCCAGGGCTTGCACGTGTCGGTGTGGACGGTCAACGAACCGGCGCTGATGCGCCGGCTCGCCGACTTTGGCGTGGACAGCCTGATTACAGACTTTCCCGGTTTGGCCAAGACCACCCTCGGGTAGGGCTGAAATCGGTCTCCCCGACCGGCTCAGGCCACCGGCCGGAGCCGCTCAAAAAAGCCGGTTAAGGCCGTCGTAGGCGGCTACCCGATAGGCTTCGGCCATGGTCGGGTAGTTGAAGGTGGTGTTGACGAAGTACTTGAGGTTGTTCAACTCGCCCGGCTGGTTCATCACTGCCTGGCCGATGTGCACGATCTCCGAGGCCTGGTAGCCGAAGCAGTGCACGCCGAGGACCTCGAGGGTCTCGCGGTGGAACAGGATCTTCAACATGCCCTGCGGCTCGCCGGCGATCTGTGCGCGGGCCATGCTCTTGAAGAACGCCTTGCCCACTTCGTACGGCACCTTGGCCTGGGTCAGTTCCTGCTCGTTCTTGCCGATCGAGCTGATCTCCGGAATGGTGTAGATGCCGGTCGGCACGTCGTTGACGAAACGCCAGCTGCCGTTGTCGACGATGCTGCCGGCCGCCGAACGGCCCTGGTCGTGGGCGGCACTGGCCAGGCTCGGCCAGCCGATCACGTCACCGGCGCCGTAGATGTTCGCCACACTGGTGCGGTAGGTCTCGTCGACCTCGATCTGGCCACGGCTGTTGACCTTGATGCCGATGTTCTCCAGGCCCAGCTTGTCGGTGTTGCCGGTACGGCCGTTGCACCACAGCAAGGCGTCGGCCTTGATCTTCTTGCCCGACTTCAGGTGCAGGATCACGCCATTGTCCAGGCCTTCGACGCGGTCGTAGTCCTCGTTGTGGCGCACGGTGATGTTGTTGTTGCTGAAGTGGTAGCTCAGCGCCTGGGAGATTTCCGAATCCAGGAAGCTCAGCAGCTGGCCACGGTTGTCGACCAGTTCCACCAGCACGCCCAGGCCGCTGAAGATCGAGGCGTATTCGCAACCGATCACCCCGGCACCGTAGACGATCAGCTTGCGCGGGGTATGGCTGAGGCTGAGGATGGTGTCGCTGTCGTAGACGCGCGGGTGGTTGAAGTCGATGTCGGCCGGGCGGTACGGGCGCGAGCCGGTGGCGATGATGATGTGCTTGGCGTTGAGCTTTTCCACCACGCCGTTGGGGCAGACCACTTCGATGGTCTGTTCGTCGGCGAAGCTGCCGGTGCCGACGAACACATCGACGCGGTTGCGCGCGTAGTAGCCGGTGCGCGAGGCCACCTGCTTGCTGATCACCTTCTCGGCGCTCTTGAGCACGTCGGGGAAGGAGAACCAGCGCGGTTCGCCGATGGCGCGGAACATCGGGTTGGTGTTGAACTGCATGATCTGCCGCACGGAGTGACGCAGCGCCTTGGACGGGATGGTGCCCAGGTGGGTGCAGTTGCCTCCGACCTGGCGACGGCTGTCGACCATCGCCACCTTGCGCCCTGCTTTGGCGGCGTTCATTGCCGCGCCCTCACCGGCCGGGCCGGAACCCAGCACCACTACATCGTAGTTGTAGACAGCCATGCGTACTCCTTCAGAACTGGCCCGCCGGCCGGGTGGCCGCGCGGCGCGATCACGACGCCTGGGCGCCATGAGAAAATTCGGGTGCAGTCTAATCAAGCGTGAACGCCGCGCACATTAACCCTTGGTCGCGTCGTAGGCCACTGTTGCCTGCACTACATGTGGTTCCACCGGGTCCCTGGCGGCGATCATCCGTGGCTTGCCTTTCACTCGCCTTTCAGCGCCCGCTCGAACGCAGGCGTGGAACGGGAGACGAAGCCACCCCCACTGCGGGTCACCAGCACGGCGGCAATCCCATGGGCCATGGCGAAGTCCCAGCCCTGTTGCGGCCCGAGGACCAACAACAAGGTCGAATAACCATCGGCGCGCAGCGCGCTGGCGTCGAGCACCGTCACCGCCGCCAGGTCATGGTCGACCGGGCGACCGAGGCGGGCATCGAAGGTGTGTGAATAGCGCCGGCCATTGTCCTCGAAATAATGCCGATAGTCACCCGAGGTCGAGACCGCCAACCCGTGCACGGCGATGACCTGGCGGGCGACCTGGCGGTCCTCGCGGGGCAGCTCCAGGGCCACCCGCCAGGGGCTGCCGTCAGGCTTGCGGCCCAGCGCCTTGAGCTCGCCGGTGGCTTCGGCAAGGAAATTGTCGATACCTAGGGCCTGCAGGCGCGCGGCGATCAGGTCGACGGCATGGCCGGCGGCGATGCTGTTGAAGTCCAGTTCGATGGGCGCATCCTTGCACAGGGTGTCGCCTGCCAGGCGCAGGTGGCGATAGCCGACACGCTGGAGCACCCGGGCCAGGGCTTGCGGCTCGGGCACCTGCAGCTCGCGCGCCTGGGGGCCGAAGCCCCAGAGGTCGAGCAGCGGCTCGACGGTCAGGTCGTAGGCCCCCTGGCTCTGCTCGGCCAACTGCTGCGCGAAACGGACCAGCGCCCCCATGTCGCGGTCGATGACCAGGCACTGGTTGGTCGGTAACTGGTTGAAACGGCTAACGATGGAGTCGCCGCGGTAGGTGGAGTAACGGCTGTCGATGGCCTGGAGGATGGCCTCGACCTCGGCTTGCACCTGCTCGGGCGCCGGGCCGCCGGGTTGGCGCACGTACTGGATGCTGTAGCTGCTGCCCATGGTCGGGCCGCCGAAGCGCTCGAGGGTGGGGCCTTGCTTGCAGGCTGACAGCAACAACAGGCAGAGCAGAAGAACGGTGCGCAATATGGATCTCTCGGTTGACCGGCCCACGCGGTCGGTGTGGGAGCGACCTTGTGTCGCGAAAGGGCTGCACGGCAGCCCCGGCAATTGTGGCAGTGACGCTGAAAACCTGGGGCCGCTTTGCGGCCCTTTCGCGACACAAGGCCGCTCCTACAACGATCGCACTGATGCGAGGAGCAAAAAAAACGGGAACCCGAAGGTTCCCGTTTTCTCAACGCATTACAAGCGGATCAGCGTGGAAACGCTGGCGGGTTCACACCGGCCATGTCTTCCATCACGCGTACAACCTGGCAGCTGTAGCCGAACTCGTTGTCGTACCAGACGTACAGCACAACGCGGTTGTCGTTGCAGATGGTCGCCTCGGCGTCGACCACACCAGCGTGGCGCGAGCCGACGAAGTCGGTGGAGACCACTTCCTGGGAGCTGACGTAGTCGATCTGCTTGTGCAGTTCCGAGTGCATGGCGGTCTGGCGCAGGTACTCGTTGAGCTCTTCGCGGTTGGTGGCCTTCTCGAGGTTCAGGTTGAGAATGGCCATCGACACGTTCGGCGTCGGTACGCGGATCGCGTTACCGGTCAGCTTGCCCTTGAGCACCGGCAGCGCCTTGGCGGCAGCGGTGGCGGCACCGGTCTCGGTGATGACCATGTTCAGCGGCGCGGCGCGGCCACGGCGGCTGCCCTTGTGGAAGTTGTCGATCAGGTTCTGGTCGTTGGTGAACGAGTGAACGGTTTCGACGTGGCCGTTGACGATGCCGTACTGGTCGTTGATGGCCTTGAGCACCGGCACGATGGCGTTGGTGGTGCAGGACGCCGCCGAGATGATCTTGTCGTCGGCGCTGATGTCGCCGTGGTTGATGCCGTGCACGATATTCTTCAGCGCGCCCTTGCCCGGTGCGGTGAGGATCACGCGGGCAGCGCCCGGGCAGGCCAGGTGCTGGCCGAGGCCATCGGCGTCACGCCAGACACCGGTGTTGTCGACGATCAGCGCATCGTTGATGCCGTACTGGGTGTAGTCGACTTCGCTCGGGCTCTTGGCGTAGATCACCTGGATCAGGTTGCCGTTGGCGGTGATGGTGTTGTTGGCTTCATCGATGACGATGGTGCCGTCGAACGGACCGTGCACCGAGTCGCGACGCAGCAGGCTGGCGCGCTTGACCAGGTCGTTCTCGGCACCCTTGCGCACGACGATGGCGCGCAGGCGCAGGCCGTCGCCGCCACCGGTCTTCTCGATGAGGATACGCGCCAGCAGGCGGCCGATGCGGCCGAAACCGTACAGGACGACGTCGGTGCCCTTGCGTGCGCTGGCGTTCTGCTGCCCCACCACGTCGGCCAGCTCGTCACGGACGAACTGCTCGGCGCTGCGGCCATTGCCTTGGGCCTTGAACTTGTTGGCCAGCTTGCCCAGGTCGACCGAAGCGGCGCCCAGTTTCAGCTCGCTCATGGCCTTGAGCAGCGGGAATGTCTCGTGGACCGACAGCTCGGTCTCGTCGGTTTGACGGTGACGGGCAAAGCGGTGGGCTTTGAGGATCGAGATAACCGAACGGTTGATCAGGCTGCGGCCATAGATCGAGCTCACCACGTTGTTGTTGCGGTAGAGCTGACCGATAAGCGGGATCATCGCTTCAGCCAGGGCTTCACGATCGATCCACTCACCAAGACACTGGTCGGGCTTCTGAGTCACGGTAACCTTCCACATGTAGGGGAACAAAAAAGGGGCTACATTATGACGCCCCGCGGCGTATCGGGCAATGAGCGCCTGTCGCCGGCGCCAGAGGCGACTGCCACGCCCTTCACAAGCCTGACAGCGCGCCCGCTCACCGGTACAATCGGTCTCTTTGCCGCAACGCTTGGAGTCCAATCTCCCGTGTCAGTTCTGCGCCTACCGAAACTGTCGGCCACGGCCGGCAAACAAACCTGGGGCAACCTGCCCGGCGCGGCCTTGAGTCTGGCCGTCGCCGAGGCGGCCAGTACCGCTGGTCGCTTCACCCTGTTGCTGACCGCCGACAGCCAGGCCGCCGACCGCCTGGAGCAGGAGCTGCGCTTCTTCGCGCCCGAACTGCCGGTGCTGCCGTTCCCCGACTGGGAAACCCTGCCCTACGACCTGTTCTCGCCGCACCAGGACATCATCTCGCAGCGCATCGCCAGCCTCTACCGGCTGCCGGAGCTGGACCACGGCATCCTCGTGGTGCCGATCACCACCGCCCTGCACCGCCTGGCGCCGACGCGCTTCTTGCTGGGCAGCAGCCTGGTGCTGGACGTCGGCCAGAAGATCGACGTCGAGCAGATGCGCAGCCGCCTGGAAGCCAGCGGCTACCGCTGCGTCGACACGGTGTACGAGCATGGCGAGTTCGCCGTGCGCGGCGCGCTGATCGACCTGTTCCCCATGGGCAGCAAGCAGCCGTACCGCATCGACCTGTTCGACGACGAGATCGAAACCCTGCGCACCTTCGACCCGGAGAGCCAGCGCTCGATCGACAAGGTCGACTCGGTACGCCTGCTGCCGGCCCGCGAGTTCCCCATGCAGAAGGACGAGGTGACCCGCTTCAAGGCGCGGTTCCGCGAACGCTTCGATGTCGACTTCCGGCGCAGCGCGATCTTCCAGGACCTCACCAGCGGCATCATCCCGGCCGGGATCGAGTACTACCTGCCGCTGTTCTTCGAAGAAACCGCGACCCTGTTCGACTACCTGCCGGCCGACACCCAGGTGTTCTCGCTGCCTGGCGTGGAGCAGGCCGCCGAACATTTCTGGAACGATGTGCGCGGGCGCTATGAAGAACGCCGCGGCGACCTGACCCGCCCGCTGCTGCCGCCGGCCGAGCTGTTCATGCCGGTGGAGGACTGCTTCGCCCGCCTCAAGCAATGGCCGCGGGTGGTGGTCAGCAGCGAGGAACTCGACGCCGGCACCGGTCGCGAGCGCTTCCCGGCCCGCGCCCTGCCCAACCTGGCGATCGAGGCCAAGGCCAACCAGCCGCTGGCGGAGCTGGCGAACTTCCTCGACCAGTTCGCTGGCCGGGTGCTGTTCACCGCCGAGTCCGCCGGCCGGCGCGAAGTGCTGCTGGAGCTGCTCGAGCGCCTCAAGGTACGTCCGCAGACGGTCGAGAACTGGGCCGACTTCGTCACCGGCAAGGCGCGCCTGGCGATCACCATCGCGCCGCTAGACGATGGCCTGCTGCTGGAAGACCCGGCCATCGCCCTGGTTGCCGAAAGCCCGCTGTTCGGCCAACGCGTGATGCAGCGCCGGCGCCGCGAGAAACGCGGCGAGGCGGCCAACGACGCGGTAATCAAGAACCTCACCGAGCTGCGCGAAGGCGCCCCGGTGGTGCACATCGACCATGGTGTCGGCCGCTACCTGGGCCTGGCCACGCTGGAGATCGACGGCCAGGCCGCCGAATTCCTCACCCTCGAGTACGCAGAAAACGCCAAGCTCTACGTGCCGGTGGCCAACCTGCACCTGATCGCCCGCTACACCGGCAGCGACGACGCCCTGGCGCCGCTGCACCGGCTCGGCTCGGAAGCCTGGCAAAAAGCCAAGCGCAAGGCCGCCGAGCAAGTGCGCGACGTCGCCGCCGAGCTGCTCGACATCTACGCCCGCCGCGCCGCGCGCAAGGGCTATGCCTTCGCCGACCCGGCCGCCGACTACGCCACCTTCAGCGCCGGCTTCCCGTTCGAGGAAACCCCCGACCAGCAGGCCGCCATCGAGGCCGTGCGCGCCGACATGCTCGCCGGCCAGCCGATGGACCGCCTGGTCTGCGGCGACGTCGGCTTCGGCAAGACCGAGGTGGCCATGCGCGCCGCCTTCATCGCCGTGCACAGCGGCCGCCAGGTGGCGGTGCTGGTGCCCACCACCCTGCTCGCCCAGCAGCACTACAACAGCTTCCGCGACCGCTTCGCCGACTGGCCGGTGAAGGTCGAAGTGATGAGCCGCTTCAAGTCGGCCAAGGAAGTCGCCAGCGCCGCGGCGGAGCTGGCCGAAGGCAAGATCGACATCCTCATCGGCACCCACAAGCTGCTGCAGGACGATGTGCGCTTCAAGGACCTGGGCCTGGCGATCATCGACGAGGAACACCGCTTCGGTGTGCGCCAGAAAGAGCAGCTCAAGGCCCTGCGCAGCGAGGTGGACATCCTCACCCTGACTGCGACGCCGATTCCGCGCACGCTGAACATGGCGGTGGCGGGCATGCGCGACCTGTCGATCATCGCCACCCCGCCGGCACGGCGCCTGTCGGTGCGCACCTTCGTCATGGAGCAGAACAAGAGCACGGTCAAGGAAGCGCTGCTGCGCGAACTGCTGCGCGGCGGCCAGGTGTACTACCTGCACAACGATGTGAAAACCATCGAGAAATGCGCCGCCGAGCTGGCCGAACTGGTCCCTGAAGCGCGTATCGGCATCGGCCACGGGCAGATGCGCGAACGCGAACTCGAACAGGTGATGAGCGACTTCTACCACAAGCGCTTCAACGTGCTGATCGCCTCGACCATCATCGAGACCGGCATCGACGTGCCCAGCGCCAACACCATCGTCATCGAGCGCGCCGACAAGTTCGGCCTGGCCCAGTTGCACCAGCTGCGCGGCCGGGTCGGACGCAGCCACCACCAGGCCTACGCCTACCTGCTGACGCCACCGCGCCAGCAGATCAGCAGCGATGCCGAGAAACGCCTGGAGGCCATCGCCAACACCCAGGACCTGGGCGCAGGCTTCGTTCTGGCCACCAACGACCTGGAGATCCGCGGTGCCGGCGAATTGCTCGGCGAGGGCCAGAGCGGGCAGATCCAGGCCGTCGGCTTCACCCTCTACATGGAAATGCTCGAGCGCGCGGTCAAGGCCATTCGCAAGGGTGCCCAGCCGAACCTCGAGCAGCCGCTGGGCGGCGGCCCGGAGATCAACCTGCGCCTGCCGGCGCTGATCCCCGAGGACTACCTGCCCGACGTGCACGCGCGCCTGATCCTGTACAAGCGCATCGCCTCGGCGGCCGACGAAGAGGGCCTCAAGGACCTGCAGGTGGAGATGATCGACCGCTTCGGCCTGCTGCCGGAGCCGACCAAGAACCTGATGCGCCTGACCCTGCTCAAGCTGCAGGCAGAGAAGCTCGGCATCAAGAAGGTCGACGCCGGCCCCAACGGCGGCAAGCTGGAATTCGAGGCCGAAACGCCGGTCGACCCGCTGACCCTGATCAAGCTGATCCAGGGCCAGCCCAAGCGCTACAAGTTCGAAGGCGCGACCCAGTTCCGCTTCCTGGTGCCGATGGAACGCCCCGAAGAACGCTTCAACACCCTGGAGGCGCTGTTCGAGCGCCTCGCCCCACAACCGAACTAAGGAAGCTCCATGCGTGCCATCCGTTGCCTGCCCCTGCTGCTGGCGTTGCTCACCCCAGCAGCCTTTGCCGCAGGCCCTTATCAGGTGGAAATGCTGCTGGTGCGGCAGAACGCCGTGCCGGCCATCACCAGCCCGTTCGCCCCGGAAGACTGGAGCGCCGGCGCGCCGCGCCTGGAACTGGGCGCCGAGCGCCCGACCGCCCTTGGCGACGAGGCCACCCGCCTGCAGGCCACCGCGGACTACACCGTGTTGTTGCACAAGGCCTGGCAACAGGACGGCGACAGCGTCGCCCTGAGCGCCGGCGAAGAGCAGTTCGGCCATTTTCCCATCGAAGGCAACCTGACCATCAAGGAAAACCGCTTCATCGCCGTCGACGCCAACCTCTGGGTCAATCAGCTCGACAGCAACGGCAGCGTGCTGCGCAGCGAGCAATTCAAGCAGAGCAACAGCAACATGAAGGCCGGCCAGCTGACCTTCCTCGACGGCGGGCACCTGGCCGTGCTGCTCAAGGTGTCGCCGGCCGGCACGCGCAAGATACCGCTGCCGGACCCGGAAATGATGGAGCCGTGACGCCGTGAACGCCGACGTGCAGAAACTGGCCGCCGAGAATCCAAGCTGGAAGCGCGACTTTTCCGCTGCCACCCTGCAACGGGGCGAGCGCTACGCCGAGCAGGGGCTGGTGAAGATCCAGTCCCACGGCGACTCGCGCATCGTGGCCAGTTGCCTGGGCAGTGGCGGCAATGTCTACAGCCAACGGATCATCATGACCGCCGGCCCTTCTGGACAGTGCCATGTGCGCGGCAGTTGCTCCTGCCCGGTCGGCCACAACTGCAAGCATTGCGCCGCCGCGCTCTTCACCGTGGCCAACAGCTACCAGGGCGCCCCACCGGCCAGCGATCAACTGCCCCATCATCTGCAACAGTGGCTGCAGGGCCTGGAGCGACCAGAGCCGGCACAGGAAGCCGCGCAAGACAAGCGCGGGCGCATGGTCTGCTATCAACTGCAGCTCGACGAGGACCACAACAGTTGCGTACTGCGTGTGCGCAAAGGTACCCGCGAAGAACACGGCATCCGCTACAGCCGGGTGCAGTCGCTCTACGAACTGCTCTACGAGCCGCCGAAGTACGTCAAGGAAGAAGACCTGCGCATCCTGCGCCAGCTTTGCGCACAGAACGCCCCCTACGGCCAGGAGCGTGGCTACACCCTCAAGGGGCATGAAGGCGGCGAACTGCTGCAGCGGGTGCTGGATACCGGGCGCCTGATGTTCGTCGACGAACTGCCACTGCTGCGCCAGGGCCCTGAGCGCCAGGCGCAGTTCCGCTGGGTGCGCCTGAACAGCGGCGACTACCGGGGCAGGTGGTACAGCGCCGAGCAGCCGCTGGAGTGCATACTGGCGCTGATACCGCTGTTCTATTTCGATATCGAGACCCAACAGATCGGCACCGTCAGCCATGACCTGGACCCGCACACTGCCCTGCAGCTGTCCCTCGCACCCGTTGTACCGGAACACCTCATCGTGCCCCTCAGCCACAAGCTCAACGCCCTCAATCACCAACTGCCAACACCCACCACCGTGCAGCAGGAACAGCTCGAGGGCATCGAAGCGGTGCCCCACCTGGCGCTGGGCAGCCTCGAATTCAGCGCCTACACGCCCAAGACCGGGCGTATGCAACGGCAGATGCAACACCGCGCTGCGCTGTCGTTCGACTACGACGGCCTGCGCGCCAGCGGCGCCGACGACAAGGCGTTGAGCCGCCTGGTCGGCACCACCAGCCAGCGCATACGCCGCCAGCCCCAGGCCGAGCAGGCGCTGCGCAAGGCGTTGCGCGAGCATGGCTTCAAGCCTGCCACCCGCCAGAGCAAGGCCTTGCCCGACAGCGCCGGCGAAATGTACCAGCTGCCCGACGACGAGACCTGGCTGCGCTTCGCCCGCGAGGGCTTGCCACGCCTGCGCGAGGCCGGGTGGATAATCGACACCCACCGCGACTTCGCCTTCAACCTGCACGAGGTCGACGACTGGTACGCCACCATCGACGAGGCGCCGGGGCATGAATGGTTCGACCTGGAGCTGGGTATCGTCGTCGACGGCCAGCGCCACAGCCTGCTGCCGATCGTGCTGCAGCTGCTGCGCGCCAGCCCCGAGCTGCTGCGCCCCAGCGAGCTGGCCCGGCGCAATGACGACGAGCACCTGCTGATCGACCTCAACCGCGCCCGCCACGACAGCCCGGCGCTGCGCGTGGCCCTGCCCTATGGGCGGATCAAGGCCCTGATGGGCACCCTCGGCGAGCTGTACCTGCACGAAGACGCGGTCGGCCCCAGCATGCGCCTGGAGCGCGCCGATGCCGCGCGCCTGAACGATATCGACCAGCTGCCCCTGCACTGGGAAGGCGGTAGCCATGTGCGCGACCTGGGCCGCCGCCTGCGTGACGCCCGCGACCTGCAGGTGGCGCCGCCCAAAGGGCTCAACGCCACCCTGCGCCCCTACCAGCAGCAGGGCTTGAACTGGCTGCAGGCGCTGCGCGAGATGGGCACCGGCGGCATCCTCGGCGACGACATGGGCCTGGGCAAGACCCTGCAGACCCTGGCCCACCTGCTGCTGGAAAAGGAAACCGGGCGCCTGACCCAGCCGGCGCTGGCGGTGATGCCCACCAGCCTGGTACCCAACTGGCTCGACGAAGCCCAGCGCTTTGCCCCCGGCCTGCGCGTGCTGGCCCTGCACGGCCCCGGCCGGGCCAAGCACTTCGCCAAGCTGGCCGACTACGACCTGGTGCTGACCACCTATGCCCTCGCCCCGCGCGACCTCGAGCACCTCAAGGCGCAAGCCTGGCACCTGCTGGTGCTGGACGAGGCGCAGAACATCAAGAGCAGCACCAGCAAGGCCGCCAGCGCCGTGCGCGAGCTGCAGGCCAACCAGCGCCTGTGCCTGACTGGCACGCCGATGGAAAACAACCTCGGCGAACTCTGGTCGATCTTCCACTTCCTGTTGCCCGGCTGGCTCGGTGACAGCAAGCGCTTCAGCCACGACTACCGCACGCCGATCGAGCGCCACGGCGACACCGAGCGCATGGCCCACCTGGCCAGCCGCATCCGCCCGTTCCTGCTGCGCCGCACCAAGGAACAGGTGGCCACCGAACTGCCGCCCAAGACCGAGATGGTCCACTGGGTCGAGCTCAGCGACGCCCAGCGCGATACCTACGAGGCGGTGCGCGTGGCGATGGACAAGAAGGTCCGTGACGAAATCGCCCGCAATGGCGCCGCGCGCAGCCAGATCATCATCCTCGACGCCCTGCTCAAGCTGCGCCAGGTGTGCTGCGACCTGCGCCTGGTCAAGGGCAGCGCCGAGGCCAAGGGCAGCTTCGCCGACAAGGGCAAGCTGGGCAGCCTGCTGGAGATGCTCGAGGAGTTGCTCAGCGAAGGGCGCAAGGTCCTGCTGTTCTCGCAGTTCACCTCGATGCTCGCGCTGATCGAGCCGGAGCTGGAGAAGCGCGGCATCCGCTACAGCCTGCTGACCGGTGACACCCGTGACCGGCGCACCCCGGTGCAGCAGTTCCAGAATGGTGACAGCGACGTGTTCCTGATCAGCCTCAAGGCCGGTGGTACCGGGCTGAACCTGACCGCCGCCGATACCGTGATCCACTACGACCCCTGGTGGAACCCGGCGAGCGAGAACCAGGCCACCGACCGCGCCTACCGCATTGGCCAGGACAAGCCGGTGTTCGTCTTCAAGCTGATCACCCGCGGCACCGTGGAGGAGAAGATCCAGTTATTGCAGCAAGAAAAGGCCGCGTTGGCCGCAAGCCTGCTCGATGGCGGGGAAGCCGGGCAGTGGCGGCTGGGCGACGAGGAAATCGAGGCGCTGTTCGCGCCGCTGCCGGGCAAGCGAAGTAGTAGATAACAGCCCGCGCCCACGCGCCCCAGGGCTTCGTGGGTGCGGGCTTGCCCGGCGATGAGGCGGCCAGGTCAATCGACCAGCTGCGCTTCCTGCAACGCCCCCAGCGCCTCCAGCCAACGCGGCTGCTGGCGGTAATCGGTGCGCGCGAAGCCCTGCCCGCGCATCCGCGCGATCCGCGGCGACGGCTTGACCTTCAGGCGCTGCGCCGCGCTCAACGCCAGCTCCGCCGCCGCCCGGTCGTTGCACACCAGGCCCATGTCGCAGCCCGCGTTCAGCGCCGCCTCGATACGGCTGGCAGCATCCCCCACCACATGGGCGCCGGCCATCGACAGGTCGTCGCTGAAGATCACCCCGTCGAAACCCAGCTCGCCGCGCAGGATGTCCTGCAGCCAGCGCCGCGAGAAGCCGGCGGGCTGGTTGTCCACCTGCGGGTAGATGACATGTGCCGGCATCACCGCTGCCAGCTGCCCGCTGAGGCGGCTGAACGGTACCAGGTCCACGGCGCGCAATTGCTCCAGGCTGCGCTCGTCCACCGGGATCGCCACGTGCGAGTCGGCCTCGGCCCAGCCATGCCCGGGGAAATGCTTGCCACAGGCGGCCATGCCGGCGGCATTCATGCCACGAATGAACGCGCCGGCCAGCTCGGTGGCGCGCTGTGGATCACCCTCGAAGGCGCGGCTGCCGACCACGGCGCTGCGCTGGTGATCGAGGTCCAGCACCGGGGCGAAGCTCAGGTCCAGGCCTGCCGCCAGCACCTCGGTCGCCATCAGCCAGCCGCACTGCTCGGCCAGGTACTCGGCGTTGGCGTTGTCGGCGATCGCGCGCATGGCCGGCAGGCGCACGAAACCCTGGCGCAGGCGCTGCACCCGACCGCCTTCCTGGTCGACCGCCAGGATCAGCTCGGGACGGATGGCGCGGATCGACGCGCACAGCTCGCGCACCTGGCGCGGGCTGTCGATGTTGCGGGCGAAGATGATCAGGCCGGCCACTTCGGGCTGGCGCAGCAGATGGCGGTCTTCGGCGGTCAGCCATTTACCGGCGATATCCACCATCAGGGAGCCTTGCAGGCTGGCAGTCATAGGGAGTCCTTCATTGGAAATCCAGGGCGCACACTGCCATCGGACCGCGTTGGGCCCGATGGTTCAGTGTGGCGGGAAGCGCGCCGGCAGGTCGTGCGGCGCGAGGCATTTCAGGCATGGACGCTAGCTTAGCCGAAGCGCCCTGCCCCGCCCAGTACTCAGACCTTGGCCGGGGCGCTGGTCTTGCTGCGCGGGCGCAGCTGCGCCGAGGCCATGGCCTCGTCGGTGACGCCGCTGTCGGCGCGCATGCCGGCGGCGAGGAACGGTACCATCAGGCGCATCACCTGCTCGATCGAGGTGTTGATGCCGAAATCGGTCTCGGCGATGGCGCGCAGGGCCTTGATGCCAGACATGCTGAATGCCGCCGCGCCGAGCATGAAGTGCACGCGCCAGAACAGCTCCAGTGGCGGGATACGCGGGGCGGCTTCGTTGACCAGCAGCATGTAGCGACGGAACACCTTGCCGTACATGTCTTCGAGGTAACGCCGCAGGTGGCCCTGGCTCTGGCTGAAGGCCAAGCCCAGCAGGCGCATGAAGATCGACAGGTCGTTGTTGCTGCGCGGCTGCACGGCGAGCGCCTGCTCGACCAGCATTTCCAGCAGCTCTTCAAGGCTGGCCTTTTGCTCCGGACGCGCCTGGCGGCGCTCCAGCTCACGCTCCAGGCTGGCGCAGAACGGGCCGAGGAACCGCGAGAAGACCGCCTGGATCAGGGCCTTCTTGGAGCCGAAGTGGTAGTTCACCGCCGCCAGGTTGACCCCGGCCTTGCTGGTGATCAGGCGCAACGAGGTTTCCGCGAACCCGCGCTCCGCGAACAGCTGCTCCGCCGCATCGAGGATGCGCTCTACGGTTTCCGATTGGGCCATGACTACTCCGCCTGACAAACAGTTGTTTGAAACATACGTTTCAAGGCTGTCCCTGTCAAGGTGGGATGACCGGCCGGTCGCCATTTAAATGCGCCAAGCTGCAAGCTGCAAGCGACACGACAGGCCCCGCACTGGCTATTTCTTGCAGCAAGTAGCTTGCAGCGCGCCCGGCACTGTATATAATCCCAGTCACTGTATAAAAAGACAGAGCCCTCGCCCATGCTGAAACTGACGCCACGCCAAGCCGAGATTCTGGCTTTCATCAAACGCTGCCTCGAGGCCAACGGCTTCCCGCCGACCCGCGCCGAGATCGCCCAGGAACTGGGCTTCAAGTCGCCCAATGCCGCCGAGGAGCACCTCAAGGCCCTGGCTCGCAAAGGTGCCATCGAGATGACCCCCGGCGCCTCGCGCGGCATCCGCATCCCTGGCCTGGAGCCGAAGGACGAAGACAGCGGCCTGCCGATCATCGGCCGGGTCGCCGCCGGTGCGCCGATCCTCGCCGAACAGCACATCGAGGAATCCTGCAACATCAACCCGGCGCTCTTCCATCCCCGCGCCGACTACCTGTTGCGCGTACACGGCATGAGCATGAAGGACATCGGCATCTTCGACGGCGACCTGCTCGCCGTGCACACCACCCGTGAAGCCCGCAACGGCCAGGTGGTGGTGGCCCGCATCGGCGATGAAGTGACCGTCAAGCGCTTCAAGCGCGAAGGCAACAAGGTCTGGCTGATCGCCGAAAACCCCGAATTCGCCCCCATCGAAGTCGACCTGAAGGAACAGGAACTGGTGATCGAGGGCTTGAGCGTCGGCGTTCTGCGCCGCTGATCCAGGAGGCGTCATGCAGCCTATCACCCACACGCACACACCTGCCCAGTTGCCGCTGTTCGAGGCCTTCCTCGCCCAGCCGGTGCTGCCGGGGCTCAAGCCCGGCGCCACGCCGCGCAAAAGCAGCCAGCCGGAGCTGTACAGCGAACTGGCCCTGCGCGGCGCCCCGGGGCATTGCCAGAGCCTGCTGGCACCCGTGTTGCGCGAACTCAGCGAAGAAGACGACAGCCGCTGGCTGACCCTGATCGCCCCGCCTGGCAGCCTGACCCAAGCCTGGCTGCGCGACGCGGGCTTGAACCGCGAGCGCATCCTCATCCTGCAGCCCGGCGGCAAGCAAACCCCGCTGCAACTGGCCTGCGAAGCCCTGCGCCTGGGCCACAGCCATACCGTGGTCAGCTGGTTCCCCAGCGTCAGCAGCAGCGCACGCCAGCAACTGCTGCGCGCCGCCGCCCTCGGAAACGCACAAAGCCTGAACATCCGCCTCGGCTGATGTTCAGGCTTTGCCTGTCAAATGCTTGAAATCCGCAGCCACTGACGTGGCGCTTACAGCGACTCAGTGAAGCACACGCGGCCCTTCTTCACGCTCGAAGTCGCCTTCCACCAGGCGCCCCGCCATCTGTACGCCAACGCTAAGCATGGCCTTGGCCACTTCCACATGCTGTCCTTGCAGGAATGCCTTGGCATCCTCTGAGAAATCCAGGGTTACCAGGGAACCTTCATCCTCGGCGCGGCGCAGCTCGATCCGGCCATCAGGCAACTCGACAATTTCTAGAAAGGACGTTGACATATAGGGCCTGCTTTTCACGAAAGGCCGGCATTGTACCAGCCATGGAAGCTGTCAGCACTCACTGAGCGCGTCGCGGAATCGCCTTACCAAGTCCTTGAGGTCCTGCCGCCAGGCCTGCAACGCGTCCCGGGAAAGCGCGACCGGCTCGGGCTCGTCGAGGCTGACGGCCTGGATCAGCGGCTGGGTGACGTCGGTTTTGACGGTTTTCTTCGCGACCGGCGGTCGGAACAAATCGGCATAAGCCGCCAGCAGTTGCGCCAGCCAGGTTTCCCGTTGGCTGACCAGCTCGAGCATTTCGCCTACCTCGGGAATGGCGATGCTGTTGAGTGCTTCCTCGGCCAGGGCCTGCTCGACAGTGGCCGCCACTGGCAAGCGGTAGAAACCCGCGATCTCATGGCACAGGCCCAACAGCGCGCCGTACAGGTGGAACAGCGCCGACTCGCGCTCGGCCTGGATCAGGCCCTGGGCATTCAGCGCCTGGCTCTGTTCGGCCCTGGCCATGGATTCCAGGGCAAGGCCGGCGAAGAACAGTTTCTGGTTGGTGCGGGTGTAGCGTTCCTGGGCCATGTTCGATGACCTCCCATGAGCAGCAAGGCGATACCGCAGTGTCGGGGATTGGCCCGGCCTACCGCAAGCACAAACGCTCGCGGGGCAAGCCCGCCCCCACAAGGCTGGAACAACGCCTGTGCGAGCGGGCTTGCCCCGCGATGAGCGTGAAGCCTGGATCAGCGCTTGTCTTCGACTTTCCAGGTCTTGCCATCGAAGAACGCCTTCCAGCCGGTCGGCTTGCCATCGACCTCGGACTGCACGTACTGCTCCTTGGTCTTGCGGCTGTAGCGGATCACTGCCGGACGACCGTCCGGGTCCTTTTGCGGTGCGTCGCAGAGGAAGTGGTACTTCGGATCGATCTCATGCTTGTGCGGCACGATCTCCAGCACCAACGGCGCCCGGGTCTCACGGTTTTTCGGGAACTGGCTGGCGGCCAGGAACAGCCCCGAGGCACCATCGCGCAGCACGTAGGTGTCATCGACCTTCTCGCACTTGAGCTCGGGCATATCCACCTTGTCCATCTTCGGTGGCGCCGCCTCGCCGCTCTTGAGCAGCTTGCGGGTGTTCTTGCACGCAGGATTGGTACAGCCGAAGAACTTGCCGAAACGGCCGGTCTTGAGCTGCATCTCGCTGCCGCACTTGTCGCACTCCAGGCTCGGCCCTTCGTAGCCCTTGATGCGGTAGTTGCCTTCCTCGATCTCGTAGCCGACGCAGTCCGGGTTGTTACCGCAGATGTGCAGCTTGCGCTTCTCGTCGAGCAGGTAGGCGTCCATCGCCGTGGCACAGATCGGGCAACGGTGCTTGCCACGCAGTACCAGCGATTCCGACTCACCCTCGTCGTCGGCGGCAATCTCGTCGCCCGGCACCAGGTTGACGGTGGCCTTGCAGCGCTCCTTCGGCGGCAGGCTGTAGCCCGAGCAGCCCAGGAACACACCAGTGGACGCGGTGCGGATCATCATCGGCCGGCCGCATTCCTTGCACGCGATATTGGTCAGGGTCGGCTGGTTGGCACGCATGCCGTGTTCGCTGGACTCGGCGGTCAGCAGCTTCTTGCTGAAATCGCCGTAGAACTCGTCGAGGACGTTCTTCCAGTCACGCTCGCCCTGGGCCACATCGTCGAGGTTCTCTTCCATGCCGGCGGTGAAGCCGTAGTCCATCAGGTTGGCGAAGCTCTCCGACAGGCGCTCGGTGACGATATCGCCCATCTTCTCGGAGTAGAAGCGACGGTTGTGCAGCGTCACGTAGCCGCGGTCCTGGATGGTCGAGATGATCGCCGCGTAGGTCGACGGGCGACCGATACCGCGCTTTTCCATCTCCTTGACCAGGCTGGCTTCGGTGAAGCGCGCCGGCGGCTTGGTGAAGTGCTGGCTCGGGTCCAGCTGAATCAGCTTGAGCACCTCGCCCTGGGCCATTTCCGGCAGCACGTCGTCCTCGCCCGGCTTGCTCTGCTGGGGCAGTACACGGGTATAACCGTCAAACTTGAGGATACGGCCCTTGGCGCGCAGCTCGAAGTCGCCGGCCACCACGGTGACGCTGGTCGACAGGTATTGCGCAGGCGGCATCTGGCAGGCCAGGAACTGGCGCCAGATCAGCTCGTACAGGCGCTCGGCGTCACGCTCCATGCCGCTGAGCTTGGTCGGGTGGGTGTTGACGTCGGACGGGCGGATCGCCTCGTGCGCCTCCTGTGCCCCTTCCTTGCTGCCGTAGACGATCGGCGCGGCCGGCAGGTACTGCTTGCCGAATTCGTTCTCGATGTAGCTGCGGGCCATCTCGACCGCGTCGGTCGACAGGTTGGTCGAGTCGGTACGCATATAGGTGATGTAGCCGGCTTCGTACAGGCGCTGGGCCATCATCATGGTCTTCTTCACCCCGTAGCCCAGGCGATTGCTCGCGGCCTGCTGCAGGGTGGAGGTGATGAAGGGTGCCGAAGGCTTGCTGCTGGTCGGCCGGTCTTCGCGCTTGCTGACGCTGTAGCTCGACGACTTGAGCTGCTCCAGCGCGGCCATGGCCTGCGCTTCATTGAGCGGCTTGAAGGCCTCGCCCTGCTGGCGCGCCACCTCGAAACGCACCTTGGCGTTCTTCGCGGTACCCAGGTCGGCATGGACTTCCCAGTATTCTTCCGGGTTGAACGCACGGATCTCGCGCTCACGCTCGACCACCAGCTTCACCGCCACGGATTGCACGCGGCCGGCCGACAGGCCGCGGGCGATCTTGGCCCACAGCAGCGGCGAGACCATGTAGCCCACCACGCGGTCCAGGAAGCGCCGAGCCTGCTGGGCATTGACCCGATCGATATCGAGTTCGCCCGGCTGGGAAAACGCTTCCTGGATGGCTTTCTTGGTGATCTCGTTGAACACCACGCGCTTGTAGCGGCTGTCGTCACCCCCGATGGCTTCGCGCAGGTGCCAGGCAATGGCTTCCCCCTCGCGATCCAAGTCGGTTGCGAGATAGATGGTGTCGGCATCCTTGGCCAGGCGGCGCAGTTCGTCGATCACCTTTTCCTTGCCAGGAAGGATCTCGTACTTGGCCTTCCAGCCGGCCTCAGGGTCGACGCCCATGCGCGCAACCAGGGTACGCCGGGCCTTTTCCTTCGGCGACAAGGCCGGGGCCTCGGCCGCCGCCTTGCCACGCTTGGCCGCCGGTTCCTTGCTCGCACTGGCGGAACCGCTGGTGGGAAGGTCTCGGATATGGCCGATACTCGACTTCACCACGTACTGGCTGCCCAGGTACTTGTTGATGGTCTTGGCCTTGGCCGGGGATTCCACAATGACCAGCGATTTGCCCATGGATCGGAGTATTCCTGAATCTGAAGATGAAAAACGCGTCAGGTGCCAGACGCGGCACCGCTATATATAGTGGCAAAAGAGTGAGGTCAAGCGCGGTCTATCACTCGTGCGCCTTGCCATGCCGCTCAGGCAAGCCTTCTTCGGCCTTGACCAAAGCAAAGCGTGGCACCTGCTCGCCGTCAACCTCGACGGACTCCTGGAACATCGAAAGCGGCCTGACCCAGAAGCTGTAATCACCATACAGGCACTGGTAGAACACCATCCACTCTTCGCTCTCGGAATGGCGCGCCGCGCTGAACACGCGATACTCAGGGCCTTTGTAATGCCGGTACACACCAGGTTGTATCTGCATCTCGCTCGCCCTCTTGAACAAATCCTGTAAAAAACAAAAACCGGGGCACGAGGCCCCGGCTGCTGTCCCGCAACGCGATCAGACGCGTTCGAAGACAGTGGTGATGCCTTGGCCCAGGCCGACACACATGGTGGCAACGCCCAGGGTACCGCCATTTTGCTTCATGACGTTGAGCAGGGTGCCGGAAATCCGCGCACCAGAGCAACCGAACGGGTGGCCCAGGGCGATGGCGCCGCCGTGCAGGTTAACCTTCTCATCCATCTTGTCGAGCACTTTCAAGTCCTTGAGCACCGGCAGGGCCTGTGCAGCAAAGGCTTCGTTGAGCTCGAAGAAGTCGATGTCAGCGATGCTCAAGCCCGCGCGCTTGAGGGCTTTCTGCGTGGCTGGCACCGGGCCGTAGCCCATGATCGCCGGGTCGACACCCGCCACGGCCATCGAACGGATCACCGCCAACGGCTGGATCCCCAGGTCCATGGCGCGCTGGCCGGACATGACGATCATGCACGAAGCACCGTCGGTGATCTGCGACGACGTACCGGCAGTGACGGTACCGCCTTTGGGGTTGAACGCCGGCTTCAGCGACGCCAGGCCCTCAAGGGTGGTTTCCGGGCGAATGGTCTCGTCGTAGTCGAAGACCTTCAGGAAGCCGTTCTCGTCGTAGCCCTGGATCGGGATGATTTCGTCCTTGAATTTGCCTTCGACCGTCGCCTTGTGGGCAAGCTGGTGCGAACGCAGGCCGAACAGATCCTGTTGTTCACGGGTGATGCCGTGCATCTTGCCGAGCATCTCGGCGGTGAGGCCCATCATCCCGGAAGCCTTGGCGGCGTGCAAGGACAGGTGCGGGTTGGGGTCGACGCCATGCATCATGCTGACGTGGCCCATGTGCTCCACGCCACCGACCACGAACACATCGCCGTTGCCGGTCATGATCGCCTGGGCGGCGGTGTGCAGCGCGCTCATCGACGAGCCGCACAGGCGGCTGACGGTCTGCGCCGCGGCGGTGTGCGGGATCTGGGTCATCAGCGAGGCCATGCGCGCGACGTTCCAGCCCTGCTCCAGGGTCTGGTTGACGCAGCCCCAGATCACGTCCTCGACCTCTTTTGGGTCGACCTTGTCGTTGCGCTCCAGCAGCTTGCTGATCAGGTGCGCGGACAGGTCCTCGGCACGGGTGTTGCGGTGCATGCCACCCTTGGAGCGGCCCATCGGCGTGCGACCGAAGTCGACAATCACCACGTCTCTTGGATTCAGGCTCATATCAGTATTCTCGCTCTAGCTCGTTGGGCGCTCAGTTGAAGAAGCGCTGGCCGTTCTTGGCCATTTCGCGCAGCTTCGCAGTGGGGTGGTACAGCGGCCCCAGGTCGGCGTACTTGTCGGCCAGTGCGACGAACTCGGCGACCCCGATCGCATCGATGTAGCGCAGCGCGCCACCGCGGAAGGGAGGGAAGCCGATGCCGTAGACCAGGCCCATGTCGGCTTCGGCGGCGGTGGCGACGATGCCGTCTTCCAGGCAGCGCACGGTCTCCAGGCACAGCGGGATCATCATCCAGTTGATGATGTCTTCGTCGCTGACTTCACGCTGTTCGAAGACGATCGGCTTGAGCACGTCGAGCACCGTGGCGTCGGCGACCTTCTTCGGCTTGCCGCGCTTGTCGGTCTCGTAGGCATAGAAGCCCTTGCCGTTCTTCTGGCCCAGGCGATTGGCCTCGTACAGGGCGTCGACGGCCGAGCGACGGTCGTCCTTCATGCGGTCCGGGAAGCCTTCAGCCATCACGTCGCGGCCATGGTGGCCGGTGTCGATGCCGACCACGTCCATCAGGTAGGCCGGGCCCATTGGCCAGCCGAACTTCTCCATGACCTTGTCGATGCGCACGAAGTCGACACCCGCGCTGACCAGCTTGGCGAAGCCGCCGAAGTACGGGAACAGCACACGGTTGACCAAGAAGCCCGGGCAGTCGTTGACCACGATCGGGTTCTTGCCCATTTTCTTGGCGTAGGCCACGGTGGTGGCGACCGCCACGTCACTGGACTTCTCGCCACGAATCACTTCCACCAGCGGCATCATGTGCACTGGGTTGAAGAAGTGCATGCCGACGAAGTTTTCCGGGCGCTTGAGCGCCTTGGCCAGCAGGTTGATGGAGATGGTCGAGGTGTTGGAGGCGAGGATGGCGTCATCCTTAACCTGCCCTTCCACCTCGGCCAGCACCGCCTGCTTGACCTTCGGGTTCTCGACCACGGCTTCGACGACGATGTCGACATTGGCGAAGTCGCCGTAGGACAGGGTCGGACGGATGGCATTGAGTGCCTCGGCCATTTTCGCCGGAGTCAGGCGACCCTTCTCGACGCGCTTGCCGAGCAGCTTGGAGGCTTCGTTCAGGCCCAGCTGGATGGCATCCTCGCGGATGTCCTTCATCAGGATCGGGGTGCCCTTGACTGCCGACTGGTAGGCGATGCCGCCACCCATGATGCCGGCGCCGAGCACGGCGGCCTGCTTCACGTCGTGGGCGATCTCGTCATGGGCCTTGGCCTTGCGCTTGAGCTCCTGGTCATTGAGGAACAGGCCGATCAGGCTTTCGGCGACCGAGGTCTTGGCCAGTTTGGCGAAGCCGGCGGCCTCGACTTCCAGGGCCTTGTCGCGGCCGAAGTTGGCGGCTTTCTGGATGCTCTTGATGGCTTCTACCGGGGCCGGGTAGTTCGGGCCGGCCTGGCCGGCGACGAAGCCCTTGGCGGTCTCGAAGGCCATCATCTGCTCGATGGCATTGAGCTTGAGTTTTTCCAGCTTCGGCTGGCGCTTGGCCTTGTAGTCCAGCTCGCCGCTGATGGCGCGCTTGACCAGGTCCAGGGCACCGGCCTGGAGCAGCTCGGGGGTGACCACGGCATCGACGGCGCCGACCTTCAGGGCGTCTTCGGCGCGGTTTTCCTTGCCCGAGGCGATCCATTCGATGGCGTTGTCCGAACCGATCAGGCGCGGCAGGCGCACGGTGCCGCCAAAGCCTGGGTAGATGCCCAGCTTGACTTCCGGCAGGCCGATCTTGGCAGTGCTGGACATGACCCGGTAGTCGGCGGCCAGGCACATCTCCAGGCCGCCACCCAGGGCGATACCGTTGATGGCGACGACGGTCGGCACCTGCAGGTCTTCGAAGTCACTGAAAATGCGGTTGGCTTCCAGGTTGCCGGCGACCAGTTCGGCCTCGGGCAGCTTGAAGTTGTCGACGAACTCGGTGATGTCGGCGCCGACGATGAACACGTCCTTGCCACTGCTGACGATCACGCCCTTGACCGACGCATCGGCCTTGATCGCGTCCACTGCCTGGCGCAGCTCGTTCAGAGTGAGGCGGTTGAACTTGTTGACGGACTCACCCTTGAGGTCGAACTTCAGTTCGACGATGCCGCTTTCAAGAGCCTTAACCGTGATGGCTTTACCTTCGTAAATCATCAACTGATCTCCACGATATGGAAGCTGAACTGTACACGCCGATCACTGGCGGAAGGGGCCGGTAGGTCCGATCCCCTCCCCCAGGCACACCCGCCGGCGCGCTAATCGGGATTCGTAAGAGCCGTCTGACATACAAACGCTCAATTCATACGCCCGTTTGATTTGGGTGTGCACACATTCTCCGAAAAGATCGACGTTGTCAAATGCTCCCGCGCACCTTGAAAACGCGACTTTCCAGTCATCTTCTACCCGCCGGGCAGGAAACATGATGACAGTGATTGCCGATCATTCATGTCAGCGATCGACCATCGGCGAACGACGGCGGCTGCAATTATTTAAACGCACCGGACGCTGCTGGCTACACTGCCTGTGATTGCAAGTGTTTCCGGCCTGCCTGGCCTTTTTCTGCGCAGCAGAACGCACCGCGCCGCGCCAAAGCTGTTCAGCTCTGGCGCGGCGCGGTGCGTTTACGGGTGGGTCAGGCGAGGCTGTCGAAGAACCGGGCAATATCCTGCAAAACAGATTTATCGCCCCGCTCGCTCCAGTACAGGACGATCATGCGGCTGTCGGCCTCGACCTTGTACACCGTGGCGGGCAACTGGGCGAAGACTTCGGCCAGGCGCGCGTCCTCGCACGGTTCGCGCCACTGGTTCCACCACACACCCGGGGTGATCTGCCAGTAGCACCAGCTGTCCGCGTGCCCGCGGCGGCGCGCCCGGTGGTACTGCGGGCAAGGGCTTGGCGGCTCGTTTTCCAGCCAGTGCGGCCACTGCTGCGGCGCCAGTTGCATGGCCAGGCCCATGCGCCGCGCTTCAAGGCGCAGGCTCATCTGCTCGCCCTGCTTGCGCGACTGGCGCAGCCAGGCAAGCGGGCTGAGCATCACCGCAAGGATTGACACCACCAGCCATACCGTCATATCTGTAGACCTTATAAAGCGTTGCAAATGAGCGGGTTATCCAGGTTTCACCAACGCCCCGCACGAAAGCGACCATACTTCTACTATCGCGATTGTCAGGAGTACTCACATGTCCTACGAACATCTTCTGGTCGCTGTCGACCTGACCGAAGAATGCGACCCGGTGATCAAGCGCGCCATGAAGCTCGCCGAACCCACCGGCGCCAAGGTTTCCCTGGTGCATATCGTCGAGCCCATGGCCATGGCCTTCGGCGGCGACGTGCCAATGGACCTGTCGCAGTTGCAGCAGCAACAGTTCGACCAGGCCAAGGAACGCATGGAGCGCCTGTTCAACAAGTATCCGGACATCAAGAAAGGCGACTCGCACCTGGTCTACGGCCAGCCGCGCCAGGAAATCCACCAACTGGCCAAGGACCAGAAGTGCGACCTGATCGTGGTCGGCAGCCATGGCCGCCATGGCCTGGCCCTGCTGCTGGGCTCCACCGCCAACGACGTGCTGCACGGCGCGCCTTGCGATGTGCTGGCAGTACGCCTTCTGAAGAAAGAATAAGCTTCACCGGCAAGCCGGCTCCTGCACAAACCTCGCAGGAGCCGGCTTGCCGGCGAACGGGCTAAAAGCATTACTCAGCCTTCGAGCTCAGCCCAGCGCTCCACCAGCGCATCCAGCTCACCCTGCAGCTTCTCGAGCCTGGCCAGCACCGCCGAGGTTTCGGCAATCGGCCGCTGATAGAAATCGGCAGCGCTCACTTCTTCCTGCACCTCGGCCATGCGCTGCTCCACCTCGTCGATCTGCCCTGGCAGCATTTCCAGCTCACGCTGCAACTTGTAGCTGAGCTTCTTCTTCGACGCCTCGGGCGCCGCGGCAACCGCGGCCGGCGCAACCGGCTCGGCCACCTTCTCGACCACCGCGCTGTTGAGCTCGGACTTGCCGCCCTTGCTCTCGGTCACGCCCAGCAGCTTGGGCGAACCACCCTGGCGGATCCAGTCCTCGTAGCCACCGACATATTCACGCACGCGCCCTTCGCCTTCGAACACCAGGGTGCTGGTGACCACGTTGTCGAGGAAGGCCCGGTCGTGGCTGACCATCAGCACGGTGCCCTTGTAGTTGGCCAGCACCTCTTCGAGCAGCTCGAGGGTCTCGACATCCAGGTCGTTGGTCGGTTCGTCCAGCACCAGCAGGTTGGCCGGCTTGCTGAACAGCTTGGCCAGCAGCAGGCGCGCGCGCTCGCCACCGGACAGCGCCTTGACCGGGGTACGGGCACGCTGCGGGCTGAATAGGAAATCGCCGAGGTAGCTGAGCACGTGGCGGTTCTGGCCATCGATCTCGATGAAGTCGCGCCCTTCGGCGAGGTTGTCGATGACGGTCTTTTCCAGGTCGAGCTGGTGGCGCATCTGGTCGAAATACGCCACTTCCAGCTTGGTACCGCGCTCGACCTTGCCGCTGGTCGGCTCCAGGTCGCCGAGCATCAGCTTGAGCAAGGTGGTCTTGCCGGTGCCGTTGGCGCCGAGCAGGCCAATGCGATCCTGGCGCTGCAGCACCATGGAGAAGTCCTTGACCAGTTTCGGCCCGCCGGCATGGGCGAAGCTGACATCCTCGAGCAGCATCACCTGCTTGCCCGACTTGTCCGCCACCTCGATCTGGATATTGGCCTTGCCCTGGCGCTCACGGCGCTCGCCGCGCTCGACGCGCAGCGCCTTGAGCGCGCGCACGCGGCCTTCGTTGCGGGTGCGCCGGGCCTTGATGCCCTGGCGGATCCACACCTCCTCCTGGGCCAGGCGCTTGTCGAACAGCGCATTGGCGGTGGCCTCGGCGGCGAGCTCGGCCTCCTTGTGCACCAGGAAGCTGGCGTAGTCGCCGTTCCAGTCGATCAGCCCACCACGGTCCAGTTCGAGGATGCGCGTGGCCAGGTTCTGCAGGAAGGAACGGTCGTGGGTGATGAACAGCACGGCGCCGTTGAAACCGCTCAGGGCCTCTTCGAGCCAGGCGATGGCACCGATGTCCAGGTGGTTGGTTGGCTCGTCGAGCAGCAAAAGGTCGGGCTCGGAGACCAGCGCCTGGGCCAGCAGCACCCGGCGGCGCCAGCCACCGGACAGCTCGGCAAGGGTCTTGTCGGCCGGCAGTTGCAGGCGGCTCAGGGTGCTCTCGACCACCTGCTGCAAACGCCAGCCGTCACGGGCCTCCAGCTCGTGCTGGACATGCATGAGCTTGTCCAGGTCTTCATCGCCGTGGATGTTCTGGCTCAGGTGGTGGTATTGCGCCAGCAGCTCGCCGACGCCGTCCAGGCCCGCGGCCACCACGTCGAACACCGAGCGCTCGTCGGCTACCGGCAGTTCCTGCGGCAACTCGCCGATCTTCAGCCCTGGGGCACGCCAGATATCGCCGTCGTCAGGCTTCTGCTCGCCCTTGACCAGGCGCAGCATGCTCGACTTGCCCGTGCCGTTGCGGCCGATGATGCACACCCGCTCGCCTCGGGCGATCTGCCAGGAAACCTTGTCCAGCAGCGGCATGGCGCCGAATGCGAGGGACACATCGCTTAATTTGAGCAGGGTCATGATCTTCTCCAAAAACCGGGCGCGCATTCTACCTGACTTGCCCCGCCACGGCATCAGCGACACGTTTCCCACTGCCCGGCGTCGGATAACAACTCGATACAAGCACAGTGCTTTCACCGCTCCCCGGCAACCGGCTAAGCTAGGCAGTAATACCCAACAGTGCTGGCTCCGCCGTCACTCTCACTGGTTCAACTGCCCGGACGTATCATGCGCAGCCGCCTGTTACAACTTGCTTCCGCCCTGCTGCTCACCGCCACCGCCGCGAGTGCCGCACAGGCCGCCGACCTCAGCCAACAACGCCAGTACTACGACGAGGCCAAGCGCGCCCTGGCCAAGGGCGACAAGGGCCCGTACCTGCGCTACGCCCAGGCGCTGCGCGACTACCCGCTGACGCCGTACCTGACCTACGACGAACTGACCGCGCGCCTGAAAAGCGCCAGCAACCAGGAGATCGAAGGCTTCCTCGCCGCCCATGGCGACCTGCCCCAGGCCAACTGGATGAAGCTGCGCTGGCTGCGCTGGCTGGCCGAGCGCGGCGAATGGAACACCTTCGCCAAGTACTATGACGCCAAGCTGAACTTCACCGAACTGGACTGCCTCAACGGCCAGTACCAGCTCAGCCACGGCCTGCGCGCCGAAGGCTTCGCCACGGCGGAAAAACTGTGGAACGTCGGCAAGTCGCAGCCCACCGCCTGCGACACCCTGTTCGCCCTGTGGGCCGCCGAAGGCCAGCTGACCGAGGCCAAGCGCTGGCAGCGCGCCAAACTGGCGGCCCAGGCGCGCAACTACGGCCTGGCCAACAACCTGGTGAAAACCCTCACCACCCTCGGCCCGCAAGGCAAGCTGCTGCTCGACGTGGCGCAAAAGCCAGAGCTGCTCAACCAGCCCTCGCGCTTCACCCCGGTCAACGAGGCCATGTCGGACGTGGTCAGCCTTGGCTTGCGCCGCCTGGCCCGGCAAAACCCCGAACAGGCCATGGCACTGCTCGACGACTACGCCCAGCGCATGCACTTCTCCCGCGACGAGAAAGTCGCCATCGCCCGCGAGATCGGCCTGACCCTGGCCCGCCGCTACGACCCGCGCGCCCTCGAGCTGATGACCCGCTACGACCCCGAGCTGCGCGACAACACCGTCAGCGAATGGCGCATGCGCCTGCTGCTGCGCCTGGGCCGCTGGGAAGACGCCTACGAGCTGACCAAGCGCCTGCCCCAGGACCTGGCCAGCAGCAACCGCTGGAAATACTGGCAGGCGCGCAGCCTGGAACTGGCGCAACCGAACAACCCGCAAATTCCGCTGCTGTACAAGACCGTGGCCCGCGAACGCGACTTCTACGGCTTCCTCGCCGCCGACCGGGCGCAAACCCCTTACCAGCTGAACAACAAGCCGCTGGTGCTGAGCCAGGCGGTGATCAACAAGGTGCGCAACACCCCCGGCGTGCGTCGCGCCCTGGAGTTCCATGCCCGCGGCCAGATCGTCGAGGGCCGCCGCGAGTGGTACCACGTCAGCCGCCACTTCAACCGTGACGAGATGGTCGCCCAGGCGCGCCTGGCCTATGACATGCGCTGGTACTTCCCGGCCATTCGCACCATCAGCCAGGCGCAGTACTGGGACGACCTGGATATCCGTTTCCCCATGGCCCACCGCGACACCCTGGTGCGCGAGGCCAAGGTTCGTGGCCTGCATTCGAGCTGGGTATTCGCCATTACCCGCCAGGAGAGCGCCTTCATGGAGGATGCCCGCTCCAGCGTCGGTGCCAGCGGCCTGATGCAGCTGATGCCGGGCACCGCCAAGGAGACCGCGCGCAAGTTCAGCATCCCGTTGGCCTCACCGGCACAGGTGCTCAACCCGGACAAGAACATCCAGCTCGGCGCCGCCTACCTGAGCCAGGTGCACAGCCAGTTCAACGGCAACCGGGTACTGGCCTCGGCGGCCTACAACGCCGGCCCAGGCCGTGTGCGCCAGTGGCTCAAGGGCGCCAAGCACCTGAGCTTCGATGTGTGGGTGGAGTCGATTCCGTTCGACGAGACTCGCCAGTACGTGCAGAACGTGCTGTCGTATTCGGTCATCTATGGACAGAAGCTCAATTCACCGCAACCGCTGGTGGATTGGCATGAGCGGTATTTCGACGATATGTGATCGTTCGCCGCAGGCGCTGTAGCGCCGATCAGATCGAGCGCCGCGCGGGCGGCGCTCGATCTTGAGAGCACGGCAAGACTATCGCCCAACACCTTGCCTTACTCGACAACCTCAACCGCCATCCCCACCTTCAGCTCACCCTCGCCATCCACTGCCAGGTTCTGGCCAAACAGCACATCCCCTTCCCGCTCGCGGAATGTCTTGAGGGTGGTCAAGGGTTCCCGGTCGGCGCTGCGCTCGCCGGTGGCAGGGTCGAGGGTGGTGAGGATGCAGCGCACGCTCGGCTTGAGCACACGGAAGGTCATGTCACCGATGCGAATGCGCTTCCAGCGGTCCTCGGCGAACGCTTCGGCGCCTTCGACCACCAGGTTGGGACGAAAACGCAGCATCTGCATCGGCCGACCAACCCGACGGCTGAGCTCGTCCAGTGAAGCCTGGCCAATCAGCAGCAATGGAAAGCCATCGGGAAATGCCGCGCGATCGCTGTTCAGGCCATAGCCGCTTGGCAGGTAGCGGGCCCGTTGCTGTGGGCAATGCACCAGCCGCACCGCCTTGCCCAGTAGTTCGCTGAGCCAGGCCGCTGGCGCATCGCCCGCATCGGGCACGCGCAACGTATCACGCCAGATGGTGACGCCGCGCAGGTCGTCATCGGCACCCGGCACCGGCACTTCCAGCGCGGCCTGCCCCGGCGCGGCCAGTAGCAACTGACCCTCGGCGCCATAGCTGGCGCTGATCTGTCCGAGCTGTGGCCAGGCCCGCTGCGTGAGGAAGCGGCCATTCTCCGCCTCCACCACCAGCCAGCGCCGGTCACCGTCCAACCCCATGTGGCCCACGGGCGATGCCGACAGGCTCTGCGCCTGCGCCGACTTCACCGGATAACGATACAACGCACTCAGAAACATCCTTGCCCGCCTTGCGCCAGTCGAAACGCCAAGCTTATACGCAGGCGGGCGGCGATTACACTGCGGCGTGATCCAGGCTCAAACGCTGGCGCACCACCTCCACCAAGCGATCCGGCTGGAACTTGGAGAGGAAGTTGTCGCAACCGACCTTCTTCACCATCGATTCGTTGAAGCTGCCCGACAGCGAGGTGTGCAGCACCACGTACAGGCCACGCAGGCGCGGGTCGTTGCGGATTTCGGTGGTCAGCCGGTAGCCGTCCATCTCGGGCATTTCGGCATCGGTGAAGACCATCAGCAGTTTTTCGCAGACATCCTCTCCGGCATCGGCCCAACCCTTGAGCAGGCGCAGCGCCTTGAGGCCGTCGCTGGCCGTATGCAGCTTCACCCCCAGTTGCGACAGGGTTTCACGCAGCTGCGCCAGGGCCACGCTGGAGTCGTCCACCAGCAGCACTTCGCGGCCGCGCGCGCGGGCCAGCAGCGGGTCCTCGAGCTTGTCGCGGGAGACCTTGGCGCTGTAAGGCACGATCTCGGCCAGCACCTTTTCCACGTCGATGATTTCCACCAGCTTCTCGTCGACCTTGGTGATCGCCGTGAGGTAGTGTTGACGGCCGGCGCTGGTCGGCGGCGGCATGATGGCTTCCCAGTTCATGTTGACGATGCGGTCGACGCCACCCACCAGGAAGGCCTGCACCGAGCGGTTGTATTCAGTGACGATGATGGTGCTGTCCGGCCCCGGTTGCAGTGGGCGCATGCCGATCGCCTGGGACAGGTCGATCACCGGCAGGGTCTGGCCACGCAGGTTGACCACCCCGCAGACGAAGGCGTGGCGCTGCGGCATCAGGGTCAGCTTGGGCAGTTGCAGCACCTCCTGGACCTTGAAGACGTTGATGGCGAACAACTGGCGGCCGGCCAGGCGGAACATGAGAATTTCCAGGCGGTTCTCACCCACCAGTTGCGTACGTTGGTCTACCGTGTCGAGAATGCCTGCCATTGCACAGCCCCCAGGCTTGAGTCGGAAAAAGTGGTTGCATCAGCCCTGTATCGGCGGAAGCCGCCCCAGCTTGACCCCTGATGGAAAAAGCCATTCAGGGTGATTGATATCACTTTACCATCATGCTTTACTGCTGCCACGCCGACCTTGCGCGCCTCCCCCCGACGAACAGCCCACCTGAATCTGCATCAGGGAAACCCTTAGTAGCAATCGGGTGCAACCTGATGTTCGCGATATCCATTAGCCATTAATGTGACGCCATTCTCAATGCATGAACGGAGTCAGGCTTTTGCTAGCGATCATCTTGGTGTGGCCAATCCCTGACGCCGGGGAGCCATGATGGATAGCACGCCACTGCACAACGGCGCCGTGCCGGACTTCCTGCAAGATGCGCAGGTCCTGCTGGCCAGGGCCCAGGAGTGCCTGCAGCACCTGGAACTGATCGACAACGACGCCGACGCCTGCCATTGCCTCAACGAAAGCCTCGACACCCTGGCCTTGCGCGCCGACGCACTTGGCCTGGTCGAAGTCGCCCACTACACGCGCACCCTGCAGCAATTGCTGGCCCCTGCCTGCGCCCAGCCACACCTGCACGGCCCCGCCCTGCCGGCGCTGGCAGCCTGCCTGACCCTGCTGGCCTGGCAATTGGAGCTGGTCGACCCGCACTGCGGCCGGTTGGACATGGACACCGAGGAACAGCAACTGCTGCTGGGCGAGCTGGCCGGCCTGCTGGGGCAACCGGTTGGACAACTGTGCGCGCCGTGCCATGCGACGGGCAGCCTTTGCACCCACCCGCACCCCGGCGACCGACAGAACCCACACGCCCTGGCCCTACCTGAGCGCCCACACTAAGCGAGTGACCCGCGACAAGTAAGGCGCCACAACTTGCCAAGTTGATCAAGTTTTTCAAAATGTTTTTCCAAGGTTGAATCTTAGTTGATCCAGCCGCTTTGGAAACATCATTTAATAATGGCACTCTGCTAGCTGCGCACCCGCCCATTCGAGCCGCCACAGCCCGGAAAATCCGAGGTTTCAAGCAGTTATCCCTGCGCGACCAAACTCAATCGAAGTGATAACATGCGCGCTTTCGAACATGCGCACCGTTGAACAGCGGGCGATTGGTTGCGGCCCCAGTGCTTTATGCAAAACGGGACGCCAATAACCCGGGTTGGGCATGTGCAATGCTTTCATCAGCAATAACTCAGTGGCTTCCCTATCTATGCTCCCACGCTTGAAGTTTCTCCAGCGTTGCCGCTCCAGAGTTGCCCTGCTGCGCTGGACGACGGTGTTGCTGTGCGTCGCCTCGCTGGCGGCGAACCTGGTGTGCTACCTGCAAACCCTGCCGCTCTCGGCCAGCCTGCTGCTGCTGCAACTGGCGGCCATGATCGGCGCCGGTTGGCACCTGCGGCACTGGGCGCGCTCGATCAGCCTGCGCCCGGCGGAACTGGCCACCCGCATGCTCCAGGTCCAGGAGAGCGAACGCCAGCGCCTGAGCCGTGAACTGCACGATGACATCGGCCAGCTGCTTACCGCCGCCAAGCTTCAGGTCGACTGGCTGCAACGCCGGGTGCCGACAGAGCTGCAAGCGCATTGCGCCACCTTGCGCAGCACCCTGGAGCAGACCCTGGGCAACGTCCGCGACGTCTCGGCCATCCTCAATCCGCGCCAGCTGGCCAGCCTGGGCCTGGAAGCGAGCCTGCGCGCGCACCTGCTGCGCACCCTGGAAAACACCGAGGTGCACTGGAGCCTGGAGTGCCAGCAGCGCCTGGGCGGCATCAACGACGATGTGGCCATGGCCGCGTTCCGCATTACCCAGGAAGCCGTGACCAACATGCTGCGCCATGCCAGCGCGCGCAACCTGGTGGTTCGCCTGCAGCGCACACCGGCAGGCCTGGCCCTGTCGATCCAGGACGATGGCGACGGCTTCGTCCCCGAGCCGGCCCCGGCCGACGCCGGCCAGCGCGGCATGGCCGGCATGCAGGAACGGGTGACCGCCCTGCAAGGCAGCCTGAGCATCACCAGCCAGCCCGGCCAGGGCACCCGAATCGATGCACTTTTCCCCTGGCCGCCACGCAGCCAGGAACGCGCCAGGACCCCTGCCCCCGATGACCTGTAGATTACTGCTGGTGGACGACCATTCCCTGATTCGCGCAGGCGTACGGGCATTGGTCTCGGACATTCCCGGCTACACCGTGATCGGCGAAGCCGATGATGGTGGCCAGTTGCTCGAGCATGTTCTGCGCCTGGACCCGGACATCGTCCTGCTGGATATTTCCATGCGCACCACCAGCGGCCTGGACGCCCTCACGCAACTGCGCGCAAACGGTTGCCTGTGCAAGGTGCTGATCCTGTCGATGCACACCGACCCGGACCTGATCATGCGCGCCCTGGAAAGCGGCGCCCACGGCTACCTGCTCAAGGACACCACCGCCACCGAGCTGGAGCAGGCCCTGGCGGCATTGCGCGGCGACGAGCGCTACCTGAGCCCGGCCATCGCCCACACCGTGATCAACCAGGCGTTGCTGCGCGCGCAGAGCGGCAAGCAGCCCAGCGACGACCGCCACAACCTGACGGCGCGCCAGCTGGAGATCCTGCGCCTGATCGTGCGCGGCAAGTCCACTCGCGAGATCGCCAATGGCCTGGGGCTGTCGATCAAGACCGTGGAAACCCATCGCTCGCAGATCATGAAGCGCCTGCAGATCTACGACGTGGCGGGCCTGGTGCTGTTCGCCGTGCGCGAACGAATCATCAGCCTCGACGACTGAGCAGCGGCGAGTCCGCCGGCAGGTGCACGCGCAAGGCGCGGGGCACCGCCTCGAAGCGCAGGCTGTCGGCCTGCAAGGGCTCGCCATCGAGGTTGATGTCCAGGCCCTGGGCGCTCTTGATCTCCACCCATGGCAGCCGCGCCCGCACGAACAGGCCATCGCCGGCCAGCAGGTCACGCAGCGCAGCGGCCATCTCTTGCGGCGCCGGCAGGATGCCGATATCCAGCAAGCCATCATCGGCCTTGGCCTGCGGGCACAGCACATGACCGCCTCCGGCCTGCCGGCCGTTACCGATACCCAACGCCAGCAACTCCCCCTGCCAGTGGAAATCCGGCCCTTGCAGCTCCACCGCGGCGGCTTGCAGTTCGCTGAAGCGTGACAGGCCAGTGAACAGATAGGCCGCCGCGCCCAAGACCTTCTTCAGGTCTTCCGAGGTATTGGCCGTCACCTGGCTGCCGAAGCCGCCAGTGGCCATGTTCAGGAACAACTGGTCACCCACCCGCCCCAGGTCGATGGCCTGCGCCGGCTGCTCCAGCAAGTCCAGCGCCGCCTGTGGCGTCAGCGGCACGCCGGCGGCCTTGGCGAAGTCATTGGCCGTGCCCAGCGGCAACAACACCAGGCTGGCCTGGGTCGCCGCCTGCCCCATGGCTTCGGCGACATCGCGCAAGGTACCGTCGCCACCACCGGCCACCAGGTGAGCGTAACCGGCGGCCAAGGCCTCCTCGACCAGGCGCTGGGCATCACCGGCCTCCCAGGTCAGGCGCACGTCCAGGGTCCAGCCTCGCTCGCGCAACTGGCCCACCGCCAGGCGCACCTCGTCGTTGCCGGCCTGCTTGCCGTGCAGGATCAGCAGTGCCTTGGAATGCTGCATCGTCGTGCTCCCTGTTGATTGAAAAGCCCTACCGCAATCTCGACAACTCAAGCATGCAGATTGCTCCACACCCCACACCCAACAGCGCGAATTCCTACAGCCACCATTGAAAGGTCGCGGCCACAGGTGCATCATTCGACAAATATTTGGCCTTCATGGACGATGCTGCTCGCAAAAGTCATTTTATTGACTTTCTGTCATCGGATACCTGACAGGTCGTGATTCCCTTGTTTTTGCGCTGTGCGACAGCGCCCTGATTCGAGGCTGTGACTATGAGCGTCCTGATCCCCTGCATCATCGCTGGCGGTGCCGGCACCCGATTGTGGCCGGTGTCCCGCGAGGCCATGCCCAAGCCGTTCATGCGCTTGCCCGACGGCATCAGCCTGCTGCAGAAAACCTTCAGCCGGGCCCGCGCCCTGCCTGGCGTGGAACGCCTGCTCACGGTGACCAACCGCGAAAGCTACTTCCGCACTCAGGACGAATATCGCCAGCTTGGCACCCAGGGCCTGGCGCTGGACTTCATCCTCGAACCCTTCGGCCGCAACACCGCCCCAGCCATCGCCGCGGCGGCCCTGCACTGTGCCCGCCTGTACGGCGAGGACAGCCTGCTGCTGGTGCTGCCCGCCGATCACCTAGTGCAGGACCAGGACGCCTTCCACCAGGCCGTCGCACACGCCCGCCAACTGGCCTGCCAGGGCTGGCTGACCACCTTCGGCCTGCTGCCGACCCGCGCCGAGACCGGCTTTGGCTACATCGAACAGGGCCAGCCGCTCGACGAGCAGGCCTATCGGGTTGCCCGCTTCGTCGAAAAACCCGACGCAGACACGGCACTGGGCTATCTGAAGGATGGCCGACACCTGTGGAATGCCGGCATGTTCTGCCTGCGCGTCGGCACCCTGCTGGCCGAACTGCAGGCCCACGCGCCCGAGGTAGTGCTCAAGGTGGGCCAATGCCTGCAGGCCAGCCAGGTCAAGGCCGGCGCTGGCGACCTGCAGGTGGAGCTGGACGCCGAGCACTTCGCCCAGGCCCCCGACCTGTCCATCGACTACGCGCTGATGGAGCGCTCCAGCCAAGTGGCCGTGGTGCCCTGCGACATCGGCTGGCGCGACATCGGCAGCTGGGAAGCGGTACGCGAGCTGCGCCCGGCCGACGAGCAAGGCAACCAGTGCAACGGCGAAGCCGTGCTGCACGACGTCAGCAACTGCTACATCGACGCGCCCCGGCGCCTGGTCGGCGCCGTGGGCCTGGACAACCTGATCGTCATCGACACCCCCGACGCGCTGCTGATCGCCGACGCCGCGCGCAGCCAGGAGGTCAAGCTGATCGCCCAGCAACTCAAGCGCCAGGGCCATGATGCCTATCGCCTGCACCGTACCGTGACCCGTCCCTGGGGCCTGTTCACGGTGCTCGAGGAAGGGCCACGGTTCAAGATCAAGCGCATCATGGTGCGCCCCGGCGAATCCTTGTCGTTGCAGATGCATCACCACCGCAGCGAGCACTGGATCGTGGTCAGCGGCATGGCCTGCGTGACCAACGGCGAGGAGGAGTTCCTGCTCGACACCAACGAGTCCACCTTCATCAAGCCCGGCCGCAGTCATCGCCTGACCAACCCCGGGGTGATCGACCTGGTGATGATCGAAGTGCAGAGCGGCGAGTACCTGGGCGAAGACGACATCGTACGCTTTACTGATATCTATGGACGCGCCCCGGCCGCCGCCCTCGGGTGACGGCCAGTGGGCGCGTCTTGCCATCCAGGGCCGACAACCGGCCAACCGCGAGGATTCCGGCTTATGCGCATACTCTGGACCCTGCCCTACCTGCCCTGGCCAACCACCAGCGGCAGCAAGACCCGGCAATATCACCTGCTGCGCACCTTGGCCCAGCACGGTCACCGGATCACCTTGCTGGTGCAGTCCAAAGTCCCCTTGGGCGAAGCGGCGCGCGAGGCCCTGGAGCCCTGGGTCGAACGCTTGATCGTGCTGCCCCGGCGGGCACTGCACAGCCCGCTCAACCTGCTGGCCTCGCCGATCATCGACTACCCCATGCGCGCCATCATCAACGGCCTGGCGCCCTGCCTGCGACACCGCTTCGAGCAACTGCTGGACGAACCCTGGGACGTGATCCAGATCGAGCACAGCTACAGCTTCCAGCCATTCGAGAAGGCCCTGCAGGCCCGCGGCCTGCCCTACATGCTCAGCGAGCACTACCTGGAGTCGGTCATGGGCGCGGCCTGCCACGACCGCCTGCCCCTGTGGCTGCGCCCGCTCAATGCCTTCGATCGCTGGCGCTACCGGCGCTGGGAGCAACGGGTACTGCGCCAGCCCAGCGAGGTGGTGGCAGTCAGCGGCCATGACGCCGAGCTGATCAGCCAGATCAGCGGTCGCTCGGTGAACGTGGTGGTCAACGGCGTGGATTGCGACCACTACCAGGGCGTGAACCCGGCCCTTCACAGCCAGCGCCTGCTGTTCGTCGGCAACTTTGAATACGGCGCCAACCTGGAGGCCATCGAATGGGCGTTGGAAGACATCCTGCCCCAGGTGTGGATGAGCAACCCTGCAGTACGCCTGGCCATTGCCGGACACGCCCTGCCGGCCAGCTGGAAGCTGCACTGGAACGACCCGCGCATCGAGTGGGTGGGTTATCGCCCCGACCTGCGCGAGCTGCAGCGGCGCTCGGCGCTGTTTTTCGCGCCATTGCGCCATGCTGGCGGCTCCAAGGTGAAGATCCTCGAAGCCATGGCCGCAGGGTTGCCGGTGATCACCACCGGCAAGGGCGTCTCAGGGCTGACGGCGACCCCTGGCGAGCACTACCTGGGCAGCGACGATGGCGGCCAACTGGCGCTGCTGATCACGCAACTGCTCAATCAGCCCGCGCGCATGAGCCAGCTCGGCGAGGCCGGTCGGGCATTCGTGCGCCAACGCCATGACTGGAGCGTCGCCGCCCAGCAACTGGAAAACGTGCACATGCGCCTGACCCAGCTGGTCCCCGCAGGCAACAGCCCCCTGGGTGGCGTGCTAGCCAAGTAGCTCGCTGAACGGAATGAACGTCACCAGCTCGCCCTGGCGCGGCGTGCTGCCTTCACGTACTTCCACCACCCCATCGGCCCAGGCCGCGCTGCGCAGCACCCCGGAGCTCTGGTTCTTGTAGATGCGCACCTGGCCGTCCTCGATGCGCGCGCGCAGGTACTCGCGACGGCTGCCCGGCCTTGGCCAGTCAAACCCCGCCGGCACACTGAAGCACAGCGGCGCGACCTTGCTCACGCCTTGCCGGCGCAGCAGGTAGGGGCGCGCCAGCAAACCAAAGGTCACCAGGGTCGAGGCAGGATTGCCCGGCAGGCCGATCACCGGCACGCCCTGGTAGTGGCCAAAGGTCAACGGCTTGCCCGGCTTGATCGCCAGCTTCCACAGCGCCAGCTCGCCAGCTTCGCGCAGGGCCAGGCCGAGGTAATCGGCTTCGCCCACCGAGACGCCACCGGTGGAGAGGATCAGGTCGACATCGCCCAGGCCACCCAGGCAGTGCCGGGTACGCTCGAGGTCGTCCGGCAGGATACCGGCGTCCAGCACTTCGCAACCCAGGCGCTGCAACCAGCTGACCAGCAGGCGCCGGTTGCTGTTGTAGATCTGCCCCGGGCCAAGCGGCAAGCCAGGCTCGACCAGCTCGTCACCGGTCGACAGCACCGCCACCCGCGGCCGGCGCACCACTTCCAGTTCAGCGAAGCCCAAGGTTGCTGCCAACCCGAGCTGGATCGGGCCCAGGCGCGTGCCGGCAGCGATCACCAACTCGCCGACACGGGTTTCCTGGCCCTTGGGGCGCACGTTCTGGCCCAGGGTCAGTGGCTCGACAAAGCGCACCCGACCGTCCTCGAGCACCTCGGCGTTTTCCTGCATCTCGACGCAATCGGCGCCCTCAGGCAACGGCGCCCCGGTGAAGATCCGCGCGCAGGTGCCTGGTTGCAGCGGCTGTGGCGCATGACCGGCGAAGATGCGCTGGGTCACTGCCAGCGGCTCGCCCTGCCAGTCAGCCAGGCGCAGGGCATAGCCATCCATGGCACTGTTGGGCCAAGGCGGCAAATCGAGCCCGGCAAGCAGATCGCAGGCCAGCACTCGGCCTTCGGCAGCGCCCAGGACCACGCGCTCGGTCGCCGTGATAGGTGCCGCCTCGGCCAGCGCCAGCAAGCGTTCGAGGGCCTCTTCCAGCGGCATCAATGGCCGCGCCGGGGCCACCTCAACCACGGCTGTCGCAGGCCGCTGCCTGCTTCAGGTGGGGGACGAAGTTGCACGGCCGGTGGCGGGCATCCAACTGCTCGGCGAGGATGCCATCCCAACCGGTGCGCACGGCGTTGGTCGAGCCCGGCAGGCAGCAGACCAACGTGCCGTTGGCCAGGCCGGCCAGGGCGCGGGACTGCACAGTGGAGGTGCCGATGTCGGCCACCGAGATCTGCCGGAACAGCTCGCCGAAGCCCTCGACCTGCTTGTCCAGCAGGCAGGCCACGGCCTCCGGGGTGCTGTCGCGGCCGGTGAAGCCGGTGCCGCCGGTGATCAGCACCACTTGCACCTGCTCGTCGGCGATCCAGGTGGCGACCTGGGCGCGGATCTTGTACAGGTCGTCCTTGAGCAGCACCCGCGCCGCCAGGCGGTGGCCCGCAGCGCTCAGGCGGTCGACGAACAGTTGGCCGGAGGTGTCGGTGTCGAAGGTACGGGTATCGCTGACCGTGAGCACGGCGATGTTCAGCGGCACGAAGGGGGTATCAGCCTTGGCTTTCATGGGGTCCGTCACGCGGGAGGGGAATGTGCGCTGTTATATCACAGGCCAGCGGCAACGAACGCGACCTTGTTCTTGGTCAATGCCCCGGCGATGGCGCTATGCTGCACTTTGCAAGGAACTTGCGTGGACGCCCTGCGTCTTAATGTCATCTAGCACCATTGCACTGGAGAAACACGATGATCCAACGGACCCTTCCCGCCTTCCTGCTTGCCCTGGGCCTGGGCGCCCTCGCCGGCTGCGCCTCGCCTACCGTCATCACCCTGAACGACGGTCGCGAAATCCAGGCGGTGGACACGCCGAAGTACGATGACGACTCCGGTTTCTACGAATTCGAGCAGCTCGACGGCAAGCGCGCGCGCATCAACAAGGACCAGATCCGTACCGTCAAGGAGCTGTGATCCAGCCCCTGTTTTTCAGCGCAACTCCTTTTTGCAACAAGGGGTTGCGTTGAAAAAATCGATGCAGTAGCATTTCGGACATCGGAGTGTAGCGCAGCCAGGTAGCGCGTCTCGTTCGGGACGAGAAGGCCGCAGGTTCGAATCCTGTCTCTCCGACCACATCCGACAAAAAGCCCGCCTCGCGCGGGCTTTTTGCTGCCTGCGCTAAAGCAAGGCCGGCGCCTAGGGCATCAAACTTCCGGCAGCACCGGCACGTGCACCAGCTGCAGCCGCGCGCTGCTCCATTCACGGGTCTTGTTGACCCACTCGAGGTCGCCGCCCAGCTCCTGGCCGTAGCTGGGCAGGATTTCCTTGAGCTTGGCCTGCCAGGCCGGGGTATTGATACGCTCCTTGAAGGCCTTCTCCAGCACCCCGAGCATGATCGGCGCGGCCGTCGAGGCGCCAGGGGACGCGCCCAGCAGCGCGGCGATGCTGCCATCCTGCGCGACCACCACCTCGGTACCGAACTGCAGCACTCCCCCGTGCACGGGGTCGCTCCTGATCACCTGGACGCGCTGGCCGGCCTGCAGCAGTTTCCAGTCCTCGCCCTTGGCGTTGGGGAAGTACTCGCGCAGCACCGCCATGCGCTCATCGAAACTGAGCAGCGACTGGTCCACCAGGAAGGTGCCGAGGTCGGCATTATCGAGGCCGGCATGCAGCAGCGGGCTGATGTTGTCGGCGGTCAGCGCGGCGAACATGTCCAGCAGCGAACCCTGCTTGAGGTACTGGGTGGTGAAACTCGCGAACGGGCCGAACAACAGCACTTGCCTGCCATCGATCAGCCGCGTGTCGAGGTGCGGCACCGACATCGGCGGTGCGCCGACCGGCGCCTTGCCGTACAGCTTGGCCTGGTGCCGGGCCACCAGGTCCGGGTTGTCGGTCATCAGGAACTGGCCACCGACCGGGAGGCCGGCATAACCCTCGGCTTCGGGGATACCAGACTTGTGCAGCAGCTTGAGGGTACCGCCACCGGCACCGATGAAAACGAAACGCGCCTTCACTGGCGCTTCGCGGCCAGCATTGGCCAGGTCCGCCACCATCACGTTCCAGCTGCCATCGTCGTTGCGCGTGATATCACGCACTTCATGGCCCAGGTGCAGCTTGACGTTGGGGTTGCGGGTCATCGAGGCGAACAGCTGGCGGGTGATCTCGCCGAAATTGACGTCGGTGCCTATGGCCATCCGCGTGGCCGCGACCCGCTGCCCTGGATCACGGCCTTCGATCACCAACGGTGCCCACTTGCGGATCTGCTCGTGGTCCTCGGTAATTTCCATGCCGCGAAACAGCGAACTGTGCTGCAGCGCCGCGACCCGCTGGTGCAGAAAGGCGATGTTCGCATCGCCCCAGACAAAGCTCAGGTGCGGCACGTTGTTGATGAACGAAGGCGGATTGCTCAACACGCCCTGCTCGACCTGGTAGGCCCAGAACTGCTTGGACACCTCGAACTGTTCATTGACCTTGACGGCCTGGCTGATATCGATGCTGCCGTCCTCGGCGAGCCTGGTGTAGTTCAGCTCGCAGAAAGCCGAATGACCGGTGCCAGCGTTGTTCCAGGCATTGGAGCTTTCCTCTGCGACCTGATCCAGGCGCTCGTAGACGGCGATCTTCCACGCAGGTTCCAGCTCGGTGAGGTAGGTGCCGAGGCTGGCGCTCATGATACCGCCGCCGATCAGCAGGACATCGACGGTTTTTTCCGGGACGGCGGGCTTGGAGCAACCGATGACGCCCAGGCACAGGAGCGTCAGCAGGAACTTCTTCATTGGATGTTTCCGGTTGTGGGTGTTGACGCGGGGGCGATAGCGAAGAACGTGCCAACCGGTTTGGGCCCCTGTTGCTGGGGCGAAGCGCTGCGGGCATGGCGACAAACCGCCACGCTAGAGGCAGAAGCGAGTGCCTGGCTGGCGGGTTTCCCCCGCAGCGTGCGTGAGCTTGGCTGTCGCGCGCCTAGCCGCAGGAAGGAGGATGTTGGCCTGGCCCCGTCTGCCTGACGCTCATCCCAGGCAGATGCAGGCTCGCACCTTGAGCAGCAACCCGTTCAAGGTGGTGAGATTTGGCGCTGCACGCAGACTTGCCGGGGCTGCATTGCAGCCCGGCAATCTCGAATTCAAGCGCCCCTTGAACGCACACCGCCTGGCAAGGCTGCGCGCGCACCAAGGCTCAGCGCGCCGGCGCGAGCTTGCCCTTGTCGTCGGAGAAAACGATCTCGACCCGCCGGTTCTGCGCCCTGCCCCGCTCCGAAGCGTTGGCCTCCACCGGGTACTGGTCGCCATAGCCCTCGACCTGGATACGCTTTTCATCGACACCCAGGTCGACCAGCATATCGGCCACCGACTGGGCACGCTCCCGGGACAGCTTGAGGTTGTCCTCGGCCGCCCCCGTGCTGTCGGTATAGCCCTCGATCCGCACCACCCGCCGCGGATTGAGCTGAAGGAACTGCACCAGCTTGAGCACCGTGCGGCTTGCCGAGTTCTTCAGCTGCGCCTGGCCGGTGTCGAACAGCACATCGCCCAAGGTCATCACCAGGCCACGATCGGTCTGCTCGGAGGCCAGCGCGGCGATTTGCGCCTCGACGAACTTGCCCTGCTGCTGCACGCTGGCCAGCTTGGCCTCGCGCAGCGCCAGCTGCAGGCGCTGGCGCTCCAGCTCGAGCTTGGTCAGGCGCTCCTCGCTCAGCGCCAGGTTGGCGTGCTCGCGGGCGATCTCACTGTAGCGCTGGCTCAGGTAGGCGTAATGGCGCACGTCGCTGCCAGTCCCTACGTAGCCGGCCAGGCGTTCGGCACGCCCCAGGGACTCGCCGGCACGGATCACGTCGCGCGGCGCGCTGCGCAACACATCGGAGTCGTCCTTGACCTTCTGGAACGCCGCGCTGGCATCTTCCAGCGACGACTCGCTGCGCTGGCTGGCGCAACCCTGCAGACCGACCAGGGCCAACAGCGCCAGGGCGATGGGCTTGAGGCGGCTCATGGCTGCACCTCCAATTGCTTGCGCAGGCGCTTGATACGCGACTGCATGACCTGCAGCTGCTCCTCGCTCTTCTGATTCAGCACCCGCGCCTCGGCCAGGCGCGCATCCAGCTCAGCCTGCTCGGCACGCATGCGCGCATCACGATAGCGCTCGCTGAGCATGTTGCTCTTGGCGCGGGCCAGCTTGTCTTCGGCCAGCTTGAATTCCACCACCTGTTCGGTGGCACCGACGGCCTTGGCCTGCTCCAGGGCCTGCTCGGACAGGCGCAACTGTTCATTAGGTGCCGGATCGTTGGCACAACCGGCCAGGCCAAGCATGGCCAGGGCAAGCATCAGGGGTTGGGTTCTCACGCACTCTTCCTACTGTTTGGGGGCGCCCTGCGACGCCTGCATCTGCGCTTTCCAGCGCTCTACATTGCGCTGCAGCACAGCCTCGCTCGCCCCGGAGATCGGCAATTCTGTCAGCTTTTTCGCCAGTTGTCCGCGCAACCAGCTGTCGTTGCATGCCGAGTTATGCGACACCGCCAGGTACAGGCCTGGCCGGTCCACCGGCAAGCCCCGGGCGATCAGGTCGTCGCTCACCCCCAGGCTCTGGGCCATGGCCATGCCGGAGTAACGGCCGGCAAGCACATAGTCGACCTGGCCGAGCACCAGTTTCTGGAACGCCTGGGTAAGGTTCTGCGCCGGCGCAAGCTTCAGCTGGGCCTTGGCGAAAGCCTCGAAGGCCGGCGTCAGCCGCGCCTTGTCCGACAGCCCGCCGCGGTATTGGGCCAGGTCGGCCGGGCCGTTGAACTCGAGTATCGCGTCGTGGCGGGTCCAGACCAGGTATTCGTTGAGCTGCAAGGCCGGATGGACATAGTCCAGGGCGGTCAACTGCGTGACCTGCAGCGGCGTATCGAGCAGCAGGTCGATGCGCCCGCTACGCACCTCGTCGAGCGCCTGTTCACGCTTGCCGGCGTGCAGCACCTCGACCTTCAGGCCCAATTCGTCGGCAACCTGGCGCAACAAGTCGACATTGGCGCCGATCAGGTGCTTGGGGTCTTGCGGGTCCTGCCAGGAATACGGCGGCGCATCCGGGCTGCCAGTGGCCACCAGGCGTTCGCATTTGCCCAATGCCCATACCGGGCTCGACAGCAGCGCCAAGGCGCAGGCCAGCATCCCCTTGCTCGAACGAAACACCATGCAACCACTCCCCACCTGCGCAACGACAGCCATGAAAAAACCCGGACCGCCAAGGGCGGGCCGGGTTCTTTATAAGTGAAGCAGGCGGATCAGACCAGCTTTTCCAGCTCCGGTACCGCTTCGAACAGGTCGGCGACCAGGCCGTAGTCGGCCACCTGGAAGATTGGCGCCTCTTCGTCCTTGTTGATCGCGACGATCACTTTCGAGTCCTTCATGCCGGCCAGGTGCTGGATCGCGCCGGAAATACCAACGGCGATGTACAGCTGTGGCGCGACGATCTTGCCGGTCTGGCCGACCTGCATGTCGTTCGGCACGAAGCCTGCGTCGACCGCGGCGCGCGAGGCGCCCACTGCGGCGCCGAGCTTATCGGCCAGGGCGTACAGGTGCTTGAAGTTGTCACCGTTGCCCATGCCGCGGCCGCCGGAAACGACGATCTTGGCGGCGGTCAGCTCAGGACGGTCGGACTTGGCCAGCTCTTCGCCGACAAAGGCCGACTTGCCCGCGTCATGGGCACCGGCGACGGCTTCGACGGCAGCCGAACCACCTTCGGCGGCCACGGCGTCGAAGCCGGTGGTGCGCACGGTGATGACCTTGACGGCAGCGTTCGACTGCACGGTGGCGATGGCGTTACCGGCGTAGATCGGACGCTTGAAGGTGTCGGCGGACTCGACCGCGATGATCTCGGAGATCTGGTCGACATCCAGCAGCGCGGCTACCCGCGGCAGGATGTTCTTGCCGTTGGTGGTGGCCGGGGCCAGCACGTGGCTGTAACCCTTGGCCAGCTCGACCAGCAGCGGCGCGACGTTTTCCGGCAGGGCGTGGGCATAGGCCGCGTTGTCGGCGACCAGCACCTTGGCAACGCCTGCGATCTTGGCGGCGGACTCGGCGACGCCACCGACGTTCTGGCCTGCGACCAGCACGTGGATATCACCACCGATCTTGGCGGCAGCGGCGACAGTGTTCAGGGTGGCCGGGGCTACGGCACCGTTCTCGTGTTCAGCGACAACCAGGATAGTCATTTAGATTACCTTCGCTTCGTTCTTCAGCTTCTCGACCAGTTCGGCCACCGACTTGACCTTGATACCCGCGCTGCGGGCAGCAGGCGCTTCGACTTTCAGGGTCTTGTTGGTGGAGGCGAGGGATACGCCCAGCGCGTCCGGAGTCAGGGTCTCCAGCGGCTTCTTCTTGGCCTTCATGATGTTCGGCAGCGACGCGTAGCGCGGCTCGTTCAGGCGCAGGTCGGTGGTGACGATGGCTGGCAGGTTCAGCGCGACGGTCTGCAGGCCACCATCGATTTCACGGGTGACGTTGACCTTGTCGCCGGCAACTTCGACCTTGGAGGCGAAGGTACCCTGGGCGAAGCCGGTCAGCGCGGCCAGCATCTGGCCGGTCTGGTTGTTGTCGCTGTCGATCGCCTGCTTGCCGAGGATCACCAGCTGCGGCTGCTCCTTGTCGACAACGGCTTTCAGCGCCTTGGCCACGGCCAGCGAGTTCAGCTCGTCGGCGGCCTCGACCAGGATGGCGCGGTCGGCACCCAGGGCCAGGGCGGTACGCAGTTGCTCCTGCGCCGCGGTCGGGCCGATGCTGACGACGACGATTTCGCTCGCCACGCCCTTCTCTTTAAGGCGCACGGCTTCTTCCACGGCGATTTCGCAGAAGGGGTTCATGGACATCTTGACGTTTGCAAGGTCGACGCCGGAGTTGTCCGCCTTGACGCGAACCTTGACGTTGTAGTCGACCACTCGTTTGACAGCTACAAGAACCTTCATGGATTCCTCGTTACTCTCCGGTGAAAAGAAGATCGCCTGGGGACTGCCCGGCGAATGCGCGTGGGTACAAGGGCACCTCTAAAAACGTGTCGACACCGGCAAAGTTCAAGTGACCGATCAGTCCTGTTGCGACCTTTACCGGGCAAAACCCGCGGGTCATTTCCTGTCGTGGCGTGTAGACTCCACTACAACACCTGATTCGGCCCGTAAACCCTGCTCCACGCCTGGTCTTTAGGGGTGCACCTGCGCCCGACGGTCAGCCTACGGCGAACGCGAAAGCGCTCGTATCTTGACCGTAACACCCAATCCGGTCAATACGGCAAATTGGCCAGCCTCCAGCCGCCTACCTGTGATTCTACGGGCCTCCGGCAAATTCAAACAAACGTTTGTATTGGACCCGCCAAGTGGTGTAGATATAATGCGCGGCCAAGACAAGACGGTGTAGTCCGTCACCTGCGAAGCTACAGCAACAGCATGCCGCGCGTGACCGTGAACACCCATAAAAGACAAGCAACAGCGATGAGCCTTGAGTAGGAGAGAACCTGTGGAACGCGAATACATGGAATTCGACGTGGTCATCGTCGGCGCAGGCCCGGCGGGCCTGTCTGCCGCCTGCCGCCTGAAGCAGAAGGCCGCCGAAGCCGGTAGCGAGATCAGCGTCTGCGTGGTCGAGAAAGGCTCCGAAGTCGGCGCCCACATTCTCTCCGGCGCGGTGTTCGAACCGCGCGCGCTGAACGAACTGTTCCCTGACTGGAAAGCGCTAGGCGCGCCACTGAACACCGAGGTCAAGCGCGACGACATCTATGTACTCAAGGATGCCGCCAGCTCGACCAAGGTCCCCGACCTGTTCGTGCCCAAGACCATGCACAACCAGGGCAACTACATCATTTCCCTGGGCAACCTGTGCCGCTGGCTGGCCCAGCAGGCCGAGAACCTGGGCGTGGAAATCTACCCAGGCTTCGCCGCGCAAGAGGCGCTGTTCGATGAAAACGGCGTGGTCCGCGGCATCGTCACCGGCGACCTGGGCGTCGACCGCGAAGGCAAGCCGAAGGACGGCCTGTACACCCCGGGCATGGAACTGCGCGCCAAGTACACCCTGTTCGCCGAAGGCTGCCGCGGCCACATCGGCAAGCAGCTGATCAAGCGCTTCGACCTGGACAACGAAGCCGATGTGCAGCACTACGGCATCGGCCTCAAGGAAATCTGGGAAATCGACCCGGCCAAGCACGAGCAGGGCCTGGTGGTGCACACCGCCGGCTGGCCGCTGGATGTGATGAGCAAGGACAATACCGGCGGCTCGTTCCTCTATCACCTGGAGAACAACCAGGTGGTGGTCGGCCTGATCGTCGACCTGTCCTATGCCAACCCCTACCTGTCGCCGTTCGACGAGTTCCAGCGCCTCAAGCACCACCCGGTGATGAGCCAGTACCTCGAAGGCGGCAAGCGCATCAGCTACGGTGCCCGCGCCATTTGCAAGGGCGGCTTCAACTCGCTGCCGAAAATGGTCTTCAACGGCGGTGCGCTGATCGGCTGCGACCTGGGCACCCTGAACTTCGCCAAGATCAAGGGCAGCCACACCGCGATGAAATCCGGCATGCTCGCCGCCGACGCGGTGGCCGATGCACTGATCGCCGGCAGCGAGGGTGGCGACCAGCTCAATGGCTATGTCAGCGCGTTCAAGGCCAGCTGGCTGTACGAGGAACTGTTCGCCAGCCGCAACTTCGGCCCGGCGATGCACAAGTTCGGCCCGCTGCTGGGCGCTGCGTTCAACTATGTCGACCAGAACTGGTTCGGCGGCAAGCTGCCGTTCACCCTGCACGACACCAAGCCGGACTACGCCTGCCTGAAGCTCGCCGCCGACTCGCAGAAAATCGAGTACCCGAAACCGGACGGCAAGCTCAGCTTCGACAAGCTCAGCTCGGTATTCCTCTCCAGCACCAACCATGAAGAGGAACAACCCTGCCACCTGAAGCTGACCGACCCGAATATCCCGATCGCCAGCAACCTGCCGCTGTACGACGAACCGGCTCAGCGCTACTGCCCGGCCGGCGTTTACGAAGTGGTCACCCAGGAAGACGGCAACAAGCGCTTCCAGATCAACGCGCAGAACTGCGTGCACTGCAAGACCTGCGACATCAAGGATCCAGCGCAGAACATTACCTGGGTCACCCCTGAAGGCGCGGGCGGGCCGAACTACCCGAACATGTAAGCGCCATCCTGATGGCAACAAGAAGCCCCCTGGCCCGTGAGGCCGGGGGGCTTTTTCATGTCCGGGGCATCGGCTTCATGACTTGTACAGAACCTTGCTATCCGTGGTGTCCATCCCTGGTGTGGTGTTTCACAAATAACCACCCTAATTCGCGGTGTTTTTGCGCTCATGCTGCGTTGTCACTCGACGACATGACGTAAGACAACCGACGCCCCTCCGACAGGTCAGGCAGTCTTGACCTCCTCGAACAACTCTGGATGTCGATCAAGCAGTTTGAACAGTTTGATCAAGGCCAGGGGTGGCTTGGTCTTGCCGTTCTCGTAACGGGAAAAGGCATTGACACCGCCGCCAAAAATCTCACCGGCTTCACGCTGATCGAGATCGAATTTCCGGCGAACAGTGGCAATGAAACCGGGGTCTACAGCCATGGCATTGACACGTTGATTGAATGCGCGCATTTCAGCGTTCACTCGTCGGGCCACCGGCACCGTCATGATTGCTTCGTCGCATGCCGAGCAGAACTCGGCCTCGACCTGCAGAATGACCATCGCCTCGCCCTTGTACGTGTATGGCAGGTCGCGGACTGCCTGAACCAGCTCTCCAGCCCCACAGATCGGACACTTCATGGCTTACAGCTCCTTGAAAGACACAATGAGCAAGTCATTGATTACCACCAGCTTGAGATACACCCTGCCCACTCGAGTCATGGGACGATAAACATCATGCCAAACGCGGTGATCTGCAAAGCTGGTCATGCTCTTGTAAAAGTCGCCACGGGTAAGCTGCGCGACACCCGCCAGTAACTGCTCTTCACTAATGCCCAGGTCAGCAGCACCTTTGGCCGCAGTGTGGGTAATTCGCACCAAGCCTTCAGCCAGCAGGGCATGCACACGTGCAAGTGAGCAATGAGGCGTTCTCTTTTCCATGAGAAATTAACCTTCCAGGTTAAATTTGGCTAATAGGTTATTCCAATAACCCCGCCTGGAAGCTTGCCTTAGCCCTTCACCACCCTTACCGCCTCATTTGTCACCACACATGATCGGCATCGACTCCGCACCGAACACCAAAGGTTCCCGACGCCCGAAATACAGCGCCGTCAGCAGCCCAGCCACGCCCATGGCCAGACAAAAACCGACACACACCCACGGGCTCCACGGCATCAGCGCAATCAGCGCCAGCGGTGTAGTGCTCGCCCACAACGCATAAGCAACGTTGTAGGTGAAGGAGATCCCCGACACGCGGATCTGCGCCGGGAACAGCCCGACCATCACCGACGGCACCACCCCCACCACGCCGCAGCAAAGCCCCGCCAGGGCATAGGCCAGCCAGGTCATGCCCCACTGCCCGACCAGGCTGGCGTACAACACGCCGATACCCAACGGCAACAGCAGGCTGTACAGCATCAACGCGCGCCAGGCGCCAATGCGGTCCACCAGCAGCCCGGCCAGCACACAGCCGATATTTAGAAAGACGATGCCCACGCTGCTCAGGGCGAAGGTGTGCCCGGCCGTCATGCCAAAGCGTTGCTGCATCACCGTCGGGGTGATCACCACCAGCACCACCACCGCCGATGTCAGCACGCAGGTCAGCAGCGCCGCCGGGATCAGCGCTCGGCGATGCTCGGCCAGCACGCTGCGCAAGGGGAATGCCACCGGCTGTTGCTGGCACTCGCGCAGGGCCAGGAACACCGGCGTTTCACTCAACCAGCGACGCAGCCAGACACCAATCACACCGAACACGCCACCCAGCAGGAACGGATAACGCCAGGCGTAATCGAGAATCTCCTGGGGCGTGTAGAGCTGCGCCAGCAAGGTTGCGGTCAGCGCTCCGAGCAGGTAGCCGAAAGTCAGCCCGGCTTGCAGGAAGCCCAGCGCATAGCCCCGCCGCCCCACTGGCGCGTGCTCGGCGACGAAGGTCCAGGCACTGGGCACCTCGCCGCCGACCGCAGCGCCTTGCAGGATTCGCAACGCCAGCAGGATCAGCGGCGCGGCATAGCCGATGTCGGCATAGGTCGGCATCACCCCGATCAGCAGGCACGGCAGGGCCATCATCAGGATGCTCAGGCTGAACACCCGCTTGCGCCCCAGGTGATCGGCGAAATGCGCCATGAGGATGCCGCCCAGTGGCCGCGCCAGGTAGCCGGTGACGAAGATCCCGAAGCTCTGCAGCAGGCGCAGCCACTCCGGCATCTCGGGCGGGAAGAACAGCTGGCTGAGGGTCAGGGCGAAGAATACGAAGATGATGAAATCATAGATTTCCAGGGCACCGCCCAGTGCCGCCAGACCCAGGGTTCGGTGGTCGCCGCGGCTGAACCGGGGCGGGCGGGCGGTATCGATGGCAGTCATGGCAGGTTCCGCAACTTGGCAAAAGGCCAAGAGGATAGCAAAAGCCCGCCCTGACGGCTCAGGAGCTGCGGCTGAACACCGTCGGCGCCAGGCCGCTGCGCCGGCGCGCATAGCCGGGGCTGGCGGCCAACCCCGCCGGCAGCGGTAGCTGGCCAACCAGCACCGGCAGGTCGATGATCGCCATGAACGACTCCAAGGCCTCGCTGTCGGGTGCGCGCGGCAGGCTGATGCTCACCGCATGACGATCGTTCGGCGCCACCGTCGGCACCTTGAGGTGCGGCGCGTGGTAGAGCAGTGCGTGCTGGATCTGCGAACTGACCCGGCAGAACCGCGCCAGGTCGACGCCGGCATGGCTGGCCAGCTCGATGTTGCCGATCAGCAGGTTGAACGGCTGCAGGGCACTGTGCACCAGGCGCTGGAGGTCGTCGAAACTGTCGACAGGAGCGATCCGGTAGTAGCCCAGGCCATTGAGCATCCTCTCCAGCTGCAGGCGCTGCTCGGGATGCTCGTCGGCGATGAGAATGCGCATGGCTTTATTGGGCATCGTACGGGCCTGGGCAGTGAGGTGAGAGAACGAGGCTCCATGACCATACTGCGCCCGTGCGGGCAGCGTCGGGCGAATCGCCCGCGCAGGGTCTTTCTTGATAGTTGTCGTGAAACAACCAGAAATCAAGCCGCCGGCTCACGGAATTTTCACATTCCTGCGACCTGCTCATGACTCCCAATGGCGCATGCGCACCCGGCAGTGTTTCATGGCGTTGACGATGTGCTTTTCCACCAGGCTGCGGGAGATGCCCAGGCGCTCGGCGATCTGGCTGTGGGACAAGCCCTCGAGCTTGCGCAGCAGGAAACTGTCGCGGCAAGGCGCGCTCAGCTCGTCCAGGGCCTGCTGCATCAAGGCCAGGCGCTGGTCATGCTGCATGCCTTGCACCGGCGCCGGGGTATGCCAGCGCTCGTCCTGGTCGAGCACTTCCAGCGGCTCGGTCTGGCGCACCAGGTGGCGCCGATGGCGGTCGACCACCAGGTTGAGCGCCGTACGGTAGAGGAACGCGCGGGGGTGCTCGATCTGCTCGCCGGCGGTACGCTCCAGCACCCGCAGGTAGGCATCATGGGCGACGTCCTCGGCGGCCTGGCGACTGCCAAGGCGGGCGCTGAGAAAGTTCACCAATTCGCGATAGTAATGTTCCACGATGGCACCTGGCGCCTCCCTGCTCGAGCGCGGACCTGGCTGGGAGGCGGGTCTGGATGATGTCAGCGTGCGATCTTACAAATTATAATTATTCTCAGCAACACACCGATCGCCCCTCCCTTGCGCTAAATCATGCCGGCCCGGGTTCGTTTACCGTCAGACCCCGAGCGTGCCGCCCTCGACGCGGCACTCGCCCTTCCCTCCGGCTGGAAGCCCGCATGACACGCACATCCACTCCCCGCCGCCGGATACTGCTCGGCACCCTTGGCCTGCTCGGCCTCGGCAGCCTGGTGGCCTGGCAGAGCCTGCCACTGGGCGGCGCACCGGTCAGCACGGTGCCGGTGACCCGCGCCGACATCGAAAGCAGCGTCACCGCCCTGGGCACCCTGCAGCCACGCCGCTACGTCGACGTTGGCGCCCAGGCCTCGGGGCAGATCCGCAAGCTGCATGTCGAAGCCGGCGACGAGGTTCGCCAGGGCCAGTTGCTGGTGGAAATCGATCCATCCACGCAGCAGGCCAAGCTCGACGCCGGGCGGTTTTCGATCGAGAACCTCAAGGCCCAGCTCGCCGAGCAACGCGCCCAGTATCAACTGGCCCAGCAGCAGCACCGGCGCCAAAGCGACCTGGCCGCGGCCGGCGCCACCCGCCAGGAAGACCTGCAGGCAGCGCAAGCCCAGCTCAAGGTGACCCAGGCGCGCATCGACATGTACCAGGCGCAGATCCGCCAGGCCCAGGCCAGCCTGCGCAGCGACGAAGCCGAACTGGGCTACACCCGCATCTATGCGCCGATGAGCGGCACCGTGGTGGCGGTGGACGCCCGCGAGGGCCAGACCCTCAACGCCCAGCAACAGACGCCGTTGATCCTGCGCATCGCCAAGCTCTCGCCGATGACGGTCTGGGCCCAGGTATCCGAAGCCGATATCGGCAAGGTCACGCCGGGCATGACCGCTTATTTCACCACCCTCGCCGGCGGCAAGCGCCGTTGGACCAGCCGCGTGCGGCAGATCCTGCCGATCCCGCCCAAGCCCCTGGAGCAGGCCAGCCAGGGCAGCGGCAGCCCGGCCAGCGCCAGTGCCGGCACGACTGGCAGCAAAGTGGTGCAGTACACCGTGCTGCTGGATGTCGACAACCCCGACGGCGCCCTGATGGCCGAGATGACCAGCCAGGTGTTCTTTGTCGCCGGCCAGGCCAGCCAGGTGCTCAGCGCCCCGCTGGCGGCGCTGGATGACACCCCCGGGGATGGCCTGCGCCTGGCCCAGGTGCTCAACCGCCAAGGCAAGATCGAGGCGCGCCAGGTGCGCACGGGCCTCAGCGACCGGCTGCGGGTGCAGATCCTCGAAGGCCTGAACGAAGGTGAGCGCCTGGTCATCGGCAGCCCTGCCGCCAGCGGAGGTTGACATGCCCACGCCCCTGATCGAGCTACGCGATATCCGCAAGGTCTACGGCGGTGTCGATTCACCGCAAGTGGAGGTGTTGCGCGGCGTCAGCCTGAGCATCCACCCCGGCGAGTTCGTCGCCATCGTCGGCGCGTCCGGCTCCGGCAAATCGACCCTGATGAACATCCTTGGTTGCCTTGACCGGCCCAGCGCCGGCAGCTATCACTTCGCCGGCCGCGACGTGGCCGAGCTGGACAGCGACGAGCTGGCCTGGCTGCGCCGCGAAGCCTTCGGCTTCGTGTTCCAGGGCTACCACTTGATCCCCGCCGGCTCCGCCCAGGAAAACGTCGAGATGCCGGCCATCTACGCCGGCACGCCACCTGCCGAGCGCCATGCCCGCGCCCGCGCCCTGCTCGCGCGCCTGGGCCTGGCCAGCCGTACCGGCAACCGCCCGCACCAGCTGTCCGGCGGCCAGCAGCAACGGGTGTCGATTGCCCGCGCCCTGATGAACGGCGGGCATATCATCCTCGCCGACGAGCCCACCGGCGCGCTCGACAGCCACAGCGGCGCCGAGGTCATGGCCCTGCTCGACGAGCTGGCCAGCCAGGGCCATGTGATCATTCTCATCACCCACGACCGCGAGGTCGCGGCCCGTGCCCAGCGGGTCATCGAAGTACGCGACGGCCAGGTGGTCAGCGACTCGGCCGCCGACCAGCCAACAGCAACCGCCAACCAACGCCTGCAAGCCGACGACCTGCGCCAGCGCCTGGACCGCGGCGCTTCCCTCAGGGGCGCCTGGAAAGGCGAGCTGCTCGAGGCACTGCAAGCGGCCTGGCGCATCATGTGGATCAATCGCTTTCGCACCGCCCTGACCTTGCTCGGCATCGTCATCGGCGTGGCCTCGGTGGTGGTCATGCTGGCCGTGGGCGAAGGCAGCAAGCGCCAGGTGATGGCGCAGATGGCCGCGTTCGGCTCCAACATCCTCTACCTCAACGGCAAGCAGGCCACCCAGCAGGAACCGGCCGGCATCGTCACCCTCGATGATGTCGCGGCCATCGGCGAGCTGCCGCAGGTCCGCCAGGTCATGCCGGTGATCGGCGACAAGCTGATGGTGCGCCAGGGCAACAACAGCCAGCAGTTCTACGTCGGCGGCAACAACACGGCGTTCCCCGAGATCTTCAACTGGCCGGTGGTCGAAGGCAGCTTCTACAGCGAGGCCGACGAGGCCAGCGGCGCGGCGGTGGCGGTGATCGGCGCCAAGGTGCGCGACAAGATGTTCGGCCCCACCAGCAACCCGCTGGGCCAGTACCTGCTGATCGGCAACGTGCCCTTCCAGGTGGTCGGCGTACTGGTGGCCAAGGGCGCCAGCTCCGGCCAGCAGGATGCCGACGAGCGCATCGCCGTGCCCTACTCCGCCGCGGCCATCCGCCTGTTCGGCAGCCGCGATCCGGAATACATCGCCATCGCTGCCCAGGACTCCGGCCGCGTGACCGAGACCGAACAGGCCATCGACCGCCTGCTGCGCCAGCGCCACCAGGGCCGCCACGATTTCGAACTGACCAACGATGCCGCGCTGATCCAGGCCGAGGCCCGCACCCAGAACAGCCTGTCGCTGATGCTCGGGGCGATCGCCGCGATCTCGCTGCTGGTCGGGGGTATCGGCGTGATGAACATCATGCTCATGACCGTGCGCGAGCGCACCCGGGAAATCGGTATCCGCATGGCCACCGGCGCCCGCCAACGCGACATCCTGCGCCAGTTCCTCACCGAGGCGGTGATGCTGTCGATGGTCGGCGGGGTGACCGGTATCGTCCTGGCCCTGGTCATCGGCGGCGGCTTGCTGCTGGCCGATATCGCCGTGGCCTTCGCCCTGCCCGCCATGCTCGGCGCCTTCGCCTGCGCGGTGATCACCGGCGTGGTGTTCGGTTTCATGCCGGCCCGCAAGGCCGCCCGCCTCGACCCGGTCAAGGCCCTTACCAGCGAATAGCCCATGACATTTCCAAGCCGCTTCAGCCTGTTGACCTTGAGCCTGTGCCTGGCCGCCTGCAGCACCCCGCCACCACCGGCGGCGAACATCGACACCCCGTCGAGCTGGCAGGGCCCCGCCCACGCCGCGCGCCCCTTGCCCGACCAACACTGGTGGCGCGCCTTCGCCAGTGACGAACTGGACCGCCTGGTCGAACGCGCGCGGCACAACAGCCATGACCTGGCCGCCGCCGCCGCGCGGGTGCGCCAGGCCCAGGCCAGCGCGGTGATCGCCGGCGCGCCCTTGCTGCCCGAGGTGCAACTGGGCCTCAATGGCAGCCGCCAGCGCCTGTTGCGCGGCAATGGCAACGACCAGCTCGACGCCAGCAGCAGCGAACGCACCAGCACCTCGTTCGGTACGCGCCTGAGCGCCAGCTACGAAATCGATTTCTGGGGCGGCCTGCGCGCGACCCGCGACAGCGCCCTGCGCAGCCTCGACGCCAGCCGCTTCGACCGCCAGACCGTGGAGCTGACCCTGGTCAGCGCGGTTGCCGACAGCTACCTGCAAGGCCTGGCCCTGGAACAGCAGCTGCGCATCGCCCGCCTTAACCTGGGCAATGCCCGCGACGTGCTGGATCTGGTGAACGCCCGTGAACGCTCAGGCTCGGCCACGCGCCTGGAACTGGCCCAGCAACGCAGCCTGGTGGCCGCCCAGGAGCGCCAGGTGCCACTGCTGGAACAGCGCTGGCAGGACAACCGGGTAACCCTGGCCACCTTGCTCGGCGAGCCGGTCCAGGCCCTGCCCGCCAGCGTGCAGACGCTCGATGGCCTGCGCTGGCCGGGGATCGGCAGCGGCGTGCCCAGCGAACTGCTGGGCCGCCGCCCGGACATCGCCGCCGCCGAGGCCCGGCTGGCCGCGGCCAGCGCCAACGTCCAGGTGGCCCGGGCCGCCATGCTGCCGCGCCTGGTGCTGGGTGCCGATGTCGGCAGCGGTGCGCGGACCTTCGCCAACCTGTTCGACAGCCCCTACTACACCCTCACCGCCGGGCTCGCCGCGCCGATCTTCAACAACGGCCGCCTCAGCGCCTCGCGCGACCTGGCCAACGCCCGCCAACAGGAACTGCTCGAAGACTACCGGGGCAGCATCCTGGCCGGCTTCGCCGATGTCGAGAAGGCATTGAACGCCATCAGCGGCGTCGAGCGGCAACGCCAGTGGCAAGACCAGGAAGTCGACCAGGCGCGGATTGCCTTCGACCTGGCCCAACAGCGCTATGGTGCTGGCGCCGAGACCTTGCTCAGCGTGCTCGAGACCCAGCGCACGCTGTACCTGGCCCAGGACCAGCAGGCGCAACTGCGCCTGGCGAGGTTGCAGGGTAGCGTGGCGTTGTACAAGGCGCTGGGCGGGGGGTGGCAAGTAGAGTAAGCAGGGCTTGGACAGCGCCTCGCCTGGTTCGCCAGCAAGGCTGGGGCCTACAGGCGCGGGGGTGGCGCCGGCTTGCCGGCGAACCTCCTGCGCGCCTGGCTTCAGGTCACGATGTTCTTCAGCGACAGATGCCGCGCGTACCAGGGACGCTGGGGCACCTTGCGCAGCAATGGCGCGATCTTGTCGTCCTCGCCAAAGGTAATGCGCAAGGCCAGCTTCATGACCTCGACGTCCATCTCCACCGACTTGCCCGCACGCATGCCCGGCTGGGTGCTGCAACCATGGGTGTCCGGCCCCAGCCAAGGGTCGTCGACCTCCACCCAGCGGCCAGGCGCGAACCACGGCACACCATTGACCTCCAAGCGTCGGACCTGCCCAGGGTGATACCGCTCGTGAGCGCGGAACCAGTCATCGATTCGGTCGTCGATCCAGCCGTGGAAGCCCCAGAATACCGGGTTGACGTGGGATGAGAACGGATCGCCGAGAAAGTCGTTGTCGCGGGCGAACCAACGGGCGGCAAAGTCCGCCGGATCACGGGCAAACGGCACCGGTGCGCCACTGTTGGGATCGCGCGGCACCGACGCCCAGCACATGTGCAGCCAGTCGTGCAGGTTCATCTCCAGCTCGGAACCAAACGCGCCCAGCGACAGCTTCGACAGGTACAGCGGGTCCTGATACTGCGACTCCCACACCTGGAAGTTGCTGCAATAGGTCTCGCCGGCCTTGATCGCCCCCACCCACTGCCCGTAGGCCTGGTCACCGGGCGCCTGCCAGCCGGGCGGCACCCGCTGGCCGTCGTGGTTGTCGTGATAACGGGCAAAGCCTGCGCGGTCGAACTCGACGCTCGGCTGCGGCAACGGGAAGCGTGGCCAGGATGGCAAATCCTGCAGGGTGCGGGCATACATCAGCATGTGCCGGTGCATGAACAGGAAATCGATACCCGAACCATTACGGTGCTTGCGCGGCCCGCGGGCATCGCGCTCGCGGTCCCGTGGGCCAGGTTGCCAACCCAGGCCGCGCAGGGCGTCTTGCTTGGTTGGCGGCAAGCGGTGCCACTTGTCGCGCGTGGCATGCCAAAGCTGATGGAACAGCCGGTGCTCGGCGCCGATCACCCACGCCTGCATCTGTGGGGTGTAGGGAATGCGCTCACGCGCCTCGGGGAACAGGCGCTTGACCGCGACGAAGCGGCTGTCCTGCAACGGCAGGGTCAATGGCCGGTCCAGGCGCTGCAGGCGCCCGCTCAGGGTTCCACTGCCGGCGTTGGCAAAACTGCCCCAGACCTCGTCGAGGCTGGCCACGCATTCGTAGCTGGGGCCACCCTGCTGGTTCATCAAGCGCCAGCGCACCTCGCCGGTGCTGGCACCCACCAGGTCGCCAAGCACCCGGTAGGCGGGTTCGCCCGCGCCGCGCAGGCGCTCACCTTGGTCGACGAAGCCGCGCAGGCCGCGCCCCTTGGTGGCGATGTCGAGGAACATCTCGACACCTTGCCCGGGCACACCGTCCAGGCCCGCATCGGCGCCCTCGAAACGGATGTCCCAGACCCCCCGCAGCAGGTCCGCGAGCACCTGGCCGCTGTAGTCGGCCAACTCCACGCTGGCCTCGCCGGGGGTGACGATATCGTCCTCAGGGTCATGGGTCAGTTGCTTGTGCGCGTAATAGGCCGCCGTGCCCGTGGCGCCCGCCACGGCCAACCCGGCGATGAATCCTCGTCGAGAAATTGTCATTGCGCCTCAATCCGTCTCCGCGTGACGCGGCTTCTACCCAAGCTAGGACGTACCAGGCGTATGGAAATTTACCGCCCAAACCTGGAAACACGGGGCCGCAGGCGGCCCCGAATGCTTCAGCCCGCCACGGCGGCGCGCAGCGCCTCGGCAAAGCGCCCGGCGACTTCGTCGACCTGCTCGGCACTGATGATCAGCGGCGGCAGGAAGCGCACCACCGCGCCATGGCGGCCACCCAGCTCGAGGATCAGGCCACGGCGCAGGCATTCGCGCTGCACTTTCGGCGCCAGGGTGCGGCAGGCCGGCGGGTGCCCCAGGGCATCGTGGCTGCCGGCCGGGTCCACCAGCTCGACGCCGAGCATCAGGCCCCGGCCACGGATGTCGCCCAGTTGCGGATAGTCCTGTTGCAGGCGCTGCAGATGCCCACGCAAGCGCTGGCCCATGGCCTCGGCGTGCTCGCACAGGCGCTGCTCGACCAGGTACTTCATCACCGCCGAGCCCGTGGCCATGGCCATCTGGTTGCCGCGGAAGGTGCCGGCGTGCGCCCCGGGCGACCAGGTGTCCAGCCAGTCGCGGTAGACCGTCACCGCCATCGGCAGGCTGCCGCCAATGGCCTTGGACAGGGTCACCACGTCTGGCACGATGCCGGCGTGCTCGAAGGCGAACATCTTGCCGGTACGGGCAAAGCCGCTCTGGATCTCGTCGACGATCAAGGCCACCCCCGCCTGCTCGGTAATCCGCCGCAGGCCGCGCAACCACTCGATATCCGCCGGGATCACGCCGCCCTCGCCCTGCACCACCTCGACGATGACCGCCGCCGGCAGGGCCACCCCGGCCTCCGGATCGTTCAGCAGGTTCTCCAGGTAATGCAGGTTGGCGCGCACGCCAGCCTCACCGCCCAGGCCGAACGGACACCGATAGTCATAGGGATAGGGCAGAAACTGCACACCACTGGCGAGCAGCGCGCCCAACGGTTTCTTCGGCCCCAGGCTGCCCATCAGGCTGAGGGCGCCCTGGGTCATGCCGTGGTAGCCCCCCTGGAACGCCAGTACCGTGCTGCGCCCGGTAGCGGTGCGCACCAGCTTGAGCGCCGCCTCCACCGCATCGGTGCCGGTGGGGCCGCAGAACTGGATCTTCGCCTCGCGGCGCAAGGCCTCGGGCAACAGGCCGAACAGGTCCTGGACGAACTGGTCCTTGACCGGGGTGGTCAGGTCCAGGGTATGCAGCGGCAGTTCGTCGGCGATCACCTGCTGGATGGCATCGATCACCACCGGGTGGTTGTGGCCCAGGGCCAGGGTACCGGCGCCGGCCAGGCAATCGATGAACTGGCGACCGTCGACGTCCTCGACGTAGATGCCCCGGGCCCGCTTGAGCGCCAGGGGGATGCGCCGCGGGTAGCTGCGGGCGTTGGACTCCTGCTGTTGCTGGCGCAGCAGCAGCGCTGATGGCTCGAACTCATACAAGGCGCGCGGCGCGGTAGCCGGCAGTGCCTGGGCAAGGCTGGAAGCGGTCGACATCGGGAAAACCCTCGCAAGCAAGCGAATGTGCCCGCCACGCTTCCTGTCACCGGATGTGTGTCGGGTTGTTATCGCTTGGAGAACGCTTTGGCGAGGTGCGGATTTAGCGCTTGGCGTGGGATTTATTGTGGCGATGATGGCCCTGGCGCGGGGCAAGCCCGCGCCCTGTATCTGCTCAGGCTCTGTACGAACAGAGCCTAGACCACCGGGCGGGCCGGCACTTGCAGCCACACCCGCAAGCCATCGGCCTGGCTGTCGAAGCGCAAGGTGCCGGCACAACGCTGGACAATGGCCTGGACAATCGCCAGGCCCAAGCCGCAGCCACCGCTCTGGCCATGGCGCCAGAAGCGTTCGGTCAGGTGCGCAAGATCCTCCTCGGCAATCCCGGGGCCATGGTCGCGAACCATGAAGCCGACCTGCCCGTCCCGCGCCTGCACGGCCAGTTCCACCTCGGCATCACCGCCATGGCGCAAGGCGTTGTCCAGCAGGTTGCGCAAGGCCGCGACCGCCAGCGGTGCCGGCATGCCCAGGTAGACCTGGGCAGCCTCGTCCGGCAGGTGCAGGCGGATGCGCCGGTTGTCACCGCCACCGGCATCCTGCACCGCCTGCAAGGCCACCTGCTCGGCGCTGCACTGCACGCCGTCGTCGAACGACAGGCTGCCCTCGACCCGCGCCAGCATCAGCAGCTGCTCCAGGGTGCGGTGCATGCGATCGGTGCCCTGCTCGGCATGCGCCAGCGCCTGCTCGCGCACCGCGCCATCGGTCATGCGCGCCACTTGCAGGTGGGTCTTGATCGCCGTCAAGGGGCTGCGCAGCTCGTGGGCGGCATCGTCGGTCAGGCGCCGCTCGCGCTCGATGGTCTGGGCGATGCGCAGGAACAGCTGGTTCTGGGTGGCGAGCAGCGGCTGCAGCTCGCTGGGCAGGCCCGCCACCTGCAACGGCTCGACGCTGTCGGCGCGGCGCCGGCGCAACGCGTCGCGCATGCGGTTGAGCGGCTCCAGGCCCTTGCCCAGGCCGATCCACAACAACCCCAGGCTGCCGAGCAAGGCCATCAGCACCGGCGCCGAGGCCGCCAGCAAGATCGACTGGTTGAGCGCCTCGCGTTCCTGGTGCCGGTCGGCGGTGGTGATGCGCACATCGCCATGGTTGTAGGTGAAGGTACGCCACGAGGCGCCGTCGATGGTCTGGTCGCGAAAGCCGCTGCGCCCGTCATCGATGCTGCCGTCGTGCTTGTGGTTGCTGGCGAGGATTTCGCCGCGCAGGGAACTGACCTGGCACGCCATGCCGTCCGGCACGCTGAATTGATCGGCGGCGAAATGCGCATCCTGGCCCTTGGCGGCCAAGGGCTGCGGCAGCTGGTCGATCAACCCGGCAACCATCCGCGCCGAGGCGACCAGGCGCTGGTCGAGGGAGAACATCATCTGCTGGCGCAGGTCGCGCAGCATCCAGGCGGCGGCCAGCACCCAGATGATGATGAAGACGCTGCCGAGGATCAGCGACAGGCGTACCCGCAGGCTCATGATGCGCCCTCCTGCGGGGCCTGGGCCGGGCCGAGGCGATAGCCAAGGCCACGCACGGTCTCGACGATGCTGTTGCCGAGCTTGCGCCGCAGGTGATGGATATGCACGTTCAGCGCGTTGCTTTCGACCTCGTCGCCGAAGCCATACACGCAATCCTTGAGCTGCTCGCTGGAAAGCACCCGCCCGGGGTTCTGCAACAAGGCCTGCAACAGCGCCTGCTCGCGGCGCGACAGGTCGACGGGTTGGCCGGCCAGGGTCGCCAGGCAACTGCTCGGGTCGTAGCTGAGCGGGCCGTGCTCGATGGCGTTCACCGCCCGCCCGGCAACCCGGCGCAACAAGGTGTGCAGGCGCGCGGCCAACTCGCGCAGGTCGAACGGCTTGAGCAGGTAGTCGTCGGCGCCGGCCTGCAGGCCATCGACGCGATCGGTGACCGCATCGCGGGCGGTGAGCACCAGCACTGGCAGCGTCTCACCCTGTTGGCGCAGGCGACGCAGCAGCTTCAGACCGTCTTCGTCGGGCAGGCCGAGGTCGAGGATCATCACGTCGAACTGCGCGGTCTGCAGCATTTGCCGGGCCTGCGAGGCGCTGGCCACCCGATCCACGGTCAGGCCTTGGGCCGAGAGGCCGGCGCAGATACCGCTGGCGATCAGGTCGTCGTCCTCGCAGAGCAGAACGTGCATGGGGGATCTCCTGGGTGGGCTGGCGGGCATTGCACAGCGTGCTGATTAAGGGGGGATTATGAACCCTCTGGGCATTGCGACAATCATTGCCAGGCGTTTGCCGTCAGCGGGGTTAACCTTCAGTTAATACGCCATGCCCAGCATGGCCCCAACTCAAGCTCTACCAAGGCGTCGACATGCGTGTTTTCCTGCTTTTCCTGGCATTCCTGCTCGCCGGCCCCCTCCAGGCCAACCCCTTCGCCGTCAAACCGGACTTCCTGCCGGTGAACGAAGCCTTCGTCCTCACCCACGAGCGCCTGGACAACGGCCAGACGCGCCTGTTTTTCCAGATCAAGGACGGCTACTACCTTTACCAGAAACGCCTGAAGTTCGACGGTCTGCCCACCGCGCAGCAGCCCGCCTTGCCGGTGGCGGAAAACCACCACGACGAGTTCTTCGGCGACAGCGCGGTCTATCGCCAGCAACTTGAACTGCTGTTGCCCGCCACCGCCAGCGGCGAACTGCGCCTGGGCTGGCAGGGCTGCGCCGACGCCGGCCTGTGCTATCCGCCACAAACCACGGCCATCGCCCTCGGCGCCGCCCCCTCCACCGCAGCGGCAACCGACCAGGCCAGCGACCAGGCCTTGGCCAGCAATCTGCAACAGGGCAGCTTGGCCTGGAGCCTGCTGGCCTTCTTCGGCCTGGGCCTGCTGCTGGCCTTCACCCCCTGCTCGCTGCCGATGCTGCCGATCCTCGCCGGGCTGGTCCTGGGCAACGGCGCCAGCGCCCGCCGCGGCTGGTTGCTGGCCGGGGTCTACGTGCTGAGCATGGCGCTGGTCTATGCCGGCCTGGGGGTGATCGCCGCGCTGCTCGGCGCCAGCCTGCAAGCCTGGCTGCAACAGCCCTGGCTGCTGGGCAGCCTGGCCGGTTTGTTCGTGCTCCTCGCCCTGCCGATGTTCGGTGCCTTCGAGCTGCAACTGCCCAGCGCCCTGCGTGACCGCCTCGACCGCGCCGGCCAGGGCACCCGTGGCGGCAACCTGTATGGTGCGGCGCTGCTCGGCGCCTTGTCCGGGTTGCTGCTGGGCCCGTGCATGACCGCACCGCTGGCCGGCGCCCTGCTGTACATCGCCCAGAGCGGCGATGTGCTGCAAGGCGCGCTGGTGCTGTTCACCCTGGGCCTGGGCATGGGCGTGCCGCTGCTGTTGCTGGTCACCCTGGGCAACCGCTACCTGCCACGCCCGGGCGCCTGGATGAACCTGGTCAAGGGGCTGTTCGGCTTCGTGTTCCTGGCCATGGCCCTGTACACCGTGCGCAGCCTGCTGCCCGAGGCCCTGGTGCTGGCATTGGCCGGCGGCTGGCTGATTGCCCTGGGCTGGGCCGCCTGGCCGGCCCTGCAGCGCCTGCCGGCGCTGCGCGCGATACCGCTGCTCGGCGCGCTGTGGGGTGGCTTGCTGCTGGTCGGCGCCGCCGCCGGCGGCAGCGACCTGTGGCAACCGCTGCAACCCTTCGCCGGCAATACGGGCGCCAATGCCAAGGCCAGTGCCCACGACGCCTTCGTCACCGTCGCCAACCCCGGTGAGCTGCAACGCGAGCTGGACGCCGCCAAGGCCCGTGGCCAATGGGTGCTGGTGGACTACTATGCCGACTGGTGCGTGTCGTGCAAGGTCATGGAAAAACAGGTCTTCGGCCGTGCCGATGTGCAGGCCAGCCTGGCCGGCGTGCACCTGTTGCGCCTGGACGTCACCGCCGATGCGCCGGCCAGCCGGGCGCTGCTGCAACACTACCAGGTACCCGGCCCGCCCAGCCTGATCTGGATCGGCCCGGAAGGTGAAGAGCGCCGCGCCCGGCGTATCACCGGTGAAATCGATGCCGCCGGGTTCCTGCAACATTGGGCACAGACCAGGAGCCAAGGCTGATGCTGACGGTCACCCTCGGGCCACTGACCATGGCCCTGAACCACTTGCTGCTGCTCGCGGCGCTGGGCATCGCCAGCCTGGTCGGCTGGCGCGTGGCCCGACGCGGCGGCGAAAACCCCGAGTCGGCGCTGTTCAATTTGTTCCTGCTGGGGCTGCTGTTCGCCCGCCTGGGCTTCGTGCTGGCCTATTGGCCGATGTACCGCGACGACCCCTTGCAGATCATCGACATTCGCGATGGTGGCTTCCTGCTCTGGGGCGGGCTGCTGGGCCTGGTCCTGGGCACCCTCTGGCAAGGCTGGCGCCGCCCCGGCCTGCGTCGGCCGCTGGGCTGGGCACTGTTCAGCGGCGCGCTGTTCTGGGGCCTGGCCAGCCTGGCCAGCCATCTCTACAGCAAGGGCACCGAGCTGCCGCAGATGAGCCTGCGCGACAGCCGCGGCCAGGCCGTGGCCCTGCACGACTACCGGGGCAAGCCGCTGGTGATCAATATCTGGGCCACCTGGTGCCCGCCGTGTCGCCGCGAAATGCCGGTGCTGCAACAAGCCGAGGACGACTATCCCCACGTGACCTTCCTGTTCGTCAACCAGGGCGAAACCCCGGAGAACGTCAGCACCTTCATGGCCACCACCGGCCTGACCCTGTCCAACGTGCTGTTCGACGGCACTGGCGAACTGGCCCGCAAGGTCGGCTCCATGGCCCTGCCCACCACCCTGTTCTACAACGCCGAAGGGCGGCTGGTCGGCAGCCACCTGGGCGAACTGTCGCGGGCCAGCCTGCGCCATGCCCTGGAACCCTTCGAACGCGCCGAGGCGCCCGCCCCACAAGGAAACTGACATGCGATTGAATGCGCTGCTGCCCCTGACCCTGGCCCTGCTCGCCAGCCCCGCCCTGCACGCCGAAACCCTGCCCAAGGCCGTCCAGCAATTGCAGGCCAAGGGCGCTGTGATCAAGGGCAGCTTCGATGCCCCCAACGGCCTGCGCGGCTATGCCGCCGAATACCACAACAACGGCATCGCCCTGTACCTCACCCCCGATGGCAAGCATGTGCTGGTGGGCAGCCTGTTCGACGAGCAAGGCAAGGACCTGAGCGCCGAGCCCCTGGAAAAGCTGGTGTACGCGCCCATGAGCAAGGCCGTGTGGGCGAAGATGGAAAACACCGCCTGGATCGCCGACGGCAAGGCCGACGCGCCTCGCGTCGTCTACCTGTTCAGCGACCCCAATTGCCCTTACTGCAACATGTTCTGGCAGCAGGCGCGGCCTTGGGTCGAGTCGGGCAAGGTGCAGTTGCGCCACATCATGGTGGGCATCATCCGCGCGGACAGCCCGGGCAAGTCCGCCGCGCTGCTGGCCGCCAAGGACCCGGCCCAGGCCCTGCAAGCGCACGAGAAGGCCGGCAAGGCCAGTACCCTCAAGGCACTGGACAAGGTGCCGGAGGCGGTGCAGAAAAAGCTCGAGGCGAACATGGCGCTGATGGAGGAGCTGGGGTTGGCGGCGACGCCGGCGATCTTCTACCAGGATGAGCAAGGGCAGTTGCAGAGCCAGCAAGGGGCGCCGCGGCCGGAGATGCTCGGGAAGATTCTCGGCAAGCGTTGAGGGATGCCCGATAGCAGTGCCTGAAAAGCGCAAGGGATCCCCCTTCCCGCTTTTCAGGCTCAACACTTGACTTGAGTTTTTGCCCTGCGACGCTTATTCGGCAAACGTAAAGCTTTCCTCGGCCAGGCCATGATCCTTTCTGTACTGTTCGTCCCATTCGAAGTAACCGTCCGGTTCTTCGGCGCTGACACCTCGCTGCCAATAGTGCTCGCCATGCGCCAACTCCATGGCCCAGTGGTATTCCAGCTCGTGGGCACGCACCACAGCGGCCATGTAACCGCCCAGCGCATTATTCACCAACGGTGAAGCAAACAGCAGCGACTCGGCTTGCGCCTCTGACTTGCCGGCATAGTTGACCAAAATGGCCTTTATGACTTCCAACCACGTATGGAAGTTGAACACCACCTGCTCGTCCGGCTGCGCTTCATTGATCAAGACAATATTGTCGACGACCTGGCTCTTATCCATCATAACTGACAACCCTTTACCTTGAAGCGGTCGAACAACGCCGCTGCCTTCTTGGAGAAAATTGCGAACTGGCTTCCCTTGCTGGTCGGCTTTGCCTTGCCTCTTTTCACAGCCTGAGGGTTCCCGAGCATTGGGCCGCGGACACCATCATGCCCATGCTCGAGCGTCCCATTGCGCCCCTTGGTGACGTACTCCGCCCACTCGCCATTGGCGGAATCGAACACCTTCACGTCCAGTTTGGCGAGTTCGGCATTGGGAATATCGAACTGCGTAATCGTTGGGTGGCTACGCATGTTAGCCCATTCAACCGCTTGCGCCTTATCGGTTGTCACATAGAACCCACCCTGGCCGGCAGGGTTGAAGTCCAGCCCGGGTCGCCCTTTTGAAGGGTCGATGGCGCCCTGGATATCCCCGGCATGGTAGAAGGTCGTCACCCCTTCTGTTGCCGACAACCCCAATGGGTCAATCCAGGTGAGGGGGTTGGGGGCATAGCGATAAAGGTTGATGCCGCCCAGCAAGCCGATAGGATCGGGCTGGGTAAACCGACCGATATCCGGATCATAGAACCTGAACGTGCTGTAGTGCAGCCCCGTCTCCCGGTCCAGGTACTGCCCCTGCAAGCGCAGGTTCTGCTGGCTGGCCTGTGCCGGCGCATGCCACTCCTGGCAGCTGTTGCCCCAGACGTGAAAGTCGCCTTGCCAGACGCTCGTGCCCTGCTCATCGGTCAGCTGCTCTGGCAGACCTGCCGCGTTGGTATGGAAGTGCAGTACCTGCTCATGACCAGGCGCGCCATCCACCCTGGCCAACGGCTCATGCCCGCCGCCGGTGTACAGGTAGAGACTCGGTTTTCCGTCCTGTACCTCCTGCAACAACCGCAGGCCCTGCCAAAGGAACGCGGTACGACTGAGCGGCGTCTCATGCGCGTCCCGGTAGAGGCGTTTTTCGATGCGCCTGCCCAGCGGATCATAGGCAAACTCGACCCGCTCACGCAGCGGCCCGCGCTGCTGCCTGACAAGCACCAGCCGGTGCTCGGCATCGTACTCAAAGTACTGGATCAGATGCTTGCCAGTGCGCTTTTCGCAGAGTCGACCAAAGCGGTCGTAACGGTAACGGCGGTCCTGGAAAACCTTCACCCGATCGTGCCGGACCCGGCCGTTGACCTGGAACCCCTCGAGCAGGTTACCGGCGCGGTCATAGCCAAAGTGCTCGGCCATCGCCGGCTGCGGGTGGGGCATCTGGCGCGATGCGCCATGGATGCGCCCGGTAGGCCCATACCCGTAACCGGCACGGCCCTGGTAGCTGCCCCGCCCACCGGCACCGGCCTGGAAACGCCCGATCAGGTGTTCCAGGTCAACGCCCAGCCCACTGCCGGAACGCTGAGTCTGGGTCAGCAGCTCACCGACCAGGTTGTCACCGGCATCGTATTGATAGTCCTTTTGCAACAACGGCAGGCTGCCCAACGCAGCGTCGTGGTATTCAACGGCCTTGCGCACCAGGCGCCGAGTGCTGTCGTAGTGTGTCCTGGTCTGTAGTGTGCCTTGGCTACGCAGTACCTCGCCATGCAAGGCATCGCGCTCGAAATCGCTTATCACACGACCGTCAAGGTTGATCTGGTGCAGGTGGCCACTGCCGTAGCGCAAATAATTGATCCGCCGTGTGTCTGGCAGCGTCAGGGTTTGCAGGTTGCCCAGTGGGTCATAGGCGTAACCCAGCTGTCCGGCGCCGTGGCTCTCGCTCAACAAGCGGCCGATAGCGTCATAGGTAAACGCCAACTCCTGACGCTGCCCTCCGTGCCGGGTGAAACAGATCGCCAGCAGGTTGTCGGCGGCATCGTAGCGGTAGGTCGTCTCACCATCATCGGTACACTTGCGCACCAGGCGGCCGACGGCGTCATGTTCATGGTGATGGATCTGTGCCGGCGGCTCCGGTTCCGCCGGGCTGCCCGGGAACACAGGTTCCGCGGTAGCGCAAGGATGCACGGTGCGCTGGATGACATTGCCCAAAGCGTCGTGACGCAGCGTGCAGCCACCGCCATCGAGATTGCGCTGGCTGCTCAATCGATCCAGTGCATCCCACTCAAAACGATAGTGCTCGCCGTTTTCGTTCTCCAACTGCTGCAAGCGACCATAGGCATCCCACCCCAGGCGCACGGTGTGACCTAGCGCATCGGTGCGTTGCAGCAGTCGTCCGCTGCCATCGTACTGCCATTGGGTCACGCGCTGCGCCGGGTCGACATGGCGGGCCAACTTGCCGGCCGCATCGACCTGGTAATGCTCGACCCTGCCGTCGGCCAACTCACGCTGCAGCAAATGGCCACGAGCATCGAAGCGGTAGCGCGTGGTGCCACCCTCGGCGTTGCGTACCTCACTCAGGTGCCCGCGCCAGTCATAACGGTAATGGGTCTGCTGGGCAGAACAGTCGCACGCGGCGATCAGTTGCCCGCGATCATTCCAATTGAAAGAGCGCTCCTTTCCCAAGGCGTCGACGCTGTGCACAAGCCGTCCCTGGCGATCGTAGGCGTAACCTGTCGTCTGCCCGAGCGGATCGACCTCAGCCAGCAGGTTGCCCCGCCCATCATAGGTATATCGACGCTCACCGCCTGCCCCGTCGGTGATCCGGCTGGGTAAAGCCCAATGTTCGGTATAGGCGACACTCTCACAACGCCCCAACGGATCGGTAGTGGCGACCAGTCGCCCGAGGGCATCGTAGCCATAGGACCACTCGCCACCTTGCGGATCGAGGGTGCGCCGCAACAAGCCATCGACATAGTCGTGCCGCCATATGCAGCCCAATGCATCGATGTAGGTGTGGACCTCATGCAAGGCACCCCAGTGATAGTGCTCCACCCGCCCCAGGCCATCGGTGACCTGGGTATGGCCCTGCTCCAGGTCATAGGTGAAGCGATAGTCCTCGCCATCGCTGCCCCAATGCCTCACCACACGCCACTCGTGGCCTGGCTGAGGCTCGAGCAGCGGCGGCATGGCATAAGGCGTGCCATCCAGGCTGCAAGGCTTTCGCGAAACCGCCGCAGGTGCAAAGCAGGCCCATTGGTAGTGCCGCGTCGCGCCCGTGGGCAGCGTATGGCTGGCCATCAACCCTTGGTCGGTGTAGGTAAACTGCCTCAGCACTTGCCCTTCGGCATCGGCGACAGACTCCAGCTGCCCTGCCGGGGTGTAGCGATACTGCACCAGGCATTCGCGCTGCTCGACGGCAAAGGCCTGGCCGGCCTGCAGGTGCAACCTGTGGATCTCGGCGACCCGGCGCGGTTGCCCGTCGGCGAAGCGCAGTTCGATGAAGGTGCGGGCGAAGGTGTCACCGAGAAACTGCAACCGCCCCTGATCGTCGTAGAACAGCTCCAGGCAGTTGAGATTGCGATCGCCTACCTTGACCAGCCGCGACCGCCGGCTGTCCAGCGGGTCGGTGTGGAACACCTGGTACAACCCGCTATTGATGTCCTCGACGATGGTAAAGCCATTGTCCTGATGAAAGAACGCCAGGCCATCGAGAAGGCTGACGAAGGCACTGCCGACCTGCAGGCGACCGAGCTCCAGCCTGGAGCCTTCTTCATCGATGTAGATCCACAGCTCGCCACCCTCTGGGTGCGCGACACGCTCCAGACGCACTTCGTAGGGCACGCTCCAACCCATGCCGAACAGACCATCTGTGCGCAAGTCGTTGCTGTCATAACGCCGCGCCCAGGTAATCGGGACCAGCGCCGCCAGTTTGAAATCCACATCCTCGGGGCCTTCCTGAAACTTACGGCCCGTGGACGGTGCCACCGGGTTGCCGACCCCGCACCGGCGCCCTTTGAGCATGCCACGACGGCTGATGAGCATCCCGGCGATCAAGCCGATGATCTTCGCCGCCGCACTCTTGCCGTCGTGAATGTCGCGCACCGTCGTGGTGCCGCCACCGATGCGCACGTTCGGCGAATAGGTCATGCCGATCGGCCCGTCGCAGGTGGTCTTGTCCCCTACCCGGGCGGCGGGCTGGCCGTTGATGAACACCTTGTCCGAGCCTTGGGCGACGAACTGCTCGGGCATTGGCGGATGCTTGCTGCATACCACCTTGTCCTCGGGTTTGGGAATCGACCCGGGGGCCGCCGGCGTGGTCACCGGCGGGTTGAAGATGCTGTTGATCTCCTGTGCCAGGCCAATCACCGGCATCACCATCGAGGCGCCGACCATGGCGTAGGCACCGATGTTCTCCAGGATCGACGGTTCTTCGCCGGGCGAAGGCTCCGCGACCGGGCCGCCGCTCACCCCGGCGGCTCGCGCCGCGAGGATGCCGTTGATGCGGGTGTTGTGCGAGCCACTGCTGATGGACCCGTAGGGCTCGGGCGGGAACATCGAATTGCCGACCCAGGTGCTGAAGTCGCTGATGTGATCGCCAATGCTCTTGTCTTCACCGGCCGGCAGCATGGCGGCAGCACTGACCATGGCACCGGCGATCAGTGGTGTGAGCGCAGCGGCGGCACCACCGGTACCGACCACGGCCACCACCGCGCCGCCGATGGCGGCCCCGACTGCAGCGACGGCTGCCGCATAGACAGCCGCCTCGACCAGGCCACTGACCAGTTCGGCCATCAAGGGTGGATGGAGGATGAGGTCGCCCATGCGGGCGGCGTGCAGGCTGTCGTCCATGAAACCTGGGAAATCCTTGGGTGGAAGCTGCGCAGGGTAGCACTGGCAAGGGTGCGGCTTACATGCTGGCCAGGCGCCATAATGCTCTGCTCATGGCGTCATCACGCCTGCGTAGGCCAGCTTGCTGGCAAACCAGGCGACGCGGTGGATGGCACCGGCCATGCCGGTGTTCGCCGGCAACGCCGGCTCCTACGCCGCCCGCGACCTGCCCGCCCGTAGGAGCCAGCCTTGCTGGCGAACCAGGCGCCACGGTGGCTGGCACCGGCAGTGCCGGTGTTCGCCGGCAAGCTCCTACGCGGCCCGCGACCTGCCCGCCCGTAGGAGCCAGCCTTGCTGGCGAACCAGGCGACGCGGTGGATGGCACCGGCAGTGCCGGTGTTCGCCGGCAAGCCGGCTCCTACGCCGCCCGCGACCTGCCCGCCCGTAGGAGCCAGCCTTGCTGGCGAACCAGGCGCCACGGTGGATGGCACCGGCAGTGCCGGTGTTCGCCGGCAAGCCGGCTCCTACGCCGCCCGCGACCTGCCCGCCCGTAGGAGCCAGCCTTGCTGGCGAACCAGGCGCCGCGGTGGCTGGCACCGGCAGTGCCGGTGTTCGCCGGCAAGCCGGCTCCTACGCGGCCCGCGACCTGCCCGCTCGTAGGCGCCAGCTTGCTGGCGAACCAGGCGACGCGGTGGATGGCACCGGCAGTGCCGGTGTTCGCCGGCAAAGCCGGCTCCTACGCCGCCCGCGACCTGCCCGCCCGTAGGCGCCAGCTTGCTGGCGAACCAGGCGACGCGGTGGATGGCACCGGCAGTGCCGGTGTTCGCCGGCAAGCCGGCTCCTACGCCGCCCGCGACCTGCCCGCCCGTAGGAGCCAGCCTTGCTGGCGAACCAGGCGACGCGGTGGATGGCACCGGCAGTGCCGGTGTTCGCCGGCAAGCCGGCTCCTACAGGGCTAGCGCATTCCTGACGGCAGTCCTTACAAGGCCTCCAGCTCCGCCATCAGGTCGCTCAGGCGATCGACCTTGTCCTCGTCCAGCGCACTGTCCTGCAACCCCTGCACGTAGCCGGCCAACTCCTCCACCGTGCTGCACTCGAACATCGCCCGCAGCGGCACATTGAGTTGCAATGCCTTCTGCACCCGCGAGGCGATCTGCGTGGCCAGCAGCGAATGCCCGCCCAACTCGAAGAAGTTGTCGCGCACCCCTACCCGTTCAGCCTTGAGCACATCGGCCCAGATGCCAGCGAGGGTTTCCTCGAGCGCGTCGCGCGGCGCCAGGTAGGCCTGGCTGTGCTGGCCACCGATGTCGATGGCCGGCAGCGCCTTGCGGTCGAGCTTGCCGTTGGCATTGTGCGGCAGGCTGTCGAACCAGCCCCAGTGCAGTGGCACCATGTACTCCGGCAGTTCGGCGCGCAGGCGTTGCTTGAGCTGGTCGAGCAGGCCGGCATCGGCGGCGACACCCTGGTGGGCCACCAGGTAACCGACCAGGTGCTTGCCATTGACGCCCTCCTGCACACCTACCGCGGCATCGCGCAACTCCGACTGCTCGTGCAGGCGCGCCTCGATCTCGCCCAGCTCGATGCGATAACCACGGATCTTCACCTGATGGTCGATGCGCCCCACGTACTCCAGCACCCCATCCGGGCGGCGGCGGGCCAGGTCGCCAGTGCGATACAACCGCTCACCCGGCGCGCCGTAAGGGTGCGGGATGAACGCCTGGGCAGTACGCAGCGGATCGCCCACATAGCCACGGCCGACACCCGTACCGGCGACACACAGCTCGCCCACCGCGCCCAGTGGCACCAGGGCCTGGTCCTCGCCGAGCAGGTACAGGCGGTTGTTGTCGGTCGGCGTGCCAATCGGCAGGTAGCTGCCCTGGGTCGAGGCGGCATCGACGCGGAAGAACGCCACATCGTCCGAGCATTCCGCCGGGCCGTAGGCATTGACCAGGCCGATGGCCGGGTAGCGCTGCAGCCACTGGGCGGCCAGCTCCGGCGGCATCGCCTCGCCGGTGGGCAGCATCCAGCGCAGGCCGTCGAGGGCCTGGTGGTCGCTGGCGAGCATGCCCTGGATCAGCGACGGCACGCTTTCCAGCACGCTGATACCGGTGGCCTCGACATGCGCCAGCAGGCCCTGCGGATCGTGGGCGATGGCGTTGGGCACGATCTGCACCGTGGCGCCGAACAACGGCGCGGCAAGGAACTGCCACACCGAGATATCGAAGCTTTGCGAGGCGGTCTGGGCGATCACGTCCTGCTCGTCCAACGCCAGGTACGGCACCTTGCTCAGTTGGTTGTTGAGCATGCCGCGCTGCTCGACCATCACGCCCTTGGGCAGGCCGGTGGAGCCGGAGGTGTAGATCACATAGGCGAGGTTGTCCGGCGCGCTGTGGATGCCAGGGTTGTGACTGGCCACATGGCTCGCCTGCACCTCTTCCCACACCAGCAACTTCGGCCGCACCGCGCCGGCCACTTCATCGAGCAGCTGGCGCGCCTGCTCGGCGCAGGCGGCGCTGCACACCAGCACCGGCGTGCGGCTGAGCTCGACGATGCGTTGCAGGCGCGCCGCCGGCAGGCCCGGGTCCAGCGGCAGGTAGCCGGCGCCAGCCTTGAAGCTGCCGACGATCATGCCCAGCAGCGCCAGGCCACGCTCGGCCAGCAACGCCACCGGCTGGTCGATGGTCACGCCCGCCGCGACCAGGGCATGCCCCAGGCGGTTGGCCGCGACGTTCAGCCCGGCATAGTCGTAGGACGCCTCCAGGCAACGGGCGACGGTGCGCTGCGGATGCGCGGCGACCCGCGCCTCGAACAGCTCGACGTAGCTCTGCTCCAGGGCATAGGGGTGCGCGCTGCGGTTGCAGTCCTCGAGCAGGAAGCGTTGTTCCTCGGCGCCGAGCAAGGGCAGCGCGCCCACCTCGCCGTCGAAGCCTGCGACCAGCGCCAGCAGCAGGCGCTTGAACTCGGCCAGCAGGCGCTCGACGGTGGGGAAGTCGAAATAGCGCTGGTCGAACGACAGGTGCAGGCCCAGGTCATCGCCCGGGTAGCACACCGCGGTCAGCGGGAAGTTGGTGTGGGTCCGGCCCGAGTCGGAGCTGGCGTTCAGGTGCTGGGCATGGTCGAGCACCGCGGTTTCCACCGGGGCGTTCTCGAACACGAACAGGCTGTCGAACAGCGGCTGGCCCTTGGGCAGCTCGCTGCACTCCTGGATCGCCACCAAGGGCAGGTATTCGTACTCACGCAGCTGCATGTTGCGCTCGAGCAAGCCTTGCAACCACTGGCGCACGCTGCGTCGCTCACCCGGCTGGGGCAGTTGCACGCGCAGGGCGATGCTGTTGATGAACAGGCCGACGGTGCGTTGCATCTGCGGCAGGCTCACCGGGCGCCCGGCCACGGTGACGCCGAACACCACGTCGCGTTCGCCGCTGTAGCGTGCCAGGGTCAGGGCCCAGGCCGCCTGGGCGAAGGTATTGACGGTGAGCTGATGGGCCTGGGCCAACTCGCGCAGCCGCGCGCCTTCGCTGACCTCGAGGCGGGTGTAGCAGTCGCCCACCCGCATGCCGTCGCCGGCATGCTCATGGCGCAGCGGACGGTCGCTGGGGAGCGCCGTGGCGCGTTCGAAACCGGCCAGGTTGTCCTGCCACCATTGGCGCGCCTCGGCCAGGTCCTGGCGTTGCAGCCAACCGATGTAGTCGCGGTAGCGCGGCGGTACCGGCAACGTCGCCTGGCGGCCTTCACCCAGGGCCTGGTACAGCTCGAAGAAATCGTTCATCAGCAGCGAACGGCACCAGGCATCGATGAGGATGTGATGGTTGCTCATCATGAACCAGTAGCGTGCCTCGTCCACCCGCACCAGGCGCAGGTGGAACGGCGCCTCGCGCAGCAGCTCGAAACCAGCCTCGCGCTCCTGCTTGTGCAGGGCTTGCAGGCGCAGCTCCTGGGCGGCTTCGTCGAGGCCGCGCCAGTCCTGGTAGTCCACCGCCAGCTTGCCCGGCTTGTGGATGATCTGCAGCATCGCCTCGCCGGCGTTCCAGCTGAACGAGGCGCGCAAGGCCTCATGCCGCGCCACCACGGCTTGCCAGGCCTGGGTGAAGCGTTCGGGGTCCAGGGCGCTGTTGATCCGGTAGCGGTCCTGCATGTAGTACAGGCCCGTGCCCGGCTCCAGCAAGGTGTGCAACAGCAGGCCTTCCTGCATCGGCGTCAGCGGGTAGACATCCTCGATCTCGGCGGCCGGCACCGGCAGCGCGTCGATCTGCTCCTGGGTCAGCTGCGCCAGTGGGAAGTCCGACGGCGTGAAGCTGCCGTTGCCCTCGGCCAGGCAATGCGCGACCAGGGCCAGCAGTTCCTGGCGATAGGCATCGGCCAACTCGGCGATGGTCGAGGCCTCGAAACGCTCGGCGCTGAACGTCCAGCGCAGTTGCAAGGCCCCGCCATACACCTGGCCGTCGACGCTGAGCCAGTTCGGCAGTGCTGCATCCGGGTCGTGGGCCAGGCCCGCCGGTGCATCCAGCGGCTGGAACAACGCCGCGGCGTCGAATTGCTGGTCGAACTGGCCGAGGTAGTTGAAGGTGATGCGCGCCTGAGGCAAGGCCGCCATGCGCTCGCGTCCGGCCTGGTCGGCCAGGTAGCGCAGCACGCCATAACCCAGGCCCTTGTGCGGCACCTGGCGCAATTGCTCCTTGATGCCTTTGATCGACGCTGCCCGCGCCGCCTCGTCATCACCCTGGGCGGGGCTCAGGCTCAGCGGATAGGCATTGGTGAACCAGCCCACGCTGCGGGTCAGGTCCAGGTCCTCGAACAGCCCGTCGCGGCCATGGCCTTCGAGCTGCACCAGCACCTGGGCGCCGCCGGTCCAGCGGCACAGGGTGCGCGCCAGGGCGGTCAGCAGCAGGTCGTTGACCTGGGTGTGATAGGCCGCCGGGGCCTGTTGCAGCAGCTGCCGGGTCTGTTCGCGATCCAGTTCGATGGCCAGGCTCTGGGCATGACGCTGCAGATTGCCGCCCTGAGGATGGTCGCAGGGCAGCTCGAGGCGCGCGTCGCCCAGTTGGTTTTCCCACCAGCTCAGCTCGTCGCGCAGCGAGTCGCTGCCGGCATAGCTGGCCAGGCGCGCCGCCCAGTCGCCCATGGCGTGGGTCTTGGCCGCCAGCGCTTGACCGCGGTACAGCGCTTGCAGGTCTTCCAGCAGCACGCGCCAGGACACACCGTCGACCACCAGGTGATGGATCGCCAGCAGCAGGCGCTGCCCGCCCTGGCCGTCGGTCACCAGCAAGGCGCGCAACAGCGGCCCCTGGTCAAGGTCGAGGCTGCGCTGCACATCGGTATACAGCGCCTGGCAGTCGGCGAAATCGCTGACCGTGGCGGTCCAGAGCAGGGGCTGGGCGGCCGGCTGGGCGTAGTCGCCCTGCCAGCGGCCATTGGCCTGGCTGAAGCGCAGGCGCAGGCTGTCGTGGTGCGCCACCAGCGCGCCAAGCGCCTGCTCCAGCCGCTCGGCCTGCAACGGCTGGCGGGCCTCCAGCAGCACCGCCTGGTTCCAGTGCTGCGGTTGCGCCACCTCGCTGTCGAAGAACCAGTGCTGGATCGGCGTCAGGCCGGTACGGCCCTGGCGTGGCCCCTGCTCGATGGCGCTGGGCGCCGCGCTGCGGGTGACCACCGCCGCCAGGGTCTGGAGGGTCTGGTGCTGGAACAGGTCGCGTGGGGTGAATTGCAGGCCCAGCTGGCGGGCACGGCTGACCACCTGGATCGACAGGATCGAGTCGCCGCCCAGTTCGAAGAAGTTGTCCTGCACGCCAATGCGCGAAACGTTGAGCACCTCGCGCCAGACTTGCGCCAACTGGTTTTCCAGCTCGCTGGCCGGCGCCTGGTAGTGCTGGCGCGCCTGCTCCAGGTCCGGGGCCGGCAGCGCGCGGCGGTCGAGCTTGCCGTTGCCCATCAGCGGCAGGCGCTCGAGTAGCACCAGGTGCGCCGGCACCATGTAATCGGGCAGGTGCAGGCGGGCATCGGCCTTGACCGCTTCCCGCAGCTGGGCCTGGGCTTCGCTGCCGGCCGTGGCCTGGGCGCACACCAGGTAGCCGACCAGCTGCTTGCCACCGGGCAGGTCGAGGGCCAGGACCACCGCCTCGTCGACCTCGGCATGGGCTTGCAGGCAGCTCTCGATTTCACCCAGCTCGATGCGGAAACCGCGGATCTTCACCTGCTGGTCGGCGCGGCCGACGTACTCCACCAAGCCGTCGGCGCACAGCCGTACCAGGTCGCCCGTGCGGTACAGGCGTCCACCTGTGTGGCTGAAGGGGTCGGCGACGAAGCGCTCGGCACTGAGCCCCGGGCGCTCGTGGTAGCCCTGGGCCAGGCCGGCGCCACCGACATACAGCTCGCCGATGCCACCGGGCGGCAGCAGGGCCAGGTCCTCGTCGAGGATGTACGCGGTACGGGCACCGATCACCCGGCCGATCGGCACGCTGCCGGCCTCGTCGGGCAGCACGTCCGGGGCCAGGCAGGCCAGTGGCATGACCACGGTTTCGGTCGGGCCGTAGGCATTGAACAACTGCTGCGGGGCGAACGCCTGGCGGATACGTTGCAGATGCTCGCCGGTCAAGGCCTCGCCACCGGTGATCACCAGGCGCACAGGCAACTGCTCGCCTTGCACGGCCAGGTGCTGAGCCAGCTGGCTGCCGTAGCTTGGGGTGAACCCGAGAATACTGACCTGCTGGGTGCGCGCCAGTTGGCAGATTTGCTCGGCGTCCCATTGACCCTGGGCCCGCAGCACCACCCGGGCACCGCACAGCAAGGGGCTCAGCAGCCGCTCGCTGGCGGCGTCGAAGTTGATCGAATAGAAGTGCAGTTCGCAGTCGTCGCTGCGCATGCCGAACTCGGCGATCACCGCCTGGCAGTGCATGGCGATCTCGCCATGGCTGACCACCACGCCCTTGGGCTTGCCGGTGGAGCCGGAGGTGTAGATCAGGTAGGCCTGGTGGCCGGGCAGGTTGAGGTTGTCCAGCGGCGCATCGCTGTAGGCCGACAGGCTCGCGGCGTCGTCCTCCAGGCACCAGCGGGCCACGCCCTCGGGCAATGGCATCAGGCGCTCGAACAGTTCACGCTGGGCAAGCAACAGGCCCAGGCGGCTGTCCTCGATCATGTAGCGCAGGCGGTCGAGCGGGTATTCCGGGTCCAGCGGCACATAGGCGCCCCCGGCCTTGAGGATCGCCAACAGGCCGACCACCATTTCCAGCGAGCGCTCCAGCGCCAGGCCGACGCGTACCTGCGGGCCCACCCCGCGCTCGCGCAGGGCGCGGGCCAGGCGGTTGGCCTGCTGGTCCAGCTCGGCGTAGCTCAGGTGCTGGCCGGCGAAGGTCAATGCCAGGGCTGCGGGGGTGCGTTCGGCCTGGGCGGCGAACAGGCCGTGCAGGGTCTGGTCGAGGGCGACATCCTGTACGCCCTGGAGCTGGCCGATCAGGCGCTGTTGCTCGGCCGCGCCGAGCATCGGCAATTCGCACAGGCGCTGCGCCGGGTTGTCGAGCAAGGCCACCAGCAGCTGCTGCCAGTGCTCGGCCATGCGCGCGATACGCGGCTCGTCGAACAGGTCGCGGCTGTAGGTGAAGCAGCAGCCCAGGCGACCGTCGAGGTCGGTGACCTCCAGGTACAGGTCGAACTTGGTGGCACTGGCGTCGTTGACCAGGTAGTCCACCTGCATGCCGGCCAGGCTGCGGCTCTGCTGGAAGGCCCAGCGCTGCACGTTGCACATCACCTGGAACAGCGGGTTGTAGGCACTCGAGCGTGGCGGCTGCAAGGCTTCGACCAACTGGTCGAACGGCAGGTCCTGGTGCGACTGGCCTTCGATGATGGCCTGGCGCACCTGCTCGAGCAGCGCTTGGCCGCTCATCTGCCCATCCAGCTCGCAGCGCAGCACCTGGGTGTTGAGGAAGGCGCCGATCAACCCCTCGCTTTCCGGGCGGATGCGGTTGGCCACCGGCGCGCCGATGCGCAGGTCGCGCTGGCCACTGTAGCGGTGCAGCAGCGCGGCCAGGGTGGCGGTCATGGTCATGAACAGGGTCAGGCCCTGCTGGCTGTTGAAGGCATGCACGCGCTGCACCAGCGCCGGGTCCAGGTCGAAGCGGTACAGCGCGCCACGGTGGCTCTGCACCGCCGGGCGCGGCCGGTCGGCCGGCAGCGCCAGCACCGGGTGCTCAGCGCCCAGGCGCGCCTGCCAGTAGGCCAGTTGCCGGGCGCCCTCGCCGCCTTCGAGCCACTGGCGCTGCCACACGCTGTAGTCCAGGTACTGCACCGCCAGCGGCGGCAACGGCGACTCGCGCTCATCGACGAAGGCCTCGTACAGCTCGCCCAGTTCGCGGGCGAAGATATCCATGGCCCAGCCTTCGGTGACGATATGGTGCAGGGTCAGCACGAAGTAGTGCTCGCGCTCGCCGGCCTTGACCAGGCAGGCACGCAGCAGCGGCCCGCGCTCCAGGTCGAACGGCAGGTGCGCCTGGGCGTCGGCCAGCTGCTGCAGGCGCTGCTCGCGCGCCTGGGCGTCGATGCCGCTGAAGTCGTGCCAAGCCAGTTGCAGGTTGCTGTCGTCGGCCACGCACTGGTAGGGCTTGCCGTCGATGCTGGGGAAGGTGGTGCGCAGGGTTTCGTGGCGCACGATCAGCGCCTGCAGGGCGCGCTCGAAGGCGTCCACATGCAGCGCGCCGCGCAGGCGGGCCATGCCACCGACGTTGTAGGCCGGGCTGTCCGGCTCCATCTGCCAGAGGAACCACATGCGCTGCTGCGAGTAGGACAACGGCACCGCCTGGCGTCGGTCGACCCGGGCGATGACGCCTTGCAGGTTGCGCGCGCCGCTGTCGCGCAGGCCCTCGACCTCGGCGCAGAAGGCGCCCAGCTCGCTGGCCTCGAACAGGGCCTTGAGCGGCAGCTCGACATCCAGCGCCTGGCGGGTGCGCGAGACGATCTGGGTGGCCAGCAACGAGTGGCCGCCCAAGGCGAAGAAGTCATCCTGCAGGCCAATGCGCGGCAGGTTCAGCACCTCGCGCCAGATCGCCGCGACCTGCTGCTGCAGCGCCGATTGCGGCTCGACATGCTCACGCTGCTGCCACACCGGGGCCGGCAGCGCCTTGCGCTCGACCTTGCCGCTCGGCCCCAGGGGCATCTGCGCCAGGTGGATCAGTTGCGCCGGCACCATGTAGGCCGGCAGGCGCTCACCCAGGGTGGCCAGCAACGCGGCAGTCTGCTCGACCCCGCTGTAGTAACCGAGCAACTGCGCGCCGACGGCATCCTGGTGGATCAGCACCAGCGCCTGCTCGACACCGGCCTGGGCCAGCAGCACGGCCTGGACCTCCTCGGGCTCGACCCGGAAACCACGCACCTTCACCTGCTGGTCGAGGCGCCCGAGGTAGTCCAACGCGGCATTGCCCACCTGCCAGCGGGCACGGTCGCCGCTGCGGTACAGCCGCGCGCCGTCACCGTCGGGCTGCGGCACGAAGCGCTCGGCGGTCAGCCCCGGGCGGCCGAGGTAACCACGGGCCAGGCCCGCGCCGCCTAGGCACAGCTCGCCGGGCACGCCCGGCGCGCTCAGTTCGAACTCATCGTCCAGCACCCGGCACAGCACATTGCCCAGCGGCCGGCCGATCGGCGAGCGTTGGCCGTCGCTGGCCTGGCAGTGCCAGTGGGTGACGTTGATCGCAGTCTCGGTCGGGCCGTAGCGGTTGTGCAACTGCACCTGGGGCAGCAGTTGCAGCACGCGATCACGCAGCGCCGCGGACAACGCCTCGCCACCGGAGAACAGCCGGCGCAGGCTGGTGCACGCGCCAGCCTGCGGCTCCTGGACGAACACCTGGAGCAACGGCGGCACGAAGTGCAGCGTGGTCACCCCATGCTCCTGCACCAACTGCGCGATGCGCTGCGGGTCACGGTGCTCGCCGGGGCCGGCCAGCACCAGCTTGCAGCCACTGAGCAGTGGCCAGAAGCACTCCCACACCGACACGTCGAAGCTGATCGGCGCCTTCTGCATCAGCACGTCGCTGGCATCCAGCGCGTAGGCCTGCTGCATCCAGTGCAGGCGCTCGGCCAGGGCGGCATGGGTGTTGCCCACGCCCTTGGGCTGGCCGGTGGAACCGGAGGTGTAGATCACATAGGCCAGGTTGTCGCCGTGCAGGTGCAGGCCCGGGGCCTGGCTCGGCCAGCTGTCCAGGTGCAACTGGTCGAGGGCGATGACGCTGACGCCGTCCACCTGGGGCAGCGTCTGCAGCAGGTCGCTGTGGCTGAGCAGCAGGCCGGCCTTGCAGTCGGCGAGCATGTAGGCCAGGCGTTCGGCCGGGTAGTCGCTGTCGAGCGGCACGTAGGCGCCGCCGGCCTTGAGGATCGCCAACAGGCCGACCAGCAGTTGCGGCGAGCGCTCCAGGGCGATGGCCACGCAGGTGTCGGGACCCACGCCTTTGTCCCGCAGGTAATGGGCCAGGCGGTTGGCCTGCTGATGCAGTTCGGCGTAGTCGAGCTGGCCGCCGTCCCACACCAGCGCGGTAGCTTCGGGCGTGCGCCGGGCTTGTTCGTTGAGCTGTTCCACCACCAGCTGCGGCGCATTGGCCATGGGCGCCTGGCCCCAATCCAGCAACTGCGCGCGACACTGTTCATCCAGCAGCCGCACCTCGCCCAGGGCAAGGTGCGGCTCGGCGCACACCTGCTCCAGCAGTGCCAGCAGGTGACCGGCCAGGCGTTGCACGGTGGCCGCCTCGAACAGCCCGGCAGCGTAGTCGAAGGCCAGGGTCAGGCGACCTTGATGGTCTTCCTCGCTGTGCAGTTGCAACTCGAACTTGGCCTCGCGGCTGTGCCACGGCAGCTCCTCGGCCAGCAGGCCGGGCAGCCGGCGCAGGGCCGAGAGGTCGCGTTGCTGGTGGTTGAACATGACCTGGAACAGGCCCTGCTCTCGAGCCTGGGGCAGCGCCTCGAGCAACTGCTCGAACGGCAGGTCCTGGTGCGCCTGGGCCTCCAGGGTGGCCTGGCGCACCTGGCTCAGCAACTGGACGAACGGCAGGCGGCCGTCGAGCTCGGCACGCAGCACCTGGGTATTGATGAAGAAGCCGACCAGGCCCTGGGTTTCCAGGCGCGGGCGGTTGGCGTTGGGCACCCCGACGCGGATATCGCCTTGGCCGGTGTAGCGGTGCAGCAGCGCCTGCCAGCCGGCCAGCAGGACCATGAACAGGCTGGCCTGCTGCGCGCGGGCCAGGTCCTTGAGGGCGCTGCCGAGCGCGGCCGGCACCTTGAGGCTCAGGCGCGCGGCGCGGGCATCGCGCAGGCTCGCCCGCGGCTGGTCGGTGCACAGGTCGAGCACCGGCAGCTCGCTGCCGAGCTTGGCTTGCCAGTACGCCAGCTGCCGCGCGTTTTCGCCGTCGGCCAGCCACTGGCGCTGCCAGTGGCCGTAGTCGGCATAGCCCAGCGGCAGCTCGCCCAGGTTCAGCGCCTGGCCTTGGGCGGCATACAGGCGGGCGAATTCGTCGAGCAGGATATTCAGCGACCAGCCGTCGGCGACGATATGGTGCAAGGTCAGCCACAGCTGGTGCTGCTCGTCATCCAGGCGCGCCAGGGTTACCCGCAGCAGCGGCCCTTGGCGCAGGTCGAACGGTTGTTGCGCTTCCTGTTCGCGGCGTGCCGCCACCTGGTCGGCGTCCAGGCCTTCGAGGTCCAGGCGCTGCACGGTCAATGGCAGGCTCGCCAGGATGCGTTGCAGCCCCTGGCCATCGACCTCGTCGAAGACCGTGCGCAGCGACTCGTGGCGCGCCACCAGGGCCTGGAAGCTGGCCTGCAGGGCCTGCTCGTCGAGCTCGCCGCGCAGGTGCAGGCCCGCCGGAATGTTGTAGGCGGCCGATTGCGGCTCCAGCTGCCACAGCAGCCACAAGCGGTTCTGCGCCAGCGACTGCGCCAACGCCTGGTCACGGCCCTGGCGCTCGATGCGCCCGGCAGCACTGCTGCCGTCGGCGAGCATGGCCGCCACGGCGGCGCTGTACTCGGCCAGGGTCGGCGCTTCGAACAAGGTGCGCAGGCTCAGCGGGATACCCAGCGCATCACCCAGGCGCGCACTCACCTGGGTGGCGACGATGGAGTTGCCGCCCAGCAGCAGGAAGTGATCGTCCGCCGCCACCGCTTCGATGCCCAGCAGCTCGCACCAGAGGCTGGCGATACGGGCTTGCAAGCCTTCGCCGGTGGCCGCGGCGGGCGGCGGCTGCACAGCCGCCGGGAAGCGTGCGTAGCAATCGAGGCTGCCGTCGTCCATGCGCAGACGGCACGCCGAACGCTGCAACTTGCCGCTGGAGGTCTTGGGCAAGGCCCCCGGGTTGAGCAGCAACACCACCGCCGGCGCCTGGCGGCAGGCGTCGGCGATTACCCGGCGCAGGGTGTTGATCAGCGCTTCGGGCTGGCGCGCTTTCTGCACGTTGCGGCTGATCTCCACCGCCACGCCGATGCCCTCCTCGCCCTGGTCGTCGACGGCAAACACCGCCACCCGCCCCTTGCGCAGGTCATCGACCTCGCGCTCCAGGGTTTTCTCCAGGTCCTGGGGGTAGAGGTTCTGGCCACGGACGATGAGCATGTCCTTCAAGCGGCCGGTCACGAACACCTCGCCATCGCGCAGGAAGCCCAGGTCGCCGGTGCGCAGCCAGGTCTGGCCGTCGCGCTCGACGAAGGTACGGGCACTGGCCTCGGGGTTGCGCCAGTAGCCCAGGGCGATGCTCGGGCCCGCGGCCCAGATCTCGCCGACCTGATTGTCGCCGAGCTGCGCCAGCTGCTGCGGCTCGACGATACGCACCGCATGGTCCGGCTGCGGATAACCGCAACTCATCAGCACGCTGCCCTGGCCCGCTTCGGCGCGGTTGCCGGCCAATGCCTCGGCGTCCAGCGCCAGGGCAGCGATGCCCTGGCCGCGGCGGCTGCCGCTGACGAACAGGGTGGCCTCGGCCAGGCCATAGCTGGCGAAGAAGCTGCTGGCCTGGAAACCACAGGCGGCGAACTTCGCGGCGAAGGTCTCGAGGCTGTCCTGGCGAATCGGCTCGGAGCCTGAATAGGCCACGCGCCAGCGGCTCAGATCGAGCCCGGCCAGGGCCGACTCGCTGACCCGCTCGCTGCACAGGCGGTAGGCGAAGTCGGGGCCACCGCTGATGGTGCCGCCGTATTCGCTGATGGCCTGCAGCCAACGCAGGGGCCGGGCGAGGAAATAGCCCGGCGACATCAGCACGCACGGCACACCGCTGAAGATCGGCTGCAGCAGCCCGCCGATCAGGCCCATGTCGTGGTACAGCGGCAACCAGCTGACGATCACGTCGTCCGGGTTGAGGTCGATGCCGAAGCCGCGGCGGATCAGTTGCTCGTTGGCCACCAGGTTGCCATGGCTGACCTGCACGCCCTTGGGCAGCGCGGTGGAGCCGGAGGTGTATTGCAGGAAGGCGATGTCATGCCCCGCCAGCGACGGCTCGCGCCAGTGCGCGGCGAGCTGCGGGTCCAGGCGGTCCACCGCCAGCAGGGTCGGGCCGTGGTCCGCGGCCAGGGCGTCAAGGCCCTGCAAACTGTCACACAGCGCTTCTACCGTCAGCAGCAGGCGCGGCTCGGCGTCGGCGATGATCGACAACAAGCGCTCCTGATGATGCTGGCGCGAGGATTCCGGCGGGTAGGCCGGCACGGCGATCACCCCGGCATACAGGCAGCCGAAGAACGCCGCGACATAGTCCGGCCCGCTGGGAAACAGCAGCACGGCGCGCTCGCCAAACCCGGCACGGGCCTGCAAGGCCGCGGCGATCGTCCGGGCGCGCTGGTCGAGGTCCCGGTAGCTGAGCACCGCCTGTTCACCGGGCGCGTCGGCGAGAAAGCGCAAGGCAATCCGCTCCGGGGTCTGGGCGGCGCGCTGCGCCAGGGCCTGGACCAGCGAGTGCGGGAGTTCGAAGGCGTCCGTCATGGAATGTTCCTGCCAGTGTCTGGGTGAGTCGTGCCTGGCTGGCTCCGCACATGACAGGCGGGCAGCGTTCGGCAGCCGGATGTACACAGGGGAACGGATAAACCAGGGCAGAAATTAGGCCCGGAACAGGCCGGCGCAAGCGGCAAGGTTGACGCGCTTCACAGTGCGATCGCTTAGAACCGAAATTAATCGAAACTCATTAACTTTCGTATTTGACAATCATTATCATTCTGAATAGTTTGTCGCACGTCGTAGGAAGCATCGCTTCTGGCTGTGCTCCCTTTCCCCTCCGAGACAAGGTGATTTCCATGGCGGAACAACTATCCACAAGTAAGTGCGATTCACCGTTACTCCAGGCGTTCGTCGACAACCGCAATATCCTGGTCAAGATCGCGGCGCGCATCACCGGCTGCCGCTCACGCGCCGAGGATGTGGTGCAGGACGCGTTCTTCCGGCTCAGTGCCGCCCCGCAGATCACGTCATCGTTCAAGGCCCAGCTCAGCTACCTGTTCCAGATCGTGCGCAACCTGGCCATCGATCACTACCGCAAGCAGGCCATGGAGCTGAAGTACTCCGGCAGTGAAGAGGAGGGCCTGAACGTGGTCATCCAGAACGCCTCGCCCGAAGCCACCCACATCAACCTCGCCACCCTCGAACACATCGCCGCCTCGCTCAACGAACTGCCCGCGCGCACCCGCTATGCCTTCGAGATGTACCGGCTGCACGGCGTGCCGCAAAAGGACATCGCCAAGGAGCTGGGGGTCTCGCCGACGCTGGTCAACTTCATGATTCGCGATGCGCTGATCCACTGCCGCAAGAGCAGCCGCCAGGGCTGACGGCCGGGCTCGCCGGCAAGCCGACTCCTACACAGTTCCCGTCCGGCCCTGTAGGAGCCAGCCTTGCTGGCGCAGCAGGCAATGCCGAGTCCTGCAGGGCGACGCGCCTCACACCAAGCTGCAGCGATCGAAGAACCGCTCACGCCCCAGGATCATCAGCGCCGCACGCTTGTGCGGGAAATCGAATTCCTTCTCGCAGTGGAAGCACTGGTCGTGCATGTAGCCGATCATCTTGCCGTTGTCGGCGCGCGGCTCGGCCACCACCCGCTGGGTGCGCGGGTCGTCGAGGAACAGGTAGTGGACCAGCGCCGACAGCCAGCTGGCCACCTTGTGCGGCCCGCGGTGCGCCTGCTCCCCCACCAGCATGTGGATGCCGCGGTCGTAGTCGTCGGCAGGATAAAACGGCGCGATACGGTCTTCCTTGGCCCAGTAGGCCTCGAAGTAGGCGAACGGCTCATCGTCGAAACAGCCGATCAGGGTCAGGGTATGTGGGTCCTGCTCGAGCTTGCCGAGGTATTCGCGGTGCTGCGCCAGCGTACCGCTCTCCTGCCAGAACTGCGCGACCCGCGAGCTGTTCTGCCAGCGATTGAAACGCTCAAGGTCCTGCTCGATCTCCAGGGTGCGCAACGACACCCAGGCCCCCAGGCGCGCATCGAAACGCCGGTATACCTCGCCGCGCGGCTTGGGCGCACGGCGCGGGTGGCGCTTGCCTTGGCTGATCAGCATCTGCTGCGGGTAGGCCCGCGACTCGCCCAGCCACGGCTGGGGCAATTGCCAGAACAACGCGCGCTCGCACAGGTACTGCCCCGGCGCCTCACCCGGCACCAGCAAGCCGCTGGCCAGGGCCTGCGACTGCACACCCGGCAAGTGCCAGACCAGGCGCAGACAACCCGGATTACGGGACAGCAACCAGTAACAGGCCGCCCACAACGCCTGCTCCGAGCGTTCAGGGCAAAGCTGCTCGAGGTGCACATGCAGCGCCTGCTCCGGCACCAGACGCACGCCGATCAACGGGCGTCCTTCCAGGGCGAGGCTCAGGTGGCAATCGCCCTCGTCGGCGTGCAGGGTGCGCCAACGAGGCGCGCAAAGGGGCGGCGAAGCAGCATCGAACGGCATGGTCATGGCTCACGGCAAGTGAAAGAAGGCTCACTCCTGTGAACGTGACCCGCCCCGGGCAATTTAGTCGCGCGGGGCTTCGACAGTGATCTTGTAGGGCCGGAAGATGCGCAGCAGCTCGCCGTTCTCGCGCAGGCCGCGCAGCAGGCCGGCGAATGCCTCGGGGCTGATCGGCGCGTCGGGGCGCAGCAGCGCGTAGTGATGGTAGACCTGGTCGACCCGCTCCGAGGCCATCAACGCGCTGCCGGGGTTGCGCTTGAGAAAATCGATCAGGTACGAACGGGTCACCAGGGCAACATCGGCGCGCCCGCGCTCGACCATGTTCAGGTTGCTGTCGTGGGAGTAGGTCAGGGTCGCCCGGTAGCGCTTCTTCAGGTAGGCCGGGTCTGGGTTGAAATCGGCGAAGGCATAGTGATAGCCGTTGAACAGCGCCAGGCGCTTGCCGTCGAGGTCGTCGAAATAGCGCTGGTCACGCTCGGCCTGCTGGCGGGCGACGAAGATCTCGGCATCCTCAAGGCCCATGTCCACGGCCTTGTGCGCGATGCCCTGCCAACCCCACTGCGGGTTCTCGAAGATCGCCATGTCGGTGCGGCCCTGCTGGAAATCACCGAAGCGCCGGGGAATCGAGGTCGGCACCAGGACGAACCGGTACTGCCCCTGCATCCGGTTCAGCGCCTCCACCAACTGCGGCAGCAAGCCGGTATCGGCTCCCTGCTCCGGGCGCACCGTGTAGGGCGGGAAGTGCGCCGCGCCGACCTTCACCTCATGGGCCTCGTCGGCCCGCGCCGCAGCTGTCAGCAACAAGGTGGCGAACAGCAGCAAGGTGGACGACAGCTTGAGGCTGGGCAAAGGGATCAAGTCGGGACACTCATCACATTAATGCGCCTAAGCTAGGCGTTTTCCCTGACCGGCACAACCGCCGGATATGCCAAAGTGCCAGGGGATGCCGTGCGCGCCGACTTTGGCTACGCTCTACTGGCCCGCGCGCTGGCGCCTCTTCGAGGGCTTGCCGAGGGATCTTCGTGCATTGATAGGGAGCCTGGCATGGGCCATTGGTTGGTGATCGACCTGGAAGCCACCACCGATGAAGGTGGCTGGCCGGTCACGGATATGGAAGTCATCGAGATCGGCGCGAGCCTGGTCACCCGCGACGGCCGCGAGGTCGAGCATTTCCAGCGTTTCGTGCGGCCCAGGCGGCGGCCGCAACTGACCCCGTTCTGCCGCGAGCTGACCCACATTCGCCAGGCCGACGTCGACGGCGCCGCGCCGTTCGCCGAGGTCTGGGGGCAGTTCGAGCGCTGGCTGGCGCATCACCAGGGACAGTTGCAGGCCTGGGTCAGCTGGGGCGACTACGACCGCAAGCAGTTGCTGCAAGAATGGCAGCTGCACCAGGTGCACAGCCTGCTGGCGCAGTTGCCGCACATTAACCTCAAGCAGCGCTTCGCCAAGGCCCGCCAGTTGCAACGACCGGCGGGGTTGAACGGCGCCCTGCAACTGGCCGGGCTGCAGTTTTCCGGGCGCCAGCACCGGGCCCTGGAGGATGCGCGCAACACCGCCCGCCTGCTGCCCTTGAGCCTGCCGGCGGGGGATGCCTGAAACAGATGACGCCGCCGTGGGCCTTGGGCATACTGGCCAGCCCATTTTTCAGCCCTTTTTCAGGAGCCGCCCCATGTTCAAGGTCAATGAGTACTTCGATGGCACTGTCAAGTCGATCGCCTTCGAAGGCCATGAAGGTCCGGCTACCGTCGGCGTCATGGCGCCGGGTGAATACGAGTTCGGCACCGCCAAGCGCGAGATCATGCACGTGGTCTCCGGCGCCCTGACCGTCAAGCTGCCGGGCAGCGACAACTGGGAGAAATTCGCCGCAGGCAGCCAGTTCAACGTGCCGGCCGACAGCAAGTTCCAGCTCAAGGTCGCCGTCGATACCGCCTACCTGTGCGAGTACCGCGACTAAGCGCGTACAGGTTCGCCGGCTCCTACAGGGAACAGCGCAGGAGCCGGCTTGCCGGCGCATCGGTCAAAAACCCCGCCACCCGCTGCGCCGCCGTCTGCAGATGCTGCTCATGGCTGAACCCGGACACCTTCAGCGGCTTCAAGTCATGATCCGCCGCCGCCAGCCAGCACACCTCGATCGCCGGCGATAGTTCATACCCCGCCACCGCCTCACGATTGCCCAGGGCATCCCGCTCGCCCTGCACGATCAGCGTGGGCGTCCGCAGCCCCGCCAGGTGCTCGACCCGGGGTTTTTCCGGCTTGCCCACCGCATAGAACGGATAGCCCAAGCACACCAGCGCATCGGCGCCGAGTTCATCAGCCAGCAAACTGGCCATGCGCCCGCCCATGGACTTGCCGCCAACGGCCAATTTTCCTGCGACTAAAGGTCGCACCTGTTCGTATACAGTCCGCCAGGTTTCCAGCAACACCTTCTGCGGATTGGGCGGCCGTTTAGCGCCGCTGACACGCCGCTGGGCCATGTACGCAAACTCGAAGCGCACCACCCCTACCCCTTGCCCCGCCAGCCTTTGCGCCATGTCCTCCATGAACCCGCTGTCCATTGGCGCACCGGCGCCATGGGCCAGGATCAGGCAGGCGCAAACGCCGCGATCCCCCGGAGTTTTCGGAGGATCGCAGCGCAAGCCTGGGACATTTGCGATCTTCGCCCATTGATCCCCGTCAATACCGGCACTTTGCCCATTAATCATGCTTGCCTCGCTGTCTAGCCTGCCTATAACCGTGGATGGGAACCCATACATGAACACAACCAGCAGTACCGCCTACAACTATCAGGTGGTCCGCCAATTCGCCATCATGACGGTGGTGTGGGGCATCGTCGGGATGGGGCTCGGCGTCTTCATTGCCGCCCAGCTCGCCTGGCCCGCCTTCAACCTTGACCTGCCGTGGACCAGCTTCGGCCGCCTGCGACCCTTGCACACCAACGCGGTGATCTTCGCCTTCGGCGGCTGTGCCCTGTTCGCCACCTCCTATTATTCGGTGCAACGCACCTGCCAGACCACCCTGTTCGCGCCACGCCTGGCCGCGTTCACCTTCTGGGGCTGGCAACTGGTGATCCTGCTGGCGGCGATCAGCCTGCCACTGGGCTACACCAGCACCAAGGAGTACGCCGAACTGGAATGGCCGATCGACATCCTGATCACCATCGTCTGGGTCGCCTATGCCGTGGTGTTCTTCGGCACGCTGATGAAGCGCAACACCAAGCACATCTACGTGGGCAACTGGTTCTTCGGCGCCTTCATCCTCACCGTGGCGATCCTGCACATCGTCAACAACCTGGAAGTGCCGGTCAGCCTGACCAAGTCCTATTCGCTGTACGCCGGCGCCACCGATGCCATGGTGCAGTGGTGGTACGGCCATAACGCCGTGGGCTTCTTCCTCACCGCCGGCTTCCTGGGGATGATGTACTACTACGTGCCCAAGCAGGCTGAACGCCCGGTGTATTCGTATCGCCTGTCGATCGTGCACTTCTGGGCGCTGATCACCCTGTACATCTGGGCCGGCCCGCATCACCTGCACTACACCGCCCTGCCCGACTGGGCCCAGTCGCTGGGCATGATCATGTCGCTGATCCTCCTGGCCCCGAGCTGGGGCGGCATGATCAACGGCATGATGACCCTCTCGGGCGCCTGGCATAAGCTGCGCAGCGACCCGATCCTGCGCTTCCTGGTGGTCTCGCTGGCGTTCTACGGCATGTCCACCTTCGAAGGCCCGATGATGGCCATCAAGACGGTCAACGCCCTGTCCCACTACACCGACTGGACCATTGGCCACGTGCACGCCGGCGCCCTCGGCTGGGTGGCGATGATCTCCATCGGCGCGCTGTACCACACCATCCCGAAAGTGTTCGGCAAGGAGCGCATGTACAGCCTCGGCCTGATCAATGCGCACTTCTGGCTGGCCACCATCGGCACCGTGCTCTACATCGCCTCGATGTGGGTCAACGGCATCGCCCAGGGCCTGATGTGGCGCGCAGTCAACAGCGACGGCACGCTGACCTACTCGTTCGTCGAAACCCTGGTGGCCAGCCACCCAGGCTTCGTCGTGCGCTTCGTCGGCGGCGTGATCTTCCTCAGCGGCATGTTCCTGATGGCCTGGAACACCTGGCGCACCGTGCGTGCCCCGGCTGCCGAGCAAGCCACCGCCAATGCCCAGCTGGCTTGAGGAGTAGAGCCTGATGAAACACGAAGTCGTTGAGAAAAACATAGGCCTGATGGCCCTGCTGATGGTGTTCGCCGTCAGCATCGGCGGCCTGACGCAAATCGTCCCGCTGTTCTTCCAGGACGTCACCAACAAACCGGTCGAAGGCATGAAGCCCTACACCGCCCTGCAACTGGAAGGCCGCGACATCTACATCCGCGAAGGCTGCGTGGGCTGCCACTCGCAGATGGTCCGGCCGTTCCGCGCCGAGACCGAGCGCTACGGCCACTACTCGGTGGCCGGCGAGAGCGTGTGGGACCACCCGTTCCTGTGGGGCTCCAAGCGCACCGGGCCGGACCTGGCCCGCGTCGGCGGCCGCTACTCGGACGACTGGCACCGCGCGCACCTGTACAACCCGCGCAACGTGGTGCCGGAGTCGAAGATGCCGTCCTATCCGTGGCTGGTGGCCGCGGCGGTCGACAACAGCCACACCGACGTCAAGATGCGCGTCCTGCGCAACCTCGGCGTGCCCTACAGCGACGACGACATCGCCGGTGCCAAGGAAGCCGTCAAGGGCAAGACCGAGATGGACGCGCTGGTCGCCTACCTGCAGGTGCTCGGCACCGCGATCAAGAACAAGAGGTGAGTGCGATGGACCTAGACATCGGCATGATCCGCGGCCTGGGCACCCTGGTGGTGATGATTGCCTTCATCGGCCTGTCACTGTGGGTGTTCAACCGCCGCCGCGACCGAGATTTCGCCGAAGCGCGCCTGCTGCCCTTCGTCGACGACCGCCTGCCCCCCGCCGGGCAGGAACCTGCCATGAGGAGTAACGGGCAATGACCACCTTCTGGAGTACGTATATCAGCGTACTGACCATCGGCAGCCTGATCGGCCTGACCTGGCTGCTGCTCAGCACCCGCAAGGGCCAGAGCAGCGACACCACCGACCAGACCATGGGCCACAGCTTCGATGGCATCGAGGAGTATGACAACCCGCTGCCCAAATGGTGGTTCTGGCTGTTCGTCGGCACCCTGGTGTTCTCGGTCGGCTACCTGATCCTGTACCCGGGCCTGGGCAACTGGAAAGGCATCCTGCCCGGCTACGAGAACGGCTGGACCCAGGTGGACGAGTGGCAGAAAGAGATGGACAAGGCCGACGCCAAGTTCGGACCGATCTTCGCCAAGTACGCCGCCATGCCAGTGGAGGAAGTGGCCAAGGACCCGCAAGCGCTGAAGATGGGCAGCCGCCTGTTCGCCTCCAACTGCTCGGTGTGCCACGGCTCCGACGCCAAGGGTTCCTACGGCTTCCCCAACCTGACCGACAGCGACTGGCGCTGGGGCGGCGACGCCCAGACCATCAAGGCGACCATCATGAACGGTCGCCATGGCGTGATGCCGGGCTGGTCCACGGTGATTGGCGAGCAGGGCGTGGCCGACGTGGCCGCGTTCGTGCTGACCAACCTCGACGGCCGCCAGCTGCCGGCGGACGCCAAGGCCGACCCGGTCAAGGGCAAGGAGATCTTCGCCAGCAACTGCGTGGCCTGCCACGGGCCTGAAGGCAAGGGCACCCCGGCCATGGGCGCGCCCAACCTGACCCATCCGCAGGCGTTCATCTACGGTTCGAGCTTCGCCCAGCTGCAGCAGACCATCCGCTACGGCCGTCAGGGCCAGATGCCGGCCCAGGCCGACATCCAGGGCAACGACAAGGTCCACCTGCTGGCGGCGTATGTGTATAGCCTGTCGCAGGATCAGATTCCTGAAACAGTGACTGCTCAGTGAGTACGCCGGGAGAGATTCAACGCCTGTAAAATCGAGCGCCGCCCGCGCGGCGCTCGATATCCGCCCCACCACATCACACCAGCCTCCCCCCGCTCGCCCCCTCCCTTGCACCCCCTCCGAACACAACTAAGCTTGTTGCCACAGTGGGCTTCGCTCCCAAAGGACCGAAGCAGACGCGGCACACAGCCTGATGCCGTCCCGATCAAAAAGCTTGACCGATCGATCAGAAAAATATGGAAAACGGTACACATTACAAATATTTGTTTGTGTACAATCGTTCGACCCCAACGCCACGGGACGGTGGCGAAACGGGTCTGGACACGGGTCGGCGCCCGATCCCTTGCGTTGCCATAACCCTGGTGGTTATCGATACTGGCGCCGATTTACCAACCAACAAGAACACCCAAACCGTGGAACCTTAGAATGAGCACTGCAATCAGTCCGACTGCTTATAACTATAAGGTCGTCCGCCAGTTCGCCATCATGACGGTGGTCTGGGGGATCCTTGGCATGGGGCTCGGCGTCTTCATCGCCTCGCAACTGGTATGGCCCCAGCTCAACCTGGACCTGCCATGGACGAGCTTCGGCCGCCTGCGCCCGCTGCACACCAACCTGGTGATCTTCGCCTTCGGTGGCTGTGCCCTGTTCGGCACCAGCTACTACGTGGTGCAGCGCACCTGTCAGACCCGCCTGATCTCCGACAGCATGGCCGCCTTCACCTTCTGGGGCTGGCAGGCGGTGATCGTCGGCGCGCTGATCACCCTGCCGATGGGCTTGACCACCACCAAGGAATACGCCGAGCTCGAGTGGCCGCTGGCGATCCTCCTGGCCATCGTCTGGGTCACCTACGCCCTGGTGTTCTTCGGCACCATCGTCAAGCGCAAGACCAAGCACATCTATGTCGGCAACTGGTTCTACGGCGCCTTCATCGTGGTCACCGCGATGCTGCACATCGTCAACCACATCTCGCTGCCGGTGAGCCTGTTCAAGTCGTACTCGGCCTACGCCGGCGCCACCGACGCGATGATCCAGTGGTGGTACGGGCACAACGCCGTGGGCTTCTTCCTCACCACCGGCTTCCTGGGGATGATGTACTACTTCGTGCCCAAGCAGGCCGAACGCCCGATCTATTCCTATCGCCTGTCGATCGTCCACTTCTGGGCGCTGATCACCCTGTACATCTGGGCCGGCCCCCACCACCTGCACTACACCGCCCTGCCCGACTGGGCCCAGTCGCTGGGCATGGTGATGTCGATCATCCTCCTGGCACCGAGCTGGGGCGGCATGATCAACGGCATGATGACCCTCTCGGGCGCCTGGCATAAGCTGCGCACCGACCCGATCCTGCGCTTCCTGGTGGTGTCGCTGGCGTTCTACGGCATGTCCACCTTCGAAGGCCCGATGATGGCCATCAAGACGGTCAACTCGCTGTCGCACTACACCGACTGGACCATCGGCCACGTCCACGCCGGCGCCCTCGGCTGGGTGGCGATGATTTCCATCGGCGCGGTCTACCACATGATCCCGAAACTCTACGGCCGCGAGCAGATGCACAGCGTCGGCCTGATCAACGCGCACTTCTGGCTGGCCACCATCGGCACCGTGCTGTACATCGCCTCGATGTGGGTCAACGGCATCACCCAGGGCCTGATGTGGCGCGCCATCAACGACGACGGCACCCTCACCTACTCCTTCGTCGAAGCCCTGCAGGCCAGCCACCCGGGCTTCATCGTCCGCGCCCTGGGCGGTGCGTTCTTCGCCTCCGGCATGCTGCTGATGGCCTACAACGTGTTGCGCACTGTCCGCGCCGCCAACCCGGTACAGGCTGAGGAAGCCGCCAAGATCGTCGTCGTGGGAGCGCACTGATGAAGCACGAAGCAGTCGAGAAGAACATAGGCCTGATGGCCTTCTTCATGGTCATCGCGGTGAGCATCGGTGGCCTCACGCAAATCGTCCCGCTGTTTTTCCAGGACGTCACCAACAAACCGGTCGAAGGCATGAAGCCGCGCACCGCACTGGAGCTCGAGGGGCGTGACATCTACATCCGCGAAGGCTGCGTGGGCTGCCACTCGCAGATGATTCGCCCGTTCCGCGCCGAAACCGAACGCTACGGCCACTACTCGGTGGCCGGCGAGAGCGTGTGGGACCACCCGTTCCTGTGGGGCTCCAAGCGCACCGGGCCGGACCTGGCCCGCGTCGGCGGCCGCTACTCGGACGACTGGCACCGCGCGCATCTGTACAACCCGCGCAACGTGGTGCCGGAATCGAAGATGCCGTCCTACCCCTGGCTGGTCGAGCACAAGCTCGACGGCAAGGACACCGCCAAGAAGATGGAAGTGCTGCGCACGCTTGGCGTGCCCTACACCGACGAAGACATCGCCGGTGCCAAGGACGCAGTCAAGGGCAAGACCGAGATGGACGCCATCGTGGCGTACCTGCAAGGCCTTGGCACCCTCATCAAGAGCAAACGGTGACCATGATGGATATCGGGATGATTCGCGGTCTGGGCACCGCGCTGGTGCTGGTGGCCTTCGTGGGCCTGGCGCTGTGGGTGTTCAGCCCACGGCGCAAGAAGGATTTCGATGAAGCGACGCAATTGCCGTTCGCGGACGATCCCGAGGCCATCCGGCACCTCGAGCAAGCACGAGCTTCTGGGAGCAAACAACAATGACAACCTTCTGGAGTCTGTACGTCAGCGTCCTGACCCTGGGCACCATCTTCGCCCTGACCTGGCTGCTGCTGTCGACCCGCAAGGGCCAGCGCGAGGAAATCACCGACGAAACCGTCGGCCACGCCTTCGACGGCATCGAGGAGTACGACAACCCGCTGCCGAAATGGTGGTTCTGGCTGTTCGTCGGCACCGTCGTCTTCGCCCTCGGCTACCTGGTGCTCTACCCCGGCCTGGGCAACTGGAAAGGCATCCTGCCGGGCTACGCGTACCTGGATAACGACAAGCAGACCGAGTTCAGCAACGGTCAGGCCGGCTGGACCGGCGTGCACGAATGGGAAAAGGAGATGGCCAAGGCCGACGCCCGCTTCGGGCCAATCTTCGCCAAGTTCGCCGCCATGCCGGTGGAAGAAGTGGCCAAGGACCCACAGGCGCTGAAGATGGGCGCGCGGCTGTTCGCCTCCAACTGCTCGGTGTGCCACGGTTCCGACGCCCGCGGCGCCTACGGCTTCCCCAACCTGACCGACAACGACTGGCGCTGGGGCGGTGAACCGGAGACCATCAAGGCCACCATCATGAATGGTCGCCACGGGGTGATGCCGGGTTGGGCCACGGTGATTGGCGAGCAGGGCGTGGCCGACGTGGCCGCCTTCGTGCTGACCAACCTCGATGGCCGCAAGCTGCCCGAAGACGCCAAGGCCGACCCGGTCAAGGGCCAGCAGATCTTCGCCAGCAACTGCGTGGCCTGCCACGGCCCCGAAGGCAAGGGCACCCCGGCCATGGGCGCGCCCAACCTGACCCACCCGCAGGCGTTCATCTACGGCTCGAGCTTCGCCCAGCTGCAACAGACCATCCGCTACGGTCGCCAAGGGCAGATGCCAGCCCAGGCGCAGATGCAAGGCAACGACAAGGTGCACTTGTTGGCAGCCTATGTGTACAGCCTGTCGCATCAGGCGGAACCGGCCCAGACCGAATAAGGCAGGCCAGGCCGCTCACGGATGAATCCGCTCCTACCCCCCCCTGTAGGTGCGGATTCATCCGCGATGAGGCCAGCAAACTCAGCACAAGCTGACCTGTATCAATTGACACCCGCCTTATCACGATTCATACCACGAACCCAACGCGACTAAGTGTCGCAGCGCGCCCCAGGTATGCCATCACAGGCGTATCATGGGCCGCAGAGCGCTAGCAGAACGCGCGAGACTGCGGCCGGCAAGCACTGGCCGCGGCATTTCTCCACTGCCGTGGGACTTGATGATGAGCAAGCAAATTCCGGTACATGACGTCACCCCGCCTGCCAACAAAGGGAAGGATTCCGTCGATCTCTACGCTTCGCGCGAAAAAATCTACACCCGCGCCTTCACCGGCATCTTCCGCAGGTTGCGGATGGTCGGCGGCGCGGTGCTGTTCCTGCTGTATTTCGGCACTGTCTGGCTGAGCTGGGGCGGCCGCCAGGCCGTGTGGTGGGACCTGCCCGAGCGCAAGTTCTACATCTTCGGCGCCACCATCTGGCCGCAGGACTTCATCCTGCTCTCGGGCATCCTGATCGTCGCCGCCTTCGGCCTGTTCTTCATCACCGTGTACGCCGGCCGGGTCTGGTGCGGCTACACCTGCCCGCAAAGCGTATGGACCTGGGTGTTCATGTGGTGCGAGAAAGTCACCGAGGGCGACCGCAACCAGCGCATGAAGCTGGACAAGCAGCCCATGAGCGCCAACAAGTTCCTGCGCAAGTTCACCAAGCACAGCCTGTGGCTGCTGATCGGCTTCGTCACCGGCATGACCTTCGTCGGCTACTTCACCCCGGTGCGCGAACTGGTCTTCGAATTCTTCACCGGGCAGGCCGACGGCTGGGCCTACTTCTGGATCGGCTTCTTCACCCTGGCCACCTACGGCAACGCCGGCTGGCTGCGCGAACAGGTGTGCGTGTACATGTGCCCCTACGCGCGCTTCCAGAGCGTGATGTTCGACAAGGACACCCTGATCGTCTCCTACGACCCGCGCCGCGGCGAAACCCGTGGCCCGCGTAAAAAGGACATGGACTACAAGGCCAAGGGCCTGGGCGACTGCATCGACTGCACCATGTGCGTGCAGGTCTGCCCGACCGGCATCGACATCCGCGACGGCCTGCAGATCGAGTGCATCGGCTGCGCCGCGTGCATCGACGCCTGCGACGCGATCATGGACAAGATGAACTACCCCAAGGGCCTGATCAGCTACACCACCGAGCACAACCTGTCCGGGCAGAAGACCCACATGCTGCGCCCGCGCCTGATCGGCTACGCCCTGGTGCTGCTGGTGATGATCGGCGCCCTGGCCACCGCCTTCGCCACCCGCTCGCTGGTCGGCTTCGACGTGGCCAAGGACCGCGTGCTGTATCGCGAGAACGCCCAGGGGCGGATCGAGAACGTGTACAGCCTCAAGGTGATGAACAAGGACCAGCGCGACCACGTCTACGTGCTCGACGCCGCCGGCCTGCCGGACCTCAAGCTCGAAGGCCTGCGCGAGATCCGCGTCAGCGCCGGCGACATCGTCACCCTGCCGGTGCAATTGTCGGTCGCCCCGGAGCAACTGCCCTCGACCACCAACGAAATCACCTTCATCCTCAAGGACGCCGACGACGGTGCCAGCCAGGTTGAAGCCAAGAGCCGCTTCATCGGCCCACAGATCCGCTGAGAGAGAATTTCGACAATGCCTGCCGCCACCGCCGCCAGCCCCTGGTACAAGCACCTCTGGCCCTGGATCATCATCGGCATCCTGGCCACCTCGGTGTGCCTGAGCCTGACCATGGTCAGCATCGCCGTGCGCAACCCGGACAACCTGGTCAACGACAACTACTACGAGGCCGGCAAGGGCATCAACCGCTCGCTGGACCGCGAACTGCTGGCCCAGGCCCTGAACCTCAAGGCCAGCGTGCACCTGGACGAACTGACCGGCGAGGTCGAAGTGCGCCTGACCGGCAACAGTGCCCCACAGACGCTGGAGCTGAACCTGATCTCGCCGACCCAGCCGGACAAGGACCGCAAGGTCCCGCTGCTGCGCAGCGAGCCGGGGCGTTATGTCGGCCAGCTCGACGACAAGGTCCAGGGCCGGCGCTTCGTCGAGTTGCTGGGTAGCCAGGACGACCATGTGTGGCGGCTGTTCGAGGAAGAGAAGGTCGAGCATGGGGTGACCTTGCAGCTGGGGGATGAAGCGCTGCAAGGTGCCGAGCACCAGCAATGAATCGCCACACCGCTGGGGTGCCTTGCGCCCCTTTGGCGACCCATGGCCGCTCCTACAGGGAATCGCATGCCCCCCTGTAGGAGCGGCCTTGTGTCGCCAAAGGGCCGCAAGGCGGCCCCGGCAATCCCAAGCCAAAAGATAGATTCGACATGACCCACCCCACCCGCTGCTACCACTGCGCCTTGCCCGTCCCCGGCGGCAGCCGCTTCACCGCCGTGGTACTCGGCGCGCCGCGACAGTTCTGCTGCCCCGGCTGCCAGGCGGTGGCCGAGTCCATCGTCGCCGGTGGCCTGGAGCACTACTACCAGCACCGCAGCGACACCAGCGCCAACCCCGAGGCCCTGCCGCGGCAACTGCAGGACGAGCTGGCGCTGTACGACCGCGACGACGTGCAACGCAACTTCGTCCGCCACGAAGGCGAACTGGCCGAAGCCACGCTGCTGGTCGAAGGCATCAGCTGCGCCGCCTGTGGCTGGCTGATCGAGAAGCACCTGCGCAACCTGCCCGGCGTCGCCGAAGCGCGCCTCAACCTGTCCAACCACCGCCTGCTGGTCAGCTGGGCCGACCACCAGCTGCCGCTGTCCAGGCTGCTCGCCGAGCTACGCCAGATCGGCTACGCCGCCCACCCCTACCAGCCCGACCAGGCCGCCGAACAACTGGCCCGGGAAAACCGCAGCGCCCTGCGCCGCCTCGGCGTGGCCGGCCTGCTGTGGTTCCAGGCGATGATGGCGACCATGGCCACCTGGCCGGAATTCAATATCGACCTGTCGCCAGAGATGCACACCATCCTGCGCTGGGTCGCGCTGTTCCTCACCACGCCCATCGTGTTCTACAGCTGCGCGCCGTTCTTCAAGGGCGCCGCCCGCGACCTGCGCACCCGCCACCTGACCATGGATGTCTCGGTGTCGCTGGCCATCGCCCTGGCCTACTGCGCCGGCATCTGGACCGCGATCACCGGCAGTGGCGAGCTGTACTTCGATACCGTGGGCATGTTCGCCCTGTTCCTGCTCACCGGGCGCTACCTCGAACGCCGCGCCCGCGAGCGCACCGCGGCAGCCACCGCGCAGCTGGTCAACCTGCTGCCGGCCTCGTGCCTGCGCGTGACGAGCGACGGCCAGGCCGAGCGCATCCTGCTCGGCGAGTTGCAGTGCGGCGACCGCGTGCAGGTGTTGCCCGGCGCGGTGATTCCCGCCGACGGGCGCATCGTCGGCGGGCGCTCCAGCGTCGATGAGTCGCTGCTGACCGGCGAATACCTGCCCTTGCCACGCCAGGCCGGCGACCGCGTCACCGGCGGCACCCTCAACGTCGAGAGCACGCTCACGGTGGAGGTCCAGGCCCTGGGCCATGACTCGCGACTGTCGGCCATCGTGCGCCTGCTGGAACGCGCCCAGTCGGAAAAACCGCGCCTGGCCGAGATCGCCGACCGCGCCTCGCAGTGGTTCCTGCTGTTCACCCTGGTGGCGGCGGCGCTCATCGGCCTGGTGTGGTGGCAGCTCGATGCGCCCCGGGCGTTCTGGATCGTCCTGGCCATGCTGGTCGCCACCTGCCCATGCGCACTGTCGCTGGCCACCCCGACCGCCCTCACCGCCGCCACCGGCACCCTGCACAAACTCGGCCTGCTGGTGACTCGCGGCCACGTGCTGGAGGGCCTGAACCAGATCGACACGGTGATTTTCGACAAGACCGGCACCCTCACCGAAGGCCGCCTGGCACTGCGTAGCGTGCGCCCGCTGGGGCGCCTGGACAGCGACCGCTGCCTGGCCCTGGCCGCCGCCCTGGAGAATCGCTCCGAACACCCGATCGCCCGCGCCTTCGGCCGTGCCGCGCGGCCCGCCGAGGCGGTCAATGCGGTGCCGGGGCTGGGCCTGGAAGGTGACATGGACGGCCAGCGCCTGCGCATTGGCCAGGCCACCTTCGTCTGCGCCCTGAGCGGCGCCGAGGTGCCCGGCGTACCCGAACCACGCGGGCAATGGCTGCTGCTGGGCGATCGTCAGGGGCCACTGGCCTGGTTCGGCCTGGACGACCGCCTGCGCGACGATGCCGCCGACCTGGTGGCCGCCTGCAAGGCACGTGGCTGGCAGACCCTGCTGTTGTCCGGCGACAGCTCGCCAATGGTCGCCGAGGTGGCCGCGCAACTGGGCGTCGACCAGGCCGTCGGCGGCCTGCGCCCGGACGACAAGCTCGCCCGCCTGAAAGCCCTGCAGGCCGAGGGGCGCAAGGTGCTGATGCTGGGCGACGGGGTCAACGATGTGCCGGTGCTGGCCGCCGCCGACATCAGCATCGCCATGGGCAGCGCCACCGACCTTGCCAAGACCAGCGCGGACGCAGTGCTGCTATCCAACCGCCTGCACGCGCTGGTGCAAGCCTTCGACCTGGCCCGCCGCACCCGCCGCAACATTGTCGAGAACCTGCTCTGGGCGACCCTGTACAATGGCCTCATGCTGCCGTTCGCCGCGCTCGGCTGGATCACCCCGGTATGGGCGGCGATCGGCATGTCGGTCAGCTCGCTGATCGTGGTGCTCAACGCCCTGCGCCTGACCCGGCTGCCCGCCGCGACAGAGGCGCCTGGCGCGGCACCGCCGTCGCCTGAAAGGAAACCGCTATGCCCGCGCTCTACGTGATGATCCCCGCCGCCCTGCTATTGGTCGGCGTCGCCGTGTACATCTTCTTCTGGGCAGTGGACAGCGGCCAGTACGACGACCTCGAAGGCCCGGCCCACAGCATCCTGTTCGACGACCAGGACCCGCGTCACCAGGCTGCTGTGAAGCACGACGAAGCCAAGCCTGACGACCAGGACCCGACCCCGCGTGCCTGAGCTGATCCCCCTGCTTGGCTCGGCCCTGGTGCTCGGCTTGCTCGGCGGTGGCCATTGCCTGGGCATGTGCGGCGGCCTGATGGGCGCCCTGACCCTGGCCATCCCCCCCGAGCAGCGCGGCAAGCGCCTGCGCCTGCTGCTGGCTTACAACCTCGGGCGCATCCTCAGCTATGCCAGCGCCGGCCTGCTGCTGGGCCTGGCCGGGGTGGCCCTGGCCAGCAGCCCGCTGGCGACCGGGCTGCGGGTGCTGGCGGCGCTACTGCTGATTGCCATGGGCCTGTACCTGGCGGGTTGGTGGAGCGGCCTGACCCGCATCGAGGCGCTGGGGCGCGGGCTGTGGCGCCATGTGCAACCGCTGGCCACGCGCCTGCTGCCGGTCTCCAGCCTGCCCCGCGCCCTGCTGCTTGGCGCCCTGTGGGGCTGGCTGCCTTGCGGCCTGGTGTACAGCACCCTGCTGTGGGCGGCCAGCCAGGGCGATGCGCTGCACAGCGCGGCGCTGATGCTGGCCTTCGGCGTCGGCACCTGGCCGGTGCTGCTGGCCACCGGGCTGGCCGCCGAGCGCGTCGGCAAACTGCTGCGCAAACGCGGTGTGCGCATGGCCGGGGGCGTGCTGGTGATTCTGTTCGGCTTGTGGACCCTACCCGGGCCGCACCAGCACTGGCTGATGGGGCACTGATCGCAGGGCTGCCAACTGCCCTTGATACAAATCAACACAGATTCCTACAGACGCCCCTAGACTCCGGACACTGCTGCTCTATCCGGGGACCACCCACATGCTCGACGACCTACGTTGGGACGCCGACCTGATTCGTCGCTACGATCTGGCCGGGCCACGCTACACCTCCTATCCGACCGCCGTGCAACTGCATGGCGAAGTGGGCTCGTTCGACCTGCTCCACGCCCTGCGCGAGAGCCGTCGCGCCACCCGCCCGCTGTCGCTGTACGTGCACGTGCCGTTCTGCGCCAACATCTGCTACTACTGCGCCTGCAACAAGGTCATCACCAAGGACCGTGGCCGCGCCGCGCCCTACCTGCAACGCCTGGAGCAGGAAATCCAGCTGATCGCCTGCCACCTCGACCCTAAACAAGTTGTTGAACAGCTGCATTTCGGTGGCGGCACGCCGACCTTCCTCAGCCATGTGGAACTGCGCCAGCTGATGGCCACCCTACGCCAGCACTTCAACCTGCTGGACGACGACTCCGGCGACTACGGCATCGAGATCGACCCGCGCGAGGCCGACTGGTCGACCATGGGCCTGCTGCGCGAACTGGGCTTCAACCGCGTCAGCCTCGGCGTGCAGGACCTTGACCCGGCCGTGCAGCGCGCGGTCAACCGCCTGCAAAGCCTGGAACAGACCCGCACCCTGATCGAGGCGGCGCGCACCTTGCAGTTCCGCTCGATCAACCTCGACCTGATCTACGGCCTGCCCAAGCAGACCCCGGAAGGCTTCGCCCGCACCGTCGAGGAAGTCATCCGCCTGCAACCCGACCGCCTGTCGGTGTTCAACTACGCGCACCTGCCCGAACGCTTCATGCCCCAGCGGCGCATCGACAGCAACGACCTGCCGGCACCCGCGGCCAAGCTGGAAATGCTCCACGCCACCATCGACCAGCTGACCGCCGCCGGCTACCGCTACATCGGCATGGACCACTTCGCCCTGCCCGACGACGAGCTGGCCATTGCCCAGGAAGAAGGCACCTTGCAACGCAACTTCCAGGGCTACACCACCCACGGCCACTGCGACCTGATCGGCCTGGGCGTGTCGGCGATCAGCCAGATCGGCGACCTCTACTGCCAGAACAGCAGCGACCTCAACACCTACCAGGACACCCTCTCCACCGCCCAGCTGGCGACCCAGCGCGGCCTTTTGTGCAACCAGGACGATCGCTTGCGCCGGGCCGTCATCCAGCAACTGATCTGCCACTTCGAGCTGGACTTCGAGCCAATCGAGCGGGCGTTCACCATTGATTTTCGCGGCTACTTCAACGATCTCTGGCCGCAGTTGCAGGCCATGCAGCGCGACGGCCTGATCACCCTGGACGCCCAGGGCATACGCATCCTGCCGGCCGGCCGCCTGCTGGCACGCTCGGTATGCATGGTCTTCGATGCCTACCTGGCGCAGCAGAACCGCCAGCGTTTTTCACGGGTGATCTAAGGGTTGTATTGAGGCGTTTCACCGCATGGACAGCGGGCCTTTCGAGGCACACTATGGACAGTTGTACGGTGCCGGAACACCCCACCGGACCGGAGCCGGCGCGCACCAAAAAAGCGCATGCTGGCCTACAGCCCATGCCACGGGTTATCCTTACGGCTTATGTGTGCTTTCCCACAAGGATCGAAAGAAATGTCCGAGCCAGTAAAACTGCGCCCACACAACCAGGCCCATTGCAAGGATTGCAGCCTGGCCCCCCTGTGCCTGCCCCTGTCCCTCAACCTCGAGGACATGGACGCATTGGATGAAATCGTCAAACGCGGCCGCCCGCTGAAAAAGGGTGAGTTCCTGTTCCGCCAGGGTGACAATTTCGGCTCGGTCTATGCCGTGCGCTCCGGCGCCCTGAAAACCTTCAGCCTGAGCGACAGCGGCGAAGAGCAGATCACCGGCTTCCACCTGCCCAGCGAGCTGGTCGGCCTGTCCGGCATGGACACCGAGGCCTACCCGGTGTCGGCCCAGGCCCAGGAAACCACCTCGGTGTGCGAGATCCCGTTCGAGCGCCTCGACGAACTGTCGGTGCAACTGCCGCAACTGCGGCGCCAGCTGATGCGGGTGATGAGCCGCGAGATCCGCGACGACCAGCAGATGATGCTGCTGCTGTCGAAAAAAACCGCCGACGAACGCATCGCCACCTTCCTGGTCAACCTGTCCGCGCGCTTCCGCGCCCGTGGCTACTCGGCCAACCAGTTCCGCCTGAGCATGTCGCGCAACGAGATCGGCAACTACCTGGGCCTGGCCGTGGAAACCGTGTCCCGCGTATTCACCCGCTTCCAGCAAAATGGCTTGCTCAAGGCCGAAGGCAAGGAAGTGCATATCCTCGATCCGATCCAGCTGTGCGCGCTGGCCGGTGGTGCGCTAGAGGTCTGATCCTGGCGTGAACAGGGTATACTGGCGCCTTGGTTTTTCCAGGATACCCGCCCCATGCACAGCGACACCTTCGACCTCAAAGCCCTGATCCGCCCGGTAGTGGACTTTCCCAAGCCGGGCGTGATCTTCCGCGACATCACCCCGCTGTTCCAATCGCCGCGCGGGCTGCGCTATGTCGCCGACCAGTTCATCGAGCGCTATGTCGAAGCCGAGTTCAGCCACATCGGCGCCATGGACGCGCGGGGCTTCCTGATCGGCTCGATCATCGCCCACCAGTTGAACAAGCCGCTGATCCTGTTCCGCAAGCAGGGCAAGCTGCCGGCCGACGTCTTGAGCGAGGGTTACCAGACCGAATACGGCGAGGCCTTCCTGGAGGTGCACGCCGACAGCCTTTGCGAAGGGGACTCGGTGCTGATCTTCGATGACCTGATCGCCACTGGCGGCACCCTGCTGGCTGCGGCCAACCTGGTACGCCGCACGGGTGCCCAGGTATTCGAGGCGGCGGCGATCATCGACCTGCCGGAGCTGGAAGGTTCGCGTCGCTTGCAGGCGGCCGGGGTGCCGACCTTCTGCCTGACCGAGTTTTCCCTGAGCGAATTCTGAGTTCGTTTGAGTTGTATCGCCTATCAGACCGAGCGCCGCCCGCGCGGCGCTCGATTTTATCGGCACTGCAAAGGTTGCGGCGAACACTCGGCAGCCTTCCCTCGGTCAATAACTCTCAAACCCAAAGACCTTGAAAGCGCTGGGCCTTACAGCGAAATCGGCTTGCGCCCGGCGAAGGCGTGGGCCAGGGTCCCACCATCGACCAGCTCCAGCTCCCCACCCAACGGCACACCATGGGCGATGCGCGTGGCCGCCAGGCCTTTCTCGGCCAGCAGCTGGGCGATGTAATGCGCCGTCGCCTCCCCTTCCACGGTCGGGTTGGTGGCCAGGATCACCTCGCTGAAGGTGCCCTGCTCCTCGATCCGCGCCATCAGCTGCGGAATGCCAATGGCATCGGGGCCCAGGCCGTCGAGCGGCGACAGGTGCCCCTTGAGCACGAAATAGCGACCGCGGTAGCCGGTCTGCTCCACCGCATAGACATCCATCGGCCCTTCGACCACGCACAACTGCGTGTCATCGCGGCGCGGGTCGGCGCATTGCGGGCACAGTTCCTGCTCGGTCAGGGTGCGGCACTGGCGGCAATGACCGACGCCGTCCATGGCCTGGCTCAGGGCCTGGGCCAGGCGGGTACCGCCGCTGCGGTCGCGCTCGAGCAGCTGCAAGGCCATGCGCTGGGCGGTTTTCTGGCCAACGCCGGGCAGGATGCGCAGGGCGTCGATCAGTTGGCGGATCAGGGGGCTGAAGCTCATGTATGCGGGCCTGCCAATTCAGGAATCAGAATGAACAAGGGAGCAACGCCCGCTGGGTCGTTGCTCCCCCTTATGACGCAGGACGCCGATCAGAACGGCATCTTGAAACCAGGCGGCAGCTGCATGCCGGCAGTCATGCCGCCCATCTTCTCCTGGCTGCTCTGCTCGATCTTGCGCACGGCGTCGTTCAGCGCCGCGGCGATCAGGTCCTCGAGCACTTCCTTGTCATCCGCATCGGTCGACATCAGGCTCTGGTCGATGCTGACGCGCTTGACGTCGTGGCGACCGGTCATCACCACGCTGACCAGGCCGCCACCGGACTGGCCGGTGACTTCCGCATTGGCCAGTTCTTCCTGCATCTTCTGCATCTTTTCCTGCATCTGCTGGGCCTGCTTCATCAGGCCGGCCATGCCACCTTTCATCATGGGGTGTACCTCGATTGGGTCATGTGATGCGGCCCGCCCCGTGGCCGGCCGCATGGTTATCCGTCATTGACCCTGGCTGACCAGGGCGTCTACCGGCTCAATAGTATCCTGTCGTACCGTCGCGCCGAACTGCCGAATCATCTGCTGGATGAGCGGGTCCTGCTCGATCGACACCTCGGCGTCGCGCTGGCGGTTGGCGCGCTTGCGCGCTGCAGCCTGGGCCGGGGTCTCTTGCTCGGGGCGGATCAACTCGATGCTCAGGTTGATGCTACGCCCCAACAGCTGGTTGAGCGCGTCGTTCAGGCGCCGTTGCTGGGTGGCGTTGAACAGCGCGCCCTGGCCTGGGTCCAGGTGCAGCAGCCAGTCGTCGCCCTCGGTGGCGATCAGGGTACAGTTGGCGGCGATGTTGCCTGTCATCCCAGAGACAGGCAACTGTGGGAATAATTCCAGCCATTGCAGGGCCAAACCGGTGGCCGGCTGGGCGGCGGGCAAGGGTTCGGGCGCCTGGGCAGGGGGCTCTTCCTGGACGTGCTCGGCGAGCTCGTCCAGGTAGCTGAAACCGGCCGGATCGCTGTCCGGGACGTAGTAGTCCTCATCGCCTGGCGGTTCGTCATCACGCTCCATGCCCGCCGGGCTGTAGGCGGACGGGTCGAACGGCGGCGCGTCATCGTCGGGCTGGTAGTGCGCCGGCTCGGCGGCTGGGGCCTCAGGCTCAGGCGGCGGCTCGATAGCCACTGGCGCAGGCGCGGCGACAGGCTCTTCCCACGGCAAGTCGACGACTTCCTCGGCCGCTGCCGGCAGCGCCACCGGCTCGGCGACGGGCTCTGGCGGCGCTGGCTCGAGCACTGCGGGCACAGGCACCACTGGCGCGGGGGCCGCTTCGACAACCTCGGCGGGCGCCGGCGCGGCCTCGTGCGCCACGGCGGGCGCGACGACAGCAGCCGTCGCTGCCACCGGTGTGGTTGGATCAGCTGTGGCCTGGCTGATCCCCACCGGCTTTAGCACCGGTTTCGGCGCATCGTCGGCATCGGCCGGACGGAACGCCAGCATGCGCAGCAGGACCATTTCGAAGCCGCCACGTGGGTCCGGCGCCAATGGCAGGTCACGGCGGCCAATCAGGCCCATCTGGTAGTAGAACTGCACGTCTTCGGCCGGCAGGGCCTGAGCCAGCGCCAGCACGCGGTCGCGGTCGCCCTGGCCGTTGTCGACGGCCTCCGGCAGCGCCTGGGCAATGGCCACCCGGTGCAGCACGTTGAGCATTTCCGAGAGCACGCCGTTCCAGTCCGGGCCTTGCTCGGCCAGGTCGCGCACCGCTTCCAGCAGCGCCCGCGCGTCGCCCTCGAGCAACGCCTGGAGCACGCCGTACACCTGGCCATGATCAAGGGTGCCGAGCATCGCCCGCACATCGGCCGCCAGCACCCGCCCTTCACCGAAGGCAATGGCCTGGTCGGTCAGGCTCATGGCGTCGCGCATCGAGCCGTCGGCGGCGCGCCCGAGCAGCCACAGGGCATCGTCCTCGAACGGCACGTTCTCGGCGCCCAGCACGTGGCTCAGGTGCTCGACCACCCGCTCCGGGCTCATGTTCTTCAGCGAGAACTGCAGGCAGCGCGACAGGATGGTGGCCGGCAGCTTCTGCGGGTCGGTGGTGGCGAGGATGAACTTGACGTAGGGCGGCGGCTCTTCCAGCGTCTTCAACAGGGCGTTGAACGAGTGGCTGGAAAGCATGTGCACTTCGTCGATCAGGTAGACCTTGAAGCGCCCGCGGCTGGGGGCGTACTGCACGTTGTCGAGCAGTTCGCGGGTGTCCTCGACCTTGGTGCGGCTGGCGGCGTCGATCTCGATCAGGTCGACGAAGCGGCCTTCGTCGATCTCCCGGCACACCGAACAGGTGCCGCAGGGCGTCGAGGTGATGCCGGTCTCGCAGTTCAGGCACTTGGCGATGATCCGCGCGATGGTGGTCTTGCCCACGCCACGGGTGCCGGTGAACAGATAGGCGTGGTGCAGGCGCTGGTTGTCCAGGGCGTTGATCAAAGCCTTGAGCACATGGGTCTGGCCGACCATTTCGCGGAACGAGCGCGGACGCCATTTACGTGCAAGAACCTGATAACTCATCAAAAAACCATCGTGACCGGAGCGGGCGGAAAGAGCGCTAATGCTAGCGGAGCGGGGCCAAAATTGCACCCTGCCGTTGTCGTCCAGGCACAAGCCCGGGCAGACCGGCAAGGCGCAACGCCCTGCTACCCCGCCCGCCTAGCCCCGCAGGCACCAGGCCAGGGCCCAGGCACTGAGGAACAGCCCAAGGCCAAACACGCAGTGCGTCGCCAGGCTGCGCAGGCAACCGCGCAGCGGCGCCGGGGTGTTCGCCGCGAAGTAGCCGGCACCCAGAGCCGGTTGCACGACGCACAAGGGCACCAGCACGGTCACCGCCCCGACCAGCAATGCGGGCCACAGGGTCGGCGCGCGCAGCCAGGCCTGCCCGGCCACGGCCACCAGCAACAGGGCGAAGGCCAACCCGGTGGCGTAGTGGATCAGCCAGCCCCAGCCCAGCTCGCCGCGCACTGGCGCGGCCTTGCCGATCGCCGCATGGCGCCAGCGCCCCTGCAGCAGATGCCCGGCCCAGCGGCCGATCATCGCGTAGTTCAGGGTGGTCACGCCCAGGCGCTTGAGCAGCCAGGTCCACAGGTCCATGACCAGGGTCGCGCCGATACCGACCAGCACGATGGAGAGAGAGAGGATTGAGGTAGTCACGCTGAAAGCCCTTGGCAAGTTGACGAATAGGTACCTGCCGAGCAGCATGCAAGTTGAAGTCAACTTCAAGTCAAGGGGGTTACCATGGACATCGCCGATGTCGCCCGGCGCACCGGGGTGCCTGCATCGACACTGCGTTATTACGCGAACAAGGGGCTGCTCAGGTCACTGGCTGGCCGCGGCCAGCGCCGACAGTTTCCAGCCGACACAGCAGAACGCCTGGCACTGATCGCCCTCGGCCAGGCAGCCGGGTTCTCCCTGGACGAGGTGGCGGCAATGCTCGTGGAACAGCAGGTCGACCGGCAGATGCTACTGGCCAAGGCCGACGAGATCGACCGCAAGGTCCGACGCTTGCAAGCCATGAGCAAGGGGTTGCGCCATGCAGCGGCCTGCCCCGCAGCGCATCACCTGCACTGCCCGACATTCCAGCGCTTGATGCAGGTATCGGCCAGCCAGGGCAAGCGCGGCAGGTCAGCCGCCAAGGCCTGAAGCCTGCTCGGTGATGGCTGGCGGCGACCTCGCCGGTATCGCGGGGCGCTGCCGCGTCCCATCCCGCAAGCCTCAGTAGCCGTGCAACTCGCGAAACGGCTGGCCCTTGTGGTAGTCGATCCACTCCTGCACGTCATACGGCAGGTACAACTGCCGGCGCGCCCGCGACAAGGCGATATACACCGCGCAGATCCGCGCATCGAAGGCGTAGGCATCCTTGAAGCGCTGGGTGGTCATCAACTCCGGGGTCAGCAGCACCTGGTCGAACTCCAGCCCGCCGGCCTGCTCGGCCTGCATCAGGGTAAGGCTGCCCCGGCGATCCGCGACCCGGGCATCGAGCAGGGTCAGGTCGGCCAGTTTGAACCCGGCCTCCAGGCGCGCCTCGACCCACTGGAACGACGCATCGAAGCGCTCCGACTCACGCACCTGGGGCCAATCGAGCAGATGGGCAAAATAGCCGTGCTGGCCCTCGGCATCCGGCCCCGTGGCATGGAACGCCGACCTGAACAGGCTGATCGCCGTGGCCATGAAGCGGCGCATGTCGGGCCAGTCGGGGAAGTTCAGCAGGCAGTTGCAATCGACCAGCTCCATGGCCCAGCGCATCGTGTCCCAGCGCGAGGCGGTCAGCACCACGCAGCCCTCGGGTGGCACGAAGCCTTCAGGGAAATGCTCGATCCCGACATCCACAGCGTCCGCCGCCTCGAAGGCCACCTTGGATTTTTGCGAGTGCACGCCAATCAAGGGGTTGATCAGGCGCTCGACCTTGCGCCCGGAGCGCACGGCAAACGCCATGTCCTTGTGCCGCACCTGGCGCTCGCGGCGCACCACCTCGCCGCTGGCCTTCTGGTATTCGTCACCCAGGGTGATCAGCACCTGGCGGCCGCGCTCGATGGTTTGCAGCAGCGACGCCGGTACATCCTGGCTCTCATCGATGACCACATGGCTGAAACGCCCGGGTACGCTGCAACCGGCCAGACTCGCGCGCTTGATCAGCAGCAGAGCCTCGAAGCCGGTCTGCGCGCCCCAGGCCGGGTTCGCCTGCAGGTAGCGCCACAGCCGGCTGGCATACTCCAGCAGCACCTGCGCGTCGAGGGTCGACAACGCCTGGCGAAAGAACGGCAAGTGGCGGTTCGACAGGCTGTAGTCGCGCGACTCGCAGTAGCGCTGCAGCACTTCCAGGCAGATCTCCAGGGCATGCTCGGCATCGTACTGGCGCAGCCCGACGATACCTAGCTCTTCGGCCAGGCGGCGTTTGCCCGGCCCCCGCGGCGAAGCCTTGGCCGCTGGCGGCCGGGCCTCCTTGAGCAGCGCGTGGGCGAACTGGCCGAAGGTCATGCCGACCTTGGCCTGGGCATCCAGCCCCATGCGCTGGCGCAGGGCACCGAGCTTGGCCGGCGTGCGCGCCAGGACCAGCACCCGCCCCCGCGGCAGGCAGTCCATCAGCGCGCCGAGCAGGTAGCTCTTGCCGATCCCGGCATAACCTTGCACATGCAGATCTTCATCGAGGTTGGCGCGCACCACCTTGAGCAGCTTGTCCTGCTCGACGGTCAGCCAGCGCTCCTTGTCGAAGCCCGTGGTCACCTGCTGGCTGAACGGGTCGCCGTCTTGCTGCAGACGGATACGGAAAGCGAAATCCCACTTGCCGTCCGCCAGCAGGTAGGCCCGCGCCTGTACCTGTTCGGCATCGAGCAGGCGCAGGCGCGAGCCCTTGATCACCTCGAGGCCAAAGTACAGCTTGCGCGCATCGAACAGCCGGCGGGCCTCCGACAACAGGCCGACATCGGCCGAATGCGGCCCGTCCACTGCCCAGGCCAGCAACCGGCCCAGCACCTTCTCGGCGGCCAGCGCATCGACCTTGGCGCCGCCCTGGGCCAGGTTCTGGATCACCAGCAAGGCGGCAAGTTCGGGGTCGCTCAGGGCCTCGAGCGCAGGCGCGCCCTCGGCCTGCAACAGCCCCTGGCAGACCTCGGCGGTCACCGGCAGGTAGACCGGACGGGAGAAGTCGAAGTGTTCAGGCTGCATGAGGGCGCAGGTTCCGGGCAATCATTCAGGATTCGCCGGGCTCGACGCTGAGCGCGAAGCGGTAGGCGCCGAGCGAGCCGGCCATGTCGGCGCATTGGCTGCCCGGGCGAGGCTCGGCCAGGGCGTCATCGAGTTCGTGCAAGGCCAGCTCGAGCAACTTGCGCAGATCACGGGCATTGTTCGCCGAGACCTGCAGGTGCAACTCGAGTGGCGCGGCGCTGGGCGTCACGCTGGCCGGCGGGGTTGCTTGCTCGAGAATCCGCTCATGCTCCTCTTCCATCTGGTCGAGCACCTGCGACAGCTCCAGCACGCGCTCGGGCTGGGCGGTCATCTGGTCCTTGATTTCCAGGCGGCGCAATTGCCACTCACGGATTTTCTGGCGGGTGAGGTCGTCGACATGTTCCACGGTCGCTATCTCCTGGCCGAACGGACTGACACGATGGGATGCATGATAAAGCGTCGCGCACGCTTGTGCAGGCGTAAAACGGTGCGAGGAAAGGCGTCGAGCGGGGTAGGAAAGACGGCGCACCGGAAAATGCCTACGCCCAAAATGGAGGCGGCCCCACCAGCCACACCCCGGCACTCGATGTTCCCGCTATGGCTGCTCCCTTCCGGGCCTGACCAGGTTAACGGGTAATCAATGCGGGGGGACCGATGGGGCCACCACGACGGCTCGCCAAGTGACGAGCCGCGCCATTGTACAGCGCCAGGGCGAAGTTACAACCTTTGATCGTGAAAAAACCATCATTTCTCAAGGACTTGTGGCAAGCCTATGGCGGGGCAAGCCCGCTCCCACACACCATCACCCGTGGCAGCGGGCTACCCCGCGATAAAGCCAGCGGGCTCAAACGCTGATGCCGCGCTCCGCCAGGAAGCCCACGAATGCCTCCTCGTCCATCACCGCAACGCCCAGCTCAGCGGCCTTGGCCAGCTTGGAGCCGGCGCCGGGGCCGGCGACCACGCAGTGGGTCTTGCCGGACACCGAGCCCGCCACCTTGGCCCCCAGGCTTTCCAGCTTGTCCTTGGCGATGTCGCGGCTCATGCGCTCCAGGGTGCCGGTCAGCACCCAGGTCTGGCCGGCCAGGGGCAGGCCCTCGGCGGTCTTCTTCTCGCACGACCAGTGCATGCCGAAGTCCAGCAACTGGGCCTCGATGGCACGGGCCAACTGCTGGTTGGCCTCGACCTTGAAGAACTCGCGCACGCCGTCAGCCGCCTTGGTATTCAAGGCCTGGCGCAGGTCGATGCCGTCGGCGGCAATGATCTTGTCCAGGGTGCCCAGCTTGTCGACCAGCTTCTCGGCCCCGGTTGGCCCCACCGATGGGATATCGAGCTTGGCGAGCATGCCGGCCAGGGTGGTGCTGGCCGCGAACTCGGCAGCCAGCTCGCCCTCCTCCTGCAACTGCATGCCGCTGTCGAGCAATTGCCTGATCACCGCGCGGTTGTGCGCGTCCTCGAAGAAGTTGTGGATCTCGAAGGCGACCTCCAGGCCGATGTCCGGCAGGTAGGTGAGCACTTGCGGCAAGGCCACCTGCACCCGCGCCAGGCTGCCCAGCGAGCGCGCCAACACCTTGGCAGTTTCCTCGCCCACGTCGGGGATGCCCAGGGCGTAGATGAAGCGCGCCAGGCTCGGGCGCTTGCTGGCTTCGATGGCCTCCAGCAACTTGCGGCTGGAGACCTCGGCGAAACCTTCGAGGGCGACCACCTGCTCGAACGCGAGCTGGTAGAGGTCGGCCGGCGAGCGAATCAGGTTCTCATCGACCAACTGCTCGACGCTCTTCTCGCCCAGGCCGTCGATGTCCATGGCCCGGCGCGACACGTAGTGGATGATCGCCTGCTTGAGCTGGGCCGCGCAGCCCAGGCGCCCGACGCAGCGGTACACCGCGCCTTCGCTGGTGGTTTCCTTGCCCTTGCTGCGCTTGACCAGCTGGGTGCGCTCGACCTGCGAGCCGCACACCGGGCAACTGCTCGGCACCTCGACCGCGCGGGCATCCGCGGGGCGACGCTCGAGCACCACCTGCATCACCTGGGGGATCACGTCACCGGCCCGGCGGATGATCACCGTGTCGCCAATGCGCAGGCCCAGGCGGGCGATCTCATCCATGTTGTGCAAGGTGGCGTTGGACACCGTGACCCCGGCGACCTTGACCGGCTTCAGGCGGGCCACCGGGGTTACCGCACCGGTACGGCCGACCTGGAACTCGACATCGAGCACCTCGGTGAGCTCTTCCATGGCCGGGAACTTGTGGGCGATGGCCCAGCGCGGCTCACGGGCGCGGAAACCCAGCTCGCGCTGCGCGGCCAGGGCATTGACCTTGAACACCACGCCGTCGATCTCGTAGGGCAGGTCGTTGCGACGGGCGCCGATATCGCGGTAATAGGCCAGGCACTGCTCGATCCCGGCGGCGTGGCGCAGCTCGCGGCTGATCGGCAAGCCCCAGGTCTTGAGCTTCTCGAGAATGCCGATATGGCTGTCGCCGAACGCCTCGGACACTTGGCCGACGCCATAGCAGCAGAACTCCAGCGGGCGACTGGCGGTGATCTTCGAGTCCAGTTGGCGCAAGCTGCCGGCGGCGGCGTTGCGCGGGTTGGCGAAGGTCTTGCCGCCGGCTTCGGCCTGGGCGGCATTGAGCCGGTCGAAACCGGCCTTGCTCATGTACACCTCGCCACGCACTTCCAGCACCGCCGGCCAGCCTTGCCCCTGCAGTTTCAGCGGGATGTTGCGCACGGTGCGCACGTTGGCGCTGATGTCCTCGCCGGTGCTGCCATCGCCGCGAGTGGCCCCTTGCACCAGCTGGCCATCGCGATACAGCAGGCTCACCGCCAAGCCGTCGAGCTTGGGCTCGCAGCTATAGTCGACGGCGGCGCGGGTGGCGAACAGGTCGCCGCCCGGCAGGTCCAGACCCTCGACCACGCGACGGTCGAAGTCGCGCAGGTCGTCTTCCTCGAAGGCATTGCCCAGGCTGAGCATGGGGATTTCATGGCGCACCTGGCTGAACGCGGCGAGCGCCGCGCCGCCGACGCGCTGGGTCGGCGAATCGGCGGTCACCAGGTGCGGATGCTCGGCCTCCAGCGCCTTGAGCTCCCTGAACAGGCGGTCATATTCGGCGTCCGGCACACTGGGCTCATCGAGCACGTAATAGCGGTAGTTGTGCTGGTCGAGCTCGGCTCGCAACGCATGGATTCGGGATTCGGCGTTCATTCTTTGTCTTCTCTTGCAAAGCAAAAGAGCAGCCCCAGGCTGCTCTTTTGCTTGAATCATCGCGAAGTGGGCGAGGCAAGGCCCACTCGCTCGGGTACATCAGCGTTTCTGGGTCAGCGCGCGGCGCTCGAACTCGACGATGCGCTGGCGGTAGTGCTCGATGGTCTGGGCGGTCAGCACGCTGCGCTGGTCGTCCTTGAGCTCGCCATCGAGCTCGTGGGCCAGCTTGCGGGCGGCGGCAACCATCACGTCGAACGCCTGCTTGGGATGACGCGGGCCCGGCAGGCCGAGGAAGAAGCTCACGGCGCGGGTGCTGAAGTGGTCGATGTCGTCCAGGTCGAACACACCCGGCTTGACCGCATTGGCCATGGAGAACAGCACTTCGCCGTGACCGGCCATGCTCTCGTGGCGGTGGAAGATGTCCATGTCGCCGAAGCGCAGGCCGCTTTCCAGGATGTTTTGCAGCAGGGCCGGGCCCTTGAAGCCGCCTTCGTCACGGGAAATCACGCTGATCACCAGCACTTCCTCGGCCGGTGGCAGCTCCTTGGCCGGGGTGCTGGCTGTAGCGAAGCTGGCGTTGCGCTTGCTGTCGGCGGCGAGCTCGTCGCGGTCTTCGTCGAACAGGTCGGGCTCGCGCGGCTCGGCGGCCAGGTTCAAGTCGCCCTGCTGCGGCTCGCTGTTGTTGCGCTTGCCACGCTTGGCGGCCTTGGTCGGCTTGGCTTCGCGCTCACGCTCGCGTTCACGGGCAGGCGCGCTCACCGACGGCAGGTCGCTTTCGTCCAGCTCGGGCTCTTTGTGGGTGTCCAGCACACGTGCAGGGCCAAGCACCTCGGCGCTGCCCTCGTCGTCCGGAACGTTGGCGTAGCTACGGTCCAGGCGGAATTTCAACTTGCCCTTGCCGCCGCGCATGCGGCGCCAGCCGTCGAAAAGAATACCGGCGATGACAATGATGCCGATGACGATCAGCCACTCGCGCAGACCGATTTCCATGTAATCCCGTGCCTCTATAAAAAATATGCTTGAAAACAAAGGCTTCAAAGGCCTTTAACACGTGGCGCCAACTCTATGTTCTGACAGGCGTTTTACCCACGCAAAAAACAAGTGACATAAAGCTAGCACGACCAAAGGCAACTTTACACCGTCTGTCGCATCTGCCGAGGAAATTGCCTACAAGATCGAGCCCTTTCATACACCTCATGTGTCAACCATGGCCATGGCCTCTTCCACATCAACTGCTACAAGACGCGAACAGCCCGGCTCGTGCATGGTCACCCCCATCAGTTGATCGGCCATCTCCATGGCAATCTTGTTATGGGTGATGTAGATGAACTGCACGGTTTCGCTCATTTCCTTAACCAGCCGTGCATAGCGGCCAACGTTGGCGTCGTCCAGCGGCGCGTCGACCTCGTCGAGCATGCAGAACGGCGCCGGGTTAAGCTTGAAGATGGCGAACACCAGTGCCAGTGCCGTCAATGCCTTCTCGCCGCCGGACAGCAAATGGATGGTGCTGTTCTTCTTGCCCGGCGGGCGCGCCATGATCGTCACCCCTGTATCGAGTAGATCTTCGCCCGTCAGTTCCAGATAAGCGCTGCCGCCACCGAAAACTTTTGGGAAAAGTGCCTGTAATCCGGCATTTATCTGATCAAAGGTATCCTTGAAACGGTTACGGGTTTCCTTGTCGATCTTGCGAATGACGTTTTCCAGGGTATCGAGCGCCTCGACCAGGTCGGCGTCCTGGGCATCCAGGTAGCGCTTGCGCTCGGACTGCTGTTCGTACTCCTCGATGGCCGCCAGGTTGATCGCGCCCAGACGCTGAATACGCGCCTCGAGTTGCTCCAGCTCCTGCTCGGTGCCTTGCTCGCTGGCTTCGGCCTCGAGCGTGGCGAGCACGCCCTGAAGATCGTAGCCGTCGGCCAGCAATTGTTCCTGCAGGGTTTTGCGCCGTACATCCAGCCCCTGGGACTCCAGGCGCTGTTGCTCCAATTGGCCACGCAGCAACTGCGACTGCTGTTCGGCCTGGGTGCGGCGGCGTTCGGCATCGCGCAGTTCGCGGTCGGCCTCGTCCATGTGCAGGCGGGCCTGGCGCATCTGCTCATCGACACTCATGCGCCGCTCGAGCAACTCCTCGAGCTTCAGGCGCAGCTCTTCCTGCGGCGCCTCGCCTTCCTCCAGGTTCAGGTTCAGCTGTTCCTGACGCTCGCTCAGGCGCGCGGCCTGCTGTTCCAGGCGTTCGAGGGCCTGGCGAGTGGAATCGTGCTGGGCGCGCAACGAACCCAGGCGCACGGCCAGCTGGTGGGCGTGATCCTTGTGCTGGCGAGCTTCCTGGCGAATCCGGTCGAGGCCTTCGCGCAGCGTATCGCGGCGCGCCATCAAGGCTTCGCGCTGCTCGGTGTCCTGGGCCATCAGGTCGAGGGCGTCCTGCAGCATCAGCCGCGCCTCGCCCAGTTGCTCGTGCTCGATGGCGCGCTGCGCCTGCAGTTCGGCCAGCTCTTCCTGCAACCGCCGCCGCCGCAGCTCGACCTGCTCGGCCCGGGCCTTGCCGGCGGACAGGCGCGCCTTGAACTCGCCGTGCTGGCGGCTTTCGTCCTGGCTGCGCCGGCGCAGTTGCTCGCGTTGCTCCTCCTGCTCGCGCTGTTGCTCGCGCAGGCGCAGCAGCTGCTCATCCTGCTGCTCCAGCAGGGCTTGCTGCTCCAGTTGCTCCTGGCCCAGGCGCTCGATTTCCTGAGCCCGGGCCAGCACGCCGCCCTGGGCCTCGCCGCCACGGCTGATCCGCAGGAAATGGCGCCCGACCCAGTAACCGTCGCGGCTGACCAGGCTTTGCTCGCCGCTCAGCGTGGCGCGCAAGGCCAGGGCCTGCTCCAGGGTTTCCACCGGCTTGACCTGGCCTAGCCAGGGCGACAGGTCGGTAGGCCCCTCGACTTTGTCGAGCAGGCTGCCGGCCATCCGCGCGCCCTCGCCGGCAGCCAGCAGCAGGCGCAGCTCACCCTGCTCCAGCGTGGCGAAGTCGAGGTTGTCGAAACCCTCGAGCAACACCGCTTGCAGGTCGGCGCCGAGCACCGTCTCCACCGCCAACTCCCAGCCTGGCTCGACCCGCAGGCCCTGTGCCAGGCGCGGGCGCTGCTGCAAACCTTGCTCGCGCAACCACTCGGCAGCGCCCACGCCTGGCTCGAGCGCGGCTTGCTGCAGGGCCTCCAGCGAGGCCAGGCGGCCACCGCGGCGCTGCAGGTCGCCCTGCTGTTGCTGCTGGGCCTGGGCGGCCTGCTGCAACTGCTCGCGCAGCGCCTCGAGACGCTCGACCACCTGCTGCTCCTGCAACTGCAGGTCTTCGAGCAGCAACTCGCTGCTGGCCAGCTGTTCGGCCACCTCCAGCAGCTCGGCGCCCTGCGGATCGCCCTCCAGTTGTTCGCCCTCGTCGCCCAGCTTGCGCTGGCGCTCGGCCAGGCGCTCCAGGCTGGCCTCGAGCTGGGCCAGGCGTGCCTGCTGCACTTCGGCCTGGCGACGCGGCTCGGCGGAGCGGGTATTGAAGCTGTCCCATTGCTCCTGCCAGCCGTGCATGCCCAGCTCGGCCTCCTCCAGCGTCGCCGCCGCTTCCTCGGCAGCGGCCAGGGTGAGCTCCTGCTCCGGCTCGAGCAGCGCCAGTTCTTCGCCCAGGGTCGCCAGCAAGGTGCGGTCGTGCCCCAGGTGCGATTCGGTTTCCAGGCGGGTGCGCTCGGCTTCCTTCAGGTCGTCCTGCAACTGGCGCAGGCGTTGCTGGCCATGCTGGATGCTCTGCTCGACCCGGGCGATATCGCCGGCCACCGAATAGAAGCGGCCCTGCACCTGGTTGAAACGCTCGGACAACTCGTGATGGCCATCGCGCAGGCGCTCGATGCTGGCGTCGGCGTTGCGCTGCTCGGCCACCAGCGCCTCGAAGGCGATCTCCTGATCGCCAATGACCGTCTCGCGCTGGCGCACCCGCGCATCCAGCTCACGCCAGCGCACGGCCGACAGGCGCGCCTTGAGCTGGCGCTCCTGGGCCTTGTACTCGCGGTACTTCTCGGCGGCCTGGGCCTGGCGGTGCAGACGTTCGAGCTGGCGCTCCAGCTCCTCGCGCAGGTCGGTCAGGCGCGCCAGGTTTTCCTGGGTGCGGCGTATGCGGTTCTCGGTTTCGCGGCGGCGCTCCTTGTACTTGGAGATCCCCGCCGCTTCCTCGATGAAGTTGCGCAGTTCTTCGGGCTTGGCCTCGATCAGCTTGCTGATCATGCCCTGCTCGATGATCGAGTAGCTGCGCGGGCCCAGGCCGGTGCCGAGGAAGATATCGGTGATATCCCGGCGCCGGCACTTGGTGCCGTTCAGGTAATAGGTGTTCTGCCCGTCACGGGTGACCTTGCGCCGGATCGAGATCTCGGCATAAGCGGCGTACTCGCCTACCAGGCTGTTGTCGCTGTTGTCGAACACCAGCTCGATGCTCGCCTGGCTGACCGGCTTGCGGCTGGTGGAGCCGTTGAAGATGACGTCGGTCATCGACTCGCCACGCAGGTTCTTCGCCGAACTCTCGCCCATCACCCAGCGCACCGCGTCGATGATGTTGGACTTGCCGCAGCCATTGGGGCCGACCACCGCCGCCATGTTGCTGGGGAAGTTGACGGTGGTCGGGTCGACGAACGACTTGAACCCGGCCAGGCGAATGCACTTCAGGCGCATGGCGTCAGGCTCGCGCCAGCGCCGCCAGCACCAGCTCGCAGCTGCGCTGGCAATAGGCGGTGAGGACCTCGCGGATGCGCGGCAGGTCGCGGGCGACCACCGCCTCGAGCAGGCTGGCGAACAGGGTGAGGTAGTCGACCATGCTGGCCTGGCGCTGGTCGAGGGCCAGGTAGTAGGCACGGCTCATGGCCGGCTGCAGGTTCTCGACGGTCTCCTGCAGGTATGGGTTGTTGGCGAACGGATAGGCCGCGCGCATCACCGCGAAACTGTCGGCGACGAAGGCCTTGATGTCCTTGCCGGCATGGGCCTGCTGCAAGCGCTGCTGGATCTCCAGGAACGGGCGCAGGTCGCTGTCGCTGCGCCAATGCTCGGCGACGGCGTTGCCCAGCAGGATGTAGAACTCGCCCATCAGGGTACACAGGCTGCGCACGCTGTTTTCGTCCAGCTCGGTCACATGGGCGCCACGGCGCGGCAAGATCGCCACCAGGTGGCGACGCTCGAGGATCAGCAGCGCCTCGCGCACCGAGCCGCGGCTGACGTTGAGGGCCTGGGTGACCTTCTGCTCCTGGATGCGCTCGCCGGGTGCGAGTTCGCCGCGGATGATCCGCTCGGCCAGGTAGTGGGCAATTTGCTCGGAGAGGCTGTCCGGCGCCTTGAACGTCATGGTTTTCCTTCGCGATCTGGGTAGCTGTGCACAAGGGCGCGATTGTAGCGCACTTGCCCTGCGCTCGCGCAGCGCGACGAGGTGCTTTGTGCGACCGTCGGGTCGAGCGTGGGCCACGCCGCGAACTATGCTTGGGAAAAGGCTCGATGAGGTGGTTCGGAAAGGGCTCGAGCAAAATCTTGACCTTTGAGTCAGAAAATTATTGACCGCAAGGTCAAGCGTTGCTTAGAGTCCGCCCGAACAACAATAAAACCATTGCGAGGCCCTCCCCCGTGATCCAGTTTCTCGTCAACCAGGAGCTGCGCAGCGAGCACGCCCTGGACCCGAACATGACGGTGCTGCAGTACCTGCGCGAGCACCTGGGCAAACCCGGCACCAAGGAAGGCTGCGCCAGCGGCGACTGCGGCGCCTGTACCGTGGTCGTCGGCGAACTGCTGCAGGACGAACAGGGCGGCGACAGCATCCGCTACCGCAGCCTGAACTCATGCCTGACGTTCGTCTCGTCGCTTCACGGAAAACAGTTGATCAGCGTCGAGGGCCTCAAGCACCAGGGCGAACTGCACAGCGTGCAACAGGCCATGGCCGACTGCCATGGCTCGCAATGCGGCTTCTGCACCCCAGGCTTCGTCATGTCGCTGTTCGCCTTGCAGAAGAACAGCAGCGGCCACGACCTGCACCAGGCCCAGGAAGCCCTGGCCGGCAACCTGTGCCGCTGCACCGGCTACCGGCCGATCCTCGACGCCGCCGAGCAGAGCTGCGCGCGCCCCTGCCGCGACCAGTTCGACGCGCAGCAGGCCCAGACCATCGCCCGCCTCAAGGCCATTGCCCCGCAGCAGACCGGCGAGCTCAACAGCGGCGACAAGCGTTGCCTGGTACCGCTGACCGTGGCCGACCTGGCCGATCTGTACAGCTCGCACCCCGAGGCCCGGCTGCTGGCCGGCGGCACCGACCTGGCCCTGGAGGTCACCCAGTTCCATCGCACCTTGCCGGTGATGATCTACGTCGGCCATGTCGCCGAGCTCAAGCGCATCGACAAGACCGCCCGCCACCTGGAAATCGGCGCCGCCACCCCGCTGACCGACTGCTATACCGCGCTCAACGAGGAGTACCCCGACTTCGGTGCCCTGCTGCACCGCTTCGCCTCGCTGCAGATCCGCAACCAGGGCACCCTGGGCGGCAACATCGGCAACGCTTCGCCGATCGGCGATTCGCCGCCCCTGCTGATCGCCCTGGATGCGCAGATCGTCCTGCGCCAGGGCGAGCGCCAGCGCACCCTGGCGCTGGAAGACTACTTCATCGACTACCGCATCACCGCGCGCCAGGACAGCGAGTTCATCGAGAAGATCATCGTGCCGCGCGCCAGCAACGACTGGACGTTCCGCGCCTACAAGGTGTCCAAGCGCCTGGATGACGACATCTCCGCCGTGTGCGCGGCATTCAACCTGAGCCTCGACAACGGCGTGGTCAGCGGCGTGCGCATCGCCTTCGGCGGCATGGCCGCCATCCCCAAGCGCGCCCGCGCCTGCGAAGCCGCCCTGCGCGGCAAACCGTGGAACCAGGCCAGTATCGAGCGCGCCTGCCAGGCCCTGGCCGAGGACTTCACCCCGCTCAGCGACTTCCGCGCCAGCCGCGAGTACCGCCTGCTGACTGCGCAGAACCTGTTGCGCAAGTACTTCATCGAACTGCAAACACCGCACATCGAAACCCGGGTGACCGCCTATGTCTAACCATCACGCCGTCAAGAGCCAGGCCGAGATGGCCGCATTGTTCAGCCAGGGCCTGACCACCGGTGTCGGTCGCAGCCTCAAGCACGACAGCGCCGACAAGCACGTGGCCGGCGAGGCGGTGTACATCGATGACCGCCTGGAATTCCCCAACCAGTTGCACGTCTATGCGCGCACCGCGGACCGCGCCCACGCGCGCATCCTGCGCATCGATACCGCGCCCTGCTACCAGTTCGAGGGCGTGCGCATCGCCATCACCCACGAAGACATTCCCGGGCTCAAGGACATCGGCCCGGTGGTCGCCGGCGACCCGCTGCTGGCCATCGACAAGGTCGAGTTCTTCGGCCAGCCGGTGCTGGCCGTGGCCGCCCGCGACCTGGACACCGCCCGGCGCGCCGCCATGGCTGCCATCGTCGAGTACGAAGACCTGGAGCCGGTGCTCGATGTGGTCGAGGCACTGCGCAAGCAGCACTTCGTGCTCGACAGCCACACCCACCAGCGCGGCGACTCGGCCGCCGCCTTGGCCAGCGCCCCGCACCGCATCCAGGGCAACCTGCACATCGGCGGCCAGGAGCACTTCTACCTGGAGACCCAGATCAGCTCGGTGATGCCCAGCGAAGACGGCGGCATGATCGTCTACTGCTCGACGCAGAACCCCACCGAGGTGCAGAAGCTGGTGGCCGAAGTGCTCGACGTGCCGATGCACAAGATCGTCGTCGACATGCGCCGCATGGGCGGTGGCTTTGGTGGCAAGGAAACCCAGGCCGCCAGCCCCGCCTGCCTGTGCGCGGTGATCGCGCGGCTGACCGGCCAGCCGACCAAGATGCGCCTGCCTCGGGTCGAAGACATGATGATGACCGGCAAGCGCCACCCGTTCTACGTCGAGTACGACGTCGGCTTCGACGACTCCGGCCGCCTGCACGGGATCAACTTCGACCTGGCCGGCAACTGCGGCTACTCGCCCGACTTGTCCGGTTCGATCGTCGACCGCGCCATGTTCCACGCCGACAACGCCTACTACCTGGGCGACGCCACGGTGCATGGCCACCGCTGCAAGACCAACACCGCCTCCAACACCGCCTACCGCGGCTTCGGCGGGCCGCAGGGGATGGTCGCCATCGAGCAGGTGATGGACCATATCGCCCGCCACCTGGCCCTCGACCCGCTGGCGGTGCGCAAGGCCAACTACTACGGCAAGACCGAGCGCAACGTCACCCACTACTACCAGACCGTCGAGCACAACCTGCTCGAGGAGATGACCGCCGACCTGGAGGCCAGCAGCGACTACCACGAGCGCCGCGAGTCGATCCTCCGCTTCAACGCCAACAGCCCGGTGCTGAAGAAGGGCCTGGCGTTGACCCCGGTGAAGTTCGGCATCTCGTTCACCGCCACCTTCCTCAACCAGGCCGGTGCCTTGATCCACATCTATACCGACGGCAGCATCCACCTCAACCACGGCGGCACCGAAATGGGCCAAGGCCTGAACACCAAGGTGGCGCAGGTGGTGGCAGAGGTGTTCCAGGTGGACTTCGGTCGCATCCAGATCACCGCCACCAACACCGACAAGGTGCCCAACACTTCGCCAACCGCGGCCTCCAGCGGCGCCGACCTGAACGGCAAGGCGGCGCAGAACGCCGCCGAGATCCTCAAGAAGCGCCTCACCGAGTTCGCCGCGCGGCATTACAACGTCACCGAGGAAGACGTCGAGTTCCGCAACGGCCATGTGCGCCTGCGCGAGCAGATCGTCAGCTTCGAGCAACTGGTGCAGCAGGCGTACTTCGCCCAGGTGTCGCTGTCGACCACCGGTTTCTACCGCACGCCGAAGATCTTCTACGACCGCACCCAGGCCCGTGGCCGACCGTTCTACTACTACGCCTTCGGCGCCGCCTGCGTGGAGGTGATCGTCGACACCCTGACCGGCGAATACAAGATGCTGCGCGCCGATATCCTCCACGACGTGGGCGACTCGCTGAACCCGGCCATCGACATCGGCCAGGTCGAGGGTGGTTTCGTCCAGGGCATGGGCTGGCTGACCACCGAGGAACTGGTGTGGAACGCCAAGGGCAAGCTGATGACCAACGGGCCGGCCAGCTACAAGATCCCGGCGGTGGCCGACATGCCGCTGGACATGCGGGTCAAGCTGGTGGAAAACCGCAAGAACCCCGAGGACACGGTGTTCCATTCCAAGGCCGTGGGCGAACCGCCGTTCATGCTCGGCATCGCCGCCTGGTGCGCGATCAAGGATGCGGTGGCGAGCATTGCCGACTACCGCGTGCAACCGAATATCGACGCGCCGTCGACGCCGGAGCGAGTGCTGTGGGGTTGTGAGCAGATGCGCAAGGCGGTGGCTGCGCAGCAGCCTGTGGAGCCCGCTTTGGAAACTGTCACCCACTGAAAACGCGGGACCCTGTAGGAGCGGCCTTGTGTCGCGAAAGGGCTGCGTAGCAGCCCCAGAAATCTTCATCGCTGCACAGATGTTGGGGCCGCTTCGCGCCCCTTTCGCGACACAAGGCCGCTCCTACAAAGGGCACGAGGAGGATTGAAGACATGCACCAATGGATCAACGCCCTCGCCGACCACCAAGCCCGCGGCGAGCCCTGCGTGCTGGTGACCATCATCGAGGAACGCGGCTCCACCCCGCGCAACGCCGGCTCGAAAATGGTGGTCAGCGCCAGCGCCCTGTACGACACCATCGGCGGCGGCCACCTGGAGTTCAAGGCCCTGCATATCGCCCGGCAGATGCTCGAGGAGCAGCGCAGCACCCCGCACCTTGAGCGCTTCAGCCTCGGCGCCAGCCTTGGCCAGTGCTGCGGCGGCGCCACCGTGCTGCTGTTCGAACCGATGACCGGAGTGCAGGCGCAGATCGCCGTGTTCGGCGCGGGCCATGTCGGTCGGGCTCTGGTACCCTTGCTCGCTGCCCTGCCCTGCCGGGTGCGCTGGATCGATTCGCGCGAACAGGAATTCCCCGCGCTCATCCCCAACGGGGTCAGCAAGGTGGTCAGCGAGGAACCGGTCGACGAAGTCGCCGAGCTGCCCGCCGGCAGCTACTGCATCGTCATGACCCACAACCACCAGCTGGACCTGGAACTGACCGCCGCCATTCTCAAGCGCAATGATTTCACCTGGTTCGGCCTGATCGGCTCGAAGACCAAGCGCGTCAAGTTCGAGCACCGCCTGCGCGAACGCGGCTTCGACGACAGCCTGATGGCACGCATGCGCTGCCCGATGGGCCTGGCCGAGGTCAAGGGCAAGCTGCCGATCGAGATCGCCGTGTCCATCGCCGCCGAGATCATTGCCACCTACAACGCCTGCTTCGGCCAGCACGACGCTGGCGCCAACGCAGGCCCCATCGCCCAGTTGCTGCCGTCCTCGCGACGCAGCCAAGCCATTTGACGAGAGCCTCATGAGCGCAACCCGCAAAGCCTACCGAGCCGCCATCCTGCACAGCATCGCCGACCCCGCCGAGGTCGGCCTGGAGGCGTCCTGCGAATACTATGAAGACGGCCTGCTGCTGGTCGACGACGGCCGCATCAGCGCCCTGGGCGATGCCAGCGCGCTGCTGCCGGGCCTGGCGAGCGATATCGTCGTGGAGCACTACCCGGACGCGCTGATCACCCCAGGCTTCATCGACACCCATATCCACTTCCCGCAGACCGGCATGATCGGCTCCTACGGCGAGCAGTTGCTGGACTGGCTGAACACCTACACCTTCCCGTGCGAGAAGCAGTTCGCCGACAAGGCCCACGCCGACCAGGTGGCGAAGATCTTCCTCAAGGAACTGCTGCGCAACGGCACCACCACCGCCCTGGTGTTCGGCAGCGTGCACCCCGCGTCGGTCAACGCCCTGTTCGAGGAGGCCGAGCGCCTGGACCTGCGCCTGATCGCCGGCAAGGTGATGATGGACCGCAACGCCCCCGACTACCTGACCGACACCGCCGAATCCAGCTACCGCGACAGCAAGGCGCTGATCGAGCGCTGGCACGGCAAGGGCCGCCTGCACTACGCGGTGACCCCGCGCTTCGCCCCGACCAGCACGCCGGAGCAGCTGGCCGCCGCCGGCCAGTTGCTCAAGGAGCACCCAGGCGTCTACCTGCATACCCACCTGTCGGAGAACCTCAAGGAGATCGACTGGGTCAAGGAGCTGTTCCCCGAGCAGAAAGGCTACCTCGACGTCTATGACCACTTCGAGCTGCTCGGCGAGCGCTCGGTGTTCGCCCACGGCGTGCACCTGTGCGACAGCGAATGCCAGCGCCTGGCCGAGACCGGTTCGGCCATCGCCTTCTGCCCGACCTCCAACCTGTTCCTCGGCAGCGGCCTGTTCAACCTGCCCCAGGCCGAACGCTTCAAGGTCAATGTCGGCCTGGGCACCGACGTCGGCGCCGGTACCAGCTTCTCGCTGCTCAACACCCTGAACGAGGCGTACAAGGTGATGCAGCTGCAGGGCGCACGCCTGCACCCCTACAAGTCGCTGTACCTGGCCACCCTTGGCGGCGCCCGCGCGCTGCGCCTGGACGACCGCATCGGCAGCCTGCGCCCGGGCAATGACGCCGACTTCGTGGTGCTCGACTACAAGGCCACCCCGCTGCTGGACTACCGCCTGCAGCAGTCCAGGAGCATCGAGGAGACGTTGTTCGTGCTCACCACCCTGGGCGACGATCGCACGGTGCGCGAGACCTACGCCGCCGGGCGTCGCGTGCACCAGCGCTAGGGCTGTTTCCCCAGCCCCCGGTACAACGCACCGCCGATCGCCGCGCCGATCAGCGGTGCCAGCCAGAACAGCCACAGCTGTTGCAGCGCCCAGCCGCCGACGAACAAGGCAGGCCCGGTGCTGCGTGCCGGGTTCACCGAGGTGTTGGTGACCGGGATCGAGATCAGGTGGATCAGGGTCAGCGCCAGGCCAATGGCGATCGGCGCGAACCCGGCCGGCGCCCGGGCATCGGTGGCGCCCATGATGATCACCAGGAACATCGCGGTCATCACCACCTCGCTGACAAAGCCCGCCGCCAGGCTGTAGCCACCCGGCGAGTGCTCGGCATAGCCGTTTGAGGCCAGCCCGTTGGCCAGCTCGAAGCCGGCCTTGCCACTGGCGATGAAATAGATCACCGCCGCGGCGAGAATCGCGCCGATCACCTGGGCAATTACATAGGGCAACAATTCTTTGGCCGGAAACCGCCCACCCACCACCAGGCCGAACGACACGGCGGGGTTGAGATGGCAACCGGAGATATGGCCGATGGCGAAGGCCATGGTCAGCACGGTCAGGCCAAAGGCGAACGCGACGCCGAGCACCCCGATGCCGACCGGCGAACTGGCGGCCAGCACTGCGCTGCCACAGCCACCGAGCACCAACCAGAAGGTACCGACCAGCTCGGCACCCATGCGCACACCCAGGGAAGTAGTCATGGACCTCTCCTCAAGTCATTGGACGCAACGATTGCGCAAGCCCAACCACATTGAAAAGGGGTTTGCAACTAATAAATCTATCAGGGTCCCGGCAAATGGCCAGTAACGACAAGGGCCGCGAAGCGGCCCTTTGTTCATGCAGGCAAACGATCAACCCTTGGCGCTGGCCTTGGGCTTTTTCAGCAGGTGGGAGAACACCGCGTGCAGGTCGTCCGAGGCGCTTTCCTCGTCGAGGTTGAGCTTGCTGTCGATGTGGTCCATGTGATGCATCATCAGGCTCACCGCCTGCTCGGCATCGCGCGCCTCGATGGCATCGATCAGCTGCATGTGCTCATCGTACGAGCAGTGCGAACGGTTGCCGCTCTCGTACTGGGCGATGATCAGCGACGTCTGCGACACCAGGCTGCGCTGGAAGCTCACCAGCGGTGCATTGCCGGCGGCCTCGGCCAGCTTGAGATGGAACTCCCCGGACAGGCGGATACCGGCGCCCCGGTCGCCACGGGAGAAGCTGTCACGCTCCTCGCGCACCATGTGGCGCAGTTCGTTGAGCTGCTCGAGGGTGGCGTGCTGCACGGCCAGCTCGGTGATGGCGCGCTCGACCATGCGCCGCGAGAAGAACACCTGGCGTGCCTCCTCGACCGTCGGGCTGGCCACTACCGCACCACGGTTGGGCCGCAGCAGCACCACGCTTTCGTGGGCCAGGCGCGACAGGGCGCGGCGGATGATGGTGCGGCTGACGCCGAAGATCTCGCCCAGCGCTTCCTCGCTCAACTTGGTGCCCGGTGCCAGGCGCTGCTCGAGGATCGCCTCGAAGATATGCGCGTAGACGATGTCGTCCTGGGTACCGCTGCGGCCGGCCTTGCCAGTGCGCGCAGGTTTTTTCAGAGGTTGCAGCTGTTCGTTCATGGGCTCTCGAGCACAAAGGATCTGCCAGTCGGACCGTGACTGTAATACCTGTCAGCGGGGGGATGGCAAGTCCAGGAAGAAGATAGTGGGCCAAGGTATGGCGCCATTGTACACAGGCTGACCCGTTTCTGCAGGTGGCCTTTTACCTATATAGCCGTTGTACGGCGGTTTGTGCGCACAAAAGATAAAACATTATTTGCATTCTTTGTACACAAAAGCATAATCCTGCGAGCAACTTCCTGACCCAAAAGTCAACAAAATGGTCGGACGTCTGCCACACCCCCTCGCGAAGCCTCCCAGTGCATGGCTCAGGACCCGGCTTCGAACAACAAGAAAGACTTGAGGAGTACTCGCTGTGGAAAGCCGCAAATCCGAAGCACCTACGCTGGATCTCGCCCCACCGCTCGAAACGGGCTGGCTGGAGCGGATTTTCAAACTCAAGCGACATGGCAGCACGGTCAGGACCGAACTGATCGCCGGGGTGACCACCTTCATCACCATGGCCTACATCATCTTCGTCAACCCCAACATCATGGCCGACGCCGGCATCGACCACGGCGCGGCATTCGTCGCCACCTGCATCGCCGCCGCCCTCGGCTGCCTGCTGATGGGCCTGTACGCCAACTGGCCGGTAGGCCTGGCGCCGGGCATGGGGCTGAACGCCTTCTTCACCTACACCGTGGTCGGCACCATGGGCTACAACTGGGAAACAGCGCTGGGGGCGGTGTTCGTCTCGGGCGTGCTGTTCATGTTCCTGACCCTGTCGAAGGTGCGCGAGTGGCTGCTCAACAGCATCCCGGTCAGCCTGCGTCATGCCATGGGGGCTGGCGTCGGATTGTTCCTCGGGCTGATCGGCCTGAAGACCGCCGGCATCATCGTCGACAGCCCGGCCACCCTGATCAAGCTGGGTTCGCTGCACGAGCCCGGGCCGCTGCTGGCGGCGCTGTGCTTCCTGCTGATCGCCATCCTCAGCTACAAGCGCGTGTTCGGCGCGATCCTCATCAGCATCATCGGTGTCACCCTGGCCGGCTGGGGCCTGGGCCTGGTCAAGTTCGGCGGGGTGATGTCGATGCCGCCGAGCCTGGCGCCAACCTGGATGGCCATGGACGTGGCCGGGGTGTTCAACGTCAGCATGATCAGCGTGGTGCTGGCGTTCCTGTTCGTGCATATGTTCGACACCGCCGGCACCCTGATGGGCGTGGCCCAGCGCGCCAACCTGGTGGCGGCGGACGGGCGCATCGAAAACCTGTCGCGGGCGCTCAAGGCCGACAGTGCCTCCAGCGTGTTCGGCGCGGTGGTCGGCGTGCCGCCGGTGACCAGCTACGTGGAAAGTGCCGCGGGCGTGGCTGCCGGCGGGCGCACCGGGCTGACCGCCGTGGTGGTGGGCCTGCTGTTCATCGCCGCGATGTTCTTCGCCCCGCTGGCGGGGATGATCCCGGCCTATGCCACCGCGGGGGCGCTGATCTATGTGGCGATGCTGATGATGGGCAGCATGGCGCACATTCATTGGGACGAAGCCACCGACAGCATCCCGGCGATCGTCACCGTGATCATGATGCCGCTGACCTTCTCGGTGGCCGATGGCATCGCCCTGGGCTTCATCAGCTACGTGGCACTGAAGGCGGGCACCGGCAAGTACAAGGAGATCTCGGCAAGCCTGTGGGTGCTGTGCCTGATCTTCATTGCCAAGTTCGTGTTCCTCTGACCGCGCGGTAACAAGCAAGGGCGCCGCGGCGCCCTTGCTTGATTCCCACCCCTGCCTGCATGGGTCAACCGCTGGTGAACTGCAACGCGGCCAAGCGTGCATACAGCGGGCTTTCGTCGATCAACTGGCGGTGCGTGCCCACCGCGACCAGGCGCCCCTGGTCGATCACGGCGATGCGCTCGGCATGCTGCACGGTCGCCAGGCGGTGGGCGATCACCAGGGTGGTGCGCCCAGCCATCAACGGCGGCAACGCCTGCTGGATCAGGTGCTCGCTCTGCGCATCGAGGGCGCTGGTGGCTTCGTCCAGCAACAGGATCGGCGCATCCAGCAACAACGCCCGGGCAATCGCCAGGCGTTGACGCTGGCCGCCGGACAGGCCGACGCCGCCCTCGCCCAACGGTGTTTCGTAGCCCTCGGGCAATTGCACGATGAACTCATGGGCATGAGCGCTGCGCGCCGCCGCCTCGACCTCGGCCTGGCTGGCTTCGGGCCGGCCATAGCGGATATTGGCCGCCACCGTGCCGCGAAACAGCGCCGGCTGCTGCGCCACCAGGGCGAACTGGCGGCGCAGCTCGGCAGGCTCGAGCTCGGTGATCGCCTGGCCATCGAGCAAGATCGCCCCCGCCTGCGGGTCGTGGAAGCGCAGCAGCAGGTCGAACAAGGTCGACTTGCCTGCGCCCGAAGGCCCGACCAGCGCCACGGTCTGCCCTGGCTGCACCTGCAGGCTCAAGCCGTCGATGGCCGCCGTGCCCGGCCGTGACGGATAGGCAAAGCGCACCTCGCGCAGTTCGATCGCGCCCTGGGCCCGCGCGCCCGGCAGCGGCAGCGGCTGCGCCGGCGGCAGGATCACGGTGCGCGCCGCCAACAGCTCGGCGATACGCTCGGCGGCGCCGGCGGCCCGCTGCAATTCGCCGATCACTTCACTCAGGGTACCGAAGGCACTGCCGACGATCAGGCTGTAGAACACGAACGCGGCCAGCTCGCCACCGGAGATACGCCCCGCGATCACATCCATGCCGCCGACCCACAGCATCACCCCCACCGCACCGAGCACCAGCATGATCACCAGGGTGATCAGCCACGCCCGCTGGGCGATACGCCGGCGCGCCACGGTGAACGCCGCCTCGACCGTCTCGCCGAACAGCGCCCGGTCACGCGCCTCATGGTTGTAGGCCTGCACCGTCTTGATCTGGCCCAGGGTCTCGGCCACATAGCTGCCGACATCGGCCACCCGGTCCTGGCTTTGCCGTGACAGGCTGCGCACCCGCCGCCCGAACAACAGGATCGGCGCCAGCACCAATGGCAGCGCCAGCACCACGATGCTGGTCAGCTTGGGGTTGGTGACGAACAACACGATCACCCCGCCGATCACCATCAGTGCGTTGCGCAGGAACATCGACAACGAAGAACCGATCACCGACTGCAGCAAGGTGGTGTCGGCAGTCAGCCGCGACTGGATCTCCGAGCTGCGGTTGTCCTCGAAAAAACCCGGGTGCAGGCCGATCAGATGGTCGAACACCGCGCGGCGGATATCGGCCACGCAGCGCTCGCCGATCCATGAAACCAGGTAGAAACGGGCGAAGGTGCCCACCGCCAGGGCCATGACCAGCAGCAGGAACAGGCCGATGGTCTGGTTGAGCTGGTGCGCCGAACCGGTCATGAAGCCCTGGTCGACCAGCAGGCGGATGCCCTGCCCCATGGACAAGGTGATGGCAGCGGTGACCACCAGGGCCAACAGGGCCAGCAACGCCCGTCGGCGATACGGACGGATGAACTGCCAGCCCAGGTGCAGGGCACGGCGCTGGCGGGACGATATCGGATCAGGCATGGCAGGCAGCTTTCGGCAGGAAGACCCTGCAAGCCTACCATTCGTCCACCGCGGCGGAACTCCCGTGAATAAGACGCCGTCGCAGCTAGGCTCTGTATGAAAAGTCTTGAGACGAAGGTCAGGCAAGGCGAAAACAGCCGAGCAAGCGCAGTGTACTGAAGTACCTGAGCATTGCGAGGCGGTTTTCAACGCAGCATGAACGAGTATCAAGGCTTTTCGTACAGAGCCTAAGGCCAGTGCCGCAGGCCCTATGCCCATTCGGTCTAATGCGTCACTGGAGCTTTGCCGCGCTTTCTGTTGGACTGTGGCTGTCGTGATGCCGCAGGCGTTGTCACAGGCCAGTCACGGCGCGGCGATACCCTTGAGCTTGAACCTGATGAGGAGACAGGACATGAGCTTGCAGCACAGCACCAATCAGCCCAAGACCCCACAGCAACCTCAGGTATGCGGTTCGATCATCGATGCCCAGGGGCGCGAGATCCCGATTACCGAGCAGATGATCCAGAAGGCCTGCAAGGACCTGGAGCAGAGCCGGGTCGAGAAGGTCAAGCAGGGTTGAGCCCAGGTATTCACCAAAACCCGGCCAGGCGCCGGGTTTTTATTGGCCCTTGATACCGGTAGCAGCCGGCTTGCCGGCGAACCAGGCAACGCAGTGGTTGGCCGGCAAGCCGGCGGCTACACCAGTATCGCGCCCAAGGCGCTGACCATCTGCGCCAGCTGCGGCGCTTCGCCGCGCACCCGCACCGCCAGCCCCTCGATCTCTCGTCGCACTGGATAATGCTTGCGCAGCAAGTCGAACGCGGCACGCTGCTCGGCCACCTGCTCGCTCAGGCTGCGCCGAAAATCCGCATCGTCACGGCGTGGGTCATACACTGCCCGGCACAAGGTGGCCAGCGCCCAGGCTGGCTCCGCGCTGGCAGCCAATTCGAGCTGGGCCAGCGCTGGCGCCGGCAGCAAATCGACCAGGTGCACCTGTTCGGCCTCGCCACGCCAGCGGCAGAACGCCTGGTAGATCTGCGCCGTGCCACGCTGCTTGCCATCCAGGCTGTAGCCAGCGATATGCGGGGTGGCCAGGGTGCACAGGTCGGCCAGTTGCAGGTCGACCTGCGGCTCGCCCTCCCACACATCGAGCACCGCGTGCAGGTCTTCACGGTCGAGCAGCAGTTCGCGCAACGCCGCGTTGTCCACCACCGGGCCGCGGCTGGCATTGATCAACCAGGCACCGGCGCGCAACCGCGCCAGGCGTGGCTGGTCGAGCAGGTGCCAGGTCGGGTGCTCACCACCGCGTTGCAACGGAGTATGCAGGCTGATCACATCGCACTGTGCAAGGATCGTCTCCAGGTCGACGAAGGCACCGCCCTCGCTGGCCTGGCGTACCGGGTCGCAGACCAGCACCTGCCAGCCCAGGCCCCGCAGTACCCGCACCAGACGCCCGCCCACTTCGCCGGCGCCGACCACGCCATAGACCTTGCCGGCCAGATCGGCACCTTCGAGCTCGGCCAGGGTCAGCAGGCTGCCCAGCACGTAGTCGACCACGCCACGGGCGTTGCAGCCCGGCGCGCTGCTCCAGTGGATGCCGGCTTCGGCAAAGTAGTCCAGCGCCAGGTGGTCGGTGCCGATGGTGCAGGTGCCGACAAAGCGCACCCGGCTGCCTTCGAGCAGTTGCCGATCGACGCGGGTCACCGAGCGCACCAGCAGCACATCGGCATCCTTCACGCAGGCGGCATCGATGGCCCGGCCAGGGTAACGGCGGATCTCGCCGAAGCCTGCGAAGAAGGCATCGAGCAGCGGGATATTCTCGTCGGCAACTATCAGCATGGCGCTCTCCTGTCTGGGGAACGCAGTGTAGCGCGATCGCCAGGGCTCAGTCGGCCTTCTTGCGGATCCAGTACAGGTAGGTGCCGGCCGCTTCCTGCTGACCGAGCAATTCGTGGCCGAGGAAGTTGCAGAACTTGGGGATGTCACGGCGGGTCGAAGGGTCGGTGGCGATGACCTTGAGCACGCCGCCGCCGGCCAGGTTGCGCACGTGGGTATGCAGCATCATCACCGGCTCCGGGCAGTTCAGGCCGCTGGCATCGAGGATCGCGTCGTGGGGGAAATCGGTCATGAAAGACTCCGCAAAATGATCGTCATTGTGGCGCATAAGCAGGCCCACGTCTCCCTGTAGGCGCCAGCCTCGCTGGCGCCTACAGGGGTTATTTCAGGTCGAGCCGACGCAGATGGCAGGTCACTTCCTCGCGGTCGTGGTACAGCTGCTTGCAGGCGATCGACACCCTGACCTTGCGCGCCTTGAACCCCGCCTCGATACGCTCCAGCAGCTTGCGCACCTCGGCATGGCGCTGCTTCATCGGCAGTTTCAGGTTGACCACCGCTTCACGGCACAACCCCTCGCCCAGCCAGGTCTCGATCAGCGACGCGGTACGCGCTGGCTTCTCGACGATGTCGCAGACCATCCAGTCCACGGTGCGCTTCGGCTGCCAGGTGAAACCGTCGGCCATCAGGTGGGTGACCAGGCCGGTGTCCATCAGGCTCTCGGCCATCGGGCCGTTGTCGATGGCGGTCACCAGCATGCCGCGCTTGACCAGTTGGTAGGTCCAGCCACCGGGGGAGGCGCCCAGGTCGACGCCGGTCATGTCGTCGTTCAGGCGCGCATCCCACTGCTCGCGGGGGATGAACTGGTGCCAGGCCTCCTCAAGCTTGAGGGTCGAGCGGCTGGGCGCCTCGCGGGGGAACTTCAGACGCGGGATGCCCATCGGCCACAACGCCGAATTGTCGGCCTCGGCCAGGCCCAGGAAAACCTGGCGGCCGCTGATGAAGCTCAACAGCAAGCGTGGGCGGCGGGCGTCGTCCACCAGCCGGCCGGCCTTCTCCAGGGCCTTGCGCAGCGGCACCTCGAACTTGCGGCAAAAGGTCGACAAGGCCTTGCCGTCATTGCTGTCGAGCACCTCCAGCCACAGGCTGCCGCACACCGGCAGTTCGGCCAGGTGCTCGAGCAGCACGCTGATGCGGTCGGTCTCGGGCAGCTCGACGAAGGCGCCACGCGCCCACTGGCGCGGGAAAATCAGCTGGGCGAAGCGCAGCTCCCGCATCATGCGTTCGGCGCCGCCAGGCTCGGTGCAGACGAATTCGGCGCAAGCGCTCTGCGGCTTGCCCTTGGCATAGCCGGCCACGCCCAGGTGGGCGGCGTGTTCGCTGATTTCGGCGCAGACCTCGCCCTCGAAGCCGGGCCGGCAATGCATGAACAGGGTATTCATTTCTCACTCCACATCACTGGCGCAGGTGGCACCAGGGCGGCGAATGATAAAGGAAGATCGGAACCTGCGACACGCCCCATCGGTCCAGAAAAGGGTCAGGTCGGGCAAACCGGTCTAACCTGACTGTTCAGCCAGGTCCGTGCCGTGCGGACCAATCCAGAGCGGTGACACCGGCGAGCCATTGGCAGCCGCCGGGCACCGGAGCACAAGGAGTTGTAAATGCCCTCGCTCGATAGCCTGAAAACCCTCAAGACCCTGCAGGTGGCCGACCGCGCCTACCACTATTTCAGCCTCACCGAAGCCGCCCGCCAACTCGGCGACCTGCAGCGCCTGCCGATGTCGCTGAAAGTACTGCTGGAAAACCTGCTGCGCTGGGAGGACGGCAAGACCGTCACCGGCGACGACCTGCGCGCCCTGGCCAAATGGCTGCAGGAGCGCCGCAGCGACCGTGAGATCCAGTACCGCCCGGCGCGGGTGCTGATGCAGGACTTCACCGGCGTGCCGGCGGTGGTCGACCTGGCCGCCATGCGCGCGGCCATGGCCAAGGCTGGCGGCGACCCGCAGCGGATCAACCCGCTGTCGCCGGTGGACCTGGTGATCGACCACTCGGTGATGGTCGACCGCTACGCCAGCCCCAGCGCCTTCGCCCAGAACGTCGACATCGAGATGCAGCGCAATGGCGAGCGTTATGCCTTCCTGCGCTGGGGCCAGAGCGCCTTCGACAACTTCCGCGTGGTGCCACCGGGCACCGGCATCTGCCACCAGGTCAACCTCGAGTACCTGGGGCGCACGGTGTGGACTCGCGAAGACGACGGCCGCACCTACGCCTTCCCCGACACCCTGGTCGGCACCGACTCGCACACCACCATGATCAACGGCCTCGGCGTGCTCGGCTGGGGCGTCGGCGGCATCGAGGCCGAGGCGGCGATGCTCGGCCAGCCGGTGTCGATGCTGATCCCCGAGGTGATCGGCTTCAAGCTCACCGGCAAGCTGCGCGAAGGCATCACCGCCACCGACCTGGTGCTGACCGTCACCCAGATGCTGCGCAAGAAAGGCGTGGTGGGCAAGTTCGTCGAGTTCTATGGCGACGGCCTGGCCGACCTGCCGCTGGCCGACCGCGCCACCATTGCCAACATGGCACCCGAGTATGGCGCCACCTGCGGCTTCTTCCCGGTCGACCAGGTGACCCTCGACTACCTGCGCCTGTCCGGCCGTCCCGAAGAGGCCGTGCAGTTGGTAGAAGCCTACTGCAAAGCGCAGGGGCTGTGGCGTCTGCCCGGCCAGGAGCCGCTGTTCAGCGACACCCTGGCGCTGGACATGCACGAGGTCGAAGCCAGCCTGGCCGGGCCCAAGCGGCCACAGGACCGGGTCGCCCTCGGCCAGGTACGCCAGGCCTTCGACCACTTCATCGAGCTGCAGCCCAAGCCCCTGGCCAAGGAAGTCGGCCGCCTCGAAAGCGAAGGCGGTGGTGGCGTGGCGGTGGGCAATGCCGACCAGGCCGGCGAGATCGCCTACAGCCACGCCGGCCAGACCCACACCCTGCGCGACGGCGCCGTGGTGATCGCCGCCATCACCTCCTGCACCAACACCTCCAACCCCAGCGTGATGATGGCCGCCGGGCTGGTGGCGAAGAAAGCCGTGGAGAAAGGTTTGCAGCGCAAGCCCTGGGTGAAGAGTTCGCTCGCCCCCGGCTCCAAGGTGGTCACCGACTACTACAAGGCCGCAGGCCTCACCCCCTACCTCGACCAGCTTGGCTTCGACCTGGTCGGCTACGGCTGCACCACCTGCATCGGCAACTCCGGCCCCCTGGACGAGGCCATCGAGCAAGCCATCGGCAGCGCCGACCTGACCGTCGCCTCGGTGCTGTCGGGCAACCGCAACTTCGAAGGCCGGGTGCACCCACTGGTCAAGACCAACTGGCTGGCCTCGCCACCGCTGGTGGTGGCCTATGCCCTGGCCGGCAGCGTGCGCGTCGACCTCGGCCAGGACCCGCTGGGCACCGGCAAGGACGGCCAGCCGGTGTACCTGCGCGACATCTGGCCAAGCCAGCAGGAGATCGCCGAGGCCGTGGCCAAGGTCGACACGCGAATGTTCCACAAGGAATACGCCGAAGTCTTCGCCGGTGACGCCCAGTGGCAGGCCATCGAGGTACCGCAGGCGGCCACCTATGTCTGGCAGGACGCTTCCACCTATATCCAGCATCCGCCGTTCTTCGACGACATCGCCGGGCCGCCGCCAGAGATCGCCGATATCCAGGGCGCGCGCATCCTCGCCCTGCTCGGCGACTCGGTGACCACCGACCATATCTCCCCGGCGGGCAACATCAAGGCCGATAGCCCGGCCGGACGCTACCTGCGCGAAAAAGGCGTGGAGCCACGCGACTTCAACTCCTATGGCTCGCGCCGTGGCAACCACGAAGTGATGATGCGCGGCACCTTCGCCAACATCCGCATCCGCAACGAGATGCTCGGCGGCGAGGAAGGTGGCAACACACTGTACGTCCCCACGGGCGAGAAACAGTCGATCTACGATGCCGCCATGCGCTACCAGCAGGATGGCACGCCGCTGGTGGTGATCGCCGGGCAGGAGTACGGCACCGGCTCCAGCCGCGACTGGGCGGCCAAGGGCACCAACCTGCTGGGGGTCAAGGCGGTGCTGGCGGAGAGCTTCGAGCGCATCCACCGCTCCAACCTGGTGGGCATGGGCGTGCTGCCCTTGCAGTTCAAGGCTGGGGACGACCGCAAGCGTCTGGGGCTGACCGGCAAGGAACGCATCGATGTGCTGGGCCTTGGCGGGGCGCAGATCCGCCCGGGCATGAGCCTGCCGGTACGTATCACCCGCGAGGACGGGCGCCAGGAGCAGATCGAGGTGTTGTGCCGGATCGACACCCTCAATGAGGTGGAGTACTTCAAGTCGGGGGGGATCCTGCATTATGTGCTGCGGCAATTGATCGCAGGCTAAGGCTGGGCCCATCCCTTCCCCATTCAAGATTGCCGGGGTCGCTTTGCGACCCTTTCCGACCGGTCCGACGCCTCGGCAAGGCCGCTCCTACAGGACGGCGCGGTCCCCTGTAGGTGCGGCCTTGTGTCGCGAAAGGACCGCAACGCGGTCCCGGCATTACCCGTCCAAGCGCGCAAGCATCCAAGTGTCCTGAAGGCCTTGGGGTAAGTCCTACCCTCCACGGATTCACCGGCACAAGGACCCCTCATGCCTCTTCCCCACTGGATCGCCCTGCTCCTGCTCGGCCTCGGCTACACCCTCGCACTGATCTACGGCAGCCTCGGCGTGGCCGCCCTACCCGCCTTGCTCGCCCTGTTCTGCTGCGCCCTGCTGGCCCGACGCCGGGTACGCTGGCAACAGACCCTCGGCCACCTGCTGTTCATCGTCCTCGCCATCGCCCTGGCGCTGCACTGGCTGCCCGGCTTCCACGGCGCCCGCGTCATCGACAAGGCCGTGCTCAGCGAGGGCGCGGTGCCGTTCTCCATGTACCTGAACCTGGACAAACCGCTGATTGGCCTGTGGCTGCTACTGGCCTGCCCCTGGCTGGTGATGCTGCGCGCGCGCGGCCTGGCCCTGAGCCTGGCGCTGATCTTGCCGCTGACCTTGCTCGCCTGCCTCGGCGGCGCCTGGGCCCTGGGCCTGCTGGCATGGGCGCCGAAATGGCCGGAGCAGGCCTGGCTGTGGCTGGTGAACAACCTGCTGCTGGTGAGCCTGACCGAAGAATTGCTGTTCCGGGGCTATATCCAGGGCGGTCTGCAACGTCTGTTCAAGCATGAAGGGCTGGCGTTGCTGGTGGCCGCGCTGCTGTTCGGCCTGGCGCACCTGGGCGGTGGCTGGCAATGGTTCTACCTGGCGACCCTGGCCGGGGTGGGTTATGGTCTGGCGTATCGCCATGGCGGCCTCGGCGCCGCGGTGCTGTGCCATGCCTGCGTCAACCTGGCGCACTTCGCCCTCTTCAGCTACCCGATGCTGGCCCTGCATTGAACAATAGGTCATGATCAGACCTATTCGTCATCATTTATAAAGAAAACTGCAATATTGGCAGCAACTTACGCGATCTTCGCGCTACCCCAGGCGTAGCCCGCGCATGTTGCGCCAGATCAACGGCAGTTAATTATTCATTCAATAAAACCAGAGGCTTGCCGATACCTGTGGAAAGCCTCGCGGATTGAACAGCCAATGCGTAACAACCAGCCGATTACCCAGAGAGAACGGACTTTCCCTGCCCAGCAGCGGTTGATCTCGACCACCAACGCCAAGGGCGTGATCACCTACTGCAACGATGCCTTCATCGAGATCAGCGGTTTTTCCCGCGAGGACCTGATGGGCGCGCCACACAACCTGGTGCGCCACCCCGATGTGCCGCCGGCGGTGTTCGCCCACATGTGGCAGACCCTCAAGCAGGGCCTGCCGTGGATGGGCATCGTCAAGAACCGCTGCAAGTCGGGCGACCACTATTGGGTCAATGCCTACGTCACGCCGATCTTCGACAGCAACCAGGTGGTCGGCTACGAGTCGGTGCGGGTCAAGCCCACCGCCGAACAGATCCGCCGCGCCGAGGCGTTGTACCAACGCATCAACCAAGGCCATTCGGCCATTCCCAAGCGCGACAAATGGCTGCCGGTGCTGCAGGACTGGCTGCCGTTCATCCTGGTCAGCCAGATCGGCTTCCTGATCGGCAACTGGCTGGGCCACTCCTGGGGCTTCGCCCTGGCCGCCGGCCTGTCGGTACCGCTCGGCCTGCTGGGCCTGAGCTGGCAGCAACGCGGCCTCAAGCGCCTGCTGCGCCTGGCCGAGCAGACCACCTCCGACCCGTTGATCGCGCAGATGTACACCGACAGCCGCGGCGTGCAGGCGCGCCTGGAAATGGCCATGCTCAGCCAGGACGCGCGGATGAAGACCTGCCTGACCCGCCTGCAGGACAGCGCCGAGCAGCTCAGCGACCAGGCACGCCAGTCCGATGCCCTGGCCCACCAGAGCTCCTCGGGCCTGGAGCGCCAGCGCGTGGAAACCGAACAAGTGGCCGCCGCGGTCAACCAGATGGCGGCCACCACCCAGGAAGTGGCCAACCACGTGCAGCGCACCGCCGACGCTACCCAGGAAGCCAACCGCCTGACCAGCCAGGGTCGCAACATTGCCGGTGAAACCCGCGACGCCATCGAGCGCCTGTCCGCCGCCGTCGGTGAAACCGGGCTGACCGTCACCCAGCTGGCCAAGGACAGCGACGAGATTGGCGGCGTGGTCGATGTGATCAAGGGCATCGCCGACCAGACCAACCTGCTGGCGCTCAACGCCGCCATCGAGGCGGCACGGGCCGGCGAAATGGGGCGTGGCTTCGCCGTGGTCGCCGACGAAGTGCGCCAGCTGGCCCAGCGCACCGCCGAGTCCACCGGGCAGATCCACACCCTGATCGCCAAGCTGCAGCAAACCGCCAACAACGCCGTGCAAACCATGGAAACCGGCCACCGCCAGGCCCAGGAAGGCGTCGAGCGGGTGATGGAAGCCGACCAGGCGCTGGTCGGTATCAGCGAAGCGGTGGCCAATATCACCGACATGGCCACGCAGATCGCTGCCGCCACCGAGGAGCAGTCCGCGGTGGCCGAGGAAATCAGCCGCAACATCAGTACCATCGCCGACCTGGCAGACCAGACGTCCGGCCAGGCCCAGCGTTCGGCGCTGCTCAGCGAGGAACTGACCAGCACCGCCGGTTCGCAGTATTCGCTGGTGGAGCGCTTCAACCGCTGAGCCGCGGCGACGGACCGTAGGCGCCCTGTTGGCACCGGCCATGCCGGTGTTCGCCGGCAAGCCGGCGCCTACGACGTTCGCGACTTCCCCGCGCTGCGTAGGCGCCAGCCTTGCTGGCGAAGCAGGCGCCGCGGTGCCTGGCACCTACTCCTGCGAAGACCATCCCAGCGCCTGGCCAAGGGGTATGCGGCCGGCCGTTACCAGTCCAGCTGCAACCGGCTTTCGAAATAGCGCGCCTCACCCGTCAACGGGTCCGTGAAACGCAGGCTCTGGGCCAGCAGCTTCAAGGGCTTGGCATAATCGTCCTGGTCATCGAGCAACTGCGGATAAAACGGGTCGTTGCAGATACCCGCCCCCAACGCCGCCATGTGCACCCGCAGCTGATGGGTCTTGCCGGTGACCGGCGACAAGCCATAGCGCCACAGCTCGCCATTTTTCTCCAGCACGCAGGCGTGGGTCTCGCTGTTGTCAGCGCCCTCGACCTCATGCATGCGGAAGAACGGTTCGCCATGCACCAGCCGGCTGCGGTGCACCAACGGGAACGCCACATTCGGCATGGCTGCGGCAATGGCCTGGTAGCGCTTGTCGATGCGTCGTTCCGGGAACAGGCGCTGGTAGGCGCCACGGCTGTGCGGGTTGGCCGAGAACAACACCAGCCCGGCAGTGTGCCGGTCGATGCGGTGCAGCGGCACCAGGTGGGGGTTGTCCAGGCGCCGGATCAGACGGCGCAGCAGGGTCTGCTCGACGTATTCGCCCGTCGGTGTAACCGGCAGGAAATGCGGCTTGTCCGCCACCACCAGATGCTCGTCGATGTGCAGGATCTGCTCCTGCACCGGTATCGCCTTCTCGTTGGCTACTTCACGGAAATAATGCAGGCGCATGCCGCGCCGATAAGGCAGTTCGCCAGCGATGGCCTGGCCTTGGGCATCGAGCACACGCCCCCGGGCAAATCGGTCGAGCCACTGCTCGCGGGTGATGCCCTTGAAGTGATCGCACAGGCAATCGAGCACCGTCGCCCAAGGCCCTGGCGGCAGGCATACGGTGCTGGCTTGCTGGCGGGCAGGATCGAAAGGCGTGGTCATGGGTGGGCTCGGTTCTTCAGGGGGCGGGCATTATCCCCTACCCCGCACGCCTCAACCAGCCTCGCAGGCCGGCTCGCAGCGCGCCTTGAGCCAGCGCAGCACCTGCACCGCATCCCAGCGGCCGGGGTCGTAGAGGGCGTAGCTCAGCCCTTGGTAGCCCACTACATCCAGCGGACGGTGGAACCCGGCGCGCTGGAACAGCGCCTCGATTTCCGCGAAGCAGGTGTTGAAGTGGACCTTGCCGAATGGGGTGCGCTCGTCGGTGACGATGCCGTCGAGGCGCAGTTCCAGCACCGCGTCGCACACACGCTCGGGGGACATGTGGTTGATGCTGTACTTGAGTTGCTCGACATTGAGCATGGCGTTACCTCGATACTGTATTTATATACAGCATACGGAGCCAGCCGCCCTGCCGTCAATGCACGCGTCAGCGCAGAAAAGCCACCACCTGCTCGGCATCGAACGGCCAGCCCAGCTCGGCGCCGGTGTCGCAACGGCGCAATACCGGGATCCTCAGGCTGTAGCGCTCGAACCAGTCCTCGCTGTCGGCGATATCGACCAGCTCGACCAGCAGGCCATGCTCGACGAACGGCATCAGCACGGCCTCGGCCACTTCGCACAGGTGGCACCCTAGGGTGCCGAACAGTTGGGTTTCGGGGAGCATGCAAACATCCGCCAATCGCAGGAATGGATGCTCATTCTAGGCCCACCCCCGCCATCACGCACCTGACCTGCCTCAATCCTGGCTGGTGGCGCCAATGCGGTGCAACGCCAGGTCGGCGCCCTGGAACTCCTGCTCGTGGCTCAGCCGCAGGCCATGCAGCACCTTGATCAAGCCATACACGGCAAAGCCGCCGGCCAATGCCACCAGCACCCCGGCCAGGCTGCCCAGCAGCTGGCTGGGCAGGCTGACGCCACCCAGCCCACCAAGCGCTGCCTGGCCAAACACGCCACAGGCGATACCGCCCCATACGCCACACAGGCCGTGCAGCGGCCACACACCGAGCACATCGTCGATCTTCCAACGGTTCTGCGCCGCGGTGAAGCACCAGACGAACAACCCGCCGGCCACCAGCCCGGTGACCAGTGCGCCGACCGGGTGCATCAGGTCGGAGCCGGCGCACACTGCCACCAGCCCGGCCAGCGGGCCGTTGTGCAGGAAGCCCGGGTCGTTGCGCCCGGCCAGCAAGGCCGACAAGGTGCCGCCGACCATGGCCATCAGCGAGTTGATCGCCACCAGCCCGCTGACCCCTTGCAGGGTCTGGGCGCTCATGACGTTGAAGCCGAACCAGCCGATGATCAGGATCCACGAGCCCAGCGCCAGGAACGGAATGCTCGACGGCGCGAACGCCACCAGCCGGCCGTCGCGGTAACGGCCGCGCCGCGCGCCCAGCAGCAGCACCGCCGCCAGCGCCAGCCAGCCGCCCATGGCGTGCACCACCACGGAGCCTGCAAAGTCATGGAACGGCGCGCCGAAGCGTGCCTGCAACCAGGCTTGCAAGCCGAGGTTGCCATTCCACACCACGCCCTCGAAAAACGGGTAGACGAACGCCACGATCAGCGCCGTCGCGCACAACTGCGGCACGAAACGCGCCCGCTCGGCGATGCCACCGGAAATGATCGCCGGGATCGCCGCGGCAAAGGTCAGCAGGAAGAAACACTTGACCAGGGCATAGCCATGGTCGCTGGCCAGGACCGCGGCCGGCTGCAGAAAGCTCACGCCGTAGGCGATCCAGTAGCCGATGAAGAAGTACACCAGCGCCGAGACGGCGAAGTCGCTGAGGATCTTGGACAAGGCATTGACCTGGTTCTTGTGGCGCACGGTGCCGACTTCGAGAAAGGCGAAGCCGGCGTGCATGGCCAGGACCAGGATCGCGCCCATGAGGATGAACAGGGTGTTGGAGCCATGGACCAAAGTGTCCATCGCGCTGAGCGAGCTTTGCATAGAAGGCAGACCTGCAAAAAGGCACCAGGACAGATCAAGAGCCGGCATCCCTGCACCGAATCGGTGCCAGGCCCCTGCCCTGTTTCGATGATCCGGGCGGCGCCTGCGTGGTTTTTTCTTGGGTTTGTCGTGGATTGGGTTAAGGTTTATCGGTATCCGCTCGAGCAACGCACGCTTTCGGCGCGCACGCCGCGCTTTTCAGGCAAAGGTCTTAGCAAGCGCTGTACCAGCACATCACGCTGAACCTTCGGCGCCTGCGCCCACTCGAAATAGCCACACACATCCACAGGGAGAGGCCCATCCATGGCCAGCAAATCGGCAAAGACTGCACAAGACATTTTGATGGCTGACTTCCAGGCCCTGGTCCGCGACACCGAGAAACTGCTCGCCGACACCGCCAACCTGGCAGGAGACCAGGCCGACGAGCTGCGCGAGCAGATCCACGACCGCCTGATGCAGGCCCGGGAAACCTTGCAACTGACCCAGGATTCGGCGCGCCAGCGCGGCCAGGCGGCCCTGGGCAGCGCCGAGCAGTACGTGCAGGACAATCCCTGGCAGGCGATCGGGATCGCCGCCGGTGTCGGCCTGCTGATCGGCCTGCTGGCCAAGCGCTGAGGAGCCTTCATGGATAACGACGCCATCGGCGCCGGCGCCTCCGGCAGGCGCCTGGGCGCGGCCATCCTCGGGTTGCTGCACAGCCATATCGAGCTGTTCGGCATCGAGTTGCAGGAGCAGAAGGCGCGCACCCTGAGCCTGCTGCTGTTCGCCGGGTTGGCGCTGGTGTTCGCCCTGCTGCTGCTGACCGCCCTGTCCGGCCTGGTGCTGGTGCTGCTGTGGGACAGCTACCGCCTGGCCGGGATCATCGGCCTGTGCGTGTTCTACGGCGTTGCCGCGCTGTACTGCGGGCTGCGCCTGAAGGCCGCGGTGTTCGACGAATCCTCGCCATTCAACGCCACGCTCGAAGAGCTGGCCAAGGATCGGGAGCGCCTGCTGCCATGAGCCTGCCTGAACTTCCCAATACCCGTAACCCACGGGAGCTGCGCAAGGCCCTGCTGCGCCTGCGCATGGAGATGCACCGCCAGCAGATTCGCCACGAATCCGGCCAACTGCTCGAACCGGTGCGGCGCCTGCGCGGCATGGGCGGCTCGTTCGGCGACGGCCTCGGGGTCAAGCACGGCTCGCTGTGGGGCATCGGCGCCGTGGTTGCGCTGGGCTTTCTCACCGGCAAGGGCGTGCGCAGCGGCAACCTGGCGCGGCTGGTCCGCGTGACCACCAGCCTGGTGCCTCTGCTGCGCCTGTTCCTCAACGGCCGCCGCTGAAACATGGCGCGCGCCGCCCTTGCGCGCGCGCCTCGCACGCCCGAAGCTATGCCGATTCAACGACGGGAGAACACGCCTTGGACTGGCACACCCTGCTGACCCGCGAACGCCTCGGCAAAGCCCTCTACAGCCCCGAGGAGCTTGGCCGCAGCCCCTTCCACAAGGACCATGACCGGGTGATCTTCTCGGGCGCCTTCCGCCGCCTGGGGCGCAAGACCCAGGTGCACCCGGTCTCCAGCAACGATCATATCCACACCCGCCTCACCCATTCCCTGGAGGTCAGTTGCGTCGGCCGCTCGCTCGGCATGCGCGTCGGCGAGACCCTGCGCGCCAGCCTGCCGGACTGGTGCGAGCCCAGCGACCTGGGCATGATCGTGCAGTCGGCCTGCCTGGCCCATGACATCGGCAATCCACCGTTCGGCCACTCTGGCGAAGACGCCATCCGCCACTGGTTCCAACAGGCCGCCGGACGCGGCTGGCTGGACGACATGAGCGACGATCAGCGCGCCGACTTCCTCAATTTCGAGGGCAATGCCCAGGGCTTTCGCGTGCTCACCCAACTGGAGTACCACCAGTTCGACGGCGGCATGCGCCTGACCTACGCCACCCTCGGTGCCTACCTCAAGTACCCCTGGGCCGCGCGCCATGCCGATGCCCTGGGCTACAAGAAGCACAAGTTCGGCTGCTACCAGAGCGAGCTGGGCCTGCTCGAGCAGATCGCCGGCAAGCTCGGCCTGCCGCAACTCGAGCACCAGCGTTGGGCTCGCCACCCGCTGGTGTACCTGATGGAGGCCGCCGACGACATCTGCTACGCCCTGATCGACCTCGAGGATGGGCTGGAGATGGAGCTGCTGCAGTACGCCGAAGTCGAGGCGCTGCTGCTGGACCTGGTGGGCGATGACCTGCCGGACACCTACCGCCTGCTCGGGCCGGGCGATTCGCGCCGGCGCAAGCTGGCGATCCTGCGCGGCAAGGCCATCGAGCACCTGACCAACGCCGCCGCCCAGGCTTTCGTCGAGCAGCAGAGCGCGCTGCTGGCCGGGCGCCTGCCCGGCGACCTGGTCGAGCACATGCACGGTCCGGCCCAGCGCTGCGTCCTCCAGGCCAAGGACATGGCGCGCAAGAAGATCTTCCAGGACAAGCGCAAGACCCTGCACGAGATCGGCGCCTACACCACCCTGGAAATTCTCCTCAATACCTTCTGTGGCGCGGCCCTGGAACAACACGGCGGGCGCACCCCGTCGTTCAAGAGCCGGCGGGTGCTCGACCTGATCGGCAACAATGCGCCCGACCCCCACGGTTCGTTGCACGGGGCATTCCTGCGGATGATCGACTTCATTGCCGGCATGACCGACAGCTTCGCCAGTGAAATGGCCCTGGAAATGACGGGGCGCTCCAGCCCGAAGTAAGGGACGCCCCGCCAAGCGCGCAGCCCGCAGGCACCAGGCTCTGTAAAAGCCTTGATACAGAGCCTAGCCTTGCCGGCAAGGCCGGCACCTCCCCCAGCGGCAACGTCGCCAACGATGAAACTTCCTACAACAACAAGTTCCGAATAAACTCAATCAACCCACTCATAGCAAATAATTACAAGATCCCGATATTCACCCAGCAACTTCCACACCGCGTGTAGCAATATCGCCCTTATGCTGTAAGTCAATTCCTATATCCCTATTTTGGCAATCCCTCGCCTGCCGATGTTCTTTCAACTGCGCTAATGTGCCTGCTGATTTCACCGTGCAGCATGGAATGTTGAATATGCAAACAGTCTTTATTGTCGATGACCATCCCGTTATTCGCCTGGCGATACGGATGCTGCTGGAAACCCAGGGCTACTCAGTCGCAGGCGAGTCGGACAATGGCGTAGATGCCATGCAGATGATCCGCGAAACCTTGCCCGACCTGGTTATCCTCGATATCAGCATCCCCAAGCTCGATGGCCTGGAAGTGCTGTCTCGCTTCCAGGCCATGGCCACCCCCTTGAAGATCCTGGTGCTGACGGCGCAGTCGCCCGCGCTGTTCGCCATTCGCTGCATGCATTCCGGCGCCGCCGGTTATGTCTGCAAACAGGAAGACCTCAGCGAACTGCTCAGTGCCATCAAGGCGGTATTATCCGGGTACAACTACTTCCCCAGCCAGGCACTCACCCCGGTATCGGCAAGCAGCAGCCAGGAGCTCGAACTGTTCCGCCAGGTCAACGACCGTGAGTTGATGGTACTGCAACTTTTCGCCCAAGGCCGCAGCAACAAGGAAATTGCCACCGGCATGTTCCTCAGCAGCAAAACCGTCAGCACCTACAAGAAGCGCCTGATGCACAAGTTGCGGGCCAACACCTTGGTGGAATTGATCGAAGTCGCCAAGCGCAACGCACTGGTCTGAGGTCGGTATGTGGAGGTACTTGGCGACATCAATGCTGTGCCTGAGCCTGGGCGCGCCCTTGCAAGGCGCCTGCGTCACCGTGGACCAGGGGCGCACCTACACCTTGCTCAGCCGCTCATCGCCGGCGGTGATCCGACCGAGCCTGACCGCTGATCAGTACCGCTGGCTAGCGACCCGCCGCGAACTGGTACTGGGCACCTCGGCCCCCGACTACCCGCCGTTCGACATCGCTACCGGTGGCCGCGAGTACCAGGGTTTCACCGCCGACTACGCCGGCCTGATCGGCAACGCCCTGGGGCTGGCGGTGCGGGTGCAACGCTTCCCCAGCCGGCCAGCGGCGGTGGCCGCCCTGAAAAGCGGCCAGATCGACCTGCTCGGCAGCGCCAACGGCTATGAGGCGACCACCGAAGGGCTGGCGCTGTCCCGCCCCTATGCCATCGACCAACCTGTGCTGGTGACCCGCGAAGACGAAACCCGGGCGCTGGACACTGGCCTGGAAGGCATGCGCTTGAGCATGCTCTACCATTACCTGCCACCCGAAGAAATCCACGCCAACTACCCCAAGGCCGAACTGCTGACGTTCGAGTCTTCGACCCAGGCCTTGAACGCGGTGGCTTTCGAACAGGCCGACGTGTTCATCGGCGACACCGTGTCCACGCACTACCTGATCAGCCAGGGCCATCTGCCGCACCTGCGCATGGCCAATTTCGGCAAACATGAGGCCGTGGGCTTCAGCTTTGCCCTGCGTGAAGACGACCTCATGCTGCGCACACTGGTCGATGCCGCCCTCGATGCCCAGACCCTGCCCACCCGCAACGATATCTTCAAGCGCTGGAGCGCCAGCAGCGGCAGCCTGTTGACCGACCGCAAGCTGCAATTGTCGCCACGGGAAGAAAACTGGCTGCGCAACCATCCGATCATGCGCGTGGTCGTCAACGAGACCGCCGCGCCGCTGACATTCTTCGACAGCAATGACCGCCTGCGCGGCATCGTCGCCGACCTGCTCGAACTCATTCGCCTGCGTACCGGCCTGCGCTTCGAGATCCGCCGCGCCAGCGGTGACAGCGACATGCTCGAACAGCTCGACGCCGGGCGCGCCGACATCATCGCCAGCCTGTCCACCGATAACCGCCAGGGCGATCCGCTCCAGGTCAGCAGGCCCTACCTGGAAAGCGCCTATGTGCTGGTCAGCCACATCGGCGCCGACCAGCCGGCCAGCCTCAAGCAACTGAAAGGCAAGCGTGTCGCCGTGCCCCGCGCCAGTGCCATGACCACGCTGCTCAGCGCCCGTCACCCGCAGGTTCATCAAGTGGCCACCGAAAGCACCTACTACTCCATGGCCCTGCTCAACAGCGGTGCGGTGGACGCCGCGATCGCCACCCTGATCGACGCCAACCACATGCTCGCCAGCAGCACCGGCCTGGTCATACGCAGCACCGTGGGCACCGAGCCTGCCACCTTCTCGATGGCGACCACCTCCCAGGCCCGCGAGCTGGCGTCGATACTCGACAAGGCGCTGCTGAGCATCTCGCCTGAGGAACTGGGAGTGATCAACAGTCGCTGGCGCGACCATGGTGTGCGTGACGATGCCTACTGGCGCAGCTTTCGCCGCGTCATCCTGCAAGTGCTGGGGGTGATCGGCGTTCTGCTGGTGATCGCCCTGGTCTGGAATGCCCGTCTGCGCCGCCAGATCAAGCAGCGCCAACGCGCCGAGCGAGCCCTCAACGACCAGCTGGAGTTCATGGGGGCGCTGCTCAACGGCACCCCCCACCCCATGTACGTGCGCGACCGTGAAGGACGCCTGAAGAGTTGCAACGACAGCTACCTGCAGGCCCTGGGCGTGGACCTCGACCAGGTCATCGGCAAGCGCCTCGAAGACAGCCCGTTCAGCGATGACGAGTATGCCCGGCAGGTCCAGGACGATTATCGTCAGGTCATGGCCCAGGGGGGGCCATTGATTCTCGATCGCCCCTTGCGCCTGAACGGCGCGCAACTGACGATCTACCACTGGATCCTGCCCTATCGTGACTCGCTGGGCGAGATGCAGGGCATCATCGGCGGCTGGATCGACATCAGCGAACGCCGCGCATTGGTTCAGGACCTGCGCATGGCCAAGCAGCAGGCCGATGATGCCAACCGCGCCAAGAGCACCTTCCTGGCGACCATCAGCCATGAAATTCGCACGCCGATGAACGCCCTGATCGGCATGCTCGAACTGGCCCTCAGGCGTGCCGACCAAGGCAAGCTCGACCGCCCGGCGCTGGAGGTCGCCCATCATTCGGCCAACGACCTGCTGGGGCTGATCGGCGACATCCTGGATATCGCCCGGATCGAGTCCGGACACCTGTCCCTGGCACCCGAGCCGGTGGACCTGGCGGCACTGGTCGAGTCGGTCGGGCGGGTGTTCGAAGGCCTGGCCCGGCACAAGGGCCTGGCGCTGGACGTGGTGATCAATGAGCGCGCGCGCTGCCATGCAATGCTCGACCCGGTGCGGTTCAAGCAGGTGCTGTCGAACCTGGTCAGCAATGCCATCAAGTTCACCGAGCAAGGCCAGGTACGCATTACCGTCGACCTGCGCCAGGACGCCGGGACCGATACCCCCATGCTCGACCTGGAAGTACGCGACAGCGGCATCGGCATCCATGCCCAGGACCTGCAACGCCTGTTCTCGCCCTTCGTGCAGGCCAACCCCTACAGCGATGGTGCGCGGGCCGGCACGGGGCTGGGCCTGGTCATCAGCCGCAACCTGTGCGCCATGATGGGCGGCGAGCTCGACCTGCAGAGCCTGCAAGGCGTGGGCACCCGGGTTCGCCTGGTAATGCCGCTGCACTGCATCGACCCGAGCGAAAGCGTGCCATTGCTCGCCAGCGCTATCGCCCGACCCGATTCGCACCTGCGAATCCTGGTCGTCGACGATCACCCGGCCAACCTGTTGCTGATGGCCCAGCAGTTGAGCTACCTGGGCCTGGGCCAGGAGTCCGCCAGCGATGGTCGCGACGGACTGCGCAAATGGCGCGAGGGCTGTTTCGACGTGTTGATCGTCGACTGCAACATGCCGCTGATGAATGGCTACGAACTGGCCAGGGCCGTGCGCGCCGAAGAGCGCCAACAAGGCCGGGCGCCCTGCTGCCTGCTCGGCTATACCGCCAATGCGCAGCCCGAGGTGCGCCAGCAGTGCCTCGATGCCGGCATGGACGACTGCCTGCTCAAACCCATCGGCCTGCAGGTCCTCGGCCAACACCTTGCCCAGGCTACCCGCCTGCCACGCCAATGCGGCCATTGCCCAGCACCGGCGCCTCCTTTCACCCTCGCGGGCCTGTCCGTGATCGTGGGCGACAGCGTCGCCGACCGCGAGCGGCTGCTCAATGCCCTGCACCAGAGCCTGCGTCAGGACCTGGGCATGCTCATGGCCATCGACCCAGAGCAGGAACCCACGGCGCTATCGGCGCAGGCACACAAGATCCTCAGCGCAGCGCGGATGCTGGAAGCAAGGTCGTTGATGCAGGCGTGCGAGGCACTGGAGGAGGCAGAGTTGCCCGTGGACGAGCAGAAGATACGCCGACAGGCGTTGGCGCGGCACATGCGGCGCGCGGAGAGGGCCCTGGCCAGGCACTTGGGCCTGGCGGCTGAGGCGGCGCACTGAGGCGCGCGCCGCCTGCGCCGATCAGGAAGCCGGGTTGACCGGTTTTTCCGGATACCAGGCGTCCAGCAGCGGGCTGACTTCGATGTTGGTCAGTTCGCTACGGCCTTTGAGCCAGGCCTCGACAGCAGCGCGCTGCTCTTCGCTGACCGAGCCACGGGTAGCCTTGCAGACCAGGCCGAAGTCGTCGCCGCCGACATAGTCCAGGCCGTTGGCATCCATGGCTTCAGCCAGGAAGGCGTCGAGGAAGGCATCGATGGCTTCATCGGACAGGTCTTCCTTGAAGCCCAGGTTCAGTTCGAAACCCAGCTCCTGGAATTCGTCAACGCACAGTTTCTTGCGCAGGCGACGGGAACGGTTGGTAGCCATGAAACAATCCTCTCAATTAATTACGCGCGGCACTTTACCAGTTTCCGCAGGGTAACGGCGCTTTTCCGTCAAACGCAGCCCATGCGCGCCACGCTTGGGGCATAATGCGCACTATATTTCGTCCTGGGGCCATCATTTCTTACAGCCCCGTTGTCTTTTCCCTCGCCCGCAGGGTTCGTGCACTTATGATCAAGACGCTCCGCCCACTCCTGTTCGCCGGCCTGTTCCTGCCCTTGTCCCTGTCGGCCCAGGCCGCCGTCGTCAACACCAGCCTGCCACCTAAAGTGCAGCAGGCCCTCAAGACCAACAAACTGCAGGACTCGGCCCTGTCCCTGGTGATGCTGCCGCTCGACGGCCCAGGGGCCGCGACCGTGTTCAACGCCGATGTGTCGGTGAACCCGGCCTCGACCATGAAACTGGTCACCACCTATGCCGCCCTCGAGCTGCTGGGGCCGACCTTTCAGTGGAAGACCGAGTTCTACACCGACGGCACCCTGAGCAATGGCGTGCTCAACGGCAACCTCTACCTCAAGGGCGGCGGCGACCCCAAGCTGAACATGGAAAAGCTCTGGCTGCTGATGCGCGACCTGCGCGCCAACGGCGTGCGCACCGTGACCGGTGACCTGGTGCTGGACCGCAGCCACTTCGTGCAGCCCAACCTGCCGCAGTTCAACGACGACGGCGGCGACGACAACAAGCCGTTCCTGGTCAAGCCGGACTCGCTGCTGGTCAACCTCAAGGCCCTGCGCTTCGTGGCCCGCAACGACGGCGGCAAGGTGACGGTCTCGGTCGAGCCGCCCATCGCCAGCATCCGCATCGACAACCAGGTCAAGGCCCTGTCGGGCAAGCAATGCAGCGGCGAGGTGCGCTATAACCCGGTGGTGCAGCCCGACGGCGTCAGCGTGACAGTCAGCGGGCAACTGGCCGATGGCTGCAACTCGCAGACCTACCTGGCACTGCTCGACCACCCGACTTATGCGGCAGGCGCGGTACGGGCCATCTGGAATGAGCTCGGCGGCAGCATCCAGGGCCGCGACCGCTTCGAGAACGTGCCCAAGAGCGCGCGCCTGCTGGCCCGGGCCTTCTCGCCTGACCTGGTGGAAGTGATCCGCGACATCAACAAGTACAGCAACAACACCATGGCCCAGCAGCTGTTCCTCAGCCTCGGCGCGCAGTTCCGCACCGACGCCGACGGCGACGATGCCCGCGCCGCCCAGCGCGTGGTCCGCCAATGGATGGCCAAGAAGGGCATCACCTCGCCACACCTGGTGATGGAGAACGGCTCGGGGCTGTCCCGTGCCGAGCGGGTCAGCACCCGGGAGATGGCGGCATTGCTGCAGGCTGCGTGGAAAAGCCCCTATGCGGCCGAGTTCATCAGCTCGATGCCGCTGGTGGGCATGGACGGCACCATGCGCAAGCGGCTCAAGCGCACGGCCATGACCGGCGAGGGGCACATCAAGACCGGCACCCTGAACACCGTGCGGGCGATTGCCGGGTTCAGCCGTGACAGCAACGGCCACACCTGGGCGGTGGCGGCCATTCTCAACGACCCCAAGCCATGGGGCGCTTCGCAGGTGCTGGACCAGGTGTTGCTGGACCTCTACCGGCAGCCGAAGGTGGGTAATGGCACGGTTGGGGTGATGCCTTAAGCGGTGGGTTTTGCAGCGCCCATGAGATCGAGCGACGCGCGGGCGGCGCTCGATTCCATAGGCGCCGCAAGACTGTCGCCGGACACCTGCATCCCCTCAAGGCAACTCCCCCTCAACCCGATCCCGCCCCGCCTGCTTGGCCGCATACACCCCCGCATCCGCCCGCAACAACAGCGCATCCGCGCCCTCCCCAGGCCGCCACCCTGCCACGCCAAAGCTCGCCGTCACCCGCCCCACGCCCTCCACCGGCACACTGCGCACCCCCTGCCACAACTCCTGCGCCAGCACCTGCGCCTGCCCCGCATGACTGCCTGGGCACAGCACCATGAACTCCTCGCCCCCCAACCGGCAGAACACATCCGTACGCCGCAGCCGACGCCCGATGCGCTGGCACAGGCTGCGCAGCACATGGTCCCCCACCGCGTGGCCGAACTGATCGTTGATCCGCTTGAAATGATCGATATCGAGCATGATCACCGCCAGGTCCAGCCCTTCGCGCTGCGCCCGGTCCAATTCGCTGCGCAACCGCTCCTGGAAATAGCGACGGTTGAAAATACCGGTCAGGGCGTCGGTGATCGACAACGTGCGCAGCTCCTCCTCCACCCGCTTGAGGTCGGAGATATCGGTGAGATAGCCATGCCAGAGTGTACAGCCCTGCTCGCCGATCTCCGGCGTCGCCTCGCCCCGCACCCAACGCAGCCCGGCGCGCGGCAGACACACCCGGTACTCCTCTCGCCACGGCGTCAACTGTTCGGCGGAATAGCGCACCGAGCGCCGAACCCGCTCCAGGTCGTCAGGGTGAATGCGCTCGAATACCGCCGAGGCGTCCTGGCGCAGCATCGCCAGGTCGACCTCGTAGATATCGTGCAAGCCCCGGCTGGCGTAGGGAAAGCAGGAATGGCCATCGACATCCAGGCGGTACTGGTAGATTCCCCCCGGCACCTCGTCGCTGAGTTTCTCCAGCAGCCGGTCACGGGCGGCCAGTGCTTCATGCACCCGGCGGCGCTCGGTGACGTCGATGCAGATCGCCAGGTACCCCACCCACAGCCCCTGCTCGTCGAGCACCGCCGTCACCAGCATGTTGGCCAGCAGGTGGCTGCCATCCTTGCGCACCAGGGTCCAGTCGGCCGGCTCGCCCGCCCCCTCCTGCACCGTTTCGGCGAACATCGCCTGGCCCGCCCCCACCTCGCGACCATAGCGCCGGCTCAGGGCATGGGCGCGCCGGTGCAGCTCGTCGGGCTGCACCAGGTCTTCCAGGGTCAGTTGTCCCAAGGCCTCGCTGGCCGAGTAGCCAAGCATGCGCTCGGCGCCGGCGTTGAACGTGTCGATCACCCCGCGCAGGCTGGTGGCGATGATTGCCACCTGGGTCGCGGCATCGAGCACGCTGCGCAACTGGTTGTGGGTTTCACGCAAGGACTGCTCGCTGACACGCAGTTCCGCCGTGCGCCGCGCGACCAGGCCAAGGGCGCGCTGGCGCTGGCTGAACAGGCTGTACAGCAAGGTCGCCAAGAGCAGGCTGAGCAGCCCGCCCAGCACACTCACCACGCTCACCGCCGAAGAGCGGTTGGCCGCCAGGAAATCCAGGCTGGGACGGATATCCAGCTGATAGTGATGGTCGGCCAGATGCAGCAGGTGGCTGCTGGCCAAGGCCATGCGCGCCGGCGCATTGCCCGAATCGAACAGCACTTCGCGGGCCCCTTCGCTGGACAGGTCGTGGATACGCACCACCAGGTTGCCGTCGGCCACGGTGGGCAGGCTTTCGGCGATCAGCTGGCGCAGGCTCAGCAATGCCATGACATAGCCGCTGGGCGGCGTATCGGCGAACGCCGTGTCGGCGAACACCGGGGCGACCATCAGCAGGCCACGGCTGTAGGCCGGCTCGACATTGAGCATGTCCAGCGGTGCCGACACCGCCATGCTGCCGGGGCTCAAGGCCCTGGCCAGGGTTGCCTCGCGCAGCGGCTGGCCACGCAGGTCCAGGCCGTAGGGTTGGCCCTGCCGGCTGGCTGCCTGGGTGAACAGCACCGGGTAGTAATAGTCACGCGCAGGCGCGGGGCGCCACGCACCCTGGGCGTCGCGGTCGCGGATCAGGTAAGGCTGCCCCAGCCAGGCACTGGCATGCTGCTCGAAGGCTTCGCGCTGCGCCGCCTCGACCCGGGGCGCCCACGAATAGGCCTGGGTGCGGTGCAACAGCGGCCGGGCATAGCCGTCGAATTCGCGGGGGGTGATCTGGCTCGAATAGCTGAAGAACCGGCGCAAGCCATCGAGGCGCTGCTCCTGCTCCTCGAAACGCTCGGCGATCCGGCTGTAGCGCTCACCCGCCAGCAGCTCGAAGCGCTGGCGCAGTTGCTGCTTGTGGAAGGCGTGGGTGGCGGTGGCCAGCGCAGCCGTGAGCAGGCACCCGGCGACCAGCGCCGCCAGGGCCACGCCCCAGGCCGACAGCGGGTCGCCGAGCAGGCCCAGCAGCTTCGCAGGTACGCCTGGGTTCGACATAGAGGACTCTCACCAATGTCAGCGTCCTGCGAATTGTCCTGCCTTGTAGTGCTTTATAGCCACTGGCCAGCAGCCGCGCCATGTACCTCGTCGGCTTACTTCAAACGCAGCTGCCAGGCACGGTGGATGCGGCTGTTGCGAGCGAAATCCGGATCCAGGGTCTGGGCGCTGATTTCCTCCACGGCATAGCGTGCGGCCAGGTGCTCGTCGAGCTGGAACTTGCGGAAGTTGTTGGAAAAATACAGCACGCCGCCCGGCGCCAGGCGGGCCATGGCCAGGTCGAGCAGCTCGACATGATCACGCTGCACGTCGAACACCCCTTCCATGCGCTTGGAGTTGGAGAAGGTCGGTGGATCGATGAAGATCAGGTCGTAGCTCTCCGTCGCCGCCTGCAGCCAGGCCATCACATCCCCCTGTTCCAGGCGGTTGCGCTCGGAGAAGCCGTTCAGCGACAGGTTGCGCCGTGCCCAGTCCAGGTAGGTCTTGGACAGGTCGACGCTGGTGGTGCTGCGCGCGCCGCCCTTGGCCGCGTGCACGCTGGCCGTGGCGGTGTAGCAGAACAGGTTGAGGAAGCGCTTGCCGGCGGCCTCGCGCTGGATGCGCAGGCGCATCGGCCGGTGGTCGAGGAACAGACCAGTGTCCAGGTAGTCGGTGAGGTTGACCAACAGCTTGACACCGCCCTCGGCGACCTCCATGAAGCGCCCTTCGGTAGCCTGGCGCTCGTACTGGCGGGTACCGCTCTGGCGCTCGCGGCGCTTGAGCACCACGCGCTGCGGGTCGACACCCAGGGCCTGGGGAATCGCCGTCAGGGCATCGAGCAGGCGCGCCTGGGCCTTGTCCGGGTCGACCGAGCGAGGCGCTGCGTATTCCTGCACATGCACCCAGTCGTGGTACAGGTCGACCGCCAGCGCATATTCAGGCATGTCGGCATCGTAGACCCGGTAGCAATCGACCTTCTCGCGGCGAGCCCACTTGCCCAACTGCTTGAAGTTCTTCTGCAGACGGTTGGCGAACATCTGCGCGCCCTCGGACAGGCGGGCCGGCTCGCTGGCCACCGGCAGCGGGCGACGCGGTTCGCCATCGGCCACTTCGGCCTGGCCCTGGCGGCGCTCGCCGGTGACGAACTGGTCGGGCTGAACCTTGAACAACAGCAGCTTGCACGGCAGCGCGCCGTTCCAGAAGGCGTACTGCTTGTGGCTGCGAATACCCATGCGCTTGCCCAGCTCCGGCGCGCCGGTGAATACCGCCGCCTCCCAGCCCATGCAGGCCTGGCGCAGGCGCTCGCCGAGGTTCTGGTAGAGGTACAGCAGGCTGGCTTCGTCACCCAGGCGTTCGCCGTAAGGCGGGTTGCTGATCACCAGGCCCTTCTGGTTCTGGTCCGGCCGCGGCTCGAAGCTGGCCACCTCGCCCTGGTAGATCTTCACCCAGTCACCCAGGCCGGCGCGCTCGACGTTGTTGCGGCCCGGCTGGATCAGCCGTGGGTCGGCCTCGTAGCCACGGATCCACAGCGCCGGCTTGGCAAGGCCGGCCTCGGCACGGGCCTGGGCCTGATCATGCACCTTGCGCCACAACGCCGGCACGTGGCCGAGCCAGGCGCTGAAGCCCCAGCGTTCGCGCTTGAGGTTGGGGGCCATGTCGGCGGCGATCATCGCCGCCTCGACCAGGAACGTGCCCACACCGCACATCGGGTCGGCCAGGGCGCCGCCCTCGGCGGCGATACGCGGCCAACCGGCGCGGATCAGTACCGCCGCCGCCAGGTTTTCCTTCAACGGCGCGGCGCCCTGCTGCAGGCGGTAGCCACGCTGGTGCAGGCTGTGGCCGGACAGGTCCAGGGACAGGATCGCCTCGCCTCGGTCCAGGCGCAGGTGCACGCGCACATCCGGGTCGAGCTTCTCTACCGACGGGCGCAGGCCCTCGCGGTTGCGCAGCTTGTCGACGATGGCGTCCTTGACCTTGAGCGCGCCGAAGTGGGTATTGTCGATGCCCGAGCCATGGCCACTGAATTCCACGGCCAGGGTGCCATCGGCGGCCAGGTGATCGGCCCAGTCGACCGCGTGCACGCCGTCGTACAGGTCGTCGGCGTTCTTCATCGGGAAGCGCTTGAGCACCAACAGCACGCGGTTGGCCAGGCGCGACCAGAGGCACAGGCGGTAGGCGGTTTCCATGTCGGCATCGCCGCGAATGGCCGAGGTGTGCTCACGCACCTCGTTCAGGCCCAGTTGGCGAGCCTCTTCGGCGAGCAGGCCTTCAAGGCCTTTGGGGCAGGTAAGGTAAAGTTCGAAACGGTCCGACATGTGCAATCCAGAGCCTTGGGCTAGGTAGATGGCCGCCGACGCATCGGCGACCGATGTTTTCCCGCACGCCCTTCCAGCAGGCGCCCGGGTGGCCTGGCGAGACCTCTCGCCGGGCCGGGCCGCTCGGCAGATCGCGCCTTCGCCGAGGGCGAAAGTGGCTTTGATCGCTGAGCAGTATGAAAATTTCCTCGACGGCGGGGACCCATGTGACCCTTCGTCGCATTACCAAATATTTCAGTCATCAACCAGCAACACTGGCCATATGACGTCAACGCTGACTAAACCCTGATCATAGCGGGCTCAGCGGCAAACAAGGTTGAGTCGCATTTATTTACTTATCCTTTCACCCTCTGAAAGGTTACGTCCTTATGACAAATCGATCATTCACACTGCGACTCGCATTCGATAGAACTGATCTCAGGTCGTCCCGCAACGGGGCGGCACTTTCAGCCCGCCACGCCGGCAGCGGGCGCATACCGGCAGAACGATTCTGCCCGGCCTCGGAGAGGCCGACGGGACATTACAGTCAACAAGTGAGGGCAACACCCTATGAGAAGACTTAAGCGTGATCCGTTGGAAAGAGCATATTCACGTGGCTACCAGTATGGCGTCACCGGCAAATCTCGCGAACTCTGCCCGTTCAATCTGCCGTCCGTTCGCCAAGCCTGGATCAACGGCTGGCGCGAGGGCCGCGGCGATAACTGGGACGGCATGACCGGCACCGCTGGCATCCATAGACTCAACGAAAATCACGCCGTTGGCTGAACGAGGACACTGAATTCGAGTCACCATGCGCGCCCCATCCGGGCGGCGGGCTGCGGCCCAGGGGGTCCCTTGAGGGACCCCTTTTTTATACTTGCCAGTTACGAACGCGGCATCGCCGCAATCGCGTCCACCGCCTCGCGAATCAGCGCGGGCCCTTTATAGATGAAGCCCGAATAAATCTGCACCAGGCTGGCCCCGGCAGCGATCTTCTCAGCGGCATGGCGCCCTTCGGTAATGCCGCCGGCAGCGATGATCGGCAACTGGCCGCCCAGCTCCCCCGCCAGCACCTTGACCGTATGGGTGCTCTTGGCCAGCACCGGAGCGCCCGACAAACCACCGGCCTCGCCACCGAACGGCAGCCCTTCGACCCCTTCGCGGCCCAAGGTGGTGTTGGTGGCAATCACCGCGTCCATGCCCGACTCGCGCAGCGCCGCGGCGACCAGGGCGGTCTCTTCGTCACTCATGTCCGGGGCGATCTTGATCGCCAATGGCACGCGTTTGCCGTTGGCCGTGGCCAGTTGCTCGCGTCGCTCGGCCAGGGCATCGAGCAGTTGCTTGAGCGAGTCGCCGAACTGCAGCGAGCGCAGGCCCGGGGTATTGGGCGAGCTGACGTTGACCGTGATGTAGCTGGCGTCGTTGTAGACCTTCTCCAGGCAGATCAGGTAATCGTCCTGGGCGCGCTCGACCGGGGTGTCGAAGTTCTTGCCGATGTTGATGCCCAGCACACCGGTGTATTTCGCCGCGCGGACCCGTGCCAGCAGGTGGTCGACCCCCAGGTTGTTGAAGCCCATGCGGTTGATGATCGCGGTCGCTTCCGGCAGGCGGAACAGCCGTGGCTTGGGGTTGCCCGGCTGCGGACGCGGGGTCACGGTGCCGATCTCGACGAAACCGAAGCCCAGCTGGGCAAAGCCGTCGATGGCCGCGCCGTTCTTGTCCAGGCCCGCGGCCAGGCCTACCGGGTTGGCGAAGTTCAGGCCCATGACGGTCACCGGTGCCGCCGCCGGCTGCTTGCACAGCAAGCCATTGAGGCCCAGCCGGCCACCGGCGCCGATCAGGTCCAGCGACAGGTCGTGGGAGGTTTCCGGGGAGAGCTTGAACAGCAGCTGGCGGGCCAGGGTATACATGGGCGGGCGGACTCGCGGTGTGTGAAGGGGCGATTATAGCCAGCGCGTCGCCACGGCGACAGGGCCATGGCACATGGGTTGCAAAGCCAACCTCGTGTCGCCACCTGCCAACGCCCGAGGAATGCCTTGAACACACCTCTCCCGACACTGCCGCTGGCCTGGGTCAACGGCAGCGATGCACCGGAAAAGCCCTGCCTGGACATCGGCTTCATGGCCCTGACCGACTGCGCCTCGGTGGTGGTCGCCGCCACCCAGGGCTTCGCCCAGCAACAGGGGCTGACCCTCAACCTGCGCCGCCAGGCCTCCTGGGCCGGCCTGCGCGACCGCCTGCACAGCGGCGAGCTGGACGCCGCCCATTGCCTGTATGGGCTGGTCTACGCCGTGCACCTTGGCGTGGGCGGCGGGCCGGCCTGCGCCCTGGCAGTACTCATGGGGCTGAACCAGAACGCCCAGGCCATCAACCTCTCCCCCACCCTGCAACGCCAGGGCGTGACCAGCGCCGAGGCACTGGCGCGGCGGGTGCACCAGGGTGGCGCACGCCTGACGTTCGCCCAGACCTTCCCCACCGGCACCCACGCCATGTGGCTGTACTACTGGCTGGCCAGCCTGGGCGTGCATCCGCTGCGCGACGTCGACAGCGTGGTGGTGCCCCCGGCGCAGATGCGCGCCCACCTGCAGGCCGGGCGCATCGACGGTTTCTGCGTGGGCGAACCGTGGTCGGCTGACGCCGTCGCCCAGGGCCAGGGATTCACCCTGACCACCAGCCAGGAGATCTGGCCCGGCCACCCCGAGAAGGTCCTGGCCTGCACCCAGGACTTTGTCACGCACTACCCCAACACCGCGCGTGCGCTGATCCGCGCGGTCCTGGCCGCCGCCCGCTTCATCGAGCAGAGCCTGGACAATCGGCGTGGCACCGCGCAACTGCTCAGTGGCAGCGCCTATCTGGACAGCCCGCTGGGCAGCATCGAGCCGCGCCTGCTCGGCGACTACCAGGATGGCCTGGGTAATCGCTGGCACGACCCCCATGGCTTGCGCCTGTTCGACCAGGGCCGGGCCAACCTGCCCTACCTGTCCGACGGCATGTGGTTCATGACCCAGTTCCGCCGCTGGGGCATCCTGCGCGACGACCCGGACTACCTCGGCGTGGCACGCCAGGTCCAGCAACTGGCGCTGTACCGCGAAGCCGCCCAGGCCCTGGGCGTGCCCTGCGCCGACTCACCCCTGCGCAGCAGCCTGCTGATCGATGGCAGCCGCTGGGACGGCAGCGACCCCCATGGCTATGCGCGCAGTTTCGCCCTGCACGCACTGGATACGACGCCGGCCCTGCGGGCCGGACGCTGAGGACGCGGACATGTTGCGCATCCTGCTGATCGACGACACCGAGAAAAAAGTCGGCCGCCTCAAGGCCGCCCTGGGCGAGGCCGGCTTCGAGGTGATCGAGGCCGGCAACCTGAGCATCGACCTGCCGGCCTGCGTCGAAACGGTGCGCCCGGACGTGGTGCTGATCGATACCGAGTCACCTGGCCGCGATGTGATGGAGCAAGTGGTGCTGGTCAGCCGCGACCGCCCGCGGCCAATCGTGCTGTTCACCGACGAACATGACCCGGGGGTGATGCGCCAGGCGATCCTGGCCGGGGTCAGCGCCTACATCGTCGAGGGTATTCACGCTACGCGGTTGCGGCCGATCCTCGAGGTGGCCATGGCGCGCTTCGAGGCCGACCAGGCCTTGCGCGCGCAATTGCTGGCCCGCGACCAGCAACTGGCGGAGCGCAAGCGTATCGAGCAAGCCAAAGGGCTGCTGATGAAGCTCAAGGACTGCAACGAAGAGCAGGCCTACACCCTGATGCGCCGCCAGGCCATGAGTCGCCAGCAAAAGCTCATCCAGGTGGCCGAGCAGATCATTGCCATGTCCGAGATGCTGGGGTAGCGGTAACGCCATCGTGCCGGCGGAATGCCCAGGCAACATTGGCCCGCCTCTTGCTCTGAATACTTCGGTAGCCAACGGCGGCTGCCCCACTCCCCGACAAAGACGTCGCTCGCCCTTCCACGGCCGTGGACCGGGCAGCGGCGTCTTTGCGTTTGCGCGCCTAACGAGGTGTTCGATGAATACGAGCTTCTGGAAATCCGGGCATGTGCCCACCCTGTTCGCCGCTTTTCTGTACTTCGACCTGAGCTTCATGGTCTGGTACCTGCTCGGCCCCCTGGCGGTGCAGATTGCCGCCGACCTGCAACTGAGCGCACAACAACGGGGCCTGATGGTGGCCACACCGATTCTGGCCGGCGCGCTGTTGCGCTTTGCCATGGGCCTGCTGGTCGATCGCCTGTCGCCCAAGACCGCCGGGCTGATCGGCCAGGTGGTGGTGATCCTTGCCCTGGCCTGCGCCTGGTACCTGGGTGTGCACAGCTACGAACAGGCACTGCTGCTGGGGGTGTTCCTCGGCTTCGCCGGGGCCTCGTTCGCCGTATCCTTGCCTTTGGCCTCGCAATGGTACCCGCCGCAGCACCAGGGCAAGGCCATGGGCATCGCCGGCGCCGGCAACTCCGGCACGGTGTTCGCCGCCCTGTTGGCCCCGGCCCTGGCCGCAGGCTTTGGCTGGAACAACGTGTTCGGTTTCGCCCTGCTGCCGCTGCTGCTGACCCTGGCGCTGTTCGCCCTGCTGGCGCGCAACGCCCCGCAACGGCCCAGACCCAAGGCCATGGCCGACTACCTGAAGGCCCTGGGCGACCGTGACAGCTGGTGGTTCATGTTCTTCTACAGCGTCACCTTCGGCGGTTTCATCGGCCTGGCCAGCGCCCTGCCGGGCTACTTCAGCGACCAGTACAACCTGAGCCCGGTCACCGCCGGCTACTACACCGCCGCCTGCGTGTTCGCCGGCAGCCTGATGCGCCCGTTGGGCGGAGCCCTGGCCGATCGCTTCGGCGGCATCCGCACCCTGTTGGCGATGTACGGCGTGGCTGCCGTGTGCATCGCCGCCGTCGGCTTCAACCTGCCCAGCGCGGTCGCGGCACTGGCCCTGTTCGTCAGCGCCATGCTTGGCCTGGGCGCCGGCAACGGCGCGGTATTCCAGCTGGTACCGCAGCGTTTTCGCGAGGAAATCGGCGTGATGACCGGGCTGATCGGCATGGCCGGTGGTATCGGCGGCTTCCTCCTCGCCGCCGGCCTGGGGGCGATCAAGCAACACAGCGGCGACTACCAGCTCGGCCTGTGGCTGTTCGCCAGCCTCGGCCTGCTGGCCTGGTTCGGCCTGCATGGCGTGAAGCAACGCTGGCGCACCACCTGGGGCTCGGCGGCAGTCACCGCGGCGCGGGTCTGATGAGCCTGCGCCTGCGCTTCGCCCAGGCCAGCGCCACCGGCCCGCGCACGCAGAACCAGGACGCCCTGCGCCTGGTCACCCCCGCCCCGGAGCTGGCGGCCAGCAAGGGCTACCTGTGCGCGCTCGCCGACGGCGTCAGCCAGTGCGCCGACGGCGGCCTGGCGGCGCGGGCCAGCCTGCAGGCCCTGGCCCTGGACTACTACGCCACCCCCGCCACCTGGGGCGTGGCCCAAGCCCTGGACCGCCTGCTCAGCGCGCAGAACCGCTGGCTGCGTGCCCAGGGCAACGGCCAGCCACTGTTGACCACCCTCAGCGCCCTGGTGCTGCGTGGGCGACGCTTCACCCTCGCCCACGTCGGCGACTGTCGGGTCTACCGCTGGCATGCCGGGCACCTGCAATGCCTGAGCGAAGACCACGTGTGGGACCAGCCCGGCATGCAGCACGTGCTCAAGCGAGCGCTGGGCCTGGACCAACACCTGCTGGTCGACTACCTGGATGGCGAGCTGCACGAGGGCGAATGCTACCTGCTGCTCAGCGATGGTGTCTGGGCCAGTGTCGGCGACCAGCGCATCCAGGCGATCCTGCGTGAGCAAGCCGACCTGCAGGACGCCGCCGACACCCTGGTGGCCACCGCCCACCACAGCGGCAGCCAGGACAACGCCAGCGCCCTGCTGGTGCAGGTCGAGCAACTGGGCGCAGGCAACCTCGGCGATACCCTGGCCCAACTGGGGCAGTGGCCCCTGCCTGGCGCACTGCGCGAAGGCCAGCGGATCGATGGCTGGCACGTACAAGGGCTACTGGCCCAGAGCCGACAGTCGTTGCTCTATCGGGTGCGCGATCAGCAAGGCCAGCCCTGGTTGCTGAAAACCTTGGCGCCAGGCCGTGAACACGAAACCGGGGCCGTCCAGGGCCTGCTATTGGAAGAGTGGTTCCTGCGCCGCGTTGCCGGCCGCCATTTCCCCGAAGCCCATCCGGCCAGCCAGCGCCAGTACCTGTACTACCTGATGCGCGAATATGCCGGTACGACCCTCGCCGCCCAGCTCGAAGCCCATGGCCCGCTGCCCCTGGCGCAGTGGCTGGAAATCGCTCGCCAGTTGCTGCAGGCGGTTGGCGTACTGCACCGGCGCAACTTGCTGCACCGCGACATCAAGCCGGAAAACCTGCACCTGGGCGACGATGGCCAATTGCGCCTGCTGGACTTCGGCCTGGCCTATTGCCCGGGGCTGTCCGAAGACCATCCCCACGCCCTGCCTGGCACACCTTCCTACCTGGCACCGGAAGCCTTCGACGGCGCGCCGCCGAGCCCGCGCCAGGACCTGTATGCCGTCGGCGTGACGCTCTATCACCTGCTGACCGGCCATTACCCCTATGGCGAAGTGGAGGCCTTCCAGCGCCCGCGCTTCGGCAACCCGGTCAATGCCGGGCGCTATCGTCCCGACCTGCCGGAATGGTTGCAGCGCAACCTCGAGCAGGCGGTAACCGCCAACCCCGCACTGCGTTTCGAGACCGCCGAGCAGTGGTTGCTGTTGCTGGAGCGGGGAGATCGCCAGGAACTGGCCGAGCGACCACGGCCGTTGCTGGAGCGCGAGCCGTTGAAGGTATGGCGCACGATTGGGTTGCTGTCGCTGCTGTTGAACCTGGTGTTGCTGCTGATAGTGCTCAAGCACTGAGCCCCCTACCCGCCCTGTAGGAGAGGCCGCTCCTACAAAGGGGTGAGGTCTCTGTGGAGAAATCGCAGGCAAAGAAAAACCCGGCCGAGGCCGGGTTTTTCGTGAAGCATCAAACCAATTACTTGGCCTGGGCTTCTACCTGAGCTTCTACGCGACGGTTAACGGCGCGGCCAGCGTCGGTGGCGTTGTCGGCGACCGGACGGGTCTCACCGTAGCCAACCGAGTCAACACGGCTCGATTCGATGCCGTACTGCTGGGTCAGGACCTGCTTGACAGCGTTGGCACGACGCTCGGACAGCTTCTGGTTGTAAGCGTCTGGGCCAACGGAGTCAGTGTGACCTTCCACGGTGGTGGTGGTCTGTGGGTACTGCTTCATGAAGTCAGCCAGGTTCTTGATGTCGCCGTAGCTGTTTGGCTTGACGACCGACTTGTCGAAGTCGAACTTGACGTCCAGCTCAACGCGAACGACTTCGGCAACAGCCGGGCAGCCATCAGCGTCAACGGTAACGTTGGCTGGGGTGTCAGGGCACTTGTCGACGTTGTCGCAGACGCCATCGTTGTCGCTGTCGGAGCAGACTTCGGCAACAGGAGCCGGGGCGACTTCGGCTTGCTTCGGGCTACCGCCGAAGTTCAGGCCGATACCAACGCTCGGGGCCCACTCGGTGTCGCCCTGGTCGATGTTGTACTGAGCTTCGACGCCGGCACGGGCGTAGAACATGTCGGTGATGTACCACTTGGCGCCAGCGCCAACGTTGGCGAAGGTGGACTGGTTACGACCACCACGGCCGGTCTGGCCCAGCGACTGGTGGGAGAAACCAGCCGACACGTACGGACGGATGGCGTCGTACGGGTTGTTGAAGTGGTAAACGGCGTCCAGGGCGGTGTTCGAGCCCTTGATGTTCTTGCCGTCGTCGCCACGGGCGTTGTGGACTTCGTCGTAACCCAGACGCAGTTCAACGTCGTCGGTCAGGAAGTAACCGATCGAGCCGCCGAACAGGTTGCCGTCGTTCTTGAAGTCACGCTGGCTGTCGAAGAATTCTTTCTTGTAGAAGCCTTCGACTTCTACAGCGCCAGTGCCTTGTGCCATAGCGCCAATCGAGGTGGCGGCTACGAGCGAACCAATGGCCAGGCCCAAGGTGTTTTTCAATTTCATCCGTTAAATCCCCATCTGGTGATAGTTAAGCGGTCCCACCAACATCCGGGGGACAACTCGACGGCAAGTCTAGCAGAACTTGCCGGTTGGTTAGAGGTATTTACAGGCGACTAAGTTTCAGCCACCCCTGCAAATTTCTCTCTAAGCTTGTCGAGCGCACGCTTGTAGCGCATTTTCGTGGCGCTCAGGCCCATGTGCATGATGTCGGCGATCTCCTGGAACTCCAGCTCCGCGACAAAACGCAGCACCAGAATTTCCCGGTCGATCGGGTTCACATGCACGAGCCATTTGTCCAGCCCGCCTTTCTCCTCCGGCTTCGGTGCCTTGTCCTCGGACGCCTCTTCGACAGGGTCCAGGCTCAGGGCATCCATCAACCGGCGCTTACGGCGCTCCTTGCGGTACTGGGTGATGCATTCGTTGTAGGTGATGCTGTAGAGCCAGGTCTTGAACTTGGACTTGCCCTCGAAGTTCTTCAACCCGTAGAGCACCTTGAGCATGACCTCCTGACAGACATCATCGGCATCCCGGTCGTTCCCCAGGTACCTTGCGCAGACGTTGAACAGCGTGCGCTGGTAGCGCCGCATGAGCTCCTCATAGGCGCGGGTAACGTGAAACAGCTCCTCATGCGAACGCGCCACCAACTCCTCGTCGGTGAGCTCTCGGGGGTCATAGCGCATGGGCGGCGAATGAACTTTATTCAAAACGGATCTGGCCGACAGTCAGGTCAATGTCGCCGCTCGGCCCCGTGGGCCGATTTCGCGGCGGCATACATTAACAGCTTTTGTGCGGTTAGCGGCTATTCACGCGCTGCTCGAGCAGCTCGCGATTGGCCAGCGACACCAGTTCGCCCTCATCGGTCAGCACGGTGGTCTTCACCGTGCCGATCTCCTCGATATGCCCTTCGACCTCGCCAATACGCACTTGCTGGCCGACCTGGTACAGCTCGCGCACGTAGATCCCGGCCAGAATCTGCCCGGCGATTTCCCGGCTGCCCAGGCCCATCGCCAGGGCCACGGCCAGACCAACGGTAATCAAACCGATGACGATCACGTGGTTAAGCAGGTCGGTCTTGACCTCCAGCTGGCTGATCGCCACCGAGATGCTGATGATGATCACCAGGCCCTGGACGATCCGCCCAACGCCAGCGGCGTATTCCAGGCCGATGCCTTCGGCGGCGCCGCGCACCAGGCCGTTGGCCAATTGCGCCAGCAGCACGCCGGCCAGCAGCACCAGCGCCGCGCCGAACACCTTGGGCAGGTACAGGGCGAGCATGTCGAGGGTCGCCGAGACCCGCTCAAGGCCCAGGGATTCCGCGGCCGAGACCAGGAAGATCAACAGCACGAACCAGTAGACGATCTTGCCGATCAGGGTCGAGATCGGCACCTGGATACCGACCCGGGCGAGCATCTTGGTCAAGCCGGTGCCGCTCATCAGGCGGTCCAGGCCGAACTTGGCCAGCACCTTGGACAGCAGGGTGTCGAGCAGCTTGGCCACGACGAAACCGAGCAGCACCACGACCAGCGCGCCGAACAGGTTGGGGATGAAGTTCGCCACCTTGGTCCAAAGGGCAGTCATGGCGGTGACCAGGCTCTGGGTCCAGAGATCGAGTTCCATATTCAATCGGCCTTATCTGCTTTGCTGCCGGCGGCAGGCTTGCGGGTAGAGTTGCGACGCACCGGCGCGACATGCGCCGAGCCATTGTTCACGGCGATCAGCAGCGCCTGGCTCCAACGGCCAAGCAAGCTGAACAGATCACCCGCGCCAACCTGGCGGTTGGCGGTCTTGAGCACGCGACCCAGGCAGGCGGCGTCGTCCCGGTCCTCGCCGGACGGCGACGCCTTGAGCAGGTCGCGCAAGGATTCTTCAAACGGATCGTGCATGGGCACCTCGCGCAATGTCAGTCAAAGACGAGGGCTGGTGACGACGGGTCACACCTGCCACTGGGACGAATGTTTCAAATTGCCTCAGCTGGCCACTACTCAGGGGCCGCTGCGCCCCCCATCGCGACACAAGGCCGCTCCCACAGGCAAGCGCGATCCCTGTAGGAGCGGCCTTGTGTCGCGATGGGGGGCGCAGCAGCCCCTTCGATGTCAAACCCACCGCAACCGCCGGAACAGCAACCACTGCCCTACCGCCAGTCCCAGCACGATCAGGCTGGCGAACAGGAAGCCATAGGGGCTGTCGGCGCCCGGAATACCGCCGACATTGATGCCCAGCAACCCAGTGATGAAGCTCATGGGCAGGAAGATGCAGGTGATGATGCCAAAGCGGTACATGGTCCGGTTCATCCGCTCGCTGCGGCGTCGGTCCTCGCTTTCCAGCACCAGCGCGGCGCGCTCGCGGGCCAGTTCGAGCTCTTCGAGGTAACGGATCAGGCTGTTGTTCAGCTCGTTCCAGTAGTCGCTGTCGGGGTCGGCGAACCAGCTGCACTTGTTGCGCGACAACTGGGCATAAATATCCCGCTGCGGGGCGAGGAAACGGCGCAAGCCAGCGGCGCGGCGGCGGATCTGCTGCAGGCTGCCTTGCTCTGGGGCATACCGTTCGTCGGATTCTACCTTCTCTTCCTCTACATCGACCGCTTCCGACAGGTCGCTGACCAGGGCCTGGACCTTTTCGGTGAGCAACTCGGCCATCAGCAACAGCAGCTCGGCGGCCGATTTAGGCCCCCTGCCCTCGTCTAGCTGCTGGAGCACCTCGTCACTGGCGCGCAAGGGCCGCAGGCGCAGCGAGATGACCCGCCGCGCCTCGGCGAAGATACGCACCGAGACCATGTCCTCGGGTTCGGCGCCGGGGTTGAGGTTGACCCCGCGCAGGAACAGCAGCATCTGTTCGTTGGCCATCTGCAACAGGCGCGGACGGGTGTTCTCCTCCAGCAGCAGGTCACAGGCGAACTCGCTCAGGCCACTGTCATGCAGCAGCCAGCCACGGGTTTGCGGGTGACTGCGGTCCCAGTGCAGCCAGAGGCTTTCCTCGGCCTGCAACTGCAAGCCGTCCAGTTCGGTACGGGCAATCGAGCGCGCGCCGCCCTTGCCGTCGAGCACCAGGGCATGCACCAGCCCCCATTGCGCGTTGTCTTCCTCGAACATCAAAGCTCCATCAGCGGGCAACGCGTCATTCAGGCATTTTCAGCGGGCTTGGCGAGACGATCACACCGTTGTTGTCGGCATACAGGTATTCACCCGGGCGGAAGGTGACGCCGGCGAAGGTCACCGCCACGTCGAGGTCGCCGATGCCGCGTTTGTCGGTCTTCATCGGGTGGCTGGCCAAAGCCTGCACGCCGACATCGGTCTGGATCAGCACATCGACATCACGCACGCAGCCGTAGATCAGCAGGCCTTCCCAGCCGTTCTTGGCGGCCTTCTCGGCAAGCATGTCACCCAGCAGCGCACGGCGCAGCGAACCGCCGCCATCGACCACCAGGACCTTGCCCTTGCCGTCGAGCTCGACCTGCTCCTTCACCCGCGAGTTGTCCTCGAAGCACTTGATGGTGACGATCTGGCCGCCAAACGAATCGCGGCCACCGAAGTTGCTGAACATGGGTTCGAGCACCTGCACCAGGTCCGGGTAGGCGTCGCACAGGTCGGGCGTTACGTAATGCTGCATGGGAAACTCCTGTCAGTCACAACGAAAGCGGGCGTGCCAGCAAGGCTACACCGCAGGAGGGCTGGCAGTCATCCGAGACCGGTGGGTCATGGCATTTTTATCGCCCGCCCCCGCGATGGCGCCCACCTTCAATTGACGGGCACCGGCTCCATCACCACGGTCGAGGCATGCACCGGCAACAGCGGATCGCGCAACCAGCGCTCGACCAATGGCCAGACCTGAGCCTGGGCGGCCTTGCTGACCAGCATGTCGACATGACCGAAAGCCTCGAAGCCCTCCTCGCGCCCCAGGCGCAGGAACTGCTTGCTGTCGCCGCCCAATTGGTCGAACAGTTTGCGGCAGGCCCACACCGGGTCCTGGAAGTCCCCGGCGCCAGCCACCGCCAACACCGGCAGCGCCACGTCGGCAAGCCCCGCCCACCAGTCGCGGTCCTTGTCGCCGAAGCGACCGAACAAGCCATTCCAGCGCAGGCTTTCCAGGGCCAGGCCAATCGGCTCGTCCTCGGGGCCGCGCTTGAGCCGCGAACCGGAAATCTGCGCGAAACGCTTGAGCAGCAGACGCGCGCCCCACTCCACCGGCGGCACCTTCAACGGCCAGTACACCCGGCTGACCTGGGTACCGAAGAAGGCCGCGCTGGCCACCTGCCCGGGCGCCAGGTAAGCGCTGCCCAGGGCCGCCGCCAGGGTGGTACCACCGAGGGAATGGCCAACCCAGTGCGGCGCCTGGCCGGCCTGCTCCTGGACGAACGCGGCGATCACCGGCAGGTCGTAGCGCGCATAATCGGCCACGCGGTTCTGCCGCCACTCACGGTTGCGCGGCGACAGGCCGTGGCCGCGCATCTCGGGGATCCAGACATCGAACCCGGCGCGGGCCAGGTAGGCGCCCAGGCCGATGCCCTTGGGCGAATACCAGAAGCGCCGGTTGGAAAAACTGCCATGCACAAGAACGACCGGCACGCCCTGGGCGCGGCCCTGGTCGGCCAGCCCCAGGCGAGTGACGGCCAACTCGACGCTCGGGTCTGGGCTGTTGCCGGCCTTGATCCGGTAGACGTCTTCGCTGAGGTCGCCGCGACGCTCGGCACTGAGCAACGCGACGGGAAATTGGGTGCTGCTGCTTTGCATGGGTCACGAACTTCTAGGAGATAAAAACGTGGGAGCGGGCTTGCCCCGCGATGGCATCAGGCCAGGTGACACTAGTGTCAGCGCTGACGCCATCGCGGGGCAAGCCCGCTCCCACGATTCGATACAGGGGCGCGGCACGCGCCCCTGATCAGTACATCAGGCCGCGCCCTGGCCTTCGGCCAGGAAGAACCAGGTCTCGAGCACCGAGTCCGGGTTCAGCGACACGCTCTCGATCCCCTGCTCCATCAGCCACTTGGCCAGGTCCGGGTGGTCCGACGGGCCCTGGCCGCAGATGCCGATGTACTTGCCGGCCTTGTTGCACGCGGCGATGGCGTTGGCCAGCAGCTTCTTGACCGCCGGGTTACGCTCGTCGAACAGGTGGGCGATGATGCCGGAGTCGCGGTCCAGGCCCAGGGTCAGCTGGGTCAGGTCGTTGGAGCCGATGGAGAAACCGTCGAAGTACTCGAGGAACTCGTCGGCCAGCAGCGCGTTGGACGGCAGCTCGCACATCATGATCACGCGTAGGCCGTTGTCGCCGCGGGCCAGGCCGTTCTCGGCAAGCAGGTCGACGACCTGGCTGGCCTCGCCCAGGGTGCGCACGAACGGCACCATGATCTCGACGTTGGTCAGGCCCATCTCGTTGCGCACGCGCTTGAGGGCACGGCACTCGAGCTCGAAGCAGTCGCGGAACGACTCGCTGATGTAGCGCGAAGCACCGCGGAAGCCCAGCATCGGGTTTTCTTCTTCCGGCTCGTAGAGCTTGCCGCCGATCAGGTTGGCGTACTCGTTGGACTTGAAGTCCGACAGGCGCACGATGACCTTTTTCGGGTAGAAGGCCGCGGCCAGGGTGCTGATGCCCTCGACCAGTTTCTCGACGTAGAAGCCGACCGGGTCATCGTAGCCGGCAATGCGCTTGTCGACGCTGTCCTTGAGCTCCGGCGGCAGCCCGGCGTAGTTCAGCAGCGCCTTGGGGTGCACGCCGATCATGCGGTTGATGATGAATTCCAGGCGCGCAAGGCCGACACCGGCGTTGGGCAGCTGGGCGAAGTCGAAGGCGCGGTCCGGGTTGCCGACGTTCATCATGATCTTGAACGGCAGCTCCGGCATGGCATCGACCGAGTTCTGCTTGATGTCGAAGCCCAGCTCGCCCTCGAAGATGAAGCCGGTGTCGCCTTCGGCGCAGGACACGGTGACGCCCTGGCCGTCCTTGAGCACCTGGGTGGCATTGCCGCAACCGACCACCGCCGGGATGCCCAGCTCACGGGCGATGATCGCCGCGTGGCAGGTACGTCCGCCGCGGTTGGTGACGATGGCGCTGGCGCGCTTCATCACCGGCTCCCAGTCCGGGTCGGTCATGTCCGAGACCAGCACGTCGCCGGGCTGGACCTTGTCCATCTCGGACACATCGTTGATCACGCGCACCTTGCCGGCGCCGATGCGCTGGCCAATGGCGCGGCCTTCGACCAGCACGGTGCCTTTTTCCTTGAGCAGGTAGCGCTCCATGACATTGGCGCTGGCGCGGCTCTTCACGGTCTCGGGACGGGCCTGGACGATGTACAGCTTGCCATCGTCACCGTCCTTGGCCCATTCGATGTCCATCGGCCGCTGGTAGTGCTGCTCGATGATCATCGCCTGCTTGGCCAGCTCGTTGACTTCGTCGTCGCTCAGGCAGAAGCGCGCGCGCTCGGCGCGGTCGACCTCGACGGTCTTGACCGAGCGACCGGCCTTGGCTTCGTCGCCGTAGACCATCTTGATCGCCTTGCTGCCCAGGTTGCGGCGCAGGATCGCCGGGCGCCCAGCCTGCAGGGTCTGCTTGTGGACGTAGAATTCGTCCGGGTTGACCGCGCCCTGCACCACGGTTTCGCCCAGGCCGTAGGCGCCGGTGATGAACACCACGTCGCGAAAGCCCGACTCGGTGTCGAGGGTGAACATCACCCCGGCGGTGCCGGTTTCGGAGCGGACCATGCGCTGCACGCCAGCGGACAGGGCGACCAGCTTGTGGTCGAAGCCCTGGTGCACGCGGTAGGCGATGGCGCGGTCGTTGAAGAGGGAGGCGAAGACTTCCTTGGCCGCGCGGATGACGTTATCGACGCCGCGGATGTTGAGGAAGGTCTCCTGCTGGCCGGCGAAGGACGCGTCCGGCAGGTCTTCGGCGGTGGCCGACGAACGCACGGCAACGGCCATGTTGTCGTTGCCCTTGGACATCTCGGCGAAGGCCGTACGGATTTGCGAATCGAGGCGAGCCGGGAACTCGGCCTCCATCACCCACTGGCGGATCTGTGCGCCGGTCTTGGCCAGGGCGTTGACGTCGTCGACGTCCAGTGCGTCGAGCGCGGCATGGATGCGCTCGTTCAGGCCACTCTGTTCGAGGAAGTCACGGTACGCCTGAGCCGTAGTGGCAAAGCCGCCCGGCACCGAGACGCCGGCACCGGCAAGATTGCTGATCATCTCGCCCAGGGATGCGTTCTTGCCCCCCACATGCTCTACATCATGGACGCCGAGCTTATCGAGGGAAACTACGTACTCTACCAAGGTGATCTCTCCACTAACTGTATTGGAAAAGCTCAAGGGCGCCCGCCTGCCGGAATGACTGGGCCGGACGCTTGTGGCCTGGACCTGGAAAATAAGTGAGAATGCCGAGCAACCGCGTTCGGCAAACCGAACCTATCATATCCAGAAATCTTCGGCAGCTTAAGGCCCCCAGGTGCAAATGAAACGAACCGCGTTCTTCATCTCCGACGGTACCGGCATCACTGCAGAAACGCTGGGCCAGAGCCTGCTCGCACAATTCGAGAGCATTCCGTTCAATAAATTCACGCGCCCCTACATCGACACGTTGGACAAGGCTCGGGCCATGGTCCAGCAGATCAATGCCGCGGCCGAGCGCGACGGGGTGCGCCCGATCATCTTCGACACCATCGTCAACCAGGACATCCGTGAGGTCATGGCCACGTCCAATGGCTTCATGATCGACATCTTTTCCACGTTTTTATCCCCGCTCGAGCAGGAATTGACCGCCCATTCGTCGTATTCCGTGGGCAAATCCCACTCCATCGGCGGCAACTCCAACTACATGGAGCGCATCGAGGCGGTCAACTTCGCCCTGGACAACGACGATGGCGCGCGCACCCACTACTACGACAAGGCCGACCTGATCCTGGTGGGCGTGTCGCGCTGCGGCAAGACCCCGACCTGCCTGTACATGGCCATGCAGTTCGGCATCCGCGCGGCCAACTACCCGCTGACCGAGGACGACATGGAGCGCCTGCAACTGCCGGCGGTGCTGAAGAAGCACCACAGCAAGCTGTTCGGCCTGACCATCGACCCTGACCGCTTGACCGCCATTCGCCACGAGCGCAAGCCCAACAGCCGCTATTCGAGCTTCGCCCAATGCGAGTTCGAAGTGCGCGAGGTGGAGAACCTGTTCCGCCGCGAGAACATTCCCAACATCAATTCCACGCATTTTTCGGTGGAAGAGATTTCGGCGAAGATCCTCGTGGAAAAAGGCGTGGAGCGGCGGTTCAAGTAGACCTGCATAACCCTCAAGGCCTGCGCGGTCCCTGTAGGAGCGGCCTTGTGTCGCGAAAGGGGTGCGAAGCGCCCCCATGATTTGTGCATCAATCGGATATTGCCGGGGCTGCTGTGCAGCCCTTTCGCGACACAAGGCCGCTCCTACAGGGACCGCGCAGTGGATATGAAAAAGCCCCGGCATTACGGCCGGGGCTTTTTCATTTCAGCGCGAAGATCAGGACGGCACCACCGTCGCCTGCCCGCTCATCGCCAGGTCGACCAGCTCGCGGTTGGCCACCGCGTACATCGCATAGTCGGTGCCGGTGGCGTTGCGCAGGTCGTCGAGCATGGCGCGCCAGCGCTCGACCATCACCCGGTGCTGCTCGCACCACAGGGCCACGCGGGCGTCCATGTCGTCCGGCGCATCGGCCATCTGCAATACCGAGATGGTGATCGCCCGCTGCTGCAGGTCGATATCGTCGCGGAACGCCTCGCGAGCCAGGGCCTGCCAGTTGTTCTCCACCGGCAGGTTGCTGATTTCCTGCAGGTACCAGGTCAGGTCCAGCGAGCTGCCCACGGCGAAGAACGCCTTGGCCACCTGTGCAGGATCATGCCCGGTCACGTCGGACGCTTCGATGATCGGCAGCAGGGTGTACAGGTGAGTGGTGCCGGCCACCATACGCGCCAGCAGTTCCGGCACACCGGCCTCGACGAAGCCCTGGTAGCGGACCATCCAACGCTCGCGGGTCGGGCCTTCGAGCAGCTCGTCGAGCTTCAGGCCCAACTGGGCGATCTTCGGCCCGAAGTGGGCGACGTCACGGCCAGCGTCCTGCTCGTTGCGCCGGCTGCGCAGGAACCAGCGGGTCGCACGGCGGCCCAGGCGCATCAGCTCGTCCATCAGGGTCAGCTGGATCTCGGCCGGAACCTGGTAGTCCAGGGCCTCGATCTGGCGGAACCAGTGCGGCAGGTGGAAGATGTCGCGCACGATCACGTAGGCACCCGCCACGTTGGCCGGGCTCATGCCGGTCGACTCCTTCAGGCGCTGGACAAAGGTGATGCCCATGTTGTTGACCAGGTCGTTGGCGATCTGGGTGCTGACGATCTCGCGCTTGAGGCGGTGGCGGCGCATGGAGTCGGCGAACTTGCTGACCAGCGACGGCGGGAAGGCAGTCTCCATGTCGCGGGTCAGGTAGTCGTCGTCCGGCACCAGCGACTTGAGCAGTTGCTCCTTGAGGTCGATCTTGCTGTAGGAGATCAGCACCGACAGTTCGGCGCGGGTCAGGCCCTGGCCGGCGGCCAGGCGCTCGGCCAACTGCTCCTCGGTGGGCAGGAACTCGATGGCGCGGTCCAGCTTGCCACGGGCTTCGAGGTCAGCCATCAGGCGCTTGTATTCGGCGATCCGCTCGCGGGCGCGACGCGCCGCCAGCGACAACGCCTGGGTCTGCTTGTAGTTGTTGCCCAGCACCAGGCCTGCGACTTCGTCGGTCATGCTGCCCAGCAGCTGGTTGCGCTGCTTCTCGGTCATGTCGCCACCCTGCACCACTTCGTTGAGCAGGATCTTGATGTTGACCTCGTGGTCGGAGCAGTCCACGCCACCGGCGTTGTCGATGAAGTCGGTGTTGGTGGCGCCGCCATGCAGGCCGAACTCGACCCGGCCGAGCTGGGTCATGCCGAGGTTGCCGCCCTCGCCCACCACCTTGCAGCGCAGTTCGTTGCCGTTGACGCGCAAGGCGTCGTTGGCCTTGTCGCCAACATCGGCGTGGCTTTCGCTGCTGGCCTTGACGTAGGTGCCGATGCCGCCGTTCCACAGCAGGTCCACCGGTGCCTGCAACAACGCGTGCAGCAGCTCGGTCGGGGTCAGCCGGTCGGCTTCGATGGCGAAGCGCTCTTTCATCTGCGGGCTGATGGCGATGCTCTTGGCACTGCGCGGGAAGATCCCCCCGCCTTCGGACATGATGCTGGTGTCGTAGTCGCTCCAGGCCGAACGCGGCAGGTCGAACAGGCGCTTGCGCTCGACGAAGCTGGTGGCTGGGTCCGGGTTCGGGTCGACGAAGATGTGCAGGTGGTTGAATGCGGCCACCAGCTGCAGCTTGTCGGACATCAGCAGGCCGTTGCCGAACACGTCGCCGGCCATGTCGCCGACCCCGACCACGGTGATCGGGTCTTCCTGCACGTTGATGCCGCGCTCGCGGAAGTGGCGCTGCACGCCGACCCAGGCACCACGGGCGGTGATGCCCATCTTCTTGTGGTCGTAGCCGGCCGAGCCGCCGGAGGCGAAGGCGTCGCCCAGCCAGAAGCCGTAGTCGATGGCGATGCCGTTGGCGATGTCGGAGAAGGTCGCGGTGCCCTTGTCTGCCGCCACCACCAGGTAGGGGTCGTCGTCATCGTGACGCACCACGTTGGCCGGGGGCACCACGCCGCCGTCCTTGAGGTTGTCGGTGATGTCGAGCAGGCCGCTGATGAAGATGCGGTAGCACGCCACGCCTTCGGCGGCGATCTCGTCGCGGCTGCCGCCCAACGGCAGGCGTCGCGGCAGGAAGCCGCCCTTGGCGCCGACCGGCACGATCACCGAGTTCTTCACCTGCTGGGCCTTGACCAGGCCCAGCACCTCGGTGCGGAAGTCTTCTTCGCGGTCCGACCAGCGCAGGCCGCCACGGGCAACATTGCCGAAGCGCAGGTGCACGCCCTCGACCCGTGGCGAATAGACGAAGATCTCGAACTTCGGTACCGGCTTCGGCAGCTCGGGGATCAGCTTGGGGTTGAACTTGAAGCTGAAGTACGACTTGTTCTGGCCGTTCGCATCCGGCTGGTAGAAGTTGGTGCGCAGGGTGGCCTTGATCAGGTCCAGGTAGCGACGCAGGATGCGGTCCTCGTTGAGCACCTGGACCTCGTCCAGGGCGGTGAGAATCGCCTGTTCCAGGCGCTGTTGCTTGTCGTCGAGGTCGTCCTGGGTGAGCTTGCGCGCCAGGTAGAAGCGGGTCTTGAACAACCGGGTCAGCTCGCGGGCGATGTCGGTGTGGTTGTTCAGGGTGCTGGCGATGTAGCCCAGGTCGAAGCCCAGGCGAATCTGCTTGAGGTAGCGGGCGTAGGCGCGCAGCAGCGCCACGTCACGCCATGGCAGACCGGCGGTCAGCACCAGGCGGTTGAAGGCATCGTTCTCGGCGTCACCCTTGACGATATGGACGAAGGCGTCCTGGAAGGTGTCGTTGAGCTGCTGGATATCCAGGTTGAGGCCTTCGCTGTAGGTGAAGGCGAAGTCGTGGATCCAGAACTCGCGGCCACTGGCGTGGCGCAGCCGATACGGGAACTCGCCGAGCACGCGCAGGCCAAGGTTTTCCAGGATCGGCAGCACATCCGACAGCGCCAGCGGCGTGTCGGCGTGGTACAGCTTGCAGTGCAACTGGCGCTCACCGATCTGGGTCAGCGGCTGGTAGAAGCTCATGGCCAGCGGCTTGGCTTCGGACAGGCCCAGCACATGCTGCATGTCGACCACCGCCGAATGGGCGGCGAAACGCTCGCGGTAACCGGCCGGGAAGCCCTTGGGGAAGTCGGCGAGGATGTTGGTGCCCTGGGCTTCGCCGAAGTTCTCCACCACCAGCGCCGAGAAGTCGTCCTGCCACGAGCGACAGGCCTGGATCACTTCGTTTTCCAGCTGCTGGGGGTCGATGTCGATGCGATTTTTCGGGTCGACCCGCAGAATCAGCTGCACCCGGGCCAACACCGATTCGGAGAAGAAGGTCCAGAACTCGCAATCGGTGGCCTTCAGCCGTTCCATCAGCACCTGCTGGATCTTCTGCCGCACTTCGGTGGAGTAGATCTCGCGCGGCACGTAGGCCAGGCAGTAGCAGAAGCGGCCGTACGGGTCCTTGCGCAGGAACACGCGGATCTTGTTGCGCTCCTGGATCTGCACGATCGACATGGCGGTGTTGAACAGCTCGTCGACCGGGGTCTGGAACAGGTCGTCGCGCGGCAGCACCTCGAGCACCTGGGCCAGTTCCTTGCCCAGGTGGGCCTTGGCGTCGAAGTGCGAGCGGCGCTCGACCTCGGCGACCTTGCCGCGGATGTAGGGGATGGTGTGCACGCTTTCGCCATACACCGACGAGGTGTACAGGCCCATGAAGCGGCATTCCTTGACCACCTTGCCGTCCTGGTCGATCTGGCGGATCGACACGTAGTCCGGGTAGGCCGGGCGGTGCACGCGGCTCGGCTGCGACGCCTTGGCGAACGACAGCAGGCGCGGCTCGCGCAGGTAGGCGACGGCGTAGTCCTCGATGCGCAGGTCGTCGGCGCCAAGGCCTGCGCGCAGCAGGCGGGCCAGGCCCAGGAACGAGTCTTCGTCGTAGACCAGGTGGCCACCGCCGGCGTCGGCCTCGACGGTGAATTCCTCGTAGCCGAGGAAGGTGAAATGGTTGTCCAGCAGCCACGCCAGGAAGCTCTTCACCTCGGCCTTGTCGTTTTGCGCCGGGCCGAAGGCGTTGTCCTCGACCAGCTCCAGCAGCTCGCGGATCTTGGCCTTCATCGGCTCGAAGTCGGCGACCACGCCGCGCACTTCGGCCAGCACCTGTTCCAATTCCTTGGCCAGGGTGCTGAGCTCGGCGGCGTTGGCACAGCGGTCGATCTCCAGGTACATCAGCGATTCATGGCCAATGCCCTCGCCCTGGGTGCCCTTGGGCAGCAGTTCGACCAGCTCGCCCTTGGCCCCGCGGCGCACGCTGAGCACGGTGGTCTGCAGGGTGTGGATGCTGTAGCCGCGGCGGTTGAGCTCGGTGCGCACCGAGTCGACCAAAAACGGCAGGTCGTGGTGCAGCACCTCGACCACGGTGTGGGTCGACTGCCAGCCGTGGCGTTCGTAATCGGGGTTGTAGACCCGTACTTGCGGGTGCTGGGGGTCGAAGCGCTCGATGATGCGCCAGGCGGACAGCGTGCAGCCGGCCAGGTCCGACAGCCTGCGCTGAGTGAGTTCGTCCAGAGAGATGATGCCGAAGAACTGCTCGGCGAACAGTGCCACTTGTGGCAGGGACTGCTCGCTGATGTGCTGCGCCAGGGCCGCTTGCAGTTGATGCTGGAAGTCGGCTTTGCTGGCTGCGGTGAAGAACGCCATCTGTGGTACTCCGCTTGGGCTTTGTTATAGGTGAAGCGTCGCGTATGTCCGCCGTGTACGGATCAACGATAGCCAACCCGTAGCAGCCGGACGGTAAACCAGGCGTTGGACGTGGCGACACGTCCATCTGTTCCAGGGATGGGCATCTGCAAAGCCGACAGCCGGGTGGCGGTGGCTTTACGGGTGTCCATCGACTGGGCAGCTTAACGACTGAGCGGTCACCACGGCTTGCAGCCCTGCGACATATTCGGTCAGAACGTGTCCCCTCAGTTGGCCGAACGGGATGATTCGCACAACGCCCGCTGATAACGCGACTTGCCCTGGGCCTTGGCCGCGAGCATCGCGCTGTCGGCGCTGGCCAGCAGGCGCCGGGCTTCACAGCCCTGCCCCGGGCAGGCGGCGATGCCAATGCTGACGCCAATGCGCAGCCCCGGCAGTTCCTCGGCCAGGGCCAGCCCGGCCACCGCGATCAGCCGCTCGCACAAGGCATCGACCTGCGCGCCACTGGCTTGGGTGATCAGCACGAACTCATCGCCGCCCAGCCGCGCCAGCACATCCCCGGCCCGCAGCGTGCGCTCCCAACCCTGGGCCACGGCCCGCAGCACCTGGTCGCCAAGGTCATGGCCGTGGCTGTCGTTGACCTGCTTGAAGCCGTCCAGGTCGAGGTACAGCAGGGTGAACGCGCGCCGCCCCGCCAGCTGCTGGGCCAGGGCGCAGTCAAAGCCGCGGCGATTGAGCAGCCCGGTCAGTTCGTCGTGGCCCGAGGCATGCTCCAACCGCGACAGCAGCCTGGAACGCACCTGCATGGTGGTTTTCAGGCGCACCGCGATGATCACCAGGCACAGCAGCAACGCCAGGCTCAGCACCACGCCGGCGACAAACCAGGCGTACGAAGCGATGCCCAGCTGCGCCCGGTGCAGCCAGACGAACACCAGCATCCCGGCCATGCCCAACCAGGCACAGCAGGAGAGCGCCACCAAGGCGACGAAGCGCTGGCGCAGATGACGAACCAGCTGTTGCTGACGGACTTCCAAGATTTCCCCTTGCGCCGTGGCGGTCAGTGAATGCGCTTGCTGGGTGGCGCCTGGGGCAGCGGCGCGCGGCCCCGGGCCAGTTCGGCGGCGGCGATCTCGATCACCTCGACATAGGTCTTGCCGTACCAGCCCATCAGTTCCCGCAGGCTCTCGGTGAACTCGTCGCCATGCGACGGGGCCTCGTCCGACTGGCTGGATGCTGTCGTCTTCCTGTGTGCCACCTTCGCTCCCGATGCGCGGCCCCATGCCGCTACGCCGTCACCCTAGGGCCCGCGCAGCGGGGCGTCCAATCGAAAGTAGCGAAGCGCCGATCAGGGCGCTCTATCGACGCACCGCTGGCCGCGTGCCAGACAGCGCGGTAGCATGCGTCGCATCATCCCGGACACTGGTCGACCCCCATGCAACTGAAAACCGCCCTGCTCTTCGCCACCCCTTGCGACGACGAGGAAGACAACATGGCGACCCTGTGCTGCCACAGCGACAAGGGGCAGATGTTCCTGCTGACCCGCTACCCAGACGAGGACACCGTCGACCTGACCCTGGACGACGAGCCGTCGACCCTGGACGGGCTGAAGGTGACCCTGAGCGCCGAGCGCCTGTTGATCGAGGTGGCGCCGGGGGATCGCGATGCGCTGAAGGGGGATGAGTCGCTGGAAATCATCCTGACCAGTGCCGGGACCGACCTGGATGAAGTGAAGGAAACCCTGCAGAACATCCTTGCCGGTACCGGCACGTTCGTGTCCACGCTCTGAGCCAAGACATCGCCCCCCTGTAGGAGCGGCCTTGTGTCGCGAAAGGGCCGCGAAGCGGCCCCAGCAATCTTTGCCTTGGTGCTGATATCCCAGGGCGCTTCGCTCCCCTTTCGCGACACAAGGCCACTCCTACAGGGAGCGCGCAAGGCTTCGGGACATTGACAGGCCACGCTCGACACAGGCATTGTCTGACAACCTGACTTACAAGAACCTTTGTCCATGCTCGAGCTCCAGCGCCCCGACACCCTCGTCGAACGCGTCGTCGGCGCCATCCGCGCCGAAATCGATTCCGGCCGCCTGGCCGCCGAATCGCGCCTGCCCACCGAACAGCAACTGGCCGAACAGCTCAACGTCAGTCGCTCGGTGGTACGCGAGGCGGTGGCCCAGCTCAAGGCCGACGGGGTGCTGATCGCCCGCCGCGGGCTCGGCTCGTATATCTCGCAGACCCCCAGCGGCACGGTATTCCGCTTCCCTGGCAGCCAAGGGCGCACACCGGATCTGGTGCAGATGTTCGAGATGCGCCTGTGGATCGAGACCCAGGCCGCCGCCATCGCCGCCCGCCGCCGCGACGCCGACGACCTCGAGCGCATGGACGCGGCCCTGGGCACCATGGAAGACCCGCGCAGCGACTTTGCCAGCGCCTCGGCCGCCGATGTGGCCTTCCACCGTGCCATTGCCGAAGCCAGCAAGAACGACTACTTCGTCGCCTTCCATGATTTCCTCGGCGGCCAGTTGGCCGCCGCGCGCCGCACCGCCTGGGAAAACTCCGCCACTGCGGCGGTGGGCGGTTCGGCCGATGCCCTGCGCGAGCACCGAGCGCTGTACCAGGCTATCGCCGCCGGCGACCGCCAGGCAGCGGCGACCTGTGCCGAAGCCCACCTGCGCGCCTCGGCGCAACGCCTGAAACTCGACCTCCCCGCCCTCGACTGACCCCGGAGAAAACCCCATCGCAGCCTGGCGAGGCTTTCACGCGCACTAGTTAGTCTGACAACCTGATAAGCAGATTCACCGACAAGAATTCCAAGGTACAACTGCATGACCTACGACTACTGCATCATCGGCGGCGGCATCGTCGGCCTCGCCACTGCCATGGCCCTGCTCGCGCAGCGTCCCGGCGCCTCGTTGCTGATTCTCGAGAAGGAGGCCAGCCTCGGCCGCCACCAGACCGGCCACAACAGCGGCGTGATCCATGCCGGCATCTACTACGCCCCGGGCAGCCTCAAGGCCGAGCTGTGCAAGCGCGGCGCCCAGGCCACCAAGGACTTCTGCAGCGAGCATGGCATCGCCTTCGAGGTCTGCGGCAAGCTGCTGGTGGCCTCCAACGACCTGGAGGTGCAGCGCATGCAGGCGCTGTACCAGCGCTCGCAACTCAATGGCCTGAAAGTCGAGCGCCTGGATGCCGGCGCCCTGCGCGAACGGGAGCCGAACATCGTCGGCAAGGGCGCGTTGTTCCTCGATGCCACCGGCATCGTCGACTACACCCAGGTGTGCGATGCCATGGCCAAGGTGATCCGCCAGGCCGGCGGCGAGGTGCGGCTGTGCACCGCCGTGCGCGCCATCCAGGAGCATGCCGACCATGTCGCCATCGGCACCGACAGCCACACCTGGCGCGCTCGCCAGCTGGTGGCCTGCGCCGGGTTGCAGTCCGACCGCCTGGCGCGCCTGGCCGGGGTGCAGATCGACCACCAGATCATCCCCTTCCGCGGCGAGTACTACCGCCTGCCGGCGAGCAAGAACCAGATCGTCAACCACTTGATCTACCCGATCCCCGACCCTGAGCTGCCGTTCCTCGGCGTGCACCTGACCCGCATGATCGACGGCAGCGTCACCGTCGGCCCCAACGCGGTGCTCGGGTTCGGCCGGGAGAACTACCGCAAGTTCGCGGTGAACTGGCGCGACGTGGCCGAGTACGCAGGCTTCCCAGGCTTCTGGAAAACCCTCTGGAACAACCTGGGTTCCGGCACCCGCGAGATGAAGAACTCGCTGTTCAAGCGCGGCTACCTGGAGCAGTGCCGCAAGTACTGCCCCTCGCTCGAGGTCGCGGACCTGCTGCCTTATGAGGCCGGCATCCGCGCCCAGGCGGTGATGCGCGACGGCACCCTGGTGCATGACTTCCTGTTCGCCGAGACGCCGCGCATGGTGCATGTGTGCAATGCGCCGTCACCAGCCGCCACCTCGGCCATCCCCATCGGCCAGATGATCGCCGAGAAGATCCTCAAGGCCCGCTGAACCACCCGCTGCACCCACAATTACAAAGACAACAAGGAAAACCCCCATGTCGGTACACGAGGCGGCCCTGGCCGCGAGCGAAACCCCCGAACAGCAACGCAAGCGCCTGCGCAAGGTGGCAGCGGCGACCATCTTCGGCTCGATGCTGGAGTGGTATGACTTCTACTTGTACGCCACCATGGCGGCGATCGTCTTCTCGAAGGTCTTCTTCGACCCGAGCAACCCGGCGGTGGCCTCGTTGCTGGCGTTCTCCACCTTCGCCATCGGCTTCATCGCCCGTCCGTTCGGTGGCGTGCTGTTCGGCTACCTGGGCGATCGCTTCGGGCGCAAGCACGTGCTGGTGATCACCTTCTGCATGATGGGCCTGTGCACCATGCTGATCGGCTTGATCCCTGGCTACGCCACGATCGGCATCTGGGCGCCGATCCTGCTGGTGATCATCCGCATCATCCAGGGCCTGGGCGCTGGCGCCGAACTGTCGGGCGCGGCGGTGACCTCGTATGAGCACGCCAGCGAAGGCAAGCGCGGCAGCCAGGGTGCCTGGCCGGCGCTGGGGCTGAACCTGGGCCTGCTGTTGTCGTCGCTGACGGTGTACCTGCTGACCATGAACGGCAACGAGTTCCTGCTGGCCGGCGGCTGGCGCATCCCGTTCATCGCCAGTATCGCCCTGGTGGCGGTGGGCCTGTGGGTGCGCAAGAGCATCCCGGAGACGCCGGACTTCAAGGAGCTGGACCAGGCCGATGACAAGCCGCAGGTGTCGCCGCTCAAGCTGTTGTTCAGGAACGACCTCAAGGGCCTGGCGGTGGTGTTCTTCGTGGCCGTGGGCTACAACGCCCTGAGTTATATCTTCAAGACGTTCTCGTTGGCCTACCTGACCCAGTTCAAGGGTGTCGAGGCGCATGTCACCTCGCTGTCGGTGACCTTGGCCAGCCTGGTGGCGATCTTTGCCGTGCCGTTCTTTGGCTGGTTGTGCGACAAGTGGAGCAGCAAGACAGTGCTGATGCTCGGTGGCGTGCTGTCGGCGTTGTTTGCGTATCCGTTCCTGCAATTGCTGTCGACTGGCGAGCCGTTGTTGATCTATGTGGCCATTGCCGTGGGCACGGGGATTCTTGCGCCGATGATGTTCGCCCCGCAGGGGTCGTTCCTCAGCCGGCAGTTTCCAACGCAGACGCGGTCGTCCGGGTTCGGCACCGGGCGCGAGGTGGGCACCGCGGTGGCGGGCGGGCTGGCGCCGTTGGGTGGGTTGGCATTGGTGGCAGGTTCGGCGACCCACTCCACCGATGGCGTGGCGTTGATCCTGGCGGTGGCGGGGGTGTTGGTCGTGGTGTTTGCGTTCTTTGACCAGGGCTGGCGGCATTCGAAGGCGAAGAACTAAATGCCGCCGCGATTTGAATCTTGATCTTGATCGGAGAATGGAGCGCCAACGGCTTTGAATACTTTGGTCGCGGACGGCGTGTTGCGGCCAAAGTAACCCGCCGCAGTTTACACCTGTAGAAAGTCGACCGAATTTGAGTTTGAATTTCAGAGCGTGGGTTTTGAAAGCTATAGGCGCATTCATTGGCTATGACGACGCATAGTCACCTTTTCGCCTTTACGGCCAGCCCTTTCAAGGTCTTTAGGCGCGAGGGTCGGCGGCATGAAGGCCGCCAGGGGCCCGCCACAACCCTTGTAGCGCCTATCAGATCGAGCGCCGCGCGGGCGGCGCTCGATTTCATAGGCGCTGCATAGCTAACGGCGGACACCTCTGAAGGCCAACCCCCTCCCCAGACAGACACCAGGGAAAGGACCGCATCAAGGCCGCCAGTCGCCGCATGGATCTAGGCAGACACCTCGTGGCCCTCGCACCCAAGACCTTGAAAGGGCTGGCCGTAAAGGCGAAAAGGTGACTAAGCGTCGATATAGCCTATGAATGCGCTTACATCAGTGAATACCCACGCCGATTGACTTTGACTTTGACTTTGTACAGCTGATAGCCCCCCAATGACTTCGCCCCGCCCGCGCGGCTGAAGATGTTATTGGGGGGTGAATGCCATCGCAGGCTTGCCCCGCGATGGCAGGCGCTTACAACTCGGCAGCCAACCGCGACCCTTGGTTGATCGCCCGCTTGGCATCCAGCTCGGCGGCCACGTCGGCGCCGCCGATCAGGTGCACCGACTGCCCGGCCGCCAGCAGGCCCTCCTGCAGCTCGCGCAGCGGCTCCTGGCCTGCGCAGACGACGATGTTGTCCACCGCCAGCAACTGCGGCTCACCCTCGCCGATCCGCACATGCAGGCCGGCATCGTCCACACCCAGGTACTCGACGCTGTTGAGCATCTGCACCTGCTTGTTCTTCAACCCCGTGCGGTGGATCCAGCCAGTGGTCTTGCCCAGGCCATCACCCACCTTGCTCTTCTTGCGCTGCAGCAGGTAGACCTGGCGCGCCGGGGCGTGGGGCTCGGCCTTGATCCCGGCCACCCCGCCGCGAGCCTCGAGCTGGGTGTCGATCCCCCACTCCTTCCAGAACGCCTCGCGGTCCTGGCTGGTGGCCACCCCCTTGTGCACCAGGTACTCGGACACGTCAAAACCAATCCCCCCCGCACCGATTACCGCCACCCGCTCACCCACCGGCTTGCGTTCGAGCAGCACGTCCAGGTAGCTGAGCACCTTGGGGTTGTCGATGCCTGGAATGGCCGGCGTGCGCGGGGCGATACCGGTGGCCAGGATGATTTCGTCAAAGCCCCCCGCCACCAAGGCCGCCACATCGACACGGGTTTCCAGCCGCAGGTCGACGCCAGTGCTGTGCAGCTTGTTGCGGAAGTAGCGCAGGGTCTCGAAGAACTCCTCCTTGCCCGGCACTCGCTTGGCGACGTTGAACTGCCCGCCGATTTCACTGGCGCCATCGAACAGCGTCACCTGGTGGCCACGCTCGGCGGCCACGGTGGCGGCGGCCAGGCCCGCGGGGCCAGCCCCAACCACGGCAATGCGCTTGACGTGTCGCACCGGCAGGTAATTGAGCTCGGTCTCATGGCACGCGCGCGGATTGACCAGGCAACTGGTCAGCTTGCCACCGAAGGTGTGGTCCAGGCAGGCCTGGTTGCAGCCGATGCAGGTGTTGATCTGGTCGCCACGCCCGGCGGCGGCCTTGTTGACGAAGTCCGGGTCGGCGAGGAATGGCCGGGCCATGGAGACCATGTCGGCGTCGCCCTCGGCCAGCACCGCTTCGGCCACCTCCGGGGTGTTGATGCGGTTGGTGGTGATCAGCGGGATCTGCACCACCCCGCGCAGCTTGGCGGTGACCTTGCTGAACGCCGCCCGCGGCACCTTGGTGGCGATGGTTGGGATGCGTGCCTCGTGCCAGCCGATACCGGTGTTGATCAGGGTTGCGCCAGCCTGCTCGATGGCCTTGGCCAACAGCACGATCTCGTCCCAAGTGCTGCCGCCCTCGACCAGGTCGAGCATCGACAGGCGGAAGATGATGATGAACTCGCGACCTACCGCCTCGCGTACCCGGCGCACGATCTCCACCGCCAGGCGCATGCGGTTGTCGTAGCTGCCCCCCCAGCGGTCAGTGCGGTGGTTGGTGTGGGCGGCCAGGAACTGGTTGATGAAGTAGCCTTCCGACCCCATGATCTCGACGCCGTCGTAGCCGGCGCGCTGGGCCAGGCTGGCGCAGGTGACGAAGTCGCGGATCTGCTTCTCGATGCCCTCCTCGTCCAGCTCCTTGGGCTTGAACGGGTTGATCGGCGCCTGGATGGCGCTCGGCGCCACCTGCCGGGGGCTGTAGGCGTAGCGCCCGGCATGGAGGATCTGCAGGCAGATCTTGCCGCCGGCTGCATGCACCGCCTCGGTGACGATGCGGTGCTTGTCGGCTTCCTCTTCGCAGCTCAACTTCGCAGCGCCCGAGTACACCCCGCCCTCGTCGTTCGGCGCGATGCCGCCGGTGACCATCAGGCCGACACCGCCCCGGGCGCGCTCGGCGAAGTACGCCGCCATGCGTTCGAAGCCGCCGGGACGCTCCTCCAGGCCGGTGTGCATCGAGCCCATCAGGGTACGGTTGCGCAAGGTGGTGAAGCCCAGGTCGAGGGGGGCCAGCAGGTGCGGGTATGGGGCGTTTGCCATGGAGGGGCTCCACAGGTGGCGTGATCACGGGATGCGGGCGCCTCTTCCTGTGCGGCGGGGCCCGTCGTTTGTCTGTGGTTGACATTAAACAGGCGTTTGAACGCGCTCAATGATCGAAAGTTACAAGTTGATGATCATCGCGTGCATGGGCTTGCCTGAAGATTCGCGCTGGCGCGCCTATCGAGCGCCGCCCGCGCGGCGCTCGGTTTCATAGGCGCTGCATAGCTAACGACGGACACCTCTGAACGCGGAGATCGAGCGCCCCGCGCGGCGCTCGATCTCACAGGCACTGCAAACCTCACGGCAAACATTTGGCAACCCAATCACCCCAAGCCACAAAAAATTCAGGCCTGCCGGATAGCAACCGAGCAGGCCTGCAAGAGGGAAACCATTGGACGCCGCGAACCTCAGAGATTCTCGTCGAGGAACTTGACCACCGTGCCCATGCACGCCACGCGCTCTTCCACATGGGGCATGTGGCTGGAATTCTCGAACAAGGCCCAGCGGATCCCCGGGATCAGGTCCAGGTACGGCTTGACCACCAGCGGCGTGGCTTCGTCGTAGCGCCCGGAAATCAACAGGCTGGGCACGTTGATCTGGCCCAGGCGGTCGACGATGGTCCAGTCCTTGGTGGTGCCGATGATATGAAACTCGTTGGGCCCGGTCATGGCGTGGTACACGGTCGGGTCTGCCTCCACCTGGGCGAAGGTTCGCGCCACCTCGTCAGGCCAGGGCTGCAGCCGGCACACATGGCGGTCGTAGAACACCCGGGTGGCGGCGATGTAGTCGGCGGCGGTGTAGTCCTCGACCGCCTCGTGGCGCAGCAAGGTGTCCTGGACGTCCTTGGGCAGCGCCTCGCGCAGGCGGTTGGCCTCCTGCACCCAGGTGCGCATGTCGGCCGGCGAGTTGGCGATCACCAGGCAACGCAGCCCCGCCGGACGCCGCACCGCGTGTTCGCTGGCGAGCATGCCGCCCCAGGACTGGCCCAGCAGCGCATAGCGATCGCCAATGCCCAGGTGCTCGAGCAGGTTGTCGAGCTCTTCCAGGAACAGCTTCACGGTCCAGAACGCGGCCGGCTTGTGCGGCAGGTGGGTCGAGCGGCCATTGCCCAGCTGGTCGTAGTGGATGACCGGGTAGCCGCCAGCCGCGACGTCCTTGTAGGCATCGACATAGTCGTAGGTGCAGCCCGGGCCGCCGTGCAGGATGACCAGCGGGGTGCGGCCACAGGCCAGGTCACCGGTGACGCGATACCAGGTCTGGTACTCGCCGAACGGGGCGAAACCTTCACGCGATTTGATGAGTTCCATTTCATCGGGCTCCGTGCGAATCATGGGGCACACCTTAGCCCTATGCGCGGCGGGGCATAACTAGTGACTTCTCTAGGTTTTGCTTTTCACCGATCAGCGGTCGAGCAAGCGGTAGTGCACCGCCCTGGCCACCGCCTGCACCCGGTTCTTCGCCCCCAGCTTGTGCATCGCCGAGGTCAGGTGCAGCGACACCGTGGCCAGCGAGCGGCAGAGCTTCTCGGCGATTTCCCCGGCAGTCAGGCCCTCGGCGGCCCAGCGCAGGCATTCGACCTCGCGCCGGGTCAGGCGGATGACGCGGCTGGCGGCTTCCTTGTCGAGCAAGGGGTGGGCGGCCTCCTGCAGGGCATGGGCGATCAGGCTGAAGTCGGCGAGGCTGTGCCGGGCCGCCTCCAGGTCCGCCGGGCTGGCCTGGGGGCGCAACCCGGTGAGGGTCGCCAGGCCGCCGCGGGGCAGGTGGATCGGCACGGTCACGCCACAGGCCAGGTGCGCATCGAGCAGGTAGCCGACCACCGGGGCATGGCGTTGGTCGATCATGCGCTGCAGGACAGTCTCGCCCTTGGGCAGGTACGACCAGGTGAACGGCGCGACCGACGACACGGCCAACTGCTGCACCGGGTCGATCTGGTAGAAGCCCTCGGTGCACCACAGGTCCTGCCAGTCCCTCGGGGTCTGGCGCAAACGCACAACGCTGGGGGTGATCAGCTCGCCGACGTGATCCAGCGGCACCGGGCTGTAGTCGTACACCAGGGCATCGAAGCCCAGTTGCGCCGCGGCGGCGGCGACGCTGTCCATCTGCTCGTCCAGGCTGCTGTCCGAGGCCAGACGGGTATTGAGGTCAGCCAGCTTGGCCTGCATTCCTTGCACTCCCTGTGAACACCCTGTTGGATTTCCATCTTGAAATCCGCCACGTAGAATGCCACGGCTCGGCGCGGGACTGCCAGACAAAACCTATAGGAACCACTAGCTTGTAGGCAGAGCATTCTCCTGCGCTAGGTATAGCTGTAAACCATTGCCAACAGGAGAGTAGCGATGTGGCGTGAGATGCAACCTGACCAGCAGTTCAACGTATCGGTCGATGGCCACAATCTCGTGGTGTACAGCTTTGGCGCGGGGGACGAGGTCCTGCTGTGCCTCAACGGCGGGCCTGGATTGCCCTGCGATTACCTGCGCGACGCCCATGCCTGGCTCAAGGACCAGGGCATCCGCGTGGTCGCCTTCGACCAACTGGGCACCGGCGCCTCCGACCGCCCCGACGACGACAGCCTGTGGGACATCACCCGCTACGTGGCCGAGGTCGAGCAGGTGCGCCAGGCCCTGGACCTGGGGCGCGTGCACATGCTGGGGCATTCCTGGGGCGGCTGGCTGGCCATCGAGTACGCCATCCATCATCCGCAGGCGCTGAAAAGCCTGATCCTGGAAAACACTGTCGGCGACATCCCGCACCTGATCACCGAACTGCAACGCCTGCGCGGCGCGCTGGGCAGCGAAACCGTGGCGATGATGCAGCGCCACGAGGCCCTGGGCACCCTCGACCACCCGCAGTACCAGGCGGCCATCACCCTGCTCAACTACCGCCACGTGTGCCGGCTGGACGAATGGCCAGCGCCGGTCAAGCGCTCGCTGGACGACTGGAACATGGCGCCCTACACCGCCATGCAAGGCCCCAACGAGTTCCTCTACATCGGCAACCTCAAGGACTGGAACCGCCTCGAGCAGATGGCCGCGTTCAACATGCCAGTGCTGATCACCACCGGCCAGCACGATGAGCTGACCCCGGCTTGCGCCATGCGCATGAAACAGGCGCTGCACGACCGGGCCGAACTGCACGTGTTCCCCAACAGCAGCCACATGCCCTTCTACGAGGAACCCCAGGCCTACTTCCCGGTGTTGCTGGACTTCCTGCAACGCAACCGGGGTTGAGCGATGAACCTGGCGCGCTATCGCTTCGTCCTGATCCGCCCGTTGCAACTGCTGCCGGTGCTGTTCGGCATCAGCCTGATCACCTTCGTGCTGGTCCGCTCGATCCCGGGCGATCCGGCCCGGGTGCTGCTGGGCGCCCGCAGCACGCCGGACGCGATCCTCAAGATCCGCGCCCAGTTCGGCCTGGACGAGCCGCTGTGGCTGCAATACCTGTACTTCCTGAAAAACCTGCTCAACGGCGACCTGGGCAAGTCGCTGCTGTACAAGATCGACGCCCTGCCCTTGATCGCCAGCCGCATCGAACCGACCTTGATGCTGGTGCTGGGCAGCGTGCTGCTGGCGCTGCTCATTGCCGTGCCGCTGGCGGTGCTCGCCGCCCGCCACAAGGGCGGCTGGGCCGACCACCTGATCCGCCTGTTCACCACCGCGGGCCTGGGCCTGCCGGCGTTCTGGCTGGGCCTGATGCTGATCTTGCTGTTCAGCGTGCACTGGGGCCTGTTCCCGGTGTCCGGCTATGGCCGCACCTGGCCAGACAAACTGCACCACCTGGTGCTGCCGTGCCTGACCATCGCCCTGGCGCTGTCGGCGGTGCTGGTACGCAACCTGCGCGCCAGCATCCTCCTCGAGCTGCAGGCCGACCACGTCACCGCCGCCCGCGCCCGCGGCCTGGGCGAAGGAGCATTGCTGCGCCGCCACGTGCTGCCCAACGCCATGGTGCCGACCATCAACCTGCTGGCGGTCAACATCGGCTGGCTGATCAGCGGCAGCGTGGTGATCGAAAGCCTGTTCTCCCTGCCCGGCATCGGCCAGTTGCTGGTCCGCGGGATCTTCACCCGCGACTACATGGTGGTCCAAGGCGTGGCCATGGTGCTGGCCTGCGCCACGGTGGCGGTGAACTTCATCGCCGATGTGGCGAGCGCCACCCTCGATCCGCGAGTGAACATCCGATGAGCCTCAGCCCACTCCTGGCGCAGGCCCGGCCCTGGCGGCTGCGCATCTCCCTGGGCCAAGGCCGCCTGACCCTGTATGGCGGCCTCGCCATCGTTTTCGGCTGGTGCCTGCTGGCCTTGTGCGCGCCCTGGGTCGCGCCGTTCGACCCGCTGCAGCAGAACGCCGAGTTGCGCCTGGCCGCCCCGAGCCTGGCGCACCCCTTCGGCACCGATAATTTTGGCCGCGACATCCTCTCGCGGGTGATCTGGGGCGCACGCATCGACCTGCAGATGGCCCTGATCGGGGTGATCTTCCCATTCCTGCTCGGCACCAGCCTCGGCGCACTGGCCGGCTACATCGGCGGCTGGCTGGACAACGCCTGCATGCGTTTGGTGGATATCGTCCTGGCGTTCCCGTTCCTGGTGCTGATGCTGGCGATCATGGCCATCCTCGGCCCCGGCCTGAGCAGTTTCTATATCGCCATGGCCCTGGTCGGCTGGGTGTCCTATGCGCGCCTGATCCGCTCGCAGATCCTGGTGCTCAAGCACAGCGACTTCGCCCTGGCGGCCCGCAGCCTGGGGTTTGGCCATCGGCGCATCCTGTTCGGCCACCTGCTGCCCAATGCCCTGTTCGGCTCGGTGGTGTTCTGCATGTCGGACGCCGTGCTGGTCCTGCTCAACGGCGCCGCCGTCAGCTACCTGGGCCTGGGCGTGCAACCGCCAACCGCGGAGTGGGGCACCATGGTCGCCGAGGGGCAGAGCTTCATCACCAGTGCCTGGTGGATCTGCACCTTCCCGGGCCTGGCCGTGGTGACCCTGGCCATGGGCTTTAGCCTGCTCGCCGATGGCGTCGCCGACCGCCTGGGAGACCGCTCATGAGCAGCGCGCTGCTGCAGGTGCGCGGCCTGAGCGTGATCGCCCGGGCCACCCAAGGCGATATCACCCTGGTCGATCGGCTGTCGTTCGACCTGGGCCCTGGCGAAATCCTCGGCCTGGTCGGCGAAAGCGGCTCGGGCAAGACCCTGGCCTGCCGGGCACTGATGCGCCTGCTGCCGTCAGCCAACCTGCGCGCCGAAGGCCAGGCCGTGCGCCTGGCGGGGCAGGACCTGCTGCGCCTGGATGAAGCCGGCATGCGCCGTCTGCGCGGGCACGGCCTGGGGATGATCTTCCAGAACCCCAGCAGCCACCTGGACCCGCTGATGCGCATCGGCGCGCAGATCGCCGAAGGCGTGCGCCTGCACCAGGGCGCCTCGCGCCGCGAGGCGCGGGCCGAGGCCATCGAAATCCTGCGCCAGGTGGGCATCCCCGATCCACAGACCCGGGTCGACAACTACCCCCACGAGTTCTCCGGCGGCATGCGCCAGCGGGCGATGATCGCAGTGGCGCTGGGCTGCAACCCGCAGGTGCTGATCGCCGACGAGCCGACCACGGCCCTGGACGTCACCGTGCAGGCGCAGATACTGCGCCTGCTGCTGGAGCTGCGCGACCGCCGGGGGCTGTCGATGATCCTCATCAGCCACGACCTGGGCGTGGTCGCGCAAACCTGCGACAGCATCGCCGTGATGTATGCCGGGCGCCTCTGCGAACACGCTAGCAAGCCTGCACTGCTGGCGCAGCCGCGCCATCCCTACAGTGCCGGGCTGCTGGCCTGTCACCCGGCCGCCCAGGGGCAGGGGCGACGAATGAACAGCATTGCCGGGCAACCGCCCTTGCTCGACGCCCCGCCCCCGGGCTGTCGCTTCGAGCCGCGCTGCAACCAGGCCGGGCCGGTCTGTCGCGAACAACCACCGGCCCTGCGCGACATCGGCGCAGGCCAGCGCCTGGCCTGCCATCTGCCATTGCTCGACGGAGGTTCGGCATGACCCCGCTGTTGCAGGTCAAGCACCTGCAGGTGCAGTTTGCCGTCGCCGGCCGCGGCCTGTTCAACCTGCGTCCGCGCCAACTGAACGCGGTCAACGGCGCCTCGCTGACCCTGGCCGCCGGCCAGACGCTCGGCCTGGTGGGCGAATCGGGCTGCGGCAAGAGCACCCTGGCCAGGGCCGTCCTGCAACTGACCCCGGCCACTGGCGGGCAGGTGCTGTTCGACGGCCTCGATATCGGCCAGGGTGACAAACAGGCGGTCGCGCGCCTGCGCCGCGAAGCCGCGATGATCTTCCAGGACCCCTACACGGCGCTCAATCCGCGCCAGCGCGTTGGCCAGATCCTCGCCGAGGTGCTGCAGGTGCAGCGCAAGGTGCCAGCCGCACAGATCCCCGCGCGGGTCGTCGAACTGCTCGAGCTGGTCGGCCTGCGCGCCGAGCTGGCCGAGCGCAAGCCCGGCGCGCTGAGCGGTGGCCAGTGCCAGCGGGTCGGCATCGCCCGGGCCCTGGCCATCGAACCCAGGCTGATCGTCGCCGACGAATGCGTCGCCGCCCTGGACGTGTCGATCCAGGGGCAGATCATCAACCTGCTGCTGGAACTGCGCGAGCGCATGGGCCTGGCGCTGCTGTTCATCACCCACGACCTGGGCGTGGTGCGCCAGCTGTGCGACCGGGTGGCGGTGATGTACCTGGGCCAGATCGTCGAGGAAGGCCCGGTGCACGAGGTATTCGACAACCCGCGCCACCCTTACACCGCAGCGCTGGTCCAGGCCATTGCCGACATCGACCCGGCCCGCGGCCTGCCCGCGCAGCCGTTGGCCGGCGAGCCACCGAGCCCGTTGCAACTGCCTGCCGGCTGCGCGTTCCACCCACGCTGCCCGCATGCGCTGCCCCAGTGTCGCGACAGCGCGCCTCCCAACCACACCCAGGGTGCCCGGCGTCATGCCTGCATCCACCCGCAGTTGCCGCACTGACACCCCCATCATGACCATCAAACGGAGATTGAGCATGAAGCCCGCAGCATTGAAGTTACTCACCGCCGCCGTGCTGGCCGCCAGCACCCTGGCCAGTGGCATGGCCCAGGCCGCCGGCGTGCTGACCATCGGCTGTCGCGAGGAGAGCACCACCTTCGACCCGATCAAGAGCGCGCAGAACCGCGACAGCTGGGTCTTCGCCAACGTCTACGACGTGCTGATCCGCGTGGACAACAGCGGCACCCAGCTGCTGCCGGGCCTGGCCGAAAGCTGGAAGATCTCCGACGACGGCCTGACCTACACCTTCAAGGTGCGCGAAGCCAAGTTCTCCGACGGCTCGCCGCTGACCGCCGGCGACGCCGCCTTCTCCTTGCTGCGCATCCGCGACAACCCGGGCTCGCTGTGGGCCGACTCCTACAAGATCATCGACAAGGCCGAGGCGCCGGACGACCGCACCCTGGTGGTGACCCTGAAGAACAAGTCGGTGCCGTTCCTCGCGCAACTGGCCACCGCCAACGTCTCGATCCTGTCGAAAAAAGCCATGGACGCCATCGGCGAGGACGCCTACGCCCAGGAGCCGGTGACATCCGGTGCCTTCAAGGTCAAGGAATGGTTGCGCGGCGACCGGGTGATCCTGGAGAAGAACCCCTACTTCTGGCAGGCCGACAAGGTCAGCCTGGATGGCGTGGAATGGATCTCGATCCCCGACGACAACACCCGCATGCTCAAGGTCCAGGCCGGCGAGCTGGACTCGGCGATCTTCGTGCCCTTCTCCCGGGTCGACGCCTTGCAGAAAGACCCGAACCTGACCATCCACATCGACCCGTCGACCCGTGAGGACCACCTGCTCATCAACCATGAGAAAGGCCTGCTGGGCAAGGCCGAGGTGCGCCAGGCCATCGACCTGGCGATCGACAAGAAGGCGCTGGTCGACACCGTCACCTTCGGCCATGGCGAAGTCGCCTATTCGTACATTCCCAAGGGCGCGCTGTACCACAACGCCGACAACCCGCAGCGCGGGTTCGACCCGGCCAAGGCCCGCGCGCTGCTGAAACAAGCCGGCGCCGAGGGGCTGAAGATCAACTATGTGGTCAACGCCGGCAACGAGGCCGACGAGCAGATCGCCGTGCTGGTGCAAAAGCAGCTGGCCGATGTCGGCATCACCGCCAACCTGCAGAAGGTCGACCCGACCCAAAGCTGGCAGATGCTGGTCGACGGCGACTACGACCTGTCGGTGATGTACTGGACCAACGACGTGCTCGACCCGGACCAGAAGACCACCTTCGTGCTCGGCCACGACACCAACATGAACTACATGACCCGCTACCACAACGACAAGGTCAAGGACCTGGTGGCCGCGGCCCGGGTGGAAACCGACGCCGGCAAGCGCAAGCAGATGTACCAGGACCTGCAGCAACTGGCCAAGCAGGACGTGCACTGGATCGACCTCTACTACAGCCCGTACATCAATATTTCGCGCAGCAACATCCAGCACTTCCTGCAGAACCCCCTGGGGCGTTTCACCCTCGAGGAAACGGTGAAGCTCGACGCGGCGCAGAAAACCGCGCAGAACTGACACCGCCAAGGCCGAGGCCGCCCCGCGTGGCGGCCTTGAGCGCAAGCACTGAAGTGGGGGTGAAATCCGCCGCCTCGGCAAGCGGCAGCTTTGATATGATCCGGGCAGCCGCGTGTGCTCACTGAGTCAAATCGCGCGCCCCCTTGATGCTGCCCATGGCCATTTCATGCCTGCGAAAACCCACGCCATGCGAAAACTGCTAACCGGTGCCTTCGCGCTGGTCCTCATCGCCGCCCTGTGCGGCTACGGCTTCTGGACCCTGCAACGGCCAGAAGGCCATTACCTGTCCGACCTGCGCATCGAGCTGGCGCTCAACCAGGGCGTGCCGGGCGAGCACGGCAACCTGCTGGGGGTCGAACCGCTGCTCTACCCGGTCGACTACCAGAACCTCACCCGCCTGCACCGCAAGCTCTCGGCCTACCTGCAACAGGCTCGCGACCAGGGGCTGATCAATTCACGCACCGTGGTGGTGTTGCCAGAGCACATTGGCACCTGGCTGTGGGCCCGCGGCGAAAAACGCGAGCTGTACCAGGTGACCCAGCGCCGCGAGGCCTGGCAATGGCTGGAGCTGAGCAACCCGCTGCGCTATGGCCTGGCAATGCTCAGCGCCAGTGGCGACGACCGCCGCTCGGATGCGCACTTGCGCATGAAGGCGGCACAGATGGCCGCCGACTACCAGCAGTTGTTCGGCAACCTGGCCCGCGAATTCGGTGTCACCCTGGTGGCCGGCTCCATCGTCCTGCCAGCCCCCTATGTGCAGGACGGCGTGTTGCGCGCCGGCAACGGCCCGCTGTTCAACAGCAGCCTGGTGTTCGCTGGCGACGGCTCGTTGCTGGGCCAGCCCCAGCATCAGCAATACCCCGACAGCGAGAACCGCCGCTACATCCACGACGGGAGCGCGCACCCCTTGCAGGTGCTGCAGACCCCGGCCGGGCGCCTGGGCGTGCTGGTTGGCAGCGATGGCTGGTATCCAGGCAATTACCAGCAGTTGGCCAGGCAATCGGTGGAGCTGATCGCCAACCCGGCGTTCCTCAGCGGCAAGCACAGCTGGCAAACCCCCTGGCGCGGCAATCGCCATCAGGCGCAAAGCAACGGCCTGGCGCTGCAACGTGGCCAGGTCAGCGAACAGAGCGCCTGGCAGCAACTGACCCTGGCCGGTGCCGCTGGCATCACCAGCATGAGCGTGTTCATGCGCGGCCAGTTCTGGGAGCTGGGCAGCGATGGCCAGGGCTTTGCCAGCCAGGCCGGCACGCTGTGGGTCGGCAACCCCAGCCAGGGCGCCCGCCTGCTCAACCTGTGGTTGTAGGGCCATGCCCCGCCCCCGCGTGCGCCTGGGTGACCTGTCGGTAGGCTTCATCCAGCCGCTGGCCGAAGCCTTGCAGGCGCTGGGCCATGACCCACACCCCCTGCTGCTGCGCTACGGCCTGGATGCGCCACGCCTGGCCGAGGCCGGCGCGCGCTTGTCGATCCCACGCTACATGCACCTGGGCCATGCGGCCATCACCCTGTGCGGCGAGCCGGCACTGGGCCTGCATATCGGTCGCCTGAGCCGCCTGGCCCAGGCCGGGTTGGCCGGGGTCACCGCGGCCCAGGCGCCGACCCTGGGCGATGCCGCTCGCGCCTTGCTGCGCTTCGAGCCCCTGTACGCCGGCAATTACCGCGGACAATCGCAGTTCATCGAAGACCGCCAGGGCGCCTGGCTGCGGTTCTATTCCATCAGCCCCTACAACCACTACAACCGCTTCGTGGTCGACTCGCTGCTCAGCGGCTGGCTGACACAGCTCGCCAGCCTGGCGGGCCAGGCCGTGCAGGCCGAGCGCCTGGAAATCGAATTCGAGCCTCCCCCCTATGCCGCGCAGTACCAGGGCCTGTGCGCCGGCCCGGTGCAGTTCGGCGCCGCCGCCAACCAGTTGCGCCTGGGCCGGGCCACCCTGGCCCTGGCCAACCCGCAGCATTGCCCGAGCACCTGGCAACACCTGCTGCAACTGTGCGAAGCGCAGCTGACCCAACACACCCGCATCCGCAGCCTGGGCGAGCGTATCACCCACCTGCTGGGGCCCTTGCTCAACGGCGGGCGCGAGCCGGACCTGGAGGAAGTGGCCCGGCACCTGCAAATGCCGCCCTGGACCTTGCGCCGCAAGCTGGCCGAGGAAGGCACCGGGTTTCGCGACCTGCTCAACGACACGCGTCGCGACCTGGCCGAGGCCTACATTCGCGACACGGCGCTGGCCTTTGGCGAAATTGCCTACCTGTTGGGCTTTGCCTCGGCCGAGGCCTTCCAGCGCGCATTCAAGCGCTGGACCGGGCTGACCCCGGGGGCGTTCCGCCGCCAGCGGCTACCCTAGTTGCCCGGCCCCTGCCCGGCCCATAGCCAGCTTGCTGGCGAACCAGGCGCCGCGGAGGATGGCACCGGCTGCGCCGGTGTTCGCCGGCAAGCCGGCTCCTACAACGTTCGCGACCCGGCTGGCAGCCGTAGGAGCCAGCTTGCTGGCGAACCAGGCGCCGCGGAGGATGGCACCGGCTGCGCCGGTGTTCGCCGGCAAGCCGGCTCCTACAACGTTCGCGACCCGGCTGGCACCCGTAGGAGCCAGCTTGCTGGCGAACCAGGCGCCGCGGAGGATGGCACCGGCTACGCCGGTGTTCGCCGGTAAGCCGGCTCCTACAACGTTCGCGACCCGGCTGGCACCCGTAGGAGCCAGCTTGCTGGCGAACCAGGCGCCGCGGAGGATGGCACCGGCCATGCCGGTGTTCGCCGGCAAAGCCGGCTCCTACAACGGTTACGGCCTGCAATACCTGTAGGAGCCAGCCTTGCTGGCGAACCAGGCAAAGGCGCTACTGTGCGACGGGCACGGGCGCTTCCTGCTGCACCTGGATCGGGGCAGCCTCGATGGGTGGGGCGATGGGTTGCGAACCCTTGCTGTCATCCACCAGCGGCGCGGCAGGCGCCTCGCTGACCGGCACCGGGGCCGGCTCGCTGGGTACAGGTGCTGGCGTGCCCTGGGCCGCAGGCGCCGGCTGCTCGGGCTCCAGGGCACTGGGGGCAGGCTCCGGCAGGCCCAGGTCGGCTGCCGGCTTGTCCACCTTCGGCGCGACAGCCTCGGTTTTTTCCGGCTGCTTGGGCTTAGGCTTGGGCAGGTAGCTTTCCACCAAGGCAAAATAACGGTCATAGAACTGCGTGGCGGTGACCGTCTCGCTGGCGACCTTGACCATCGAGTCATCGGTGGAGCCAATCGGCATCGACACCGAACCCAGCACACCCACGCCCAGACTGGCAGAGGTGTTGGACTTCTTCAACGCGTACCGGTCCTGCAGGGCATTGGCGAACATGGTCGAACGTTGCTTGTCGCCCATGTCCGGCACGCAGGTGATGTTGAAGCTGATCTGCAGGTGGTTTTCCGCGTTCTGCTGGAAGCTCTTGTTGCCGGCGACCTGGTTGGCATCGCTGCTGGTGATGATATAGCCCTGGCTGAGCAAGGCACGACGCGCGGCCTCGCAAGTGCCGGCCTCGCCGGCCGCAAAGGTGCGCGAAAAGGTTCCTGAATCGTCGAAGTTCTCGTGCTCGTACACAGCGGTCTTTTTCGACGAGCAACCGGCCACGCCCGCCAGCACTAGGGCCAGCCCGAGCGCACCGTAGACGGTAGATCTGGACATCGTGGATTCCGGGTAAATCGAAGGGTGCCTATTGTGCAACACATCCATGAGGCACCGAAACCTCGACGGTAAAAGGTTCATGTAAAGCACCCGCTGTTTAGCCCAAGAATGGGACTACATCCACGGGAGATCCTTCCTACTGACTTCCCAAAAACAGCCTAACTGAACAACTGATATTCCACCGTTAGACTCGTGCGCCCCCCCGTATGAACGTTCAAGGAACTCGCGGTGAAAAATCTCTCGGTACGCCTGAAACTACTCCTGAGTCTCACCCCGCTGGTGGTCCTGGTCGCCTTGCTCGCCCTTACCGCCACCCTCAGCCTGGGCAGCCTGACCCACCGCGCCGAACGCCTGGTATCGGTGAACTACATCCTCGATCACCTCAACGATATTCGCGCCGCCCAGCTGGCCTACGCCCTTGACCACGCCCCTGCCGACCTGGCCACCCTGCGCCAGGCCTACCGGCAGATGGACAGGCTGATCGACGAAAACCTGGCGAAAATGCCCAACCCACAGGCCCAGGCCGCCCTGGGCGCCACCCGTACCCTGATGGGCGAATACCTGCAAAACCTTGACCGGCGCCTGCAGGGCGGCACCGAACAACTGGCCGGGGCGGCCGGCAGGCAGCAACTGCAGCAAGTGCTGCTGGCGATAGAGCAGATCAACACCCTGATCACCGAGCAAAACGCGGTCAGCGCCCATGAGTTCAGCCAGCGCCGTGCCCTGATGCTCGGCCTGTTCTGCCTGACGCTGCTGCTGGCATGCCTGGTGGCCTGGTTACTGATCCGGCAGATCTGCACCCCCTTGCTGCAAGCCCTCGACATGGCGCGCCGAATCGGCGAAGGCGACTTGCGCGCCACCAGCCTGCCTGCCCGCCAGGACGAATTCGGCCTGCTGCTGCGCGCGCTGGAGCGCAGTAGCGGCAACCTGCGTGGCATCCTGCAAGGCATTGGCCAGGTCAGCGCCCGGCTGGCCGGCGCTTCCACGGCACTGGCCAGCGTGATCGAGCGCACCAGCCATGGCGCCATCAGCCAGCGCGGCGAAACCCATCAGGTGGCGACCGCCATGAGCCAGATGGCCTGCGCGGTGCAGGAAGTCGCCCAGAACAGCTCACTGGCCAGTGCAGCCACTCGCGAGGCCAGCGACCAGGCCGCGCTGAGCCAGCAGGTAGTGATCGATACCCAACGCCAGGTCATCCAATTGGCCGAGGACATCGACGACAGCACCGAGGCCGTGCAGCAACTGTCGGCCGCCACCGAACAGATCGGCAGCATCATGAGCGTGATCCATTCGGTGGCCGAGCAGACCAACCTGCTGGCGCTCAATGCCGCCATCGAAGCCGCGCGCGCCGGTGAGGCCGGGCGCGGCTTCGCGGTGGTCGCCGACGAGGTGCGCGGCCTGGCCCAGCGCACCCAGCGCTCCACCGCCGAGATCGAGACCCTGGTCGCCACCTTGCAGACCGGTGCCCGTCGCGCCGTCGAACGCATGCATGGCAGCCGCGATGTGGCCGGCGACACCGTGCAGTTGGCCAACCAGGCCGGCGCGGCGCTGCAGGTCATCACCCGCAGCGTCGATGACATCCAGGGCATGAACCAGCAGATTGCCGCCAGCACCGAGCAGCAGAACGCCGTGGTCGAGACCATTCGCGGCAATGTCGACAATGTGCGGGATGTGGCCGAACACTCGCTCGATGCCACCCGGGAAATCGAAACGGCTTCGACCGGGCTCAAGCGTCTGGGCGATGAACTGCAAGGCCTGGTCGGTAACTTCCGCCTGTGAACAGGCGGCGCGGCAAATGCCAGGCACAAAAAAAGCGACCCGCAGGTCGCTTTTTTTGCAGCTTCGAGGTGTTCAAGGGCCTCGAGGCGAAGATGGCGCAGCGGACGGGACTCGAACCCGCGACCCCCGGCGTGACAGGCCGGTATTCTAACCGACTGAACTACCGCTGCGTATCGTTCGGGCTTGCACCCGATTGAAACTGGGATCTGAGCTTTCAAGCGCGGGAGCGCGGGAGCGCGAAAGCCAGGCAACAAAAAAGGCGACTTGTCATCGCCTTTTCTGGTTTGCTACGAGCTGTTCAAGGGGCTCGTGGCAGAAGATGGCGCAGCGGACGGGACTCGAACCCGCGACCCCCGGCGTGACAGGCCGGTATTCTAACCGACTGAACTACCGCTGCGTATCGTTCAGGCTTGCGCCTGATTGAAACTGGGATCTGGCCTTGCGGCCTCAGACCGGTGCAAGCACCCATCTGGAGAAAAATGGCGCGGCGGACGGGACTCGAACCCGCGACCCCCGGCGTGACAGGCCGGTATTCTAACCGACTGAACTACCGCCGCGCAGTGTTGGACTTGCGTCCTGCTCCTCTCTGCCAACGTGCTTCTTTCGAAACCGTTGAACCAGGAACGCCTCAGGAAGTGGTGGGTGATGACGGGATCGAACCGCCGACCCTCTGCTTGTAAGGCAGATGCTCTCCCGGCTGAGCTAATCACCCCCGCGATGTTGCTTGTTGCGTTTGCTTCGCTGAGGCCGCGAAATTTACGCAGGTACCGATGCTAAGTCAATACCCCCATTGAAGTTTTTTTAAAAAAAGGCAAAAAAGCAGCCTGATCGTGGGGCAAGCCCGGCCTCAGAAGCAAACGCTCGCAGCGTGGGAGCGGGCTTGCCCCGCGACAGGGCCGGCACAACCGACAAAAAAAATGGGCCCTCGGCCCATTTCTCTTGCATCTCAATAGGTTACAGCTCAGGTGTAGATCATCTTGCGGGTCATGCCGCCATCGACCACGAACTCCTGGCCAGTGACGAACCCCGCCTGGCGCGACAGCAGCCACGCCACCAGCGCCGCGACATCCTCCACCGTCCCTACCCTGCCCGCCGGATGCTGGGCATGATCGGCTTCGGTCAGCGGTTCGGCACGGCGCTGCGACGGATCACGGGCATCGATCCAGCCGGGGCTGACGGCGTTGACGCGAATCTCCGGCCCCAGGCTCATGGCCAGGGCGTGGGTCAGGGCCACCAGGCCACCCTTGCTTGCCGCATAGGCCTCGGTGTCCGGTTCCGACTGCCGGGCGCGGGTGGACGTCAGGTTGACGATTGCCCCGCCATGGGCACGCAGGTAGGGCGCACAATGCTTGGCCAGCAGCATCGGGCCATTGAGGTTGACCGCCAGCACACGGTTCCACTGCGCCAGCGACAGGCTCTCGAGGGTCTGGTTGTGCGGGTTGGCGATCGCCGCGTTGCACACCAGGGCATCCAGCCGGCCAAACCGGCCCAGCACTTCGGACACCCCGGCACTGACCTGGGCTTCGTCGGCCACGTCCATGCTGATGAACGAGGCATTGTCACCCAGCGCCTTGGCCACCTTGGGCCCACGCTGACGGTCGAGATCGCTGAGGACCACCTGCCAGCCTTCGCAGACCAGCCAGGCGGCGATGCCCAGGCCGATGCCGCGCGCGGCCCCGGTCACCAGGGCTACCCGACCGTTATGGTCCGGCTCGCCACCCTTCCAGTCGATCACAGCGCCGCCAGGCCGCGCGCCAGGTCCGCCTGCAGGTCGGCCACGTCTTCGAGGCCGACCGCCACGCGGACCAGGCTGTCGCGGATACCCGCCGCTTCACGCTCCTGCGGCGTCAGGCGGCCGTGGGAGGTGGTCGCCGGGTGGGCGATGGTGGTCTTGCTGTCGCCCAGGTTGGTGGTGATCGAAATCACCCGGGTGGCGTCGATGAAGCGCCAGGCGCCTTCCTTGCCGCCCTTGACCTCGAAGCTGAGCACCGCGCCGAAGCTGCTCATCTGGCGCTTGGCCAGTTCGTGCTGCGGGTGGCTCGGCAGGCCGGCGTAATGCACTTTTTCCACGCCGTCCTGCTGCTCCAGCCATTGCGCCAGCTGCTGGGCGCTCTCGCAGTGGGCCCGCATGCGCAGCTTGAGCGTCTCCAGGCCCTTGGTGAAGATCCAGGCATTGAACGGGCTGAGGGTCGGCCCGGCGGTGCGCAGGAAGCCCACCACTTCTTTCATCTGCTCGGCACGGCCAGCGACCACACCACCCATGCAGCGGCCCTGGCCGTCGATGAACTTGGTGGCCGAATGGAACACGATGTCGGCGCCGAGCTTGAGCGGCTGCTGCAAGGCCGGGGTACTGAAGCAGTTGTCCACGACCAGCATCGCGCCACGGGCGTGGGCGATCTCGGCCAGGGCGCTGATATCCACCAGCTCGGCCAGCGGGTTGGACGGCGACTCGACGATCAGCAGCTTGGTATTGGCTTTGATGGCCTTTTCCCAGCCGCTCAGGTCGACCAGCGGCACGTAGTCCACCTGCACGCCGAAGCGCTTGAAATACTTTTCGAACAGGCTGATGGTCGAGCCGAATACGCTCTGCGACACCAGCACATGGTCACCAGCACTGCACAGCGACATGACCACGGCGAGGATCGCCGCCATGCCGGTGGAGGTCGCCACGGCCTGTTCGGCGCCTTCCATGGCCGCCAGGCGCTCTTCGAAGGCGCGCACGGTGGGGTTGGTGTAGCGCGAGTAGACGTTGCCCGGCGTTTCGCCGGCAAAGCGCGCGGCGGCGTCGGCGGCCGTGCGGAAGACATAGCTGGAGGTCAGGAACAGCGCTTCGCTGTGCTCGGCCTCCGGTGTGCGGTTCTGACCGGCGCGCACCGCCAGGGTGTCGAAGCCGACACCCTCGAGGTCACTGTCCAGTCGACCGGCATCCCATTGATCGGTCATGCCGTCGCTCCCAAATCAGTTGTTGTACAGGTCGATGATCGCGCTCACGGCCTGGTTCTTCACCTTGGCCAGGTCGTTGCGAGCCTGCTCGATACGCTCGAGGTAGGCTTCGTCGATATCGCCGGTGACGTACTCACCGTTGAACACCGCGCAATCGAAGTTTTCGATCTTGATCTTGCCGCCACCGACCGAGTCGATGAGGTCCGGCAGGTCCTGGTAGACCAGCCAGTCGGCGCCGATCAACTCGGCCACCTGTTCGGTGGTACGGTTGTGGGCGATCAGTTCGTGTGCACTCGGCATGTCGATGCCGTAGACGTTGGGGTAGCGTACCGCAGGGGCCGCGGAGCAGAAGTAGACGTTCTTGGCGCCGGCTTCGCGGGCCATCTGGATGATCTGCTTGCAGGTGGTGCCGCGCACGATGGAGTCGTCCACCAGCATCACGTTCTTGCCGCGGAACTCCAGCTCGATGGCGTTGAGCTTCTGGCGTACCGATTTCTTGCGCGCGGCCTGGCCGGGCATGATGAAGGTACGGCCGATATAGCGGTTCTTGACGAAACCTTCGCGGAACTTCACGCCCAGGTGGTTGGCCAGCTCAAGGGCGGCGGTGCGACTGGTGTCGGGGATCGGGATGACCACGTCGATGTCGTGGTCGGGGCGCTCGCGCTGGATCTTCTCGGCCAGCTTCTCGCCCATGCGCAGGCGCGCCTTGTATACCGAGATGCCGTCGATGATCGAGTCCGGGCGGGCCAGGTAGACGTGCTCGAAGATGCACGGCTGCAGTTTCGGCTGTTGCGCGCACTGCTTGGTGAACAGCTGGCCTTCCTCGGTGATGTAGACCGCCTCGCCCGGCGCCAGGTCGCGGATCAGGGTGAAGCCGAGCACGTCCAGGGCCACGCTTTCCGAGGCGATCATGTACTCGACGCCTTCGTCGGTGTGACGCTGGCCGAACACCACCGGGCGGATACCGTTGGGGTCGCGGAAGCCGACGATGCCGTAGCCGGTGATCATCGCCACCACCGCGTAGCCGCCGACGCAGCGGCTGTGCACGTGGGACACCGCCGCGAACACGTCTTCCTCGGTCGGCTGCAGCTTGCCACGTACCGCCAGCTCATGGGCGAACACGTTCAGCAGCACTTCGGAGTCGGAGTTGGTGTTGACGTGGCGCAGGTCGGACTCGTAGATCTCCTTGGCCAACTGCTCGACGTTGGTCAGGTTGCCGTTGTGCGCCAGGGTGATGCCGTATGGCGAGTTGACATAGAACGGCTGGGCCTCGGCCGAGGTCGAGCTGCCGGCGGTCGGGTAACGCACGTGACCGATGCCGATGCTACCCACCAGGCGCTGCATGTGGCGCTGCTGGAAGACGTCGCGCACCAGGCCGTTATCCTTGCGCAGGAACAACCGGCCGTCGTGGCTGGTCACGATACCGGCAGCGTCCTGGCCGCGGTGCTGGAGCACGGTTAGCGCGTCATACAGCGCCTGATTGACGTTCGACTTACCGACGATACCGACGATGCCACACATGCGACGCAACCCCTACTTTGATGAAACTTGAGTGAAAAGCGCTCAGGGCCGGGTAGGTCCGAGCAGCTGTTCCTTGAACGGAAGGTCAACGGGTGCGCTGACCCCACTGGACATCCACTGGCCGGTGAACCCCAGTATGAGGTTTTTCGACCAGTCGGCTACCAATAGAAATTGTGGTATCAGGCGTGATTCCTGCCACCACGGATCCTGCTGTACCGGCCCCAGGCTCAGCAGCCCGACGGCCACCACCACCAGCAGGGCCCCGCGCGCGGCGCCGAAGGCCATGCCGAGAAAGCGGTCGGTGCCGGACAGCCCGGTCACGCGAATCAGCTCGCCGATAAGGAAGTTGAGCATCGCCCCCACCAGCAAGGTGGCGACGAACAGTATGGCGCAGCCGGCGATGACCCGCGCGGAAGGGGTCTGGATATAGCTTTCCAGGTACTGTGACAGCGACCCGCCGAACATCCAGGCCACCGCGCCGGCGACTATCCAGATGAGCAGGGACAAGGCTTCCTTGACGAAGCCGCGCTTGAGACTGATCAGTGAGGAAACGGCGATGATCGCAATGATCGCCCAATCAACCCAGGTAAATGCCACGGTGCTGCCTGCCGACGTTTGAGGCGGCGCATTTTACCAGAGCAACGGGCTTGGGGTAAGCGGAATGTCAGGAGTTTGAAGGGCTGCAGGCTGACTTCAGGGACAGCTTTATTGGTTTGTGTAGGAGCGGCCTTGCGTCGCGAAAGGGCTGCAAAGCAGCCCCAGCGATTTCTACTTCGACGCTGAGATCCTGGGGCTGCTGCGCAGCCCCTTCGCGACACAAGGTCGCTCCTACAGGGGGACGTGCATGCCCAGAGATGGGCATCAGCCGCGCTCGGGCTGGAAGCGCACCACGAAGCCTTTGAGGTTGTGCTGGCGGTTGATCACGTCACGCAGGCGCTCGGCCTCGGCGCGCTCGATCAGCGGCCCGACGAACACCCGGTTCATGCCATCGGCCGAGCGGATGTAGGCGTTGTAGCCCTGGCTGCGCAGGGTTTTCTGCAAGGTGTCGGCACCGCCGCGGTTGGACAGGCTGGCCAGCTGGATCGACCAGCTCACCGGCAGACCGTTGACGTCGATCTTCGCCGGCACCGTCGGCTTGGCCACCGGCGCGCTGGCTGCCGGAGCCGGCGCAGCCTTGGGCGCAGGCGCCTGGACCTGGGGCTTGGCCGCTGGCGGCAGCGCCGAAGGTGCCGGGGCAATCGGCTGGCTGGGCGTGGCCACTGGCGCGCTGGACTCCTCGACCACCACCGGTTCAGGCAACGGCTGTGGCTCGGGCACCGCCACCGGGTCCACCTGCACCTGCGGCAGGCTCGGCATGGCCGGCGCTTGCGGCGCCTCGACACGCACCTGGCGCATCTCGTCCTCGCGGGTGAACAGCATCGGCAGGAAGATCACCGCCAGCGCCACCAGCACCAGCGCACCGACCATGCGCTGTTTCATCCCTTTATCCAGCACTGCCATCTACTCCATCCTCTGGGACCTGCCGCTCGAGCCAGGCCAAGGCCTCGCCGACGCAGAAAAACGAACCGAACAGCAGGATCTGGTCATCCGCCGTCGCCCGCGCGCACTGCCCCTCGAGGGCGGCAGCGACACTGGCGTAAGACTTCACCGGCGCCCCGAGGTTCGTCAAGGCCTGGGCCAGCTCGGCGGCCGGGCGGGTACGCGGCGTGGCGAGGGGCGTCACCGCCCACTCATCGACCAGGGCATGCAATGGTGCGAGCACGCCTGGCAGGTCCTTGTCGGCGAGCAGGCCGAACACCGCCAGCCGCCGCCCTTGTGCCGGCCGTGCCGCCAGGCGGCGCGCCAGGTACTCGGCTGCGTGGGGGTTGTGACCGACATCCAGCATCAGCTCGATACGCCTGCCCTTGAAGCTCAGCGTACGCCGGTCGAGACGCCCGGTGATCCGCGCCGCCTGCAACGCCTGGCGCACCTGCGCCTCGTCCCAAGGCAGGCCCATGAGCAGGAAGGCTTGCAGCGCCAGACTGGCGTTCTCCATCGGCAGGTCGAGCAACGGCAGGTCGCGCAACTGAACCGTCGCGCCGTCGAGCTGGCTACCATGCCATTGCCAGTGCTCGCCATTCACGGCCAGATCGAAATCGCGGCCACGCAGGAAGAACCGGCAACCGAGCTCGCGCACCTTGTCCAGCAAGGGTTGCGGCGGATCCAGGTCGCCACACAGGGCCGGCTTGCCGGCACGGAAGATCCCGGCCTTCTCGAACGCCACCGATTCACGGGTGTCGCCCAGGTAATCGGTGTGATCGACGCCGATGCTGGTGACCAGCGAAATATCGGCATCCACCAGGTTGACCGCATCCAGCCGGCCACCCAGGCCGACCTCGAGCACCACGGCATCCAGCGCCGCCTGCCTGAACAGCCAGAACGCCGCCAGGGTGCCCATTTCAAAATAAGTCAGCGAAATCTCGCCCCGCGCCGCCTCGACGGCGGCGAAGGCCTGGCACAGTTGCTCATCGCTGGCCTCGGCGCCATCGAGCAGTACCCGCTCGTTGTAGCGCAGCAGGTGCGGCGAGCTGTAGACCCCGACCTTGAGCCCCTGGGCACGCAACAACGCGGCGACGAAGGCACAGGTCGAGCCCTTGCCGTTGGTGCCGGTCACCGTCACCACGCGCGGCGCCAGCTTGCCCAGGCCCAGGCGCGCCAGCACCTGTTGCGAACGCTCCAGGCCCATGTCGATGGCCGAGGGGTGCAGCTGCTCGAGGTAGGCGAGCCAGTCGCCCAAGGTGCGCTGGTTCATCACGCGACCGCGGCGACCTCTTTGGCCGCTTCCGGGGTGGCCTGGCCGGTCATTTGCGCCAGCAGGCGAGCCAGGCGCGGACGCAGCTCTTCACGGGAGATGATCAGGTCGATGGCGCCGTGTTCCAGCAGGAACTCGCTGCGCTGGAAGCCTTCCGGCAGTTTTTCGCGCACGGTCTGCTCGATCACCCGCGGGCCGGCGAAGCCGATCAGCGCCTTGGGTTCGCCGACGATCACGTCGCCGAGCATCGCCAGGCTGGCGGACACACCGCCGTAGACCGGGTCGGTCAGCACCGAGATGAACGGAATGCCTTCTTCGCGCAGGCGCGCCAGCACCGCGGAGGTCTTGGCCATCTGCATCAGCGAGATCAGCGCTTCCTGCATGCGCGCGCCACCGGAGGCGGAGAAGCAGACCATCGGGCAACGGTGTTCCAGCGCATAGTTGGCCGCACGCACGAAGCGCTCACCGACGATGGCGCCCATGGAGCCGCCCATGAAGGAGAACTCGAAGGCACTGACCACGATCGGCATGCCCATCAGGGTACCGCTCATGGAGATCAGCGCGTCTTTCTCGCCGGTCTGCTTCTGCGCGGCGGTCAGGCGGTCCTTGTACTTCTTGCCGTCACGGAACTTCAGGCGATCGACCGGTTCCAGGTCGGCACCCAGTTCGGCGCGGCCTTCGGCATCGAGGAAGATGTCGATACGCGCACGTGCGCCGATGCGCATGTGGTGGTTGCACTTGGGGCAGACGTCGAGGGTCTTTTCCAGCTCCGGACGATACAGCACGGCCTCGCAGGACGGGCACTTGTGCCACAGCCCTTCCGGCACCGAGCTCTTCTTCACCTCGGAACGCATGATCGAAGGGATCAGTTTGTCTACCAACCAGTTGCTCATGCTTGCTTTCTCCAGTATTGGCCGGGGGACCCTGACGGCCCTGCCCTGCCCTTGAGCTCAAATTCTTGTGTAAAGCGACGATGGGCCGGCCATGGCCTGGCCATGCACCGCCCCATCTTCAATTTTTCTCCCGGCCTGCCCCGCGCACTGGCGCGGCCTGGCAGCACCGGGCTGCGAAAGCTATGGACGATGGCGCGCGGCCAGCCGTCACATCCGCGTTCACGCCTGCTTCACCGCCTGCATGAAGGCCTCGATCTTCGCCGCGTCCTTGATGCCCTTGGCCTGCTCCACGCCGCCACTGACATCCACCGCGTAGGGGCGCACCTGGCGAATGGCCTGGGCGACATTGCTGGGCGACAGGCCGCCCGCCAGGATGATCGGCTTGCTCAGCGTCGCAGGGATCAATGACCAGTCGAAGGCCTCGCCGGTTCCACCCGGCACCCCTGGCACATAGGCGTCCAGCAGCATGCCGCAGGCGCCTGCGTAGTGCTGGCAGGCCGCCTCCAGGTCATCGCCGGGGCGCACGCGCAGGGCCTTGATCCAGGGCCGGTGATAACCCTCGCAGTCGGCCGGGCTTTCATCGCCGTGGAACTGTAGCAGGTCCAACGGAACCACTTCGAGGATCTCGCTGAGCTCGCAACGCGAGGCGTTGACGAACAAGCCCACGGTGGTCACGAACGGCGGCAGCGCTGCGATGATCGCCCGCGCCTGGCGCACGTCCACCGCCCGCGGGCTTTGCGCATAGAAGACGAAACCGAGGGCGTCGGCGCCGGCCTCGACCGCGGCCAGGGCATCCTCGATGCGGGTAATCCCGCAGATCTTGCTGCGAACGTTGCTCATGGGCGGCGAACCTTGGGTGATCGGTGAAAGCGTCGATGGTAGCAAATGCGCCTTGCCCCGTCAGTGCGCCAGCGCCTCGTAGCCGGTAAGAAAGTGTGGGCCGATGTAACGCTGCGGCAAGGCGTACTCCTCGGGGTACTCCACCTGTACCAGGTACAGGCCGTAGGGGTGCGCGGTGACCCCGCCCGCGCGGCGGTTGCGCCCCTCGAGCACTTCGCGGGCCCACTGCACCGGTCGCTCGCCGGCACCGATGGTCATCAGCACGCCGGCGATGTTGCGCACCATGTGGTGCAGGAAGGCCGTGGCTCGCACGTCGAGCACGATCATCTGACCATGGCGGGAGACGCGCAGGTGGTGGATATGCTTGATCGGCGACTTGGCCTGGCACTGGCTGGCGCGGAACGCGCTGAAATCGTGAGTGCCCAGCAGGTACTGCGCCGCCAGGGCCATGCGCTCGACGTCCAGTGGCCGGTGGTTCCAGGTCACCTCCTCGGCCAGGTGCGCCGGGCGGATCGGATCGTTGTAGATCACGTAGCGGTAGCGCCGCGCGCAGGCCTTGAAGCGGGCATGGAAATGCGCCGGCATGGGCGTGGCCCAGACCACGCTGATGTCGTGGGGCAGGTTGAAGTTGGTGCCCAGGGTCCAGGCGCGCTCGTCGCGCACCGCGCGGGTGTCGAAATGCACGATCTGCCCGCAGCCATGCACCCCGGCATCGGTGCGCCCGGCGCAGATCACGCTGATCGGCTCGTCGGCGACCTTCGACAGGGCCTGCTCCAGGGCCTGCTGGACGCTCGGCACGCCGCTGGCCTGGCGCTGCCAGCCGCGGTAGCGCGAGCCTTTGTATTCCACGCCCAGGGCGATGCGGGTGTAGCCTTCGGCCGCCGATTCGGCGGCGGCGGTGTCGATGATGTCCAAGCGCGGGCAACCTGATGATGAAACCAAAGGCGCGCAGTATAACGGCAAACCGTGCCGGGGCCGAAACGATCGCGGGGCAAGCCCGCCCCCACAAGCGCTTCGATGACCTGTGGCGGCGGGCTTGCCCCGCGCGTTTGAACGTTGGCCTTCAGACCAGTCGGGAGAGCATCTCGTTGGCCTCCTGGCGTTGGCTGTCGTCACCGTCCTTGACCACCTCGTCGAGAATGTCGCGGGCGCCCTGGTGGTCGCCCATGTCGATATAGGCGCGAGCCAGGTCGAGCTTGGTGGCCACTTCATCGCTGCCGGAGAAGAAGTCGAAGTCCAGGTCGTCCAGCGGCTCGGGCTCCAGCGCGGCGTCTTCGGCGGTGAAGGTCGGCGCTGCCGGCGCAGGCGCCTCGAGGTTCTGCGACAGCTTGTCCAGCTCGGCGTTGACGTCGTCCAGTTCGGAGGCGAAGTTCTTCGCCGCTGGCGAATCGTCCTCCAGCGACAGCGACAAGTCGAAGTCGTCGGGCAGCTCCAACTCGGAAATCGGGTCGAACTCGGGCATCGACTCGAACGCCGCCAGTTCCGCGGCCACGTCAACCGGGGCTTCCTCGGCACTGGCCGGTGCCTGCGGCTCGCCGACATCCAGGTCGAAATCGGCCAGGTCGTCGACGTTCTGCGGCGTGGCCTGGGCCTGGGCAAGCAGCGCCTCGAAATCGTCGTCGGCGTCGGTGGCCGCGGCGACCGGAGCCGGCGCTGCCTCTTCCACCACAGGCGCCGTGGTCGGGGCGATGTCTTCCAGGCCCGACAGATCGAGCGCATCCGCCACCGACAGGTCATCCACCGGCAGGTCGTCATCCAGGCTCAGGTCGAAGGCGCTGTCCAGGTCGGCCTCTTCGATGGCTGGCGCCAGGGCAACTTCAGGCTCGGGCGCGACCACCGGCTCAGGCTCGACCGGCGCTGCGGGCTCGGGCTCGGCCGCAACGACGGCCGGCTCCTGCTCCTGCAGCAGTTCCTGGACGTATTGCTCGTCCATCTCCGCCGCCAAGGCCGCGGCGCCAGCGGCAACGGCGGCGACACCGAGCATGGCCGGGAAGCGTTCCTTGAGCGCGGCGACCTCGGCCTGATTCTGCTCGTTGTCCTGCAGCTTGCGCTCCTGGCCGGCGAAGGCGTCCTGGTCGCCTTGGCGGGCGTAGACTTCCATCAGCTTCAGGCGCAGGTCACTGCGCTGCGGGTCGGAGGCCACGGCGGCCTCCAGCAGATCGGCGGCGTGGTTGAGGCGGCCGCGGGCCAGGCTTTCGTCCACCTCGGCAAGCAGCGCCGCGCGCGGGTCGACCGCTGGCGCCGGCGCTTCGGCAGGTGCTGGCGCCGCAGGCTTCTCGGCGGCGGCGGCGGCGGCTGCCGACGCGGCGACCACGGCCGGCGCCAAGGTCACGCTCGGCGCCGACACGTCCAGGCCTTCGAAGCTGCTCGGTGGCAGGTCCAGGTCGGGGCTACGCTCACCCTCCTCGGCCAGCGCCCGCGCCATGCGCAGGTGCTTCTCGGCCTCCTGCTGGGCCTTGCGCTTGCGCGCCAGGAGCAACAGCAACAGCAACAGGACCAGGAACGCGGAACCGGCGATCAACCCCAGCAGCAGCGGGTTGCCCAGCAGTTCGTCGAGCACGCTCGGCGCGTCAGCGGCCGGCACCTGGGCCGCGACATCCTGTGGCGCGGTGTCGGCGGCGGCCGGTGCCGGGCTGACCACCGGCTCTGCCGGCGTCAGCTGGGCATTGACCGCCGGCTGCGCCGGAGCAGGTTCGCCCGGCAGGGCCGCGGGCGCCGTTGGCGCAGGCGCCGCGCCCTGGGCTTCGAGGCGCGCCAGTTGGTCATTCTTCAGTTCGATCAGACGCTGCAGCTTGTCCAGCTGGCTCTGCAGGTCGGACATGCGGCTCTTCAGTTCGTCGTTGTCGCGACGGCTGGTGTCGAGGCTTTCCTGGGCCACGGCGAGCTTGTCGCTGAGCGCCTTGGCCTCCCCCGCTGCCGCCTTGCCGCCGGGCGCCACCAGGCGCAGGTTGTCACCCTGGGCGATGCGCGCCGGCGCGGCGCCGGCCTCGCCACGGCGGGTGGCGTCCAGCTGCCGGGCACGCGGGCCGAGGCGACGACCCTCGCGCCAGGCGGCGTATTGCTCGGCCACCTCACGGTTGGCTTCGGCCTGGGGAATGCTCTGCACCTGCTGTTGATCAGGCAGGCGCAATACCTGCCCGGTCTTGAGCTGGTTGATGTTGTTGCCGATGAAGGCATCCGGATTCAGCGCCTGGATCGCCAGCATGGTCTGTTGGATCGAGCCGCCGTTGCTGTTGCGCGCGGCGATCTGCCAGAGGGTGTCACGGCGCTTGGTGGTGTAGCTGCCGGTGCTCACTGGCGGATTGACATTGGCCTGGGCGGCCTCGCTGCCCTGGGCCTTGGCCTGGTCGAGCAGCACGCTGTAGTCGCGCAGCAGGCGGCCCTGGGGCCACATGACCTGGACCAGGAACTTGACCACCGGCTCCGGCAACGCCTTGCTGGAGGTGACCCGCAGCACGCTGCGCCCGTTGGGGTTGATCACCGGGGTGAAGGTGAGGTCTTCGAGGTAAGGCGGGAAGGCCACCCCGGCCTTGGCGAACTCTTCGGGCGGCGCCAGGCTGGGGGCCATCTGCGCCGCGGTGAGGTCGCGCACGTCGAGCAGTTCGATCTCGGCATCCAGCGGCTGGTTCTGCGCCGACTTCAGGGTCAGCTCCCCCAACCCCAGAGCGTTCGCCACGCCGGACGACAGCGCCGAGGCTGCCGCGATGGCCAGAACCAGTTTGCGAATTCGAAGCATGAACTCTTCCCTTGTAAGAACCGTCCCAAAAACCCTGTTGCGGTGCAGGACAAAATAGCTCGCAGTATCTTTTACGCCATGTGTTTTATCAACAATTGCGCGGTCTGCACGGCGTTGAGCGCCGCGCCCTTGCGCACATTGTCGGTGGTCAGCCAGAGATTGAGCTGCTGGTCTTCATCGACACCATGGCGTACACGTCCAACATAGACCACGTCCTGGCCCACCGCGTCACCCACAGGCGTCGGATAATCGCCGGGCTCGACCAGTTCGATGCTGTCGGCGGCCTCCAACGCGGCGTTGACGGCTGCCAGCTCGACCGGACGACGGCTCTGCACCGCCACACTGAAGCTATCGCCGAAAAACACCGGGACTTGAATGCAGGTCACGGAAATCTTCAGTTGCGGCAGGTCGAGCAACTGGCGCAACTCGCCGACCAGCCGGCGCTCCACCGCCGTGTGGCCCTGCTCGTCGGGCGTACCGACCTGGGGCAACAGGTTGAAGGCGACCTGGCGATCGAAGAAGCGCGGCTCCAGGGGACGGGCGTTGAGCAGTTCGGCGGTCTGGCGGGCGAGTTCGCTGACGGCTTCCCTGCCCTGCTCTGAAACAGCCAGGCAGGCATTGACCTGCACGCGCTCGATGTCGAGCAGGCCCTTGAGCGGTGCCAACGCCACCGCCAGGGCCACCGCGCCGGCGCTTGGGCTGGTGATCAGCGCGGGCCGTGGCAGTTCGCTGATGCGCTTGCCATTGGCTTCCGGGACCAGCGCGGTAGCACCGTCCAGTGCGCCGGACAGGTCGATGATCGAACAGCCGGCAGCGCTGGCCTTGGGCGCGAAGCTGCGGGTGACGGCGGGGCCGGCGGCGAAGAACACCAATTGCACCTGGGCGAAGTCGAAGCTGTCCACTTCGCGGACCTTCAGCTTCTTGCCGGCGAACATCACGCTGCTGCCTGCCGACTCCATGCTGGCCAGCAGGTGCAGGGTGGCTACCGGGAAGGCCAGTTCCTCGAGGATCTGCACGAGGGACTCACCGACAGTGCCGGTGGCGCCGACTACGGCGATGTCTAGGGCGGTGCGGGTCATGGGATCGGTTCCTTCTGCGGGGGTACGGCGGGGAGCGGCACTTTACTTGGATTGTGGGGTGGGAGATAGGTTTGGGTTCAGGTTCAGGTTCAGGTTCAGGTTCAGGTTCAAGGCGATTGTTTTGGCATTTGTATGCGCATTCATTTGCGATGTCGACTTACAGTCACCCTTCCGCCTTTACGGCGGCCCACTTTTGTCTTGGCAAAAGTGGGCAAAACCGTTCGGCTCCGTTCATCCGGCCCCTACGCTGCGCTCCGGGGTTCCCTCGCTCCGTTCTTGCTCCCGTGGGTACCGCGCTGTACGCCCCATCCTGGGGCGCAGCGCTCGACGGCCATCCATGGCCGTCGCCCCACTACGCAAGAACTCCACTCGGCCTCCTGAAGTCGCAATTGGCGGCGCCTGGACTATCGCGCGCTTAGAAGCAAGAGCAAGAGCAAGAGCAAGAGCAAGAGCAAGAGCAGAATTTGTAAATTGATTTCTGACAGTTATTTACATATTGGCTGCTCTGGCCCTTTCGCGGGCAAGCCCGCTCCCACAGGGTTATGCATATATTCAACTTCCACCACGTGCCCGCGAAGAGGCCCTGGAGATCACAGACATGCGACTAGCGACAGCTGCGCCAGCCCAGGCGCCGCCCCTAACTTCGCGACTTCAGGAGGCCGAACGCAGGCCTTGCGAAGGGAGGTGACGGGCATGGATGCCCGTCAAGCGCTGCGCCCCAGGATGGGGCGTACAGCGCGGTCCTCCCGGGAGCAAGGCCGGAGTGAGGGAACCCGAAGCGAAGCGTAGGGCCGGATGAATGGAGCGCAGCGGCTTTGGTTACTTTGGCCAAGACCAAAGTAACCCGCCGTAAGGGCGGAAAGGTGACTATGCGTCGACATCGCCAATGAATGCGAATAAAAACATCAAAACGAACAACGAACAACGAACAACGAACAACGAATCTGACACCCATAAAAAAACCCGCATCACTCTCGCAATACGGGTTATTCAAAATCCCAACTCAAACCAGCCCAGATCACCGCTCCAGCAAAATCCGCAGCATGCGCCGCAGCGGCTCGGCAGCGCCCCACAGCAGCTGGTCGCCAACGGTGAAGGCTCCGAGATACTGCGACCCCATGTTCAGCTTGCGCAACCGCCCGACCGGCACGTTCAGGGTACCGGTCACCTTGGTCGGGCTCAGCTCCTGCATGCTGATCTCACGCTGGTTCGGCACCAACTTCACCCAAGGGTTGTGCTGGCTGATCATGCCCTCGATATCCGCCAGCGGCACATCCTTGTTCAGCTTGATGGTCAGCGCCTGGCTGTGGCAACGCATGGCGCCGATACGCACGCAGATGCCATCCACCGGCACTGGGTTCTTGAAGCGACCGAGGATCTTGTTGGTCTCGGCCTGGGCCTTCCACTCTTCGCGGCTCTGCCCGTTCGGCAGCTCCTTGTCGATCCACGGAATCAGGCTGCCGGCCAGCGGCACGCCGAAGTTTTCGGTCGGGAACCCTTCGCCACGCATGGCCTCGGCAACCTTGCGGTCGATATCGAGGATGGCGCTGGCCGGATTGGCCAGGTCATCGGCGACAGCGGCATTGATACCGCCCATCTGGCGGATAAGCTCACGCATGTTCTGCGCCCCGGCACCGGAGGCCGCCTGGTAGGTCATGGCGCTCATCCACTCGACCAGGCCGGCTTCGAACAGGCCGCCCAGGCCCATCAGCATCAGGCTGACCGTGCAGTTGCCGCCAATGTAGTTCTTGGTGCCCGCATCCAGCTGCTGGTCGATGACCTTGCGGTTGACCGGGTCGAGGATGATCACCGCGTCATCCTGCATGCGCAGGGACGAAGCGGCGTCGATCCAGTAGCCCTGCCAGCCGGCCTCGCGCAGCTTGGGGAACACTTCGTTGGTGTAGTCGCCGCCCTGGCAGGTCAGGATCACGTCGAGGGTCTTGAGCTCGTCGATGCTGTAGGCGTCCTTGAGCGGGCCAGTATCCTTGCCCACGTTCGGGCCTTGGCCACCGACGTTGGAGGTGGTGAAGAACACCGGCTCGATCAGGTCGAAGTCCTGCTCTTCGAGCATCCGCTGCATGAGCACGGAACCGACCATTCCACGCCAACCGATCAGACCTACACGTTTCATCGCAACTACACCTTTGCTAAAAGTGGGCCGCCACCGGGAGTTTTTGGTAGCGGGCCAGAGAGATTACAGATTCCGCAGCGCTGCGACTACTGCGTCGCCCATTTCCTGCGTACCCACCTTGCGGCAACCCTCGGAGAAGATGTCGCCGGTGCGCAGGCCCTGGTCCAGCACGCGGCTCACGGCCTGCTCGATCGCCTCGGCGGCGGCCGTCTGGCTGAAGCTGTAGCGCAGCATCATCGACACCGAGAGGATGGTCGCCAGCGGGTTGGCGATACCTTGCCCGGCGATGTCCGGCGCCGAACCGTGGCACGGCTCGTACATGCCCTTGTTGTCGGCATCCAGCGACGCCGACGGCAGCATGCCGATGGAACCGGTGAGCATGGAAGCCTCATCCGACAGGATGTCGCCGAACATGTTGTCGGTGACCATCACGTCGAACTGCTTGGGCGCGCGCACCAGCTGCATGGCGGCGTTGTCCACGTACATGTGGCTCAGCTCGACGTCCGGGTAGTCCTTGGCCACGTCCTCGACCACTTCGCGCCACAACTGGCTGGAAGCCAGCACGTTGGCCTTGTCCACCGAGCACAGCTTCTTGCCGCGCACGCGGGCCATGTCGAAACCGACACGGGCGATGCGGCGCACTTCGCTCTCGCTGTACGGCAGGGTGTCATAGGCCTGGCGCTCGCCGCCTTGCAACTCGCGCTGGCCGCGTGGCGCGCCGAAGTAGATGCCGCCGGTCAGCTCGCGGACGATGAGGATGTCCAGGCCGGAGACGATCTCGGGCTTGAGCGACGAGGCGTCGGCCAGCTGCGGATAGAGGATGGCCGGGCGCAGGTTGGCGAACAGGCCCAGTTGCGAGCGGATCTTCAGCAAGCCGCGCTCAGGGCGGATGTCACGCTCGATCTTGTCCCACTTCGGCCCGCCCACCGCACCGAGCAGCACCGCGTCGGCCTGGCGCGCGCGTTCCAGGGTCTCGTCGGCCAGCGGCACGCCGTGCTTGTCGATGGCCGCGCCACCGATCACGTCATGGGCCAGGGTGAAGCCGAGCTGGAACTTGTCGTTGGCCAGCTCCAGCACCTTGACCGCCTCGGCCATGATTTCCGGGCCGATGCCATCACCTGGGAGAATCAGAATCTGCTTGCTCATGCGTTCCTCTATCCAATCAAGCGGCGCGCCTCGCGGGCGCGCCGGAAAAACTCAGTGTCCAATGGGCCTCATCGCAGGGCAAGCCCGCTCCCACGCGTCGTGCCGAGGCCGTCGATCAATCGCGGAACAACCAGGGCTGGCTGGCGCGGTGCTTGCCCTCGAACGCCTTGATCGCCTCGCTGTCCTGCAAGGTCAGGCCGATATCGTCCAGGCCATTGAGCAGGCAATGCTTGCGGAAGGCGTCGATCTCGAACTTCAGTACCTTGCCGTCCGGGCGGGTCACCGCCTGGGCCTCGAGGTCGATGGTCAGCTGGTAACCCGGGTTGGCCTCGACCTGCTTGAACAGCTCGTCGACTTCAGCGGCGTCGAGGATGATCGGCAACAGGCCGTTCTTGAAGCTGTTGTTGAAGAAGATGTCGGCGAAGCTTGGCGCAATCACGCTGCGAAAACCGTACTCGTCCAGCGCCCACGGGGCATGCTCGCGGCTCGAGCCGCAACCGAAGTTCTCCCGCGCCAGCAACACGCTGGCGCCCTGGTAACGCGCATGGTTGAGCACGAATTCCTGGTTCAGCGGGCGCTTGCTGTTGTCCTGGTAGGGCTGGCCCACGTCCAGGTAGCGCCATTCGTCGAACAGGTTGGGGCCGAAGCCGGTGCGCTTGATCGACTTGAGGAACTGCTTGGGGATGATCTGGTCGGTGTCGACGTTGGCGCGATCCAACGGCGCGACCAAGCCGGTGTGCTGGGTAAAGGCTTTCATGCTGCGCTCCCTTGGATCAACTCGCGGACGTCGATGAAGTGGCCGGTCACCGCGGCGGCGGCAGCCATGGCCGGGCTGACCAGGTGGGTACGCCCGCCAGCGCCCTGGCGGCCCTCGAAGTTGCGGTTGGAGGTAGACGCGCAGTGCTCGCCGCTCTCCAGGCGGTCCGGGTTCATCGCCAGGCACATCGAGCAGCCTGGTTCACGCCATTCGAAGCCCGCCGCAAGGAAGATCTTGTCCAACCCCTCGCGCTCGGCCTGGGCCTTGACCAGGCCCGAGCCCGGCACCACGATGGCTTGCTTGACACTGGCGGCAACCTTGCGCCCCTTGGCGATCTCGGCGGCGGCGCGCAGGTCTTCGATACGCGAGTTGGTGCACGAACCGATGAACACGCGGTCGAGCTTGATGTCGGTGATCGCCTGGTTGGCGCTCAGGCCCATGTACTTCAACGCCCGCTCGATCGAGCCACGCTTGATCAGGTCGGCCTCGGCAGCCGGGTCCGGCACACGCTGGTCCACCGCCAGCACCATCTCGGGCGAGGTGCCCCAGCTGACTTGCGGCTTGATCTGCGCGGCATCCAGCTCGACCACGGTGTCGAACACCGCATCGGCGTCGGACACCAGGTCCTTCCAGGCCTCTACCGCACGCGTCCACTGCTCGCCCTTGGGCGCATAGGGACGCCCCTCGACATAGGCAACGGTGGTCGCATCGGTAGCCACCAGGCCGACGCGGGCACCGGCTTCGATGGACATGTTGCAGATGGTCATGCGGCCTTCCATCGACAGCTCGCGAATGGCACTGCCGGCAAACTCCATGGCATGGCCGTTGCCACCGGCGGTGCCGATCTTGCCGATCACGGCGAGGACGATGTCCTTGGCGGTGACGCCCTCGGGCAACTGGCCTTCGACGCGCACCAGCATGTTCTTCATCTTCTTGGCCACCAGGCACTGGGTGGCGAGCACGTGCTCGACCTCGGAGGTGCCGATGCCATGGGCCAGGGCGCCGAACGCGCCGTGGGTGGAGGTGTGCGAGTCGCCGCAGACCACGGTCATGCCCGGCAAGGTGGCACCCTGCTCCGGGCTGATGACATGGACGATGCCCTGGCGCTCGTCATTCATCTTGAATTCGACGATGCCATATTCGTCACAGTTCTCGTCGAGGGTCTGCACCTGGAGGCGCGACACCTGGTCGGCGATGGCCTCGATGCCGCCCTTGCGCTCTGGCGTGGTCGGCACGTTGTGGTCGGGGGTGGCGATGTTGGCATCGATGCGCCAAGGCTTGCGCCCGGCCAGACGCAGGCCTTCGAACGCCTGGGGCGAGGTCACTTCGTGGATGATGTGGCGATCGATGTAGATCAAGGAAGAGCCGTCATCGCGGCGCTTGACCTCATGAGCTTCCCAGAGTTTGTCGTAGAGCGTTTTGCCAGCCATCAGACTGTTCCTCATCAGCGTCTTTCTATGCCAAAGACCCCTTGGCTTGTACGGACGATGCTATGGCGATAGATTGAATAACTCAAATTCATAATTTTCATGCTTTGCATAACCATCAGGAATTCAAATAGATGGACCTGGCCAACCTCAGCGCCTTCATCGCCATCGCCGAAACCGGCAGTTTCTCTGGCGCCGGCGAACGCCTGCACCTGACCCAGCCGGCCATCAGCAAGCGCATCGCCGGCCTCGAACAGCAGCTGGACGTGCGTCTGTTCGACCGCCTCGGCCGCGAGGTGACCCTGACCGAGGCCGGCCGTGCCCTGCTGCCCCGCGCCTACCAGATCCTCAATGTGCTCGATGATACGCGCCGCGCGCTGACCAACCTCAGCGGGGCGGTGAGCGGTCGCCTGACCCTGGCCACCAGCCACCATATCGGCCTGCATCGCCTGCCGCCGCTGCTGCGCGCCTTTACCCGCCAGTACCCGGCGGTGGCGCTGGACATCGAGTTCCTCGATTCCGAGGCGGCCTACGACGAAGTGCTGCACGGCCGCGCCGAGATTGCCGTGATCACCCTGGCGCCCGAGCCACACCACCTGGTGCGCGCCGTACCGGTGTGGGCCGACGCCCTGGACTTCGTCGCCTCGCCGGAACACCCGCTGGCCCGCGACGGCACCGTGAGCCTGGCCGATGTGGCCCGCCATCCGGCGGTGTTCCCCGGCGGCAACACCTTCACCCACCATATCGTCCAGCGCTTGTTCGAAAGCCAGGGCCTGGCGCCGAACATCGCCATGAGCACCAACTACCTGGAAACCATCAAGATGATGGTGTCCATCGGCCTGGCCTGGAGCGTGCTGCCGCGCACCATGCTCGACGAGCAGGTGGCGCCCATCGCCCTGCCGGGCATACAGCTGTCGCGCCAGCTAGGCTACATTCTGCACACGGAGCGTACGCTGTCGAACGCGGCCAGGGCCTTCATGGCGCTGCTCGACAGCCACGCAGGGTCCGCCTGACCGGTCGTCAGCGCTACAGGGAAGCTTCATTTGCCAAAGGTCTGGTATCGATGCCCAAATCAGCAAACCGCTTTGCGCGCCTGCCCCGCATTCCGGCGGCCGACCCCCAGGAATCGGAGCAGGCCTGGCAGAACGCGCCACAATTGCTCGCCGCGCTCAACGGCGCGCGGCTGGGCGCCTGGCTGTGGGACATCGACAGCGGTCGGGTCAGCTGGTCGCGCGGCACCCAGGCGCTGTTCGGTTTCGACCCGCAACGCCCGCTGCCCAACGACATCGACTACCTCGACCTGCTGCCCGAGGAAGACCGCGCCCGGACCCGCCAGGCGTTCCAGGCGGTGGTCAACGGCGAACCGATCGAGCAGGCCATGCGCCATCGCATCCAGTGGCCCGACGGCAGCATGCACTGGCTGGAGATCAACGGCAGCCTGACCCACGACGCCAACGGCCGGCCGCAGATGATCGGGGTGATCCGCGAGATCACCCGCCAGCGCGAGCGGGAAACCGCGCTGATCAACTCGGAGAAGCGCTTCGCCACGCTGTTTCACCTGAGCCCCAACGCCATCCTCCTGACCCGCCGCCACGACGGCCTGATCATCGAGGTCAACCAGCACTTCGAGCACATGTTCGGCTGGCCGGGGGCCCAGGTGGTCGGCAAGACCAGCCTGGAGCTGGGCCTGTGGGTCAACCCCGAGCAACGCCACCAGGTGCTGGACGCCACCCGCGCCGGCAGCGGCCCGCTGACCCTGGAGGTGCAGTTCCGCGCCACCAGCGGCAAGGTCCACGACGGCATCCTCTGCACCCAGGGCATCGAGATGGAGGGGATCACCTACCTGATCAGCACCTTCGTCGACACCAGCGAGCGCAAGCGCGCCGAACAGGCGCTCAAGGACAGCCAGGAGCGCCTCGACCTGGCCCTGGATTCGGCCCAGCTGGGCACCTGGGACTGGCACATCCCCAGCGGCATGCTCTACGGCTCGGCCCGCGCCGCCCAGTTGCACGGCCTGGACCCGGTGCCGTTCCACGAGTCGTTCGAGGCATTCTTCGAAGGCGTGCCCGAACAGGAACGCAACGCCATGCGCCAGGCTTACCGCAGCCTGCGCGAAGGGCCCGCCGGCAACTACCAGATCACCTACCAGGTGCAACTGGACAACGGCGCCTCACGCTATATCGAAAGCCGCGCGCGGCTGTACCGCGATGACCAGGGCAACCCGCTGCGCATGGCCGGCACCTTGCTCGACATCACCGAGCAGGTCGAGCGCGAGCAGCGCCTGAGCGCCTCGGAAGAGAAGTTCGCCAGCCTGTTCCAGGTCAGCCCCGACCCGATCTGCGTGACCCGCCAGGACACCGGCCAGTTCATCGAGATCAATCCGGCCTTCAGCCAGACCTTCGGCTGGAGCGCCGCCCAAGTGCTCGGCCACACCGCCGAGGAGCTAGGCCTGTGGGCCGAGTCGGCCGAACGCGCGCAGCGCATCGAACGGGTGATCCGCGACCAGGCCCTGAGCAACGTGGCGGTGGGGGTCAACCATCGCAACGGCACGCCCCTGACCTGCGTGATCTCCAGCCGCCTGATCAGCGTCGATGGCCAGGCCTGCAGCGTCACCACCCTGCGCGACATCACCCAGCAACAGCGCGCCGAGGCCGCGTTGAAGGCCAGCGAGGAAAAATTCGCCAAGGCCTTCCACTCCAGCCCCGACGCCATCATCATCACCGAGCGCCAGAGCGGGCGCTACCTGGAGGTCAACGACGGGTTCAGCCGCCTGACCGGCTACAGCGCCGCCGAGGTGGTCGGGCGCACGGTGTACGAGATCGGCATCTGGGCCGACGAGAAGCAACGTGGCGCCCTGCTCAACGAGCTGCGCGAACGTGGCCGCGTGCACCACCGGGAAATGCTCGGGCGCAACAAGCGCGGCGACATTCTCACCGTGGAAGTCTCGGTGGAGCCAATCAGCCTCAACGAAACCGACTGCCTGCTGCTCACCGCCCGCGATGTCAGCCTGCTGAAGAACGCCCAGGCGCAGATCCGCCACCTGGCCTACCATGACCCGCTGACCAACCTGCCCAATCGCGCCCTGCTGATGGACCGCCTGAGCCAGCAGATCGCCCTGCTCAAGCGCCACAACCTGCGCGGCGCGCTGTTGTTCCTCGACCTCGACCACTTCAAGCACATCAACGACTCGCTGGGCCACCCGGTGGGCGACACCGTGCTGAAGATCATCACCGCGCGCCTGGAGGCCAGCGTACGCCTGGAGGACACCGTGGCGCGCCTGGGCGGCGACGAGTTCGTGGTGCTGCTCAGCGGCCTGGAAGGCAGCCGCGAGCTGGTGGAGGGCAAGGTCCGCGAACTGGCCGACACCCTGCGCGAGCTGCTGGCCGAGCCCATGTCACTGGACGGCCAGCGCCTGCAGGTGACGCCGAGCATCGGCGTGGCGCTGATCCCCGACCACGGCGCCACCCCGGCCGACCTGCTCAAGCGCGCCGACATCGCCTTGTACCGGGCCAAGGACTCCGGGCGCAACACTACCCAGCTGTTCCACACCACCATGCAAAAGGCCGCCAGCGAGCGCCTGCGCATGGAGAGCGACCTGCGCCTGGCCCTGGCCCGGGGCGAACTGGCGCTGCACTTCCAACCCCAGGTCGACGCCCGCGACAACCGCATCGTCGGCGCCGAGGTGCTGCTGCGCTGGCACCATCCGCAACTGGGCCAGCAACCGCCGGCGCAGTTTATCCAGGTGCTCGAGGAAAGCGGCCTGATCCTCGAAGTTGGCAGCTGGATCCTCGACGAAGCTTGCGACGCCTGCGCGCGCATGCTGGCCGACGGCTTGATCGACGCCGACGACTTCAGCCTGTGCGTCAACATCAGCCCACGGCAATTTCGCCAGAACGACTTCGTCGAGCGGGTGCTGCGCAGCCTGGACGACTACCGCCTGCCCCGGCACATCCTCAAGCTGGAGATCACCGAGGGCATCGTCATCCAGAACCTCGAAGACACCATCAGCAAGATGCGCGAGCTCAAGCGCTACGGCGTGAGCTTCGCCATGGACGATTTCGGCACCGGTTATTCGTCGCTGACCTACCTCAAGCGCCTCCCGGTAGACACGCTGAAGATCGACCAGACCTTCGTGCGCGACGCCCCGGTGGACCCCAACGACGCCGAGATCGTCCGCGCCATCGTCGCCATGGCCCGCAGCCTGGAACTGACGGTGATCGCCGAGGGCGTCGAGCTGAGCGAGCAACTGGAGTTCCTCGAGCGGCTGGGCTGCCACCTGTACCAGGGCTACCTGCATAGCCGGCCATTGCCGCTGCCGGAGTTCCGCCAGATGCTGATGGAAACACCGGCGGATTACTGAACACACGCGATCCCTGTAGGAGCGGCCTTGTGTCGCGAAAGGGGTGCGAAGCGCCCCCGGATTCGTGCATCAAGCTGATGTCGCCGGGGCCGCCCTGCGGCCCTTTCGCGACACAAGGCCGCTCCTACAGGGGCCGGCGCTGCCACCTGTACCGGGGCTACCTGCATAGCCGGCCATTGCCGCTGCCGGAGTTCCGCCAGATGCTGATGGAAACACCGGCGGATTACTGAACACACGCGATCCCTGTAGAAGCGGCCTTGTGTCGCGAAAGGGGTGCGAAGCGCCCCCGGATTCGTGCATCAAGCTGATATCGCCGGGGCCGCCCTGCGGCCCTTTCGCGACACAAGGCCGCTCCTACAGGGGCCTGCGCTGCCACCTGTACCAGGGCTATCTGCATAGCCGGCCATTGCCGCTGCCGGAGTTCCGCCAGATGCTGATGGAAACACCGGCGGATTACTGAAAACACGCGATCCCTGTAGGAGCGGCCTTGTGTCGCGAAAGGGGTGCGAAGCGCCCCCCCGGATTCGTGCATCAAGCTGATATCGCCGGGGCCGCCCTGCGGCCCTTTCGCGACACAAGGCCGCTCCTACAGGGGCCTGCAAAGCAGAAAGGGCACCCGCAGGTGCCCTTTCGTTCATCGCGCCGAACTCAATTCAGCGCAGGTTTTTCGCCATTGATCGGGATACGCTTGGCCTTGGCTTCTTCCGGTACCACGCGCAGCAGTTCGATGCTGAGCAGGCCGTTGGCCAGGCCCGCGCCCTTGACCTCGATGTGGTCAGCCAGGCGGAACGACAGCTTGAAGGCGCGCTGGGCAATGCCCTGGTGCAGGAAGGTGACGCCTTCGCTGCTGTTGTCGCGCTTGCCACCGATCACGGTGAGGACGCCTTTTTCAACCTGCAGGTCGAGGTCCTGTTCCTGGAAGCCGGCGGCGGCAACCACGATGCGGTATTGATCATCGCCATGCTTTTCCACGTTGTAGGGCGGGTAGCTGCTACCGGCCTCGTTACGTGCGGCGGCTTCGAACAGGTCGTTGAAACGGTCGAAACCCACAGAGTTGCGGAAAAGAGGTGCGAGAGAGAAAGCGGTGGTCATGGTCATGAACTCCTGAGATTCAGCAAGTAAAGTCATTACGCGACCCGACTTCGGCATCGCGTACTCAAGAGATATGTCCGGGCAAAAAGCTTTCAAGGGCTGGCCTGAAAAATTTTTCGACTGGGCATGGCATCGTGGGAGCGGGCTTGCCCCGCGATAACGTCGGCTCAGGCGACACAAGCCTCGACGGCCTGCTTCTGAACCCCCAGCAACCCACTGATCCGCTGGCAATCATCCTCCCTACGCAGCTCGGCAAACAACGCCACCGCCTCCGGGTAACCCCGGGTCAACATCGCCAGCCACTGCTTCATCCGCCCCGGCGCGTAGCGCGGCGACAGCTTGTCCTGGGCCTGGCGCCAGAACTCGCGCAGCAGCGGCAGCAGCTCTTCCCAGCTCATCGGCTGGTACTCGACGCCATCGCGGGCCGCGGCGATCTGCAGGGCCAGGTCCGGGCGCGACACCAGCCCGCGCCCCAGCATGATGTCCTGCGCCCCGCTGACCTCACGGCAGCGCCGCCAGTCGTCGACGGTCCAGATCTCGCCATTGGCGAACACCGGCACCTTGACCACATCCTGCACCCGCGCCACCCACTCCCAATGGGCCGGCGGCTTGTAACCCTCGACCTTGGTGCGCGCATGCACCACCAGATGCGCCGAGCCGCCCTCGGCCAAGGCCCGGGCACAATCGAGCGCGCCATCGGGGCTGTCGTAGCCCAGGCGCATCTTGGCCGTGACCGGGATATGCGCCGGCACCGTCCGGCGCACCTCAGCCACGATCGCATGCAGCAACTCGGGCTCCTTGAGCAGCACCGCCCCGCCCCGCGACTTGTTGACGGTCTTGGCCGGGCAGCCGAAGTTCAGGTCGATCACCGGCGCGCCCAGCTCGCAGGCCAGGGCCGCATTCTCGGCCAGGCACACCGGGTCGGAACCCAGCAGCTGCACACGCATCGGCACGCCTGCCGCCGTGCGCGCGCCCTGGCGCAGCTCCGGGGCCAGCTTGTCGAACGACGACGCCGGCAGCAGGCGGTCGCAGACGCGAATGAACTCGGTGACGCACCAATCGATACCGCCCACCCGGGTCAGGACGTCGCGCAGGATGTTGTCGACCAGCCCCTCCATGGGGGCCAGGGCAATTTGCATGTCAGGGTCTCGCCGCGAAAAAGGCGGCAGTCTAGCAAAAATCCGCCGCCGTTCAGCTGCCGATCAGCGCCGGGCCATAACCGTCAAGGAACTCCGCCGGCATGCGCCGCGGCTTGCCGCTGGACAGCTCGATGCAGGCAAAGGTGGTCTGCGCACGCAGCAAAGTGACGCCGTCGCCCGGGCGCTTGAGCTGGAAACGCCGGGTCATGCGCAGGCGCTGGTCCCAGTCGATGATCCAGGTGGCCAGTTGCAACTCGTCGTCCTCGTAGGCGGCGGCGAGGTAGTCGATTTCATGGCGGACCACCGCCATGGCCCGGTCCAGGCGCCGGTATTCGGCCAGGTCCAGGCCCAGGCGCTGGGAATGGCGCCAGGCGCAGCGCTCCAGCCAGGTGACGTAGACGGCATTGTTGGCGTGGCCGAGGCCGTCGATATCCTCGCTGCCGACGCGAAGGTCGATGATGAATGGTGCTGCCAGATCCCAGCTCATGCCCGCTCCCGCGATTTCAGTGACCGGGCAGAGTGTAACGGATGCTCAGGCGCTTTGCCGCGCGCGCTGGGTGCTGCGCGCCAGCAGCTCCAGCACGGCCTGGCCCAGGCGCGGGTCGGCCAGCAGCCGCAGGTGGCCGCCCGCCTCGAGCAGCAGCAGGCGGCTGTCGAACCAGGCCTTGTGGATCAGCGGGGCTTCGCTGGCCAGAACCAGCTTGTCGTCCTCGGCGTGTACCACCAGCCCGGGTATGTCCAACTGGTAGCCACTGACATCGAGGCGGCTGATCTGCACCCCGACATCGCGCTCCACCTGGCGGATGAACGCCGCCCGCGCGCGCGCCGGCAGGCCAAGACGCCGGGCGAAACCACGCAACACCCCAAGCAGTTGCGCCGGCGCGGCGATACTGACCGCGGCATCGGTGCGCAGCCCCCATTGCAGGGCCAGCAACAGGCTGGCGCCGCCCATGGAGTGGCCGATCACCGCGCGCAGCGGCGGCAGTTCGGCCGCCGCTTCCAGCAGGGCGCGGGCGAACAGCACCACATTGGCCTTCTCACCCGGCGAACGGCCGTGCCCCGGCCCTTCCAGCGAAACCACGGTGTGACCGCTGTCGACCAGGGTATCGATCAACGCGGCAAACTGGGTCGGCCGCCCTTCCCAACCATGCAGCAACAGCACGGTCGGGCCCTGGCCCCAGCGCAATGCCGACAGACCGAAGCGCAGGGTGATGCGCTCGGCCTTGGCCAGCAGCGGCAGCTCCCACGGCTTGGGCGGCAGGCTGCGTGGGCTCATGAAGGCACGGCGCATCCTGCCGGCAACATGTTCGGGGGCCAGGTGGCCGAGGGTGCCGTTGACACCGCGAATCCAGCTGAGGGTCGTCATCGCCTTGCTCCAGGGGGTCGGGGGGTCAGATCACTGCCGATTTGGCAGCACGCAGGATCCGGTCGGACAGCTCGCCAGGCCCCAGGGCACGGGCCAAAGACAGGCCACCGATCATCAGGGCCAGGTCGGCGAGCGCCTTGTCGATGTCCTCCGGGCGGTCGACCATTTGCGCGGTCATCAGCTCGATATGCTCGCCCAGCACCTCACGAAATGCGTCCGGCAGGCGCTGCATCTCGCCCAGGGCGCTGGGGATGGGGCAGGCCTGCACTTCAGCGTCACGGTGCTTGCGCGACAGGTAGAACGCCGCAGCCAATGCCCGTCGCTCGGTACCCAGCAGCTTCGGGTCGAGCTGGTCCAGCAAGGCCCGGCGCTCATCGAGCAATTGGCGAAACGCCTCGAGCATCAGCTCGTCCTTGCTCTGGAAGTGAGCGTAGAAGCCCCCCACGGTCAACCCGGCAGCGCCCATCACCTGGCTGACGCTGGGCTCGGCGGGCCCCTGCTGGATCAGCGCTCCGCGGGCAGCCTCGAGGATGCGTTCGCGGGTTTGGCTCTTCTTGTCGCTCATGGCTCACCTCAAATATTATGATCGACATATTATGCTCATCATATTTATTGGCAAGCAGAATTTTCGCCCAGGGTTCGCCGCGGCAGTTTTTCGGGAAGGCGGAAAAACAAAAGGCCCATTCAATAATCGAATGAGCCTTATAAGTCCCGCAAAACGCGGGTAAAAAAATGGCGTCCCCTAGGGGACTCGAACCCCTGTTACCGCCGTGAAAGGGCGGTGTCCTAGGCCACTAGACGAAGGGGACTTAACCTTCGTGCCGTTACGTTTTCACGCAACGTGGCGAATTGGTGGAGCTAAGCGGGATCGAACCGCTGACCTCCTGCATGCCATGCAGGCGCTCTCCCAGCTGAGCTATAGCCCCGAGTAAAACAAAAGGCTCATCCATCTGATGATGAGCCTTTCAACTCCCGCAAAACGCGGGTAAAAGTGGCGTCCCCTAGGGGACTCGAACCCCTGTTACCGCCGTGAAAGGGCGGTGTCCTAGGCCACTAGACGAAGGGGACGTAACCTTCGTGCCGACCCGCTTTCGCGAATCGCGGCAAAATTGGTGGAGCTAAGCGGGATCGAACCGCTGACCTCCTGCATGCCATGCAGGCGCTCTCCCAGCTGAGCTATAGCCCCGGATTTCTAGCCTCTCGGCCCAGCGACAGTGCAACATCGCTTGTGCAAAACTGGCGTCCCCTAGGGGACTCGAACCCCTGTTACCGCCGTGAAAGGGCGGTGTCCTAGGCCACTAGACGAAGGGGACGAACCTTCTTACCTTCAAGACCCGTTTGCTGGAACCGGTCTTGCCTGACGGCCTTGGCCATCAAGCGGAATTTGGTGGAGCTAAGCGGGATCGAACCGCTGACCTCCTGCATGCCATGCAGGCGCTCTCCCAGCTGAGCTATAGCCCCACAATGTCGCTTTGAACCGAAGCGCTGGCTGGGTGCCTGGCGTTTCGTTTGCGTTCATCGCTGTGGACGGGGCGCATATTAAGATCGGATTGCGGGGCTGTCAAACGAATTTTTGAAATTATTCAAAATTTTTTTCACAGATAACAATCACTTACCGCCCTGCCCCGATGTACTTCGCAACCTCGCCCCCTGTAGGAGCGGCCTTGTGTCGCGAAAGGACCGCAAAGCGGTCCCTCGTTTTCAGCATCAGTGCATCGATCGCCGGGGCCGCTATGCGGCCCTTTCGCGACACAAGGCCGCTCCCACAGTACAGCGCAAGGCTATCAGGCGATGTTGGCCAGCAGCTTTTCCCACTCCTTGTTTTCTTTCTTCGACACGCCGCCGAGCAAGTCCAGGGCCTGGCGCAGGCGATAGCGAGTCAGGTCAGGGCCGAGGATTTCCATGGCGTCGAGCACCGACACCGAGCTGGCCTGACCAGTAATGGCGGCGAACATCAGCGGCATGGCGTCACGTAGCTTGAGCTCCAGCGCCTCGACCACGGCCTGGATGCACCCGGTGATGCGCTCCTTTTCCCACTGGCGCAGGCTTTCCAGCTTCCACAGGATCAACTGCATCACCTGGCGAACCTGGTCGGCGGACAGCTTCTTGCTTTCGAACAGCTTGGCGTCGAGCTTGAGCGCGCCTTCGAAGAAGAAGCCGCCCAGCGGCGCGATCTGGCTGAAGGTTTCGACCCGGCCCTGCACGTGCGGGGCGATCTGCATCATGTAGTCGCTATTGAACGCCCACTTCTGCACCCGCGCGGCGAACTCCTGCACCGGCAGCTCACGCAGCCACTGGCCGTTGAGCCACGACAGCTTCTCGATGTCGAAGATCGGGCCGCCCAGGGAGATGCGCGACAGGTCGAAGTGCTCGACCATTTCGGCCAGGGAGAACTTCTCGCGCTCGTCAGGCATCGACCAGCCCATGCGCCCGAGGTAGTTGAGCATCGCCTCGGGCATGAAGCCCATGCGCTCGTAGAAGGTCACCGAGGTCGGGTTCTTGCGCTTGGACAGCTTGGACTTGTCCGGGTTGCGCAGCAGCGGCATGTAGCACAGCTTGGGCTGCTCCCAACCGAAGTACTCGTACAGTTTGATCAGCTTCGGCGCCGACGGCAGCCATTCCTCGCCGCGCAGGACGTGGGTGATGCCCATCAGGTGGTCGTCGACCACGTTGGCCAGGAAGTACGTCGGCAGGCCGTCGTTCTTCATCAGCACCTGCATGTCCATGCGGTCCCACGGGATCTCGACGTCGCCACGGAGCATGTCCGGCACCACGCAGATGCCTTCGCTCGGCACCTTCATGCGGATCACGTGCGGCTCGCCGGCAGCCAGGCGGCGCTGCACTTCGTCGGCGCTCAGCAACAGGGCGCGGCCGTCGTAGCGCGGGGTCTCGCCGCGGGCCATCTGCTCGGCGCGCATCTGCTCCAGCTCTTCGGCGGTGCAGAAGCAATAGAAGGCGTGGCCGGCATCGACCAGTTGCTTGGCGTACTGGGCGTAGATCTCGCCACGCTCGCTCTGCCGGTAGGGGCCGTGCGGGCCGCCGACATCCGGGCCTTCGTTCCATTCGATGCCCAGCCAGCGCAGGGCGTCGAAGATCTGCTGCTCCGACTCGCGGGTCGAGCGCAACTGGTCGGTGTCTTCGATCCGCAGGATGAACTCACCGCCGTGCTGCTTGGCGAAGCAGTAGTTGAACAGGGCGATGTAGGCGGTGCCGACATGGGGGTCGCCGGTGGGCGATGGCGCGATACGCGTGCGAACGGTGGTCATGGTGAGTCTCGAACGAAGATTCAAACAAAGGCCGAATGTTAGCAGGGAGCGGGCACCGGGCTCCAGCAATGGCGCTATCGTCACTTGTGAGCCTGCCGGGTACCGCTGTTAAATTTGCTTACACTTTTGCAATCCTGGTTGCCCATGCCCGCCCAACTCAAACGCCGCCTGCTGATCTTCATCACCCTGGTGCTGCTGGTCGCCCTCGCCTTCCTGGCCCACTGGTACTTCAAGGGGCGCTTCTACGAGAGCACCGACAACGCCTACGTCCAGGGCGAGATCACGCGTATCTCCAGCCAACTGGGCGCGCGCATCGACCAGGTGCCGGTGGAGGACAACCAGCATGTGCGCCAGGGCGATCTGCTGGTGCGCCTGGAGACGGCTGACTTCGAGCTGGCCGTGGCCCGCGCCCGCGCCGCCCTGGCCACCCGTGAAGCGGAGCTGGCACAGGCGCAGAGCCGCCTGACCCAACAGGGCAGCCTGATCGCCGCCGGCCAGGCCCAGGTGGCGGCCAACCAGGCCACCCTCGACCGCTCGCAGCTCGACCTCAACCGCGCCCAGGCCCTACGCAAGCCCGGCTTCGTCTCCGAGGAGCGGGTCACTACCCTGGCGGCCGAAAGCCACGTTGCCCGTTCGCAGGTGGACAAGGCCCTGGCCGACCTCAAGGGCCAGCGCCAGCAGGTCGATGCGCTGAGCGCCGAGCTCAAGCGCCTCGACGCGCAAATTGCCAACGCCCGCGCCGACCTGGCCCAGGCCGAGCTCAACCTCACCCGCTGCGCCATCCATGCGCCGATCAGCGGCACCATCGGCCAGCGCAGCGCGCGCGATGGCCAGGTGGTGCAGGCCGGCGCCTACCTGCTGTCGATCGTCCCGGACGAGGACATCTGGGTGCAGGCCAACTTCAAGGAGACCCAGATCGGCAGAATGCACCCCGGCCAACGCGCCGAACTGCTATTCGACAGCTACCCCGACACGCCCATCGAAGCCCGCGTCGACAGCCTGTTCGCCGCCTCCGGCGCGCAGTTCAGCCTGCTGCCGCCCGACAACGCCACCGGCAACTTCACCAAGGTGGTGCAACGTATCCCGGTCAAGCTGACCTTCGCCGCCGACAACCCGCTGCATGGCCGCATCCGCCCGGGCATGTCGGTCACGGCCACGGTCGACCTGCGCGACGGCAACGCGGATGGCCGGTGACCCACTGCTGCGCCCCACGGCCGAGCCGAGCCGGCGCGACTGGATCGCGGTGATGAGCGTGATGCTGGGTGCCTTCATGGCGGTACTGGACATCCAGATCACCAACTCGTCGCTCAAGGACATCCAGGGCGCGCTGTCGGCGACCCTGGAGGAAGGCTCATGGATCTCCACGTCCTACCTGGTGGCGGAGATCATCATGATCCCCCTCACCGCCTGGCTGGTGCAGCTGCTCTCGGCACGGCGTTTGGCGGTGTGGGTATCGCTGGGTTTCCTGGCCTCATCGCTGCTGTGCTCGATGGCCTGGAACCTGGAAAGCATGATCCTGTTCCGCGCGATGCAGGGCTTCACCGGCGGCGCGCTGATCCCGCTGGCCTTCACCCTGACCCTGATCAAGCTGCCCGAACACCACCGCGCCAAGGGCATGGCCATGTTCGCCATGACCGCCACCTTCGCCCCTTCGATCGGCCCGACCCTGGGCGGCTGGCTGACCGAGAACTGGGGCTGGGAATACATCTTCTACATCAACATCCCGCCGGGGCTGGTGATGATCGCCGGCCTGCTCTACGGCCTGGAAAAGAAGGCCGCGCACTGGGAGCTGCTGAAAAGCACCGACTACGCCGGCATCGTCAGCCTCGGCCTGGGCCTGGGTTGCCTGCAAGTGTTCCTCGAGGAAGGCCATCGCAAGGACTGGCTGGAATCGAGCCTGATCGTCGGCCTTGGCACGGTCGCCCTGCTCAGCCTGATCCTGTTCGTGATCCTGCAGTTCTCCCGTGCCCATCCGCTGATCAACCTGCGCATCCTCGGCAACCGCAACTTCGGCCTGTCGAGCATCGCCAGCCTGGGCATGGGCGTGGGGTTGTACGGCTCGATCTACCTGCTGCCGCTGTACCTGGCGCAGATCCAGGGCTACAACGCCCTGCAGATCGGCGAGGTGATCATGTGGATGGGCATCCCGCAGTTGTTCCTGATTCCGCTGGTGCCGCAATTGATGAAGGTGATCTCGCCCAAGGTGCTCTGCGCCCTGGGCTTTTGCCTGTTCGGCGTGGCCAGTTTCAGCTCCGGGGTGCTCAACCCCGACTTCGCCGGGCCGCAGTTCAACCAGATCCAGGTGATCCGCGCCATTGGCCAGCCGATGATCATGGTCACCATTTCGCTGATCGCCACGGCGTATATCCAGCCACAGGATGCAGGGTCGGCATCGAGCCTGTTCAACATCTTGCGCAACCTCGGCGGCGCCATCGGCATCGCCCTGCTGGCAACGCTGCTGGATGCGCGCACCAAGGTGTATTTCGACTACCTGCGCGAGGCGTTGGTACCGAGCAACCCGCAGGTGGCCGAGCGCCTGGCGCAACTGACCGAGCGCCTGGGCAGCGACAACGCCGCGCTGGGCAAGCTGAGCGAAATCACCCACCAGCAGGCGTTGATCATGGCCTACAACGACGCCTTCCATTTTGTCGGGATCGGATTGGCGGTGAGCATGTTGGCGGTGTTGCTGACGCGCAAGTTGCCGCAGGGGTTGAAAACGGGCGAAGCGCACTGATCGAGTTACACCTGACCTGTTGGAGCGGCCTTGTGTCGCGAAAGGGCCGCAAAGCGGCCCCGGCAAGTTCTGCCTTGACGCAGAGATCCTGGGGCTGCTGCGCAGCCCTTTCGCGACACAAGGCCGCTCCTACAAGGATTGCATAGGGCTTTAGCTAGCCAGCAAGCGCTCACGCAACTTGCCGATCTCGTCGCGCAGCTGCGCCGCGGCCTCGAACTCCAGGTCGCGGGCGAACTGAAACATTTTCTCTTCCAGCTGCTTGATACGCTTGGTGATCTCGGCCGGGCTCTGCAGCTCGGCCTCGTAACGCCCGGCCTCCTCCGCGGCCTTGGCCATGCCCTTGCGCTTCTTGCTGCGCGCCCCCGGCACGGTGGCGCCTTCCATGATGTCGGTGATGTCCTTGACCACCCCCCTGGGCACGATGCCGTTGGCCTGGTTGAAGGCCAACTGCTTCTCGCGGCGACGCTCGGTCTCGTCGATGGCGCGCTGCATCGAGCCGGTCATGTTGTCGGCGTAGAGGATCGCCTTGCCGTTGAGGTTGCGCGCGGCGCGGCCGATGGTCTGGATCAGCGAACGCTCGGAGCGCAGGAAGCCCTCCTTGTCGGCATCGAGGATCGCCACCAGCGACACCTCGGGCATGTCCAGGCCCTCGCGCAGCAGGTTGATGCCCACCAGCACGTCGAAAGTGCCCAGGCGCAGGTCGCGAATGATCTCGACCCGCTCGACGGTGTCGATGTCCGAGTGCAGGTAGCGTACCCGCACATCGTGATCGGCCAGGTAGTCGGTAAGGTCCTCGGCCATGCGCTTGGTCAGGGTGGTGGCCAGCACCCGCTCGCCCTGGGCGACGCGCTTGCCGATCTCCGACAGCAGGTCGTCGACCTGGGTCAGCGCCGGACGCACCTCGACCTGCGGGTCGACCAGGCCGGTCGGGCGCACCACCTGCTCGACCACGCGCCCGGCGTGCTCGGCCTCGTAGGGCCCCGGGGTGGCGGAAACGAAGATGGTCTGCGGACTCACCGCTTCCCACTCGTCGAAACGCATCGGCCGGTTGTCCAGCGCCGACGGCAGGCGGAAGCCGTATTCCACCAGGGTTTCCTTGCGCGAGCGGTCGCCCTTGTACATGGCGCCGACCTGCGGAACGCTGACGTGGGACTCGTCGATCACCAGCAGGGCGTCGGCCGGCAGGTAGTCGTACAGGGTGGGCGGCGGCGCCCCGGCCGGACGCCCGGAGAGGTAGCGCGAGTAGTTCTCGATGCCGTTGCAGTAGCCCAGCTCGAGGATCATCTCCAGGTCGAAACGGGTGCGTTGCTCCAGGCGCTGGGCCTCGACCAGCTTGTTGTGCGTGTTCAGGTACTCGAGCCGGTCCTTGAGTTCGTCCTTGATGCCCTCCACCGCGTCGAGCAGGGTCTCGCGCGGGGTTACGTAGTGGCTCTTGGGGTAGAAGGTGAAACGCGGCAACTTGCGGATCACCTCGCCAGTCAAAGGATCGAAGGCGGCGATGTTCTCCACCTCGTCGTCGAACAGCTCGATACGAATGGCCTCGAGGTCGGATTCGGCCGGGAAGATGTCGATCACGTCGCCCCGCACCCGGAACGTGGCGCGGGCGAAGTCCATCTCGTTGCGGGTGTACTGCAGGTCTGCCAGGCGGCGCAGCAGGGCGCGCTGGTCGAGCTTGTCGCCGCGGTCGACGTGCAGGACCATCTTCAGGTAGGTCTCGGGGCTGCCCAGGCCGTAGATGCACGAAACGGTGGTGACGATGATCGCGTCGCGCCGCTCCAGCAGCGCCTTGGTCGCCGACAGGCGCATCTGCTCGATATGGTCGTTGATCGAGGCGTCCTTCTCGATGAAGGTGTCCGACGACGGCACATAGGCTTCGGGCTGGTAGTAGTCGTAGTACGAAACGAAGTACTCCACCGCGTTGTTCGGGAAGAATGCCTTGAACTCGCCGTACAACTGGGCCGCCAGGGTCTTGTTCGGCGCCAGCACCATGGTCGGGCGCTGCACCTGCTGGATCACGTTGGCGATGCTAAAGGTCTTGCCCGAGCCGGTCACCCCGAGCAGGGTCTGGTGCGAAAGGCCGGCGTCGATGCCCTCGACCATCAGGCGGATGGCCTCGGGCTGGTCGCCGGCCGGCTGGAATCGGGTGACGAGCTGGAACTCGGACATGACGGACCTCGTGGATGTCGCGGCAACTGTAAATTTAGCCAGTAGTCTATACCCAAATGCGCGCATCGGGCGTGGCTTTCACGGCCCAGTTGTCAACGCGCATTGCAATGGACCGGCAATTCGACCAATGGTCGAAAAATTTTTGCGCAAACCGCTGGAAAAGCAGCGACAGACTGTCGCGGTGACCGGTCGGTATCACTATACTGACTCCCCGTTTGTGCACCGCTTCAGTGCCTTCGGCTGGAGCGTGCCCCCCTATCACTCTCCTATCAGAGCCAAGGTAACAATGAGCCTGTTTTCCGCTGTCGAGCTGGCACCCCGCGATCCCATCCTGGGCCTCAACGAAGCATTCAACGCCGATACCCGCACCGACAAGGTGAACCTGGGCGTGGGCGTTTACTGCAATGAGGAAGGCCGCATCCCGCTGCTGCGCGCGGTGATCGAAGCCGAGACCGCGCGTGCCGCCCAGCACGCCTCCCGCGGCTACCTGCCGATCGACGGCATCGCCCAGTACGACCAGGCCGTGCAAAAGCTGATCTTCGGTGCCGAGTCGCCGCTGCTGGCCGCCGGTCGCGTGGTCACCGTGCAGGCCGTTGGCGGCACCGGCGCGCTGAAGATCGGCGCCGACTTCCTCAAGCGCCTGCAGCCGGGCGCCGTGGTCGCCATCAGCGACCCGAGCTGGGAAAACCACCGCGCCCTGTTCGAGAGCGCCGGCTTCCCGGTGCAGACCTACCGCTACTACGATGCCGCCAGCAATGGCGTCAACCGCGCCGGCATGCTCGAGGACCTGAACACGCTGCCCGCCGGCTCGATCATCGTCCTGCACGCCTGCTGCCATAACCCGACCGGCGTCGACCTGACCCTGGACGACTGGAAGAACGTGCTGGAAGTGGTCAAGGCCAAGGGCCACGTGCCGTTCCTCGACATGGCCTACCAGGGTTTCGGCGACGGCATCGACGAAGACGCCTTCGCCGTGCGCCTGTTCGCCGAGTCGGGCCTGGAGTTCTTCGTTTCCAGCTCGTTCTCCAAGTCGTTCTCGCTGTATGGCGAGCGCGTCGGCGCGCTGTCGATCGTCACCGCCTCGAAGGACGAGAGCACCCGCGTGCTGTCGCAGGTCAAGCGGGTGATCCGCACCACCTACTCCAACCCGCCGACCCACGGCGCCAGCATCGTCGCCGCCGTGCTCAACAGCGCCGAACTGCGCCAGATGTGGGAAACCGAGCTGGCCGAGATGCGCACCCGCATCCACGGCATGCGCAAGCAGATGGTCCAGTTGCTGGCCGAGTACGGCGCCAACCGCGACTTCAGCTTCGTCGGCCGCCAGGTCGGCATGTTCTCCTACTCGGGCCTGACCGTCGACCAGGTCGCACGCCTGAAGAACGAGTTTGGCATCTACGCCCTGGACACCGGTCGCATCGCGGTCGCCGCGCTGAACCAGAGCAACATCCACGTGGTCACCAAGGCCATCGTCGAGGTGCTGTAACTGCTTGATTGTCCGAGGGAAGCTTGACTTCCCTCGGGCCATGGGTAAGATACGCGCAGATTCCGCGATAGCTCAGTCGGTAGAGCAAATGACTGTTAATCATTGGGTCCCTGGTTCGAGTCCAGGTCGCGGAGCCAAACATTGAAAAAACCTCCAGATGCGCAAGCACTGGAGGTTTTTTCTTTTCTGGCCTGGCACTTGTGTTCCGACTGCCCTGGACTATCGTCTGCCTGCGCACCTCGCGCAGCATCGACAGGGAGTCAACATGGACACCGTTCGCAACGCCCAGCAAGCCGTGGAAACCGTCGCCGACCAAGCCATTCTCGCCGCGCAGCAAAAGACCTTCGCGGTAGGCGGCTGCATCATCGAGAATGCCACCGGCAAGGTGTTGAAGGCCATGCACAACAATGTGCTGATGCCCTACCCCAACAGCACCGCGCAACCCCCATTCCTGCCCCATGACCCGACGGCCCACGGCGAGCGCCAGCTGGTGCAGTGGTACTACGACAACCGTCAGGCCCTGAACCTGCCAGAGCCCAGCGCGCTGACCGTGGTTACCACCCTGGACCCTTGCGCGATGTGCGCAGGCTCCCTGCTCACCGCCGGTTTCAACGTGGCGGTCAGCGCCATCGACACCTATGCCGGGGTCAACTACAACAGCCAGTTCGACTTCCCGACCTTGCCGCCGCAGGTACGCCAGAAAGCCCAGCAGACCTGGGGCTACTACGCGGTAGGCGAGCCTGTCGATCGGCAGTATCAGGGCTCGACGGGCCCCGTCTTCGCGAAGCAAAGCGTCGACGCGCGGGCGTTCAGCCTGACCGGGTCGATTTTCGATGCCAGCGTCAATACGGTGCGCGAGGCGAGCAACAACAGCGGCCTGGCGCCTGACCAACTGAAGAACCCAGCCTCGCTGCCGGCCGGCAGCGCGGTGCGCAAGGCACTGACCGAACTCAGCCCATGGGCGCTGACGGTCAAGTTCGACAACCCGCGCATGCCGGGCGCGGCCCTGGCCAAGCCGCTGACCCAAACGGCTCATCATGCCGACACGATGAACGCCGTGGCCTTGCTGGATCCGTTCGGCAACCTGCTGACCTGCCTGGGCGGCCAGGAAAAGCAGTCGCCCATCCGCACGGCGTTCATGGAAACCACGCGCCGCTATGCCTTGATGCGCTGGCAGCTGATGAACAGCAACGACCCGCAGGTGCGTGCCGAGGCGCAGCAGTACCTCACTCATCCCAAGTACGGCACGTTCGTCTTCCTGTACATCCCCGACCCGCGCACCAGCGAGGCGGTGATGACCTTCGGGGCGTATGGCTCGACCATGGAGGGGCCGGTGCCGCAGTCGTTCCCATCCAACCTGCAATACGTGCTGCGCCATCCGGGTGTGACGGTGCAGGCTGTGGCAGAGCTGGCGCAGAACCTGCCGCCTTTCTACACCCAGAGCGTGCAGGTGGCGCCCTGCCAGGTGCTCGACAACGCGCTGATCCAGGCGGCGCAGAGCGCGCTGTAACCATCCGGTTGGGTCAATGGGACAGGGGCTCGGTCACTGGCCGCCCCTGGTCCACCAGGCTCCATACCAGCAGCTTTGCCGGCTGGGTCTTGCTCGCGTTGCGCGAGACGCTGTGCACGGTGCCTGGCGCCTCGTACCAGAACTCGCCGGCCTTGTAGGTTTTCTCGGCTTCGTCGTTGAGCTTCGAGGTGACGGCCCCTTCCAGCACGTAGGCCATGACCGCGCCTGGGTGCTGATGCGCCGGGGAGGCCTGGCCGGGGCCATAGCTGACGGTGAGCATCACGGCTTTCTTGCCGGGGGCATTGCTGGGGGTTTGTTCCTGCAGGATCGTCACTTGGTCAGGCTTGTCGCCATGGGCCCAGGCGGGCGACAGCGGGGCAAGCAGGCCTAGGGTCAGCAGGGCAATGGGCAGGCGGAGGGTTCGCATCGGGTTTCTCCTGAGTGGCATCTACTTTCAGGTTAAGCCCGGAGTTGACGAGGACAAATGGCCAATTCACGAAAAAACCGGGAGGCCGATGTTGCTGTTGCTGTTGCTGTTGCTGTTGCTGTTGCTGTCACCGATCAAAAGGCTAGCGTCAACCCCAGCGAGCGACAGCTGCGCTAGCCCAGGCGCCGCCCGTAACTTCGCGACTTCAGGAGGCCGAACGCAGGCCTTGCGTAGGGAGGTGACGGGCATGGATGCCCGTCAAGCGCTGGGGCCCAGGATGGGCCCTACAGCGCGGTCCTCCCGGGAGCAAGGCCGGAGTGAGGGAACCCGGAGCGAAGCGTAGGGCCGGATGAATGGAGCGCAGCGTTTTTTGGTTACTTTTTGTCGCGTTTGACAAAAAGTGACTCGCCGTAAGGGCGAAAAGGTGACTAAGCGTCGATATAGCCAATGAATGCGCTTACACCTGTAAATACACACACCGACCGACTTTGACTTTGACTTTGACTTTGACTTTCAGAGCGTGAGTTTTGAAAGCTATACGCGCATTCATTGGCGATGGCGACGCATAGTCACCTTTCCGCCCTTACGGCGGGTCCCTTTTTGAAGGATCAAAAAGGAACCAAAAAATCCTCGCTCCATTCATCCGGCCCCTACGCTGCGCTCCGGGGTCCCCTCGCTCCGTTCTTGCTCCCGTGGGTACCGCGCTGTACGCCCCATCCTGGGGCGCAGCGCTCGACGGCCATCCATGGCCGTCGCCCCACTACGCAAGAACTCCACTCGGCCTCCTGAAGTCGCAATTGGCGGCGCCTGAACTATCGCGCACTTAGAAGCAAAATCAAAAACAGAGCAAGAGCAAGAGCAAGAGCAAGAGCAAGAAGTTGATATAGATGGGTATCTAAGGGGAAAGGCTGGCTGCCAAGGTGAATATTTAGTCAGCACGCCCGATAGGATAAAACTCTCCCCGACTCCACACCCCAAGCCAAACGTCCCCGTCAATCACCCGCGGTACCGCCAACTCCACCAGTTGGTAGAACACATTACGGTGGACCAGCGCCTCGAGGTTGCCACGCATCAACACATAGGGCGACGGCTCCTGGGTAGCCGGGTCAAGCTCCACGCGCAGTGGATTCCCCGGCCCAGCCTCGATCTGGTCCTCGACGTTGCTGGTGAAGCGCAACACCTGCCCCTCACCCTGCCCTTCAACGTCCAGCAACACGGCCACGAACGGCGCATCATCGACCCGAATACCGACCTTCTCCACCGGCGTCACCAGGAAGTAGTCATCGCCATCACGACGAATGATGCTGGAGAACAGCCGGACCATCGGCTTGCGCCCGATCGGCGTACCCAGGTAGTACCAGGTACCATCGCGGGCAATACGCATGTCGATGTCGCCGCAGAAATCCGGGTTCCACAGATGCACCGGTGGCAGCCCCTTGTGCTGGGGAATCTGCGCCAGAAGATCGTTGGCCTTGCCCGAATCGCTCATCCCACCCTCACTCAGTGACTCATGCCCAGAAGGCTACGAGCGTACTCGCGCATCGGTGCGGCAAGCAAATCCTGCGGGGTATTGTCGTGGAACGTCAACAAACCGCCGCGGCTCTTGATCCGCGCGGTGTCGATCAGGTAACGGGTACTGGTCTCGATCAGCATCATCTGCACTACACCGCTGTCCCAGCCCAGACGGTCGATGGCCTGCTCGTCATACCACTCGTCACCGTTACCAATACGGTCGTCGGTACGGGCAAAGCGGGTATAAAGCACATAGTCAGCCCCCACCGAACGCGCCTCGGCGATGGCGTCTTCCAGGCCCAGCGGGCCCTGGGCACGGCGCACCAGCGGGAAGTACTCGACGAAACTCTTGAACGCCTCCTCGGCCACCGCGTTCTGCCGCGGCTGCGGGCCCTTGCTCGGCGGCATGAAGGCGCCCTGGCCGATGAAAATGAACGAGTCCGGCTGCAAACGGACCGACAGGGTACGGGTGGTGTCGCTATGATCCAGCAGGCCCGCGTCACTCATGTGGTAACGCACGCCCTCGCCCATATCGCTGACATTCATGCAGCCGCCCAACGCCATCAGCGCCAGCAGCAAGACCAGGCTACGCATCTTTCCTCCAGAGGCCGGTGACGAAAAACCGGCGAATAGCCGCCAGGATGCAGCTTTTGCGCCAGAGTCAGCCGCCGATCACCTTCATGACCATCACATCCCCGGAAAACGCCTGCTCCTGCTTGTCTGCCAAGGCTTTCACCAGCAACCGCTGCAGGGCCGGCAACGCCTGGTGGCGCGGCTTGTCGAACAGGTCGCCGACATAGTGACGGTTGCTCGACGACAGGCAGCCATGCAGCCAACCGGTAGAGGAAAGGCGCAGGCGCGAGCAGGTTCGACAAAACGGCACACTCTCGTTGGCAATCACGCCAAAGTGCCCCTTGCCAGGAATGCGATAACGCAAGGCCGTGGCATCCAAGGGCCGAGGCGCCTGCTCGTAGAGGTGCGCCTGGCCGATCAACGCCAGCAACTGCTCGAGGCCAACGAACTGTTGCACGAAGGCGTTGCGCTCACGGGCCAGGTGGCCCATGCGCATCAGCTCGATGAATCGCAACTCGTAGCCATGGGCCAGGCAATACTCCAGCATCGGCATGACCTGGTCGAGGTTCTGCCCACGCATCGGCACCATGTTGACCTTGATTGCCATGCCGGCGGCACTGGCCTGCGCCATGCCCGCCAGCACACTGGCCAGGTCGCCGCCGCGGGCGATGCGGCGGAATGCCAATGGGTCAAGGGTATCGAGGGAGACATTGAGCCGGCGAATGCCGGCATCGCGCAGCAGCGGCAACTTGCGCGAGAGCAGCTGGCCATTGGTGGTCAGGCTGATGTCCTCGAGCCCGAGCTGGCCGACCGCCAGGAGGAACGCCCCCAACCGCGGACTGACCAGCGGCTCGCCGCCGGTGATACGCAGCCGTTCGATGCCGGCCGCCTCCACCAGGTACGCCACGCCACGGGCCAACGCATCCGCCGACAGCTCGTCGTGCGCCGCCACCAGGCGCTTGCCGTCGGGCACGCAATAGGTGCAGGCGTAGTTGCAGGCAGCAGTCAGGCTGACGCGCAGGTTGCGAAAGCGCCTGCCTTGACGGTCGACGATCATGGGGGACTCCGGCATGGATGGATCGGGCCGGCAAAACCTGACTTATAAATCAGGTTTTTGCAAGCCCTGCCGGTGAACAACAGCGCGCTCGCCTGGTTCGCCAGCGAGGCTGGCTCCTACAGGGTGCAAGACGGGACACAGGGTAGGAGCCGGTTTGCCGGTGCTACATCGCGGCGTCAGTTGGCAGGCTCCGGATCGCGCTTGCGCTTGTTGCCCATGCGCACGCCGATATCCATGAGGAACTGGAAGAAACCCTCCTGGTCCTCCAGCACATTGCTCCAGAACGGCGAGTGGTACAGCGCCACCGCGCCGTGGACCAGGGCCCAGGCCGCGCAGTAGTGGAAGTACGGCGGCACGTCCTCGAGCTTGCCTTCGCTGATCCGGCCCTTGATCAATTGCGTCAGACGGTCGAAGTTGGAGGCACGAATCTTGTGCAACTGCTCGACCATTTCCGGCACCTGGTTGCCCTTGACCACCTTTTCTTCCAGGCGGTCGAACAGCCGATAGCGCTGCGGGTCGCGCATGCGGAACTCGAAGTAGGCGCGCGACAGGGCTTCCTTGTCGCGGTCGACGTCCGCCGAGTGCAACAGCTCGTTCAGGTCGCGCTCATAGTCGAGCATCAGGCGCAGGTAGATCTCCGCCTTGGACTTGAAATGCTTGTAGATCGTGCCTTTGCCGATGCCTACGGCGTCGGCGATCATCTCGACGGTGACACTGTCTTCACCTTGTTCGAGAAACAGCTTGAGCGCCGTGTCGAGGATTTCTTGCTCGCGACGACGAAACTCACGGACCTTACGAGGTTCTTTCTGCATAGGAAGGACTGGGATGACAATCGAAGCGGTTTATTATGCCTAACTTGCGGCAAATTGCACGGATCTTCCAACCATGTCTGTGTTTCATGATGAGTTCGACCAGGCGCCGGGCCTGTGCTACCTGAACCACGCGGCCATTGCCCCCTGGCCACGCCGGGCCTGCGACGCCGTGGCCCGCTTCGCCCGCGACAACCAACGCCTGGGGGCCAGCGCATACCCTGCCTGGCTGGCCACCCAACGGCGCCTGCGCGAGCGCCTGGCGCGGCTGGTCAACGCCCCAAGCCGCGCGGATATCGCCTTGCTGGGCAGTACCTCGCAGGCCCTGTCGCTGGTGGCCTTCGGCCTGGCGTGGCAGCCTGGCGACCAGGTGATCATCAGCGCCGAGGAGTTTGTGTCCAACCGCGTGGCCTGGCAGGCCCTGGCCGAGCAAGGCGTGGAGGTGATCGAAGTCAGCCTCGCCGGGACAGCCCCAGAAGCCGCGCTACTGGCCGCCTGCGGCCCGCGCGCCCGACTGTTGGCGGTGAGCGCCGTGCAGTACGCCAGCGGCCTGCGCCTGGACCTTGCCCAGCTCGGCCTGGCATGCCGCCGACAGGGCGTGTTGTTCTGCGTCGACGCCATCCAGCAGGTCGGCGCCCTGCCCTTCGACGTGCAGGCCAGTCATTGCGACTTCGCCATGGCCGACGGCCACAAGTGGATGCTCGGCCCCGAAGGCCTGGGGCTGTTCTACTGCCGCCGCGAACTGCGCCAGCAACTGAAACTGCACGCCTACGGCTGGCACATGCTCGAACACCTCGGCGATTTCGAGCGGCGCCAATGGCAGCCGGCCCACAGCGCGCGCCGCTTTGAATGCGGCAGCCCGAACATGCTGGGAGCCTGCGCCCTGGAAGCCAGCCTGTCGCTGCTGGAGGACGTCGGCATGACGGTGGTCGGCGAACAGCTGGCGCTGCGGGTAAGCCAACTGCACGAGGGCCTGGCGGCCATCCCCGGCGCCCAGCTGCACAGCCCGGTTGATCCCGCTCGTCGGGCCGGGATCGTCAGTTTCAGCCTGGATGGCCATGCCAACGCCGACATTTATCGAACCCTGAGCGCTAATGGCGTGATCTGCGCACAACGCGGCCCCGGGGTGCGTTTTTCCCCACACTTCTATACCGATCAGCGCCTGATCGACGACGCACTGCGACAGGTCCGGCAGATTGCCATGCGTTGAAGGCCCAAGGGCTGGCGGGCGTATTCCAAATTTGTTTAAAAAACGATCAGCACGCGCTGGCGGGGCGCCAATCCTGGCCAATACTTCAAGTGTTGGCGCGGCGCATCCCCCCCAAAGTGGCGCGCCGATAAAGGTGCCCAGGGACCGTGTACCTTTGTTTTACTCCTAATGGTCTTAACCCGGATTCCCCCCCCCAGAACCCGGGTTTTTTTTGCCCGGGCGCAGGGCAGACGCCAGCTTTGCTGGCGAACCAGGTTGCGATGACTGACCTGGGGGCGGCCCTCAGGCCACCCGCGCCAAGGGGAACAAGCGCTTGAAGTTCGCCGTGGTCTGCTCGGCCAACTGCGCGTAGCTCACCCCACGCAACGACGCGACATACTCGGCCACGTCCCGCACATATTGCGGCAGGTTTGGCTTGCCGCGGTGCGGAATGGGGGCCAGGTACGGCGAGTCGGTTTCCACCAGCAGGCGATCGACCGGCACCTGGCGCGCCACGTCGCGCAGCGCGTCGGCATTGCGGAAGGTGACGATGCCCGACAACGAAATGTAGTAGCCCAGGTCCAGCGCGGCCTTGGCCATGTCCCAGTCCTCGGTGAAACAGTGCAGTACCCCCGCCTGTGGCAGGCTGGCCTCGCGCAGCAGCGCCAGGGTATCGGCGCGGGCGGCACGGGTGTGCACCACCACCGGCTTGCCGGTCTGCCGCGAGGCTTCCAGGTGCAGGCGGAACGACGCCTGCTGCAACTCGGCGGCTTCCGGCTCGTAGTGGTAGTCCAGGCCAGTCTCGCCAATGGCTACCACGTGCGGGTGCGCCAGTTCGCGCAGCAGCCATTCCAAGGCTGGCGTTTCCCCAGGCGCCAGGTCCAGCGGGTGCACCCCCACCGAGCAGTCGACATCGGTGTACTGTTCGCTGAGCGCCTTGACCGCCCCGGCGTTTTCGGCGCTCACGCCGATGCACAGGAAGTGCCCCACCCCGCGCGCACGCGCCGCCTGCAGGGCGGCATCGAGGGAGCCCTGGTGGGCACTCAGGTCAAGACGATCGAGGTGGCAATGGGAATCTACGAGCATGGCAACAGGACACACCTGAATGAACGATAGGAATCAACGCTGGCCGGGCAGCTGCACCCAGTGGGCGAGCAAGGCTTCGAGCAGCAGTACACGGTTGAGGTTGGCCTTGCCCAGCACCTTCTGGCGCTGCTCGAGGATCCACGCCTGGAGCTCCAGCACCTTGGCCTGGCGGCTCTTCTGCGCCAGGTACTGCACGACCTTGCGCATGTCGGCCAAGCCTAGCCCGTCCTCATCCTGGGTCAACTGATAGCGCAGGATCAGGTGCGCCCAGTCGCAGAACCAGTCGAACAGCAGCAGCAAGGGCACGCCGTTCCAGGCTTCGGCCAGTTGACTGGGCGATTGCTGCTGCTTGAGCAGCTTCTTGACCCCGTCGGTGACCAGCGCCCGCTGCTCGCGCACGCCCTGGGCCTGCAAGCTGAGCGCCATCAGCGGCGAGCCGGCGGCCAGGGTCAGCAGCTCTTCGCGCGCCGGCTCGTCACTGTCCGCCAGCGCGCCGGCCAGCCAGGCGCGGCTCTGGACCAGGCTCGGCTGTGGACAGGCCACTTGCTGGCAGCGGCTCTTGATGGTCGGCAACAGGCGGCTGGGCTGGTGGCTGACCAACAGCAGCACGGTGTCGCCCGAGGGCTCCTCCAGGCTCTTGAGCAGGGCGTTGGCGGCATTGATGTTCATCGCCTCCACCGGCTCGATCAGCACCACCTTGCGGCCACCCTGCTGGGCGGTCTGCACCACGAAGGACACCAGCTCGCGGACCTGGTCGATCTTGATCGGCTTGTCGGCTTCCTCGGGTTCCAGGATGAAGTTGTCCGGGTGGCTGCCGGCCTTGAGCAACAGGCACGCCTTGCACTGCCCGCAAGCCTCCAGCCCTTGGGGCTGCTGGCACAGCAGGCGGGCCATCAGGCGCTCGGCCAAGGCGCGCTTGCCAATGCCCTGCGGCCCGTGTAACAGGTAGGCATGGGCGTGCTGGCCACGGCCGGCCAACTGCTGCCAGAGCGCCTGCTGCCAGGGGTAGGCTTCAGCCACGGCAACGCTCCAGGATGCCGGGCACCAGGGCATCGATCGCCCGCTGCACTGCGGCCAGCGGCTGCGCTGCGTCCAGCAGGCGGTAGCGCTGCGGCTGCTGGCCGGCGCGTTGCAGGTAGGCCTGGCGCACCGCTTCGAAGAAGGCCTGGCCTTCCTGCTCGAAACGGTCCAGCCGGCCACGGGCCGCGGCACGGGCCAGGCCGACTTGCACCGGCAGGTCGAACACCAGGGTCAGGTCGGGACGCAGTTCGCCCTGGACGAAAGACTCAAGGATGGCGATACGCTCGACTGGCAGCCCGCGCCCACCGCCCTGGTAGGCGTAGGTGGCGTCGGTGAAGCGGTCGCACAGCACCACCGCGCCGCGGGCCAGCGCCGGACGGATCACCTGCGCCAGGTGCTGGGCGCGGGCGGCGAACATCAGCAGCAGTTCGGTATCGACCGCCATGGTCTCCTCGCTCGGCGCCAGCAGCAGCTCACGAATGCGCTCGGCCAGCGGCGTGCCACCCGGCTCGCGGGTCATGAGCACATCGATGCCCTGCTCGCGCAGACGCGCCGCCAGGTACTCGCGATTGGTGCTCTTGCCCGCGCCTTCGGGGCCTTCCAAGGTGATAAACAAACCGCTCACGAGCGTTCCTTAGTGTCGTCTGGCGCAGGCTCATCGGCCGGCGCGGATTCATCGGTGGGCGCTGCCGGCTCGCCCTCGGGCACTGGCACGGTGCCGTTCTGCGGCGCCGCGGGCTGGCCCTGTGGCGCGGGGCTCGAGCGGTAGTCGGCGCGGCGCTTGAGCTGGAACTCGCGCACGGCGCTGTTGTGGTCGTCCAGGTCGTCGGAGAACACGTGGCTGCCATCGCCACGGGCGACGAAGTACAGGCTCGAGCCGTCGCTGGGGTTGAGCGCGGCATGGATCGCCTCGCGGCCAACCATGGCGATCGGTGTCGGCGGCAGGCCCGTCATGGTGTAGGTGTTGTAAGGGGTCGGTTCGCGCAGGTCGGCGCGGGTGATCTTGCCGTTGTAGCGCTCACCCATGCCGTAGATCACGGTCGGGTCGGTCTGCAGCATCATGCCCAGGCGCATGCGGCGCACGAACACCCCGGCGATCTGCCCGCGCTCCTGGGGAATGCCGGTTTCCTTCTCCACCAGCGAGGCCATGATCAGCGCCTGGTAAGGGTCGCGATACGGCAGTTCGGTGCTGCGCTCGGCCCATTCCTTGGCCAGCACTTCATCCAGGCGCATGTAGGCCTGCTGCAGCAGCTCGACATCGCTCATGCCGCGCACGAAGCGGTAGGTGTCGGGGAAGAAACGGCCCTCGGGGAAGACCCCGGTGTGGCCCAGCTTGTCCATCACCTCGGTATCGGACAGGCCCTCGAGGGTGTGCTTGATCTTTTCATGCTTGGCCACCGCGGCACGCACCTGGCGGAAGGTCCAGCCCTCGACCAGGGTCAGGTTGTACTGCACCACGTCGCCACGCTTCCAGGCGTCGAACAGCTGGCCCACGGTCATGCCTGGCGTCAGGCGGTATTCACCCGTGTGCAGCGCGGTACCGGCCATGTTGAAGCGCCAGTACAGGCGCAGCCAGACCGGGTCGTCAAGCAGCCCTTCGCCCTGCATGCGGTAGAACATGCGGTTGGGCGTGGTGCCATTGGGCACGTCGAGCAGGCGCTCTTGCGTCACTTGCAGCGGCTGCTCCAGGACCGAGTTGACCTTCCAGGCGGCCCAGCCCAGTGCCAGGCCGGCGAGGATCAAACTCATTTCCAGCAGCAGCAGGAATTTGCGTCTCACGAATCAGGTATCCAGTAACGTACGGGCAACGGCCTGCAGTTTACGGGTGAGTGGCCCCGCCGGCCAGTTCAGCGCGGCGAATTCAAGCACGGGCCAAATGCCATAGACGCTGTTGCAGACGAACACTTCGTCGGCCTGCTCAAGGTCCGTCAGCGTCAGGTCCCGCACCTGCATGGGCAGGCCAAGGGCCGCGCCCTGCTCCAGCAGCGCCGCGCGCATCACCCCGGCCACGCCGCAACGGCCAAGGTCGGCGGTGAGCAACGCGCCATCGCGCACCAGGAACAGGTTGCTGTACACCCCTTCGATCACCCGCCCCTGGCCGTCACGCATCAGGCCCTCGGCAAACGCGGTGCCCTGCCATTCGGCGCGGGCCAGCACCTGCTCGAGGCGGTTGAGGTGTTTGAGACCCGCCAGCAGCGGTTGTTCCGCAAGGCGTGTCTGGCAAGGGAAAAGGCGCACGCCCTGTTCGGCGTTGGCGGCGGGATAAGCCGGCAAAGGGCTGCCCTGGAGGATACGTCGCGCAGGGGCTCCGGCCATCGGGGCGTAGCCGCGCTGGCTGTCGCCACGGGTGAGGATCAGCTTGGCGACACCGTCACCGAGCAGCCCGGCAAATTGCAACAGTTCGTTGCGAACCAGCGCCAGGTCGACCTCGATCGCCAGGCGCTGGCAGCCCAGTGCCAGGCGCTCGAGGTGGCGCGCCAGCAGGCTGGGCCTGCCGCCGCGCACGGCGATGGTCTCGAACAGGCCATCGCCGTAGGCCAGGCCGCGGTTCTGCAGGTTGAGCGCAGTCGCGTCCTGGCCATCGACCCAGCTGAGCATCAGTCGGCGAACCGGCGGAATACCAGCGAGCCGTTGGTGCCACCGAAGCCGAACGAGTTGGACAGCACCACGTCGATCGGCATGCTGCGCGCCTGGTGCGGCACGAAGTCCAGGTCGCAGCCTTCGTCGGGCTCGTCCAGGTTGATGGTCGGCGGCGCCATCTGGCTGTTGATCGCCAGGACGCTGAAGATCGCTTCCACCGCGCCGGCGGCACCCAGCAGGTGGCCGGTCATCGATTTGGTCGAGCTGACCGCCAGTTTGTAGGCGTGCTCGCCGAACACGCGCTTGATCGCAGCCACCTCGGCGACATCGCCGGCCGGCGTCGAGGTGCCGTGGGCGTTGATGTAGCTGACGTCCTCGGGCTGGATGCCGGCATCGCGCAGGGCGTTGGCCATGCAGCGGGCCGCGCCTTCGCCAGAATCGGGCGGCGAGGTCATGTGGTAGGCGTCACCGCTCATGCCGAAACCGACCAGCTCGGCGTAGATGGTCGCGCCACGGGCCTTGGCATGCTCCAGCTCCTCGAGTACCAGGGCGCCGGCACCGTCGGACAACACAAAGCCGTCGCGGCCCTTGTCCCACGGACGGCTGGCACGGGCCGGCTCGTCGTTGCGGGTGGACAGCGCGCGGGAGGCACCGAAGCCGCCCATGCCCAGGCCACAGGCGGCCATTTCGGCACCGCCGGCAATCATCACGTCGGCTTCGCCGTAGGCGATGTTGCGCGCGGCCATGCCGATGCAGTGAGTGCCGGTGGTGCAGGCGGTGGCGATCGCATAGTTCGGGCCTTGCAGGCCAAGGTGGATCGACAGGAAGCCCGAGATCATGTTGATGATCGAGCCCGGCACGAAGAACGGCGAGATCCGGCGCGGCCCTTGCTCGTGCAGGGTGCGGCTGGTCTCTTCGATGTTGGTCAGGCCACCGATGCCCGAGCCCATGGCCACGCCGATACGCTCGCGGTTGGCGTCGGTAACCTCAAGGCCGGCGTTGCGCACCGCCTGGAAACCGGCCGCCAGGCCGTACTGGATGAACAGGTCGAGCTTGCGGGCCTCTTTGGCCGACAGGTACTGCTCGACTTCGAAGCCTTTCACCGAGCCGCCAAAACGGGTGGAGTAGGCAGACAGATCCGTATGCTCGATCGGACCGATGCCACTGCGGCCAGCCAGAATGCCCTGCCAGGTGCTCGGTACATCGGTACCCAGTGGCGACAGCATACCCATACCAGTGACCACGACGCGTCTACGCGACACAGTACTCTCCTCATTTTCTAGTAACAGAGTCTCTTGCCAGTGCACTGGCAGCGCCAATGGCCTGGCAACAGACTCCGGTGTTCATTGCATAGCTTGCAAAGAAAAAACCGCACGCCGGCGACGGCAGTGCGGTTTTTCCCGACAAGAAGCGTCGACTGGAACGTCTTAGGCCTGGTGGCTGTTGACGTAGTCGATAGCGGCTTGAACGGTAGTGATCTTCTCGGCTTCTTCGTCAGGGATTTCGGTCTCGAATTCCTCTTCCAGAGCCATCACCAGCTCAACGGTGTCAAGCGAGTCGGCACCCAGGTCCTCAACGAAGGAAGATTCGTTCTTGACTTCCTCTTCCTTGACGCCCAGTTGCTCGGCGACGATTTTCTTGACGCGTTCTTCGATGGTGCTCATACCTAGTTTTCACTCCTAATGGACATATGTCAGGCAGCTGGCCGGTGACCAAGTTTATAGGAAGACGCCTGCTTTTCAAGCGTAACGCGCCTTCCACCAGGTCACCCGGCCCGCTGTCCGGAATCTGGTTGCAGCTTTATAACGGATTTTAGGCTCGGAGTATGACTCTTTTTTGAACCGATCCGTCACATTGAGTTGCGGATTTTACATGTACATCCCGCCGTTCACCGGCACGGTAGCGCCGGTGACGTAGGCTGCGCCCTCGGAAGCCAGGAAGGAAACCACCTTGGCGATCTCCTCGGCCTGGCCCAGGCGACCCAGCGGAATTTCCTTCTGCAGGGCCTCGCGCTGCGCTTCTGGCAGCTCGCGGGTCATGTCGGTGTCGATGAAGCCTGGGGTCACCGAGTTGACGGTGATGCCACGCGAGCCCACTTCACGGGCCAGGGCACGGCTGAAGCCCTCCAGGCCAGCCTTGGCGGCGGCATAGTTGGCCTGGCCGGCGTTGCCCATGGCACCCACCACCGAACCGATGCTGATGATACGACCCCAGCGGGCCTTGGTCATGCCGCGCAGCACGCCCTTGGACAGACGGTACAGGCTGTTGAGGTTGGTATCGATCACGTCGAACCACTCGTCGTCTTTCATCCGCAGCATCAGGTTGTCGCGGGTGATACCGGCGTTGTTGACCAGAATGGCTGGCGCGCCGAACTGCTCGCCGATGGCGCCCAGCACCTTGTCGACGGACTCGGCGCTGGTCACGTTCAGTTCCATGCCGGCGCCCTGGATGCCGTGCTCTTTCAGGGTGGCGGCAATGCGCTCGGCACCCGAGGCCGAGGTGGCGGTACCGATGACGATGGCGCCCTGGCGGCCCAGCTCGAGGGCGATGGCCTGGCCAATACCACGGCTGGCGCCGGTGACCAGTGCAACTTTACCTTGCAGGCTCATGCAAGCTTCTCCGAATTCAGGCCAGCGCCGCGCGGGTGGCGGCGACGGCGTCTGGGGTGTTGAGGTTGTAGGTGGTGACGCCGTCGGCGCAACGCTTGTTCAGGCCGGCCAGGACCTTGCCCGGGCCGCACTCGACCAGGTTGACCGCGCCGCGCGCAGCCAGGGCCTGTACGCATTCAACCCAGCGCACCGGCTGGTACAGCTGGGCCAGCAGGTCCTGCTTGAGGGCATCGAGATCGGCGGCGATGGCGGCGGTGACGTTCTGCACCACCGGGATCTGCGGCGCCTGCCACTCGATGGCGTTGACGAACTCGGCGAAACGCTCGGCGGCCGGCTTCATCAGGGCACAGTGCGATGGCACGCTGACCGCCAGCGGCAGGGCGCGCTTGGCACCAGCCTCTTTGCACAGCGCCATGGCACGGTCCACCGCCGCCTTGTTACCGGCGATGACTACCTGGCCCGGCGAGTTGAAATTCACCGCGCTGACCACTTCATCCTCGGCGGCCTTGGCGCAGATCTCGACCACGACCGCGTCGTCCAGGCCGAGGATGGCGGCCATGGCGCCATGACCGGCCGGCACGGCCTCCTGCATCAGCTGACCACGACGCTCGACCAGACGCACGGCGTCCTTCAGCGACAGGCTGCCGGCCGCGACCAGGGCGCTATATTCACCCAGGCTGTGACCGGAAACGAAGGCCGGCTGCGCGCCGCCCTCTTCCAGCCACAGGCGCCACAGGGCGATCGAGGCGGCAAGGATGGCCGGCTGGGTCTTGTCGGTTTGATTGAGTTGCTCTTCCGGGCCTTCCTGGACCAGTTTCCACAGGTCGTAGCCCAGGGCCTCGGAAGCTTCCTTGAAGGTCTCGACGATTACCGGCTTTTCTGCGCCGAGCTCCTTGAGCATGCCCAGCGACTGGGAGCCCTGACCAGGAAAGACGAATGCGAGGGATGCAGACATTGAACAAGCCCTTATGATCTTGTCGTCGGATAGGGTGCGCCAGGCCGTCGGCCGGGCGCGCAATCTGAAAGCTTGGATGGAACGGCAGACCAAGCGGTCACATTTAAGCACTTCATCGTGGATATGCCTAAGACCTGTTTTGGCCTCATCGCGGATGAATCCGCGCCTACAAGCGCACCTCGCCCCTGTAGGCGCGGATTCATCCGCGACGAAGCCCACACCAACATTACGGCAACAGGTCTTCGAGCCGCCCATGCAAGCGCTGCGGCAGGTTTTCCTGGATCTCGATCAACGCGCGCTGGATGGCGCTCTGCAAACCCTGCACGCCGGCCGAGCCGTGGCTCTTGATGACGATACCCTGCAAGCCCAGGAAACTCGCGCCGTTATGCCGGGCCGGCGCCAGATCGGCCTGCAGACGCTTGAGCAGTGGCATGGCCATGGCTCCGGCCGCCCTGGCCAACAGGCCGCCACGGAACAACGCCTCGATGCGCGCACCGATCATGGTGGCCAGGCCTTCACTGGACTTGAGCAGGATATTGCCGACAAAACCGTCGCACACCACCACATCTGCCTCGCCGCGGTACAGGCCGTCACCCTCGACGAAGCCTATATAGTTGAGCCCGCGCGCGCCCTGCAGCAGGCTGGCGGCCAGCTTGACCTGCTGGTTGCCCTTGATGTCCTCGGTGCCGATATTGAGCAGCCCCACCCTTGGCCGCTGGACCCCCAAGGCCTGGGCCGCCACCGACCCCATCACGGCGAACTGATAGAGATTCTCTGCGCTGCAATCGACATTGGCGCCCAAGTCGAGCAACTGGCAGTAACCGGCCTGGGTCGGGATCGCCGCGACCATCGCTGGCCGATCGATGCCCGGCAGGGTCTTGAGCACGAAGCGCGACAGCGCCATGAGCGCACCGGTATTGCCGGCGCTCACGCAGGCCTGGGCCTTGCCATCACGCACCAGTTCCAGGGCGACGCGCATCGACGAGTCGGGCTTGCCACGCAACGCCTGCGATGGCCGCTCGTCCATGCCGATCACCTCGCTGGCGGCGACAATCTGCAGGCGCGCGCGATCCGCAGCCGCAAGGCCGCTGACAAGATCTTCAAGGAGGGAGGGTTGACCGACGAGGGTCAGGTGCAGCGAGGGAGTAGCCGAAAGGCAGGCAATGCTAGCCTGGACAATGCTGCGGGGACCGAAGTCCCCGCCCATTGCGTCGATCGCGATGATCTGAGCGGACAAGGATTACTCGTCGGCGCCCTTGTCGATCACTTTGCGACCACGGTATACGCCTTCTGGCGATACGTGGTGACGCAGGTGTACTTCACCGGTGGTTTTCTCAACCGACAGGGCCTCAGCCGACAGGGCGTCGTGCGAACGGCGCATGTCACGGGCAGAGCGGGATTTTTTGTTCTGCTGAACAGCCATAATTGATTAACTCCTAAACGTTTGGGTCACGCTTTAACTGCGCCAATACACTGAACGGGTTGGACCGCGATACCTCGTCCTTGCTCGGCTCGGGCTCATCGAGTCCCGCCGGCTGCTGGCATTCTTCCGGATGATGAGCAGGCACGATCGGCAGGGCGAGCAACAGCTCTTCCTCGACCAGCGCCTGCAGATCCAAAGGATCTTCGCCCAGTTCCAGCACGTCATAGCCTTTCGGCAACGACTGGGTGTTCGCACCCTCCTTCACCACGGCGTAAGTACATTCGCTGTGGATCGGCAGGGTGACCAGCTCAAGACAACGCTGGCAAACCATCTTGACCTCGACATCCAGCTCACTGTGGATAACCACGACGTGCTGTTCATCTCGTTCAAAATCGAACTTCGCCTGCACCGTACCGACATTGTCGGAAAGCGGGTCGCAGAGTCTTTCCAAATCAGCGAGTTGCAGCGAACCTTCGAGGGTTACGCCACGATCAGCCAATTTGCGCGGGTCAACGTGAGGTGGAATCGGGTCATTCAACATAGGCGCAGCATTCTAGGGATGCACCCCCTCCCTGTCAAAGGAAATTAGGTGGCATCTCGCATGTTAGAATTCGGGGTAATTGCCCAGGAGTCTACCATGCTTCCCTTGTTACTGGCTTCCAGCTCTGCGTACCGCCGCGAACTGCTCACCCGCCTGCGCCTGCCCTTCACCTGGGCAAGCCCCGACCTAGACGAACGGCGCCTCGATGGCGAGCCCGCCGTCGAGCTGGTCCGGCGCCTGGCCCGGCAGAAGGCCGAGGCCCTGGCTGCCAGCCACCCCGACCACCTGATCATCGGCTCCGACCAGGTGGCGGTGCTGGGCGAGCAGATCCTCGGCAAGCCGCACACCTTCGAACGCGCCTGCGAGCAACTGCTGGAGTGCAGCGGCCAGCAGGTGACCTTCCTCACCGGCTTGGCGCTGCTCAACAGCGCCAACGGCCACTGCCAGGTCGATTGCGTGCCGTTTACCGTGACGATGCGCGAGCTGGATCGAGCGCGCGTGGAGCGCTACGTGACGGCCGAGCAGCCACTGGACTGCGCCGGCAGCTTCAAGGCGGAGGGATTGGGGGTGAGCCTGTTCCAGAGCACCCATGGTTGCGACGCCACGAGCCTGATCGGACTACCGCTGATTCGACTGGTGGACATGCTGCACAAGGAAGGCGTGCAGGTGCCCTGAGCATCAGCCCTTTAAGTGTTCGCCGCAATCTTTGTAGCGCCACGTAGATCGAGCGCCGCGCGGGCGGCGCTCGATCTGATAAGCGCCGCAACATTTTCGCCGAACACCCCGCAAGAGCTGCCCCGCAATGATGCCGCAGCGATTTCAGCTCAACGCAGCGAAGGCCCCTGCAAGCCCATATACAGCGACAGGCGCTCTGCCACGCTGGCACCGATGCGCTTGGAGAACCGATCGAATGGCGACTCCTGCACGGTGAAGTCCACCAGCTCCTTCTCACCGACGATGTCGCGGGCGACATAGCTGGCACTGCCCAGCCCGTCCACCAGCCCCAGCGCCTTGGCCTGCTCGCCCGACCAGATCAGCCCGCTGAACAACTCAGGGTGATCCTTGTCTTTCAGGCGCTCGCCACGCCCCTGCTTGACCATGGCGATGAACTGGCGGTGCGTGGTGTCCAGCACACCCTGCCAGAACGCGGTTTCTTCCGACTTCTGTGGCGAGAACGGATCAAGGAAGGCCTTGTGTTCGCCCGCCGTGTAGGTGCGCCGCTCCACGCCCAGCTTGTCCATGGTACCGACAAAGCCATAGCCCGCCGCCGTGACGCCGATGGAGCCGACCAGGCTGGCCTTGTCAGCATAGATTTCGTCGGCGGCACTGGCGATGTAGTACGCCCCGGAAGCCCCCAGGTCAGCGATCACCGCATACAGCTTGATGGCCGGGTACTCGGCGCGCAGGCGGCGGATCTCATCGTAGATGTAGCCCGCCTGCACCGGGCTGCCGCCCGGACTGTTGATGCGCATCACCACGCCCTTGGTCTTGGGATCCTTGAACGCTTCGCGAAGGCTCTTGACGATATTGTCGGCACTGGCCGGTTCCTGGTCGGCAATCACCCCGCGCACTTCCACCAGCGCGGTATGACTGGCGCCGCGCGAGGCAGCCTTGTCGACGTCCATCAGCGGCGTGAACAGCGCCAGCAGGCCGAACAGGTAGACGAAGGTCAGCAGCTTGAAGAAGATCCCCCAGCGCCGCGCCCGACGCTGCTCCTGCACGCCCGCCAGCAAGGTTTTCTCGAGCAGTTTCCAGCTCTTGCGCTCCTCGCCACCCTCCTCGGACTCGGGTGCTTTCCATTCGTCAGCCATGTTCACCTACCTTGGAAATTGATATGCGCGGGGCTGGCGAGCCATTCGCGCAGTTGGGAAAAATGCTCGATGCACAGCTGCGGGCCAAACTCGGCCAGCGCCTGCAACGGCATCGCGCCGTAGCCGACCGCCACCGAATGCATGCCAGCGTTGCTGGCCATCTGCAGGTCAAAGGCCGAATCTCCGACCATCAGCGCCCGCCCGGGTTCGACCCGGCAATGGCCGAGGATTTCCTCGAGCATCAGCGGATGCGGCTTGCCGCGGGTCTCGTCGGCGGCGCGGGTGATATCGAAGTAGCCTTCCCAGCCATTGGCCTTGAGCACCCGATCCAGGCCACGCCGCGCCTTGCCGGTGGCCACCGCCAGGCGGTAGCCCTCGGCACGGAAGCCCTCCAGCGACTCGACCACGCCGTCGAACAACGGCGAGGGCTGCTGGTCCAGGGCCATGTAGACGTCGGCGTAGTGCTGACGGAACCGCTGCACTTGCACCTCGTCCAGGTGCGGATACAACAGCCCGATCGCCTCGCTCAGCGCCAGGCCGATGATGCCCTTGACCGCCGCATCGCTGCTGGGCGCCTCGCCGGCGCGCTCGGCGGCGGCATGCATGGCCTCGACAATGCGCCCGATGGAGTCGGCCAGGGTGCCGTCCCAGTCGAAGATCAGCAGGTCATAAGGTTTGCTCATGGTTCAGGACGCCAGCCGCTCGATGGTCTTGGCCCACACCTCGTCCACCGGCGCCTCGAGCTTGAGCTCGCCGCCATCGGGCAGCGGCACGGTGAGCTGATAGGCATGCAGGAACAGGCGCTTGCCACCCAGCTCGCGGATTTCGCGGCTGAAATCCTCGTCACCGTACTTGCTGTCGCCGGCGATCATGTGCCCGGCATGCAGGGTGTGCACCCGAATCTGGTGGGTGCGCCCGGTGATCGGCCGCGCCTCGACGATGGTGGCGAATTCGCCGAAGCGGCGCAGTACGCGGAACAGGGTCAGCGCTTCCTTGCCCTCGTCATTGACCTCGACCATGCGCTCGCCGGAGCGCAGGTTGCTCTTGAGCAAAGGCGCGTTGACCTGCTTCTTCGAGGTCGGCCAGTGGCCGCGCACCAGCGCCATGTAGCGCTTGTCCACGCCATCGCCCCGCAGGGCGGCGTGCAGGTGGCGCAACATGCTGCGCTTCTTGGCGATCATCAGCAGGCCGGAGGTGTCGCGGTCCAGGCGGTGCACCAGCTCCAGCTCCTTGGCGTCCGGGCGCAGCTGGCGCAGCGCCTCGATCACCCCGAAGCTCAGGCCGCTGCCGCCATGCACGGCGATGCCGGCCGGCTTGTTCATCACGATCAGCGCCTTGTCTTCGTAGACGATGGCCGCTTCCAGGCGCTGCAACAGCCCCTGGGCGACCGGCGCCGGCTCGTCGCGCTCCGGCAACCGGACGGGCGGTACCCGCACGATATCGCCGGCCTGCAGCTTGTACTCAGGCTTGATCCGGCCCTTGTTGACCCGTACCTCGCCCTTGCGCAGGATGCGGTAGACCAGGGTCTTGGGCACGCCCTTGAGGGCCGTGATGAGGAAATTGTCGATGCGTTGGCCGGCAAGCTCCGGCGGGACTTCGATCAGCTGAACGCCGGAAGTCGGGGGGGTATTGGTCGTCATGGCGGGATCATAACAATTTTTTATGGAATTGAAGCACTTAATCATTACTGCTATAGTCGCGAACGCCGCCAAAAGCGGCAGGCCAGCGGCAACAGGCTCTACGCCGGCCCTGACCATCGCAATTCCGAGGACGCGAGGCCGTCCTACGGAGCGTTCGCCAGTTTAATGAATGCCTGGAATCGCCACCAGCGCTGTGTAGAGAAGACCGAAAAAAAACGACAAGTGCGGTGTTTCACCTGCTTACCCGCTTCTTTTCGCCGTACCTCTGCCCGCCACCGTCGTCTCCGCGCATTTGGGCGAAGTGCTCCGGAAATACCTGCCTTGGACATGTTATGGCGCCAGCCCGGTATGGGCTGGCGAAAAATGCAACCCGTTGCGGATTCAGCGCGCGGCAGCACCCGAATTTTCAAGGGATACGTGCAGGGTGGAGATGCACAGCCCTCGGACCGTGTGGCACCGCGTCCAGCCAACGCCCCGATGCACGGGCAATGAGCGGACAAGGTCCTGAGCAGACGCCCTCGTGGCGTCCACGGACGACCGGTTGATTCCTCCTCCTGACTGAGTGCACCAGGCCCGCTCGGTTGATTCGGATCACGTTCGAAGAGCTCGACAGGCCTTTTGGCACCATGAAACAGGACGCGTCGTCGCGACAACGGCAGGCTGGGCAACCGGCTGGTGCCGAACGTCGCCAGACACGGGGGTGGCCCGCCACCCTTTGCGCACCTAGGCACCGACCATGAGAAGTCGTGTGTGCCGAACGCCGTTTCCGGCAGCCCGGAAACCGACGGTACAACATGAAAAGAATGCTGATTAACGCAACTCAACCCGAAGAGTTGCGTGTAGCCCTGGTGGACGGCCAACGCCTCTACGACCTGGACATCGAGTCCGGTGCCCGTGAGCAGAAAAAGGCCAACATCTACAAAGGCAAGATCACCCGGATCGAGCCCAGCCTTGAAGCCGCCTTCGTCGACTTCGGCTCCGAACGTCACGGCTTCCTGCCGCTGAAAGAAATCTCCCGCGAATACTTCAAGAAAGCCCCTGAAGGTCGGGTCAACATCAAGGAAGTGCTGAGCGAAGGCCAGGAAGTCATCGTCCAGGTCGAGAAGGAAGAGCGCGGCAACAAAGGCGCCGCCCTGACCACCTTCATCAGCCTGGCCGGCCGCTACCTGGTGCTGATGCCCAACAACCCGCGCGCCGGTGGCATCTCCCGCCGCATCGAAGGCGAAGAGCGCAACGAACTGCGCGAAGCGCTGAACGGCCTCACCGTTCCGGGCGACATGGGCCTGATCGTGCGCACCGCGGGCCTGGGCCGCAGCAGCGAAGAAATGCAGTGGGACCTCGACTACCTGCTGCAGCTGTGGACCGCCATCAAGGAAGCCTCGCAAGACCGCGTCGCGCCGTTCCTGATCTACCAGGAAAGCAACGTCATCATTCGCGCCATCCGCGACTACCTGCGCCAGGACATCGGCGAAGTGCTGATCGACAGCATCGACGCCCAGGAAGAAGCCCTGACCTTCATCCGCCAGGTGATGCCGCAGTACGCCAGCAAGGTGAAGCTGTACGAAGACAGCGTGCCGCTGTTCAACCGCTTCCAGATCGAAAGCCAGATCGAGACCGCCTTCCAGCGCGTCGTCGACCTGCCGTCCGGCGGCTCGATCGTCATCGACCCGACCGAGGCCCTGGTCTCCATCGACATCAACTCGGCGCGCGCCACCAAGGGCAGCGACATCGAGGAAACCGCGCTGCAGACCAACCTGGAAGCGGCCGAGGAAATCGCCCGCCAGCTGCGCCTGCGTGATATCGGCGGCCTGATCGTCATCGACTTCATCGACATGACCCCGGCGAAGAACCAGCGCGCCGTCGAAGAACGCGTGCGTGAATGCCTGGAGGCCGACCGCGCCCGCGTACAGGTAGGCCGTATCTCGCGCTTCGGCCTGCTGGAGATGTCGCGCCAACGCCTGCGCCCGTCGCTGGGTGAAAGCAGCGGCATCGTCTGCCCACGCTGCTCGGGCACCGGCATCATCCGTGACGTCGAGTCGCTGTCGCTGGCGATCCTGCGCCTGATCGAGGAAGAAGCCCTGAAGGACCGCACCGCCGAGGTTCGCGCCCAGGTGCCGATCCCGGTGGCCGCCTTCCTGCTCAACGAGAAGCGCAACTCGATCACCAAGATCGAACTGCGCACCCGCGCGCGCATCATCATCCTGCCGAACGATCACCTGGAAACCCCGCACTTCGAAGTCCAGCGCCTGCGCGACGACAACCCGGAAGTGCTGAACAACCAGTCCAGCTACGAGATCGCCGCCGCCGAAACCGAAGAAGCGCCGCAACCGACCGCCACCCGTACCCTGGTGCGCCAGGAAGCCGCGGTGAAAACCGCGCCGGCCCGCGCCAACGCCCCGGTGCCGAGCGCTGTCGAAGAGCAGCCAGCCGCGCCGGTCGCGCCGGTCCAGCACGTTGCCGAGCCAAGCCTGTTCAAGGGCCTGGTCAAGTCGCTGGTCAGCCTGTTCGCCGGCAAGGACGAACCTGCCGCCGCCCCGGCCGTGAGCACCGAGAAGCCGGCTACCGAGCGCCCAGCGCGCAACGAGGAGCGCCGCAACGGTCGCCAGCAGAGCCGCAACCGCAATGGCCGCCGCGACGAAGACCGCAAGCCGCGCGAAGAGCGCAGCGAACGTGCTCCGCGTGAAGAGCGCCAGCCCCGTGAAGAACGCGCCCCTCGCGAGGAACGTGCACCACGTGAAGAACGCGCCCCACGCGAAGAGCGTCAGCCACGTCAGCCGCGCGAAGACCGCCGTGGCAACCGCGAAGAGCGCGTGCGTGAACTGCGCGAGCCGCTGGACGCCACCCCAGCCGTCGCCCGCGAAGAGCGCCAGCCCCGTGAAGAACGTGCCCCGCGCGAAGAACGTGTAGCCCGCGAAGAGCGTGCCCCACGTGAAGAACGTGCACCACGCGAAGAGCGCGCCCCACGCGAAGAGCGCCAGCCACGCGAGGAACGTGCCCCGCGTGAAGAGCGCGCGCCACGCGAAGAGCGTGCCCCGCGTGAAGAACGCCAGCCGCGTCCGCCGCGCGAAGAGCGCCAGCCGCGCCCTGACGAGCAGGTTGCCGAACAGGCCGCCGAGCTGGTCGAAGAGCAGTTGCCGAACGAAGAGCTGCTGCAGGACGAGCAGGAAGGCGCCGATGGCGAGCGTCCACGCCGCCGTTCCCGTGGCCAGCGTCGTCGCAGCAACCGCCGCGAGCGCCAGCGCAACGCCAATGGCGAGCTGATCGATGGCGGCGACGAAGACGCCGGTGAAGAGCAGCAGCCACAGCAGCACCAGGCCACCGAGCTGGGTGCCGAATTGGCCGCCGGCATCGCCGTCACCGCCGCCGTTGCCACCAGCAACATCAGCGCCGAAGCCGACGCCGAAGCCAACCAGCAGGCTGAGCGCGCCACCGCGGTGGTCGAGCAGGCCCAGGTCGAAGCCGTCGAGGTCGTCGCCGAGCAAGCCGAGCAGGTCGAGCAGGTCGAGATCGCCCCAGCGGTCGAGCAACCTGTCAGCGAGCCGGTCGTCGCCGTCGAGCCGAGCATCGAGCCCGTGGTTGAAGTCGCGCCACAACCAGTGATCGAAGAAGCCGTCGCCGAGCAGCCTGCCGCCGCCGTCCCAGCCCCTGCAGAACCTGCAGCGGTCGAACCAGCCCCTGTGGTTGAAGCCGGTGAGATCGAGCAGGCCCAGGTTGTCGAAGCGGCCGAAGTCGAGGCACCCGTTGCCGAGCAGCCTGCTCCGGTAGCCGAAGCCCAGCCTGAAGTGGTCGAAGCGCCAGTCGCCGAGCCTGCTCCAGTGGTTGCCGAGCAGACCCCGGTCGAAGCGCCGGTCGAGCCCGCTACCGTCATGCTGTCCAACGGCCGCGCGCCGAACGACCCACGTGAAGTGCGTCGTCGCAAGCGTGAAGCCGAAGCCGCAGCCGCCGCTGCTGCCCAGGCCGCCGCCGAAGCAGCCCCGGCACCGGCGCTGGACACCGCCGATGAGCACAAGCCTCATCACGGTTGATAGCCACGGCTGAATGAAAAAGCCCCGCCAGTGCGAACTGGCGGGGCTTTTTCTTTACCGCTGTCGTATCAAGTACGTCTTTGGCCTGGTTCGCCAGCAAGGCTGGCTCCTACCTCAAACCACCACCCCCCGTAGGAGCCGGCCTTGCCGGCGAACCAGGCGACGCGGTGCTGGCACTGATCAGTACAGGTTCGGCTCCATCTCAAGCGCCACCCCGAAGCGTTCGAGGATATCCGCCTGGATCCGCTGCGCCAGCCCATGCAACTGCGCCCCGCTCGCCTGGCCATAATTGACCAGCACCAGCGACTGCAAACGGTGCACCCCGGCATCGCCATCGCGATAGCCTTTCCAGCCCGCCTGCTCGATCAGCCAGCCGGCCGCCAGCTTCACCTGGCCATCGGCCTGTGGATAAGCCACCACGCCCGGGTACTGTGCGCGAATCCGCTCAACCAGCGCCGCCGGCACCACCGGATTCTTGAAGAAGCTTCCGGCATTGCCCAGCTCGGCCGGGTCCGGCAGCTTCTCCCGGCGGATGCTGCAGATCGCCTCGCTGATCGCCTGCGCGCTCGGCTGATCGACGCCCTGCTCCGCCAGGCGTTGACGCACCGGGCCATAGTCCAGGTGTGCCTGCAAGGTGCGGCTCAAGGCAAAGCGCACGCGCAGGATCAGCCAGCGCCCGGGAGTGCGCTTGAACAGGCTGTCGCGGTAGCCAAAGGCGCACGCCTCCAGCGAGAAATCCCGCAATTCACCGGTCTCGCGATCCAGCGCGGTCAAGCCGGCGAACACATCCTTGATCTCCACGCCATAGGCACCGACGTTCTGCATCGGCGCGGCGCCCACGGTGCCGGGGATCAAGCTGAGGTTCTCCAGCCCGCACAAGCCTTGCGCAAGGCTCCACTGCACGAACGGATGCCACGGCTCACCGGCCTCGGCCTCCACCACCACGCGCTGTCCATCGTCGCTGAGCAGGCGTCGACCACGGCTGGCCATGTGCAGCACCAGGGCCTCGACATCGCGGGACAGCAACAGGTTGCTGCCGCCGCCGATCACCAGCACCGGCACCTGCCGCTCGGCAGCCTGGGCCAAGGCATCGCGGACCTCGTCGTCGTCATGGGCCTGGGTGAAATAGCGGGCACTGACATCAATGCCAAAGGTGTTGTAGGGCTTGAGCGACACCCGCTCCTGCCAGTGCGCCGTCATAACCGCCCCTTGATTTCCACGACCAGCTCGCGGCAGGCCGCCTCGATCAGGTCAAGCACCTGCTCGAAGCCCTCGGCGCCGCCGTAGTAAGGGTCCGGTACTTCATCCAGGGCCGCGCCATAACGGCGCAGGAACAGGTCGAGCTCGCCCTTGGCGTTGTGCGGGCGCAGCGCCTGCAGGTTGCCCAGGTTGCTCTTGTCCATGGCCAGCACCAGGTCGTACTCGGCAAAGTGCGCCGTTTTGACCTGCTGGGCACGCTGGCGCGACAGGTCGTAGCCACGGGCCAGGGCGGCCTTGCAGGTACGGTTGTCGGGCGCCTTGCCCACATGCCAGTCGCCGGTGCCGGCGGAGGCTACCTGCACCACATCACCGAGGCCTGCGGCCTGCAATTGGTGGCGCAGCACGCCTTCGGCAGTTGGCGAACGGCAGATGTTGCCGAGGCAGACGAACAGGACGCGCATCAGGCCTCCAGCAAGCGCCGGACGCGCTCCAGGTCTTCAGGGGTATCCACGCCCACAGCCGGCGCCTCGATGGCGTCGGCGACATGGATGCGCACGCCGTGCCACAGGGCGCGCAGTTGCTCCAGCGACTCGGTCTGCTCCAGCCAGCACGGGCCCCAGGCGACGAAGTCCTGCAGGAAGCCCACGCGGTAGGCGTACATGCCGATATGGCGACGGTACGGCACATCCTGTGGCATGCGCTCGCGGTCCGCGGCGAAGGCGTCGCGGGCCCAGGGCAGCGGGGCACGACTGAAGGTCAGGGCCAGGCCGTGCTTATCGCTCACCACCTTTACTGCATTGGGGTTGAAGATGGTTTCCGGGGCGTGGATCGGCTCGGCCAGGGTGGCGATGCCGGCCTCGGGGTGCGCGGCGAGGTTGGCTGCTACCTGGTCGATGATCACCGGCGGAATCAGCGGCTCGTCGCCCTGCACATTGACGATGATGGCATCGGCGGCCAAGCCCAGCTGGGTGGCCACTTCGGCCAGGCGGTCGGTGCCCGACTCGTGGTCGGCGCGCGTCAGCAGCACTTCGGCGCCGAACGCCTGGCAGGCCGCGACAATGCCGGCGTCGTCGGTGGCGATGACCACCCGCGCGGCGCCGCTCTTGCGCGCTTGTTCCCACACATGCTGGACCATCGGCTTGCCGGCGATCGGCAGCAAGGGCTTGCCCGGCAGGCGCGTGGAACGCAGCCGGGCAGGGATCACCACGGTGAAGGCCAGGCTCATTTGTCCAGGCGCTCGTCGTCGGTCAGGGTGCGCGCCTCGCTCTCCAGCATCACCGGAATGCCGTCGCGGATCGGGTAGGCCAGGCCCGCGCCCTTGCTGATCAGCTCGCTCTTGTCGGCGCTGAGCTTGAGCGGGCCCTTGGTGATCGGGCAGGCCAGGATATCGAGCAGTTTGGTGTCCATGGAGGTTTCCTTGAGGCCAGTGGCCGGAAAATGAAAAAGGCTCAGGGCCGGGGACGGCCAGGCAACAGGCGGTCGAGCTGGGCGTCGAACCAGGCGCGAAACGCCGGTGACGGCACGGCATCGACGGCCAGGTACCACCAGTCTTCGGCGGCGAAGGGCCGGCATTTCACCGCATCCTTCTCGGTCATCACCAGCGGCAGCGAGGGGCTGAACGACAGCACCTCGCGGCTGTACGGCGCATGGTCGGCGAAGGGGTGCGGCACCGGCTGCCAGTTTAGCCCCAGCAGGGTGTTGAAGAAACGTTGCGGGTTGCCGATGCCGGCCACGGCGTGCAGCGCCTGGCCGGCAGGGAACAGGTCGAGGCCACGGCGCTCGCCACTGCGCAGGTTGATCAGCGCCGAGGGCTGCAGGCCGAAGGCGAAGCCGTCGTCGCGGTCGGCCTCGGCGCCATTGAACAGCACCGCGTCCGCCTCGCCCAGGCGCTCGGCGGGTTCGCGCAGCGGGCCGGCTGGCAGGCAGCGGCGGTTGCCCAGGCCACGGGCGGCATCGATCAGCACCAGTTCCAGGTCGCGGGCCAGGCGGTAGTGCTGCATGCCGTCGTCGCAGAGAATCAGGTCTGGCGCGTCACTGGCCAGCAACGCCTGGACCGCACGCGAGCGGTCAGGGTCGATCATCAGCGGCACACCGCTGCGCTGGACGATCAGCAAAGGCTCGTCACCGGCCTGCCCGGCCGGCTGATCGGCGCTGACGCGCCACGGGTACTGGGGTGGCTTGGCCCCGTAGCCACGGCTGACCACGCCAACCTTGAGCCCCTGCCGGCGGCAGTGCTCGATCAGCCAGAGGATCATCGGCGTCTTGCCGGTGCCGCCCACGGTGATGTTGCCCACCACGATCACCGGCACCGGGGCGCGATAGCTGGCGCTCTGGCCACTGAGGAAGCGCGCGCGCTTGCGCGTCACCACCCGCCGGTACAGGGCCTCCAGCGGGCGCAGCAAGGCCAGTGCCGGGTGCCCGGCGTACCAGGCGGCAAGCAGACGGTCGGCGAAGGCCATCAGGGGTTGCCCTGCGCGGCCTCGACGGTGGTCATGCGCAACTTGCTGAAGCCGAGCTTGCCGGCCGCATCCATTGCGGTGACCACGGCCTGGTGCGGGGTCTTGCCGTCGGCGCTGATGGCCAGCGGCAGGGTGATGTCACCGCCGGACTCCTTCTCGATCGCCTCGGTCAGGGTATCCAGGTCGCTCTTGGGCAGCAGGTGGTTGTTCACCGAGTACACGCCATCGGCGCTGATGGTGACCTCGATCAGCTTGCCGTCATCGGGCTGCGCGGGCGCGGCGCTGCTGGCCTCGGGCAGCTCGACGCGCAACTGGGTCTCGCGGGTGAAGGTGGTGGTGACCACGAAGAACAGCAGCAGCACGAACACCACGTCGATCAGCGACGCCAGGTTGATATCGACGTTCTCGCGCTGACGGTTGCGCCGGAACTTCACGCCTTGCCTCCGGCCACTTCCACTTCACGATCGCCCTGCAGCACTTCCACCAGCTTGATCGCTTCCTGTTCCATGCCCACCACCAGCTCGTCGATGCGGCGCAGCAGGAAACGGTGGAAGAACACCGCCGGGATACCGACCATCAGGCCAGCCGCGGTGGTAACCAGGGCCTTGGAAATACCGCCGGCCAGTACCGCGGCGTTGGCGGTCATCTGCGAGCCCATGAAGGCGCTGAAGATGTCGATCATGCCCAGCACGGTGCCCAGCAAGCCCAGCAACGGGGCCATGGCGGCGATGGTGCCGAGGGTGCTGATGTAGCGCTCGAGCTCGTGGATGACCCGCGAAGCGGCTTCCTCGATGCACTCTTTCATGATTTCGCGGCCATGGCGCGAGTTGGCCAGGCCCGCGGCGAGGATCTCACCCAGCGGCGAATCGGCGCGCAAGGCCTTGAGCTTGTCACTGGTCAGTTGCTTGTCCTTGATCCACATCCACACCTGGCCCAGCAGGTGCGGCGGGGTGACACGGCTGGCGCGCAGGGTCCACAGGCGCTCGACGACGATCGCCATGGCGGCGATGGAGCTCAGGATGATCGGCAGCATCATCCAGCCACCAGACTTGACCAATTCCCACACAGTAAGCATCCCCTCGGAAAAAGGCCGCCACTCTACCATAGGCGCGCAGGGGGCTCATCTGCCGGAGGTCAGGGAACATGCAATCACGGCTTTTGCAGGAGCGGCCTTGTGTCGCGAAGGGGCGCGCAGCGGCCCGAGGATCTTTGTCCTGTCCAAGAATGCCGGGGCCGCTTTGCGGCCCATCGCGACACAAGGCCGCTCCTACAGGAATCGCGCCCGCTGCCGGATCATCAACTGCCTCCACCACCCCGCCAAAACCTGCGCCCGGCGCGCTCCCCCACCGCCCCACCCTGACTGCCCAACCGCAACCCCAGCGCCCCCTCCAGGGCGGTGTCATGCACCCGCACCCCGTGCCGCCGATAACGCTCGATAACCTGTGGATGCGGATGCCCGAAGCCATTGTGCCGCCCGCGCGATATCAACACCCCGCGCGGGGCCATGGCCCTTAGCATCACCTCGCTGGACGAGGTGCGGCTGCCATGGTGCGGCGCCTGCAGCCAATCAATGCGGGTATCGGCATTGCCCGCCAGCCAGGCCCGCTCGGCACCGGCCTCCATGTCGCCTGCCAGCAGCAAACGCTCACCATTGGCCTCGACCCGCAGCACGCAAGAACGCTCGTTACTCGACGGCCCCTGCGGCCAGTGCCAAAGCTCGAACTCGACGCCATCCCACTGCCAGCGCTCACCGCTGCTGCAAATCGCCCCGCCAGTGTTCTCCCCGCCCAGCTCGCGCAACACCGGCAGGCCCCGGCGAATGGCCCCGGCGCCCCCGGCATGGTCGGCATGGGCATGGCTGATCAGCATCAGGTCCAGCTGCCGTACCCCAAGCTTGCGCAAGGTCGGCAGCACCACGCTTTCGCCCAGGTCGCTCTCCCCCATCGCAGGGCCTGCGTCATACAGCAGGCTGTGCTGGCGCGTGCGCAGCAACACCGCCAGCCCTTGACCAACGTCCAACTGCCAGACTTCGACCTGGCCATGTGGCACCTGCTCGCGTGGCACCCACAAGGCCAGCAACAGGACCGCACCCGGCACACGCAAGGGCACACCCCGAGGCAACAGCGCCAGCAACGCGCCAAGCCCCACCAGCAGCCCAGCCCACAGCGGCAGCGGCTCGCCTGTCCACGCCGGCACAAGCCCTGCCGCCCAGGCAAGCCAGCCAAACAGGCCGTGCAGCGAAACGCCCGCCAACCACAACAGCCCCTCCCCCAGCCAAGGCAGCGGCAGCAGCGCGGTACCGAGCAAGGCCAAGGGCAGCACCGCCAGGCTCAGCCACGGCACCGCCAGCAAGTTGGCCAGCGGCGCCGTAAGGCTGATCGGCAGGCCCAGCGCCAGCAACACCGGCAGCAGGCCCACGGCGATCACCCATTGCGCCCGCGTCCAGGCCTGCCAGGGCCGCCAGGCGCCCAGCCGGGCAGAAAAACACAGCGCCAGCACCGCCACGGCGGCAAACGACAGCCAGAAGCCCGGCAACAGGCTGGCCAGCGGCTCGACCAGCAACACCCCCAGCAGCGCCAGCAACAAGGGCAGCCCCACGCCCAGCTGGCGAAAGCGCAGGCGCCACAGCAGCACCACCGCCAGCATCAGGCAGGCACGCTGCACCGGCACGCCATACCCCGCCAGCCAGCCGTACAGCAGCGCAGCCCCCATGGCCAGGCCGCAGGCCCAGGGCAACCAAGGCAGGCGCCGCGGCCACCCGCCCAAGCGGGCCAGCCCGGCCACCGCGCCATACACCAACCCGGCCAGCAGCCCGATGTGCTGCCCGGAGATCACCAGCAAATGGACCGTGCCGGTGGCTTGCAGGGCCTGCCAATCCTGGCGCGCCAACCCCGCGCCATCGCCCAGCACCAGCGCAGCCAGGGCCGCCTCACGCCCCTGGGCATCGACCGCCAGCAAGCGTTGGCGGATGCCGTCGCGCCAATCGAGGGCGGGAGCGCCGAGCCACTCACCCGCCTTGACCGTGCCGGTGGCGCCGATGCGCCGCGCCAGCAGGGTCGCCTCGCGGTCCGGGCCATGGGGGTTGAGCAACCCATGCGGGCGGCGCAGGTTGACCGCCAGCCGCCAGCGCTCCCCGGCGTGCAGTGCGGGGCCATCGAACCAGGTCAGTTGTAGATGTTGCGGCAGTTCAGCCCGACGCGAACGGGGCTGCTCCAGCTCGAAACGCACACCCCGTTCGCTGCGCGCCGGCAGGCCGACCACCCGCCCCTCCAGCCACAAGGTGCGCCCGTCCAGTGCCATGGCCAGCCGATCATCCAGTGCCTGCTGTGCCGATCCGCACGCCCAGCACAGCCCCAACAGGTAGCAGCCAAGCGGCCAGCCTCGCGTACGCAGGCAGGCCAGCCCCAGCAATGACAGTGCAAGCAACCACCCGACCGGTGGCAAAGCAGGCAGAAAACGCAGGCTCAACAGCCCGAGCGCGAGCGCCAGCATCCCTGTACGCATGAGATAGAGCTCCAGAAGCGAAAACGGCCCCTGAGGCTTAGTCGATTGGCAGGGAAATCCTGCTAATCAATTGTCACAAACTCTGAACGAGGCTGCGCTTCAATCAAGGCATACTGACGCCCATCAACCCGCCGGGAGCCCACATGCCGCGCCGTCTGTTCAAACGCTACATGCCGGACCCGACCAGCATCCGGGAACACAAGTCCTTACGCTTTTTCGGCACGCTGCTGCACGACCCCAACCTCTGGCACCTGAATCGACATTCGGTGGCGCGGGCCATGGGCGTCGGCCTGTTCGCCGCACTCATCCCCATCCCCATGCAGATGCTGCTGGCCGCGGCGCTGGCCATCCCGGTACGGGGCAACCTGCCCATCGCGGTGAGCCTGGTGTGGCTGACCAACCCGCTGACCATGCCACCGGTGTTCTTCGTGACCTACATGACCGGCGCCTGGCTGATGCAGGTGCCGCCGCGCACCCTGCCGGAGGAGATCACCGTCGACTGGGTCACCGACCAGCTGGCGACGATCTGGCAACCGTTCCTGCTGGGCTCGGTGGTGTGCGGGGTGGTGCTCGGCGTGCTGGCCTACTTCACCACCATGCTGTACTGGCGCTGGTGGGTGGGCCGGCAATGGCGCCGGCGCCAGTGTCGCTGCTCGGTCGCCCGGGGCTCAGGCGCGCATGCCGCGGCCGCTGACCAGCAGGCGCACGCACAGCGCATAGAGCACGGCGGTAGCCACCAGCATGAAGCTGATCGCGGTGCCAATGCTGATATCCGACACCCCTAGGATGCCGTAGCGGAACGAGTTGACCATGTGCAGTACCGGGTTGGCCAGCGACACGGTCTGCCAGAACGGCGGCAGCAGGTTGATCGAGTAGAACACCCCACCCAGGTAGGTCAGCGGCGTCAGCACGAAGGTCGGGATGATCGAGATATCGTCGAAGTTACGCGCGAACACGGCGTTGACGAAGCCCAGCAACGAGAAGATGGTCGCGGTCAACAACACCACGACGACGGTCACCCCCAGGTGGTGCACCTGCAGGTGGGTGAAGAACATCGACAGGATGGTCACGATCACCCCCACCGCCAACCCGCGCAGCACGCCGCCCAGCACATAGCCGACGAGGATGGTGTGCGGTGACACCGGCGAGACCATCAGCTCCTCGATGGAGCGCTGGAACTTGCTGCCGAAGAAGCTCGACACCACGTTGCCGTAGGAGTTGGTGATCACCGACATCATGATCAGCCCCGGCACGATGTACTCCATGTAGGTAAAGCCGCCCATGGCGCCGATCTGCCGGCCGATCAGGTTACCGAAGATCACGAAGTACAGGACCATGGTGATCGCTGGCGGCAGCAGGGTCTGCGGCCAGATGCGCAGGAAACGCCGCACCTCGCGGTAGACGATGGTATTCAGGGCGACCCAGTTGGTGCGCAGTTCCACGCTCATACGGCCACCTTCGACAGGTTCTTTTCCACCAGGGACACGAACAGCTCCTCGAGTCGATTGGTCTTGTTGCGCAGGCTCTGCACCTCGATGTTCTTCAGTGCCAGCTGGCCGAACAGCGCGGTGATGCCGATGTCCTTGTCCACCTGCACCTCGAGGGTGTGCGGGGTGATCAACCGGCACGGATAGCCTTGCAGCTCAGGGGCGGCGGGCAGGTCGCGCTTGAGGTCGAGCACGAAGGTCTCGACGTGCAGCTTGCCCAGCAGCTGGCGCATGCTGGTGTTCTCGACGATGGTGCCGTGGTCGATGATGCCGATGTTGCGGCACAGCTGCTCGGCCTCTTCGAGGTAATGGGTGGTGAGGATGATGGTGATGCCCTTCTGGTTGAGCTCGGTGAGGAAGCTCCACATCGAGCGGCGCAGCTCGATGTCCACCCCGGCGGTCGGCTCGTCGAGAATCAACAGGCGCGGCTCGTGGATCAGCGCCCGGGCAATCATCAACCGGCGCTTCATGCCGCCGGACAACGACCGCGATTGCACGTCGCGCTTGTCCCACAGGCCGAGCTGGGTCAGGTACTGTTCGGCGCGCTCCTTGGCCAGCTTGGGCGGGATGCCGTAGTAGCCGGCCTGGGTCACGACGATGTCGAAGGTCTTCTCGAACTGGTTGAAGTTGAACTCCTGGGGCACCACGCCCAGGCAGCGCTTGAGCGCCGCGGGCGACCGGTCCAGGTCGTTGCCGAACACGTTGACCGTGCCGCTGGTCTTGTTCACCAGGGTCGAGAGAATGCCGATGGTGGTGGATTTGCCCGCGCCGTTGGGGCCGAGCAAGGCGAAGAAGTCGCCTTCGGAGACGTCCAGGTCGATGCCCTTGAGGGCCTGGAAACCGTTGCCGTAGGTCTTGGTCAGCTGTCGGATGGACAGGGCGGAACTCATAGCGGGTCAGGTACCGATAAAAAGGTTCAGGACACGCCAGGCAAAGTCACTGGCGCAGTGCGTGCGGCCATGGTGCAAGGGCTGGCCGCACAAGTACAGTCACATCTATTGATAATGACTATTGAAGCACCCTCAGGTCAGCGCGGTCATCACCGCCGCCTGGTAGGCGGGGCGCTGTTTCAGGCGCTCATACCAGGCCTCGAGGTGGTACATGGCTGGGCGTTCGATGGGCATTTCGAACCAGGCGTAGATGAAGCTGCCCAGGGGGATGTCGCCCATGCCGATCTGCTTGCCTGACAGGTACGGCTGCTTGGCCAGGGTGGCGTCGGCGATGCTCAGCAGCTCGGCGCACTGCTTGTGCGCGGCGTTGATCGCCACCCAGTCGCGCTGCTCTTCAGGGGTGCGCAGCAGGCCCCAGAACAGCGGACGGAAAGGGCCGGCGAGGGACGATGTGGTCCAGTCCATCCATTTGTCGGCCAGGGCGCGCTGGCGAGGATCGTCGAGGTACCAGCCCTGCTCGGCGCCATATTCGGCGCACAGGTAGCGAACGATGGCGTTCGACTCCCACAGCACCAGGTCGCCGTCTTCGAGCATGGGCACCAGGCCGTTGGGGTTGCGGGCACGGTAGTCGGGGTCGTTGACCACGCCAAAGGCGCCGCCGGCGTCGATGGCTTCGAAGTCCAGGCCCAGTTCGTGGGCGATCCACAGCGCCTTGCGCACATTGCTCGAGTTCTTGCGGCCCCAGATCTTCAGCATGGCAACGTCCTTAATGGATAGCGGGAGGTGGCACAGTCTACTCCACGCGGTGAAGGCTGCCAGTGAAACCGGGAACTGCGGCGCAGCCCGTTCGCCGTGGGAATGCGCGTGGCCCTGTAGCAGCGGCATTGCCTGGCGAAAGGGCCGCAAGGCGGCCCCCGGATCCATCGACAGCCACCGAACGAACTCCCAGCGCCGCGCCCTGTCATTTCCTAGGCAGGCCATCGGCCCCGGTGCGTCTAAGCTCTGTGGGTTGGCCATACGCCCCGCTTCCAAGGAGGAAGGATTATGTTGCTGTTGTGGTTGGTGGTGCTGGTGCTCGGCGCCGCGTATCTCACGCACCGGCGCCTGGCGCCGCTGCAGATCCTCGCGGCACTGGCCGCCTACACCCTGCTCATGGGCATCTTCAGCAGCGCGCCCGGCTGGCTGCTGGCGCTGATCTGGCTGGTGATCGCCGTCAAGGTGGCCTTCTTCGCCCTGCCCGACCTGCGCCGCCAGCTTTTCAGCGCCCCGGTGTTCGGCTGGTTCCAGCGTACCCTGCCGCCAATGTCGCAGACCGAACGCGAAGCCATCGACGCCGGCACCGTCTGGTGGGACGGCCAGCTGTTCAGCGGCCGCCCGGCCTGGAACACCCTGCTCGACTACCCCGCCGCCAAGCTCACCGAGGAAGAACAGGCATTCATCGACGGCCCCACCGAGCAGCTCTGCGCCATGGTCAGCGACTGGCAGATCGGCCAGGACCTCGACCTGCCGGGCGCCGCCTGGGACTTCATCAAGCAGCACGGCTTTTTCGCCCTGATCATCCCCAAGCAATACGGCGGCAAGGGCTTCTCGGCCTATGCCCACTCCCAGGTGGCGATGAAGCTGGCCACCCGCAGCGGCGACCTGGCCTCCACGGTGATGGTGCCCAATTCCCTGGGCCCGGCCGAGCTGCTGCTGCATTACGGCACCGATGAACAGCGCAACCACTACCTGCCGCGCCTGGCCCGCGGCGAAGAGATCCCCTGCTTCGCCCTCACCGGCCCGCTGGCCGGCTCCGACGCAGGCGCCATGCCCGACACCGGCATCGTCTGCAAGGGCCAGTGGCAGGGCGAGGAAGTCATCGGCCTGCGCCTGAACTGGGAAAAGCGCTACATCACCCTCGGCCCGGTCGCCACCCTGCTCGGCCTGGCGTTCAAGGCCTACGACCCGGACCACCTGCTGGGCGACCAGCAAGACCTGGGCATCAGCCTGGCGCTGATCCCCACCGACACCCCCGGCGTCGAGATCGGCAAGCGCCACCTACCGCTGGGCGCGGCCTTCATGAATGGCCCCAACAGCGGCAAGGACGTGTTCGTGCCGCTGGACCTGCTGATCGGCGGCCAGGCCATGCTCGGCAAGGGCTGGATGATGCTGATGAACTGCCTGTCGGTGGGCCGCTCGATCTCGCTGCCAGCGGTGGGCACTGGCGCGGCCAAGTACACCAGCCTGGTCACCGGCCAGTACGCGCGCATCCGCGAGCAATTCAACGTGCCGCTGGCGGCCTTCGAAGGCATCCAGGAATCCCTGGCGCGCATCGGCGGCAACGCCTGGCTGATGGACAGCGCGCGCCTGCTCACCGCCAACGCGGTGGACCTGGGCGAAAAGCCTTCGGTGCTGTCGGCGATCCTCAAGTACCACCTCACCGAGCGTGGCCGCGAATGCATCCAGCACGCCATGGACGTGCACGGCGGCAAGGGCATCATCATGGGCCCGAACAACTACCTGGGGCGCAACTGGCAAGGGGCGCCGATCTTCATCACCGTCGAGGGCGCGAACATCCTCTCGCGCAACCTGATGATCTTCGGCCAGGGCGCGATCCGCTGCCACCCGTTCGTGCTCAAGGAAATGGCCCTGGCTGGGCGCGAGGACCGCGACCAGGCGCTCAAGGAGTTCGACGACCTGTTGCTGCAGCACATCCTGTTCGCCGCCGGCAATGCCGCCAGCACCTTGGTGCTAGGCCTGGGCCTGGGGCATTTCGAGAAGGTACCCGGCGATGCCCTGAGCCAGGGCTATTTCCGCGCCCTTAACCGCCAGGCGGCGGCCTTCGCCCTGCTGGCCGACCTGTCGATGATGCTGCTGGGCGGCGCGCTCAAGCGCCGCGAGCGCCTGAGCGCACGCCTGGGCGACGTGCTCAGCTACCTGTACCTGGCCAGCGCGGCGCTCAAGCGCTACCACGACCTCGGCTCGCCGGAGCACATGCGCCCGCTGCTGCGCTGGGCGCTGGAGGAAAGCCTGGGCCAGGCAGAGAACGCCCTCGCCACGCTGCTCGACAACTTCCCCAACCGCTTCATCGGCTGCGCCCTGCGTGTGCTGGTGTTCCCGTTCGGGCGCCGCCACACCGGCCCGAGCGACGCCCTGGATGCCGAGGTCGCCGAGCTGATCGGCCGACGCCAGGGCGACCCGGCGCTGGAAGAACTGCTCACCGGCTGCTTCCGCCCACAGGCCGACGGCGACCCGGTGGCGGCACTGCAACGGGCCAGCGATCTGCTGGACGACGCGGCATCGCTGCACAAGGTGCTGCATCAGGCGATCAAGGAAGGCAAGGTGCGCGTAGCAGCGGGACAATCGCCGATCGACGCGGCGGTGGCCGCCGGCGTGTTGCAGGCCGATGAGGGCCAACGCCTGCACGCCGCCGAGCGGGCACGCCGCGTGGTGATCGATGTCGACGCGTTCGACAAGGCGCAACTGGCTGGCGCGCAAGGCATCATTCGCTGATGATCGGGGCAGGTCCTGAGGGGTGGCAGCGGGCCGGCATCGCCGGCGGCGCTGCCAGCCCAGGTAAAACCGGCGTATACTCCGCGCCCGTTTCAACCATCCCGAGGAGCGCCCCATGGCCAATCCCCACCTGGACTACCACCTGCAGCTGCTGCATCACCTGCGCACCATCCTGGCCGCGCTGGGTGAAGCCGAACAGGTACCGGAGGAAAGCCACGCCCTGTTCCTCGAGCGCTTCGACGAGCTGCTGACCCTGCTGCCGCAAGACCCGCTGCAAAGCCAGTACCTGGGTCAGGACCTGATCTGCCAGGTGATCCAGCGCTACCCACAGATCGCCCACCTGGTCCCGCGTGACCTGCTGTGGTTCTTCGGCGGCGACTGCCTGCACTTCATGCCGGACGAGGAACTGGACCTGTACCAGACCCTGGAAGAGCGGCGCTACGAAGCAGAGCAAAACGACGAGCCGTTCGACTGGAACCTGGAAAAGCAGCTGCTGACCCAGCCGGGCGCCGGTACCCAGCACTGAGGCCAGGCGGGCGGGCCTGGCCCCGCCCTCTCGCCGCCGCCGGCAAAACCGAAGCAAAAAAAAACGCCACTTCAATGAAGTGGCGTTTTCGATTTGGAGCGGGAAACGAGACTCGAACTCGCGACCCCGACCTTGGCAAGGTCGTGCTCTACCAACTGAGCTATTCCCGCAGGGTGAAGCGTTGCTACCTGTGGCGTGAAGCGCCTTGAAGACCTTCACCACCGGCACCGCCTGAAACGATGCCTTGAAACTGGAGCGGGAAACGAGACTCGAACTCGCGACCCCGACCTTGGCAAGGTCGTGCTCTACCAACTGAGCTATTCCCGCAATATGGCGTCCCCTAGGGGACTCGAACCCCTGTTACCGCCGTGAAAGGGCGGTGTCCTAGGCCACTAGACGAAGGGGACTAAGCCGACGCTTTGCAGCGTACCAGCACATGAACCTCACGATTCAGACTGGATTTTCTTTTCCTGCCCTGCCGCGAAGCAGTGCCGGAGAAACTGGAGCGGGAAACGAGACTCGAACTCGCGACCCCGACCTTGGCAAGGTCGTGCTCTACCAACTGAGCTATTCCCGCAATATGGCGTCCCCTAGGGGACTCGAACCCCTGTTACCGCCGTGAAAGGGCGGTGTCCTAGGCCACTAGACGAAGGGGACACGCTGCTCGCATTACCTGTTTAAAGTACTGCTTGCTTTCACTCCCTGCCGCGTTTCGCTGTGCGCTTTACGCTGCAAGTGGCGCGCATTCTATGGATGCCTTGCAGGGTCGTCAACCCCTTTGTAGAAATTTATTTAAATCAATGACTTCCCGTTGCCACAGGGGGTGGTGCAGGATGTGTCCGGGGTTTGGCGTTGATTTTCTGACACGGCCTCGGCAAGCTCATAGCCATGTGCCATCAACTGTAGATTCGCGTAGCCCTGCCGACATAGAAGCAAGGCGCGAGCGCGCGGGTTCCGCCGGGCTGCACTGTTCGCCCCCGGGTGAACTCACTACACTCTTTACCAGATGCAAAACTTCTTCATGAGGCGTTAACGGTGACACCACTTCTGATCACCCTGCTTATCGTGGCGGGCATCGCACTACTGATCGTGATCGGCTACCTCAACAACGTGGTCGAGAACAGCAAGCTCGAGCGCGCACGCTTGAAAGTCGAACTCGCCGATCGCCTGCGCCGCTGTGGCGAGATCACCGAAACCTTCCCGGGCCAGTTCATGACCCCGGCCCTCAAGCTGCTGCTGACCCGCCTGGAGCTGAACCTCAACCAGCGCCAGCTGGCACTGGACAAGCACAGCGGCGACCTCAAGGCGCGCATCGCCGAGCTCGAGGGGCTGATCGGCCAGGCCGAGCGCATCCCGGTGAACAACCCGCCCTCGCCTATCCATACCGAAGCCAAGGCCAAGGATGTGCGCTTCCTGCTGGAGCTGCTGCACAACCAGATCGTGCGCGCCACCCAGGAAGGCTTCCTGGCCACCAACGAAGGCAAGTACTGGGTCAAGGAGATCCGCCATATCCTGGTGCTGCTGCACATCGAGTTCTTCAACAACCTGGGCCAGCAGGCCCTGCAGCAGAACCAGCCGGGCCAGGCACGCCTGGCCTTCGAGCGGGGCGTGCAATACCTGCGCAAGCAGCCCGAGCCCAAGCAGTATGAAGAGCAGCTGACTTACCTGGAGAAACTGCTGAATCGCGCCAACGCCCAGGTGCTGGACCAGATGGAGCCGGCGGAGAACGACCAGAACGCGCTGACCCAGGGTTTGAAGACCGACGAGGACGAGACCTGGAAGAAGAAGGTCATCTACGATTGATCGATCCAGGCCAAGGCCTGTTCGCCGGCAAGCCGGCGAACAGGAGCAAACGAAAAGAAAGGGGCCTTTGCAGGCCCCTTCTTCATTTTCAGCAGTCGCTCAACGCGAGGAACACCTCGACCAACCGCTCCAGCCCGGCCTGGTCGACCTCGCTGAAACGCGCCAGTTTCGGGCTGTCCAGATCAAGCACGCCAATCAGCCTGCCGGCCTTCACCAGCGGGATCACCAGTTCGCTGTTGGACGCGCTGTCGCAAGCGATGTGCCCGGGGAAGGCATGCACATCCTCGACCCGCTGGGTTTGCCGGGTGGCCGCCGCGGCACCGCACACGCCCCGGCCGAACGGAATGCGCACACATGCCACCTGGCCCTGGAACGGGCCGAGCACCAGCTCCTCGTTGCGATTGAGGTAGAACCCCGCCCAGTTCAGGTCCTCGACCTGGCTGAACAGCAACGCCGAGAACTGCGCGGCATTGGCGATGAAGTCGCGCTCGTCGGCAAACAGCGCCCGCACTTGCGCAGCCAGCAGGTCGTAGCCATCGAGGCCCTGGCCACTGGCATTGAGGTCGATCATTTATTTCTGCTCCAGCAATTGCAGCCCGACCCAATAGCGGGCGAACTGATAGGCACAACGGCCATTACGGTTACCGCGGCCGGTCGCCCAGCGCACGGCGAGGATGTCCAGCGCCTCGTCACGCTGCCAGCGCAGCCCGGCCGGGCGCGCCAGTTGGCCGATCCAGTGCTCGACCACGTTGAGGAAGTGCTCCTGGGAGAACGGATAGAACGACAGCCACAGGCCGAAGCGGTCGGACAGGGCGATCTTGTCCTCCACCGCCTCGTTGGGGTGCAGCTCGCCGTCGACCATCTTCCAGTTTTCGTTGTCGCTCTGTTTCTCCGGCACCAGGTGGCGACGGTTGGAGGTGGCATACAGCAGCACGTTGTCCGGGGCCTGCTCCAGCGAGCCGTCGAGCACGCTCTTGAGCACCCGGTAGTCGCCCTCCCCGGCCTCGAACGACAAGTCGTCGCAAAACAGGATGAAACGCTGCTCGAGCTTTTGCAGCTGCTCGACCACCCGCGGCAGGTCGGCCAGGTGGTCGCGCTCGATCTCGATCAGGCGCAGGCCCTGGCCTGCGTGTTCGGCCAGCAGCGCGCGCACCAGCGACGACTTGCCGGTGCCACGCGAGCCCCACAGCAAGGCGTGGTTGGCCGGCAGGCCATTGATGAACTGGTGGGTGTTGCGGCCCAGTTGGTCGCGCTGCTGGTCGACGCCGATCAGGTCGGACAGGCGAATATCCAGGCTGACCTCCAGCGGCATCAGGTAGCCACTGCGGCCATCGCGCTGCCAGCGGGCGGCCAGGGTATGGCCCCAGTCGATGTTCGGGCGTTGCGCGGGCAACAGGGGTTCGAGACGCGCAAGCACGGATTCGGCGCGGTCGAGAAAAGCGATAAGTCGGGCGTCCATGACGACTCCTAGTGGTTTGTCTGGGCGCGCGCAGCGCCCCTTGATTCATGCTCAACTGAAATGAACAGACAGACCCGCCAGCAGCCAGGGCTGATCGGCTATGCTTGCGCAGCGCACGGAGCAAGTAACCGGCTTGGGACCCATGGATATCAAGTTCACCAATCGCCTGTCATACAAGCAAGCCCGGTTGACAGTCCTGGTCGGCTTCATCCTGGGAACATTGCTCAGTCTCATCCAGATCGGCATCGATTATGCCAGCGAAGACGCGTCCATCAACCGTGAAATTCAGGCGTTGATGAAGATCAGCCACGACACGGCCTCGCGCATCGCCTACAACATCGACACCGAGCTCGCCCAGGAGCTCACCGGCGGCCTGCTGCAATCGCCGGCGGTGATCCGCGCGCAACTGATCGACAACAACGACACGGTGCTGGCCGATGTCCAGCGGCCACGCCTGGAAAGCCGCTACCGGCCGCTGTCGGACTTCCTGTTCGGCGAGCAGCGCCAGTTCCGCGACCGCCTGTTCCTCGCCCACATGCCCAAGGAATACCTCGGCACCCTGTACCTGGACGTCGACACCTATGCCTTCGGCGGGCGCTTTCTCGACCGCGCCGGGGTCACCCTGGTCAACGGTTTTGCCCGCAGCCTGGTGCTCACCGGCATCCTCCTGGGGCTGTTCTACCTGATGCTGACCAAACCCCTGGTCACGGTGATTGGCGCGCTCAGCGGCAACGACGCGCGCACCCCGCGGCACACCCGCGTCGACTGCCCCAAGGGCCACGAGAACGACGAGATCGGCGTGCTGGTGCGGGTCGCCAACCAACAGTTCGTCAGCATGGCCACCGAGATCCAGCAACGGCGCAGCGCCGAGAACCGCCTGACCCAGTACCTCAACGAGCTGGAAGACATCGTCTCGGCGCGCACCGACGAACTCAAGGCCAGCAACAGCCGCCTGAGCCTGTCCAACCAGGAACTGGACGAGGCCCGCCAGCGCGCCCTGGACATGGCCCAGGCCCGCGCGGCATTCCTGGCCAACATGAGCCACGAGATCCGCACCCCGCTCAACGGCATGCTCGGCATGATCGCCCTGGCCCTGGACAGCGGCCTGGCCGCCGAACAGCGCCAGCAGCTGTCGATCGCCCACGACTCGGGCAAGGTGCTGGTGGAGTTGCTCAACGATATCCTCGACCTGTCCAAGTTCGACGCCGGGCAACTGGAGCTCGAGCGCATTGCCTTCGACCTCGGGGCGATGGTCGAGGACACCGCCAACCTGCTGTCGCAAAATGCCGCGCCCAGCGTCGAGCTGACCTGCCTGATCGCCCCGGACTTCCCCAGCACGGTGCTCGGCGACCCGACGCGGGTCCGCCAGATCGTCAGCAACCTGCTGTCCAACGCCCTCAAGTTCACCCGCTTCGGCCGCGTCGACCTGCGCCTGTCGTGCATTGTCGGCGGCGTGCGCCTGCAGGTCTGCGACACGGGCATCGGCATCCCCGAAGAGGCCCAGGCGCGCATCTTCCAGCCCTTCACCCAGGCCGGCGCCGGCATCACCCGCCAATACGGCGGCACCGGCCTGGGCCTGGCCCTGACGCGCAACCTGTGCAAGGCCATGCAGGGCCACCTGACCATCCATTCCGAAACCGGTTTTGGCAGCCGCTTCAGCGCCGACCTGCCCCTGCCCGCCCACACCGAGGCCATCCCGCCAGCGCCGCTGACCGGGCGCGTGGTGGCCCTGGGCAACGCCGGCAGCGGCCTGGCCGAACTGCTCGGGCAATTGCTGCCGCGCTGGGGACTGGACTACGCCCGGCATGACAAGGCCGCCGAACTGGCCGGCAGCACGGTCGACCTGCTGATCACCGACGACCTCGACCATGTGCTCGACCTGCGTCCGACCATCCAAGCGCCAATCCTGCTGGTGACCGCCTACGGCAACTTCCTGCCCAGCGAGCAGGCCACGCAACTGGCGCCGCTGCACCAGCTGGCCCGGCCCCTGGCGCGCAACGCCCTGTACCAGACGCTGCGCCGCACCCTGCTGGGCGAGCCCAGCGCGCCCCTGCCCCACGAGGTGCCGGCGACCCTGGAGCGCCGCGCGCGGGTGCTGCTGGTGGAAGACAACCCGGTGAACCAGCTGGTGGCCAAGGGCATGCTCGGCAAGCTCGGCTGCCAGGTGCAGGTCGCCGCCCATGGCGGCGAGGCCCTGGAGCGCCTGGAAGAGGAGGATTTCGACCTGGTGCTGATGGACTGCAACATGCCGGTGATGGACGGCTACGAGGCCAGCCGGCGCATCCGCCAGGGCGGGCGCTGGCCAGAGCTGCCGATCGTCGCGTTGACCGCCAATGCCATGCCCGAGGAGCGCGAACGCTGCCGCGCCGCGGGCATGAACGACTACCTGGCCAAGCCGTTTCGCCGCGAGGAGCTACTGGCGCTGATCGACCACTGGGTGCCGCTCAGCGGCTGAGCAGAGGCTCGATCGCCGACTTCAGCGCTTCTGGCTTGGTGGTCGGGGCGAAGCGAGTGACCTGGCCGCTGGCCGGGTCGACCAGGAACTTGGTGAAGTTCCACTTGATCTTCTGCGTGCCCAGCAGCCCCGGGGCCCGACGCTTGAGCTCGGCGAACAGCGGATGAGCGCCGGGGCCATTGACCTCGACCTTGCGAAACAGCGGGAAGCTCACGCCGAAATTGGCCTCGCAGAACTGCGCAATCTCGCGGGCATCGCCCGGCTCCTGCTTGCCGAACTGGTTGCAGGGGAAGCCCAGCACCACCAGGCCCTGCTCGCGGTAGGCCTGCCACAGGCGCTCCAGGCCCTTGTACTGGGGAGTGAAGCCGCACTGGCTGGCGGTGTTGACCACCAGCAGCGCCTTGCCGGGGAAATCGCCGAGCTTCTTGTGCTCGCCGCCCAGGGTGACACAGGGGATGTCCAGCAGTGCATCGGCCATGGTTGGCGCTCCGTCAGTCGCGGGGTTTGAGATCCAGGCACACCGAGTTGATGCAGTAGCGCAGCCCGGTCGGCGGCGGGCCGTCGGGGAACACATGGCCGAGGTGGGCGTCGCACTGGGCGCAGGTGACTTCAGTGCGGATCATGCCGTGGGAGGTGTCGCGGATCTCGATCATCGCGGCGGCCTCGATGGGCTCGTAGAAACTCGGCCAGCCGCAGCCGGAATCGAACTTGGCCTTGGCGTCGAACAGCGCCAGGTTGCAGCAGATGCAATGGTAGATGCCGTCGCGGCGCTCGCTGTTGTACTTGCCGCTGAACGGCCGCTCGGTGCCCTTGAGCCGGCACACCTGGTACTGGGCCGGGTCGAGCATGGCGCGCCATTCGTCCAGGGTTTTCTCGAACTTTTGCATGATGGGACCTCGGCAGGCTGAATTTCACCTCGCGCTGGCTTTTCCCTGGCGCGGGTGGCACGTATATTAGTTGGCTTCGTGTGCAAGGCAGCAAGTCTGGCACCCGCTTCCCGCCCTTTCAAACCTTTCGATAGAGGGCGGCGCGTATTCTCACTCGGGATCTCATCATGCAGTTCAGCAAATCGAACAAGCTCGCCAATGTCTGCTATGACATTCGCGGCCCCGTGCTCAAGCACGCCAAACGCCTGGAGGAGGAAGGCCACCGCATCCTCAAGCTGAATATCGGCAACCCGGCGCCGTTTGGTTTCGAGGCGCCGGACGAGATCCTCCAGGACGTCATCCGCAACCTGCCGACCGCCCAGGGCTACAGCGACTCCAAGGGCCTGTTCAGCGCGCGCAAGGCAGTGATGCAGTACTGCCAGCAAAAGGAAATCGAAGGCGTCACCATCGAGGACATCTACCTGGGCAACGGCGTGTCCGAGCTGATCGTGATGTCGATGCAGGCGTTGCTAAACAACGGCGACGAAGTGCTGATCCCGGCGCCCGACTACCCGCTGTGGACGGCCGCGGTGAGCCTGGCCGGCGGCAAGCCGGTGCACTATCTGTGCGACGAGCAGGCCGACTGGTTCCCCGACCTTGACGACATCAAGGCCAAGATCACCCCGAACACCAAGGCCCTGGTGATCATCAACCCGAACAACCCGACCGGCGCGGTGTACTCCCGCGAGCTGCTGCAAGGCATGCTGGAACTGGCGCGCCAGCACAACCTGGTGGTGTTCTCCGACGAGATCTACGACAAGATCCTCTACGACGAGGCCGTGCACATCAGCACCGCGTCGCTGGCTCCGGACCTGCTGTGCCTGACCTTCAACGGCCTGTCCAAGTCGTACCGGGTGGCCGGCTTCCGCTCCGGCTGGCTGATCATCTCCGGGCCCAAGCACCACGCCCAGAGCTACATCGAAGGCATCGACATGCTGGCCAACATGCGCCTGTGCGCCAACGTGCCGGCCCAGCACGCGATCCAGACCGCGCTGGGCGGCTACCAGAGCATCAACGACCTGGTGCTGCCGCCGGGCCGCCTGCTGGAGCAGCGCAACCGCACCTACGAGCTGCTCAACGACATCCCCGGGGTCAGCTGCGTGAAGCCGATGGGCGCGCTGTATGCCTTCCCGCGCATCGACCCGAAGGTCTGCCCGATCCTCAACGACGAGAAGTTCGCCCTCGACCTGCTGCTGTCGGAGAAACTGCTGATCGTCCAGGGCACGGCGTTCAACTGGCCATGGCCGGACCACTTCCGCGTGGTCACCCTGCCGCGGGTGGATGACCTGGAACAGGCCATTGGCCGGATCGGCAACTTCCTGCGCACCTATTCGCAGTAAGCGCCAGGGCCAACCGTAGGAGCCTTGCTGGCGAAGCAGACGACACGGTGTGGGTGGGCCGGTGTTCGCCGGCAAGGCCGGCTCCTACAACGCTCGTCACCTGCCTCAAACCCGTAGGAGCCAGCCTTGCTGGCGAACCAGGCGCCACGGTGCAGGTTACCGGTGACGCCGATGTTCGCCGACAAGGCTCCTACGCCGAACACCCAACGGCACCTTTACATCCTGCAACGCTCTGCCCCACAGCCCCTGCGCCATCCTCTGCCATACTTCCCCGCGTACACAGTTTGAAATAGTCGCCCGGTTGAATCGGCGTGGTCTCCCCCTTATATACCCCGCAGTACGCAACGAACTCATCCGTCAGGAGAACGTAACAACCATGATGCGCATTCTGTTGTTTGTAGCCACCAACCTCGCGGTGGTGCTGGTTGCAAGCATTACCCTGAGCCTGTTCGGCTTCAACGGGTTCATGGCAGCCAACGGGGTTGACCTCAACCTCAGCCAGCTGCTGGTCTTCTGCGCCGTGTTCGGTTTTGCGGGTTCGCTGGTCTCGCTGTTCATCTCCAAGTGGATGGCGAAGATGACCACTGGCACCCAGATCATCAGCCAGCCCCGCACCCGTCACGAGCAGTGGCTGCTGCAGACCGTCGAGGAGCTGTCCCGCGAAGCCGGCATCAAGATGCCCGAGGTGGGTATCTTCCCGGCCTACGAGGCCAACGCCTTCGCCACCGGCTGGAACCGCAACGACGCCCTGGTGGCCGTGTCCCAGGGCCTGCTCGAGCGCTTCTCGCCCGACGAGGTGCGCGCGGTGCTGGCCCACGAGATCGGCCACGTGGCCAACGGCGACATGGTCACCATGGCCCTGGTGCAAGGCGTGGTGAACACCTTCGTGATGTTCTTCGCCCGCATCATCGGCAACTTCGTCGACCGGGTGATCTTCAAGAACGAAGAAGGCCACGGCATCGCCTATTTCGTCGCGACCATCGTCGCCGAGCTGGTCCTGGGCATCCTCGCCAGCATCATCGTCATGTGGTACTCGCGCCGCCGCGAGTTCCGCGCCGACGAAGCCGGCGCCCACCTGGCCGGCACCAACGCGATGATCGGCGCCCTGCAGCGCCTGCGCTCGGAGCAAGGCCTGCCGGTGCACATGCCCGACACCATGAAGGCCTTCGGTATCAATGGCGGCCTCAAGCACGGCCTGGCCGGCCTGCTGATGAGCCACCCGCCGCTGGAAGACCGCATCGACGCGCTGCGTCGCCGCGGCTGATCCAGGCAGCAACAGGAAAGGGCGACTTCGGTCGCCCTTTTTTTCGCCCGGCCTGCAATACCTGTAGGAGCCAGCTTGCTGGCGAACCAGGCGCCGCGGAGGATGGCACCGGCCATGCCGGTGTTCGCCGACAAGCCGGCTCCTACAGGGTCGAAGCCAGCTCAGCGCCGTAGCCGATAGACGCGCTCAACCAGGCTTTCAACGCCTGCTTGCAGAAACTTCGGGCTCTGATCGAGAATTTCCCGCCCTTCGACCTCGTCGACCTGCCATCCGGCAAAGCCTGCTCGCACTTCGGCATCCGCCACCGAAAACGGCGGCCCGTCGATCAATGCCTGGTCGTAATCCAGAGTCACCAGCAGCCCGCGACAGGCCATCGGCAATTTCTCGCCCAGCAACGTCATGTACCGCTCGCGCATCCCAGCCGGCAGCGCAATCAAGGCCGCGCGGTCGTAGACCCCGGCGCAATCGGCAAGGTCCTCGGCACCCAAGGCGAATACATCCCCGCAGCAGATCTCCAGCTCATCGCTGCGCCAGATCTCGAACGCCCCGTGCTGCGCCAGTTGCACCTGCAAGCCATGCTCGTTGAAGAAATCCGCTACCGCGCGCCGCGACAGCTCCACCCCCAACACCCGATACCCCTGCGCGGCCAACCAGAGCATGTCCAGGCTCTTGCCGCACAAAGGCACCAGTACCCGCGCGCCGGGGGCGAGCCCCAATGCCGGCCAATGCGCCTGCAGATATGGGTTCACCTGAGGTTGGTGAAAGCCGATCTGGTTGTCCGCCCACCGTTTGTGCCAGAACGCTGGCTCCATGCTTCCTCCTGGTTTTTCGATAAAAGCCTGTGAAAACTTATATTGGATCTCGATCGTTGCCTGACCGAAGATGAAGCATCTTACCGCTCAGGATCCCACCATGCTGCCCAGCCTGTTCATTTCCCACGGCTCCCCCATGCTCGCCCTGCAACCTGGCGCCAGTGGCCCGGCCCTGGCCGAGCTGGCCCGCGCCCTGTCGCGCCCGAAAGCGATCGTGGTGGTGTCGGCGCACTGGGAGAGTCGCGAGCTACTGGTGATGAGCAATCCGCAGCCGCAGACCTGGCACGACTTCCATGGTTTTCCACCGGCCCTGTACGCCGTGCACTACCCGGCGCCCGGCGCGCCAGAACTGGCCCGGCGGGTCGCCGAACGCCTGGGCGCGCGGCTGGATGCGCTGCGGCCATTCGACCACGGCGCCTGGGTACCGCTATCGCTGATGTATCCAGCGGCCGATATCCCGGTCGTCCAGGTGTCGCTGCCCAGCCAGGCGGGCCCTGCCCTGCAATTGGAGGTTGGCCAGGCGCTGTCGGCGCTGCGCGAGGACGGCATCCTGCTGGTCGGCTCGGGCAGCATCACCCACAACCTGGGCGAGCTGGACTGGCATGCCGGGCCGGATGCGGCCGAACCCTGGGCGCTGGCGTTTCGCGACTGGGTGGTGGAGCGGCTAAAGGCGGGGGACGAGCAAGCGCTGCTGGACTATCGCCGGCAGGCACCGTTCGCCGCGCGCAACCACCCCAGTGACGAGCACCTGTTGCCGCTGTACTTCGCCATGGGGGCGGGTGAGCGGTTTGGGATCGCGCACCAGGGGTTTACCCTGGGGGCGCTGGGGATGGATATCTATCGGTTCGACTGAAGATTGCCGGGGGCGCGTTGCACCCCTTTCCGACCGGTCCGACGCCTCGGCAAGGCCGCTCCTATAGGCGGGGAGCATGGCCGGTAGATAGGCAGACAAAAAAAATCCCCGACCAAGGCCGGGGATTTTTCGTTGCCGCGTAAGGATCAGTCCTCGCGGTAGCGGCGCAGCTTGAGCTGCTTGCCGGCCACGCGGGTGTCCTTGAGCTTGGACAGCAGACGCTCCAGGCCTTCTTCCGGCAGCTCGATCAGGCTGAAGCTGTCGCGCACCTGAATGCGACCGATGGCGTCACGGGCCAGGCCACCTTCGTTGAGGATCGCCCCCAGCAGGTTCTTGGCCGCGATGCCGTCACGGGCACCCAGGGCGGTACGGCAACGCACGCGGCCTTCGGCCAGCGGCATCGGCGCACGACGCTCGCGATCACCACGGTCTGGACGCTCGGCGCGCTCGGTACGCTCGCCACGCTCACGCGGGGTGTAGGTCGGCACCAGCGGCTGCTCACGCTCAACCGAGGCCAAGTCCAGCGCCTGGCCGTTGGTGGCCTTGCGCAGCAGGGCCGAGGCCAGGGCGCGCGGGCTGCAACCCAGGGCTTCGGTCAGACGGTCGAGCAGATCGCCATGGCTGGCCTCTGCGTCGGCCACCAGCGGCGCCAGGCTGTTGGTCAGCTTCTTGATGCGCGCGTCCAGCACGGCCTGGGCGTTCGGCAGGCGGGCTTCGGCGACCTTCTGCCCAGTCACACGCTCGATGACCTGCAGCATGCGGCGCTCACGCGGGGTGACCAGCAGCAGTGCACGGCCTTCGCGACCGGCACGGCCAGTACGGCCGATACGGTGCACGTAGGACTCTGGATCGTACGGCATGTCGACGTTGAACACGTGGGTAATACGCGGCACGTCCAGGCCACGGGCAGCGACGTCGGTGGCGACGACGATGTCCAGGCGGCCATCCTTGAGCGAGTCGATCACCCGCTCACGCTGGTTCTGGGCGATGTCGCCATTCAGCGCGGCAGCCTTGTAGCCCTTGGCTTCCAGGGCAGCGGCCAGGTCCAGGGTGGCTTGCTTGGTACGCACGAAGGCGATCAGCGCGTCGAACTCTTCGACTTCCAGCAGGCGCAGCACGGCCGGGATCTTCTGGTCGGCGTGGACCATCAGGTGAGCCTGGTCGATCGCGGTGACGGTCTGGGTCTTGCTCTGGATCTTGACGTGCTTGGGCTCGCGCAGGTGACGCTCGGCGATCGAACGGATCGACGACGGCAGGGTGGCGGAGAACAGCACGGTCTGGCGCGACTCGGGGATGGCCTTGAAGATGACTTCCAGGTCGTCCATGAAGCCGAGCTTGAGCATTTCGTCCGCTTCGTCGAGTACCAGGTACTGAACGGTGGACAGGACTTTTTCGTCACGGCGCAGGTGGTCGCACAGGCGGCCCGGGGTAGCGACGACGATCTGTGCGCCATTGCGAATGGCACGCAGCTGTGGGCCCATCGGGGCACCACCGTACACAGCCACCACGTTCACGCCGGGCATCTGCTTGGCGTAGGTTTCGAATGCGGTGGCTACTTGCAGCGCCAACTCACGGGTTGGCGCCAGGATCAGGGCTTGCGGTTCGCGCTTGCTCACGTCGATCTTGTTGAGGATCGGCAGGGCGAAGGCAGCGGTCTTGCCGGTGCCAGTCTGCGCCTGGCCGATCATGTCGTGACCGGCGAGGATGATCGGGATCGACTGTTGCTGGATGGCCGACGGCTCTTCATAGCCGGTAGCCAGGACGGCAGCAACGATATTCGGGTTGAGATCGAGAGCGGCGAATCCGCCGGTTTCCTGGGTCATGGGTCTGCCTCTAGGTGCATCCGCAAAGACCCATGCTCCAAAGCTGCACATGCCTTGAAAGACCCGAAGGTCACCCAGGCAGCTTTGGCGGCGGGGATTTGCGAAAACGATTGAAAAAGAAACGTGTGAGAGGGTCCGCCTAGCGGACATGCAGCCGAAGCTGGATTCGGAGGATTTGCACCACCTGATTTTGAGGTCCGCTAAAAGACCGGCGCGTACTATACCCGAATTCGCCATGAACCGTGAGAAATATTTATAGAATGCAGCCCCATATTGGATCCAGGCTGAATCGTTTCCCTATAGGAGCGGCCTTGTGTCGCGAAAGGGCCGCAAGGCGGCCCCGGGATGCGTGCCCACCTCAAGATCGCCGGGGCCGCCTTGCGGCCCTTTCGCGACACAAGGCCGCGCCTACAGGGCTGCGTCAGCCGCCGGCTCATCAGGTCGCCGGGCGGATGGCCTTGATCAGGTACTCCAGCGAATACCCCAACTGCGGCGCCAGCGCTGCGGCCCGCGCCCGCACGGCATCGATATCCAGCGTCTGCTCCAGGTCCGCCGGCACCAGCAGGATCACATTGCCCTCCTTCACCGGCAACTCCCAGTAATGCCGGTGATACAGGCCTCGCAGCAACGCCGCCCCCAGCGGCCGGCCATCGTCGCCGGCCCACTGGTTGATCACCAGCCAGCCACCGGGGTTGAGCTGCTGCTGGCAGCGCTCCAGGAACCCCCAGGCCAGGTGCCCGACCCCAGGGCCATGGTCGGTATACAGGTCGACGAACAGCAAATCGGCCTTCTCGGCCGTGGGCAGCAGTTCCAGGGCATCGCCCACCCGCACGTACAGCCGAGGGTCGTCGTCCAGGCCCATGAACTCCATGGCCAGGCGCGGCACATCCGGGCGCAGCTCGATGGCCTCGACGTCCTCCAACGCCAGGAACTTCAGGCACGCCTGGGTCAGGGTGCCGGCGCCAAGGCCCAGGAACAACGCGCTCTCCGGCTGCGCATGGCACAGCGCGCCGACCAGCATGGCGCGGGTATAGTCGTACTCCAGCCAGCTGGGGTCGGCGGTGAAGGTGCAGCTCTGCTCGATGGCGTCGCCGAACTCGAGGAAGCGATAGTCCTCCACCTCGTACACGCTGATGACGCCAAAGGCATCCTCGACCCGTGCCAGCAGCCGCTCTTCCCGCTCCGTCGCCATCCCGCCACCTGCCCGCGCAAAACGCGCATTGTCCGTCAATGCCGGTGGTGCAACAAGCACGTCGCCAGCGTTACCATGGCAGGCACGCCCGAACCGACACTATAGATAGAGCCCGTGATGACCCGACCCTGGAGCCCTGACAGCTGGCGCGCCCTGCCGATCCAGCAGCAACCGACCTACCCCGACGCCGCGCACCTGCTCAAGGTCGAGCAGACCCTGGCCGGCTATCCGCCGCTGGTATTCGCCGGCGAAGCCCGCGAGCTGCGCCGGCAGTTCGCCGAGGTCACCCAGGGCCGGGCCTTCCTGCTGCAAGGCGGCGACTGCGCCGAGAGCTTCGCCGAGTTTTCCGCGGCGAAGATCCGCGACACCTTCAAGGTGCTGCTGCAGATGGCCATCGTCATGACCTTCGCCGCCGGCTGCCCGGTGGTCAAGGTCGGGCGCATGGCCGGCCAGTTCGCCAAGCCGCGCTCGGCCAACGACGAAACCATCGGCGATATCACCCTGCCCGCCTACCGTGGTGACATCGTCAACGGCATCGGCTTCGACGCCGCCAGCCGCGTGCCCGACCCCGAGCGCCTGCTGCAGGCCTACCACCAGGCCACCGCCAGCCTCAACCTGTTGCGCGCCTTCGCCCAGGGCGGCTTCGCCGACCTGCACCAGGTGCACAAGTGGAACCTGGACTTCATCGCCAACTCAGCCCTGGCCGACAAGTACCAGCAACTGGCCAACCGCATCGACGAAACCCTGGCGTTCATGCGCGCCTGCGGCCTGGACAGCGCGCCGCAATTGCGCGAAACCAGCTTCTTCACCGCCCACGAAGCCTTGCTGCTCAACTACGAAGAAGCCTTCGTGCGCCGCGACAGCCTCACCGGCGACTACTACGACTGCTCGGCGCACATGCTGTGGATCGGCGACCGCACCCGCCAGCTGGACGGGGCCCATGTCGAGTTCCTGCGCGGCGTGCACAACCCGATCGGGGTCAAGGTTGGCCCGAGCATGGACCCTGAGGCGCTGATCCGCCTGATTGACGTGCTCAATCCGGACAACGACCCCGGCCGCCTCAACCTGATCGTGCGCATGGGCGCCAGCAAGGTCGGCGAGCACCTGCCGGGGCTGATCCGCACCGTCGAACGCGAGGGCCGCCAGGTGCTGTGGAGCTCCGACCCGATGCACGGCAACACCATCAAGGCCAGCAGCGGCTACAAGACCCGCGACTTCGCGCAGATCCTCGACGAGGTGAAGCAGTTCTTCCAGGTGCACCAGGCCGAGGGCAGCCATGCCGGCGGTATCCATATCGAGATGACCGGGCAGAACGTCACCGAATGCATCGGCGGTGCGCGGCCGATCACCGAGGACGGCCTGTCCGACCGCTACCACACCCATTGCGACCCGCGCATGAATGCCGACCAGTCGCTGGAGCTGGCGTTCCTGATCGCCGAAACCCTCAAGCAGGTGCGCCGCTGAGCAAGGCCTGGCGCAGCTGGCTGCCCTCGGCCCGTGGGCAGTTGAGCTGCACCTGCGCCAGCCCCAACCAGCCGGCCAGGCGCCACAGGTTCAGCGCCAGCGCCTGATAACCGGCCTCGTCCAATCCTGGGGGCTGAGCATGGACCGCATGCACCGCCAGCCGCCCCTGGGCGCGTTCGGCGCGCAGGTCCAGGCGCGCGGCAATGCGCTCCTGGTACAGGAAAGGCAGCACGTAGTAGCCGTACACCCGCTTGTGGGCCGGGGTATAGATCTCCAGGCGGTAGCGAAAGTCGAACAAACGCTCAGTGCGGCTGCGCTCCCAGACCAGCGAATCGAACGGCGAAAGCAAGGCGCTGGCCTCGATGCGCCGGGGGATGCGCGGCGTGCCTGGCAGGTACGCCGGCTGTTTCCAGCCCTGTACCGTGCAGGGCTGCAGGCGCCCATCGGCGAGCAGCGCGGCCAGGGCGGCCTTGCTCTGTGGCGGCGTCAGGCGGAAATAGTCGCGCAGGTCCGATTCGGTAGCCACCCCCAGCGCCTGGGCGGCATGCAACAGCAGCCCCTGCTGCGCCTCGGCCGCGCCCGGCACTGGTTGCCCGAGCAGTTCGGCGGGCAACACCCGCTCGGGCAGGTCGTAGAGGCGTTCGAAGCCGCGACGCCCGGCCACCGTGACCTGGCCTGCGGCAAACAACCATTCCAGCGCGTGTTTTTCTTCGCTCCAGTCCCACCAGGGGCCGGCGCGCTCTGCGCGGGTCGACAGGCTGCCGGCAGCCAACGCGCCACGCTCGCGCACGGCGGCCAGGACCCGCTCGATGACCGCGCGGCGCTCGCGACCAAAGGTTGCCAACTGCCGGTAGATGCCTTTGCCGTCGGCCGCCTGGGCCATGCGCCAGCGCATCAATGGGTAGAGCGCCAGTGGCAGTAGCGAGGCCTCATGGCCCCAATACTCGAATAGCCGGCGTTGGCGGCGCGTGCCCCAGGCGAGCTGATCGAGCAGGGCCTGTGGATAATCCCCCAGGCGCGAGAACAGCGGCAGGTAATGGGAGCGGACCAGCGCGTTGACCGAATCGATCTGCACCACGCCCAACTGGTTGAGCGTGCGGCGCAGGCTGGCAAGGCTGGGCTCGGCAGCGGCAGGCTTGGCGAAGCCCTGGGCGCTCAGGGCCAGGCGCCGGGCCTGGTGGATGGACAAGCTCGAAGACACTGCATGACCTCCCTGTGGATACCGCAGAGTCTGCGCCTTGGCGAGCGCAGGAGCCAGCTTGCCGGCGAACCAGACGCCGGGCTACCTGGCACCGGCTGCGCCGGTGTTCGCCGGCAAGCCGGCTTCTACGGGGTTTGCGATCGGCCTGGCCTGTAAACCAGGCGCCTACTTGCGCAGCGGATCGTCCCAGAAATGCCGCTCGGCCTCCTGCTGGATATCGGCCCGGGACAAGCCCAGGTCATGCAGCGTGGCATCGCTCAGGCGCGCCAGCTCCTCGCGCTGGCGGTGCAGCTCGTACCAGCGCAACAGGTGGCCCAGGGGTGATGCCGTGTGGTGAGCTACGTTGAAATGACCTTTCATCATGACGCCCTCCTTGTGGATGGCTCCAGTCTCTGCCCAGGCCTAAGATCAATCCAACGAATGTTTCTGATGCCGTGCATCTAGGAGATTGATGCCATGTCCCAGTATCAGAGTCTCGATGCCGACGTGCTGCGCACCTTCGTCGCCATCGCCGAGCAAGGCGGCTTCACCCGCGCCGGCGAGGTGGTCAACCGTACCCAGTCGGCGGTCAGCATGCAGATGAAACGCCTGGAGGAAGACATCCTCCAACGCCAGCTGTTCGAGCGCGACGGCCGCCAGGTACGCCTGACCGCCGAGGGCCAGGTGCTGCTGGGTTATGCCCGGCGCATCCTCAAGCTGCATGGCGAGGTGTTCAACACCCTGCGCATGCCGCACATGGTCGGGGTGGTACGCATCGGCACGCCGGACGACTATGCCATGCGCTACCTGCCCAGCATCCTCACCCGCTTCGCCCAGGCCTACCCGTTGATCCATGTCGAGGTGCACTGCGACTCGTCCAAGCAATTGATGCTGCGCCAGGACCTGGACCTGACCATCGTCACCCGCGAACCGGGCAACGAGGTCGGCCAGCTGCTGCGCCAGGAGCGCCTGGTATGGGCCGCCGCCGAGGGTTTCTGCCCCCAGGAGCAGCGGCCGATGCCGTTGGCGCTGTTCAACACCGACTGCTTCTGCCGGGCCTGGACCTGCAACGCCCTGGAGCGCCAGGGCATCGAGTACCGCATCGCCTACACCAGCCCCAGCCTGGCGGCGATCTTCGCCATCGTCACCGCGGGGCTGGCGGTGACCGCGCAATTGCAGAGCCTGGTCGGCGGGCAACTGCGCATCCTCGGCGAAGAAGACGGCTTGCCGCAGTTGCACATGGCCAATGTGATGCTGCTGCGCAACGACCAGCAGCATTCGCCCATCACCGACTGCATGGCCGAATACATCGTCGAAGGCTTCAAATGACAGGTGGGATCCAGGGGCCGCCTTGCGGCCCTTTCGCGACACAAGGCCGCTCCCACAGGGGATCGCGTGACCTCTGTGGGAGCGGCCTTGTGTCGCGAAAGGGCTGCGCAGCAGCCCCACATACTACAGCTCGAACCCGAGCATCAGCGCGCACACCACCAGGAACCCGCAGAACATTGCCCGCAGCACCTTCTCCGGCAACGCATGGGCCAGCTTCACGCCCCAGCTGATGCTGAGCAAACCACCGATCGCCAGGGGGATACCGACGCTCCAGACGACACTCTGGTGCAGCCCATAGGTCAACAGCGTCACCAGGGTGCTCGGCGCCGCCAGCGCCAGCGACAGGCCCTGGGCCACGACCTGGGTCGTGCCGAACACCGAGGTCAATATCGGCGTGGCCACCACCGCCCCACCCACGCCGAACAGCCCGCCCATGGTCCCGGCAAAGCTGCCCAACACGCCCAACCACGGCCATGGATAGCGCAGCTGGTTGCTCGGCGGGCGCACCGGCAGGAACATCCGCGCCACGTTCCACACCGCCAGGACCACCAGAAAACCGACGAAGTACAGGCGCATTGACTGGGCATCGATCCCGACGGCCCAGATCGCCCCCAGCCAGGCAAACACGAAACTGCACAACGACAACGGCACGGCATGGCGCAGCTCGATGCGGTTGCGCTGGTGATAGCGCCACAACGCCAACAGCACGTTGGGCACCACCATCACCAGTGCCGTGCCCTGGGCCAGCTGCTGGTCGAGGCCGAACAACACCCCCAGCGCCGGAATCGCGATCAACCCACCACCAATGCCAAACAAGCCGCCCAAGGTACCCAGCGCCGCCCCCAACACGATATACATCAACCACTCGATCATCCGGGCCTCATCCGCCTGTTTTCAGAGAATGAGCAGCATGCTACCCAGTCGCGGCTAGCGGGGAAACGCACAGCAGCGCACAATGGCTGTGCGTATCTTGCATAAGCACACCTCTATGAGCCCCGATATCCTCACTGAACAACTGAGCCTGTTTCTCGACGTGTTGGAAACCGGCAGTTTCTCCGCCGCTGCCCGTCGCCACCCCCTGACCCCGTCTGCCGTGGCCCGGCGCATCGACAACCTGGAAAGCGCCGTGGGCAGCCGCCTGTTCTCGCGCAGCACCCATGCCGTGCGGCCAACTCCAGCGGGCAACGCGTTCGCCGAGCGGGCCCGGCGTATCATCGAAGAACTGCGCCTGGCGCGGGCCGAGGCGGTGTCGCTGAGCAACGCCCCCGAAGGGTTGATCCGCATCGACGCCCCCGCCGCCTTTGGCCGACGCCACCTGGCCCCGGCCATTGCCGACTTCCTGGTGGCCTACCCCGGGCTCGACGTGCAACTGCGCCTGATCGACAGCTTCGTCGACCTGCACGGCAGCCACCTGGGCGAAGTCGACCTGGTGCTGCGCGCCGGCCCCCTGGCCGATACCCGCCTGGTGGCCACGCCCCTGGCCTACATGGTGCGCATTGCCTGCGCCAGCCCTGCCTACCTGGCCAGCCGCGGGGTGCCGGCCTGCCCCAGCGAGCTGCCCGGCCACGATGGCCTGGACTGGGATGGCCTGGCACCGCCGTTCGCCTGGCGCTTCAACGTCGACGGCCAGACCCGGCTGTACCGCCCCGCCCGCATGCGCATGGCCGCCAACAACGCCGAGACCCTGCTGTTCGGTGCCCTCGCAGGATTGGGCGTGGCCCACCTGCCCACCTGGTTGATCAGCGACTACCTGCTGCGTGGCGAATTGCTCCCGCTGTTTTGCCAAAACGGTCTGCCCGAACCCGAAACCAGCGGCATTTATGCCCTGCGCCTGGAACACGAAACGAACTCTCGCAGCCGTTTGCTGCTCGAATTCCTCAAGAGCCGATTCAGTCCGCTACCACCGTGGGACCTGGCCCTGAGAAGCGAGCTGCGCTGGTAGTAAGCGCACCAAGCTTTGGCGTGCTAGATTTCCATCCTCATCGATACCAAGGACCTGCATGAACGCCGACACCCAAGCTCCCTGCAACGAGCTATTGCTGGATAACCAGGTGTGCTTCGCCCTGCACTCCACCTCGTTGCTGATGACCAAGGTCTACAAACCGCTGCTGCAGGCCCTGGGCCTGACCTACCCGCAATACCTGGCCATGCTCGTGCTGTGGGAACGGGACGGCATGACCGTGGGCGAAATCAGCCAGCGCCTGCTCACCGACCCCGGCTCCCTGACCCCCTTGCTCAAGCGCCTGGAAAGCGAAGGCCTGCTCAAGCGCAGCCGCAGCCGCGAGGACGAGCGCGTGGTACTGGTGCAACTGACCGACAAGGGCCGCGCCTTGCAAGGCGAAGCCCGCCGCGTGCCTCAATGCATCCTCCAGGCCAGTGGCCACAGCGCCGAACAGCTGCAAAAACTGCAAGCCGACCTGCTGGCACTGCGCGCGCAACTGCAAGATCACCTCTGACGGCTATGCTGTGGGCGAGCGGTTCGATGAATGGTCGAATATTTAACTTGCGCACTAAATAATTGCGCGCTAATTTAAATCCATACCCACTCAGCGCCGACGGCGCGCAGCACACAAGCGAGGCATCAAGATGCAAAAGGTCACTCCACTGTACATCGCAGAAGCCACCTCCACCGGCGGTCGCGACGGCAAATCCCGCTCCAGCGACGGCAAGCTGGACGTCAAGCTGAGCACCCCCAAGGAACTGGGTGGCGCCGGTGGCGAAGGCACCAACCCCGAGCAGATGTTCGCCGCCGGTTACTCGGCCTGCTTCATCGGCGCGCTGAAGTTCGTTGCCGGGCAGGAGAAAAAAGCCCTGCCGGCCGATGCCTCGATCACCGCCAAGGTCGGTATTGGCCAGATCCCGGGTGGTTTCGGCCTGGACATCGACCTGCACATCAACCTGCCGGGCCTGGCCCAGGCCGACGCCGAAGGGCTGGTGGAGAAGGCGCATAAGGTCTGCCCTTATTCCAACGCGACCCGTGGCAATGTGGATGTGCGCTTGCATGTAACTGTCTGACCGCAGCGGTGGCTATTCCTGTCAGAGCGGCCTTGTGTCACGAAAGGACCGCATAGCGGCCCCAGAATTCGCAAGGCCGAATCTGCTGTTCGCCTGTTCCACTGTCGGGGGCGCTTTGCGCCCCTTTCGCGACACAAGGCCGCGCCTACAGGGGTGAGGCAAGCCGCCAGAGACAGGCACAAAAAAACCCGGCCAAGGCCGGGTTTCTTGTGCTCGTCGCAAGAAGATTACTTCTTCGAACGGCCCTTGAAGCTGTTGTCGCGGGTGTCGATGTCGATCCACTCGTCGATCTGGATGAAGTCGGCGACCGAAATCTCGGTACCGTTCTTCAGCTTGGCAGGCTTCATGACCTTGCCCGAGGTGTCGCCACGCGCAGCGTTCTCGGTGTAGACGACCTGACGGCTGATGGTGGTCGGCAGTTCTACCGATACCAGGCGGCCTTCGAAGAACACCGCTTCGCAGATGTCTTCCATGCCTTCTTCGATGTACGGCAGAACGGCGTCGATGTCTTCGGCGTTCAGTTCGTACATGGTGTAGTCGGTGGTGTCCATGAAGGTGTACGAGTCACCGCTGATGAACGACAGGGTCGCTTCTTTGCGATCCAGGATCACGTCGTCCAGCTTGTCGTCCGCACCGTATACGGTTTCGGTCTTGTAGCCGGTCAGCAGGTTCTTCAGCTTGGTCTTCATGATCGCGCTGTTACGGCCCGACTTGGTGAACTCAGCTTTCTGAACCAGCCACGGGTCGTTGTCGATCCGCAGTACGGTACCGGGTTTCAGTTCTTTACCAGTTTTCATTACGAAGTATCCGAATCTGGATGGATTTATAAAAATCGAGGCCGCGTATCATAGCGAATTTCGGTAAAACTGTACCAGCCTCGTGGCAAGGTCCGGCCGAGCGGCCTGCGCGGCCTGCCATTGCCGGGCATGTTCGCGCACTTCGTCCCAGTGCGGCTGCAGCGCCGCCCAGGCCTGCCCCATCGGCCGATCCATGTTCCAGGCCCGCCACAGTTCGACCAGCGCCTGCCCGGCAGCTGGCGACAGCCCTTCACGGTAGAGGACGAGGAACGCCTCGAGCTTGTCCCAGTGGGCGTTCTCTTGCTGGATGTAGATGTGCCACAGCATCGGCACGCCGGCCCATTGCGCGCGGACGAAGGAATCCTCGCCGCGCACGGCGTTGAAGTCGCAGCTCCACAGCAGCCGGTCGTAGTCGTCCTGGCTGACGAAAGGCAGCACCTGCACCGTCAGCCCGCCACGCCGATGCAGCGCGCCCACGGGCAGCTGCGCCGTGCCCAACCATGCGCCCAGGTCCCCAAGGATGCGCCCCTGCGGCACCAGCAGGTGGGTGGGCTGGGCATCAGCGGCCAGCACATCGAGCCAGTTGCCCAACTGCGGGTTCTCATAGGCGAACAGCGAGATCAGCCGCGCGCCCTGCTGAGGCTGCACGCCCAGCCCGCCAAGGAACCTCTCCCGCTCACCGGGCGTCTGGCGCAAGGCCTGGCAACGCGGCAGCAGGCTGGCTTCACGCAGCAGGCCGCCGGTCTGCTCGGTGAAGCCTGGGAAGAAGAAGTACTTGCGCAGCCCGTTGGCCTGGGGCGATGGCAAACCATGACAGCCCTGCACCCAGTCTTCGGCGCTCAGGTAGTCCAGGTTCAACCACAAGGGGGGCGTGGGCTGCTGGGCCATGGCCTGGACGTAGCCGTCCGGCAGTTGGCAGGCGAAGGCGCCGATCACCACCTGGGCCGGCTCCGCGCCTGGCCAGGTAGCAGGCCAGTGGCGAATCTCCACCCCTTGCTGCCATTGCTGCGCCGCGCCGGGGTCAAGCTGCGGGCACAGCCGCAGGAAAGCTTGCAGGTCATCGACCCACAGGCGCACGGCCATGCCGTGCTCGGCCACCAACTGCCGGGCCAGGCGCCAGGTCACGCCGATATCGCCATAGTTGTCGACGACCGTGCAGAAGATGTCCCAGGTGGGTTTCATGGCCAGGTTCCGATGCCTGCGAAAAAAAGACCGCGGATTGTGCGGGCAAATGCCCGCAGACAAAAGCATGGCACTGAAAATAACTGCCGGGCCATGCGACAATGGCACCCTCGACCCGCCTGCCAGGAGGCCGCCATGCCCCGCCCCCGCGAACTTAGGATTACCTTGAAGCCCGTGCAGTTGATCCTGTGCGTGGCCTTCGGCCTGTGGCTCGGCGCCGTGGCCATCGCCCTGAGCCTGTGGCTGGCCCAGCGCCTGTGGCCCGAACAGGCACAACCGCTGCTCGAGGCCGCAGCCCCTGCCTTGCTGCAACCTGCGCCGGTCCACGCGCCAGCACCGAGCGAAGACGCCCAGGCGCAGATGTTCGAACGTTACCAGCAGATCCTCCACCAGCAAGAGCTGCAACAGGCCGCCGAGGCCGCCCAGGGCAACCCGCGCAACCTGAACAGCCCCAAGTGCCAGTTCTGGCTGCAACAGAACCGTACCGCGCCGACCGACAAGAGCCAGGCCAACGTCCTGGAGTTCTGCTACTGACCATGGACAAACCCGCCCTGCTGCAACGCATCGTCGCCACCCTCGAACAGGACATGCAGGTGCTGCGCCGCGCCGCCCAGACCGCCTACGAGGCCGCCACCGCCGAAGAAAACATCGCCGAGAACAAGTACGACACCCTGGGGCTGGAGGCGTCGTACCTGGCCACCGGGCAGGCGCGGCGCACCGCCGAGATCCGCCAGGCGCTGGTCACCTATCAGCAATTGCTGCTGCGCGATTACGACCCGGCACGGGGAATCCAGATCGGTTGCCGGGTGACCCTCGAAGATGAGGCGGGCCAGCAACGCCAGCTGTTCCTCGGGCCCGAGGGCGCCGGGTTGAAGATTGGCGAAGGCGCCGAGCAGGTGACGGTGATCACCCCGCGTGCGCCGCTGGGCCAGCAACTGCTCGGCAAGCGGGTGGATGACGAGATCAGCCTGGTGGTCAATGGGCTGGCGCAGGTTCAATTCATCATCGACGTCAGCTGACGCCGCACCCTGTAGGCGCCAGCAAGGCTGGCCCTACAGGGCATTGAACTGCCTGGCCAACCCCTGCTCGGCGAAACGCTCCACGACATAGTCGATGAACGCCCGAGTCTTGCCCGGCAGCAACTTGTGCTCGGCGTAGTACAGGCTGATGTGCCCATCATCCACATACCAGTCCGGCAACACCCGGACCAAACGCCCCGTGTTCAAATACGCCAGCGCGAACGGCAGGCTCACCAGGGCGATGCCCAGCCCCTGCTCGGCCACTGCGCAGGCGGCGTCGGAATCGCTCATGGTCATGCTCTGCGGCAGTTGCAACGGGCACTGCTCCTGCCAGCGACTGGTCAACGGCCAGGCCCGTACCCGTCCGGTCTGCGGCGAACGGATCAGGATACCGGCATGACGCTGCAGCCCCTGCGGATGTTCGATCGGCGGGCAGCGCTGCAGGTAGGCTGGGGCGGCCACCAGCACCCGGTGCGCCGGGGTCAGCTTGCGCGCCACCACCCCCGGCGGCAGCTCGAAACCGCCGCCGATGGCGGCATCGAAGCCCTGGCCGATCAGGTCCACCTGGCGATTGTCGAAGTGCCAGTCGGGGGTGATCGCCGGGTAACGGCGCAGGAACTCGGCCAACAGCGGCAGCACGTAGAGGCGCCCGAACACCGTACCCATGCTCACCCGCAGCAAACCGGCCGGCTGGCCTTCGGCACTGGCCAGGTTGGCCATGGCGTACTGGATGGTGCGCAAGCTGTCGCTGACCTCACCCAAAAATCGCTGCCCGGCCTCGGTCAGGGTCAGCTTGCGCGTGCTGCGCTGGAACAGCCGTACCCCCAGGCGGGCCTCCAACTGAGCGACGTTCTTGCCCACTGCCGCCGGGGTCAGGGACAGGCGCCGGGCCGCTTCGGCAAAGCTGCCGACCTCGGCGCTACGGACGAAACACTCGAGGCTGCTGAACGATTCCATAGGGCTATTACCAACCAAAGGTTTACTCTGCATATCGTGATTGCCATCTTATCAGCAGGTAATCCAAGGTCGATACTGCGTCCATCCAAGGCATCCGGCCTGGCTTGAACGCAGGAGATCAGCATGTCCCAGCAACTTCCCCTCACCGGCAAGGTGGCCCTGGTCCAGGGCGGCTCCCGTGGTATCGGCGCGGCCATCGTCCGCCGTCTGGCCCGCGACGGCGCCAAGGTCGCCTTCACCTATGTCAGCTCCGCTACGGTGGCCCAGGCCCTGGTCACGCAGATCAACGACAACGGCGGCCAGGCCTTGGCCCTGCGCGCCGACAGCGCCGATGCCAGCGCCGTGCAACAAGCCGTGGCCGACACCGCCCAGGCCTTCGGTGGCCTGGATATCCTGGTCAACAACGCCGGTGTGCTGGCGGTGGCGCCGGTGGCCGAGTTCGACCTTGGCGAGTTCGATCGCCTGCTGGCGGTCAACGTGCGCAGCGTGTTCGTCGCCACCCAGGCCGCGGTGCAGCACATGGGCCAGGGCGGGCGCATCATCAATATCGGCAGCACCAACGCCGAGCGCATGCCCTTCGCCGGCGGCGCCCCCTACGCCATGAGCAAGTCGGCGCTGGTCGGCCTGACCAAGGGCCTGGCGCGCGATCTGGGGCCGCAGGGGATCACCGTCAACAACGTGCAACCGGGGCCGGTGGACACCGACATGAACCCGGCCAGCGGCGCGTTCGCCGACAGCCTGATCCCGTTGATGGCGATCGGGCGCTATGGGCAGGTGGACGAGATCGCCAGTTTCGTCGCCTACCTGGCTGGGCCTGAGGCCGGCTACATCACCGGGGCAAGCCTGCTGGCCGATGGTGGGTTCGCGGCCTGACTCACCACATCCCTTGTAGGAGCGGCCTCGCCGAGGCGTCGGACCGGTCGGAAAGGGCTGCGCAGCGGCCTCGGCAATCCAAGCGCCAATGCTGAAATCCTGGGGCTGCTATGCAGCCCTTTCGCGACACAAGGCCGCTCCTACAGGGGAACATCAGGTCGATGGGAGGCTCTGTTCCATTACGTCGAGAAACGCCCGCGCCGCCGGCGTGGGGCTCGCCGACCAGACTGCATACAGATGCCGCACCGGCGCATCCACCAGCGGCACCATGACAACATCCTTGAAGCCCCGAGCGATACGCTCGGGGACCAGGCCAACGGCCATGCTCCGCTGGACGAACTTTTCCACCAGGCGAATATGGCCGATTTCGAATTGCACCCGATGCCGCAACCCTGCCGCCTGGAACGCCTCGTCGGTCTGCCGACGCGCCCCGGTGCCCTCGGGAAAGTCCACCAGCACCTCGTCGGCCAGCTCGGCCAGGGCCAGCTGCGCCTTGCCCGCCAGCGCATGGGCAGGCGGCAACACCGCCACCAGTTCCTCCCGCGCCAACAACCGGTGCTGCACACCGTGCAGCACTTCGCCCGGCCACAACCCGATGAAGCCGACGTCCAGGCGCCGCTCGCACACATCGGCCAACAGCAGCTCGCTCTTGGCGTTCAACCAGCGCACGTCGACATCCGGATAACGCTGGTGGAACACCGCCAGCAGATCGACCAAATCCAGCGCCGTGAGCGAGCTGATTTCGCCGATCGACAGGCGCCCACGCACCTGTCCGCAGGCGGCCGCGACATCCTCGGCCACCCGCCTGGCCGCCGCCACCGCCGGCCGGGCGCTGAGCACGAAGGCCTCGCCGGCCGGGGTCAGGCGCACGCGCCGCGAGCTGCGCTCGAACAGGCTCACCCCCAACTGCGCCTCCAGGCGCGCCACCTGGTGGCTGAGGGCCGACTGCACCACATGGCAACGCTCGGCGGCGCGGGTGAAGCTGCCACTGTCGGCCACGGCCAGGGCATATTCGAGCTGCTTGAGGTTCATCGATCTATCTGCTTTCAAGATGGATAAGTTGAAAACTATACATTGGTGTCATGCAAGACACTTCCTGATACTTGCCACCACACAACCTTGCCTGCAACGAGACTGCCCATGAACTCCCCGACTCTCGGTCGCGCCCTGATCCTGCTGATGGCCACCGCCACCGGCCTGGCCGTGGCCAGCAACTACTACGCCCAGCCGCTGCTGCACAGCATCGCCCAGCAGTTCGGCCTGAGCACCGCCAGCGCCGGCACCATCGTCATCGCCGCCCAGCTCAGCTACGGCGCCGGGCTGTTGCTGCTGGCGCCGCTGGGCGACCTGTTCGAACAGCGCCGGCTGATCGTGACCATGGTACTGATCGCCACCGCCGGCCTGGTGATCAGCGCTTGCGCGCCGAACCTGCCGTGGCTGCTGTTCGGCACCGCGCTGACCGGGTTGTTCTCGGTGGTGGCGCAAGTGCTGGTGCCCATGGCCGCCGCCCTCAGTGCCCCGGAGCAACGCGGTCGCGCCGTGGGCACGCTGATGAGCGGCCTGCTGCTGGGCATCTTGCTGGCGCGCACCGCCGCAGGCTTCATGGCCGAGCTGGGCGGCTGGCGCAGCATCTATGTGCTGGCGGCGCTGCTGATGGCGCTCAGCGCCCTGGCCCTGTACCGCAGCCTGCCGCAGCACCACAGCCACGCCGGGTTGAAGTACCCGGCGCTGATCGGCTCGGTGTTTCGCCTGTTCCTCGAGGAGCCGGTGCTGCGCCTGCGTTCGCTGCTCGGGCTGCTGGCGTTCAGCCTGTTCGCCTTGTTCTGGACGCCGCTGGCATTCCTGCTGAGCGATGCGCCCTACCACTACTCGGACGCGGTGATCGGCCTGTTCGGCCTGGCCGGGGCGGTGGGCGCGCTGGCGGCCAACTGGGCCGGGCGCCTGGCCGACCGCGGCAAGGGCCCGCTGGGCACCACCGTTGGCCTGGTGGCGTTGTTGCTGGCGTGGCTGCCGCTGGGCTTCGCGCAAAGTTCGCTGGCGGCGTTGCTGGTGGGGGTGCTGCTGCTCGACCTGGCGGTGCAGCTGGTGCATGTGAGCAACCAGAACGCGGTGATCGTGCTGCGCCCCGAGGCGCGCACACGGCTCAATGCCGGGTATATCACCTGTTACTTCATTGGCGGGGCGCTGGGGTCGTTGCTGGGGACACAGCTGTTCGAGGTGCATGGCTGGGATGGGATCGTGGTGGCCGGACTGGTGATCGGTGCGCTGGCGCTGGTGGTGTGGGGGCTGGCTGAGCGCAAGCGGGGGAAACGCCTGAGCGTCGGGATATCCCCCCTGTAGGAGCGGCCTTGTGTCGCGAAAGGGCCGCGTAGCGCCCCAGGATTCGTGCATCAAGCTGATATCGCCGGGGCCGCTACGCGGCCCTTTCGCGACACAAGGCCGCTCCTACAGAGATTTGTGCATGCCTGGTCAGCCTGACTTGCCCTCGATGAACGCTTCATCCACCCGTGCCAGTTGCGTTTCGCTGAGCATCCCCGCCTGGTAGTGCAGCTTGATCCACGCCAGCAGGTAGTCGTAGCGCGCCTGGGCCAGGTCGCGGCGAGTGGTGGCCAACTGCTGCTCGGCGTTGAGCACGTCGAGGTTGACCCGCTCGCCCCCTTGCACGCTCTTGCGCGTGGACACCACCAGCGCCTCGGCCGCCACCAGCGCCCGCTCATAGGCACGCAGGCGGCTGGCGCCGGACTGGCAGGCGTTGTACTGCTTGCGCAGTTCGATCAGCGCGCTGCGGGTGTTGCCGTCCAGCTCGTACTCGGCCTGCTCCAGGTGCCGGCTGGCCTGGCGGGTCGAGGCCATCACCCCGCCGCCGGCGAAGATCGGCACGCTGACCTCGATGCCCACGGTATTGGTGTCGTAGCGCTGGTTGTAGGTGTTGCCGCTGTCCGACTCCTGGCGCCGCGAGGTGGCGAAGGCGGTGACCTTGGGCAGGTGCCCGGCGCGGTTGCGCTCCACTTCGTAACGCGCCACATCCAGCGCCTGGCGCGATGAGGCCAGCTGCGGGTTGTTGGCCAGCGCGCGCTCCTGCCAGGCCTCGTAGCCGCTCGGGTCGACCACCGGCAAGGCGAAGTCGACGCGCAGCGGCGCCAGGTCCTCGACCCGCACCGCCGGCTCGCCGATCAACGCGCCCAGCTCGCGCAGGGCGGCGTCCTGGTCGTTGCGCGCCTGGATCTCTTCGGCATCGGCCAGTTCATAGCGGGCCTGGGCTTCGAGAATGTCGGTGCGCGTGCCTTCGCCGGCGTCGAACAGCCGCTGGTTCTGCTGGAACTGCTGGCGGTAGGCCTGCTTGCTGGCAACACTGATGGCGATCTGGTCCTGGGCGAACAGCGCCTGGGTGTAGCTGGTCATCACCCGCACCAGCAGTTGCTGGCTCTGGTCGCGGAAACTCTCGTCGGCGTACAGCGCCTGGGCCACGCCCTTGCGGTAGCTGGAATAGGCCTCGTAGTCGAACAGCGGCTGCTGGAGGATGAAGGTCGAGCCCATGCTGTTGTAGTTGCGGTCTTCCTTTTGCCGCCGCGAATCCCCCAGGTAGCGCACCTCGGAGTCGTTGCGCCCCTTGTTGTAGTTGTACGAGATGTTCGGCAGCAGGCCGGCGCGGCCGATGGCGCGGTATTCCTGGCCCGCCTCGCGGGCCTTGAAGGCGGCGAGGTAGGTCGGGTCGCGGCGCAGGGCCTGCTCGTAGACCTGGAACGGCCCCATGGCCGCCTGGGTGGCTGCCGGCAGCCAGGCACAGGCGACCAGCAGCCCGATCAGTGGGTACTTCTTCACTGGGCGTCCTTATTGTTCGGTCAAGGCGGTACCTGCGCGATCGAGCAGGGGTTTGAACAGGTAGTTGAGCAGCGAGCGCTCACCGGTACGCACGAACAGCTCGGCCGGCATGCCCGGGCGGATCGCCAGGCCCTGCAGGCGCGCCAGTGCCTCTTCGCTGACGGTGCTGCGCAGCACGTAGTACGGCTGGCCGCTGCGTTCGTCGATCAACTGGTCGGCGGAAACCAGCGCCACCTCCCCGCTGACCCGCGGCGTGCGGTTCTGGTTGAAGGCGGTGAACAGGATGTCCACCGGCAGCTGCAGGGCGACCTTGTCCACCAGGTTCACCGGCAGGCGCCCTTCCACTTCCAGCGCGGTGCCCTGGGGCACGATCTCCAGCAAGGTATCGCCGGCGCGCACCACCGCACCTTCGGTGTGCACGCCAAGGTTGACCGCGATGCCATCGGCCGGCGCCAGGATCTCGCTGTGCTGCAGTTCGAAGTGCGCGGAGTTGAGCTGCTGCTCCAGGGTCGCGGCCTTGACCTGGGCCTCGGCCAGTTGGCTGCGCACCTCCTTCTGGTACTCCTCGCGGCGCTGTTGCAGGTTGAGCCGCGCCTCGACGATCACCTGCTCCAGGCGCGCGCTTTCGCCGGCGTTCTGCGCCAGGTCGCGCTGCACCTGCGACAACTGGCGCTGGTACTCGAGCACGCGGTTACGCGGGATGTAGCCATCGCCGGCCAACGGGCGCAGGCTGTCGAGCTGCTCGCGCAGCGAGTCGGCCTGGGCCTGCAGGTCGCCACGGGCACGGCGCATGCCGCCCAACTGGGCCTGGGAGCCATCGATGCTCGCCGCCAGCGCGCCCTGCTCGCGGGCCTGGGCCTGGCGACGGCTGTCGAACAGTTGCCGCTGGCCTTCGAGGATCAACGCCAGGCGGGCGTCGGTATCTTCCAGCAGTTCGGCGGGAAACTGCACCTGGGCCAGGTTGTCGCGCTCGCTCTGCCAGCGTGCCAGGCTGGCGCGGGTCATGCGGTACTGGGCCTGCAAGGCATCGACATCGGCCTGCGCCTGGGTGCCGTCAAGGCGGAACAGCGGCTCGCCCTGATGCACCGTCTGGCCCTCGCTGACCAGGATCCGGCTGACCACGCCCGCCGCCATCGACTGCACCGCCTTGCGCTTGCCCGAAACCACTACGGTGCCTTGCACCGGCACCCCCTGGTCGAGCGGCGCCAGGCTGGCCCAGGCCATGAAGCCGCCAAAGCCGAGCAGCGTCAGCGCCCAGCCCAGGCGCACATGGAAACGGGCATCGCGTTCGTGTCGGCTCATGCGCCACCTCCGGCCTGCAGCGGTCGTTGCGCCTGGGCCTGGCCCATGGCGTGGAGAATGTCGCGGGCAGGCCCGAAGCCCTGCATGCGGCCTTCGTTCATCACCAGCAACTTGTCGGCCTGGGCCAGCGCCGCGCTGCGATGGGTCACCAGCACCACGGTACGGCCCTGCGCCTTGAGCTGCACCAGCGCACTGGCCAGGGCCGATTCGCCGTGGCTGTCGAGGTTGGAGTTGGGCTCGTCGAGCACCACCAGGCTGGGGTTGCCGTACAAGGCGCGGGCCAGGGCGATGCGCTGCTTCTGCCCACCGGACAGGTCGACGCCCTCCTCGCCCAGGCGCGTGTCGTAGCCCTGGGGCAGGCGCAGGATCAGCTCGTGGACCCCGGCCAGGCGCGCGGCCTCGACCACCTTGTGGCTGTCCAGCTCGCCGAAGCGGGCGATGTTCTCGGCGATGCTGCCGCGCAGCAGCTCGATAGTCTGTGGCAGGTAGCCGATGTGCGGGCCGAGGGCCTCGCGGTCCCACTGGCTGAGCTCGGCGCCATCCAGGCGGACATGGCCGCCAAGGGTCGGCCACACGCCAACCAGGACCTTGGCCAGGGTCGACTTGCCCGAACCCGAGGCCCCCAGCACCCCCAGCAACTCCCCCGCCGCCAGGGCGAAGTGCACCTGCTGCAAGGTGGCCTGGTTACGCCCGGGCGGGCCGGCGCTGATCTGCTCCACGCTCAGTTGCCCGGTCGGCGCTGGCAACGGCATCGGCGCCGGTGGCTCCGGGTGCTCGCGCAGCAGGCTGTCCAGACGCTGGTAGGCCAGCTGGGCGCCGCTCCATTGCTTCCACACCGCGATCAGCTGGTCGATCGGCGCCAGCACCCGGCCCATGAGGATGGACCCGGCGATCATCATGCCCGGGGTCATCTGCCCCTCGATCACCAGCAGCGCACCCAGCCCCAGCACCAGCGATTGCAGGCACAGGCGCAGGCCCTTGCTGGTGGCGGTGATCACCGCCGAGGTGTCACTGGCCTGGTTCTGCAGGTCGAGGAATCGCCCGTGCAGGCTGAACCAGCGCTGGCGCAGCGCGCCGAGCATGCCCATGGCCTGGATGCTCTCGGCGCTCTGCAACTGGCTGCCGGCAAGCTGCGTCGACTGCTGCTGGAAGCCACTGGCCGCGGCCAGGGTGGCGTGGGTCATGCGCTCGTTGAGCACGGCCAGGGCGATCAGCAGCAATGCGCCGACCGTGGCCATCACCCCGAGCCAGACGTTGAAGACGAAGATCACCGCCAGGTACAGGGGAAACCAGGGCGCGTCGAAGAAGGCGAACAACGCCGGGCCGGTGATGAACTGGCGCAGTTGGGTCAGGTCGCCCAGGGCCTGTCCGGCGGCACCATCACGCTGGCGCAAGTTGCGCTCGAAGGCCGCGCGATAGACCTTGAGGTTAAAACTTTTTTCCAGTTGGTTGCCCACCCGGATGACAATGAAACTGCGCACCGCTTCCAGCGCGCCTATATACACGAAGAAGCCGACCACCATCAGGGTCAGCATCCACAAAGTTGTGGTGTTCTGCGAACTCAGTACACGGTCGTACACTTGAAGCATATAAATCGACGGCACCAGCATGAGCAAGTTGATCAAGGCCGTGAAACAGCCCACGCTGATCAAGGTCGATTTATATTCGCCGAGTGCCGCCCACAAAGGCGCCCCGGGCTTTTTGCTCGGTAGTTTCATGTTTCGCCCTTGTTTACCTGAAACTTTTCAAGTTTCAGGGCGGGGTTATTTGGCCTGGCGCTGGAGCACCAGTTGGGTACCGTCCGGACGGGTCCAGGCATAGTGCCCGCCGTCACGGCTGAAGTGCACCACGCTGCTGCCGTCCCCGCCCACCAGGGCCAGGGTGTCGGGCGTTACCAACCAGCTGCCGGGGCGCAGGCCGAGCAAGTCCCTGGCGCAATCCAGGTCGCCTTCTATCTCGCCTTCGCTGGCGCCCAGGTGCAGGTTGCACGCCTGCGCCTGTTGCGCATCGGGATAAAGCGTCCAATCACCGGCCAGTTGCGCGGGGTTGGGGAGTAACAGGCTGCTCGCCATAGCTACCTCGGTCATTGCCATCAGGGTCATCGCGCCCAGCGCGATCGTTCGCACAGTCATGTTCATTCACCGGCCTCGTCGGCAAAAGGGGCAGCGCAAGCGCCGCCCCCTGTTGCATCAGACCACGATGTCGGTGACAGCGGCCTGGCCAACGGTGGTCACCAGGAAGTCAGCCGAGCTGTTTCCGGTGAAGTCGATGGACAGGCTGCCCAGGTTGGTGGCCTGGTCGTAGGTCAGCAGCGCTTCGCCGGCATGGCCGGTGAAGGCGTTGACGAACTGCAGCGGCAGCTTGTTCACGGCAAAGGCCGAGATGGCCGACAGGTCGATCTTGTCCACACCCGAGGTGAAGTCCATGATCCGGTCCGGCGCCGCCTTGCTCGAGTCGCTGATGGCCGCGTAGACGAAGGTGTCCGCGCCAGTGCCGCCCCACAGCTGGTCGGCACCGCCACCGCCGTAGATGATGTCGTTGCCGGCACCACCTTTGAGCACGTTGGCCAGCGCGTTGCCGATCAGCAGGTCGTTGCCCGAGCCGCCGATGGCGTTCTCGATGGTCACGCCCTTGGCGATGGACACGTTGCCGACCATGCCGCCCACGTCGGAGAACGACGCTTCGTTGAGGTTGATCTTCTGGTTCTGGGTGAAGCCGGAGAAGTCGAAGGTGTCGTTGCCGCCACCGTCCCACACCGAGAACACCAGCTTCGACGAGGCCGAAGTGGCCGAGTAGAAGTCGCGGTCAGCGGTGGAGTTGAAGCCGTAGGTGGTGTCGCTGGCACGGGTGGCGTAGTTGGCGCCGTAGAGCTTCTGGATCGCCAGGATGTCATCCATCAGCGGGGCCGAGGCGTAGTACTGCCCGCCGCCCTTGACGAAGTTCTGGCCGTTGTTGCTTTCGCTCCAGTAGCTCATGACGCTGTAGCCGCGGGTGTCCTGGGCGTAGTCGGCGTCACGGTAGGTCGGGTTGCCCTGGCCGGCGTTGTAGTCGCCGGGGTGGGACAGGCCGAGCACGTGGCCGATTTCGTGGGTCAGGGTCTGGCGGCCGTAGTTGCCGGTGCCTGGGGTGATGTTGACCTGGTAGCCGCTGTTGATCAGGTACCAGGACTCACCCTTGTGCGAACCGGGCATGTCGAACGGCAGGTAGGCGAACGCCGCGCCGCCGTTACTGGCGCTGAAGTTGCCGAAGGTCATGTGACCGTCGCCACCCGAGGCCGCCTCGGTGAAGGTGACCTTGGCCACGTCCGCCCAGGACTGCATGGACAGCTTGGCCTGCTCTTTCTGCAGGTCGCTGAACTGGCTGAAAGTACCGAGCTTGCGCGCGGTGAAATCGCCAGGCGCCTTGGTCAGGAAGGTGTAGCTGAGGCTGATGGTGCCGTCCTTGTTCAGGTCTTTCCAGGCAGCGCCGTCACGCAGGAGGTGATTGGCAGCCTGGTCGGCCGTGAAGGACTTCTTGCCGTTGATGTTCGCGCCACCACGATCGTACTGGTGGGCAAAACTATCGATCAGGCCATAGGACGCACTCGGGCCTTTCGGCTGCAGTGCGGAGACGGCCGATGCAATAGCGTTTTCTTTGACTTTCGACATGCAGGTTACTTCCTTGTTTAACAAAAAAGCCATTGATGTCAGACAGGCGTTCTTGCACCTGGCGAGAACGTCCTGTCACTCGCCCTTATGAGGCGCAAAAAAACTGACACAAAATGAAACTTGATGTCCAGCCTTTTTTGACGTCATTTTTTCGTTTTCGAAAATTAATCTGCGCCGCACTAATTTGCACAAACTGCGATGGATCAGCCGCAACACCTGAAAGCATTAGTTCCAGTCATGGACGGTGACTTATTTATATAACCAATCGAAGTTTAGTTATGAAAACGCGACTTGCACCTGGTGTTCATTCGCGCCCCTTCGTCTTGGCCCAACGCATGCGACCACGGGTCACACGACCCTCCGTCGCCTGGCCGTTGACTTGCCGGCGTGCCGGGCGCTCAGTAGGCGTTGGTCAAAAGCCCCTTCCTGACAGGACGACACAATGACAAGACTCACGGTGCAATCCGGCGATTTCTTGCAAGGTGAAGGCGAGTATCGCAATGGAGCGCTCACTCTCAAGACCCCACGCAGCCCCTCGCCTGGCGAGCGCATCTCGCTGACGCGGATCCAGGACCTGAAGCTGGCCAACCTTGAAACCACCCGCAGCCTGGGCAGCGCCTTGGGTTGGGGGGTGGCCGGCGCGCTGGTGGCCGGGCCGGTCGGCCTGCTCGCCGGCCTGCTGCTCGGCGGCAAGGAGGACGAGGTGACCTTCCTCGCCACCTTCAAGGATGGCCGCAAGCTGCTGGCCATCACCGACGGCAAGACCTGGTCGAAGATCGACGACAGCTGGCGCCGCCACCAACGGCCTGTCGCGGCCTGAAGCACGGCTCGCGTCGTTCGTATTCACAGTATTGGCCTTTCGCCGGCACGCCGGCTCCTACAGCGATCGTGCCGACGCCATGATTGCCGGAGCAGGCTTGCCCACGATTGCGATGGCACTGTCACTGCCCCCCTGAAAGGCCCGGCAGCCTGCTACCATGGCGCCCTTTTGCCCGCCCGACAGGAGCCCCGCATGACCCCGCTTCGCCCTCGCCTGCCCCTTGGCCTGCTCGGCCTGGGCCTTGCCCTGCACAGCGGCCAGGGCCTGGCCGCCGACAGCGTGACACTGGCCCCGGTGCGCATCTCTGAAGTGCAGGACAACAGCGGCTACCAGGCACGCGAGGCCCAGGTCGGCGGCCTGCACACCGCGCCGCTGCTCGATACCCCTGCCGCGGTCAGCGTGTTCAACCGCCAACTGCTCGACGACCGCCAGGTGCGCAAGCTCAGCGAGGTCCTGCACAGCGATGCCTCGGTAGGCGACAGCTATGCGCCGGTCGGCTACTACGAGAACTTCAACGTGCGCGGCTTCGAGCTCAACGCCGCCAGCAGCTACCGGATCAACGGCCAGACCATCGCCGGCGAGCAGAACGTGGCGCTGGAGAACAAGCAGCAGGTGGAACTGCTCAAGGGTTTGTCCGGGCTGCAAAGTGGCGTGTCGGAGCCTGGCGGCCTGGTCAACTACGTGACCAAGCGCCCGGAAGACGTGCGCAGCCTCAGTGTGTCGAGCAACGAGCAGGGCGAGCGCTACCTGGCCACCGACCTGGGTGGCTGGTTCGGTGCCGAGCGCCAGTTCGGCCTGCGCCTGAACCTGGCCCATGAAGACATCCGCGCGTATGTCGACCATGCCGACGGCAAGCGCGACTTCGCCGCCCTGGCCTTCGACTGGCAGATCAACCCCAACGCGGTGCTGGAACTGGACGCCGAATACCAGCACCGCGAGCAGTTCTCGGTGCCGGGCTACCAACTGCTCGGCGGCACGCAACTGCCCCATGGCGTCGACCCCAAGGACCACCTGGCCTGGCAGCAATGGGCCAAGCCGGTGCAGAACGACTCGCTGAACCTGGGCGGGCGCTTCAAGTACCAGTTCAACGACAGCTGGAACGGGACCTTGAGCGCTTCGCGCAGCAAGGTGGTGATCGATGACTACAGTGCGTTTGCCTGGGGTAGCAATGGCGGCTGGGACGCCCATTTCAGCCCGGAAGGCAACTATGACATCTACGATTTCCGCAGCCCGGACGATACCCGCCGCATCGACGAGGCCCAGGCCATGCTCGACGGGCGCTTCGATGCCTTCGGCGTGGCTCACGCGCTGACCGTGGGGGCCAGCGCCCAGCGCCGCACGCTTGACCAGCGGCCGGGTTACAACCAGCTGCTGGATCCAACTCAGCCCGGCAACATCTACACCGGTACGCCAGCACTGGCGCCGTCCGACCTACCGATAGGCCATAGCGAACGCCGCCTGGATAGCCGCCAGTACGGCCTGTTCCTCAGCGATCGCATCACCTTCAACGACAACTGGCAGACCGTGATCGGTGCCCGGGAAGTGCGCCTGGACGAAAGAACCTGGAACCAGGATGGCGTTGCCGGCCGCCACACCCGGCAGTACCAGTTGCTGCCCAATGCCGCGCTGATCTACAAGCCGCAGCCTGATACCACGCTCTATGCCAGCTATTCGAAGGGAATCTCCGCTGGCGGTACCGCGCCATGGTACGCCAGCAACAAGTTCGACATTCTCGCCCCCACCCTGTCGCGCCAGCTCGAAGTCGGCATCAAGCGTGACTGGCAAGGCATGAGTTTCAGCGCCGCGCTGTTCCAGATCCGCCAGGCCTATCAATACGCCCGCCCCGACGAGGGTGGCGGCTTCACCTATGTGCAGCAAGGCCAACAGAAAAACACCGGCCTGGAACTCGGCGCCAGCGGCTGGGTCACCTCGAAGCTGCAGATCCAGGCCAGCGCCGCGGCGATCCGCGCCCGGGTGCAGGACAGCGGCACCGAGGCCTACGAAGGCCACCAGGCGATCAACGTGCCGCGCCTGCGCGCCGCGTTGCAGGCCGACTATGCCCTGCCCGTGCCCGGCCTGGCGCTGCTCGGCGGTGCCCGCTACAGCGCCAGCAAGTACGCCAGCCAGGCCGGCAATGTCGAGGTGGGGGGCTACACCGTGTTCGACATCGGCAGCCGCTACCGCACCCAGATCGACGGCTACGACACCGTGCTGCGCCTGACCGTGGACAACCTGTTCGACAAGCGCTACTGGCGCGACGTAGGCGACTACCTGGGCGACAACTACCTGTTCCAGGGCGCGCCGCGCACGGCCAGGCTGTCGGCCTCGGTCAACTTCTAAGGGCGCTTGCTCCTGCAGGCGCCAGCCTTGCTGGCGAACCAGGCGATGCGGGGTTGGGCACCGGCCACGCCGGTGTTCGCCGGCAAGGCCGGCGCCTGCGGGAGCGGCGAAAAACAAAAAGCCCCCGAACCTTTCGATTCGGGGGCTTCTCGTAGAATGTGGCGGTGAAGAAGGGATTTGAACCCTTGATACGATTTCTCGTATACACACTTTCCAGGCGTGCTCCTTCGACCACTCGGACACTTCACCGTTTTCTCTTCAAGCTGTTCAGCCTGTCGAGGCGCGCTAATTTAGTAGAAGCGTCTTTCTTTGGCAAGCATTTTTTTCAGAATTTTCATGCGCTTAAGCCAATCGCTGGAAAATCCCAGGCAATCAAGGCAATGCTGCCATTGTGCCCAGCGCTTTTCCCCGCGCCCAAGCCCCTGCCCTGTCGGCGCTAGGCATGGCGCCCGGACGCTGACCGACCAGTCAGTCTTCGCGCTTTACCTCGCCTCGCGGGCTGGGTAACGTCGTCGCCACGCCATCCAAAGGACTCCGCCATGAGCGAGCTGCTTACCTACCATGCCGAAGACGGCATCGCCACCCTGACCCTGAACAACGGCAAGGTCAACGCCATCTCGCCGGACGTGATCGCAGCCTTCAATGCCGCGCTGGACCGCGCGGTGGAAGAACGCGCGGTGGTGATCATCACCGGCCAGCCGGGCATTCTCTCCGGCGGCTACGACCTCAAGGTGATGACCGCCGGGCCCAAGGAGGCCGTCGGCCTGGTTACCGCTGGCTCCACCCTGGCCCGCCGCCTGCTGTCGCACCCGTTCCCGGTGATCGTCGCCTGCCCCGGCAACGCCGTGGCCAAAGGTGCCTTCCTGCTGCTCTCGGCCGACTACCGCATCGGTGTCGAAGGCCCGTACAAGATCTGCCTGAACGAAGTGCAGATCGGCATGACCATGCATCACGCCGGCATCGAACTGGCTCGTGATCGCCTGGGCCGTGCCGCCTTCCAGCGCTCGGTCAACAATGCCGAGATCTTCGACCCGCAGGGCGCCCGCGAAGCCGGCTTCCTCGACAAGGTGGTGGCGGCCGAGCAGTTGCAGGACGTGGCCCTGGCCGCCGCCCGCGAACTGAAGAAGCTGAACATGCTGGCGCACAAGAACACCAAGCTGAAAGTGCGCAAGGGCCTGCTGGAGGCCCTGGACGAAGCGATCCTGGTCGACCAGAACCACCTGGGCTGAGCCTTTGCGCAGGCTCCTCTGCAGGAGCGGCCTCGTGTCGCGAAAGGGGGGCGAAGCGCCCCCAGGAATCGAGCATCAAGCTGATATCGCCGGGGCCGCTTCGCGGCCCTTTGCGACCGGTCCGATGCCTCGGCAAGGCCGCTCCTAAAGCCATATGCCACACCAAGGTTTGCCCCAACCAGTGCACACCCGTACACTGCGCGGCGACTGTCTGGTGTGAGTCGTACCATGCTCTATCTGTTTCGCATGCTCCTGCTGGCGCTGCATTTCCTGTTCGTCGGCATCGCCGGCCTGGTGATCGGCCTGCTGCGCCCGTTCAACCCTGACAACAGCCGCCTGTTCGCGCGCCTGTACAGCGTGCCGGCCGCCTGGTTCATGCGCATCAAGGTCAAGGCCGAGGTCGGCCCGCTGTGGGACCAGCCGCCCGGCTGCGTGATCATCGCCAACCACCAATCCAACTATGACCTGTTCATCCTCGGCCAGGTGGTGCCGCGCCGCACCGTGGCCATCGGCAAGAAGAGCCTGGGCTGGATCCCGCTGTTCGGCCAGCTGTTCTGGCTTGGCGGCAATGTGCTGGTTGACCGCAACAACGCCTACCAGGCGCGCAAGGCCATGCAGGCCACCACCCGCACCCTGCGCGACGACACCTCGATCTGGATTTTCCCCGAAGGCACGCGCAACCCGGGTGAACAACTGCTGCCCTTCAAGAAGGGCGCCTTCCACATGGCGGTGGAGGCCGGCGTGCCGATCGTGCCGGTGTGCGTGAGCCGCTATTCGCAGCGCCTGGGCCTGAACAGCTGGCGCCAGCGCACGGTGATCGTCCGCTCCCTGGCACCCATCGCCACCGCCGGCCTGACCCAGCAGGACCTGCCGGCATTGATCGAGCAGTGCCGCAGCCAGATGCAGCATTGCATCGACCACATGGAAAGCGAAGTCACCAGCCAGTAACCGCTGGCCGGCACGCACCGCGCATTTCTTCATGCGCGACAGGTTGCCCTGCCGCGCGACACAGCCCAAGCTGTCTGGGTGTTCAACCAGACAAGCGGATAACCATGGGTCGAGTCGTCGCCGCGGCGGTGTACAGCGCCGGCAGGAAGGTCACCAACATCAGCCTCGATGAGGGCGCCGAATGGGCGCGCAAGCCCGGGCACTTCGTGTGGATCGGCCTGGAAGAGCCCAACGCCGAGGAACTGGCCAACCTGCAGCGCCAATTCGGCCTGCACGAACTGGCCATCGAGGACGCCCTGGAGAAGCACAGTCGGCCCAAGCTCGAGACCTTCGGCGACGCGCTGTTCATCGTCACCTACTCGCCAGTGCGCCACGAAGGCAAGCTCGAGTTCATCGAGACCCATATCTTCGCCGGCAACGGCTACATCATCACCTGCCGCAACGGCCACTCCAAGTCCTACGCCCTGGTGCGCCAACGCTGCGAAGCGCGCCCGCTGCTGCTCGAGCACGGCGAAGACTTCGTGCTCTACGCCCTGCTCGACTTCGTCACCGAGAACTACCAGCCGGTCAGCGAGGCCATCCACGGCGAGATCGAGGAGCTGGAGCAGAGCGTGCTGAGCAACTCGCTGCAGGAAGAGGACATCCAGCGCCTGCACAGCCTGCGCCGCGACATCCTGCGCCTGCGCCGCTACGTGGCGCCGATGGTCGAGGTCAGCGAAGAGCTGCAGCGCCTGAGCTTCCCGTTCATCGACAAGAACATGCGCCCGTATTTTCGCGATGTGCAGATCCACGTGACGCGGCAGATGGAAGACCTCGCCGGGATTCGCGACATCGCCAGCCAGACCATCGAGATCGGCATGTTGCTGGAGGCCTCGCGGCAAAGCATCACCCAGCGCAAGTTCGCCGCCTGGGCGGCGATCCTGGCGTTCCCCACGGCGATTGCCGGGATCTATGGGATGAACTTCCAGAACATGCCCGAGCTGGGCTGGCACTACGGCTATTTCACCGTGCTGGGGGTGATCGGGTTGGGCTGCTCGGGGCTGTACTACAGCTTCAAGCGATCGGGCTGGCTTTAGCGTTACCCCGTTCGCCAGCAAGGCCAGCCCCACCGGCGGCCCGAGGGTCACACCGCGCTATCGCCCGCCTTGGCCGGCTGCTGAATGAAGCGCAGCATCCACTCACCCACCAGATCGCCCTGGTGTTCGGTGGCCAGGCTGGCCACCGCCTTCGCGTACACCTCGTCCCCCAGCGCTGTCTGCCGCGCATCGAGCAATGCCCGCGAATAATCGTGGACGAACTCCGGATGCCCCTGGAAACACAGCACCTGGTCACCGATGTGGTACGCAGCGTTCGGGCAGAAATCGCTGGACGCGATTACCGTGGCCCCTTCGGGCAGCTCGGTAACCTGGTCCTGGTGGCTGATCAACAGGGTCAGCTCGGACACCTGCGGGTCCATCCACGGTGCATGGGCCGCCAGGCTGTAGCGGTGGATGCCCACGCCCCAGCCCTTGTCGGCGCGCTCGGCCTTGCCGCCCAGGGTCAGGGCCAGCAGCTGATGGCCGAAACACACCCCCAGCAACTTCTCGCCACGCTCGTAGAGCTTGAGCAGGTACGCCTTGAGGGTCTGGATCCACGGGTCGTCGCCGAACGAGTCGGCCTTGCTGCCAGTCACCAGGTACGCATCGAACCGTTCGTCCTCGGCCGGGTAATCGCCGTTCATCACGTTGTACACGTCAAACTCGGCGGCGATTGGCTGGCGCGAAAACAGCTGCTCGAACATCCTGCCGTAGCCCTGGTACTGCGCGATCAACTCCGGCCGCAGGACATCGGTTTCAAGGATGCAGATGCGTAACGACATAGGGGTAGTCCTGAACGACATGTGGGTGGGATTTGCTGTAGAGACTGACGCGAAAAACCAGTACAAGCAAGTAGGATATCCGGACGGACGGTAGGCCCTGTAACCCTCGGTAACCCTGGGCGCGCACTCGTCTAGCCCAAGTGCGCCAGCGGGGTGGCCAATGGCCTTTAAGCGTTCGGCAATTTGCCACTGTTTGCTTAGAACAAAGGGTTCTGAATCAGGGATGACGCGGGCCCTACTGTTGGTTGTATATCCAGACACACGAGGCAAGCAGGTTCGGCGCTTGACCAGGCCACTGCGATCGACCCGACGCGCGACAAGGAAGCCAAGGGTTATTCAGGAATAACAACAAGAAGGCGGTCCGCCATGTTCAGACAATCGAAAGTACGCCAAGCTGGGCTCATTCTCTTCGCCACGACGCTGCTGCTGATCCTGCCCAACCTTACCCGGCTGTTCGGTTGACACGGCAGTGGCCCTGGCCGCCCCTGCGCAGGTAATCTGCCGACCCTGACGGTTGGAGATTGCCCATGCGCCTGTGCCTCACCCTGCTCTGCCTGTTGTTCGCCTTGCCAGTGTCGGCGGCGCAACTGACCCTGACCCTCGAGGGTGGCAGCCGCCAATGGCACACCGCGCAACTGCTCGCCCACCCGCAAGCCCGCGACCTCGAGGTCGAACAAGACGTTGCCTACAAGCGCACCATGCACTACCGCGCCATCCCCCTGGCCGTGCTGCTCGACGGCGTGCAACCGGGCGATCACCTGCAGGCCGTGGCACTGGACGGCTTCGCCGCGGAAATGCCCGCCGGTCCCTTGTTGCAGGCGGGGCCGGCCCAGGCCTGGCTGGCCATCGAGGACCCCAGCCAGCCCTGGCCACCACTGGCCAAGGGCAAACCCGGGGCCGGGCCGTTCTACCTGGTCTGGCGCAACCCGCAGGCCAGCGGCATCCGCCCCGAGCAGTGGCCGTTTCAGATCGCCACCATTCGCCGGCTGCCGCCGGTCGAGGCGCGCTTTCCCGCCCTGCTGCCCGCCCCGGCACTGGCCGCCAACGACCCGGTGCGCCAAGGCTTTGCCCTGTTCCAGCAGAACTGCCTGGCCTGTCACCGGCTCAATGGTGCAGGGGATGCGCAATTCGGCCCGGACCTGAACCTGCCGCACAACCCGACCGAGTATTTCCAGCCGGCGTTCCTGCGCCAGTACATCCGCGACCCGCAGAGCCTGCGGCATTGGCCCCAGGCGAAGATGCCCGGGTTTGCCCCCCAGGTGCTGAATGAACAGGAACTCGACGCCCTGCTGGCCTACCTGGTGCACATGGCCGGGCGCAAGGTCCAGCCGTAGGCGCCTGGTTCGCCAGCAAGGCTGGCTCCTACGGGGCGGGGTGCGCCGCAAACGTGTAGGCGCCGGCTTGCCGGCGAACACCGGCATCGCCGGTGCCATCCACCACGCTGCCTGGTTCGCCAGCAAGCTGGCTTGTATGGGTGCCATCCTAGGCGATGGGCCGCTCCTGCTTGACGCCCCAGCCCTCGACCTCGCCGCCATAGGGCGACACGACCAGTTCGAAAGCCTGCTCGAAAGCGCCGATACCACCATGGGTGGCGTACATGACCTTGCTCAGCTCCAGGTGCCAGGCGCCGTCGTCACGCTCGCTCACCTGGGCGTTGAGCGACTCGCCGCGAAACTGCCCAGCCGCCCGGCGCGCACCGGCCTCGTCGGGGAACACGGCATAGAACTCGATGGGATGGATGCGGGTGAAATCGAAACCGCCAGCTTTCATCTGGCGCAGGACGCTGCTGCTGATATCGTCGTTCGAGCTGCTCATGAAACGTCCTCCTGCAAAGCAATGGATAGACTTTCCGTGCACAACGCACCTGCCTGGCAACAAGGTCATGCCTGACATTACGAGCGGATTGCGAGACGCGAATGTAAACGGCGGCGGCCCGCAGAGAAGACCGGCGCCTTATTGCAGCGTAGTGCCTGTGCAGGCACTACGCCAGACAGCGCGCTTCAGGGCGCTTCGCGGATGGTGGTGATGATCACCCCGCTCTGCTCCTTGAGCCAGCGCGCGGTGGGGGAATAACTGCGGTCCTGGAAGTCGTTGAGGTCCAGCTCGTCCATCAGTGGAAACAGCCGCGAGCGAATCGCCCGCGCGGCGTCTTCCTCGCTGGGGCGCTGCTCGGCGTTGAGCAGCAGGGTTTGCGGTTCGCCCTTCTGGTTGGCAAAGCTGACTTCCCACGCTTTCATCGATCAGCCCTCGCTGGAGACGGTGAATGACACTCCGTACTAGCTTGACCATGGGCAGCAGGCGATGTTCAGCCGGGTGCATCAAACCCCATGAAAAAAGCCCGCCGGGCAACGGCGGGCTTGTTCATGGCGGCGGCCAGCTTACTTCGGCGTGCCGTGGACGACACCGGCGGTGTTGTCCAGCAGGCTCTTGGTCGCGGTCTGGATGAACGCTTCGAGCTTTTGCAGCATCTGCGCCTGATCCGGGCTCTCGATCAGTTCGCCCTTGGGCTCGCGCCCCAGTTGGTAGCGGTACATCCGCGGTGTCATTTCCTTGGACTCGATGAGGATCCGGTCACCTTGCAGGAAACCGACCACCTGCTCGCTGCCCGACGGCTTGATCATGCCCTCGCCCGGATCGCCCGCCGGCAGGTTGAGCAGGTCACGGCCCCAGCACTGGTGGCGGGTCTGGCCACCGAGACGGCCCATGATGGTCGGCACGATGTCGACCTGCGTACCCACGGTGTGGTTGACCGCGCCAAACTTCTCCTGGATGCCCGGGGCGATCAGCAGCAGCGGTACATGGAAGCGTCCCAGGTCGAATTCGGTGATCTGCTGGTTGTTGCCAAAACCATGGTCGCCGACGATGACGAACAGGGTGTCCTTGAAGTAGGGCTCCTTGCGCGCCTTCTCGAAGAACTGGCCCAGTGCCCAATCGGAATAGCGCATGGCGGTCAGGTGCTCGTCAAGACGACCGTGGCCGGTGACCTTCTCCACTGGCAGCGCCTTGGGCAGCGCGTACGGGGTGTGGTTGGAGAGGGTCTGCAGCAGGGCGTAGATCGGCTTCTTGCCGTCGTGCTTGGCCAGCTCCTGGTTGCCGCGGTCGAACATGTCCTGGTCGGATACGCCCCAGGTGGGGTCGGAGAACACCGGGTCGACGAAGTCGTTGCGGCCGATGAAGGTGGTCATGCCCTGGTTGCCGAAGAAACCGGACTGGTTGTCCCAGGCGAAGTCGCCGTTGTACACGTAGACATCGTCGTAATCGCGGGCGCTGAGCAGTGCCGGCAGGCCAGACAGCTTGTGGCCGCCTTCCGGGGTCTGCATCAGGTATTCGAAGCCCGGCAGGTTGGGGAAGCAGGCCATGGTGGCGAACATGCCCTGGTGGGTATGGGTGCCGTTGGAGAAGAAGCGGTCGAACAGCAGACCTTCCTTGGCCAGCTTGTCGAAGTACGGGGTGATGTTGGCGTCGCTGCCCAGAGCGCCCACCGAGTGGCCGGCAAAGCTCTCCATGAGGATGACCACGACGTTCTTGATCGCCAGGGTGTTGGCCGCCGGCGGCACGAAGTCACGGCGCACCGCGGCCTCGTCGGCATCGACCAAGGTGTCGTTGGCGGTCAGCAGTTGCTCGCGTACGGTCTGGGTGGCCAACGGCTGCTCGAGCACGGGTTTCCAGATATTGGCGCGGTCCTCGCCGAAACGGCTCTTGGCCGCGTCGATCAGGGTCAGGGTGCCATTCAGGCCGAGCTGGTTGACGAAATTCGACTCGGTGGTGAAGGCATCGCCCCAGCGCATGGGTGGGCCCTGGCGCAGGGTACCGCGGGCGGCGACCACTGCCACCAGCAGCACCACCATGAACACCGCCAGGCGGCCATACCAGGGCGCGATCTTGCTGCCGACCACGGCCCGGGCGCTGCCGTTGCCGCGCGTCAGGCGGTCGATGCCCTTGAACAGCAGGCTCAACAACCAGGTGCCGAACAGCCAGGCCAGCAGGTAGCGGACCACCGGGAAGCCGTACCAGAGCATGCTCAGCACGGTCTTGGGGTCTTCCTTGATGTACTGGAACACCAGGCCGTTCAAGCGCTGGTGGAACTCGCGGTAGAAGTCCATCTCCATCAGGCCGAGGAACATCACCACGCTCGAGGTGATCGTCAGCCAGAACCGGAACAGGCCTCGACGGGCCATCAACCAGGGGCTGAGCAGCGCCAGCAACAGTGGGATGCTGATGTACACCACCACGCGCAGGTCGAAGCGCAAGCCATTGAGGAAGCCCTCGGCAACTGTGGCGTAGGGGGTTTCGCCGATCATGTCGCTGTTGTAGACCAGCAGCGCCAGGCGCACCAGGCTGAGCATCAGCATGATCACCAGGCCGCTGAGCAGCGTGTAGGCCAGGTGGGATTTCAGGGTCGGCGAGAACGAGCCTCGCACGTCCTGTTGCTTCAAGGCGTCCGTGTTAGCCATGAATGGAGAGGTCCTAGGATTGCGGTTTGCGGGAAGGCGAGATCGCCTACAGCCTCGGCGCCCAGGCAGCCGATGGCGCCGCGGGACCAAGGCCGCATTGTGCGGCGCGGATTTTCAAAAATCGAGTGTGAAAATTTTGTCGAGAGCAGCCTGCCCTTACAAAGTTAAACAGTTGCCCAGGCAGGCCTCAGATACGCACATTGCCCCGTGGCCCGGCGATGGCCCAGATGATCAGCCCCAGTACCGGCAACAGGACGATCAGCAAGATCCACAGCACCTTGATGCCCACCTCGGCACCGCTCTTGAGCACGTTGAGGATCGCCCAGATATCCAGGGCCAGAATGATCAGCCCGACCAGGCTATTGAAGGTAGAACCCATGTCGCAGCTCCCGTGCGATGTGCCTGGTGCACAGCATAGCGCCTATGGCGGCGATAGAAGGGAATCCTTGGCCAGCTGCGCAGGTCACTGGCTAGACTGCTGTCATTCATTGTTTCGAGGTCCGCATGCCCCCTGCCCACGCCCACAGCCCCGCCCCCCTGTCCCTGCTCAGCGCCTGGCGCCAACAGGCGCTGAGCACTCCCTGGCTCAGTGCCGGCCTGGCCCTGAGCCTGCTGGCGATCGTCGCCCTGTTGCTGGCGAGCATCTGGAACGCGATCAACGGCGACCACGCCGACAACCTGCACCTGGCCCTGCTCGGTGGTCTGTCCGGTTTCGGCGCCACGGCGCTGGGTGCGGTGCTGGCGGTGATCCTGCGCGATGTCAACGCCCGCAGCCAGGACGTGATGCTCGGCTTTGCCGCCGGCATGATGCTCGCCGCCAGTTCGTTTTCGCTGATTCTGCCGGGCCTGGACGCCGCCCGTGAAATCACCGGCAACGGCCCGGCGGCGGCTTTCACCGTGGTGCTGGGCATGGGCCTGGGCGTGCTGTTGATGCTCGGCCTCGACCGTTTCACCCCGCACGAGCATGAAAGCACCGGCCCTTGCGGCCCAGAGGCCGAGCGCCTGAGCCGGGTCTGGCTGTTCGTCCTGGCCATCACCCTGCACAACCTGCCTGAAGGCATGGCCATCGGCGTGAGCTTCGCCAATGGCGACATGAATATCGGCTTGCCGCTGACCAGCGCCATCGCCATCCAGGACATCCCCGAGGGGCTGGCCGTGGCCCTGGCCTTGCGGGCCACAGGGTTGTCGAACCTGAAGGCGGCGCTGGTGGCGATCGGCTCGGGGTTGATGGAGCCGCTGGGGGCGGTGATCGGCCTGGGGATTTCCACCGGCTTTGCCCTGGCCTACCCGATCAGCATGGGCCTGGCGGCGGGGGCGATGATCTTCGTGGTGTCCCACGAGGTGATCCCGGAAACCCACCGCAACGGGCATCAGACCGCAGCGACGCTGGGCTTGATGGGCGGATTCGCGGTGATGATGTTCCTCGATACCGCGTTGGGTTGAGCGCTATCCAGGCGATGACGGCAACGCCGCCCGGGGCTACCCACAGATACCGTAGAAACCGGCGTTGCCGGTGTCATGCACCGCGTCGCCTGCTTCGCCAGCAAGGCTGGCTCCTACAGGTGTTGCAGGCTGTAAGCGTTGTAGGAGCCGGCTTGCCGGCGAACACCGGCGCAGCCGGTGCCATCCTCCGCGTCGCCTGGTTCGCCAGCAAGGCTGGCTCCTACGGGTATTGCAGGCCGTACGCGTTGTAGGAGCCGGCTTGCCGGCGAACACCGGCGCAGCCGGTGCCATGCACCGCGTCGCCTGGTTCGCCAGCAAGGCTGGCTCCTACAGGTGTTGCAGGCCGTAAGCGTTGTAGGAGCCGGCTTGCCGGCGAACACCGGCGCAGCCGGTGCCATCCTCCGCGTCGCCTGGTTCGCCAGCAAGGCTGGCTCCTACGGGTATTGCAGGCCGTACGCGTTGTAGGAGCCGGCCTTGCCGGCGAACACCGGCGCAGCCGGTGCCATCCTCCGCGTCGCCTGGTTCGCCAGCAAGGCTGGCTCCTACAGGTGTTGCAGGCCGTAAGCGTTGTAGGCGCCGGCTTGCCGGCGAACACCGGCGTTGCTTGCTTCGCCAGCAAGGCTGGCGCCTACAGAACGTCATTCAGACGTGCAGCGCCACCTTCAGGGCTTCCAGCGCCGGCTCCACCTTGATGCCAACGGCCTCGCCCAACGCCAGTACCCGGGCCAGGTCGTTCTGCCCCACCATCACCATCTGCAACTCATCGTCGAGCAACTGGCTGAAGTTCAGCAGCACATAGCCGCCAGCCTCCTTGTTCAGCGCACCCATCTGCACCTGGATGCGATTGAGCGCGGTCAACGCCTCGGTGCGCGCCAGTTGCTTGGGCTTGAGGGTGAACGGCACGCTCTTGTCGAACGAGTCGCTGATCTGCTGGAACAGATCCTGGTAGCTGTCGGCCTGGAACAGCACGGTGTCCGGCAGGCTGCCGACCACCACCCATTCCCCCAGGGAAAACGGGAAGCTGTCGTCGTAGTTGATGTCGGGGTTGGCGGCCAGGAAGGCGGCGGGGTCGGCGTAGGCCTGGGCGGCTTCGGCGGCGATGCGCTCGATGTCTTCCTCGCGCATGCAGCCGGCACCGACGAGGCGGATGAATTCGAGCAACTGGTCTTTCATTTGGGGGCCCTGCGCATTGGCGTAAAAGGCGCCAAGGATAGCCGCAAACACCCCCGAACGGTTAGCCGCCAAGCGCCTCGAGGCGCTTGGCGGCATCGAGCGCGCCCATGGTGCGAGCCGCCATCAGCGCGGTGGCCCCGGCGGCGTCGCGGTGCGCCGGGTCGGCGCCCTGGGCCAGCAGGTAGTCGATGATCGCCAGGCGATTGAACATCGCCGCCAGCATCAAGGCGGTGCGGCCATCGGCGGCGGCGGCATCCACCGGCACGCCGTGTTCGAGCAATAGCCGGATCATCGCCAGGTCCCCCTTGAACGCCGCGCCGGCGATGGGCAACTGGCCGTTGTCGTTGGCGATCAACGGGTCGGCGCCCTGTTCGAGCAGCACGCGCACGGCATCGTGGTGGCCGTGATAGCTGGCCAGCATCAACAGGGTGTCGCCCTTGTGGTTGCGCAAGTCGGCCGGCAGGCCACTGGCGAGCAGACGCGCCAGCATGGGCGCATCACCGCGGCGGGCACGCTCGAAAACCTCCTCGGCGAAGGCAGCGGTTTGCTCGGCGGTCATGGTGGCGGGCTGTTGGTCGGACATCGGGAACCTCCTGGTAATGGCATGGGCCCAAGTGTTGGTCAGGCAGCGGCCGCGGGTCAAAGGTTCAGATTCTATGGGGTGCACAGAGCCAGGCTATCACCGCCAGGCTATCACCGTGCAAATTGCACTGTGCAAAATGCACGACCATGCACAATGCAATGGCAAACAATCCAAAACCAATCACAACTCATTGATTTATAAGTGTTTTTATACAAATAAAAACCTGGCATGGTCACTGCAACATTCAACTCACGTCTGCCCACACAACAGTCAGGAGTTGATATGGACCTCATCCAGGAAAAATTCGCCTCGGTGTTCGCCGCCTACCAGGTCGCCACCCAATCCCGCCCGGACGGCGGCGTCCTGCTGACCCTGCGCGCCGCCGACGGCGTGGTGACCCGCCGCGTGCTGTCGTACGCACAACTGCACAGTGCCGAACAGCTGTCCTGGGCCATCAGCGCCATTCGCCGCGACCTGGCCGAACAAGCCAGCGAGCTGCCCGTGATCTCACGCCTGCAAAGCCAGCAGCGCTTCGCCCTGCCAACCTATCGCTGATCGCGGCCCCCCTTCGCGGGGCGCTCCCCGGCCACCAAGGGACTGAGTGGCAGAGGAGCGCCCCGCGAGCCAATTCCCTCAGAGCTCATCGAGCCCCAGAAACTGCCGGGCACTGGCATCACCGGTAAAGCGTGGCTGCGCCCCGGCTTCGCTGGCGAACAGGCGCAGCGCCAGGCAGAACGGGTTGTCGCCCAGGTCCAACCAGCGGCGGGTAGCGGCGGGCACAACCAGCATGTCGTCCTTTTCGCAAAGCAGCGCGTAGACGAAGCCACCCAGGCGCAGGCTGACTTGGCCGCGACCGCTGATCACCGCGAACACCTCCTCGCTGTCATGCACATGCTCGTCGCGCAGGTCGGCCTGGCCCGCTGCCTGGCCGTCACGGCTGAACACGGCGAAGCTGGCGCTGCCATGCTCGGTCATCAAGCGGTCCAACGGTTCGCGGCAGGCGTCCAGCACTTCCTGGGTGCTGCTGCCCGGGCGCAGGCGCACGCCGGGCTGCCAGCGACCGAAGCGCACGCCCTGTTCGGCCAGGGTCGCGGCGATGTCCTCGTGGTGGGTCAGCACCTTGTGCGGCAGGTCCGGGCTGGAGGGGTCGAATACGCTGAGGATGCTCATCAGGTGGATTTCCTGCTTTCTTCAAGACAAAGGGCAATGATAACGGCTGCGGCCAGCGCCGCGACGCTGGCCATACCAAAGGTGAAGTGCGGGCCCAGCAGTTTCCAGCTGTAGCCCGAGTACAACGCGCCCAGTGCACCGCCAGTACCCGACAACGCCGCGTACAGCGCCTGGCCCTGGCCTTGCTGGCGGGCGCCGAAGCTGGCCTGGACGAAGGCGATGCTGGCGGCGTGGAAGCAACCAAAGGTAGCCGCGTGCAGCACCTGGGCGAACACCAGCACTGCCGGTACATCGGCCAGGGTGCCCAGCAGCAGCCAGCGCAACGTGGCCAGCAGGAAACTCGCCAGCAGCACCCGGCGCACCGAGAAGCGCGCGAAGATTCGGCTCATGGCCATGAAGACCAGCACCTCGGCCACCACCCCCAGCGCCCACAGCAGGCCGATGGCGCCACGGCTGTAGCCCAGGTGCTCCAGGTGCAGGGTGAGGAAGGTGTAGTACGGCCCATGGCTCAGTTGCATCAGCGCCACGCAGGCATAGAACGCCAACACCCCAGGCGCCCTTACCTGCTTGAGAAAGCCCCCGGCTGCGCGCCGTTCGGCATGTTCAGGTGGCTGCGCGTTGGGCACCCACAGGCTGGCGACGACGATCCCGGCCATGATGGTCACCAGGGCCACCGGGTAGATGTCCAGGCTCAGCCATTCGAACAACCGGCCCAGGCCGACCACGGCGAGGATGAACCCGATCGAGCCCCACAACCGCACCTGGCTGTAGCGGGCGGTCTGGCCGTGCAGGTGGGCCAGGGTGATCACCTCGAACTGCGGCAGCACCGCGTGCCAGAAGAACGCGTGCAAGGCCATCACCAGCGCCAGCCAGGCGTAGCTCTTGGCAATGAAGATCAGCGAGAAGGCCGCCAGGGTCGCCAGCGCGCCCAGGCGCACGATCAGCAGGCGCTGGCCGCTGCGATCACCCAGCCAGCCCCACAGGTTGGGTGCCACGCAGCGCATCAGCATGGGGATGGCCACCAGCTCGCCGATACGTGCCGGGGAGAAACCCAGGTGGTCGAAGTACAACGCCAGGAACGGCGCGGTGGAGCCGAGCAGGGCGAAGTAGAACAGGTAGAAGCTGGAGAGCCGCCAGTAGGGAATCGGGAGCATGCTTCAAGCCCGTGAGGGCGCTGCGCGCCCCTTTCGCGACACAAGGCCGCTCCCACAGGATTCGCATGCATCCTGTGACAGCAGCCTTGTGTCGCAATGGGCCGCAAAGCGACCCCAGGATGATTCGCTCAACGCAAGACCGGCGTGTCTACTCGAACCTCGGCATTCTGCGCCCGATGGCGCAGCAGGTGGTCCATCAGCACGATGGCCATCATCGCCTCGGCGATCGGTGTGGCGCGGATGCCCACGCACGGGTCGTGGCGGCCCTTGGTGATGACCTCGACCGGCTTGCCGTCGACATCGATCGAGCGGCCCGGGGTGGTGATGCTCGAGGTCGGCTTGAGCGCCAGGTGGGCGACGATCGGCTGGCCCGACGAGATGCCGCCGAGGATGCCGCCGGCATTGTTGCTGAGGAAACCGTCCGGGGTCAGTTCGTCACGGTGCTCGGTGCCGCGCTGGGCGACGCTGGCGAACCCGGCGCCGATCTCCACGCCCTTGACCGCGTTGATGCTCATCAGCGCGTGGGCAAGCTCGGCGTCGAGGCGGTCGAAGATTGGCTCGCCCAGGCCAGGCATCACGCCTTCGGCGACCACGGTGATCTTCGCCCCGACCGAGTCCTGGTCGCGGCGCAGCTGGTCCATGTAGGCTTCCAGCTCCGGCACCTTGCTCGGGTCGGGGCTGAAGAAGGCGTTGTCCTCCACCGAGTCCCAGCTCTTGAACGGGATCTCGATCGGGCCGAGCTGGCTCATGTAGCCGCGCACGCGAATGCCCTGGGTGGCCAGGTACTTCTTGGCGATGGCGCCGGCGGCCACGCGCATGGCGGTTTCCCGTGCCGAGCTGCGGCCGCCGCCACGGTAGTCGCGGATGCCGTATTTGTGGTGATAGGTGTAGTCGGCGTGGGCCGGGCGGAACAGGTCCTTGATCGCCGAGTAGTCCTTGGACTTCTGGTCGGTGTTGCGAATCAGCAGGCCGATCGAGCAGCCGGTGGTACGCCCTTCGAACACCCCGGACAGGATTTCCACCTCATCCGGTTCCTGGCGCTGGGTGGTGTGCCGGCTGGTGCCGGGCTTGCGCCGGTCGAGGTCGTGCTGCAGGTCGGCCAGGGAGATGTCCAGGCCGGGCGGGCAGCCGTCGACAATGGCGACCAACGCCGGCCCATGGCTTTCGCCAGCGGTGGTGACAGTGAACAGCTTGCCGTAGGTATTGCCGGACATGGACGCTCCGCGAATCAGCCTGAGGTGAACGAAAGCGCCAGTATACGGAAATCCGCGGGGCTGTGGTTGCCTGCACCGGCCTTATCGCGGGGCCAGACCGCGCCCACCAGGGCCCCTGGGCTCAAGGTCGAGAACCTTCGGCAGGGCGCAAGGTCGAATCAGCAACTTCCCACGTAGTGCCCCGTCCATGAAGTCGCGCCTCGCCGCCCTGCTCCTGCTGTTCTGCGCCCACCTCGCCCATGCCGCTGCCCCGACCGTGCTGCAACGCCCCATCGACCTGGACACCGGCCACGGCGTGCTGCACGGCAGCCTGCTGCTGCCCCAGCAGGCCACCCCGCCGCCGGTGGTGCTGATCATCTCCGGCTCCGGCCCCACAGACCGCGACGGCAACAACCCGGCCGCCGGGCGCATCGACAACCTCAAGCGCCTGGCCCTGCTGCTGGCCGGCGAGCATATCGCCAGCGTGCGCTACGACAAGCGCGGCGTGGCCGCCAGCCAACCGGCCAGCCCCGACGAGCGCGAGCTCAGCGTCGAAGGCTATGTCGCCGACGTGGTGGCCTGGGGGCAGGCACTGCGCCATGACCCGCGCTTCGGCCCATTGATCCTGGTCGGCCACAGCGAAGGCGCGCTGATCGCAAGCCTGGCCGCCGAGCAGGCCGGCGCCAGCGCAGTGATCACCCTGGCCGGCAGCGGCCGCCCGGTGGCCGATGTACTGCGCGAGCAGTTGGCCCAGCGCCTGCCTGCGGCGCAACTGGCCGCGGGCGTGGCGCTGATCGACCGCCTGCAGGCCGGGCAGACCAGCCTCGATGTGCCCGCGCCGCTGCGCCAGGTGTTCCGGCCCAGCGTGCAGCCCTACCTGATCTCGCTGCTGCGCCAGGACCCGGCAGCGGCCTTCGCCCGCCTCAAGGTGCCAGCACTGATCATCCAGGGGCGCAACGACGTGCAGGTGGACGTGGCCGACGCCGAGCGGCTCAAGGCGGCCAAGCCCGATGCCGAACTGGCCTTGATCGACGGCATGAACCATATGCTGCGCATCAGCCCCAGGGACATGCACCAGCAGCGCGACAGCTACCGCAATCCCGAGCTGCCACTGGCGCGGGAACTGGGGGAACGGATGGTGGCCTTCATCCGCGGATTGCCTGCGACGTGACGAGCAGGCTCAGGTCTTGGCGGCCTCTGCCGATAACGCGGACAACAAGGCGATGATCGCGGGCGTGCCACGGCGATCGATCAGCCGCCGTGCACCTGAGGAAACCCCTGATGACCGATGCCCCCGCCGCCGAGGCGACTGAAGAACAAGCGCCAGAAAGCGCGCCGCTGCCCTGGGCGGACCTTGCCGCCGAACACTTCCAGCTGTTGCGCCTGGCCCCGCTGCCCACCGACCGCAACAGTGGCGCGCGTCCGCTGCGCTTCGTCCAGTTCGGCTATGCCGAGCGCCATGACAAGGCCCACAGCCTGCTGCGCATGGAGATCCGCCTGCCCGGGCAGAAGACCCGCAAGGAACAGAACCAGCTGGATGTGCGGGTCGACCACGAGCAGCGCCTGGTACGCATCGGCGATGCCGCCGGCCTGCAGCTCGAACCACTCAACCGCGGGGTCGGCCGCTACCTGCTGGGCCAGGCGGTGCAATGGCTGCAGCAGCGTTGCTCGCACTATCAGGTCGAAGGCATGAGCCTGCCGAACAAGGACGCCCTGAACGAAGACACCCGCCTGCGCCGCGACCATGTGCTGGCCAGCATCGGCCTGCCGGTGGAATACACCGATGGCCAGCTGCTCAAGGGCCGCGTGGTGGAAACGCCGGTGGGCCAGCTCAAGGGTGGCTGGAATACCGAAAAGGTCCAGCGCGTCGATATCCTCGAGGCGGCCGGCATGCTGCAACAGGCCGAGCAGAACCTGGCGCAGAAGGAAGCCCAGTTGCGCGAGCGTGACGAGCGGGTGGCCAAGTACCGCCGTGAAGACAGCGGGCTGCGCTTCACCATCACCTGCCTGGTGGCATTTGCGGTGTTCCAGGCGGGCTTGCTGATCTGGATCGCCACCCGCTGACCCGCCCTACGCGATCCCTGTAGGAGCGGCCTCGTGTCGCGAAAGGGCTGCGCGGCAGCCCCAGGGTTTCGGTATTGACGCCAAGATCGCTGGGGCCGCTTTGCGGCCCTTTCGCGAAGCAAGGCCGCGCCTACAGGGGAGCGGTGTGGATCCGTCAGACCCGCGCCTTGAACAGCTCCTGATGCTGCCGGCATTGCTCGGCCGTCAGCATGAACACCCCGTGACCACCGCGCTCGAACTCCAGCCAGGCAAAGTCCACCTCGGGATACAGCGACTCGACGTGCACCTGGCTGTTGCCCACCTCGACGATCATCAAGCCCTTCTCGGTCAGGTGGTCGGCGGCCTCGGCGAGCATGCGCCGCACCAGGTCCAGGCCATCGTTGCCACAGGCCAGGCCCAGCTCGGGCTCGTGGTGGTATTCGGCCGGCATGTCGCCGAAATCCTCGGCATCGACATACGGCGGGTTGGACAGGATCAGATCGAAACGCTGCCCCGGCAGCCCGCCGAAGCCATCGCCCTGCACGGTGTAGACCCGCTCATCGAGGCCATGGCGCTCGATGTTCTGGTTGGCCACCTCCAGTGCATCGAACGACAGGTCGGCCAACACCACCTCGGCCTCCTGGAACACCTCGGCGGCGACGATCCCAATGCAGCCGGAGCCGGTGCACAGGTCGAGGATGCGCGCAGGTTCGGCGGCCAGCCACGGCTCGAAGCGCTTCTCGATCAGCTCGCCAATGGGCGAGCGCGGTACCAGCACGCGCTCGTCGACGATGAACGACATGCCGCAGAACCACGCCTCGCCCAGCAGGTAGGCGGTGGGCACGCGCTCCTCGATACGACGCTTGAGCAGATGTTGCAGGCGCACCCGCTCGTCATCCTCGAGCGCGCAATCCAGGTAGCTGTCGGCCACCTCCCACGGCAGGTGCACGGCGCCCAGCACCAGCAGGCGGGCCTCGTCCCAGGCGTTGTCGGCACCGTGGCCGAAGAACAGCTCGTGCTCATGGAAGCGGCTGACCGCCCAGCGGATGTGGTCGCGCAGGGTGCGCAGGCGGGATGTGATCACGGGGTACTCCTTTTCAGACAGGACAAAAGTCTAACAGCCCGCACCGCACAAATGTTCCCTGCGATAGCCGAACGGATAGCCACAAGCCAGTAATCATGCCGCCTGCAATGTCAACCATTCACATTGGCGCCAAGGCAAGGGAGAATAGCCAGACAAAAGCCCTACCCAAGGAGCCCTTGATGTCCGTTCCAACCACGATGTTCCGCCTCACCGGCCGCGACTACCCGCCGGCCAGGTTGAGCCAAGCCAGCCTGATCGTCATCGACGCGCAGAAGGAGTACCTGAGCGGTCCGCTGGCGCTGTCGGGCATGGACGAGGCGGTGGCGAACATTGCCAGGTTGCTCGACGCTGCCCGCCAGGCGGGCCGGCCGATCATCCACGTCCGCCACCTCGGCACCGTCGGCGGTCGCTTCGACCCGCAGGGCCCGGCGGGCGAGTTCATCCCGGGCCTGGAGCCGCGCGATGGCGAAACCGTCATCGAAAAGCGCATGCCCAACGCCTTCAAGAACACCAAGCTGCACGAGACGCTGCAGGCCTTCGGCCCGCTGGACCTGATCGTCTGCGGCTTCATGAGCCATTCCAGCGTCAGCACCACCGTGCGCCGCGCCAAGGACTATGGTTATCGCTGCACCCTGGTGGAGGACGCCTCGGCCACCCGTGACCTGGCGTTCAAGGACAGCGTGATCCCCGCCGCGCAGATCCACCAGTGCGAAATGGCCGTGATGGCCGACAACTTCGCCTGCGTCGCCCCGACCGCCAGCCTGGTCTGAGGGCAGCGACCGCCCGGCGGACGGGCGGAACCCTGGGGTGACCGGCAGGTCGAAATCCGGATCAGTGCTACCCGATCCTGAGGAATTCGAATGAAGCTCAAAGGCAGTTTCGATGCCAAGCGCCTGCGCCAGCGCGAACCCAGCAACTGGGGGGCGCGGGTTGCCGCCGCTTTTTCGGTGCTGCTGGCCACCCTGGGCATACTGCTCGCCATGGCCGGATGCGCTGGCCTGCTGGGCAATTACGCCGCCCTCGCCGAGCTCAATGCCAACCGACCGCTGGCGGCGATTCTCGTCTTGGTCGGGTTGTTGCTTCTGTGGATCGGCGTGCGCGTCTGGCGACGCAGCCGCATCCGCCTGCGCCGTGGCCGCGAGCTGAACCTGTCGCCGCACCTGATGAAAAAGCACGACTGACCGGTTTACGCAGCCCCTGTAGGAGCGGCCTTGTGTCGCGAAAGGGGCCGCGCAGCGGCCCCAGGATCTCAGCGTCGACGCATAAATCGCCGGGGCTACAGAGAACGCGAAACACGGGACTTCACTCAGGGCAGGACTCGCGTAAACTACGCCGCCCACGTGGAGGCAGCATGCAAGACGACGATTTTTCCCTGTTCAGCGCCGAGGTGCGCGGCGTCAAGCCGATCAAGCACGACCGCGCCGACGTCGGCAAACCCAAGGCCGACCGCCAGCAACTGGCCGACCTGCGCCAGGCGGCGACCATCCGCAGCGACCAGCCCCTGGTGATCGACGGCCTGTCCGACCAGTTCGTCATCGACGTCGGTGCCGAGGACGAGTTGATGTGGCGCCGCGATGGTGTTCAGGAAACCCAGATCCGCAAGCTCAAGCTCGGCCAGATCGCCTTCGAGGGCAGCCTCGACCTGCACGGCATGAGCGTCGAGAAGGCCCGCCAGACGCTGTGGGACTTCATCGCCGAAGCGACCAAGCTGGAAGTGCGCTGCGTGCGCGTCACCCACGGCAAGGCCGCGCGCCTCGACGGCAAGCGCCCGATGATCAAGAGCCACGTCAACACCTGGCTGCGCCAGCACCCGCAGGTGCTCGGCTTCGCCTCGTGTCAGGCCCGCCACGGCGGCACCGGCGCAGTGTACGTGATGCTCAAGCGAACCATGCTCGAAGGCCGCGACGAGTGACATCGCGCTTGCAGCGCCGCCGCCGCCGCCGTACCCTTCGTCTTTGCGAAATTTTCCACAGGTAGATCCATGTCCCTGGAACAGAACTACACCGCGATCCTCAGCCAGCTGGGCGAGGACGTTACCCGCGAGGGCCTGCTCGACACGCCCAAGCGGGCCGCGAAGGCCATGAAATACCTTTGCCGCGGTTACGAGCAAACCCTGGAAGAAGTGACCAACGGCGCGTTGTTCACCTCCGACAACAGCGAAATGGTGCTGGTCCGGGATATCGAGCTGTATTCGATGTGCGAACACCACATGCTGCCGTTCATCGGCAAGGCCCATGTGGCCTACCTGCCCAAGGGCAAGGTGCTGGGCCTGTCCAAGGTCGCGCGGATCGTCGACATGTTCGCCCGCCGCCTGCAGATCCAGGAAAACCTCAGCCGCCAGATCGCCGAGGCCGTGCAGCAGGTGACCGGTGCCGCTGGCGTGGCGGTGGTGATCGAGGCCAAGCACATGTGCATGATGATGCGCGGCGTCGAAAAGCAGAACTCGACCATGCTCACCTCGGTGATGCTCGGCGAGTTCCGCGACAACGCCGCCACCCGCAGCGAGTTCCTCAGCCTGATCAAGTGATCGGCACAGGATCCGAGCCGGCCCCTTGCGGCCGGCTTTTTCATTTCAGGAGTCAAGCATGATCGTCAAAGCCCTGCGGGTCGGCCTCGGCCAGCTCATCGTGTTCGCTGACTGGGTCAGCCGCCCGGCCAAGAAGAAGCGCGACGCGGCAGCCCAGGCCCTTGTGGAACAGCAGGCCAAGGGCCTGGCGCTGTACCAGTTCCATGCCTGCCCGTTCTGCGTCAAGACCCGCCGCGCCCTGCACCGCCTGAACGTGCCGGTGGCACTGCGCGATGCGAAGCACGACGCGCAGCACCGCCAGGCGCTGCTCGAAGGCGGCGGCCGGGTGAAGGTGCCGTGCCTGCGTATCGAGGAAGAAGGCAAGGTGACCTGGATGTATGAGTCCAAGGACATCATTGCCTATCTGGACAAACGCTTCGCGGCGGTCTGACAGCACGTACGCACCCCCTTTCCGACCGGTCCGACGCCTCGGCAAGGCCGCGCCTCCACAGAGGGCGACAGTGAGTCAATCCACCATCGGCACATGCCGTGGATGGCTGGCCACCCGTGCCAGCCAGGCTTGCACTGCCGGATAAGCAGAAAGATCAAACCCGCCTTGCTGCGCCACGTGGGTGTAGGCATACAACGCCACATCGGCGATCGAGTACTGCTCGCCCACCAGGTAGGGGGTCATTTCCAGCTGCTTGTTCATCACCTTGAGCGCCTTGTAGCCGCCCTTGTGCAGCTTGCGGTACTCCTCCAGCCGCTCATCCGGCAGCCCCAGGTAGAACTGGATGAAGCGCGCCACGGCGATGTAAGGCTCATGGCTGTACTGCTCGAAGAACTGCCACTGCAGCACCTGGGTGCGCAAACGCGGCTCGCTGGGCAGGAACTCGCTGCCGTCGGCGAGAAAGTTGAGAATCGCGTTGGATTCCCACAGGCAGGTACCATCCTCCAGCTGCAGCACCGGCACCTTGCCGTTAGGGTTCATGGCCAGGAACTCGGGGGTTTCGGTTTCACCCTTGAGAATATCCACCGGGTGCCATTCATAGGGGCGGCCCAGCAGGCTCAGCATCAGCTTGACCTTGTAGCAGTTGCCCGATTGGTAATCCCCATAGACCTTGTACATCACCCCTCCCCTGTTCACGCAGTTGCGTAGTAATGGCCAATAGTTGGCGACTGTACGGCTAAATGCAATGGTTGCTGTATGGCACCGGTCAGCCCGGCCCGCGGTAGCCTGCAAAAATTGCTTACATCCACAACAAGGAATGCCCCATGACCGATGCCACCTCCGCGCGCCTGCGGCCGCTGGCGGACAGCTCTCCGTCGGCGATCGTCGCTGGCTTCATCGCCATGCTCACCGGCTATACCAGCTCGCTGGTGCTGATGTTCCAGGCCGGCCAGGCCGCAGGCCTGACCAGCGCGCAGATCTCTTCGTGGATCTGGGCCCTGTCGATCGGCATGGCAGTGTGCAGCATCGGCCTGTCGCTGCGCTATCGCACGCCGATCACCGTGGCCTGGTCGACCCCCGGCGCGGCGCTGCTGATCACCAGCCTGGGCGGGGTGAGCTACGGCGAGGCGATCGGCGCCTACATCACCTGCGCCGTGCTGGTGCTGATCTGCGGCCTGACCGGCAGCTTCGAACGCCTGGTGCGACGCATCCCCGCCTCGCTGGCCTCGGCCTTGCTGGCCGGCATCCTGTTCAAGATCGGCAGCGAGATCTTCGTCGCCGCCCAGCACCGCACGCTGCTGGTGCTGGGCATGTTCTTCAGCTACCTGCTGGTCAAGCGCCTGTCGCCACGCTACTGCGTGCTCGCCGCGCTGCTGGTCGGCACCGCGCTGTCCGGCGCCCTGGGGCTGCTGGACTTCAGCGGCTTCCAGCTCGAGGTGGCCACCCCGGTGTGGACCACGCCGAGCTTCTCGCTGGCGGCGACCATCAGCATCGGCATCCCGTTGTTCGTGGTGGCCATGACCTCGCAGAACATGCCCGGGGTTGCCGTGCTGCGCGCCGATGGCTACCAGGTACCGGCCTCGCCGCTGATCTCGGCCACCGGCTTCGCCTCGCTGCTGCTGGCGCCGTTCGGTTCGCACGGGGTCAACCTGGCGGCGATCAGCGCGGCGATCTGCACCGGGCCGCATGCCCATGAAGATCCGGCCAAGCGCTATACCGCGGCGGTGTGGTGCGGGATCTTCTATGGTATCGCCGGCACCTTTGGCGCCACCCTGGCGGCGCTGTTCGGCGCCCTGCCCAAGGAGCTGGTGCTGTCGATCGCCGCGCTGGCGCTGTTCGGCTCGATCATGAACGGCCTGAGCGTGGCCATGGGCGAGGCCCGCGAGCGCGAGGCGGCGCTGATCACCTTCATGGTCACGGCGTCGGGGTTCACCCTGTTCTCGATCGGCTCGGCGTTCTGGGGCATCGTCGCCGGGGTGCTGACCTTGCTGATCCTCAGCCCGCGCAAGGGCTGAAGCCCAACCCAGATCCACTGTAGGAGCGGCCTTGTGTCGCGAAAGGGCTGCGCAGCAGCCCAGGGTCTGAGCGTCGAGCAGAGATTGTCGGGGCCGCTATGCGGCCCTTTCCGACCGGTCCGACGCCTCGGCAAGGCCGCTCCTACAGGGTCCCTCACAGCCTGAAGTGCCCCACCATCTCCTTCAGGTCATTGCCCAGCTGGGCCAACTCGACGCTTGAGCGGGCGTTGTCCTCCATCGCCAGCGCCGCCTGATCGGCACTGCCACGAATCTGCGTGACGCTGCGGCTGATCTCCTCGGCCACCGAGCTCTGCTGCTCGGCCGCCGCGGCGATCTGCTGGTTCATCTGCTGGATCAACGACACCGCCGCGGCAATGCTGCCCAAGGCACTCTCGGTCTGCAGCGTGTCGGCCACCGCCAGGCGCACCAGCTCGGTGCTGCCACGGATCTGCATCACCGACTGCTGGGCATTGCCGCGCAAGCTGGCGACCAGGCGCTCGATCTGTTCGGTGGACTGCCGGGTACGCCGCGCCAGGGCACGCACCTCGTCGGCCACCACCGCGAACCCGCGCCCCTGCTCCCCGGCCCGTGCCGCCTCGATCGCGGCATTGAGCGCCAGCAGGTTGGTCTGCTCGGCCACGCTCTTGATCACCTCGAGCACGTCACCGATGGTATGGATCTCGGCACTGAGGCTGTCGATGCCGCTGCTGGCGGTTTCGGCGGCCAGCGCCAGTTGCTCGATGCGCTGCATGCTCTGGCGCACCACCTGCTGCCCGGACTCGACCTTGTCGTCGGCTGCCTGGGCCGCCTGGGCCGCCTGCTCGGCGTTGCGTGCCACGTCGTGGACGGTCGCGGTCATCTGCTGCATGGCGGTGGCCACCTGCTCGGTCTCGTCCTTCTGGCTGCCGACCTCGCGGTTGGTCTGCTCGGTGACCGCCGACAAGGCCTGGGCGCTGCCGGCCAACTGCTCGATGCCCTGCTGCAGGCCACTGACGATACCGGACAGTCCCTCGGCCATCTGCTGCATGGCCTGCAACAGCTGACCGACTTCGTCGGCACGCGACGGCTCGTCCTCGATACCCAGCTCGCCCGCGGCAATGCGCCGGGCTCGGCTGATCACCCGCTTGAGCGGCGCGACCACGGCACGGGTGATCAACCAGGCCGCCAGCACGCCCACCAGCAGCGCTAGGGCCGTGGCGGCGGCGATGGCCACGGTGTTGCGCGCCAGCTCCGCCTGCATGGCCTGCTCCTGGGCGACGTAGGCCTGGTCGACCCGCGCCGTGGCCTGCTCGGCCCGGGCCTGCAACTGCGCCTTGATCCCCTGCTCCTGGGCGAGCAGGTCGGTGTACTCGTCGAGCTTTTCGGAAAAGCTGCCGATATGCCCGGCCACCTCGCCGAGCACGCTCTGGTAGCCGGCATCGGCCACCGCCGCCTTGAGCTGCTCGACCAGGCTGGCCGCTTCCACGGTCTGGGCGATACGACCTTGCGCCAGCGCCTCACTGCCCTTGCGGCTCTGCTCCAGGCGCACCCGCGCTTCATCCATGGCCTGCAACATCAACCGTGCAACCTGCGCCACCTGCCCGGCCTGCTCGAGGAACTCACTGCCCTGCTGGCCCTGGGATTGCTTGAGGGTATAGCTGCCGTCGTCGGCCAGGCCGGCCTGCAGCACATCGAGGTTGTTGGCCACGCTGGACACCGACCAGCTGGCCATGTCCAGGGCCAGCTCCTTGGCCTGCACCGCCTGGACGAACTGCTCGAAGGCCTGGCCATAGCCGCCAAGTTCAGCTTCGGCCGAGGCCAGCGCCGGCACGCCGCGAGCGCGCTCGATCAGGGCCTGCAAGCCGCTGCGCAGGGCCTCGGCCTGCTTGGGGTCGGAACGCAGGGCGAAGGCCTGCTCGTGCTGGCGCAGCTTGAGCAGGTCGGTATTGAACTGGGCCATCTGCCGCAGCCCATCGAAGCGCTGGCCGACGCTAGCCAGGGCGTACACGCCGATGCCGGCCACCACCAGGGTGAGCAGCAACACCAGGGCAAAACCCAGGCCGAGCTTGCGCGCCATGCCCAGGTTGGCCAATACACCCTGCTTGGACCCCGTCATCGCCAATCCCCCTGGGTTTGCTCGGCGAACAATCGCCTGCCCGCAATGGCCCAAGAGTGACAACCACGCCACGCCCCTCACAAGAGGGCGACGGCGCAATGGTGTCATTTGGCTATGAAGGTGTCGTTTTCAGCTCGCTGAAGGTCGCCCTGCATGCTGGAAGAACGCCTGGGCCCGCACATCCTGCCCATACGCGACATTGATACGCAGCCAATCGCTGGCCCGCCCCTGCGGGTCGAAGGCGCTGCCCGGGGTCAACAGGACCGAGTGTTCCAGCGCCAAGGCATCCAGCTCGGCGAAATCACGGCCGGGCACCCGCGCCCAGACGAACATGCCGCCGAAGGGTTCGCAGAACACCTCCCAACCGCAGGCTTCCAGTTGCCCGAGCAACTTGGCCATGTGCTGCGCCAGGCGCAAACGCAGGCGCTGCACGCTCTTGCGGTAGCTGCCATTGGCGAGCATCTGCCCGACCACCTGCTCGGCAAAGCGCGAGGTGCCAATGCCACTGATCATCTTCAGTTCCGCCAAGCGGGCGACCAGCGCCGAGTCCGCCACCAGATAGCCGACCCGCAGCGAGCTGCTGAGGGTCTTGGACAGGCTGCCCAGGTAGATCACCCGCTGTTCGCTGTCCAGGGTACTCAAGCGCGTCGCCGGCCCCTCCTGGAAATCCGCGTACAGGTCATCCTCGATGATCCGCAGGTCGTGCTCACGGGCCAGTTCCAGCAGGCGGTAGGCGACTTTCGGGGCCAGGCTGGTGCCGGTGGGGTTCTGGTACAGGCTGTTGATGAACAGGCAGCGCGGCCGGTGCTCGGCCAGCAACTGCTCGAGCACTGCAAGGTCCGGGCCTGTGGCGGTACGCGGCACCTCGAGCATGCGCACCCCATGCAGGCGCAACAGGTTGTAGAGGTTGTAGTAGCCAGGGCGCTCCACCAGCACGGTGTCGCCCGGCACCAGCAGCGTGCGTACCAGCAGGTCGAGGGCATGGCTGGCACCCTGGGTGGTGACGATGCGCTCGGGCTCGGCGCAGATGTCCAGGCGCGCCAAGCCCTTGTGCAATTGCAGGCGCAGGCTGGCCAGGCCCTGGGGCGGGCAGTAGTCGAACAGCGCCTCGGCGGCGCCCCGGCTGACCTGGCGGATCGCCTGGGCCAGCTCGGCCTCGGCGCGCCAGGCCACCGGCAACCAACCGCAGCCGAGCTTGAGTACATCACCGTGGCCTTCATGAAACTGCCGCCAGCGACCGTCGCTGGCTTCGCCCCAGGACTCGCCAGCATCGCGCTGCACGCCCGCCTTGCGCTCGGCGACGAAGAAGCCGGCGCCATGCCGCGCCTCCAGCCAGCCGCTGGCCACCAGCCGGTCGTAGGCCTCGATGACGCAGGACGCGCTCACCGCCTGGCTGCGCGCCAGGGCGCGAATCGAGGGTAAACGCGTGCCGGGACGCAGGCGCTGGCGTTCGATCCAGGCCAGCAACTGTTCGCTCAGTTGCTGGACCAGCGGCGTGGAAAGATGACGATCCAGGGTGATGTGCATGGCAAGTGTTCGCTAATTTCAGGCGAACAGTTAAGCACAAATGCGCATGGAGTGTGCCTTGGCGAGCCCAGGCGTGAAGCCCGATCCTGTCTGCAAACCACCGTACGGACATGCCCGATGCCCAGTCGCCACGCCCCAGCCCTGCTGGCTTTCGCCCTCTGCCTGATCACCCTCGCGGTCAACCTGCAGGCACCGTTGTACATCACTTACGCCGAGCTTTCCGGACGCGGCGCCGCAGCCACCGCCGTGGCCTTCTCCGGCTATGTGCTCGGCGTGTTGCCAGTGCTGCTGGCCCTGGGCGGGCTGGCCGACCGGGTCGGGCGCCGGCCGCTGATAGTGGCCGCCCTCGCCCTGTCGATGCTTGCCACCCTGATCATGCTGTTGTCGCCGAGCCTCACCTCACTGGGCGTGGCGCGCCTGTTCCTGGGCCTGGGCACCGGCCTGGCCTCGGCTACCGCCACCGCCTACATGGGCGAGTTGATGGCGCCCGGCGACAGCGGCCAGGCCGCCACCTGGGTAACCGCCAGTACCTCGCTGGGCTTCGGCCTGGGCGCGGCACTGACCAGCCTGTTCCTGCTGGCCGGCCCGACCCTGACCCCTGGCAGCTTCCACCTGCAGCTGGCGCTGGCCGCCCTGGCCCTGCTGCTGGTATGGCGCCTGCCCGACCCGCGCCCGGCGCAACGCGGTGCCATGCTGCGCCTGCCCTGCTACCCCGCCGGCAGCCTGGCCTATGGCCTGGCGATCCTGCTGGCTTGGGCCTGTGTCGGCCTGGTCATCGCCCTGCTGCCGGGGATTTTGCGCCAGCACGGCCTGAGCGCCTGGTCCGGGTTCTCGACCTTCTGCGTGATCAGTTGCGGGCTGCTGTTCCAGCCGCTGGCGCGGCGCATGGCCAGCGTCCGGGCAACGTTGCTCGGCCTGCTGATATTGCCGTGCAGCTATGCCCTGCTGGCCTGGGGCGCCGACCGCGGCAACCTTGCCGGGGTGTTGCTGGGCGCGTTCGCCGCCAGCAGTGCCTGCTACGGCTTCATCTACCTGGGCGGGCTGGCGGCGGTGAACCAGTTGGCCGGCAGCGAGAAGACCCGGGCCAGCGCCGGGTTCTTCCTGCTGGCCTACCTGGGGTTCAGCCTGCCGGTGATCTTCACCGGGCTGCTCAGCGACCATCTGGGGCCACGGATGGCACTGATGGTGTTCGGCGGCCTGTTGGTGCTGGGGTGCGCGGCGGTGGCCCTGGCCTTGTGGCGATCGGCCAAGGCCCTCGCGCGGGTAGATGCCCGCTCCCGCACCGCCTGATCGCCCTCAGATCGCCAGGGCGCCGCCGTCGACAGTGAGGCTGTGCCCGGTGGTGAACGCAGCGCCATCGCTGCACAGGTACAGCACCGCGCTGGCAATCTCCTCGACCTTGCCGATGCGCCCGACCGGGTGCATCGCCGCGGCGAACTCGGCCTTGCGCGGGTCGGCCTGGTAGGCGCGGCGGAACATATCGGTGTCGATCACCGCCGGGCACACCGCGTTGACCCGGATCCCCTTTTTCGCATACTCGATGGCCGCCGACTTGGTCAGGCCGATCACCGCATGCTTGGAAGCGGCATAGATGCTCATCTTCGGCGCCGCCGACAGCCCAGCCACCGAGGCGGTGTTGACGATCGCCCCACCACCCTGGGCCAGCAGCAACGGCAGTTGGTATTTCATGCACAGCCACACACCCTTGACATTGACGCCCATGATCGCGTCGAACTCCGCCTCGCTGCCCTCGGCCAGCCGGCCCTGCTCGATCTCGATACCGGCGTTGTTGAAGGCGTAATCGAGCCGGCCATAGGCCGTGATGAGCTGCTCGTGCAACTGGCGCACCTCGCGGTCCTGGGTCACGTCGCAGGCGACGAACAGCGCCTCACCACCGGCTTGGCGAATCAGCGCCACCGTGGCCTCGCCGCCCAGCGCATCGCGGTCGGCAACCACTACCTTCAGGCCCTCGGCGGCGAACGCCTGGGCGGTAGCCCGGCCGATGCCCGCCGCGCCGCCGGTGACCAGGGCAACCTGGCCGGAGAAAGTCATGCTCATCACTGGCTCCTGCAAAAGGATGGGAAGTCGTGGCGGAGTCTAGTCAGGGCACCGCCGGGCTGGGCAGCATCATCAGGGGCACGGTTGGACTACTATCGTTCGCGGTGATCTTGCGTGACGCGGCCCATTCAACCCGCCGATCATCAGCCCCTCACACTCGTTCAGGAGAACCGCCATGCCCCACACCAACCGCCGTTTCCTGCTGACCAAGCGCCCGGTGGGCGCCGTGCGCCGTGACGACTTCACTTACGAGCAGGTGCCCGCCAGCGAGCCGGGGGAAGGCCAGGTGCTGGTGAAGAACCTCTACCTGTCGCTGGACCCGGCCATGCGCGGCTGGATGAACGAAGGCAAGTCCTACATCCCGCCCGTGGCCCTGGGCCAGGTCATGCGGGCCCTTGGCGTGGGCGAAGTGGTCAGCTCCAAGCATCCGGACTACAAGCCCGGCGACCATGTCAGCGGCGCCCTTGGCGTACAGGACTACTTCAGCGGCGAGCCCCAGGGCCTGCACAAGATCGACCCGCGCCTGGCGCCGCTGCCCCGCTACCTGTCTGCCCTGGGCATGACCGGCATGACCGCCTACTTCGCCCTGCTCGATGTCGGCCAGCCCAAGGCCGGGGACACCGTGGTGATATCCGGCGCGGCCGGCGCGGTCGGCAGCATTGCCGGGCAGATCGCCAAGCTCAAGGGCTGCCGCGTGGTGGGCATCGCCGGTGGCGCGCAGAAGTGCCAGTACCTGCTCGACGAACTGGGCTTCGATGGCGTGATCGACTACAAGGCCGAGGACGTGCTGGCCGGCCTCAAGCGCGAATGCCCCAAGGGCGTGGATGTGTACTTCGACAACGTCGGCGGCGAGATCCTCGACGCGGTGCTCTCGCGCCTGAATTTCAAGGCGCGGGTGGTGATCTGCGGCGCCATCAGCCAGTACAACAACAAGGAGGCGGTCAAGGGCCCGGCCAACTACCTGTCGCTGCTGGTCAACCGTGCGCGCATGGAAGGCTTCGTGGTGATGGACTACGTCAAGGAGTACGGCAAGGCCGCGCAGGAAATGGCCGGCTGGCTGGCCAGCGGCAAGGTCAAGAGCAAGGAAGATGTGGTGGAAGGCTTGGAGACCTTTCCCGAAACCCTGCTCAAGCTGTTCAGCGGGGAGAATTTCGGCAAGCTGGTGCTGAAGGTCTGAGATCTAGCAGCCAGGCACTTTGTGGGAGCGGGCTTGCCCCGCAATGGCGATTGCCTGGGCTGACACCATCACGGGGCAAGCCCGCTCCCACAGCCCCTGATTCAACCGCGGATTTCAGCCACCACGGCCGCCAGCGCCTGGGCCGGATCCGCCGCCTGGCTGATCGGGCGGCCGATCACCAGGTAATCGGAACCCGCATCCAGGGCCTGGCGCGGGGTCAGGATACGGCGCTGGTCATCCTGGGCACTGCCGGCCGGGCGAATGCCCGGGGTCACCAGTTGCAGCGACGGATGCGCCGCCTTCAGCGCCGGCGCCTCCAGTGCCGAGCACACCAGGCCGTCCATGCCGGCCTTCTGCGCCAGTGCCGCCAGGCGCAGCACCTGCTCCTGCGGGTCGACATCCAGGCCGATACCGGCCAGGTCCTCGCGCTCCATGCTGGTCAGCACCGTCACGCCAATCAGCAACGGTTGCGGGCCGCTGCGCTTGGCCAGCTCTTCACGGCAGGCCGACATCATGCGCAGGCCACCGGAGCAGTGCACGTTGACCATCCACACGCCCATCTCGGCCGCGGCCTTGACCGCCATGGCGGTGGTGTTGGGAATATCGTGGAACTTGAGGTCGAGGAACACTTCGAAGCCCTTGCTGCACAGGGTTTCGACGATGCCCGCGGCGCTGCTGGTGAACAGCTCCTTGCCCACCTTGACCCGGCACAGGGCGGGGTCGAGCTGGTCGGCCAGCTTCAGGGCGGCGTCACGGGTGGGGAAATCCAGGGCGACGATCAGGGGCGTCTGGCAGGCGGACATGGGCAGGAGTCTCTTGGCAAGTCGTAAACGGCGCGCATTGTAAACCAAGTGGAACCTTACCGGGGGGCGAACCGTCCATTGGTGAGGAAGTTGCAAAGTTCTATACTGGAAGACGTCAATTGCACGCCTCGCTCGCCCACCCCACATGAGAACACGACAATGCCCTGGTATGCCTGGTTGATACTGATTGTGGCACTTGGCTCGATCATCGGCGGCCTGATGATGTTGCGTGACACAGCCAAAAAATTGCCACTGACCGATGAGCAACTGCGACGCATCCACGAGCGCAATGCCGAGATGGATATCAAGGAAAAGCAGGACGAGTAGTCAGGATCAGGCCGACAATGCCGGCCTGATGCAGCTTACTCCAGGGTCAGGCGCGCGCGATTGCGATCGAGCAGGGCCTTGCCAATACCGTTGACCTCCAGCACTTCATCGATAGTGGCAAAAGGGCCATGGGCGTTTCTGTAGGCAACGATGGCCTCGGCCTTCGATCTGCCAATGCCATTCAGGGCCTGCTGCAGTTCTTCAACCTGCGCGGTATTGATATTGACCATGGCCGTCTGCTGCACAGGCGTCACAACGGCGACTGGCGTGCTGCCCCCCGACTGAGCAGTGGCGGTGATTGCGGCGCCCGCAAGCAGGGGCAGCAGCAGGTACGTCAGTAGTGTCTTTCGCATGTTCGAAACTCCTTGAGGATAGGTTGTTGGCAGCTATTCCTTCGCTGCCGAAGACAAGCTAGCCCTACCTCAGCACAGCAACAAACGCGAAAATGGGACTGGATGTTGCGCAGTACCAGGGCGATGGTTCATCGCCCGGCACAGCTTACTTTTGCGGCCTGCACCCTGGCCTCGACCTCACCCGAAGGAACAATGGCAGGATGTTTCCTCCGGGTTTGCACTTGAGCGCCGGGAAAATCCTCCAGGCTCAGAGATCCGACTTGGAGCGGCGCTTCTGATGAATCCAGTCGACGATTTCACCGTCTGGCGTATAGCCACTCACGGTTTTTCTCAGCAACTGTCGGACTTGGGCGTAGTCATCCTTGCGCAACGCCTCGATCAACTCGCTCAAGTACCCCTTCAAGGTTTCCCAGGGCACGAAGTCTTCATGCGCGCTCATGATCATCGGATGCCGTGTCGAAACCACGTTATCCCCGATCAAGAGCTCCTCATAGAGTTTCTCGCCAGGTCGAAGGCCTGTGAACTCGATGGTGATATCCCCATGAGGATTCTTTTCCGAGCGCACGCTGAGCCCCGACAAGTGAATGATCTTTTCGGCCAGCTCGGCGATCCGCACGGGTTCGCCCATGTCGAGCACAAAGACATCACCGCCACGCCCCATTGAGCCGGCCTGGATCACCAACGAGGCGGCCTCGGGAATGGTCATGAAGTAGCGGGTGATCTTCGGGTGGGTGACGGTCAGTGGCCCCCCAGCCTTGATCTGCTTGTGGAACAGTGGGATGACCGAGCCCGAGGAGCCCAGCACATTGCCGAAACGGACCATGGTGAAGCGCGTCTTGTTCACCCTGGCGATATTGGCCGTGTCACCCAGCAACACCGGCGCCAGCTCTTTACTGAGGGCCTGCAAGGCCATTTCGGCAAGACGCTTGGTGCTGCCCATCACGTTGGTCGGCCGTACCGCCTTGTCCGTGGAGACCAGTACAAAGTTCTCCACTCCGGCCTGCAAGGCAGCCTGGGCGGTGTTGACCGTGCCCAGCACGTTGTTCATCACGCCTTCGGCAATGTTGTGCTCGACCATCGGCACATGCTTGTAGGCCGCCGCGTGGTAGACCGTGTTCACCTTCCAGGTTTTCATGACATCGAGCAGATGTTCCTGGTTGCGGATGGTGCCCAACATCGGTAGCAGGTTGACCGCCAGCGATGTCCGCCGGATAACCTCCTCCAGCTCGCTGGCGATGGAGTAAAGGTTGAACTCGCTGTGTTCGAACAGGATCAGGGTGGTCGGTTGCAGCTTGAGAATCTGCCGACACAGCTCGGAACCGATCGACCCACCCGCACCGGTCACCAGGATCGACTGGTTCTTGATGCAATGCTCCAGCAGGTCCGGCTGCGCGGCGACTGCGTCACGCCCGAGCAAGTCGGCGATATCCACCTCCTGGATATCGTCCACCTTGACCCGGCCGCTGGCCAGGTCCATGAACCCAGGCACGCTGCGAACATGCAGCGGGAAGCTCTGCAGAAAGGCGAGTATTTCACGGCGCCTGGCACGGGTAGCCGAGGGGACCGCCAGCAGGATTTCCTGAGCCTCGGTCACGTCGATCATGTGCTGGATGCGCTCCGGCAGATAGACATGCAGCCCTGCGATGGTGCGGTCACTGATGCTGGGGTCATCGTCGATGAATGCCACCGGCTCCATCATCTTGCCCATGCGCAAGGCCGCAACCAGCTGGTTACCCGCCGAACCGGCGCCATAGATCGCGACTTTCGGCAAACCGCGATCACGGTTGGTGAAGGGCACATGCTGCGTGGCCAACAACCAGTCGCCCATGAAGTACTGGCGCATGAACAGCCGCAGCCCCCCCAACATCAGCAGACTCAACCACCAATAGTTGAAGATGATCGAGCGGGGAATGACGACCTGGTGATTGCTATACCAATAGACCACGATGCCAAGCAGCAGCGATGACATGGTCACCGCCTTGAAAATGGTCACCAGCGCATCATTGCCAAAATAGCGCATCACCGCCCGGTACATGCCGAAGCGAATAAACAGCGGCACGGCGATCACGGGGGCGGCGATGAAGATCCACAAGTTATTGCGCAGCGGCTCAATGGTCTCTTCCACGCCCAACCGCACGACGAATGCCATCCATAGCGCAACCCAGACGAGCAGCAGATCGGTGACGACCTGTATCATCCGTTTGTACCTGCGCGGCAATGAAACCAACGTATGCCGCAACCTGTCGTACTTAACCATCACCACACTCCATTTGATGCCGATCCCTTGCGGCGTGACATGGCCGGTCAGAAGAACGCATCGGGCAGACCAGCCTGGGCACGCAGCCCACTCTCCAGAAAAGCGCTTCGCTCAGCGGGATACAATCTTCGCGATCGTGGCGAAGATTATCTTGATGTCGGTCAGCACCCCATGGTCCCGCACGTACTCCAGATAATACTTCTGCTTGATCGGCAAAATAATATCGATGTAAGCCTGCCGCGGATCCTCGTACTTGCCGAGGATCAAGCTCTCATCGACCATCTCGATCGACGCCCTGTCGGTAATGCCCGGCCGTACCGAGAGCACTTCGCGACGCACCGAGTCCTCATAGCAGTTCATGAACTCGGGGACTTCTGGCCGCGGGCCGACCAGGCTCATGTCCCCCAGCAGCACATCGATCAACTGCGCCAGTTCGTCAATCTTGGTCTTGCGCAGGAAGTGCCCGGAGCGGGTGATCCTCGGGTCTTCCCCGATGGTCAACCGCCCCACGCCCTCGGTGTTGCTGCGCATGGTGCGAAACTTGTGGATCCTGAACGTCTTGCCGTTCAGCCCCACCCGCTCCTGGCGGAAGAACACAGGGCCCGCCGAGTCACGCTTGATCCAGATCGCGATGCCCACCAGCAATGGGGACAGCAACAGCAGCCCGATGCCGGCGCAGACAAAATCGAAAACCCGCTTAAGCATCTTTGTTCAACACCTTGCGCACGGCCTCGATGACGCGCTGTTGATCGGCCTCGGTCATCTTCGTGTACAGCGGGATCGATACCTCTTGCTCGAACAGGCGCTGCGCTACCGGGAACTGTGCTGGCGAAAGCTTGCAGCTGTCCCGCCAGTAGGGCTGCAAGTGCAGGGGAATGAAGTGCACGGAGCAACCGATCCCGAGCTCGGACATCTTGACGATGAATTCGTCACGGCTGATCCCCGCTTCAGGAAGCAGGCGCAGCGGGAACAGATGCCAGGCATGCAGGTCGCCATCCTGTGCTTGCGGTGGCAGCGCCACTGGCAGCCCCTTGAGCGCTTCCAGGTAGACCTGCGCCATGGCCTGACGCTTGACCTGGAAGCCCGGAAGGCGCTTGAGCTGGTGAATACCCATCGCGGCCGCGACATCGCTCATGTTGTATTTGAAACCGGGCGCCACGATTTCGTAGAACCAGGCCGGGGTCTTCGAAACATAGCGATCGAAGGCGTCACGGCTGATGCCATGCAGGCGCATCACCCGGCAACGCTTGGCCAGGACGGCATCACGCGTCACCAGCATACCGCCCTCACCGGTGGTCATGGTCTTGTTGGCATAGAAACTGAACACGGTGATGTCGGAATCCAGGGTGCCGATCTTGCTGCCTTTCCAGGTCGTGGGCAGGGCATGCGCGGCATCTTCGACCACTTTCAGGCCATGCGCGCGCGCGATGCCCAGGATCGCATCCATGTCGCAGCTCAGCCCGGCGAAGTGCACCGGCATGACGACCTTAGTGCGCGACGTGATGGCGGCCTCGATGGCGGCGGGGTCGATGTTGAACGTGCTTTCCAGCACATCGACCATGACGGGCGTGGCGCCCAGGTAGCGCACCACTTCCGCGGTAGCGGTGAAGGTGTAGGAGGGAACGATCACCTCGTCGCCTGGGCCTACCCCGAGCGCCTCGAGGGCCAGGTGCAGCCCCGCGGTGGCCGAGTTCACGGCAATGCTTTCAATGCCCTCACGGCCCAGATAGCTGGAAAAATCCTCCTCGAAACGCTTGGCCTTGGGACCGGTGGTGACCCAACCGGAACGAAGCGCATCGACGACTTCATTGATCTCTTCTTCGCCGATTTCGGGAAGGGCAAAAGGCAGGAAGCTGGAGTTCTGCATGATCACCGCACGTGTTTGACATAACGATTCATGTAGCGCCCACCGCTTTTTTTCAGGGTGGACTCCAACACATAACCGTTGGATTGATAAAAGGCATTCACCTGTTCATTGGCGTCGCGATCGGTCGTCAGGTAGACGAACGCACCGTCGACATCGTGCGTCCATTCATCGACGCATTGCAGCAATTTTTTCCCCAGCCCTCGGCCTTGGGCCTCTGGCGCCACGGAAATGGTACTCAGCAACACCGCACGCTCGCTCTCCAGGCTCTCGACCTGATCGCCACGGTAGAACACGGCCGCGAACAGTTTACGGGCCACGAACAGCGGTTGTTTCAACAAGCTTGGCACTGCCCGCCAGGCAAAGGCAAAACGATGCTGGGCAAACAACGCCTTGTAGAACAGCGATGGCTGATGGATGGCCACCACCAGCCCCAAAGGCAAGTCCGGTCGGCTTTCATCATAGGCAGCCACGCAATAACACTGCTCTGAGCGCAGGTAATGGCTGTACAGCAATGTCAGGAAACCAACGCCCAACTGGCTGAGAAAAAATCCGGGAAACGCCCTGATATGCAGCTCGGCAAAAACCCGCGCCTGCGAATCATCCCGCCATACCTGTCGCTCAAGCTTCATGAAGTCCCTCGACAATCGCCCTGATCTTGGTAACCGCCCGCTCGGTGGAGTAGAACTCATGGGCGTAACGACGGCCGTTGGCCCCCATGCTCGACAAGCGCTCGGGCGTTGCTTGCTGCAAGCGCTGCATCGCTTCGGCCACTGCCGCCGCGCTGCGCACACCGACCGTGATGCCTGCATCCGCCTTGCGCAGCTCGCTGGCCGATTCGCTACGTTCATCGGCCAACAGCAAGATTGGCCGACTGGCGAGCATGTAGGTAATCAGCTTGGAGGGCACCGAAGCGAACTCCTGACCTGTGGCCGTCGGCAACAACAGCACGTCCGCAGCACCGAAGACCGCTGGCGTCAACTCGAAAGGCCAAGGGGACAGGAAGTGGAAACGCGCCTGCTCGCCACGCGCCTGGACGGTGCGCTTGAGGTCCGGCACCAAAGCGCCGTCTCCGGCGAACAGGAACACCGCACCAGGCTCCAGGCCGTCCAGGTACCCCATGAACTCATCCAGCCCCGAGGCGACCCCCATGTTCCCGCCATAGACAAACAGGCTCTGCCCGTCCTCCAGGCGCAACCCTAGCAATTGCTCGAGCTTGGCCCTGGCCTCGTCACGGGGCATTTCCTGGATATGACCGGCATCCACCCAATTGCGTACCAGGCTGACTTTCGACGGATTGATGCCACGCGTGCGGGTATACGCGTCATAGAAGCCATCGGATATGACCACCAGATGGTCGATTCGTCGAGCAATCCAGGTATCGAGCTTGAGCAGCACACGATAGAGCGCGCCATCGGTACCGATGCGCTTTTGTACCGCCAACGACTCGGGATACAGGTCCTGCACACTGGCCACGACCTTGATGCCTTTGAGGCGTGCCGCCATCACCAGCAACCCGGTGGAGAACAAGGGCCAGACATTGGCGTAGATCACATCCACCTTGCGTTGGCGCAGGATCCAGAAGAACAGCGCCAGGCCGAACGAGATGTTCTCCAGGAAACGCGAAACGAAACTGGACTTTCTCGAGGCAAGCGCGAACAGCCGGAAAACCGGGAACGCAAGCTTCAAGCGATCGATCTTGTCCGCGACTTCTTCTGCGGCGACGTTGCGACTGGGGACCGGACAGGCGACAACCACCTCATGCCCCTGGGCATGCAGGTGGTTGGCGACATCGAAGCTGGTACGCGCGCTGACGACGGGCTCGGGTGGAAATACGCAACTGGCAACAACAATTTTCAATGACACACCCTCACCTACGCACGCCCGTAAATATCTTCGAATCGAACGATATCGTCCTCACCCAGGTAGGAACCCGATTGAACCTCGATCAGTTCAAGCGGCACCTTGCCCGGGTTCTCCAATGCATGAACCTGGCCGATGGGAATGTAAGTCGACTGGTTCTCCGTCACCAGGTAGGTCTCCTTGCCATTGGTAACCTTGGCGGTACCACTGACGACGATCCAGTGCTCGGCACGATGATGGTGCATCTGTACCGACAGCTTGGCGCCTGGCTTCACGGTGATGCGCTTGACCTGATAGCGCGTGCCCTGGTCGATTGCGTCATAACTGCCCCAGGGTCGATAGACCTCGCGGTTGCAGTGGTACTCCTGGCGTTGGCTGGCCTTGAGTGACTCCACGATCACCTTGACATCCTGCACCTTGTCCTTGGACACCACGAGCAGCGCGTCATTCGTTTCGACGATGACCAGGTTTTCCACACCTACTGCAGCGACCAGGCGGTTGGTCGACTTGATGTAGCTATTGCTGACGCCGGTTGTCATCACATCGCCACTGACCACGTTCCCCTGCTCGTCTTTGTCGGCAACGTCCCACAGCGCAGCCCAGGAACCGATGTCGTTCCACCCGGCATTCATGGGCACCACAACAGCATCCGTGGTTTTTTCCATCACGGCATAGTCGATGGAGTCGCTGGGGCAACGCGCAAAAGCCTGGGCGTCGATGCGCACGAAATGCATGTCCTCGCTGCTCGCGGCCAGCGCTTCTTCGCAGCAGGCATGAATCTGCGGGGCAAAATGCTTGATCTCCTCGAGGTAGCGACTGGCCTTGAACATGAACATGCCGCTGTTCCAAAGGTAGCCGCCGTCCTGCAGATAGCGCTCCGCGGTCTGCCGGTCGGGTTTCTCGACGAAACGGGCGATCTCGTAGCCAGCACCATTGACGGCGCCTTTCTCGATGTAGCCGTAACCCGTTTCCGCAGCCGTGGGCTGAATGCCGAAGGTGACCAGTTTGCCCGCCTCGGCGAGAGCGACCGCATCGCGCACAGCAGCGCGGAACACGGCCCCGTCACTGATCAGGTGGTCCGCCGCCAGCACGAGCAACACCGGGTCCTGCCCTTGTGAACGCGCGCGCAACGCCGCGAGTGCAATCGCGCCAGCAGTATTGCGCGCTACCGGCTCGAGCAGAATTTCGCTTTGTTCCAGGCCGAGTTGGCGCATCTGTTCGGCGGCGACGAACCGATGGCTCTCATTGCAGATGATCAAGGGCATCAAGTCGGTCAGCCCCTGCAACCTCTCGACCGTCACCTGCAACATCGACTTTTCGCTGGCCAATGCCAAGAACTGCTTAGGGTTGAGCTCACGCGACATTGGCCACAAACGCGACCCGGAACCGCCGGCCATCACGACAGGTAAGATCATAAACCACCCAGTACCGATACATACGGCTGCACAAACTCTAGGATCAGCAGCACGTATATGATTTGGAATGAAGAGACCGCAAGCACCGCTGTTGTACCGATCAGACGACCGAACAGGACGACATACGCAAGCAGCGAGAATACCATGAAATGGTTGAAAATATCCGAAATACGGTAGGCCAGCACTTGCACGTCATGCAGCATCAGCAAGATCAGCACGCCACACAGATGCAGTACCACGGAATAGGCAATAAAGGGATCGCGACGCTGTATGTATGGGAACAGCAACGCCAGCGGTGTCAGCAGCACAAAGTGCAGCGTCACCCGCAACGGGTTGACCTCGCCGCCCTCACCGTCAAGAATATTGTTGACGTAAAAGTCCACGCGCGGATTATCCAGCATCAGCAGTAACTGCACACTGTTCTTCACCAGGCTGATATCCAAAGCATACGCCATGAGCAGAACGCAACAGCACAAGTACAGCATCATCACCGTGCGCAGCCCCGCCCGGCGCAAGCACAGAAAAGGCAGGAACAGCACGGCCGAGTAGTGCAAGGACGCCGCCAGCAGTGCCAGGCAAACCGCCTTGCCGCCCTCGCGCCCGTGCCCAAGGTAGGCCGCCCACATCAACAGCGCGGTGGCCGCACCGATACGAATCTGATTGAAATCCTGCAAAAAAAAGAAATAGGACAAGTACAGCGTGACACTTAACCAACTGTAGGGTGTCGCTCGCCGAAACAGCAGCAGCTTCAAGCCCACGCCCAGTATTGCGTAACTAAAAAACAGCAAAAGACTACTGTTTGTCAGCCAGAATGAAAGCCGCGCCAACACATAGAAACTTGGCTCAATAAAAAACAGACCCTGATCACCAAAGTTAATCAGGTTGAAGTAATCGACGTAGTTACCATGATCCTCGGTGACGCCAACGTCCTGCACGGCACAGAGCACGATCAGAAACCCTGCCAACCCCCAGTAAAGCAAGTACTGGCGTCGCCCCCATGCGGCCAGCAGCGCTGAATAGGCAAATGGCAAGTAAAAAAACAGCATCAGATTTAACCCCACCCGCCAGCATTCAGCCGTTGCCGCCCCCTGTACGAGGGCGGCAGGCCCTGATCAACTCAGCTCGAAATAATCCCGCACGTGCTGATGCACGGACAAATCGGTTGTCCTGAGGTCCACCCAGCGGTACTCATCGTGCTGCTCCAGGGGGAGACGGGCAATCGCCTCGTCATCCAGCCGAAGCTGATGAGCCAGCACTACGTAGTGGGTCCCGGAGGCAATGTCCTCAGCAAAAGCCGAATCTGCGTAGAAATGCTCGAAGACGCCGAGCAAACGCACATCCGCGCGCGGCACCGACACACCCAGCTCATCGCGGCTGATACGCAAAAAGGCATCGTCTAGCGACTCGCCCTTGCGTATCCGCCCACCGGGGGTGAACCAGAAGCCTTGAGCAGGCCGATTCAAGCGCCGCCCCAGCAGCACCTCGCCCCGGTCATTGAGCACGATCAAATCCATTGCGACCAATGGCGCATGCTCGACCACCGTGCGGAACTCGGCCGCCCCCAGCAAGCCGCCCACTACGACCGAGCCTGGGCTGCGTTGGCGACGAACCACCCATAGGCGTGCGCCAAACCATCTTCAAGCGCAATGGATGCGTTCCAGCCAAGGCTGCTCAACCGGGACACATCCATCAGCTTGCGCGGAGTACCATCTGGTTTGCTGGCATCGAAACTCAGCTTTCCAGCAAAACCGACAACCTTGCTCACGGTTTCGGCAAGCTCACGGATAGTACAGTCCACACCGGTCCCCACATTGATATGGGAAAGTGTTGGCTGAACATGCCGGGAAAGCACCTCGCGCTCAAGCCCCATGACGTGAACACAAGCCGCCGCCATGTCGTCGACATGCAGGAACTCACGCATTGGCGCGCCACTCCCCCATACCACAACCTCTGCGTCGCCTCGTGCCTTGGCTTCATGGAAGCGCCGGATCAGGGCCGGAATCACATGGCTGTTCTGCGGGTGGTAATTATCATTTGGCCCATAAAGGTTCGTCGGCATCACACTGCGGTAATCGGTACCGTACTGACGGTTGTAGCTCTCACACAGCTTGATGCCGGCGATCTTGGCAATGGCATAAGGCTCGTTGGTGGGCTCGAGGACACCGGTCAGCAATGCCTCTTCACGCATCGGCTGCTCGGCGAACTTGGGGTAAATGCAGGAAGAGCCGAGGAACAGCAACTTCTTCACGCCCGCCTTGTACGCCGCATGAATGATGTTTGCTTCGATCATCAGGTTTTCATAGATGAACGCCGCCGGGTATTCATTGTTGGCATGAATACCGCCGACCTTCGCCGCGGCCAGGTAGACCTGATCGACCGCGTGCTTACCGAAGAACTCGGTAACCTGACGCTGGTCCAGCAGATCAAGCTGATCACGGCCACGCGTGAGCAACCGAACATTGGGGTCTTTCTCCAGTGCCCGGACCAGCGCCGAGCCCACCATCCCCCGATGCCCGGCAATGAATACGTTCTGCTGGCTCATGTTCAGCGCTCCACGGAGACCGGTACATCATGGCCATGCGCCTTGAGCAAGGCATGACGCTGAGCGACCTTGAGATCCTCGACAACCATTTCGGCGCACATTTCCTGAACGGTGATTTCCGGCACCCAGCCCAGCACCTCTTTCGCCTTGGTGGGGTCGCCGAGCAGGGTTTCCACTTCAGCCGGACGGAAATAGCGCGGATCGACGCGCACGATGACATCACCTACCTTCAGCGCCGGGGCCTTGTCGCCGTCAATGCGCTCGACGATCGCCACCTCATCCACACCTTGGCCTTCGAAGCGCAAGGTGACACCCAGTTCCTGGGCAGACCATTCGACAAACTGACGCACCGAGTATTGCACGCCGGTAGCGATCACGAAGTCATCGGCGGTTTCTTGCTGCAGCATCATCCACTGCATGCGCACATAGTCTTTGGCATGACCCCAGTCGCGCAGGGCATCCATGTTACCCAGGTACAAGCACTGCTCGAGGCCCTGGGCGATGTTGGCAAGGCCACGGGTAATCTTGCGCGTCACGAAGGTCTCGCCACGACGCGGCGACTCGTGGTTGAAGAGCACGCCGTTGCAAGCGTACATGCCGTAGGCTTCACGGTAGTTGACGGTGATCCAGTAGGCATAGAGCTTGGCCACGGCATAGGGCGAGCGCGGATAAAACGGCGTGGTCTCTTTCTGCGGGATCTCCTGAACCAGCCCATAGAGCTCGGAGGTAGAGGCCTGATAGAAACGGGTCTTCTTTTCCAGGCCCAGAATGCGGATCGCTTCCAGGATGCGCAGAGTGCCCAGCGCGTCCACATCCGCAGTGTACTCCGGTGATTCGAAGCTGACGGCAACGTGGGACTGCGCGCCCAGGTTGTAGATCTCGTCAGGCTGCACTTCCTGAATGATACGAATCAGGTTGGAGGAGTCCGACAGATCACCATAGTGCAGGACGAAGTTCTTGTTCTCTACATGCGGATCCTGATAAATGTGATCCACGCGCTGCGTATTGAACGAAGAGGCGCGGCGTTTGATGCCGTGCACTTCATAACCTTTATCCAGCAGGAACTCTGCCAGGTAGGAGCCGTCTTGTCCGGTAACGCCGGTGATCAGTGCTTTCTTCATTGTCATTTACCTAATTCTATTGTCCAGCTGAAATCAGTTCAGCAACCCGTGTGTTCCAGTTCCGCTGTCCGAACACCCTCGAGGCGTCCTCGTGGATGACAGCCGGCTTGTCCAGCCCATCGCCCCGCGAGCGATAGAGCTCCAGAATACGTGCCGCCATGTGCCTGACATCCAGGCGATCGACGATATACCCATTTGCACCGTCCTTGACCACTTCAGGGGCAATCCCCACATCGAATGCCACAACGGGTACGCCACACATCAACGCCTCACCCACCATCATGGGCCCAGCATCCTCAATCGACGTGCTCACAAACAGGTCAAGTTGTTTGTACAAGGCCGCCAGCGCCGCATCACCGTGGCAGAAATCGAATCTCGCCAACTTGACGCGCTCGAGGCCAAGCGAACGAAGCCGCTCGGGGTCAAGACACAGCAATTCGATAGACTCATGCTCCGCCAATTGCTGCTCCAACAGTACCAGCACCTGCTGAAGGTACTCGAACCCCTTGCGAGGATCGCCAGCATCATGGGCATTGGTCATGAAGCGGAACTGTTGCCGCCCCGCCCCGCCAGGCGCAGGCGTGAAAAGCTCGGAATCCAGGGGCAACGGCAACACCGCGTAGTCGGCGTAAGGTATCGCCGAGGCCTGCCCTGCCTGATGGATGCGCTGACTGCAGGAGAGCAGAGTAGCGCCCATTTGCAGGATGTTGAGCGATTTGGCACGCATCTGATAAGCCGCATAATTCTTGTGCCGCTGATCCAGCGCCGGGCAATCCGAACAGTCCGTCCGATAACCCTCACACTGCCAATAGTAGTGACAGCCGCCCGTCAGGTGCGCCATGTCCATTGACGTGTAATAGACCTTGCAACCGGTCCTTTTCTGGATCTGCAGCACATCGAAAGTATTCACGAAGCCTGCGACCCAGTGAACGAACAGCACATCGGCCTCAGTGATTTTTGCCACCAATTCCGGGTTCAGACCGCGCTCGCTCGACTCACCGACCGAGAAGTACAAATACTTGCGCTGGGCAGAAAATATTGCGCGTTCACTGACAACGCTGCGCACCCGGGCGAACAGTTTCTTCGGCAACAAACGCCGCGCCAGGCGCTTGGCCCGCACCATCAGCACCTGGCTGACAACTGGCAATACCGAGGCGCACGGCGCTTTGCTCTCAGCCACGTACATCTGCGATGCATACCCGGCACCGAGCAACGAGCGATGGAAGCGCAAAGCCGCGCTGCCAGCCCCACCGAAGTCATTGGTGGAAAGATGAACGACCTTTTTGCCAGCATTACCTGGCCCAGACAGGGAGACGTCGAGGGTCACAGGTGCCTCCTTTTGTAGATCCATAGGCCAACAAGGCACACGCAAAAATAAAGTACATAAGTCAACATGTAGGCCTGCATGACGCTCTCGATCGTCGCGCCAAAGCGCACTGCCAACCAGCCCCCCGCCAGGAATACCGCACCCTGGAAAACCTCGGCACAGATGTAGACCTTGGTGGCCGCCTTGGCGACGGCAATGAAGCCGATGACATAGGCAGACACCTTGAAGAAATCGCCAACCAACTGATAGACGATCACCCCTTCAAGCGGTGTGAAGGCATCGGAAAAAATGATCGGAATAAAGAACGACCTGCCCAGATACAGCGTCAGCGCTCCAACGCCGTAGACGATCTGGACAGCAAACAAATGCCGAAGCGTCATACCCACCACTTTTCGCCCATTGTTCTCTGGCGAAAGTCGCGGCACCAGGTAAAACGCCAGGAACATGGTGAAGAACCCCATGTAGGCGGCTGACAAGCGAATAGAGGCCTGCCACAGCCCAGTATCGTGATAGCCCAGGCGCTGGATCAGCAAACTTCGCACGCAGATTTCCACCAACGGGAACGCCAAGGTACTGACCAGCAACATCAGGGTGAAGCCCGACAGCTGGCGCAGTGCGGTCCGGTCAATCCAGAACCAACGGATCCGCCTCCAGAATGCCGAGCGGTAGTAGAAGTAGAAAGCGGGCAATGCACACAGGGAGGAGGCAAACACTACGGCGATGGCGGCACCGAATTCGAGGTAACGATAAATGCAGAACCACAGCAGCGGGACGGCCATCGCATTACCGATGATCTGACTGTAGGCGAAAACCTGCGTCGCGTGCAGCCCGTTACTGACCCCAAACACCACGTTGGCGAACGCGATCGCCAACTGACTGACCGCAAGCATGACGATCACGGACTGATAATCATCAGAACCGAACACAAGCCTGGCGAGGTAATCAGACAGCAAGCAACCGGCCAGGAAAACAACCAGCGAAAAAACCATCGCATACGTGCTTGCCGCCGACACGAACCTATGCAGCTTGTGCGGCGTCGCCTGGAATTCCGAACAATACTTGACCAGGGCATGGATGATGCCGCCGCCTGACAAGATGGTCAGAACACTGACGATGCTCATCAGATGACCCAGCCTACCGACGCCGTCAGGCCCCAGGTAGACCGCCATCACCTTGAGCAGTATGAACCCCATCAGCACTTTCGATGCATGCGCGCCACCCGTGAGGATGGCGGAACGAACAGCACTCATTGGTCGAGACTCAGCGCCTCGATCGCATGGGCAATGACCTGGTCAAGGGCCTCGTCAGTCATATTGAACCAGAGAGGCAGGCGCACAAGACGCTCGCTATGGTTAGTGGTGACGACATCTTCGCCCTCGAAGCGACCGAATGACTGGCCGGCCGGGCTGGAATGCAACGGAATGTAATGAAATGGCGTCAGCACTTCATGCTTGCGCATCCAGTCGATAAAGGCTCCGCGCGCCGCCAACGAGCGCAACTTCAGGTAATACATGTGGCCGTTATGCTGGCAGTCAGCAGGCACTTGCGGACGCTGGATCACACCTAGGCCTTCCAGCTTGGCAAACGCATCATGGTATTTGTGCCAGATGTTCAGACGGCGCTCATTGATCTTGTCGGCGCACTCCAACTGGGCAAACAGATAGGCCGCCTGCAGCTCTCCCGGAAGAAAACTCGAGCCAATATCCCGCCAGGTATACTTGTCGGTCTGCCCCCTGAAGAACTGCGACCTGTTGGTACCCTTCTCACGAATGACCTCCGCCCGATCAACAAAGCGTTCGTCATTGATAAGCAGCAAGCCACCCTCGCCACCACTGGTGTAGTTCTTGGTCTCATGGAAGCTATAGGCTGCCAGATGACCGATGGTCCCAAGCTGCCGCCCCTTGTAAGTGGCCATCATGCCCTGCGCCGCGTCTTCAATGACATACAAGCCATGTTTATCCGCAATCGCCATGATCGTATCCATTTCGCAGGCCACGCCAGCGTAATGGACAGGAACAATCGCCTTGGTGCGAGGCGTAATGGCCCGCTCGATCAAGCGCTCGTCAATGTTCATGGTGTCAGGGCGAATATCGACGAACACGATCTTCGCACCGCGCAGGACAAAGGCATTGGCGGTACTGACGAAGGTGTAGCTTGGCATGATGACATCGTCCCCCGGGACGATGTCGATCAGCAATGCCGCCATCTCGAGGGCCTGGGTGCAGGAAGGGGTCAGCAATGCGCGATGGCAACCCGCCATGCTTTCGAACCATGCCTGGCACTTGCGGCTGTATGGGCCGTCGCCAGACATCTTGTCGCTGCGCATGGCCTCAATGACATATTGATCTTCTGCACCGGTGTAGGGGGGCTTGTTGAACGGAATCATAAGTACTCACAAAATCCTTTGAACCAGATCCTGTCGATCCGGAAAACGAAATAGACAAGATCAGCGAACTGCTTCCTGCCACGGTGCCGAACCACCAAGAGCGGCCATACGAGAATACCGACCTGGATCACACAGAAAACTTGGCAAGGCTCACCTACTGGACGCTCGAACGAGGGCCGCAAGAACCTGATTAAGCCGTATGAACAAGCACGAACGATCAAGCAAAACGCCAGACCTGAAGGGCCTCATTCTACTGCCGTCCCAACCCATTGGCTACGCTACCATTCTGCCATTCCCTTGCACCTGCGCCGCCGTCCGTGCCTGTGCAGGCGCAACAAGCGCCCTTGACACGCTCGACCGGGACACCTGGAAAAGCACCCGCCTGAAACGACGACAGCGGCTCACCGAGCAAACCGGCCACGATCAATCCAGCCACGACAACAGCGCACATTCCAACGGGCAACAAACACGACAGCGCCACCCGACCAGGCTAATCAGTCGCTGCTTATCCTTCAGAGACGCTGGAGATTCAACGCTCGCGAATCTTGCCCATTGTTTTGAGACCAGAGATGCCTAAGCGTCGCGACGAGCAAACCCACGAGCAAACCGAGCAAAAGACCAGCAACACTCACCAGCACACGCTTGGGCTTCATTGGCCGAGCGGGCTGGAGCGCCTTGCGATCAACCGTTACCAGCTTCAGCCTGTCCAAATTGATGTTGAGGTTTTTCAACCGCACCATCTCCTTGCGCACGCCTTCGAGCCCACCATAGAAGACAGACTCATCTTGTCGTGCATTCAAGGCTTCCACCTGACGATTGGATGTAAGCAACTGCAGCTCTTTCTGAATGTCAGCGACGCGGGCCTCGGCAAAATCATCAGTCTTGCGCGCCAGCAGCACTTTTCGCTCTGCCTGCAAGGCATCACTGCCCATGAAGTACAACGGCAAGCTTTGGTTGGTCACTTCGGTACGAACCATATTCCCTACCGCGCCCCGCTCAGCATCCCCCATGGAAGAAGGCGTGCTGGGACGTTTGATACCCAAGGAACCCGCAATGGAAATGGCCTCGTCCAACGTGGCAATGCGAGCCGCACGGCCTGTTTTCAAACGCTGACGAAGCGCCCTCAGCTCATCCTGCAAGCGCGCCTGCTTGACACGGTCGGCCTCTAGCAACTGAGCAATCTGCGTCTGCTTTGCACTGCGATAGACCGCCTCGGCCGCCGCGATTTGACTATCCAATTCACTGATACGGTTGCGAATGATCACTTCCATATCGGCATCGATCTGCTTGCGCGCTTCATTGACGGCATAGTCGACAAGGCTGTTCACTATTTGCGGGCCGGAAACGCCTTCCAGATACTGCATGCGCACCGTCAAATAGGGGCGCTTTTCGCTCGGAAGCTCAAGTTGCAACGCATCCCGATCAAACTCCTCGAAGTTCTGCTCAAGCGTGCGATCAGGATCATCAAACTGGGAAAACAACGCCCGATTCTCGCGAAAATAGTTCAGCCTCAGCTCATAAGACTGCAAGGCCTCTGCCACTTCCAAAAGTGCTCGCTTGGGAGGCAACTCATACAACTTGGAGCGATTCAGTGCATCAAGCTCATTGACAGGCACTGCCCGCAGCACGCTAGTTGTCTGATAGGTGGGTGTGGCCAGGAAGGCATAAGCGGCAAAAACGATGCCGCCCAGCGCCACACAGATCGCGACCAGCTTTCTCTGCCTCCAGATGGAGCGCAGCAAAGCCGAGATATCTAATTCCCCGACAGGAACCGGTGGTAGGTGTACAGCTTTACTCATATTGGGAATCTGGCGGCAAGGGCTACAGGACCACTCAACCACAAGACTACAAACCTCATAGTGCTTCCCTGCGCCTGAGTAAAACCGAAAAACACCCGTGATTCTGCCAAAATTCTGTAATATTACAAGGGCAGATTGCCTTCACTCCTGATCCGCCAGGCGGCGCGGGCAGCGCAGAGCTAGGCCGAAGCCAGACGCCGCAGGGCGTTACGCCCCATTACCACAGCAACCCCGAGCACAAGACCTGCAAGGACCGCCCCTGCGAATAGCAAGCCGATTCGACGATTCACTGCGCGCTCAGGCTCCACGATCTGTCCGTCCTGGCGGTATACCTTCAGCGTCGAAGCGGGAATCTTCAGCACGCGATAAAAGGCAGCATCTGCTTGCTTCTGCCGCAAGTCGGCAATAAAAGGCGCATCGTCCCCACGCTTTTCAAGATTTTCGATCTCAGCCAGTAGCGCCTGACTCCCTCGCATGTATGCCAGTCCACCCCCCACATCAAAAGACAACTGAGCCGACTGATTGGTCGATATCAGCGGAGGCTTTTCCAAGCCAACGGCACGAGCAATACGCAAGGCATCTTTTAACTGCAGTATTTTGTCACGGCGCTCCTGCTGCGCGGTGTTCTGCGCGATTTCGATTTGATGCTGCAGATTGTCAGCCTTGAGCGTTGCATCACTGATCACGCCACCAATGACCTCCTGCTTGGTCGCCTCCCCTGCCATTTCGATATAGCGGGATACCCAATCCACCGCCGTAGCAGGCAGGTGCGCACGCAAGGCCACCACAAAGCGCGTCGAAACCGCTCTATCCACCCTGAGCGTTAGAATACTTTCAAAGTCTCGGTAGGCATCCTCGCCATCAGCACCACGCTCATCCTGCTCTATCGACGGCAAGTAAACTTCATGATAAAAGCGCCGGCGAACCGCCTGGGATTGCAAGTTACGCAAGTAAGTATCATAAACATCCCGAGCCGCCACCAGTGCCAAACCAGAACCCTGACCCCGCCCAATATTCAAGGCAGCAATTTCATCCTGCATCGGTGGCAGTACAACGGTATTAGCTTCGTACAAGGGTTTTTGCAGATACACAAACACAGCCGCCGCCATGACGGCCAACAGCGCAACGAGCAACACTATGTAACGCCCCTGCCATATCTCACGAACGAGGATCGCCAGGTCTATTTCACCACCTTCCAATGCCGGATTTTTTTCTCGCATTTAGCCTCTATACCCTTCACAGCCAATATCTTGTCGAGACAGCCCCATCACCCGTTCCTTGAAGATAGTCTGCACACCAAAAGCATAGCAGCCATAAGCCACCATCCCGCACCAACGCCTACACCACCCAGCACCGGCATAATTAACAATAACTATTCTTATCTATCGGCCAACCGCAAAGCGCAATGCACCTCTCCCCCTCATGCAAGATTGCACAAAAAGATAAGCGGAATAACTATTCATGGCAGCGAAGCTTAGCGCGGTTTAGAAAAATTGCCGCCACCTCACCCGCTTTTTAGCTAAAGCCTTTGGATTAAGCGCTTGGGATTAAGTTCATTTCTGCCACAGCTCGACAGGGCGACATCGCAACCTGACCACGCACAGCTGCCACAGCAGAAACACGGTCACACGACAGCAGACTGCCCCCCCCAAAACACCGCACAGAGGGGATCAAAAGCCGCCCCCTGGAAAGGGAGGCCTCGATAATTACTTTTTCAGGCGACAGCAGGCAAGGAAGCCATTCCTATGTTGACGCAGGATGCTTCCGCACGCAGGAGGAGAATACCTACCGGACAGGAACGCGCGCTTTCTGCCGGCCACGCATCAGAGTGAAAATCCCAAGCAGCGGACCTATCACCAAACCAACAACCAAGGCGACCAGCACCAACACCGCAACGGGTACTGCGGGCGCCGACCAACCGAACATGACCAGGGATACGGCTTGCTGATTCTCCAATACGAAAAACAGCACCAGCGCGGCCAAGACCAGCACGAACAGCGCTGCCAAAGCGCGTTTGAGATTACGCATCTAACTTACCCCCCACCCTTCAGATAGGCTCATGCTCTTCTTCATTTACCCGATCGCGCAACTCCTTGCCCGGCTTGAAATGCGGCACATATTTGCCTTCAAGGCTGACAGACTGGCCCGTCTTGGGGTTGCGCCCTACGCGTGGAGCACGGTAGTGCAGCGAGAAACTGCCAAAGCCGCGGATCTCGATGCGATCCCCGGTCGCCAGGCACTGCGACATCTGTTCAAGCATGGTCTTGATGGCCAACTCCACGTCCTTGGACGAGAGCAGCCCCTGATGGGTGACAATACGTTCGATCAGCTCCGACTTCGTCATATTTTTCCCTTCGTTATCAAGCAGCTAGATCATTGCTTAATCAGTTTGTAGCACGCCCCGAGGCGTTTGAACAGGGTGGTTCTTGACTTAATAAAAAAATTCAAGAACACACCGTGACAGGCGCCTCTAGCATCGAGGCCAGGCCATACCCAGCAATCACCGAGCGAACCCTCCCCTCACGCCGACACCACAGCACGCCGAACAAAAACCCAGGCAAAAAAAAGGGCGACCCGAGGGTCGCCCTTTTTACCGATCAAACAGAACTCAGTTCTGCTTGGCCATTGCTTCGCGCAGCAGCGCAGCCATGGTGGTATCGGCAGCCGCTTCCGGAGCGTTTTTCAGGCTCTGAATGGCTTCGCGCTCTTCAGCATCGTCCTTCGACTTGATGGACAGGCTGATAACGCGGGACTTGCGGTCGACGCTGATGATCTTGGCTTCGATCTCTTCGCCTTCCTTCAGCACGTTACGGGCGTCTTCAACGCGGTCACGGCTGATTTCGGAAGCTTTCAGAGTAGCTTCGATGTCGTCGGCCAGGGTCACGATAGCGCCCTTGGCGTCAACTTCCTTGACGATACCCTTGACGATAGCGCCCTTGTCGTTGACAGCAACGAAGTTGGAGAACGGATCGTCTTCCAGCTGCTTGATGCCCAGGGAGATGCGCTCGCGCTCTGGGTCAACCGACAGGATGACGGTTTCCAGCTCGTCGCCCTTCTTGAAGCGACGCACGGCTTCTTCGCCAGCTTCGTTCCAGGAGATGTCGGACAGGTGAACCAGACCGTCGATGCCGCCGTCCAGGCCGATGAAGATACCGAAGTCGGTGATCGACTTGATGGTACCGGTGATCTTGTCACCCTTGTTGAACTGGCCGGAGAAGTCTTCCCATGGGTTCGATTTGCACTGCTTGATACCCAGGGAGATACGACGACGCTCTTCGTCGATGTCCAGAACCATGACTTCCACTTCGTCGCCAACCTGAACGACTTTCGACGGGTGGATGTTCTTGTTGGTCCAGTCCATTTCGGAGACGTGCACCAGGCCTTCAACGCCTTCTTCCAGTTCAGCAAAGCAGCCATAGTCGGTCAGGTTGGTGACGCGAGCCATGACGCGGGTGCTTTCTGGGTAACGGGCCTTGATAGCAACCCATGGGTCTTCGCCCAGTTGCTTCAGACCCAGCGAAACGCGGTTGCGCTCGCGATCGTACTTCAGGACCTTGACGTCGATCTCGTCACCAACGTTGACGATTTCCGACGGGTGCTTGATACGCTTCCAGGCCATGTCGGTGATGTGCAGCAGACCATCGACGCCGCCCAGGTCAACGAACGCACCGTAGTCGGTGAGGTTCTTGACGATACCTTTGACCTGCTGGCCTTCCTGCAGCGATTCCAGCAGAGCTTCGCGCTCGGCGCTGTTTTCGGCTTCCAGGACGCTGCGACGGGAAACGACAACGTTGTTGCGCTTCTGGTCCAGCTTGATGACCTTGAATTCCAGCTCTTTGCCTTCGAGGTGGGTGGTGTCGCGCACTGGGCGGACATCAACCAGGGAGCCCGGCAGGAACGCACGGATGCCGTTAACGTCGACAGTGAAGCCGCCTTTAACCTTACCGTTGATAACGCCCTTGACCACTTCTTCAGCAGCGAAAGCAGCTTCCAGAACAATCCAGCACTCGGCGCGCTTGGCTTTTTCACGGGACAGCTTGGTTTCGCCGAAGCCGTCTTCGACCGCGTCCAGCGCAACGTGAACTTCGTCACCGACCTTGATGGTCAGTTCGCCAGTTTCGTTGTAGAACTGCTCGAGCGGGATGACACCCTCGGACTTCAGGCCAGCGTGTACGGTAACCCAGTCGCCGTCGATGTCGACAACGATACCGGTGATGATTGCACCCGGCTGAAGATTGAGGGTTTTCAGGCTTTCTTCAAAGAGTTCTGCAAAGCTTTCGCTCATTTTAATTCCTGTAGATTCGGGCGAAAAAGACGCCCATAGCCACATTCCAGACAATGTGGGTTTCGTTAAGTTAAGAAGCGCTGACAGGACGTTGACTGGTGCCCCTGCCGGCCCTCCTCTCCATCAGACCAAGTCGCGCAGGGCGAGCTCGCTTCTGATGCGTTGCAGCACCTGCTCGATGGACAACTCCGTGGAATCCAGCTGGATTGCATCGGCCGCCGGCTTGAGCGGGGCCACTGCACGCTGGGTGTCACGCTCATCGCGCGCACGGATCTCATCTAGCAGACTCGACAGACTAACATCTTCGCCCTTGCCCTTCAACTGCAGGTAACGGCGACGGGCACGTTCCTCGGCACTGGCGGTAAGGAACACCTTGAGCGGCGCATCCGGGAACACCACGGTGCCCATGTCGCGGCCGTCGGCGATTAGCCCCGGGGCCTCGCGGAAGGCGCGCTGGCGCTGCAGCAGCGCTTCGCGCACCGCCGGCAGCGAAGCGACCATCGAGGCACCGGCGCCGACGGTCTCGGTGCGGATGACGTGGCTGACATCCTCACCCTCGAGAATGATCTGCTGCAGCTTGCCCGGCTCGGCGGCGATGAACTGCACGTCCAGATGAGCAGCCAGGGCCTTGAGCAGCTCTTCGTTGGTCAGGTCGACGCCATGGTTGCTGGCATTGAATGCCAGCAACCGGTACAGGGCGCCGGAGTCGAGCAGGCGCCAGCCCAGTTCGCGGGCCAGCAACCCGGCAACGGTACCCTTGCCCGAGCCGCTCGGCCCGTCGATGGTGATGACCGGTGCTTGCGAATTCACGACTTGCCCTCTTCGGCGACGCGGATGCCGACTTCCTTGCACAGGGCCAGGAAGTTGGGGAAGGAGGTGGCAACGTTGGCGCAGTCATGGATGACGATCGGCGCGCTGGCGCGCAGCGAGGCGATGCTGAAAGCCATGGCGATGCGATGGTCGCCGTGGCCGTGCACTTCGCCACCACCGATCTGGCCGCCGTCGATGATGATGCCGTCCGGGGTCGGCTCGCACTTCACACCCAGGGTAACCAGGCCGTCGGCCATGACCTGGATACGGTCCGATTCCTTGACCCGCAGCTCTTCGGCACCGCGCAGCACGGTGCGCCCTTCGGCGCAGGCCGCGGCGACGAACAGCACCGGGAACTCGTCGATGGCCAGCGGCACCAGGTGCTCGGGAATGTCGATGCCCTTGAGCTTGGCGCCACGCACGCGCAGGTCGGCCACCGGCTCGCCGCCGACTTCACGCTGGTTTTCCAGGGTGATGTCGCCGCCCATCAGGCGCAGGATGTCGATGACACCAGTGCGAGTTGGGTTGATGCCGACATGCTCGAGCACCAGTTCGGAGCCCTCGGCGATCGAGGCTGCCACCAGGAAGAACGCCGCGGAGGAAATATCCGCCGGCACCTCGATGCGGGTCGCGGTGAGCTTGCCACCGGACTGCAGCGAGGCGACCGGCCCCTTGGAGGCGACCGAGTAGCCAAAACCACGCAGCATGCGCTCGGTATGGTCGCGGGTCGGTGCCGGCTCGGTGACGGTGGTGGTGCCTTCGGCATACAGGCCAGCCAGCAACAGGCAGGATTTGACCTGGGCACTGGCCATCGGCAGCGTGTAGTTCAGCGCCTTGAGCTTGTGGCCGCCACGAATGGTCAGCGGCGGACGACCCTCAGGGCCGGTTTCGACCACCGCGCCCATTTCGCGCAGCGGATTGGCTACGCGGTTCATCGGGCGCTTGGACAGCGAGGCATCGCCGGTCATGGTGGTGTCGAACGACTGCGCCGCCAACAGGCCGGACAGCAGGCGCATCGAAGTGCCGGAGTTGCCGACGTACAGCGGCCCGGGCGGCGGCTTCAGGCCGTGCAGGCCAACACCGTGAATGGTCACGCGCCCATGGTGCGGGCCTTCGATGACCACGCCCATGTCACGGAACGCCTGCAGGGTGGCCAGGGCATCTTCGCCCTCGAGGAAGCCTTCGACCTCGGTGGTACCCTCGGCCAGCGAGCCGAGCATGATCGAGCGGTGGGAAATGGATTTGTCGCCCGGTACGCGGATCCGTCCGGACACGCGGCCACCGGGTTGGGCCAGGAAAATCAGATCGTTGGCGTTCATAGCGTCCACATAGGCCCGGCGGGCCAGGATTTTACTGAAATGCTCGCGGGCAACCCGGGCGCGGGTGAACACGCCCAGCAGTTGGTGCCCGTCCCCAGCATCGACCGCGTCGCGCAAGGCGTCGAGGTCGCTGCGAAATGTATCGAGTGTGCGCAGGACCGCTTCCCGGTTGGCGAGGAAGATGTCGTGCCACATGATCGGGTCGCTGCCGGCGATTCTCGTGAAATCGCGAAAGCCCCCCGCAGCGTACCGGAAGATCTCCAGGTTTTCATTGCGCTTGGCCAGCGAGTCGACCAGGCCGAAGGCCAGCAGATGCGGCAGGTGGCTGGTAGCGGCCAGGACTTCGTCATGGCGCTCGACCGGCATGTGCTCGACATCGGCATCCAGGGCGCGCCAGAGACGGTCGACCAGCAGCAGCGCTTGCGGGTCGGATTCCGGCAGCGGCGTGAGGATCACCTTGTGCCGACGGAACAGCGCGGCGTTGGAAGCCTCCACGCCACTCTGCTCGGAACCGGCGATCGGGTGCCCCGGCACAAAGCGCGGCAGGCGCTCGGCGAACGTTTCGCGCGCTGCGCGCACGACGTTGCCCTTGGCGCTGCCCACATCGGTGATCACCGCATCGCCCAGGTCGAGCTGGGCCAGGCGCGCCAGGACTTTCTCCATGGCCAGGATCGGCACCGCCAGCTGGATGACGTCGGCGCCGACACAGGCGGCGGCCAAGTCGGCCTCGCAGCGGTCGACCACGCCCAGCACCACCGCCTGCTTGCGCGACTCGGCGTCGAGGTCGACGCCGACCACTTCACGGCACAGGCCGCTTTCACGCAAGCCCTTGGCGAAGGAGCCGCCGATCAGGCCGAGACCCACCACCACCAGGCGACCGACAATCGGTGCGGATTTGTTTGTTACAGCATCAACCACGAGTGCGAACCCTGTTCAGAAATCTAGGCAATCTGCGAGACCCATTGGGGCTGCGTTGCAGCCCATCGCGACGCAAGGCCGCTCCCACAGGACCCGGTACAGCTTCAAGGCCTGCACAATACCTGCGGGAGCGGCCTCGTGTCGCGACGGGGCGCGAAGCGGCCCCGGCAATCTCAAATCAAAGTACCGCCTTTGGATAGGAACCCAGCACCTTCAGCGCCACGGCCTCCTGGCTGATTTGTTCCAGCACGGCCTTGATCAGCGGGTCGCGGTGGTGGCCGACGAAGTCGATGAAAAACACGTAGGTCCACTTGCCGCTACGCGACGGACGGGTCTCGATGCGCGTCAGGTCGATACCGTTCTCGTGGAACGGCACCAGCAGTTCATGCAGCGCCCCCGGCTTGTTGCTCATGGAGACGATGATCGACGTCTTGTCGTCGCCGGTCGGCGGCACTTCCTGGCTGCCGATCATCAGGAAGCGCGTGGAGTTGTCCGGACGATCCTCGATCTTCTCGGCCAGACGAGCCAGGCCATACAGGTTGGCCGCCATGTCGCCGGCGATCGCCGCCGAGTTCCACTCGCCCTTGACCCGCTTGGCCGCCTCGGCGTTGCTCGACACCGCCACCCGCTCGACGTTCGGGTAGTGGGCATCCAGCCACTTGCGGCACTGGGCCAGCGACTGGGCGTGGGAGTAGATGCGGGTGATGCTGTCGGTCTTGGTGTTCTCGCCCACCAGCAGGTGGTGGTGGATACGCAGCTCGACCTCGCCACAGATCACCATGTCGTGCTCGAGGAAGCTGTCCAGGGTGTGGCTGACCGCGCCCTCGGTGGAGTTTTCCACCGGCACCACGCCGAAGTTGACGGCACCGGCCGCCACTTCGCGGAACACCTCGTCGATGGCCGCCATCGGGCGGCTGACCACGGCATGGCCGAAATGCTTCATGGCCGCGGCCTGGGTGAAGGTCCCCTCAGGGCCGAGGTACGCCACTTTCAGGGGCTCCTCGAGAGCCAGGCACGACGACATGATTTCGCGGAACAGCCGCGCCATCTCTTCGTTGTCCAGCGGGCCATTGTTGCGCTCCATCACCCGCTTGAGCACCGCAGCTTCGCGCTCTGGGCGGTAGAACACCGGGGTTTCGCCTTCGGCCAGCGACGCCGTCTTGACCTTGGCCACTTCCTGGGCGCAGCGGGCGCGCTCGCTGATCAGCTCGAGGATCTTCTCGTCGAGGCTGTCGATGCGCACGCGCAGTGCCTTGAGTTCCTGGTCGGACATCATCCATGCTCCTTTTCGAATACTTCCATGTAGTTAACCAGTGCCTCGACGGCCTCCAGGCCCAAGGCGTTATAGATCGAGGCACGCATGCCGCCAACCGAGCGGTGCCCCTTGAGATTGAGCAGGCCACGGGCCTCGGCACCGGCCAGGAAGGCCTTGTCCAGGCGCTCGTCGGCCAGGCGGAACGGCACGTTCATCCACGAACGGGCGTTGTGGCTGATCGGGTTGGTGTAGAACTCGCTGCTGTCGATGAAACCGTACAGCCGGTCTTTCTTGGCGCGGTTGCGCTGCTCCATGGCCTCGACGCCACCCTGCTCCTTGAGCCACTCGAACACCAGGCCCGAGAGGTACCAGGAGTAGGTGGCCGGGGTGTTGTACATCGAGCCGTTGTCGGCCGCGATCTTGTAGTCGAGCATGGTCGGGCAACTGCTGCGGGCGCGACCCAGCAGGTCTTCACGGACGATCACCACCACCAGGCCGCTGGGGCCGATGTTCTTCTGCGCACCGGCGTAGATCATGCCGAACTGCGACACGTCGGTCGGGCGCGAGAGGATGTCGGAGGACATGTCGACCACCAGCGGCACATCACCGGTCTCGGGCACCCAGTCGAACTGCAGGCCGCCGATGGTTTCGTTGGAGGCGTAGTGAACATAAGCGGCGTTGCTGCTCAGCTGCCACTCGTTCTGGCCCGGGATGGCCAGGTAGTCGTAGGGCTTGGCGCTGGCGGCGACGTTGACGTTACCGAAGCGGCGCGCCTCTTCGATGGCCTTCTTCGACCAGATGCCGGTCTCGACGTAGTCGGCGGTGCCGTTTTCCGGCAGCAGGTTCAGCGGGATCTCGGCGAACTGCTGGCTGGCGCCGCCCTGCAGGAACAGCACCTTGTAGTTGGAGGGGACGGACAGCAGGTCGCGCAGGTCCTGCTCGGCCTTCTCGGCGATGGCCACGTAGTCGTCGCTGCGGTGGCTCATTTCCATCACCGACAACCCCTTGCCACGCCAATCCAGCATTTCGGCCTGGGCACGCTGCAGGACAGCGTCGGGAAGCGCGGCAGGGCCTGCGCAGAAGTTAAAGGCTCGTTTGCTCACATCCACTCTCGCTCTGCCAAATAGAACAAATCGTAACTTACAGACCCCGCCCGCCCCTGCAGGAGCGGGCGTTGCCTATTCCAATCAGTCAAACGGGGCGACCTTGGTCGCCCCGTTCGGGTTGTTGCTGCGCTTATTCCTGCGGTGCCTCTTCGGCGCCAGCGCTGTCCTCGTCCACCGCATCGAGCGGGGTGCCCTCCTCGTCCGTCTCGAGCAGTTCGTCGAGCTCTTCCTCGGATGGCTCCTGGACACGCTCCAAGCCGACCAGGGTTTCGTCACTGGCCAGCTTGATCAGGGTCACGCCCTGGGTGTTGCGGCTCAGGCTGGAGACTTCACCGACCCGTGTACGCACCAGCGTGCCCTGGTCGGAGATCAGCATGATCTCTTCACCTTCCTGCACCTGGATCGCACCGATCAGCAGGCCGTTGCGCCCCTTGGTGCCCATGGCGATCACGCCCTGGCCGCCACGGCCGCGACGCGGGAACTTGGACAGCGGGGTGCGCTTGCCGAAGCCACGCTCGGAGGCGGTGAGGATCTGCGCGCCGGATTCCGGGATCAGCATGGAGATGATCTGCTGGCCCTTGCCCAGCTTCATGCCGCGTACACCACGGGCGTTACGGCCCATTTCGCGAACCACGCTCTCGGCAAAGCGAATCACCTTGCCCGCGTCGGAGAACATCATGACTTCCTTGGCACCGTCGGTGATGGCCGCGGCAATCAGGGTGTCACCTTCCTTGAGCTTCAGGGCGATCAGGCCGTTGGAGCGCGGACGGGCGAACTGCACCAGCGGGGTCTTCTTCACGGTACCGGAGGCGGTGGCCATGAAGATGTAGGCGCCGGTCGGCTCGGCCAACCACTCAGGGGTGTCGCCGTCTTCCTCGTCGATTTCCTCGACCTCGACCACCTCGCCTTCGAGCACGGTGTCTTCCGCGTCCTCCAGCTCTTCGTCGGCGCCTGCGCTCTGCTGCAGGGCCTCCAGGTCGATCTGCAGCATGGCGGTGATGCGCTCACCTTCTTCCAGCGGCAGCAGGTTGACCAGCGGGCGACCACGGGCGGCGCGGGAGGCCTCTGGAATTTCGTAGGTCTTCTTCCAGTACACCTTGCCCTTGCTGGAGAACAGCAGCAGGGTCGCATGGCTGTTGGCAACCAGCAGGTGCTCGATGTAGTCCTCGTCCTTCACGCCGGTAGCCGACTTGCCCTTGCCACCGCGGCGCTGGGCCTGGTAGGCGGACAGCGGCTGGGTTTTCGCGTAGCCGCCGTGGGAAATGGTCACCACGCGCTCTTCTTCCGGGATCATGTCGCCGTAGTTGAGGTCGTGGCTGGCATTGAGGATTTCGGTGCGACGGGCATCGCCATATTCGGCGCGGATCGCTTCCAGCTCCTCGCGGATCACCTCCATCAGGCGCTCGGCGCTGCTGAGGATGCGGATCAGCTCGCCGATCTGGGCGAGGATTTCCTGGTACTCGGCCAGCAGCTTCTCGTGCTCCAGGCCGGTCAGGCGGTGCAGGCGCAGGTCGAGGATCGCCTGGGCCTGTTCCGGCGACAGGTAGTACTTGCCCTCGCGCAGGCCGTACTGCTCCGGCAGGTCTTCGGGGCGGCAGGATTCGGCGCCGGCACGCTCGACCATGACCTGCACGGCGCTGGATTCCCAGGCGGTGCTGATCAGCGCTTCCTTGGCCTCGGACGGCGTCGGCGAAGCCTTGATCAGGGCGATGACCGGGTCGATGTTGGACAGCGCGACCGCCTGGCCTTCGAGGATATGGCCACGCTCGCGGGCCTTGCGCAGCTCGAACACGGTACGGCGGGTCACCACTTCACGGCGGTGACGGACGAAGGCCTCGAGCAGGTCCTTGAGGTTCAGCAGGCGCGGACGACCGTCGATCAGGGCGACGATGTTGATGCCGAACACGCTCTGCAGCTGGGTCTGCTGGTAGAGGTTGTTGAGCACCACCTCCGGCACCTCGCCGCGACGCAGCTCGATGACGATGCGCATGCCGTCCTTGTCGGACTCGTCGCGCAGCTCGGTGATGCCTTCGATCTTCTTCTCTTTGACCAGCTCGGCGATCTTCTCGATCAGCCGCGCCTTGTTCAGCTGGTACGGCAGCTCGGTGACGACGATCTGCTGGCGGCCACCGACCTTGTCGATGTCTTCGATTTCCGAGCGGGCGCGCATGTAGATGCGACCACGGCCGGTGCGATAGGCCTCGATGATACCTTGACGACCGTTGATCAGGCCGGCGGTCGGGAAGTCCGGCCCCGGGATGAACTGCATCAGTTCATCGACCGTGATGTCGGAATTGTCGATCAGCGCCAGGCAGCCGTCGATCACCTCGCCCAGGTTGTGCGGCGGGATGTTGGTGGCCATGCCCACGGCGATACCGCTGGAACCGTTGACCAGCAGGTTGGGGATCTTGGTCGGCATGACCGCCGGGATCTGCTCGGTGCCGTCGTAGTTGGGCACCCAGTCGACGGTTTCCTTGTGCAGGTCGGCCAGCAGCTCGTGGGCCAGCTTGGCCATGCGCACTTCGGTGTATCGCATGGCCGCGGCGTTGTCGCCGTCCACCGAACCGAAGTTGCCCTGGCCGTCGACCAGCAGGTAGCGCAGCGAGAATGGCTGGGCCATGCGCACGATGGTGTCGTACACGGCGGTATCGCCGTGCGGGTGGTACTTACCGATCACGTCACCGACCACACGGGCGGATTTCTTGTACGGCTTGTTCCAGTCGTTGCCCAGTTCGCTCATCGCATACAGAACGCGACGATGCACGGGCTTCAAGCCATCACGCGCATCGGGCAGCGCTCGCCCGACAATAACGCTCATCGCGTAGTCGAGGTAAGACTGTCTCAGTTCGTCTTCGATATTGACCGGGAGGATTTCTTTGGCCAGTTCGCCCATGAGAAGCCTGATTCCTTTTTCTGGTGAAACTTCGCCTGGTCCCTCGTAGGACGAACGAAGCTCGCCGCCGCAGCGCAAAGAGGTGCGACGACTTACGACAAATCAATGAGTTGTGCCATGGATCTGCGCAATGAAGACCGCTTCAACGAGCGGCCTTGGAAACTGCCGGATGGTATCACAAAGCCCGCGCGCATGGGAGATATGGCACAGGGCCTCATCGCACCACAACCCCGTGCCCGCGCCAGGCCCTGCCGCCGCCATCAATGCAGGCGCTTGCGGCACATCAACTGGGCGATTTTCGCCGCATCCGGCCGCTCGACGATGCCCTTTTCGGTGACGATCACGTCGATCAGGTCGGCCGGGGTGACATCCACCACCGGGTTGTAGGCCTCGACGTCCGCCGTCACCTGGATGCCGTCCACCTCCAGCAGCTCCTCGACACCTCGCACCTCCAGGGGAATCTCCTCGCCGCTGGCCAGGTTCAGGTCGATGCTGGTGCTCGGCGCCACCACCATGAAGCGCAGGCCATGGTGCATGGCCGCCACCGCCATCTGGTAGGTGCCGATCTTCGCCGCCACGTCGCCATTGGCGGCAATGCAGTCGGCACCGACCACCACCCAGGTGATGCCCTTGGTCTTCATCAGGTGCCCGGCCGCGGCATCGGCGACCACGGTCACCGGCACGCCATCGGCCGCCAGCTCCCAGGCGGTCAAGCGCGAGCCTTGCAACCAGGGCCGCGATTCACAGGCATAGACCTGCTCGACCATGCCCTCCAGGGTCGCCGCGCGAATCACCCCCAGCGCGGTGCCGAAGCCACCAGTGGCCAGGGCCCCGGCGTTGCCATGGGTGAGCAGGGCCTGCTCGCTGCCCTGGTGCCTGCGGATCTGCTCGACGCCGAACTGGGCCATGGTCAGGTTGGCCTCGCGGTCGCTCTGGTGGATGGCGATGGCCTCCGCCTCCATGGCCGCCAGCACGTCCTCGCCCGGGCGCAGCCGCTGCAGGCGCTCGCGCATGCGGTTGAGCGCCCAGAACAGGTTGGCCGGGGTCGGCCGGGCCTCGCCCAGGATCAGGAAGTCTTCTTCCAGCGACTCTTCCCAGTCGCCGCCCTCGGCCAGGCGCTGGCGCAACGCCAGTACCAGCCCGTAGGCAGCGCAGATGCCGATGGCCGGCGCGCCGCGCACGGCCATGTCACCAATCGCCTCGGCCACGTCCTCGACGCTGCTGCACGTCAGCCAGAGCTGCTCAAGCGGCAGCAGGCGCTGGTCGAGCAGGTGCAACGCGCCATCGCGCCACTCGATCGCCACCACGGTCTCCGCCGCCATCAGTTGCTCGCGCATCGCCTCTCCCCGTCGCCCTGGCATCAAAAGCCGGCGATTATAGCGACCCTCAGCCACGGACGCTCGGGTATACTGCGCGTTTAGCCGAACCGAACCAGGTAGATGCCTCGCATGCCCAGTGCCCCTCCCCTCCTCGACCTGCTGCTCGTACCGGCCTGGCTGGTCCCCGTGGAGCCGGCGGGCGTGGTCTTGCAAGGCCATGCGCTGGGCATCCGCGACGGCCAGATCGCCTGGCTTGGCCCGCGCGAGCGCGCGCCGCAGGCCAAGGCCGTGCGCGAACTGCCGGACTGCCTGCTGGCGCCCGGGCTGATCAACGCCCACGGGCACGCGGCCATGGCCCTGTTCCGCGGCCTGGCCGACGACCTGCCGCTGATGACCTGGCTCAAGGAGCACATCTGGCCGGCCGAAGGCCGCTGGGTCGACGAGACCTTCGTGCGCGACGGCACCGACCTGGCCATCGCCGAACAGCTCAAGGGCGGCATCACCTGCTTCGCCGACATGTACTTCTTCCCCCGCGCGGCCTGCGAGCGGATACAGCGCAGCGGCATACGCGCGCAGGTCGCGGTGCCGCTGCTGGACTTCCCGATCCCCGGCGCGCGCACCCCGGACGAAGCCCTGCACCAGGCCATCGAGCTGTTCGACGAACTGCGCCACCAGCCGCGCATCAGCGTCGCCCTTGGCCCGCATGCGCCGTACACGGTCAGTGACGCCAACCTGGAAAAGATCCGCATCATCGCCGACCAGCTCGACGCCCCGCTGCACATGCATATCCACGAAACCGCCGGCGAAGTCGAGCAGGCGCTCAAGGACAACGGCGAGCGCCCCTTGGCGCGCCTCGCCCGCCTGGGCTTGCTGGGGCCGAACCTGCAGGCGGTGCACATGACCCAGGTCAGCGACGACGACCTGGCCCTGCTGGTAGAAAGCAACACCAGCGTGATCCACTGCCCCGAATCCAACCTCAAGCTGGCCAGTGGTTTCTGCCCGGTGGAGCGCCTGTGGCAGGCCGGGGTCAACGTTGCCGTCGGCACCGACGGCGCAGCCAGCAACAACGACCTCGACCTGCTCGGCGAAACCCGCACCGCCGCCCTGCTGGCCAAGGCCGTGGCCGGCTCGGCCACCGCCCTGGACGCCCACCGCGCGCTGCGCATGGCCACGCTCAATGGCGCCCGGGCGCTGGGGCTGGAGGCGCTCACCGGCTCGCTCGAAGTGGGCAAGGCCGCCGACCTGGTGGCGTTCGACCTGTCCGGCCTGCAACAGCAGCCGGTGCACGATCCGGTGTCGCAATTGATCTACGCCACCGGCCGCGAGTGCGTGAAGGATGTTTGGGTCGCTGGCCAGCAGCTGGTCGACGAGCGCCGCCTGACACAGATGGACGAAGCCGCGCTGGCCGCCAACGCCCGCGCCTGGGGAGCCCGCATCGGCGGGCGCAACGAATGAACGACCGGCCGCCACGGCTGCCGGCCCGCGACACTATTTATCGAAGATTCAGAGGACTGTTCCCATGAGCAACGTCGACCACGCCGAAATCGCCAAGTTCGAAGCCCTGGCCCACCGCTGGTGGGACCGCGAGAGCGAGTTCAAGCCGCTGCACGACATCAACCCGCTGCGGGTCAACTGGATCGACGAGCGCGTCAGCCTGGCCGGCAAGAAGGTGCTGGACGTCGGCTGCGGCGGCGGCATCCTAAGTGAAGCCATGGCCCAGCGCGGCGCCACGGTCACTGGCATCGACATGGGCGAGGCACCGCTGGCGGTGGCCCAGCTGCACCAGCTGGAATCCGGCGTTGCCGTCGAGTACCGGCAGATCACCGCCGAAGCCCTGGCCGAGGAAATGCCCGAGCAGTTCGACGTGGTCACCTGCCTGGAGATGCTCGAGCACGTGCCGGACCCTTCGTCGGTGATCCGCGCCTGCTACCGCATGGTCAAGCCTGGCGGGCAGGTGTTCTTCTCGACCATCAACCGCAACCCCAAGGCCTACCTGCTGGCGATCATCGGCGCCGAGTACATCCTCAAGATGCTGCCGCGCGGCACCCACGACTTCAAGAAGTTCATCCGCCCCTCCGAGCTGGGGGCCTGGAGCCGCGCCGCCGGCCTTGAGGTCAAGGACATCATCGGCCTGACCTACAACCCGCTGACCAAGCACTACAAGCTGAACAACGACGTCGACGTCAACTACATGATCCAGACCCTGCGCGAGGAATGAGCATGCGCTTGCGAGCAGTACTCTTCGACATGGACGGCACCCTGCTGGACACGGCGCCGGACTTCATCGCCATCTGCCAGGCGATGCTCGCCGAGCGCGGCCTGCCAGCCATCGACGACGCGCGCATCCGCGAGGTGATTTCCGGCGGCGCGCGGGCGATGGTCGCCGCGACCTTCGCCATGGACCCCGAGGCCGAAGGCTTCGAGGCCCTGCGCCTGGAATTCCTCGAGCGCTACCAGCGCGACTGCGCGGTGCACAGCAAGCTGTTCGACGGCATGCCGGAGCTGCTTGCCGACATCGAGAAAGGCAACCTGCTGTGGGGCGTGGTCACCAACAAGCCGGTGCGCTTCGCCGAGCCGATCATGCAGCAGCTGGGCCTGGCCGAACGTTCGGCGCTGCTGATCTGCCCGGACCACGTCACCCGCAGCAAGCCCGACCCCGAGCCGCTGATCCTGGCGTGCAAGACCCTCGACCTGGACCCGGCCAGCGTCCTGTTCGTCGGTGACGACCTGCGCGATATCGAGTCTGGCCGCGACGCCGGCACCCGCACCGCCGCAGTGCGCTATGGCTACATCCATCCAGAGGACAACCCCAACCACTGGGGCGCCGACGTGGTGGTGGACCACCCGCTGGAACTGCGCAAGGTACTCGACAGCGCGCTGTGCGGCTGCTGATTTCAAGTCGCAAGCGCCAAGCTTCAAGCCTCAAGAAAAAGCATCTCTTGTAGCTTGCCGCTTATAGCTTGCCGCTCATATTCAAGGACAGACCTATGTTCGACTACACCGCCCGCCCCGACCTGCTCAAGGGTCGGGTCATCCTGGTCACCGGCGCCGGCCGCGGCATCGGCGCCGCCGCCGCCAAGGCCTATGCCGCCCTTGGCGCCACCGTGCTGCTGCTGGGCAAGACCGAGGCCAACCTCAACGAGGTCTACGACCAGATCGAGGCCGCCGGCCACCCGCAACCGGTGGTGATCCCGTTCAACCTGGAAACCGCCCTGCCCCACCAGTACGACGAGCTGGCGGTGATGGTCGAGGAACAGTTCGGGCGCCTCGACGGCCTGCTCAACAATGCCTCGATCATTGGCCCGCGCACGCCGCTGGAGCAGCTGTCGGGTGACAACTTCATGCGCGTGATGCACATCAACGTCGATGCCACGTTCATGCTCACCAGCACCTTGCTGCCGCTGCTCAAGCTGTCGGAAGACGCCTCGGTGGTGTTCACCTCCAGCAGCGTCGGGCGCAAGGGCCGAGCCTACTGGGGCGCCTATGGCGTGTCGAAGTTCGCCACCGAGGGCCTGATGCAGACCCTCGCCGACGAGCTCGAAGGCGTGGCGCCGGTGCGCTCCAACAGCATCAACCCGGGCGCCACGCGCACCGCGATGCGCGCCCAGGCGTACCCCAGCGAGAACCCGCAGAACAACCCGCTGCCCGAAGAGATCATGCCGGTGTACCTGTACCTGATGGGGCCGGACAGCAAGGATGTGAACGGCCAGGCGCTGAACGCGCAGTAACGCCCCGTTCGCCGGCAAGCCGGCTCCTACGGACCTTGTAGGAGCCGGCTTGCCGGCGAACCGCCTCAGCCCGCCGCCAGTGCCGGGCGCAGCCGCCCCTGCTGGCGCCCTTCCAGCTGCATGCAGCGCTCCAGGAACAGGAACATGCAGTCGTAGCTCTTGCAGATCGCCCGACGTAGCTCGGTGCGCAGCCCCAGGGTGGGGTTCTCGCCCGCCAGGGTGCAGATGATCTCCAGCGCTTCCCACGGATGGGCATCGTCGTACTGGGCGTGCATCTTCAACCACTTCATCGCGCGCTTGCGGGTGTCCTCGGGGAAGCCCTGGGCGTAGCTGTCATCGGCGCAGACCACCGCCGACCACTCACCGGTCGCGCCTTCGATGGCGTAGTTGGTGGCCGCCATGGCAATGGCCAGCGACTCGGTGGCGCACACCCGCCAGCACCAGTCGTTGAGGCCATTGAGCTCGGGCGGTACCTCCTGGGCCTGCAACTCGTGCAGGTGGATGCCATGGGCCTGGCACCAGTGCACCCAGTAGTCGGCGTGGTTGAGTTCGACGCGGATGTTGCGCATCAGCCAGCGTCGCGCCATGTCCTCGCCGGGGTGGCGGGCATAGCGGGTCTTGGTGAGGTTATGGGCCATGTACAAGGAGAACTGCTCGACCACCGGCCAGCCACCGATCAGGTACTGGCGAATGGTCGACTGCTTGAGCTGGCCATCGCGCAGGCGCTGGTAGAACTCATGCTCCACCACCCGGCGCTTGCTCTGGCGACAATCCTCGATAAGTTGCTGGGCCCACTCTGGATAACTGGCCGGATCCATCAATGGTCCGATCCTTACGAACGCGTCAATCACTGTCAGCTCCTTGATTCCCTGTGATTTCCGGGCGTTGTTCAGCGAAAGGTCCCCGGTGCCCGGTGCAAAAGGGGCCTCGCGGCAATCCGTTGGCGCTGCAGGCTGTCGCAGGTGAAGACCTGCGGGCGTTCGATGAGGTATCCCTGGGCGTAGTCCACGCCGATCTCTTGCAAAGCCTGCTCGATCAACGGCGTTTCGACGAACTCGGCGATGGTTCGCTTGCCCATGACGTGGCCGATGTGGTTGATCACTTCGACCATCGCCCGGTTGATCGGGTCGTCGAGCATGTCTTTGACGAAACTTCCGTCGATCTTCAGGAAGTCTACAGGCAAATGCTTCAAATAGGCGAATGACGACATCCCGGCGCAGAAGTCGTCCAGGGAGAACCGACAGCCCAATCCCTTCAATTCATTGATGAAGCGAATCGCGCTGCCAAGATTGGCGATGGCGCTGGTTTCGGTAATTTCGAAACAGATCAACCGCGGCGGGATATCGAACTCGCCAAACAGCCGTTGCAGGTACTCGAGGAACTTGTCGTCACCGATGCTCGAGCCCGACAAATTGATCGCGCACATGGCCAGCGGCCCTTCGCGGCCTTCGTCCAGGCACTGGCGGATGGTCTGGAACACGTTGCGCACCACCCAGCGGTCGAGGGCGGTCATCAGGCCGTAGCGCTCGGCCGCCGGAATGAAGCTGTCGGGCAGGATGGTGCGCCCGCTTTCGTCGTGCAGGCGCAGCAGGATCTCGATATGGCCGGGCCCTTCGTGGGGCTGCAGCGGCGCGATCTCCTGGGCATAGAGGCAGAAGCGGTTCTCCTCGAGCGCCACATGCAGGCGCTGGATCCAGGCCATTTCGCCGAAACGCATGGACAGCTCGCTGTCATCGGCGTGGTACACCTGCACGCGGTTGCGCCCCTTCTCCTTGGCCATGTAGCAGGCCATGTCGGCGGCCCGCAGCGACGCCTCCAGGGTGGTCGGCACCTGGGCGATGTGTACCAGGCCGATGCTCACGGTGGTGACGAAAGGCCGCCCCTTCCAGACAAAATGCAAACTCTGCACCGCCTGGCGCAACTGCTCGGCGATGCGTTCGGCCTGATCCGACGGGCAGTTTTCCAGCAGCACGCCGAACTCGTCGCCGCCCAGCCGGGCCAGGGTGTCGCCCTCGCGCAGGCCCGCCTGCAACACCGCGCAGATGTGCCGCAGCAGCTCGTCGCCGGCGGCATGGCCGCTGGTGTCGTTGACCAGCTTGAACTGGTCGAGGTCGAGAAACATCAGCGAATGGCGCCCGGCCTGGCGCGCCAGGCCGTTGAGCGCCTGCTCCAGGCGGTATTCGAACTCACGGCGGTTGGCCAGGCCGGTGAGTGCATCATGGGTGGCCTGCCAGGACAGGTTGGCGATGTACTGGCGCTCCTGGGTCATGTCATGCAGCACCACGACGATGCCGCTGAGCTGCCCCTCGCTGAGGATGGGCGAGCCGACCAGGTTCACCGACACCGTGCTGCCGTCCAGGCGCTGGATCAGCCGGGCATGCTCGGCGCCGCCCTTGAGGCTGCCACTGCGCACCTGCTCCACCAGGGTGTGGCCGTCCTTCTCGGCGTTTTCATCGAGCAGGCTGAACAACGCCGCCAACGGCAGGCCCTGGGCCTGGGCCGCCTGCCAGTGGGTCAATTGCTCGGCGGCAGGGTTCATGTAGGCGATGCAGCCATCGACATCAGTGGTGATCACCGCATCGCCGATTGACTCGAGGGTCACCTGGGCGCGTTCCTTTTCCGCCTGCAGCGCACTGGCGAATGCCTGGCGCTGGGCCAGCAGCTTGCTCGAGCGCAGCCAGGCCATGGCAATGAGGAACAGCGCCGTGGCCAGGTTGGTGATCATCAGCACCTTGAGCAGCATCCGCGAGCCTTCGCCCAGGGCATCGCTGAACGCCTTGGCCGCGGGCGTCACCCCATCGTTGATGACCACGATGCGCGCCCGCCAGTTGGCCACCTGGCGTGCATCGACCGCGCCGGCGGCGAAACCTGCGCGCATCTCGTCGGCCAGCACGTCGAGCTGGCGCAGGTAGTCGTCGCCGATATCCCAGTAATGAATGGCGGTTTCCATGTAGCTGATATGGCGGAAGTTGCGATAGAACCAGATGATCCGGGCGACATCGTCGGGGTGGTTGCCGCCCTGCAGGATGCCGCGACGGGCGGCCGCCAGATCGGGTTCGGGGCGATCCAGGGCCAGGCGCAGGTCGAAATCGCCCTGGGGCACGAGGATGGCGCGGCGGTAGCGGGCGTAGGTCAGCGGGTCGCGGTCATCGGCATAAAGGTTGAGGTAATAGATGGCGTCCTTCTGCGCCTTGGACCACAGGCTTTCGCCCGCCACATAGGCGCGCACGGCGGACAACGCGTAGAGACTCAGGCTGCCCAGCAGTACCTGGAACAGCACAACGGCGACGAAGGGCCAGATGATACCCAGCAGCCTTGGCGCTTCGAGAGTCCGATTTCCCTTCATGTAATCCCTGTCACGGCGGCAGATAAGGCACGAATCGACCTAGACAAAGCACAGCGTAGGCCATTTGCCATGCGTTTGGCGTGCTTTTTGATGACGGCAACCAGGGAATACAGCGCCTGTAGGAGCGGCCTTGCGTCGCCAAAGGGTTGCGCAGCAACCCCAGGCCCGGCGCAGCGTTCGAGATTGCCGGGGCCGCTGCGCGGCCCTTTCGCGACACAAGGCCGCGCCTACACAGCCAGAAGAAAATCAGCTCTGCTGCAGGTGACCGTACAGCTTGGCGTACAGGCCGCCCTCGGCGATCAACTGCTGGTGGTCGCCGTCCTCGGCCACATGGCCGCCATCGAACACCAGCACGCGGTCGGCCTGCTTCACCGCCGACAGCCGGTGGGCGATGATCAGCGTGGTACGACCACTGAGGAAGCGCGCCAGGGCCTGGTGCAGGTTGTACTCGGTGGCGGCATCCAGCGCCGAGGTCGCCTCGTCGAGGATCACCACCTTGGGCTCGGCCAGCACCATCCGGGCGATGGCCAGGCGTTGGCGCTGGCCACCGGACAAGCGCACGCCGGAGCGCCCGACCACGCTGTCCAGGCCCTGGGGCAAGGCGGCGATGGTCGCGTCCAGCTGGGCGATGCGCAGCGCCTGCCAGCAGGCGTCGTCGCTGCAGTCACGGCCCATGCTCAGGTTGGCGCGCACGCTGTCGTTGAACAGCGACGGGTGCTGCAGCACCACGGCGACATGCTCGCGCAAGGTTTCCAGGCCGATCTCCTGCAGGCTGGCGCCACCGAAACGGATGGTTCCGGCCTGGGCGCCATACAGCCCCAGCAGCAACTGCACCAGGGTGCTCTTGCCGCCGCCACTGGCGCCAACGATGGCCACCTTCTCGCCCGGCGCGATGGACAGGTTCAACTGGTCGAGCACCGGCTCGTCGGCGTAGGCGAAGCGCAGGTCACGCACCTCGATACCCACCGTCGCACGCCCGGCAAACGGATCGCTGGCCGCCGGATACTGCGGCTCGTCGGCGCGCGCCAGCAACTCGTTGAGCCGGCTCAGGGCACCGCCGGCGGCGTAGTAGGCGTACTGCAGGTTGAGCAGCTGTTCTACCGGGCCAATCATGAACCACAGGTAGCTGAACACCGCGAGCATCTGGCCGATGGACAGGTCGGAGAACAGCACGGTGAGCATGGCCGCGGCGCGGAAGATATCGATGCCAAACTGGAACAACAGGCCACTGGCACGGCCACTGGCGTCGCTCTTCCACTGCGAGGCCACCGCATAGTCGCGCACTTCCCGGGCCCGCAGCCCCAGGCGACCGAGGAAATAGCCCTGGCGGTTGCTGGCGCGGATTTCCTGGATTGCATCCAGGGTTTCCGACAATGCCTGGGTGAACCGCGCGGTGCTGTCGTTCTCGAGCTTCTTCAGGTGCTTGACGCGCTTGCCCAACTGCACGGTGAAGTAGATCACCAGCGGGTTGAACAGCAGGATCAGCAGCGCCAGCTGCCAATGCATCCAGATCAGGATCGCAGCGGTGCCGGTGAGGGTGAGCACCGCCACCAGGAAACGGCTGAGGGTCTCGCCGACGAACTTGTCGAGGGTGTCCAGGTCGGTGACCAGGTGGGTGGTTACCGTGCCACTGCCCAGGCTTTCATATTCCTTGAGGGAAATGCGCTTGAGCCGGTCGATCAGGCGGATACGCAGGCGGTAGACGATGTCCTTGGCCAAGCCGGCGAACAGCTTGGCCTGCACCACGTTGAACGCCAACGCGGCCAGGCGCAGGCCGAGGGTGGCGCACAGCATCAGGCCGATATAGCCCGCCGCCACCTGCCACTTGCCAGGCAGGAAATGGTTCATCCACTGCAGCGCGGTATCGCCATGGCCGAGCAGCACTTCATCGACCAGCAGCGGCAGCAGCAACGGGATCGGCACGCTGCACAGGGCGGCGAGCACGGCCACCAGGTTGGCGCTCCACAGGGCTTTTTTGTGGTGCAGGGCCAGGCGGCGGATCTGCGCCCAGCTCAGGCGATCGGGCGCAACGGGGGACTTCCCTGGCACAGGGTCTGGCGACCCGGGCAGATCAAGCACAGGCGGCCTGCTGCAGCCAGCGGCCGAGCAAGGGTTGCAGGCTGTCCAGCGGCTGGTAGCCGTTGGTCAGCAGGGCCAGTTGGCCATTGCGCTCGGCCAGCAGCGTGGGAAAACCGGCGATGCCCAGGTCCTGCACCCAGGCGAAATCGGCGGCGGTGGCGGCGCGGCTGTCGTGGCTGGCGAAATGCGCGGCGAACGCCTCGCGGTCGAAGCCGGCCTGGGCGGCCAGGTCCACCAACTGCGGGGCGTGGGTGACATCCACGCCCTGCGCGTAGAACGACGCCTGGATCAGCTTGAGCAAGCGCCACATGCCCTGGGCGTCCAGCTCACGCGCGGTCACCAGGGCCCGGCAGGCCGGCTCGGTGTCGTAGACGAAGCCGTCGGGCATCGCCCCATCGAAGCGGAATCCCTGCCCGGTGGCGTCATGCACCGCCTGCCAGTGCTCGAGGATGTACTTGCGGGTCGAGGCGTCCAGGGCGCTGCCACCGCTGCGCAGGCCACCGGGCACCAGGCGGGTGTCGACCCCGGCCTCGCGCGCCTGGGCGATCAACGCCTCGGCCACCGGGGCGAAGCCCCAGCACCAGGAGCACATCGGGTCCATCACATAGAGCAGGCGTGCGGACATGCATCAGGCCTCGGCTTTGTAGTTGTAACCGATCGGGTGTGGCAGGTTGCGCGCCTTGGCCAACTCGATCTGCTTCTGCCGGTCCATGGCGCTGCGGCGGGTCTTCTCGCTGAGGCTGTCCCAGCAATGCGGGCAACTCACCCCTGGCGAATAGTGCTCGGACTCGCGGTCCTTGGCATCGACCGGGTGGCGGCAGGCATGGCACTGGTCGTACTCGCCCTCGCTGAGGTCGTGGCGCACGGTGACCCGATTGTCGAAAACGAAGCAGTCGCCGTCCCAGAGGCTTTCTTCCTGGGGGACTTCCTCGAAGTATTTCAGCACCCCACCCTTGAGATGATAGACCGCTTCGAAGCCTTCACCGAGCATGTAGCTGGAGGCTTTTTCGCAACGGATGCCGCCGGTGCAGAACATCGCGACCTTCTTGTGCTTGCTCGGGTCGAAGTTGGCCTTGATGTAGTCGGGGAACTCGCGGAAGGTCTCGGTCTTCGGGTCGACGGCGCCCTTGAAGGTGCCGATGGCCACTTCGTAGTCGTTGCGGGTGTCGATCAACAACACTTCAGGGTCGCTGATCAGGGCGTTCCAGTCCTTGGGCTCGACATAGGTGCCGACGGCCTTGTTCGGGTCGACGCCGGGCACGCCCAGGGTGACGATCTCTTTCTTGAGCTTGACCTTGGTGCGGTAGAACGGCTGTTCGTCGCAGTACGACTCTTTGTGGTCGACATCCACCAGGCGCGGGTCGTTGCGCAGCCAGGCCAGCAGCGCATCGATGCCTTCGCGGGTGGCCGAGACGGTACCGTTGATGCCTTCGTTGGCCAGCAGCAGGGTGCCTTTGACGCCGTTGTCGAGCATGGCCTTGAGCAGCGGCTCACGCAGTTCGACGTAGTCTTCGAGGGTGACGAACTTGTACAGCGCCGCCACGACGATCGGTTGAGTCATGAAGCTGAATCTCCAGGTGGTTGCCCTCGTAAGGGGCGGACCGGGGTTGACATAAAAAGCATGGGGGCGCCTTGCGCCCCTTTCGCGACACAAGGCCGCGCCTACAGGGGAATTGCGTATGCCTGTAGGCGCGGCCTTGTGTCGCGAAAGGGCCGCAAAGCGGCCCCCGGATTTTGCGAGATTGTACCAGAACGACGGAAAGGATTCAGTGCCCGCCGCCGGCGCACACCGGCGAGGCTGGCGCCACGCCGACCGCCGCCCACTCCGCGGGCGTATAGGTGTGAATCGCCAGGGCATGAATCTCGCCCATCAGTTCACCCATGGTGGCGTAGACCTTCTGGTGGCGCTTGACGCTGTTCAGCCCGGCGAACTGCTCGCTGACCAGCACCGCCTTGTAGTGCGTTTCCTGGCCACGGCTGTGCATGTGGCTTTCGTTGTGCACTTCAAGGTGCTGGTCGCCCAGGGCCGCCAGCTGCTGTTCGATGCGTTGCTGCATGCTCATCGCTTCAGGCTCACTTCTTCGCCGGGGCGGCGGCCTTGCCGGCGCTCGGGTCGAGTTCCTTGGTCATGTCCTCGAGCAGCTTGTTGACCACCGGCACCGCCGGTTCCAGGCTCTGCTGGGTCAGCTGGGCCGACTGCTGGGTGACCTTGGGCATTTCGCGCAGGACTTTCTTGCCCAGCGGCGACTCGTAGAACTTGACCAGGTCGTTCAGCTCGGCCTCGGTGAAGGTCGCGGTGTACAGGTTGACCATCTGCGGCTTGAGTTTCTTCCAGCCGATGGCGTTGTCCAGGGCGGCGTTGGCCTTGGCCTGGTAGCTGTCGAGCACGCCCTTCTTGGCGGCCGGGGCCTTGGTCTGCTCGAAACGCTGGGCGAACATCTGCTGGACCTGCATGTACACCGGAGTGCCCAGCTTGTCGGCATTGGCCAGGGTCAGGAATTTCTCGGCGGCAGCGTTGTGCGCTGGAGTGGCTGCGAGTACCTGGCCGCTGGCGCAAACCAGGGCAACGGCGGCACAGAGGGCACGGAGACGGGTCATTGCATTTCCTTCAAGAGAGGGAGGCGGATACCTCAGGGTAGAGCATTCTGCGCCGTGATGGCGAAGTGCTCAAGTGGCACGACGAGCGATGGAACCGCTGTGTCGAATCAGGGCCTAAACTGCGGTTTCGAACTACCAAAGGAGTGAGCGCAGCATGAGCCGTATCGAGACAGACAGCCTGGGCCCGGTCGAAGTTCCAGAGGACGCCTACTGGGGTGCGCAGACCCAGCGTTCGCTGATCAACTTCGCCATCGGCAAGGAGCGCATGCCGCTGGCGGTGCTGCACGCCCTGGCGCTGGTCAAGAAAGCCGCTGCCAGGGTCAACGACCGCAACGGCGATTTGCCCGCCGATATCGCCCGCCTGATCGAGCAGGCCGCCGACGAAGTGCTCGACGGCAACCACGACACCCAGTTTCCGCTGGTGGTGTGGCAAACCGGCAGCGGCACCCAGAGCAACATGAACGTCAACGAGGTGATCGCCGGGCGCGCCAACGAGCTGGCGGGCAAGGGCCGTGGCGGCAAGGCGCCGGTGCACCCCAACGATCACGTCAACCGCTCGCAGAGCTCCAACGACTGCTTCCCCACCGCCATGCACATCGCCGCCGCCCAGGCCGTGCACAGCCAGCTGCTGCCGGCGGTCGCCGAGCTATCGGCGGGGCTGGCCGAGCTGTCGGCGCGCCATGCCCATCTGGTCAAGACCGGCCGCACGCACATGATGGATGCCACGCCGATCACCTTCGGCCAGGAGGTCTCGGCCTTCGTCGCCCAGCTCGACTATGCCCAGCGTGCCATCCGCGCCACCCTGCCGGCGGTGTGCGAACTGGCCCAGGGCGGCACGGCGGTGGGCACCGGGCTGAATGCCCCGCACGGCTTCGCCGAAGCGATTGCCGCGGAACTGGCCGCGCTCTCCGGCCTGCCGTTCGTCACCGCGCCGAACAAGTTCGCCGCCCTCGCCGGCCACGAGCCGCTGACCAGCCTGGCCGGGGCGCTGAAGACCCTGGCCGTGGCGCTGATGAAGATCGCCAACGACCTGCGCCTGCTGGGCTCGGGCCCTCGCGCGGGGCTGGCCGAAGTGCGCCTGCCGGCCAACGAGCCGGGCAGCTCGATCATGCCCGGCAAGGTCAACCCGACCCAGTGCGAAGCCTTGTCGATGCTGGCCTGCCAGGTGCTGGGCAACGACGCGGCGATCGGCTTCGCCGCCAGCCAGGGGCATCTGCAGTTGAACGTGTTCAAACCGGTGATCATCCACAACCTGCTGCAGTCGATCGAGCTGCTGGCCGATGGCTGTCGCAACTTCCAGCAGCACTGCGTGGCCGGCATCGAGCCGGACGCCGAGCAAATGGCCGCGCACCTGGAGCGCGGGCTGATGCTGGTGACCGCGTTGAACCCGCACATCGGTTACGACAAGGCGGCGGAAATCGCCAAGAAGGCCTACAGCGAGGGCAAGACCCTGCGCGAGGCGGCACTGGAATTGAAGTACCTGACCAACGAGCAGTTCGACCAGTGGGTAAGGCCAGAAAACATGCTGGCGCCCGGCGGGAAAGGTTGACTCATCACCTGTAGGCGCGGCCTTGTGTCGCGCCTACAGGTATCGCGTCGGGTTATTGGGCCTGCGCCCTCTTCGCCCGCCATCCTGCGATCAGCGACGGCCCCAGCGCCACCAGCGCCGAGCCCAGCACCACCGTCACCGCTCCGACATACCCCAGGCCGTTGATCTGTTCGGCGTGCACATAAGCCGGCCACAACCAGGCGCCCAGCGCCACCGCGACGAAGGTCACCAGCGGTGTCAGCGCCAGGGTCGCGCTGACCCGCGAGGCCTCCCAATGCGCCAAGGCCTCGGCAAACGCGCCATAGGCCACCAGCGTGTTCAGGCAGCAGGCCAGCAGCAGCCAGCCCTGCAACGGGCTGAGCTGCAGCGCCTGCAGCGGATGCACCCAGGGCGTGAGCAGCAGCGCGCAGCAGAGGTAGATCACCATCATCACCTGCTGCGAATTCCACACCGTCAGCAACTGCTTCTGGCTCAGGGCATAGAACACCCAGATGCTGGTCGCCAGGAGGATCGTCAGCACCCCGGTGGTGTAGGTACCCAGCGAGCCGAGCAACTCCTCCAGGCGCTGGTTGAAGAACAAGGCAAACCCCGCCAGCAGCACCAGCAGGCCCAAGCCCTGCCCCAGGCTGAAACGCTCCTTGAACACCAACACGCTGGCCACCAGCAACAGCACCGGGCCCAGTTGCACCACCAGTTGCGCGGTGCCGGGGCTGAGCAGCTTGAGGCCGACCAGGTACAGCACGTAGTTGCCCACCAGCCCAGCTACCGCGATGGCCACCAGGCCCCTGCCCTTGGCGCCCAAGCGGCGCAGCGACGGCAAGCGGCGGTGGGCGGCCAGCCAGGCGAACAGCAGGCCGCCCGAGACGGACAGGCGGTACCAGGTGACGGTCACCGGGTCCATCACCTGCAACACCTGCTTGAGCTTGATCGGCAGGATGCCCCAGAGCAACGCGGTCAACAGTGCCAACAGCAGGCCATGGACCCAGCGTCCGGAAGAAATGTGCATGCGATCCTCGAGTCGGGCCTTGGGGGGAGCGTGCAGTCTAAAGGCTGGCCGGGGAGGATGTGACGGGAAAAGATTTCATCAAGTCATTCCCTGTGCGCATGCTGTACCGCCCGCCTCGCCTGGTTCGCCAGCAAGGCGGGCGCCTGCAGGTGACGCGCATGGGGTTTGAAAGTCGTCGTTATTTCTTGTGCTTGGCGAACGCCGCCTCCAGCGCCTGGTTGATGGTGCGCAGCACCTTCACCCGCGCCCAGCGCTTGTCGTTGGCCTCTACCAGGGTCCAGGGCGCGATCTCGGTGCTGGTGCGATCGACCATGTCGCCCACCGCCTCGGCATAGACATCCCACTTGTCGCGGTTGCGCCAGTCTTCCTCGGTGATCTTGTAACGCTTGAACGGAATCTGCTCGCGCTCCTCGAAGCGCTCCAGCTGGGTCTGCTGGTCGATGGCCAGCCAGAACTTGACCACCACCACCCCGGCGTTGCTCAACTGCTCCTCGAAGTCGTTGATCTCGCCGTAGGCGCGCATCCAGTCGGCTGGGCTGCAAAAGCCCTCGACCCGCTCCACCAGCACCCGGCCATACCAGGAGCGATCGAAGATGGTGAACTTGCCACGGGCCGGGATATGCCGCCAGAACCGCCACAGGTAAGGCTGGGCGCGTTCTTCCTCGGTGGGCGCGGCAATCGGCACGATGCGGTACTGGCGCGGGTCCAGCGCCGCCGCCACACGGCGGATCGCCCCGCCCTTGCCCGCCGCGTCATTGCCTTCGAACACCGCCACCAGGGCATGGCGGCGCATGCGCTTGTCGCGCAGCAAGCCGGCGAGCCGGGCCTGTTCGGTGACCAACTGCTCGGCGTAATCCTTCTTGTCCAGGCTCAGGGTCATGTCCAGGGCGCCGAGCAGGCTTTTCTGGTCGATGCTGCGCCCCAGCGGCGCGACATTGCCCTGGTGCCTGGGCGGGGTATTGGCCAAGGCTGCCTGCAAGCTCTCCAGCAGGATCCGCCCAACCGCCAGGCTGCGGTAATACGGGTCGACGCCCTCGACCACATGCCAGGGCGCATAGTCGCGGCTGGTGCGGCGCAGCACGCGCTCGCCGAAACGCACGAAGCGGTCGTAGGTTTGCGACTGCTGCCAGTCCAGCGGGCTGATGCGCCAGTTGTGCAGCGGGTCGTCGCGCAGCGCCTTGAGCCGGGCCTTCATCTGCTTCTTGGACAGGTGGAACCAGAACTTGATGATCAACGCGCCTTCCTCGCAGAGCATCTGCTCCAGGCGCTCGGCCCCGGCGATGGCCTGGTCGAGCACGGCATCCTTGAACTGGCCATGCACCCGGCCTTCGAGCATCTGGCTGTACCAGTTGCCGAAGAACACCCCCATCCGCCCTTTGGGCGGCAGTGCCCGCCAGTAGCGCCAGGCCGGCGGGCGGGCCAGTTCTTCGTCGGTCTGCTGGTCGAAGGTGCGCACCTCGATCAGCCGCGGGTCCATCCATTCGTTGAGCAACTTGACCGTTTCGCCCTTGCCCGCGCCCTCGATGCCGTTGATCAGCACGATCACCGGGAAACGCGCCTGCTGCTTGAGTTCGTACTGGGCCTCGAGCAGCGCCTCGCGCAGGGCGGGGACCTCGGCCTCGTAGGTGTCCTTGTCGATGCTGTGACCGATTTGCGCGGATTCGAACATGGATGGCTCCTTCAATGGATAAGCAAGACTAGCGGAATTGTGCTTCGCCTGTACCGGCCCATTCGCCGGCAAGCCGGCTCCTACGGTGATCGCGTCGCAGGTACGCACTGCGTAAATTCCGCGGATGACATAAAATCCGCCCATTCGCTGCAACCGAGCCAACCATGTCCACCCTCCTTCAGCATGCCCAGATCGACTGGGACGACCAGGGCCGCCCCCACTCGCGGCAATACGACGATGTCTATTTCGCCATCAACGAAGGCATCGACGAGACCCTGCACGTGTTCATCGAGCAGAATCACCTGCGCCAGCGCTTCGCGGCAATGACACCGCACGACTGCCTGGTGATTGGCGAGACCGGCTTTGGCACTGGCATGAACTTCTTTTGCGCCTGGCAACTGTTCGCCGAGCTGGCCCCCGCCGAGGCGCGCCTGCACTTCGTCAGTGTCGAGAAGTACCCGCTGAGCCGCGATGACCTGGCCCGGGCCATGCAACTGTGGCCGCAGCTGGCGGCCTTCACCCAGCCGCTGCTGGCGCAGTACGTGGCGATTCACCCAGGTTTCCAGCAGTTCAGCCTCGACGGCGGCCGGGTCACCCTGACCCTGATGATCGGCGATGCGCTGGAGCAGCTGCCCCAGCTCGACGCGCGCATCGACGCCTGGTTCCTCGACGGCTTCGCCCCGGCGAAGAACCCCGACATGTGGACCCCCGAGCTGTTCAGCCAACTGGCGCGGTTGTCGCGACCAGGGGCCACCCTGGGCACCTTCACCACCACCGGCTGGGTGCGCCGCGCGCTGATCGAAGCCGGCTTCAGCATGAAGAAGGTGCCAGGCCTGGGCAAGAAATGGGAAGTGATGCACGGTGCCTACCACGGCGCCGCGCCAGCACCGGCCGCGCCCTGGTATGCACGCCCCGACCCACTGCCCGGCCCACGCGAAGCGCTGGTAATCGGCGCGGGCCTGGCCGGCAGCGCCAGCGCCCGCAGCCTGGCCAGCCGTGGCTGGCAGGTCAGCGTGCTGGAGCGTCACGCCGGCCCTGCCCAGGAAGCCTCAGGCAACCCCCAGGGCGTGCTGTACCTCAAGCTGTCCGCCCACGGTACCGCCCTGTCGCAGATGATCCTCGCCGGCTTCGGCTACACCCGCCGCTGGCTCGAGCGCCTGCAGCGCGGCCAGGACTGGGATGCCTGCGGCGTGCTGCAATTGGCGTTCGATGAAGCGGAAGGCCAACGCCAGGCCAAGCTTGCCGCTGCCTTCGACCGCAGCCTGCTGCAACCGCTCGAGCGTGAGCAGGCCCAGGCCTTGGCCGGGGTGGCGCTGGCCAGCGGCGGCCTGTTCTACCCCGAAGGGGGCTGGGTGCATCCGCCGGCCCTGTGCCAGGCCCAGCTGGCGCACCCGCGCATTCGCCTGCTCAGCCATGCCAACGTCATCGAACTGCGCAAGGCCGACGGCCTGTGGCAGGCCTGGGACGGCGAGCGCCTGCTGGCCAGCGCGCCGCTGGTGGTGCTGGCCGGGGCAGCCGAGGTTGGCCATTTCCCGGCTTGCGCCGGGTTGCCGCTCAAGCGTATCCGCGGGCAGATCACCCGCCTGCCCGCCACCCTGGCCAGCCAGGCACTGAGCACGGTGGTGTGCGCCGAAGGCTATGTGGCGCCCCCGCGCGGCGCTGAACACACCTTGGGCGCCAGCTTCGACTTTCATAGCCAGGACACCACGCCCAGCGTCGCCGAGCACCAGGGCAACCTGGCGCTGCTGGAGGAAATTTCCAGCGACCTGGCGCAACGCCTGGGCACCGCCGGGCTCGACCCGGCGCGGCTCGAAGGCCGCGCGGCGTTTCGTTGCACCAGCCCGGACTACCTGCCCATCGTCGGGCCGCTGGCGGACGCCGAACGGTTCGCCGAGCGCTATGCCGTGCTGGGCAAGGACGCACGCCAGGTGCCTGGGTTGCAATGCCCGTGGCTGGAAGGGTTGTATGTGAACAGCGGGCATGGCTCGCGGGGGCTGATTACCGCGCCGCTGTGTGGCGAGCTGATTGCCGCGTGGGCCAGTGGCGAACCGCTGCCGGTGCCCAGGGCGGTGGCCGAGGCATGCCACCCGAATCGCTTTGCCTTGCGCCGGTTGATTCGCGGCAAGGCCTAGTGTGGTGTTCGCCGGCGTAGCCGGCGCCTACCGGGTATGCCGCAGCACCATTCATCCCATATAACAGATCGATCTAAAACTCTCAGAATTCGCCCCGGTCCCTACCTAAGTGCCCCACCTTTGGGCGCACACCTCCCCAACGGCAAAACCGGTAAGGACTTATGTGCGGATTAGCAGGAGAGTTACGTTTCACCCCCATCGACCAAGCCCCCCGCCCGGCGGACCTCGCCGCGGTGGAGCGCATCACCCACCACCTGGCGCCCCGCGGCCCCGACGCCTGGGGCTTCCATAGCCAGGGCCCGATCGCCCTCGGCCACCGCCGGCTGAAGATCATGGACCTGTCCGACGGCTCGGCGCAGCCGATGGTCGACAGCACCCTGGGCCTGTCGCTGGCCTTCAACGGCGCCATCTACAACTTCCCCGAGCTGCGCGAAGAGCTGCAAGCCCTGGGCTACAGCTTCTGGTCCGACGGCGACACCGAGGTACTGCTCAAGGGCTACCACGCCTGGGGCGCGGCGCTGCTGCCCAAGCTCAACGGCATGTTCGCCCTGGCCATCTGGGAGCGCGATGCCCAGCGCCTGTTCCTGGCCCGCGACCGGCTCGGCGTCAAGCCGCTGTACCTGTCGCGCAACGGCGAACGCCTGCGCTTCGCCTCGACCCTGCCGGCGTTGCTCAAGGGCGGCGACATTGACCCGATGATCGACCCGGTGGCGCTCAACCACTACCTCAACTTCCATGCCGTGGTGCCGGCGCCGCGCACCCTGCTGGCCAACGTGCAGAAGCTCGAGCCCGGCAGCTGGATGCGCATCGACCGCCACGGCGAAGTCGAACGCCAGACCTGGTGGCAATTGCACTACGGCGCCAACCCCGACGAGCGCGAGCTCGACCTGGAAGGCTGGACCAGCCGCGTGCTCGACGCCACCCGCGACGCCGTGGCGATTCGTCAGCGCGCGGCGGTGGACGTTGGCGTGCTTCTGTCCGGCGGCGTCGACTCGAGCCTGCTGGTCGGCTTGCTGCGCGAGGCCGGGGTGGACGACCTGTCGACCTTCTCCATCGGCTTCGAGGATGCCGGCGGCGAGCGCGGCGACGAATTCCAGTACTCCGACCTGATCGCCCGGCACTACGGCACCCGTCACCATCAGTTGCGCATTGCCGAACACGAGATCATCGAGCAGTTGCCCGCCGCCTTCCGCGCCATGAGCGAGCCGATGGTCAGCCACGACTGCATCGCCTTCTACCTGCTGTCGCGGGAAGTGGCCAAGCACTGCAAGGGCGTGCAGAGCGGCCAGGGCGCCGACGAGCTGTTCGCCGGCTACCACTGGTACCCCCAGGTGGACGGTGCCGAGGATGCCTTCACGGCCTACCGCGAGGCCTTCTTCGACCGCAGCCACGCCGAGTACCGCGATACCGTGCAGGCCCCCTGGCTGCTGGAAACCGACGTGGCCGGCGACTTCGTCCGCGAGCACTTCGCCCGCCCCGGCGCAGCCGACGCGGTGGACAAGGCCCTGCGCCTGGACAGCACGGTGATGTTGGTGGACGACCCGGTCAAGCGGGTGGACAACATGACCATGGCCTGGGGCCTGGAGGCGCGCACGCCGTTCCTGGACTACCGCCTGGTGGAGCTGTCGGCGCGCATTCCGGCGCGTTACAAGCTGCCCGACGGCGGCAAGCAGGTGCTCAAGCAGGCCGCGCGGCGGGTCATTCCCCACGAGGTGATCGACCGCAAGAAAGGCTACTTCCCGGTGCCGGGCCTCAAGCACCTGCAAGGCGCCACCCTGGGCTGGGTACGCGAACTGCTGACCGACCCGAGCCAGGACCGCGGCCTGTTCAACCCGGCAATGCTCGACCGCCTGCTGAGCAATCCCCATGGCCAGCTCACCCCACTGCGCGGCTCCAAGCTGTGGCAACTGGCGGCCCTGAACCTGTGGCTCAGCGAACAAGGAATCTGACCGATGAAAGCTCACGAGATCGCTTACGGTCAGCGCCTGCTGCGCGGCCAGGCGCCGTCCTACGAGCGCCTGCAGGCGCGCCTGGCCGGCGACGGTAGCGAACCCCACGACCGACCACGGGCGGTGCATTGCGGCTGGGGCCGATTGCTGATCGGGCATACCTATGCCGACCCGCTGACCCTGGCCGAAGACCTGCTCGAGGAGCGTGGCGGCGAGCGCGACATCGCCCTGTACGTCGCCGCGCCTCAGCAGGTACTGGCCCAGGCACCGCAGCAGTTGTTCCTCGACCCGTCGGACACCTTACGCCTGTGGTTCACCGACTACCGCCCGGCGCAACGGGTGTTTCGCGGTTTTCGCATCCGCCGGGCGCAGAGCCCGGCGGACTGGCAGGCCATCAACACCCTGTACCTGGCCCGCGGCATGCTGCCGGTCGATGTCGAGCGCCTCACCCCGCGCCATCAGGGCGGCCCGGTGTACTGGCTGGCCGAAGACGAGGACAGCAACGCAGTGATCGGCAGCGTCATGGGCCTGGACCACAGCAAGGCCTTCGACGACCCCGAGCACGGCTGCAGCCTGTGGTGCCTGGCGGTGGACCCGCACTGCACCCGCCCGGGGGTCGGCGAGGTGCTGGTGCGCCACCTGATCGAGCACTTCATGAGCCGTGGCCTGGCCTGCCTGGACCTGTCTGTCCTGCACGACAACCGCCAGGCCAAGCGCCTGTACAAGAAGCTGGGCTTTCGCAACCTGCCGACCTTCGCGGTCAAGCGCAAGAACGGCATCAACCAGCCACTGTTCCTCGGCCCCGGCCCGGAGGCGACTCTCAACCCCTACGCGCGAATCATCGTCGACGAGGCGCTGCGCCGGGGCATCGAGGTGCAGGTGGACGATGCTGGCGCAGGCTTGTTCACCCTCAGCCTGGGTGGCAGGCGGGTACGGTGCCGCGAGTCGCTGAGCGACCTGACCAGCGCCGTGACCATGACCCTGTGCCAGGACAAGCGCCTGACCCGGCAAGCCTTGCACCAGGCCGGGCTGCAAGTGCCGGCGCAGCAGCTGGCGGGCAACGCCGACGACAACCTGGCGTTTCTCGACGAACACGGCGCGCTGGTGGTCAAGCCCGTGGATGGCGAGCAAGGCCAGGGCGTGGCTGTGAACCTCACCTGCCACGAGGACGTCACCCACGCCGTGGAACAGGCCCGGCGTTTCGACAGCCGCGTGCTGCTGGAGAGTTTCCATGCCGGCAGCGACCTGCGCATCGTGGTGATCGGCTACGAAGTGGTGGCGGCGGCGATCCGTCATCCGGCGCAGGTGATTGGCGACGGCAGCCACAGCATTCGCGCGTTGATCCAGGCGCAAAGCCGCCGTCGCCAGGCAGCCACCGGCGGCGAGAGCCGCATACCGCTCGATGAGGAAACTGCGCGTACGCTCAAGGCCGCCGGCCTGGGCTACGACGACATCCTCCCGGCCGGGCAGCGGCTGGCTGTGCGCCGCACCGCCAACCTGCACACCGGCGGCACCCTGGAGGACGTCACCGCGCGCCTGCACCCGGTGCTGGCCGATGCCGCCGTGCGCGCCGCCCGCGCCCTGGAAATTCCCGTGGTGGGCCTGGACTTCATGGTCCGCGATGCCGAGCATCCGGACTACGTGATCATCGAGGCCAACGAACGGGCCGGGCTGGCCAACCATGAACCGCAGCCGACGGCGGAACGCTTCGTCGATCTGCTGTTTCCGCATAGCCGGGCCTTGGCCTGACAGCCCCTCGGTTTCGTGCAAAAGCGGCCTTGTGTCGCGAAAGGGTGCGCAGCGCCCCCCGGGTTTTCAGCTTCGCTGCATCCATTGCCGGGCTCGCTTTGCGGGCCTTTCGCGACACAAGGCCGCGCCTACAAAGACCTTGCGCCATGTGCAAATTCAACTCGACCGGAGACCTGGACATGTCCGAACGACACCTCGAACCCGACCTCGACTACCTCAAGCGGGTACTGCTGGAGATGCTCGCCATCCCCAGCCCCACCGGTTTCACCGACACCATCGTGCGCTATGTCGCCGAGCGCCTGGACGAACTGGGCATTCCCTTCGAGCTGACCCGCCGCGGCACCATCCGCGCCACCCTCAAGGGCCGGCAGAACTCGCCCGACCGCGCCGTGTCGACGCACCTGGACACCATCGGCGCCAGCGTGCGCCAGTTGCAGGACAACGGTCGCCTGGCGCTGGCAGCGGTGGGCTGCTGGTCGAGCCGCTTCGCCGAGGGCAGCCGGGTCAGCGTGTTCACCGACACCGGCGTGTACCGCGGCAGCGTGCTGCCGCTGATGGCCAGTGGGCATGCGTTCAACACCGCCATCGACCAGATGCCGATCAGCTGGGAGCACGTGGAGGTGCGCCTGGACGCCTACTGCGCCACCCGCGCCGACTGCGAGGCCCTCGGCATCGCCATCGGTGACTTCGTCGCCTTCGATCCGCTGCCCGAATTCACCGAAAGCGGTCATATCAGTGCCCGTCACCTGGATGACAAGGCCGGCGTGGCGGCGCTGCTGGCCGCGCTCAAGGCCGTGGTGCAAAGCGGTCGCCAGCCGCTGATCGACTGCCACCCGTTGTTCACCATTACCGAGGAAACCGGCTCGGGCGCCGCGGCCGCCCTGCCCTGGGATGTCAGCGAATTCGTCGGTATCGATATCGCCCCGGTGGCGCCAGGCCAGGCGTCCAGTGAACATGCGGTGAGCGTGGCCATGCAGGATTCGTCCGGGCCCTATGACTACCACTTGTCGCGGCACCTGCTGAAACTGGCCGGCGACCAGGACCTGGCGGTCCGCCGCGACCTGTTCCGCTACTACTTCAGCGATGCCCACTCGGCGGTGACCGCCGGCCACGATATCCGCACGGCGCTGGTGGCGTTCGGCTGCGACGCCACCCATGGCTACGAGCGCACCCATATCGACAGCCTCGCCGCCCTGAGCAAGCTATTGGCCGGCTACCTGTTGAGCCCACCAGTGTTCGCCAGCGACTCGCAACCGGCCAGCACCTCGCTGGAGCGCTTCAGCCATCAGCTGGAGCATGACGCGCAGATGGAGAGCGATACCCGGGTGCCGGCGGTGGACAGCCTGGTGGGAAACAAAGGCTGACGCCCAGGGCCCCTGGGGTGGCCGCACCCCCCGTAGGAGCCGGCTTGCCGGCGAACACCGGCGCAGCCGGTGCCATCCTCCGCGTTGCCTGGTTCGCCAGCAAGGCTGGCTCCTACGGGTGTTGCAGGCCGTAAGCGTTGTAGGAACCGGCTTGCCGGCGAACACCGGCGCAGCCGATGCCATCTACCGCGTCGCCTGGTTCGCCAGCAAGGCTGGCTCCTACGGGTGTTGCAGGCCGTAATCGGCGTAGGAGCCGGCTTGCCGGCGAACACCGGCGCAGCCAGTGCCATCCACCGCAGCGCCTGGTTCGCCAGCAAGGCTGGCGCCTACGGGTGTTGCAGGCCGTAATCGGCGTAGGAGCCGGCCTTGCCGGCGAACACCGGCATGGCCGGTGCCAGCCTGCGCGGTGCCTGGTTCGCCAGCAAGCTGGCCCTACAGACGTGATGCACACCCTCTGACACAGCATGCTCCTACGGGTATTGCAGGCCGTAATCGGCGTAGGAGCCGGCTTGCCGGCGAACACCGGCGCAGCCGGTGCCATCCACCGCAGCGCCTGATTCGCCAGCAAGGCTGGCGCCTACGGGTGTTGCAGGCCGTAATCGGCGTAGGAGCCGGCCTTGCCGGCGAACACCGGCATGGCCGGTGCCAGCCTGCGCGGTGCCTGGTTCGCCAGCAAGCTGGCCCTACAGACGTGATGCACACCCTCTGACACAGCATGCTCAGGCAATTTCACGTAGCATGCGCTCATTGCCCACCACCATCGCCCAGACCATGCTGATCCCCCACGACCAACTCGAAGCCGAAACCCTGACCCGCCTGATCGAGGACTTCGTCACCCGCGACGGCACTGACAACGGCGACGACACGCCACTGGAAACCCGCGTGCTACGGGTGCGCCAGGCGCTGGCCAAGGGGCAGGCGTTCATCCTGTTCGACATGGACAGCCAGCAGTGCCAGTTGCTGGCCAAGCACGACGTGCCACGGGAACTGCTCGACTGAGCCAGCCTCAGGCTTGCGCCTTGTCCTGGGCCTGCTCCTTGATCCGCTTGTACACCTCGACCCGGTGCACCTCCACCTCGCGCGGGGCAATGATGCCGAAACGCACCTGGCCACTGCGCTCGATGCCCATCACCTGGATCCTGATGTCATCTGCGATGACGATCACCTCGCCCACTTCACGTCCGATTACCAGCATGTTCCAGTCCTCCTGCTCATGGGAAAACCGGAGACTGCACCCTGGCCTTTCACCTACTCAATCGTTCGCCTGATAAATAGACACGCCCTACCTAGCGCGGTAATAACTCCTACAGACCATTCCTGTTAATGGCTGTTTCTACGCTGTTTCGCGCGCATTTTCACCGCCATCTCGGCCATCTCGTCATACAGCCGCTGCGGCGCCTGGCACTTGAGTTGCCATGCCTGGCGCCCGGCTTCGTGCGGCAGGATGAGGAACTCCCCCGCCGCAACCTTGGCATGGATATGCTCGGCGATATCGGCGGCGCTGATCGGCGAGCCCTCCAGCAGCTTGCCGACCTGGGCCTTCATCGCCGGGTCGGGGCCGCGGAACGAGTCGAGCAGGTTGGTCTGGAAGAACGACGGGCAGACCACATGCACCGCCACCTCGACCTGGCGCAGTTCCACCAGCAGGCTCTCGGACAGCGCCAGCACGCCGGCCTTGGCGACGTTGTAGTTGCTCATCCCCGGGCCCTGCATCAGGGCCGCCATCGAGGCGATATTGATGATCCGCCCGCGGCTGCGCTCGAGCTGCGCCAAGAATGCCTTGCAGCCCTTGACCACTCCCATCAGGTTGACCGCGATCTGCCAGTCCCAGTCCTCCAGCGACAGCTCGGCGAAGAAACCGCCTGCGGCCACCCCGGCATTGTTGACGATCACGTCGATGCCGCCGAACTTCTCCTCGCAGGCCTGGGCCAGGGCGGTGAGCTGGCTGTAGTCGCGCACGTCGCAGCGCTGGACGAAGCCGTCGCCACCGGCCTGGCGCACCAGCGCCAGGGTTTCGCTCAGGCCGGCCTCGTTGACGTCGGCCAGGGCCAGCCGCCAGCCGTCACGGGCCCAGCGCAGGGCGATCTCGCGACCCAGGCCGGAGCCGGCCCCGGTGATCATCATTCGGTTGTGCATGGTCAAGCGCCTTGAACAGTGGAATTGGCCTGGAGTCTAGCCACAACAGGCTCGCCGGCGGTGTGGCATCAGGGTGCTGAATAAGCGGCTATCCAGCGTACAGGCGCAGGCGACGGATTGAATCTTTGCCCACCGGCGCCGGTCGGAATTCATAAGCGCCCGGCTTCGCGCGCCCCAGCCCTTCCCTCACGCAAGGACTCCACCATGACCACGATCCTCATCATCATCCTGATCCTGCTGCTGATCGGTGGCTTACCGGTCTTCCCCCACTCCCGCGCCTGGGGCTACGGCCCGTCCGGTATCGTCGGCGTGGTGCTGGTGATCCTGCTGATCCTGGTGTTGCTGGGCCACATATGACGCCCTGAAACGACAACGCCCCGGCCAAGGCCGGGGCGTTGTGCGTTCAACGCAACCGATCAGTGCGACACGGCGCCACTGGCCCCCAGGCCGGTCTGCGAACGGACGAACTGCGGGAAGAACAGCGCGCGTTCGTCTTCGGCCGCCTTGGACTTGTCGGTGACCGAGAAGAACCAGATGCCGGCGAAGGCGATGATCATCGAGAACAGCGCCGGATACTCGTACGGGTAGATGGCTTTCTCGTGACCGAGGATCTGCACCCAGATGGTCGGGCCGAGGACCATCAGGCCCACCGCGCTGATCAAGCCCATCCAGCCGCCGATCATGGCGCCGCGGGTGGTCAGCTTCTTCCAGTACATCGAGAGCAGCAGCACCGGGAAGTTGCAGCTGGCGGCAATGGAGAACGCCAGGCCGACCATGAAGGCGATGTTCTGGTTTTCGAACAGAATGCCCAGGCCGATCGCCAGCACGCCCAGGGCGACGGTGGTGATCTTCGACACGCGGATCTCGTCCTTGTCGTTGGCCTTGCCCTTGCGCCAGACACTGGCGTACAGGTCGTGGGACACCGCCGAGGCGCCGGCCAGGGTCAGGCCGGCGACCACCGCCAGGATGGTGGCGAAGGCCACCGCCGAGATGAAGCCGAGGAAGATGCTACCGCCCACCGCATCGGCCAGGTGCACCGCGGCCATGTTGTTGCCGCCCAGCAGGGCGCCGGCGGCGTCCTTGAAGTCCGGGTTGGTGCTGACCAGCAGGATCGCGCCGAAGCCGATGATGAAGGTCAGGATGTAGAAGTAGCCAATGAAGCCGGTGGCGTAGAGCACGCTCTTGCGCGCTTCCTTGGCATCGCTGACGGTGAAGAAGCGCATCAGGATGTGCGGCAGGCCAGCGGTACCGAACATCAGCGCCAGGCCCAGCGAGAACGCCGAGATCGGGTCCTTGACCAGGCCGCCCGGGCTCATGATCGCCTCGCCCTTGGCGTGTACCTTGATTGCCTCGGAGAACAGCGTGTTGAAGTCGAAGCCCACGTGTTTCATCACCATCAGCGCCATGAAGCTGGCGCCCGACAGCAACAGCACCGCCTTGATGATCTGCACCCAAGTGGTGGCGAGCATGCCGCCGAACAGCACGTACAGGCACATCAGGATGCCGACCAGGATCACCGCCACGTGGTAGTCCAGGCCGAACAGCAGCTGGATCAGCTTGCCGGCACCGACCATCTGCGCGATCAGGTAGAAGGCCACCACCACCAGCGAGCCCGAGGCCGACAGGGTGCGGATCTCTTTTTGCCCGAGGCGGTACGAGGCGACGTCGGCGAAGGTGTACTTGCCCAGGTTGCGCAGGCGTTCGGCAATCAGGAACAGGATGATCGGCCAGCCGACCAGGAAGCCGATGGAGTAGATCAGGCCATCGTAGCCGGAGGTGAACACCAGCGCCGAGATGCCCAGGAACGAGGCCGCCGACATGTAGTCGCCGGCAATCGCCAGGCCGTTCTGGAAACCGGTGATGCGGCCACCGGCGGCGTAGTAGTCAGACGCCGACTTGTTGCGTTTGGAAGCCCAGTAGGTAATCCCCAGGGTGAAGGCGACGAAGGCCACGAACATGGCGATCGCCGAGACGTTCAGCGGCTGCTTGTGCACCTCGCCGGTCAGGGCGTCGGCGGCCCACACGGCGGGTGCGAAAGCGCCGCAGGCCAGAACGGCCAGGGCTTTGGCGTGACGGATCATTGCTTGGCCTCCTCGAGGATCGCCTTGTTCAATTCATCGAACTCGCCGTTGGCGCGGCGCACATAGATGGCGGTGAGCACGAACGCCGAGACGATCAGGCCGACGCCCAGGGGAATGCCCCAGGTGATCGACGAATCGGGGCTCAACTTGGCACCCAGCAGATGCGGGCCATAGGCGATGAGGAGGATGAAGGCGCAGTAGAGGCCGAGCATGATCGCCGAGAGAATCCAGGCGAAGCGCTCGCGCTTGGTGACCAGCTCCTTGAAGCGCGGGCTGTTCTGTATCGAGAGGTAAATGCTGTCGTTCATTGTTTTTGTCCTAGCAGCACAGATTAGGGAGAACCCGACTCCACTTTATGCTGCCGTTGGACGCCAACCAGACGACCTTAGTCTTAGATGCAACGGTGTTTTACAGATTTCGCAACAACCGTTCGCCCTGTTGGAGCGGCTTTGCCGCGATGCAGGCATCGCGGTGCCTGGTACCCGCTTCGCGGGTGATCGCGGCTGAAGCCGCTCCTACACAGGTCAATGGGCCAGATCGAGCTACTTGCCCGTCCACTCCTTGACCCGTTCGGGGTGCTTGGCCACCCAGTCCTTGGCCGCGGCCTCAGGCTTGGCACCCTCCTGGATCGCCAGCATCACCTCGCCGATCTCATCCTTGGACTGCCATTGGAATTTCTTCAGGAACTCGGCCACTTCCGGTGCCTTGCTCGCCAGCTCCTTGCTGCCGATGCTGTTGACCGTCTCGGCCGCGCCATAGACGCCCTTGGGGTCCTCGAGGAACTTCAGCTTCCACTTGGCGAACATCCAGTGCGGCACCCAGCCGGTCACCGCGATGGACTGCTGCTTGGCGTAGGAGCGCCCCAGCTCGGCGGTCATCGCCGCGCCGGAACTGGCGGTGAGCTTGTAGCCCGTCAGCTCGTAGTCCTTGATCGCCTGCTCGGTCTTGAGCATCACCCCGGAGCCGGCGTCGATGCCGACGATCTTCTGCTTGAAGCTGGTGTCGGTCTTGAGGTCGGCAATGCTGCTGGCCTTGACGTACTCGGGGACGATCAGGCCGATCTTGGCATCCTTGAAGTTGGGGCCGTAGTCGACCACATTGTCCTTGTTCTTGGCCCAATACTCGCCGTGGGTCACCGGCAGCCACGCCGACAGCATGGCATCCAGCTTGCCGGTGGCCACGCCCTGCCACATGATGCCGGTGGCCACCGCCTGCAGCTTCACGTCGTAGCCGAGCTTCTGCCTGATCACTTCGGCGGCCACGTTGGTGGTCGCCACGCTGTCCGACCAGCCGTCCACGTAACCGATGCTCACTTCCTTGGCCATTGCCTGCGCGGTGCTCATGGCCAATACCAGGGCGGCGCCCACGCCCAGGAAACGTCGCATTCTTGTAATCGTCATCAAGGCATCCCCTCGTCAGGTCTTGGAGCCTGCATCATCGACCTGCCCCCGCGCGCGACCTGCTCTGTCAGCGACCTCCAGCGAACGATCAGCGACAGCACTGTGCCATTAACGCCATCGCGCGCCGTGGCCCTGCGCGATCCTTGCATGCCAAAGGCTTGGCGCCGGGCTACTATCACAGGCCCTTGGGGCGGCACAGCGGCCCCGTATCCGAATTCGACGATGGACCGCCCGATGTCGCGCACCCCCTACCTGTTCGCCTGCCTGCTGGCCGTGCTTGGCCTGGGCGCCCTGTGGCATGGCCTGGGCAAGCCCGTGCACCTGCCCGACGCCGCCAGCCCGGCGCACAAGCTGCAATGCGCCTCCTACACCCCGTTCGACAAGGATCAGTCGCCGTTCGACCAGCCGTTTCGCTTGCGTCCGGCACGCATGGACGCCGACCTGGCCCTGCTCGCCGAGCGTTTCCAGTGCATCCGCACCTATTCGCAGACCGGCCTCGAGGCGATCCCGGCGTTGGCGCGCAAGCACGGCCTGAAAGTGATGCTCGGCGCCTGGGTAAACGCCAACCCGGTCGACACCGACAAGGAAATCGACCTGCTGATCGCCGCCGCCAAGGCCAACCCGGATGTGGTCAGCGCGGTGATCGTCGGCAACGAGGCGCTGCTGCGCAAGGAGGTCACCGGCCAACGCCTGGCCGCGCTGATCGCCAAGGTCAAAAGCCAGGTGCCGGTGCCGGTGACCTATGCCGATGTCTGGGAGTTCTGGCTGCAGCACCCCGAGGTGGCGCCGGCGGTGGACTTTCTGACCATCCACTTGCTGCCCTACTGGGAGGACGATCCGCACGGCATCGACGCGGCGCTGGCCCATGTCGCCGAGGTGCGCCAGGTGTTCGGCAAGCGTTTCGCGCCCAAGGATGTGCTGATCGGCGAAACCGGCTGGCCCAGCGAAGGCCGCCAGCGCGAGACCGCAGTACCGAGCCGGGCCAACGAGGCGCGTTTCATCCGTGGTTTCGTCGCCCTGGCCGAGGCCAATGGCTGGCGCTACAACTTGATCGAGGCCTTCGACCAGCCGTGGAAACGCGCCAGCGAAGGCGCGGTAGGGGGTTACTGGGGCCTGTACGATGCCGACCGCCAGGACAAGGGCGTGCTCGAAGGGCCGGTGAGCAACCTGGCGCTGTGGCCGCAATGGTGGCTGGCCAGCGCACTGCTGTTGCTGGCCACCCTGGCCTTGGCCGGGCGCCCGGCGGATCGCCGCGCCGCCCTGCTGCTGCCCCTGCTCGGGGCGCTGGGCGCCGCCAGCCTGGGGCTGTGGGGCGAACTGATGCGGACCAACGCGCGTTTCGCCGGGGAGTGGCTGTGGGCACTGGCGCTGGCCGGCTTGAACCTGCTGGTGCTGGCCCACGCGGCCTTGGCCCTGGCCCGCCGCGAGGGCTGGCGGCAACGGCTGTTCGCCTGGCTCGAGGCGCGCGCCGGCAGCTGGCTGCTGGCCGCAGGCTTCGCCGCGGCGGTCAGCATGCTGGCGCTGGTGTTCGACCCGCGTTACCGCAGCTTCCCCAGTGCCGCGCTGCTGCTGCCGGCGGTGGTTTATCTGCTGCGGCCGGTGCCGACGCGGCGGGCGGAGGCGGCGTTGCTGGCGTTCATCGTCGCTGCCGGCATAGCGCCCCAATTGTGGCGCGAGGGGCTGGCCAACCAGCAAGCCTGGGGCTGGGCGCTGGTCAGCGTGCTGATGGTCGGCGCCTTGTGGCGCAGCCTGCGGTTGCGCCTGGGGTAACGCCATCGCGCGGCAAGCGCGCTCGCACCCAGCCACTGTCCTGGCTGTCGTTGTGCAAGCGGGCTTGCCCCGCGATCAGACCCTGACCAACCGCAAGCCGGCCAATACCAGCGCAAACACCGCGATGCTCGCGGTATACAGCACCAGCGCCGGAATCGCGCACAGCAGCGCCAGCCCCGCCAGCCACCTGCCGCCCCGCCGGGGCACGGCCTGGGCCAGCAGCGCCAGCCCCAGCGCCGCCCAGGCCATCACCTGGAAGTGAATCGCCAGCCCCAGCAATGAACGCACCTCGCACTGCCAGAGCGCCCCTGGCACCGCGCACAGGCCCACCCAACGGGCGTCTTCCATCAATCCATAACGCACGCCGTAACTGGCTGCCAGCCACAACGCCAGACACAACACCGCAAAGATCGGCCACGAACGCGTCATCCCGCTCTCCCATTGCGGTCATCGAAGCGCTGCATGATCACCCAGGGGCCGTTGTAAGGCAAAATCATGGCCCTGGGCTATGTTGCACAAGACAGCAATCGCCGGCTGCGGCAACATCTGGCGCGACAAAGGCATGAGCGGCTGGCAACTTTGCACCCGCTGCCATGGTCCTAGCCTGCGTACTGCACGACCTGTTTGCCCTGGGGGACTCCATGCTTCGATCTTTGCGCCTTGCTGCCCTGCTTGGTGGCCTGCTGGTGACAGCGCTCGCTACGGCGCGGGACATCGACCCCGCCAGCTACGGCTACCCGCTGAAAAACCCGTTCGAGGCGACCATCGCCACCACCCCGCCGGACCAGCGCCCGACGCTGCCCAGCGACGACGACATCGACCAGGCCGACTACAGCCTGACCCTGCGCCCAGAGCGCGAGTTCACCCTGCCAGACAACTTCTGGTCAGTGAAAAAGCTGCGCTATCGCCTGGCCCAGCAAGACCACCAGGCGCCGCTGATCTTTCTCATCGCCGGCACCGGCGCGCCCTACTCCAGCAGCATCAACGAGTACCTGAAGAAGCTGTTCTACCAGGCCGGCTACCACGTGGTGCAGCTGTCCTCGCCGACCAGCTGGGACTTCATGAGCGCCGCCTCGCGCTTCGCCACCCCCGGGGTGACCCGCGACGACGCCGAAGACCTGTACCGGGTCATGCAGGCCGTGCGCGCCCAGCACCCGCGCCTGCCGATCAGCGAGTTCTACCTCAGCGGCTACAGCCTCGGCGCGCTGGATGCAGCGTTCGTCAGCCACCTGGACGAAACCCGGCGCAGCTTCAACTTCAAACGCGTGCTGCTGCTCAACCCGCCGGTCAACCTGTACACCTCGATCAGCAACCTGGACAAGCTGGTGCAGACCCGGGTCAAGGGCATCGACAAGAGCACCACCTTCTATGAGCTGATGCTGGAAAAACTCACGCGTTACTTCCAGGAAAAGGGCTACATCGACCTCAACGAGGCGCTGCTGTACGACTTCCAGCAGTCGCGCGAACACCTGTCCAACGAACAGATGGCCATGCTCATCGGCACCTCGTTCCGCTTCTCGGCGGCCGATATCGCCTTCACCTCCGACCTGATCAACCGCCGCGGCCTGATCATCCCGCCGAAGTTCCCGATCACCGAGGGCAGCAGCCTCACGCCGTTCTTCAAGCGAGCCCTGCAATGCGACTTCGACTGCTACCTGACCGAGCAGGTGATCCCCATGTGGCGCGCGCGCACCGACGGCAACAGCCTGCTGCAACTGGTCGACCAGGTCAGCCTGTACGCCCTGGAAGACTACCTGCGCAGCAGCCCCAAGATTGCCGTGATGCACAACGCCGACGACGTGATCCTCGGCCCCGGCGACATCGGTTTCCTGCGCCGGGTGTTCGGCGAACGCCTGACGCTCTACCCCCATGGCGGCCATTGCGGCAACCTCAACTACCGCGTCAACAGCGACGCCATGCTGGAGTTCTTCCGTGGTTAACAGACTGCTGCTCGTCACCGCCCTGCTCGCTAGCACCCAGGCCCTGGCCGACGAAGTCGCGCCAAGGGCCAGCGTGGTCGAGGCCGACAACATCGGCACCTTGTCGGCCGAGGCCGATGGGTTTCTCGACCCGCTGCGCGAACTGAAATTCAACCCCGGGCTCGACCAGCGCGAGTTCGAGCGCTCGACCCTGGCCGCGCTGAACATCTACGACCCGCTGGAGTCGATGAACCGGCGCATCTACCACTTCAACTACCGCTTCGACCAGTGGGTGTTCCTGCCGGTGGTGGATGGCTACCGCTACATCACCCCCAGCTTCGTGCGCACCGGGGTAAGCAACTTCTTCAACAACCTCGGTGATGTGCCGAGCCTGTTCAACAGCGTGCTGCAGCTCAAGCCCAAGCGTTCGGCCGAAATCACCGCGCGGCTGATGTTCAACACCCTGCTTGGCGTGGGCGGCCTGTGGGACCCGGCGACCAAGATGGGCCTGCCGCGCCAGAGCGAGGACTTCGGCCAGACCCTGGGCTTCTATGGCGTGCCGGAAGGGCCGTACCTGATGCTGCCGATCCTCGGCCCGTCGAACCTGCGCGACACCACCGGGCTGGTGGTGGACTACGTGGGGGAGAAGGAAATCAACTACCTGGATGTGCCCGACAGCGCCAGCGAGCATCCGCAGATCACCCTGCTGCGGGCGGTGGACAAGCGCTACAACACCAACTTCAGCTATGGCCAGACCAACTCGCCGTTCGAGTACGAGAAGCTGCGCTACGTGTATACCCAGGCGCGCAAGTTGCAGATCGCCGAATAAGACCCTCCACGCCCCTGTAGGAGCGGCCTGGACATCAGATCCCCAGGAACTGACACAGCTCGCGCTGCTTGGCCAGGGCATCCTTGCGCCCCAGCTCGATCAATTCGCTGCAATAGCTGGCCTCGAACAGCAAGTAGCTCAGCACCCCCGCGCCACTGGTCTTGGTGGCCCCCGGGCCGCGCAGGAACAGCCTGAGCGCCGCGGGCAATTCACGCCTGTGGCGGGCGGCGATCTCGTCCAGCGGCTGGCTGGGCGCCACCACCAGCACCTCGATCGGCGCCAGGCCCAGGCGCCGGGCGTCCAGGTGCGCGGGCAGCAGGTGGCTGAGGTGGTTGAGCCGCTGCAACAGCTCGATATCGTCCTCGAGGCTGTCGATGAAGGTGCTGTTGAGCATGTGCCCGCCGATCTGCGCCAGGCTCGGTTGCTGGCCACTGAACACCCGCTGGGTTGGCAAGGGCGGCGCTGGCCGCTGCGGGTTGCCGCTGACGCCGACCACCAGCACGCGGCTGGCGCCCAGGTGCAGCGCCGGGCTGATCGGCGCCGATTGGCGTACCGCGCCGTCGCCGTAGAACTCCTCGCCCAGGCGCACCGGGGCGAACAGCAGCGGGATCGCCGAACTGGCCAGCAGGTGGTCGATGGTCAAGGGCGTGGGCATGCCGATGCGGCGGTGGCGCAGCCAGGGTTCGATGGTGTCGCGGCCCTGGTAGAAAGTCACCGCCTGGCCCGACTCATAGCCAAAGGCGGTGACGGCAATGGCGCGCAGCTGGTTGCTGGCCAGGGAATGGGCAATGCCGTCCAGGTCCAGGTGCTCGCGCAACAGGCCACGCAACGGGCTGCTGTCGAGCAACGCCACCGGTGCCTGGCCGCCGATGCCCAGCAGGCTGTGGCCGACGAAGCGACTGGCCTGGCGAATTACCCCAGGCCAGTCGCTGCGCAGCACCAGGTGGCTGCGAAAGTTCTGCCAGAACGCGGTCAGGTGCTGCACCGACTCGCCGAAGCGGGTAGCGCCGCTGGCCAGCTTGACGGCGTTGATGGCACCGGCCGAGGTGCCGACGATCACCGGGAACGGATTCGCCGCGCCCGGGGGCAGCAACTCGGCGATGCCGGCCAGCACGCCAACCTGGTAGGCGGCGCGGGCACCGCCGCCGGAGAGGATCAGGCCGGTGGTCGAGGTCATGCATCCTTCCTGGAGTCAGTGATTGCCAGTACCGGCCCTATCGCGGGGCAAGCCCGCGCCCGCGCAGCAAGAGCTAGCGTTTTTTCTTGTCGTACAGCCGCGGCTCGCCCTCGGGCCGCGACTTGAAGCGCCGGTGCGCCCACAGGTACTGCTCCGGGCATTCGCGCAGCACGCCTTCGACCCACTGGTTGATGCGCAGGCAGTCGGCCTCCTCGGTTTCGCCAGGGAAGTCCGCCAGCGGCGGGTGTACCACCAGACGATAGCCGCTGCCGTCTTCCAGGCGCTTCTGGGTGAAGGGAATCACCCGCGCCTTGCCCAACCGGGCGAACTTGCTGGTGGCCGTGACCGTGGCCGCGGGGATGCCGAACAGCGGCACGAAGATGCTCTGCTTCATCCCGTAGTCCTGGTCCGGCGCATACCAGATCGCCCGTCCCTTGCGCAGCAGCTTGAGCATGCCGCGCACGTCGTCGCGCTCCACCGCCAGCGAATCGAGGTTGTGCCGTTCGCGGCCCCGGCGCTGGATGAAATCGAACACCGGGTTGCCATGTTCACGGTACATGCCATCGATGGTGTGCACCTGGCCCAGCAACGCGGCGCCGATCTCCAGGGTGGTGAAGTGCACGGCCATCAGGATCGCGCCCTCGCCGTCGCGCTGGGCGGCCTGCAGGTGCTCGAGGCCTTCGATGTGCGCCAGGCGCGCCAGGCGGGCCTTGGGCCACCACCAGCTCATGGCCATCTCGAAGAAGGCGATGCCGGTGGAGGCGAAGTTTTCCTTGAGCAGGCGCTGCCGTTCGTCGCCGGACAGCGCCGGGAAGCACAGTTCCAGGTTGCGCGCGGCGATGCGCCGGCGCTCGCCGGCTACCCGGTACATCACCGCGCCCAGGGCGCGCCCCAGCCCGAGCAGGGCGCGGTACGGCAGCTGCGCGACCAGCCACAGCAGGCCCAGGCCCAGCCACAGGGCCCAGAATCGAGGGTGAAGGAAAAGGGGTCGAAAACGCGGGCGTTCCATTGAAGCTTCCGGCAAGACAAGGGCCGGGCATTCTACATCGGTTGCGGGCAATCGGTCTTATCGCTATAAGTCAGGGCACTTTTCTCGCAACAAGCCGTCTATGCAGACCATGAGCCTCAACCAGACACCCGACAACGCCCCCGTGTTCCAGCTCAAGGGCAGCATGCTTGCCATCACCGTGCTGGAGCTGGCGCGCAACGACCTCGAATCCCTCGACCGCCAGCTGGCGGCGAAGGTGGCGCAGGCGCCGAACTTCTTCAGCAACACCCCGCTGGTGCTGGCCCTGGACAAACTGCCCGCCGACGAGGGCGCCATCGACCTGCCCGGGCTGATGCGCGTGTGCCGTCACCATGGCCTGCGCACCCTGGCGATCCGCGCCAGCCGCATCGAGGACATCGCCGCGGCGATCGCCATCGACCTGCCGGTGCTGCCGCCGTCCGGCGCGCGCGAGCGTCCGCTCGAGCCAGAGCCCGAGGTGAAGGCGCCCGAGCCTGCCCCCGCGCCGCCCCCGGCAGCGACCGAGCCCGAGGTGCGCCCGACGCGGATCATCACCTCGACCGTGCGCGGCGGCCAGCAGATCTACGCCCAGGGCGGCGACCTGGTGGTCACCGGCTCGGTCAGCCCCGGCGCGGAACTTCTTGCCGATGGCAACATCCATGTGTACGGCGCCATGCGTGGCCGTGCCCTGGCAGGTATCAAGGGCAACACCAAGGCGCGCATCTTCTGCCTGCAGATGACCGCGGAAATGGTCTCGATCGCCGGCCAGTACAAAGTCTGCGAGGACTTGCGCCGCGACCCACTGTGGGGCTCGGGCGTGCAGGTCAGCCTGTCCGGCGACGTGTTGAACATCACCCGTCTTTAACGGATACTTGCCGGCATTTTTAGCGCAACTTTTTTCCTGTTGCCGTTTTTATGTATTTGCAGGGACGCCTGTCCCGTTTATTTAGGGGTGAAACACCTTGGCCAAGATTCTCGTGGTTACTTCCGGCAAGGGGGGTGTGGGCAAGACCACCACCAGCGCCGCTATCGGTACCGGCCTCGCGCTGCGCGGGCACAAGACTGTCATCGTCGACTTCGACGTCGGCCTGCGTAACCTCGACCTGATCATGGGCTGCGAACGCCGCGTGGTGTACGACTTCGTCAACGTGGTCAACGGCGAAGCCAACCTGCAACAGGCCCTGATCAAGGACAAGCGCCTCGAGAACCTGTTCGTGCTGGCCGCCAGCCAGACCCGCGACAAGGACGCGCTGACCAAGGAAGGCGTCGAGAAGGTGCTGATGGAGCTCAAGGAGCAGTTCGACTTCGTCGTCTGCGACTCGCCCGCCGGTATCGAGAAAGGCGCCCACCTGGCGATGTACTTCGCCGACGAAGCCATTGTCGTGACCAACCCCGAAGTGTCCTCGGTGCGTGACTCCGACCGCATGATCGGCCTGCTGTCGAGCAAGTCGCGCCGTGCCGAGCAAGGCGAAGACCCGATCAAGGAACACCTGCTGATCACCCGCTACCACCCCGAGCGCGTCGAGAAAGGCGAAATGCTTGGCGTCGAAGACGTCAAGGAAATCCTCTCGGTCGAACTGCTGGGCGTGATTCCCGAATCGCAAGCCGTGCTCAAGGCCTCCAACCAGGGCATCCCGGTCATCCTTGACGACCAGAGCGATGCCGGCCAGGCCTACAGCGACACCGTCGACCGCCTGCTGGGCAAGCCAAAGCCGCTGCGGTTCATCGAAGTGCCGAAGCAAGGATTCTTCGCGCGCCTGTTTGGAGGCAAGTAAACCATGAACCTTTTTGACTTCTTTCGTGGCAGACAGAAACAGAGCAGCGCGTCGGTAGCGAAAGAGCGTCTACAGATCATCGTGGCGCACGAGCGTGGCCAGCGCAGCACCCCGGACTACCTGCCGGCCCTGCAGAAGGAGCTGGTCGAGGTGATTCGCAAGTACGTCAACATCGGCAACGACGACGTGCAGATCGAACTGGAAAACCAGGGCAGCTGCTCGATCCTGGAGCTGAACATTACCCTGCCCGAGCGCTGATCCAGCAGCTTCGAGCCGATCCTGGGGCTGCTTCGCAGCCCTTTCGCGACACAAGGCCGCTCCTACAGGGTTACGCAACCTCTGTAGGAGCGGCCTTGTGTCGCGAAAGGGCCGCAAGGCGGCCCCAGTGGTTTCCATACGCATAGAGAACCTGCAATGCCGCTGTCGAACATCCAGATCCTTCACGAAGACGCCGCCATCCTGGTGATCAACAAGCCGACCCTGCTGCTGTCGGTGCCGGGCCGCGCCGAGGACAACAAGGACTGCCTGATCACTCGCCTGCAGGAGAACGGCTACCCCGACGCCCTGATCGTCCACCGCCTGGACTGGGAAACCTCGGGGATCATCCTGCTCGCCCGCGACGCCGACAGCCACCGTGAGCTATCGCGCCAGTTCCACGACCGCGAAACCGAAAAGGCCTACACCGCGCTGTGCTGGGGCCAGCCGGCCCTGGACAGCGGCAGCATCGACCTGCCGCTGCGCTACGACCCGCCGACCAAGCCACGTCACGTGGTGGACCACGAACAGGGCAAGCACGCCCTGACCTTCTGGCGCATCGTCGAGCGTTGCGCCGATCATTGCCGGGTCGAGCTGACGCCGATCACCGGGCGCTCGCACCAGCTGCGCGTGCACATGTTGTCGATCGGCCATCCGCTGCTGGGCGACCGCCTGTATGCCAACCCTGAAGCGCTGGCCGCCCATGAGCGGCTGTGCCTGCATGCGTCGATGCTGAGCTTCACTCATCCGGTGACGGGCGAACGTCTGAAATTCGAGTGCCCGGCATCGTTTTAAAGCTATTCGCCGGCAAGGCCGGCTCCTACAGGAAAGCGCCATACCTGTAGGAGCCGGCCTTGCCGGCGAAGGGGTCGACACAATTTGTCGAGCAATTACGCTAAACTCGCGCCACTGCTGTCTGGAGTGACTTATGCGCGATGCCCTGAACGCCGGCCTGATCGAATTCCTCAAGGCCTCCCCGACGCCCTTCCACGCCACCGCCAGCCTGGTGCAGCGCCTCGAGGCTGCTGGCTACCAGCGCCTGGACGAGCGCGACAGCTGGGCCACGGTGCCCGGTGGTCGCTACTACGTGACCCGCAACGACTCCTCGATCATCGCCATCAAGCTCGGCAAGCTGTCGCCGTTGCTGGCCGGCATCCGCATGGTCGGCGCCCACACCGACAGCCCGTGCCTGCGGGTCAAGCCGCAGCCCGAACTGCAGCGCCAGGGCTTCCTGCAACTGGGCGTCGAAGTGTATGGCGGCGCCCTGCTCGCACCCTGGTTCGACCGCGACCTGTCGCTGGCCGGCCGGGTGACCTTCCGCCGTGACGGCAAGGTCGAGAGCCAACTGATCGACTTCAAGCTGCCGATCGCGGTGATCCCCAACCTGGCGATCCACCTCAACCGCACCGCCAACGAAGGTTGGGCGATCAACCCGCAGAACGAGCTGCCGCCGATCCTGGCGCAGGTGGCGGGTGACGAGCGTATCGATTTTCGCGCCTTGCTTACCGAGCAACTGGCCCGCGAGCACGACCTCAACGCCGATGTGGTGCTCGACTACGAGCTGAGCTTCTACGACACCCAGGACGCCGCCCTGATCGGCCTGAACGGCGACTTCATCGCCGGCGCGCGCCTGGACAACCTGCTGTCGTGCTACGCCGGCCTGCAGGCGTTGCTCGGCGCCGACAGCGACGAAACCTGCGTGCTGGTGTGCAACGACCACGAGGAAGTCGGCTCCTGTTCGGCCTGTGGCGCCGACGGCCCGATGCTCGAGCAGACCTTGCAACGCCTGCTGCCGGACAACGACGACTACGTGCGCACCATCCAGCGCTCGCTGATGGTCTCGGCCGACAACGCCCACGGCGTGCACCCCAACTACGCCGACAAGCACGACGGCAACCACGGGCCCAAGCTCAACGCCGGGCCGGTGATCAAGGTCAACAACAACCAGCGCTACGCCACCAACAGCGAAACCGCCGGCTTCTTCCGCCACCTGTGCATGGCCGAGGAAGTACCGGTGCAGAGCTTCGTGGTGCGCAGCGACATGGGCTGCGGCTCGACCATCGGCCCGATCACCGCCAGCCACCTGGGGGTGCGCACCGTCGACATCGGCCTGCCGACCTTCGCCATGCACTCGATCCGCGAGCTGTGCGGCAGCCAGGACCTGGCCCACCTGGTGAAGGTGCTCATGGCGTTCTACCGCAGCCGCGACCTGCCTTGAAAGGCCGTTCGCCTGTAGGAGCCAGCTTGCTGGCGAACCAGGCGACGCGGTGAATGGCACCGGCTATGCCGGTGTTCGCCGGCAGGCCGGCGCCTACGCAACGCCTGTAGGCGCCGACTGGCCGGCGAACACCCGCCTCTCCTGTCCCCGGTCAACCCGCTTCGCCGCTAAGCCGCTATGCTTGATGCATGGCCCCAAAAACAGAAGGATTCTGTCCATGTCATCGCCGTTCCTCTCCTTGTTCGTGCCGGTATTCCTGTTCCTGATGCTGCTGACCATCGGTTTCAGCCTGCGCGAGCGCAACGTCGGGGTGCTGATGATGTGGATCGGCACCCTCGGCATCTTTGGCCTCACCTGCTGGAAGATCCTCGAGAAACTGCCGTCGTAAACCTCTACACTCGGGCAATCGTTTGACCTGAGGTAGATTTCCCGGTGCCAGCCTTCCTGCGTTGCATCACGCTGCTGTTCCTGTTGTTCGCCACCCCGGTGCACGCCGCCGGCCTGCCGGGCCTGCTCGGTTCGAGCGCCCCCGCCCAGCCCGAGGCCAGCGAGCCCTTGGGCAAGTCGCTGGACGAGGTGATCAAGAACCTGGAAAACGACCAGCAACGGGCCAAGCTGCTGGCTGACCTGAAAAAGCTGCGCGACGCCACCAAGCAATCGCAACCCAGCGTCGAACAGGGCGTGCTCGGCCTGATCGGCGGCGCCCTGCACGACTTCGAAAAGCAGTTCAGCGGCGATGCCAGCCCGTTCAACCGCTGGTCGCAGGAAATCGACCAGGCCCAGGCGGAACTGGCCGCGCTGGTGGTGCCGGTGCACCAATGGCCGGCGATCCTGTTCGGCTTCGCCGGGGTGATCGCGGTCTGGGCCCTGCTGGCCTACGCCTTCAACTGGATCGGCCACCGCGTGCGCCTGCGCTTTGGCCTCACCGAGGAGCTGCCCCAGCATCCACGTACCTGGGACCTGGTACGCTTCGCCCTGCGCAAGCTCGGGCCCTGGCTGGTGGCGTTGGTGTTCACCGTCTACCTGAGCATCGTGCTGCCCGCCTCGCTGGGCAAGTCGATGGCCATGGTGCTGGCCTACGCGCTGGTGGTCGGCACCCTGTTCTCGGCGATCTGCGTGATTGCCTTCTCGCTGCTCGACGGCCCGCACCGCCACCGCGCCCTGTACATCCTGCGCCACCAGGCGTTTCGCCCGCTGTGGCTGATCGGCAGCTTCGCCGCGTTCGGCGAGGCGATGAGCGACCCGCGCCTGACCACGGCCCTGGGCAGCCACCTGGCCCACGCCCTGGCGACCCTGGCCAATGTCGTCGCCGCGCTGTGCACCGGCTTGTTCATCCTGCGTTTCCGTAGGCCGATCGCCCACCTGATCCGCAACCAGCCGCTGTCCCGGCGCCTGACCCGGCGCACCTTGAGCGACACCATCGAGATCCTCGGCAGCTTCTGGTACATCCCGGCGCTGATCCTGGTGGCGATCTCGCTGTTCGCCACCTTCGTCTCCGCCGGCGACACCAGCACCGCCCTGCGCCAATCGCTGATGTGCACGGTGCTGGTGGTGGTGTGCATGGTGCTCAACGGCCTGGTACGCCGCCACGCCGCCAACCCCAAGCGCGCCAACAAGCGCCAGGCAGTCTACGCCGAGCGCCTGCGCAACTTCGGCTACCTGCTGGTGCACCTGTTCATCTGGCTGCTGTTCATCGAACTGGGCCTGCGGGTGTGGGGCCAGTCGATGATCGGCTTCGCCGAAGGCGACGGCCATGAAGTGAGCATCCGCCTGCTGGGCCTGGCCGGCACGCTGATCGTCGCCTGGCTGGTGTGGATCCTCGCCGACACCGCCGTGCACCACGCCCTGGTGCGCTCGCGCCGAGGCCTGGCCAACGCCCGCGCGCAAACCATGATGCCGCTGATCCGCAACGTGATGTTCGTGGTGATCTTCATCATCGCGGTGATCGTCGCCCTGGCCAACATGGGCATGAACGTCACCCCGCTGCTGGCCGGTGCCGGTGTCATCGGCCTGGCCATCGGCTTCGGCGCGCAGTCGCTGGTGGCCGACCTGATCACCGGCCTGTTCATCATCATCGAGGACTCGCTGGCCATCGACGATTACGTCGATGTCGGCGGCCACCTGGGCACGGTCGAGGGCCTGACCATCCGCACCGTGCGCCTGCGCGACATCGACGGCATCGTGCACACCATCCCGTTCAGCGAGATCAAGAGCATCAAGAACTACTCCCGCGAGTTCGGCTACGCGATCTTCCGCGTGGCGATCCCGCACAGCATGAACATCGACCAGGCCATCACGCTGATCCGCGAGGTCGGCCAGAAGCTGCGCAACGACCCGCTGATGCGCCGCAATATCTGGTCGCCGCTGGAGTTGCAGGGGGTGGAGAGTTTCGAGTCGGGCTCGGCGATCCTGCGCGCGCGGTTCAAGACGGCGCCGATCAAGCAATGGGAAGTGTCGCGGGCGTTCAACCTGGCGTTGAAGCGCCAGCTCGACGAAGCCGGGCTGGACCTGGCGACGCCGCGCTTGTCGGTGCAGGTGGTGACGGCGGGTGGCGGGGCGGCGGCCGATTAACCTATCCCGCATCGGCGCGAATGCGGATCGCATCGTGCCGCCAATACTCCAGGTCACAGTCGATCAGGTGCCCATGCTGGTCGCTGTTGACCCGGGTGATATGCAGCCCCGGGCTGCCCGCCGACACCCTCAACGCCGCCGCCGCCTCCACCGGTAACGCCGTGGGCAGGATCTCGAAGCACACCTGCCCATAATGAATGGCGTACTCCCGCGCATAGACCTCGGTCAGCGACTGGGCCAGGTCCAGGGCGAGGATCCCGGGGAAATAGCGCGGGTTGAGGTAGTGCTCGGCATACAGCACCGCCCGCCCGTCGATGCGCCGCAACCGGCAGATGCGCACCACGCTGGACAGCGCTGGCAGGCGCAGCCGCGCACAGATCGCCGCGGGCGCCGGTTGCAGGCGCGCCGACAACAGCTCGGTGCTGGGCAGCCGCCCCTGGTCGCGGACCATGGCATGGAAGTGGCTGCGCTCGATCAGGTCGTAGGTCAGCCGCTGCGGCGCGACGAACCAGCCGCGCCGCTCCTCGCGGTAGATCAGCCCCATGGCCTCCAGTTGCACCAGCGCTTCGCGCAGGGTGATGCGCGTGGTGTCGAACACCTCGCTGAGCCGTCGTTCGGCCGGCAGCTTGCCGCCCGGCGCCAGCAGGCCATGTTCGATCTGCTCCTGCAAGGCATGACAGATGGCTGTTACCGCACGCGGTGGCGTCGCTTGCATCGAAGGTTACCTATCTGGACTAGTCCAGCCCCGAAACAGGGCACGTGGAACGTCGTGCAAGCCTAGGCACGGCTGATGAACATCCTGTGACAAAGGTGCCAAGCGGCACTTGCCAGATCCGGGCCAGCCCTCGGGAATCAAGGCTTTCGATCTGGTCTACGCTGTCTTTCCAGGGCCTGCGTCCCGCCCTTGTGCGCCGCCCCTTACATCAAACTGTCACGCAACAGGCCTACCTTGGCTCGAGGTTTGCTGACCTAGACCACGGGTCGCAAGCACAGGATTCCCTCATAACAACGATTGCACGGCACCCCACCCAAGGAGCTTCGGATGAAAAAGTTGTTCATGGCGTCACTGCTCGGTTCAGCCATCGCTTTTTGCACCTCGGCCATGGCCCAGGACCTCAAGGCCCTCGAAGACGCCGCCCGCAAGGAAGGCACGGTCAACAGCGTGGGCATGCCCGATGCCTGGGCCAACTGGAAAGGCACCTGGGAAGACCTGGCAAAAAAATACGGCCTCAAGCACAGCGATACCGACATGAGCTCGGCCCAGGAAATCGCCAAGTTCGACGCCGAAAAGGATAACGCCAGCGCCGATATCGGCGACGTCGGCGCCGCCTTCGGCCCGATCGCCGCCAGCAAGGGGGTGACCCAGCCGTACAAGCCGAGCACCTGGGACCAGGTACCGGCGTGGGCCAAGGACCAGGACGGCCACTGGGCCCTGGCCTATACCGGCACCATCGCCTTCATCATCAACAAGGACCTGGTCAAGGAAGGCGAACGCCCGAGCACCTGGCACGACCTGGAAAAAGGCAAGTACAAGGTCGCCATCGGTGACGTCGGCACCGCCGCCCAGGCCGCCAACGGCGTGCTCGCCGCTGCCATCGCCTACAAGGGTGACGAACGCAACATCGAGCCGGGCCTGCAGCTGTTCACCAAGCTGGCCCAGCAGAAGCGCCTGTCGCTGGCCAACCCAACCATCCAGACCCTGGAGAAGGGCGAGGTGGAAGTCGGCGTGGTGTGGGACTTCAATGGCCTGAGCTACCGCGACCAGATCGACCCGAAGCGCTTTGAAGTGCTGATCCCCTCGGACGGTTCGGTTACCTCCGGCTACACCACCATCATCAACAAGTACGCCAAGCACCCCAACGCCGCCAAGCTGGCCCGCGAGTACATCTTCAGCGACGCCGGGCAAACCAACCTGGCCATCGGCCACGCCCGGCCGATCCGCGCCGAGCACCTGAAGCTGCCGGCCGACGTGCAGGCCAAGCTGCTGCCCAACGCGCAGTACAAGGCGGCGCAACCGATCAAGGATGCCGCGGCCTGGGAAGCGACCTCCAAGGCCTTGCCGCAGCAGTGGCAGGAGCAGGTGATCATCGAGATGGAATAAGGCCTGGCAGCTCTTCTGCCTTGACCGGCCCTTTCGCCGGCAAGCCGGCTCCTACAGGGGATGCGCCGAACCTGTAGGAGCCGGCTTGCCGGCGAAGGCCCCCACCGCGGAATTTTCCCGGAGCAATCATGCAACACAACGTCATCCTGGTCCTGCTCGACGGCCTCAACCACCAGGTCGCGCACCACGCCATGGGCCACCTGCACGCCTACGTCGAGGCCGACCGTGCCGCGCTGTACCGCCTGGAGTGCGAGCTGCCGTCGCTGTCCCGGCCGCTGTACGAATGCATCCTCACCGGCGTGCCGCCCATCGACAGCGGCATCGTGCACAACCAGGTCAGTCGCCTGTCCAACCAGCGCAGCGTGTTCCACTACGCCCGCGAAGCCGGGCTGGGCACCGCCGCCGCGGCCTATCACTGGATCAGCGAGCTGTACAACCGCTCGCCGTTCGACCCACTGCGCGATCGCCATACCCACGCGCCGAAGCTGCCGATCCAGCACGGCCTGTTCTACTACGCCGACCACTATCCCGACTCGCACCTGCTGGCCGACGCCGAATACCTGCGCCGGCGCCACGCGCCGAACTTCCTGCTGGTGCACCCGATGAACATCGACGACGCCGGCCACCGCCACGGCCTGGACAGCAGCCAGTACCGCAATGCCGCGCGCGGTGCCGACATCCTGCTGGCCGACTACCTGCCACGCTGGCTCGAAGAGGGCTACCAGGTGCTGGTCACCGCCGACCATGGCATGAACAACGACCGTTCGCACAACGGCCTGCTGGCCGAAGAGCGCGAGGTGCCGCTGTTCGTGTTCGGTGAAGCCTTCAGCCTCGACCCTGCGGCCAAGCCGCTGCAGACCGAGCTGTGCGGCACGATCTGCGAACTGCTCGGCGCCGCCCACGACAAGCCGGTCTGCCGGGAGCTGCTCAAGTGAATGCCACCCAACGAGGCCGCTACCTGGCCCTGCTCTGCCTGCTGCCGTTCGCCGTGTTCTTCGTCGTCTTCCAGATCGCCCCGCTGGCCTGGGTCGCCATCAACAGCCTGCAGAGCGACAGCGGTTGGGGCCTGGCCAACTTCAGCAAGATCTTCGCCTCGAAGTTCTACCTGCAAGCGCTGCAACGCAGCCTGGAGATCAGCTTCTGGTCGAGCCTGTTCGGCATCGTCATCGCCACCCTCGGCGCCTATTCGCTGCGCCAGGTCGATTCGAAGCTGCGCGATTTCGTCAGCGCCTTCGCCAACATGACCAGCAATTTCTCCGGGGTGCCGCTGGCGTTCGCCTTCATCATCCTGCTCGGTTTCAATGGCGCGCTGACCCTGCTGCTCAAGCAGATGGGCCTGCTCGGCGATTTCAGCATCTATTCCAAGACCGGGCTGATCCTGGTCTACACCTACTTCCAGATACCGCTCGGCGTATTGCTGCTGTACCCGGCCTTCGACGCCCTGCGCGCCGACTGGCGCGAATCCGCCGCGCTGCTCGGGGCCAGCCCCTGGCAGTTCTGGCGACACATCGGCCTGCCGGTGCTCACCCCGGCACTGCTCGGTACCTTCGTCATCCTGCTGGCCAACGCCCTGGGCGCCTACGCCACCGTCTACGCCCTGACCACCGGCAACTTCAACGTGCTGCCGATCCGCATTGCCGGCCTGGTGGCCGGTGACATCAGCCTCGACCCGAACCTGGCCAGCGCCCTGGCCATGGTCCTGGTGGGGCTGATGACGGTGGTCACCGTGGCCCATCAATGGCTGCTCAAGAGGAGCTACCATGCGCGCTGAAAACGCCTCGGCCGGGTTCTACCATCGATTGGTGGTGTACCTGCTGTTTGCGATCCTGCTGCTGCCGCTGGCCGGCACCCTGCTCTACTCGCTGGCCACCAGCTGGTCGGCGACCCTGCTGCCCAGTGGCCTGACCTTCAAATGGTATGTGGCGCTGTGGAGCGAGCCGCGCTTTCTCGCCGCCTTTGGCCAGTCGCTGCTGGTGTGCATCGGCGCCCTGCTGCTGTCGGTGCTGCTGATCCTGCCGCTGTTGTTCGTGGTGCACTACCACTTCCCGAAACTCGACGCGCTGATGAACGTGCTGATCCTGCTGCCGTTCGCGGTACCGCCGGTGGTCTCGGCGGTGGGCCTGCTGCAACTGTACGGCAGTGGCCCGCTGGCCATGGTCGGCACGCCGTGGATCCTGATCGGCTGCTACTTCACCATCGCCCTGCCGTTCATGTACCGGGCGATCACCAACAACCTGCAGGCCATCAACCTGCGCGACCTGATGGACGCTGCCCAACTGCTCGGCGCCAGCCCCCTGCAGGCAGCGTTGCTGGTGGTGCTGCCGAACCTGCGCAAGGGCCTGATGGTGGCGCTGCTGCTGTCGTTCTCGTTCCTGTTCGGCGAGTTCGTGTTCGCCAACCTGCTGGTGGGCACCCGCTACGAGACCCTGCAGGTGTACCTGAACAACATGCGCAACAGCAGCGGCCATTTCAACAGCGCCCTGGTGATCTCCTACTTTGCCTTCGTGCTGGCACTCACCTGGGTTGCCAACCGCTTGAACAAGGACAAGACCTGACATGAGCTTCGTCAGCGTGCAGCAACTGCAAAAAAGCTACGCCGGCAGCCCGGTGTTCGAGCACATCGACTGCCAGATCGAGCGCGGCGAGTTCGTCACCCTGCTCGGCCCCTCGGGCTGCGGCAAGTCCACCCTGCTGCGCTGCATCGCCGGGCTGACCCCGGTGGACAGCGGGAAAATCCTGCTCGATGGCCAGGACCTGGTACCCGTGAGCCCGCAAAAACGCGGGATCGGCATGGTGTTCCAGAGCTACGCGTTGTTCCCCAACATGACCGTGGCGCAGAACGTCGCCTTTGGCCTGCGCATGCAGAAGGTCAAGGCCGAGGAAAGCCAAGTGCGCGTGCGCGAGGCCCTGGACCTGGTGGAGCTGGGCAGCTTCGCCGGGCGCTACCCGCACCAGCTGTCCGGTGGCCAGTGCCAGCGCGTGGCCCTGGCCCGTTCGCTGGTCACCCGCCCGCGCCTGCTGTTGCTCGACGAGCCGCTGTCGGCGCTGGATGCACGCATTCGCAAGCACCTGCGCGAGCAGATCCGCGCGATTCAGCGCGAACTGGGGCTGACCACCCTCTTCGTCACCCACGATCAGGAAGAGGCGCTGACCCTGTCCGACCGCATCGTCCTGATGAACCAGGGGCGCATCGTCCAGAGCGGCGACGCCGAAACCCTCTACACCGCGCCCGTGGACCTGTTCGCCGCCGGCTTCATCGGCAACTACAACCTGCTCGACGCCGACAGTGCCAGCCGCCTGCTGCAACGCCCGGTAGCCGGTCGCCTGGCGATCCGTCCAGAGGCCATCAGCCTGGGCCTGAACGGCGACCTGGAGGGCGAGATCCGCAGCCACAGCCTGCTCGGCAATGTCATCCGCTACCGGGTCTGGGTGCGCGACGTCGAGCTGGTGGTGGATGTGCTCAATCGCTGCGCCAGCGATCTGCACGCGGACGGTAAACGGGTATCCTTGTCGATCGACCCCACGGCGCTACGGGAAGTGGCCTAAGGAGATTCAACCCATGGCATTGGCAATTTTCGATCTGGACGAAACCCTCATCCACGGCGACTGCGCGTCGCTGTGGAGTGAACAGATGGCCCGACTGGGTTGGGTCGACGGCAAGGCGTTTCTCAAGCGCGACCAGGAAATGATGCAAGCCTACGGCAAGGGCCACCTGCAGATGGAGGACTACATGGCCTTCAGCCTCGAGCCGGTTGCCGGACGCACGCTGGAGGAAGTGGAGCACCTGATCGAGCCCTGGGTGGAAGAGGTGATCGAGCCGATCATCTTTGCCGACGCCTGCCGCTGCATCGCCGAGCACCGCCAGCGCGGCGACCGCATCCTGATCATCTCGGCGAGCGGCGTCCATCTAGTCGGGCCGATCGCGGCGCGGCTGGGGGTAGAGGAATACCTGGCCATCGAGTTGGAGGCGGTGAACGGTGTGTACACCGGCAAGACCCATGGCGTGCTGACCTACCGCGAGGGCAAGATCACCCGCTTGCTGGAATGGCTGGACCAGGAGCAGGAGAATCTCGAGGGGGCGAGCTTCTATTCCGACTCGCGCAACGACCTGCCGTTGCTGCTGAAGGTGGATCATCCGCGTGTGGTGAATCCGGATCCGGTATTGCGCGAGCATGCCCAGACCAATGGTTGGCCGATCCTGAGCTGGTCGTGAAACCGCTGTTCGCCGGCAAGACCGGCTCCTACAGGGAGCGTGCCTTGCCGGCGAACGGATCTAACTCAAGCTCGGATCGATCACCATGACCAGCTTGCCCGATACCTGGTTGCTCTCGAGCTCGGCATACGCTGCCTGGGCGAATTCGACGGGGTAAGTGTCAACCAACTGCGGCGACAACCGCCCTTCGCTGAACAATGGCCACACCTGCTGTTGCAGCTCGCGCAGCAACTCGGCCTTGAAGCCATCGTCACGGTTGCGCAGGGTCGACCCGGTGATTTGCAGGCGCTTGCCCAGCACCAGGGCCAGGTCCAGCTCGAACTTGCGACCGCTCATCAAGCCAATGATCACCCAGCGCCCATCGCGGGCCAGCGCCTTGAGGTTCAACGGCCCGTAACCGGCGCCCACCGGGTCGAGGATCACATCGAACGGCCCAAGCTGCTCCAGCTCGTCGAGGTTGGCGTTGCGCACCACGCCACCCGCCGCGCCCAAGCCTTGGCAGTAGGCCAGGCGCTCCGGCGAACCCACGCTGACCCACACCGGGCTGCCAAAGGCCTTGCACAGCTGGATGGCCGCCGAGCCCACGCCACTGGCGCCAGCATGCACCAGCACCTTCTCACCGGGCTTCAGGCCCCCGAGCTGGAAGAGGTTCAACCAGGCCGTGGCGTACACCTCCGGCAGCGCCGCCGCCTCGTGCAGGCTCCGGCCTTCGGGCACCGGCAGCACATGACGGGCGTCCACCACCACCTCCTCGGCCATGGCGCCGCTGGCCAGCAGCGCACACACCCGGTCACCCACGCGCCAGTCGGCGCCGGCGCCCACTTCCTCGACCACACCGGCGCATTCCAGGCCCATGTAGGGGCTGGCACCTGGCGGTGGAGGGTACAACCCCTTCATTTGCAGCAGGTCGGCGCGGTTCAGCCCCGCCGCGGCCACGCGGATGCGTAGCTGCCCGGCATCACAGGCCGGGCGTTCGGCCTCGACCCAGGCCACATGTCCGTCAACGCCTTGCAATGCCTTCACAGTGCCTCCATAGTTGAATCATATGACTGAGCCTGGGCGTGCATGTCCCAGGCTTTTTGCAGTATGCGTCCGGCTCCCCTGGAACCGGCGAACGGAAAAGACGGCCTACTATGCGTGATCAATTGCCTCCACGTCGAATCAGCATGAAGCATTTCCTCCCCAGCACCGCCCTGGCCCTGATGATCGGGCTCGGTAGCCTCACGCTCGGTGGCAATGCGGCCGCCGCCAACAAGTGGGACACCCTGCAGCCAGACCGCGACGAAGTGGTGGCCAGCCTCAATATCGTCGAGCTGCTCAAGCGTCACCACTACAGCAAGCCGCCACTGGACGACGCCCGTTCGGTCATCATCTACGACAGCTACATCAAGCTGCTCGACCCGTCGCGCAGTTATTTCACCGCCGCCGACATCGCCGAGTTCGACAAGTGGAAGACCCAGTTCGACGACTTCCTCAAAAGCGGCAACCTCGACCCCGGCTTCACCATCTACAAGCGCTACCTGGACCGCGTGAAGCAGCGCCTGGACTACGCCCTCGGCGAGCTGAACAAGGGCGTCGACAAAATCGACTTCACGGTGAAGGAAGACCTGCTGGTCGAGCGCAAGGATGCGCCGTGGATGAAGAACCAGGCCGAGCTCGACGACCTGTGGCGCAAACGCGTCAAGGATGAGGTGCTGCGCCAGAAGATCTCCGGCAAGGACCTCAAGCAGATCCAGGACACCCTGACCAAGCGCTACAAGAACCAGCTGTCGCGCCTGAACCAGACCCGTGCCGAGGACATCTTCCAGGCCTACATCAACACCTTCGCCCAGTCCTACGACCCGCACACCAACTACCTGTCGCCGGACAACGCGGAAAACTTCGACATCAACATGAGCCTGTCGCTCGAAGGCATCGGCGCGGTGCTGCAAAGCGACAACGACCAGGTCAAGATCGTGCGCCTGGTGCCGGCCGGCCCGGCGGCCAAGACCAAACAGGTCGCCCCCGCCGACAAGATCATCGGCGTGGCCCAGGGCAACAAGGAAATGGTCGACGTGGTCGGCTGGCGCCTGGACGAAGTGGTCAAGCTGATCCGCGGCCCGAAAGGCTCGGTGGTGCGCCTTGAAGTGATCCCGGCGAGCAACGCGCCGAACGACCAGACCAGCAAGATCGTCTCGATCACCCGCGAAGCGGTGAAACTCGAGGAGCAGGCGGCGAAGAAGTCGGTGCTCAAGCTCAAGCAGGACGGGCGTGACTACAAGCTGGGCATCATCGAGATCCCGGCCTTCTACCTCGACTTCAAGGCCTACCGCGCAGGCGACCCGGACTACAAGAGCACCACCCGCGATGTGAAGAAGCTGCTGACCGAGCTGCAGAAGGAAAAAGTCGACGGCGTGGTCATCGACCTGCGCAACAACGGCGGTGGCTCGCTGCAGGAAGCCACCGAACTGACCAGCCTGTTCATCGAGAAGGGCCCGACCGTGCTGGTGCGCAACGCCGACGGCCGCGTCGACGTGCTCGAGGACGAGAACCCCGGCGCCTTCTACAAGGGCCCGCTGGCACTGCTGGTCAACCGCCTCTCGGCCTCGGCCTCGGAGATCTTCGCCGGCGCCATGCAGGACTACCACCGCGCGCTGATCATCGGGGGCCAGACCTTCGGCAAGGGCACCGTGCAGACCATCCAGCCGCTCAACCATGGCGAGCTGAAACTGACCCTGGCCAAGTTCTACCGGGTTTCCGGGCAGAGCACCCAGCACCAGGGCGTGCTGCCGGACATCGCCTACCCATCGATCATCGATACCAAGGAAATCGGCGAGAGCGCGCTGCCCGAGGCCATGCCATGGGACACCATTCGCCCGGTGGTCAAGCCGGCTTCCGACCCGTTCAAGCCGTTCCTGGCCCAGCTCAAGGCGCAGCATGACGCGCGCAGCGACAAGGATGCCGAGTTCGTCTACATCCGCGACCGCCTGGCCCTGACCCAGAAGCTGATGAACGAGAAGACCGTCAGCCTCAACGAGCAGGAGCGTCGTGCTCGCCACGACCAGATCGAGGCCAAGCAACTGGCCCTGGAGAACATCCGCCGCAAGGCCAAGGGCGAAGAGCCGCTCAAGGAACTGAAGAAAGAAGACGAGGACGCGCTGCCGGCCGAGCCGGACGACACCAAGCCGGAAGACGACGCCTACCTGTCGGAAACCGGTCGCATCCTGCTCGACTACCTCAGCCTGAGCACCTCGGTGGCCAAGCACTGAATGATGGCTAAATAATGTGACCTGTCATCAAACAGTCATCGGGCTGTCGTGAAATAGAAGGGCCGGACGTGCAAGCGTCCGGCCTTTTTTCATTCAGGAAGCAGTCCATGACCGTCACCGAACAGCTCAGCGCATTGAGCGCCATCCTGGCTCAACGTAGCGTCCACAGCTTGTTCCAGCCCATCGTCTGTCTTTCCGAACGCCGCGTGCTCGGCTATGAAGCCTTGAGCCGCGGCCCGTCCAACAGCCCCCTGCACTCGCCGCTCAACCTGTTCGCCATCGCCCGCCAGGCCGGGCGCCTGAGCGAGCTCGAGGTGTTGTGCCGGGAAACCGCTTGCCGGCGCTTCAGCGAACTGAACCTGGGCGGCAAGCTGTTCCTCAACGTCTCGCCCGAATCGCTGCTCGAACCCCACTACCCGTCCGGGCGTACCCTGAAAATGCTCGAGGCCGTCGGCCTGCCGCCCAGCCGGGTGGTCATCGAGCTGACCGAACAGACCCCCACCGAAGACTTCCAACTGCTGTTCAACGCCCTGCACCACTACCGCGACATGGGCTTTTCCATTGCCCTGGACGACCTGGGGGCCGGCTACTCGAGCCTGCGCCTGTGGTCGGAACTGCGCCCCGACTACGTGAAGATCGACCGCCACTTCATCGACGGCATCCATCAAGACCCGCTCAAGCGCGAGTTCGTCGGCTCGATCCTGCAAATCGCCCGCGCCTCCCGGGCCCAGGTGATCGCCGAAGGGATCGAGCTGGGCGAGGAGCTGGCGGTGCTCGGCGAGATGGGCGTGGACCTGGTGCAGGGCTACCTGCTCGGCCGCCCGCAGGAGTTCCCGCCCAGTGACGCGCTCCCCCTGCTGCCGCAGGCAAGCGCCGGCACCGTGACCCTGGGCGAGGACAACGGCGCCCTCGACGCACTGCTTATCCAACAGCCGGCGGTGCCACTGCAGACGCCCACGCAGCAGGTGCTCGAAGCCTTTCGCCGGCAGGCCAACCTCAACTCCCTGGCGGTGCTGGATGAGCGCGACAAGCCGTGCGGCATCGTTCACCGGCACTCCCTGGCCGATGCGCTATTGCAGCCGTTCGGCACCGACCTGTTCGCGCGCAAGCCGATCAGCCGGCTGATGAGCCAAGACTTTCTTGCCGTGGAACGCGGGCAGTCGCTGCAACAGGTCAGCCGCCTGCTCACCAGCCGCGCCCGCCAGCGGATCGAGGAAGACTTCATCATCACCCAGAGCGGTCGCTACCTGGGCCTGGGGCGGGTGATCGATGTGCTCAAGCTGATCACCGAACAGAAGATCCAGCAGGCCCGGCATGCCAACCCGTTGACCCTGCTGCCGGGCAACGTGCCGATCCAGCAATGCCTGGCGCGCCTGCTGCAGCAACGGCGCGAGGCGGCGGTGTGCTATGTGGACATCGACAGCTTCAAGCCCTTCAACGATATCTATGGCTACGCCCGCGGCGACGAAGTGCTGTTGAGCCTGGCGCAATGCCTGAACGACTGCGTCGACCCGCAGAGGGACTTCGTCGGGCACATCGGCGGGGACGATTTCATGCTGGTGTTGGGCTCGGCGGACTGGCGCGAGCGCTTGCAGGTGCTGGTGGAAGCGTTCACGCGCCAATGTCGGCGCTTCTACCGCGCCGAGCACCTGGAGGCTGGGTGCTTCATCGCCCACAACCGCCAGGGGCAGCGCGAGACGTTCGCCCTGCTGTCATTGTCGATCGGCGTGGTCTGGCTGACGCCGCACAGCGGCGGCCAGCTGGATGCCGGGCAACTGGCCGAGCTGGCCTCCCAGGCCAAGCGCCAGGCCAAGGAAAGCAGCGGTTCGAGCCTGAGCCTGATCGAAGCCTGAAACCCTGCCATTGCACCTGCCCCCCGTAGGCGCCAGCCTTGCTGGCGCACCCGGCGACGCGGTGGATGGCACCGGCCAAGGCCGGTGTTCGCCGGCAAGCCGGCTCCTACCGCGCCCTCAGCCACACACACCTGTAGGAGCCAGCCTTGCTGGCGAACCAGGCGACGCGGTGGATGGCAGAGTCGTTCAGGCCTCTTCCGGATAACGGTACTCGAACACCCGCACCACCTCCGAGGCATGCCACGACGCCGCCTCCATGCCATCCACCGGCCCGGAGAAACGCCCCAGGCGCTCGACACACTCGAAAAAGCCGGTACGTGGCAGGCGGCTGGCCCCCTGGCTGATCACCAGCGAACTGCGCAGCGGTTGCTCGGCGCGAGCATCGAGCAGCGCCAGGTACTCCAGCGCCGCGGTGAGGGTCTGCATCGCCGGGCTGGGCAGTTGCAGGCGCTCCAGCAGCGCCCGGTAGGTGAGCAGGTGGCGTTGCCGGCGGGCCAGGTCGAGCTCGGTCAGCAGGCTCTGCCATTGCTGACGGCTGATCCTGACCTGGCTCATGACGGCTCGCTCCAGCCCGCCAGCCCCAGGTGCCAGGCCAGGCTGCGCAGGATCGCCGCGTCGGGGCGGCGATCGCCGGCCTCGATCATCGCCAGGTAGGCCGGACTGATCCCGACGCTGCGCGCCAGTTGCTCGGGCGCCAGGCCCTTGGCCTCACGCAACGACGCCAGCTGGTCCAGGCTGGACAAGCTGGCGTCTGCGGGTTCGGCGGCGACATTGTCGGTGGCGGGCGCTGCGCCAGGTGCCTGGCCAGCGGCGGCCAGCAACGCCTGGTACTGCTCCCAGGGAACGACTGCGTACTCGGGCTGACCGTCCCGGCTGATGACCTGAATACCCATACAACCCCCTTGACGTTGGACTACGGCATGTAATCCATAGGCATAACCCTTATGCCAATTATATTACCAACCTCGGGGGCATGCCGTGAATCAGTTGCCGGGGCGCTCCAGGCGCAGGGCTTCGGGGCTATTGGGCAGGCGCTCGACCACCCGCAACCGCTCCGGCGCCTGGCTGGCGCGCCAGGCCTTGAAGCGGGCCAGCTCGTCGGCCACGGTCTTGAGCACCCAACCCAGCACGGCGATGTCGTCGAGCAGGCCGACCCCCAGCAACCAGTCGGGGATGGCGTCCAGCGGGCTGACGAAGTACAGCAAGCCGGCGACGATGGTCACCAGTGCCTTGGGGCTGACGGCGCGGTACTCGCCGCGCCACCAGGCCAGGCACAGCGCCTGCATCAGGCCCAGGTCCTCACGCAGCTGGCCGAGCTTGGGGCCTTTGCGGGCCACGGCGAACAACAGGGCCGGCAACCGCCCGCGGCTGAGCAGGCGCTCGGCCAGGGGCAGGAAGCGGGTGAAATTCCAGGGTGCGCTCATGAGACCTCCAGAGGAGCAGGCAGGTTATCCACATTTATTGTGGATAACCTTGTGAACAGGGCGGCATTGGCGCCGCGTCGTGCCCGCCAGGCAAGGGCCGGGGACGGATCGGGCGTTTTTTACACAACCGTTGCAACGGCGCAAACGTTTTGCGACAAGCACACCCGAGGTTACGCCGTGGCATTGCTTGCGACAGTGAATGACGCCGGCGGTTCGCGTCAAGCCGCCAAAAACGACGACGCCCCGTCAAAACGGGGCGTCGTTGCAGCAGCAGACTGGCGCTTACTTGGCCGGGGCGGCTTCGGCGTCGGCCTTGGCCGGGTCCTTGATGCCCAGCAGTTCCAGGTCGAACACCAGCACCGAGTTGGCCGGGATCAGCGGGCTCGGGCTCTGGGCGCCATAGGCCAGCTCGGCGGGGATGTACAGCTTGTATTTTTCGCCGACATGCATCAGTTGCAGGCCTTCGACCCAACCTGGGATCACGCCGCTGACCGGCAGGTCGATCGGGCTGCCGCGCTCGACGGAGCTGTCGAACACCTTGCCGTCGGTGAGCTTGCCTTCGTAGTGGACGGTGACCACATCGGTCGGCTTGGGCTGCGGGCCGTCGGCCTTCTTGACCACTTCGTACTGCAGGCCCGAGGCGGTGGTGACCACGCCAGGCTTCTTGGCGTTTTCCTCGAGGAATTTCTTGCCGGCCGCGGAGGCTTCTTCGCTGGCCTTGGCCAGGCGTTCTTCAGCGCGCTTCTGCAGGGCGGTGAAGGCCTCGACCAGTTCCTCGTCCTTGATGCGCTGTTCTTTCTTGCCAACAGCGTCTTCGATGCCTTGGGCGACGGCTTTGGAATCCAGGTCGTCCATGCCTTCCTGGGCCAGGCTCTTGCCCATGTTCAGGCCGATACCGTAGGAGGCTTTCTGTGCCGGAGTCTTCAGCTCGACGCTGCTGGTCTGGGCGTCGCAGCCCGCCAGGACCAGGCCTACCAGGGCAACCGCAGCCGCCAAACGATGCTGTTTCATGCTATTTCCTTGTTCATGCGCCATGAGGGCAATCAGGGTAAAGCCGCGAGCTTAGCAGGCGGCCGCGACCAATGGCTACCGGCATAAGAGCGGGTTGTGGGCTGGAAGTTCCTGGGTTAAAGGTTGTTCATGATCGCGCTTGCAGCCAATGGCCAGTATTGATGGCTTCGCCAGGGTTTGCCGGGAGCTTTTCAAAACCATGGCACCCGCCCAGCGTCAGGGATATCCACCCAGCCGATACGCCCCCGCCACCTCGCGCAATACCTCGCACACCCACTGCGCCGCCAGGCCCTGGGGCACCGCCGCGTTGCGACAGATGCCCACCGAGCCCCCCGGCTCACGTACCCCGAGGTCAAGTTCGGCCAGCTCGCCGCGCCCCAGGTCGATCAGCACCGCATCGCGCGGCGCTACCCACACCGCGTCGCTGCCCAGCACATAGCGCCGGCTCAGCGCCAGCGACAGCGTTTCCAGGCGTTGCGCCGCCACGCCGATCCCGCCTTGCACGAACAGGCTGTCGGCATGCTGGCGAATGGTCGTCCCCGGCGGCGGCAACACCTGCGCGTACTGCCCTACCAGCCCCCGCTCGACCGGCTGGCGCGCCAGCAACGGGTGCCCGGGGCGCACCACCAGGGCCATCGACTCGCTGTACAGGTGCTCGAACGACAACCCCTGGATGCGCGGGCTGTCGGTCATGCGCCCGACCACCAGCTCCAGCTCGCCCACATGCAACTGCCCCAGCAACTGCGCGCTGACCCCGGTGACCACGCTGATCACCAAGGCTTCATGGCGCTGGTGCAGGCGGCACAGCACCTCGGGCATCAAGAGGCCCTCGACCGTGGACAACACACCGATACGCACCTGCGATGGCTGCAAGGCCTCGCCGCGCACGCTGCCAACGCCTTCGCGCAGGGCGTGCACGCTGGGCCCGGCATAACGCAAGAAGCGCGTACCGGCCGCGGTCAATGACACGCCCTGGCGGCCGCGTTCGAACAGCCGGGTCTCGAGCAACGCCTCGAGCTCCTTGAGCGTCTTGGAGATCGCCGGCTGGCTGATCGCGAGCACATCGGCAGCCCTGGCCAGGCTGCCCTGCCGGGCAATCTCCAGGAAACACAACAGGTGGCGGAACTTGATGCGGGTATCGAGGTTCATGCCTGGCAGTGTATCCGCGCGTCGGGCCTGCAAGCCATGCCGATTCGGTGACTTGCGTCACTCGGCGCCGGCCACGCCCTTGCAGGCAAGGCGCCGAAGCTTTAGCGTGTGCCGCCTCAACGCATGGAGCAGCGCTATGGCCGCCTACCTGACCCAGGACCTGGTCCTGGACCTGGGCGATGAAACGCCCGAAGACACCAGCATGAACATGCTCGCTTTCCGCGAACGCGGCACCAGCCTGGTGATCGCCCGCAGCCCGCTGCCCGAGGGGCAGACCCTGGAAAGCCTCTACCTGCAGCAACTGGCGCAACTGCGCGAACGCCTTGCGGCGGTCATCAGCGAACCCCAGCCGGTCAGCGCCGGTGTGGCCCGCGACATTCACGGCCTGGAAACCAGCCTGCAGTTCAAGCGTGGAGACGTGGTTTCCTACCAGCGCCAGTTGGCCTACGCGCCTGCCGGCCAAGCCCGTTTCGTCGCGGTGAGCTACAGCAAGCAAACACCGCTGGAGCCCGCCGACCTTGTCCATTGGGAAACGATCAAGGCTGGTTTGCGACTGAACTGACCCCCCTTTCAGAGATGGCTCATGGATGACAGCCTGCACGCCGCCCGCAAGGGCGATCTGATCCTGCACCCGCCGTTGATGGCCGATTTGGTCAGCGCAGTCAGCGAGGCGGTCATCTACGCGGCGGTCACGGAGTGGGCCAGCTACCTCGACGCCAATGGCGCCAGCCATTACCCACTTGACCAGGATTGAGCCACCCTGCGGATTCAGGCGCGGGACAATTCGACCTGCTCACCCTGGATCCGCACCCGCCAAACCGGCAGCACCTGGCCTGGATCCTCCAGGCAGCAGCCATTACGCAGCGAGAAATGCTGTTTGTACAAAGGCGACGCGACAACGGGCTCACCCTGCAGACTGGCCAGCAATCCGCGCCCGATGACATTCGCGCCGGAACGCGGATCACGGTTGCCGACGGCATAGATCGCCTGCGCCTGCCCCGGCAGATAGAACAACGCCACCTGCTCGCCGGCATGCCACACCACCACCCCGGAATCGGCCACCAGGTCATGGGCAGCGCACACGCTGTGCCAGGTGGTTTGCGCTTGCACAGCCCTGTTGCTCTGGTTCATCACACAGTCTCCTCATGGGTCGGAATCAGCTGCAGCGCCGCCGCCGGGCGGCGCTGGCCGCGTTCGCGGACGAAGTGCACGTCGGGGTCGGCGCGCTGGTCATTGACGAAGGTACGGAAGCGCTTGAGTTTTTCCGGGTCGCTCAAGGCATTGGCCCATTCGCACTCGTACTGCTCGACCACATGCTGCATCTGCGCCTCCAGCTCGCTCGCCAGGCCCAGGCTGTCGTCGATCACCACCTGCTTGAGGTAGTCCAGGCCGCCCTCGAGGTTTTCCCGCCACACCGAGGTGCGCTGCAGCTTGTCGGCGGTACGGATGTAGAACATCAGCACGCGGTCGATCAGCCGTACCAGGGTCTGGTCGTCCAGGTCGGTGGCGAACAGCTCGGCGTGGCGCGGGCGCATGCCGCCATTGCCGCACACATAGAGGTTCCAGCCCTTGTCGGTGGCGATCACGCCGATGTCCTTGCTCTGCGCCTCGGCACATTCGCGGGTACAGCCGGACACCGCGAACTTGAGCTTGTGCGGCGCGCGCAGGCCCTTGTAGCGGTCCTCCAGGCGCAGGGCCATGGCCACGCTGTCCTGCACGCCGTAGCGGCACCAGGTGCTGCCGACGCAGGACTTCACCGTGCGCGTCGACTTGCCATAGGCGTGCCCGGTTTCAAAGCCAGCGGCAATCAGTTCGCCCCAGATCAGCGGCAACTCGTGCAACTGCGCGCCGAACAGGTCGATGCGCTGGCCGCCGGTGATCTTGGTGTAGAGGTCGTATTTTTTCGCCACCTGGCCGATCACGATCAGCTTGTCCGGGGTGATCTCGCCGCCGGGAATGCGCGGCACCACCGAGTAAGTGCCGTTCTTCTGCATGTTGGCCATGAAGGTGTCGTTGGTGTCCTGCAACGGCACCAGGGCCGGGTCCATGATCGGCTGGTTCCAGCACGAGGCGAGGATATTGCCCACCGCCGGCTTGCAGATGTCGCAGCCGACAGGGCCCTGGCCATGGCGGGCGAGCAGGTCGCCGAAGGTGCGGATGCCTTCGACCCGCACCAGGGCGTAGAGCTCCTGGCGGGTGTAGGCAAAGTGCTCGCACAGGCTTTTGTCCACGCTCACGCCGCGGGCGCCCAGCTCGTGCTCGACCACCTGCTTGAGCAGTGCCGCGCAGCCCCCGCAACCGCTGGCGGCCTTGGTGCAGGCCTTGACCGCGGCCAGGTCGCCACAGCCGCCGTCGATGGCCGCGCACACCGCGCCCTTGCTGACGTTGTGGCATGAGCAGATGGTCGCGGCAGCAGGCAAGGCATCGGCGCCCAGGGCGGGCGCGCCGCCTCCTTGGGGCAGGATCAAGGTGGCCGGGTCGGCCGGCAGCTTGATGCCGTTCTGGGCGTATTGCAGCAAGGTGTCGTAGTAGCTGTTGTCGCCCACCAGCACGGCGCCGAGCACCTGCTTGCCGCTGGCATCCACTACCAGCCGCCGGTACGAGGCACTGGCCTCGTCGATGAAGCGGTAGCTGCGCGCGCCCGGCGTGGCGCCCTGGGCGTCGCCGATCGAGCCGACATCGACGCCCAGCAGCTTGAGCTTGGTCGACATGTCGGCGCCACTGAACCCGCTCGGCGCCTCGCCCATCAGCCATGCCGCCAAGGTGCGCGCCATGGCGTAGCCCGGGGCGACCAGGCCGAACACGCTGCCGTTCCACGAAGCGCATTCGCCGATGGCGAAGATCCGCGGGTCGCTGGAACGGCAGTGGTTGTCGATCACCACGCCGCCGCGGGCGGCGACCTCCAGGCCGCAGGCGCGGCCGAGCGCGTCCTGCGGGCGGATACCGGCGGAGAACACCACCAGGTCGGTTTCCAGGTGCTCGCCGCCGTCGAAGTTCATTCGGTAGCGGTACTGCTCGCCTGCGCTGATCGACTGGGTGGCGCGGGCCAGGTGCACGCCGACGCCCAGCGCCTCGATGCGCGCACGCAACGCCGCGCCGCCTTCGCCGTCGAGTTGCACCGGCATCAAGCGGGGGGCGAACTCCACCACATGGGCCTCCAGGCCCAAGGACTTGAGGGCGTTGGCCGCCTCCAGGCCCAGCAGGCCGCCGCCGACCACCACGCCACGGCGGGCACCGCTGGCGGCGGCGCGAATCGCGTCGAGGTCGTCGAGGGTGCGATAGACCAGCCGCGCGTGGCCGCTGGAGCCCTCGATGGGCGGCACGAACGGGTAGGAGCCGGTGGCCAGGATCAGCTGGTCATAGCCGTAGCGGCCTGCGTCGGTGACCAGCTCCCGGCGCTGGCGGTCGATCGCCACTACCGCCTCGCCCAGGTGCAGGTGCACGCCGTTGTCCGGGTAATAGCCCGGCGCGCACAGGGCCAGGGTTTCGGCGCAACTGCCGGTGAAGTACTCCGACAGGTGGACCCGGTCGTAGGCACGCTGGCGTTCCTCGCCGAACACATGCAGCTCGAAGCGGGCCAGGGCGCCGCGCTCGATCAATTGCTCGACGCAGTGATGGCCGACCATGCCATTGCCGACGATGACCAGTCGCGGTCGTTGTGCCTCGTTCGCTGTTGCCTGCATAGCCGATCCTCGCTCACGGAAAACGCAAAAAGGCGCCTGGAGCCGAAGCTCCAGGCGCCTTTGCCTGTACTCATCAGTTGGGGGCCCTGGACGATCGCCGTTGACCGGTGGGCTGTTGTAGCTGGATCAAAGCAGGGACTGTGCCAATTGCCCTGCCCGCTCATGCACCGCGGCGCCTGGTTCGCCAGCAAGGCTGGCGCCTACCGGCAACAGGTGCTGCAAACCTGTAGCAGCGGGCCTTGCCGGCGAACACCGGCACAGCCTGTGCTATCCAGGCGCTTGAACCAGCCTGGTGCAACGCTCACCAGGCTGGTGCACTCAATACACATCGCGCCGATAGCGCTTGTCCCGCGCCAAGGCCTCGACATAAGCCCGCGCCGCCTCGGCAGCCATGCCGCCGTGCTCGACCACCACCTGGCGCAGGGCCGCGTCGACATCCTTGGCCATGCGCTGGGCATCGCCACAGACATAGACCACCGCGCCCGCCTCGAGCCACTGCCACAGCTCGGCGCCGTGCGCCAGCAGGCGCTGCTGCACGTAGACCTTGTCATCCTGGTCGCGGGAGAACGCCGTGCTCAGGCGCAGGTACCCGCTCGCCGCCCAGGCCTGCAACTGTTCGCGGTAATAGAAATCGCAGGCGCCGTGCTGCTCGCCGAAGAACAGCCAATTGCCACCGCTCGCCCGGCGCTGTTCGCGCTCCTGGAGAAAACCGCGAAACGGCGCGATACCAGTACCGGGGCCAATCATGATGATCGGCGTGGCATCGTCCTGCGGTAGGCGAAAGTGCTTCGACGGTTGCGGGAAAATCGCCACCTCCAGGGCCGTCGCCCGGTCGGCGAGGAAGGTCGAGCACACGCCCTTGCGCGCCCCGTAGCGCACGGTGGCGACGGTCAGGTGCACCTGGTCGGGATGGGCCAAGGGGCTGGAGCTGATCGAGTACAGCCGCGGCTGCAAGGGCTTGAGCAATGCCAGCCAGCGGGCCAGGGGCAAGCGCTGGGGGAACGCCTGCAGGACATCGGCCAGCTGCCGCCCCCACAGCCAGTCCTTGAGCGTGCTACTGCACTCGGGCCGCAACAAACGCCGCAGGCCCTCGGCCTGCTCGGCGAACACCTCGAGCAGCGGCCGGCTGACCTGGGTGATGTCCAAGTGGCGCTCCAGCGCGGTGCGCAGCGCCATCGGCGCCTGGCCCTGGAGTTCGACCTGGGCCTGGCCATCGAGCGCCATCAAGGCCAGCAGCTCATCGACCAGGTCCGGGCAATTGCGCGGCCACACCCCCAGGGCGTCGCCAGGCTGGTAGCTCAGGCCGCTGCCGCGCAGGTCGAACACCAGTTGCCGCGTCTCCTTGCTCGAACCCGGGCCATTGAGCAAGCGGTTCTCCAGCACCGGCGCCAACCAGGGCTGGTGCTTGCCGACGCGGGTTGGCGACGGTGCCACGGTGGGTGCCGGTGCGCTACCGCCCAGTTCCGGCAGCAAGGCCTCCAGCCAGGCGGTGAAAGCCGCTTCGCAGTCAGGCTCGCAATCGACCCGCGCCAGCAGGCGCCGGGCACCGAGGTCGGCCAGGCGCTGGTCGAGCTTGCGGCCGAAACCGCAGAACTGCTCATAGCTCGAATCCCCCAGGGCCAGCACGGCATAAGGCAGGGTCGCGCAGCTGGCGCCTTGCTCTTGCTGCAGCGCCTGCCAGAATGCCGCGCCGCTGTCCGGCGCCTCGCCATCGCCGAAGGTGCTGGCGATCAGCACCAGGCTGGCGGCGCCCTGCAACTGTGCCGGGTGAATGGCCTCCATGCAACTGAGCGCCACGGCCAAACCCGCCTCGCGCAGACGCTGCGCGCAGCGCTCGGCCAGGCCCTCGCCGTTGCCGGTCTGCGAGGCCCACAGCACGTGATGCCGAGGGGCCTCGGCGGGGCTCCCAGGCATAGCCTGCGCCGGGCTGAACAGGCCCGCCAGCAGGCCGTCGACGAACAGCCGCCGGGCCGGCGCCAACGGCGCGCCGGGCGGCAGGCTGGGCACGCCGAGGCGTTGCGCCTGGTCAAGGCCAAGCAGGAAGCCTTGCAGGTAGTGGCGCTCGTCTTCGGCCAACACCGGTGCCGGCAACGCCTCCAGGCCAAGCAGGCGGGACAGGGTGGCAGTGGGCATGGTCGCAGGCTCCGGGTGGCTCAGGTCGAGGGCCTCGATACGTTCGCCGGCCAGCCGTTCAAGGGCCACGGCGCAGTGCTTGAAGGCCGGTTGCAGGGAAATCGGGTCGACCGCGTCGCAGGTCAGCGCGTTGATCGCCAGGCCCTCGCCGTACAGGTCGTTCCAGTGAAACGGCACAAAACAGTTGCCGGGCTGTACCCGATCGCTGAGCCGTGCCGGCAGCCGCGCCTGGCCACGGCGCGAGCGCAACCCCACCTGGTCCTTGTCGTGGATGCCCAGGCGCAGCGCGTCGCTGGGGTGGATCTCGACGAAGGGGCCGGGCGCGAGCTTGTTCAGGCTCGCCACCTTGCCGGTCTTGGTCAGGGTGTGCCATTGGTGCTGCACCCGGCCGGTATTGAGCACGAAGGGGAAGGCAGCGTCGGGCAGCTCCGCCGCTGGCAACCAGGGCCGGGCGAAGAACTGCGCCTTGCCGCTGGGCGTGGGAAACACCAGCGCGCCCTCGCTGACGTAGCGCAGCGGGCTGCGGTCGTCCTCGCGCCCCGGCGCGCTCGGCCATTGCCGCGGCCCCTGGCGCAGGTCGGCATAGCCGATACCGCGCAAGTCGTAGCCGGTGGCTGGGTTGTGGAAACGGCGGATTTCGTCGTACACCGCCTCGGCGTCGGGGTAGTCGAACGCCTGCGCATAGCCCATGGCACTGGCCACCCGGGCGATCAGGCGCCAATCCTCCAGGCTCTCGCCGGGCGGCTCGACCGCCCGCGGCGCCAGGGTCAGGTTGCGCTCGCTGTTGATCATCACCCCATCGCCCTCGGCCCACAGCGCCGCCGGCAGGAGGATGTCGGCGTAGCGCTGGGTCTCGGTGTCGAGAAAGGCATCCTGGCTGATCACCAATTGCGCCTGGCGCAGGCCGTCGATCACCTGCTGGCGATTGGCGACGCTGGCCACCGGATTGCTGCAGATGATCCAGCAGGCCTTCACCTCGCCGCGCTGCATCTGCTCGAACAACGCCACCGTGCCCTCCCCGCCCTCGCTGCGCAGGGTACCGGCCGGCAGCTGCCATTGCCGCTCGACGAAGGCGCGGTCGCCGGCCTCCAGCGCCGAGCGCTGGCCGGGCAACCCTGGGCCCATGTAGCCCATCTCGCGTCCGCCCATGGCATTGGGCTGGCCGGTCAGCGAGAACGGGCCGCTGCCAGGCCGGCAGATGGCGCCCGTGGCCAGGTGCAGGTTGCACAGCGCGTTGCTGTGCCAAGTGCCGTGGATGCTCTGGTTCAGGCCCATGGTCCAGCAGCTCATCCACGCCCCGGCCTCGCCGATCAGCCGCGCGGCCTCGCGGATCGCGGCGGGGTCCAGGCCGGTGATGGCGGCGACCCGTTCGGGGGTGTAGTCCTCGAGAAAGGCCGGCATGGCCTCCCAGCCTTCGGTGTGCCGGGCGATGAACCCGGCATCGGTGTGGCCGTTGGCGTGCAGCAGGTGCAGCAGGCCGTTGAGCAGCGCCAGGTCGGTGCCCGGGCGCAGCGCCAGGAACAGGTCGGCCTTGTCGGCGGTGGCGGTGCGCCGGGGGTCGACGACGATCAGCTTGGCCCCGGCCTTGAGCCGGTCGAGCAGGCGCAGGAACAGGATCGGATGACAATCGGCCATGTTCGCGCCGATCACCAGGAACACTTCGGCCCGCTCGAAATCCTGGTAGCTGCCGGGCGGGCCGTCGGCACCCAGCGACTGCTTGTAGCCACTGCCGGCGCTGGCCATGCACAACCGCGAGTTGGACTCGATGTGGCGGGTGCGGATAAAACCCTTGGCCAGCTTGTTGGCCAGGTACTGGGCTTCCAGCGACATCTGCCCGGAAACATACAGCGCCAGCGCATCGGCGCCATGGCTGTCGATGATCTCGCGCAGCCGCCGCGCCGCCTCGGCGATGGCCTGGTCGAGGCTGCTGCGCACCGGCTCCTGGCTGCGCTCGCGGCGCACGAAGGCCTGGCCCATGCGCCCGCTGGCCAGCGGTATGTGGGCGGTCAGGCCCTTGGTGCACAGCCGGCCGAGATTGCTCGGGTGCTGTTTGTCGCCGCTGACCTTGGTCACCTTGCCGGCGCTGACGCTCATGACGATACCGCACCCCACCCCGCAATACGGGCAGACACTGCGCACCTCGCTGCTGCTCATCGGCGTTCTCCTGCACGAACGACAAAGGCGCCGGCTGCTCCCGCTTGGCTGATCGCAAGCAGGGCAACACGGCGCCTTCGTCGTGATGAAAAGAGCCATCGACGTTGATGGCCCGGATGCAGGACATTCAGCAAAAGCCGGGCCATCTCTTGACCACGCCGCAACCACGCAGCAGCGCGCGACCTCGGCGATTGCCCGTGCACCACGCCAGGGAGCGCTGCACCAGCGGGTGGCATGAACCGCGCCACGACTATATGATTCGCATACGTTTCATATAAATAGGTAAAGCACCATGGGCATCGTCAAGATCGCCGACGACCTCCACGAAGACCTGCGCGTGGCCAGCGCCGCCCTGTCGCGCTCGATCAACGCCCAGGCCGAGCACTGGATCCGCCTCGGCATGCTCGCCGAGCTGCACCCGCAAGCCACCTACCAGGAACTGCTGCGCCAGCTGCTGCGCCAGGAGCAAGCCAACCTCAAGGAATTGCTGCGATGAGCCAGGTCATCCTCAAGAACGCCGCGCAACTGGCGCTGATGCGCCGCGCCGGCCAGTTGCTGGCGCAGGTGTTCGCCGACCTCGACGGTTTCATCCGTCCCGGCGTGACCACGATGCAAATCAACGATCGCGCCGAAGCCTTCATCATCGAGCACCTCAAGGCGCGCCCGGCGAGCAAGGGCCAGTACGGTTTTCCCTACGCGCTGAACACCTCGGTGGACCATGTGGTCTGCCACGGCATGCCCAAGGCCGACGAGGTGTTGGGCGAAGGCTCCATCGTCAATGTCGACATCACCCTGGAACAGGGTGGCTATATCGCCGACTCGTCGAAGATGTACGCCATCGGCCAGATCGACGACGAGGCCCGGCGGCTGGTCGACACCACCTACGCGGCCTTATGGAAAGGCATCGAGCAGGTTCGCCCCGGCGCCACCCTCGGCGATATCGGCCATGCCATCCAGGCCCATGCCGAGGCGGCGGGCTACAGCGTGGTGCGCGAATACTGCGGCCATGGCATCGGCACCCAGATGCACGAAGCGCCCGAAGTGCTGCACTACGGGCAACGCGGCATGGGCCTGGCACTGCAAGCGGGCATGGTGTTCACCATCGAGCCGATGATCAACCAGGGCGGGCGCGGGACCCGTGGCCTGCGCGATGGCTGGACGGTGATCACCCGCGACCACAGCTTGTCGGCCCAGTGGGAGCACACCGTGGCGGTGACCGAAACCGGCTATGAGGTACTGACGTTGCGCGGGGAAGAGCGGTTGGGCGCAAAGCCCTGAGGGAGAGTGCCTGGGGGCTGCCGGCTGGGATGCCTTGGCATCAGCCCCCAAGACAGCCTGCAGAAACAGCAGACACAAAAAAAGCGACCCTAAGGTCGCTTTCTCTGTTGCTTCCGGGTGTTCAGTGGGCCCTGGAAGCTAAATATGGCGCGGCGGACGGGACTCGAACCCGCGACCCCCGGCGTGACAGGCCGGTATTCTAACCGACTGAACTACCGCCGCGCTATACATCGAGTGGTGGGTGATGACGGGATCGAACCGCCGACCCTCTGCTTGTAAGGCAGATGCTCTCCCGGCTGAGCTAATCACCCTTCGTCTCGGTGTGGCGCGCATTCTACGGAGGGCCCGCCACCCTGGCAAGCACTTTTTTAAACTTTTTTAAAAAAAATTCTCAGGCCTTTCAAAGACCTAGCAATGCCGGGTGTTTCTTCCTCTCTATAAGGTGCTGGCCGTATGACAGGGTTGGCCTTCAACCGCCGCTCGGAGAATAATGCCCGCCTTATGTATTAAGGAGAGATCCCCCCTCATGTGGTTCAAGAACCTGCTGTCCTATCGCCTGACCCAGGAAGTACCGTTCGAGGCGCAAGCCCTGGAAACCGCCCTGGCCAGCAAGCCGGCCCGCCCCTGCGCCAGCCAGGAACTGACCACCTACGGTTTCGTCGCACCGTTCGGCAAGGGCGCGGACGCCCCGCTGGTGCACGTCAGTGGCGAATTCATGCTGATCGCCGCCCGTAAGGAAGAACGCATCCTGCCCAGCAGCGTGGTCAACGACGCGGTCAAGGAGAAGGTCGAGGAAATCGAGACCGAGCAGATGCGCAAGGTCTACAAGAAGGAGCGCGACCAGATCAAGGACGAGATCATCCAGGCATTCCTGCCGCGTGCGTTCATCCGCCGCTCGATGATCTTCGCCGCCATCGCCCCGCGCCTGGGCATGATCCTGGTCAACTCGGCCAGCGCCAAGCGCGCCGAAGACCTGCTGTCGACCCTGCGTGAAGTGATCGGCTCGCTGCCGGTGCGCCCGGCCACGGTGAAGATCGCGCCGAGCGCGACCATGACCGACTGGGTCAAGTCGCAGCAGGCCGCCGAGGGCTTCTATGTACTCGACGAATGCGAACTGCGCGACACCGCCGAAGACGGCGGCATCGTTCGCTGCAAGCGCCAGGACCTGACCGGCGAGGAAATCCAGCTGCACCTGAGCACCGGCAAGGTGGTCACCCAGCTGGCCCTGGCCTGGCAGGACAAGTTGTCGTTCGTGCTCGACGACAAGATGGTGATCAAGCGTCTGAAGTTCGAGGAGCTGCTGCAGGAGCAGGCCGAACAGGACGGTGGCGACGAGGCGCAACAGCAGTTCGACGCCAGCTTCACCCTGATGATGATGACCTTCACCGAGTTCCTGCCGCTGCTGTTCGAGGCCCTGGGCGGCGAAGAGATCCCGCAGGGGGTCTGATTGCTGGTGCGCTTGCCGCGGGCGCCTTGCTGGCGAACCAGGCAGCGCGCTGCCTGGCTCGCCAGCAAGGCTGGCTCCTGCAAACACCTATAAATAGAACAAGGACCAGCCCATGCGTGCCCTCGCCACCCTCAGCCGCTTCGTCGGCAATACCTTCGCCTTGTGGGTGCTGCTGTTCGCCTGCCTGGCCTTTGTCATGCCACAGTGGTTCATCGCGCTCAAGGTGGCCATCGTGCCCTTGCTGGGCCTGGTGATGTTCGGCATGGGCCTGACCCTCAAGCTCGACGATTTTGCCGCCCTCGCCCGCCAACCCTGGCGCGTGGCGCTGGGGGTGGTGGCGCACTTCGTGATCATGCCAGGGATGGCCTGGCTGCTGTGCCAGTTGTTCCAGCTGCCAGCAGAGATTGCCGTCGGCGTGATCCTGGTCGGCTGCTGCCCAAGCGGCACGGCGTCCAACGTGATGGTCTGGCTGTCCCGCGGCGACCTGGCGCTGGCCGTGGCGATCGCCGCGGTGACCACCCTGCTCGCCCCGCTGCTGACCCCGGCACTGATCTGGTTGCTGGCCTCGGCCTGGCTGCCGGTTTCGTTCATGGACATGTTCTGGTCGATCCTGCAACTGGTGATGCTGCCGATTGTGCTCGGCGTGCTCGCCCAGCGCCTGCTTGGCGCCCGGGTGCAACTGGCGGTGCAGGTGCTGCCGCTGGTGTCGGTGGTGAGCATCGTGATGATCGTCTGCGCGGTGGTGGCGGCCAGCCAGGCGAAGATCGCCGAGTCGGGGCTGCTGATCATGGCCGTGGTGATCCTGCACAACAGCTTCGGCTTCCTGCTGGGCTACCTCACCGGCAAGTTGTGCAACCTGCCGCTGGCCCAGCGCAAGTCGCTGGCGCTGGAGGTGGGCATGCAGAACTCAGGGCTGGGCGCAGCGCTGGCGGCGGCGCATTTCTCGCCACTGGCGGCCGTGCCCAGCGCGTTGTTCAGCGTGTGGCACAACATTTCCGGGGCCCTGCTGTCGACCTGGTTCCGGCGGATGGAGGAGCCCGTGGTGGTCGAGCAAGCCGCTCCTGCGCCGTAGCAGGCGGGGCGGCGCTTGCCGGCGCGCTGAAAAATGTGCACTATACTGCGCACTGTGAGGACGACCTCACGACGCTGTGCGTGACCATTCCGGGGACGGCCCCATCCTTGAAACGATGGAGAAACACCATGTCCTGGATCATCCTGTTCTTCGCCGGCCTGTTCGAAGTCGGTTGGGCTGTCGGCCTCAAGTACACCGACGGCTTCACCCGCCCCCTGCCCACCGTGCTCACCGTCGGCGCCATGGTCATCAGCCTCGGTCTGCTGGGCCTGGCCATGAAAGAGCTGCCGCTGGGCACCGCCTATGCCATCTGGACTGGCGTCGGCGCGGTCGGCACGGTGATCGCCGGCATTATCCTGTTCGGCGAATCCATGGCCCTGGTGCGTTTGGTCAGCGTTGCCCTGATCATCTGCGGCCTGGTCGGCCTGAAGGTCAGCGCCAGCTGACCTTCGCTCCACAGCCTTAACGTATCGCGCCGCGCAGCAGGCTCACCTGTTCGCGCAGCGCTTCAGGCTGCGCCGCCTCCGCCGGGATGGCGGCGCCGGCCACGATGGTCACCCGCGACCACAGGCGCTTGAACAAGCCCTTGTTCGGATCGCGGCTGAAGAAACTCCCCCACAGCCCCTGCAGCGCCAACGGAATCACCGGCACTGGCGTTTGCTCCAGGATACGGCTGACCCCACCCTTGAACACATCGATCTCACCGTCCGCACTCAGCTTGCCCTCGGGGAAGATGCACACCAGCTCGCCGTCGGCCAGGTACTGGGCGATGCGGGCGAAGGCTCGCTCGTAGGTAGCCTCGTCTTCGCCACGCCCGGCGATCGGGATGGCCCCGGCAGTGCGGAACACGAAGTTGAGCACCGGCAGGTTGTAGATCTTGTAGTACATGACGAAACGGATCGGCCGGCGGATGGCGCCACCGAGCAGTAGCGCGTCGACGAACGAGACATGGTTGCACACCAGCAGCGCCGCGCCTTGGTCGGGAATACGCTGCAGCTCGCGGTGCTCGACCCGGTACATCGAATGGCTGAGCAGCCAGATCAGGAAGCGCATGGTGAATTCCGGCACGATCCGGAAGATGTAGGCGTTGACCGCGATATTGAGCAGCGACACCACCAGGAACAACTGCGGGATAGTCAGCTTGGCCAGGCTCAACAGGACGATGGTGATGATCGCCGACACCACCATGAACAGCGCGTTGAGGATGTTGTTGGCGGCGATCACCCGGGCCCGCTCGCCTTCTGCGGTGCGGGCCTGGATCAAGGCGTACAGCGGCACGATGTAGAAGCCGCCGAATACCCCAAGGCCAACGATCGAGAGCATGATCCACCAGGCCTGGCTCATGCCCAGCAGGGCCAGCCAGTCATGAGGCGTCGCCGCGGCGGGAACGTCCCCGGAGTGCCACCACCAGAGCAGGCCGAACAGGGTCAGGCCAAACGAGCCGAACGGCACCAGGCCAATTTCCACCTTGCGTCCGCTGAGGCGCTCGCACAGCAGCGAACCGACGGCGATGCCCACCGAGAACAGGGTCAGCACCAGGGTGACCACGGTCTCGTCGCCATGCAGCCAGTCCTTGGCATAGGCCGGGATCTGCGTGAGGTAGATGGCGCCGACGAACCAGAACCACGAGTTGCCGACGATCGAGCGCGACACCGCCGGGGTCTGCCCCAGGCCCAGGCGCAGGGTGGCCCAGGACTGCTTGAAGATGTTCCAGTCCAGCTTCATCTGCGGTGCCGCGGCGGCGGCGCGGGGGATCCAGCGGCTGGCCAGGTAGCCGAGCACGGCGGTGCCGACCACGCCTGCCGCGGCAAGCGCGGCGTAGCTGGACGACGACATCAGCACCCCGGCGCCGATGGTCCCGGCCAGGATCGCCAGGAAGGTGCCCATCTCCACCAGACCATTGCCGCCCACCAGTTCCTCCTCGCGCAGGGCCTGGGGCAGGATCGAATATTTCACCGGGCCGAACAGCGCCGAGTGGGTGCCCATGGCGAACAGCGCCAGCAGCATCAGCTCCAGGTGGTGGGTAAGGAAACCGGTCGCGCCGATGGCCATGATGGCGATCTCGGCCAGCTTGATCGCGCGGATCAGCCGGTCCTTGGCGAATTTCTCGCCAAACTGCCCGGCCAATGCCGAGAACAGGAAGAACGGCAGGATGAACAGCAAGGCGCAGAGGTTGACCCAGATCGAGCGGTCGCCTTCCAGGCTCAGCTTGTAGAGGATCGCCAGGATCAGCGACTGCTTGAACAGGTTGTCGTTGAAGGCACCCAGCGACTGGGTAATGAAGAACGGCAGGAAGCGCCGCTTGCCGAGCAAGGTGAATTGCGAGGGGTGACTCATCGTCCTTGTACCTGGTTGGGCTTTGTCATTGGAGGCACGCACAGCGCGGGAAGCCACAAATCTGCACGGGAATGGCCAGCGAAGGCAACCCATAGCCACGCAATTGGCCGGCACCTACGGGGGCGCCCCCCCTTGTAGGAGCCGGCCTTGCCAGCGAACAAACCCGCCCAGGTACCCCATCAGCGCTGGGCGATGCACGGCGATACGAACAGCTCGCCGCGCCAGGCGCCGCGCAAGGTGCGGCTGGCCACCAGGGCCCAGAGCAGGGCCAGCGCCACCACCAGCACCTGGCCGAACACACTGAAGAAACCCAGCCCCAGCCAGGCCGCCAGTTTCAGCGTGGCCAGGCAGTACACCCCCAGCGGGAAGGTGAAGCCCCACCAGCCCAGGTTGAACGGCATGCCCTGGCGCATGTAGCGCAGGGTGATCAGCACCGCGGTCAACAGCCACCACAGCCCTGCGCCCCACAGCACGATCCCGGCCACCAGTCCCAGCCCGCGCGCCACCTCGCCCAACCCACCCAGGCCATTGGCGGCGAACACTGCCGGCGCATCGCCACCGAGCACCAGCATGCCCAGCGCGCCAGTACCGATCGGGCCCAGCGCCAACCAGCTGGAAGCGGCCATGTTGGCCGGCGGCAACTTGTGCAAGGCCATGCGCAGCATGAGGATGGTCAGGATGCTGAACGCCACCGGCAACGACACCGCCCACATCACGTAGCTGGTCACCACCACCAGGAACTGCTGGTGGGCATCGGCCAGGTGCGGGGCCAGCAGGCCACCACTGGCCGCGGCGACTTCCGCCGCCACCACCGGCAGCAGCCAGACGGCGGTCATCTGGTCGATGCTGTGTTCCTGGCGGGTGAACATCAGGTAGGGAATGGCCACCCCGCACAGCAGCGCCAGGCCCACGTCCAGCCACCACAAGGCCTCGACCCAGGGCACCACGGCCTCGCCCCAGCGCGCCAGGCCGAACACCAGGGCACCATTGAGGATGGTGGCCAGGCCCATGGGGATGGTGCCGAAGAACATCGACACGGTGGAGTGGGCGAAGATGCGCCGGGCTTCGTCGAAGAACAGCAGCCAGCGGGCGCCGTACAGGACACAGAACAGGGTGAACAGGCCAATGGTCAGCCACCACAGCCCTTCGGCCACGCAGTCCAGTACCGGCACCTGGAGCTGGTGAAACGCCAGGGCCAGCACGCCGGTGCCCATGGTCGCGGCGAACCAGTTGGGGGTGAACTGGCGAATCACCTCGCGCGGGTGCGCCAGTTGGCTGAGCGGGCGCCAGCAAGGCGCGTGGGTCTGGGTGCATGGCATGAGCGTTTCTCCTGGCCTTGGGTAAGGTAGGGCTATCTTATGCCGACAAAGAATATCTATATAACGGGTAATTTCTCTATCTGTTATCGGTTTTATAAATATATCGCCCGAGCGCTCGCCTGGCATATGCTTGGCCACTAACAACGACAAGGATCGGTCGATGCTCCGCGCCCTGAAAAACTATCCAGCCGCCGTGCGCCTGCTGCTGTTCACCACCTTCACCCTGACCATGGCCCGGGCGATCACCCTGCCCTATCTGGTGGTGTACCTGTCGGCGCACATGGGCCTGTCGGTCGGCCACACCGGCCTGCTGGTGGGTGGCGCCATGCTCCTGGCATCCATGCTCAGCCTCTATGGCGGGCACCTGGTCGACACCCTGCGCAGCCACACGCTGATCGTCGCCTGCACGCTGGTGTTCGCCCTGGCTTTCATTGGCATCGTCAGCAGTACCTCGGCGGTGCTGTTCTTCTGCTTCCTGGTGGTGGCCTACCTGGCCCAGACCGTCGTCGACATTGCCGCCAAGGCCGGGTTCTGCGCCCTGCTGCCCGAGCAGCGGCGCGGCGAAGCGTTCGCCATCAAGTACACGTTCAACAACATCGCCTGGGCCGCAGGGCCGATGCTCGGGGTGCTGTTGATCGAGGCCGACGACCACTTGCCGTTCCTGGTATCGGCGCTGATCGGCCTCGGTTTGAGCCTGGCTTACTACCGGCTGGGCGAGCGCAACCTGCTGAGCCTGCGCGAGGACGGGCCCGCGGCGGGTTTTGCCCAGGTTGCCCTGGGCATGCTGCGCGACCGACGGCTGGTCTGCTTCACCTTGGGCGGGGTGCTCAGCGCCGTGGTATTCGGCCAGTTCACCGCCTACCTGTCGCAGTACCTGGTGGTCACGCTGCAGGACCCCGCCGAGGTAGCGCGCCTGGCCAGCTACCTGGTCACCACCAATGCCCTCGCAGTCATCTGCCTGCAGTACCTGATCGGCCGACGCATCGCCCGCCAGCACCTGATGCCCTGGCTGATGGCCGGCATGGCCATGTTCATCGCCGGGTTGCTGGGCTTCTCGGTGGCCGCCTCGGCACCGGCCTGGTGCCTGGCCATGCTGGTGTTCACCCTGGGCGAGATCATCGTGATCCCGGCCGAATTCATGTTCATCGACCTGATTGCCCCGGAGCACCTGCGCGGGGTTTATTATGGCGCGCAGAACCTTTCCAACCTGGGCGCGGGGCTGGGGCCGATCCTGGTGGGCCTGGCGCTGGGGCATGTGCTGCCGGTGGCGGTGTTTTACCTGCTGATCGGGTCGGTCGCATTGGCAGCCCTGTTCTATTGGCTGGGCACGCGTCGGCGGGTCGAATAGACGCCGGCCCTGCGACGTCCTGCCACTGCGACCATGGTCGGCGCTGACGAAGCGCCGCCTGCGTGCCAGACTGATTGATCGGGACCGCGTTTCTTTTTCTGCTCCGGAGTTTGCATGTCGTTGTCCAGCGGGCTGATCGCCGTGGTCGCCCTGGCCTATATGGCCATCATGTTCGCCATCGCCTTCTACGGCGACCGCCGCAGCACACCGTTGCCGCCGCGCCTGCGTGCCTGGGTGTACAGCCTGTCGCTGGCGGTGTACTGCACCAGCTGGACCTTCTTCGGCGCGGTCGGCCAGGCCGCCGAGCAGCTCTGGGCGTTCCTGCCCATCTACCTGGGCCCGGTGCTGTTGCTGATCTTCGCGCCCTGGGTGGTGCAGAAGATGGTGCTGATCAGCAAGCAGCAGAACATCACCTCGATCGCCGACTTCATCGCCGCGCGCTACGGCAAGTCGCAGACCCTCGCCGTGGTGGTGGCGCTGATCTGCCTGGTCGGCGTGCTGCCTTATATCTCCCTGCAGCTCAAGGGCATCGTGCTGGGCGTCAACCTGCTGATCGGCGCCAGCGCCGATGCCACTGGCAGCCGGGTGCAGGACACCGCCCTGGTGGTATCGCTGGTGCTGGCGCTGTTCGCCATCGTGTTCGGCACCCGCAGCCTCGACGTCACCGAACATCACCGCGGCATGGTGCTGGCCATCGCCTTCGAGTCGCTGGTCAAGTTGCTGGCCTTCCTCGCGGTGGGCGTGTTCGTGGTGTTCAACCTGTACGACGGCTTCGACGACCTGTTCACCCAGGCACGCCAGTCGGTGCACCTGGACAGCTATTGGCAGGAGACCATCAACTGGCCGTCGATGGTGGTGCAGACCGCCGTGGCGATGATGGCGATCATCTGCCTGCCGCGGCAGTTCCAGGTTACCGTGGTGGAGAACATCGAGCCCCAGGACATGCGCCTGGCGCGCTGGGTGTTCCCGCTGTACCTGGCCCTGGCCGCGCTGTTCGTGGTGCCGATCGCCCTGGCCGGGCAAATGCTGCTGCCAGGCACGGTGATCTCCGACTCCTTCGTCATCAGCCTGCCATTGGCCGAGGCGCACCCGAGCCTGGCGCTGCTGGCCTTCATCGGCGGCGCCTCGGCGGCCACCGGCATGGTCATCGTCGAGGCCGTGGCGTTGTCGACCATGGTCTCCAACGACATGCTGCTGCCCTGGCTGCTACGGCGCAACAACGCCGAGCGGCCGTTCGAGGTGTTCCGCCACTGGATGCTCTCGGTGCGCCGGGTGACCATCGTGGTGATCCTGCTGCTGGCCTACGTCAGCTACCGCCTGCTGGGCTCCACCGCGAGCCTGGCCACCATCGGCCAGATCGCCTTTGCCGCGGTGACCCAGCTGACCCCGGCGATGCTAGGCGCGCTGTACTGGAAGCAGGCCAACCGCCGCGGCGTGTTCGCCGGCCTCGCCGCGGGTATCTTCCTCTGGTTCTACACCCTGGTGCTGCCGATCACCGCCCATAGCCTGGGCTGGTCGCTGGCGCTGTTCCCAGGCCTGGCCTGGCTGCACGGCAATCCGCTGAACCTGCCGATCACCCCGCTGACCCAGGGCGTGGTGTTGTCGCTGGCGGGTAACTTCACCCTCTTCGCCTGGGTCTCGATCCTGTCGCGCACGCGGGTTTCCGAGCACTGGCAGGCCGGGCGCTTCATCGGCCAGCAGACCAGCGCCCGCCCCAGCAGCAAACCGCTGCTGGCGGTGCAGATCGACGACCTGCTCAAGCTTGCCGCGCGCTTCGTCGGCGAGGAACGCGCCCGGCAGAGCTTCATCCGTTTCGCCTATCGCCAGGGCAAGGGTTTCAACCCCAACCAGAACGCCGACGGCGACTGGATCGAGCACACCGAACGGCTGCTGGCCGGCGTGCTCGGCAGCTCCTCGACCCGCGCGGTGGTCAAGGCCGCCATCGAAGGCCGCGACATGCAGCTCGAGGACGTGGTGCGCATCGCCGACGAGGCCAGCGAGGTGCTGCAGTTCAACCGCGCATTGCTGCAAGGGGCCATCGAGAACATCAACCAGGGCATCAGCGTCGTGGACCAGAACCTGCACCTGGTGGCCTGGAACCGTCGCTACCTCGAACTGTTCAACTACCCCGACGGGCTGATCAGCGTCGGCCGGCCGATTGCCGACATCATCCGCTACAACGCCGACCGCGGCCTGTGCGGCCCGGGCGAGGCCCAGGTGCATGTGGCGCGGCGCCTGCACTGGATGCGCCAGGGGCGCGCCCATTCCTCCGAACGGCTGTTCCCCAATGGCCGGGTGATCGAGCTGATCGGCAACCCGATGCCCGGCGGTGGTTTCGTCATGAGCTTCACCGACATCACCCCGTTCCGCGAAGCCGAGCAGGCCCTGCGCGACGCCAACGAAAGCCTCGAGCAGCGGGTCGCCGAGCGCACCCACGAGCTGTCGCAGCTCAACCAGGCGCTGAGCGAGGCCAAGAGCCGCGCCGAGGCCGTCAGCCAGTCGAAAACCCGATTCCTGGCTGCCGTCAGCCACGACCTGATGCAGCCGCTGAACGCCGCGCGGTTGTTCTCCGCGGCGTTGTCGCAACAGGCCGAGGGCATGAACGACGAAGCCCGCCAACTGGTCCAGCACATGGACAGCTCGCTGCGTTCGGCCGAAGAGCTGATCAGCGACCTGCTGGATATCTCGCGCCTGGAGAACGGCCGGGTCACCCCGGACGTCAAGCCCTTCGCCCTCAACCAGCTGTTCGATACCCTCGGTGCCGAGTTCAAGCTGCTGGCCGCCGAAAAAGGCCTGGCATTTCGCCTGCGCGGCAGCCGCCTGCGGGTCGACAGCGACATGAAGCTGCTGCGCCGGGTGCTGCAGAACTTCCTCACCAATGCCTTGCGCTATGGCAAGGGGCCGATCCTGCTCGGCGTGCGTCGCCAGGGCGAGCGCTTGTGGCTGGAAGTATGGGACCGCGGCCCGGGCATCGCCGACGACAAGCTGGCGGTGATCTTCCAGGAGTTCAAGCGCCTGGACAGCCACCAGACCCGCGCCGAGAAAGGCCTGGGCCTGGGCCTGGCGATTGCCGACGGCCTGTGCCGGGTGCTCGGCCACCAGCTCGAGGTACGTTCCTGGCCAGGCAAGGGCAGTGTGTTCCGGGTTGGCGTGCCCATCGCCCGTAGCGCCGCACCCGCAGCGCCAGCACCAGTGGAGCAGGCAGGCCAGCCCCTGGCCGGGCTGCAGGTGCTGTGCGTGGACAACGAAGACAGCATCCTGATCGGCATGAACAGCCTGCTCAGCCGCTGGGGCTGCCAGGTGTCCACCGCGCGCAACCAGGCCGAATGCGAGGCGTTGCTGGCCAAGGGCTTGCGCCCGCACCTGGCGCTGGTGGACTTCCACCTCGACGACGGCGAAACCGGCACCGGGCTGATGGGCTGGCTACGCGCGCGCCTGGGCGAACCGGTGCCCGGGGTGGTGATCAGCGCCGACGGGCGCAACGAAACCATCGCCATGGTCCATGCCGCCGGCCTGGACTACCTGGCCAAGCCGGTCAAGCCGGCGGCCCTGCGCGCCCTGCTCAACCGCCATCTGAGCCTGGTTCAGTAAGCGCCTCGTCGCTCAGGGCGCGCTCGATCAACTCGGCCGGCAGGCTCTTGCTGGCCCGGGCGCCGAGCAGCTTGAGCTGCTCGCTGCGGCTGACCAGGTTGCCACGCCCCTCGCACAGCTTGTTGCGCGCCGCGGCGTAGGCCTTGTCGACCTGGGCCAGGCGCGCGCCCAGCTCGTCCAGGTCCTGGATGAACAGCACGAACTTGTCGTACAGCCAGCCGGCGCGCTCGGCGATCTCCCGGGCGTTCTGGCCCTGGCGCTCCTGCTTCCACAGGCTGTCGATCACCCGCAGGGTAGCCAGCAAGGTGGTGGGGCTGACGATCACGATCTGCCGGTCGAAGGCTTCCTGGAACAGGTTCGGCTCGGCCTGCAACGCCGCCGAGAACGCCGCCTCGATAGGCACGAACAACAGCACGAAATCCAGGCTGTGCAGGCCTTCGAGACGGTTGTAGTCCTTGCTCGACAGCCCTTTGACGTGGTTGCGCAGCGACTGCACATGCTGCTTGAGCGCCGCCTCGTCGTTGTTGCCGACGAACTGCTGGTAGGCGGTGAGGCTGACCTTGGCGTCGACCACCACCTGCTTGTCGCCCGGCAGCATGATCAGCACATCGGGCTGGAACCGCTCGCCATCGGCGCTCTTGAGGCTGACCTGGGTCTGGTACTCGCGGCCCTTCTCCAGGCCCGCGTGCTCCAGCACCCGCTCGAGAATCAGCTCGCCCCAGTTGCCCTGGGTCTTCTGGCCCTTGAGCGCCTGGGTGAGGTTGGTGGCTTCGTCGGACAGGCGCAGGTTGAGCTGCTGCAGGCGCTCGAGCTCCTTGCCCAGCGAAAAGCGCTCGCGGGCCTCTTGCTGGTAGCTTTCCTCGACGCGTTTTTCGAAGGCCTGGATGCGCTCCTTGAGCGGATCGAGCAGCTGGCCCAGGTGCTGCTGACTGGTCTGGGCAAAGCGCTGCTCGCGCTCGTCGAAGATCTTCGTGGCCATGTCGGCGAACTGCGCGCGCAGGGTGTCGCGGGCCTCCTGCAGGTCTTCCAGGCGTTGCTGGTGGCTTTCCTGCTGCTCGCGCAGCTCGGCTTCCAGGCGCGCGGTCTGGGCCTCCAGGCGGCGCAGCTCGGCTTCGCGGTTGGCCCGCTCCAGGCTCCAGGCATGGGCGGCGTCGCGGGCGTTGTCGCGGTCGATCTGCAGCAGCTCCAGCTCACGGCCCTGGGCCGCCAGCTGGGTCTGCTTGACAGTGTTGGCCTCGCCAAGGTCGCTGATCTCGTCGCGACAGGCCTCCATCTGCGCCTGCAAGCCGGCCTGGGCCAGTTGCGCGGCATTCAGGCGCTCCTCGAGCAGGGCCTGCTCGGCCTTGCGCGCGCCCTGGCCGCGCTGCACCTGCATGACCCAGCCCAGGCAAGGCACGGCGCCCGCCACCAAGCCCAGCAGAATGCTGGTCAGATCCACTGTCATGCCTACCCCGAACGAACATTGACGATTGCCGTGCAGCTTATCAGCTCGGCTGCCCGCCACCACGCCTGCCTTGCAGGCGAACCGCCCTGCGCCTGCAACGCTAAAGCTGGCGCAGCAACCGCCGAGCCTCCTGCGAGCCCTGCCCGGCCGCCAGTTCCAGCCAATAGCGGGCCTGCTCCGGCGCCTGCGCCTGGCACAGGCGGCCGTACTCCAACTGGGCGCGCCGGTCACCGGCACGGGCAGCCTGGCGCAGCAGTTCATGGCCGATGCGCCGGTCCCGGGCGTTGCCGCAATCACGGCAGAGCATCTGCCCCAGGCGGCTCTGGGCCACCACCACGCCTTGGCGCGCCGGCTGTTTGAGCATGCGCCCGGCCAGGTGCTTGACGCTGGGCTTGTCGCCCAGGCGCGGGCTGTCGAGCAGCCACAAGGCCACTTTCAGGGAAAACCGTTTGGGAGAGGGCAACGAAGGGGCTGCAACCGAGGGGACGAGGTGTTTACCGCGAAGCTTCATGACCGACAGCGTTGGTGACTCGAAAGGCGCGCCACTCTACTCCTTTTTGCCGCCAGTGGCGCCTTCGACTTATGGCTGAACTGAAAAAAAACCGATGTTTTTTTCTTGACGTTTCCTGCCTGGAAATGCCGGCCACCCTATTGCCATCCGATTGTCGGACACCAGATGAAATAGCTGGCACGCCCGTCCTAGAGCAAGCCCCCGGGACAATCCACAGAAGCTGTGGATAACTCGGTGGACAACCCCTTCACGCAGGCCGCAAACCCCTGTGAAATGGGGCTTTCAGTCAAACTGTCGATTTTTTCACCAGCAGAAATTAGTGTTTTTTTTCATTGACTTAAGCTTTCAGTCAAGTCATTGGCGAAGCGTCCACAGGATGTTGCAAGAGGGTTACAAGTCCCCATTCGAATGTGTACAAGTCCCCTGGCCAGTGGCCCTGCGCCGCACGAAAACGGCATAGGCGGAGCCGTCTTGGGGCTGTTCACCCTCTTCACAGCAGCCGCGATTGCCGCCATAATGGTCGGCTTCGCGAAAATAAAGTAAACAGTTGCCAACCCAGCAATGTTCGTGTAGGGTTGCGCCCTGTTAGTACCCAGCTGAAAGTCAATTCTGGCCATTTGTGTCCCCGCAGCCGCACGCCGACACGCGTAAGCGCTGCCTCACCGGACCGGCCCATTCGATGATTCACTTGGCAATCCCTGCCCTGCGCGAATCACGATTTCAGATTGATCAGGATCTCCCCCGGTGCCTAGAACCCTGGCCCCGGTGTGCTGCCTGCCTTCTGTCGTACCTACCAGTCAGCCCAGCGCCCACTTATGCATGCGCCCCTCTGGCTGCCCTGTTCCAGTCAGGTTCTGCGTCTCCTTAATAAAGATGTCACTGGAACGTTTCTATTGTGCACGGATCGAATACCGTGTCTTACGCAGGAACATCCAACAATATGAGTAACCATCAGCAAATCCAGGCTGCCTTCGGCACCCTTTCCCAGGCCTTCGCCCCACTGAAGTGCCTGATCGTCGCACCGCGCAAGGGCAGCTTCAGCTTCACCCTGGTCGACGAACACGGCATCGCCTGCCACAGCGAGCGTCTCTACCCGGACCAATACAACCGGGCAGAACCCTTGCAAGCGGTGATCGATCGTACCCGCCAGTCGCTGACCGCATGAATGAATGGCGGGTAATTCACGCCATGAATAGGTCACGCAACAGCCTGTCTGAAGGCAATTGGCTTAATTGCCAGCGGGCATATAGCCCGCGCCCTCAGACAGCAATCGATTTAAAAACAGCCCTTTACACCACGCTTATCACACTACACTTCAACTCGAGCGGCGCTTGCCGCTTCCGGCGGGCCTGACCACTCACCAGCTGCCAAGCTCCAGCGCCCGTCGGTCCTTCTTAGCCAGAGGCCATCATGGGCATCGCTGCGAACGAGTTGAGTCAATATGTGATCCGACCGACCCTGCTTTATCTGGATCGTCACTGCGACAGCGCCGAAGCTTTGTTACTGGGCGTTGCCGCCAGTCAATCAGCCCTGGGCTCGGCCCTGCACGACCGACGCGGCCATGGCTTGTACCGTATTGGCGAGCAGCGCCACCGCTGCCTGTGGGACCAGTTCCTGGCCCGCGACCCAGAGCTGGCCAGCCTGGTTCGCGGCCTGGCCAGCCAGCACGCCTTCCTGGGCGGCCCGCACCTGGAACTGACGGTAAACCTGCGCTACGCCACCGCCATCGCCTGGATGCTCATCGAGGAACAGGCCGTGCCATTGCCGGCCGCCGACGACCTGCTGGGCCTGGCGCGGATCTGGCGGCAAACCTTCCACCCACAGGGCCGCCTGCGCGATTTCACCCAGGCCTGGCGGCACTGCATCGAGCCGGTTCAGGTTCTGGCGTCCTGAAAACACCCGCCCCTCTACCGCGAAAAAAAGGAATTTTGGTCGGATTGTCCTACAAAACCGCTCTATCTCCAGTGTTTGCGCCTATAGCGTGGAGCGGCATTTGTTGATAGCTTTTCGCCCCGGAGATCCCAAGGAGTTTCTAATAATGAAAAAAGTAATGCTCAAAACCTCTCTCGGCATTGCCGTTGCCCTCGCTTCCAGCCAATTGCTCGCCAGTGGTTTCGCCCTGAACGAACAAAGCGTCAGCGGTATGGGGACAGGTTTCGCGGGTCGTTCTTCTTCTGCCGAAGATGCCAGCACCGTGTACGGCAACCCGGCGGGCATGTCGCGCCTCAAGCGCGACCAGATGACCGTCGGTGGTGCCGCTGTGATTGCCAAGTCCGATATTTCGGGCCCAGGCAGCAGCAAGGGGGGGGAAACAGACGGTGACATGGTGCCTGTGGTCGGTGTACCGATGGGCTACTACGTCAAGTCGATCGATGACCACTGGAGCGTCGGTTTCGGCGTTTACGTGCCATTCGGCCTGGTCACCGACTACGGTAGCGACGATGCCGCGCGCTACTGGGGTAAAAAGAGCCATGTCGAGGTCGTGACCTTCCAGCCGACCGTGAGCTATGCGTTCAACGACAAGGTCTCGATCGGTTTCGGTCCGACCATCAACCGCATCAAGGGCGAACTGGGCTCGAACCTGGCCAGTATCTCGCCGCTGCGTCCGGCTGATGGCGAAGTGAAGATCAAGGGCGACGACACCGCGGTTGGCTACAACATCGGTATCCTGGTCCAGGCGACTGATCGCACCCGCGTCGGCCTGACCTACCACTCGATGGTCGACTACAAGCTCGAAGGCAAGACCATGCTCAACTACCCGTTGCTTGGGCAGACTGGGCAGAAGTACGACGCCACCTTGAAGATCAAGACCCCGGAATCGGTCGACTTCTCGGTCACCCATGAGCTGGACGACAACTGGACCCTGTACGCAGGCAGCACCTGGACCCGTTGGAGCCGTCTGGAAAACATCACGGTCAACAACGAGATCTCAGGTCCGCTGGCCGCGCAGTTCGGGACCATCACCGAGGAGCAGAACTGGCACGACACCTGGGCCCACGCCATTGGCGCCTCCTACAAGGTGAACAAGGAGTGGACCCTGCGTACCGGTTTCTCGGTTGACCAGTCGCCGACCAACAACACCAACCGCTCCCCGCGCATTCCTACTGGCGATCGCAAGATCTTCAGCATCGGTGCCGGCTGGAGCCCGACCGACGACATGACCATCGACGTGGCCTACTCCTACCTGTGGGAAGAGGACACCAAGGTCAACAACCGTCCGCACAGCCTGCAGGAAGGCGCACTCAAGGGCAGCTACCAGGCCAAGTACGAAAACAGCGCCCACGGCGTTGGTGCTTCGCTGACCTACCGCTTCTGAGTGTCACTTGCCGCATGAAAAAACCGCCCTCGTGGCGGTTTTTTCATGCCTGCGTGGCAACCGGGCTCAAGGCTGGGAGGCAATGGCCTTGTCGATCGCCGCCCGGAACGCCGGATCATCCGGCTTGGTCAGGCTGGAGAAATTGCCGATCACCTTGCCCTTGCGGTCCACCACGTACTTGTAGAAATTCCACTTCGGCGCGCTGCTCTGCCGGGCCAGCTCGACGAACAGAGGGATCGCGCCCTTGCCCCGCACCGGCTGGGCCTTGGTCATGCTGAAGGTCACACCGTAGTTGGCATAGCAGACCTTGGCGGTTTTCTCGCTGTCGGCGTCTTCCTGCTTGAAGTCGTTGGACGGCACGCCGAGCATTTCCAAGCCTTTGCCGTGATAGTCCTGGTAGGTGGCTTCGAGCCCTTCGAACTGCGGGGCAAAGCCACAGTAGCTGGCGGTGTTGATCACCACCAGCGGCTTGCCGGCGAAGCGCTGGCACAGATCGATCTGCTCCTTGCCGCGCAATTCAGGCAGGCTGCCCTGGAGCAGGGCCGGGCAATCCGCCGCCCAGCTCGAGGTGGCGGCCAGGGCCAGGATGGGTAGCATCAGCCAGCGTGCGTGCATTGTCGGTCTCCTGCGAATCATGCATTCAGGTGCAGGGTAGCCCTAACACAGGCTCATGCCCAACTGCAGCAGCGCCAACCCGCTCGCCTGCCAGCCCCACCACACCAAGGCCAGCACCAGCAATGCCGCCACGCCTAGCAGCAGGCGCTTCATGCGGCCTGGGCCTGCAACCGCGCCACCGGGCGTTCGCGCACCGGCCAGTTGAGCGCGGCGGCCAGCAGGCTGAGCAGGATCGACAACTGCCAGACCAGCTCGTAGCTACCGGTGCGGTCATACACCTCGCCGCCCAGCCAACCGCCCAGGAAGGCCCCCAGCTGATGGAACAGGAACACGATACCGCCCAGCATGGACAGGTTGCGCACGCCGAACAGGGTGGCCACGGTGCCGTTGGTCAGCGGCACCGTGGACAGCCACAGCAGGCCCATGGCGATACCGAACAGGTAGGCGCTGTATTGCGTCACCGGCGCCCACAGGAACAGCACGATCACCACCGCTCGCAACAGGTAGAGGCCGGTCAGCAGACGCGGCTTGGACATCCGCCCACCCAGCCAGCCGGCCGTGTAGGTACCAACGATATTGAATAGCCCGACCAGCGCCAGCACCGTGGTGCCGGTGGTCGCCGGCAAATGCTGGTCCACCAGGTAGGCCGGCAGGTGCACGCCAATGAACACCACCTGGAAGCCGCAGACGAAAAAGCCCAGGGCCAGCAGCCAGAAGCCGGAATGCGAACAGGCCTCGCGCAGGGCTTGGCCGAGACTCTGTTCGCCACCATGGCTGGGCAGCGGGCGGTCGCGCAGCATACCGACGAACGGCACGATCAGCGCCACCAGCAAGCCCAGCACCAGCAATGCCGACGACCAGCCCAGCCACTGGATCAAGCCCTGGGTGCCCGGGAGCATGGCGAACTGGCCGAACGACCCCGCCGCGCTGGCGATCCCCATGGCCATGCTGCGCTTTTCCGGCGCCACCGCACGGCCGACCACGCCGAGGATCACCGAGAACGAGGTACCGGACAGGCCGATGCCAATCAGCAAGCCGGCGCTCAACGACAGTGACCAGGGGGAATCGGCCAGGGCCATCAGCACCAGCCCGGCGGCATAGAGCATGCCGCCAATGACCACTACCCTGGCCGCACCGAGCCGGTCGGCCAGGGCCCCGGAAAACGGCTGGGCAAGGCCCCAGATCAGGTTCTGAAAGGCGATGGCGAAGGCGAAGACCCCTCGTCCCCAGCCGAACTCGCCGCTCATCGGCGCCAGGAACAGGCCAAAGCCATGCCGCACGCCCAGGGATAACGCCAGGATCAAAGCCGCCCCCAGTAACACCCACCCGCTGCTCCGCCATAGGGAAGTCATTGTCGTCGTCTCCGGCACATCGCAAGGTTTATGCGGGTATATACCCGCTTATAGTCGTGGTGATTCAGGCCAAGCGTTCCAGCAAGTGCACCAGTTCGTCCCGCTGCCCTTCGCCCAGGCGCGCCACCAACTGCTCCTGGGCCTGTTCCCAGGCTGGGTGGGCCGCCTCTAACCGGGCCTTGCCGGCCGCGCTCAGCAGCACCAGGCGATTACGCTGATCATCGCCCTCGGCCAGTTGCACCAGGCCCTCGGCCTCCAGTACCCGCAGGTTGCGCCCCAGGGTGCTGCGCTCAAGCCCCATGGCGTCGGCCAGGCTGGTAATGCTCGGCCGGTCCAGGCGCTGCACATGACGCAGCAAGGAAAATTGCGCGACATTGATCCCGAAACCGGCCAGGGCTTCGTCATAGTGCCGGCTCACCCCGCGGGCGGCACGACGCAGGTGGGTGCAGATACATTCACTGGTCAGCATGGATACGTGTATATACCCGCATATCGAGTGTTGCAACAGGTTTCACGGCTGCAGCCGGCGTCGAATGGGCTCGAATGCCGGGGTCGCCTGGCGCGGCAGAGGGTCGGCCTGGCCCTGGTCGATGGCCTGCCAATAGCGCCATGGCACCTTGGCGGTGCCCAGTTCGTAGTCCATGCCGTCCCAGCTGTCTTCGCGAAAGCTGTAGAACGCCCAATGCAGCTGTTGTCGGTCCAGTACCCCGAGCACGTCCTCCAGGTACTGCCGACACCCTGGCAGGCGCCGCATGCAGCCGAACTCCCCGACCACCAGGCGCGAGCGCGGCAGCTCCATGCGCTGGGCCCAGTCCAGGGGCTGCTGCAGGTAGTCGGCTACCCGCTGCGCGTCCCACGGCTGTACCTGCCCGGCGAAAGGCACCGACCCCGGATAGGCATAGGGCCGCTGGCGGGCCAGGTTCGGCGCGCTGGTGGCCGCATAGGGCTCGTACATGTGCACGCTGTACAGCACCCGGGCATCCGCCAGCGGCGCGGGCCAATAGCTGAAGGCATCGGCGGCGGCGTACCAGCCGGCATCGAGCATGACCGGGGTCTTGTCATCGACTTCGCGGATTGCCGCCAGCAATTGCCGGTACAGCGCCGGCAGGTCGCGCGCGCCGTCCTGCTGGCGGGCATACCACTGCTGCATCTGCTCAGGCGGCGCATGCTCGGTCAGCCCGCCGAGTTTCTCCGGCGCGGGCTCGTTGATCAGGTTGTAGGCGGCGATCGCCGGGTGATCCTTGAGCGCCTGGGCAATATCGCGCCAGAAGCGTGCGGACTGCGTCCAGAAGCGCTTGTCCTGCCACAGGCGGTCGTCGAACTGCCCCTGGTTGTTCTGGCTCCAACGCATGCCGGGCAGCGACAGCGGGGTGATCACGACCTTCAGGCCCGCGGCATGGGCCCGGTCGAGCACCGCGACGAGTTGCTTGAGGTCGGCAGCCGCCAAGCCTTGGTAATCATCGGCGTTGCCTAACAGAAAATCGCGCCCGGCCGGGCGCCACTTGTCATAGGACAGGCGCACCCAACTGGCCCCATAGCCTTTGAGCGCATCGAAATAGACCTGGTCCGGCGGCAGGCGGTTGAAGCTGTTGCCGCCATGGCGCGGGGTGTCCCAGAAATCCATCAGGTCGGCGGCGCTGGCAGGTATGGCGGCAAGAGCCAGCAGGCTGGCGAGGATCCAGGGGTGCATGGGGGTACATTCCAAGTGGTCGAGGTGGTCGAGGATAACCGCAGAGGCCCAGACAAGGCTCCGAGTTGCCAGTGAGATATTTCCGGCTTACCGCGTCGCCTGGTTCGCCAGCAAGGCTGGCTCCTACAGGTATTGCAGGCCGCAACCGCCGTAGGAGCCGGCCTTGCCGGCGAACACCGGCGCAGCCGGTGCCATCCACCGCGGCGCCTGGTTCACCAGCAAGGCTGGCGCCTACGAGGCGGGGTACGCCGCAAACCTGTAGGAGCCGACCTTGCCGGCGAACACCGGCATAGCCGGTGCCATCCACCGCAGCGCCTGGTTCGCCAGCAAGGCGCCTACGGTCGGGGTACGCCGCAAACCTGTAGGAGCCGGCCTTGCCGGCGAACACCGGCAAAGCCGGTGCCATCCTCCGCGCCGCCTGCTTCGCCAATGCGGCCCCTGGCGGCCTTCATGCCGCCAACCCTCGCGCCTAAAGACCTTGAAAGGGCTGGCTCTTATAGCGCCAATCCCAGCAACACCACCAATTCCAGCAACTCCAGCAGTGCGCCCGCAGTATCCCCCGTGGTGCCGCCCAGGCGCTGGCACATCAACCGCCGCAACCAGGCGAACGCCACGCCAGCCAGCAGCATCACCCACAGTACCGGCCAGCCCCCCAGCGCCACGCAGAGCACCGCGCACCCCAGCAACACCGCAACGCCAGCGCGACGCGGCAGGTGCTCGGCCAAGGCCGCGCCAAGCCCGCCCGGGCGCACATAAGCCGTAGTGAGGAACAACCCGAGCAGCGCCGCCCGCCCCACCACCGGTGCCAGCACCAGCAGCCCGCCAACGCCGCGCTCGACCAGCACCCACAGCGCGCAGAACTTCAGCAGCAGCACCAACATCAGCGTGACCACGGCAATCGGCCCGCTGCGCGGGTCCTTCATGATCTGCAAGGTCCGCTCGCGGTCGCCAAAACCACCGAGCCAGGCATCGGCGCTGTCGGCCAAGCCATCGAGGTGCAGCGCGCCGCTGAGCAACACCCACAACGTCAGCAGCAAGGCCGCATGCAACGGCGCAGGCGTGCCCTGCAACAGATGGCTGGCCAACCACAGCAACAGGCCGAACAGCAGCCCCACCAGCGGGTAGTACAACAGCGAGCGCCCCATGTCCTGGGGCGCCGGCATGCCCGCCAGGCGCACCGGCAAGCTGCTGAGAAATTGCAAGGCGATCCACAACGGCAGCATCTCAGGCCACCTCGAGCCACTGGCCATTGTCGTCGAAGGCCAGACGCGCCAGCGCACCGTGCCCGACCTCGACCTGCAGCAACCGCTCGCGCGGCAAACCGCGGGCCCGCGCCAGCAACAGGCGCATCACCCCGCCATGGGTGACCAGCAACACGCGCTTGCCGGCATGCCGCTGCGCCAACCCATCGACTGCGGCAATCACCCGCTCGGCGAACGCCAGCACCGGCTCGCCGGCCGGTGGGGTGAAGGCATAGGGATCGTTCCAGAACAGCCCCAGAGCATCAGCTTCGGTCTGCATGATCTGCGCCGCGCTGCGGCCTTCCCAGGCGCCGAAATGCAGCTCGCGCACATCGGCCTCGTGCTGCACCGGTAAGCCCAGGCGCGCGCCCAGTTCGTCGGCGAACGCCGCGCAGCGCTGCAAGGGTGAGCTGACCAGCACATCCCACGGCCCGGCCGCGGCCACCGCCTGGCGCATCTGTGCCCAGCCGTTGGCTGTCAGGGCATCGTCCAGGCTGCCGCGCAGGCCGCCGCCCATCTCGGTCTCGCCATGGCGCAGCAGGTCGAGGATCATGCCGGGCGGTCCGCCACCGCGGCCTCGGCGAAGGTCGCCATCTGCCCGTGCAGGGCACAAGCCAGGCGCAGCAGCGGCACGGCCAGGGCGGCCCCGCTGCCCTCGCCCAAGCGCAGCCCGAGGGCCAGCAGCGGCTCGGCCTCCAGGGCCGCCAACACGGCCTTGTGCCCAGGCTCGGCACCTTGGTGGGCGAACAGCAACCAGGGCCGGCATTGCCGGTTCAGGCGCACCGCCAGCAGGGCCGCGACGCTGCAAATGAAGCCATCGACCAGCACCGCCACGCCCTGCTGGGCGCAGGCCAGGTAAGCGCCTGCCAGGGCGGCGATCTCGAAGCCACCGACACAGGCCAGGGCCTGCAGCGGCTGGTCGGCGCGCAGGCCATGCAGCACCAGGGCGCGCTCGATCACTTCGGCCTTGTGGCGCACACCAGCGCCATCCAGGCCCGTACCAGGGCCACTGAGCTCATGGGCCGGGCAGCCCAGCAAGGTACTGGCCAGGGCGGCGGCAGCGGTGGTGTTGCCGATGCCCATCTCGCCGCCGATGAATAACTGCGCGCCGTTGTCCAGGGCGCGCAGGGCACTGTCGCGCCCCGCTTGCAGCGCCGCGGCCAACTGGACGTCGGTCATTGCCGGCTGGCGGGCGAAGTTGCCGGTGCCGGCGCCCAGGCGCAGGTGCAGCACGCCCGGCAGCGCCAGGCTCGGGTCGACCGTACCGAGGTCGACCACCTCCAGGCTGGCCTGCAGCTGGCGCGCCAGCACGCTGATCGCCGCGCCGCCGCCGACGAAATTGCGCAGCATCTGCCCGGTCACCGCCTGGGGGTAGGCGGAGATACCCTCGGCCACCACGCCATGGTCAGCGGCGAAGATCGTGATCGCGACCTGCTCCAGGCTTGGCCGCTCACGGCCCTGCATGCCGGCCAGGCGGATCGCCAGGCCTTCGAGCTGGCCGAGCGACCCGGCGGGTTTGGTCAGTTGCTGCTGACGGGCGCGGGCCTGGTCCATGGCGGCGGTGTCGAGGGGCTGGCAGGCGTCACGCCACCACATCTGGGTCATAGTGCAGGTCCTTTGAGCATCAGGGGAAGGCCGGCCACGGTCAGCACCACGCGCTGGCAGCGCGCGGCGACGCCCTGGTGCAGGGTGCCGGCCAGGTCGACGTAACGGCGGGTCAGCTCGCCCATGGGCACCACGCCCAGGCCGGTTTCGTTGCTGACCAGGATGAGCGTGCCGGGCAGTGTTGCAAGGCCGTCGAGCAGCGCCTCGCACTCCTGCTCCAGGCGCCCGGGGTTCTCGAGCATCAACAGGTTGGTCAACCACAGCGTCAGGCAGTCCACCAGCAGGCAGCGCCCTTCGGCGGCTTCGCCGCGCAGTACCGCGGCCAGGGCCAGGGGCTCTTCGATCAGCCGCCAATGCGCCGGGCGACGTTCGCGGTGCTGGCGCACACGGTCGTTCATTTCACCATCCAGTGGCTGGCTGGTGGCGATGTAGGTCACCGGCAGGCCGCTGTCGCTGGCCAATTGCTCGGCCAGGCGGCTCTTGCCCGAGCGGGCGCCGCCGAGAATCAGGCTATGCATGGCCACGCACCCCACACAGCTGGCGCAGGCGCGCGGTGTCCAGGTGCTGCTCGACCAGGTCGGCCAGGCGCTCGATATCACGCTCGCGCAGCGCCTCGTAGTCGATGGCCTGGACCTCGGCCAGCCCGGCCCAGCGCAACAGCGCGGCGCACGACTGGCTGCCCTCGAACAGGCCATGCAAGTAGGTGGCGAGGACTTGCCCATCGGCGCTGATGGCACCATCGCAGCGGCCATCGGCCAGTTGCACGGCAGGCAGCTCCAGGGCTGGCCCGCTGGTGACCCCGGCATGGATCTCATAGCCCGCTACCGCTGCCTGTTCGAGCTCGAGCTGGCCGGATACGTTGCGCAGCTGCTTTTCAGCTTCCAGGACGGTGCTGTAGTCGAACAGGCCAAGCCCCGCGCTGGACCCCGCCGGCCCTTCCAGCCCCTGCGGGTCGTGCACCTGCTGGCCGAGCATCTGCAGGCCGCCGCAGATACCGATGAGCTTGCCGCCATAGCGCAGGTGCCGGGCGATGGCCGTGTCCCAACCCCGCGCGCGCAATTGCGCCAGGTCGCCGCGCACACTCTTGGAACCGGGCAGGATGATCAGGTCGGCGGGCGGGATTGGCTGGCCTGGGCCGATAAACTGCAAATCCACCTGCGGGTGCAGGCGCAGCGGGTCGAAATCGGTGTGGTTGCTGATGCGCGGCAGCACCGGGACGATCACCTTGAGCAAGCGCTCGCCCTTCTCGCCCTGGCGCGTGTCGATACCGTCCTCGGCCTCCAGGTGCAGGTCGGTGACATAGGGCAGCACGCCCAGCACCGGCTTGCCGGTGCGCAGCTCAAGCCAGTCCAGGCCTGGTTGCAGCAGGGCGAGGTCACCGCGAAATCGGTTGATGACGAAGCCCTTGACCCGCGCCTGCTCGCTCGAGGACAGCAGTTCGAGGGTACCGACCAGGTGGGCGAACACCCCGCCGCGGTTGATGTCGGCCACCAGGATCACCGGGCAGTCGACCGCCTCGGCAAAGCCCATGTTGGCGATATCACCGGCGCGCAGGTTGATCTCGGCCGGAGAGCCCGCGCCCTCGACCATCACCACTGGGTAGGCCTGCTGCAGGCGCGCGTGGGAGGCCAGCACCGCCTGCATGGCGATGGCCTTGTAGTCGTGGTAGGCGACGGCGTTCATGCAGGTTACCGCGCGACCATGGACAATCACCTGGGCGCCGGTGTCGCTGTTGGGCTTGAGCAGCACCGGGTTCATGTCGGTGTGCGGCGCCAGCCGGCAGGCCTGGGCCTGCACCGCCTGGGCGCGGCCGATTTCGCCGCCGTCGGCGGTCACCGCGCTGTTGAGCGCCATGTTCTGCGGCTTGAACGGCACCACGCCGACGCCCTGGCGCAGCAGCCAGCGGCACAGCGCGGTGACCAGGGTGCTCTTGCCGGCATCGGACGTGGTGCCTTGCACCATGAGGGTGGTCATGCCGATTCCTTCTGGTAGTCCGCCAGGGCCTGGGCCAGGCGTTGCTCGTCGGCGACACGGGCGGGCAAGCCAAAGCGCAGCGCCGCGGGTTGCTCGAACAGGCGCACCAGGATGCCGCGACGGGCGAGAAACTCATGCAACTGCACGGCGCGCTCGTCGGCCACGTACTGGAACAGGTCGCAGCCGCCAGCAGGCGCCAGGCCGGCGTCTTCGAGCAGGCTGGCCAGGCGTTCGCTGGCGGCGCGGCAACGGGCGATCTGCATCAGGTGCGCAAGCTCATCGGCAAAGCAGGCCTGCCCCACCACCCGGCTCGGGCCGCTGACGGTCCACGGCCCCAGCGACTCGGCCAGACCTTGCAGCACCTCGGCCGGGGCGACGACGAAGCCCAGCCGTACACCGGCCAGGCCGAAGAACTTGCCGAACGAGCGCAGCACGATCAAACCCGCCTGCCCTGCCTGGCGAATCACACTGTGCGCCGGGGTGTTGTCCATGAACGCTTCGTCCACCACCAGCCAGGCGCCACGGGCGGCCAGGCGGGCATGCCAGGCCAGCAGGCGCTCGCGGGGCACGCGGCGGCCGGTGGGGTTGTTGGGGTTGACCAGCAGCAGCACGTCCAGGCTGTCGAGGGCAGCATCGACCTGACTGTCGTCCAGCTCGACCAGGGTGTGCCCGGCACGACGCCAGGCATGCGGATGCTCGGCATAGCATGGCGACAACACGCCGATCCGCCCAGCCGGGCGCAGCAGCGGCAGCGCCTGGATCGCAGCCTGCGACCCCGCCACCGCCAGCAATTGCTCGACCCCGTAGTAGCGCCGTGCTGCCTGCTCCAGGCCGTCCTCGGTTTCCGGCAGACGCGCCCAGGCGTCCAGCGGTATCGCCGCGACCGAATACGCCCAGGGCGCAATGCCGCTGGACAGGTCGAGCCATTGCTCCCGGGCAATGCCGTACTGTTTCACCGCCCGCAGCAGGCGGCCACCGTGTTCAAGCATACAGGTAGGCTCCCAGGCCAATTACCAACAACCACAGCCATACACCGCGCTGCACCAGGTTCCAGCCGCGCTCGATGGCGTCGGCGTCGGCCATCGGCCCTTCGCCCAGGCGCGGCCGCTCATGCAATTGACCGTGGTACACCGCCGGGCCACCCAGCTCGACGCCCAGCGCCCCGGCGCCCGCCGCCATTACCGGGCCTGCGTTGGGACTGTCCCACAACGGCGCCTGCTTGCGCCAGCAGGCCAGCGCCAGGCGCGTGCTGCCCAACACCGCGTAAGTCAGCGCCACCAGCCTGGCCGGGAGGTAGTTGAGCACATCGTCGACCCGCGCCGCGCACCAGCCGAAGCGCTCGAAACGTTCGTTGCGGTAGCCCCACATGGCATCCAGGGTATTGCTCAGGCGGTACAGCACCACCCCTGGAGCACCGGCGACGATGAACCAGAACAGCGCGGCGAACACCGCGTCGCTGCCGTTCTCCAGTACCGACTCGGTGGCTGCCCGGGCCACGGCCGGCTCGTCCAGCTCAGCGGTTTCGCGGCTGACCAGGTAGCCCACCCGCCGCCGCGCCTCGTCCAGGTCGCCCTGGCGCAGGGCCTGGGCCACCGGCAGCACGTGCTCGCCCAGGCTGCGCAGGCCCAAGGCGCAGTACAGCGCCAGCACATCCACCAGCCAACCCATATAGGGCAGCCAGGACAGGATCAACGCCGCCAGGGTCAGCGGCACCACGGCCAGGAACCAGGCGCTGACGCCATGGCTGCGCCAGCCACGGCCGCCGGCATTGAAGCGCTGCTCCAGGCGCTTGGCCAGGTTGCCGAAGCCCACCAGCGGATGGCGCCGCCGGGGTTCGCCCAGCAAGGCATCCAGGGCCACACCCGCCACGGTCAGCAAGGCCATGCTCAAGCGCGTTCTCCCCATTGGTTCTCGTACAGCATGTCGCTCAAGGGCCGGGCGCTGGCCCACTCCTCCAGCACCAGCATCGGTGCCGGGTAGAACGCGTTCACCGGCCCCAGGCACAGCACCGCCATCGGCTTGGCGCCTGCCGGCATGCCCAGCAGATCCGCCAGCGCCTGCGGGTCGAACAGCGACACCCAGCCCAGCCCCAGGCCTTCGGCGCGCGCCGCCAACCACAGGTTCTGGATGGCGCAGGCCAACGAAGCGAGGTCCATCTCGGGCAAGGTGCGGCGCCCGAAAATATGCGCTTCGCGGTTGTCCATCAATGCCGCCACCAGCACCTCGGCGCAGTCGTTGATGCCTTCGACCTTGAGCTGCATGAACGCATCGGAGCGCTCGCCCAGGGCCTGGGCAGTGCGTACCCGCTCCTCCTCCACCAGTGCCTGGATGCGCCCGCGCAACGCGCGCTGACTGATGCGGATGAAGCGCCAGGGCTGCATCAGGCCGACGCTGGGCGCCTGGTGAGCAGCGGCCAGCAGGCGCCCGAGCAGTTCAGGCGCCACTTCGCCGCCGGCGAAATGGCGCATGTCGCGGCGCTCGCCGATGGCCCGGTAGATTGCCGCACGTTCCGCGGCGCTGTAGGCGTGTTCGCTCATGGTCGCAACAGCGCCGCCGTCGCCTCGGGGTGGGAGGGAAAATAGAAGTGCACGTAGGAGGCGGTCAGTCGGCCCATACGGTACACCGCTTCGTTGCCGCGCCCGCCGTTGGGGCTCAGGCCGCGGGCGATCGGCGCCAGCTCGGTGCTGGTCAGCGAATGGTGATAGGTGTGGCCACGCAGGGTGCCTTCGGGCAGCTCGACGGCCTGCAAGGCCAAGGCCGCCAGGCGCTTCTGCATGGTCGCCTCGCCCGGCAGCAGCCCCAGCAGGGGCGCACGCCCACCGGCCACATCCGTCAGCGCCTCGAGCAGATAGAGCATGCCGCCACACTCGGCCAGCAATGGCTTGCCCTGGGCGTGGTGAGCACGGATCGCCTCCAGCATCGGCGCATTCGCCGCCAGCGCATGGTGATGCAGTTCCGGGTAGCCACCCGGCAGGTAGAGGCTGTCCACCACAGGCAAGGCCTGCTCGTGCAGTGGCGAGAAGAACTCGAGCTGGGCGCCAAGCGCCCGCAGCAGGTCCAGGTTGGCGCCATACGTGAAGGCGAAGGCTTCGTCGCGCGCCACGCCGATACGCACCCCGGCCAGCAGCGGTGAAAGCCGTTGCGGTTCGGGCGCGGCAAAGCTGACCGGCGGTGGCAAGGCGGCATCGCAACTGGCGCCAAGGGCCTCGGCGGCGGCATCCAGGCGGGCGTCCAAGTCGTTCAGCTCGCTGGCCTGGACCAGCCCGAGGTGACGGCTGGGCAACTCGATGCCGCGCTCGCGGGACAAGCCGCCATACCAGCGCAGGTCTTCGGTCAAGCTGCCTTCGAGCAATTGCGCATGGCGCAGGCTGCCGACCCGGTTGGCCAGTACCCCGGCGAACGGCAGGTCGGGCTGATAGCGCGCCAGGCCCAGGGCCAGGGCGCCGAAGGTCTGGGCCATGGCCGTGCCATCGATCACCGCCAATACCGGCACGCCGAAGTGCCGCGCCAGGTCGGCACTGGACGGCGTGCCATCGAACAGCCCCATCACCCCTTCGATCAGGATCAGGTCGGCCTCGGCGGCCGCTTGCCACAACAGGCGACGGCTCTCGTCGGCGCCAATCATCCACAGGTCGAGCTGGTACACCGGCGCGCCACTGGCTCGCTCGAGGATCATCGGGTCGAGAAAGTCCGGCCCGCACTTGAACACCCGAACCTTGCGCCCGAGGTTACGGTGCAGGCGCGCCAGGGCGGCGGTGACGGTGGTCTTGCCCTGGCCGGAGGCGGGCGCTGCGATCAATACCGCCGGGCAGTGGCGTGGTTCACTCACAGTTCGACGCCCTTCTGCGCGCGGATGCCGGCCTGGAAGGCATGCTTGAGCATGCCCATCTCGGTCACGGTGTCGGCGAGGTCGATCATCTGCGGCTTGGCAGCGCGACCAGTGACGATGACATGCTGCATCGGCGGGCGCGCCTGGATGTCAGCCAGCACCTGATCGAGGTCCAGATAGCCGTGCTTGAGGGCGATGTTCAGCTCGTCGAGCACCACGAACTGCACCGACGGGTCCTGCAGCAACTGGCGCGACACCCCCCAGGCGGCCTCGGCGGCGGCGATGTCGTGCTGACGGTCCTGGGTTTCCCAGGTGAAGCCTTCGCCCATCACGTGGTAGCGCACCTGCTCGGGGAAGCGCCGGAAAAACAGCTCCTCGCCGGTGCTGTTGCGGCCCTTGATGAACTGCACCACGCCGCACTGCATGCCGTGGCCCAAGGCGCGGGCGAGCATGCCGAAGGCCGAGCTGCTCTTGCCCTTGCCGTTGCCGGTCAGCACCAGCAGCAGGCCGCATTCATTGGGGGAATTGGCGATGCGCTCGTCGATGATCGCCTTCTTGCGCTGCATGCGCGCCAGGTGACGTTCGTCGCGCTCGGTGGATTCGCTCATCAGGGTTCTCCGCAGGCTGCCGCGTGGGGCGACAGGTGAAAGGCAGGCAGACGGAGAGCGCGCAGGGGCCGTGGCGCAGGCCACATCGCTGAGCGCATCACCCTCCGTGATGCCGTTGGCAGTTGCAGGCCGGTCTCCGGGCTTGTGAGCGGGCCAGGCCCAGGCCGCGCGCCTTCCCAGGCGATAACCCAGTGGCCGTGCGCGGTCGTTGACTCACCTACCGTTGCGGGGGCAGCGCCGGACTCGCACCTTGCTTGGCGCCCACCGGCTTCCCAGTTTCACCCTGCCGAGCCACGGCTCGCAGGGCACCTGAAACACGCCGCGAAGGTTAGAGGGTTGCATCAGGAGCGTCAATCGAGCGTGGACCGATCTGGCCTGGATCAATGGCCGATCCGCCAGCTTGTGCCACACTCAAAGCAGTGATATCACATAGCCATTACCGCGACCGACCGCGACCACAATGACAAGGAGCGCGCAGCATGCAAGGCCTGATCATCAACAACCCACGCCTGGAGTTCCTGCGCCCAGCCTTGGAACGCTGGGTCGACTGCATCGACCGCTTCAACCAGTTCCAGGGCGACAACGAAGCCCCCTACTGGCATGGCGCCGCGGCCAACACCGGGTTGCTCGCGGCAGCGGCCTGGCAGGCCGAGCTAGTGGCGCTGGAGCAGTACACCAGCAAGAAACAGCGTGACGACGGCGAGCGCGAGGCGCGCGGCGACCTGTTCATCGGCAATGCCGAGGACTCGATCCACCTGCACGCCAGTCAACGCTGGCCCCGCATCGCCCGCCTCGACCTGGCGGCGGCCTTGCAGGAAAGCGCCAACCAGGCCAAGGCGATCGCCTACGCCAGCCAGCTCAAGGCCGGGGCCTTGTTCGTCACCCCGTGGAAGGCCGGACAACACGCCAGCCCCGAGGAACTGCAGGACCTGGTCGACGACCTGCAGAAACACACCGCCTGCGCGATCGCCTGGTACTTCCCCTACGCCTACCGCAAGCTGCACAACGAGCTGGGGCAGTACTTCCCCGGCGTGGCGCTGCTGCTCAAGCAGGCCTGAAGACACACCACGACGAGTCGCTACGCCTCAGCGCTGGCCAATGCCGGCGGGAAAAACCGGTCCACCACCGCCTGGCTCCTGAAGCGCCCGCGGTAGACCTCCTGGTTGAAAGGTTGGCCGGTCCGCAGGTCATGCACAAGCGCCGTACCAGGCTCGGCCACGCGGGCCAGCTGCACATGAATGAAGCGATAGCCCTCCCCGTATGCTTGCTGCAACCCCTCTATTCGAAAGTAATGTCCCGGCAAAAACAGGGTTTCCGCTTCCATCGGGTAAACAGAGAATGGGCTGATCGGTGTGCCGCCCTGATAACGCTGCGCCGGCAACTCGAAGATCACCGAGCTGTCATCGAACACGCTTATCGCGCCATCATCCTCTGCACCACTGCTGGTCGATGCGAACTCGCAGGCCTTGTAGGGGTTCTCGGTGAAAGAGCTCAGGTCGGTGTTGACCAGGATATCGCCCACTTGCAGGCGACCACTGCGATAACCTTCGCCTCCGGTACCCCGCGCGGCGTTACCACCGCGATACAGCGTGACGGCATTGTTCTTGGGCAACGCCTCCAAGGTGTCGGCAAGGCGGGCGATGTAGTCATCCATGTCTGGATGCATGTAGACACCGTTGCGGAACACATCGTTGACCTTCGAAGCCTCGTGGGTGTAATCCTCGATCAACGCGTTGGCAAACTGCCGACCCTGGCGGTAGGAGTACACCGGCTTGCCTGCCACCAGCACGCACGGCAGGCCACGGGTATCCAGGTCGTACACCTGGCCGGGCGCAATCTCGGCCACGCCCGCTTGGATCAGCACATCCTTCTGCCGCACGATGGCCTTGGTCGACAGCTTGGCGCTCTGCCACAGATCTGTCCGGCTATAGGTATCCCAAAACTCCGAGCGCAGGCTGGCCAGCTCCGCCTGTGCCGAAGGGGCCCCAGACAGCCCCCGTGGCGGTTCCAACAGCTCCCATTCGCCCTCCTCACTCAGGCGCACCGGATGCAGCGCGGTGAACGCGAACGGGTTGTCCGGCGGCACGATCAGCCAGACAGACAACTCATGGCTATAACGCACCCGATAGATCAAGCCGTTGAGGGTAATCCAGCAACTGCCATCAGCGCCTACGCGCACGCCACGCAAACGGCCACTGTGCACCAGCTCACTGGCCACCAGCGTGTTGGCCTCCAGCCCTTCAACCGGCAAGGTGGCGCTACGCACCCCAGCCCATTGCCCAAGCGACGCCCTGAGCTCGTGGGGCGGCGCGTCGTAAGCCAACGAGGCGAAGCTTGAAGTGAAGCTGATATCGACCAAGTTCAAGGCCGTGTACAGGCTGTCGAGCATGGCGTCGCGCAGCGCACTGCGACGGGCCTGCTCGCCCACGGCATGGACCGCGGCATCCACATCCAGCCCCACCTTGCCTAGCCCGGCCCCCAGCAGCGTCAGGCTCATGGGCCAGCCCAGGGGGGCGAAACCACCGAATACCTTGAGAAAGGCCGACAGGTAACCCCGCCACATCGCCTTGCGCAGGTCGGCATTGCTCTGAATGACCTCGGCAGTCTGCTGCATTTCGATCGCAGCCTGATCGGCCAGCACCTCGAACAACGGCTTGCCCGGCTCACGCTTGAACAGCGTGAGCGCCACCCTGGCCATCTCGTCGGAACGACTGTCGGCAATGCCTTGCAGGTGCAGCTTGATCAGCCGCCTGCCGCTGTCATCTCGCGGATTGGCGTGCGCGCCGTCGACAAATGCCTGCAGCGCCTGAGCCGATTGCAGGTGCTGACGCAGCCAGCGCGCCATGGCCAGTTCGCCATCGAAACCACGCACGGCTTCGTGCGACCACGGCATGTACAGGACCACACGCCCATCCGCGGCCGTCAGTCGGTACAAGCTACCGCGATCGGCCGCGCCAAACACATAGCGGCTGACGGTCAGCGGCGAACGGGTCGCGTCCTGCTGCAACAACGCCAGGGTGGGCAATACACCCGGCGCCAGGCCATCCGCCGCCACCGCCCGCAGCCGTTGCCAGTCGAGCTGGCTGAGCTGGCCGTTGTCCAGGGCCTTGGCGGCTTGCCCAAGGAGGTTGATCTTGCTGATGACCCGAAAATGCCGGCCATGGCCGGACCAGAAACGCTCGATCGCAGCCCGGTAGACCCCGGCGAAATCCAGCGCCCACAGGTCCTTTTGTACCTCGCGCCCCAGCAAGCGAACCTCATTGCGCTCATCGAACCGGCCTACCCGCGCGTCCTGCCGGTAGAAGCCTCCGACCTGATCGAGCTGGTCGGGTACATCCTGGAACTGCACATCGAAGCGCTCGATGACCAGCTCGGCCAGGCGCATCGACCTGGTCGGTACCCCGGAATGCTTCCAGCCATTGAAGGTACGCGGGCTGCTGCTACCGCTGTCGAACTGATGCCACCAGACAAAACGCGGATCCATCGCCTTGCCGGTGTGCTTGGCCAGAAGGCGAGCCGCCTCCCGGTTCGCCAAAAGGTAGGGATCGGGATACTCGCGGATGATTTCGTCCACCAGGGCCGCCAGCGGCCGCCCGGCGTCCAGTGCGACGAGGCTGCGCTCGACCCGTTCCTTGATGGTGCTCATGAACCGCTCCAGGGATGTCGTTATGGGACAGACATCCTGACCGGCACAGCGCCGGGAGCAGCGGTAGAAGAATAGTGCGGGCTGCCCCGCTCAAGGGCGAACCCGCCTGAATCAGGGGTTCTGCGCCAAGTGGCCCGGCGGCAACACGCGCTTGGCCTGCAGGTAGGCGCGCGACCAGTAGTTGCTGGACAGGTAGTCCAGGCGCACGGTGCCGCCGGTGGATGGCGCATGCACGAAGCGCCCCTCGCCCACGTAGATGCCGGCATGGCTGACCTGCGAACCGCCGCCGGTGGCGAAGAACACCAGGTCGCCCGACTGCAGGGCGTTGATATCCACGTTCGGCGCGCGCATCACGATCATGTCGCGGGTGGTGCGCGGCAGGCTGATACCGGCGGCGTCACGGTAGACGTAACCGATCAGGCCACTGCAATCGAAGCCGGAGTCCGGGGTGTTGCCGCCCCAGCGGTAGGGCGTGCCCACCAGGCCGATGGCGCGGAACAGCACATCGTCCGCGGCAGGCGAGGAGGCTGGCTGCTGGCTGAACGATACCGGCGGCTTGGTCGCCGGAGCAGGCGCCGGGGCACGGCTCGAACAGGCTGCGAGCAGTGCCGCGAGAGAAAGGAGTGCGAAGCGCGCCAACATCGCCATGAGGGTAACGTCCTGTCGAAGACCGTCCGGCCGCAGCCGAAGCCGAGTTGAGAATTTAGATTAGACGCTTTCTGTAAATGCGCACGGCGGCGAGCTTTTCAGCTACGCCGCCGTGCGAGGTTACAGCATTTTGATATCAAATCAATTGCGCGAGATCGTGGTCGGCGCCATGGCGAGCGCGCGCTTGGCCTCGATGAAGGTCTTGCTCCAGTAACGATCGCCCAGGCTGTCGATGCGCACGCCACCGCTGCGGCGGCTGCTGGAGTGGATGAACTGGTTGTCACCCAGGTAGATGCCGGCATGGCTGACACGACCGCGGCCGTTGGTGCTGAAGAACAGCAAGTCGCCGGGCTTGAGCTTGTTGCGGGCTACCTTGGGGGCGTCGACGTTGATCATTTCGCGGGTCGAACGCGGCAGGTTCATGCCCGCCTCTTCGCGGAACAGGTAACCAATGAAGCCGCTGCAGTCGAAGCCGGACTTCTCGGAGGTGCCGCCAAAGCGGTAGCGGGTGCCGATCAGCGACATGCCGCGCTCGAGGATGCTGTCGGCCAGGACCGGCAGCTGGTAAGGCTTGCTGTTGCTGGAGAAGGCCTCGAGATCATCTTCGCTGGCCAGCTCTTGCTCGGTGAATACGGAAGAAGCCGACGCCTTGGCCTTGACCGATTGCTCGGCGGCCACGGAATGATCCTGCGAGGGCGTGACCGGGCCGGTGGAGGCACAGCCGTAAAGAAGGGTGACGAGTGCAAGTGGCACGAGGGGTGCGAAGCGCTTCAGCATGGGCACGACCGTGTCTGTAGTCCTTTAGAAGGGGGAAACTATGCCTTCTATCGAACCCATTTGCAAATTTTATCGAAAAAGTTGTGACTTTTCCGTTTGGAGGCTCTGGCCCCGTGTTTTCAGGCCACTACCAGCCGAGGGTTTCCTTGAGGAAGGGTATCGTCAGCTTGCGTTGGGCTTGCAGCGACGCCTGGTCGAGACGCTCGAGCAGGTCGAACAGCGCGCTCATGCTGCGGGTACCACGGGTGAGGATGAAGTGGCCGACCTCGTCGGTCAGGTGCAGGCCGCGGCGCGACGCGCGCAACTGCAGGGCGCGCAGCTTGTCTTCGTCGGACATGCCGCGCATCTGGAAGATCAGCGCCAGGGTCAGCCGTGACTTGAGGTCGGCAAGCTTGATCGGCAGCTCGCGCGGCGAGCTGGAAGCGGCCAGCAACAGGCGCCTGCCACTGTCGCGCAGGCGGTTGAACAGGTGGAACATGGCCTCTTCCCAATCCGCCTTGCCGGCAATCACGTGCAGGTCGTCGATGCACACCAGCTCGTATTGTTCCAGGTGGTCGAGCAGTTCGACGCCACGCTCGAGCAGTTGCGCCAGGGGCAGGTAGACGGCAGGTTCGCCCAGTTGCTGGAAACGGTGGGTGGCGGCCTGCAGCAGGTGGGTACGGCCAACGCCCTGCTTGCCCCACAGGTAGATGAGGCTCTCGGTCCAGCCGGCGTCGGCTTCGCATAGCCGCTCGACGTAGCCCAATGCCGCGGCATTGGCGCCCGGATAGTAGTTGATGAAGGTGGCATCGTCGCGCAGACGCACACCCAGGGGCAACTGGATCGGTTTCATGCTGGCTGGCGGTCGCAGGGACCACAGGGGGCCTTTGGTGAACAGTGTTGCAAAGTCTATACCCGCAGCGCGGGCGGCACAATCGGCCAGGGAAATAGCACAAGGAAAATCAATCAGTTGCACCATTTCAACCCGTGCGCAGGGCAAGCCCCACAGCCACCTGCCATGCACACCCACTGTAGGCGCCAGCCTTGCTGGCGAACCAGGCACCGCGCAGGCTGGCACCGGCCATGCCGGTGTTCGCCGGCAAGCCGGCTCCTACGGGGTTTGCGGGTGGCCTTGATCCCGTAGGAGCCAGCCTTGCTGGCGAAGCAGGCGCTGCGGTGGATGGCACCGGCTGCGCCGGTGTTCGCCGGCAAGCCGGCTCCTACGGGGTTTGCGGGTGGTCTTGGTCCCGTAGGGGCCAGCTTGCCCCGCGATCGGTCACAGATCCGGATCGATCTCCCCGGCATACATGTCCGACTCCTTGTACAGGTCGTGCACATGCCGCAGCAGCACCATGATCACCGCCGCCACCGGCAGCGCCAGGAGCACGCCGGTAAAGCCGAACAACTCGCCACCGGCGAGGATCGCGAAGATCACCGCCACCGGGTGCAGGCCGATGCGATCCCCCACCAGCAACGGCGTCAGCACCATGCCTTCCAGGGCCTGGCCAACCATGAACACCGCGACGATGCCCAGCATCGGGTACAGCTCGCCGCCGAACTGGAACAACCCGGCGACCAGCGCCGCGCCAATGCCGATGATGAAGCCCATGTACGGCACGATCGCCGCCAGCCCCGCCAGCATGCCGATCAACAGGCCCAGCTCCAGCCCCACCAGCATCAGCCCGGTGGAATAGATGACGCCCAACGCCAGCATCACCAGCAACTGCCCGCGCACGAAGGCGCCCAGCACTTCGTGGCACTCACCAGCCAGCCCCACCACCTGCGGTTCGCGCTGGCGCGGCAGCAGGCTGCGCAGCTTGGCCATCATCAGGTCCCAGTCGCGCAACAGGTAGAAGCCCACCACCGGGATCAGCACCAGGTTGGCCAGCCAGCCGATCAGCGCCAGGCTCGAGGCGGTGGCCTGGGACAGCAGCACGCCGACGATATCGGTGGTCTGGCCCATGTGCTCGGCGATGGCCGACTTGATCTTGTCGAACTTCCAGAAGCCATCGGCCAGGCCCAGGCGGCTTTGCACCCAGGGCAACGCCACGTGCTGCAACCAGTCGAGCATCTGCGGCGCCAGTTCGTACAGGCGCACCAGCTGCTTGGCCAGCATCGGCACCAGTATCAGCAACAGAGCCATGAAGATCAGGGTGAACAGGCTGAACACCACCACCACGCCCCAGGTGCGCGACAGGCCGATGCGCTCCAGGCGGTCGACCAGCGGATCGGCCAGGTAAGCCAGCAGGATGCCGACCAAGAACGGCGAGAGAATGTTGTGCAGAAAATACAGCAGCACGGCGATCACCAGTACCACGCCGAGCCACATCCAGCGACGCATGTCAGTCATTCGTGGTGCTCCTTACCAGCGAAAACGCAGGCCGTCGAACGGCGCTGGGGTAACGGCTGGGGCAGCCGCACCGGGTTCACCCTGGGCAGCCGGCCCAGGCGCGGCTGGCTGCGGCTCGGCCGGCAGTTCCTGCAGCTTGGCCAGGCTCAACTGGGCGCGCAGTTGCTCGCGATTGGCCGTGACGCCGTAGGTCAGGGTCGCCCCATCGGCCATTTGCAAGCGTGCGCCGTACGGCTCGAGCACACGGCTCAGTTCGGCGTAGCGCTGCAGGCTCATGCCCTGCACCTGCACCTGCAGATCGCCGCTGGCCCCTGGCCGGGTGACATAGCGCGGCGCCAGGCGATTGCTCACCGCCAGCAGCACCGCATCGGCCAGGGCCGCCTGGTCGGCGCCCTCGGCACTGCCCTGCTCGCGCTGGTCACCCAGCCACAACTGCCACTTGCCCTGCCATTTGCCATCCGCCTCACGGGCATGTACGGCCAGCAGCGCATCGGCGCCATAGCGCTCGGATGCCTCGCGCAGCGGCGCCGGGTCGCTGCCGTCGACATGCTCGGCGTTGCCCACCAGTTGCTCTTGCAGGTCGGCCAGCGGCAGGCGCAGCGGCAGCCCACGGTGCTGGGCAGCGCGGCGCAACAGCTCGGCGGCAGCCTGGCCGTCGCCGACCAGGCTACTGCCCTCGACACTGTCATTGAGCCACCAACCGAGGATCGACGGCCGGTTGCTGCCCCACAAAGCCAAGCCTGCCTGGCGCAGCGCGCGTTCACTGCTACCGGGGTCGAATTCGACCAGCACCGCCTCGGGCGGCCCGGCCTCGGTGCCGACCTGGTTGATGATCTGCTGCGGATCCTTGCGCAAGCTGGCCAGTGCCGCGCTCTGCGCTGCCTTGGGGTCGCCGGTCAGGCGCAGCACCAGGGTGTCCAGGGCCTTGGCGGTGGCCTGGGTGCGGGCCTCCCCGCCTTGCCCGTCGAGGGGCTCGCGCACCTGGTACAGGCCGGAGACGGTTTCTGCCTGGGCCAAGGGACCGGCCAAGGCCAGGCAGGCGCCAGCGAGGTAGTTGAAAAGACGCATTGGGGATTCCTGTCCAGATAACCAAGGGGCGACGCGCGCGAAACTGTCGGCTTTGACCGCGCGGTACGCATGAATACGCCGTCGCCATGCCTATACCTTATACAGGCGCTGGCGCGGCAACCAGCCGCAGCGGGTGAAAGCGCTTTTTTTACCCACATTTGCCGCCTGCCCGTCGGCCTGAGGATGGCCGCTTGGGGGCAACCCTGATAAAATCGCGCGCCTTCGCAGACCAGTGATGTACAGGCAGCCGCACGCGTTCCCGTCGGCCCTGGCCGTCATGGTCGTTTTCTAGAATCCCTCCCTCTTAAAGGCCTGGATCAATGAGCAAGCAACCCTCCCTGAGCTACAAAGACGCCGGTGTAGACATCGACGCCGGCGAAGCACTGGTCGAACGCATCAAGGGCGTCGCCAAGCGCACCGCACGTCCTGAAGTCATGGGTGGCCTGGGTGGCTTCGGCGCCCTCTGCGAGATCCCGGCCGGCTACAAGCAGCCGGTGCTGGTCTCCGGCACCGACGGCGTCGGCACCAAGCTGCGCCTGGCGCTGAACCTGAACAAGCACGACAGCATCGGCCAGGACCTGGTCGCCATGTGCGTCAACGACCTGGTCGTCTGCGGCGCCGAGCCGTTGTTCTTCCTCGACTACTACGCCACCGGCAAGCTCAACGTCGACGTGGCCGCCACCGTGGTCACCGGCATCGGCGCCGGTTGCGAACTGGCCGGCTGCTCGCTGGTCGGTGGTGAAACCGCCGAGATGCCTGGCATGTACGAAGGCGAAGACTACGACCTGGCCGGCTTCTGCGTTGGCGTGGTGGAAAAGGCCGAGATCATCGACGGCTCGAAAGTGGTCGCGGGTGACGCCCTGATCGCCCTGCCCTCCTCCGGCCCGCACTCCAACGGCTACTCGCTGATCCGCAAGATCCTCGAAGTGTCCGCCACCGACATCGACAACACCCAGCTCGACGGCCAGCCACTGGCCGACCTGCTGATGGCGCCGACCCGCATCTACGTAAAGCCCCTGCTGCAACTGATCAAGCAGACCGGCGCGGTCAAGGCCATGGCCCACATCACTGGCGGCGGTCTGCTGGACAACATCCCGCGCGTGCTGCCAAAAGGCGCCCAGGCGGTGGTCGACGTGGCCAGCTGGCAGCGCCCGGCGGTATTCGACTTCCTGCAGGCCAAAGGCAACGTCGACGAGCATGAAATGCACCGCGTGCTGAACTGCGGCGTGGGCATGGTCATCTGCGTGGCCCAGGACCAGGTCGACAATGCCCTGAACGTCCTGCGCAGCGCCGGCGAGCAGCCATGGGTGATCGGCCGTATCGACCTGGCCGCCGAAGGCGCCGCCCAGGTCGAGCTGCAGAACCTCAAGGCACACTGATGCCCTGTAATGTAGTCGTGTTGCTGTCGGGCTCCGGCAGCAACCTGCAGGCGCTGATCGACAGCAACAACAGCAGTGACAGCCCGGCGCGCATCGGCGCGGTGATCTCGAACCGCGCCGATGCCTACGGCCTCGAGCGCGCCCGGGCAGCCGGCATCGAAACCGCGGTGCTGTCGCACAGCGGCTTCGAAGGTCGCGAGGCTTTCGACGCAGCGCTGATGGCGCTGATCGACGGCTTCAAGCCCGACCTGGTGGTGCTGGCCGGCTTCATGCGCATCTTGAGTGGCGATTTCGTGCGCCACTACCAAGGCCGCCTGCTGAACATCCATCCGTCACTGTTGCCCAAGTACAAAGGCCTGCACACGCACCAGCGTGCGCTGGAGGCTGGCGACGCCGAGCACGGCTGCAGCGTGCACTTCGTCACCGAGGAACTCGATGGCGGGCCCCTGGTCGTACAGGCTGTGGTCCCGGTTGCAACGGATGACACCCCGGAGGCACTCGCCCAGCGCGTGCACCGGCAGGAACACCTGATCTACCCGCTGGCGGTGCGCTGGTTTGCCGACGGACGCTTGCGTCTGGGCGAACAGGGTGCATTACTGGATGGCCAGCCGCTGGCGGCCAGCGGTCACTTGATTCGATCCTAGGAGAATTTATGCGTCGTGCCCTGCTCTTGGCTCTCGCCGTGCTTGCCCTGCCGCTCCAGGCAGCTGATCTGAAGCCTTTCGCCGCCAGCTACACCGCCGACTGGAAACAGCTGCCCATGAGCGGCACCGCCGAGCGCAGCCTGGTCAAGAACGCCAACGGTAGCTGGGACCTTAACTTCAAGGCCTCCATGATGATCGCCAGCCTGACTGAGCAAAGCACCCTGCGCATGGACAACGACACCCTGCTGCCGCAGAAGTACCACTTCGAGCGCGGCGGCCTGGGCAAGGCCAAGAAGGTCGACCTGACCTTCGACTGGACCGGCAAGAAAGTCACCGGCAGCGACCGTGGCGATGCCGTCAGCCTGCCGCTCAACCGTGGCGTGCTGGACAAGTCATCGTACCAGCTGGCGCTGCAGCATGATGTGGCCGCCGGCAAGAAGAGCATGACCTACCAGGTGGTCGACGGTGACGAGATCGACACCTACGACTTCCGCGTGCTGGGCGCCGAGAAAGTCGCCACCAAGACCGGCCAGGTCGAGGCGATCAAGGTCGAGCGCGTGCGCGACCCGAGCCAGAGCAAGCGTATCACCGAGCTGTGGTTCGCCAAGGACTGGGACTACCTGCTGGTGCAACTGCGCCAGGTCGAGACCGACGGCAAGGAATACGTGATCGTGCTGCAGGATGGCACGGTGGACGGCAAGGCGGTCAAGGGTAACTGATAGCGCTGCCTGCAACGCCCCAAGCCCCGCCTTGTGCGGGGCTTTTTTTGCCCGGGCTTCGGCGATCTCTGTAGGAGCGGCCTTGCGTCGCGAAAGGGGCGCGTAGCGGCCCCTGATTTCAAGCCACCATCGAAATTGCCGGGGCTGCTGCGCAGCCCTTTCGCGACACAAGGCCGCTCCTACATGAAATTTGTTTAATCGCTGTTTTATTTACTTAGCCTGCTAACAAACTCTATAAAGAGGGTGTGCGACACACTGTCGCAGCCAACTGAAGAAGTGGAGTTTAACGATGACAGTCCAAGTAACCGAACGCGACGAATCGAAAATGTCCCACGAAGGCCTGGCCGCCGGCGTGCGGATCTGGGATGTACACCAGCAAGGCCAACTGGTCGGCATGTTCCACGACGAACACCAGGCCCACCAGTACCGCCAGGAGCTGGAAGTGCTGGAGAACCAGCGATCCTCGCAGTGACACCCTCTTCAAAGAAAAAACCCCGCCTAGGCGGGGTTTTTCATGCTTACCACATCAGATCGTCAGGGATCTTGTAGGCCGCGTACGGGTCGTCCTCGTCCGCCTCCTCGACATGGGTGTTGAGCAGCAGGATGCGCTTGGGGTCACGTTCCTGGATCTTCACCGCCGCCTCGCGCGGGATCACTTCGTAGCCGCCGCCGTGGGCGACGATCGCCAGCGCGCCGTTGCTCAGCTTGCTGCGCATCAGGGCGTTGACGGCGATGCGCTTGACCTTCTTGTCGTCGACGAAGTTGTAGTAGTCCTCGGTGGTCAGCTTGGGCAGGCGGGTCGCCTCGATCAATTGCTTGACCTGCGCGGCGCGGGCCTTCTGCTCAGCCTTCTCCTGAACCTGGCGGTTCAGTTCCTGGTCTTTCTTGGCCTTCTCGGCCTGGGCTTGCTTGGCCAGGCGCTGCTGGCTGTCGTCCACCTCGACCTGGCCCTTATGTTCCAGGCGTTTCTGTTTTTTCTCGGCCTTGTTGGCCTGGGAAACCTGTTTCTGGTTGACCAGACCGGCTTTGAGCAATTGGTCGCGAAGGGAAAGGCTCATGGAAGTTCACTCACTTATGCATCAGCTCAGCCGCAGCTGGGCAGGTTCTTTTCCTGACGCTTGGCCTCGCCCCACAGGGCGTCCAGCTCGTCGAGGGTACGATCTTGGAGGGTCAGGCCCTGCTCGCGCAATGCCTGTTCGATAAATCGGAAACGTCGCTCGAACTTGCGGTTGGCACGGCGCAAGGCGTTTTCCGGGTCGTGCTTGAGGTGCCGGGCCAGGTTGACGGTGGCGAACAGCAGGTCGCCCAGTTCGTCTTCCAGGGCGTCACTGTCGCCGTCGGCCATGGCCTGCAGCACCTCGTCGAGCTCCTCACGGACCTTGTCCAGCACCGGCAACGCCTCGGGCCAGTCGAAGCCGACCGTGGCCGCACGCTTTTGCAGTTTGGCGGCACGGGACAGGGCAGGCAAGGCCGCCGGCACGTCATCGAGCAGCGACAACTGCGCGGGCTCGCTCTTTTCGGCACGCTCCTCGGCCTTGATCTCTTCCCAGCGCGACTTGACCTGGGCCTCGCTCAACGCCGGAGTGTCCAGCGGCGCATACAGCTCGCCGGTGGGGAACACATGGGGGTGGCGGCGAATCAGCTTGCGGGTGATCGAATCGACCACGCCCTCGAACTCGAAGCGCCCTTCTTCACGGGCCAGCTGGCTGTAGTAGACCACCTGGAACAGCAGGTCGCCCAGCTCGCCCTGCAGGTGCTCGAAATCGCCACGCTCGATGGTGTCGGCCACTTCATAGGCCTCTTCGATCGTGTGCGGGACAATACTGGCGTAGTCCTGCTTGAGGTCCCAGGGGCAACCCTGTTGCGGGTCGCGCAGGCGCGCCATCAGGTGCAGCAGGTCGTCGAGGGTGTAGGTCATGGGTTGTCCTTAGCGGCCTCACCGCAAGGCCTGCCCGCTCCCACGCCGACAGCACGACAGCGTGGGAATGGGCTGGCCCCGCGAGGGCGGTATCAAGGGGTGCGATTACGCCGCGTCTCGATGATGTTGGGCAACTGCGAGATCCTGCCGAGCAAGCGCCCCAAGGCGTCCAGGCCAGGGATCTCGATGGTCAGCGACATCAGCGCGGTGTTGTCTTCCTTGTTCGAGCGGGTGTTGACCGCCAGCACGTTGATCTTCTCGTTGAGCAGCACCTGCGACACGTCGCGCAGCAGCCCCGGGCGGTCGTAGGCACGGATGACGATATCCACCGGATAGGTCTGCACCGGGATCGGCCCCCAGCTCACCTGGATCATGCGCTCCGGCTCCTTGCCCGCCAGTTGCAGCACCGAGGCGCAGTCCTGGCGATGGATGCTCACCCCGCGGCCCTGGGTGATGTAGCCGACGATGGCATCGCCCGGCAGCGGCTGGCAGCAGCCCGCCATCTGCGTGAGCAGGTTGCCGACGCCCTGGATCTGGATGTCGCTGCGCTTGCCGGCACGAATACCACGGGCCTGGCGCGGGATCAGCTCGACCGGCTCCAGGCGCTCGGGCTCGAGCAGCTGCTGGGCGGCGTTGACCATGTGCGCCAGGCGCAGGTCGCCGGCGCCGAGGGCGGCGAACATGTCCTCGGCGGTCTTGACGTTGGCCTTCTCGGCCAGGCGCTCGAAGTCCACCTGGGGCAGGCCCAGGCGGCTCAGCTCGCGCTCGAGCAGGGTCTTGCCGGCGGCCACGTTCTGGTCGCGGGCCTGCAGCTTGAACCAGTGGACGATCTTGGCCCGGGCCCGCGAGGTGGTGACGTAGCCCAGGTTGGAGTTCAACCAGTCGCGGCTCGGGCTGCCGTGCTTGCTGGTGATGATCTCCACCTGCTCGCCGGTTTGCAGGCTGTAGTTCAGCGGCACGATGCGCCCGTTGATCTTGGCGCCACGGCAGTTGTGGCCGATCTCGGTGTGCACGCGGTAGGCGAAGTCCAGTGGCGTGGCGCCCTTGGGCAGGTCGATGGCGTGGCCGTCGGGGGTGAACACATAGACCCGGTCCGGCTCGATATCGACGCGCAGCTGTTCGGCCAGGCCGCCGATATCGCCCAGCTCTTCGTGCCACTCGAGGACCTGGCGCAGCCAGGAGATCTTCTCTTCGTAGTGGTTGGAGCTTGGCTTGACGTCGGTGCCCTTGTAGCGCCAGTGCGCGCACACGCCCAGCTCGGCCTCCTCGTGCATGGCATGGGTGCGGATCTGCACCTCCAGCACCTTGCCCTCGGGGCCGATCACCGCGGTGTGCAGCGAGCGGTAGCCGTTCTCCTTGGGGTTGGCGATGTAGTCGTCGAACTCCTTGGGGATGTGCCGCCACAGGGTATGGACGATGCCCAGCGCGGTGTAGCAGTCGCGCACCTCCGGCACCAGCACGCGCACTGCGCGCACGTCATAGATCTGGCTGAACTCCAGGCCCTTGCGCTGCATCTTGCGCCAGATCGAATAGATGTGTTTCGCCCGGCCACTGATATCGGCGTTGACCCCGGTGGCCAGCAATTCGTTCTGCAGCTGGTTCATCACGTCGCTGATGAAACGCTCGCGGTCCAGCCGGCGCTCGTGCAGCAGCTTGGCGATCTGCTTGTACTGGTCGGGTTCGAGGTAGCGGAACGAGAGGTCTTCCAGCTCCCACTTGATATGGCCGATGCCCAGGCGGTGGGCCAGCGGCGCATAGATGTCGAACACCTCGCGGGCCACCCGCAGGCGTTTCTCGTCATCGGCAGCCTTGACCGCGCGAATGGCGCAGGTGCGTTCTGCCAGCTTGATCAGCGCCACGCGCACGTCGTCGACCATGGCCACCAGCATCTTGCGCAGGTTTTCCACCTGCGCCTGGGAGCCGAGCACCAGCGACTGGCGCGGGCTGAGGCTGGCACTGATGGCGGCCATGCGCAGCACGCCGTCGATCAGCTTGGACACCACCGGGCCAAAGCGCTGGCCGACTTCGGCCAGGGTCACCTTGCCTTCGCGCACCGAGCGGTAGATCACCGCGGCGACCAGCGAATCCTGGTCGAGCTTGAGGTCGGCGAGAATTTCCGCAATCTCCAGCCCCGCCTGGAAACTGGATGTCCCGTCCGCCCAGGAATGCTTGGCCGGGTTGCCCTTCTTCTCGACTTCCTGGGCGAACTCGCAGGCCTCTTTGAGCGCCGGGCGATCGAGCTGCGAATCGACGCTCACCACATGATCGAGCCATGCTTCGAGATTGATACTGCCGTCGTTGTTGACCGGCTGGTGCACTCTCACCTGTACCATCTTTGCTTTACCTTTCCATACAGCGCGCCACGCGGACACGCTGACTATCACCTGTGCCGCCTTCGTTCCCTGAACGCGACACCAAGGGGGCCAGCCGCGCTAGCCCGCTTCGAATAACGCCATGGCCTCGACATGTGCCGTCTGAGGAAACATGTCGAGAATCCCGGCCCTTTTTAACCGGTACCCCTGCCCCGCCAGAACCTGGGCGTCTCGCGCCAGCGTGGCCGGGTTGCACGATACATAGACCAGCCGCTGCGCACCCAACCGGGCGATGCCTTGCACCACCTCGAAAGCGCCGTCGCGCGGTGGGTCCAAGAGTACCGCAGAAAAGCCTTCGGCGACCCATCCGGCGTCCGCCAAAGGCTGCGATAAATCGGCCTGAAAAAACCGTGCGTTATGCACATTGTTGTTGCGGGCATTGGCCTCGGCGCGCTCGACCATGGCCTGCACGCCTTCCACCGCCACCACCTCGCGCGCCTGGCGCGCCAGGGGCAAGGCGAAGTTGCCCAGGCCGCAAAACAGGTCCAGCACCCGCTCGTCGGCCTGCGGCGCCAGCCAGGCCAGGGCCTGCTGGATCATCAGGCTGTTCACCTGAGCGTTGACCTGGACGAAATCCCCAGGCCGCCAGGCCAGCTCCAGGCCCCAAGGCTCGAGGGCAAAGCCTAGCTGCGCCGCGGCGTCCACCGGGGCCGGCTGGCCTTCGCCCTGCAACCACAGCTGGGCGCCGGCTTCGGCACAGAATGCCGCAAGGCGCGCCAGGTCTTCAGCGGGCAACGCTGCCACGTGACGCACCAGCAGCGCTTGCGCCGTGCCGCTGAACAGCTCCACATGCCCCAGCGCCTGCGGCTTGCTCAAGCTGCGCAGCACGGTGGGCAAGTGGCGGAAAATGGACTGCAAGGGTTGTACCAGCACCGGGCAGTCGTCGATGGCGACGATGTCCTGGCTGGCCTCGGCGCGAAAGCCCACGTCCAGATGGCGGGCCTTGGCATCCCAGCGCACCGCCACCCGCGCCCGGCGCCGGTAGCCGAACTCCGGCCCGCTCAGGGGCACGGCCCAGGCTTCTGGCTGCAGGCCGGCAACCCGTTGCAACTGCTCGGCCAGCAGGCGCTGCTTGAGGGCCAGCTGGTCGGCATGGGGGACATGTTGCAGGTTGCAGCCGCCACAGCGGGCGTAATGCCGGCAGGGCGCCTCGCGCCGTTGCGCGCTGGCCTGGAACACACGTTCCAGGCGCGCCTCGACCACCTTGCCGCGCGCCGCCAGCACGCGCGCCTCGACGTCCTCGCCGTCCAGCGCGCCGCTGACGAACCAGGTGCGCCCTTCGACGAAGGCGATGCCCCGGCCATCGCCGGACACGCGCTCGATCAGCAGGCGCTGTTTCTTGCCCACGGGAACCTGTGGGGTACGGTTGCCGCCGGCCGGCTGGAAGCGCAGGCCGCCGTTGCTTTTCTTTCTGGACATCAGGTCGCGTCGAACAGGCCAGTGGACAGGTAACGGTCGCCACGATCGCAGATGATGGCGACCATCACCGCGTTCTCGACTTCCTGGGACAGGCGCAGCATCGCCGCCACTGCACCGCCGGAGGACACACCGCAGAAAATGCCCTCTTCGCGGGCAAGGCGGCGCGTGGTGTCCTCGGCCTCCTGCTGGGACATGTCGACCACCCGGTCGACACGGCTGGCGTCGAAGATCTTCGGCAGGTACTCGTGGGGCCAGCGGCGGATGCCAGGAATGGCCGAGCCTTCCATTGGCTGCAAGCCAATGATCTGCACCGCAGGATTCTGCTCCTTGAGGTACTGCGAGCAGCCCATGATGGTACCGGTGGTGCCCATGGAGCTGACGAAATGGGTGATGCTGCCCTGGGTCTGCTGCCAGATTTCCGGGCCGGTGCTGTTGTAGTGGGCGATCGGGTTGTCGCCATTGGCGAACTGGTCGAGCACCAGGCCGCGGCCTTCGGCCTGCAGTTTCTCGGCGAGGTCGCGCGCGCCTTCCATGCCCTCTTCCTTGGTCACCAGGATCAGCTCGGCGCCATAGGCGGTCATCGCCGCCTTGCGTTCGGCGGTGGAGTTGTCGGGCATGATCAGGATCATCTTGTAGCCCTTGATCGCCGCCGCCATGGCCAGGGCGATGCCGGTGTTGCCCGAGGTGGCTTCGATCAGCGTGTCGCCTGGCTTGATCTGCCCACGCAGTTCGGCGCGGGTGATCATCGACAACGCCGGACGGTCCTTGACCGAACCTGCCGGGTTGTTGCCTTCGAGCTTGAGCAGCAAGGTGTTGCTGGTGGCCCCGGCAATGCGCTGCAGGCGAACCAGAGGCGTGTGGCCGACGCAATCGGCAATCGTTGGGTACTGCAGGGTCATGGGCGTTTTCGCAATCCGGACGGCAGGGGCGACTATCATACCGGCAAACCCTGCGCGGCCATATCACGCAATCGTCGGACACTATAACCGCTGGCTATAAGATTATGGATGATCAACCCGTAGGCGCCAGCCTTGCTGGCGAACCAGGCGACACGCCCCCTGGCGCCGCCACCAGGCGCAGGCACACCCGCAGGCCCTGCGCCCCATTGACCGCCCACACCCGTCCGCCCTGACGCTCGATGGCACTGCGGGCAATGCTCAGCCCCAGGCCGAAGCCGCCATCCCCCGGCCGCGAGCCATCGAGCCGCGAAAACGGCGCGAAGATCCGCTCCAGGTCGGCCTCGGCCACACCACCGCCGTCGTCTTCCAGCTCGATATGCCAGTAATGGCCGTGGCGTCGCCCGCTGAGCCTGACCACGCCCTGGGCCGGCGAATGGCGAATGGCATTGCGCAGCACGTTCTCCAGGGCCTGGGCCAAGTGGTTGAGATTGCCTTGCACCCAGCAATCGGCCGGCAGCTCGCAACGCAACCGCTCCGGGGCCCAGCCACTTTCATAGCAGGCGTTCTCGCTGAGCATGTCCCACAGCGCCTGCAGCTGGATCGGCTCGAGGTTCATCGGCGCCCGCTCGGCGTCCTGCCAGGCCAGTTGCAGGGTGTCCTCGACCAATTGCTGCATGGCATCCACCTCACGGTGCAGGCGTTCGCGCAAGCGATGCAGGTCGGTCTCGCCATCGCAGGCCACCCGCAGGCGGCTGAGCGGGGTGCGCATTTCATGGGACAGGTCGCGCAGCAACTGCTGCTGCAGGGTCACGGTGCCCTGCAGGCGTTCGGCCATCTGGTCGAAGGCGCGGGCCAGCTCGCCCAGCTCATCACGCCGCTGGGTGGTGCGCGCGTCCAGGCGCGCGGCCAACTGGTCGGCGCGCCAGGCATTGGCCTGCTCGCGCAGCTGGTTCAGTGGCACGATCAGCATGCGGTACAGGCCCACGCACAGCAGCAAGGTGAACAGCCCGGGAATCACGCCATTGGTGACCACGCGCCAGAACAAGCGGTACTGGCCGGGGTTGAAGCGCTCGGGCAACTCGATCACCAGCATGCCCTGCTCCGGCGCCTGGGGGAACGGCAGGCGCAACCAGGGTTGGCCGATGCTGCGCCGGCTCATGGGCCAGTCGACGCCGCGCAGGCGGGTCAGGCGCTGGGTCTGGCTGCTGCTCAGGTTGGCGCTGCCCAGGGGCTGCAAGTCGCCATCGAGCACCCCCAGCCAGCCCTGCTCGCGCTCATGCATGCCGCTCAACCAGGCATCGACGCCGGCCTGCCCGCCGCCGCGCCAGGCCTGTTCGGCCTCTGCGGCGTAGCCGCGCAGCACCTGGCGAGCCGGCTCGGAGAGGAAGGCATCCTGGGTTTCCATGTGCCGGCCCCAGCTGTAGCTCAGGCCAATCATCAGCAGGCAGAACCCCACCAGCAGCACAGCCAGTTTCCAGAACAGCGAATGACGATCGAGCATGCCTCAGTCCGCCTCGCCCGCGCCGAACACATAGCCCCTGCCCCACACCGTGCGCACCTGGCGCTCGTGGTAGCCGATGGCCTTGAGCTTGCGGCGGATCTGGCTGACGTGCATGTCCAGGCTGCGGTCATGCCGCGAGTAGCCACGCTGCAAGACCTGCTGGTAAAGGAAGGGTTTGCTCAGCACCTCGTCGCTACTGCGGTGCAAGGTATCGAGCAGACGGTACTCGCTGGGGGTGAGGCCGGCACGGGTGCCGGCCAGGCTGACATCACACGCCTGTTCATCGAACTGCAACTGCCCGGCATCGGCCTCGCGCGGCGCCTGGGCCCGCCGCTCGAACGCCACCCGGCGCAGGATCGCCTCGATGCGCACGCGCAGTTCGGCGAAGCTGAACGGCTTGGGCAGGTAATCGTCGGCGCCGCGCTCGAACCCACTGATGCGGTCGGCCTCGGCGCCCAGCGCCGACATCAGGATCACCGGCGTGGCACTGTGCCGGCGCAGGCTGGCCAGGGCGTCGAGGCCATTGAGCCCCGGCAGCAGGATATCCATCAGGACCAGGTCGAAAGCTTGCCGGGCGGCGACCTCCAGGCCCTCGAGGCCATTGCGGCACCAGGTCACGTGGAAGCCGCCACGCTGTAGTTCCTCGTGCAGGTAGGCGCCCAGCACGGGGTCGTCCTCGATGGCGAGGATATGGGTGGCGTGGATAGATACAGGATGCATTGGCAACTGCCATCAATTCTCAATTACGTGATTATTCGACAAGCACCAACGGCAGGCAACCTCAGTACGACCAGCGCCATGTAGGACGCATCCGCCGCACGCGTGAGAAACAGGCCGGCACCGGGGTTTCTTGAAACAAAATCAAACACAAATGGGTGCATTGCCCCCCTACCCGGAGTAACGTTCGGCCTGAAGCGCAAACCGCGCCCTTAAGCACATGACAGGAGAGAGGTGTGCTCGACCGATTGGGAATCCGCAGCCGCGTGTTGCTGCTGGCCTTGCTGCCCGCCAGCCTGATGGCCCTGGTGCTGGGCTGCTACTTCACCTGGCTGCAGCAGAGCGACCTGCGCACGCAGTTGCTGCAACGCGGCAAGATGATCGCCGAGCAACTGGCCCCACTGGCGGCCCCGGCCCTGGCCCGCCAGGCCCCGGCGCAGCTGGAGCGCATCGCCGCCCAGGCCCTGGAGCAATCCGATGTGCGCGCGGTGGCCTTCCTCGCCGCCGACCGCACCCGCCTGGCCCATGCCGGCCCGAGCATGCTCAACCAGCCGCCCAGCGGTGGCACCGGCACGCAGCTGCTGCAGCGCACCGGCAACGATGCCACCCGCTACCTGATGCCAGTGTTCGGCCATCACCGCGACCTGGCCACCGACGCCGTGCCCGCCGAGGCCGAACGGCTGCTGGGCTGGGTCGAAATCGAGCTGTCCCACGACGGCACCTTGCTGCGCGGCTATCGCAACCTGTTCACCAGCCTGCTGCTGATCCTCGCCTGCCTGAGCCTGACCGCCCTGCTCGCCCTGCGCATGAGCCGCACCATCAACGGCCCGATCAACCGCATCAAGCACGCGGTCAACCAGCTCAAGGACGGCCATCTCGACGAACGCCTGCCGGCCATGGGCAGCCATGAGCTCGACGAGCTGGCCGGCGGCATCAACCGCATGGCCGAAACCCTGCACAGCGCCCACGAAGAGCTGCAGCACAGCATCGACCAGGCCACCGAGGACGTGCGCCAGAACCTGGAAACCATCGAGATCCAGAACATCGAGCTGGACATGGCGCGCAAGGAAGCCCTGGAAGCCAGCCGCATCAAGTCGGAGTTCCTGGCCAACATGAGCCATGAAATCCGCACCCCGCTCAACGGCATCCTCGGCTTCACCCACCTGTTGCAGAAAAGCGAGCTGAGCCCGCGCCAGCTCGACTACCTGGGCACCATCGAAAAGTCCGCCGACAACCTGCTGGGGATCATCAACGAGATCCTCGACTTCTCCAAGATCGAGGCCGGCAAGCTGGTGCTCGACAGCATTCCGTTCAACCTGCGCGACCTGATCCAGGACACCCTGACCATCCTCGCCCCGGCCGCCCACGCCAAGCAGCTCGAACTGCTCAGCCTGGTGTACCGCGACACCCCGCTGTCGCTGGTCGGCGACCCGCTGCGGCTCAAGCAGATCCTCACCAACCTGGTGAGCAACGCCATCAAGTTCACCCGCGAAGGCACCATCGTCGTGCGCGCCATGCTCGACGACGAACAGGAAGACAGCGTGCAGCTGCGCATCAGTGTGCAGGACACCGGCATCGGCCTGTCGCCGCAGGATGTGCGCACCCTGTTCCAGGCCTTCAGCCAGGCCGACAACTCGCTGTCGCGCCAACCCGGCGGCACCGGCCTGGGGCTGGTGATCTCCAAGCGCCTGATCGAACAGATGGGCGGCGAGATCGGCGTCGACAGCACCCCGGGCGAAGGCTCGCAGTTCTGGATCAGCCTCAACCTGCCCAAGGCCCACGACGACGGCGAGGAGCAACCGCTGCCGGCCCTGCTCGGTCGCCGCGTGGCCATCGTCGACAGCCACGACCTGGCCCGCCAGGCGCTGGAACACCAGCTCGAGGACTGCGGGCTGTCGGTGACCCTGTTCTCCTCCTGCGAGCAACTGTTGCAGGCGGTCCAGGCGGCCAACCAGGCCGGCAAGCCGTTCGACTTCGCCGTGCTCGGGGTCAACCTCGGCAGCCTCGGCCCGGAACAGCTCGGCCAGTACCTGCAGCAACTCGAAGGCCTGGGCTGCCAGTGCGTGGCGCTGTGCCCGACCACCGAGCAGCCGCTCTACCTGCCGTACTTGCCCAACGCCCATGGCCAACTGCTGGCCAAGCCCACCTGTACCCGCAAGATCCGCCGACTGCTACTGGAGCTGGTGCAACCGCGCCGGCCCTTGAGCGAACAACGGGTGAACAGCGGGCAACGCGTGCCGAAGATCCTCTGCGTCGACGACAACCCGGCCAACCTGCTGCTGGTGCAGACCTTGCTCGAAGGCATGGGCGCCGAGGTGCTGGCGGTGGACAGCGGCTACACCGCGGTACAGGTGGTGCAGGACGAACCCTTCGACCTGGTGCTGATGGACGTGCAGATGCCCGGCATGGACGGACGCGCCTGCACCGAACAGATCCGCCGTTGGGAAAGCAGCCAGAGCGGCCAGCCGCTGCCGATCGTCGCCCTGACCGCCCACGCCATGGCCAACGAGAAACGCGCCCTGCTGCACAGCGGCATGGACGACTACCTGACCAAGCCGATCAGCGAACGCCAACTGGCCCAGGTGGTGATGAAATGGACCGGCCTGAGCCTCGGCGCGCCACCCCCGGAGCGCAGCCCCGAACGGCTGCCGGACAGCGGCGAACTGAAGGTGCTCGACCCGGAGGAAGGCCTGCGCCTGGCCGCCGGCAAGCCGGACCTGGCGGCGGACATGCTGGCCATGTTGCTGGCTTCGCTGGCGGCCGACCGCGAAGCCATCCAGGCCGCACGCAATGCCGCCGACCGCACGGCGATCATCGAGCGCGTGCACCGTCTCAACGGTGCCTCGCGCTATTGCGGCGTGCCGCAGTTGCGCGCGGCCTGCCAGCGCAGCGAAACCTTGCTCAAGCAGGACAGCCCACAGGCCCAGGCGGCGCTCGACGACCTCGACCTGGCCATCGAGCGGCTGGCCGAACAAGCGCGCCAGCATGCCTGATCGCCGGCGCCTGGGTCCGTAGGCGCCGGCCTTGCCGGCCAAGCAGGCGATGCGAATAGCCGATCAGGCAGCCTTCGCCCGCAAAGCTGGCCCCTGCACTGCAACGCCAGCACTGTAGAGCCGCGCAGATCAATACCGAGCCGGTCCACTGGCCTAGACTGGCAACGGTCTCATGAAAGGAACCCAACCATGCGCGCCCTGTTGTTCAGCAGCCAGCACTACGACCAGGAAAGCTTCACCCGCGCCGCCCAGGGCAGCGCCCTGGAGCTGCACTACCAGGCAGCCCGCCTGACCCTCGACACCGCCGCCTTGGCCCAGGGCTTCGAGGTGGTCTGCGCGTTCATCAACGACGAACTCGACGCCCCGGTGCTCGAGCGCCTGGCCGCCGGCGGCACGCGCCTGGTGGCGTTGCGCTCGGCCGGCTACAACCATGTCGACCTGGCCGCGGCGCAGCGCCTGAAACTGGCCGTGGCACGGGTGCCGGCCTACTCGCCGCACGCGGTCGCCGAGCACGCCGTGGCCCTGATCCTGGCCCTCAACCGGCGCCTGCACCGGGCCTACAACCGCACCCGCGAAGGCGACTTCACCCTGCACGGGCTGACCGGCTTCGACCTGCATGGCAAGACCGTCGGCGTGGTCGGCACCGGCCAGATCGGCGCCGCCTTCGCCCGCATCATGGCCGGTTTCGGCTGCCAGCTGCTGGCCTACGACCCCTACCCCAACCCCGAACTGCTGGCCCTCGGTGCCCGCTACCTGACGCTGCCCGAGTTGCTGCGCGAAGCGCGGATCATCAGCCTGCACTGCCCGCTGACCGAGCACACCCGCCACCTGATCAACGCCCACAGCCTGGCCCAACTGCAACCCGGCGCCATGCTCATCAACACCGGCCGCGGCGCGCTGGTCGACACCCCGGCGCTGATCGACGCGCTCAAGCGCGGCCAGCTCGGCTACCTGGGGCTGGATGTGTACGAAGAAGAGGCGCAGCTGTTTTTCGAGGACCGCTCCGACCAGCCGCTGCAGGACGACGTGCTGGCGCGGCTGCTGACCTTCCCCAACGTGATCGTCACCGCGCACCAGGCGTTCCTCACCCGCGAGGCGCTGGATGCCATCGCCGCCACCACCCTGGACAACATCGCCCGCTGGGCGGCAGGCAATCCGCAGAATCTGGTCACGGGATGATGCTAGGATACGCGGCATTTCTGGAGGACCCATGGTCGAACACGATTTCCGCTACACCCTTTTCAACCCGCAACACACCCTGATCGAGTGCCGCGCCCTGGTACCGGGCCGCTACCAGGTTACCGGCAACGGCGGCTCGATCCAGAAGGGCGACGCCCTGCTGGTTTCGCTCAAAGGCAGCAAAAGCCTCTCCATGCGCCTGACCGTGGACAGCGTGCGCCACCTGATCAACCCCACCGGGCAGTGGGTGGCCGTGGCCCAAGGGCCGGTGTTCAATGAGTTGGAAATCCACCAGTGGCAGGTCAAGTGCGATCGCTGCGACGCCGTGCTGGACTTCGAGTTCGCCGCCGAGGCCAAGCTCGGCAAGAAAGGCCACGCGCCGGCGGCCACCGCCCGGATCCAGGAACTGGGCTGGACCAGCCTGGGCGACAAGCACCTGTGCCCACAGTGCCAGGAGCGCACCTGAGTGAAACCGCTACTGACCGCCGCGCTGATCGCCAGCGGCCTGCTGGGCTGCGCCGCGCAGCCGTCGAAACTGCAGCAGGAGCAGAGCTACCTGCTGGAGTGGATCGGCGAACGCCCGTTGATCGACTACAGCCACCTGACCCTGACCCTGGCCAGCGATGGCCGGGCCTATGGCAATGCCGGCTGCAACCACTGGTTCGCGCCCTACACGCTGGACGGCGAACGCATCAGCTTCGGCAAGGTCGGCAAGACCCGCAAGCTGTGCGCCCCGGCGCTGATGGACCAGGAAAAACGCTTCCTGCAGGCGCTGGAGACGGTGCAGCGCTGGGATGTGTCGCCGATCGAGCAGATTCGCTTCTGGCCTGCCGAAGGCAAGCCACTGCGGTTCTGGCCCGAGGAAGGCTGACAACCGCCGGGGCCGCGCCTACAGGTGAATGCGAAACCCTGTAGGAGCGGCCTTGTGTCGCGACAGGGCTGCAAAGCAGCCCCAAGATCGATCAGGCGCCGCCTTTCAACGCCTTGATCTTCGCCTGCAGCCCTTCTAGCGTCTGCTCCCCCATCAACTGCTCGCGTACCTTGCCCTTGTCGTCGATGATGTAGGTCACCGGCAGCGCCTCGCTGCGCGGCAGCTCGTAGCGCTCGGCCGGGTCCTGGGCCAGAACGGTGAAACCAATGCCCAGCGTATCGGCGGCGGCTTTCAGGTCCGGCCCCTGCAGGCCATCGAAGTTCACCCCCACCACGCGAATGCCCTGGGCATCCCACTGCTTGGCCGCAGCATTGAGCTCGGGGATTTCGGTACGACACGGGCCGCACCATTCGGCCCAGTAGTTGAGCACCAGCCAGTGCCCGTCGATCTGTTCGGCCTTTACCGTGTTGCCGTGCTGGTCCACGCCGTAGTCGGCACCGCAGCCGCCGAGCAGCAGGCTCGCGGTGATGGCCAGTGCAGTTGCCAAACGCCTTGCCATGGGTCAATCCTTCTCGAAGTTTTCAAGCATTGAAGTCGGTCGCTGCGGTTAGAATAGCCGCCACACCCAGCTGGATGCGACCCGTCATGACCGAACTGACCCTCTATCATAACCCGCGCTGCTCGAAATCCCGCGGCGCCCTGGAGCTGCTCGAGGCACGCGGCCTGGCGCCAACCATCGTGCGCTACCTCGAGACCCCGCCGGATGCCGCCACCCTCAAGCGCCTGCTCGGCCAGCTGGGCATCGCCCCGCGCCAGTTGCTGCGCAGCGGCGAGGATGAATACAAGGCCCTCGACCTGGCCAACCCGGCCCTGAGCGACGCCCAGTTGATCGACGCCATGGTCCAGCACCCCAAGCTGATCGAACGGCCAATCCTGGTCGCCGGCGACAAGGCGGTGATCGGCCGGCCACCGGAGAACGTGCTGGAGATCCTGCCGTGAGCGAGCCCTACATCCTGGTGCTGTATTACAGCCGCCACGGCTCGACCAGCGAGATGGCCCGGCACATCGCCCGTGGCGTCGAGATGGCCGGCCTGGAAGCGCGCCTGCGCACCGTGCCGGCGATTTCCACCGAGTGCGAAGCCGTAGCCCCTGACATCCCGGCCAGCGGCGCGCTGTACGCCACCCTCGACGACTTGCGCCACTGCGCGGGCCTGGCCCTGGGCAGCCCGACCCGCTTCGGCAACATGGCCGCACCGCTCAAGTACTTCCTCGACGGCACCAGCAGCCTGTGGCTGGGCGGCGAGCTGGTGGGCAAGCCGGCGGCAGTGTTCACCTCCACCGCCAGCCTGCACGGCGGCCAGGAGACCACCCTGCTGTCGATGCTGCTGCCATTGCTGCACCACGGCATGCTGGTCACCGGCCTGCCCTACAGCGAATCGGCGCTGCTCGAGACCAGCGGCGGCGGCACCCCGTATGGCGCCAGCCACCATGCCGGCGCCGACGGCAAGCGTGAGCTGGACCCCCACGAGATCACCCTGTGCCGCGCCCTTGGCCAACGCCTGGCGAATACCGCCAAGGCCCTGGGTGGCCAGCGTGGCTAGAAAACCCAAGGTCTTGCCGCCACTGGACTGGCTGGCCCCGCGGGTGCGGGTCAGCCGCGCCCTGAGCCTGGCCTGCTTCTTCGGCCTGATCGCCCTGCTGGTGGTGAACAACCTGTGGTTCGCCAACCTGCACGGGGCGCGGGTCGAGGTAATCCTGGCCATCGAGCTGATCCCCCTGTTGCTGCTGCTGCCGGGCATGCTCATGGGCAGCGCCCGGGCACATGCCTGGACCTGCTTCGTGGTCAACATCTACTTCATCAAGGGCGTGCTGGCGGCGTTCGATCCGGCACGGGCGTTGTTCGGCTGGGTCGAGGTGCTGGTGAGCCTGGGGCTGTTCATTGCCGGGCTTTTGTATGTGCGCTGGAAGTTTCAGTTCGAGCGGCGCATGGCGGGCGAAGGGCGCTGATTCCGGGGCTGCTTTGCAGCCCATCGCGACACAAGGCCGCTCCTACAGGGGAACGCATACTCCTGTAGGAGCGGCCTTGTGTCGCGAAAGGGCCGCAGAGCGGCCCCGGCAATCTCAATGGTTGACGGTATGCGCCAGCATCACCGACAACTGGCACAGCGGCCGCCCACTCTCTGCTTGCCACTGATTGAACGCCTGCTGCACCAGCGCCAGGTCGCGCTGGCTGGTCGGCGCCTTGTCGATCACCTTCTGCGCGATCAACGCCGCTGCCATGTCGTCGGTGGGGATGAAGGTATCCTTGCCGACCATGCGCAGGAAGCGCGGCGCCGACAGCCCGCCGAGCTGGTTGCCGTGCTTGGCCAGGTACTTCCACAGCCCGACGATGTCGGTCTCGGGCCAGTCGGCGATGAACGCGCCGAAGCTGCCACTCTCCTTGGCCACGTCGAGGATCATCTGCGCATTGCGCGGCACACTCTTGAGCTTGCCCAGATGGCGAATGATGCGCTCGTCCTGCATCAACCGCTCCAGGTGCTCGGCGCCCATCAGCACCACCTTCTGCGGGTCGAAGCCAAAGAACACCTGCTCGAACGCCGGCCACTTGGCATCCACCAGGCTGTGCTTGAGCCCGGCGCGGAACACGCGCAGGGCCAGGGTCGACAGGTAGCGGTCATCGGCGATGCCGCGCAACTGCGCCGGGGTGCGCGGCTGCGGCAGGAAGGCCTCCAGTGCCTGGGCCGAGCCGAAGCGGTTCAGGCAGTACGCATGCAGCCACTGGTAGTCGCGCATGGGCTCAGAGGTTCACCACGTCAAGGAAGCGCGGGGTGGCGCTCTCGTCGATCTTCAGGCTGGTGAAGTCGAACAGGTTGCGGTCGGCCAACTGCGACGGCGCCACGTTCTGCATCGCGCGGAAGATGCTCTCGGTACGGCCCGGGTGCTTGCGCTCCCACTCCACCAGCATGTCCTTGACCACCTGGCGCTGCAGGTTTTCCTGCGAACCGCACAGGTTGCACGGGATGATCGGGAACTCCTTCATGTCCGAATAGGCCTGGATGTCCTTCTCGCTGCAGTAGGCCAGCGGGCGGATCACCACGTTGCGGCCATCGTCGGCGCGCAGCTTCGGCGGCATGCCCTTGAGCGCGCCGTTGAAGAACATGTTGAGGAAGAAGGTCTCGACGATGTCGTCGCGGTGGTGCCCCAGGGCCATCTTGGTCGCGCCGATCTCGTCGGCGAAGGTGTACAGGGTGCCGCGGCGCAGGCGCGAGCACAGCGAGCAGGTGGTCTTGCCTTCCGGGACCAGCTCCTTGACCACCGAGTAGGTGTCCTTCTCGACGATGTGGTACTCGACGCCCAGTGCCTTCAGGTAGGCCGGCAGCACGTGCTCGGGGAAGCCCGGCTGCTTCTGGTCCATGTTCACCGCGACGATGTCGAACTTGATCGGCGCCACCTTCTGCAGGTGCAACAGAACGTCGAGCATGGTGTAGCTGTCCTTGCCGCCGGACAGGCAGACCATGACCTTGTCGCCATCCTCGATCATGTTGTAGTCGGTGATGGCTTCGCCAGCGAGACGACGCAGGCGTTTTTGCAGTTTGTTCTGGTTGACCGAGAGGGTGCCCATAGCGCTTGAATCCGCGAGGTGTGACAAAAGGCGGCTATTTTACGCACAAACCGGGCGGGGCAGTAGGCCAATCCGATAAAGACTTCAAGGGAATCAGCACCGGGCCTGACAGCGCAATTTGCTCTAAAAAGCCGGTTTTATGCGGGGAACGGCTTCCTATACTGCGACATAAGGCCACATTACCGCTTGCATCGGTGTTCGGCCTCGGGCCGCAGGCGCTCCATCTGGGGGGCGTTTGGCAACCAATAGGAGTGACCGGCATGATTCATCACGTTGTGGGGCTGTTTACCCATCCCGACCAGGAGTGGCGGGAAATCCGTGGCGAAGAAGAAAGCATCAGCCACATGTACTTGACGCACACCCTGATCCTCGCGGCGATTCCCGCCGTCTCGGCATTCATCGGCACCACCCAGGTCGGCTGGGTGATCGGTGACCGGCCGGCGGTGATGCTGACCATGGAAAGCGCGCTGTGGATGAGCATCATGTCGTACCTGGCGATGCTCGCCGGGGTGGCGGTGATGGGCGCCTTCATCCACTGGATGGCACGCACCTACGACGCCAACCCGAGCATGGCGCAATGCATCGCCTTCGCCACCTACACCGCCACCCCGCTGTTCATCGGCGGCCTCGCGGCGCTGTACCCGCACCTGTGGCTGGGCATGCTGATCGGCACCGCGGCGATCTGCTACACCGTGTACCTGCTGTATGTCGGCTTGCCGACCTTCATGAACATTCCGTCCGACGAAGGCTTCCTGTTCTCCAGCTCCGTGCTGGCGGTAGGCCTGGTGGTACTGGTGGCGATCATGGCCGCCACCGTGATCATCTGGGGCCTGGGCGTGGGGCCCGTGTACACCAACTAGATCGAACCAACACTGGGGCATCAGCCGAGGCCGCCGCAAGGCGGCCTCGTTTCGTGTTGACCAGCGGTTCGGCGCCTGGGCCGCGCTTGCGGCATAATGCCCGGTCAGGAGAATTGCCCCGCCATGCCCGAGCTGCTCAAACAACGCGTCGAAACCTGTTACCAGCAAGCCGAAGCCTTCTTCAAACGCCCCTTCCCCCGCCCGCAGGTGAGCTTCAAGCTGCGCGGGCAGAAAGCCGGCGTCGCCCACCTGCACGAGAACCTGCTGCGCTTCAACCTGCAGCTGTACCGCGAGAACCAGGACGACTTCCTGCGTCAGACCGTGGCCCACGAAGTGGCCCACCTGGTTGCCCACCAGCTGTTTGGCGAGCGTATCCAGGCCCATGGCGAGGAATGGCAATTGATCATGCGCGGGGTGTATGAACTGCCGCCGAACCGTTGCCACAACTACGAAGTGCAGCGGCGCGTGGCCACGCGCTACATCTACCGGTGCCCGTGCCCGCAAAGCGATTTTCCGTTCACCGCCCAGCGGCACAAGCTGGTGCGCCAGGGGCGGCGGTATCTGTGCCGGCGGTGTCGGGAGATTCTGGTGTACAGCGGCGAGACCCGGGTCGAGTAGAGGCCGGTTGCCCCCCTGTGTAGGAGCGGCCTTGTGTCGCGAAAGGGCCGCGCAGCGGCCCCGGCGCTCCTTGCATCAACGCTGAGATCCTGGGGCCGCGTTGCGGCCCTTTCGCAGTAGAGGCCGGTTGCGCCCCCCCTGTAGGAGCGGCCTTGTGTCGCGAAAGAGCCGCGCAGCGGCCCCGGCGCTCCTTGCATCAACGCCGAGATCCTGGGGCCGCGTTGCGGCCCTTTCGCGACACAAGGCCGCTCCTACAGGGGGTAGGCGTATCCCCTAGACACAAAAAGGCGACCCGAAGGTCGCCTTTTGGCCTTTCACACGTCGCTCAACGCGCCGGGCCTTCCGCGACGCCCAGGTCGTCGGTCGGACGGGTGTCGATCAACGGCGCGCCACCGGAGGCCAGCTCGGCCTGCAGGGTGTCGGTGTCCAGTTCCTTGACCCACTTGGCCACGACCACGGTGGCCACGGCGTTGCCGATCAGGTTGGTCAGGGCGCGGGCTTCGGACATGAAGCGATCGATACCCAGGATCAGCGCCAGGCCGGCAACCGGCAGGTGGCCAACCGCCGACAGGGTCGCGGCGAGGACGATGAAGCCCGAGCCGGTGACGCCCGCGGCACCCTTGGACGCGACCAGCAGCACCAGCAGCAGGGTGATCTGGTGGGTGATGTCCATGGTGGTGTCGGTGGCCTGGGCGATGAACACCGCGGCCATGGTCAGGTAGATCGAGGTACCGTCGAGGTTGAACGAGTAACCGGTAGGGATCACCAGGCCGACCACGGATTTCTTCGCGCCCAGGCGCTCCATCTTGGCCAGCATGCGTGGCAGGGCCGACTCCGAGGACGAGGTGCCCAGCACGATCAGCAGTTCTTCACGGATGTAGCGGATCAGCTTGAGCACGCTGAAGCCATGGGCGCGGCAGATACCGCCCAGCACCACCAGGATGAACAGCAGGCAGGTGATGTAGAAGCAGGCCATCAGGTAGCCCAGCTGCACCAGCGAGCCCACGCCGTACTGGCCGATGGTGAAGGCCATGGCACCGAAGGCGCCGACCGGGGCCAGCTTCATGATCATGTTGATGATGTTGAACATGACATGGGCGAAGCGGTCGATCATGTCCAGCACCGGCTTGCCGTAACTGCCCAGGCGGTGCAAGGCGAAGCCGAACAGCACCGAGAACATCAGCACTTGCAGGATGTCGCCGTTGGCGAAGGCGCCGACCACGGTGTTGGGGATGATGTTGAGCAGGAAGCCGACGGTGGTCTGCTGCGCGCCGGCGGCGGCGTAGGCAGCCACGCTGCTGGCGTTCAGGGTGCTGACATCGACGTGCATGCCGGCGCCAGGCTGGACCACGTTGACCACGACCAGGCCAATGATCAGGGCGATGGTGGAGACGATTTCGAAGTACAGCAGCGCGTAACCGCCGGTCTTGCCGACCGACTTCATGCTCTGCATGCCAGCGATGCCGCTGACCACGGTGCAGAAGATGATCGGGGCAATGACCATCTTGATCAGTTTGACGAAGCCGTCACCCAACGGTTTGAGGGCAACCCCGGTTTCCGGGTAGTAGTGGCCGAGCAGGATACCGATGGTGATGGCGACGATCACCTGGACATACAGCGATTTGTACAGCGGCTGACGAGTCGTCATGGCTAGATTTTCCTCAAGTGGGCCGGCGCATCCTTCCCAGGATGTCGGGGCACCTGAATCGCGAACCCTCCTGCACCCGGAGGGATTTGTCGTTGTGTTTGAGCGCCTGGGCAGGCGTCTGCCAGGTGAATAGCAAGGGCGATGCCAAAGTGCCCGTTCGCGGTGCATAGCCAATGATTACAGGGTGTGAATGCCCCGGGACGGAGCGGATGCCTACGCCAGAAATGGCGGATTCCCGCCTGATGGCGGAAATCGTACAGGGGGCATTGGCGGATTTCCGCCCGAACAGGCGCTGTAGGCGCCTGCTTGCTGGCGAACAGCGTCAGCCCGGTTCGCCGCAAGCTGGCGCCTACAAGGTGTCAATCCAGGCGGAACAGGATACGAAACGCAGCCCCGCCCAGCTCGGAATCGCCCAGGCTCAACTCAGCGTCGTAGCTGTCGATGATGTCCTTGACCACCGCCAGGCCGATCCCCTGCCCCGGGTGCTGGCGGTCCAGCCGCTCGCCGCGTTCGAGAATGCGCTCGCGCTGGTCGGGCGGCACGCCCGGGCCATCGTCCTCGATCCACAGCGCCAGTTGCCCCGGCGCCTCAAGCAGGCGCACCCGCACCTGCCCCAGGCACAGCCGGTAGGCGTTCTCCAGCACGTTGCCGAGCAACTCGAGCAAGGCGCCCTGCTCCATCGGCACCCGTGCCTGATCCGCGACCTCGAGGCTGACCAGCACCTGCTTGTCGCGGTACACCTTGGCCAAGGTGCTGCACAGGCTGTCGAGCAGTGGCTTGAGCTCGACCTGGTGGCGCACCAGGCCGCTCTTGCGCAGGCTGGCGCGCTGCAACTGGTAGTCGATCTGCTGGCTCATGCGCTCGATCTGGCTCTGCAACACCCGCGCCTGCTCGCGGTCACCGTGCTCCAGGCTCTCGCCCACCCCCTGCAACACGGCCAACGGAGTCTTCAGGCTGTGGGCCAGGTCGTCGAGCGAATCGCGGTAACGCTGGCGCTGCTCGCGCTCGCTGTGCAGCAGGCGGTTGAGCGAGCCGGTCAGGCGCAGCAGCTCACGCGGGTGTTCGCGGCTCAGGCCGTCGCGGGCGCCGCTTTCCACCTCGTCCAGCTCGGAACTGAGCCGGCGCAGCGAGCGCAAGCCCCAGGTCAGGCCGGCCCACAGCAGCACCATCAGCGCCAGCAACGCCGCGCCAAAGCCGAAGTAGAGCTTTTCGCGCAGGCCATTGAGGGTGTCCTGGTACTCGCGCAGCGGCTGCAGGGCAACGATGCTGAACGCCGCGCTCTTGCCGCCCAACAGCTTGACCTCGACGTCATAGACGAAGAACTCCTCGCCATCGTCCTGGTGGATGCGCGCGAACTCGTTGCCGCGCCCGTCGTAGCGCGGGTGGTAGTTGATGTTGCGGTTGCGCGTGGCCCGCGACTGCCACACCAAGGTGCCCTGGCGGTCGAAGATGTAGCCGAGCAGGCCGGTGTAGGGCAGGTTGTAGCGCTCGTCCGGCAGCAGCGCCGGCATCTGCAACTGGCCATGCTCGATGCGCGCGGCCGAGATCAAGGTGGTCACGTCCGAGGCCAGGCGCTGCTCGATCGACTCCTGCAACGCCAGGCTGAAGGCCTTCTGCAACGCCGGCAGCAGCGCCAGCATGAACAACAGCGCCAACAGCGCCGCCGCCAGCATCAGGCGCACCCGCAGCGAGCGGATCATCGGCAGCGCTCGGTGAACAGGTAGCCCAGGCCACGCACGGTGTCGATCGGCTTGAAGCCGTTGGCGCCCTCGAGCTTGCGCCGCAGGCGGCCGACCAGCACCTCGATGACGTTGGGGTCGCGCTCCTCGTCGTCCGGGTACAGTTGCTCCATCAGGCGGTCCTTGGCCACCACTTGCTGGTGATGCCGCATGAGGTATTCGAGGATGCGGTATTCATAGGCGGTCAGCGCCAGTGGCTGCTCGTCGAGCGTCGCCTGCTTGCGGTTGAGGTCGAGCACCAGCGGGCCGGCGGCGATGGTCGACTGGGTGAAACCGCTGGAACGGCGCAGCAAGGCGTTCAGGCGCGCCTCCAGCTCTTCGAACTGAAACGGCTTGACCACGTAGTCGTCGGCGCCGGCGGCCAGGCCTTCGACCTTGTCCTGCCAGTTGCCGCGGGCGGTGAGAATCAGGATGGGGAAGGTCTGGCCGAGGGTGCGCAACTGGCGAATCAGGTCCAGGCCGCTCATGCCGGGCAAGCCCAGGTCGATCACCGCCAGGTCGTGGTTGTACTGTTCGGCCTGGTACAAGGCTTCTTCGGCATTGGCCACCGCCTGCACCACATGGCCGCCTTCGCCGAGGCGGGTGAACAGGTGATGCCGCAGCAGCGCCTCATCCTCGACCACCAGCAATTTCATGCAGATCTCCTTAACGTGGATACGCCTGTTCGATTGTCATCGCGGGGCAAGCCCGCTCCCACGCAGATACGTGGGAGCGGGCTTGCCCCGCGATGAGGCCGGTACAGGATAACAGCGGCCTCAGAACTTGTAGGTAGCCGCCAGGTAGGTCTGTGCGCTGCTATTAAGGCGCAGGGTGCCTTCCTTCGGCCCGCCACGGGTCCCGATCTCGGTGGCGGCGTTGCTGCGCAGGTAACGGTAGCCCAGCTCCACCGAGGTATTGTCGGTGACTTCCTGGATCACCCCGGCCTGCAGGCCCACGGCGTAGCCGTAGTCGGTGTCGCGACGAGCGCCTGGCGAGTCCTGGGTCAGCTTGGTCATGCCCAGGCTGCCGCCACCGAACAGCTTGGTGGTATCGCCCACCGGCAGGAACAGGTCGTAGCTGCCGAGCAGGTTTTCCTGGCGCAGCTTGACGCCGCCGTGGTCACCCGAGACGTTGTCGTAGGTCAGGTAGTAGCGGCCCTGGTCGTTGATCTTGCCCAGGCGCGCGCCCCAGGTGCTGTCCTTGCCGATGATGCCGTCGGCGTTCAGGCCGTCGGTATTGCGTTGCAGCAAGCCGGACTTGCGCACTTTGTCGCTGGTCTGGCCGTAGGTCAGGCTGGCGAAGTTGTCGTCGGCCTGGGCGGCGGTAGTGAGGCCGGCGGCGCAAACCGCCAGGGCGGCGATCAGGGTGTTGAGCGTTTTCATGGTTGGGTACTCCGGTTGGATGCGTTGTTTCTGTCTGGGGGCTAGAGTAGGGAGGGCGCCCTGAACCCTGGCTGAACCCGGCCTGAACCCTGGCTGAACGAACCGAACAAGGAGCCTGACCATGCGTACCCTGCTTGCCCTGGCGCTGCTGTGCAGCGCCTCCCTCGCCCAGGCGGCGGTGCAGACCCGCGAGATCCCCTACCAGGACGCCGACGGCAATCGCCTGGTCGGCTACTACGCCTACGACGACGCCCTCGAGGGCAAACGCCCGGGGGTGGTGGTGGTGCATGAGTGGTGGGGCCTGAACGACTACGCCAAGCGCCGCGCCCGCGACTTCGCGGCGCTGGGCTACAACGCCCTGGCCATCGACATGTACGGCGATGGCAAGCACACCGAGCACCCCGCCGACGCCCAGGCGTTCATGGCGGCGGCGATGAAGGACCCGAAAGCGGCGGCGCGGCGCTTCGATGCCGGGCTGGAGCTGCTGAAGATCCAGCCCAACACCAACAAGCACCAGCTGGCGGCCATCGGCTACTGCTTCGGCGGCAAGGTGGTGCTCGATGCCGCGCGCCGGGGTGAAAAGCTCGATGCCGTGGTGAGTTTCCATGGCGCGCTGGTAACCCAGACCCCAGCCAAGCCTGGGGTGATTCGCGCCAAGATCCTGGTGGAACATGGCGAGGCCGACAGCATGGTCACCCCGGAGCAGGTGGCGGCGTTCAAGAAGGAAATGCACGATGCCGGGGCCGACATGAAGTTCGTCGGCATACCTGGGGCCAAGCATGGGTTCACCAACCCGGATGCCGATCGGTTGAGCCATGGTGGGCATGGCGGGCCGGATATCGGCTATGACAAGGCGGCTGATGAGCGTTCGTGGAAGGATATGCAGGCGTTCTTGAAGACCGCGTTTGACTGAAGATTTTGCGGCTGCTGCGCAGCCCTTTCGCGACACAAGGCCGCTCCTACAGGGATATGCGCTCTCCTGTAGGAGCGGCCTTGTGTCGCGAAAGGGCCGCAAAGCGGCCCCAAAATCTGTACTCCACCACCCGCCAACAGGCTGGCACAATACCCGCCATGAACAGACTCCCCACCTGCTGCGCCCCGCTCCAGCATCACTGGCCCCTGCCCCACCCGGTCCCCGGCGCGGTGCTGGTCAGTTGCGCCTTCGACCCGGCCCAGCTGGCAGCCGACGATTTCCAGCGCGCCGGCATCGTACAAACCGCCAATCTGCAACGCTCGGTGGCCAAGCGCCAGGCCGAATACCTGGCCGGCCGGGTATGCGCCCGCGAAGCCCTGCTGCGGCTGGATGGCCGTGACTATGTGCCAGCCACCCACGAGGACCGCTCGCCCATCTGGCCGACGGGCATCCATGGGTCGATCACCCATGGCCAGGGCTGGGCGGCAGCCGTTGTGACGGCCCAAGGCACAGGGCTTGGGCTGGACCAGGAAACCCTGCTCAGCGAAGAGCGCGCCGCACGCCTGGCCGGGGAAATCCTCACCCCCGCCGAACTCGAACGCCTGGACCGCAGCCAACAGGCGCTGACCGTGACCCTGACCTTCTCGCTCAAGGAAAGCCTGTTCAAGGCGCTGTACCCGCTGACCAAAAAGCGCTTCTATTTCGAGCATGCCGAACTGCTGGAATGGTCCGCCGACGGCCACGCCCGCCTGCGCCTGCTCACCGACCTGTCGGCCGAGTGGCACCACGGCGTCGAGCTGGACGGCCAGTTCGGCCTGCAGGACGGCCACCTGCTCAGCCTGGTCAGCGTTTAATCGCGTGGCTGCTCCCGCGGCCAGCTCAGGCTGAAGCACGCCCCGCCCAACTGCTCGCTGCGCCCGACCAGCGCCCGGCCACCGTGCCAGTAGATGATCCGCCGCACGATCGACAGGCCCAGCCCGTGCCCGCCCGAGGCGCGGGTGCGGCTGTCGTCCAGGCGGGTGAAGGGGGTGAAGATGCGGTCCCACACCCCTTCTGGAATACCCGGGCCGTCGTCCTCGACATCGATCCGGCAACGCTCCTGCCCCAACTGGTAGCTCAGGCGCACCTCGCCCTCGGCATGGCGCATGGCGTTGCGCACCAGGTTCTGCAGGGCCCGGTGCAGGTAGCGCGGCTCGGCCTCGACCCAGGCGCCGCCGCCGTCCAGGCCGTGGCATTGGCCACGCAGCACGCGCACCTCGGCGCGCAGCGGCGCCAGTTCGTCGATCACCCGCGCCAGCAAGGCGTCCAGGTCCACCGCCTGGAAACTCAGCGCCGGCGCGCCCTGCTCCAGGCGCGCGTAGGTCAGCATCTCGTCGACCAGCTTGTCCAGGTCCTGGATGTCGCCGTCCATGCCGGCCAGGTGCTTGGCCCGGGCCTGCTCGGTGCTGGCGCTCTCGATCATCTCCAGGCCGAAACGCAGCCGCGCCACCGGCGTGCGCAGCTCATGGGACACCGCCCGCACCAGCTCGCGCTGCATGGTCAGCGAGCGCTGCAGGTGCTCGGCCATGCCGTTGAAGGCCTCGGCCAGGCGCCCCACCGAGTCGGCATCGCCGGCCGGCACGCGGGTGTCCAGGCTGCCCTGGGCAATGCGCGTGGCCGCCACCTCCAGGCCCGAGACCCGGCGCTCCAACTGGCGCACCAGCAGGTAGACCACCAGGCCGATCAGGCACAGGCCGAGCAAGGCAATCAGGATCAGCAACTGCGGCGGATAAGGGTTGAGCTGGTACAACGGGCCGATCTCCAGCACCCAGGGTGAGCCGGACAGCCCCGAGAACACGCGGATCGAGTCGCCATCGCGGCCCAGCGCCATCACCGTGTCGCCCTCCTCAACCCGGCGCCGCTGGTCGTCGTCCAGGGCGGCGCGCTCGATGCGCTGCAAGGCCACGTCGAAGCCGAAGCCCTTGTCCCGGCGCAGTTGCGCAAGGCGGGCCTGCTGCTCGGTCACCGGATAACGCACCAGCTCGTCGGCCAGCAGGTACAGGGTGGCGCGGGCCAGTTGCTCGCTGATCTGCTTGACCTCGGCCACCAGCAGCAGGTCTTCGTGGCCGACCCGGCGCAGCACCCGAGCGGCATGGGGGCCGGTTTTCTCCACCACCACCAGGTCGCGGTACAGGCGCGCTCGCTGGCTGCCATCGAGGGTGAACGCCGACTGCGGTTGCAGGCCCAGCGGCACGCCGAGCAAGCGCTCCCAGATCACCAGCGAACGGGTGCGCTCCACCGCGTTCTGCTGTGCCAGGTTGTCGGCCATCAGGCTGAAGGTGCCCTGGGCCAGGCGCTCGCGGTGCTGGCCGGCGCGGATCTCGTTGAGCAGGTGCAGGCTGAGCACGCCGAGCACGGCCACCAGCACCAGCACCGCGAGCATGCCGCCGTAGATGCGCAGGAAGATCGAGTTCATGGCGCCTCGCCGACGAACAGGTAGCCCTTGCTGCGCAGGGTCTTGATCAGCCGCGGGGTGATCGGGTCGTCGCCGATCTTGGGGCGGATCTTGGAAATGCGCACATCGATGGAGCGGTCCTGGCCGTCATAGCCGACGCCGCGCAGCGAGGTGAAGATCTCCTCGCGCGACAGCACCCGCCCGGCGTTGCTGGCCAGCAGCCAGAGCAGGTCGAACTCGGCGCCGGTCAGCTCGATCAACTGGCCGTGCAGACGCGCCTCGCGCTGGCGGCTATCTATATGCAGCGGGCCGAAGCTCAGGTCCGGGCGACGCTCGGGGGCCTCGCTGCGACGCAGCAGGGCATTGATGCGCGCCAGCAGCAGGCGCGGGCGCACGGGCTTGCACACGTAGTCGTCGGCGCCCAGGTCCAGGCCCTGGACCTGGTCGAGCTCGTCGCTGCGGGCGGTGAGCATGAGGATGGGGCCGGGGTACTGGCCGCGTACCCGGCGGCAGATGCTCAGGCCATCTTCGCCGGGCAGCATCAGGTCGAGGATCACCAGGTCCGGTTGGCTGTCGATGATGCGCCGCGCGGCGCGGCCGCCATCGCCCTCCACCGTCACCTCGAAGCCATTGGCCTGGAGGTACTCGGCGGTAAGCTCGGCGAGGCGCTGGTCGTCCTCGACGATGAGGATGCGGTTGATTGGCTGGTCCATGGCCTTACCCTTCTTCTGGTTTTTGTCGGGCCTTGCTGTTGGCTGTATCAAGGCCGATACAACCCTTTGATTCCAGCGAAAATCCACCTTCACCAAAGCGCAACATCGCCTGCCGATACTACGTCCCGCCCCCACCCCTGCCAACCACATCGCATGGCGCTGGACTGAACCGTTTTTTGTGATAGGGTGCGCGCCCGCAGAAATCTGCGCGGGGGCGCGGCAGCGGGAAAAATAGTGCAAACCACTTGGGACAAGGCCTACAGCCGATACCCACGAATGACCCACAAAGTACACACAACTTATCCACAGGCGATCGAGTTGCAAAGCCCCCAAGACCGCATTATCTTGTATCCCCATCGCAGCGAACCACTAGATATTGGGTTTCGCGCAAAATCACAAACACAAGTCAACAGGCAAATTCAAGCGAATTTTCTGGCTGAACTTAACGTGATTTCAGCAGCCAAACCGCTCCAGCGGCGGCGACCGAGGCAAGGCCCTAGATGCCCTTGTTCGGGTATGAGTGTTGCAGGCAAGGCCCAGCACTCATCAGCAACAGATTTTGGGTACGCCCAGAACCTTTGACTTCGGCCAGGGAGCGGCAGGTTATTGCCCCTTATTCCTGATCTGTCCCGAAGTCGGTAAGCCCGAGCGGGCGGATGCGTGCGCATGCCGCATCCCCGCGACGGCCATCGAGCAAGTGGACGGAACGGTGGGCGCCCAACAGGCGCCTGAACACTATAGAAACTGTGGAGACACCCACCCATGCAAACCGACACAACTCGCGAGAACCCGCAGGGCAAAGCGCCGCAGGCCGCCGATTCGAACCAGGATCTGGCTGCCACCGCGCCTGGCCAACTGCGCGTGATCAAGCGCAACGGCACTGTCGTCCCCTACACCGACGACAAGATCACCGTGGCCATCACCAAGGCGTTTCTCGCAGTTGAAGGCGGCACCGCCGCCGCCTCGTCGCGCATCCACGACACCGTCGCGCGCCTGACCGAGCAGGTCACCGCCACGTTCAAGCGTCGCATGCCATCGGGTGGCACCATCCACATCGAAGAAATCCAGGACCAGGTCGAACTGGCCCTGATGCGCGCCGGCGAGCAGAAAGTCGCCCGCGACTACGTGATCTACCGCGACCAGCGTGCCAAGGAGCGTGCCACCCGCTCCAACGCCGACAGCGTGGTCGAGCCGCACCCAAGTATCCGCATCACCCTGGCCGACGGCAGCCTGGCGCCGCTGGACATGGCGCGCCTGAACACCATCATCAGCGAAGCCTGCGAAGGCCTGGCCGAAGTCGATGGCGAGCTGATCCAGCGCGAAACCCTGAAGAACCTGTACGACGGCGTCGCCCTGAAGGACGTCAACACCGCCCTGGTGATGACCGCCCGTACCCTGGTCGAGCGTGAGCCGAACTACTCGTTCGTCACCGCCCGCCTGCTGATGGACACCCTGCGCGCCGAAGGCCTGGGCTTCCTGAACGTCGCCGACAGCGCCACCCACCACGAGATGGCTGAGCTGTACGCCAAGGCCCTGCCGGCCTACGTCGAGAAAGGCGTCGAGTTCGAACTGCTCGACCCAGCCCTGAAAAGCTACGACCTGGAGCGCATGGGCAGGGCGATCAACCACGAGCGCGACCAGCAGTTCACCTACCTGGGCCTGCAGACCCTGTACGACCGCTACTTCATCCACAAGGATGGCGTGCGCTTCGAGCTGCCGCAGGTGTTCTTCATGCGCGTGGCCATGGGCCTGGCGCTGGAAGAGAAAGACAAGGAAGCCCGTGCGATCGAGTTCTACAACCTGTTGTCGTCGTTCGACTACATGGCCTCGACCCCGACCCTGTTCAACGCCGGTACCCTGCGTCCGCAGCTGTCCAGCTGCTACCTGACCACCGTGCCGGACGACCTGTCGGGCATCTACCACGCGATCCACGACAACGCCATGCTGTCGAAATTCGCCGGTGGCCTGGGCAACGACTGGACTCCGGTGCGTGCACTGGGCTCGTACATCAAGGGCACCAACGGCAAGTCGCAAGGCGTCGTGCCGTTCCTGAAAGTGGTCAACGACACCGCCGTGGCCGTGAACCAGGGTGGCAAGCGCAAGGGCGCGGTGTGTGCCTACCTGGAAACCTGGCACCTCGACATCGAAGAATTCATCGAGCTGCGCAAGAACACCGGTGATGACCGCCGTCGTACCCACGACATGAACACCGCCAACTGGATCCCTGACCTGTTCATGAAGCGCGTCTTCGATGACGGCAAGTGGACCCTGTTCTCCCCAAGCGAAGTGCCTGATCTGCACGACCTGACCGGCAAGGCCTTCGAAGAGCGCTACGAGTACTACGAAGCCCTGACCGAGTACAACAAGATCAAGGTGTTCAAGACCATCCAGGCCAAAGACCTGTGGCGCAAGATGCTGTCGATGCTGTTCGAGACCGGCCACCCATGGCTGACCTTCAAGGACCCGTGCAACCTGCGCAGCCCGCAGCAGCACGTGGGCGTGGTCCACAGCTCGAACCTGTGCACCGAGATCACCCTGAACACCAACAAGGACGAGATCGCGGTCTGCAACCTGGGCTCGATCAACCTGCCGAACCACATCGTCGATGGCAAGCTGGACACCGCCAAGCTGCAACGCACCGTGAACACCGCCGTGCGCATGCTCGACAACGTGATCGACATCAACTACTACTCGGTGCCGCAAGCGCGCAACTCGAACTTCAAGCACCGCCCTGTCGGCCTGGGGATCATGGGCTTCCAGGACGCGCTGTACCTGCAGCACATCCCGTACGGCTCCGACGCTGCGGTCGAGTTCGCCGACAAGTCGATGGAAGCGGTCAGCTACTACGCCATCCAGGCTTCCTGCGACCTGGCCGACGAGCGCGGCGCCTACGAGACCTTCCAGGGTTCGCTGTGGTCCAAGGGCATCCTGCCGCTGGACAGCCAGCAGATCCTGATCGAGGCCCGTGGCCAGAAGTACATCGACGTCGACCTGACCGAGAGCCTGGACTGGGCACCGGTGCGCGAGCGTGTACAAAAAGGTATTCGTAACTCGAACATCATGGCCATCGCGCCAACCGCGACCATCGCCAACATCACCGGCGTGTCGCAGTCGATCGAGCCGACCTACCAGAACCTGTACGTGAAATCGAACCTGTCGGGCGAGTTCACCGTGATCAACCCGTACCTGGTCCGCGACCTGAAGGCCCGCGGCCTGTGGGACTCGGTGATGATCAACGACCTGAAGTACTACGACGGTTCCGTGCAGCAGATCGAGCGTATCCCGCAAGAGCTCAAGGACCTGTACGCCACCGCGTTCGAAGTCGAGACCAAGTGGATCGTCGACGCCGCCTCGCGTCGCCAGAAGTGGATCGACCAGGCCCAGTCGCTGAACCTGTACATCGCCGGCGCTTCGGGCAAGAAGCTCGACGTGACCTACCGCATGGCCTGGTACCGTGGTCTGAAGACCACCTACTACCTCCGTGCCCTGGCCGCGACCAGCACCGAGAAGTCGACCATCAACACCGGCAAGCTCAACGCCGTGTCGAGCGGCGGCGACAGCGCCCCGGTCCAGGCCGCGGGCCCTGCCCCGGTACCGAAGGCCTGCGCCATCGACGAGCCGGATTGCGAAGCCTGCCAATAAGGCCTGATGCCGCAAGGGGTGCCCAATGGGTGCCCCTTGCGGCATTTTTGCATCCGCAAATGGCCCGCTGAAACGCTGCCTTTGTAGGAGCGGCCTTGTGTCGCGAAAGGGCTGCGCAGCAGCCCCAGGATCTCGACCCCACCGCGAGATTGCCGGGGCCGCTTTGCGGCCCTTTCGCGACACGAGGCCGCTTCTACAAGGGTTTTTCGAACCCATCATCTTGTGCTGTAAAAAATAAAAATCCACTACATGTAGTGCTTCGCACTATTTGCCGCTAAACTCCCTCACCGTAAAGTACGACACGAGATTCCCTGAACGGACGTGCACAGAACCGGTCGAAAATTTACCCTCGCCCGCCAGACACGCGCCCCGATCGAAAGCGAATTCCGGTATACTGCGCCCCCTCTGAAAAGGGCACCCATTCATGTCCCTGGCCCCTCCCCGAGGCCTGGCCAGGCACGAGTCCAGATGTAACGAGAGTCAGCCTCTCGAGCTGTCCATACGCCGTAACGGCCTTGCGTCAGGCATCACATTCTTAAAATCCAACCGGTTGCCCCAGGGCGACCCTCAAGCAGGAGCCAAACCATGCTGAGCTGGGACGAATTCGACAAAGAAGACGGTGAAGTCGCCGCCAAAGGCAACACCGCCGCACAGGCCACTGCCACCACCACGCTGGACAAGCTCGACAGCGCCGGCGGTGCCGCCGCCCTGGAAGCCCGCGCCGCCACCGCCGCCGACTCCGACGCCGTGAAGCGCGCCAAGGCTGCCCTGGACGCCCTGGACATCGCCGAAGGCCTGGCCGAGCTGGAAGGCTCCTCGGCCCGCGTCGCCGTTGACGAAAAGCGCATGATCAACTGCCGCGCCGACCTCAACCAGCTGGTCCCGTTCAAGTACGACTGGGCCTGGCAGAAGTACCTCGACGGCTGCGCCAACCACTGGATGCCGCAAGAGGTCAACATGACCGCCGACATCGCCCTGTGGAAGAGCATGGACGGCCTGACCGAAGACGAGCGCCGCATCGTGATGCGCAACCTCGGCTTCTTCTCCACCGCCGACTCGCTGGTTGCCAACAACCTGGCCCTGGCCGTGTACCGCCTGATCACCAACCCGGAGTGCCGCCAGTACATCCTGCGCCAGGCCTTCGAAGAGGCGATCCACACCCACGCCTACCAGTACTGCATCGAGTCGCTGGGCATGGATGAAGGCGAGATCTTCAACATGTACCACGAGATCCCGTCGGTCGCGAAAAAAGCCGCCTGGGGCCTGAAGTACACCCGCGCCATCTCGGACCCGGAGTTCAACACCGGCACCGTCGAAACCGACAAAGAGCTGCTGCGCAACCTGATCGCCTACTACTGCGTACTGGAAGGCATCTTCTTCTACTGCGGCTTCACCCAGATCCTGTCCATGGGCCGCCGCAACAAGATGACCGGCGTCGCCGAGCAGTTCCAGTACATCCTGCGTGACGAGTCCATGCACCTGAACTTCGGCATCGACGTGATCAACCAGATCAAGATCGAGAACCCGCACCTGTGGGATGCCGCGATGAAGGAAGAGGCTACCCAGATGATCCTGCAGGGTACCCAGCTGGAGATCGAATACGCCCGTGACACCATGCCACGCGGCGTGCTAGGCATGAATGCGGCGATGATGGAGGACTACCTCAAGTTCATTGCCAACCGTCGACTTACCCAGATTGGGTTGAAGGAAGAGTATCCGGGGACTACTAACCCGTTCCCTTGGATGAGCGAGATCATGGACTTGAAGAAGGAGAAGAACTTCTTTGAGACTCGCGTTATCGAGTACCAGACTGGTGGTGCTCTGAGCTGGGATTGATCGTCCAGCTATCCAAAAAGGCTGCCCTTGGGCAGCCTTTTTTATTTACCGAGCCTCAAAATCAAGAAACCTCCTACATACGTATCACTACTTAACCAAAGGAAACCACGGTAGTTTGTCTGAGCGCTAAGAACGCTCACATGGCGGAATTCCGTTCCCGTTAGAAACGGCTCTCCCTGACTTGGATAGCCCATCATGACTCACTACTCCTCCACCCTCTTCACCCGCCACAACCGCCCCCTCCACACCCTCTGGCTCGAATCCCAAGCTTGGTTTTGCGCCCACGAACTCGGTCGGATGGCCGGGCACTTCTTCGGCGAACCCAGCATCCGCAAGCTCGACCCGGACCAGCATCGCAGCGTGCAGTTGCTGCGCTACGGCCGCTACAGCGACACCGTCATGGTCAGCGAGTCCGGGGCCTATACCCTGCTGGCTCATCACCACATTCCGGAAAACCGCCACCTGCGCCACTGGCTGACCCATGAGGTGGTGGCGGTGCTGCGCGATGGGCAGGACTCGGCGCTGGAAGACCTGCCGCGCCTGGGCAGGATGTGCTGGCCGGGTGGGCATACGGCGAGTCTGTTGTATTGGCAAAGTGAGCCTTGGGTACGGATGCGGGATATGCCGGTGGTGATGGCGGCGGAGAGGCCCGTGGTGGTGCCCGAGCGGCGCAAGCTGAGCTGGAAGGAATGTGCTCAGCGGGCGTTGCGGTTGCACGGGGTTGGCGATTGAACCCTGCGATCCACTGAAAGGGCTGCCATGCAGCCCTGTTCAATCCAGCCCTGATTTCTTCCGGATGCGCTGGCGCTTGGCACCGAGCTCATAGCGAGCTATGTCGGCTATGCACTCCACCTTCGGCAAAAACAGCGCCTCAAGCTCTTTTCTTCGGCCTAGAACCATCGCCACTCGGATCAGATTTTCAAAACCGACATTTCGTCCCGTTTCAAGGTTGGACACGGTATTGGTGCCGATGCCGGCACGAGCAGCCACTTCCGCTTGCGACATCTGTTGAGCGAGCCGCTCGGTGCGCAAGCGCTCGCACAGCGCCCTCATGAGTTCACTGGGTTTGGTAAGACTTAAATCCAAATTCATGTGTGTTATCTGAGTAAATGGCAGTTAAGGCACAAAATATTGGATTAAGTATTCCTCTGCCAGGGAGGGATTCGTCTTTCTGAATGGTCTGACAGCACCGTAAGACTCAGGCAGATTTCGAAGGAGGATTTCTGATGGCTGGAGCGTGGGAGCGGCGCTGCGCCGCAGGAGATTGCACCGCAAAGCCGGTGCTCCCCTTCGCGGGGCAAGCACGCTCCCACGCCCTTATCTGCTCACAATGGACTTAGCACAATGGCCTTAGTGAGCAACATCCAACGGCATCCGGTACTCGATCACCCCCGGCTTCTCGGCAATCCAGTCATACAACCGCTGCGCAGTCCGGTTGGTTTCCTGGGTATGCCAGTACAACCGGTCGCACTGCTGCTGCCGGGCCTGGTCCTGGACGTACTCAATCAGTTGCTTGCCGATCATCCGCCCCCGGGCGCTCGGGCAGACGAACAGGTCTTCCAGGTAGCAGAAGTCGTTGCGGCCCCAGGTCGAGCGGTGGAACACATAGTGGACGAAGCCGAACGCCCGCTCGCCATCGGTGGCCACGGCGCAGTGCATGGGCTCGGCCGGGTCGAAGAAGCGCGCCCAGGTGCGCTCGGTAATGGCTGGGCCCAGGTCCACTTGGTAGAAGGCCTGGTATTGCGCCCAATGGTCGCGCCATGGGTGCAGGTCGGTTTGCTTCACTTCGCGAATGAACACGGGCTGTCGGGTGGTGGTCATGGTTGGAACCCCTTTGGGACAAGACTGCGTGAATGAGTGAGGGGCCGGCCTGCCCGTAGCGCTTGCCTTCCTTGGTGGTTGCTTGCGGGCTTGGGTTTTATAGCGGATAAATGGTTGGTTTTTACCTGCCAATTGACCGGTAGTGGCCAGACCATTGTGTGAGTCTAGATGGGCGTAAGGCTTGAGATTGCCGGGGCTGCTTTGCAGCCCTTTCGCGACACAAGGCCGCTCCTACAGGGGGGCGCGGTCGCCTGTAGGAGCGGCCTTGCCGGGGCGCCGGACCGGTCGGAAAAGGCCGCGAAGCGGCCCCGGCATTGGCAGCCATAAATCAGGTCCAACAGCCAAGGAACCAGGCCAATGTTCAAACACGCGCAGCTGGAATCGGTGAAAGCCTGGATCAACGACCCCACCCATGGCGCGCTGGCCTTGCATGTGCGCATCCAGCGGGCGATCCGCCAGCTGATCCTCGATGGCGCACTGCCGGTGGGCAAGGCGCTGCCCGCCTCGCGCCCGCTGGCCCAGTCCCTGGGCGTCTCGCGGGATACCGTGGAGTCGGCCTACAGCCAGTTGCACGCCGAGGGCTTCATCGAGCGGCGCGTGGGCAGTGGCAGCTTCGTATCGCAACGGGCCCGCTGCCTGCCGTCGCGCAAGCGCCAGCGGCCGGCACACAGCGAAGCCCCGGTGCAGTTGAGCCGCCGGGGTGAAGCGCTGTTGCACAGCGGCGGCGTCCACAACTTCCAGTCGCCCCGCCCCTTCGCCCCGGGCGTGGCGGAAACCCGGCATTTCCCCCTGGCCATCTGGGAGAAGCTGGAGCGGCAGGTGTACAAGGAGTACGGCACTCGCGCGCTGGAACACAGCGAGCCACAGGGCATGCTCGCCTTGCGCAGGGCAATCGCCGACTACCTCAACCTCGAACGCGGCGCCCAGGCATCCGCCGACCGTATCCTGATCCTTACCAGCTCGCAGCAGGCGCTGGGCCTGTGCGCCCAGGTACTCATGGACGCAGGCGACCGGGTGCTGGTCGAGGACCCGCTGTACCAAGGCACGCGCAAGGCCATCAGCGCCGCCGGGCTGCAAGGCGTGCCGGTGCCGGTGGACGCGCACGGCCTGCAGGTGGACGGCATGGCCCAGCTAGCGCCGGATGCCCGGGCGCTGTTCCTCACCCCTTCGCACCAATACCCGACCGGCGCCACCCTGTCGCTGGACCGGCGCCTGCTGGCCATCGAATGGGCGCGCCAGCAACGGGCGTGGATCATCGAGGACGACTACGACAGCGAGTTCCACTACGCCGGCCGCCCCACCGCCTGCGTGCAGGGCCTGGATGCGCACGCGCGCACGCTGTACATCGGCACCTTCACCAAGTCGCTGGGCGCCGGGCTGCGCATCGGCTACTTGCTGCTGCCGCCCCAGCTCGTCGCGCCAATGACCGCCGCGCGAACGCTGCAAGACGGCCACAACGCCTCCATCGCCCAACTGACCCTGGCGCGGTTCATGGAAGACGGGCACTTCAACGCCCATGTGCGGGCCATGCGCAGCCTCTATGCCGAGCGGCGCGACGTGCTGGCGGACCTGGTGCACCGGCACCTGGGGGCGTTTCTACGCCCGCAAGTGCCGGTGGGTGGGCTGCAGATGCCCTGCCACTTCGTTCAGGACTTGGCCGAAGACGCCGTGATCAGGGCGGCACGCGGAGTGGGGATCGATCTGTTGGGGCTGGGCAGCTTGTACGCGATGCCGAGCAACGATGCCGGCGTGCTGATGGGGTTTGCGGCACTGACGCCCGCCGAGCTGAGGGAGGCGGTGGTGAAACTGGGGAAGGTGCTGGCAGGTTTGACCAGGTAACGCCTCGGATTGCAGGCATTAACGGCCAATATCGCAGGCAGTGCCCAGAAATCCAGGCATTGGCGTGTGAAGAGGTGTAAGCCGGTGGCTCCAACGCCACAAGCCCGGGGCTGTATTGAAAAACCCCCACCCCCTGTATCTATTGCAGGCCCGCCCTTCCCTCCACCATCCGTTCCACACTTCCCTGGATGGCTGAAGGAACCCGCATCATGGCTGCCCTGCTGCTGCAAATGTCCCCCATTGGCCTGGTGATCGCGCTGATCTTGCTGCTGCGCCGCCCCCCCGTGCAGGCTGCGCTGGCCGGCGTGGCGGGCGTCCTGTTGCTGTGGGGCCTGGGCGCCGCGCAGCCGCTGTCGGCGGCGGTGTCCGGCGCCATCCTGCAAGACACGCTGATCCTGTTCCTCAGCACCGCCTGCGTCATCGTCCCGGGGCTGGCCTTCGTCATCCTGGTCGAGCGCGCCGGCGCGCCCCAGGCCATCGGCGCCTGGGTGCGCGAACTGGGCTGGACGCCGCCGATGCAGGTGATCTTCATCGTGCTGGGCCTGGCGCCGCTGCTGGAGGCCATGACTGGGTTCGGGGTGTCGCTGATCGCCACGGTACCGCTGCTGATGGGGCTGTTTTCCCGTGAGGTCGCCATGAAGATGGCACTGGCCGGCATGGTGGTGATGCCCTGGGGCACGCTCGGACTGGCCACGGTGATCGGCGCGTTGCTGGCCCATGTGCCGGCGCAGGAGCTGGGCAGCCATTCGGCGCTGGTCAGTGCGCCGGTGTTCCTGTGCCTGGCGGCGGTGGCGCTGGTGCTGGCCGGGGTGCGCAGCGTGCGGGCATGGCTGGGGCTGGCGCTGGTCGCGCTGCTGTTCAGCACAGTGCTGTATGCGGTCAATCGGTGGGCCGGGCCGGAAGCTGCGGGCGTGCTGGCCGGGCTGGCGGTGGTCGGCGTCGGGCTGGGGACCTCCTGGGCGCGGCGCGGGGCGCTGGTGCGCTGGCCGCAGGCGGCGTGGCCGTACCTGGCACTGCTGGGAGTGATCATCGTGTCGCGTGGGCTGTTCCTGCTGTCGGGCTGGGACGGCATGTGGCTGGTGCACGGCAGCAATGTGTCGTGGAAGCCGCTGGCTTCGCCAGGCCTGGCCTTGCTGCTGGTGGTGCTGCTGATGGTCGCCCGCCAGGGCACGGGCTTCCCATGGCAGGCACTGGTCACGCGGGCGCGGTTCCCGGTGGCGACGATCTTGCTGTTCCTGTTGCTTTCCCAGGTGATGGTCAAGGCGGGCTTTTTGGTCGAGGCCCAACGTGCGCTGCAGGCGCTATCGGGGGTATCGCTGGCCTCGACGGTGTCGCTGCTGGCAGGCCTGGCCGGCTATGTCACCGGCTCCAGTGTCGGCGGTAACACCCTGGTGATGCCCTCCATCGCGGCCTTGTCCAGCGCCCACGGCCCCTGGCTGGCAGCCGTGGCCAACAGCGCCGCCGGGCATGGCGCACTGGGTTCGCTGTCGATCCTGTCGCTGATCATCGGGCTGGCCGGGGCCAACCGCGAGGAAGAGCACGGGCTGATCCGCTTCGGCTTTGCCCTGGCGCTGCTGAACATCGCCATCGTGGCTGCAACCGGCGTGGTTTTGCTCTACCTTTGCCCAGCCCCTGCCTGACACCACACAAGGCCGCCATGGATCGCACTCCCAAGCCCGACAAACGCTGGCACACCGTCAACGCCTGGCTGCTGCGCCAGATCGACAGCGGCGCATGGCCCAGTGGCACGCAACTGCCCTCGGTGCGCGAGCTGGCGCGGCTGTTCGACAGTAGCATCGCCACCGTGCAGCGGGCCTTGGCGGAGCTGGAGGCCAAGGCCTATGTGCAGGCCACGCCCCGAGTGGGTTATTTCGTCGCCAAGGGCGCAGCCGAAGTACAAGGGTTCGATCTGGCCAGTGTCACTGTCAACGTCAATCACGCGGTGGTGGCGATGCTCGCCCAGGCGGCCAGCAACACCCACCTCTCATTGAGCTCTGCCGTGTTGCACGACGAGCTCACACCCCAGGTTCTGCTGAACAAGTGCCTGGCGAGCCTGGCCGTCAAGGTCGACCAACCGCTGGCCGGCCTGGTTGCCCCACCAGGCCTCGCCTCGTTGCGCCGACGCCTTGCCGGCCTGATGCTGCAACGTGGCGTTGCCTGCGGCCCGGACGAAGTCCTGGTGACCTCCGGCGACACCATCGCCCTCGAACTGGCCCTCGAAGCCGTCGCCCGGCCAGGCGCCACGGTGGCCATCGAGACGCCGACCTATTACGGCATCCTGCAAACCATCGAACGCCTGGGTATGCGCGCCCTGCCCATCCGCACCCACGCCGACAGCGGCATGGACCTCGACCACCTGGAATGGGCCCTCAAGCGCGGCAAGGTCGATGTAGTGTTCCTCAACCCGACGCTGCAGAACCCACGGGGCTTCATCATGCCCAACGCGGCGCGGGCACGGCTCTCACAGTTGGCGCAGGCAGCGGATGTGCCGATCATCGAGGACGACATCTTCTTCGACCTGGTGGACGAAGCGCAGCGGCCCAAGGCGATCAAGCACTACGACGAGACGGGGCAGACGATCTATTGCTCGTCGTTCTCCAAGACCGTGGCGCCGGGGTATCGGGTGGGCTGGTGCGTGGCGGGGCGGTATCGGGATGCGATCCTGGCCCAATTGTTTTCGCGCAACCTGGCGGTGTCGAGCCTGGCCCAGCGGGTGCTGGATGAGTTCATCGGGCGGGGGTACATGGAGGCGCACTGCGCGAAGCTGCGCGGGCGGCTGGCGGCGCAGGCCGGGGGGATGGAGACACTGGTGCGCTCGGCGTTTCCGCCGGGGACGCGGTATGTGGCGCCGCCGGGCGGGTTTATCCATTGGATCGAATTGCCGGAAGGGACGGACATGCTGGCGCTGCAACGGCTTGCGGCGGCGCGCGGCTGCAATGTCGGCGCCAGCGGGATGTTCTTTGCCGATGGGGAGTGTGGCACTGGGTTGCGGGTGTGCCTGGGGCGGGTGATTACGCCGGAGGTGATGGGCGGGATGAGGGTACTGGCGGAGTGTGCGGCGCTTTCGAGGTCTTGATTGCATTTAAGGTACTTGGGGGCGCTTTGCGCCCCTTTCGCGACACAAGGCCGCTCCTACAGGGGCGCGCGGTCGCCTGTAGGAGCGGCCTTGTGTCGCGAAAGGGCTGCGCAGCAGCCCCAGGTTCCGGAATCAAGCCAGATGCACCTGGCTACGCAAATGCTCGGCCAGCATATCGATAAAGGTCCGCACCTTGGTCGAGCCATATTTGCTCTCGCGATGCAGGATATGGATCGGCCACGGCGCTTCCTCGTACTCGGCCAGGATCACCTGCAAGCGCCCCGCCGCCACTTCATCCGCCACCTGGTACGACAGTAGCCGTGCGATCCCGAGCCCGGCACTGGCCGCGGCGATGGCGGCGTCGTTGCTGGTCACGGTCAGGCGCGGCTTCATGCGGATCAGCGTCGGGTCGTCGATGGCGCCGAAGCGCCAGTCCGTGCGCGGTGACAGGGTCCCGGCGGCGATGACTTCGTGCTTCTGCAACTCCGAAGGATGGCGCGGCGTGCCATGACGCTCCAGGTATTCGGGCGAGGCGCATAGCAACCGGCGCATCTTGCCCACCCGCAGCGCCTTGAGGCCCGAGTCGGGCAACTGGCCGATGCGCACGGCCACGTCCATGCCCTCCTCCACCAGGTTCACCACACGGTCGAGGAAGAACGCCGAGACGTCCACCTCGGGGTACTGCTGCAGGTAGCGCACGATGCAGGGCATGACGAACTTCTTGCCGAACAGGATCGGCGCAGTCACCGCCAGGTCGCCCTTGGGCGCGGCATTGATGCCGGCGGCGGCTTCGTTGGCTTCGATAATGCTGGCGAGGATATGCCGAGTATCTTCCAGATAGCGCCCGCCGGCCTCGGTCAGGCGCACGCTGCGGGTGGTGCGCAGCAGCAGCTTGACCCCGAGCTGTTCTTCCAGGGCGCTGACCGCGCGGGTCACCGCCGCCGGCGAGATGGCCAGGCGACGGGCAGCGGCGGCGAAGCTTTCCAGCTCGCCCACGGCCACGAACACTTTCATCAGGTGGATCTGGTCCATGCCGCGCCCCACGCGTTGTCGTGGGGCGATTATCCCTGTGCGCACGCTAGAGCTCCAGCACCACGGCTTGAGCGCCGCCCTCGGCCTGGGCCGGAATCGCGCAGCAGATCAGCACACTACCGGCTTCGGGCAGTTCGGCGGGCGGGTTCGGATAGTGGACCTGGCCGCTGACCAGCTTGGTCCTGCAGGTGCCGCAGGAGCCCCCTCGGCAGCTGAATTCCGGCGACAGGCCACGGCTCTCCGCCAGTTCCAGCAAAGTACCGCCACCAGGCACCCAGCGCGCTTCCTTGGCTGAGCTGGCGAAGTACACCGCCACCGACTCGCTGGCGGGCGGCGGTTGCTGCAGGGTGGGTTGGTTGTCGTCGGTATGGCGGCGCAGAGTCGAAGGGCCGAAGGCTTCGGCATGGATGCGGGCGTCGGGCACATGCACCGTGCGCAGCCCCTCGTAGAGATCCTGGGTGAAGCTGGCCGGGCCGCACAGGTAGAAGTCGTAGTCGTCCAGCGGCAAGGTGGCCTTGATCTGTTCGATGCCCAGGCGGCTGGCGAAGGCGTAGTCGCGGCCCTGCACGGCTTGGGGTTCGGGCAGGCTCAGGGCGCGGTGAATGCTCAGCAGGCCACCGGCATGCTGCTGGAGTTCGGTCAGTTCCTGCTGGAACGGCAGGTCGGCCAGCGAACGGCCACCGTGGAACAGGTAGATGCGCCGCCCCAGCCCCAAGGCCAGTTGTTCGCGCAGCATGGCGATCAGCGGGGTGATACCAACGCCCGCCCCAACCAGCACGAGGGGCCGGTCGCTGGTGTGATCCAGGGTGAAATTGCCCATGGGCAGGCGTACCTGCAAAAGGTCGCCCACCTGCAACTGCTGGTGCAGATAGTTTGAACCAGGCCCTTGCGCCTTGACGCTGATACGCAGGTGGCCATCGGACGGCGCGCTGGACAGGCTGTAAGTGCGGATCAGCGGTGCCTCCCCATCCACCTGCAAGCGCACGGGGATATGCTGGCCGGGCGCGAAGGCCACCGTCGTACCCGCCTTGGGTTGCAGGTAGAACGAACGGATATCGCGGCTTTCCTGCTCGATGCGCAGCACGCGCCAGGTCAGCCATTGGCGCTGGCGCTCACGCTGCTGCAGGCGCTCTTCGGCTTCACTCCAGGTGCCGGTCATCAGGCTGGTGGGGGCGTACGCCTGGAAGGCCCAGCGCAACGACACCGCGGCCGGGCGGACCACCACCTGCTCGATGTCCAGGGTCCAGATTCGCTCGGCCCCCTCGAACGCGCTGATCAGCGGGCTGTCGAGAATCACCTCGGTTCGCCCTGAAACCTGCAGTACATCGCCCGTGCTGAAGTCGACGAACAACAGGCCGGCAACCGGGTTGACCAGCAGGTTGCCGAGGGTGTTGAAATGCAGGTTGCCGGCATAGTCGGGGATGGTCAGGCGATTGCCTTCGACCCTGACGAAACCGGGCCGGCCGCCGCGGTGGGACACGTCCACGGCACGTTGGCCGTTTTCCTGCTCGACGTAACTGGCGACAAAGAAGGTGTCGGCGTTTTCGATCATGGCGCGGGTTGCGGCATCGAGTGCCGATGGGTCCCGACGCGCCTGCGGCGGTTCGTCGACGCGGGTGTATTCGCGCAGCTGGATGTACTGGGGGCAGTTGCCGAACGACTGCTCGACCACCACCTCCAGCTGACCGGCGCTGGCCCTGCGGATCAGGCCATTGAGCCGGTTGCGTCGCCGGGTATGCAGTTCGATCCCCAGCAAGCCGATGGCCCCTCCGTCCACCAGGCCCGGCGTGGCCGGGTCATCAGCGGCAGGCGCGGCGCCGATCAGCAGTTGCCGGGGATCGGGCGAGCTGACGAAGCCTTCCGCGCCTTCGAGCAGCGTCGCCCAGGGGGTGCCAGCAGCATCCACGACGCCGGCCACCAGGAACGGCAACTGCTGGTAGAACGCGCGATGCTGGTCGGGCATGAAGTCGCGGATGACCTTCTGGCCGAATGCCTCCATGCGCTGCGCAACACCGACGTGCTCCTGCAGCCGTTTTTCACCTGCATGCCAGGGCGATCGCATGGCGGCATTCCTCTGGGTTCAGAGCGTGGTCTGCAAACCGATGACGGTACGTGGCATCGGCACGAAGCCCGGCAGCGCCTCGATCCGGGCCAGCCAGGCGCGCACATTGGCGTAAGGCTCCAGCGACACGTTGCCCTCGGGGGCATGGGCGATGTACGAGTAGTTGGCGATATCGGCGATGGTCGCCTGGTCGCCGACCAGGAACGGCCCCTTGGCCAGTTCGGCGTCGATCACTTTAAGCAGGGTATGGGTGCGGCCAATCACTTCGTCGGTGTTGAACGAGGCGCCGAACACTGTCACCAGGCGTGCCGCTGCCGGGCCGAAGGCCAGGGGACCTGCCGCCACCGACAGCCAGCGCTGCACGTGCGCGGCACCGACCGGATCCGCAGGCAACCAGCGCTCACCGCCGTAGGCCTTGGCCAGGTAGACCAGGATGGCGTTGGAATCGGCGATGACGATGCCGTTGTCATCGATCACCGGCACCTGGCCGAACGGGTTGATGGCCAGGAATTCAGGCTGCTTGTGCTCACCCTTGGCCAGGTCGACGAAGACCAGCTCGGTAGGCAGTTCGAGCAGCGACAGCATCAGCTCGATGCGGTGGGCGTGGCCGGACTTGGGGAAGTTGTACAGCTTGATCGGGCTTGGCATGTGCGGGGCTCCGGATCAGCGCCGGGAGTGGCGCTGCTGGAGGACATGCTGCACTGGATCGTCTGGCAGCAGAATCAGTGCCGGGAGCAATCCAGTATTTCGTCAAGTGGAATAATCACACTCGCGGTGGGGGGGCACGTCGGGTCGCCGCATCGCCGCTCCCACGCGCCCGCGCTTAGGATCTCAATGACGGTGCTGTTGCTGATGCTGATACAACCCCCGCGCCGCCTCGACCACCTGCGGCACACAGGCCTGAAGTTCATCGACGCTCATCGAATCGAGCAGCTCGAAATTGTCCTCCAGGCCGTGCAGGGAAATGGCCTTGAGCAGGCGATCCTGCTCCGGCGGCAGCTCGCTCCACTCGGCCACTTGGGTACCGCGCATGTAGCCGAAGCACCATTCTTCGAGAATGATCGCCGGCCCCTCCTCGCCTTCGCTCTCCTCGAACAGCGGTTCGAAGTGCTCGAGGTCATCGGCCAGCTCTTGCGCCACCTGGCTGGCGTAACGCAGCATCAGCGCGGTATACGCTTCTTCATGGGCCGGCTTCTTGAACTTCGGCACCTTGCCACCGGCGACAGAGGGCAGCCATTGCTCGGGGTTGACCTTGTTGGGGGAACTGGCCAGGGCGGTGAAGAAACCGTTGAGTTCGGCAAGGTTGAGCACCGAATAGTCGTTGCCGTAGGTGATCAGCAGGTCTTCTAGGCGGTCGAGTTCTTTTTCGCTGAGTGCGGGGAGCATGGCGGGTGTCCTGGATAAATGTCCGAGCACCCTAGCACAAGTCCCCGCCAGCCTAGGCCCTGTACGAAAAGCCTTGATACTCGTTCATGCTGCGTTGAAAACCGCCTCGCAATGCTCATGTACGCCAGTACACTGCGCTTGCTCGGCTGTTTTCGCCTTGCCTGACCTTCGCCTCAAGACTTTTCATACAGAGCCTAGTTCAGCAGCCAGCCCTCCAGCGAATCCGCTTCGCCCGCAGCGCTCAGCAGCCAGAGTAGGATGCGGCATTTGCGCGGACACAACGTACCCGCCATATGGATCCCCCTGGCCAGCAGGTCGATTTCACCGCCGACGAAACCGTACGTGGCCCTGGCTGTCGGCCCGCTCCCGGTGCGTGTGGCAACGATGACCGGCATGTGACGGGCAAGATCGGCCAGTGCATCGGCCCACGCCCTGGACACATGCCCGGCACCAAAGCCCGCGACCACCAGCCCTGTATAGCCAAGGTCAGGCAAGGCATGGAGCAGCATCGTGTCGGCATCGAGGCAGGCTTCCAGCAAGGCGATACGCGGAGCATCCCTTCCCGGTTCAGGCACGACTCGACGTGGAGAAGGTGGCTGACGATAGCGGACGATGCCCTCGACCAGCACGCCCAACGGCCCTTCACCCGGGGACTCGAACGCGGCCAACGCCAGGCTTGCCGTCTTGCGCACCTGGGCGGCCAGGTGGATCTGATCATTGATCACGACCAGCACGCCCCGCCCCCTGCTGGCCTGCGTCGTAGCCACCTGCACTGCCGCCAACAGGTTGGCCGGCCCATCGGCCCCCGGCTGGCTGGCCGCGCGCATGGCACCGGTCATGACCAACGGCGCCTCGAATGGCCATAGCAGGTCGAGGAAGTAGGCCGTTTCCTCCATTGTGTCGGTCCCTTGGCTCAATACCACGGCCTGCGCTCCGCCCTGCACTTGCGCGCGCGCCCAGGCCAGCACCTCCAACAAGCCCTGGAAACCGAGCGAGGCACTCGGCAACAGGCACAGCGTGGCGGTATCGATCTGCGCAAGCGCAGCCAACTGCGGCAGCGAGGCCAGCAACGCTGCGCAATCGAGTTGCGGTGTTACGCCCTGACCGGGCGCGACAGCCTGCATGCTGACCGTGCCACCCAGGCTGGCGATCACCAGCCTGGGCAATGGCGCCTGGCTCATGAGTGACCTCCTGCCAGCAGAGCGACCAAGGGCACGATACCCAAAGTACTGATCGCCATGGACAGGACATTGCCGACATAACCGTGAATATGGCCCGGCAAGCGCTGACTTATAGCGACAGCCAGAGGCGGCGCGATCAACGCGCCCAGAATAGCGCTGCTCACCACCACCTGCCACTGGCCACCCAAGGTCAGCACCGCGGCCGGTACGATCGAAACGATGGGAATATAGGTGGGATACCAACCCCGCGCCATCCACTGGCGTCGCCAGAACAGCACCCCAACCAACGAGGCCAGCGCCTGCCCAGCCACGATCTGTATCACCAGTTGCGATCCGTAGGCCGGTGCGCCCGGTGCCAGCACATAGGCCAGCAGCACGCCCAACAGCAGCCCGAGGCTGGCCAGTTCGTTACCGAAGAACGGCGCCTCGCTGAAGTCCGCCAGGACCCGGCGCAAAGTCCACGCCACACCGTAGTCGGGCTTGCGCGCAATGGCCTGCGGGGTAACAGCGGGTAACGCATCGCGCACCAGCGATGGCAAGTATTTACACAAGCTGAAGGCCAACACGCTGGCCAGCGCCATGCCGCCGACGTTGCCGATCACCACCGGCAATTGCAACGGATAGCACAGGTAGTTGACCAGCAGCAGGCTGGCCGGGGTCACCAGCAGGGCCCCGAGCAAGGCGCCCGTGAGCGTAACCCGCCACCCGCCGCCGAACAGCAGCACCATCGCCGCCGGCAACGACACGAAGGCGACGAAGGTCGGCTGCCAGGTACCACTGGCCAAGGTCCAGCCCCATAACGCATGGCTGAGCAACAGACCGAGTAGCGAGCTGGTGAACAACCAGGGCCACAGGCCAGTGCCATAGCAGATCGCAAAGCCTTGCCAGCGATAGCCGCGCACATGCGCCCAATGCGCCAGGGCGGCCCCCAGCAACAGCCCGAGGGCCGGCAATTCGTGCTTGTAGAAGGCGACTTCGCTGATGTCGCCGATGATCCAGCGCAACCTGCTCAACGGCTGATCCAGGCTTGCCGCCAGGGCGGCATAGTCAGGCCATTGCCCGAACACCAGGCTGGCGGCGAGCAGCACCGCCAGGATGGCAAGGATCAGCAAGGGCAGCGGCGAGCGACGCAGTATGAGAACCTGTTCCATGCGCACACCTCCTCAACGTGGCATCGGCGGATGCAGGCGATAACCCAGCGTGGCGTCGTACAGGTCGGTGCGCCGGTCACGAGGCAGGTCGTTGAGGCTGTTCCAGATCGGTGCCGAGCGCGCGGCGCTCAGATCCACATCGGCGTACAGGATGCATTCCTCCTCGGCGTTGGCCACCTCGCCCAGGGGCCAGCCATGGGTGCCGGCGATCAGCGAGCAACCGAGGAAGCGCCCGCCGCGCTCACGACCTATGCGGTTGGCGGCGGCAATGTAGACGTTGTTGACATGGGCGGCGGTCATGGTCAGGTACGATGCCATGCAGCGCCCCGCTTCATCGAACAGCGGTGGCGGCGTCCATACCCAGTTGTTCAGGCTGCAGATGATGTCGGCGCCCTGTGCCGCCAGCAACCGAGGCACCTCCGGGAACCAGATGTCCCAGCAGATCAGCAGGCCGATGCGGCCGATTGGGGTTTCGAACACCGGAAAGCCCAGGTCACCGGGGGTAAACCAAAGTTTTTCCTGGTTCCACAGATGCGCCTTGCGGTAATGGCCGAGCAGCCCCTCGGGGCCGAACAACACCGCGCTGTCATAAAGCTTGTGGCCATCCCGTTCGGCGAACCCCGCAGCCAGATAGACCTTGTGCTCACGGGCAAGGTCGGCCCAGGCCCGCAGGCTGTCACCGCCCTGCAATGGCTCGGCATGGGCATACGCTTCGGCCCGCGAGTGGAAGCTATAGCCAGTGTTGGCCAACTCGGGCAGCACGATCAGGTTGGCACCTTCACGTATTGCGCGCCGGGTCAGGGCCAGGCCCCGGTTCAGGTTACCTTCGCAATGCTCGATCCCCACCTGGGGATCGCACTGGATGACAGCGATGCGCACAGGGCTAACGGGAATGCTGGATTCCTGCATGACGGCTTCCTCTTGTGGTTGTTGTGGAAGGCCGTCAGTAGAGCTGGGTTACCCCGGGTGCGGCAGTCAGGCGACTCGCTTGCCCTTGGCAGAGATTACGAAACCTCTGGCAAGGGCTTTCCTACAAGGTTGTTTCAAACCCGTTGTGGCGCCAGTGCGTATTCGGGGTAATGGTCGAGGGTGAAGCCTGCGTTGAACGATGCACCGGTATGAGCGCACAGGTTGATCACCGTATCGATGGCGGTACGCAGGCAGGGCTCCGTCCAGCCCGCATCGACCGAAAAGGACTCGCCGGCCAGGTAGAGCCCCGAGCGCTCGCTCAGGTCGCGGTTGTATTTCATCAGGCTCACCGCGTCGTAGTACGTCCCCGCCCGGTACAATTTCGCACAGCCCAGTGCATTACGATCTGACATCCACCGTTGTATGCGAATGTTTCGGGTATCAATGTAAGGCGAGATCGGTTCAGCGACGTTGGTGCAGCGCAGCAGGATCCGGTCGAGCTCCTGCACGCACTTGGCTGCGAGCGCCTGGTCGCTGAACAGCGCAAGCTTGGTGGCATCGTCTTCCCAGGTGTAGCTGAGCAGGATGCAGTCCTGGGCGTGGCTGGCGTCATAGCGATAGGCGTAGACATCGTGCACGAAACTGTCGGTGACCAAGATCTGCGGCAGGTTTGGGTGTTGCGCCAGAAAGCGCTTGTGCAGGGGCGCATAGACCTTGCAACTGGTTTCCCAATGCGCGTGCTTCCAGGCGTCGATGATCGATTGCGGCAGCATTTCGCGGTTGAAGCCCTCGAGGCGCATTCCTGTTTCGATCAGCCAGGACGGCGTGGTCAGCACCACGCTATCGAACTCGGCACTCAGGTTTTTTGCCCTGGCCGGAGCGCTATGCTGCCAGCGGTATTCGACCCTTATGCGTCCATCGGCTAGCTTGTGCAGCCCACACACCGAACTGTCGGTCAACAACCCATCCTCCCGCTCGAGGCACTGGCGGTACAAGGACGTGCCCAGCGTCTGGATGTCCATGAACAGCAGTGCCTCGTCCATCGCGGCCAGGCCTATATAGGACGGAGCCTGGAACTGCAGCCCTCGGCTGTCGGGTACCGTTTGCAGCGCCGCATAGGGCGCAGGGAGCGGAACACCCTGTTCATCCACCCGTCCATGAACCAGCTGCAAATGGCTACTGAAACCAAAAATCGCCGTGCGCAAGGGGTAAAGGCAACATACATCGTAGAACGCGCCCCAACTGCCATCGCCAATACCGATTGCATAGAAGATTGACGACTCCTCGGCGTCCATACCCAGGCCGCCAAAATCGCCCGGTGCTGTCGGGCTCCAAACCTCCACGGCCGGCAGCAGTACCAGGTCACGGAACGACAGCCTGTGATAACGCTCGACAATGGCAGCCCATTGCGAGCGCCATTGCTCGGTACCGTAGATCGCCGCGACCTGCTGCGCAAAGCGTTGAGCAAAGCGCTGCCATTTGCCATGCACTTTTTGCAGCTTTTCGGTAGGTGGCGGCGTATGCCCTTCAGGGTTTTTCCAGATCAGCAGCTCGGGCTCGCCCTCTCCATCCAGCTGTCCCTCGCGCAAATAGATACCCGTTGCATTGACCCAAGGCGTCCCTGGGTTGGGAAAGTCCGAGATGCGCAGGTCGAACAGATCAGCGTAGAACGCCATCAGCGAGCGCCCGTCCTTGGGAGGCTCTGCGGTGCGATTGAAAAACGGCATGCGCATGGCGCCCATCTCGAACGGAGCCGACGGTTGACCTTGCTCATCGTGATTGACCACCGTCAGGTGACGGCCCCCAACACGCTGTGCCTGCTCGATGAGAGTGATTTGGGTAAAGCCGCAGCGCAGCAGCTCCCGGGCGACCGTGAGGCCGGTGATGCCAGCGCCGACGATACAGATGCGATGATCAGGCCGGTTGGCCTGGGCAATACCGTCGTGCTGCTCGACCAGACGGCGGTAGTCGAAACACAGGTCGGGGGGATTAGGGAAACGCGCAGCCCAGGGCAGCACTGGAGCGATTGGCTCGATCGCCAGATCGGCAGGATGGTTGTGCGTGGATCCGATGGTCATGGTCTCGGGCTCTTCAGTGATGATGAGACCTTGGAGCATGCTGCGCACAAGCCAGTGGAGATCGGTAGATAGATATCGCTGAGGCGCCTGTTGCCAAAGCTGAAGCAATCGCGGGTCAAGCCCGCTCCCACAAGACCTGTATTGGCCCTGTGGGAGCGGGCTTGACCCGCGATAGAAGCATCAGCGTTTAGACCGCCAGCGCGCGCTCACGCAGCTCGCTGTTGAGGATGCGGTCGTTCTCGCTGTAGTCCACCGGGCAGTCGATCACGTGCACGCCTGGGGTCTTGATGCAGTGCTCGAGCAGCGGCAGGAAGGCTTCGGCGCTTTCCACGCGGTGACCGTTGGCCCCATAGGCTTCGGCGTACTTGACGAAGTCCGGGTTGCCGTAGTCCAGGCCGAAATCGGTGAAGCCCATGTTGGCCTGCTTCCAGCGGATCATGCCGTAGCCATCGTCACGCAGGATCACCACGGTGATGTGCATGCCCAAACGTACCGCGGTTTCCAGTTCCTGGCTGTTCATCATGAAGCCGCCGTCGCCGCATACCGAGATGACCGGGCGATCCGGGTAGACCAGGTGCGAAGCCATGGCCGATGGCAGGCCGGCGCCCATGGTCGCCAGGGCGTTGTCCAGCAGTACGGTGTTGGGCTTGTGCGCCTTGTAGTTGCGGGCGAACCAGATCTTGTAGATACCGTTGTCCAGGGCAACGATGCCTTCGGACGGCAGGGCGCGACGGATGTCGGCGACCATGCGCTGCGGGTAGACCGGGAAGCGGTCGTCGTCGGCGCCTTCGGCGATCTGCGCTTCGTTGGCTTCACGGATGGCCATCAGGCGGGTGAAGTCCCAGTGGCTGGTGTCGGTCAACGCTTCGCTGATCTGCCAGACGGCGTTGGCGATATCGCCGATCACTTCCACCTGCGGGAAGTACACCGCATCCACCTCAGCCGAGCGGAAGCTCACGTGGATCACTTCGGTGCCGCCACGCACCATGAAGAATGGCGGCTTCTCGATGACGTCGTGACCGATGTTGACGATCAGGTCGGCGGCTTCGACGGCGCGGTGGACGAAGTCACCCGAGGACAGCGCGGCGTTGCCCAGGAAGCGCGGGTGACGCTCGTCGACCACGCCTTTACCCATCTGGGTGGTGATGAACGGGATGCCGGTCTTGTCGATCAGTTGCTTGAGGACCTTGGCGGTCATCTTGCGGTTGGCACCGGCACCGATCACCAGGATCGGGTTACGGGCGTTCTTCAGCTTCTCGACGGCCGCTTCGATGGCCACGTGCTCGGCCAGCGGGCGACGGTGCAGGCTGCGCGGGATCGGCAGCGCGTCGGTCTGCTCGGCAGCGATGTCTTCCGGCAGTTCCAGGTGCACGGCACCCGGCTTCTCTTCTTCGGCCAGGCGGAAAGCTTCACGCATGCGCGCCGGGATGTTGTCGGCCGACGCGAACTGGTGGGTGTACTTGGTGATGGGGTCCATCATGCCGCACACATCGATGATCTGGAAGCGACCTTGCTTGGACTTCTTGATCGGCTTCTGGCCGGTAATCATCATCATCGGCATGCCGCCCAGATAGGCGTAGGCACTGGCGGTCACCAGGTTGGTGGCACCTGGGCCGAGGGTCGACAGGCTGACGCCGGTCTTGCCGGTCAGGCGGCCATAGGTGGCAGCCATGAAGCCTGCGGACTGCTCGTGGCGGGTCAGTACCAGCTTGATCTTCGATTTGCGCAGGGACTCGAGCAGGTCGAGGTTTTCCTCGCCGGGGATGCCGAACACATATTCGACACCTTCGTTTTCCAGGCATTGCACAACGACATCGGCGGCCTTGGCCATCTTGCTTCTTACCTCAAGTAATAGGACGGTTGAAAGTCCAGAAATGCGCAGCACGGTACGCTGGCATCGCGCTGTCCGGGGGCCAGGGTTGCCCCGAACCTAAGTCTTGACGCAGGGTGGGTACGGGGAAGTCACGTCAACGAACGGTAATAATTGTCGCACCCTTGGCGGGTGGGCGGTGAGATAGCCGACGAGCAAAACTGCGGTGTGGGAAGTGTAGGAGCCAGCCTTGCTGGCGAACCAAGCGACGCGGTCTGCCTGGTCCAGGCCCTGCAATGGCCCCCTGTAGGCACGGCCTTGTGTCGCGATCGGGCGCGCAGCGGCCGTAATTCAGGCGACGCGATTGTCCTGGAGGACCGAGGCTGCAGGATGGCACCGGCTGCGCCGGTGTTCGCCGGCAAGGCCGGCTCCTACAGCGATCGCCGCCCGCCTGCGGCCTGTAGGAGCCAGCCTTGCTGGCGAACCAAGCGACGCGGTCTGCCTGGCCCCGCCCCTGCAATGGCCCCTGTAGGAGCGGCCTTGTGTCGCGATCGGGCGCGCAGCGGCCGTAATTCAGGCGACGCGATTGTCCTGGAGGACCGAGGCTGCAGGTTTTGCGGCCGCTGCGCGCCCGATCGCGACACAAGGCCGCTCCTACAAGGGCCGCACCTGCCGGGGTTTTCTGCACCACAAAGACAAAACCCCTACCTGCTCGCGCAGATAGGGGTTTTGCGAAATGAATCTTGACGATGACCTACTCTCACATGGGGAAGCCCCACACTACCATCGGCGATGCATCGTTTCACTACTGAGTTCGGGATGGGATCAGGTGGTTCCAATGCTCTATGGTCGTCAAGAAATTCGGTTGCCGTGAATGCCTTGCAGCACTCTCAGCCAATTCGGATATGTGAATTTGTGGCCCTACGAATCTTCGGGTCTTTCGTCTTCACCACCACAATCTGCGTAAGCAAATTGCTTGGGTGTTATATGGTCAAGCCTCACGGGCAATTAGTATTGGTTAGCTCAACGCCTCACAGCGCTTACACACCCAACCTATCAACGTCGTAGTCTTCGACGGCCCTTTAGGGGATTCAAGATCCCAGTGAGATCTCATCTTGAGGCAAGTTTCCCGCTTAGATGCTTTCAGCGGTTATCTCTTCCGAACATAGCTACCCGGCAATGCCACTGGCGTGACAACCGGAACACCAGAGGTTCGTCCACTCCGGTCCTCTCGTACTAGGAGCAGCCCCTCTCAAATCTCAAACGTCCACGGCAGATAGGGACCGAACTGTCTCACGACGTTCTAAACCCAGCTCGCGTACCACTTTAAATGGCGAACAGCCATACCCTTGGGACCGGCTTCAGCCCCAGGATGTGATGAGCCGACATCGAGGTGCCAAACACCGCCGTCGATATGAACTCTTGGGCGGTATCAGCCTGTTATCCCCGGAGTACCTTTTATCCGTTGAGCGATGGCCCTTCCATACAGAACCACCGGATCACTAAGACCTACTTTCGTACCTGCTCGACGTGTTTGTCTCGCAGTCAAGCGCGCTTTTGCCTTTATACTCTACGACCGATTTCCGACCGGTCTGAGCGCACCTTCGTACTCCTCCGTTACTCTTTGGGAGGAGACCGCCCCAGTCAAACTACCCACCATACACTGTCCTCGATCCGGATAACGGACCTGAGTTAGAACCTCAAGGTTGCCAGGGTGGTATTTCAAGGATGGCTCCATGAGAACTGGCGTCCCCACTTCAAAGCCTCCCACCTATCCTACACAAGCAAGCTCAAAGTCCAGTGCAAAGCTATAGTAAAGGTTCACGGGGTCTTTCCGTCTAGCCGCGGATACACTGCATCTTCACAGCGATTTCAATTTCACTGAGTCTCGGGTGGAGACAGCGCCGCCATCGTTACGCCATTCGTGCAGGTCGGAACTTACCCGACAAGGAATTTCGCTACCTTAGGACCGTTATAGTTACGGCCGCCGTTTACCGGGGCTTCGATCAAGAGCTTCGCTTGCGCTAACCCCATCAATTAACCTTCCGGCACCGGGCAGGCGTCACACCCTATACGTCCACTTTCGTGTTTGCAGAGTGCTGTGTTTTTAATAAACAGTCGCAGCGGCCTGGTATCTTCGACCGGCGTGGGCTTACGCAGCAAGTGCTTCACCCTCACCGGCGCACCTTCTCCCGAAGTTACGGTGCCATTTTGCCTAGTTCCTTCACCCGAGTTCTCTCAAGCGCCTTGGTATTCTCTACCTAACCACCTGTGTCGGTTTGGGGTACGGTTCCCAGTTATCTGAAGCTTAGGAGCTTTTCTTGGAAGCATGGCATCAACCACTTCGCGCTCTAATGAGCACTCGTCATCAGCTCTCGGCCTTAAGATCCCGGATTTGCCTAAGATCTCAGCCTACCACCTTAAACTTGGACAACCAACGCCAAGCTGGCCTAGCCTTCTCCGTCCCTCCATCGCAATAACTGGAAGTACAGGAATATTAACCTGTTTTCCATCGACTACGCTTTTCAGCCTCGCCTTAGGGACCGACTAACCCTGCGTCGATTAACGTTGCGCAGGAAACCTTGGTCTTTCGGCGTGCGAGTTTTTCACTCGCATTGTCGTTACTCATGTCAGCATTCGCACTTCTGATACCTCCAGCAAGCTTCTCAACTCACCTTCACAGGCTTACAGAACGCTCCTCTACCGCGTCATCAAAGATGACACCCGTAGCTTCGGTGCATGGTTTGAGCCCCGTTACATCTTCCGCGCAGGCCGACTCGACTAGTGAGCTATTACGCTTTCTTTAAAGGATGGCTGCTTCTAAGCCAACCTCCTAGCTGTCTAAGCCTTCCCACATCGTTTCCCACTTAACCATGACTTTGGGACCTTAGCTGACGGTCTGGGTTGTTTCCCTTTTCACGACGGACGTTAGCACCCGCCGTGTGTCTCCCATGCTCGGCACTTGTAGGTATTCGGAGTTTGCATCGGTTTGGTAAGTCGGGATGACCCCCTAGCCGAAACAGTGCTCTACCCCCTACAGTGATACATGAGGCGCTACCTAAATAGCTTTCGAGGAGAACCAGCTATCTCCGAGCTTGATTAGCCTTTCACTCCGATCCACAGGTCATCCGCTAACTTTTCAACGGTAGTCGGTTCGGTCCTCCAGTCAGTGTTACCTAACCTTCAACCTGCCCATGGATAGATCGCCCGGTTTCGGGTCTATACCCAGCGACTAAAGCGCCCTATTAAGACTCGCTTTCGCTACGCCTCCCCTATTCGGTTAAGCTCGCCACTGAATATAAGTCGCTGACCCATTATACAAAAGGTACGCAGTCACCTAACAAAGTAGGCTCCCACTGCTTGTACGCATACGGTTTCAGGTTCTATTTCACTCCCCTCTCCGGGGTTCTTTTCGCCTTTCCCTCACGGTACTGGTTCACTATCGGTCAGTCAGTAGTATTTAGCCTTGGAGGATGGTCCCCCCATGTTCAGACAAAGTTTCTCGTGCTCCGTCCTACTCGATTTCACTGGCAAGAGATTTTCGTGTACGGGGCTATCACCCACTATGGCCGCACTTTCCAGAGCGTTCCACTAATCTCAAACCAGCTTAAGGGCTGGTCCCCGTTCGCTCGCCACTACTAAGGGAATCTCGGTTGATTTCTTTTCCTCAGGGTACTTAGATGTTTCAGTTCCCCTGGTTCGCCTCTTGCACCTATGTATTCAGTACAAGATACTCA